>NZ_JBNDJJ010000001.1:0-2472500 GCF_050434905.1 Luteibacter sp. W1I16
CCGGACGTTGCCTGGGGTACTGTCGAATAGCGGATTTCGATGCCTGGCATGACGGCAAGGCTTTGCAGGTAAGCGAGGTCCTGTCCGTGTAGCGCCCAGTCGGCCACGATCACTTGTACCTTCACACCGCGAGCCGCCGCGTCGCGAAGCGCGGCATCGAGCAATCCCCAGTAACCCTTGGGCCCGAAATCCTTGAACGCCGATAGCGTCATGACCTGCAGGCGAATGCTCTTCCGGGCCTGACCGAGAAGCCGGGCAAGGGTGGGCGCCTCGCTCGTCAACCAGGAAGGCTGCAGGGCATCGGGACTGAAGGCGGGGAAGACGGTGCTGGGTTGGCCGGCACCGTCGATAACCGCCGGGGCGAATTCCGTCACGGGCTCGAACGACGGCGGAGGTACCAAGGGAGAAGCAAGGCGCGCGTCGGCCGGATTTTCAGCCAGATGCCAGAGGTGGTCGAACTCCGCCTGGAAGGTCGCCCCGAGACGTGGGTCGGATACGCGCGCACCGACCTCATGGATGTGCTGGACGGCCCGCCAGTCCCAGTTCTGGCTGCCCACGAATACATCGCGGCCATCGACTTCCATGAACTTCACGTGCAGCACACCACCCGTCATGTCCTTGACCGGCATCTGGCGAACGGTGATGCCCGGAACGTCTTTCAAGGCATCGATCGCCGCTTGGCTCTCATGCATGAAGCTGCTGTCGACGAGGATACGGATCGGGACACCTTTTTTCCCCTGCGCCACAAGCGCGCCGACGATGGGCGAGAGCGCCGCGCCGGGCGGATTGCTCAGGTAAAACGCCGCGATATCGATGTGATCTTTCGCACCGCGTACCATCGACAGCCAGGTCGGCGCTGTCCTCGCCGTGTCGGGAAGTCCGTAGGCCGTGCCCTCCGGCACGCTCTCGACCCATTCGAACGCATTCGATGGAGGCGGTGCTTTCGAGGCGATGGCGACAGCGGGAGTCACGGATAGCGCTGCGCAAAGCATGGCGTGGACAAACGCCCGCGTGCCGAGCCGGTGGAGGATCGTATGCATAGGGCGGTTCCACCTGTCCAATGGGACTTGCTTGATGATGATGTTATAACATAACGTTTATCCCATGCCGTATTTCCACACCCAGCTGCCTTGCCGGCGCGTTCGTCTCTTCCCGCAGCGGTCCTTGTCGTGAATCACGAGGGACATCCGAGCCCTGTCGTGGAATGGGCCCTGCCGATCGCAGCGACCATGGTACTCGTCATTTCATTGCCGGCACTCTCAGCCGAGCCGCTCGCGGTACGACTGGCGGGCCTTGCCTTGCTCTTCGCGGCTACCGGCCTTTTCTGCGAGGGCCTGATCGTTCGCGTGCGACGGCGCGGCGAGCATTGGGTTCATCCCATGCGATCGATGGTGTATCCCCAGCTTCCGTCGCATCCGCTGCTCGCCCACATGACCTTGGCAGGGCGGCGGGCCCGGGCGCGCTTCGATACGATCGATTGGGCTGGCGATTGGGCGCCAGGACTGCTGGCGGCCTTGGGCAATATTCTTGTCCTCAACGCCTTGGCCGGCTTTCTTCGCTCGCCCGGCTGGGCGGATACACCGCCTCCCATGTGGGCGGCCGTGCTCCTGCTCGCGTCGACCATTCCTCTTGTCTTCTTCCAGCGGTTTGCTGCGAGCATGTCGCCGAAGGACGGGCCGGGCGTGGAAGTCCTTGTCCGGGTTCCCCTGGTCACCTGCCTGGCCGGTGGATCCGCGGCGCTCTTTGCCGCCCAGGGTTATGTCTGGGCCAACCTCGCCTTGTATCCGGTCGGTGTCGTCATCGGTCTTGCCGCCTGCGAATGCATTCTCCGGGCGGTGATGCAGCTCTTCGTTCCCCTTGGGCCGGCCCAGGCGAGGCACAATCCGGCGCTCCCCTGGTTGCCATCACTCCTTCGCCTGTCGTGGCCACGGCCGGGTAGGGCGACACGTTGGCTCCGGGAGGCCTACGGCATCGACCTGGCCGGCAGCTGGGTGCTGGCCTTTCTCGTCCGCGCCGCGTTTCCGGTGGGACTGTTCGTGCTACTGCTGGCCTGGCTCTCGAGTGCGGTCACGGTCCTGGGTGTATCCGAGCGGGCGGTGGTCGAACGCCTCGGTGTCCCTGTCGCCGTCGTCGGTCCCGGACTCCATGTTCACCTGCCTTGGCCTTTCGGCCGCGCACGAACCGTCGAGTTCGGCGTGGTCCACCCGTTGCCCATCGTGTTTTCCGCCAAGCCGGGTGGCCGCCTGCTCGCTGAATTGGCCAGTGCGGGCGCGACGGAAGCCGAAGGAAGCATGGGAGCTGAAGCCATCCCGGGACCAACGGCGGACCGGCTCTGGGATGGATCCCATCCGGGCGAGGCGAGCTACCTCATCGCCAGCCGCTCGGGTGACCGGGAGGGTTTTCAGGTCGTCAACGTCGACCTTCGCGTGGTCTTTCGTGTGATGGACAACGACGAAGGCGCGATGGCGTCGGTTTACGCCGCGACCGATCCGGCGTCGCTCGTCCGCGCAACGGCGGGACGCCTGCTGGTGACACACTTTTCTTCATCGACCCTCGATGAATTGCTGGGCGAGAATCGCGCCCGCTTCGTCGACCGTTTCCGCGATGACATACAGGCACGCGTGGGCGCGTTCCACGCAGGCATCTCGATCATCAATGTGGTAGTCGAGGCCATCCACCCGCCCAGTGGCGCCGCGTCGGCGTACCACAACGTGCAGGCGGCAGGCATCCGGAGTGACGCGATGCGCTTCCAGAGCCAGGCACGTGCGTTCGCCCTGCGCGGGACGGCCGCCCAGGACGAGGCGAGGAACATCAACCAGTCGCGTGCCGAGGCAAGCGAGAAACTGGGTGACGCGCAGGCGACGCTCAACAAGTTCCAGGCGAGCACGAAGAGCCTTCGCGTGGGTCCGGATGTGTTCGTTTTCGAATCCTGGCTGGCGCATGTCGGCGATGCACTCAACCGCACACACCTGACGATCATCGACCACCGCCTCGACAGCGAGAAGGCCACGCTCGACCTTCGACCCGTCGCGGCCGGCACCGGGGGCACACTTTGAGCACCACCGATACATCGAGTACCACTTCGCCACGTGCCAGGGCACTTCGCTGGTCGGTGGCGGGGGTGATCGTTCCCCTGGCCATGGCCTGCGGGTGCCTTGTCATCGTCAGCCCCGGCGAGGGCGTGGTCATCACGCGCTTCGGCCGGCCGGACAGGGTCTTGCTGACACCGGGCGCGTCGTTCAAGTGGCCCGCTCCGATCGAGGCGACCACCGCCATCGATCTTCGCCTTCGCACGACATCCAGCGGTCTTCAGGATGTCGGTACACGGGACGGTCTCCGGGTGCTGGTGCAAGCCTACGTCGTCTGGTCGGTGCCCAGCCGTACCGAGGCCGCGGAACTCTTCCTTCGCTCGGTGCAGAACGATCCCGATGTGGCCGCGTCCCAGTTGCGCAGCCTGATGGCGTCATCGCTGGAGATCACGGCCAGCAGTTTCGACCTTTCCCAACTGGTCAACACCGACCCGTCGCGTATCCGCATCGACGACTTCGAGTCGAGGCTGCGCCACCTGGTCGATGAACAGGCGGGGCGCGTGTACGGCGTCGCTATCCGCCAGGTCGGCATCGAGCGCCTGACGTTGTCGAGCGAAGCGTTGCAGGCGACCATCGACCGGATGAAGTCCGAGCGCGATACAGCCGCCGCGCAACGTTCCGCGGAAGGCCAGCGCCAGGCTGCGCAAATCGTCTCGGAAGCGGAGCGCGACGCGCGCATCACCCTCGCCGGTGCCAAGGCCGAAGCCGCGACGATCGAAGCGGATGCGCAAGCGAAGTCGACGGCGATATACCAGCGGGCTTACTCGACCAATCCGAAACTCTATACCTTGCTGCGCTCGTTCGACACGATGGACGCCGCCATCGGCCCGGGAACACGCATCATCCTACGTACCGACGCGGCACCTTTTCGCATGCTGGTCGATGGTCCCGTCGCCGGGCAGGGCGCAAGAAAACCATGACGCCGCCACGCCCGTCCGTCCTCGCCGACACACTGACCTGGTCGTTCCGGCTGCTCTTCGCATTAGTGGCGCTTCTCGCCGGCGCCTGGCTCGTGCGAGGCATACAGCGCGTCCCGGCGGACAGCCGGGCTGTCGTCACGCGCTTCGGCCAGGTGATCCGGACGGCGGGCCCCGGCCTGTTGCTGACCTGGCCCTCGCCGGTCGACACCGTCGTTCTCTTGCCGTCGCAGGGCCGCCAGGTGCAGTTCTCGCCGGAAGCGCTAGAGAGCGGTTCGGCCTTCGCGTCGGGTGTGCAGGAACTGCCGGGTGCAGGCTTCGCACCCACGGAAAACGCACGCGAGAACACATGGTTCTTCATGACGGGTGACGGTGCCCTCGTGCATCTGCGCACCATGCTTTTTTACCAGATCGATGACCCGGTCGCGTTCGTGACGGCAGGCGACCACATCGAGCCCATGCTCCGGCGCGCCATCATCGCCGCCGCGGTTCACCTGTGTGCCGCGCGCTCGCTCGATGGCATTCTCGTCGCTCGCCCAGAAGTGGCCGGCACGCCGCGCTTCGTTACCCAGCGTGAGCAGTTCGCACGGGAACTGGTTGGCGAGGTCAATCGCCGCCTCCGGGACGCGGCAAGCAAGGAAGGCGGGATGGGCATCCGTGTTGCCCGGGTCGACGTCGTACCCTCTATTCCCTTGGGTGCGAAGGAAGCCTTCGACGCCGTGCTTACCGTCGGCCAGCAAGTGGAGCGCTCCCTGGCCGACGCGCGGACCACGGTCGAAGCCCGCCGTCAGATTGCCGAGCAAAGCCGGGAGCGTGAACTCGATGACGCCCGCGCCGTCGCGGAAGAGTCTGTGCACAAGGCGCAGGAGCGTTCGGCCTTGGTGCTCTCCCTGGGCCATTCTCCACCGCTCGATCGAGGCACGGTCGTGGACCAGCTCTACCGCGAGCGGGTCAAGGCCGTTTTCGGCCTCGCCGGGCGTGTCGATGCCGTGCCCATGAACGACCACGCCCGCACGCTCATCTCCGGAGCGAGCCCATGAATGCGACCCCGCCTTACTCGGGCGCCATGCTCCTGACGGGCACCGAGCGTCATCGCTGGCGCTTCCGTATCGTCGCCGTGTTGCTCGCGGGTGGCCTGCTCGCCTTTTCCTTCGCCCTCCTGGCCTTCACGCCGCGGAGCACCGTCGAGGCCACTATCCTTCAGGCAATCGCGGCCCTCCTGGTGGCGGGCCCGGCGTTCGCTTCGGCGGCGAGAAGCCTTCACCAGCCCGATCTTCACGGCGTCGTCGACCAACTGGTAGCCCTCGCCATCCTGGCATGCCTGGTATCGGCCAACTTCGTCACGGCGACCTTGCTGCCGGTCATCATGCTCGCCGGCCAGATGCTCGAAGACCGGTCCTTGCTCGGCACACGCGAGGCGGTCGAGGCGCTTGTCGCATTGACATCGAGCACCGCCCGAATCCTCCGTGACGATAGGGTCGAGACCCTCCCGGCCGAGCAACTCGTCGCCGATGACATCATCGAGATCCGGCCGGGTGACCGGGTTCCGGCCGATGGCGTGGTGGTCAAGGGCATGGGTAGCATGGACACGGCATCGTTGACAGGCGAGTCGTTGCCGGTCGAGGTCGCCGTGGGCGATGCGGTACTCGGTAGCTCGTTGAACCTCAACGGCCTGTTGCACGTGCGGGTGTCGCGCGTGGGTTCCGAGTCGGCCCTTGGCCGCGTGGTGGCGCTGATGCAGGACGCGGAGCGCAGCAAGCCCCCGATCACGCGTCTCCTCGAACGCTTTGCCGGGCGCTACCTCGTGCTCGTCTTGCTGGTCGCCCTGATGCTCTGGTTCACCACCCAGAACACCGGAGCGGTCCTGGCCCTGCTGGTGGCAGCCTGTCCGTCCGCCATGGTGCTCGCGGCGCCATCGACCGCGCTCGCCGCCGTCAGCGTCGCCGCCCGCCATGGCATCCTCGTCAAGAGCAGCGTGGTTTTCGAGCGGCTTGCGGAGGCCGACGCGCTGGTGGTCGACAAGACAGGGACCGTGACGACAGGACGGCTCCGGGTCGTCCGATTTGAGCCCGCACACGGCGCGGATATCGGCCGCCTCGAAGCAGTGGCCACGGCGCTTGGCGCCGCGAGCACGCACCCGGTCGGCCGTGCGATCGCCCAATGGCCGGCATCTCCGGCCACCCTTTCCGACATCCAGGAGGACGCGGGTTTCGGGATGCGCGCGACGGGGGCTTTCGGTCCGGTATTCCTCGGCCGCGAATCGTTGCTGGCCCAGCATTCGATTGCCGTGGAGCGTCCACCTGAGCATGACGGCCCGGTCGCGGCGGTCGCCGAGGCGGGCCGTCTTCTTGGCTGGGTGTGCCTGTCCGACGAAATGCGCGGGGGCGTGACCGAAACGCTGACCGCGCTGCATGAACTAGGCCTCCATCGCCAGGCACTCTTGACAGGCGACCGCCAGGCGGAAGCCAATCGCGTTGCCGCCATCGTGGGCCTCAAAGAGGTTGTCCCGGAAGCGTTACCGCCCGACAAGCTGGCCTTTGTCCAATCGGTGCTGGGTGCCGGCGGCAAACCTCTCGTGGTCGGTGATGGCATCAACGATGCGCTCGCGTTGCGGGCGGGCCTGGTCGGCATGGCGATGGGCGGGCAGGGGAGCGACATCGCGCTCGCCTCCGCCGACATCGTCCTCACCGGTGGTGACTTTTCACGCATCGCCACCGCCGTCAGGTTGGCACGGCGTACGCGCCGCACCTTGCGGGTGAACCTCGCGCTCAGCGCGGCGTGGACGCTGGCACTCGTCGTCGTCGCGGTCAGTGGTGGGTGGGCGGCAAGTGGCGCGCTGGCGGCCGCTGTCCTTCAGAACATCGGTGCCTTTGTCGTCATCGCGAATGCCGGCCGCCTCATGAAATTCAACGAGAACTGATTCCCATACCCCGATGGATGGCTAGGTACATGTCACGTAATGTATGTTACATTATAACAATATAGGCATGCCCATGAAGATACAGATGATGGTATTTCCGTTCCTGCTGGCGGCCTTGCCGATGACGGTGAACGCCGCGGAAAGACAGCTCGGGCCACACGTTCATGGACAGGCGAGTGTGAGCATGTCGATCGACGGTTGCCTGATGGACGTGCAGGTCAGCGTGCCAGGTCACGACGCGGTGGGCTTCGAGCATCCGCCGGCTTCGCCGCAGGAGCGTTCGGCCGTCGACAAGGCAACGGCTACGCTCAACGGCGCCGCCTGGCTCGTCCCGGCTTCCGCCGCCGGCTGCACCCTCTCGTCGGCGAAGGTGTCACCTCATGGGTTCGGCGACGTCGCTGAGCCCGGTGGCCACGCCGACTTCGATGCCGAATACCACTACGCCTGCCGAAAGACGGCCGAGCTCGACCATGTGGATGTCCGGCTTGCGTCCGCCTTTCCCGCGGTCCGGAAAGTGGTCGTGAATATCATCACGGCGGCTGGCAGCAACCAGCAGGACCTCGATGGCACGGTTACTCGCGTCGACGTGCGGCAATGATCGAAGCGACTTCGTCCCATGTTGTGAGCACACGGTCACTTCGCCACGCGTGGCCCGATGCGAATACCGCCGTCATCCTGGAAGACCTCGAACTGGCCCATGGTGAGCGCTTGTTCCTTTGCGGGCCGAGCGGCAGCGGGAAAAGCACGGTGCTTGGTTTGCTGTCCGGGGTGCTTGCGCCGACCGGAGGCGATGTGACGATTCTCGGGGTGTCCTTTGCCTCGATGGCCGCCCGTGCGCGGGACCGCTTTCGGGCCAATCACCTGGGTTACATCTTTCAGCAGTTCAACCTGCTTCCATTCCTCACGCCGGTGGAAAACGTGCTGCTGGGTTGCGCATGGTCCGCTGAGCGCAGCCGACGGGCCGGCGCGACCCGTGCCCTGATGACACGCGAGGCAACGAGGCTTCTCGGTGCGCTCGGCCTTGGCGCACAGACGTGGTCACGCGCACGGACAGGGGAGCTCAGCGTGGGGCAACAGCAACGCGTCGCCGCCGCGCGTGCGCTCATCGGAGGACCCGAACTCCTGCTGGCCGACGAACCGACTTCGGCGCTCGATGCGGCAAGCCGCGATGCGTTCCTGAAGCTGCTGCTCGGTGAATGTGCCCGTCACGGAACGGGAGTCGTCTTCGTCAGCCACGACCTTGCGCTTGCGCGCCATTTCGACCGCGTCGTGGCACTCGATGGCGATACGCCCGGCATCCTGGAGTCCTGATTTCGATGAAGCTGTTTTCCCTGACGCTCAAGAGCCTCCGCCAGCGAAAGGCGGGTGTCGCCCTGACCGTCTTCACCATCGCATTGAGTGTCTTCCTGCTGCTGGGCGTCGAACGCGTCCGCACCGAAGCGAGACAGGGTTTCGCAAGTACCGTTTCGGGCACCAACCTCCTGGTTGGAGCCCGGAGCGGGCCGGTGACGCTACTGCTTTATTCGATCTTCCACATCGGCGAAGCCACGAACAACATCACCTGGAAGAGTTACCAGGATATACGGGCGATGCCCGAAGTGGCGTGGACCGTTCCGCTTTCGCTCGGTGATTCGCACCGCGGCTTCCGGGTGACCGGCACCTCGACCGGTTTCTTCGACCACTACCACTACGGGCGAGGCAACGCACTTGCCTTTGCCAGCGGCAAGCCGTTTTCCGATCTGTATGACGCGGTCGTCGGCTCGGAAGTCGCCCGCCAGCTTCATTACAAGGTCGGTGACAGCCTTGTCCTGTCCCACGGTCTTGGCGGCTCCCTTCTCGCCTCCCACGCGGACAAGCCGTTCCGTGTGAGCGGCGTCATGGCACCCACCGGAACACCTGTCGATGCCACGATTGCCGTCAGCCTGGAGGCCATCGAAGCCATCCATGTCGACTGGCATTCCGGCATTCGGTTGCCAGGCATGGAAGCCTCCGCCGAACAGGCGCGCCATATGGACCTGACCCCGAAGGCCATCACGGCCACGCTCGTCGGGCTGCGTTCGCGCCTGTCCGCGTTCGCCGTGCAACGCGCCATCAACGAGTATCCCGAAGAGCCCCTGCTGGCTGTCCTGCCCGGGGTCGCACTGGGTGAACTCTGGCATCTGGTCGGCACGGCTGAAAATGCCTTGCGCGTGGTCAGTGGGATGGTCTTGCTGGTCGGCATGTCCGGCATGTTGACCGCGCTCCTTGGCATGCTTGGTGAGCGTCGACGCGAGATGGCCGTGCTACGGGCGGTAGGCGCGTCGACGCGCACGGTCTTCGCGCTGCTGGTGATGGAAAGCACGCTCTTGACGCTAGGGGGCATGCTTGCTGGTGTCGCCCTGCTCGACGCGGCGGCGTTACTCGCCCACGATTACCTGCTCAGTACAGCGGGACTGGTGATCGACGGAACCCCTGCGCCGGGCGAATGGCCGTTGTTGTTGCTCGTACTCGCCCTCGGTTCGCTGGCGGGATGCATCCCTGGCTGGGTGGCGTATCGCCGCTCGCTGGCCGACGGCCTGCAGGTGCGCCTGTGATGAAACGCGATGCGATCGTGTTCTTCGTTTCCAGCGCGTTCCTCGCCGCGTGCAGTGGCCCTGCGGACGCGCCGCCCGGCGACCCGGCGGGGGCCGCCACATCGGCTCTGGCATCGGCCCAGGTCGAAGCCGACGCGATGCGTACGGCGAGGGCCAAGGCACAGGTCGACGGCATCGTGGCGGCGCGGGCATTCGCCGCCGCCCATGGGACGCCGAAAGCGGCGGCTCCTGCGGGCGCGGCGTTGCTCGGCCAGCCTGATGAAAACGGTTATGCCGATCTCGACTGGACCCATATGGTGCCGCCCGAAGACATCAAGACGCTCGAGAACGCGCCGCCCGTGCTGCACGTCGGCAACCAGCGCATGAAACAGGTCGGCACATTGCATACGGTCGAGGCGCTGGACAACCGGAAGGTCAAGCTCCCGGGCTACGTGGTGCCCCTGGAATCCGATGACGACGGCAAGATGCTGGAGTTCTTCTTCGTGCCTTTTTACGGCGCATGCATCCATGTGCCGCCGCCACCCCCGAACATGCTCATTCACGTGAAGCTTGCCCACGGCATCGATACCCCGAGCCTGTATGACCCCTTGACGCTCAAGGGAGTGCTGCATACCGAGGTGACGAAGAACGCCATGGCCGCATCCGCCTATGACATGGGTGAGGCGGTTCTCGAGCCATATCACGATTCCGACGCCGAGCGGTTACGCCAGGCATTCGAATGAGCACAGGAAATACGCAAATGCACGCCACTGAAACGCGCCGGGAACCGCTTCCCGTCACCGTCCTTTCCGGCTTTCTCGGGGCGGGCAAGACGACCCTGCTCAATCATGTGCTCCATAACAGGGAAGGCCGCCGGGTGGCCGTCATCGTCAACGACATGAGTGACGTCAACATCGACGCGTCGCTTGTCCGCGATGGCGGAGCGGGCCTCAGCCGTACGGAAGAAAAGCTCATCGAGTTTTCCAACGGCTGCATCTGCTGCACGCTTCGCGACGACCTGTTGCAGGAAGTGCGCCGGCTGGCCGACGAAAAACGTTTCGACTATCTCCTGATCGAATCGACCGGTATTGGTGAGCCGCTTCCAGTGGCCGCCACGTTTCATGTGCGCGACGACGACGGGTTCTCGCTTTCGGACATCGCGCGGCTCGATACGATGGTGACCGTGGTCGATGGACGGAGCTTCCTTTCGGATTTCTGCTCGGCCGATTCCCTCGCATCGCGGGGCCAGACCAGCGGCGACGACGACAGGCGATCGCTGGTCAGCCTGCTGACCGAGCAGGTGGAATTCGCCGATGTCATCGTCATTAATAAATGCGATCGTCTCGATGAAGCCGAACGCCTCCAGGTCAGGAAGGTTCTCCGGGCGCTCAATCGCGACGCGCGCCTGCTCGATGCGGCGTACGGTGAGATCGACCTGTCCGTGGTGCTGAACACGGGGCTTTTCAATTACGAGAAGGCGCAGACGGCACCGGGTTGGGTGAAGGAACTGATGGGTGCGCATACGCCTGAAACGGAAGCGTACGGCATTACCAGTTTCGTCTACCGCGCCGCGCGCCCGTTCCATCCCACCCGGTTGCACGCCTTGCTCAACGATGGCATCCCGGGCGTGCTGCGCGCCAAGGGCTACTTCTGGCTCGCTTCCCGGATGGACTGGGTCGGCAGCCTCGCCATCGCGGGTGGTGCGACCGAAACGTCGACCGCCGGCCACTGGTGGGCTAGCCGTCACAGAGTGCGGACCGGCTTGAGCAGGCCCTTCGATGCCGACGATCTTCGCGCAGGGCCACCGGACGCGAGCGAGCTCGCCGGAGACGAGCAGCATCGAGCGCTTCTCGCCGTATGGCATCCGCTCTATGGTGACCGGCGTCAGGAACTCGTCATGATCGGCGTCGATCTGCCCGAGCCGGACGTGCGGCGAGCCATCGATGCATGCCTGCTCACCGACGACGAATTGGCCGTGGGTCCCGCCGCTTGGCCATTGCTGCCGGATCCCTTCCCGGTGTGGTCACCCGCCACACGATGAAAAGGTGGGTTCCCGTGTCCTTCCTGGTGGGGGTGCTGGCCATCGTCGCGCTGATATGGACATCCTGGGGACCCTTGCCGGGCGATGCGCGCCGGCCAGCACCGAAGGGAGGCGCAGACCGGGGTGCGGCGGAGAGGGTAGGGAAGCGAATGATCGCGGACGACGCTGTCGCCGACGACGTGGTCTTTCTCGTCGTTGCCGCGCTTCGGGGGCGTTGCATGCCTGCGCGCTCCCATGACCTTCCCAGGATGGCCGTGTTGGCGCACGTGCCGGCGCTGGTTGCCGGAGGGGGTGACGGTGGGGCTTCGGAAAACTTCAGACACGATGTCACCGTCGTGGTCAAGGACAGCGTTCGGCAGGCAAGCTGCGCCGGCCCCGTGATACTGCATATAGGCGACTACACGCGCACGCTCGACCCCGAAGCGTATGCAGCGGCGTTTCCCGACAGTTACTTCGATCCCGGAATATCGGTAGCTCCGGAGGAATTCAGGCATGCCTCCCTCGACCAACGAGTGACGGACAGCTGCACGTCCGTTGCCTATGCCATGTTGCCACTCGACTCACCTCGTGCCTGGCAGTGCGCCGGCCTTCGCGCGAACGCCCGCTCGACCATTCTCCGGCTTTGCCGCACCGAGGGAGCATCTCCCGAGCAGGCAGCCAGTCACATCCAGCAACTCATCAGTGGCCTGCCCGCCACTTGTCAGTAAGGGAAAAGAACCACCGTGACAGCCGTATCCCGTTTTTCGTTCAGTGGGGGCTGATGCCAATGCCGCCTCTCACCCTGGATCTGCTTTTGTCTTCGCTTTTCCTCGCAGCGACATCGCTGTCGTCGCGTGCCGTGGCGTGGCTTCCGTCGGCAAGCCGGCAGGGGTGGCTACCGTGGCTTCAGGCGCTCGCTGTCGGACTTTTGCTCGGGGATGCATTCCTCCACGTGCTTCCACATGCTCTCGAAGAAGGAGGGGAGCCGGAAAGCATACTGGCGATATCCGCCCTGGGGGTGGTTGTCCTGCTCTGTGCAGAGTCCGCGATGCGCACGTTGACTCAGGAATCGCCGGGCGGGATGCCTGCCGCGAGGATGGCACTGCTCGGCGACCTCATCCATCACGCTGTCGATGGGATGATCCTGGCGGGCGCCTTCGCGGCGGGCCCCGCCGCCGGTTATGCGGCGCTCATCGCTATCGCACTGCATGAGGTTCCCCGTGAGATCAGCAGCGCCGGAGCGCTGGTGGCGATGGGCTATACGCCCTCGCGTGCTTTTATGCTGTCTGTCGCCATGGCGGCGGCGGTTCCACTGGTTGCCCTGACGGTCCATTTCCTGGTGCTCGACACCCGCACTACGTCCATGGTCTCGGCCTTCGCCGCGGGCACTATCGTCTACGTCGCCCTCGCGGACATCCTTCCCGGCATATGGCCAGGGACTCGTGGGAAAGCACGACTCGCACCGGTCTGCGGCGTTCTGGGCGGGCTGGTGTTCATGATGCTTCTTGCGCATGGCGAACATCATTGAAATCCGCTTTTGCGGAATCCCATTGGCACGATCCTGTCATATTCCGCCGCGACACTCGTGCGCTCAGGGGTAACGCAAGTAGCGGAAGGCCGCGCATGCAAGGCATGCCGCCGATCGCGCAAAGGGCAAACATGACGTCTCAGGATCGGCGGCACTTCCTCAAGCTTTCGCTAGGCGCAGCTGGCGCCGCTTTCACCGCCGGGGTCGTACCGCCGTCGATCGCGAAGGCGCTGGCGATCCCGGCATCGCGGCGCACGGGCACGCTCGCCGATGTCGAGCACGTGGTGATCCTCATGCAGGAAAACCGCTCGTTCGATCATTATTTCGGTTCGCTTCGCGGTGTGCGTGGCTTCGGTGATCCACGGCCCTTCACGCTGGCGAGTGGAAGGTCAGTCTGGCATCAGCCTTATGCGGCGTCGACCGATGACTACCTGCTGCCGTTCCGTCCCGCCGCCGAGGACCTCGGCCTGCAATTCCTCGAAGACCTGCCGCACGGTTGGAACGATACGCACGCCGCGGCCAACGGCGGGCGATACGACGGCTGGGTGCAGGCCAAGGGTACGACCACGATGGCGTACCTGACCCGGGAAGACATCCCCTTCCACTATGCGCTGGCCGATGCGTTCACCATCTGCGATGCGTATCACTGCAGCATGTTGTCTTCCACGGATCCGAACCGCTACTACATGTGGAGCGGCTACGTGGGCAATGACGGCAAGGGTGACGGCCCGGTGCTGGACAATGCGGAGAAGGGTTACGACTGGACCACGTATCCCGAGCGCCTGGAGCAGGCGGGCGTGTCGTGGAAGATCTACCAGGACATCGGCACGGGCCTCGACGCGGCCGGCGGTTGGGGCTGGACGTCGAATCCGTATATCGGTAACTACGGCGACAATTCGCTGCTGTACTTCGACAAATACCGTAACGCCCAGCCGGGCGATGCGCTGTATGAGAAGGCGCGTACCGGCACCGAGATCGCCAAGGGTCAGTCGCCCTTCGCCATCCTGCGCGAAGACGTGCTGGCGGACCGCCTGCCACAGGTATCGTGGATCGCAGCGCCTGAAGCGTATACCGAGCATCCGAGCTGGCCTGCCAACTATGGTGCGTGGTACCTCGATGGCGTCCTCGAAGCGTTGACCGCGAATCCCGAGGTTTGGAGCAAGACCGCGCTTTTCATCACCTACGACGAGAACGATGGCTTCTTCGACCACGTGGTGCCGCCGTACGTGCCGTCCTCTCGTGAGCAGGGATTGTCGACGGTGACCACGGAGGGCGAGCTTTATCCCGGAGGCAACGGGTTCGTCGCCGGTGGGTATGGGCTGGGTGTTCGCGTACCGATGCTGGTGGTTTCGCCCTGGAGCAAGGGCGGCTGGGTCTGCTCGGAAACCTACGACCACACCTCCATCATCCGCTTCCTGGAACAGCGTTTCGGCGTGCACGAGCCGAACATCTCGGCCTGGCGCCGCGCGGTATGCGGTGACCTCACCCGCGCTTTCGATTTCTCGCGGCATGACGCCGACGCGCCGCGCCTGCCGGGCACGAGCGGTTACGAGCCGGACCAGAAGGCTCATCAGGATCTGCGTCCGACGCCGCCGTCCGACCAGCGCATGCCGCGGCAGGAACCGGGGCAGCGCCCCGCCCGAGCCTTGCCCTATGCGTTGGACGTGCAGGGCAGGGTGGACGTCGCTGGCGGACGGTACCGCCTCGAGTTCATCAACCAGGGCAGGAGTGGCGCGTTCTTCCACGTATTCTCTTCCGCCAGGACCGATGGCCCATGGGCTTATACGGTGGAAGCCGGCAAGTCGCTCGCCGACAGCTGGACCAGCCTGTACAGCGGCAATGCCTATGACCTCTCCGTGACGGGGCCGAACGGCTTCCTCCGCCAGTTCGCGGGCAGCCAGCCGTCGGCCGGCGATCGCAGCCGTCGCGCCCAGCCCGAGGTACGCCTGGCCACAGGTGGGCTCGATGGCTTGTTGCGCCTGGTCATCAGCAACGAAGGCAACGGGACTTGCGTGGTGACGGTCACGCCGAGCGACGACTACACCCATCAGCCGCCGCGCCGTCACTTCCTGCTGCCCGGCGGCCGTGTCGAGAGCCTCTGGGAGATCGTCTCCAGCGACCATTGGTTCGACGTCAGCGTGACGAGCGATCATGATCCGCGGTTCCTGCGGCGACTGGCGGGGCATCGGGAGACGGGGCGGGCATCGCGGACGGACCCGGCGCTGGGATCGGTGGTGAGCGCGTCGACGACGGGATCGGAGACGGCGCTACAGCCGTAACGCCCTCGAGGACTAAGGCGTTGATGAGAAAAACTAATAAGCCCTAGAAGGATTCATGGGCTAATCATCGAAGTGGCGCCACGTCAGAATGGCGCCATCATGAACTCCTCATCGATTACAGCGTCTTCCCCATTTGAGGCAGTCAGCCGTCCCGCTCACTGGGGCGGCGTGTTCGCGATGACGCTGTGCGTTTTCGCATTGATCGCCTCGGAATTCATGCCCGTCAGCCTGTTGACGCCCATGGCCGCCGACCTTCGGGTCAGCGAAGGGCTGACCGGTTACGGCATCGCCATCTCCGGCGCGTTCGCGGTGCTGACAAGCCTGTCGATTTCCAGGCTCGCCGGCGCCATGAACCGCAAGACCCTCCTGCTGGCATTGACCGCATTGATGGCCGTCTCCGGGGCGGTGGTCGCGTTCGCGCCGAGCTACCCGGTCTATATGTTCGGGCGTGCTCTGATCGGCGTGGTGATAGGTGGGTTCTGGTCGATGTCGGCGGCCACGGCGATGCGCCTGGTGCCGGCCGAACATGTGCCGCGGGCCCTTGCCATCTTCAATGGCGGCAACGCGTTGGCTACGGTCGTCGCGGCGCCACTAGGCAGTTACCTTGGCGCGGTGATCGGGTGGCGGGGCGCGTTCCTTTGCCTGCTTCCGGTGGCTGCGATCGCGCTCGGCTGGCAGTGGATCAGCCTGCCGGGCATGTCCGCCGAACGCGTCGCACGCCACGTCAACGTATTCGCCCTGTTCAAGCGCCGCGTGGTCGCGCTCGGCATGGCCGCATGTGGCGTGTTCTTCATGGGCCAGTTCGCCTTGTTCACCTACGTGCGCCCCTTCCTGGAGAGGGTCGCGCATGTCCATGCTCCGGCGCTGGCATGGGTCCTGCTGGGCATCGGCGTGGCGGGCTTCATCGGCACGATGGTCATCGGCGCGTTCCTCAAGCGTGGGCTTTATCGCAGCTTGATCGTCCTTCCCGTGCTCATGGCGGCCATAGCACTCGCCCTGGTGTTCTTCGGCGCGCGACTGTGGCCGGTGGCCGCGCTGCTGGCGTTGTGGGGGCTATTCGCTACCGCGGCTCCTGTGGGATGGTGGAGCTGGCTCGCGCAGACCTTCACCGACGACGACGCCGAAGCAGGCGGTGGCTTGATGGTCGCCGTTGTGCAGTGTTCCATCGCGTTGGGGTCGACGGTGGGCGGTCTGCTGTTCGACAGCCGCGGTTACCAGAGTACCTTCGTAGCCAGCGCTGGCATGCTGCTGGTGGCTGCGCTACTGGCCTACCTTGCGGCTGTGGCCAGGGACACGACTAGTTATCGATGCCCTCGATCATGAAAATGCGGTAGTCGGCGCCCTTGAAACGATGCTCACGAGCCTCGCTATAGGCCGGGCTGTTGTACCAGGCCAGCGCATCCGCTTTCGAAGGAAAACTCAGAATGACGGCGCCTTCCACCGGGCTGCCTTCCAGAGTCTCGATGTCGCCATAAAAAGCGAGGCGCGTTATGGGATGTCCCTGGCCTGCCGGACCGGCCTTCTCGGCGTAGACCTTCATTTCCGCCGGATCAATGGTGCGCTCGCGGGTAAACACGACATAGGTCGTCATGGCACATTTCCTGTACGAATGAGTCGAGACCGGGCCGCTCTCGCGAGCGGCCCGTGACGGATTACCAGGGAAGCGTATCGCCAAGATAGGTAAAGCTTCCGGTCGGGCCATCGGCACCAATCAGCGCCATGCCGACGCTGCTCTTCGCGCCCGTCGGCACGTCGATCTCGCCCTGGCCGCCGTTCATGTCCGTTTGCACGTAACCCGGGTGGACGGCGTTGACCTTGATCGGCGTTTCACGCAGCTCGTAGGCGAGGTGAACGGTCCACGAGTTGAGCGCGCTCTTGGATGCGTCGTATGCGGGAACCTTGAAGTTGTAGATCGACGAGGTCGGGTCGACGTGCAGCGTCAGCGAACCCAGCAGGCTCGACACGTTGACGATGCGAGCCGCGGGCGCCGCCTTGAGCAGCGGGAGAAACGCCTTTGTCACCTCGACGACCCCGAAGAGGTTGGTGTCGAACGTCTCGCGCCAAGCATCGAGGGTCTGCTCAGACGGCGCTTTGGCAAAGTCATCGACGACGATGCCGGCATTGTTGATCAGGATGTCGAGCTTACCGAACCGCGCCTTCACCTCCGCAACGGCCTTCTGGATGGTATCGGCGTTGGTGACGTCCAGTACGATCGGTTCGACCGGAAGGCCTTCGGCCTTGAGCTTGTCCACGGCAGCCTGGGTGCGTGCCGGATCGCGGCCTGCGAGCAGGGTGGTGACGCCGGCTTCGGCAAGCTGGCGGACGGTTTCCTGGCCGATGCCACGGGTGGCACCGGTGACGAGGGCAACTTTCTGCGAGGCGTTCATTTCGTATCCTTGACGGGCGGTTAGCGATAGCGCTGGATTCGACATGTGGATGGCATGGCGAATTTAAAGCCCCATCGGTTCAGATATTCAATAGGGACAGCGGTCAGGCAAGACAGCAAGATCGGTCGAGCATGACCCGGGCCGTGGCGAGAAACTGTTCCAGCACGCAGGAACGAGTGATGACGACGACGCTGAAAAACTACCATGTCAGGATGCAACGGGTGCTGGATTACATCGACGGACATCTGGACGACGATCTTGACCTCGACACGCTGAGCGGCGTGGCCGCTTTCTCGAAATTTCATTTCCACCGGCAGTTCAAAGCCAGTTTCGGGCTCTCGGTGCATCGCTACGTGCAGCTTGTCCGCATGCGGCGTGCTTCGTTCCAGCTTGCTCATTCGGGCGCCCAGAGCGTCACGGACATCGCCATCGACGCCGGATACGACGCACCTGACGCCTTCGCCCGCGCCTTTAGACAGCGGCTCGGGCAATCGCCTTCGTCATTCCGGAAATCTCCTGATTGGGCCCCGTGGCTTACCGCCTTCGGACCTCTCGACCACGCAAGGAACACGCTCATGAAAATCACGTATGAAGCCAGCGACGTAACGATTCGCGAGGTCCATCCGACGCCCGTGGCGATCTTCGAGCATCGCGGCGACCGGGATCGACTGCCGGAGACCATCGAACGGTTCATCGCCTGGCGCAAGGCCGCCGGGTTGTCGCCCTCGACGAGCCCGACCTTCAACATCTTCCGTTCCGAGCGTACACCGGCGAACCCGGCGGACTACAGCATGGATCTATGCGTCGGAACCGGTCGGTTCATCGACGCAGACGATGCGAACGTGAAGCCAGGTGTCATTCCCGGAGGACGCTGCGCCGTGTTGCGCGTTGCCCAGAATACGAACAACCTCGAACCTGCCGCGCTTTACCTTTATCGCGAGTGGCTGCCGAACAGTGGCGAGGAAGCACGGGATTTCCCGATCTACTGCCAGCGTCACTTCTCGATGCCCCCGCATGCGCCGGTGCCCGAGGTGGTTTGCGATCTTTACCTTCCGCTGAAATAGGTCGTTAATACTTTGCAGGCCGCACTTCGCCGGGGCGTAAGGTCAAGACACGCGCGCCGTTGGCGGTGACGGCCACGGTATGTTCGAACTGCGCGGATACTTTCCCGTCGCGCGTGACGACGGTCCATCCATCGTCTTCGGTTCGGACCGCTGGCCGCCCCTCGTTCACCATCGGCTCGATGGTGAACACCATGCCTTCTCGCAGCACCAGCCCCGTTCGCGGCTTACCCCAGTGCAACACTTCGGGCGGCTCGTGCATTTCACGGCCTATGCCGTGCCCACAGTATTCCCTGACGATCGAATAGCCATTCTTGCGTGCGTGTCTCTCGATGGCATGACCCACGTCGCCGAGCGTGGCGCCGGGACGAACGGCGCGGATGCCTTCCCACATCGCGCCATACGCCGTATGCACGAGTCGCCTGGCAGGCGGTGATACTTCGCCCACCAGATAGGTCTTGCTGGAGTCGGCAATGTAGCCGTTCTTTTCCAGCGTAATATCGAAATTGACAATATCGCCGCCCCGGAGGATGTCCTCAGTGGACGGGACGCCATGGCAGACGACGTGGTTGGGCGAGGCATTGAGCGCGTACGCATAGCCGTACTGACCGATGCTCGCGGGACGAGCGGCGAGGTCGTCGACGATGAGGTCATGGACCAGATCGTTGACCTGCATGGTCGACATGCCAATCAGGTCCAGCTGATCGAGATGACCGAACACCTGCGCCAATAGCTGCCCCGACTCCGCCAACAGGGCGATTTCTTCCGGCCGTTTGATCACGGCGGAGCCGCGTTGACCGCCTGCGCCACGACACATGCGGCGCGCAATTCGCTAGTGACGATCTCGTTGAAGGTCAGCGTCGGGTTCAGTTCGCACAGCATGCCGATCCTGATCCAGAAAGCCGCTTGCGCATTGATCGATCTGCACGACACGGCGCTGGCCTTGCGCAGTTGGTCGTGCAGATCGTCGTCGATGCTTACGATTCCCATGCGATTTGCTTTATATGAAACATATACGAATCGTATATGCGGCGCGCCGGTTCGCGCAAGTGCCGGTCACCGCAAAGATCGCCCATGATGCCGAGTGACGGTGCGCCGAGTGATCGACGCCTATCTGGAAGCGAACGGCCTCTCGGTGATGCCGGCGCACGACGTCGACAACCTCGCCATGGCCATGTCACTGATCGTCTCGACGCGCAGCATCGCGCTGTTGCCCGAATATGCGAAGGACTTTTTTCCCCGCGTCGGTGACCAGCCGTTTAGCCTGTCCGGGCAACGTCCGTCCGCGGTGTCCGCGGACACCCGTCCGGCCTGGCATGCTCCGCTAACTCGCTGCACTCCAACAAATTTCAATCCGCGTCCGTCCTGGCACGTCACTTGCTGAGCACACGGGCGGGCAGCGGATGTCCGCCCAGAGGAGGCAGCGGTGGAACGACATCAGGGCAGGGACCGAAGGGGATGAACATGCTGGGCTATTACCTCGAACTGGCCACGCGCAGCCTGAAACGCAGCCGCGGCCTCACGGCGTTGATGGTGTTCGCGATCGGCTTCGGCGTCGCCGCCTCGATGACGACGTACTCCGTCTTTCGCGCGGTATCGGGCGACCCGATCCCGTGGAAGTCGTCGCGCTTGTTCGTTCCGCAAATCGATGCCTGGGGGCCGAGCACGCAGCGCAATGGCGACAACGAACCGGTCAACGCGCTTTCCTACATCGATGCCATGGCGTTGATGCGTGACCACCGCGCGACGCTGCAATCGGCGATGTACATCATATGGTCGTCGGTGGTACCGGCACGGCAGGGGGCGCACCCGTTCAATGTCAGCGGACACGCCGTCTACAGCGAGTTCTTTCCGTTGGTCGAGGCGCCGTTCAAATACGGCGGCGCATGGAGTGCCGACGACGACAGGCAGCGCTCGGCGGTGGCAGTCATCAGCAGCAAGCTCAACACCAAGCTGTTCGGTGGCGAGAACAGCGTGGGCAAATCGATCAACGTCGAAGGAAGGAACTACCGTGTGGTCGGCGTGCTGGATGCCTGGAACCCTCAGCCTGTCTTTTATGACGTGCAGAACACTGGCGGCTTTTCGACGACGGCCGACAATCTGTTCCTGCCCTTCGATCGCGCCATCGAATCGGGCGTGCCGAACGACGGCAACACCAATTGCACCAAGCCGCCCAAGGAACCAGGGTTCGTGGGCTTGTTGCGTTCGTCGTGCGTATGGATCAGTTATCTCGCCCAGCTGGACGATGCGCGGGCGGTATCGGCGTATAGGGACTACCTTGAGAACTATGCGCGCGAGCAGCAGAAAGCGGGGCGGTTCAATTGGGCGCCGAATATCCGATTGCGCGATCTTCCCGCGTGGCTGGAGAGCCAGGAAGTCGTTCCGTCGGATACCAAGGTCTCGCTGCTCGTGGCGGTGGGTCTCCTGGTCGTGTGCCTGGTGAATACCTCGGGACTCTTGCTGGCGAAGTTCCTGCGCCGCAGTGGTGAAATCGGCGTGCGACGGGCACTCGGGGCGAGTCGCTTCGCCATCTATGCGCAGTTCCTCACCGAGGCAGGGATGATCGGTCTGGCGGGAGGTGTATTGGGCCTTGCATTCACCGGCGTGGGGATCCTCGGAGTGGGAATGGTCTTGCCCAAGGGCATCGCGAAGCTCGCGACTCTGGACGTGTCCCTGTTGTTGCTGACGCTCGCGCTGGCGGTGGGCTCCACCCTCGTCGCCGGCCTCTATCCGACCTTCCGCGCCTCCCGCGTGCAGCCCGCCTGGCAACTGAAGTCGAACTGAGGATCGAGGAATGACCCTGCACCCCATATTCGCCGCGCTGCGCAAGCACAAGGCCGGTGTCGTGCTGATCGCACTGCAGATCGCGCTGACCCTGGCCATTGTCTGCAACGCGCTTTTCATCATTGGCCAGCGCATCCAGAACGTCAACCGGCCCACTGGCCTGGTCGAGGACAACTTGTTCCTGATATCCCAGCAATGGGTGGGCGCGCCCGACGCGGATAAACCGGCCGGTGCGGAACAGCTCGACGCCATGATGAAGGAAGACCTGGCCGCGTTGCGGAACATGCCGGACGTGACCGCGGTAACGCCCACGAACTCCTTGCCGCTCTATACCTCGTCGCGTGCCGGCTCCGCGGGCATCAACCCCGGCAACGGCACGTACGACGGCCTGAGCGCCGGAACCGCGCGCGTCAGCTATTTCTTCACGGACGACCAGGCATTGCCGGCACTTGGCTTCAAGGTCATCGCCGGCCGATTTTTCAATCCCGGCGAAGTGCAGCATTACTCCGGCCGGGAGGAACGCACCGCGAGTGTGATCGTGATCAGCCGTGCGCTGGCGGAAAAGTTGTTGCCGGACAAGGCAGCGGTCGGGCAGGTGCTGTACCTTGATGGGGCGTCGACACCGAGCGTGGTGATCGGCGTGATCGATCGCATGCAGGGTGCGGTCTGGGCGAAGACGTTCGCCTGGAACACGGTGATCGTACCAGCGCGCCTCAATTCCAATTATTCCCGCTATGCGGTCCGCACCAAACCGGGAAGGAGGGATGCCGCGATGAAGGCCGTTCCTTCGGTCCTCTTCGGAGTCAACCCGATGCGTGTGCTCGACGACGAAGAGTCGGTGAAGTCGTTCGAGCAGATCCGCGCCCACGCCTACCAGTCCGACGTCGGCATGGCGATCCTCATGGGCGTGGTGTGCGTCGTCCTGATCGGAGTGACCGCGGCAGGCATCGTTGGATTGACGAGTTTCTGGGTGGGGCAACGGCGCAAGCAGATCGGTGTTCGACGAGCACTAGGCGCACGCAAGATCGACATCCTTCGTTACTTCCAGCTGGAAAACCTGGCGATCGCCTGTGGCGGCGCGGTCATCGGTATCCTGCTGGCCCTGACGCTCAACTTCTGGTTGATGCGGAACTTCGGCATGGACCGGATCCCGGTAACGTCGGTTATGGTCGGTGTGGCCGCAGTGCTCTTGCTGGGTCAGTTCGCTGTATTCGTACCGGCACGGAGGGCGTCCAATGTTCCACCGGTGGCGGCGACGCGAACCGTATAGCTAGAAGAAGCTGCTCACTGGGCAGCTTCTGGAAAACCGGGAGCAACGTGTTTACCAGACCTTGTAGACCTGCCCCGTCTGCCGGCCCTCGACCGAACGCGAGAAGGCGAGGGCCGCGCGCTTTACCGGCACGGGCTCGAAGCCGCGGAAGAACGGCCCGTAGCTGCCCATCGATTCCTCGAGCACGGTGGGACTCACCGCATTGATGCGGATGCCGCGTGGCAATTCGATGGCCGACGCGCGGACGAAGGCCTCGACCGCTCCATTGACCAAGCTTGCGCACGCGCCCGCGACGATCGGTTGTTCGGTGAGGATACCGGTGATGAGCGTGATCGAGCCGCCGTCGCGCAGGTGCGGCGTGCCGGCGTGGACCAGGCGTACCTGGCCCATCAACTTGTCTTGCAGGCCTTCGAGGTAATCCGCGTCGTCGAGGTCGGCCAGTGGCTTGAAAGGCACCTTGCCGGCCGTGCAGATGATGGCGTCGAGGTCGCCCACGTCGCGAAACATGGCGGCGACGCTGGTGGCGTCGCGGAGGTCCACGCGCACATCACCGCGCGAACGCCCCGCCCGGACGATGTCGTGGCGCGCGCCGAGTTCATCCGACACGGCCTGACCCAGCGTGCCGCCGGCACCGACTATCAGTATCTTCATGATCGTTTTCCTTCTTTGAGTGCAGAGGCGAAGGATACGACGCATGCCCGGACCTGCATCATAGTTCGTGACCTTCTGCCGCCAGGCCGATCTTCGACTTGATCTTCGCCGCGTCGGACGGGGTTGCCGGGTTGTAGATCACCATGCTGAGGTCCGTGCGACCTAATGTTGGCGCGTTGCGCGATCTCCTCGCGGCGCAGGCCGACGGTACGGCGTCGCCCGGGCGGATACCCGAGTGCCATGGGATCGAGCCTGGCACGTCGCTCTCAAAGATAAGTGCCGAGCACGTTCTCGGCAGACGGATTTCCGTTCGTCCTGTTAGTCGTCATACCCCTATAACGTCTCCACTTTACCCCCATGATCCGCTAGCTGAGACTGGTCGTCCAATCGGACCGAGAAACGAGATCAGGAGTTCTGCCATGAGAGTATTTGTCAGCGGTGCCACGGGAAATATCGGTGCAAGGGTCGTCCAGGATTTGATCGCGGCAGGTCATGAGGTCATTGGCCTCTATCGTTCGGAAGACAAGGTCGCAGCGTTGGGGGCCGCAGGCGCCGAACCTTATTTCGGATCGATCGCGGATCCGGAGAGCCTCAAAGAAGGTGTCACGCGCTCCGACGGCGTCATCCACCTTGCCTTTAACCACGACTTTTCCCGATTCGCGCAGAGCTGCGAGGAGGATCGCCGCGTGATCGCGGCGCTCGGGTCGGTTCTTGTCGGCTCCCAGCGGCCCCTGGTCATAACCTCCGGCACCCCCATCGCCAATACCGTTCCCGGCGAGCCGGCCAAGGAGGACAATCCGACTGTCGGTTCTGACGTGCATCCGCGCGCTGCGTCGGAAGAGGCCGCAGCCGCTCTCGCCGCACGAGGCGTCAACGTATCGGTAGTGCGCCTGCCGCAGGTTCACGATTCGATTTCGCAGGGTCTCATCACACCTGCCATCCAGCTGTATCGGGAGCGGGGCGTATGCGCCTATGTCGGCGACGGCCTCAGCCGGTTCCCGGCTGCCCACGTTCTCGATGTGGCGCGCCTCTACCGGCTGGCTACCGAAGCGGCCCAGCCAAATGCGAAATATCACGCGGTTGCGGAGGAGGGTGTGTCGCTGCGTGCTATCGCGGAAGCCGTCGGCCGGAGTCTAGGTCTTCCGGTGAGATCGATCGCGCCCGAAGAGGCACAGGACTTCTTCGGCCCGCTCGCCATGTTCGTCACTCTCGACATGCCCGCATCGAGTCAGCAGACGCGGGAAAAACTTGGGTGGGAACCCGTAGGGCCTGGGCTGATCGCCGATCTTGAGCAGCTACGGGTTCACGACCTGTGAGATGTCATTACCAGTCCCGGATCGCGGGTCTTGGCATGTACGTGTAAAAGACTGATTTATATTATCTTATTCCTATGACACTCATCGTAATGAATAAGGGCGCGCCACGAAAATGTCAGGTTTATGTGACATTTTGCTTTAATGTCGTATATTCGCGACATGATCACGTATGCGCCCGCGCTTGAACCTCTCCGCGACCTCGGCCAAATGCTTAGGGCCGAAAGGGCGCGGCTTGGCCTGACACAGGCCGCTGTCGCGAAGGCGGCGGGCGTCGGGCGACAAAAACTGATTGAAGTGGAGCAGGGCAGGCCCTCGGTGGCCATGGGTACTTACGCCGCCGTCATGCGGGCTCTTAACCTCGTTCCAGTCGCTGGGCAGCCCATGATTGCTATCGACCTGTTTCCACAGCTAAAGAGGCTTGCCTGGAATCGTCCGGGGAAGCGCACGATTGCAGAGCCTGAAGCGCTTGCGCTTTATGAGAGGAATTGGGACTTGGTCGATCGCGAGGCCATGGACGAGAAGGAGCGCGCGTTGCTTACTGACCTGATAAATCGCTACGGCAACGGGGTGCTTCATGTTTGAGCGCCCCCACCACCAACGCATTGCCCACGTTCTCCGCGCGCTCGATGCTAATTTATTGCTGGAAGCCCAATGCTATTTCGGGGGCGGGACGGCGATCGTCCTTCAGTGCGGCGAATACAGGGAGTCCGTCGATATCGACTTTCTGTGTGCCGATGCCGCCGGCTACCGCCGCATCCGAGAGGCTATTCGCCCGCCAAGGCTTGGTGACCTTCTGCGCAAGCCTTTAGAGCAAGTACGCGACGTCCGTACCGATCGGGACAAGATTTCCACGTATCTCAAAGTCGACGATGTCAATATTCGTTTCGAACTGGTGCGCGAAGCGCGAATTACGTTCGATCCGAGCCCAATCCGGATTGAAGGCATTCCGGTCCTGGGCCACGTCGATTCGTACGCCGAGAAGCTCTTGGCAAACACGGACCGCGGTATGGATCGCTCCACGATGAGCCGTGACATCATTGATCTGGCGATGATGATCAAGGCTTGGGGACCAATTCCGGCGCAGTCGTTGGCGAAGGCTGAGGCTGCTTACGGCTCGTCGGTCCTGCACGCTTGGGAAAAAAGCGTCACCCTTGTGACGGATACCACCTATCTCTCGCGATCTATGGAAACCATGTCGATGGACGAGGCGCTGCTGCCTGTCATTCTGCAGAGCCTCGCGAATCCGTGGGCGAATTGATTACGAATCATCGCCATGTGGACAGGGCACGGCGAAGTCCATGTACAACTTCGCATAATGTATATGTGCCGATTTGCGTAACGCCAGGATTATCCATTTCGATTTCCGTTACGCTAAATGATGACGATAAATAAGCTGGCCGTCGGCCCCCGTTTCGACATTATTATCCGCGTCATTCGCCGATGGCAAATGGTTCATTAAACGGCGCAAAAAAACCTTCCCAGCATCCGTAATTTCGTCACCGTCGAGAGGCCACCACAAGCCCATTATCTGAGAGCCACTATGCGGCAGCTGAAGCTCACACGCTTTGGCTGAGATACGGTCCGCAACCTCCTGCATGAAGGCATCAGCAAAGTCCGCACCGCTAGACCATGGAGCTCCATCGATGATCCACGGCTCGCCCGGCGGCGGCTCGATGTGCTTCGTTGCAGCGTAATAAGCAGAGAGGGCGAAGCGGATCGCGTCCTCGGCCGAGAAGAAACGGCACTGTGCAACATGGTCGATTTTCATGCGAACATTCCTTTGGGGCGCGAGCCCCTGTTGTGGTTGAGGCCCCCTCTCTTGCTTGCCGGCGGAAGGGGGCCTCGCTTTATCCGTCACTCTTCGTCGAAGAGCTCCAGACGATCACGGATGAGGTGCTCAAATTCCCGTACAAGCTCCACGACGATGCGCTCTTGCTTCGCGCGACCAGCTGCACCGCCTTGCCATTTCGTCCACGCATATTCGTAGGCCTCAACAGCCATCTGAGCTACCTCAGCCTCGCTCAAGCCGATCACCTCGTTAGCAACACCATCGTGCGTGCCGCCCATCATCCACTCGCCCGGTTCAAGCGGCGCATTCATAAGTCGTCTCCGGTTTTTCAGTCAAGATCAAGACGCCGCGCTCATACGCGACGAGCCAGCGTGAAGGGATGACTTCGCCTGTTGCCAGATCAACCATGCCACCGCCGGGACATCGAGCAAGGGCAGGGGCATCCACAGGGATGGCAAAATCCATCGAGAAGATTTCGCCAGTTGCAACACTGCGCAACTGTGGGCGCATATAGAAGCCGGAGCCGCTTGGAAGGCTCTCCGATGGATCGAGCTCGCCAGCTTCGATCAGCGCATTGCGCAGCGCACTCGCAGCGAGGAAGCGCGACGCGAAGGCATGTTCACGTGCCCAGGTCGGAAGCAACGATTCACGCAGCGCCATGCGCGCACCATCTGTATGCCCGCCGTTACCATGAAGGCGAACGTGCTTCGGCAAACGCTTCAGATCATCTGACGACGTCTTCGTCGCGTACTTCACCATGTAACCAATCGGGTTGCGCGCCGTCTCGATCTTCGTACTGCCATACGGCCACCAGCCACAGACATCGGGGCGGGGTAGGCGAAGCTTCCGAGGCACCCAGACAACCATGTGGTAGTGAAGCGCACCACGCTTCTGAAGCTCCGCCACCCACACAAAGCGACAGACCGCACCACGCCGCTGGAACCACTGACGCATCAAACGAACCATCCGCGAGATATGACAACGCTCCCACTCGCCGTTCCGACGATAGGTGAGGGTGATGAAGGTCTTGCGATACGCCGACCGGCCCAACCTCTCAGAATCATGGTCTGTAACCATCTCGTGGAGCTTGGCGGCCTCGGTGATCGTCCGGCGAAGCCGACGACACCGCATCTTGCGAGGGTCCAGATAGATCGGCTGAGCGTTCATGCGACCCTCGAAACGCCACGTGCAACACAGCTTCTCGCAAAGCACGTTCCACTTGTTGAAAGGATGACAAGCCCCGCGGCGCTCCGCGCCGCCAACGGGCGTCGAGGCGATCCCGGCATGCAGCCGACCGCCATGGCCGCCCCGGCGGCGGCAAGCCGCTGCTCGCCGGAACGGCCAAGAGCGGTCGACCGGATGGCGGCTCCGTTTCGATGCTCGGCAGCGGCGTCTACGCGCCTTTCGCGTCCCTCAGCTTCGGGTTGGAGCGTCTTCGCGGGGCTACGCCCCACACCCCGGGTTTCGGCGTCGTAGCGATCGCGGAACAGTCGAGCTTGGTCGAGGATTAGCCACCAACGCCCGAGATCGGCTTGGGACCAACCACGACCATCCGGGCTGAAAATCTTCCCGCGCTTGATGATCCAGCCAGACCATTCCGGCACGAGGGCGCCCAGGTCGCCGCACCTCAGGACCCGCAGCAGCCGAACGACCGACCATGGCACACGGTTTCGGCCCGCATCCCAATGACGGATGGTTCGGAGGCAGACACCCAAGTACTCGGCGGCGGTCTTGCGATTGAGTAGGCAGGAGAGACGAAGCTCACGGAAGTCTTCAGGGCTCACCAGCCATTGCCGACGCCTAGAAATATGGCGAGGACGGCCCCGGGTCGGACCATCCATCGCTTCGCATAATGTATATTATGTCAAATTACATACAACTCTTTTGAAGGTTCTTGAGGGCCTTTGCGCTATTTGTAAGGCATTGCCCCTAACAGCCTGCCTAGTGCCAGTCAGCCGCCTGCCATACAGGGCGCCTTATGGCGATGGCTCGTTCGGTACATCTAGCGAGGATCGTCGCTTGCCCCGGCGACGTGCTGCGCCCTTTGCCGGCATGACGCGCACTAATCCTTCGCCCGTATCCTGCGTCGTCGCCCGTGCCGCCAAACGGTTCGCCATGGCCATAGCGGCCATTGCTGTAAGAAACCAGGTCAGTGGGAAGCCCATGTAGATGAGTCCCAGTATCGCCAGCGAATGGCCTCCCACCCATTGGTCGTGTCGGGTCTCCTCGATTTTTCCCTGCAGGCCAGGCTCGCCCAGCCAACCGCAGGCGGTGTCAACTTCGCCTAGGGGCATGCCCACACGCGTGGCGATGTCGCCGTGGTTTTGCGTGCGACAGTCGCTCGCGTCATATTTCTCGGTTGACCATAGCGGACGGATGTTATCGGCAGACAGCAGTAAAACGGTGCCGCTGCCATGTTTGACACTGACCACTGCGCGCGGCGTCAGGGCTAGCAAAATCGCCAAACAGGTGCACAGGAAAAAGACTAGCGTGATTGCGCCTAGTAGGGCTGCCTGCCAGCGACGCAGCGTGGATTTGAGCCCTGGGCGTGCAAGATCAAAATAACCGCGACACCGGGCGATGTCGCCCATCTCCTCATCGTTATCCTTCGCCCACGCGATCAGTCGTACCGCCTCGGTGTGGGTTCGTGCGCGTACGCCAGCGTGCACTCGAAACTGCATTAGCGCGCTGCGCTGGGTGATCCACGGGGCGATCACTGGATCGTTCAGTTCACGGCGACCATGAATGATGGTCCAGATGCGCACCCAGAACACATGCCCGGAGCCGGCTCGCTGGTAGAACCACACGGCGAGCAGGAACGCGCCGACAAGTTGCAGCAAAGCTACCAGACCCGTTGGTATCTGGCTCGCCCAGTCATGCATCGTTTGCGTAAGATCCATCGTCAGGGCTCCATCAGATCATGCCGCGTTTCTACCAGGAAGCTACTACTCGATCGGAAGCACCCGAGGCTTACTCAAACACCGAAAGATCGACCGCCTCCCCCATCGCCTTATACCCCGCAGCCCCCGGATGTAACCCATCCTCCGATCCAAACTCGGCACGCATATTCACCGGATTCTTCGGATCCCGAGCAACCAGATCGAAATCAACCACCCCATCCGCCTCCCGCGACGTCCGTATCCAACGATTGACCGCTTGCCGCGTTCGCTCGTTCTCCGGCGAATAATGTGTCATCGACGCTCCGAACGGCATGATCGTCCCCACGACGACCTTGACGCCGCGCGCATGAGCGCGAGCGATGATCTGTCGATAACCCGCGATCAGATCCTCCGCCGTAACGACGGGGTTATTACCGAACACCGTATGCCCCGACATGCCAATGTCATTCGTACCCTCGAGGACAATGAGATGCGATAGCCCATCGATCCGCAGAACGTCGCGGTCCAGACGAGCAAGCGCGGACGGTCCCCAACCGGCTCCCAGGACACGATTGCCGCCTATGCCTGCGTTCACAACGGCATAGTCACCTTCACTCCGGCGCGCCGCGAGCCTCTTTGCCAACACTTCCGGCCAACTGCGGGTTTCCGTGAGTGCGGGACGATTGCCATCGGTAATGGAGTCACCCAGCGTTGCGATGACTCGCCGGGAAGGCGGCGACATTACGGCGACACCTGTGACGGCGGGCCTGCCCACCATCGGCGCTCCTCCGGCAAGTTCGTTCTTCATCGTCTGGTCGCCGGCCGCCACGACGACAGCGCCGCCTCCCAGGGGATCGAGCTTGAATGAGCCTTTGGCGTAGGTGCTGACGATCAGTTCGGTGCCGGCCGCCACCGGGAGTGCGATGGGATCGCTAAGCACCGGAGCGCCCACCGGGACGGTGATATCGCGATGGCCGCCAAAGGTGATGGATTTGAGCGTGCCCGGTTTGGACGCATATCCGTCTCCGGCGAGCCCGACGCTCACGGCGGCGAGCACCAAGGGCTCCGTCCCCTCCTCGTTCGAAACGCGGATACGAATCTGCGGCCCGCGTGCCGTCACGGCTAGGCGCACGCGCTGGGTGCCGCTCGCGGTCTGCGGCCGCATCTGCGCGACCGCCTCGGGCGGCATCTTGAATTTCTCCACCAGCATCTTTACGAATTCCGGTGCTAGCGGATCGTAACGAGCCGGACTGGATTGGAAGGCTTCCCGCCAGACCTGGGTTTCCGTAGGTGCTGCCGATGCCCAAACCGTGGCACCGAGAGCGCCCGTCACCGCGAGGGCAGCCCCGAAAAATCCAGCTTTCGTAAACAGCTTCGCAAACATTCCGACTCTCCTGCACCCGGGCACGAAATCCTGATCCATCAACCGCCGTACTGCTTCGGAATCGGAAGCTCCGGCCGCTCACCCTGCCAATAGATCGTCACTACCCACCAGCGCTTGCCGTCGAACAAAAGCTGGAAGCTGTTGATACCGCGCTGGAATGGCTTGTCATCCTTCTCGTGACGCGACTCGTAGGTGCTGAACACCTGGGCGATGTTGCCGAAGCGATCTTCCGTGCGATGTGCCTCGCGTTCGAAGAACCCGTCCTTCTTCAGCAATGGATCGCCCAACCGGATGTAGTCATCCACGCTCATGACATGTGCCGAGGTGACACCATCCTTTCCCGTACGTGCCGAAATGAGGCGTGCGCCAGGCACGAACAATGAACGCATGCGGTTCCAATCACGCTCCTGCCCCTTGGGACCGGAGATCACGTCGTAGACCGCTTCGATGATCGCGCCCATCGAAGCGACATCCGAGGGACGCGCTGCGGGCGCTTCCGTCGTACTCATGGCGGCGGGAGCCGTTCCAGCGGGAGCGCTTTGCGCAGCGGCGGGCTGCAGTGGAACGCTTGCGAGAACCAAGGCGCAAAGCAACGTCGACGTACGAAATAGCGCAGTTTCCACAGCGTCCCCTCCCCTGTCAGCGGCATGCTGAAGGTCGCACGATAGGCAGCCGCGCGACCGCTAGCAAGTGCGGTTCGTCATCCCGGGCGGCGACCGAGGGTCCCCTTGCCCGGCATGCCAGCCAGTGACGATCGTCCCTACGCGGCTCTGCCTGCGAGCAACTCGTCCAGCTGCGCGAACTGTTCGGGCAGGCCTTCCGCCGATCCAGCGATAGCTTCGTCGAGGGCTGCGCTCGTGGGATAGATTTCGTGCAGGGTGACCAGCGTCTTGCCGGCATGTTCTTCGAAGGTGACCGTGGTCACCGCGCCCTGATCGCTCTCTTCATTCGTCCATACGAGGCGCTTGTCCGGCGTCACTTCTTTATACGTTCCGAAGAACGCCATCGGTTGATCGAAGGCCGGATGCCGGAACACGAGCCGGTACGTACCCCCGGTGCGAATGTCCATGTCGCACGACACCAGCGACATGCCCGCCGACTTCGGAACCCACCATAGTTTGAATAAATCCGGCTTACTCCATGCTTCGAAAACGATGTGCACGGGGGCATCGAACGTCCGCGTCACGACGAGCTCGCGATCGGACTTGCGGTTCACGGCGGTCTGGTTCACGGCGGCGCTACCTTCTTTTGCTTGGGTCATCTGCCTTCTCCTTGCGTTTCAGGTGTTCGACGAGCTCGTCCAGAGCGTCGAAGCGCGCGCTCCAGAGTTGGCGGTGCCGCTCGATCCAGGCCGCTTCTTCTTCGAGCCGGCGCTGTCCGAGCTTGCAGGTGCGTACACGTCCGACCTTCTCCGTGGTCACGAGCCCCGCCTGCTCCAGGATGCTGACGTGTTTCTTCATGCCCGTGAGGGTCATCTGAAATCGTTGGGCCAGATCGGTGATCGAGGCGTCCGATCCCCCGAGCTGCTCCAGCACCCCGCGTCGGGTGACATCGGAGAGCGCAGCGAACGTCGCGTCGAGGCGGGCCTGATAGTGAACCATATGGTTCACTGTAAAGCGGGCATGGGAGTTTTGCAACCGGAGCACTTAAGATCTCCCGCGTCACTCCGACGCGAGGAAACATCCACATGAAGAAGTTGGTAATCGGGCTCGTGCTCGGAGCCGTGTTGACGAGCGCCGCTCATGCACAAACCAATGCAGGCGATCAGAAGTCGGATCCCGATCTTCCCTTCACCGTGACGAAGGTCGCCAGCCTCGATCTTCCCTGGCGCATCGCGTTCCTGCCCGACGGCCGCATGTTGGTGACCGAAAAAGTCGGCCGTGTGGCCCTGGTAACCCAACAGGGCGCCAAGACCGACATCAAGGGCGTGCCGGCCAGCTATGTCGAAGGTCAGAACGGCATGCTGGGCGTCTTCCTCTCGCCCCACTACGCCCGCGACCACTATGTGTACCTCACCTATGTCGCACCCGGTGACTATGGCGGCGGCCTGGCCATGGGCCGCGGCAAGCTCGTGCTGGATGGCGATCAGGCCCGGCTGGACGACTTCCAGGTGCTCTGGCGCCAGATGCCCACCGGCAAGGGTGGGCAGGCCGGGGGCCAGATCGCCTTTTCACCGGATGGCAAGTACCTCTTCCTCAGCGTGGGAGATCGCCAGCGCTTCACGCCCGCGCAGGACCCCGATCAACCGGTGGGCAAGATCCTGCGATTGACGCTCGACGGCAAACCCGCGCCGGGCAATCCATGGGCTGGAAAGGTCGGTGCCCGCACCATTCCGCTGATCGATCCGGCGACCGACACCGAGGCGGCGAAGACGGCACCCGTCGTTAGCACGTACACCTTCCCTGGCCCGAACCTCACGCCGGCCGAAACGTGGTCCACCGGCCATCGCACGCCGTATGGCCTGGCCTTCGGTCCCGATGGTCGCCTGTGGGAACTCGAGCACGGCCCTCGCGGCGGTGATGAACTGAACCTTATCCAGCGTGGCAAGAACTACGGCTGGCCGCTGGTTTCGTACGGCCTCAACTACAACGGCGTGCCTATTCCCGGCACCGATACACGGCCCGATCTCGTCAAGCCGGTGATCTATTGGGTGCCGGTGATCGCGCCAGGCAACCTCATGTTCTACAAGGGCAGCCTGTTCCCGCACTGGAAAGGCAGCGCCTTGGCCAGTGGACTCGTCAGCGAGGGCATCATTCGCATCACTTTCGATGGCAAGGGCGGCGCCACCGCCGTGCAGCGCTGGAACATCGGCAAGCGCGTTCGCGATGTCGAAGAGGCACCGGACGGTTCGCTCTGGCTGCTTGAAGATGCGGAACCGGGTGGCCTTTACCACCTCACACCTCGGTAGTGGGCCAAGTGAGGCAAGCACCCAATCGCCGCTGAAGCGGCTCCCACGACAGCATCGGGTAGGCCGGGTAGGAACGGACCCGGGGGATTTAGGAATACACCTGTGGGAGCCGACCTTGTCGGCGATCCCGCGGCAGCGGGCCGGGTTGAGGCAAGCAGCCATCGCCGACAGGGTCGGCTCCCACCGGAGTACTCCCGTCAGGTACCACTACCGTCGCGCTGCGATGCTCAGGCCGAAGATCCTTGCCCGGCAGCCGGGGCGGTGTCGCGCGTGCGCGTGACGCGTCTGAGCAGCAGGGGGCCGAGCATGTGCAACGCGGGACGCGGATCGTTCCACCGGAATACATGCAGATCCGCCCTCGCCCACTGCATCGCCACCCGCATGGCCGTGCCGATACCGGACGTCTGCGCCCGTCCGACGCTGGACAGATCATGGTAGAGATCGACGCACAATTTTCCGGTCGGATAGCTTCGTGACACCGCCCGCACGGGCTCGCCCAGCGCGTCGCTCCAGGCCATCTCGCACACGTTCACTCCGTGGCGGGCGGCGAACTCGACATACGTCCACGCGCGCGTATTCACCTCGATGATCCTGAACTGCCCGTCGCGGGGATCGCGCTTGAATTCGGCGCTGAAGATGCCCCGGTAGCCCACGTCGTCGAGCAGGCGACGCACCTGCCCTACCGCCTCCTCCGTCCGATCCAGAGGGACGGAGCACGAGCAGGAACTGTTTCCGAAATCGGGCGGCGACATGCGCATCCGTTGGCGAACGAACAGGCCGGGATAAGCGCCGCTGGCGTCGCGGAATCCGTCCACGAAGAAATGCTCTGTCGCGGGCCCCGGGATGTATTCCTGGGCCATGAGCGAGAAACCCTGTGCATGCAGACGCGCCCACGTGTCCCGCAGTTCGTCCCGCGTATGGACCCATACGCCCTTGGCACCCACGACGTCGCTGAATCGTTGCGAGTTCACCGGCTTGATGAAGACACGTTCGAGCGATTCCATCGGAACCGCGTCGACCTCGGCGAGTGAACCGAGATGGAAGGTTCGAGGGTGTGGAATGCCCAGGTGCTCGACGTGCCGGGCGAAGGCGGCCTTGTCCTGCAGGAGCGCCTGAACCGCGTGGCCCGCCGTGGACACCGGGAATCGTTCCTGGAGATCGGACGGAAGGCTGGGGAGCCACAGGGCGATGTCGTCGGCACCGGCGATCAGGACCGCACGCTTCAACGGCGTCGCGCGCAGCGCATCCTCGGCGGCGGGGCCGGGGCGACCGTCCCATGGGGCTCCCGGGACAGGACGATACCAGCGCGACCGCGTGGTCAGATCGTCGGGCGGACATGCCACGTAGGCGGGAATCCCGGCCATCGCGACGGCACGCAGGATGCCGAGGGCGGTGGCCCCCTGGCCCATGACGATGACCGGCACACGGCCGGCTTCGACGACGTTCATGATTCCCCCTCGCGCGCGCCGCCCTGCTGGTGACGGCTTCATTACATTCCAAACGCGCACGAGGCGGCAGTCGGCCGCATGGCCTATATGCCGCACCCGCCATTAACCCTATCGACATACCCTGTCGGCCGCGCCATAGCCACCATTTCTCACGGACCCATTATCTCGTCATTTCAAATGGAATCCCGGATACACCGGGAATGCGCTGAGGGGGAATACGACGGCAACTGTCCCATGGCAGGCGCGTCCTCGCCCCGAGCAACGCATTCATTTCGTTGGCCGCCAATGGCCGGCTGAAGTAGTGGCCCTGCATCCGGTCGCAACGATTGGTATTGAGAAAACTGAGCTGTTCCTCCGTCTCCACGCCTTCGGCAACCGTGATCATGTGCAGGGACTCGGCCATGGAAATGATCGATCGGGTAAGCGATGCGCCGTCGATACTGCTGGTCACGTCGTTTATAAACGACTTGTCGATCTTGATCACGTCGATCGGGAACTCTTTCAGGTACGAAAGGCTCGAATAACCCGTGCCGAAATCGTCCAGCGTCAGCACGACACCGATTTCCTTAAGCTGTCGAAGCGCTTTCACCGCCGCCTGCTTATCGTGCATGAGCACGCTTTCGGTCAGTTCCAGCTCAAGGCACGCCGCGTTCAATCCACTGTCGGCGAGTGCCGAACGGACCAGGTCCTGAACATTGTTCAACCGAAACTGTCGGGCCGACACATTGACCGCCATGGTCAGGCCGGTATGGCCGGCATCGTGCCAGGCCTTGGCCTGGATGCACGCGTTTCGCAACACCCATTCGCCGATCGGGATGATGAGTCCGGTCAGTTCCGCCAGGGGGATAAAAATGTCCGGCGAGATCAGGCCGATGCCTGGTCGCCGCCAGCGTAACAGGGCTTCCACGCCGCTCACCGCTCCACTCGTGAGGTCGACCTTCGGCTGATAGTGGATTTCCAGTTCGTTCCGCGCCACCGCCTGGGTCAGCGCGTTGACCAGTTCGGCCTGCTCTTCCACCTGGACACCCATCTGGGAGGTATACGACTGGAAGCAGTTTCTTCCCTTGTCCTTGGCGATGTACAACGCGGCATCGGAGGTCTTGAGAAGCACCTCGGCCGTGAGGCCGTCCTCGGGAAAAACGCTGATGCCCATGCTGGTGGTCACATGCAGTTCGCGCCCTTCCATCAGGAGGGGCGGAATGAACGCATCGATGACCTTCTGTGCCGCGATTTCGCCATCGCCCGGATACATCATCGACGACAGCACGATGACGAACTCATCGCCTCCAAGGCGTGCCACCGTATCGACTTCGCGCACGGTGGCACGCAATCGATCTGCCACCGCCCTGAGCAACGCGTCGCCGACATGGTGGCCGAAATTGTCGTTAATGAACTTGAATCGGTCCAGGTCCAGGATCATCACGCCGACGCGCCGGTTCTCGCGCTGCGCGCGGGCGATCGCCTGCGCGATACGATCGCTGAGCAGGTTGCGATTCGGCAAACCGGTGAGTGCGTCGTGGTTGGCCAGGAACTCGATCTGCGCCTCATGCATCTTACGCTCGGTGATGTCCTGCAACGTTCCCCGCAACGACACGATCTTGCTCTGCTCGCGGATCGCCTCCGCCTGGTGAAAGACGAACCGTTCGCTGCCATCCCGGTGCACGACGCGATGTTCCACCCCAAACCGGGTGCCGTCGGTACGCAGGCTCATGAACGAACGCAATAGAGGCGAACGCTCCTCATCGGGCACGCATAACATCAGCGATTCCTGAGTCGGCACATCCGTGCCCTCTTCCAGCCCCAGTATCCGGTACAGCTCAGGCGACCATGAGCCGTCGGCGATGGGAATGCCGCACTCCCAGTTTCCGACGTGGGCCAACTGCTGGGCAAAGCCCAGGCTGGCTTCGCTATGGGCGAGTTCCTCGAGCACGGCGCTGGAACGCAGAAGGTAGCGGACGCGATAACTCAGCAGCTTCCAGCGCATCGGCTTGGAAACGAAGTCGGTGGCGCCGGCCTCGAAGGCGCTGGTGATCGACTCGTCGTCATCGTTGCCGGTGAGAACCACCACCGGTACACGCCCGCCACCGGGTAACCGGCGAATGCGCCGGCAGCATTCGAACCCGTCCATGCCCGGCATGCTGACATCCAGCAGGATGATGTCAGGTCTATGGAGGCCGAAGGCCTCTATGCCCTCACGGCCGCTCTGCGCCTCGAGCACGCTGAAACCTTCCGGCTCCAGTGCCTCGGCCACAAGCATGCGGGTCATGGGGTCGTCGTCCACGATGAGAACAGAAGGAAATTCACGGAAATGGATGGTCATGTTGTGGTCCTTTCGAGTACGAGCATCGCGAGAACGCGACTGAGTTCCTTCGTGGCATCATCGACCCGCGCCCCTGCCGCGACGACTTCCGTGGAGCGCGCGAGCTGCTCTATCTCACGACAGCTGGTCGAGAGAGAAACGGCGCCGACATTTGCGCTGGTAGACTTCAGCGTGTGCGCTGCATGCCGCAAAGCGTCTGCATCGTTGGACCTGACCGCCTCGAGCATGGCCTCGACCAATCGAGGGGCGTCGAGCGAAAACAGATCGATGACGCGGGTCAGTACATCTGGCCGGCCGGGTCGCTGCAGGTCTCTCAGCGCCTGTAGCGCTTCGATGTCCAACGGAGCGGTCTCAGGCGTGATGGGTGTGGGAACATCTACTTCTTGCGGGCTCATACGGCTGGCCGGTACGGACCGCGTCCACTTGGCGAGGGCGCCCAGAAGGACACTGCGACGGAACGGCTTGGATACGTAATCGTCCATGCCCGCGTTCAAGCAATTTTCCCTGGAGCCGGCACCGGCATTCGCGGTCAATCCGATAATGGGCAGACGGCGTGAACCGGTGTCCGCCTCCCGTCGCCGCAATTCGATGCTCGCCTCGAAACCGTCCATCTCGGGCATCTGGCAATCCATCAGGACGACATCGAATTCCGCCGTCTCGGTCGCTCTCAATGCCTCGAGACCATTCTCGGCGATGGTCACGCCATACTCGGTGTCCTCGAGCATCGCCGTGGCGATCTCCTGGTTGACGACGTTGTCCTCGGCCAACAGGACGCGAACGCTCTGCGGCGGTCTGGCCTGGGCAGTGGAGGTATTGGCGGTCGTGAGTGCGGACGCCGTGGCTGCGGGGGAGCCGACGCCGATCGCGGCGGCTAGGCTCGCATACAGATCCACACCGCGCAGCGGCCTGCTCAGGCATTGGTCGACGTTCAGGTCGCTGGCAACGCTGCTGTTGTCGGCCGTATCGAACGAGGAAAGCATCACGATCCTCAACGGCGAAAGCACGGGATCTGCCCTGATCGCCGCGACCAGTGAAATGCCGTCCATCACCGGCATCCTCATGTCGATCAGCGCGACATCGAAGTGCATGCCTTCCGCCGCCGCGGCGTGAAGTTTCTCCAAAGCCACGACGCCGTTGTCCGCACTGGTGACATGCATATTCCACTCGGCACCGTATTCCACCAGGATGCCCCGATTCGTTTCATCGTCGTCGACGACCAACATGCTCATGCCGGCGAGCGAACTGCGTACAGCGGGACGCTGTGATTCCACCTCATCCGTGGGCTGTTTCAGTTGGAAAGAGGCCGAGAAGATCGAGCCTTTGCCTGGAGCCGTCTGTAGCGTAAGCGTTCCGCCCATGAGTTCGGCCAGTTGCCGGGAGATGGCAAGCCCCAGCCCGGATCCACCGTACTTGCGGGAGGTCGAGCTATCGGCCTGCCGGAAGGGCTGGAACAACGCGGCGGCTACCTCCGGCTCGATGCCGATGCCCGTGTCGGAAACCGACATGCACACGGTGTCTTCCCCGTCGTGACGCACTTCTATGACTACCTCACCGCGCTCGGTAAACTTGATCGCATTGCTGACCAGGTTGGTGAGTATTTGCCGCAGGCGCCCCGGGTCCCCGCAATACCTCTCGGGTACCTCCTCAGCCATGCTGAAGACGAGACTCAAACCCTTGCGGTTGGCACTGTGGCTCATCAACGTCATGGTGTCGTCGATAAGGCGACGCAGATCGAACGGGACCCGCTCCAGGGTCATTTTTCCTGCCTCGATCTTCGAGAAATCGAGAATGTCATCGATGATCGTCAACAAGGCCTCCCCCGAGCGGTGCGCCGTGTCGACAAAGCGGCGTTGCTTCGGATTCAAGTCGGTCATCAACAAAAGCTCGGTCGTGCCAAGAATGCCATTCATCGGCGTGCGAATCTCATGACTCATCTTGGCCAGGAATTCCGACTTGGCGATCGTTGCCGCCTCGGCTTCCTTAGTGGCAAGCTTCAACTGCGTATCATTTTGTTCGATGGTCTCCAACATGGCGTTGAAGCCGTCGATGAGAACACCGATTTCACCGGTGCCGCGCTCGGGTACGCGCAACGAAAGATTCCTGCCGCTGCGAATCCTCTCGATGGTGCTGGACAGGCCAGTGATCGGACGAATAATGGTGGTTCCCAGCTTGGTGTTGGCAACGAGGCCCAGAACCACCAACAGCGACGACGTCCCCAGGATGAGACCGAACGATTGCGCGACGGAATGCTGCACTTTCGACACGACGGCGTGCTGCTGTTCGCTGATTCGCTTGACGCGGACGTCGCCGTAGCGGATCTGCTGATCGGACATGGCCGTGACCTGATCAACGATGCCACGCAGCGCGCTTTCACTCACCAGAGCGCGGTGTTTCGCTGTGGTAATGCGTTCCGTCGCTTGTTCGACGGTGGCGATGAAGTCGTTGACTTGCTCCGCGTCCGTGATGGACTTTGTTTGTCCTGTCTTGAGAAGAGCCGACGCGAGAAGGGCACCGTTGGCCCGCAGTTCGCTGTTTTCCGTTCGCACACCGGCTTCCCGCAGGTGTAGCTCGTCGATCGATTCGCTGGCCGTCAGATCCGTGACATGGTTGCGCAGTTCCAGGATGTCGATGGTCAGTCTGGCACCGGCTCGCTTGACTTCAGCGGCACCCAGCAGGAACAGGTTTGCCGCAGCGAGTGTCCGTCGATCATTCATGGCACGCAGGTCGATGGCGTCGATTTCTTCGGAAATGCGGCCGATCGCCGCATTGAGGTCTTCGAGGACTTCTTCCTTCTTTGCAAGGTACTTCGTATCCGAATCACCTGGAAGGAACATCTGCTTGCGCAAAGCGATCAAGCCTTCATCGCCAACGACGTTGGTGGCTATCGTCGACACCATATCCTGCACTTGCCCGCTGATACTGACCTCCGCCGGACCACGGTCGAGGTTTTCCACGGCACCGGCGGCGGCCGCCATGCGTTCCCTCAGTGGAGATAGCCGGTACCGGTTCGACACGGACTGGATCTCCCCGACCACGATGATCATGTCCTTCACGTGTGACCGTATATCCGTCAGTCGCTTCGTGGAATCGCCAGAGGCCACGCTCTCCCGCTGCGCTTGCGAAACGACGGCCTCGGCGCGCGCATTGAGCGCATCGATATGTGCCCCGATGACCCCAAGAGCGTGATCCATCTTGTGTAGAGAATCATTGACCTTGACCGATTCAGACCGAAAGATTTCCGTATCACTCAGTCGTTCGCTGACGGCCTTGTCCATGAGGTGCTGCATATCCTTGAATTTCCGCGGCTGGAATTCGTCGTCCCGCTGACCCATGCGAACGATGGCGGTGGTGATGGTGTCGATGGTCGCGATGTGCGCGTCGATGACGGCGGAAAACCGGTTCTTCTGGCTGGTGTCCCGCGATGTTCCAAGCCTGAGAAAATCGTTTGATAGCTTTTCCGTCGTACGAACCAGTTCACTGGTCGCCAACTGGAGCGGCACCGATTCCCGGGTGAGTCTGTCCACGCTCGAGGCGACATCTCTCAGCCCGATCAGGCCGGCCACGGCGATAGCCGTCATACCGACCAGCAGGACAACCGTGCCGGCAATCAGTTTTGTCTTGATGCGCACAACACCTCGATTGCTATCGCGCCGTAAGATCCGTCGACTTGGGTATCGTCTTTATCGCGATAATTTTCCCGTCGGTTATCATGGTCAGGAACACCGCCGTCGATGCCTGATGGTTTTTTGGCGTGAAGCTCACCCGGATGCCGCCAAGGTCTTTCTCGTGCATCGATTCGAGGGCTTCGACCATGGCGGTACGTGTCAGCGCCGGGCCTGCTTTTTCCAGCGCCATCGCCAGCACCTTTGCGGTGATGCAGCCTTCGAAATTAACGAAGCCAAGGTTCATCCTCGGTAGCTGTTTTGCCAGCAACGTCTCGCATTGCTGGACGAGCGGAAGGCTGTGATCGCCGGGAAAAGGCACGACCTGGGATATGACCACGCCGTTACCTGTAGTGCCAACCAACTTCACGAGATTATCGGTGCCGACGAAGGACACCGTCGCAAGACTCGCATTGAGCTTCTGTTCCCTTGCGCTCGCAATGAAGGCGGCTAGAGGCGCATAGGGACCGACCATGATCACGACATCCGGATCGGTGTCGATCAGCGTCGCCAGGCCGCCATTGACCGCGTTGGTGCCACGCTGGAACGCGGCTTTTGCGACAACCTGCAAGCCATGCAGCTTCAACGCCCGTTCCGTTCCATGCAGGCCCGCCAGGCCGAAGCTGTCGTCCTGGTAAAAGACAGCGAATCGCTTGGCACCCCTATCTTCGATAAAGCGCGTCACCAGCACGTCCAACTCATCGTCGTAACTGGCGCGGATGTTGAAGACCTCCGGAACGACCGGCTGGCGGAGGACCATCGCTCCGGAGAACACGCCGATAAGTGGCGTGTTCGTCTCCTTGACGATCGGCAGTACCGCGTTCGCCGTCGGCGTGCCAACAAAACCAAACAGAGCGAAGACCTTTTTGTCTTCGATCATCTTCAGAGTCGCGTCGATAGCCTGGTCGGGTTCGTAAGCATCGTCATCGACCAGCAGTTCGATCTGTCGCCCATGGATGCCGCCATTGGCATTGATATCGTCGAAGACCGCCATGGCACCTGAACGCATTCCCTGGCCGAGGCCAGCAGCTGCGCCCGTCTGGGCATTGACCATGCCTAGGCGTATCCGGGACGCGGTCAGCCCCTGCTCGGAAGCCCTGGCGGGAACCAGGAAAACCACGCTCATCATTAAAGCGGCCACAATCGTTCTGAGCATGATTTTTCCTGTCGTCCGTTACGATAGTGAGGCGTTCTTTCCAGGAGCCAGACAACCGACTGTAGTCCTGTGGAGGACGGATATGTCGCTGGTGCGTGAAACCGGAGGCGCTGGCCGCTAATGCGCGAATTCGGCAATAGGAAAACTCGCGCCATCGAAAGCAGTCATGTGAACAAGCTCTCACGCGGGTTTCACATGCCGGGCGACGACCTAAGCCTCTAGTGGGGACGCGGTATGCACCCGCAAGCATCAACCCTCAGGCGATACATGACCGTGGCCAATGGTGACGCACCGTCATAACTAACGGGAGCGCTAACCCGGTCGTGACCCCATCCGTGTGTTCTTCGCCAATGCCGGGCCTATGATGTCGACCTTTTTTGTCAATCAGCTCGACTTCATTTTCTTCTTCTACGGCCTGGCCTTCATCCTGCTCGGCACCACGTGCCTCGCGATCGCGAGAAGCAAAGGCAATGGCGAGGCCTGGATCGTGCTGGGCGGGTTTGCCTTCATCCACGGCGCCGGTGAATGGCTAGACCTGGCCGCCTTGATTGTTGGCGACGGGGTGGCGTTCGCCGTTGCACGCACAATGCTCATGACGGTCTCCTTTGTGCTTCTGATGGACTTCGCGCGACTGGAGGCGATCCGTCAGGGCCTGGATCTACCGGGGCGGTGGATATACGTCCCGCTGATGATGCTGGTGGCGCTGGTCGGCCTCGCCGAGGGTGTCACGGCCGCGAACATCACCGCCCGATATGCGATCGCGTTGCCCGGCGCATTGGGGGCAGGTCTTGTGTTGGCGCGGGATGCGAGGAGGCTTGCCGCCGGCATCCGCTATGCAAGCATCTCCGCGTCACTTGGGTTTGTGCTGTATGCGGTTGCGGCGGGCGTGATCGTTCCGGCTGCGGCCTTCGGGCCAGCGAACGTCGTGAACCAGACCGGGTTCGTCGGTCTGACCGGGACGCCCGTCCAACTCATCCGCGGCTTGCTGGCATGCTGGATAGCGTTTTCCGTCTGGGCGATCTGGGTGCAGCAATTGGCGGGGCAGCTCGCGTCAGCGAGATATACCGCCTTCGTGCGCCAGCAGTTCATCTGGACACTGGTCGCCATGGGAACGATTCTCGTGTCCGGCTGGACGCTCACGGAATTCCTGGGCGGCATTTACAGGCAAAACGTGCAGGAGGAGTCGCGTCGAGACATCGATCTTCTTGCAAACCGGCTTACCGGCGACACGGCAGCGGTCGATGCCGCGGTGAAGATTCTGGCGGGGTCGCCCGCGGCTCGGACCTGGCTGAGCGGTGCCGGTCGACCTGACGATGGCGTGGATCAAGCGTTCCTCGATCTCAGCGTCGAGGCGGCAGATGCCCGGCATGGCTACATCCTGGATGGAACGGGTGCGGTGATTGCCTCATCTAATCCACATGACCTCCGACCCGGGGAGGGCACCTTCCGATCCGCACCCTATTTTCGGCAGTCCATGGCCGGAGGAAGCGGCTATCAGTTTGTGTTCGATGCCGCTGCCGATCTGCACGATTACTATGCGAGTCATCCGATTCGCGCCATGGACGGCACGGTCATCGGGGTGGCGGTGCTGACCAAATCGCTTGAGCTCTTCGAGGTGGATCTGCGCCAGTACAACCGCCCCTATTTCTTCATCGATCCGCGAGGCGTGGTCGTCATGACGAACCGCCCCGATGCGCTGCACCACACCCTCTGGCCATTGCCGACCGCGGCGAAGGCATCGGCGTCCCGCGAAGTCGGCAAGCTGGACGACCGGCCGATTCTGGAACGCGAGGTGTTGGATGGAACTTGGACCACGGTCGACGATGAACGCAACTACGTGCGCCGACGTTTCGCCGAACACAGCCAGTGGTCCCTGGTCATTCTGAAGCCGACGCGGGAAATCTTCGCTACGCGTTTCCTGGGCATCGTCATCACCCTGCTGGTGACGATCATGGCGTTGATCTATCTAATCGGTAAGGGCCGTTGGGTGCACGACGACGTTCTTGCAGATAACCGTTTGCGGATGCAGGAATTGACGCGGGTTCTCGGAACGAAGGCGGCCACGGACCCCCTCACCGGATTACACAATCGATTGAATCTCGATGAGGTACTGCTCCGGGAAATGGAACGCTCGCGGCACTACGGGACGCCGCTCTCCCTCATCCTTTACGACATCGACCAGTTCAAACGGGTCAATGATACCTATGGTCATCTGACTGGGGACAAGGTCTTGGTCCAGCTCGCCCGCTTTGTTCCCAACCTCATCCGAAAAACCGATTTCCTCGCGAGATGGGGCGGCGAGGAATTCGTGATTCTGACCCCGGATGCCGACGGCCTGATGGCCCTCCAGGCGGCCGAAAAACTATGCGATGCCGTGGGTCATGTGATCTTCGAAGCTGTCGGCACGGTCACCTGCAGCTTTGGCGTGGCTCAATGGGAGCCCGGAGAAAGCGCCGCGGAATTCATCGCCCGGGCGGACGACGCGCTCTATCAAGCCAAGGCCAATGGTCGCAACCGGGTCGTGTTGGCGCCTCAATCAAGGATGGCTGACACCACGTCGACCCCGGCCGGGACGCTTTAGGTGAAAAGTACCGGCAATGGGTCGTCTGTTCACAGTCAATGGGGTCTGCACCGCACATACTCACCCGTCGCGCATACGTATTAGCTAGACCGCACTTCTACTCTGGAGTCGAGTCATGATGAAGTGGATCGATCGATGGCGCGACCTGCACTGGACCTTGGTACGCGCTTCATGGGAGCGACGTGACGTTAGGGACGGGCTCTTCTTGCTGGCATTGGCTGGCATCGCCTATCTTTTCGCACATGTCTTCGCCCTTCCCCGTCGAATCTCCACGCTGGCCCTGACCTACCAGCATTGGGGGATCGACGACGTGCTATTCGTAGGATTAGTGCTAAGCGTCGCCGGTCCCATTTACGGCATCCGTCGCTACCGGGATTTCACGCGGGAAATGGCCGCGCGGCTCGATGCCGAGCGCGAAGCCCGCCTGCTCTCCGGGCATGATCATCTGACTGGTCTTCCTAATGCGTCGTTCTATGCGCAACGACTGGACGAGCGCCTCGTGGCCATGACCGAGGGAGACCGGCTCGCAATCCTGGCGATCGATATCAATGGATTCAAACGCGTTCTCGATCTGTACGGTCATGCCGCCGGAGACAAGATACTCATCGGTTTCGCCGAGCGGGTGGCGGCACTGCTTCGTGATGGCGCGATTCTCGCGAGGACGGGTGGAGATGCTTTCGCGCTCGTCATACCTATCGATGCACTGGATGAACCAGCTGCACTTGCCCGCCGTATTGTCATCGCGACTTCACAGGCATTCTTTGTTGCGGACACGGCAGCGTATATCGGTGTAGGCATCGGCATCGCCATAGCGCCTAACGATGGCATGACGTCCACCGATTTGACTCGACACGCCGAGCGTGCCCTATATCGTGCCAAGCGCGACGACCGGTCGTCCATCCGCTTCTTCGAATCGGATATGGACGCACATATCGACCAACGGATCGCGGTCGAGGGAAGGTTGCGCAAGGCGGTGGCGAATGACGATATCGCCACCTACTATCAGCCGATAGTCTCGCTGGACGACGATGCGATCGTGGGTTTCGAAGCATTGGCGCGATGGAACGACGACGTACTCGGCGAAGTACCGCCAGAGGTATTCATTCCGCTTGCCGAAGAAATCGGGTTGATCGGCAAACTCGGGGAGCAGTTGTTTCGTCGTGCCTGCGCCGATGCGAGCCAATGGCCAGGATATCTGTTCATGGCGTTCAATGTTTCCGCGATCCAGCTCCGCGAGACAGACCTCGCCTCAAGAATTTTAGCGGTACTGGAGGAGAATGGCCTCAGCCCTCCTCGACTGGAAATCGAAATCACGGAAAGCGCCTTGGTGGATCACGTTGATGAGGCACGATTCATCATGGAACAGTTGCGCGGCCACGGCGTGCATATTGTTCTTGACGATTTCGGAACGGGCTATGCCACGCTGGCGCAGTTGCTGTCGTTTCCATTGGACAAGATCAAGATCGATCGGCGTTTCATCATGAACGTCGTCCACGATCACGATAGCCTTGTCGTCGTTCGATCGATCATTGGCTTGGCCAATGGCTTCGGGCTGGCGTCCGTCGCCGAGGGCATCGAGAATGCCGAGCAGCTGAGTTGTCTCAAGCGAAATGGATGCACACAAGGACAAGGCTATTTGTTTGGCCAGGCCGTGCCGACGGCAGGTGTACCGGCTCTGGTTAAGAAGCATCCGTCAAGACCTCCCGCCCGCTCTCGCGCATTACCTGCCAGGGACGGTACTGAAACGATGATGGATTCGCCTTGGCGATAGACGTGAAATGCCGGTCGTACCGAGCAATTATCTTTCCCCAAAGGGAACGATGGACACGGAGGCCGCTCGGCTGCGAGCCCCACCAGCAAGAACCATCAAATACCCCTGCCCCATTCCCCTTATGATCCCGACAGATCGACACGGGGGCCCCCATGGCAGCAGTCCAACGCGCAATCTGGTACATCGAGAGCCATTCCAGCGAGGAACTCTCGCTAAGTGACGTTGCGAATGCCGCGGGTATATCCGACTTCCACCTGGCGCGGCTGTTCCGCGCCGCCACCGGCTGGCCGGTGGCGCGCTATATCCGCGTCCGCAGGCTCAGCCAGGCCGCCGCCGAACTCGCGGCCGGCGCCCCGGATATCCTCCCGGTCGCGCTGTCGTCGGGCTACGGCTCGCACGAGGCGTTCACCCGCGCCTTCCGTGATGCGTTCGGCCTGCCGCCGGAGGATGTGCGCAAGCGCGGCTGCCTCGATGGGTTGGCGATCCTCGCTCCCATGCGGGTCATGGAAGAGCCGGCCGCCCAGGCCCCTGTGCTGCGTACCGAAGTCATCGGCCCCCTGCTCCTGACAGGCATCGAGGCCTCATACGTCGCCAGCGGTACGGCGGGTATCCCATCGCAGTGGCAGCGTCTGAACGCCGAACAATCGCTCGACCGGTGTCGCTACACCTACGGCGTGTGCAGCGCGACGGATGGCGAAGGGCGCATGGATTACCTCGCTGGCTACGAAGTCGAGCACTTTGGACAGGCTCCCCCGGGCTACCGGCGGCTGCGCCTGGCTCGCCAGCGCTACCTGGTGGCTCGGCACGAAGGCCACATCGGCTCGATCCCCCGGACATGGCATGCCCTGCTCAGCGACTGGCTTCCCGCTGCCGGGTATACGCCGGTGGATGCTCCCGACTTCGAACGCTACGACGCCGCGTTCGATGCCAGAACGGGCAATGGCGGCGTCGATATCTGCGTCCCGGTGGAATAAATGGAATGGAACATGCTGAAAACGCGCTTTAACCGATGCGTCCTCGCCTTGGGCCTGTTCGCCCTTGCTGGCCAGGCCATGGCGGCCGTCGGTGAAACCCACCGCTCCACGACGACGCCCAGCGCTGCGCTGCGCCACGCCGACGGATCGTCGTCGATAGCCATCACCGTGTGGTACCCCGCCAAGGACGGTAGCAAGGAGACGCCGCTGGTGATCGGCCCGGACAACGCCCCCCTGTTCGCCGTCGGAAGCGCCGCCGCCGACGCGCCGGCCGCCGCGGGACGCTTCCCCGTCGTGCTGGTCTCGCATGGGTTCGGCGGCACGGCCCGCATGATGGGGTGGTTCGGCACGGCGCTCGCCCGCGCCGGCTTCGTCGTCATCGCCGTGGACCACCCCGGCAGCAATGGCCGCGGGCCGATCACCGCCAACGGCGCCGCCTGGTGGTGGGAGCGCGCCGAGGATCTGAAAGCGGCATGGAAGACCATACGGGCCGACCCCGAACTCTCCCCTCACCTGAGCGTGAACCAGCTCGGCGTCGCAGGATTCTCGGCCGGCGGGTTCGCCGCACTCGTGGTGGGCGGCGCGCGCGTGGACGTCCAGCACTTCGGAGCGTTCTGCCGTCAGCATCCCAAGGACGGTGTCTGCGCACCGCAACTCGAAGCGCCCGACCTGACCGCACGCGACATCGGTGCATGGCTGAAAGACCCCGCCATGCAACCGCGCTTCAAGGATGCCGAGAGTGACCACGCCATCCCGGGCGTGCGCGCCGTCCTCGTCATGGCTCCCGCACTGGTCCAGGCGATAGCGCCGGATTCGCTCCGTCGCCTGCATGTCCCCGTGTCGGTGCTCGTCGGTACGGCGGACACCGTCGCTCCCGCGGACACCAATGCAGACGTGATCGCCCGGTTAGTGCCGGGTGCGAAAGAGCAACGTCTTGACGGCGCTACGCACTACGATTTCCTGGGTGAGTGCATGCCAGCGGCGCAAGAGGCGGTACCGCAATGTGCCAAGGCGACGCATCAGAAGGAAGCACACGCTGCGGCGGTGGCCGAGGCGATCAGGATGTTCAGGGAAATGTCGCGGTGAGGCTCTGCTACATGGGATAGCCATGGGTCGTGCGTTTCGATGACGCTGGGCCAGCGAGCACTTGATGGAACACCCGGCGAGATTACCCTCTTGCCGACGCCGCGACGTTCGCGCCCGCGCTCTCGCGGCTCTGCAAGTGCTCACGGCACAACTGCTCCACCAGCGCGCGATGGTCCGGAAGATCGTCGAGCGCACGCTCGGCCGCCTGCCGGATCATCGCGAATTCCTGGCGCGCCGCCTCCGTGTGCGGGTAGGCGCTGCGCATCGGCTCGAGGTCGGTCTGGAACTCCATCCCGTACAGCACGTACTGCCAGCTGGAGGTCATGAACATTTCCAGGTCGCTTATGAAGTCCAGACGATGCGGCGGACGCTGTTTCCACTTCTCGAGCTTTTCCTGCAGGGTTTGCGGGATGCTGGCGACGTCCGCGTTGTCGATCCAGAACGCTGAGTCACGTCGCTGGCTCAGGCAATAGTGCATCTTGATGAAGTCGATGATGCGGTCGTAACGCGCCACCATCATCTCGTTGAAATGACGCGCCGCGCTTTCCATGTGGTTCGTGTCGCTGGGCAAGAGGTGCGTGAGCAGGTAGGTCGCCAACTCGATCAGCGCGATGCCGGTGGATTCCAGCGGCTCCACGAAGCCACCGGCCAGGCCCACCGCCACGCAGTTCTTGCGCCAGTGTTCGGGGCGGTATCCCGTCTCGAACTTGATGTGCATGGCCTTCAGGGCTTCGCCAGCGGGGCCGACGTAGCGCCGGAAGACTTCTTCGGCACGATCGTCCGTGGTGTGCCGCGACGAGTATACGTAGCCGACACCGCGCCGCTTCTGCAAACCGATGTCCCAGATCCAACCCGCCTCCTGGGCGGTGGAGATGGTGTAGGAAGGTATCGGTGCATCGGGCGTGTCATACGGCACCTGCATGGCCACGGCGCGATCGGCGAACAGCACGTCCGCGCGGCTGCGGAACGGGGACTGCATCACGTTGCCGATCAGCATCCCGCGAAGGCCGGTGCAGTCCACATAGAGGTCGGCGGTGAGATCGCCCTCCTCCTTCGTCACCACGCGGGCGATGGCGCCGTGCTCGTCCAGCTCCGTGCGCTCCACCGTCGCCACATGGCGAACCACGCCAAGCGCCTGCTGGCCATGCTCGGCCAGTACGCGTGCGAAGCAGGCGGCATCGAAGTGGAAGGCGTGATTCATCGGCCCCTGGTAGTCGGCATCCCTTGCCCGCCTCGGCGCCCGGGAGTGGTCGACCAGGGTACTCTGCATCGATACGGCATCCGCGAACGACATGCCCTCCGGCGCGGCGCCGAGCAGCCAGTACGGCAACAACTCGGGACCACCCGGACGCTGGCTGGGTGCATTGAAGGGATGAAAGAAATGGTCGGCTCCGGGTGTTCCCGGTGGCCGTACCCAGTGGCGATAGTGGATGCCCTGCTTGTACGTCGCGGTGGCGCCGACCAGGAAGCGGCGCTCATCGAGGCCGATGGCGGACAGCGTGCCGCGAATGGACGGAAACGTCGCTTCACCGACGCCAAGTAGGCCGATGTCAGGCGACTCCACCAGATGCACCTGCACGCTGCGCGGGTCGGCCGCGTTGACCGCCTTGGCCAGGTAGCACGCCGCCAGCCAGCCCGCGGTCCCACCGCCCACGATCAAGACCTTCTTCAGACGCGCCATGGTGTATCCCCACCGGTGCTGCACGATAAAAAAAGAAGTGCCGGGCCGCCCCACGCGGACCCGGCAAACGCCATTCACGGGGAGTATGAGCAGAACGGCAATCGTCAGGCGGCACGTGGGTCACACGTGCCGCCTGGTATCAGGTCAGAACCAGACGCCGAACTGGACACCGTAGGTGCGCGGCGCGAGGTACTGCGACACGTACTGCAACGAACCGTCGGACATCTGGAAACGGCCGGCGCTGGTGCGGGTCTTCTCATCGGACACGTTCTGCACGTATGCGTTGACCCACCACTTGTCGCCCGGCTCGCTGTAGCGCAGCGACAGGTCGCCACGCGTGTACGCCTTCTGCCGGTCACCCGAGCCCAGGTTGAAGTAACTCAGCCACTGCGAACTCTGATACTGCGCGCTGATGCGTGGCGTGAGCCGTCCGCCATTGCCGAGGTGGAACGTATGCTCGTAGATGCCGGTGAGCGACACGTTCGGGGCATGCGGCAGGTCGTTACCGGTGACGTTCATGCAGTTGGCGAGGTTGGACTCGGGCGGGCATGCCGGCAGGCCCTGGTAATCGTTGGAGCCGGCGTACACCAGCCTGCCGAGCTCTTTCTTCGGAATGGCCGAGAAGATCAGGTTGAAGCGGTCGTCCTGCTGCTGATACGCCAGCTCCGACTCGAAGCCGAGTACCTTGGTGCTGCCGCCGACGTTGGAGAAGCCCAGGCCGTGGTTGCCGTCCGGGTAGACGATGGGCGCGGAGAGCTGGAAGTTCTTGAAGTCTTCGTAATAGATGGCCGAATTCCACGTCATGTGGCCATCGAGGAAGGTGAACTTGCTGCCGACTTCGTAGTTGGTGAGCGTCTCGGGCTTGTACAGGGTTCCCGCGTCCTGCGTTCCGCCCGATTTGTAGCCGGTGGACACGCTGACGTAGAGCAAGCCGTTCTCGCTGACGTCGGTGTCCAGGCGAACCAGCCAGGTTGGCTTGCTCTTGCTGTACTTGGCGGTGTTCCGCTGCGAGATGGCGAAGCCATTCGACGGGTCCGGGTACACGTCCGGGGAAATCGGCACCTGCGGCACGGCCGGGTCGTAGTTCCAACCCCAGTTGATGCCGCCCTTATTCTCCTTCTCGTCGTGCGACCAACGCACGCCGCCGGTGAGGCGCCAGTGGTCGCTCAGATGCCAGGTAGCCTGGCCGAACAGCGCGTACGACTCCACCGTTTCCTTCGGCTGAATGAAGGAGCCCTGCCAGCTCACGGTGCCGTAGCGCGTACCGTTCATGATGGGGATGTCGAAGCGGATGGAGTTGTCTTCGTAGCCATAGTAGGCACCGAGGATCCAGTCCACCGTCTGTGGGCCGGTGGACTTCAGGTTGATTTCCTGGCTCCAGCTCTTGTACTTGGAATCGTTGGTGCGATCGTCCTGGTAGACGCCGTTGGTGGTGAAACTGGTCGGCACGCTGACACCGACGTCCTGGTCGAAGTCGCTCTCGCCGGTGTATTTGTTGTAGCCGGCGATGTAGCTGAACTGCACGCCGTCGTTGATGTTCCAGTCCATGCGGCTGCGCACCGTATGGGAGGTACGGTCCAGGTACGGCGCAGTGTCGATCAGCGCCGACCAGAAGTCCTGCCCCTGGCGTGGCGTCTGCATCAGGCTCAGGCTGGGCGTGCCGCGATCGCGGAAGTACTCGTACGACAGGTTCCACTTGAACGCGTCGCTGGGCTGCCACAGCGCGCTGACGCGCGCGGCGGATTGATCCTGCGAGTTGTACTTGTCGCCACCCTGGACGTACTGGCCGGGATCGATCGGCCTGAAGTTCGCCAGCGTTCCGCCGGAGATGGGAGAGGCGAGATAGGCCTGCTGCTGCTGCGCCACCGTGGGCAATTGGCCCGACGGCTTCTGGTAATCGACATAACCGTCGCGTTGCTGGTTCACCACGGCGACACGCATGGCGAAGGTGTCGCTGATGGGCACATTGAACGCGGCGCGGGCGCCGGTCTGGTTGAAGTTACCGGCTTCGACCTGCGCATTACCGTAGAACCCTGCGCCGATATCCGGTTTGGCCGTCTGGAAGCTGATGGCACCGGCGGTGGAGTTGCGTCCCCACAACGTGCCCTGTGGGCCGCGGAGCGTTTCGACGCCTTCCATGTCCAGCAACAGGCCCGACGCTGCCTCGGCGCGTGGCGCATACACGCCGTCGACGAAGGTGGCGACCTCGGGATCGGCGTATTCCGTCTTGGCGCTGTCGTTGCCGATGCCGCGCAGCGTGAGTGTCACGACGCCATGATCGCCCTGCGACGTACCTTGAAGGCCGGGCACCAGTTTGGTCAGGTCCTGCACCGTCATGACGCGCTCTCTGTCCAGCGTGTCGACGGTGATCGCCGTGACCGCCACCGGCGTTTTCTGAAGCGGCGTCTCGCGCTTGGTCGCGGTGACCGAGACGGCATCCAGGTTCTGTACTTTCTTTCCGGTGGATGCCGGATTCCCGGACGGCGGGTTTTGCGCCGTGGTGTCCTGGTCCGCCGCGTACAGCGTGCCGGGAGCGATTACGAGCGATATCGCGACGTATAGCAACTTGCGATGCAGATTCATCTGGCTCTCCCCAACTATCGTTCGGATAAGTGGCGTCCGCCGCACGCGTCGGCCATGACAAAGATTTCCCCTACTCCCCCCACCGGCACGCTGTTAACCCCGAATGACAGCGCTGTCATCACTGGATAATAGAGCGCCGCCGCGATGAATGCTTGCCGCAGGGCAGCACGCCATCACGGCTTTTGCAAACCTGGGCATACGAGCGTTCGGTCCGCGACCGTGCCGAGCGACACGTCGGTGATAGCGATCCGGGCACCCGGACGACTGGACCATTCGAAGGGCCGGTCGATCCTGCTCATGTTCGCTCCCGCATCGCGGAAACATTTCAAGGGAATGCCCACGCGCAGCCACTGGCCCTTAGGCAAGGAGGCAAGCTGCTGCCCGACAGGCACCTGCCCGGCGCAGTCCGCTCCGCAGCTGACCCCGATGGTCGAGGTGTCGCCTGATGACACGGCATCGACCTTCAAGGTGATCACCAGCAAGACGTCGCCATTGGTTTCGCGATCCACATCGAGCGGCGCGGGTGCTACCAGTTCGACCCGTGCGGCACCGGCGTCGGCACCCGACCAGGTCAGGCTGCGCGCGTCTTCCTGCGCCTTGTAATCGAGCGCGCTGATGCGCAGGCTGCCGTCCGGCGTGGCGGCCGGCAAGGCGGCGACGTTCATGCCCTTGCCGTTCGCACCGGTCAGTCGCACCACGAAGTCCTGTGCCGGCTTGCCACGGGTGAAGTAGACGCCGGCCTGCCCGGAACTGAGCACGATCCCCGGATCTTCGGACAACGCGCCGGTATCGCCACGGTCCGCGTAGGTCAGGCCGAAACCGTAAGGGAACTGCGGTTGCTCGCCTCGTGCGGCGGCCGCGCCCGGCACCTGTATCGCGTTACGCGGCCACGCATAGGCCAGCTTCCCGCGGAAATCGTGAGCGATACGCCCGTCCGGCGTACGCAACAGCACATCGGCGACGCCCTGCCCTTCGCTGCCCGGCAGCCAGGCCACCACGAAAGCATCCGCGGCGTTGATCTCGCGATTCATCCACAGCGGCCGTCCGCTCAGGAACACCGCCACCACGGGAATGCCCTGCCCGCGCAGCTTGCGAAGCAGATCGAGATCGCGATCGTTGCCCGGACGGTACGCGAGGTTCGGCAGGTCGCCCTGGAACTCGGCGTAAGGATCCTCGCCGAACACGACGATGGCGACGTCGGGCTTCTGCTTGTAGTCGCCCTCGACCTCCAACTCGGCGCTGCCGCCCGCCGCTTTCACCTGTGCCTGCAGGCCCGCCCAGATGGAGGTGGCTCCCGGGAAGTTCGCATTGGTGAGGCCCGTGCCCTGCCAGGTCAACGTCCAACCACCGTTTTGCTTGGAGATGTTGTCGGCGCCGTCGCCGGCCACGAGGATGTGCCTGCGCGGGTCGATCGGCAGCACTCCCCGGCTGTTCTTCAGCAACACCAGCGACTCGCGCACGGCCCGGCGCGCCAACGCGCGGTGCGAAGGATTTCCTACCACCTCCGCCGATTTGACCGCGAGCGCATTGGCGGACGGCAATCCAGCCTCGAACATGCCGAGGCGCATCTTCACCCGCAGGATGCGGGTCACCGCGTCGTCGACACGGCTCATCGGAATTACCCCGGCCTTCACTTCGGCCAGCGTGTTCTTGTACAGCCCCTTCCACGAGTCGGGGGCCTCGAGCATATCCAGTCCGGCGTTGTACGCCGGAGCGCAATCTTCGTTGGTGCAGCCGGGCACTTGCCCGTGCGCGTTCCAGTCGCCCAGCACGATCCCATCGAAGCCCATGCGCTCCTTCAACACACCGGTGATCAGGGCCTTGTTGCCGGCCATCTTCACGCCGTTCCAGCTGGAGAACGAGACCATTACCACCTGCACGCCGGCCTTGATCGCCGGCGGATACCCGGCGGCGTGCACGTCGCGCAGGGTCTCCTCGCTGATCCGGGCGTCGCCCTGGTCCTTGCCATCGTGCGTGCCGCCGTCGCCCACGAAATGCTTGGCGGTGGCGATCACATGCCCGGCATCGAGGAACGAGGATGTCCCCGGCTTGCCTTCCAGCCCGCCGACCACGGCGGCGGCGTATTCCGCCACCAGCGCGGGGTTCTGCGAATACCCTTCGTAGGATCGACCCCAGCGCACATCCTGCGGCACGGTCAGCGTGGGTGCGAACGTCCAGCTGATGCCACTGGCCCGCAATTCACGCGCGGTGACCTCGCCGATGTCGTGGATCAGTTGGGGATCGCGCGTCGCGCCCAGCGCAGAGTTCTGCGGGAAGAGCGTGCTGCCGACGAGGTTGTTGTGGCCATGGACGGCGTCGATACCGAACAGCACCGGGATCGCCAGCCGTCCACCCGATGTATCCATGGACGCGCGGTAAAACGCATCGGACAGCGCCTGCCACTGCGAGGCGACCGGGTACGGTTGGCCAGGCGGCTTTGAGTTGCCACCGGCCAGCACCGAGCCCAGGCGGTACTCGCGCACGTCGTCCGGCGTCACGTACTTGATGTCGGCCTGGATCATCTGGCCGACCTTGTCCTCCACCGACATCTTCGCCAGGAGAGCGCGGATGCGGGACTCGATCGCCGGGTCGGGCGGAAGCGGCGATTCGCCTTTTGGCCACTGCTCCGGGTGAACGGCGGTGCCATCGCCAGCCATGGCGGGAACGGTCATGAGCAACGCTCCGGAAAGGGACAGCGCCACGGGAATGCTTCGTAAGAACAGGCTCGATCGCTGCAGCAATGGCACGGCAAAGCTCCCTGCTGGCGCACCGGCGGTACGCTTCCGAACCGCATCCTGGCAGGAATGACAGCGCTGTCAATTTGCGTTGCAGCATGACTCGCGCGGCGGAGCGGGTGCGGTCTCAGGGAGCGATGGCGGTGGAACCGCGGATCTGCAGGGAGAAAGGCAGCTGCACGAGCCGCCCGGTGGCATGACCACGTAACGCGCCCAGCAACTGCTCGGCGGCGATCTTCCCCATCTCGCGGCTGGGTTGTTGAACGGTGGTGAGCGCCGGCCAGAGCTGGCGCGACAGCGGTGTGTCGTCGAAGCCGCAGACCGAGAGGTCGTGCGGCACCTTCAAGCCATACTCGCCCGCCGCCCACATCACGCCCGTGGCCATGTCGTCATTTGCGGCGAACACCGCCGTGGGCGGCCTGGCCAGGGAAAACAGCTGCCGCGCTGCGTCCACGCCGGAGCCGAACGTAAATGCGCCCTGCACCACCAGCGCCGGATCCTCGGGCAACCCCGCGGCGGCCATCGCTTCGCGATACCCGGCCAGTCGCCAGCGGCTGGCGCCATGATCGGCGATGCCGACCACGTGGGCGATCCGCCGATGACCCAGCCCGAGCAGATGCTCCACGATCGCGCGGGCGGCACGCTGCTCGTCCATCGTCACCCCCAGGGTCTTGCCGCGCCGCAGTGGGGAGACGCTGGCGTACGGAACGTTGCGCTCGCGAAGGCGTTTCAGCAGCGGCGCATAGTCGGTGATTGGTGGCGTCAGCACGACACCATCCGGGTGGTGGTCGGAAATCAGCGCATCGAGACGGCGGATGAAGTCGCCGTCGCGCATGCGCAGCGGTCGCACCATCATGCTGTAGCGATGCGCATCGCAGGCTTCGAGCACCCCGTCCTGGATTTCCGCCAGGTAGGTCGACGACGGGTTGTCGTTGTTGTCGTACAGCATGGCTACCAGGAACGACCGGCTGCCGGCCAGGCTGCGCGCCGAGGGATGCGGACGATAGTCCATCGCCTCCATGGCGGCGCGCACGCGCTGACGGGTGGCGTCGGTGACGTTGGCCTCGTCGTTCAGCACGCGCGAGACGGTCTTGGGCGACACGTTCGCCGCGCGCGCCACATCTTCGAGGCGTACCCGCATGGATTCTCCGCTGTCATCACACTGTCGATCGACTATGCCGCCAGAGCCCTCTCCTTACAAGGGCGGCCACGGGCCCGCATGCTGCGCCCGCAGCATGCGGGATCGGCCAGCCCATGACATAACTATCGCTGGAGGAGGCACCCATGACCCGGATCAACCACAGCGCAGACCGCCGATGACGGAGCGATCCGCACTGTCGTTTTGGCAGATATGGAACATGTGTTTCGGCTTTCTCGGCCTACAGTTCGGTCTTGCACTACAGAACGCGAATGTCAGCCGGATATTCCAGACCCTGGGTGCGGACGTGAACGACATCCCCGCGCTGTGGATCGCCGCGCCGCTGACCGGGCTGATCGTGCAGCCGATCATCGGTCACTACTCCGACCGCACCTGGAACCGCCTCGGACGCCGTCGGCCGTATTTCCTGGCCGGAGCGGTGTTCGCCTCACTGGCGCTCCTGTGGATGCCGAACGCGCCGGCGCTGTGGGTCGCCGCCGGCTTGCTGTGGATCCTGGACGCGTCGATCAACGTATCGATGGAGCCCTTCCGCGCCCTGGTCGGCGACCAGCTGCCCACGCAGCAAGGCCCCGCCGGGTTTGCGATGCAGAGTTTCTTCATCGGGGCGGGCGCGGTGATCGCGTCCATCCTGCCCTGGGTGCTGGCGCGGTCCGGCGTCGCCAACGTGGCTCCCGATGGTGGCATTCCCGATACGGTGAAGTACGCGTTCTATGTGGGTGGCGCGGTACTGCTGGGTGCGGTGCTCTGGACCATGCTGACCACGCGCGAGTACCCGCCCGCTCAGCTGCGATCGTTCACCGATGCGGTCCCCGAGGGGCCGACCGTGGACGTCTCGCGCGCCGGGCGCCCGGGGTTGCTACTACTGTTGGCGGGGGCGGCGGTGCTGTTCGCGATCAGGCATTTCGTGCTGGAGAAGGAGGTTTACCTCCTCGCCGGCGGCCTGATCACTTTCGGCCTTCTGCTCACCTGGCTTAGCCGCACCGGCAGCCACGGAATGCTTCGCGAAGTGATGGGCGACCTGTATGGCATGCCGATGTCGATGCGGCGCCTGGCCGGGGTGCAGTTGTTCTCGTGGTTCGCACTGTTCGCGATGTGGATCTACACTACCGCAGGCGTGACGCAGACGATGTACGCCACCGCCGATACCAGCTCATCCGCGTATAACGAGGGGGCCAACTGGGTCGGTGTGCTGTTCGCCGCATACAACGGGTTCGGCGCGCTGGCCGCCGTGGTGATTCCGCTGATGGTGCGCCGATGGGGCCTGCGCGTCAGCCATGTGGTGAACCTGTGCCTTGGCGGACTGGGCCTGCTGTCTTTCCTCTACATCCGCGATCCGCGCTGGCTGCTCGCGTCGATGGTGGGCGTCGGCTTTGCCTGGGCCTCGATCTTGTCGCTACCGTATGCGCTGCTGTCGGACCACCTTCCGACGGCGAAGATGGGCGTCTATATGGGCATCTTCAACTTCTTCATCGTGATCCCGCAGGTGCTCGCCGCCAGCGTCCTCGGCCTGCTGTTGCGACTGTGCTTTCACAATCAGCCGATCTGGGCGCTTGGCATGGGTGGGGCCAGCTTGCTGATCGCTGGGCTTTGCACGCTGTACGTACCGGAGCCAGAGGGCCACCTCAGGCATAAATCACCCAAAGTTGCATAACTACCCAAACTCACCCATTCTTCGTGGGTGCCGTGAGGCGCGCCGTCGTCGATGAAGGGGTGGGCATGTTCTCGTTTCGCTGGGCCGGCCTTGCGCTGGCGGTATGGGGCGCGTCGAGCGCCGTGGCGGCACCTTCGCATACGGTCACGTATGACCGCTACTCGCTCGTCATCGACGGGAAGCCCACGTACCTCTGGTCGGGCTCGTTCCACTACTGGCGACTGCCCTCCCCCGATTCGTGGCTCGACGTACTGCAGAAGATGAAGGCGGCGGGTTTCAACGCCGTGGAGATCTACTTCGACTGGGGCTACCACTCACCCAAACGCGGCGTCTACGACTTCTCCGGCATCCGCGACGTGGATCGGCTGCTCGACATGGCACGTGACGTGGGCATCTATGTCATCGCGCGCCCGGGCCCGTACATCAACGCGGAAACCGACGCAGGTGGTTTCCCCGGCTGGCTGGTGACCACGTCGGGGAAACCACGTTCCGACTCACCTGAATACACCGCCGCGTACCGCGAATGGATGACGCAGATCAACAGGATCATCGCCAGGCATCAGGTCACCGATGGCCGCGGCAGCGTGCTTCTCTACCAGGTCGAAAACGAACTTTACGACGAGTCCGACGACACTCGCCGTTACATGCAGGACCTCGAGGACAAGGCACGTGCGGACGGCATCACGGTGCCGCTCACCGGTAATCACAACAGTAATTTCGTCGAGGGCCTGGGTGCCACCGATATCCCCGGTCAGGACTCCTATCCGCTGGACTTCGACTGCACGCGTTCGGAACGCTGGAACGCCATCTACGACTTCAGCGCCGAGCGCCGCGAGCTGACGCGCACGCCCCTGTTCTTTCCCGAATACCAGGGCGGCGCGTTCGACGTATGGGGCGGTCCGGGTTACGAGGCCTGTCGTCAATTCACCGGTCCGGCGTTCGAGCGCGTGTTCTACGAGTCGGTCATGGCGGCAGGCTCGACGATGCAGAACTTCTACATGACCTATGGCGGCATCAACTGGGGCTGGTTGTCGTCACCGGGCGTGTATACGTCGTACGACTATGGCGCCGCGATCACCGCCAGCCGCCAACTCACGGCCAAGTACGACCAGCAGAAGCTCATCGGCTATATGGCGCGTGCTGTGGCGCCACTGGCCCGCACCGACGCGATGGGTACGTCGGTGCCGGACAACCGGCGTCTGCAGGTCAACGGACGTATCAATCCGGACGACGGCACGCGCTTCTATTTCCTGCGTCACGCCGAGGCCAAGGATACGACCGACGATGCCACGCATCTGAAGATCACGCTTGACGGCACGGGTGAGACTACGATCCCACAGCAGCACGGCACGGCGATCCATATCGACGGGCGCGATGCCAAGGTCTTGCTCGCCAACTATCGTTTCGGAAAGCAGAGCCTCGCTTATTCGACGTCGGAGCTGATGACCCGGCTGCATCTGGGTGAGCGCGACCTCGCCTTGTTCTACGGCCGTCATGGCGAGGACGGTGAGACCGTGTTGCGCTACCCGGTCGAGCCGAAGACGCGGGTGATCGAAGGCGACGTCGCCACGCACTGGGACGCCGCCACGCATTCGCTGCGGCTCAACTACCGCCACGATGGTCTGGCGCGGGTGGCGATCGACCAGGGCGATACCTCACTGCTCTTGCTGATCGGCGACAACGCGGCTGCGACCCGCTTCTGGCAGCTGGATACGGTGGACGGCCCGGTGTTGGTTCGCGGTCCCTACCTCGTACGGAACGCCGTTCGCTCGGGCGACAAGGTCGCGCTCACCGGCGACACCGACAAGACGAGCGAAGTGGAACTGTTCGGCTTTCCCGGCACACGCGGATTCTCCTGGAATAACGCGCCGGTCGACGCGGTGGCGACACCTTCCGCCAGCCTGCTCGCTCACGTCGATGGCCCCGTACCGGTATCGCTTCCCCGGCTCGATAACTGGCGTGTCACTGATGGTGCACCTGAGATCGCGCCGTCCTTCGACGACAGCGGCTGGCTCGCCACCGACCGCACTAGTTCACCGAACCCTTACTGGAACCACCAGCTGCCGATCCTCGACAGCGATGCCTACGGCTTCCATCACGGCAACGTGTGGTATCGCGGGCATTTCCGCGCCACCGGCAAGGAGACCGGCATTCGCCTGTCCGCCAACACCGGCGTGCACCTGGGCAACCACGGCATCTTCACCGCCTGGCTCAATGGCCATTTCCTCGGCAACAACCCCAGCGGCGCGCAGCAGTTCGCCATCGATCCGACCTGGCTGAAGAAAGACGGCGACAACGTCATCTCGGTGCTGGTCGACAACCACGGCCACCTGCAGGAGGAGCACAACGGTGCCTTCCGTGAACCGCGCGGGCTCCTCTCGGCGATCTCCGCCGGTGGCCCCACCGAGATCCGTTGGAAGATCCAGGGCAATGCGGGCGGGGAAAATCTTCCCGACCCCGTGCGAGGCCCATTCAATGCTGGCGGCTTATACGGCGAGCGCATGGGCTGGCAGTTGCCCGGCTTCGTCGATGGCAAGTGGAAGGCCACCACGCTTCCGCACAGCACCGACAAACCCGGGCTCGACTGGTACCGCACGACCTTCCGTCTCGACCTGCCCGCCGGACAGGACGTGCCGATCGCGCTGCGCATCCACGACCTCGCCCCACACCACTACCGCGCCATCGTCTTTATCAACGGCTGGCAGATCGGCCGCTATATCAGCGACGTTGGGCCACAGACCGATTTCGAGCTACCGCCCGGCCTGTTGAACCAGCACGGCGACAACACCATCGCCATCGCCGCCTGGAGCACTGCGCACGACGGGGGCCTCGGCGAAGTCTCGTTGGTGATGCAGAGCAATTACCGCACGTCACTGGGACAGCGAGCGGTGAAGGCACCGGGTTATCGTGAGGTGATGCAGGTGCAGACGGGCGCTCTTCCGAAGTAGGATGTCCTCGAAAACCTTTGTGGCATCCATGTTTAACGAACAAGGAAGGGGACGAGCATGAGATTCATGAAGCACGGACTACGGGCACTGTGCCTTGTCGCATCGATCGGTTGCGCAAATGCGCAGTCGACAATCAGCTCGAAAGTCCCGCTGGTAAGTGTATTCGACGAATATTCGGCCGCGGCGAACCAGGGTGACTTAGCTGCCGCATCTGAGCTTTTCCAGAAATCGCGGGAATGCCTCCTTGTTCGCCGTATCGACTCGCACATGACATGGATACAAAGTCTGAATACGACACAAAGGAATGGCATCCTGGAGGGCGCGCATCTCGAAAAATCAAAGGCTGCCCAGCGGCACGCCGAAGCATCGAGGGCCATGTGCCAGGGGTCCGAAAGCAAAGTCACGACGAGCACTATTTACGATATCGCGCTTACCGCTGCACGATTGGGCGATGTCCCGGCGAGTGCGTGTTTCATGGCGTCGTTCTGGCAGGTTTCAAAGTCCGACGTGGACAGGACAAAGGCCGTGCAATACAAGGGTGCAGCAGAATATCTTGCAACCCACATGATCGAAAAAGGCGACTGGAACTTTGTTCAAGCGATGATAATCGCGTCGGCACCCGGTTTGCGCACCGGATACGCTGCGTACATCCAAAGCGACGACACTGCAGCACAGTTGCGTTACTCGAAGCTTCTGCATCTCGGAGTCGCGCCCAACAGCGATGACGCAAAGAATCTCGACTTATCGATCAGTATCCTGTCCGACCGTTTACAGCCAGAAGAGATTGGGAAAGCCGATGAGTGGGCGCATGCCATGTTCGCCCGCTATTACATATCCCAACCGCGACCCACAGTTCTCTCCGCTTGCGATGCGTAGCCAAGACCATGCGTGGGTTTACGGCGACGCGCAGACGCAATGTCAGCTCGAATGAATTGCAAGCTGTCAAAAAACTTTCCACCAGGAGCGCTTTTGGGGATTGATCTTCGGCGCATTGTCCGCTGGGGTGCCATCTTCCTGTGCAACTATCTCGCCGTCCGCCCCGTATTCCTCGCCGTCGTCTCCAACGACGCGCGCACCGAGTGCTTGGGCTATCTCAAACAATTTCCGAAGGATTTCTTCGTCCGGATTCTTGGCAACTATTCCGCCTGAGCCGGGGTAGAGCCATGCCTTGTTGCCGTTGACGCCATGTCCAGGGTAAGCGGTCCAGACAGCAAGCCCTTCATTTTCTACTCGAAGGACGTCTCCATTTCCCGTGATGGCTTCTGCATAACCGTCTAGACGCATATCAGGGTCGGAAGATATATAGGCTTTCCAATCTTCCAATGAGATATTCGGGCCATCTTTGTCAAACCATTCCGTCTTGCGAGTGATGTGAATTTCGTAGCCCATGTTTTTTCCTTGACAACCAACCACCAAATACCCTGGTAGCCCTCATAGATTGGGCACACACCCTTGCTCTGCCAAGAGCTTATTCACCATGGGTCCAAATGTCATCAAGGAGGGTGAGGAATGAGAACTTCAGTGGCCCCGTGGATCGCACGGGAGCAAATGGCCCCATCCGCTCGGTATATGTACGCGATCCGGAGCTGAACCTGATCGAGATATCGGAGTATCTCTAACTCGATCGTGATTCAGGTCCGGACCGTCTTCCGGCAAGCCGGCTCTCAATCCAGCTTATAGTCGAACGTAATGAACATCTCCCGCCCGTTGTATTCATCGGCGGTCTGTCCCGTCGTGACGAACTCGAACCCACCGGCATAATAAGGAATCGCCCCGACCTTATTGAAGATGTTCGACACCGTGAACTTCAGGTGGGTTTCCGGGTTGATCTGCAAGCCGACCGAGCCGTTCCAGGTGATCCACACCGGTGTCCTGCCCTTGTACGTCGTATCGGCGACGTTGACCTGGTTGCCGTCGAGCGTCACCTGGCAGATGCCGGTGGCGAGCGTCTGGCCGCCGTTGGGTACCGTGACCATGCCCGGCTGGATGCCGTTCGGCAGTACGTTGCAGCCGTCATAGTTCGGGGCACGCATGCTTCCCTCGCGCACGCCGGAGATCGACACGTTCCACGGGCCCTTGCTCCAGTCGCCGATCCAGGTGACGCGGCTCGCCACGTTCTGGTAACGCGTGTTCTGCAGTTCATCGGATGCCAGCACGCGCTGCTTGTACGAGAGGTTGTCGGTGTAATTGATACCCGCCCGGAAGTCGCCGTGCGTGTCGGTGTGGAACTTGTAATCCAGGGACGCATCGATACCGCCCACGTAGAGCGAGGCCTCGTTGATCGGCCCGGACTGCACCGAGATGATCTGGCCTGCAGCGTTACGCTTCACCATCTGGGTAACCATCTGGCAATAAGCCGAGTTCGGCACATGCGCCGTATACGGCGACAATCCCGAGGTGCCGTTCGGCTTGACGCCAGTGAGGCAGCCGGCCTCGTCGTTCAGCACGGTGTTCTGGTCGAGGTACTGAATGGCGTTGTCCACGCCCATGTGCCAGTAATCGGCCGACACGGAGAGCCCTTGCACGCCCGGCACTTGCCATACGAAACCATAGGTCCACGAATGGCCGGTCTGCGGCAGCAACAGACGGCTGCCGTTCGTGTATAGCGTGTAGTACTGCGACGTGGGGCGCTGGACCTGGTTGCACCACGTATTGTTGCTCTGGCCACCCTTGATGGCGTTCACGCACTGCAACGGATCGATGTAGTCACCCACTGGCGACGTGGAACCGGTCAGGTAGATGGCCTGCATGTCCGGCGCCTTGAAGTTGGTGCCGTAGCTGCCACGGAGCAGAAGACCATCGTACGGGCGCCATTCGATACCCGAGCCCCAGGTACGGGCGACGTCGGCGCTGCTGGCGTCATCGTACTTGTCCAGGCGGCCGGAGATGGTCCAGGTCACCGTGTTGAGCAAAGGCACGCGGAACTCGGTGCCGAGCGAATAGCGCTGACGGGTGCCACCGCCGGTGAGGTAGGCGCCAAACGGATTCTGGAACGTCGCGGGATCGGCGCCACGCGGATCGGGTGACAGCTTGAAACCATTGTGCGCCGCTTCCAGCACCGACGCCCAGCCCACCGGCTCATCCACCCATGGGAACTTGAACAGGTCGCCATTGAGGCGCAGTTGCGCCTGGTCCAGCCATGAGGACGAGGTGTTCTCGCCATTCACCGCGAACTGGCTGTACTGCTGCGGCGTGATGGGATTCCACCACTGCTGCCAGTTCATGGCGTAGATGGGCAAGCCGTCGGCGGTGGTGCCTTGCTGCTTGCCGAGGAAGAAGTTGTTCATCGCCTGGGCGTTGTAGCCCGTGAAATCTTCGCGGACGGTGTACTTCTGGCTATTGAGGTTCAGGTCCCAATGGAAGGCGCCGTCGAACACGGTGCCGCGCAAGCCGGCCTGAAGGTTCCAGTTCTGCTCGCGGTCGTGGGTATTGGCCGATGTGCCGATCTCCTGCGCGGTCAGCTGGCGGATGGCCTGGTTGATCACCTGCCCCGTCGATTGATCGTAGAACTGGCCGGTGCCGAAGACGTTCAACTGCGTATTGGAAATGCCCACCGTCTGGTACATCGCCGCTGAACCATAGAGCTGCAAGCCATTCTTGAAGTCGTACTCACCGGACACGTAACCGTTGTTGCTGCGGCTGCCGGGTGTCAGCACCCAGTTCTGGAACAAGGCGGGCTGCGAACAGTAATAGCCGTTGTTCGTCACGCTGGCGATCTGCGTGCCATTGGTGGTGACGGTATGCGACTGGCTCAACTGCGAGTTCGTGAACTTGCCGCAGGTGCCCGCCGGCGGGGTGATGTACTGGCCGTTGCCATTCATCGCCGACAGCGCCACGGCGCCGGCCGCGTCGTACTGGTAGCCGAACAGGCGCGCGGCGGGGCCCCAGGCGCCGTAACCGGCGTCGGATACCGAATCCTGGTACGGACGGTCCATGCCCCACAAGGCGGTGCGGTTGGACTTTTCCAGGTTGTAGACGACATGCCAGTTGCTGCCCGACTTGCCACCGAAGAAGTTGATGTCGCCGTACGCGCGGCCACCGCGCGTGGCGCCGCCACCGGTCACCTGCAGGTCGTCACCCTGGTAGTTCTTTTTCAGGATCACGTTCACCACGCCCGCCACCGCGTCCGATCCGTAGATCGACGAAGCACCGGAGGCGAGGATCTCGACATGGTCGATCATGCCGGTGGGAAGATTGTTGTAGTTCTGGAAGTTGCTCTGCTTGTTCAACGGTTGCGGGTAATCGACGATGCGATGTCCGTCGATCATCAAGAGGCTGAAGCCGGGGCCCAGGCCGCGCAGGTTGACCGAGCGCGCGTTGACCGAACTGGAACCCCAGGCAGCGGAATCGGATATCTGCTGGCCCACCTGCGGCAGCGAATCGAGGAATTCCCACAGCGTAGTGAAACCCTGCTGTTTGATCTGCTCGCCCGTGATGGAAATCACTGGCGCGGGTCCCTCGACTTCCACGCGCGGGATCATCGAGCCGGTGACTGTGACCTCCTTCAGGTCGACCGCCTTGTCGGCGCTCCCCGGCGGTGTGGACTGCGCGTAGACCTGTGGCGCGACAAGCGCGAGCGCGATGGAACTGGCGATTATTCCGCGCCGAAAACGGATTCTGTTCATGAGTGTTTCTCCCCCCACGGGAGCGTTAGGTGCTGATTCGCAAGAAAGTGCATATGCGAACACAGAGTTCACATATGTCACGAAGAGCCTTATAAACCGAATTAAGATCGATGCAAGTTGCGCTGCACCAAAGGCCGCTCCTGGACGTGCGCGCGTGTCAGAAATACGAATTCAGGCTTTCGGGGAGCTTTCTGCGGAGGGGGTTTGCTATGGAAAACATGACCGAGGCAACCGCTGGTTTGAATGACCGAGCGACAAAAATATTTCTGACCCGCACGATCTTCTTGCAGCCTGCCATTGTCATGCTACGTTCCGTTCCGCAGGGGGCAGTACGTCGCGGGAGAACGTGCGCATGGCTTTCATCGATGGGGTGGGCCGCAAGAAATTGCGGATGGGTTTGCTTGGCTGTGTCGCGGCGTGCGCCGCTCAGGGGGCGTTCTCGACAACAGCACCAGGTTTCGACGTAGGTTCCGCGAATGTCGCGGTGGCCGATCCTGCCGTTCCCCGGCCGCCGGGGAAGTCCTGCGTGATCGAATTGTTCAACGGTTTCACCTTCACCGATTTCTCGAATCATCCCTACACGTATGCGCCGCCGGTGGGCTGCGGCAAGTCGTGGTCCAAGGTGGTGCTCGAAGCGGACTTTTCGGTCACGACCGGACGTCAGTTCGATCGCACGGCATCGCTCTGGCTGGGCGGCGCCAACATCTACTTCGGCACGACGCAGGAACCCTCCTCCGCCGTGTCGCCGAGCTGGCATGTCGAGCGCGACGTCAGCGACTTCGCCAGCCTGCTGGGTAACCCGCAAACGGGTCAGGCCATTCTCGGCAACGTCGTCAACGAGACGTACACGGGCGTGATCAGCGGTTCTGCCCGCCTGGTCTTCTATCCCGCCAACGTGCTCGCGGCGAAGGCCGATGCGCCGGATGCGGTCTATCCACTGTCCGATGGAACCGGCGGCGGCACGGTGACGCTCAACACGGGAACCGACGTGCTCAGCCGCACTTTCACGCTGCCGACCAACATCGAGCGCGCCTATCTCGACGTGTTCGCGCAAGGCCAGGGCGGCGACGAATTCTGGTATTCGTGCGTCCCCGATGAAGTCGCCAACGAAGCGCAGAGTTGCGGTGGCGGGTCGTACCGCGAAGTGCAGGTGTCGATCGATGGACAACCCGCCGGTGTCGCGCCGGTGTATCCCTGGATATTCACCGGCGGCATCGATCCCTACATGTGGCGACCGACGCCGGGCGTGCAGACGCTTAACTTCCTGCCCTACCGCGTCGACATCACGCCGTTCGCCGCCTTGCTCAACGATGGCCAACCCCATGCGGTGTCGATCAGCGTGACCGGGGCGAACGGCTATTTCTCCGCCACCGGTAACCTCTTCGTCTATCTGGACCATGGCCGCAAGGTGCTGAGCGGCGCGGTGACCGCCAACACGCTGAAGGACCAGCCTGCCAGCGCCACCGTGGATAATACGCTGACCGACGTGTCCGGCGTTGTCACCGGTACGGTCGGGACCCATGCCTCACGCAGCTTCCGTACCAGCGGATACGTCGACACGTCGCATGGACGCATCGCCACCGATGTCGCGCAGACCGTCGCCTTCCGTAACACGCAGACCTTCGCCATCGATGCCACCCGCTATGAGCAGGCAATCGATCAGCTGACGACGGTGGACAGCACGACGAAGACCCGGCAGGGCCCGTTCGGGCTCGCAGTGACGACGGAAGCGCACTACGACTTCCCGCTGGTGGCCAGCTTCAAGTACGCCTTCGACGAGGCAGGCAACATCGTTTCCGCACCGAGCGCCGTCACCCAGGGCTTCTCTCGGCAGTTCTCGAAGAAGCTGGGCAATTTCGTGCTCTATCGAAGCGACGTCGACAACAACATCGATACGGCCGACACGCTGGCCTTCACCGGCGGCGCGGTCACGGGGCACAGCGGACAGCGCAGCACGCAGGTCTTCCGCTTCAAGGACAACCTGGGTAGCTGCTATGGTCGTGACGTCAGCACGAGCGCTGGCCTGCTGACCTCGGCGACCGATGGTGACGGCTGCGCGGGCAATCGCAACCTGCTGCTGTGGTTCACCCATCCTGACGGTTCACCCGACACGTCACGGACGGAGGATCCGGGCATCTTCTGAGTCAGAGGATGTAACGCATCATGGCGCCGCCGTTACGACGGTGGCGCCTTTCATTCAGTCCTTGAAGATCGCCGGGGTTCCCACCCAGATCATGCGCACTTCCGACTTGCCGACGTTGCGCATGCTGTAGGGATGCCTCTGGTCGAAATGCGCGCTATCGCCAGTGTTCAGTACAAGCTTCTTCCTGCCAACCGTCATTTCGAGCGTGCCGCTCAGGATGTACCAGAACCCCTCGCCTTCGCGATGGATGGTCGGGGCCGCGAGACCGGGCGGAACAATCAGCCGGAGTGCCTCCATCTTGCGTTCGGCATGGCGGCCACTCAACCGTTCGTAGACCACCGGCGATTCCAGGTCGATCCTCTCGTGCTCACCCGCCCGGCAGACGATCTGCCCCGGTGTGGGCACGCCGACGAAATAGTCGACGTCCACGTCGAGCGCCTTGGCGATCGCTTCAAGGGACAGCAGCGACGGGTGCGCGAGGTTCCGCTCGACCTGCGACAGGAACGGGATGGAAAGCCCGGAGCTATTGGCAAGCGCTTGCAGGGTGAGGCCCAGACCGCGTCGCCGGTCGCGGATCGCAGAACCGATGCTTAGCCCCGCGGCCTTGTCCGGCGTCGCTTGTGCGCCCGCCATGGTTACGAGCTGTGGTCGCTACTGATAAGCCAGCGCGAGCCGACCTTGTGGAACAGCAGCGTCGTGAGTCCCGAGACCTCGGCGCCCGAGTCGGGCTTGAGGTGATAGCGGCCGATGACGAAGGCGTACTGGGAACCGAGTGGCTTGACGTCGATCAGCTCAAGGGTGAGCTTGCCCAGGCTGGCACCTGGCTTCTGGAAACGCGAGGCATACATCGCTTCGATCGCCTCGTAGCCCTCGATGACGCCACTCGCGCTGACATAGCGGGTACCCGGCGCGCGTTCGTAGCACTCCATGAACGTCTTCAGGTCACCGGCCGACCAGGCGGCGGCGCTGGCGTCGAGCGTTTGCTTGATGGCCTGGGCGGCCGACACGGCCGGTGTTTCAGCCGACACGGCGGCGGTCGCCACCACTGCGCCCACGGCGCAGAAAAGCACGGACATGGTTTTCATGACACCCCTGGAGCATGAGATTCGAGTGGGACCCTTTCAGGCGGCCATCTTGTGGTGCGATTCGATCGTAACGTAAAAGCTTGACGCCATCAAAACTTTTTGATCTGATCGAAACCAGGAAGCGTGCACCGCAGCAAATGCGGTTCAGATGGCTATACATCCGTATCAGAGGATGTCAGGGGTACGACACACCAACCATAGAACACGCCCTGTCGAAGGGCGTGCGCGAAAGGCTGCACGTTTAACGGGGAATTCCATGAACCACGATCTCAAGCGTACCCTTCTCTACACGGCCCTGCTGTCGGTCGCCCTGGCCCCGGGTCTGGTCAGCGCGCAGAACGCGTCCGCGCCGGCCAGTGAAAAGAAGAAGGCGCAGGCCTCCGATACGCCGCAGACCCTCGAAGGCATCACGGTCACCGCCGCCAAGCGAGAGCAGGACATCCAGAAGGTGCCGATCAGCATGACGGCACTGACCGGCGAACAACTCGAACGCCAGGGCGTCACCAGTCTCGTCGACCTGGCCCGTATCGCGCCCTCGTTGACTGTCGCGTCCTCCGGCCCCGGCTCGAACAACCTGATCATCCGTGGCATCTCGTCGAGCGCGGGCTCCGCCGCCACGGTCGGCTACTACCTCGACGATGTTCCCATCGCGGCGTCGAGCAACGCCGCGCTGCTGTCGACGCGTGGCGTCATCGATCCATCGGTGTTCGACATCGAGCGCGTCGAGGTGCTGCGCGGTCCGCAGGGCACGATCTACGGTTCGAGTTCCATGGGCGGCACGGTCAAGTACGTGACCAATCAGCCGGATCTGGATTTCGTCGAAGCGCGCATCAGGACGGATGTCTCCGGTACGTACCATGGCGGCCCCAACGCCAACGTCAATGGCGTGTTGAACGTCCCCCTGCTCAAGGACAAGGTAGCCCTGCGCGTGTCCGCGTACTACCGCCACGACGACGGTTATATCGATCGCTACCCGATCTCCCCGTCGAACTACCTCGAAGCCGACCCGGACGGCAGGAAGAAAGACAACGTCAACACATACAAGACGTATGGCGCACGCGTGGCGATGCTGATCAAGCCGGACGACACGCTCACGATCACGCCCAGCGTCATCTACCAGTATTCCAAGCTGGGCTCGCCATTCACCTACGACAAGATCCCCGCGACGCTCGACAACCCGTACCAGGTGCGTGACGTCAACGAAGCCAACGTGCAGGAGTCGACGATTTCCAATATCGCGATCCACAAGCAGTTCGATGCGTTCGAACTGATGTCGTCGAGCTCGTACTTCACGCGCAACGTCAATATTCGCGACGACAGCTCGAAGGTCATCAACTACTTCTTCGGCCTGCCCAGCGTCTACCCGACCACGATGTACGGCAGCTACAAGAACAAGGAATTCACCGAGGAAGTGCGGGCGACCAGCAAGTTCGATGGTCCGGTGCAGGCGATCCTGGGCGCGTTCTATCACGATGTCCGCGCGCCGCTGGCCTCGTCGATTCCCTACCCCGGCGGGTTCAACCAAGCCTTCGACACGCCCTTCCCTGCGTACTCGACGATATACCAGGGTGCGCGTAACGCGACGCTCAAGGAATACGCCGTGTTCGGGGAGCTCTCCTGGAACATCACCGATAAGCTGAAGGCCAGCGCGGGCATCCGCGCCTTCGAGGTCAAGCAAGGCTTCTCGCAGAGCGGTGACGGCCTGCTCAATGGCGGCCCGAGCACCGTGCGCAGCAGCTCGAAGGATTACGGCAGCACGCCGAAGTTCACGCTGCAGTACCAGGTCAGTCCGGACAACATGGTCTACGTGACGGCGTCGGAAGGCTACCGGCCGGGTGGCCCGAACAACCCGGCACCTGCAGCCCTGTGCGGTTCGGAAGTGGCCGGGCTGGGTCTGAGCCAGTCGCAGCTGAACAAGTACAACCCGGACACCCTGTGGAACTACGAGTTGGGTTTCAAGAGCTCATGGCTGGATCGCCGCCTGCTCATCGACGCGTCCGTCTACCACATCGACTGGGACCACGTTCAGCAGCAGATCGTGCTTGGTTGCGGCTATAACATCACCGCGAACTTCGGCAAGGCCGTCAGCCAGGGCGCGGAACTGGAGATGAAGTTCCTGCCCGTCAACGCGGTGACGTTGAGCGCCGGCTTCAGCTACAACGATGCCCATCTCAAGAATGACGTGCCGGGTACCTCGGCGAAGGACGGCGACCGCCTCGTGAACGTGCCTCGCTTCACCGGCTCGCTCGCGGCCGAGTACCGCCGTCGCGTCAACGCGCAGTACGACGGGTTCATGCGCGCGGACCTGAGTTATGTGGGGGATTCGAACTTCCTGTACGACCGGGAGAGCCCGTTCTATCGCCGCAAGGGGTTCGCCACCACGAACATCCGCGTAGGCGTGGAAGGCCGTAACGGATTCGATATCTCGTTCTACGCCACCAACCTGTTCGACAAACGCGGCGAGACCGATCTGCCGGTCGCCATCTCCGCCGACCTGCCGACCACGCGGCGCGTGGCGCTCAACCAGCCGCGGACGATCGGGGTGACCTTGCAGTACCAGTACTGATATTGCCGTTTGTCCAGCCCCAAAAGGGGTGTGTGCCGCGACACACGCATGGGAGAGAATCGCGAGCCGTCCCCAGCAAGCAGCCTCCCATGGCGTCCAACGATTCGCATCCCATCGTCATCGTAGGTGGTGGCATCGCCGGTCTGGCCACCTCGCGTGCCCTCAGGCAGCGAGGGGTCGATTCCCTGGTGCTCGAACGGAGTGCGCAGGCGGCCGACGGTGGCCTTGCCATCAATCTTCCTGGTAACGCCATCGCCGCGCTCCGCCGGCTGGGCCTGACCGATGCCATCGAGCGGCTCGGGCACCCCGTGCGCAAGCGTGAATATCGTACGGGCAGCGACCGTCTTCTGGCCGCCATCGACGAAGACGCGTTCTGGGGCGAAACCATGCGGCCGCGAGCCGTGCGCCGCGCGGATCTCATGGCGATGCTGGGCTCCGGCCTCCCGGCCTCGGCCGTCCGTTTCGGCGCCACCATCACAGCCATTCAGCAGGACGCAGCTGCTGTGCAGGTGAGCCTGACGGGTGGGGAATCGGTCTCCGGCCGCCTGCTCGTCGGTGCCGATGGCGTGCGTTCCACCGTGCGGGAGATGACGATGGGATCGCAGGGCGCCACGACGGCCAGGCTCGCCTCGGCGAGTTGGCGCTTCATGGCGCCCAACCCCGGCGGCATCGACGGCTGGACGCTATGGACCGGCGAGCACGGCATGATCCTGCTGCTTCCCGTCGACGATGCCACGGTTTACGGTTGGGTCTCCGTGAGGTCGACAGGCGTTTCCGGCAACGACCATCGCCATCTGGGCGATGCTTTCCGAGGGTTCCCCGAGCGCGTACGCAAGGCGTTGAATTGGGCCCTGGCGCATCCGGAAGATGTCTACCATTCGCCCATCGAGGAAGTGAGGCTCACGAGTTGGACGAAGGACAGGGTGATCCTCATCGGTGACGCGGCGCACGCCACGGCCCCGGTTTGGGCGGAAGGTGCGGCACTGGCGATGGAAGACGCGCTCGCTCTCGCCGCCATCGTCGCCGAGAGCGATGACGTGACGGCGATCGGCCGGCGCTTCGAGCATGCCCGGCGGGACCGCGTCGCCCACGTGCAGGCGATGACGGATCGGCTATCGAAGGCGGCCCGCCTGCCCCACGCCCTTCGTACCTTGCTCATGCCGTTCATCACGCCGCGCAGCTACCGCGCCACCTATGAGCCGCTGAAGCAGTTTCAAGCGAGTTGAGGCACTAGTTCGTGGCGGTCACGCGCGGTCGTCCATCGACGAGTTCGAAGCGGAAAGCGTAGTCGAGACTGAAGGCGGCGTTCTTCTTCACCTGGCTGATGTTTCCACGGCCATCGTCCGATTCCTGCACGACGGTCATGGGAGTGAATGTCCATCCCATCACGGCGGTCCTGCACGCCTGGAACAACGCCTGGTGGCCGGGGTCCGGCGAGGTATCGAGATCCCTCACGTCCGTGACATGCCCGGCCTCGTCGACGATGGCCTTGACCCCGACCGTCGCCGGCGGCAGCGCTTTTCCGACCAGGCTCTCGGGATAGACAGGAGGATCGTTCGTGATGGGCTGGGCGCCGAACGCATGTTCGCTCTGCGTGAGTTTGTATTGCTCGTTCGCGCTGGCCTCGATCCGTGAATAACTGACCGCGCCTTCGCGCTTCGTCGCATCGTCGTGCTTCGACGGCGAAGGGATCGTGGCGCAACCGGCTGCCAAGGCGGCGCCTGCGATCATGGCGTAACACGCCAGTCGCGACTTGAGGCGATCGATCATGTGGAGATCCCGATTCGTCGGCAGGATGGAACTGGCCGTGATCGTAGCGGCGATCTTCAGGCCGGGCAACGACGCCGGTCACCTTTCCTGAGAGCAGCGACTGAATGGAGTATGCGGGTCATCCCTATCTTCAGCTCGGGGTCCGAATCTTTCCGTCAAGGCGGCAAGACGCTACGCTCAGCCGGATGCCTTGACGCTGGAGATCGTCTTGTCCCCGCTTCGCCGCCTTTCCACACTCGCCTTGTCGGCTCTTCTCGGTGCATGCGCTTCCCCACGGCACACCGCACCTCCCGCGACGACACATCCCGTCGATGGACCGAGCATCACCTTCGCCCGCCCCGAAAGCGACGCGCTCTATGGACGGGCCTACCGCATGGCGCTGGACAACGTGCTGCGCATCAACCAGGTGGATGCCGACCAGGCTCACCAGCAAAGCGGCCTGCTCACGGGCTCGCCGGCACGCATGGTGCGCGCCGGCGGTGGATACGCCGCCGCATGGACACGCGACGCGTCGATCAACAGTTGGAACGCGCTGAGCCTGCTCGCTCCCGGCCTGGCGCGGAACACGCTGTTCGCCGTGGTCGATCGCAGCGATGACGGCTACATCGTGCGCCAGGACAATCAGCAGTGGGACCAGGCGATCTGGGTAGTGGCCGCATGGCACCATTACCTCGTCACCGGCGACCACGCCTTCCTTTCCATCGCCTTCGACGCCGCCACACGAACGCTTGCCACGCATCGCGCCAAGGCCTTCGATCCGGCGTCGGGACTGTTCCTCGGCCCCTCGGTCATCAACGACGGCATATCCGGCTACCCGCAGCCGGTAACCGACGCCACGGAAAGCAAAGGCAGCTTCGTCGGCGATTACCCCGCCAGCGCGCGTATCGCCGCCTTGAGCACCAACGCCATTCACTACGCGGCGTATCTCAGCGCCGCACGGATGGCCCGCGTCCTCGGCAATGCGAACGCCGTGGCACTGCAAGCCCAAGCGGACGCGCTGAAGACGGCGATCGACCGGCACTTCTGGAACGCCGCGACAGGCCGATACCGGTACCTGCATGCCCCGGGCCTCGAACTCGAGACCGCCGATAGCCAGGAAGGCCTGGGCCTGTCGTTCGCCATACTGTTCGGCGTTGCCGACGGGTCGCGCTCAGACGCGATCATCCGCGGCGCGACGGTGGCCCCCTGGGGCATCGAAGACGTCTCGCCCGCCTTCCAGCGATACAGCGACGAACGCCCGGGCAGGCATAACAACATCATGTGGCCGATGACCCAGGGCTTCTGGGGCAGTGCGATCGCGATGCGACGCGACATCGACGGCTTCGGCGCCCTGCTCCGCCAACAGGCCGAGCTGCCGATTCGCAGCGGTGGATTCTGGGAGATCTACAACGCCCGCAGCGGCGCCGTGGACGGTGGCTGGCAGGCTGGCCATCAGTGGCCTGCCGAGAAGGACCAGACCTGGTCCGCCACCGCCTATCTTCGCCTTGTCGACAATGGGCTATTCGGGCTTCATGCCGAGGAGGATGGCCTGCATGTGGATCCCTTGCTTCCCGCCGGCATCGGGGCCGTCACGCTGGAAGGTGTCCACTACCGCGGAGCCACGCTGACCATCGCCCTTCGCGGCCGAGGCGGGCACGTGGTCTCTTGTCGCTTCGACGGCGGCGCGTGCCCGCTGGCCATCCCACCCGGCACCCAGGGCGATCATCGCATCGAGATCACCCTGTCCGCGACGGATCCGGTCAAGCGGTAGCGTTGGCTATGCCACGCAGCTGCCGTTCGAACTCCTCGGGCGGCTGGCCTCCGGAAATCAGGTACTGGTCGTTGACGATGACGGCGGGTACGCCCGTGATGCCCCGGCCCTGCCAGAGGGCTTCGTCCCGGCGCACCTCATCGGCGTAGCGACCGGATTCGAGCACCGCACGCGCCTCCTCCGGATTCAGCCCTACCCGCTCCGCCGCGGCGACGAGTGCGTCGTGGTCGCCAGGATCGGTCTGGTCGGTGAAATACACGCCGAACAGCTGCTGGGTCAGCTCGCGTTGTTTCCCGTCCTTCGCTGCCCAGGCGATCAGGCGATGCGCATCGAACGTGTTGTAGATGCGGCTCGCGTCCGAGGTGTTCATGGTGACCCCTACCGCGGCGGCGCGTGCCCTGATGCGCTCGCGATTCTGCCGCGCCTCGTCGGCCGGAATGCGGTATTTGGCGACGACGTGTTCCAGCGTGTTTTCGCCGCCGGGCTGCATCGAGGGGTTCAGCTCGAACGGATGGAAAACGATCTCCGCCTCGATCACGTCGTGCAAGCGCTCCAACGCGCGTTCGAGGCCGCCTAGTCCGATCGCGCACCACGGGCACGCGATATCGGATACAAAATCGATCTTCATTTTCTGGGACATGGGGAAGGCGTCTTTAAAGGTCTGCCGCCATCCTACACCTGCCAAGGGCGCGTTACCTCCCGCAGGAAGTCGAGCATCACGCGGTTGAACGCATCCGGCCGTTGAAGGGGGGCGAAATGGCTGACGGAAGGCAGCAGGACGAACTTGCCCGCCGGGACGGTGCGCGCGATGTACTCGGCATGCTCGCGTTCGATGAATTCGTCGTGCTCGCCAAGAACGCTCCAGACCGGCACGGTGATTTCCCGAAGTTCGTCGGGACCGTAGTCCGGCTGGTTCGCCTGCATCGCACCCAGGTCGTCGCGCATCGCTTCGAACCGGCCGGCAAGCGGCGACAGTGCTGCGTGCTCCTTCACGTGATGATGATAGATACGATCGATCACCGGCGTCGGCTGGAACGGCCTGGCACCGGTGCTGTCCACGTTGCAGGCGAAGAAGAACACGCCCATGGAGCGGCCAGGTGTTTCCCGCGACAGGACGAGCGCGGTGTCGGCGCCGTCGCTCCAGCCAACGAAGGCGGCACGGGATATGCCGAACGCATCCATGACGGCGCGCGTGTCCGAGGCCATGAGTTCGTAGCTATAGGGCCGCGAGTCGCGGGTCGACCGGCCTTGGCCGCGGCTGTCGATAAGGATGGCCGTGTACCCCGCGCCGATCAACGCCATGACCTGATAACCCCAGTTACCCGAGTTCCCGAGGCCGCCGTGGAGCAGGACCACCGGCGGCCCAGCGCCGACGCTGGCGTACCAGATACGGGCGCCCTCGTTGTCGATATAGCCGCTGTTGGCAACCGCGGGAAGGGGCGGAACACCGTGGACTGCGAGGTGAGCCAGGTCGTCGTCGTGAAAGGGGTCGGCCATGGCGGGAGGATAGCCGTACAGCCAGCGCGGCGGTAGCAACCTTCGAGGCCGCCACCGGCACTCAGGCACCAACGGCCGCCTCGCGGTTCAAGGGGATATCCATGGCGCTTCACCGCGACGACATCCACGATGGCGGGCCCACCGTGTCCATCCTCCTGCCGACATACGACCGGCCCGCTTACTTGTGCGAAGCGGTCGCGTCGGTTTTCGCACAGTCCTACGACGACTGGGAACTGATCATCGCCGACGATGGTTCGTCGGAGGAGACACGGGCCTGGCTACGTGGCATCGAAGATCCTCGCGTGACCGTACTCTGGTTGCCGCACAGCGGCGTGCCGTCGATCTCGCGCAACGCGGCCATCCGGCAGGCGCGCGGACGATTCATCGCTTTCCTGGATTCGGACGATCTGTGGGCGCCTGCGAAGCTCGCAAGACAAGTCGAGGCGTTGCTTGCGTCGCCCGGCTGCGGTTGGAGTTACACCGCGGTGGATCTGATCCATCCCGATGGGGAACCCGTCGATCGATCCGGTTTCGCGCCATGGTTGCCGCACGCAGGCGACATCACGGAGCATATCCTGAAGATCGAGGCGATCATCGCGATCGATTCGGTCATGGTGGACCGGCACCTGCTCATGGAGGTGGGGGGCTTCGATGAAGGACAGCGATTCGGCGAAGACTACGACCTCTACGTGCGCCTCGCGATGCGAAGCCCCGTGCACGTCATCGACGAGCCCTTGGCCGTGGTCCGGGCCAGTGATGGCGTCAACTACAGCGCGAATCGCATTCACGCTTACCTGGGGTGGGTCCAGTTGTATGCGCGATACGCGCGGCTGCTCCCCACCCGGCGGCTACGCGCCATCGCACGGCGTCGGCGAGCCGAAAGCCTGCTTGTGCTGGCACGCCTGTACGCAAAGGCGGGCCAGACGAAGAACGCCTGGCGCACGCTGTTGCATGGCACGCCCCACTCCGTGTTGGCGTACCCGTCGTGGGGTTGGCGCGCCGCCAGAGTGGTCGTTGGCGCGGGGCTCCGGATGAGGAAACGGCGAGATTGACCAGGATCGTGCTTTCCGCGATGCCCGTACTTGCCCTTTCGGCCGGATGACATATGATGGGTATCATAAAGAAAGTCACCCCACCTGGGGAGTGGTTGAAACGCCTCGCCCCCACAGAGCCCACCATGAAAGCGTTCCTCATCGACCGGTACGGCAAGAAAGCTTCCATGCGGCTCAGCGACGTGCCGCGACCCGTGCCGCGGGAGAACGAGGTGCTGATCGAGGTCCATGCCGCTGGCGTGAACCTGCTGGACTCCAAGATCAAGAGCGGCGAGTTCAAGCTGATCCTCCCTTATCACCTTCCGCTCGTGCTCGGCCACGACGTGGCCGGCGTCGTGACCAAGGTAGGATCGCGCGTCCGACAGTTCAAAGTCGGCGACGAAGTCTATTCGCGGCCACCGGACCACCGCATCGGCACGTTCGCCGAATTCATCGCCGTCAATGAAAGCGACGTCGCGCTCAAACCCGGAAACACGACGATGGAAGAAGCGGCATCGTTGCCGCTGGTGGGTTTGACGGCATGGCAGGCGCTGGTAGAACGCATGCAATTGAACAAGGGTGCGAAGGTTTTCATCCAGGCGGGATCGGGGGGCGTCGGCACCTTCGCCATCCAGTTGGCCAGGCACTTCGGCGCCACGGTAGCCACCACGACGAGTGGCGCCAATACGGACCTCGTGAAGCGTCTCGGTGCGGACATCGTCGTCGACTACAAGAAAGACGATTTCGGCAAGCTCTTGCACGGCTACGACGCCGTGCTACACAGCCAGGGGGCGGCGGAGCTGGAGAAATCGCTAGGCGTCCTCAAGCCGGGCGGCACCCTCGTCTCGATCTCCGGCCCGCCCGACCCCGCCTTCGCGCGGGAGATCGGCATGCCGTGGTTCGTCAAGCTCATCATCCGGCTGCTCAGCGCAGGCGTCAGGAAGAAAGCGGCCCATCGCCGCCTCGACTACACCTTCCTGTTCATGCGAGCCAACGGAACACAGCTGCGCGAGATCGCCACGCTGGTCGAAGCGGGCGTCATCCGTCCCGTCGTCGATCGCGTCTTTCCGTTCGACTCGACCAAGGAAGCGCTGGCTTACGTCGAATCCGGCCGTGCGAAGGGCAAGGTCGTCGTCAAGGTCAGATAAGTTCGTCGGTTCGTTGCAAGCACCCATCGCCGACAGGGTCGGCTCCCACATGTTCGCCCCTCCTCGACGCAAGCGCTCTCACCGGTCGCTGTCCTTGTCTTTCTTCGGCTCGGGACGATGCGGTGGTGGTGCCGCGGGGCGGTGTGCCTGGGGATGCGCCTGCGGTGCGGGGCGGGCTTCCCTCGGCATGTCATGTTCTTCGGGACGCGGGCGTTCTTCGCGCGGCGGATGTTCCTCGAACGGAGGCTGACGCGATTCGGCTTCGGGCCGCGCCTGAACCTCGCGCGGTTGTGCAACCGGGTGTTGCGGCACCTCCGGACGGACCTGCGGCGGTTGCTCCCTTACGGCGTGCTGCATTTGCTCGGCATGCTGCGTTTCCTCGGCACGCCGCATTTCCTCGGTGTGTTGCGGCGGCGCGTCGGCCGGCCTTGCGCGCGGTGTCTCCTCAGGGTGGCTATCGAACGCGTGGGATGATCCGGACGGCGCTTCAGGCTGGGGCCGCCGCTCCGCGGCGGCGTGATCGGCAAAGCGCGAACCGGCATTCGCCTGTGCGGGTGCGCCCAAGCCTTGCGGCCGTGCGGCTGCTCCTGCCCCCTCGGGTTGCCGTGCCGGAGGTGGCACCGCACTTCGGTAACCGGCGCGGGCGAAGTCCGGAACGCTCATCTGCCCGGGCGCGGGACGCGCGTTGTCGTGACTGTCGAAACGACGGTTATCGACATTGTTCGTGACGTTACGGCCGTCGTGGATGTTGTTCACCGTCGCCGTCGCGCGGTTGAACGAATCACGATTGTTCACGATGGTGCCGCTATGGATGTTGTTCGTCGTATAGCGATTCACCACGGTCGTGGAATGCGACACATACGTCTGGTTGTTGTAGATCACGGCGGGGCGATGCCAGCCACCGCCGTTGTAACCGCCGCCTTGGTAACCGCCGTGCCAGTTCATGCCCCACGAATGCCATCCGCCGTCGTGGTGGTCGAGCAAGGCACCGACCAGGACACCCACGCCGAAGCTGACCGCGCCCACGGCGACCATGTTACCGGTGCTATAGGACGACCTGACATACGTGTAGCGGGGATAGACGGCTTCTTCGCCGTAGACCACGCCGGGGTCATAGCTGGGCACATACACCGTGTCTTCCTGAGCCGGTTCGATCTCGATGACCTGGCGTGGCGGCGGGACGACCGTCCGGTCGTCGTCGTCTTGCTGGACCTCGGTCGTGGTGACGGTTTGCGTGGTTACGCGTTGCTGCGGCGACGTACGCAGGCTGCCACGCTGCGCCGCACGCTCGCGCATCACCTGGATCGCATTCAGCACATCCGTGGGATCGTTGACGTAGGCCTGGCCGAGCGCGGTGGTCCAGTCGGGATTCTTCGCCATCTGGTCCAGCACCGACGGAAAGGCGGTAAGTCCTTTCACGCTTGCATCCCATGGCTGCGGCTCCACCGCCGTCTGCAGCAAGGCGCCCTTGAGCTTCGGGTTCTGCGTGACGACGTTATCGGCCGCGGCGATCTGATCCGGATATGTTGAGCCGGCCAGGACCTGCGCGACGAGCTTGTCCGGGAACAGCGCGATCGGTGCCACCAACTGGTAGAGCTGGTCCGCACTCGGTGGAGTATACGCGGGAGCTTGCGGTCGCTGTGCGATGGTTTCCGCGGGGGCTGGTGCGCTCGACGACGCAACGGGCGCGTTATCGGGCTGCTGCTGGCTGCACGCGGCCAGCGTGGTGATACAGAGGGTCGCGCTGAGTGTCATGGTGGTAAAGCGTTGCTTGCTCAAGGAAATCGCTCCATGGTGGCACCCTGTGTTGCGCCCGATTACGCTGGACTTGCCTTTCCCATCGCTTTCGCACGTGCTCGATAACCCACCAGAGGCTGAACCCGGGGCTCCCATGACGAGAATCCACGCCGCTGTTTTCATCGCATCGCTTGCGTGTTGCGCGATGTTTTCGCTTCACGCGCAGACCCACGGAAAGCCTGCGATCGAGCCGTTCGGCTTCGACATCGCAGGCATGGACCGCACGGTCGCTCCGGGTATCGACTTCTACCGTTATGCCAATGGCGCATGGGCGCGCTCCACGCCCGTTCCCGCGGACAAGCCCAACTACGGCATGTTCACGCGCCTGGACGACCTCAACCACGAGCGCGTCAAGGACATTCTGGAATCGGCGCGCAAGGACCCGCACAGCAAGGCCGGCGCCGCCTACACCGCCTTCCTCGACGAAGCGGCCCTCGACACGAGGGGGCTGGCACCTGCCCGCCCCTGGCTGGACCGCATCGACGCGGTCGCCACGCGCGGCGATTACGCGCGCGTTGCCGCGCAGGCCGTGCGCGAAGGTGTGGCCACGCCCTTCGACGTCGTCGTCACCCAGGATGACCGCGATCCGGACGCGTACGTGTTGAAGCTCGGGCAGGCCGGGCTGGGCTTGCCCGATCGCGATTACTACCTGCGGCCGGACGCGGCGATGGTCCAGGCACGCATCGCCTATCGCGACCACGTGGCGCGCTTGCTGGTTCTTTCGGGGGTCACCACCCAGGACGCCTCGCGCCGGGCCGATGCGCTGCTACGCATGGAAACCGATATCGCGAAGGTCAGCTGGAACCGGGTGGACAGCCGCGACGCCGGCAAGACGTACAACCGCCGGACACGCGCCCAGCTTGCGTCCCTGGCGGCGGGCTTCGACATGAATACCTTCCTCGAAGGGATCGGTGCAAGGACGAACGAACTGGTCGTCGTGCAGCCGGGCGCCGTCATCGGCATCGCCCGCGTGGTCCGCGCCACGCCCTTGCCTGTACTGAAGGACGCCATGCGCGTCGCGGTGCTCGACGCCTATGGCGATGTCTTGCCGCATGCGTTCGCGGAGGAACGCTTCGCGTTCCACGATCGTCTCCTGAGTGGTGCCGAACAGCCGGAGCCGCGTTGGAAACGCGCCGTGGCTTTCGCCGTGGATGCCGTCCCTGACGAGGTCGGCAAGGCCTATGTCGCGCGTTACTTCCCGACGGACCACAAGGTCGCTGCCGAAGCCTTGGTGCGTAACCTGCTCGCCGCCATGGACCGGCGGATCCAGGCGCTCGACTGGATGACGCCACGAACCAAGGCACGCGCGCGCGCCAAGCTCGCCGCGTTCCACCCCAAGGTCGGCTACCCCGACCGTTGGCGCGACTACGCCGGGCTCGACATGCGCGCCGACGATGCGTTCGGCGACCAGCTCAGGGCCCGCTCTTTCGCGTTCGACCGCGAAATGAACAAGCTCGGCCGTCCCTTCGATCGCGACGAATGGCGCGTCACCCCCATGACCGTCGATGCCTTCGCCAATTTTTCCGCTGTGGAAATCGTCATTCCGGCAGCGATCCTGCAACCTCCGTTCTTCGATGCCGGTGCCGATGCCGCCATCAACTACGGCGGGATCGGCGCATCCATCGCTCACGAGATCACGCATCAGTTCGATGACCAGGGCTCGAAATACGACGAGCACGGGCGCCTGGCGACGTGGTGGACCCCGTCGGACCTGAAAGGGTTCGAAGATCGGACGAAGGCGCTCGCGCGCCAGTACGACGCCTATCGACCGCTGCCGGACCTGAATGTCAACGGCGCCCTGACCCTTGGCGAGAACATCGCCGATCTCGGCGGGCTCGTCATCGCCTACGACGCCTGGCGGCTCTCGTTGCAGGGAAAGCCGGCACCCACGCTCGAAGGCTTCAGCGGCGACCAGCGCTTCTTCCTTGGCTGGGCCCAGATATGGCGGCTGAACTACCGTGACGCCGACTTGCGCAAACGGCTGTTGACCAACCCGCACGCACCGGCGGCGCAACGCGTGTGGACGTCGCGCAATATCGACGCGTGGTACGAGGCTTTCGATGTGAAGCCGGGCCAGGCGTTGTATCTCGCGCCGGAACAACGAGTCAGGATATGGTGACGCGTCGTCGCGTCAGCCCATGTACGAGCCCCCGTTGACGGCATAGTCCGCGCCCGTGATGAATGCCGCCGCGTCCGAGGCCAGCCATCCGCACACGGCGGCGACCTCATCGGGCGTGCCCAGCCGCCGTACAGGGACGCTCGTCGCGAGGCGGTCGAGCATGTCCGGCGGGAACGACCCTAGCGCGGAGCCCGCGATATAACCGGGCGACACGGTGTTGACGGTGACGCCGCTCGAAGCGATCTCGGCAGCGAGGGCCCGCGTGAACCCCTGCACCGCACCCTTCGCCGTGGCGTAATTGATCTGGCCGATCTGGCCTTTTTGCGCGCTCACCGAGGCCACGTTCACGATGCGGCCCCAACCACGCGAGGCCATGCCGTCGACGACCTGCTTGGTCACGTTGAACAGGGAATCGATGTTGCTGGCGATCACCGCCGACCAGTCGGCCGGCGTCATGTGGCGGAACAGCATGTCGCGCGCGCTGCCGGCATTGTTCACCAGCACGTCCACCTCGCCCACCTCGCCGCGCACCTTCTCGAACGCGGCCACCGTGGAGTCCCAGTCACGGGCGTTTCCCTCCGACGCGATGAAATCGAAACCCGCCGCCCGCTGCTCGCGCAGCCAGCCCAGACGGCGTGGCGAATCGGGACCGCAGCCGGCCACCACCGTGTGCCCACTGCGAGCGAGCTGTTGGCAGATGGCGGTGCCCAGGCTTCCCATGCCACTGGTGACATACGCGATTCGCAGGCTCATCGACACATCCTCTTCGGGTTCACGGCGCGGCGGCGCCGGCAAATGGAAACAAGGCGAGCAGCAGGCAGGCGGCCAGCATCAGCAATCCGATCAGCACGGCCCACTTCAGGGTGAAACGCTGGTGGTCGGCGAAATCGACACCCGCCATGCCGACCAGCAGGTACGTCGAGGGCACCAGGGGGCTCAACAAGTGAACGGGTTGCCCGACCAGGGAGGCACGCGCCATCTCCGCGGCGGTGATGCCGTAGGCGGAGGCACCGTGGCTCAGGATGGGCATGACGCCGTAATAGAAGGCGTCGTTGGACACGAAGAAGGTCAGCGGCATGCTGAGCAAGGCGGTGATCACCGCCAGGTGCGGTCCAAGACGTTCGGGAATGACCGCCAGCAAGCCCTTGGCCATCGCTTCGACCATGCCGGTGCCGGAAAGGATGCCGGTGAATATGCCGGCCGCGAAAATCAGGGCCACCACCGCAAGCACGTTGCCCGCATGACTGGCCAGCCGCCTCCTCTGCTCGGCGAGCTGGGGATAATTGATCGTCAACGCCAGCGCGAAGCCGATCATGAACAGCACGGGCAGCGGCAAGAGCCCCACGACCAGCGAGACCATCAGGGCCAGGGTGAGCGCGGCATTGATCCAGATCAACCTGGGACGCCGTGCATCCTCCGCCTGCTCAAGGATGGGTAGCTGCGAATAATCGTCGTCGTCCCCCGCGGGATGAGCGCCCTGCCCTGGCATGTTCAACACGCCAAGGCGGCGCCGCTCGGCCAGGCCCAGTTTCCAGGCCAGCGCGAGGACACCCAGTAGCGCCACGGCCATGGCCGGCAACATCGGCACGAAGATGTCCGCCGGGTCCACGTGCAACGCACTGGCCGCGCGGGCGGTCGGCCCGCCCCAGGGCGTCAGGTTCATCACGCCGCCCGCCAGGATGGTGACGCAGGTCAGGTTGAGCGCGTTCATGCGCAGTCGGCGATACAGCGGGAGCATCGCCGATACCGTGATCATGTACGTGGTCGAGCCATCGCCGTCCATCGAGATCGCCATGGCCAGCAAGGCCGTGCCCATCACGATCTTCAACGGATCGCCCTTCACCAGCTTCAGCACGAGCGCCACGACGGGGTCGAACAAGCCGGCGTCGATCATCACGCCGAAGTAGAGGATCGCGAACATGAGCATCACGCCCGTCGGCGCGATCGCCTCGATGCCGTCGAGCATCATCTTGCCGATGCCCTCGCCGAAGCCGCCGAGGAGGGCGAACAGGATGGGGACGGCGATCAGGGCCACGAGCGGCGAAAGCCGCTTATACATGATCAGCCCCATGAAGGTGCATACCATCCCGAAACCGAGCAGGGTCAACACGGGCGTACTCCTAGAAAATGAACTGCAGCCGCCCGGTGAGGGCCCTGGTGTGGTCGAGCACGGCATCGTTGAGCTGGTTGCGCTCATGGCCGTCGATGAGATTGATCATCAGGCGCAGATTGGCGTTGACATACCAGTTGACGCCCATCGTCCAGTTGTCGACGGCGAGGTCGCTCGACGGCGACATTCCCCATTGACGCTGGTTGGCGTCGACATGGTCGTAGCGCACGGCCAGCTCCCAGGCGGGAGCCTGGACGGTATCGAAACGCGCGGTATCCGCATTGTAGGGACGCCCTTCGCCGCTCAGGAAGTAGCTGAGCTGGAGGTACGAGGCGTGCACCACGGCGCGCTGCACGCCGTCGCCATAGACGGCGCCGCCGTACTCGCCCTGTAACGACCATGGCCCCACGCGTCCCGCCAGCTCCAGGTCGTACTTGTCCGCGTCCACCGGCAGGCCGTCCTGGATGCGAAAGAGGCGAAGGCGGCTGCGCCTGGACTTGGGGCCAGCCGGCAAGGCGGTCATCGACGGCGGCAGGTCAGCGTTGCTGCTGCTCGCATAATGCTCTTTCGCTAGCGACAGTCCGACGTGCAGCACCCTTTCCTCGTCATGCACCGGTGCCCATGTGAGACGCAGCGTCTTGCCGTCACCGTTCGCACGTACGCCGTCGATGTCGTTGAGGCTGTACAGGGACGCCGCGTAGGTGGCGTCCTTTCCCGCCGTGCTGCCCATGTAAGCCACGCCGAGACGGAACAGCGGCGCGAGTTGCGTCCCCACATACGCGCGATCCATGAGGCTGATGTCGTCCGAGCTGATGCTGTCGTCCAATGAGAAAGCCGGCTTGAACTGCCCGACGGTCAGGACGCCGGGACCGAGCTTGTGACGGATATAGAAGCTCTTATAGGAGTGCTCGTCGTCGGCGTTATCGACCGAGATGCGATAGTCGAAGCCGTATATTTCACCGATCAGGTTCACCCAGGCGCGCCGAACCTGCCAGCCACTGGCGTTGTCCCGCATGCGGCTGTCGTCGTCGAACTTCACCAGGTCGAAGTGCAGGCGTCCGCCGAGTCGCCCCGTGACATCACCATCATCCGACCGCAGCGCAGGAAGATGCCAGCCTTCCGTTTCGGGCGGCACGCTCGTTTGCGCCATCGCCGGATTCACCATCCCTGCCGCTAACAGGCACCCACAGGCGCGTCGCCATAGCTCGGTCATGTCGTTCTCTCTCCCTGGATCGAGATCGAACGGTAGGGAATCGCGGCTGTCGAAGACCTGTCATCGCATGGTGCACCGCACCGTGAAAACACGCGCTCGCTGATTCGGCATATCCTTGTCCTCCGACCGGAAAACACGCGGAATCACTTGTGCGCATACTGTTGATCGAAGACAACGCGGATCTCGCGGATGCCGTGATTCGCCGTCTGCGACGCAGTGGACACACGGTCGACTGGCAAGCCGACGGACTCACCGCGAGCGGTCTCCTGGAATACGAACGCTACGACCTGGTGGTACTCGACATTGGCCTGCCCCGGATGGACGGCATCTCGATCCTCGAACGGATGCGCGAACGTGGCGACGACACCCCTACCCTCATGCTCACCGCACGCGCCGACATCGAAGACCGCGTCAACGCGCTCGACGTGGGTGCCGACGATTACATGGGCAAGCCTTTCGATTTCCGCGAGTTCGAGGCGCGGTGCAGGGCCTTGATTCGTCGCAGGCAGGTGCATTCCACAAGCACCGTGCATGTCGGCGCGTTGACCCTCGACCATGCCGCCCGCCGCCTTTTCCTGCATGGCGAGCCGGTGGAACTGCCCCGCCGCGAATACAGCCTCCTCGAGATCCTCGTGGGCCACTTGGGGCACGTGGTCGAAAAGCAGGAACTCGCCAGCCGTCTGTTCGGTTTCGACGACAGTGGCGGGCCGAACGCGGTGGAACTCTACGTGGGACGGCTGCGCAAGCGGCTCGGCAGTGACGTCATCCGCATCAGCACGGTGCGCGGCGTCGGTTACATGGCCGAAGCGGCGGTGACTCCTGGCCATGGATGACTTGCCGGCCGCACGTGGCTCCATCCGGCGAACCCTGCTGCTCTCCCTGGGTGCCCTATTCGTGGCCGGCATGCTCTTGCTCTTCCTCGCCGCCCGCGGTTATGGCCGTCGCGCCGCCGATGACGCCTACGACCATCTGCTCAACGCCTCGGCGCTAGCCATCGCCGACCGGGTCACCTTCGACCACGGGCAGTGGCAGGTCGACCTGCCCTACGTCGCCCTGAACCTGCTGGCGATGGCACCCGAGGACCGGGTCTTCTATCGCGTAGCCGCGCCCGGCGGACAGACCTTGACGGGCTACGATGACGTGCCCCGTGCGCCGGCGAAGAAGAAGGACGGCATCACGTTCTTCGACGCCGACTACAGCGGCGAGCGCGTGCGCTTCATCAGCCTCGACCGCCGTGTCTCCAGCCCTGACCGTGTCGGCGTGGTGACGATCGAAGTCGGCCAGACCCGGCGCGCGCGCGAATCGCTGATCTCCGACATGGCCTGGCGCGCCACCCTGGCCATCGGCCTGCTCACCGTCGCGGCCCTCGCTGTCCTGTGGTTCGTCGTCAACCGCGCACTCCGCCCCCTGGTGCGCCTCGAGCGTGAGTTGCGCGCCCGCGATCCATCGGACCTGCGACCGCTGCAGGACGACATGCCCCAGGAAATGCGCCAGATGCTCGGCGCGCTGAACCGCTTCATGGCGCGGCTCGGCGAGAACCTGGACACCTTGCGCGCCTTCGTTGGCGATGCGGCCCACCAGTTGCGGACGCCGCTCGCAGCCCTGCACGCGCAGGCCCAACTGGCCGTCGACGAAGACGATCCGCAAGAGCAGAAACGAAGCCTCCTTGCCATCGAACGCAATGCTCGCGTGCTCACCCGTCTGACCAACCAGTTGCTCAGCGATGCCAGTGTCCTTCATCGGGAGCACCTGCGACGTTTCGAGCCGATCGATTTCGCCCACGTCATCCGGCAGGCCTTGCATGAGAGCGTGCCTCACCTCGAACCTCGTCCGGTCGTGCTGACCGAAGGCCTGGACTCGGTTGCGCCGATGCGCGGCGACGCGCTGATGTTGCGCGAAGCGATCAAGAACCTCGTGGACAACGCGTTGAAGTACGGTGCACCCCAGCGGGGACCGTTGCAGATCGCCTTGCTTCGTATCGACGGCGGACTGCGGGTGGTCCTCACCGATCATGGGCCCGGCATCGCGTCGGTCGATGCCGAGCGATTGTTCGAGCGGTTCCACCGGGGCGCCACGTCCGGCGAAGGCGGCGCGGGCCTGGGGCTCGCGATCGTTCGCCGCGTCGTGCGAAGTCACGGTGGCGAGATCACCTTGAGCAATCGAGTCGAAGGAGGCCTGAAGGTCATCCTCGACTTGCCGGGAAGGTGGCCATGAATCGTTGGTTGGCGCTCTTTCTCCTCCTTGTCATCGGCCCGCTGCATGCCGCGAAGGATCACGTATCCGTCTATCCGGCGCGGCGGCCCGGGGGCGTGACGCTCGATATCCTGGGCTCGACCGATACCGGAGTGTTCGATGCGCTTATTGAGGACTACCGCACGCTTCATCCGTCCACCGCCATTCGTTATCGCGAGCGCGGCGCACAGGAGCTCTACACGGAGTATCTCGCGGCACAGGCCACGAACACGAGCCCCGACCTGGTGATCAGCAGCGCCATGGACCTGCAAAGCAAGCTGGTCAACGACGGGCACGCGCTGGCGTACGAATCGCCCGAGGCGGTGGCGATTCCGGCGTGGGCGCAATGGCGGCATGAGATCTACGGCTTCAGTTACGAGCCGGTGGTGATGGTCTACAACACACGCCTGATGCGGAGCGACCAGGCGCCGGCTTCGCACAAGGCGCTTCTGGCGATGTTGCTGGACCCGTCCTCGCCGCTGCTCGGCCGCATCGGCATCTACGACGCACGATCGAGCAGCGTCGGCTACTTTCTTGCGACGCAGGACGCGCGCGTCGGCCAGATGGCCGCGGCGCTGTCGACGGCGCTCGGTCACAGCGCCGCCCACACGGACGATGGGACCACCGCCCTGCTGGACCGCATCGAGCGTGGCGAACTCACGCTCGGCTACAACCTGCTCGGTTCTTACGCGCAAGTGCGTATCGAGCATGGCGCGCCGCTCGCGATCGTCCAGCCCCAGGATTACACCCTCGCGATTTCGCGCACCGTCCTTATTTCGAAGACGGCACGCCAGCCTCGTGAGGCGGCCCATTTCGTCGATTACCTGCTGTCCCGCCGGGGCCAGGCTGTCCTGGCGCAACACAGCGGCATCCTGCCCATACGCATCGACATCCCCAGCCCGGCGGGCTCGCTGGAGCGGCTGGGACCGACGCGGCCAATTCCACTGGGTCCCGAATTGCTGGTGTACCTGGACCAGATGAAACGCGCCGCTTTTCTTAAGGACTGGGACGATGCGATGCGCCGTGAAACGACCGGATCGTCCGATCCAATCCAGGGTCCCGCGGTTCGTGGTAATAGCATTGGCGCAGACAAGGCGAAGCCCTGACCACACGGACCGACCACAGCCATGACGAAGACCACGCGGCATCCCAGACTCAACGTAAAGCGCGTCTACGACGCCCCCGCCGAAGCCGATGGCGTCCGTGTGCTGGTCGACCGGCTATGGCCACGTGGCATGACCAAAGAGCGCGCCGCGATCGACATCTGGGCCAAGGACGTCGCGCCTAGCCCGGACCTGCGGAAGTGGTTCGATCACGAACCGGAGCGTTTCGACGCGTTCGCCGAAGCCTATCGGAAGGAGCTGGCGGCCAGTCCGGCGCCGGCGGCCTTGCTGGCGGAATTGCACGGCCGTCATGCCACCCTGCTCTACGGCGCGCACGATCCCGCCATCAACCACGCCGTGGTGCTCGCCGCCTACCTCAAGACCCTGTCGTAGCGAGAAGCAGGTCTAGACGCCTGCCAGGAATGTCGCCGAGGGCACGAAGAACAGCGTGCCCGTCACGGCCTTGCTCACATCCAGGATGCGGTCGTAGTTGCCGGGCGGATCGCCGATGAACATGTTGACAAGCATCCGTTCGATGCGGGCGGGCGAACGCGCGTAGCCGATGAAATAGGTGCCGAACTCGCCCTTGCCCACCTCGCCGAAGGGCATGTTGTCGCGCACGATCTGCAACTGCTCGCCGTTTTCCTCGATGTTCGTCAACACGTTGTGCGCGTAGGACGGCTTGTCGGCCTCTCGCAACTCGACATCGGAAAGCTTGCGGCGGCCGATGATCTTCTCCTGTTGCTCCACGGGAATCGCATTCCATGCCTTCAGGTCGTGCAGGTATTTCTGCACGATGACATAGCTGCCGCCGGTGAACGCCGGATCTTCCTCGCCGATCATGGTCGCGTTGGCCGCATCGTGGCCCACGGGGTTTTCCGTGCCGTCGACGAAGCCCAGCAGGTCGCGCTCGTCGAAGTACTTGAAGCCATGCACCTCGTCCATCGTGGTCACGTGGGAACCGATCCTCGACATGATCTCGCTGGCCAGTTCGAAGCACAGATCCATGTGCGTCGCCCGGATATGAAACAGCAGATCGCCAGGTGTCGACGGTGCGTGGTGCACGCCCTGTAGTTCCCGGAACGGATGCAAGGAGGCCGGGCGAGGCGTGCCGAACAGCCGGTCCCACGCCGCCGAGCCGAAGCCCATGACGCAGGAAAGACGGCGATCGGGATGGCGGAAACCGATCCCGCGCAGCAGGGACGCCATGTCACCGCAGAGTTCGCGGACGGCCTCGTCACCGCGCGGGTCGGGGCCCAGCGTCACGACGAGGAAGATCGCGGCGTGGGTGAGCTTCGCGGCGACAGGCTGGGAAACGACCGTATCAGCCACCGGCCCGCCTCACGGCAACCATGCGCGCATCCAGGACTCGAACCGCCCGATCTTCTCCTCGTCCCACGGTTCACCCCCAGGCGGCATCCGCGGCGTCTCGGCGCCATTCAGACGGGCGAGCACATGGCGGGCATTGGCATGATCCGGATACACCGCATCGCCCTTCGGGTCGGCCATATAGTCGAACTCGCGCAGCCTGACGCCCATGCCTCCCATGCAGCGGGCGTCGCCGTCGGTGAAAAGTGGTGCGATATCTTTGGCGAACGACTCGTTCATCGGTCTCTCCGGTGCGTGCTCATGGCCCCGGGATGTTAAGTCGTTTGCGGCCGGCACGGTATATCCGGCAACGTATACATCGCGTTGCTCGCGGCGCAACAGTCGACAGCCCCACCCGCGCATTTGCCGGTAAGCTTCTCTCATCCATGAGCAGGTGACCGACATGACCGACACCCTTCCCGTCCTCGCGCCACCGGAAACACCGGAACGTGTCCTGGGTTTCTGGCGCGACGCCGGTTACGACCGATGGTTCGCCAGCGATGCCGCCTTCGACCGGATCTTTCGCGATCACTTCCTCGCCGCGCACATGGCCGCGGCACGGCGTGAGCTCGACGCGTGGTTGGAAAGCGCCGACGGCTGCTTCGCCCTGGTGATCCTCCTCGACCAGTTTCCCCGCAACGCCTTCCGCGCTTGCGCGCACATGTACGCCACCGACCCGCTCGCACGATTCGTTGCGCGGCACATGATTCAGCATGGCTTCGATGACCAGGTCGACGCCGAACTGCGGGCCTTCTGCTACCTGCCCTTCGAGCATTCCGAAGACATGGCCGACCAGCGGCTCTCCGTGCGGTTGTTCGCCAAGCTGGGCGGAAACTACCTGTCCTATGCGCAGGTTCACCACGACATCATCGAGCGCTTCGGCCGCTTTCCGCATCGCAATCATGAGTTGGGGCGCGAGACGACGCCGGAAGAACAGGCCTTCCTCGACGGTGGCGGGTTTGCCGGATAGCGCGGTCAGCCTTCCGCAGGCGACTTCCTGAAAACCATTCGCTCGAAAGAGATTCCGGTCACCGCACCGTTCTCCGTACGGAAGTCGAGGAAGTCGCCCGAGTTCGGCGCGAACTCCACGCGCACCCGGTCCGGTGCTTCACCCCCGGCGGCGACCGCCTGCACGTTGCCCCAGCGGATGACCATCCCGCGGTCCTCGTCGACCTGGACAGTCATGTCGCCCAGCAGGTCGTTGGAATAGGTGCCAGCATATTCCGCGCGTGGCCGGGACAGCGCCCAGGCGCGCGCCTGGATCGCCGCCCTCTGCCGGGCTGCCGTGAGGGATACCTCCGCGGCCTTCGTCCGCAAGGCATCGAACCGCCGCGACACCGTCGCCGTGACATCCGGCTCGCCCAGCAGGGTTCCGTAGACATAATCGGCGATGAGGCTGGTCACCTGCGCGCCGAGAACATCCTCGTTGTTCAGCACGACCAATGCGATGCCTTCGTCCGGCATGAACGACAGGTGCGCGTGGAAACCCGCGAATCCGCCGAAGTGGTGCAGCATCGTCCTTCCCTTGTACTCGCCCGTGTACCAGCCCCACGCGTAGCCGGTGCGCGGGAAGTCCATGTACTTCGCCGTCAAGGCGGCCTGGGGCTCGTGCGACCGGCGAATGACCCGGCGCGGCACGGCCTGCCGCTGTCCCGAGCCGAGCTGGGCGATCAGGAACGTCGCGAGGTCCGGCGCCGTGGACACCAGCCCACCCGCCGCGTGCATGGTCGTGTCCGACTTGGCGATGTACAAGGGCTGGTCCGGCTTGGCACTGGCGAACGAATAGGGCTTCGCCAGCGTCCAGCCCGCGGCCCGGGCCCTGGAGATATGGGCCGACGTTCGCCGCATGCCGAGCGGATGCAGGAGGTTCCGTTCCAGTTGGTCCTGCCACGGCTCCGCCATGTGGCCGTCGAGCCAGACACTGAGGATGTTGTATCCCACGTTGGTGTACTTGAAGGTTCCACGAGCCGCTTTTTCGTCGGGATACGAAACGGAAACCAGGCCCCGTAGCGACTTCGCGTCGTGGATACCGCTGTATGCCGTCGCCCAAACCAGCGGTTGGTTGTCCACTCCCGAGGTATGTACCAGGAGATCCTTCACGGTCACCGCGCTGGCGTCGAAGCCTGCGAAGCGTGCTTCGGGAAACATGTCGTGCAACGACATGCGCATGTCCAGCTGGCCGGCGTCCTCCTGGAGCAGCGCGTTCAGGGCGAAGAACGGCTTGGTCGCCGAAGCGATGTAGAACGCCGTGTCGCGGGTGACCGGCGTCCGCGCCGCGATATCCGCGTATCCGAAATAGCCTTCGTAGATGACCTTGCCATGCCTGATGACGGCGATGGCCGTTCCCGAGGGCAAGGCGGTCGCGCCTTTCGTCTGCTGGATGAGCGCCGCTAGCGGAGCGAAATCGGGCGGCGGGCTGGCCCGCGAAACGATCGGCATCGCCGCCAGCACCAGGGTTCCGAGCGCGAGGAAGCGGTTCATGCGCTGGCCTTGGCCCCGCGGCGCTCGAACACGTAATAGGCGAGGTTGCCCAGGCCCGTCGCCCCCAGCAGCAAACCGATGACGCCCGGCGTCGCGTGATCCACACCAGTCACTTCGACGAGGCCGAAGCCGAGTGCCAGGGCGACGAGGACGCAGCCCCAGTGCAACGAAGCCTGGCGCCGCCGCATGGCTTCGCCTTCGAGCAACGAACGCACCATGTCTTCCGATCCGCGCGATTCGACGATCCGGCGGCGGGTATAGGCATCGACGACGACCTTCACCGAATAGGCGATGCAGACGAACATGGTGATCGGGATGAGGAGCGTGAAGTCCATGGGACGGTGTTCCTGTGGGATGGGTACACCCAAGGAGATACGGCCCGGCCGCCTCCGGTTGCAGGATTCGATTGCAACCGGAGGCCTGCACGACGTATCCCTATTAGGGAATGACCATCCAGCCCCCTCCCCTCGCCGACGCGATCGCCACCGACCTCGCCCTGGTCGGCGATGTCCTGTCCGGCAAGCCCGGGGCGTTCGAACGGCTGGTGCGCGAGTACCAGAACCTCTGCTGGCATGTGGTGGACCGCATGGTCAGGCACCCGGACGACACCCGCGAGCTTTGCCAGGAGGTCTTCCTTCGCATCCACCAATCGCTGCACCAGTACCGCGGCGACAGTGCCTTGAAGTCTTGGATCGCCCAGGTGGCGTACTCCGTGGCCAAGCGGCACCTCGAGCGCAAGCGCATTCCCTTGGTCGAGGCGTCGGGCGATGAGGAAGGGGTCCCGCTGGCGGAACGGGTCGGCGACGGCTTCGACCTCGAAGCCACCGTAGCGGACGAGGAAATGGGCACCCGGCTGCATGCGGCCATTGAATCCCTGCCGCCGGTGCAACGGACGCTGCTGACGCTTTACCATCTGGAAGAAATGCCGATCGGCGAGATCGCCCGGGTGACCGGCATGGCCGACGGCACCATCAAGAGTCATCTTTTCCGCAGCCGCCGGATGCTGCGGGAGATACTGGAATCACGCATGGGAATACGAGCATGAACGACGAACGAGAGTGGGAAGCCCAGGAACGCGGCCTGCGCGCGGCGCGCGGCCAGGCCCCCATCGACCTCGACCCGCTCGCCCTGGAGTACCGCAAGGTGGCCCGCGCCGTGCTTTCGCACCCCGTCGGCGCCCCGCCAGGCGACTTCGTCGCAAGGGCCGCGGCTCGCATCGCGCGCTATGAAGGCGGCATCGAGCGACCGCTCTCACGCGTGCTTGTGGCCGTGTTCGCCGTCGCCCTGGTCGCCGCGGCCGTGATCTACGGCACGCGTTACTGGCAGGTATTCCAGCAAGCCGGCGGACCGGCATCGGGCTGGGTGCTGGCGGGACTCGCCTGCGTGGCGTTGTCCTGGCTGTCCCGCCAGCTGGCCGTTATCGCGCGCCGTCCTGACGGACCGACTTGAACGACGTCCTCAGCTCCTGGACGAACATCGCCGGTTGTTCCCAGGCCGCGAAGTGCCCGCCCTTGGGCAGCCGGTTGAAGTGAATGAGCTTCGGGAACGCCTTTTCCGCCCAGCTCTTCGGCGCCGCGTAGATCTCGTCGGGGAAGACGCTTACCGCGACCGGTATCGTCAGGTGCTTCGGCTCGAAGAAGGCGAGCTTGTTTTCCCAATACAACCGCGCCGATGAGACGGCCGTGTTCGTGACCCAGTAGAGCGTCACGTTGTCGAGGATGTCGTCACGCGACAGGCCTTCGGTCTGCCCGTCGAACACGCGGGTGATCAACTCATAGCTGCGCGCGTCGTGGTCGAGCATCCAGGCGGCGAGACCCACCGGAGAATCCTCGATGGCGTACAGGGTTTGCGGCCGGTTCGTCATCTCCTGGGCGTAGCCGAGGCCATGCTTGTAGAAGAAATCGAGTTGTTCGTACGCGTTCTTTTCATCGGCGGACAGGCCGGCCGGCGGCGGTCCTCCCGCCGAGAGCGCCTTGGCGATATCGTCCGGCACGGTGGCGGGCATGTTGGTGTGGATCGCCAGGAGCTCGGGTGGCGCCTGAACCGCCATCTGCTCGGACACCGCGTCGCCCCAGTCGCCGCCCTGGGCGACGAAGTGCTTATAGCCGAGGCGTTTCATCAGCACGGTCCATGCCCGGGCGATGTGCTGGGGATCCCAGCCGGTCGTGGCGGGCTGCCCCGAAAAGCCATAGCCAGGCAAGGAGGGGATCACCACGTCGAACGCGTCCGACGCGCTGCCGCCATGCGCCGTCGGGTTGGTCAACGGATCGATGACCTTCAGCTGCTCGATGATCGAGCCCGGCCATCCGTGCGTGATGATGACCGGCAACGCGTTCTTGTTCTTCGAGCGGACATGGATGAAATGGATGTCCACGCCGTCGATGGTGGTCACGAATTGCGGCAAGGCGTTCAACCTCGCCTCTACCTTGCGCCAGTCGTAATCGGACTGCCAGTACGCGGCCAGCTTCTGCATGGTGGCCAACTGCACGCCCTGGGTCGCGTCGGTCACCGTCTCCTTCTTGGGCCACTTGGTCGCGGCGATCCGCCGGCGCAGGTCCGCGAGGGTTTCATCGGGGATATGCACCTTCGGAAAGGGCCGGATCGAGGCGCTTTCCCCGGGCGGCGTGGCGGCGTGCGCCGCGGAAGGAAGGATGATGCTTGCCGCGCCGAGAATGGCTGACGCGGTGAGGAAATGCCAACGACCGAATGAAGCGAACTCTGACGACATGACAACACTCCTCCGACGGTTCCGCGCGATGGGCGGGAACGCAATGGGAATGGACAGGTTCCGTGGTTCGAGATCCGCTGGTCCGTGAGCGGCGGTAGCCGGCGCTCGCGAGCTTAGCAAGCGCCCCTTGACGAAGCACTACATCTAAAGGTATTAGCGCGTCATACCGGGTGCGGGCCGCTCGACGCGGCGCACGGCGTCAGGCCAGCGTCGTCAGTTCCACCGGAACCACGGCATCGCCGCCGATGACCTGGGCCTGGCCATCCTGCACCATGAACTGGATCTGCATCGAGCGCTGTGTCAACGCGGCCAGCGCTTCCACGGTGGACGGCGCGACGTCGATCACCGAGACGTTCTTCGTGCGTGCGACGGCGGCTGAGGTCTTCTTCCACCACACCTCTGCACTGCGCCCGCTGTAGGTATAGACGATCACGCGCTTCGAACGGCCCGCGGCACGTCGGATGCGCTGTTCGTCAGGCTGGCCGATCTCGATCCACAGGTCGACCTCGCCAGTCAGCTCCTTGCGCCACAGGTCGGGCTCGTCGTCCGAACTGAGCCCCTTGCCGAAGACCAGGGCGTCGTCCGCGTTCAACGCGAACGCGAGCACCCGGACCATCATCCGCTCGTCGGTCTCGGACGGATGCTGGGCGATGGTCAACGCATGGGCCTGGTAGTAATGCCGGTCCATGTCGCTGACCTGCAGGTCGGCCTTGAAGACCGTGGATTTGAGTGCCATGGGTTGAAGCCTGTAGGAATTATGTAGAATACCACCGCGATACGACCAGCCAGCCCCTAGCGAGCCAGTCGACTGAACCACGCGGGCCCCATCGGTGCCCTTCGTCCAATGCCTAGGGGCTCCCTCATGTTCCCGACCCACTTCCACCGGACGCGGCCGGCCGTGCTCGCTTTTTGCCTGTCCACGGCATTGCCTCTCGGGGCGTTCGCGCAATCGGCGACCAACGCCCCGGATGCCGCCACCACGCTCGATGCCGTCGCCGTCAAGGGCCAGCGTGCACCCTCCTATGCCGCCGAACAGAGTTCCGCCGCCACCCGTCTGTCGTTGACGCCGCAGGACACGCCGCAATCGATCAGCGTCGTCACCGAGCAACGCATCGAAGACCAGAACCTGACCAACGTGCGCGAGGTGCTGGATAACACCACGGGCGTTTCGTCGAGCGCCTACGACACCGAACGCGTGGTGTTCTACGCACGCGGCTTTCAGATCGAGAACATGGCCTACGATGGCGTGCCCATCGCCGCCGGCCTCAACTCCAGCTCCGCCGACGGCAGCCTGGATACCGCCATCTACGAACGCGTCGAGGTGGTACGCGGTGCCACCGGCCTCATGAGCGGCGCGGGCAGTCCGTCCGCCATGATCAACTTCGTTCGCAAGCGTGCCGACAGCCGCACGCTCCAGGCGGACGCTTCCCTCAGCTATGGGTCGTGGGATACGCGCCGCGGCACGTTCGACATCTCCTCGCCGCTGAACGCCTCCGGCAGCGTGCGTGGCCGCGTGGTGGCGGCCTACGAGGACGGCGATTCGTACCTCGACCGCTACAGCACCAAGAAGAGCGTGTTCTATGGCGTGGTCGATGCCGACTTGGGCACCGATACCGTGCTCAGCCTCGGCTACGACTATCAGCGCACCACGCCGAAAGGTGTCACCTGGGGTTCGTATCCCGTCTTCGACGACACCGGTGGCTTCATCGAATGGCCGCGCGGGTTCACTAGCGCGGCCGACTGGACCTACTGGGACAACACGACCCGCACCGCCTTCGCCGACCTCAAGCACAGCTTCGACAACGGCTGGCAGTTGCGGGTCATGGCGAGCCGCCGCGAAACCGACGGCGACGATGCGCTGTTCTATGTCTACGGGTTTCCCAACCGTGGGACTGGTGAAGGCATCGCGCCCTTTGCCTACCGGGGCACCGATGCCGGCCGACAGAACCTGCTCGACGTCTACGCGTCCGGGCCGTTCCAGGCATGGGGCCGGGAGCACGAACTGGTGGTCGGCGTCAGCGGGTCGCACTACACGCAGGATTCGTGGGAACGTGAACATGGCGACCTGCCGGGCGTCGGCAACTTCCTGCAATGGAACGGCAGCTATCCCTATCCCGACTTCGCCGTCGACAAGACGCCTTACAGCGCCACGCATACCGATCAGGGCGGCATCTACACGGCGGCTCGCCTCTCCCTGGCCGACCCGCTGAAACTCATCCTGGGCGCCCGTTACAGCCGCTGGAAGAACGACACCAACGACAGCACCAGTGGCGTGTATCACCACGAGCATACGAAGACGGTGCCGTATGCCGGCCTGATCTACGACATCGACGGCACCTACTCCGCGTTCGCGAGCTACACGCAGATATTCGATCCGCAGAGCAACCGCCGCGCCGACGGCAGCTTCCTCGACCCCGTGCTTGGCAGCAGCCGCGAGGTCGGCCTCAAGGGCCGTCATTTCGATGGTGCCTTGAACACCTCGTTGACCCTGTTCGAGACGCGCCAGGACAACGTGGCGGAGGCCGCGGTGGGCGAGTACCTGCCTGACGGGCGGACGCAGGCATACAACGCGGTGAACGGGACGAAGTCACGTGGCTATGAATTCGAAGTCTCGGGCGATATGTCGGAATCCTGGAACGGCACGTTCGGCTGGTCACACTTCAACGTGAAAGCGCCGCGGAATGGTGGCGCGTTGCGTACGGCGTTGCCGCGGACCTTGATCCGCCTGTTCACCACGTATCGCCTGCCCGGCGCATGGAACGGCTTGACGATCGGCGGGGGCGCCAACTGGCAATCGGCCAGCCACGCCCAGGTCGATGGTCCGAACGGTCCGCAACGGCTCGATCAATCCTCGGTGATGCTGCTCGGTGCGATGGCCCGCTACGCGATCGGCAAGCAGGCTTCGGTGCAGGTGAACGCGGACAATCTCCTGAACCGGAAGTACTTCGTGCTCGATGAATTCAGCAACCTCTACTACGCACCGCCGAGCAGCTTCACGGTGAGCTTCAACTACCGGTTCTTCTGACGTCACGAGGCGATCTTCCCCCGCGCGCCGCCAGCCGTCATGATCGACGGCTGGCTCCCTATCCGCCCGGAGGACTAATCCCGTGAATTGGCAAAGCGCTACTGTCCCGCTGCTCTTCGTGCTGGCGGCGGCCCTTCCCTCGTCCTCACCGGCACAGACCGATCCCAAGGCGACCGAGCAGTGGGAGCCCGTACCGAAGGTGGTGACGCCCGGACCGGCCGGCGCGCCACCGTCCGACGCCATCGTGCTGTTCGATGGCCGCGACCTGAGCCAATGGGAATCATCGAAGGACCATTCGGCCGCGCGCTGGAAGGTGCACGACGGCGTGGTGACGGTCGATAAGGCGTCCGGCAACATCCAGACCCGGCGACGGTTCAGAAACTACCAGTTGCACCTGGAATGGCAGGTGCCCAAGGACATCACCGGCGAGGGCCAGGAGCGCGGCAACAGCGGCGTATTCCTCGCCTCCACGGGGCCCGGCGACGAGGGCTACGAGATCCAGATCATGGATTCATGGAAGAACGCGACCTACGTCAACGGACAAGCGGCGAGCATCTACAAGCAGGCCGCTCCCCTGGTCAACGCGATGCGTCCGCCCGGTGAGTGGCAGACCTATGACCTGATCTGGACGGCGCCCGTTTTCAGCGCCGGCGGTGCCGTCGAATCGCCCGCCTATGTGACACTTTTCCATAACGGCGTGCTGGTGCAGAACCATGTGCGACTCGCTGGCGAAACCTTCCACGTCGGCAAGCCCAGGTACACGCCCTACGCCGAGGCTGCGATCAAGCTACAGGCTCACGGCGACCCTTCGCCGCCCCTGAGCTTTCGCAACATATGGGTTCGCCCGCTGAACTGAATAAAGGGGTGGGAAGCGGGCTCGCCCGCGATGCCTCGACCTTCTTGCTGGCGAAGGAAGCCTTGGCTCGATTGGGCGAAGCTTATCGCCCCTCGCTCGTCCGCCCGTGGGTGACGAATCGCGGGCCAGCCCGCTTCCCACCTGCTATGCAGCACGTCGAGAGTGCGCGATAATTGCGATTGGTTCGCATTTACATTCGCATTCACGCCATCGATGCTCGCTGGGAGTTCCATGTCCGCCGTCCCCTTCCGCCGCCACGTCCTCACCCTCTCCGTTTCGGCCGCCCTCGCCGGCGTCCTGCTCGCCACGTCGGCGCATGCCGCCGACGATACCGATGCGCAGCAGAAAGCCCGCGACAACAGCACCACCCTCTCGGGTGTGCAGGTGGAGGCCAATGTCGCGGCGCCCACCGCGGAATACGCCGGTGGCCAGGTAGCGCGCGGTGGACGGTTCGGCGTGCTGGGCAACCAGGACTCGATGAACGTGCCCTTTGCGATCACCAGTTACACGGACACGCTGATCCGCAACCAGCAGGCGCGCACCCTCGGCGACGTGGTCTCCAACGATCCCGCCGTGCGCACCGGTTTCGGTTATGGCAATTTCTCGCAGACCTTCACCATCCGTGGTTTCCAGGTCTATAGCGACGACATCGCGTTCGATGGTCTTTACGGCCTGCTGCCCCGCCAGCTGCTCGCGCCGGAACTGGTCAGCCGCGTGGAAGTGTTCAAGGGTGCCAGCGCCTTCCTCAACGGCATCAGCCCGTCCGGTTCCGGCGTCGGCGGAAGCATCAACATCGCGCCGAAGCGCGCGGAAGCGCAGCCGGTCACCCGCGTCGGCCTGGATTGGGGCAGCGACAGCCAGGTGGGCGGCAGCGTGGATATCGGCCGCCGCTTCGGCGCTGGCGATGCCTTCGGCGTGCGCGTGAATGCCGTACATCGTGACGGCAACACCGCCATCGACGGGGAGCAGCGCCGCGTCACGGCCGCTTCGGTCGCCTTCGATTACCAGGGCGAGAAATTGCGCATCACCACCGATCTCGGCTATCAGAAACAGGTGATCACGGGGGGCCGCGCCGTCGTCTTCGCCAGTGGTCTCGACCGCGTGCCGCGTGCGCCCTCGGCGAAAACCAATTACGCCCAGCCCTGGTCCAACTCCTCGCTGGAAGACACCTTCGGCGTCGTCCGCGCCGAATACGACTTCACGCCCTGGCTCACGGGCTACGTGGCCGCGGGTGCGCACCATGGCAACGAGTTCGGCGACTATGTGAGCCCCACTCTCGTGGACACCGCCGGCAACGCGACCGAAACGCGGTTCACCGTGCCGTATATCGCGGACACGGCCACGGGCGAAGCGGGTTTCAACGCGCATTTCGACACCGGCGAGGTCACCCACCGCGTGAACGTCGGTTTCTCGGCGTTGAGCTTCCGCAAGAAGGCGGCCTATGCCGGATCGCTCGATCCGATCCGTACCAATATCTATTCGCCCACCTATGCTCCGGTGCCGGACTTCGCGTACAACGTCGGCCCCATCAGCGATCCCGGTATCACCGGCCGCACGCAGCTTCGCAGCCTCGCCGTGTCCGACACGCTCGGCTTCATGGACGACCGCCTGCAGGTGACGCTGGGCGCCCGCCGCCAGAAACTGCACACCATCGGCTATGCCTATGCGGTCGACGGCGTCGAGGGCGCGAAGAATTCGGAATACCAGCAGTACACGACCAGCCCCGTCGCCGGCGTGAACTTCCGTCTTGCCGACCAGTGGTCGATCTACGCCAACCACATCGAGGCGCTGACCCAGGGCGACCAGGCGCCGGAAACCTTCAACAACCGGCCGGTCACCAATGCGGGCCAGGTCTTCGCCCCCTATAAATCCAAGCAGAACGAGATCGGCGTGAAGTGGGACGCGGGCACGATCGGCAGCAGCCTCGGCCTGTTCCAGATCAAACAGCCCAGCGCGTATGTCAACGCAGGGAACACCTTCGTGGTGGATGGCGAGCAGCGTAATCGCGGCATCGAGTGGAGCTTCTTCGGCCAGCCAGTCGACGGCGTGCGCGTGCTGGGTGGTGCCAACTACATCAAACCGGAACTCGTGAAGACCCAGGGCGGCCTGAACGATGGCAACGACGGCATCGGCGTGCCGCGCTTCCAGGCCAATGCGGGCGTGGAGTGGGATGTCCCGCATACCCCGGACGTCACCCTCAGCGCCCGCGCCGTGCGCACCGGCAAGCAATACCTCGATACGGCCAACACGCTGGACGTACCGGCCTGGACCACCTACGACATCGGCGCCCGCACCACGGCGCACCTCGAAGGCGTGCCGGTGACCTTCCGCCTCACCGTGCAGAACGTGACCAACAAGGGCTATTGGGTATCGGCGAACGGCGGTTACCTGACCCAGGGCACGCCGCGCACGTTTTACGTCTCGGCTTCGTTCGACCTCTGATCGCCTAGGATTCGGCGACGCTGTCGGGCGCCCCCGCCACCACGCGGTTGCGCCCGCCGCGCTTGGCTTTGTACAGCGCGATGTCGGCCTCCCTGCATAGCCGTTGCAGGTCGTAGCCCGAGGTCGCCGTGGCGGCCAGGCCGGCACTCGTGGAGAACGGGATCACGGTTCCCTCCTCGGTGACCGGCGATGCCTCGATGGCCATGCGTAGGCGCTCGACGATGGGCAGGCCCCGCTCGGCCGGACAGCCCACCAGCAGCATGCCGAATTCCTCGCCGCCCAAGCGGCCGAACACGTCACCCGGACGCAACTGTTGCTGGCAGATGGCCACGGCATGCTTCAGCACGAGATCGCCCATGGCATGGCCATGCGTGTCGTTGATCTGCTTGAAATGATCCAGGTCGATGAAGACCAGGCAGGCATCCCACTTACGCTTCTCCAGCAAACGCAGGTTGCGCCCGGCCTCGTTCATGAAATGCTGGCGATTGAAGATGCCGGTCAGGCCGTCGTGCCATGACAGCTTGCGGAACCGAAGCTGCGAGCGCTTGATCCGCAACAGCCAGAACACGACCGACGCCAGGAACAACAGCAGCAGGACGATATAGAGCCGGCTGGTCTCCACGGCCTTGGTCTCCAAGGCCTTCTGCAGGCGCAGGATGCTGTTCTGCCTGGCCAGCCGTTCCGTCTCCAGTTTCTGAACGAGAAGGTGCTGCTTGCTCAACTCGAATGCGAGCCCCCTCGCAGTGATGTCGTTGAGGTAGCCCTTGTCCTGGATGACGTACTGCTCGTAGTACGAAAGCGCTGCCGCGCTGTCCCCCTGGCGCTTCGCGACGCCGTAAAGCACGCCATAGGCATCCCTCGCCCACTCGCTCAGATCGCTGGGGGCGACCAGGGCCACGGCGGCGAGCGCGGCGGTCTTTGCTCGCGGGTCGTCGCCGAGTTCCTCGTAGGCCTTCGCGCGCTGCACCTGCGACGAGAGAATGTGTGGGTAATACTGATTTTCGCGGATGCGCGGTGCGATGGTATCGAGCAGCGCAAGAGCCTTGCGCGCCTGGTGTTCGTCGAGCAGCCGGTCGATAAGCACCAGGCGCATGGTGTTGGCGATCACCTGCTGCCCCGCGGTGGCACACGTGTCGATCGCCCGCGACAACTCGGGGCTGGACGAACCGAGGCGCTTGCCGTCGTTCAGCGCGGCCACGCGGAGCGAGCGCGGATAGCACAGCGAGTCGCCCGCTGGCGTCGCACGCTCCATCATGTCGGCGTACTGGATGGCGAGGTCGGTCTGCCCGGCCAGGTTGAACATCTGCGACAGGTTCATCAGCAGCATCGACCGCGCCAGTGAATCCTTCACCGCCGGCAGGCCTGTCGTCAGCCGGTTGGCCAAGGCGAAGGCTTCCTCGTAGCGACGGTTCGCGCCGAGGTTGGTCAATAGCAAGGCCGACGACTTGGCAGCGAGCGTCGCATCGCCGGACTGGTCGATGACCTCGTGCAGCAGCGCCTCCGACTTGGCGTAATCGCCCTCGAACATGGTTTCCCATGCATCCAGATAGCGAAAATGCCATAGCGCCGCAGGGGCAAGTCGCGGCACTTCGGGCCGGATCTCAGCGAGCCGCCGCACGAACTGCGGATGGTCCTTCGTGCGCAGGCTTTCGGTCTCGATCAGGAAGGCCGCGGGATCGCCCGGAGGCGTCGCGGCGACGACCGGAAGGTGCCAGAGCGCGCACGCCAGCAGGCCCCACCTCAGGGGCCAGTACCGGACGCGACCGCTCGTGCTGGGCATGCGTTTCAGCCTATACGTCCTGCGAAGGTGCTTCGCGGTCGTCCGGGCCGTCATCGTGGGGCACCTGCTCCTCGACCTCGTCGTCCTCGCAGCCTGGAACTTGCGATATCTGTGGCATGTGCATCAGCAGGTGCCCGAACTCGTCGGCCAGCCGTGCGCTGTCACCGGTCGCCACGGCGGCGCTCAGGGCGGTGGACGCCCCGGCACGTTCGAGAACCCCCACCAGCTCGTCCGTGGGCGCATGGCGCAGTGATGCATCGCACCCGATGGCTTCCAGCAACTCGATCGTGTCCTTCATCTCATATCCCTGCCATGCCGCCAGCGCTGCGATTGAGCACTGTGACGGCAGCCACCCCTACTTCTTTACGGATGACCCGGTGCCTGCATCGCGTCGAGGGTGGCCAGCCTCTCGCGAACGGCCAGGTTCGCCTTCAGGACGGATGCGGGCGGAAGCACCACCGTTTCCTCGGGCGTCAGGGATACATGGGGAAGGTCCCGCAGGAGAATGCAGCGTATGCCCGGCTTCTGGATCGGTAGCGTCGCCCCGCGGTAGACGATGATCTCGTGATCCAGGGGATAGTCGCGGCTCAGCACGTCCACGAGCACCTGGCGGTAAGCACCTCCGGTGTGCAGCCGTGCCAGCGACCGGTCGCCGACGACGCCGACCTGCCATAGCACCAGGTAACCCGTTGGGTCGATGCGGCGCTCGTAGAACAGCAACTGGCTGGCTTCGAAGTGCTGGCAACCGAAGCGGCCCGGATCGATGCCGAGGTCGGCGTACAGGCAATCCTCGGCCGAAATGCCAGGCTCCATGTGTGCCACGAATCCTTCTGAACGGGCGACCTCGACCGCCTTGTGCGGCGACCAGGCGAAGATACCCGGATGGCCGTAGAAGACGCCGCAAACCTGCTTGCCGGAGCGCACTTCGGTCATCATCACGTCGACCCACTGGCGGTAGGTCGTCATGCGTGACTTGCCTTCCTCGTAATAGGGCTGAAGGCTGCGCACGTCCTCATGCATGCGCCGCAGCCATGCCTCGACGATGCCGTCGGATAGCGCCGCGAACACCACATCCGCCTGCTCGATATGACTGCGGGCCAGCGGTGTCAGATGCGAGCCCAGGGTCATGCCCATGCCGACGCATGCGAGCCTGCCGCGGGGTGAAGGCGATGTGTTCATCGCGCGATAGTAGGCCAATTCGTGAGCGGCGGTACTTCCGTTCCGCCCTTCCCCGGCCTCCAGGCGACGCGATGCCCGTTCAGCAACATCAGCATCGCGGTGATCTTCCTAGGCAAATCCGCTGCAAAGTGAAGTGCACGCTGAACCGGTGGTCCATCGAAGGGCCACGTTCCTATAGGGGTCCCGACGTGCATCTCTTCGTACCCGCTGCGGCGGAGCGTTTTTCTTGAGCGGCGGCCGTCCGCTCGCCGTGATCATCGAACCGATGGCCGACCTCGCCTGGGTGGTGAAGGAGGCATTGGTCGAGATGGGCTATGAGGCGGTGGTCGCCACGACCCACCTCGGCGCCGCGCGCCTGTCGGAGAGTCGCTGCCCGCAACTGCTGGTCGCCTGCGTCCCCGCCCATGCCCAGGATGCCGTCGGCTCCTATCTTGCGGATTGCCGCGACATGCTCGGCATGCTGCCGACGGTCCTGATGCTGTCGGATGCCCAGGCCGATCTGACGGGCGCGCCCTGCTATGCCTCCCGGCTGCTGAAGCCGTTCACGCGCGGCGAACTCTTGCTGGCGGTCGACCGGGCCCTCGTCCTCGCCGAACACAGCCTGGCCAGCTGACCCGTTCAGCGACGTGAAGCCGGGCTTAGGCATCGTGCGCGCGCCCTCCGCCGGCCAAGTATCAGCATCGTCCGGCGACTTCGAAAACGTTTGGAGACACCATGAACAACCGTTCCTCGTCGAAGGACACTACCTGGGTCGTCGTAGCGGACGAGAAGACCGCGCGATTCTTAGAGCTGCCCGGGCAAGGACTCCTTCACGAAGTGGAAACGCTGCGCGACGACGCCCCCAATCGCGAAGCGGCCTTACGCGACGATGCCCACGGCCGCCGCGCTCCCAGCATCGCCGGCGGAGCCGGCGGTGCGCCCGCCCTGGGTACCGGCACGGTCACCGCCTCGGCCGGGGAGTCAGAACTTCACCTGGAGGCCGAGCGTTTCGCACGGCGTGTGGCCGCCACGCTCACCGAACGACGCCAGCAAAAGCGCTTCGCCCAGCTCCGCATCGTGGCCGCACCACGTTTCCTCGGGCTGATCCGCGCGCAGCTGGATGCCGCGGTGGCCGACACCCAGGTCGACGACCTCGCCAAGGACCTGACCCATCTCAACACCACGGAACTGACCCGCCGCCTCTTCCCCGAACGCGAAGGCGCGCCGCGCAAGCTGGAACCGCGTGCCGCGCAGGAAGTGCGCTCCGGCAACGACGACATACGGCACTGACATGACGAGCGATCTGCGCAATCCGCTCAAACGTGCACGGAACATCGGATCGGCGAAGTCGGGCGCCGGCGCCTGGATGGCAATGCAGTTCACCTCGATCGCGCTGGCCGCGCTATCGGTCTGGTTCGTGATCCTCGTGCTGACCCTGCTCCGCTCCGATTACGCGACCGTGCGCGCGTCGATCGGCCATCCGGTGAATGCCACCCTGATGGCGAGCTTCATCATCCTCGTCTGCTGGCATACCGAACTGGGCCTGCGCAACATCTACGAAGACTATATCCACACCCACTGGCTGGGTTTCTGGTCGGTGATCCTGACCCGGCTGGTGCTGCTCCTCGTGGCGGTCCTTTCGGTCCTGTCGATCGTCCGCATCGCGATCGCGCGGTAGGCGGTACATCGACCGGTGGCCGATGAAAATCGCGCAGATATCGCCATTGACGGAAGCCGTTCCCCCACGGCTTTATGGCGGCACCGAGCGCGTCGTGGCGCATCTTTGCAACGCACTCGTCGAACTCGGCCATGACGTGACCCTGTTCGCCGCGGCGGATGCCATGACGCGCGCCCGCCTGGTTCCCGGCCGGACCTGCGCGGTACGTCTCGATCCCGCGCCACTGAAGTCGGAACTGGCGTCTCACCTGTGCATGCTGGATCACGTGCGTTCGCGCGGCGACGAATTCGACATCCTGCATTTTCACCTGGAACTGCTGCACTTTCCCTTGTTCGAGGCGCTCGCGGAGCGCACCCTGACGACCGTGCATGGGCGGCTGGACATCGACGACCTCACGGGTGCGTATGCCCGGTGGACGATGTACCCGCTGGCGTCGATCTCCCTCTCGCAACGTGCGCCCATCGCATCGGCCCATTGGGCCGGCAACGTTCCGCATGGACTGGACCCGGCGCCGTACCGCTTCGTGGACGAACCCGCCGGCGATTACCTCGCTTTCCTCGGCAGGGCCTCGCCCGAAAAAGGCCTGGATCGCGCCGTGGCCATCGCCCGCGCAGCGAACATGCCGCTGAAGATCGCCGCCAAGGTCGACCATGCCGACCGCGACTATTTCGAGCAGTCGATCCGCCCCTTGCTGGGACTGCCGGGCATCGACTTCATCGGCGAGATCGGCGATGCGGAGAAGCCGGCCTTCCTCGGCAACGCCCGCGCCCTCCTTTTTCCCATCGACTGGCCGGAACCGTTCGGATTGGTGATGATCGAAGCCATGGCCTGCGGAACGCCGGTCATCGCGACACCGTTCGGCGCGGTCCCCGAGGTGGTGGACGAGGGGGTGACCGGTTTCGTCGTCGACGGCAGGGACGAAGCCGTCGAAGCCGTCTTCCGCGCCGCATCGCTGGACCGTCGCCACATCCGGCAGGTTTTCGAACGGCGCTTCACCGCACGCGCCATGGCGCTCCGCTACGTCGATCTGTACGAAAGGCTGCTCGATGGACCGGCGCGCAAAGACACCCTCCTGCAACGTGCCTGAGGATCCCATGGACACTTCGGTAAAAGAAAAGGAGCCCGCTCCGCTCTCCCAGTTCGCGCTGAAGGAAGGCGATACCTTCCTCGTGGCCGATGCCCGTGGCGACGTCTCCGGCGCCGCGGACGGCCTCTTTCGCGAAGACACGCGCGTGCTCTCCGAACTCACCCTCACCCTGGCGGGCGAACGGCCTTCGCTTCTGTCCAGCGGCGTGAGCCAGGACAACCTTTACTTCACGGCCCACATGACCAACGAGCCGCTACCGTCGCTGGGCGAGAATCCCACACCGAAAGCGGTCATGCACATCGAGCGCAAGCGCTTCATCTGGGCTGGCCGGATCTTCGAACGGATCCAACTCGCGAACTACAGCGACCTGGCCGCCGGCGCCACGCTGCGGCTCGGTTTTGGCGCGGACTTCCGGGACATGTTCGAGGTGCGTGGCCAACGGCGCGCCAGGCGCGGGGAAGGCATGACGCCCGACCTGCACGAGCGCGGCGTCGGCCTTCGCTATCGCGGACTCGACGACGTGACGCGGTCGGTATCGATCGACTACTCCGAACCGCCACACCGGCTCGACGAGCGCTGCGCCGAGTTCGATATCGCGCTCGCACCGCGCGGCGGGTGGACGCTCTACATGGAAGTCGGGCCGGATCACGCCGAACCCTCGCGCGCGCGCTTTCGACAATCCGCGGCCCGTGCGTGGCGAAGCCTGCGGCTACGACGGCAGCGCGGTGCACGCCTGCTGACGTCGGGACGTCCGTTCCAGTCGTGGCTGGACAAATCCCGGGCGGACCTCGCCCTGCTCACCACGGACATGCCTACCGGTCCCTACCCCTATGCCGGGATTCCCTGGTTCTCCACGCCGTTCGGCCGGGACGCGATCATCACGTCGATGCAGACGCTCTGGTTCGACCCGGGGCTGGCCAGGGGCGTGCTCGCGTACCTGGCCGAAAACCAGGCGCACGAAACCTCGGCTTTCCGCGATTCCGAGCCGGGCAAGATCATGCACGAGACGCGCAAAGGCGAGATGGCCGCCGCCAACGAACTGCCTTTCGGCCGGTACTACGGCGGCGTCGATACGACACCGCTGTTCGTCATGCTGGCCGGTGCCTATGCGCGGCGCACAGGCGACAAGGCATTCATCCAGTCGGTATGGCCCGCGCTGAACGCGGCCGCGGGCTGGCTCGAAGCCCGCGCGGCCGCGCATCCCCACGGGCTCATCGCGTATGCGCGCGGCGAAGCCACCGGCCTGGTGAACCAGGGCTGGAAGGACAGCCACGACTCGGTATTCCACGCGGACGGGTCGCACGTGGAGGGACCGATCGCTCTCGTCGAGGTGCAGGGCTACGCCTATCGCGCCTATCGCGACATGGCCGAACTGGCGGAATGGATGGACGACGCGGCAGCGGTCCCGCACTGGCGACAGCGTGCGCAGACGATGCGCAGGACGGTGGAACGGATGTTCTGGATGGAGGACGCGAGCTTCTACGCGCTCGCCCTCGACGGCACGGGACGTCCATGCGCGGTGCGCAGTTCCAATGCGGGTCACCTCCTTTTCGTGGGCCTGCCCCGCCGGCATCGCGCGGAGGCCGTCGCGCGGCAGCTGCTGTCGCGTCCGCTCGACAGCGGCTGGGGCGTGCGCACGCTCGCCGTCGATACCGTCCGCTTCAACCCGATGTCGTACCACAACGGGTCGGTATGGCCGCACGATGTCGCCGTCTGCGCGTCGGGCATGTCGCGCTACGGGGAGCGCGAAGGCGTGGTGCGGTTGCTCTCGGACCTGTTCGAGGCGGCCTCGCATTTCGGCATGCGCCTGCCGGAGTTGTTCTGCGGTTTCGAACGCAGCGCGGGGCAGCCGCCCGTCGCCTATCCCGTCGCGTGCCTGCCGCAAGCGTGGGCCTCGGGCTCGGTGTTCATGCTGCTCCAGGCGTGCCTCGGCTTGCGCATCGACGGCAAACGGGGTCGTGTCCTGGTGGAGCGGCCCGCGCTGCCCTCTGGCATCGACCGCCTGCGGCTGCGTGGCCTCGACGTCGGCGGACAGCGTCTCGACCTCTCCTTCCGGCGCATCGATACGCGCATCGTCGCGTTCGTGGAAGAACAGGAGGGCCCGCGGACGGTCACGGTCGACATGCGCGCCTGAGCCCCGGGGGCGGGTCAGGCCTTCGTCGCCCCCATGGTGACGGAGTCCAGGTGTTCCACACGGGTGATGTCGCCCAGCCACACCAGGCCGCTCCATCCGGGTTGCCGCGGGTCCTCGAGCTTTACGGTGCCATTGATGCCCTCCTCGTCGTCCGCCGTCTTGAATACCTGGACCGTCGGCGTCACCGCGACGATGCCTTCCACCGGCTCGCCTTCGGCGACATGTACGCGAACGCGCGCATTGATGGCGAGTTCTTCCACCCATCGCTCGATGCGCTGGATGTCACCTGGTTGCGTGAACACGGTGCGTGCGATGCGTCCCATGGTTTCCAACTCCTCTGTCAACGTTCCGGATCGGGTTCGGCCAGCGTTCCCGCGGCGCGCCGGGTCAGTTCCAGGGCGATGACCGCCAGGCGCTCCGCTTCCCTGGCATTGTCGGCGTACATCGCCGCGCGCTCTTCCTCGCCCACGCTCCGCGCATCCTCGGCAAGCAAGTGCAGGAGCATCGCCTTTTCGCACAACGCACGGTACGACGACCACAGTGATTCATCCGTGGACTGGCCCTGGGCATGCGCCAGGGTCTCCAGGGTGAACCGATGCCCCACGTAGCAGCGGAACTCTTGCAGGCCGTCATCGTCCCCGCGCATCAACGAACCTTTGCAGGAAGGGCAGACGAAGGGGGTGCGGTCGGTCGAATGCGGATCGGCATCCGGTCTTGGCGGAAGCTTGGCCATGGCATGCCCCCTCCCGGGGGCGACTGCCGGAAGGCCCTGCTCGACCGCCCAACGAGAAAGAAAGACCGGGATATCCGTAAGGGGCAGCCGGTGGTCGACCCTGGCGTGGCGCAGCGCGCCTAGCGGCATGGCGGGTGCCACCGCTTCGTCGGGGTCCTGGACGATCGCCGTGCCACCGGCGCGTTTCACGTAGTGCACGCCTGCTGTCCCGTCATTGAGATCGCCGGTGAGCACCACCGCGATCACCCGCGCACCGGCGTGCTCGGCCGCGCTGCGAAACAAGGGATCGAGGGCCGGACGGGTGTGGTGCTCCTTCGGTCCGCGATCCAGGACGATGGCCGCCCCGTCGACGAGCATGTGATAGTCCGGCGGAGCGACATAGATCCGGCCCGCCTCGATGGGTTCACCGTCGAACGCGTGCGCCACCGGCAACACCGCCCGTTGCGAAAGGATGCTCGGCAGGATGCTGGCATGGGCATCCACGTGGAGCACGACAAGCACCGCGGCGGGAAAACCGGCGGGAAGGCCGGCGCAGACCGACCTCAAGGCCTCGACGCCTCCGGTCGACGCGCCCATCACAACGAGCGGAGGCGAAACCACGCGGTTCTCCGGTTGGCCCCGCGGCCTCTCCTCGGAGCACCGCGGGGCGTGACATGTGGTTCGGTGGATCAGGCGGCCCGTGACTTCTCGGCGGCGCGCTGGTTGCCCGCTTGCTCGGCAAGTATCGTCAGCTTCTCGTCGGTCGCCTTTTCTTCCTTCAGTGTCGCCTGCAGAAGGGGAATCGCGTCCTTGTAGCCGAGCTGCTTGGCAAGGGCCGACAGCGTGCCGTACGAGGCGATCTCATAGTGCTCGACCTTCTGCGCACCACCGATCAACGCCGCGTCGCGCAACGGGCCGGCTTCGACCTCGTCGATCACTTCCTTGCCTTCCTCCACAAGGCCTTCCATCGCCGCGCACTTGATCCGTTTGAGACGGATGCCGAGCGCCTCGACGATCTGGTCGATGCGTTCCACCTGCCCCTGGGTCTCCTCCAGGTGCGTTTCGAATGCCTGTTTCAGCTCCGGCGCCGTGGCGGCACGGGCGAGGCGCGGCAGTGCCTTGGTCAACTGCTTCTCGGCGCTGTAGATATCCGAAAGCTCATGGATGAAGAGGTCTTCGATCGTTTTTACCGCCATGGTGGTCTCCGCGCTGGTTGGAAAGCACCAATGCTAGGGAGGGGCATGTCATGCGATCAGATGCGCCGCGTGAATGCCTCGCATACGTGCTACGCCTCCACGCTTCCGGGAACGAAGGCGTCGACCGTTTCCCACACGCCATTGTCACCTTCGACCTTCAGTCGAACGCGCCGGCCGGTTCGACGGCCGAGGCTGTCGGCCAACCGGAGGGCATGCCGGAAGCCTTCGTCCTGCGTGGCGAAGGTACCCATGCGATGGGTGTCGTGGAAGACCTCCCAGGGAAACGCGTTGTTCCGCTGGGCAAGGGGGAGGTAAAGCATGATGGGGGTATGCGTTTCGTTGTCCATGCCACCTTGCATTCAAACCTCGTGCCAAGGCCCCCGGGCCCTTGAAAGCGCCGGGGAGCGCGCTTCAGTCAGGTGACCCGGCAACCGTGGCGGTAAGACTTTCCGCGCTGGCTGGTAACTCTTACGCGGCGGCGTCCACCGTGGCATCACCGGCGGCGCGGAAGATGGGACTCCACGGCGCGGCCCGGCGCCCTCGCGGAGACTCCCATGCTGGCATCGACCCGGCGCTACCGGCAGATCGCTACCTTCGTCCTCAAGTACCGGCGCGCGGGCGTGCTCCGCTCCCCGACGGATCCCATCGCCACGGAGCCCGAGCGTGCCGATGCCTCTCCCGAGCAATTCGCCCGGGACATCGAATCACTGGGACCGGCCTTCATCAAGCTGGCGCAAGCGCTGTCCACGCGGCCGGACCTCGTCGCCCCGCCCTACCTGGTCGCCTTGCAACGCATACAGGACGCGGTCGTGGAAGTCCCCACGCGCGACATCGAAGCGATGATCGAACAGGAACTGGGGGCGCCCGTGGACACGCTATATGCGAGCTTCGAGGCGATGCCGCTCGCCGCCGGTTCGCTTGCCCAGGTCCACGCCGCGTGCCTGCGCGACGGCACCCGTGTCGCCGTGAAGGTGCAGCGCCCCGGTATCGAGGCGGATGTCGCCTCCGACCTCGACCTCCTGGCCAGGGTCGCGCGGCTGGCAGAAGGCTATACCGACGCAGGCCGCCGGCTCGGCATCGAAGACTGGGTGGCCGCCCTGCGCGACGCCCTGGCGGAGGAACTGGATTTCCTCGCCGAGGCGGACAACCTCGACGCACTGGGCCGGGTCTTCTCCGATTACCCTTCCCTCACGGTACCCACGCCGCACCGCCATCTCAGTACCCGCCGCGTGCTCACCATGGACCTGATCAGCGGGCGCAAGGTCGCGCCAGGGACAGCGGGCGCCGACCAGGGACGCGTGCTCGGCGAGGCATTGATGCGGGCCTACCTCGACCAGGTGTTCGCGCAGGGCCGCGTCCATGCCGATCCGCATCCGGGCAACGTGCTGATCGACGACGACGGGCGGCTCGCGGTGATCGATGCCGGCATGATCACCTATCTGTCGCGGACGGCACGGGTCACCCTGCTGCGGATCATGCTGCATGCGATCAACAGCGACGGCGACATCGTGGCCGACCTGTGCGAGTCGATGGGAAGGCGCCTTCCCGACTATGACCGGCAGCGTTACCGCCGCGCCGTGCGCAGCCTGGTCGGCCGTTATGCGGCACGTGGCGAAGACCGCGCCTTTGCCGAAGGCTCGCTGCTGCTGGACCTCACCTCCCGGGGCGCGGAATGTGGCTTGCAGCCGCCACCGGAACTGAGCGTGCTGGGAAAGACGCTGATCAACCTCGAAGCGACACTCTGCGCGCTCGATCCTTCCTTGCCGACGCGGCGGATCGTCGAGGAACAACTGGAGTCGCTGCTCGTGAAGCAGTTCAGCGACCATGCCTCCAGGACCGGCGTCGCCGCCATGGCGCTCGATGTCTACGCGCTGGGTCACGGAGTGCCCTCGAAGCTGTCCCGCTTCGTCGATACGCTGGCGGACAACGACCTGCGTATCCGCGTCGACGGGCTGGAGGAATCGCACCTGATCGAAAACCTGCAGAAGATCGCGAACCGCATCAGCGTCGGCCTGATCTCCTCCGCGTTGATCATCGGCGCCGCGCTGCTCACGCGCAACGGCGCGCACGACCTGCCGACATGGGCGGCGGTGCTGTTCGGCCTGGCCGCCCTGCTCGGCCTCGCGCTGATCGTGAACGCGTGGCGGGTCGACCGTGTAGCGACGCGCAAGGGCACGATACGGCGTGCGGGCCGAAGCTAGGACGACGGCGCGCCCGGCTCCTCCACCAGGGGTACGCCATAGGAACGCAGCAGGCGATCGATCTCCGCGCGGTGCCGTTCCAGCGCGTCGTCGAGGCGTCGGCGCAGGTCGATATCGTCCTTCCTCACGCCCATGGAGATATCGAACACCATGGGCCACTGCGGGCCGTCCAGCCAGGGCGACACGGGCCCGACCTGGAGTGGCACGGCTTCATGTCGGGCGAAGTACCCCGCCATGGGTCCCCAGGCCACGGCGACATCGATATCGCCGCGCGCCACCGCGTCGACGATCGCCGCGGGCGGGTTGGGGTTCGCGTAGTTGCCGTAGACCGGGTAACCACGCACGTTCCCCGTGAGGCCACGACGGGACAAGGCGTGCGCGGGCGGTGTGTTCGCGCCATCGTCCCCGATCATCTGCACGCCGACCAGCCACGTCGCCAGGCGGGGGTCGTCGAACGAGGTAGGCATGTCATGGCCGCGGCGCGTGACGAAGACATAGGTCGAACGGTAGTAAGGGCGCGTCGTCGCCAGCATCTCCAGGCCGCTGGCCACGCCCGGCACGACATCGCAACGGCCTGCGTTGAGGGTGTTGCGCAGGTTGCCCCGGCGCTGCGCCCACCACACATAACGCGGCGTCATGCCAAGGTCGCGCGCCACCATCTCCACGAGCTTGTTTTCAAAACCTTCGCGGCGTTCGTTCGAGAACGGCAGGTTGTTCGGGTCCGCGCAGACACGCAGCTCGGGCGCCGATGCGCTGGCGACGCCGAACCACGCGATGCAAAGGCCCGTCAGGGCAAGACGGCGACGCCCCATGGCTTCCCTCCGAGTCGGATCGTGGTGGTGGACCCGTCGCCACGGCGGATCACGGTGAGGTCGCCCGAAAGCCCGCTGGCCGCGTAGACGCGCTTTCCGTCCGCCGACATCGCGATGCCCCAGTTGCGTTGGCCCACCGGGATGTAACGCAGGATCTCGCCCGTCGGGACATCGACTTCGGCGGCATGATTGCCACGTCCGAGCGCGACGAAGGCGCGTTTGCCGTCCGGGTCGAGTGCGATGCCCACCGCCTGCACGTTGCCGGGTGCGCCATGTGCACGGTAGAAGTCGATCGTGCGGACGACCTTGTGCGACCGGGCGTCGAACGCCGCGACCGTCGCGCGCGCCTCCGAGCTCACCAGCAACAGTCTGCCGTCCGCGCTGAACACGGCATCGCGTGGTCGCGTGCCGACGAGGACGCTGTCCTCCAGCACGGCTTTCTGCGCATCGATGAAATGGACCACGCTGGTGGCTTCGGATGTGCAGACCACGGTCTTGCCGTCGGGGCTGACCGCCATGCCTTCCGGCTCGGAGCCCACCTCGACCGTGGCGGTGATGCGTTCGCCGGGGATATCGACGAAGGACACCACGCTATCGCGCTCGTTGGCCACGTAGAGCCGCTTGCCGTCCGGGCTGATCGCGAAGCGCTCCGGATCCGGGCCCGAGGGAAGGTGTCCGATGACGCGGCGCGTGGCCGTATCCACCACGTCGATCCGGTCGTCGTCGCCGGCGGCGACATAGAGGCGCGAGTGATCCGGCGACAAGGCCATGCCGCGCGGGCGCCTGCCCACCGCGATGCTGCCGGTCACCCTCGCCGATTCGCCGTCCACCACGTGGATCAGCGCGGCCTGTTCGTCGGAAACGAACACGGTGTCGGCATGGGCGCAGGTGCTTGCGAACACGAGCGCGGCGGCCAGCCATTCATTCCGCATGCGACACGGCCTCCCTCGGTGATCCATGCAGCAACCTCGCGACGATCGCGAGCGCGGCGGCGGCATGGACCACGCCACCGGGTATCCACATCAACAGGCCGGCGAGTTGCTGGTCTTCGACCGGCGTCAGTCCGAATGGCGTCATGCCGAGGCGGACGTAGCCCACATACCAGGGACTGGCCGAGAACGCCATCAAGGCACCAAGGGCGCCACTCACGAGCGCGGTGACGAACAGGCCGACCACGGCGGCCATCGGGTGATGGCGCATGCGCGCCTCGTCGAGCATCGATGACCAGAACAGCAGCGCGGTCACCATGAAGCTGAGGTGCTGGAGCACGTGCCACCCCTCGCCCGCCAGCGCCAGGCCGAACAAGGCCGGTGCGTGCCACAGCCACAACGCCACTGCCTGGAGCACGGTGGCCACCGCCGGATGGGTAAGCATGGACCACGTCGCGCCGATGCCGGGCGCGAGCACCGCCCTGCCCAGTCCACGTCGAGCCGCGTGTGGCAAGGCCCAGAGCATGACCGGCAACGGCCGGGACAGCACCAGCAACGGTGCGCCGGCCAGCATCAACAGCTCGTGCTCGAACATGTGCGCGGCGAACGAGCGGCCCCCGGCCACGTGCAGCGGCGACACGAGGGCGAGCGCGGTCACCAGCCAGCCTGCCGCGAAGAACGATGGCCGGCGCCAGTCGAAGGCGGTCGACGTCCTCCCGCGAAGACGCCATTGGCCCACGGCGTAAAGCAGCGCGGCGAGTGCCAGGGGTACCACTACCCAGGCTTCGAAGCTCCAGCCGGCGAACGGGCCCGGCGCGTCATGCGCCACCGCCGGCCCCGGCACGAGCAGCGCCACGCACAGGATCGGGCGCCTCACCGGAAGCAGCCCGGCACGGTGAACGACGCCACGCCCTGCATGGCGACGGCGAGGGCGAAGATGCCAGCGCCAAGGATCGATAGCCGGCCGGCGAAGGCCCTCCCGGCGCTCGCGTCGCCTGTACCGCGTACCGATCGCCAGGATACGACCGCCCCGGCGAGGCACAGCGCCAGGGCCAGGGCCAGCGCCAGGAGCGCGCGGCCGGGCGACACCGCGGCGCAGTTGAAACGCAGCGCGTCGGCGAGCAACTGCTGGTGAAGCGCCCACGCCACGGAGCCCGCGAGGAGGCCGGTCCACGGAGTCAGTCCGGCGAGCACGCGGTTCATTTGGTGTGCCCGGGCAAGAGGTAGACCAGCACGTAGATCGCCAGCCAGGTCACCACGACGAAGTGCCAGTACATGACGTTATCCGCCACATCCGACCGCTTGCGTGAGTCCGGTTCGTGCAGCGCCACGATCGCCGCCAGCACGATGGTGTCGTAGAGGTCGGTGGCGATGTGCACCGTGTGCATCAGCATCAGCGCCCAGAGGATCGAGCCATAGGCGTTGTCGTTCCAGCGCACGTTGAGCGCGCCGAACTCGAACCCGCGAATCACCATCAGCACCACGCCGATGGCGACCATCACCCAGAGTCCGATGCGTATCGCGGCGACGTCGCCGGCATGCGTGCGTCGGGACAACCAGACGTTGGGCACCTCACTGAGTATCGCCAGCACCGTGAAGAGCGTGCCGTACATCAATGAGGGGGGCTGCCCGCCCGGCGGCCAGGCGGATTCGTTCGACATGAGGTAGAAGTACGCCCCGGTGGCGAGCACGAAGGCCATGCCTTCGATGAGCATGAAGCCCACCGTTCCCCACCAGCCCAGGCTGGCCGGGCCGAAGGCGTGGTCCGGCAGGCCGCCGACGTCGCCGGTGATACGCAGCGGTCTCATGATTCGCTCTCCAGGCCGGGTTGTGAGCGTTTCGGCCAGAACCAGACCGTTGCCCCGATCGCGAAGGGGATCGCGCCCCAGACGATGCCCCATGGGGTGAAGATCGACCACACGAACATCACCGTGAGACCCAGCGCTGTCACCAGCGGCCACACGCTCGGGCTAGGCATGCCCCAGCGTATCTGTGGCGCGGCCTCCACCGCGGAGGTGATCAACACTTCCGGGCGGTCGTCACGAAGACCGGAAAGAGCACCCAGCGCGTCGCGATCGGTCCACAGCGGCGTATCGCTGGTGACCACCGGCACGGCGCTGAAATTGTATGTGGCCGGCGGCGACGCGGCCGCCCATTCGAGGTCGGGCGCGTCCCAGGGGTTCTCCGCGGCGGCTTCGCGAGAACGCAATGTGCGCACCACGTTCGCGATGAATACCAGCATGCTTATCGCGATGAGGTAAGCACCCGCCGTGGACAGGAGGTTCCACAGGTTCCAGCCCATGTCGCCCGGGTATGTGTACACGCGCCGCGGCATGCCCTGCAGGCCGGCGATGTGCATGGGGAAGAAGGTCACGTTGAAGCCGGTGAAGAACAGCCAGAACATCCACTTCCCCGCGGTCTCGTTCAACATCTTGCCCGTGAACTTCGGGAACCAGTAGAAGAACGCGCCGAACAGGGGAAACACCGCGCCGCCGATCAGCACGTAGTGGAAGTGGGCGACGACGAAATACGTGTCGTGCAATTGCAGGTCGAGTGGTACCGAGGCCTGCATGACGCCGGTCAGGCCACCGAGCACGAAGGTGATGAAGAAGCCGATCACGAACAACAGCGGCGTTGAGAATTTCGGGCGGCCGATGCCCAGGGTGACCATCCAGCAGAAGATCTGCACGCCGCTGGGCAGCGCGATCATCATGCTCGCGGCGGTGTAGAAGCTGTTGCCCATGCGCGGCAGGCCCGTCGCGAACATGTGGTGTACCCAGAGGCCAAAGGCGAGGAAGCCGGTGGCCACCAGCGACACGACCAGGGCGAGCCGTCCGAACACGGGGCGCCGTGCGAAGGTCTGCGTGATGCTGGACACCATGCCCAGCGCGGGCAGGAAGATGATGTAGACCTCGGGGTGGCCGAAGAACCAGAACAGGTGCTGCCAGAGCAACGGGTCGCCGCCCTCGGCCGCGTTGTAGTAGTGGGTGCCGACGAGGCGGTCCATGATCAGGAACGAACTGGCCAGCATCACCGCGGGCATGGCGAACACGACCATGAAGCTGGTCACCAGCATCGACCAGAGGAACAACGGCATGCGCGCCAGCGTCATGCCCGGCGCGCGCATCTTGAGGATCGTGACGATCAGTTCGATCGCCACCGCCAGCGCGGCCACCTCGGTGAAGGTGATCATCTGCGCCCAGAAGTCCGTGCGCTTGCCCGGCGAGAACTGCGGGCCCGCCAGCGGGACGTACGAGAACCAGCCCGTTTCTGGCCCCACGTTCAGAAAGAACGCGACGTAGATCATGATCCCGCCGAACAGGTAGATCCAGTAGCTGAAGGCGTTCAATCGCGGGAAGGCGATGTTCCGCGTGCCGCACATCAAGGGCGCGATGTACACGGCGACGGCTTCCATCACCGGCACCGCGAACAGGAACATCATCGATGAACCATGCATCGAGAACAGCTGGTTGTAGCGATCCGGGCCGACCACGTGGCCGTCCGGATACGCCAGTTGTGTGCGCATCAGCAAGGCGAGGATGCCGCCCATGATGAAGAAGACGAAGGCCGTGACCAGATAACGGCGGCCGATGCGCTTGTGATCGACGGTCGTGATCCAGCCCCGCCAGCCCGGCGCGTCAGCCCACGTGGATTCGAGTTCGCGCGCCGTGTTCATCGCAGCGACATCAGGTAGTCGACGAGCGCGCCCAACTGTTCGGGCGGAAGATCGGTGGCGGGCATGTTGGTTCCCGGCTTCTCGGCGTGTGGCTGGCTGATCCACGCCGCCAGCGTTTTCGCATCCAGCGGCAAGGCACCCGCGGCCAGGCTGTGGCGGCTGGCGAGGTGCGTGAGGTCGGGTCCGACCTTGCCCGAGGCGTCCGTGCCTGCGATGGTGTGGCACGAGGCACACGTGGAGGTCACGAACACGTGCTGGCCCTGCGCGCGCCGCGGCGTGTCCGGAGTCTTCGCCAGCGTGAGTTGCGCCGCCTGCCACGCCGCGAAACCCGCGGCATCGTGCACGGTCACGTCCATAGCCATCCTCGCGTGCTCGAGCCCGCAGAACTCCGCGCACTGGCCTCGCCATTGCCCGGTCTTGCGTGGCGTCAGGGTCTGGAAATTGCTGCGCCCCGGGATCAGGTCGGTCTTGCCGTTGAGGTTCGGCACCCAGAAGCTGTGGATCACATCGTTCGAGCGCAGCTCCACGCGCGTGGGCCGGTCGACCGGGAGGTGCAGTTCGTTCGCGGTGACGATCGTGCGCGAGGGATCGGGATCGAGATATTCCACCTGCCACCACCACTCCGACGCGGTGATCCTCACTTGCAGGGCATTCGGGTCCTCCCCGCGTGCAAGGCGGCGATCCACGAGGAAGCTGCCGCCGGCCAGCACGAAGAGGCCGAGCACGATGAGCCCGGACCACCCCATGAGGGCGACTCGCCATTGCCGGTCGACACCGGGAGCCTCCGTCTGCGCATCATGCGAATCCGCGCGGGCTCGCAGCGCACGCCAGGTCGCCCAGCCGAGCAGCAGCATCATCAGCAGGTACATGACACCGCATACGATGAGCATCAGGTGCCAGATGTCGCCGATCGCCGATGCCTGGTCGCCCGCGAAATCGAGCGCATTCTGGCGTCCGCGGCACCCGGCGAGCAGCAGGACGGCGCTGAAGATGGCCAGCCTCAACGCTGCGGCTCCTGGTTCGGCGCGGGATCGCCCCCCTTCGGCGGCTCGCTTTCCCTGCGCGTCAGCGGCGGCGTAGCCGACATGCCCTCGCTACGCGACGGCACGGCGTCCTTGCGTACGTTTCCCGACAAGGACCTCACGTACGCCGCAAGCTGCCAGATCTGCTCCGCTGGAATCTTGCCGCGGAACGACGGCATGCCATTGGGCCGTCCCTGGTCGATCGACGCGTAGATGTGGTCGATGTCCCCGCCATAGCGCCACTCGCCGTCCATCAGCGCCGGGCCGGCATCACCGCCTCCGTTCGCATGGCATCCGTTGCAGTTCATCCATCGGAACAGGTTCTGCCCCTGCCCGATGTGGTACGCGTTGTTTTCATAACGTGCGCCGCGCGGGTCGGGCGGCACCGGCGACGGCGTTCCCGGCTGCAATCCGACCAGTGGCGGCGCCGGCCCGCCCGCGGGCTGCGGACCCGAGAAGTCGCGCTTCTCGCGCTCGCACCCGGCGAGCGTCAGCGTGATGCACGCCGCCATGACCGCGACCTCAAGGAAGCGCGAACACATAGAGCGTGCCCCCCGGCTGTGTTTTCTGCTTCAGGTCGGCCGTCGCGTTGACCATGCCCTTGGCCGCCGTGCCATCGCGAGGGTCCAGGTTGCCGGCCACGATGGCACCGGCCCAGCCACCCACGCCCGAAAGCACGGCAATGTACTGGTGGCCGTCCGGACCGCGGTAGCTGACCGGCTGCCCGATGATTCCGGAGCCGGTCTTGAACTTCCAGAGTGGCTTGCCGTCCTTCGCGTCGACCGCCTTGAACCAGCCGTCCATCGTGCCGTAGAACACGACGCCGCCACGCGTGGCGACCGTCCCGCTCCATACGGGAAGGTCTTCCTTGATTTCCCACGCGATGCGCCGCCGCACGGGATCCCACGCCGTCAACACGCCGCGATGTCCACCGGGGCCCGCGTACATGCGCACCTCGGCGCCTACGTAGGGCGTCCCGGCGATGTAGTTCGCCTGCATCGATTCCCAGTCCATGCACAGGTTCGCGTGCGGTATGTAGAGCAAGCCCGTATCGGGAGACCACGCCGACGGGTTCCAGTCCTTCGCTCCGGGCGCGGTCGGACAGATGTCACGCACGACCTTGCCCATGCGTGGTTGCTTGTCGGGGTTGTAACGCGGGCGGCCGGTCTTGAGGTCGATGCCCAGCGTGGAGTTCACCGGTGAGAACGGGTCGGCGGAAAGCACCTCGCCGGTGGCGCGGTCGATCACGTACACATAGCCGTTGCGCTCCGGGCGCACGATGACCTTACGCGCCTGTCCGCCGATGGGCAGGTCGACGAGCACGTTCTCGTTGATCGCGTCGTAGTCGTACAGGTCGTGCGGACTGAACTGGTAGAACCATTTCGCCTCGCCCGTATCCACGTCGCGCGCGAAGATGCCGGCCGTCCATTTGTTGTCGCCCGGCCGTTGCTCCGCGTTCCAGGGGCCGGGATTGGCCGTGCCATAGAAGACGAGGTTCGTTTCGGGATCATAGGAAATCCAGCCCCACACGGAGCCGCCTCCGGTCTTCCATGCCTCGGGCGGCCAGGTCGTCATGCCCAGGTCCTTGCCCTTGTCGCTGGCGTAGAACGGCTTGAACGAAGGGCCGATGAGAACGTCCTTGTCAGGGCCCGTGCTGTACGCCCTCCACACTTGCTTGCCGGTGGCGGTGTCCAGGGCGGTCAGCCATCCACGCACGCCGAACTCGCCGCCCGAATTTCCCACCAGCACCTTGTCCTTGACCACCAGCGGCGCCATGGTCATGGTCTCGCCGCGGTTGATGTCACCCAGCTTCGTGCGCCACGCCTGCTTGCCCGTCGCTACGTCGAGCGCGATGGTCTGTCCGTCGAGCGTGTTGAAGAACAGCTTGCCGCCGGCGACGACGGCGCCCCGGTTGACCACGTCGCAGCATGCCACGCCCTGCGCCGCGGCATCCGGCTGCGGACGAAACGACCACTTGAGCGGGGCGCCCTCACGCGTCAGGTCCAGCGCGTAGACGATGTTCGGGTACGGTGAAACGATGTACATCGTGCCGTCGACCACGATCGGGGCCGCCTCCTGGCCGCGGTCGACGCCCGTAGAAAAGGTGAAGGCGACTTTCAGCGTACCGGCGTTGGCGGGAGTGATCTCGTCCAGCGGACTGTAGCGGGTACTGGACAGGTCGTGAGCCGGCATCGGCCAGTCGCCCTTCTCCTGGGCGGGCGCGGGCATGAAGCCCGCGCCCGCCATGAGGAGCAGCGCCCCCACGAGGCGGCCGGCATGTTGTCTCATCGAATCCTCCTGACCACGGGAGGCGCTATAAATAGAACGCTCCCATGTACCGGACGCGTGAAGAATCCAACCCGCTTCGCGTCACGATGCCGACCGGCGAAGCAGGAAGCCGGCGACCGCGAGCGCCCCGGCCACGGCGACGACCGAGCGAGCCTTCGGCGAGTGGCGGGCATCCGAGAACAGCCCCTCGACCGTGTCGACGCGATCGGCGAAGAGCAGCATCAGCCAGTGACGGAGGTCGTTCTCGCTGTGTCGGAAGGCGCGCCGGCGGATCCAGCCACTGATGCCGCGCGGTGGTACGCTGGTGCCGAAGACGGGGGGCATCCGCAGGTGCTCCGTCGACTTCAGGATCTCGACGTTGGCTTGCTGCCGGGGCGGCTCGTTCCAGTGCACGCCTTCCAGCCGCGGCGGCCGCCGCTCCATCGGTACGGCGGGGCGGTTGGCGCGATCCAGGTCGGCGCCCCAACCGGGGATGCGGTCGCGTGGATGATCATGTGCGGCATTCATGCGGCGGTGCCCTCTTGGATCGTGGTCCGGGTGGCGGGCGTATCCGTCACGCCGGGTGGAATCAGCACGGTCTTGATGCACTGGTCCTTCTTGCCGGAGAACATCTCGTACGCGTCGCTCACTTCCTCCAGCGGCACGCGGTGCGTGATGATCGCGCGCGGGTCCAGGCGCCCTTCCCTTATGTGTTCGATCAGGCGCGGCAGGTGACGCTTCACGCTGGCCTGGTTCATGCGCAGCGTCAGTCCCTTGTTCAATGCGTTGCCGATAGGCACAGCGTTGAAGGTGGGGCCGTACACGCCGACGATGGAGACGTTGCCACCCTTGCGCACGGAGTTGATCGCCCAATGCAACACGGTGGCCGCACCCGCCTGCAACTTCATGGTGACACCCGTCAGCCGCTGCATGGCGCTGCCCGCCGCCTCGCAACCCACGGCGTCGATGCAGACGTCGGCACCCAGTCCGTCGGTCAGCTTCTTGATGTGGATGGCCATGTCGCCCACGGAGCGGAAGTCCACCGTTTCACAATGGGCGTAGCGCCTGACGAAGTCGAGACGGTAGTCGACATGGTCGACGACGATCACCCGTCCCGCGCCCATCAGCCACGCCGAGCGCGCAGCCATGATGCCCACGGGACCCGCACCGAACACCACTACCGTGTCGTTCTCGCGTATGTCACCCATCTCCGCGGCCTGGTAACCCGTCGGCACGACATCGGTCAGCAGCACGGCATCCTCGATGTGCATGTCGGCGGGGATCGGCGTCGGCCCGATATCCGCGAAGGGCACGCGCACGTATTCCGCCTGCCCCCCGTCGTAGCCGCCCGTGGTGTGTGAATACCCATAGATGCCGCCCACTGCGGTCGCCTCGGGATTAACGTTATGGCAGTTGCTGTAGAGTTCCCGCTGGCAGAAGTAGCACGTGCCGCAGAAGATGTTGAAAGGCACGATGACGCGGTCGCCGACCTTGAGGTTGCGTACCTCCGAGCCGATGTCCACGACTTCGCCGACGAATTCATGGCCGAAGACCGAGCCTACGCGCGTGTCCGGCACCAGGCCATGGTAGAGGTGCAGGTCGGAGCCGCAGATGCAGCTGCGCAAGACCTTCACGATGGCATCGAGCGGATGCTCGATCACGGGATCCGGCACGTGGCGGGCGCTGACCCGGTAGGGACGGCGATAGGTGGTGGCGAGCATCGGGACCTCCGCAGGCAGGGTGACGGCCGGATCGTCATCCGCTCGCCGTCACCGCCGCGCCAAGGGCCCGTGCGTGCGGGAACACATCGCCGTCGCGGCCTTCACCGACGTGTGCGCCCTTTCATCCGGGCGCCACGGCTGCTTCAGCGCATCGACGCGACAGTCGACCATCGGACAGCCGCCGGGAGATCGCCACCATGGCCGAACAGACGACACGGGACACCGTCCTCATCACCGGGGCCAGCAGCGGCATCGGGCTGCACCTCGCGCACCGCTTCGCGGCGCACGGCCACCCGGTATGCCTGGTCGCTCCCGATGGCGGGGAACTCTCGCGCATCGAGGCCGACATCCGCCAACGGCACGGCGTGGAAACGCTGCAGGCGGCGGTCGACCTGGAACGGAGGGAGTCGTTCGAGGCCGTGGAAGCGGTCATCAACGGCGCCGGTTGGATGATCGACATCCTGGTGAACAACGCCGGCCACGGCTTCAAGGGTAATTACGCGGACGTGCCGGTGGCCACGCACTTGTCGACACTGCGCCTCAATGTCGAGGCGGTGCTGCGGCTGACCTCGCTGTTCCTCCCGGGGATGGTCCAGCGCCGTCATGGCCGCATATTGAATACCGCTTCCATCGCCGGCTTCGAGCCCGGGCCCACGATGTCGGTCTATCACGCCAGCAAGGCCTTCATCCTTTCCTGGAGCGAGGCGATCGCCACCGAACTGGAGCACGCCGGCGTGACGGTGACCGCGCTTTGCCCCGGCCCCACCGACACCGACTTCTTCCCCAAGGGCGACCTGGAGAAGAGCTTCGCTTTCCAGAAAGCCAACCTGATGGACCCGGAAGAGGTGGCGGACATCGGCTACCGCGCGGTCATGGATGGCGAACGCGTCGTGGTCGCCGGTGCCGTGAACAAGGCCATGGTCTTCTCGCGCCGCTTCATGTCGGAGCACATGCAGTCGCGAATGAACGAGAAGATGTACGAAGATGTCGACACGCCACAACGGTCGAGGGGCGACATGGAATCGCCACCCCGCCCCTGACCATCGGCCTCAACGCGTGGGCGGGTCCTTCTTCGGAAGACCCGCGTCGTTATCCGTTCCCTGCCCCTTCGGTGGCGACACCTTCGGCGACCCGTACTCGTCCCGTTTGCGCGGGTCGGGCGCTCGCTTGGTGTTCAGGCCGTCGCTCCAGTGCTGCGCCTGTTCCTTCTTCAGCGAACGCTCCGTCTCGTGCACCGTCTGCGGGGCGGAGTTCACGGTCTGCGTCTTCGTTTCCACGGGGCGATCCTGCGCTATCGCCTGAAAGGCCAGGGCCATGCCGAGGAGGATCGGTGCGACTCGCATGATCCGCTCCTCAGCGCTTGGCTTCGACATCGGGAGTGGCGTCACGGACCAGGAATTCCTCGGTCAGTTCGGGCAAGTGGTCGAGTACCCATTTCGCCATGGCCTGTTCCTGCGGAAGGATCTGCTCGCAGGTGCGCTGGGTCTCGGTGTCGCCCACCGTCTTCGCCGCCGCGATGAGGGCCGTGTAGGTGGCGATTTCAAGGTTCTCGAACACGTAGCTGGAAATCGCGCCCTTCACGATCTCGTCGGAGTTGGCCATGCCGCCCGCCGCCTGGCCGAACGCCATCACCTTGCCCATCAGGTCCTTCATGCCCGACGTGCTGCCGCCAAGCCGTTCGATACACGCCTTTAGCAGGGCCTGCTGGCCCAGCGTCTCCTCCAGGTGCTGCTCGATGCGCTGCTTCACGGCGGGGTAATGCTCGATCCGGCTCGCCTGCGCCCGTAGCATCTGTTCCGCTTGCTGTTCCATGGCATGGGCATCGCGCAGCCAGTCGAGCAGGTTCTCTTTCAGTTCGGCCATGGTGGGTGCTCCTTGGTGAGTGGAGCCGCGATCGTTGCGGATACCTGGTAAACGCGGCAGCCACGAAGCGTGACGTCGCCATGACGGAAGAGAAGGCCGGTTCAGCAGCGTGCAATCGCCCTCACGCGTGTTGACCTCGTACTGCACCTTGCTTTGGAAAAGATGGTGGCTCCGCCAGCCAGGAGCGAAGCCAGCATGTTCAACCACAACAAGCGTCTCCAGTACACCGTGCGCGTCAGCGAGTCCAACCCCGGACTGGCCAACCTCATGCTCGAACAGTTCGGCGGGCCGCAGGGGGAACTCGCCGCGGCCATGCGTTATTTCACCCAGGCGCTTGCCGAGGAAGATCCGGGCCGCAAGGACATGCTGCTCGACATCGCCACGGAAGAACTGAGTCACCTCGAGGTCATCGGTTCGATCGTGGCCATGCTCAACCGCGGCGCCAAGGGCCTGCTCGCGGAAACCGTCGACCAGCAGGCCGAGATGTACCGTGCGTTGCAAGGCGCCGGCAACGACAGCCATGTGACGCAGGTCCTCTACGGCGGAGGTCCCGCCCTGGTGAATTCCGCCGGCGTGCCATGGACCGCCGCCTATATCGACTCGATCGGGGAGCCCACGGCCGACCTGCGTTCCAATATCGCCGCCGAGGCACGCGCCAAGATCGTCTACGAACGGCTCATCAACCTCACCGACGACCCCGGCGTGCGCGATGCCCTCACTTTCCTGATGACTCGTGAGATCTCGCACCAGAAGTCGTTCGAGAAGGCCCTTTATTCCATGGACAAGAGCTTTCCGCCGGGCAAGCTGCCGGGAGACCCGCGCTTCAGCGACACCTACGTCAACACGTCACGCGGCGAAGGCGACCGTACCGGCCCGTGGTGCGAAGGCAAGGCCTTCAGCGAAGTCATCACGCCGACCGAGGACAGCCTGCCGGTGGACGGTGGCGATGGCCATGCCGACGTGGAACTGACGGCGGAAGAACGCACGGCCGTCGATGCGTTCGCCATTCGCGGCAAGTCGGATCCGACGCGCGACCCGGTCACCGGCGCCGACCTCGGTACCTTGGGGCAGGACGCCGACCGGTAACGGCGGGAGCACCACCCGGGTCATGTGGGTACCGCATGACCCGGGCTGGATCAGACAGGGTAGGAACGAAGCCGGCGCACCAACGCGTCGAGCCGCGCCTCGGCGGCATCGGCCGCGGAAGTGCGCCGGCAGACGTGAATGTCGTCCGCCATGGCACTCACCTCGTATCCGGCTGAGCGAACCATGGCGCGCATCGCGGACGGATTCGGTACCCACCAGTTGGTGGGATCGCCGGCGAGTTCATGTTCGATGAAGGACAGCTTGGGCCAAGCGTCCTCGCGTAGACGGTCGCGGCCGAGGTAGCCGGGATCCGAGGTATCGGGATCGTCCCCGTCGCCGCCCATGGCGAGGCTCTGGAAGAGCAGCAGGTTCGTCGACAGCGACGCGGCCAGGTCCAGCCCGAGCAAGGGATAGCGCAGGTGATAGAACACCCCGAGGAACAGCACGATGTCGTACCGGCGCGCATGGCCCGCCAGCCCGTAGACGTCGCCCTCGGCCAGTTCCAGCCGATCGCCGAGGTCGAACTGCCGTGCGGCCCAGGCTGCCTGGCGAAGGTAATGCGGGTCGTGATCGATCGCGGTCACGCGGGCGCCGCGCCGCGCCAGTTCGATCGCGAAGTAGCCCGCGTTGCAGCCGATGTCGAGCACGCTGCGCCCGGACAGATCTTCGGCAAGATGCGGCGCGAGCATGTCCCACTTGTACGCGGGGTAATCGCCGAGCGGATGGTCCGGCGCCGTCTGCCGTCCGTCCGGCAGATGCAGGTTGTGGAACCATGGACCCAGGTCGTGGATGTCCTCCGACGCGGCCGACGCCCGCGCCGGGTGGGATTGCAAGGTGCGCAGCGTGCTCATGTGGCCTCCTCCTAGGCGGTCGCTTCGACAGGCGGTGCGGGCAGGTTCGCCGCTTCCTCCAGCAACACCGGCAAGGCACGCGCACGGTGCGCCGCGGTGTGCTCGGCCATGACGCGCTCGCGGGCGCGACGCCCGATGGCGACGCGTTCGGCGTCCGGCATGTGCTGGAGCACGTCGAGGACTTCGTCCGTGCCACGGGCGAGGATGATCTCCCTGCCCGGCTCGAACAGCGATTCGATGCCGTCCCATACATCGGACACGATCGGCGTGGCGCAAGCCGCCGCCTCGAAGAGGCGCACGCTGGGCGACCACCCCGCGCGGATCATGTCGTCACGCGTCACGTTGAGCGTGAAGCGCTGCGCGTTGTAGAACGCGCGATGCCCGGCAGGCGGCACGTGGTCGTTGCGCATCACGTTCGGCGGCCAGTCGATGGCGGCGGGATACATGGGACCGGCCACGGCGAAACGGCCCTCGGGCCATCGCCGCGCCGGTTCGTTGAGCAACGACTCGACGCGTGGCTGGCGATCGTCACTGTACGTGCCCAGGTAGCCCAGGTCCCACCTTGCGGCGACGTCTTCCGGGTAATACGACGCCGGATCGAACGCACAATGGAACGCGCGGGCGCAGCGGGCGCCATAGGTGTCCCGAAGCCGGTCGAGCGTTGGACCGCCCGTGAACGACAGGTACAAGTCGTAGCCGGCGATCTGCCCAGGGGCGAGATAGGCATGGTCACCCGCATCCAGTTTCGCCAGGGTCACCGGCGTATCGATGTCGTAGAACGCGGTGGTGCCCCTGGCCGTGGCCATGACCCAGTCGCCGAGTTCGCGGCCATCGGGAACGTACGAACCGACGACGACCGCGTCCGCGTCGCGCACCGTCGCGCTGAAGCGCATGCGCAGGTCGTCGAGCGAATCGTAGAGATGCGTACGGCCGTACGGGGGCTCCGGAAGATCCCGATGCAGCGCGTACCAGGGCACGTCGCGTTCGAGGAAAGTGACCCGGTGGCCCTGCCGGGCCAGCTCGCGCAGCAGGCCACGATACGTCGTGGCGTGACCGTTACCCCATGAAGAGGTGATCGACAGTCCGAGGAAGACGATATCCATGCCGGCGGCCCTCATGCTGTCGCCGCGAGCGGCGCGGGCTGCGGCATGCGGCCGGTGAGCAGCGCCTCGAGCTGACGTGCGCGGTGCGCATAGGTGTGTTCCGCCAGCACGCGCCCCAACGCGGCAGCACCGATGGCGCGCGCCCGTTCTTCCGTCAGCCCTTCCAGGTGCGCGGCGACCTCGTCGCCCCCGCTCGCCACGAGGACTTCCTTGCCCGGCTCAAGGAACAGTTCGATGCCTTCCCATGCGTCCGTGATCAGGCAGGCGCCCGCGCCCGCCGCCTCGAACACGCGCGTCGCCGGGGAGAAACCGTAGCGGGCCATCGAATCGCGGCTGATGTTCAGCACCGCTCGTGGCGACACGTTGAACGCGTTGTGATCGCGCGTGTAGACGTGACCCACGTACGACACGTTCGCAGGCATCTGCTTGTCGCCCCATCCACTGCCTCCGAGCAGGAAGCGCTTGCCCGGCAGCGCCTCGGCCGCGGCCAGGAAGAAGTGTTCGACCCGCGCCTCGCGATCCGGCAGGCGATTGCCGAGGAAGCCCAGGTCACCGGCGAACGCCTCCTGTCGTGGCACGGGGTGATGGGTGTGCGGGTCCAGCGCGTTGTACACCGGTTCGCAGTGCCGCGCGCCCAACGCCCTGTACGCGTCCACCACGGGTGCTCCGCCGCCATAGGTGCAGATGAGGTCGAAACGCGGGATGAGCCGGCGGAACGGATTGAGCGGATCGGAATGCACGCTGTCCAGGGTCGCCGGCGCGTCGACATCCCAAAAGATGACGATGTTTTCCGGCCGCTTCAGGCTCAGCACGCCCTCCTCCAGCGTGCGGTCGAGCACGCCCACGCCACTGGTCTTGACGATGACGTCCGCGCCGGAGGCTTCGTCCAGCATGGCGTGGGTCGCATCCGTCGTCGCGGGATACACGACCACGCGGGCCCAATCGGGATCGTCCATGTCCCTGTGCGCCTGGCGCCCGTACGCGTCCGGTTCGTAGAACGTCACCTGGTGACCGAGCTGGTGCAGGTGCCGGATCAAGCCACGGTAATACGTGGCCGCTCCGTTCCAGTAGGCCGAGACCAGGCTCGATCCGAAGAAGGCAAACTTCATGCGTAGTTCCTCTCGATGGGGGCATCAACGAGCGAAGCGTGGATACCCAGCAACTCGTCGACGCGATGGGCGCAGGTGTGCCTGTCGCGGATGGTAGCCAGCCCGTGGGCGGCCAGTTCCGCCGCCATGGCGGCGTCCTCGCGGAGATCGCGCATATGCCGGCGCATCTCCTCGCCATCGCGTGCGACGAGGAAGTCCGCGCCGGGGGTGAACAGGCCCTCGGTGTCGTCCCATGGCGCGCTGATCAACGGAATACCGCAGGCCATGGCCTCGAACGGGCGGATGGTGGGAATGCCCGGCAACGTGCGCACGTAAGGACCGCGCGGCACGTGCACGGTGAATCGGTGTGAGGCGAACGCCGCGGGCGCGGCGAAATTCGGCAGCCAGCCCCGGTAATCGAGACGGGTCCGCTCCAACGCGGCCAGTGCTTCTCCAGGATAGCGGACGCCATGCACCGTGCCGGTCAGGCGAAGGTCGCGGGCGGGATCGAGCAGGAATTCGCGCAGCTCCCGGGTGCGCTCGCCATCGCCCCAGTTGCCGATCCAGACGAGGTCGCGGTCGCGGCGCACTCCGTCGATGGGATGAAAGACGCGGACGTCGGCCGCCTCGTGCCATGTCCACGCCTGCGACGCCCAGCCGCGGCGCACGTACATGTCGCGGATGACGCCGCCGAAAGCGAGCACGCCGTCAAAGTGAGCGAGGTCGTACTGCGACATCGCCCTCGCGTCGCTGACGGCACGATGGTGCGTATCGTGGAAAAGCAACCGGTAGTGCGGGTGGTCGCGCCGGTGCCTGCCGATACGTGCGACCAGTTCATGGGTATTCCACTCGTGGACGAGGACGAGGTCGGCATCGTCCAGCGCGTCGTCCAGATCGAGCGTGTCGGGGTCGTAGACGCGGCTGCCGAGGTCCGGGTAGGCCCGGTGGAAGGCTTCGATGGGCTCGCTTCCCTGCTCCGCCAACAGTTGCTCCATGCTCCACGCCCCTTTCGGCTCGTAGACGGTGACATGGATGCCGCGCGCCAGAAGTTCGCTGGCCACGCCGCGCAGGAAATGCGCGTTGCCGTGGTTCCAGTCAGACAACAGCGAGTGATAGAACATCACGACGTGCATGGTTTCTGCTCCTGCTTGGCCAGTTGCCGGTAGGTGTAGCGCCAGCGCGCGAGCATCCGCTCCGACGTGTAGCGGCTGGCGTGCCGGCGGGCACGGGCGCCACGCGCGTGCAGGGCACGCCGATCGCTGGCCAGGGTGTTGATGGCGTGCGCGATCGCTTCCGGATCGTCCGGCGGAACGTAATACGCCGTGTCGTGCCAGAGTTCTCGCAACGACGGGATGTTGCCGAGCACGAGGGCGCAGCCGGCGAAGGCGGCCTCGAGTACCGACAACCCGAACGGTTCGTAGCGTGCCGGAAGGACGTAGATGGCCGCGTGCGCGAACTGGTTCGCCATCCTGCTCTCGCCCAGCGCGCCCAACAATTCCACATGCTCGAAACGGGCGTTGCCTCCTTCCGGGTGGCGGACGTCGCCCGCCACCCGGATCGGCCAGCGCACATGTGGCGCGGCGGCGTCCAGCGCGGCCACGTTCTTCGCCTCGTCCCACGCCCGCGCGGCGCATAACGCGAACGGTTGCTTGCGGGCAGCCGGGAATGCCTCGGGACGGCGGCCGTTGTACACGACGCTGGTCTTACCCAGGCCACCGTAGATCCGTTGCAGGTCGTCGAGCATGCTCTGTGTCGGGGCGACGACCAGCGTGGCACCGGCCAGTCCCGTGGCGACGCGACGGCGATAGTCATCCCACTCGGGGCCCGGTGGCGTGCGCCGTACGTACTCGTACCACGTGGCCACGCAGGAGTGGGCGACGACCACGCAGGGTGCCGGCCATTCGAGCGCGCCGTGGCAAAAATGGTTGAGGTGGATCACGTCCGGCCCGAAGCCGTGCGCGAGATCCAGCAGCCAACGGCCCGCGGCGTCCTGGTTTTCGTCATTCGCTTCGCGCATCCATTCGAGCGGATAGTCGCGGTGGGCGATCTGCAGCCCCGGAATGCGCGTCGCCGCGCGCAAACGGCCTCCATCCGGCGCCGGTCCCAGCACGGCGAGCAACACCTCGATACCGTGGCGGCCGAGGCCTTCGGCCAGTTCGAGCGCGAAGGTCCAGACGCCGCCGACCGCGTCGGTGCTCATCATGACGCGGCGGACAGCCATGACCACTCGCCCGCGTTCTGCGGAAGTGCTTCGTCCATGCCGCGGTACGCACGCAGCCAGCGGTAAAGCCGTTCCACGCCCTCGCGCGCGCCGACCGTGGCATGCCATGCGGTGGCCTCGGTGAACCGGCGTGTGTCGGACACGTAGTAGCGCTGGTCGCCCGGGCGCCAGTCGGACCATTCGACCACGGGCCGGCGCCCGGTGAGGTCGTCGATCCAGTCCAGCAACTGGAGCAGGCTGATCGTGTTCGATGGGCCACCGCCGAGGTTGAAGGCACGGCCGGCCAGTTCGTCCATGCGCCGCGCCGCCAGCAGGTAAGCCTCGACCACGTCGTCGACGAACAGGATGTCGCGCACCTGCATGCCATCGCCGTAGAGCGTGATCGGCTTGCCTTCCAGAGCACGGATGAGGAAGTGGGCGACCCACCCCTGGTCTTCCGTGCCGAACTGCCGGGGGCCGTAGATGCAGCTCATGCGGAACACGACCGAGGGCACCCCCATGCAGCGGGCATAATCGGCGATGTACTGATCGGCGCCGCCCTTCGAACAGCCATAGGGGCTATGGAAGTCGAGCGGGCGTGATTCGCTCACCCCGTGCCGGAGCCAGGTGGGGTCCACGGGCTGGTAACGCCGGTCCACCACTTCCAGCGCGATATCTTCCAGGCCGCCGTACACCTTGTTCGTCGAGGCGAAGATCACCGGCGGCACGTTCCGCTGGCGGCGCGCCGCCTCCAGCACGTTAATCGCCCCGCCGAGGTTGATGTCGAAGTCGGTGACCGGATCGTCGAGGCTGGAGGTGACGGCCACCTGGCCGGCGAGATGGAAGATCTCCTTCGCACCCTCCATCACCTCGGCAAGGTGATGCCGGTCGCGCATGTCGCACGGCGAAAACTCGATCAGGTCGCCATGACGCTCGCGCAACCACGTGAGGTTGTCCTCCACGCCCGGGCGCGCCAGGCTGTCGACGATACGCACGCGCCGTCCTTCGGCGGCGAGCCGCGTCGCGATGTTCGAGCCGATGAAGCCCGCTCCTCCGGTCACGACCGACACCGGCACGTCGCGGCGCAACGGCGTGGGCCAGGTCGCCGCGTCGCGCACGCCGTGCAGGCCGTGCGTCGCCCACAGCCGGTAGAGCAGCTTCGGCCGGCCATCGGCGAGCTTGATGCCGAAGTGATAGTCGCGCTCGTCGTTATGGAAGCCGGCTTGCGAAGGCCGCTCCGCCGCGAGGTTGCGTAACGACAGCAGGTAGACGCGCGACACGGGCAGCCGGCCGGCCTCCGCTACCACGCGCACCTGTTCGAATTCATCGTGCCGCCAGGTGGAATAACCGGTCTCCGTCAGCCAGAGTTCCGCTGGATGATCGTGCGCGTGCAGCACGTCGGCGACGCGCTGGATGCGCATGGCCCAGGACTCCCCGGGCATGTCGTAGCTGCCGGGAAATCCATGCACGCCGACGACGTCTATGTAAGACATGAGGCCATTGTCGAACATCGTCTCCAGCCAGTTCGGATCGATCGGGGACATACCGCCTAGCACGGTCTTCTTGCCGCGCCGCCGCGCCCACGACGCCGCGTTGCCCACCATCTCGCAGAACTTCGTCCAGCCGCGATCGAGTCCGTAATTCCATTCGATGAGGTTGTTCGCCTCGTTCCATAGTTCCACGTACTCGAAGTGCTCTCCGTAGCGGGTGATGCACACGTCGAGGAAGTCGGCGTAATCCTTGAGGTTGCGCGGCGGCGACGCGGTGCTGGGCGTCTCTCCCAGCGACGGAGGCGTATACAGGAAGCAAGGCAGCAGCTCGAAGTGCTTCGCGAGCGTGGGGATGAGCCAGTCGTACCACTCCGGTCCTCCCTCGCGTAGGAAATCGGCCCACGACACGCCAAAACGAAGGTTCCGCACGCCGAGTTCACGCAGTTCGTCGATGGACGCCTCGGCGAGTTCGCGGTCGCCCATCCAGAACCATTCCAGCAAGCCCATCGCGGGCGCTTCGCCACGTACCGCCACGGCCGCCGGGCCGGCATGCCTATCCGTCGCCGACCTCATAGCGTCAGCCCCCGGCGGTGCAGTTCCGCGCTCGCTTCCACCACCCGGTCGACGGCGGATGCCGTGTCGAGCCAGCCCACCAGTTCTTCCAGCCCCCGGTCGATGTCGACCTCCGGGCGATATCCGATGAGCCGTTCGGCCAACGAGATGTCGGCGACGCAATGGCGAATGTCGCCGACGCGGTACTTGCCGTTGATTTCGGGCTCGATGCGGCGGCCGGCAGCCTCACCGAGGCGGCGCGCGAGTTCCACGATCGTAAAGGAGTGACCGCTGCCTACGTTGATCACGGCACCCGCGGCGGCGGGGGTGTCATAGGCGAGGCGGCAGGCCCGCGCCACGTCGTGCACGCTGACGAAATCGCGGCGCTGCCGGCCATCCTCGAAAATGCTGGGCGGATTGCCGTTGAGCAGGCGCGCGGCGAAGATCGCGAGCACGCCCGTATAAGGGTTCGATAGCGCCTGGCGCGGACCGTAGACGTTGAAGAAGCGCATCGCCGTCGTCGGTATGCCATACGCTTCGCCGATCATCAGGCACAGCCGCTCCTGGTCGTACTTCGACAGCGCATACACGGAGGACAGGTCGGGCTGCTTGTCTTCCGCCGTCGCCACCGGCACGAGTTCGGCGCCGCGTTCATCGCGCAGTTCCCATTCCCCGCGGCGCAACTGCTCCCGGCCGCGGCGCGTGCCGGGCACGCGGTTGCCCTCGCCATCGGCGTACATGCCTTCGCCGTAGATGCTCATGCTCGAAGCCACCACCAGCCGTTCCACCGGCCGCTCGACCAGGGCCTCCAGCAACACGGCCGTACCGAGGTTGTTGATCGAGGTGTACCCCGCGATCTCGTACATGCTCTGCCCCACACCGACCGAAGCAGCGAGGTGGTAGACACCATCGACCCCCTGGAGCGCCTTGCGCACGGCTTCAGGATCGCGCACGTCGCCGTGCACGAGCTCCACGTCGTCGTAAAGATAAGGCGGACGCACTCCCTCCGCGCCGTGCACCTGGGGTGTCAGGAGGTCGAGCGCACGGACGTGATGGCCGTCGGCCAGGAGCTGGTCCGCGAGCCACGATCCAATGAAGCCGGCGCCGCCGGTGATGAGGATGGTCTTGCTCATTGCATGCTCCTTCGCTGGAAGATCCAGCTTCGACGCCGCAGCGGACAGGAGGAGTGAATTCCACACGTCGCGACGATGACATTCCTTAACGCGCGTGCCGTGCTCAGGATCGTGTTTGGACGGCCATCCGTATTTCACTCCTCCGGTACGAAAGCACTTCCATCCTCGGAAGCGTTCGTCTCCCCCGTCACCACGTTCCACGCCAGATGAGGACACAGTCATGGCAAAGGCAACACCATTGGAAGGGGCGTTTCCGCCGCCTTCCTCATCGCTGCACATCGTCGTCGCGGGAGCGGCGGGTTTCGTCGGCAGCCACCTGGTCGACCGTTTCATCGCGGACGGCCACCGCGTCACCGGCGTGGACGACCTGATCACGGGACGCAGGTCCAACCTGGAGCATCTCGCGAACCATCCCCGCTTCCGCCTGCTCGAGCACGACATCGCGCGGGCCTTCGAGGTGGACGCGCCGGTGGACTGGGTGATGCACCTGGCCAGCCCGGCCTCGCCGCCGAAGTACCAGCAGTGGCCGATCGAGACGCTGGAAGCGAACAGCTTCGGGACCCACCATCTGCTCCGGCTGGCGCAGGCGCACGGCGCGAAGTTCCTCCTGGCCAGCACGAGCGAGGTGTACGGCGACCCGCTGCACCACCCGCAGCACGAGGACGACTGGGGCAACGTGAATCCGAACGGCCCGCGCAGCATGTACGACGAGGGCAAGCGTTACGCGGAAGCGGCGACCATGGCCTTCCACCGGCACCATGGCCTGCCCGTGCGGATCATCCGCATCTTCAACACCTACGGGCCGCGCATGGATGCGCACGATGGGCGCATCGTCACCAACTTCATCCGCCAGGCACTCGCGGGCGAGCCGCTCACGGTGTTCGGGGATGGTTCGCAGACACGCAGCCTGCAATACGTGACGGACCTGGTGGAAGGCATCGTCCGCTACATGGACTGCGACCATTGCGGCCCGATGAACCTGGGTAACCCGGTGGAACGCACCGTGAAGGAAATCGCGGAGCTGATCATCCGGCTTACCGGAAGCGACTCCACCATCGTCTACAAGGATCTTCCGGAGAACGATCCGAAGCGGCGGCGCCCGGATATCTCGCGGGCGCAGGAGTTGCTCGGCTGGTTGCCGCGCATTCCCGCCGAGGAAGGCCTCGCGCGCACCATCGAGGCGTTCCGCCGTGAACTCGTTCCCGTGCGCACGCGGCGTGTTCGCCAGCGGCCCGGGTTCGGCGCGGCCGCGAACGCGTAAACCGGCTGCCGCCGCGCCGGCACTGGCCGGCGCGGCGGCAGCCGCGGCTAGGCGTAGAAGCGATCGAGCACTCGCGCCAGTTCCACCAAGCCATCCGCGTCCGCGTCGTAGCCCGGTGAATCCAGGAGGGAGCGTGCCCATGCCACCGCCGCCCGGCCGCCCCACGCGTCCGGCGGCGCGGAAAGCACCGTTCGCTGCCGGCCGTCGAAGCGCTCCAGCATGAAGTCGTAGAACGAGCCTTCCACGTTGCGCAGGCCGATGCCACCACCGGTACCGAAGACGCGAAGCCCGATTTCGGCATCCATTCCGATGGGCAGGTTCCAGGAGCAGGCGACGTCGACGGCGATATCGCCTTCGAGATCCAGCCGTGCCGTCGCATAGTCCTCCACCGCCTCCGGGGTCTCGCGCAACGGCACGCCCCTGACGAAACAGCGGCTGTCGACGCCGCGCACGGTGGGATGCCCCAACAGCCACAGGGCCAGGTCCACGAGGTGGATACCGAGGTCGATGACGCAGCCGCCGCCGGATTGCGAGCGCTCGTAGAACCACGGTTTGCCTGGACCATAGGCGTTGTGGAAGACCGCCTCGACGGCATAGATCCGTCCGAGGTCGCCGCGTTGGATCGCTTCGCGGACCTCCGCGATGCCTGCCAGGTGGCGGTAGCTGAGGTCCACGCCCAGCCGGCGGTCTGCCGATCGCGCCGCCTCGACCACGCCTGCCACTTCGTCGCCGTTGCGCCCCAGCGGTTTCTGGCAGAACACGGGAAGGCCGCGCTCCAGTGCGGCGATGGCCTGGCCCGCATGGCCCGCGCTGGGCGTCGCGATGACGACGCCGTCGAGATCGAGCACGAGCAGTTCCTCGAAGCTGGCGCAGACGGTCGCTCCTGGCGCCAGGGTGCTCGCTTCCGCCACACAGGCTTCGTCGACGTCTGCGATTCCCACGGCGTCGGCCACACCCGCGTCGAGCAAGGCCTGCATACGATGCCGCCCGATCCAGCCAACGCCCGCGAATCCCAACCTCAGCCTGCGGCTCATGCGGCATCTCCCATCAACAGAACCGCCTTGGTGAAGCCATCGGGGCGCTCGCGCACGGCAGCCAGGGCGGCCCCGGCTTCGTCCAGTGGAAACCGGTGCGTCACCAGCAGGGAGAGATCGAGCCGGCCGTCGAGTACGGCCTCCACCGCAAGGTGCATGCCTTCCGTGGCGACCGCCGGATCGCGCTCGTGCGCATTGACGACGTCGATGCCGCGCCAGTTCCACAACTGGACATTGACCTGGCGCAAGCCGTCCTGATGGAAACCCGCGATGACGAGCCGCCCTCGCACGCCGGTGAATTCGCCAGCGAGATCCAACGGCCACGGCTTTCCCGTGCATTCGATCGAGCGCTCGCAGAACGCGCCGCCGGTCAGGCCGCTCACCTGCTCGATCAGCGTGGCATGGTCGAGCATGGGCAGGACCTGTTGCGCCCCACAGCGACGGGCGAGATCCAGGGCCACCTCGGAGCGTGCCACGGCGATGACGCGCGCCCCGGCCTTCGCGCAGAGCTGGATGAGCGCGGCGCCGAGGAAGCCTACCCCGACGACGGCCACGGTCTGCCCTGCCCGCACGTCGGCCCGGCGGAAAATGTTCATCGCGCACCCGAGGGCTTCCCCCGGGAAGGGCTGGCCGTCGAGAGCTGGCGGCAGCGGCACGACATGCGCCGCCTCGGCCACGTCGTACTCTGCATAGGCACGATACGAAAGCGCCGCCACGCGCTGCCCCGGCGCGATGCCGGTCACCTCGTCGCCGACCGCGTCGACGATGCCCCACCCCTCGTGGCCGAGATCGCCGGCGGGCAAGGGATAGGAAAACCATTCCCTGCCTTCGAACGCCGGCACGTTCGATGCGCACAGGCCACTGCCCTGCAACCGGATGCGCACTTGCGAGGCAAGCGGGCGCGGAAGGGGCACGCGCTCCATCCTGATCTCTCCCGGCGCCGCCAGCACGGCGGCGCGCATCGTCTCGGAGGACATACCAGACATCGTTTCTCCTTCAGGTTGATGGTGATCTTCAACGCGGCGCGAGGGCAGCACGGCGTCAGCCGCGGCCGCTCGCCCACAACACGACAAGCACCACGGTGGCGATCCCCGTGACCGCCGTCGTGGTCCATCCGAGCGTGCGGGTTAGCCATCCATTGGCGCGCTCGCCCATCATTCGCTTGTCTCCCGTCATCACCATGATCAGGAAAAGGAGTGGAGGAACCGAGAAGCCCTGGACGATCCCCGACCAGACCAGGGCACGCATCGGGTTGAAACCAAGCAGGTTCAGGGCGACGGCCACCACGGTCACCACGAGGATCGTGGCGTAGAACAGCGGTGCCTGACGCGGTGCGTCGTGCAGGCTGCCGGGTTTGCGAAGGACCTGGACCAGGTCGTACGCCGCGCCCGTGGTCATGACCGGCACGGCCAGGAAACCGACGCCGATCACGCCCAGCGCGAACAGCCAGCGCGCGCCCTCGCCCGCGATCGGCTCCAGCGCCCGGGCCGCCTGTGCCGCGCTGTCGATATCGTGCTGTCCCGAGGCGTGCAAGGTGGCGCCTGTGGACATGATGATGAAGTACAGGACGATGTTGGAGAACGCCACGCCGGCGATGACGTCACGGCGCACGAGCGCCACGGACGCCGCCGATGCATCGCGGTGCCGCCACGGCTGGCTGTCGCCCCGGGCGATGCGCTCCTCCACTTCCTGGTTCGACTGCCACGTGTACACGTAAGCGGACAGCGACGTGCCGATGCAGGCCACGAGCATGGCGACGAAACCGGCGTCGAGGCGAACGGTGGGGACGAAGGTGCCGCGCAACACCTCGACGATGTCCGGTTTGGCCATGATCGCCGCGCCGACATAAGCGAACAATGCCAGGGTCAGCCAGCGGAAGATCCGCCGCAGCAACATGTACGAGCCCAGCACTTGCAATCCGGTCACGGCAACGGCAACGGCCACGACGATGAGCCATCCCGGCAGGGGCAGCAGCAGGTTGACGGCCGCGCCGACACCGCCCAGGTTCGCGGCCGCCTCGATGACGTTGCCCACGAACGCCAGCACAGCCATCGGATATACGACGCCGCGCGGGAAACGGTCGAGCATGGCGGCGAACAAGCCCTTGCCGTAGACCCTGCCCAGCTTCGCCGAGACATACATCACCACGTACATCATCGGCAGCAGCACGGGCGCGATCCATAACGCGCCCAGTCCATAGCGGGCGCCCGCGCTGGCATAAGTGCCGATCGCTGAAGGATCGTCGTCCGCCGCGCCGGTGACCACGCCGCTACCCAACCATCGCGGCAACTTTGCGCGCTCCGGCGCCGCGCCGCGCCGCGCCTCGACTTCGTGGCGTGTCATGCATCGCTCCCAGTGACGGATCGCGATGATGGTCGCCGCCTGCCGCTCTAACGCGCGCGGTGACCGTGAAGACAGCCACACGAACCTAAATCACGTATGCCGGAACGGTACGCACGGAACCTTGACCGGTTCATCACGGTGAAGGCCCCACGTTGTCTTTCTTGCGACCCTTTTCACCCTCCCGACGAATGCCATGGTAGCCATGCCCGCAGGAAGCCTGCTCATCCTCGACGACGACCGCCCGTTCGCGGAACGGGCCAGCGAATTCGCGCGTGAGGTAGGTTTCGAGGCCCACCCGGTGATGACACTGGGTGAGGCCGTCGAAGCCGCCGGAACGCACCGCTTCGACTGCGCGCTGGTGGATATAGGGCTTCCCGACGGTTGCGGACTGGAATTGCTGTCGGAGCCCCGCCTCGCCGGCACACGCAAAATCGTCATGAGCGGAAACGCCGCGCTGGCCACGTGGGCGGGGAAAAGCGTGCCCGGCACATTGGGCGTGCTGACCAAGCCCTTCCGCTTCTCCGCGTTTCGCGAACTCCTCGCACAGGCACCGATGGCCCGCACGATCGCTGCCACCACCGATGCGCGCGGCCGCCTGCTCGGGGACTCCCCGGCCATGTGCGCCGCGGTGCGGGAACTGCACGCCGTCGCGCCGAGCCGGTTTCCGCTGCTCCTGCACGGCGAAAGCGGAACGGGAAAGGAACTGGCGGCCCGCCTGGTCCACGACCGCAGCGGTCGCACGGGTCGCTTCGTCGCGATCAACTGCGCCACCCTCGCGCCGGACCTGCTGTCGAGCCAGCTGTTCGGACACCAGCGCGGCAGCTTCACCGGCGCGGTGGAGAACCATGCCGGGCTCGTCGCCCAAGCCGACGGCGGCACGCTGTTCCTCGACGAGATCACGGAAGCCCCGCACGGCGTGCAGGCGGCGCTGCTTCGCTTCCTCGAGTGCGGGGAGATCACCCCGCTGGGCAGCCGCTCGCCTCGCAAGGTCGACGTGCGCCTGGTGGCGGCGACCAACCGGGTTCCGCGCGAGGCCGTGGCCGAAGGCCGCCTGCGTGCCGATTTGTACTTCCGGGTGGCGGGCTACGAACTCAGGATGCCCGGCCTGCGCGAACGCCCGGAAGACGTCGAGGTCATCGCCCACGGCATCCTCGACGAACTGAACGCGGAGTACGGCACCGCGCGGCGTTTTTCGGGGCGCGCCTTCGAGGCATTGCAAGGCTATGCCTGGTCCGGCAACGTTCGCGAACTGCGCCAGTTGGTCCAGCGAGCGTATCTGCAAGGTGGCGATCTCCTCGTCCTGCAGCGGCCGATGGAATGGACCGCGCCCTCCGCCCCGGTCCCCGAAGGGACCCTCGCCGACATCGAAAAGGAGGCGATCCTGCGCGCGCTCGCCGCGTGCGGGGGCGACCGCACGGCGGCGGCACGACGGTTGGGGATCAGCGCCAAGACGATCTACAACAAGCTCGCCAGGTACCGGCACGAGCCTCCCGGCCTGCCGAGATCCCAATTCCGGAGCACATGAGGGAGAATCGAGCCCTCGCTATCGAAGGTCCACCCGATGTCCCAGCTGCCCCTGCCGCCGGATCCGGAAACCGATCCCAACATCCGAACGAGCAGCCTGGACTTCCCGGTGGTCGGCATCGGCACGTCCGCGGGCGGACTCGCCGCGCTCGCACGGTTCCTCGAAGCCATGCCTGCCGAGCCCGGCATGGCCATCGTCATCGTGATGCACCTTTCGCCGCGGCACGACAGCATCGCCGACAAGATCCTGCAGCGGTCGACGGCCATGCGGGTCGTCCAGGTCGTGGAGCCGGTGCCCCTGCGCAAGAACGAGGTCTATGTGGTCTCGCCGCGCAAGGGCCTGTCGATGAACGACGGCTACCTTCGCCTGGTGGACCTGGGGCGCACCCGCGGAAAACACGCCTCGATCGATTTCTTCTTCCGTACGCTGGCCGAGGTCCACCGCGAACGAGCCTTCGCCGTCGTGCTCACGGGCACCGGTGCCGACGGCTCGGTCGGCATCGCGCGGATCCGCGAACGCGGTGGCATCACCCTGGCCCAGCATCCGGACGATGCGGAATACGACCAGATGCCGCGTGCGGCCATCGCGACGGGCGCCGTCGACTTCGTGATGCCCGTGGCCGAACTGCCCGAACGCATCGTCAGCCTCGCGCGCGGCGCGTCACGGATCGCCCTGCCGGCGATCGCGCCGCCGGCGGGCGAGGCCCCGGCCGATGCCGAGCCCCCGCCGTCACGCCTGACGATGGACGAGGATGCGTTGCGCGACATCATGCTGATCCTCCGCGCGAAGACCGGGCACGATTTCCGCGCGTACAAGCGCGCCACGGTGCTGCGCCGCATCGAGCGGCGCCTCCAGGTCAATGGGCTGCACACGCTGGAGGAATACCGCGACTACCTCCACGACCATCCGCACGAACGGCCCGCCTTGCTCAAGGACATGCTGATCAGCGTCACGAATTTCTTTCGTGACCGCGAGGCGTTCGAAGCGCTGGAGCATTCCATCATCCCGCAGTTGTTCGAGGGGCTGGGTGAGCATCCACGCGTCCGCGCGTGGAGCCCGGGCTGCGCCACCGGCGAGGAAGCCTATTCACTGGCCATGCTGCTCTCGGAAGCTGCACCGGCGGACGCCACCGTGCAGGTCTTCGCCACCGACATCGACGACGACGCCATCGCCTATGCGCGGCAGGGCTGCTATCCCACCGCCGTGGTCACCGACATTCCGGCGGCGCGCATCAGCCGGTTCCTCGTCCGCGACGACAACTTCTATCGCGTGCCGAAGCCGCTGCGCGAGAAAGTCCTGTTCGCCCGGCACAACGTGCTGCAAGACCCGCCGTTTTCCAAGCTCGACCTGATCTGCTGCCGGAACCTGCTGATCTATCTCAACCGGGATATCCAGGCGCACGTGCTGGAAATGTTCCATTTCGCCCTGCGCCCGGGTGGATTCCTGTTCCTGGGCAGTTCGGAGTCGGCCGACATGGCCGCCAAGCTGTTCACTCCGGTGGACAAGAAGAACCGCATCTACCGCGCCAACCCGATCGGCAGGACCGGGCTCTATCTACAGGCACCGACGCGCCCGTTGCCGCTGCAATCCGCCGCCGGCTCCCTCGCCTCCGCCACTTCGGCCAGCGAACGGCGCGCGCGCTCCCTGGCCGAAGTGCACCGCAAGGCCGTGGAAGATCATATGCCGCCGAGCATCCTCGTGGATCGCGACGGCCACATCGCGCACATGGTGGAGAGCGCGGGCCCCTACCTGAGGCTCGCCGGCGGAGCGCCTTCGTACCAACTCACGTCGCTGATCGTTCCGGAACTTCGTCTGGAGCTGCGCGCCTCGCTGTTCCAGGCCACGCAGGAAGGCAAGCCCGTGCGTTCGCGTTCGGTGCTCACCGAGCGCGATGGCAAGTCCGTCGCCGTGTCCGTCGAGGTGAGGCCGGTCCGGGACCAGGACAGTGATGCCGGCTTCCACCTCGTGGTGTTCCATGAATCGCAACCGCGCGACCCCTCCACCAGCGACACCGAGAGCGAACAGGCACCGCTCCTCCTGCAACTCGAGGAGGAACTCAAGCGCGCCAAGGAACAGCTGCAGCTGACCATCGAGGAATCGGAAACCTCAGGCGAGGAACTGAAAGCCTCGAACGAGGAGTTGCAGTCGATCAATGAAGAGTTGCGTTCCGCCACCGAAGAACTGGAAACGAGCAAGGAAGAACTGCAATCGATCAACGAGGAACTGATCACGGTCAACCACGAGTTGAAGCTCAAGGTGGAGGAAACCGCGAAGGTCAACGACGACCTGCACAACCTCGTCGCCTCGACCGATATCGCGACTGTCTTCGTCGACCGGGACATGTGCATCAAGCGCTTCACACCAAGGGCGGCCGACGTGTTCCGGCTGATCGCCGCCGACGTGGGCCGTTCGCTGCTCGATCTGAACCATAGCCTCGACTACGTGGAACTGGCCTCGGACGCGGCACAGGCTTTCCAGTCGCTGCGCACGATCGAACGCGAGGTCGGCAGCCAGGATGGGCGCTGGTACATCGTGCGCATCCTCCCGTACCGCACGTCCGAGGACCGCATCGAGGGCGCGGTGCTGACCTTCATCGACATCACGCGGCGCCGCGCCGCGGAGGAAGCGGCCCGCAGCAGCGACGAGCGCATGCGCCTGGTCGCCGACAGCGCCACCGATTACGCCATCATCACCACCGATGCGGAGGGGATCGTCACTTCCTGGAGCAAGGGCGCGGAACGGATCTTCGGTTATTCCGCGGTCGACGCGATCGGCCACCATGGCGACTTCATCTTCACGCCGGAAGATCGGGAGCGCGGGGCCTTCCGCCGCGAGATGGAGCAGGCCCGTACCGAAGGCCGTGCCACGGACGACCGCTGGCACGTACGTGCCGGCGGGCAGCGCATCTTCTGCAGCGGCATCACCACGCCCCTGCACCAGGGCGGCTTCCATGGCTTCGCCAAGATCGCCCGCGACGTCACCATGGACAAGGAACGCGAGCGCGAGCGCGAGGAACTGCTCAACGCCGAGAAGGCCTTCCGTCGGCAGGCACAGAGCGCCGTCGAACTGAAGGACGAGTTCCTCGCGGTGATGTCGCACGAACTGAAGCATCCGCTCAACCTCATCATCATGAATGCCGAACTCGTCGCGCGCGCCGCCACGGCAAAGGAAGACATCGCGTTGTATCGCGCCGCGGACGCGATCAGGAAGACAGTGGAAAGCCAGGCGCAGATCATCGACGACCTGCTCGACCTGTCGCGCGTGAACACCGGCAAGCTCGCCCTGAACGTGTCGCCGGTGAACCTGTCCGACTGCATCCGCCGGATCGCCGATGGCGTCGCCAAAGACCTGACCGGACGGCACGTCGACCTGCAACTGCACCTCCCCGCCGAGGATGTGGTGGTGCTGGCGGACACCGTGCGCATCGAACAGGTGGTATGGAACCTGCTGAGCAACGCCGCGAAGTTCTCGCGCGAAGGCGGTCACATCAAGGTGGTGCTGGAATCTCACGAGAACGACGCCGAGCTACGCGTCGACGACGACGGCATCGGCATGACGCCGGACCTGGTCGCCCGCGCCTTCGACATGTTCGAACAGGGATCCAACCGCAGGAACCGCGCCGGTGGTGGGCTCGGTATCGGCCTGGCGCTCGTGCGGCATCTCGTCGAACTGCATGGCGGCACGGTCGCGGCTCGTTCCGAAGGCCCGGAAAAGGGATCCTCCTTCGTCGTCTGTCTGCCCTTGCGGCGCGAGCAGGCGGCGGTGTCGATCGCCGATGTCTCCGAACCGCAGGAGGTGAAAGTCCTCGCGGGCCGCCGTATCGTCATGGTCGACGATTCCGCCGAACTGCTGGGCCCCTTCGCCGAGCTGCTGGAAATGGAAGGTGCGCGTGTGAGTGCGGTCCAGTCCGGTCAGGAGGCGCTCGCCCTGCTCGTCACCGGTGGGTTCGACACGCTTCTTTCCGACATCGGGATGCCCGGCATGGATGGCCTCGAATTGATCCGGCGGGTGCGCGAATCGGAGACGGCCAGGCATGTCACCGCGATCGCGCTGACCGGCTTCGGGCGTCAGCAGGACGAACGCACGGCCTTGCAGGCGGGCTTCGACGCCCACCTGAGCAAGCCCGTATCGATGAAGGCCCTGCTCGCCGTGCTGACCCTCGTGCCCCGGCGCCCGGTTCCGGCCGGCACCTAGGCGATCGGCAGGACGATCAGGACGATCGCCTCGGTGGCGTGCGCGGCGACCAGGCGGCCGCCGTGGCGCGCGACGATCTCCCTCGCCGTCCACAAGTGCAAGGCGCGTTCCGATTCGAAAGGCTGTTTTTCATCTCCGACCGGATCGCCGCCCACCCCGGTCAGCGACAGCAGGCACTCGGCACCCGCCTGGGTGCCGGTGAATGTCACGTCGCTCGCGTGCGCCTCCGTGGCGAGCAACGCAAGGCGCCGCATCAACGCGGTCAAGGCAGCGGCCGGCATCGACACACGCGGCGATGCCCCGCGGTAGCCGATGGCGACGGCCTCTTCGCCGATATCCACCAGGGCCTCGGCAAGGCACTCGCGTGGACTGCCGTGATCCGGGCCTTCCTCGGCGATGTCCGCCATCGCGGAAAAAACCGACCGGAAGCGGCGGCCGAAGCTGTCGAACTCGCGAAGCAACGCGGCCACCGCCTCCCGCGCCTGCGGGACCTTGTCCTGGTGAAGGTAATGGTCGATCAGTTCCGCCTGCAGCAGCAGGCTTCCCAGAGGTGTGCTCAGGGCATGTGCGGCTTCGCGGCGGAACCCGGCTTCGCCAAGCGTACGGGTGGCTTCCTGGTCAGCCATGCCGGCCCTCGGCCGAGTCACGTTCCGGCTGCAGTTCCACCTTGATCCAGCCGGGCCTCCGCTGGTCGAACGCCTCGTACGCGTCGATCGCTCCGGCGAGGGGTTCACGCTGGGTCAGTATCCGCGTCGGCACGACCTGACCCGAGCGCACCAGCTCCACGAGCATGGGCACGTACTTGCGGTGGTTGCAGTTGCCCATGCGGATGGTGAGGTTCTTGTTCATGGCGGCGCCGATGGGGAACAGATTGTCCGTGGGGGGATACACGCCGATGATCGATACGGCCCCGGCCTTCGCCACCATCTCGACCGCCCATGCCAGCGCCTGCATCGGTGCGTCGCCGGCTTCCCACGTGGGCCCATCGGTTTTCGCATCAGGAGACACGTCCTTCGCCTTGCCCGGAGCGGGGTTACCGGCCGCCGGCCCCTCATGCGCATGCTGGGCGTCCACGCCGACGGCGTCAATCACCGCGTCCACGCCGATGCCCCCGGTCAGCCGCTTCACCGTTTCAACCGGGTCTTCACGACTGAAATCCACCGTTTCCGCGCCTTGGGCGCGCGCCATCGCGAGACGGTCCTCGTGCTGGTCGATCGCGAAGACGCGGCCAGCTCCGAGCAACTTCGCCGATGCGATGGCGAACTGCCCGACAGGACCGCAACCGAGCACGGCTACCGTATGCCCCGGTTCGATACCGGCGATATCCGCGCCGAAGTAGCCCGTCGGGAAGATGTCGGAGATGAGGATGGCCTCGTCGTCGCTCACCTCGTCCGGCAGCTTCACGAGGTTGACGTTGGCGAACGGCACGCGGACCTTCTCCGCCTGCATGCCGTTCAGGCCACCGGCCTCCTTCGGGCCACCGTAGAACGCCGTGCCGGGCCCATTGGGGTTGGCGTTGTCACACTGGGCGTAGTAGCCCGCGCGGCAGTACGAGCAGTAACCGCAGGCCACCGTGGAAGGCACGACGACACGGTCGCCGACTTCGAGGTTGCGGACCCCGTCGCCGAGCGCCTCGACCACGCCCACACCCTCGTGCCCGAGGATGGTGCCGGGTTCGACGCCGGCCATCGTGCCACGGATGAAATGCAGGTCGGTGCCGCAGATGGCGGACGAGGTGAGACGCACGATGGCGTCGGTATCGGATTCGATGGACGGCTCGGGCACGTCGTCGAGCCGGATGTCGCCTATGGCGTGGAAAACGACTGCTTTCATGGATCCACTCCGTGTGTTGGCAAAGTCACGACCCTAGGCCACGGCTCGTGAAGATGGCACAGGCATGGTGTCGACAACGCGGGGACGACACCGAACGGAGACGTGGTCAGCATTGTGAGCCGCATGCTTAAACGCGAGCGACACGGCGGTCACGCCGTTTCTGAGAGCGTGCCTTCATCCCGGACACAGAGGTGAACATCATGACACGAGGTGTGGGTGGCAAATCCCCGGCGAATATCCAGAACTACCTTGAAGGCGTGAGTTATCCGGCCGATAAGGCCACGCTCGTCGAGCGCGCGCGGTCGAACGGCGCGCCGCGCGAAGTGATGGAGGTGATCGAGCAGTTGGACGACCAGGAATACGGCGGGCCGCAGGAGGTGATGAAGAGTTACGGGAAAATCGAATAGCGGCTCCGATCGATTTTCACGTACACGCGATTCACCGCGGTACACCATAGGACGCCTCCGGACCGATCTCCATGGCAGGCACGATGAGCAAGACCACTGGCGACTTCCTCCTGGAACGACTGGGCGCATGGGGCATCCGCCGCGTGTTCGGTTACCCCGGCGATGGCATCAACGGCATCATGGGTGCGATGGGACGCGCGGCGGACCGTTTCGACTACGTGCGCGTGCGGCATGAAGAAATGGCCGCCTTCATGGCGGCCGGCCACGCGAAATTCACGGGCGAGGTCGGCGTGTGCCTGGCCACGTCCGGCCCCGGAGCCATCCACCTGCTCAACGGCTTGTACGACGCGAAGATGGACCACGTTCCCGTCGTCGCCATCGTCGGCCAGCAGGCACGGTCCGCGCTCGGCAGCGACTACCAGCAGGAGGTAGACCTGCACGGCCTGTTCAAGGACGTCTGTGCTTACGTCGAGACGGTGGTCAGCCCGGCGCAGATGCGCCACGTGATCGATCGCGCCGTGCGAATCGCCAAGGCGGAGCGCGCGGTCACCTGCGTGATCGTTCCCAACGACGTGCAGGAGAGCCCGGCGGTACCGAGTCCGCCGCGTGTCCATGGCAACGTCTACTCCGGTGTCGGGCACGCACAGGGCCTGCCCGCGCCCACCGACGATGAACTGCGCCGCGCGGCGGACATTCTCAACGCTGGGTCGAAGGTCGCCATCCTCGTGGGCGCCGGCGCGCTAGGCGCCGGCACGGAAGTGTCCCAGGTAGCTGACATCCTCCAGGCCGGCGTCGCCAAGGCGCTGCTGGGCAAGGCGGTGTTGCCCGATTCACTGCCCTACGTCACCGGTTCGATCGGCCTGCTCGGCACGAAGCCGAGTTGGCGCCTGATGGACGAGTGCGACACCTTGCTGATGATCGGCACCACGTTTCCCTATTCCGAATTCCTTCCCGCGGACGGACAGGCGCGCGCCGTGCAGATCGACATCGAGCCGCGCAACGTCTCCATGCGCTACGCCACGGAGGTCAACCTCATCGGTGACAGCGCGGCCACGCTGCGACGCCTGCTGCCCCTGTTGAAGACAAAGGACGACACGACCTGGCGGGAGCGCATCGAGGTGGACGTGCGCAAGTGGTGGCGCGCCCTGGAACTGAAGGCGATGGAGCCTGCCTCGCCGATCAATCCGCAGCGCGTATTCTGGGAGCTTTCCCCGGTCTTGCCGGATCGTGCCATCGTCACCGGCGACAGCGGATCCAACACCCACTGGTTCGCGCGTGACATGAAGATCCGCGACGACATGATGGCCTCGGTCTCCGGCAAGCTCGCCACGATGGGCAGTGCGGTGCCCTACGCCATCGCCGCCAAGATGGCCCATCCGGACCGGCCGGTGCTGGCGATCGCCGGCGACGGCGCCATGCAGATGAACGGCAACTCGGAGCTGGTCACGATCAAGCAGTACTGGAAGCGCTGGAGCAATCCGAGCCTGGTGATCATGGTGCTGGTCAACCACGACCTGAACCAGGTGACGTGGGAACAACGCGCCCTCGCAGGCGACCCAAAGTTTTCCGCCGCCCAGGACGTCGAGGATTTCCCCTATGCACGCTACGGCGAAATGCTGGGTTTCAAGGGCATCCGCGTCGACGACCCCGAGCGTATCGCGGATGCATGGAGGGAGGCGTTCGCCGCCGACCGGCCCGTCGTCATCGAGTTCGTGACCGACCCCGACGTGCCGCCCCTGCCGCCGCACATCACCTGGGCGCAGGCACGCGCTTACATGAGCGCGCTGGGCCAGGGCGATCCCGACCGCCGGGGCGTGATCCGGCAGACGCTGCGCGAGGTACTCGCCGGCTGGATCGACTGATACGAAGGAGCTAGCGCTTGAGCCATTCGCCCGCATTGTTGATCCTGGATGTATTCAACACCTTCGACTTTCCCGGCGGGGATGAGCTCGCCGCGCATACCAGGGCGATCGTCCCGTCCATCGCCGCCTTGCGTGACCGCTTCCACGCGCACGGCGCACCGGTCATCTACGTCAACGACAACTTCAGCCGCTGGCAGGACGGCTTCGACGAACTCGTCGACTTCGTGCGCGGCGCCGGTGGCACCGGCCGCGAGGTCGCCGAGGCGTTGGCGCCGGCACCCACCGATCTTAAGCTGGTGAAGCCGCGGCACTCGGCGCTGTTCGAGACCGCGCTGCCGTCCCTGCTTTCGTTCCTGAACGTCCGGCGGCTCGTCGTGACCGGTATCGCCACCGACTCGTGCATCCTCGCGACGGTGCTGGATGCCCACGTGCGTGGCTACGAATCGGTCGTACCCGTGGATACGACGGCGGCGCAGACGAAGGAAAGGGTCGAGCGGACGCTTGTCCACCTGCGCGATACATGCGCCATGGAGACACCACGCTCGACCTCGATCGTCCTGCCCTGATCAGGCGCCGCGGGACGCGTGCACCACCGTCTTTTTTCCTTCCAACCTCATGGCAGCTGCCGGGCCATCTCGAGATGATGCTGAAGGGTCGGGAGCGTCTTTGTCGCGAACGCCTTCAACTCAGCGTCCTTGCCGCTGGAGGATTCCTTGCTGAAGAGCTTAACGGCCTTCTCGTGGTCCTTGACCATGCGCTTCTTGAAGGCGGCGTCGAATTCGTTGCCGCTCAACTTGGTCATGTTCGCGGCGGCCTTCGCCGAATCCGGCGGCGGCATCGCGGAGACCTCGATCGACTTGCCGGACGCGATCGTCTTCAGTTCCTCGTTGGCCTTGGTATGGTCGTCCACCATCTGCTGACCGAAGGTCTTCACGGCGCTGGATTGCCCCTGGCTCGCGCCGAGCTTGCCCAACTCGACCTCCGCCAGGCCCGAGGCGCTTGCTTCCTGGACGAACAGGGCGTCGGGCGCGTTGGATTTCGCCGATGGCGACGGTGCGGCGCGGTCGGCCTGTGCCGCGTTGGTCTGCGCCTGCACGGTGCCGGCGAAGGCCATCGCCATCGCCAGCGAGGTCGCGAGCATACGTTTCGAAAGAGTCGTCATAAGGGCCACCCGGTGGTGTTGAGGTGCGCTTGATGTCGCATGGCGCCCATGAAGCACGCGTGGACGCAGGGTGTCGAACCCTTCAAGAGAACGCACGGCAAGAGGTGCGTTTCACGAAGCGCGCACGGTTTCGCGACTAGCGTTCACGGGGTCAGGCAGGACCGACGAGGGAGATGGCACAGATATTCCACCCACGCTCTGGTCTCTACGCAAAGCTGGCATGGCTCGTGCTGCTGGTGGCCGCCGTCGTCGGCGTCGCGGTGTGGCGAAGCGCCACCGGCGAACCGAACCGTGAAGACGAGGCCGTGGAACAGCCGGTTCCTTTCAGTCACCAGCATCACGTGGGCGAGGTCGGCCTCGACTGCCGGTATTGCCACGGCGGCGTGGAGAAGGACGCCTTCGCTGGCATACCGCCGGTATCCACCTGCATGACTTGCCATTCGCAATTATTTACCGACCAACCCTTGCTCGCGCCACTGGTCGAGAGCTGGCGGAGCGGTGTGCCGCTGCGCTGGGAGCGCGTGCACGACTTGCCGGATTTCGTCTACTTCGACCATTCGATCCATGTCGCCAAGGGCGTCGGATGCGTGTCGTGCCACGGCAGAGTGGACAGGATGCCGCTGATGCGGCGCGAAGCGTCGTTGTCGATGAAATGGTGTCTCGACTGTCATCGCCATCCGGAGGAAGCGGTGCGGCCGCGCGACCAGGTGTTCGCCCTGCGCGAACCCGACCCGCGCGACGACCGCCTGGGCATGGCCCTGGTCGACGCGTACCGGATCGACCGCCGCCGTCTCACCGACTGTTCGGTATGTCACCGATGACCGCGTACGATCCGCTGCCGGCACTCGCGGCGATGGAGCCGGCGATGGGACGCCGCGAGTTTCTTCGGTTGCTCGGGGCATCCCTGGCATTCGCCGGACTGGCGGGATGCTCGGGGCCACCGCCGGAACGCATCGTTCCACAGCTAGGCCGGTCCGGCCGGTCCGCACCGGACTCCGCCCGCTACGCCACCGCCCTGCTCAGCGCGGGCGATGTCGTGGGCGTGGTCGTGCAACTGCGTGATGGCCGGCCCATCCGCATCGACGGGAATCCAGGCCATCCGTCGAGCCTCGGAGGCAGCGACGCCCGCCTCCAGGCCGCCATCCTGGATCTGTGGGACCCCGCCCGCTCGAACGCGCCACGCCGCGACGGCGTGCCATCGAGCTGGGCCGCGTTCGAGGGCGAGGCAGCGGCGATGCGCGAACGCTTCGCCGGCTCGGGCGCCGGTCTGCGCATCGTTTCCGGGGCGTTGCATTCGCCGACGCTCGCCCGCCAGCGGGACGCCCTGCTCGCGCGTTATCCGGAAGCGCGCTGGCACGTGCACGAGCCGGCGATGGGCCGTCCGGCGGACCGCGTCTACGATCTGTCGAGGGCAGCGGTCATCGTGAGCCTCGATGCAGACCTGCTCGGCATGTCCCCCGGGCACCTGCGTCATGCGCGGGAGTTCGCGGCGCGGCGCATCGACATCGCGCGCATGACTCGCCTTTACGCGATCGAACCAACGCCATCGCTAACGGGCCGCAACGCCGACCATGCCTGGGCGGCGTCCGCGCGCGATATCGTCGCCATCGCCCGCGCACTCGCCGCCGCGGTCGGCGCCACCGCGCGCGCAGCCAGCGATCTCGACGCGGCGTCGCGACACCGCGTCGAGGCGATCGCCGCCGATCTCAAGGCCCATCGCGGTGCGTCGCTCGTGGCGGTCGGGCCGTACCAGCCAGCGGAAGTCCATGCGCTGGCCGATGCCATCAACCGGACGCTGGATAACGAGGGCGTCACCGTGCGCTCGGCAACGCCCGTTCTCTCGACGACAGGAGACCTCGCGGCGCTGCTGGACGACATGCGCGGCGGACGCGTCGACACCCTGCTCTCGCTCGACGCCAATCCGGCCTACACCCTCCCCGGCTTCGCGGAGGCGGCTGCGCGCGTGCGGCATACCATGCACCTGGGCAAGTACCGTGACGAGACAGCCTCGTGCTCACGATGGCATCTTCCCGCCCTTCATCCGCTCGAATCCTGGTCGGACCTGCGTGCACTGGATGGCAGCGTCACCATCGTGCAACCGGTGCTCGCGCCGCTCGTCGACGGGCGTTCCGCGCACGACGTGGTCGAGCTCTTGCTGGGCGGCCTCACCGACGACCCACGCGGGCTCGTGCGGACCACATGGAGTGCGCTGCTGGCCGAAGAGGACGCATGGACGAAAGCGTTGCGGGATGGCGCGTTTCGCGACACGCGGCCGGCGACGCCCGTCGCACCGGTGCCCGCGGCGGCCGCACCGGCACCGGACAAGGACCATGGGTCGGAAGGTGACGAAGACCTGGACATCGTGTTCCGTCCCGATGAGTGGTCGTGGGACGGGCGCCATGCGGAGAACGCATGGCTGCAAGAGCTTCCTCGCCCCGTGACGTCGCTGACCTGGGGCAACGCCGCGCTGGTATCGCCGGCGCTTGCGAAGCGGCGTGCGCTCGGCGATGGCGACGTGATGAAGATCGACGTGGCCGGCCGTTCCATCGAAGTCCCCGTGCTGGTCGTCCCGGGGCAGGCCGACGGTACTGTGACCCTCACCCTCGGCCACGGGCGGCGCGGTGGTCTCGGCGGCGGCGTCGGTCACGATGCCTATCCACTGCGCGGTGGCGACGAGACGTGGCGGATCGCGGGAGCGACGCTCACGCCCCTGCATCGGCAGGAACCTCTAGCCACGACGCAGCGGCACCAGAAGATGGAAGGGCGCGATATCGTCCGGGTGGGTACCCCCGCGTCTCCGCCCGACTACCCCGCCCCCTCGAAGCCGGCGAGCTTCTACGGCGAAAAGGCGCCGGGTGAGTACCGCTGGGGCATGAGCATCGACCTGGCCGCCTGCATCGGATGCAACGCCTGCACGGCCGCCTGCCAGGCGGAGAACAACATTCCCGTGGTCGGCCGGAAGGAAGTCCTGCGTGGACGGCAGATGCACTGGATCCGAGTCGACCGTTATCACGAAGGAACACCGGCCTCGCCAAGCACCTACCACCAGCCCGTGCCGTGCATGCATTGCGAACACGCGCCGTGCGAGGTGGTCTGTCCCGTCGAGGCGACGGTCCACGATAGCGAAGGCCTCAACCTCCAGGTGTACAACCGCTGCATCGGCACGCGGTTCTGTTCGAATAACTGCCCCTACAAGGTGCGCCGTTTCAACTTCCTGCAGTACGCCGATTTCGCAAGCGAAAGCCTGAAGGCGATGCGCAACCCGGACGTGAGCGTGCGGCCCAGGGGCGTGATGGAGAAATGCACGTACTGCGTGCAACGCATCGAACGCGCCCACATCGACGCCGACCGCGACGGACGCCGTATCGCGGATGGCGAGGTACGGACCGCCTGCCAGGTGGCCTGCCCCACGCAAGCTATCGTCTTCGGCGACCTGGCCGACGCCGATAGCGAGGTCGCCGCCATCCAACGGTCCCCGCGGCGTTACCTGTTGCTGGAAGAACTGGGCACGCGTCCACGCACGAGCTACCTCGCGTCACTGCGCAATCCCAACCCGGCATGGGAGGACGCATGAACGCCGCGAGCGTCACCGACGTCGTCACCGGCCTCGCCCTGCGGCGCCCGCCCGGACGCGCGTGGAAATGGGGATTCGCCGTGGCGCTGTCGCTCACCGGACTGCTCGCCGCATCCATCGTGGTGCTGCTGGCGCGGGGCGTGGGCATCTGGGGTGTCGCGATGCCGGTCGCCTGGGGCTTCGCCATCGCCAATTACGTCTGGTGGATCGGTATCGGCATGGCCGGCACCTTCATCTCGGCCGCGTTGTTTCTCACGCGGCAAGGCTGGCGATCCGCGCTCAACCGGCACGCCGAGGCGATGACGGTGTTCGCACTCGCCGTCTCGGGCCTGTTTCCCGTGCTGCATCTCGGGCGCCCGTGGTTCGCCTACTGGCTGGCGCCATATCCCGATCGCATGGGGCTGTGGCCCCAGTGGCGCAGCGCGCTGGTGTGGGACTTCTTCGCGATCGGAGCCTACGTCATCGTCTCGGTGCTCTACTTCTACACGGGCCTGATTCCCGACCTGGCGGCGGTTCGCGACCGCGCCACGACGCGGGGGCGGCAGGTGTTCTACGGCCTGCTCGCACTGGGCTGGCGGGGTGAGGCGCGTGACTGGGAGCGCCATGCGACCCTGACCCGCATGCTCGCCGCGCTCGCGGTCCCGCTGGTGTTTTCCGTCCACAGCATGGTCGCTCTGGATTTCTCCGAAGGCCTGTTGCCCGGCTGGCACTCCACGATTTTCCCGCCGTTCTTCGTCGCCGGCGCCCTGTTCTCCGGCATCGCCATGGTGGTGGTCCTCAGCGTCCCGTTGCGGCGTGCCTATGGCCTGGAAGGCTTCCTCATGGATGCGCATTTCGACCGGCTGGGAAAACTGATGCTCGCCGCCGGCTGGGTCGTGACCTACGGATACGCCGCGGAGATCTTCACGGCCTTCTACGGGGGCGACCGCTACGACATCGCCCTCGTCGAACATCGCATGACGGGCGCGTACGCGTGGATGTTCTGGTCGACCATCGCCTGCAACAGCGTCGCGATCCAGGCACTCTGGTGGCGCCGCGTCCGCATCTCCCGTCCCGCGTTGCTCGCCGTGTCGGTGCTCGTGCTAGTGGGCATGTGGCTGGAGCGCTTCATGCTCATCGTGACGAGCCTGTACCGCGATTACCTGCCGTCCAGCTGGGGCACGTTTCACCCGACGGTGTGGGACATCGCCTTCCTGGCCGGCTCGGTGGGTTTGTTCGCACTGCTCTTCCTCGTCTTCGTGCGCTTCTTTCCGGTCCTTTCGATCGTCGAGCTGCGCAGGCAAGCCTCGTCCACGGAGGCCCGGTCATGACCGTCCAGGGCCGTCTCGTTCAGTTCGCGGATGAAGCGTCCCTGCGCGACGGCTTGCGCCGCCTGCGCGCGCAAGGCTACACGCGGATCGAGGTCTTCTCGCCCTACCCGCTCGACGACGTGCACGGCACGGTGGAACGCGCGGGTCGATGGATCCCGCGCATCATGTTCGGCGCGGGCCTCGTGGGAGGAGCGGGCATGCTCGCCATCCAGTACCTGTCCGCCGTGGTCGACTACCCCGTCGATGCCGGTGGGCGTCCGCATGCCAGTTGGCCAGCCTTCGTGCCGTCCGCGATCGAGGTGACGATCCTCTTCGCGGTGGTCGCGGGATTCATCGCCTTCCTCGCAGGTAGCGGCTTGCCCGCGCTTTACCATCCGGTCTTCGACGTGGCGTGGTTCGAGGAAGCCAGCCGTGACGGCTTCCTCCTCTGGTTGCGCGCCGACGACCCGCTGTGGGAATCGCGGCGTGGCGAAGACGATATCGCCGCGCTCCAGCCGCTCAGGCACGCGGAGGTCCATGCATGACCGGCCGGTTACCGCTCGCCGTGTCACTCGTGTTCGTGCTCGTGCTGGCAGGGTGCGAGCGCGGCATGCACGACATGTACGATCAGCCGAAATACAAGCGGGGGGCCGAGGCGCCGTTGTTCGCCGACGGAGTCGCCTCGCGTGTTCCGCCGGAGGGTTCCGTACCGGTCGACGATCCGGAAGCGATGCCCGCGCCGCCCGCGTTGACCCTCGGGCTGCTCGAACGAGGCCGCGATCGCTACACGATCTTCTGCGCGCCGTGCCACGGCGCCGGGGGCGATGGCGATGGCATGGTGGTTCGCCGCGGTTTTCCCGCACCGCCCAGTTATCACGAGGCGCGGCTGCGCGATACGAACGACGCGCACCTCTATGACGTGATCACGCGGGGCTGGGGCGTGATGTATCCCTATGGCGACCGGCTGTCCCCCACCGACCGTCAGGCGGTCGTGGCGTACATACGCGCCTTGCAATTCAGCCGCCGCGTTCCCGCCGACCGGCTCGAGCCGGAAGACCTGGCCCATCTGCGCGAGTCGACGGCGAAGGAGCCCAACCGGTGATCGCCCGCCTCTGCCTGCTTGCCTGGCTGCTCGCCACGTGGGCGGGCGCGGGTGCCGTCGCCTGGCTGGCGATCCACCGGCTGACGGGAGGGACGTGGGGGGCGGCGATCGGACCGCGCCTGCGACGACTTCGCCTGTTGCTTCCGCTGGCGGCCATCGCGTCGATCGCGATGCTCATGGCCGCCGCGCACTTCTTCCCCTGGTTGCACCAACCCGTGGAAACCGAGCGCCGCTGGTACTTCGGCCAAGTTTTCCTCGCCTGGCGCACGGCCGCATGTTTCGCCGCGTGGGGCGTCGGCGCCTGGGCGACGCGGCGGGCGCCGGCCGCTACGCTGATCCTGTGGTTGTTCGCGTGCGGCGTCTTCGCCAACGACTGGATCGTCTCGCTATCGCCCGGCTGGCGATCCTCCGCCATCGGGCTGGTCGCGGCGCTGGGACAACTCGTCGTCGCCTTCACCCTGGTCACCTTGCACGCGCCTGCCGGCGACGTCGCGACGACGCGTGTCTCCCGCGACCTGGGCAACCTGCTCATCGCGCTATGCCTCGGATGGGCGTACCTGGTGGGCGTCGATTACCTCACCGCGTGGATGGCCGACCTGCCCTACGAAGCCGCGTGGTACCTGCCGCGCACGCGCGGGGCGTGGGCATCGCTCGCGGTGGCGGCCCTGCTCTTCCACCTGTTCATCCCCTTCGCCGTCTTGCTGACGCGGTCCATCTCGACGAAGGCCTTGCACGCCGCGGCCGCGACAGCACTGCTCGGGCAAGCATGCCACCTGGCCTGGATGGTGCTGCCATGAGCCACGAACCGCAGGCGATCGACAGCCGCCATCTCGTCATCGTGGGCATTGTCATGCTGGTGTCGACGGTGACCGTGCTCGGCGTGTGCTTCCTCATCTGGCGCACCTGGGCGGCGTCCGAGCCGCTGCCGGTGCAGCCGGTAGGCCAGCCGCGGCTACAGGCGCGACCGGCGAGCGATCTCGCGGCGTTCCGGCGGCAGCAAGCGGCGCAGGACCGGTGGGAATGGGTCGACGAGCGGCATGCGACGGCACGCGTGCCGGTCGAGCGCGCCATGCGGCTGATGACGCGGGAGCCACCGCGATGAACCGCCTCATCACCTTGCTGATGCTTCTGATCGCCTCGATGTCCGCGGCCGCGGCGCCGCCACCGCCCGCGGACATCGACGCCCGCGCGGGATTCGACCAGCACGTGGGTGCGGCGCTGCCGATGTCCGCCAGGATCGTCGACCAGGACGGCGAGGCGAGAACGCTGGCCGGCATCGCGCATGGCAAGCCACTCGTGCTGGCGTTCGGCTACTACCGGTGTCCCAACCTCTGTGACCTGACGTTGCACGGCATCGGCCGCGCCGTGTCGACCATGACCCTCGATGCCGCCTCGGACTTCCACGTGGTGTTCCTCAGCGTCGACCCGGACGAGACCGCCGCCGCCGCACGCGAAGCACGCACCATGCTCGCCGGCATGCGACCGGGCGCGCGCGCCGCGACATGGACGTTCGGCACGGCCGACGCCGCCACGATCGCCAGCTTGACCCGCGTCGCCGGCTTCCGCTACTTCCTCGACGAACGCACGAAGGAGTACGTCCATCCCGCGGGACTGATCGTGGTGACGCCGGAGGGACGGATCGCGCAGTATTTCTTCGGCGTCGGCTACGATGCCGGCGCCCTGCGCCTGGCCCTGGTCGATGCGTCGAACGGACGTCTCGGCGGCGTCATCGACCGCCTGGTGCTGCTGTGCTGCGGCTACGACCCCACCACCGGGCGTTATAGCGTGCTCGTCTCGCGCCTGATGATGGTGCTGGGAAGCCTCTTCGTACTCGGCATGCTGGTGGCGATCGGCCGCTTGCGGCGGAGGACGGCATGAACCTCCTGCCCCGCGCCTCGACCTTCGCCGGGCACCTGGACGCCATGTTCTACACCATGGTCGGGCTGAGCGCCGTGGTCGTGCTGGGTGTGTTCACCGCCATGCTCGTATTCGCTGTCCGGTTCCGCCGCGGCCGCCACGTGGATCGCAGCGGTGAGTCGCATCGCGAGCTGGGCATCGAGCTGGTCTGGACACTGGTGCCCTTCGCGCTTTTCGTGGGCATCTTCGTCTGGAGCATCGTGCTGTGGGTGGACATGCGAACGCCACCGGCCAACGCGGCCACGATCTACGTGATCGGCAAGCAGTGGATGTGGGAGTTCGAGCACCCCGACGGGCAGCGCGAGATCAACATCCTGCATGTCGCCTCCGGACAGCCCGTGAGGCTGGTGATGACCTCGCAGGATGTGATCCACGATGTCTTCGTGCCGGCGTTCCGGGTGAAGCAGGATGTCTTGCCGGGACGCTATACCGATCTCTGGTTCACACCGACCCGCGCCGGAAGCTACGACCTCTTCTGCGCGGAATTCTGCGGCACCGACCATTCGCGCATGCGCGGCACGGTAGTCGTCGACACGCCGGCGGCGCACGCGCGCTGGCTGGCCACGCATGCATCGGCCTCGCTCGCCGTGCGCGGCAAGGCACTCTTCACACGGTTCGGCTGCGCCGGGTGCCACGATCCCGCGTCCTCCGCGCATGCGCCGAGCCTGGACGGCTTGTACGGCAGCACGGTGCCGCTGGCGGATGGCCGCCAGGTGCTCGCCGACGAACGCTACCTGCACGATGCGATCGTGCTGCCGGCGAGCGAGGTGGCCGCGGGCTACGACCCGGTGATGCCCAGCTACAAGGGCCGCATCGACGAGTCCGACATCCTCGCGCTCATCGCCTATCTCAAGCGCCGCGGACAGGACCGGGAGACACCGCATGAGCCTCGCTGAGCACGCCCCACCCAGCTACCTCGACGATGGCGTCACGCTGCGCTCGTGGCTGCTCACGCACGACCACAAGCGCATCGCGATCCTCTATGCGGTGTCCATCACGTTCTTCTTCTTCCTCGGCGGCGTGGCGGCCGCGCTCATGCGGCTGGAACTGGCCACGCCCGCCGGCGATGTGATGAGCGCGGAAACCTACAACAAGACCTTCACCTTCCACGGCGTGGTGATGGTCTGGTTCTTCCTCATCCCGTCCATTCCCAACACGCTCGGCAACTTCCTGCTGCCGCTGATGATTGGCGCACGCGATGTCGCCTTCCCCCGGCTGAACCTGTTCAGCTGGTACCTCTACATGGCGGGCGGCCTGTTCACCATCGCCTGTCTCCTGCTCGGCGGCGTGGATACCGGCTGGACGTTCTACACGCCCTTCTCGACGATGTTCTCGAACTCCCATGTGGTGCTGACGGTGGTCGGCGTCTTCATCGTGGGCTTTTCATCGATCCTCACCGGCCTGAACTTCATCGTGACCATCCACACCATGCGCACGGAGGGCATGACGTGGTTCCGGCTGCCGCTGTTCGTGTGGTCGATGTACGGGGTATCGCTGGTGATGATGCTGGCGACGCCGGTGCTGGCCATGACCCTGGCCCTCATCGCCGCGGAGCGACTCTTCGGCGTGGGAATCTTCGATCCCGCCCTCGGCGGCGATCCCTTGCTGTTTCAGCACTTCTTCTGGTTCTACTCGCACCCCGCCGTCTACATCATGGTGCTGCCGTCGATGGGCGTGGTGAGTGAACTGATCACGGCCAGCGTGCGCCGGCGCATCTTCGGCTACCGCTTCATGGTGTATTCGATCATCGGCATCGCCGTGGTCGGCTTCCTCGTGTGGGGACATCACATGTTCGTCGCGGGCCAGTCGATGTATGCCGGCATCGTCTTCTCGATCCTCAGCTTCATCATCGCCGTTCCCTCCGCGGTCAAGGTCTTCAACTGGACCGCGACGCTCTACAAGGGAGACATCGCGTTCGGGGCGCCGATGATCTACGCGCTCGGCTTCGTGGGCCTGTTCATGGTCGGTGGGCTGACGGGGTTGTTCCTGGCGGCCATCGCACTGGACGTGAACCTCACCGACACCTACTTCGTCGTGGCGCATTTCCACTACATCATGGTCGGCGGCGCGGTCATGGCCTATCTTGGCGGCATCCATTTCTGGTGGCCGAAGATCACCGGCCGGCTTTATTCCGAAGCGTGGGCGCGCTTCGCCGCGATCCTCATGTTCCTCGGTTTCAACCTCACGTTCTTTCCGCAATTCCTTGCGGGTGCCGCAGGCATGCCGCGCCGGTACCACGAGTATCCGGCGGAGTTCGGCCTGCTCAACGTGCTCTCGTCGGCGGGGGCGGTGCTGCTCGCCTCGGCATACCTGCTTCCCATCGGGTATTTCCTCTGGTCGCTGCGGCATGGCGAAAAAGCGGGTCCCGATCCGTGGGGGGCGAAAGGGCTGGAATGGGAGACGGACTCACCGCCCCCGACACATAACTTCACCCGCCCACCGCCGGTCGACGAGGATGGGCCGTACGCGTATACGCCGCCATGAGCACGGAGGCGACACGGGTGGCCGGGCAGTTCGATGACGCCGCGCAACAACGCGAGGCGGCGACGCTGGGCATGTGGGCTTTTCTCGCCACCGAGATCCTGTTCTTCGGCGTGCTGTTCGCCGGCTACACGGTGTGCCGGTTGTTGTGGCCCGACGCCTTCGTCTCCGGCAGCCGGCATACCGACCTGCCGCTGGGGACGCTCGAGACAGCGGTGCTGCTCACCAGCAGCTTCACCGTCGCACTGGCGGTGCGCGACATGCAGCTGGGTGGCCGCGACACGGCTGCGTGGCTACTCGTCGTGACGGCCGCGCTGGGCGTGGCCTTCCTCGCGATCCACGGCATCGAATACCACGCCGACTACGAGGCCGCCGTCATCCCCGGCATCCGCTACGAGGAAGTCGGGCAGCTCGCCCCGGCGAAACAACTGTTTTTCATCCTGTATTACGTCACCACGCTGTTCCACGGCCTGCATGTGACGATCGGCGTGGTGCTCTTGCTGGTGATGGCGCTGAGGGTGCGCAGGGGTGACTTCCCGGCCGGGAACCATCCCGCGCTGGAGAACGCCGCGCTGTATTGGCACCTGGTCGACATCGTGTGGATCTTCGTCTTTCCCTTGTATTACCTGGTGGGCCGCGCATGAGCGAGAAGCCACCATCGTTGCGCGCCCATGTCCTTGCGCTTCTCGTCCTGGCGCTTCTGCTGGCGGCGACGGTGATCGTGGCCCGCGTGCACCTGGGCGCCTTGAACGCGGTCGCCGGGCTCGCCATCGCGGCGTTGAAGGCGATGGTGGTGCTGTTCTTCTTCATGAAACTGAAGGCCAGCGGCGCACCGGTGCGCTTCGCGGCGTGCTTCGGCTTCGTCTGGCTGGCGATCCTGATCGCGTTGACGCTCGGCGATTTCCTCACGCGCATGCCGGTGGTCGTCCACTGAGACGGCGCGGCAGTGGCTCCAGTGGCAGTGGCTCGGTGGGAGCCGACCTTGTCGGCGATGGGTGCTTGCCGTAATCCGGCCCGCTGCCGCGGGATCGCCGACAAGGTCGGCTCCCACCAGTAAGCGGCGAAGCCTGGCTCCATCGCGGCGGGTGTTTTTTGTAACGCAATGTATCAGGCGGCCAAACCGTTACATGCGGTTTCAAATACACCGGAAGTAGCTGCAATCAATCTCGCCATCGCTCACTACATTAGGCGGCACGTGGCCGCGATGGCGTGGCCGCTCAACCTGCCTGGAGTAGTGCCATGACGGATACCGTCGACCAAAAGAGGCGCAAGTGGCTCGGTGCCACCGCCTGGGGAATCGCCGCCGCGCCATTCATGTTGACCACCTCGACGGCGATGTCCACCGTCCATGCGGCGCCGGCGGCTCCCGCGAAGAAAACCACCTCCGGAGGCAACGTGACTTCCTTCAAGACGCTGAAGCAGATCAAGGCGGGTAGCCTCGACGTCGGATACGCCGAGGATGGTCCGGCGAACGGCACGCCGGTCATCCTCCTGCATGGTTGGCCCTACGACATCCATAGTTTCGTCGAGGTGGCACCGATCCTCGCGGCCGCGGGATATCGCGTCATCGTTCCCTACCTTCGTGGCTATGGCACGACGCGTTTCCTCTCGGCCGATACACCGCGCAACGGCCAGCAAGCCGCGCTCGCGCAGGACGTGATCGACCTGATGGACGCATTGAAGATCGACAAGGCCGTCGTGGCCGGCTTCGACTGGGGCGCGCGCACCGCGTGCATCGTCGCCGCGCTGTGGCCGGATCGATGCAAGGCCCTCGTCTCCGTGAGCGGCTACCTGATCGGCAGCCAGGAACAGAACCGCGCGCCGTTGCCGCCGAAGGCCGAACTGAACTGGTGGTACCAGTTCTATTTCGCCACCGAACGCGGCGAGGCCGGTTACGCGAAGTACACGCACGACTTCGCGCACCTCATCTGGGAGCAGGCTTCACCGAAGTGGCGCTTCGACGACGCGACGTTCCAGCGCTCGGCCAGCGCGTTCGACAACCCCGACCATGTCGCCATCTCGATCCATAACTACCGGTGGCGCCTCGGCGCGGCAAAAGGCGAAGCACGCTACGACGCGTTGGAAGCGAAACTGGCGGCCTTCCCGTCCATCGGCGTGCCCACGATCACGATGGAAGGCGACGCCAACGGCGCGCCGCATCCCGACCCGTCCGCCTATGCGAAGCGGTTCACGGGCAAGTACGAGCACCGCCTGGTCGATGGCGGCGTCGGCCACAATCTTCCGCAGGAAGCGCCGCAGGCCTTCGCCAAGGCGGTCATCGACGTGGCCCGGTCCTGAGACGCGAACGGAGCCCTTGCATGAAGCCTGTTCATCTCCTGTCGTGTGCCATCGCGTTCGTGGCCTTGTTCGCCCTGGTGGAAGTGTCGGGAGCGAAGGACGACCCGCATCCGCTCTCGGCATCGCCCATCTATGGCGTGACCATTCCCGGGGGATACCGGCAATGGGAACTGATCGCTCCGGCCCTGGAAGACGCCCCGCTCAACGAGCTGCGCGCCGTCGTGGGCAACCAGAAGGCCGTGGACGCATATCGTCATGCGAACCTGCCTTTTCCGGACGGGACGATCCTGGTGAAGCTGGCCTGGAAGCGGACGCCTTCGAAAGAGTTCGCTTCCGCGACCGTGCCCGGCGCGGCGACCACCGTGCAGGTCATGGTGAAGGACAGCAAGAAATACGCGTCCACCGGGGGCTGGGGGTTCGGGCGTTTCGTCGACGGCAAGGCCGTCGACGAGGCCCAGCATCGCACCTGCTTCGCCTGTCACCAAGCGCTCGTGCGCGACCACGACTACGTCTTCACCCGCTACGCGCCATAGCTCGCGGGTGACTTTTACGCGGCGATTGCCTATCGTTCCTGCCCGCCGTATCGCCGCGGAGCCAGGAGATTCCCTTCGTGTCGCATTACGCAGGCCCGCTACTCACCCGCCCTGTCGCCGGGGCGCTTTCCGCCTCGCGCGATAGCGGCGCGGACGAATGGACGGGGTCGTTGGACCTCGGCCGCTCGGAAAGCCGGGCGGTCCTGCATACGGACACCTGGCAATGGCATGACGGGAGCTACCCATATCCCGCGTGCCTCAAGGACCGCACGATCTATTACTGGGATGGCGAGGCGTTCGAACCGGTATCGCGTTTCTCCCGTTCGCTGATCAAGCTGGTGCCTACCGATTGGGGCGCGCCCACCTTCGAGATCGACGGCATCAAGATGCTGCCCACATCGAAGGAGTCGCCCATCGACGACGCGCGGCGCAAGGTGGCGTTGGTGGAGCCGCGCGGCAAGGTCGTTCTCGATACCTGCGGTGGCCTCGGCTACTTCGCCGCCTGTTGCCTGGACGCCGGTGCGGAAAGAGTGCTTTCCTTCGAGAAGAATCCGGACGTGCTCTGGTTGCGCACGCTCAACCCATGGTCTCCCGATCCGGACGCCCCCGACGCCGGCGGCAGGCTGCAACTCGGCCATGGCGACGTCACCGAAGCGATCCTCCAGGTGCCCGACGCGTCGATCGATGCGCTGCTGCACGACCCGCCGCGCTTCGGCATCGCCGGCGAACTCTATTCGCAAGCGTTCTACGACCAGCTCGCGCGCGTCCTGCGCCGTGGCGGACGCCTGTTCCACTACACGGGCAGCCCCAACAAGCTGACCAGTGGCCGCGACGTGCCGCGTGAAGTCGCGAAACGGCTCGAACACGCGGGCTTCAAGGCGCAAACGGCCCTGGATGGCGTATTCGCGACGCGTCGTTGAGCTATTTGTCCGGAAAGCCCACCACGATACCGTCGAGCGGCAACTGCGCCTGGCGATGGCTCGGCGGTGCCGCTTTCCATGGATCACCCTGCCCGAACAGCTGCGCCTCGCTTTCCTCGCCGTAGAGATCGATCCGCTCGAAGACATATGGGATGCCTTCCGAGCCCTGGAATTCCGGTGCGTTCGCCAACTGGAAATGCAGGTGCGGCGCGGCGGAGTTGCCCGACTGTCCCAATTGCCCGATCACCTGTCCACGGCGCACGTGGTCGCCCTTCTTCACCCGCACGCTGCCCTTGGCGAGGTGGGCGTAACCGGCGTATTGCCCAGGCCCGATCGACAACACCACATAGTTGCCGAACAGGCCATCGGTGGTGAGTGAAGCCGGTTCCGGCTGCGGTTTCAGCGGCGCGTGTTCTTCCTCGCCGTCCCTCGCGCCGGCGACGACGCCATCCGCGACGGCGATCACCTCCGCGCCGTAGCCGACCCAGTCCGCATACCGCGTCGCTTGCAGATCCTTCACGCTGGCCTCGATCGCACGTCCCGAAGCGTCCACGCCGACGAAATCGATCGCATAGCGCTGGGGAACGGTCAGGCTGCCGTTGATCGCGACCATGCTGCCCCAATGATGCGAGCGAAAAGCACCGGGGCCTTCATGGGCCAGCCAATGGCCGCCGCGGAGGGGCGCACCGATCACCGGCGCCGCCGTGGGCGATACCACCACCTCGACGCCGTCCACCGCGTAGGCGTGACCGTTCGCCGTCATGTCCACATGATGCCGCAGTTGCTTCGGCACCGGCGCGCCGGCCGGAAGCGTGAGCCATAGATAGAGGATGCCGCTCTTGCCAGGATCGACGACGGCGGCGGCGCCTTCCTTCGGCACGGGCTTGGCCACGGCGGCCAGCACCGCGCTGTCCAGATGTAGCAAGGGCCGTGTCGAATCATCGGCGAAGACGTCCAGATCGTCGAGGGTCAACGGGCCGGTGTCGCCGTAGAAATTGGTGAGGTGCAGTTCGTAGGCGAAGTGCCGTGCGCCATCACTGCCCGTGAACACGGTGGGCGCCCAGGGCACCCTTGCTTCGACCGGGGCCGGATCGGGCACCGTCCGTGCCTGGAGGCCGGTACCGGTCGAAGCCGCCACGCCTGCCACCCATATCCATGCGCGCATTCCATCCCCCCGTGATGACCGTGCCCGATAGTAGCGGCTCGGAGGCAGCGAAGGACAACCCGGCTCAGCCTTCCTTGCCCAGTCCCGTCTGTTGCAGAAGGATCAGCAATGCGCTGTCGATCCAGCGCCGCGCCAGACTTTCGCGGCGGCCTTGCATGCGCACGCTGACGCCCTGCTCGGCGTCGAGCGGAGCGGACAGGCCTTCACCCTCCACGCGCACCCGGTACCAGACGCTCGCCGGGCGCAGTTCCTTCGCCGGCGCCGTCGGATTGAGCGGGATCGGTCCTCCGTGGTTCTTCGCCAATAACAGGCTGGGAAGGTGTTCGAGCGCACCATCGTCCACCGCGACCACGCGGCCATGCAGGGGATGCCAGTCGCCGTGCGGATACACCGTGGCGGCGGCGCCGGGAACCAGCCGCGCGCGATCGGCCTCCGATACCAGCACCTCCGCTCGCCAGCGCGTGCCTCCGACGACGGTCGCGATGCGCGAGCCCGGCGAGACCCAGCTGCCCGCCTGCAACGCCGGGTCGAGATCGCGCACGAACCCGTCTTCACTGGCCGTGAGCCGCAACCGGTGCAGCTCGGAAGCGCTGGCGCGGCGCTGCACGTCGTACTGGTCGGCCATGCGCTCGGCCACGACCTGCTTCGCCACGCCGTCGCGATCGAGGGCGATGGCACCGCGCGCCGTGGATTCGTAGGCATCGCGCAGCGCATCGGCCTTCGCCCGCTCGTCTTCGGGTGTCGGTGCGCTGAGTTCGAACAGCAACTGCCCGGCCGTGACATGGGTGCCGTCCGCCACGGCCACGCGTTCCATCCGCCCGGCGAACGGCGTGAACACCGGCTGTTCGAATCCCGCCTCCACGATGCCCTCGGCGGTGATGCTCGCCGACCAGGGCACCAGTACGACCAGTCCGGCCACGCCGAGGACGATCAGGCGACGACGCACGCGCGGCCAGCGGATTTCCGCACGCCGCGCCCACCATATCCGCACTTCATTGAGCATCGGCCTCACCACGAAAGTCACGATTTCCACCAGGAAGAGGATCAGGCCCAGGGCCTTGAAGAAGGCGTGGTAGACGACCACGGCGATGCCTACGAAGAGGGTCAGGCGGTACAGCCACGTGGCGAACGCGAACGCGGTGAGGAAGCCGGCGAAACGCGGCGAAACCGCATCCGGCCGGGGATCCTCGATGCCGAGCAGGCGCAAGCGCACCCACCGCTTCGCCCAGCGCCCCGCACGCTCGTGCAAGCCGGGATAATCCAGCGCGTCGGCGAGGATGAAATAGCCATCGAAACGCATGAACGGGCTGGCGTTGACCACCAGCGTGAGCACCCAGGCCGTGGTGCCGAGGAAGAACAGCGCGTTCTTGAAGTTGCCTTCCGGCGCGAACGACCACAGCAGCGTGCACCACGCGGCGAGCACCAGCTCGGCCATGACGCCGGCCGAGGCGATGGCGAGGCGTCGGCGCGAGCCTTCGAGCTTCCAGCTCTCGCCGGTATCGGTGTACGCCATGGGCCACATGACCAGCAACGCCACGCCCATGTGTCCCACGCGCACGCCGAACCGCGTGGCCATGAAGGCATGGCCGAACTCGTGCCAGCACTTTGAAAAGACCAGCGCGCCGGCGAAGGCGACGACCCCGTCCCAGCTCATGGCGCCACGCAGGTTGGCCTGCACGACGTCCCACTGCCGCGCCGCCAGCAGCAGGCCGAGGACGGCCGCGAACAGCGTGGCGACGAGGAACCGCATGCCGAACATCCAGCGGACGTACGGCAGTGTCCGGCGCAGGAAGCGCTCCGGACGTACGAGGGGAATGCGGATGAACAGGTAGTTCTGCAACAACCAGTGCAGCGCCGACGTCCGCCGCTTCGGCATGGCGCCACGCGTGAGTTGTTGCTGTTGCAGGAAGCGCGCGAATTCCAGCACGTCGTCGGCTTCGGGCGTCATCGTGGTGCTGGCGGTAACGGCCTCGGCGATCCGCTGGGGATCGCCCAGCGCCCAATGCTGGAGGAACTCGAACTCGAGCCAGCCGATGCGGAAGAACTGGTTGCGCACGGGGTCCGACAGATGCCACGCCGGCGAACCGTCGCGATTGCGCCCGGCGGCATGGATGTTCAACTCGTCGCGCAGCGCGGGCCACGGCGGAGGCGCCGCGCCCATGCCACCCATCGCCCCCATCGCAGGCACGGCGGACATCGTCAGAGCCCGCACCAGGCGCGCACGGCGGCCAGCGGGCGACGCAGCATCAGGTAACCGAACACGCTCCAGCTTCCCGAGACGCGCGCCGTGCCTTGCAGGCCGATGCGCGCGCCGGGCGGCGTACCATCGATCGTCCCGCGCAGCACATAGCTGGCGACGCCGTTGGGTGCTTCCACCGGCTGGTAGCCGGCGTAGTCGAGTTTCGCGTCGAGCGGGTCCAGCGGCGCGACCTTGAGGAAGACGGTCATGGGTGCGCCCTCGGCGAGGTTGGTCGGCTCGCCCACCGGCGCCCATGCGCGCACGCCCAGCGCATGCGGGTCGGCAAGCAGGCCGATGCGCTCGCCGGTCTGCACGGGGCGGCCGGACCAGTCGTCCGGATCGGAATAGACGAACACGCCGTCGGCCGGTGCGCGGATGGCCAGCTTGTCCACTTCGCGCTGCAACGAGACCACATCCACCTGGCGCTCGCGCCACTTGCCCTCGGCCATGCCGAGGTCGGCCTTGGCGTTCTGGTTCTCGATGGCCTGTTGCGCGGCCTGGTGCATCTCCACGCTGGCCGTGGCCAGTTCGGCCTGGGCGACGGCGAGCTTGTTGCGCAGGGTCGTGTCGTCGAGTTCGGCGAGGACCTGCCCGGCCTTCACCGGCGCGTTGGGCAGGACCGTCATGCGATGGATCACGCCCTCGCGTGGCGAAGCGATCACCTGGCTTCGCGTCGAGATCACCTCGGCGGGAACGAGCGTGTATTCGCGCACGGGGATCAGCAACACCACCAGCAGCACGGCCAGCGCATAGCGCAGACGGCGTCCGCTGGTCGCCGCTTCCCACCAGCGCCGCCAACGCGACGGCCGCGCCACCAGCGACCACCAGGCATAGCCGTAGAGGTTGGCGAGTTGCAGCAGGGCGAACTCGGCGCTGTCAGGAGTGAGCGTCGTCGGCCACGCCTGGTCACGCGCGAGCACGAGCAGCGCGTCGACATGGCGATCGGGACCCATCAATGGCAGCACCCACACGTGCGCCGGCAGCCACTCGCTCCACTCCGCGGCCAGTTCCTCGCCGAGCATGCCAGGCGAAAGCGGCAGGACGCGGGCACCGGCGGGCAGCTCGGCACACTGCGGCGCGATCCGCCGTGCGACGGCGGACAACCACAGCGCATAAGGCGTGTTGGGATCGGGCTCGGCCAGCCCGGAATGGGCGGCAAGACGAGGACTCCGTCCCGGAGGAGTCGCCAGCAAGGCGGCCTGGCGATAGTCGACCAGGCTACGCGTCTCGTTGCATGCGACGAAACCAAGCTCGGTCGCGGTCGCCGCGCCTTCGGCGCGTGCGGCGAGCGCATAGAAGCGCGACGACGCGCTGGCGCCGGGGTTGTCCTGGGGATTCATGGTTTCAGCCCTGCCCGGTGCTCTTCGCCGGTGTCGCCCGGCCGCTCATGCCCGGCAGCACGCGGCTCGTGTCGCCTTCGAAATCGGCCTCGATCTCGATGGTCTGGCTGACCGCGTCGACCCGGCCGCTGAGGCGCGTCACCGTGAGGGGATGGTGTTCGCCGGTCTCGTCGACGGCGGCGTCCAGGTGCGCGCCAGGCTTGAGCCAGCCGATCCAGCTCGAAGGCACGTTCAGCCGCGCCTTCGGCGTGCCGGTACCGACCAGTTCGATCACCGGGGCACCCGGCGACACGCCCTGCCCTTCCTTCACGTGGATACGCGCCACGCGCCCGTCGAACGGTGCGACGAAGCGGCACTGCGCCAGTTGCGCGTCGAAGATGCGCATCTGGCTGCGCGTGCGATTGACGTCGGCCGCGGTGAGTTCGACCTCCAGCGCGGCGGCGGATTGCAGGCCCTGCAACTTGGCCTTCGCCTCGTAGCGCAGCTGCGCCGCCTTGTATTCGGCGTCGGCCGCCGCGCGCCGCGCGTCCACGTCGCTGCAATCGAGCGAGACCAGCACCTTGCCCTTCGCGACGGTATCGCCCAGTTGCACGTAGACGCGTGCGACGCGCCCCCCGGCCACGGCGGACAGCGGGCTTTCCCGGTCCGCCACCACGAGGAAGCGCACGGGCGCCTGGGTCGACGCCGCCGCCGGCGCGGATTGAGCCTGCGCGGAAACCGCACAAGGCAGGCCCCATGCGAGCACCGCGCTGAAGGCGGCGAACGTCATCGCCTTCGAAATCGTCGTCGCGGTCTTCATGGCTGGGCCGTGGCCGCCGTTTCCGGTGCGGCCGCGAGACGACGCACTTCCGCCATCACCGAGAGCGCCGCGGCTTCGGCCAGGGCGATCACCGAACGCGTGTTGGCGTCGTCGGGGAGGAAGCTGCGATAGCTCTGCGTCAGCAGGCGCTTGCCGGCCGTGTCCTGCACGGTCACGTCCCACTGCGCGCGCGTCGCCGCCTTGCTCGGCGTGGCGCTGTAGTGCAGTTCCATGGCGAGGCCGTCCGCACCGTTGCCAAGGGCCAGCCGGTTGCCGGTCATCACCTTGCCCACGGCATCGCGCACCGCCACGCCGTCGACGCGCGCCGGCAGGCCGGTCACGCTGAGTTGGATCGGACGGTCCACCGCCATGGCATCCGCGGACTGCGTGAACACGTGCTTCTCGCCGTCGATCAGGCTGGCCTGGATGGCCTTGGAAAGCGTCGGCACGTCGCTGCCCGCGACCTGCTCCGGCATCAGGTCGATGCCGACCGAGTTGAGCACGCGGCCGTACGCCGACTGCGCCGCCGCATAGGAGGACGCTTCCTGGAAGCGCGACACCATCGAACGCGCCTGCGTGCGCAGCGTTTCCAGTTCGCTGGTGAGCTGGTTGTTGGAACCGGCGCGGGCCACGCTCGCCAACCGCTGGTCCACCTGCGCGGATTCCTGGGCGAGCTGGTGGTCGTAGACGGCCAGCTTGTAGCGCTCCACGGAGACGCGCACCTGGGTCAGCACGGCCATGCTGAGCGCCATGCGGCGGGCGTCGTCGACCTTCATCCGCGCTTCGTTGGTGCGCTTGATCGCGGGCAGCCCGGCGAGACGGATCAGGTTCATCGACATGCTGATGCCGCCCTGCGTCCAGTTCTCGTTGTACAGGTAGCTGTTGGAGTCGTGGCCGATGCCGCCGAACAGGTTGAGGTTCGGGAACAACGCGGCGATCTGTTTCTTGGTCTCGATCGCGTCGATGCGCGCCTTGTAGTCTTCCTCGCGCAGCTCCGGGCGCTGCTCCAGTGCCATCTGCTCGAGCTGGTCGAGGTTGGACGGAACCTGCGAGAGCCGTGTCTCGGTGGCATCGGCCAGCGTGAACTGGGTGCCGGGCGCGAGGTTCATCAGGGCGGCGAGTTCGCGCCTGGCGAATTCCATCTCCTGGCGCTTCTCGTTGACGAGGGTCATGGCGTCGAGCAAGGCGCGCTGGTATTCCAGGCCCTCGACCGGCGGCAGCACGCCGGCGCGCTCGGCCTGACGGGTCTTTTCCAATGCGGCTTGGATGTTGTCGGCCAGCACCTGGGTCTCCCCGAGCAGGCGCTGCGCACCGAGAGCGCGCCAGTAGGCGTCACGCACGTCCTGCACGATGTTCTGCAAGACCTTGCGGCGGCGCTCGTCGGTGACGTTGACGTCATCCGCCTGCTGCTTCGCCCGGTAGTAGCTCAGGCCGAAGTCGAGCACGTCCCACGACAGCGTGGCGTCGGCGAGGTAATGCACGCGCTCCTCGGAGGTGGAGGGACGCAGGCTGACGATGCGATCCTCGATGCCGATGCTGGTGCCGCCGGAGTCATTGCTGCGCCAGCGGTAACCGGCATCGGCGGTCAGCTTGGGCAGCATGTCGAGCTGCGACACATCGAGCAGGCCGCGCGACAACGCGGTCTCCATCAGCTTGAGCCGATAGTCGAGGTTGTACTTGAGCGACCGCGCCATGACGTCGGACAAGGTCAAGGGGGCGCCGATCGGCTCCTGGCCCTTGTACATCGCCTGCTGGTCGTTCTTGACGCGCGTGGCGACTTCGTCGTGAGTGAGCGGCTTCGGCTTGACGGCGCCACAACCGGTAAGGAACACGGCGAGGGCCAGCGAGGCGACCAGCGGCGCGCGGCGCATGACGAAAGTCGTCGGTGTGGTGGTCTTCATGGCATGGATGTGGTGCATGGAGATTCGGTCCTTGTGAACGTGGCCGGCGATGCGTGGATCGCCGGGTTCGCGATTAGTGACGTGGCTGCGTGGGTGCGGGTGCGGTGGCCAACGGCACGGCGGCGGCCTTGGCCATCGCCGCGATCTGTGCCGTCAGCGATGGCGCACCGGCCGGCGTGGACGCCGGTGGTGGCACACGCATGGCGGTGGGTACCTCGTGCGCGGCCTTGTGTGCGGGCTGCGTACGCTCGGCATGGTTCTGTGCCGTTTTCTCCAGGTCATGGATGCGCGTCGGCGAGAACGGCGAGAAGTCGTCCCACAGCACGCTCGAGCCCAGCCCGAAATCGTTGAGGGCGACGCGTGCGCGGCTGTGCGCCTCGGCGAGCAACTGGCGCGAGAAGGCCACGCCGTCACGCAGCACGTGCTGGGTGTTCGACGGGTCCAGCGGTGTGTCGCCGAGGTCCGAGGTAGCGTCGTAGCGACCCGTGATCCACTGGTTGTGCCAGCGCATCGTGTCGCCCTGCGACTGGTCCACGGCCGGAAGGACGAACAGGCCCGGCTCGTAACCCTGGCGGATGTCGCGCGTGGTCCGGTCGTAGGCGATGGGGAAGATCTGGTCGCCCCAGCGTGCCTGCATCGGCGGCGTCGTGCCCTGGATCGTGATGGTGAGGCGTGCCTCGCTCACGTCGCCGTCGGCATCCGTGATGGTGTAGACGAACACTTCGCTCAGCGTGCGGCTGGCGTCCAGCGCGCTCACCCTCGGATTGCGGACATCGAGCTGGTACGTGTACGTACCGTCCGCATTGAGGATCAGCGTGCCGAACTCGCCACGGCTGCTTCCGCCGATCGTGCCGGACGTACCGAGGTTGGCCGAGGCCACGCCGGTGAGCGGACCGCCAGTGGCCGGGCCGTCGGCGCCGATCCGGTCGGAACCGTCGTGCGAGGGACCCTTGCCGGTGAACACGTTGCCACTGGCGCCGGTCTGCCCGGCATCCTGGACGATGGTCGCGCTGTCGTCGTGCGCGACGGGCGCGTCGTCGGCGATGTCGACCACCAGCCTGCCGGTGGACACGCCACCGGTCACGTCGGTGACACCCAGTGCGATGACATCGCTGGTGGACGTCGAACCGGGCTGCTGCAACGCATGGTCGAGCGTGTAGGTGTAATCGAGCGTACCCGCCGTCGCCACGCCGTTCACCGTCGAGGTGGCGGTGAAGCCGGTGAGCACGAGCGTGCCGTCCGGCGTGACGATGGTGACGGGATGCTGCGGGCTCAGCGCGGACAACTGCTCAGGCGTGAGCGTGGTGCCGCCCACGGTGACGCTGGCGAGACCGTCCAGGGCGCTCAGGTCGATATGGCCACTGGTGGTGTCGCTGCCGCCGCCGTCGACCAAGCCCGGCTCGCCGACCTCCGAATGGCCGCCGACCTTGCCGTCACGATCCACCGGGACGATCGAGGGGTTGCCGTCGGTCACGCCGCCGATGGTGATGGTCAGCGTCGCGGTGCTGCTGTCGCCATCGGCATCGGTGATGACGTAGGTGAAGGTTTCCGTCAGCGTCTGCCCGTCCTTCAGCGCGTTCACCGCCGGATTGTCGTTGTCGAGCGCGTAGCTGTAGCTGCCATCGGCGTTGAGCGTGAGCGTGCCGTAGCTGCCGCCGAGGGGCGAACCGACCGAACCCGCGGTGCCGTGGAAGCCGACCGCGCTGACCGGCGTGGCGGTACCGTCGGCGCCGACACGGTCGTTGACGAGTACCGACCCGGTGACGCCGGCGGTGTTCTCGGTGACGGCCGCCGTGTCGTCACGGGCCGCCGGCACATCGTCGACGATGTTCACCACCAGGGTTCCCGCCGCCGTGTCGCCACCCGCGTCGGTGACGGTGAGCGCGATGCTCTCGGTGCTATCGGTGGCGCCCGGCTGCGAGGCGGCGCGGTCGAGCGTGTAGGTGTAGCTGAGCGTGCCGGCCGTGGGGACGCCACCGACGGTCGAGGTCGGGTTGAAGCCGGTGAGCACGAGCGTGCCGTCCGGTGTCGTGATGGTGACCGGTGAACCGCTGCCGAGCGCGGCGAGCTGCGCGGCAGTGAGCGTGGTGCCGCCCACCGTCACGCTGGCCAGCCCATCGTCGGCCGTCAGTTCGATGCTGCCGGTGGTGACCTGCGACCCGTCGTGATCGACCAGGCCCGCCTCGATGACCGTGGCGTGCCCCGCCGCGCCACCGTTGCCGTCCAGCGGCGCGATCGACGGTGCGCTGTCGGTATGGCCATGGATGGTGATGGTGAGCGTGGTGGTGCTGGTGTCGCCGTCCGCGTCGACGATGGTGTAGCTGTAGACGTCGGTGAGCGTCTGCCCGTCCTTCAAGGCGTTCACGGCGGCGTTGCCGTTGTCCAGCGCGTAACCATAGCTGCCGTCGGCGTTGAGCGTGAGCGTGCCGTACTGGCCTGCCACGCCCGTACCTACCTGACCTGCCAGCGGACCGCTTGCGGTGCCGGCCGAGACGCCTGCCACCGGCGATGCGATTCCGTCGGCGCCAAGCCGATCGGCGACATCGCCAGGACCCGTCGCGGACACGACGTTGCCGTTGACGGTGGCCGCGCCATCCTCGCCGATGTCCGCGCCATCGGCGCGCGCGGTCGGCGCATCGTCCACGATGTTGACCACGAGGGTGCCCGTGGCGCTGCCGCCACCGGCATCGTTGACGGACAAGGCGATGTCGTCGGTGCTGTGGTCCGCGCCGGGCTGGGCGATGGATCCGCCCAGGGTGTAGGTATAGGTGAGCGTGCCCGCGGTCGGTACGCCACCGACCTCGGCGGTCGCGGTGAAGCCGGTCAGCACGAGCGTGCCGTGTGCCGTCGCGATGGTCACCGGCGTACCCGCGCTCAACGCGCCGAGTTGCGCGGTGGTAAGCGTGGTACCGCCCACGGTGACGCTGACGAGGCCGTCTGGCGCGGAGATGGCGACGGTATCCGTCGCGGCGCGATCCTGCCCCGCCGGACCGTTCGTGGTCAGGCCCGACTCCCACACCGTGGTTTCGCCGGTGGTGTTCACGCCATTGCCGGCACCGTTGCCGTCGTGCGGCACGATGCCGGGGCCGCCGTCGGTATGACCCACGATGGTGATGGTCAACGTCGTGGTGCTGGTATCGCCGTCCGCGTCGGTGATCGTGTAGGTATAGACCTCGGTACGCGTCTCGCCATCCTTCAGGGCGTTGACGACGGGGTTGGCGTTGTCGAGCGCGTAGCTGTAGCTCCCGTCGGCATTGAGCGTGAGCGAGCCGTATTGCCCCGCGATCGCCGCGCCGACGTTGCCGCTGACCGGGCCACCCGCGTTGCCGAACACCACGCCGGACACCGGCGTCGGCGTGGCATCGCCGCCCACATGATCGGCACCGCCCCCGGCGAGCACGACGTTGCCCGTGGCCGGCGCACCGTCTTCGTCCACCGTGTTCGTATCGGCGTGCGCGAGGGGCACGTCGTCGGCGATATCCACGGTGATGCTGCCGTTGTCGGTGAAACCGGCGCTGTCACGCGTGGCGATCGCGATCGTCTCGCTGCTGCCGGTCGCACCCGGCTGGTCCACGGGACCGTTGAGGCTGTAGTGATAGACGAGCGTGCCGTGGCCCGCATCCGCACCGGGAAGGTAGCCGGTCACGACCAGCGTGCCGTGGTCGGTCTCGATCGTGCGCTCGGCGAGGGGCACGTTGGCGATGTCCTGCAGCTGCGCCAGCGTGAGCGTGACCGAGTGCCCGGCGCCCGCGGCGGGATCGCCGATCGTCACGCTGTCCAGGCCGTTGAACAGGGCGAAGGTTTCGGTTCCGTCCACGCCCTGGCTGCCGCTGTTGTCGGCCAACCCGGCCTCGCTGACCCCCGTGCGGCTGCTGACGGTCACGTCGAAGACGCGCGTGGTGACGAGCGCGTTCGAGGAACCCGCCTCGCCATCGGCGTAACCGTACTGGTCACCGGCGGTGCTGGGGTCGCTACCCACGTTCGATGCGGCGTCGCCGTCGAGCGTCGGCCGGTCAGGGCGGCTGCCATGGTTACCGTTGTCGTTCACGGCCACCTGCACCTGGAAGGTGCCGTTCCAGTAAGCGTTGTTGTCGCCGGTTTCCGCCGACGGCAACCGCACGCCCACCGCGTTGATCGCCGACTGCACCTGATCGATCGAACCGGTGATGGTGATCGTGCTGCGGCCCTGGCCATCGGTGCCGAACGTGTACGTGGCACCGGCATAGGTGCCGGAGGTCGCCGTGGAACCATTGACATCGTGAATGCTGAAGCCGTTCTGCAGCGTCACCGTGGCGGTGATGCTGTCCGTGCCCGCATCCGGATCGGCCAGGGTGATGTGGCTGAGCGTATACAGGCCAGCGGCGCTTTCGTTGGTGCCGTTGGGGCCAGTGACACCGATCGCCGTCGGGTTGTTGATCGAGGACGGGAACACCTCGCGGGACGAGGAAGCCACGTTCTGCGTGAGCCCACCCGGCACGACCGCATACGGATCCACGGCGGTCGCCGGTACCGCCTGGGTACCGTTCGCGGCGGCGTTCTGGCCGCCATTGGCGGCACCGGAACCGTCGAGGGTTCCGCTGGCCGTGTCACGCATGCGGTCATCGGCGATCACTTCCACGCGATACGACTGGTCGGCGTTGGCGAGAGCGCCGCCGATCGACACCTGCAAGCCGGCGAGGTAATCGTTCACCTGCTGCCGCGTGCCACGAATGACCAGCGCGGCATCGGTCCCGTCGTAGGTGCCGTCCACGGTCGCACCGGAGGTGCCGCCGTTGCTCGAGCCCAGCACGATGTTCGCATAGGCCGATTGCGCCAGCGGGTTGCCGGCGGCATCGGTGACGCGAACGGTCACCTGCATGAAATCCTGCTCGCCCTGGGTGATGCCGCCACCGTCGGTGTAATCGACATCGCCGACGACGAAGCCGCCCACCGGCGTGCTGCCGTTGAGGTACACGGTACCCGCACCCGCCGTCACGGTCGGCGCGTCGTTCACGGCGACGATGTCGAGCGCGACCTGGATATCGGCCGGATTGTTGGCGACGCTTCCCGCGCCGGTGTCGCCGCCGATCTTCGAGCCGGTATCGTCGAAGTGCAGCGTGACGGTGACATCGCCCGCGGCGGCGCCGTTCGTGTCGTGGTTGACGTTGGCGGTGCTGCGATAGGTGAGGCCGTTGGTCGCATCGTTGAGCAACGCCTGGATGTCGCTGGCGCGGCCGGTCAGGACCAGGGTGCCGGTATTGTCGCCACTGATGGTAACGGCAAGGCTCCCCGCCGCACTCGGCGTGAAACTGGTCTGGTTGCCGTTGCCACCGATGCCGAGCGTGCCGCTTGGCACGGTCACGCGCACCGTCACCGGCGTGTCGAACGCCGCCGACTCGGGGTCGGCCACGACGAAGCCGCCGCCGATATGGGTCGGTTGATCCTCGTACACGGTGCCGCTGGTGGGACCGGTCAGGGTGCCGGGCTCGTTCACGCTGGACGCGCGCACCACTACGGCGGCGGCGGCGATGTCACCGCTGTTGGTCGGCGCCAGATCGCTGTACCAGTCGTAGTTCGTGGCATCGATGGGCGTGGTCGCGCCGCCGGTGCCCGGGGTGGCCGGCTGGTTCACGTCGCCGCCGTTCGCGCCACCGACGAGGTTCCCGCCGGCGTCGCGCAAGCGGTCGTCGGCGATCACCTGCACCTGGTATTTCGCGTCGCGGTCGCCGGCGAAGTTCACGGTGAGGCCGGCCAGCGCGGCATTGATCTGCGCGCGCGTGCCGCTCAGCACGAGGTAGTCGCCGCCACCGTTCTTGTCGCCATCCACGAGCACGCCGCCACCGGCCGCATAGCCGATCGCCACGCCATCGGCGGTGTATTCGGCGGCGGAGAACGCCGTGCCGTCGGCGTGCAACAAGCGCACGGTGACCTGCAGGTAATCGGTCTCGCCACCGCCGACCGTGGTGAGATCCGGATCGGCCACGCTGAAGCCCGGCACCGGGTTGAACTGCGGGTCCGCGCCGTCGAGATCGACCGGGCCGGCCGGGCCGGTGACCTTCGGGGCGTCGTTGGTAGGATCGGTATAGACCCAGAACTCGTTGCCCGCCTGTTCCTTGTCACCGTCGGAGACGGTGAAGAAAAAGCGGTCGTCGGGCGCCGAGGGGTAGCTGGCGCCGGTGGATTCGGTGCCGTCGTTGAGATAGTAGATACGGCCCGCGGCGACATCCGCCTGGGTGAAGGAGGAGCCCGCACCGAGGATGTGGAAGGTCACGCCGCCGTCGGTGGAATACGCCAGTTTGCCGTGCGCCGGGCCGCCGGTGATCGTGTACTGCACCTGCTCGGCCGAGCTGTCCGGATCGTAGGCCTGGAGCATGGCCGTGGTGATCTGGGCGTAGCCGCCTTCCGCCACGGTGAGCGGATTGTTCACCGGCGCGCCGCCGATGTTGTTCGGCGAATCGACGGGCACGGTCGGATCGGCCTGGGTCGGATCCTTCGCGATCTGCGGCGCGTCGTTGACGTTGGTGATCTGGATGGTGACGGTGGCGTCCGTGGCCGAACGCGCGCCCCAACGGTCCTGTGCCTCGACCGTGAAGCTGGCGCTGCGCACTTCCGAACCGTTGCTGACGAAGCGCAGGCCCGTGGTGCCCGCGCTGCCGGTGATGATGGACGCATCCAGCAAGGTGTTGGCGGTTACGTCCTGCCAGCTGGCGCCGCCATCGGTGGAGTATTGTAGCTTGCCGCCCGCGGGCAGGCTCGTGATGACGAACTTCAGCGCGGCGGCGCCCGTGGCGTCGTTGTTGTACGCGTAGTTGGGGCTGCCGTCGGGAAGCGTCGGCGAATTCTCGAGGTAGCTCGCGCTGGTGGCGTCGTCCGGATCGGCCAGGCCGAGCTGGTCCTTGGTGATATAGGCGATCTGGCCTTCGTTGATCACCGTGGTGGACGAGCCGACGACCGTCGGCAGGTCGTTGGTCGGCTTCACGTAGATGTCGAACGACGGCTTCCAGCTGTCCACGACCGCCTGGCCGTTCACCACCGTGACCAGGCCGGCGGACACGGAGAAGTTAGCCGTGGCGTGGAAGTCTTCGCTGGCGCCGTCGTGCTGGAAACGAATGCGGCCGGCGTCGAGGTCGGCCTGGGTGAACGTGCCATAGGTGGCGACATCGACCCACGTGCCGTTCACCTGTTTCTGCAACGTGCCGGCGGTACCGGTGCCCGCGCCGTCGCTGGTGAAGCCGAGGAAGGTATAGACCACCTGCGACGGATCGACACCTTCCGCGGTATAGCTGAGGCCTGGCATGGTGTGGAAGTCGGTCGGCTGCCCGTTCGTCGTCGTACCGTGCAGGACGATGGCGCCGCCCTCGGACACGCTGCCGATGGCGTTGCCGGACGGATCGACACCCGCGTAAGTCGATTGCTGCTGGCCCGTGGTCACGTCGTGGACCGGGAAGCCGCCGTTGTTGCCGTCGGGTGTCGGCGCGAGGGCGATGGTGAAGGTGTAGTCGCGCAGGGTGTCCGTGGAGGCAGCACCGGTGTAGTCGCCACCGATGCGCGTGAAGGTGGTGCCGTCGGCGTTCCAGCGCAGCGCGGTGGTGTTGTCTACCACCTGGAAGTGGAAGCTGTCCTGCTGGCCCGCCGTGGCGCCCGTCACCTGCACGTACTGCACGCGGCCGGCGCGCACGTCGGCCATGGTGAAGGTGGCGCCGTCCTTCAGTTCCTCGCCATTGAGCAGCAGGTAACCGTGGGTGAGGCCTGCCTGGCTGGTGACGAAACTGATGTTCTGTTCGGGCGAATCGACATCCGTCGCGCCGAGCATGGCCGTGGTGAGCACGACCGAATACGGGCCCGCGCTGCCGTTCCCGCCCGCGGTCACGGTGGCCGTGCGGGTGCTGCCGACGTCCAGCGAGGGATCATCGTCCACGGCATGCACGTCGAGCACGATCGTGCCGTCGGCGCTGCCCGGCGTACCGGTGCCGCCACCGAGGTCGGTGACGCGGACGCCGTAGCTGTCCTGGGTGACGCCGTCCACGCCGTCGTTGCGATAAGTGAGCAGGTTGCGGTTGGCGTAGTCGAAGCTCTGGCCGACCGTGACAGCGACGCCGTTGTAGAAAAGCGTGCCATGCGTGGGCAATGCCGTGATCGTGATCTGCAGCGCCGAATCCTGCGGATCGCCACCGCTGCCGGCGACGATGTACTGGCCCACGTTGCCCGTGTCCACGGCGTTGGCCGGCTGGCCTTCGTAGACCATGCCGGCGCCACCGACGGTCGGCGCCTGGTTCACTGGCTGCACCGCCAGGTTGACATGCACGGTGGCGGAACGGTCGAGCGGCGTAGCACCGTCGTTGACCCGCGCGTCGAAGCCGTCCGTGGCGTCCTGGTTCGCGCCGGTGGCCGTGTGCACGTAGCTCAGGCGGCCGTCGATCACGTCCTGCTGGGTGAACACGGAACCCGCGCCCAGGCGGTTGCCGTCGAGCGTGAGGTAACCGTACTGCGGCAACGCCGTGAGGCTGTAGACGATCTGGCTGGCGGACTGCGTGCCGATGGTCACTTCCGCATCGGATGCGGCCAGCGTGTCAGTGCCGATCACGGTGACACTCGGGCTGTCGCCTGTACCGACTTCGAGCACCGTCTTGGTGGCGCCGGGCACGGCGACCGGATCGTTCGAAGGCGTGATGGTGACGTCGAGCGAGCGCGTCGCCGAGAGCGACTGCGCATCGGTGACGGTGACATCGATGGTCGTGCGCGCGGCGGTATTGCCCAGCTCGACATCGGAGGCGACGAAGCTGAGCTGGTTGAGCCATGCATTGGCCTCGGCGACGGTGCCGGTGAAGCGGTAGCCACCCGCGACCGCCGTGGCGGCCGTTCCCGTGACCAGGGTGCCCTTGCCGGGGTCGGCGACGACCGCGGTGACCGTCACCCGGTCGCCACCGACGCCATCGTCGACGATGGACCAGCCTGTGAGCGTGCCGCGGTCCGCGCCCGCGGCATTGAGTGCGCTGGGTTCGGAAACGGTGAGACCGCTGCTCGTGGTGCCGATGCTCGGCGCGACCAGCAGGCCGTCGTAGTCGAGCGCGAGCGAACGCGTCTCGATGTGGCCCACCGAGCTTTCCAGCGCCCAGTCGCCGCCGAGCGCGGCGGCGCCGGTGGCGTCCGTGGACGAGGCGACGTCGGCCTGGGTCAGGCGGCCCAGCTGGGTGACCAGCGCGTTGTCCTGGTGCGATACGTCGCAACCGTAGAGAAGGATGTCGCCCTTGGACGAAAGCGTGGCGCCGATGTCGCCGAGCTGGCTCGCGTAGGAGGCGATATTGCCGGCGGTCACCGTATCGGTGCCCAGCGAGATGGAATCGCTGGCGCCATGGCTGATGATGTGGATCGCGGCGATGTCGTGTTCGCCGCGCAGCGCGTTGGCGATCTGCGTCAGACCGGACGACTTGTCGTCCAGCACCACGACCTGGCCACCCGGCGGCAGCTGCGCGACCAGCGATTGCCAGTTCGCCACGCTCTGGTCGATGACGTAGACCTGGGTCGGTGCCGGGACGCTGGGCGCCGGCGGCGGCGCCGCGGCATGGCCCGGCTGTTCCACGGCGGCGCTGTGGAATTTGCCGCCGTCATGCGCCGCTTCCGCGGGATCGACATGATGGCTGGCCGCTTCCACGAGCGCGGCGCCGTCGTACATCTGGCGCGGCTCCAGCGCATAGCGGTGGGAACGCGGACGGAACGGGTTCGGTGACTTTGTCCCTGGCATGGGATCGCCTTCAAGGTAACGGGGCATGACGTAGGCCGACGGGCTCCATCCCGGGGGCCGGGAGGCCTTCGGGAATCGCTATCGATGTGAAGCTGTGATTTACGTCACAGCGGCGGCGCCGATGCTATGCATGGACGTCCGCGCTGAGAAGGCGGTGGAATGGGAAATTGCGTCACGCCGGGCATGACGGCAGTCCGCTCCGGCAAAGGCGGGAGGAGAGGCTTCTACAAGCGGGGCACGGCCGTTCCCGGCGTTTCGACGCCGTGGCGCCGGAATGGCCGTGATGGACCTTTGCTTGAAGGGAAGCGTGATGTTTGTGAAGGAGGAGCGATCAGCGCATGCCGTCGGGCGCGACGACCACCGCTTCATCCGTCGCCGGTTCAAGCAGACGCACGATACGCGCCATGAACTCCGCCGCGGTGGCGGGTTTGAGAAGGACGTCGTCGTAGTCTTCCACGGCCGCATCGTCGGGACGCCGCGGCGGCAACGCCGAATAGAGCAGCACCGGCATGCGCGGATGGGCGTGGCGCAACGCCTGCAACCATCGCCAGCCCTCCATGTCCGGCAACCGCTGTTCCGTCACGACCACGTCGGGCATGTCGTCACGCAGCGTCTTGAGGGCGCTCGTGGCATCGCTGGCGGCAAGGCTGCGGAAGCCATATCCGTCCAGCAGGTCGCACAACACGGCACGCCGTGCGGCGTGAGGTTCGAGAATCAGCACCACCCTGCCCTCGCCATCCACGTCGCCGATGTCGCCGCCGGCGTCGAGTTCGGGCTCGAGTTCGTCTTCGCTCGCCAGTGGCAAGGCCACCTCGAAGCCGAACCGGCTGCCGCCCGACGCCACCGGCTCGGCCACCAGGTGGCTGTCCATGTGATCGAGCAACTGGGTCACGATCGCCAGGCCCAGACCGGTTCCTTCGTGTTGCGCCGCGTTGCCGCCGCGAGCGAAGGGCTGGGCGATCGCCGCGGCCACCTCGGCTCCGAGGCCGATGCCCGTGTCCTCGACCGAAAAGGCGAGGCGGGCGCGAAGGCCATCGCCACCGAGCAGGTCGACCCGGAAAACCACGAGGCCATCATGGGTGAACTTGGCCGCGTTGCCGAGCAGGTTCAACAGCACCTGCCGCAGGCGGCGGAAATCGGCGACGGCCAACGACGGCAGGCGTGGGTCGAAGCGGCACTCCAGGCGATTGGCGTGGCGCTCCATCAGCGGTGCCGCGTGATCGGCCACCTCGTGGAGAAAACCATGCAGATAACCTGGCACGGGCTCGAGGGTGAGCTCGGTCAGGTCGCCGCGGGAGAACTCCAGGAGTTCGTCGATGAGGTCCATCTGCTGGCGCACGTGCCGCTCGATCGCGCGTGGATAGTCACGTCCCGTCCTGCCCGCTCGCCACTGGCGCACCGCATCCAGGATCGCGCCCAGCGGCGAGCGCAGGTCGTGGCCGATATGGGCCAGCAGCATGCGGCGCGACTGCAGCGACTGCCGCAATTCGGCGGTGCGTTCCTCGACCACGTGTTCGAGGCGCTGCGCATGACGGATCAGAACGCGCGTGCGCCAGCGCCACGCGAGCACGACCAGCCCCAGGACCAGCAACGCCGCGGCGGCATACGCCCATCGCGTGAGCCACCATGGCGGATCGACGCCGAAGTCGAGAATCACCGGCTCGGAGACGGTGCGCCGGTTCGCGTCGACGGCCTGGAGCTGGAACCGGTAATGGCCCGGCGGCAACGATGCGTAACGCACCTCGCGCTGGCTGGTTTCCACCCAATCCTTGTCGGCGCCGGAAAGACGGTAACGGAAGCGCACCGGCTGGCCCGCCCCATTGCCCGACACGCCGAAACGCATCACGAGGGGAGCGGCATCCTCGAACGACATCCCGGCATCGGGACCGGCGACATCGCGCTCGCCATAGCGCGCGGAGATAAGCAGCGGCAGGATCCGCCGGGACGCCAGGAGCTGGCCTGGATCGAGGATATGGGTCAGGCCGATGGGCGAACCGATCCAGACGGAACCGTCGTCGTCGGCGAAGAACGCGCCATGATTGGTTTCGTCCCAGAGCAGACCGTCGCGCGTGGAGAGGCGGGTCCAGTCGCCGCCGTCGTAGACGTCGACGCCGTTGCCGCCGCCAGCCCACAAGCGGCCGCGCCGGTCGGCGCGCAGGAAATAGAATCGCGTGTCGGCAAGTAGCGGGTCTTTCACCGGCGCCATCGTCACCTGGTCCGCATCCGTGATCCGCCCGACCAGCAGCCCGGGCTGCAACGAACTCAACCACAGCCTTCCGTCCGGAGTGACCGCCACGTTTTCGTAGCCGCCCGAGGCTTCCTCCGGTTGCACGCGAACGCGCGCCCAGCCCGCGGCACCGTGGCGGAACAACCCACCACTGCAAGCCACCCACAGGTCGCCGCCCGCGTCCTCGGCCAGGTCCGAGCACATCGTGGACGGCATGAGGGATGGCGCGGCGGGCGAGACACGCCCCTGCACCGGATCGACCTCGTAGAGGCCACCCAGCGTATAGGCCCAGAAGTGCCCCGCGCGATCCAGGTAGGCGCCACGCACCAGGTACGGCAACACGGCCACCTGCGAGGTCTTGTCCGTCTTCGGTTCGTAACGCAGCACGCGGCCGTCGAAGAGGAAGTACCAGATGATCCCTTCCGCATCGACGATGACCGCATGTGCCTGGTTCGGCGGCGCCGCCTTCAGCGGCCCGCGATGCGCGCGGCCTTCTTCCGGCACGATCACTTCGGCACCGGCTTCGCCGGCGACCCAGATGGACCGCGCGTCGCCCCGCGCGATCGACCAGATCAGGCTGTTGCTCAGGCCCTGCGCCGAGGTCCAGTTCTCCACCGCGTCGGCATTGCTCCAATAGACCACGCCGCGGCCATAGGTGCCCATCCAGACCATGCCCTCGCGGTCGGCGAGCAGCGAGGAAATGCCAACGCCCGGCAAGCCGGAACCCGTGTCGAACAGTTCCCAGCGTGCGCCGTCCCAGCGCGCGATGCCGACATCGGTACGCGTGACTATCCGCCCTGCCCGGTCCTCGATGATGTCGATGCTGGATGCCGCGACTTCGGTGTGCCCACCGGGAATCTCGTGGCTGGTGAATTCGGAAGCACCGGCCGGCAGGCGCAGCACGTTGCGGATGCCGCGCACCCAGATGCTGCCGTCCCGCGCGGCGAGGATGCCGACCCATTTGTCGTTGGGCACGCCATGCTCGGTGCCGTATGTCGTCAGCAGCCCGTCACGCAGGCGGCACAAGGCGCCACCGCAGCCGAACCAGGTGGTTCCGTTGCGCTGGAGCACGGCGGCGACATCGCCCGGGTCTTCCCCGTGGTGGTCGGCGGCCGCCCCGAACATGGGAGCGCCCGTCCAGCGTCCACCGGCATCCTGGGTCAGGCGCAACAGCCGGTGCCCGCTCACCACCAGCATGCCACCACGATCGTCGGCGGCCAGGGTCTGGCCACGGTCGGCCATGACCTGGATGCCGCCGGGCAACACCCAATGGAAGCTTCCGTCGCTGTCCCGCCGTTGAAGGCCGGCCCGCGACGCCACCCACAGATGATCATTGGCATCTTCCGCGAATCCGATGACCTCCGACGTCTGGAAACCGTTCGCGGGTCCGACCTGGGTGAAACCCACGCCATCGAAACGATAGAGGCCCTTCTCGGTGCCGGCCCACAGATAGCCCTGCCGGTCCTGGATCATGCGGATCACGGACAGGCTGGTCAGTCCGTTGGACTGGTCGTAGACGGTCAGGGGCAACTGCACCGCCGAGGCACGCGACGGTACCCACGCGGCCATGCCCATGGCGAGCAGGAAGACGGCGACCGCCACGCGCCACCGCGGCGGCGCGTGGCGCGAGGTCAGACGATCACGCACCCACGGCATCCATCGCGGCGGGCGTGTCGTGCCGCGCGGCCTTGCGGTATTGGCTGGGCGTCACGCCAAGACGTTCGCGGAACGCCGTGGTGAAGTTGCAGGCACTGCGGAAGCCAATGGTCTCGGCGATCTCCTGCATGCCCAGTTCGGTTTCCATCAACAGCTGGCGGCTCTTGCGCAGGCGCTCCTCGCGGATCCACGCGAACACGGTCATGCCCAGCCGCTGGCGGAAAATCGCGGAGAGGCGCTTGTCGTAGGTGCCGACGGCCCCGGCGATCTGTTCGAGCGTGAACGGCTCGGACAGACGGCGGCCGATGAGCCGCATGGCGGCGCGGAGGATCACCTCGTCCTGGCTCGGCGAGCTGGCGTCCGGCATGGCCGGCGCGGACGCCTCCGGCCGGGGTGCCAGGCGCAGGTGAATCTGCACGCGCGCCAGCAGTTCTGCCGGCTCGCAGCTTTTCAGTATGTAGTCCACGCCGCCCTGGCTCAGGCCCTCGAGGCGTTCCTCGGGGCTGGCGGCGGAGGTGAGGAAGAGGACCGGGATGTGACGCACCCGCGGCAGTTCCTGCAGCTGGCGGCATAGCGCGAAGCCATCCATGCCCGGTATGCGCACGTCCAGAAGGATCAGGTCCGGGGCAAGGAGTTGGGCACGCTGGTAGCCCTGCTGCGCCGTGGTGGCGAGGGTCACCCGCCAGGACTGGGCACGCAACGCCTGAAGCAACGAGCGGATTTCCTCCGGCGCGTCGTCGATGACCAGAATGTGAGCATCCTGAACGGACATGGTGTTCCCCCCCTGCGGTCGCTCCGGCCCATGACGGCGGCTCGGCGCGTTTTCGGCCGAAGTATATGTCTTTTGGCCGACTCATTTCCGCTCCAGCAAAGGAATTCGTCGCTCATCCAAAAACAGGCCACCGAGCGCTCACTAGAATGAAGCGCTGGCGCCGATGTGACGGCGGGGCACGGGCGGATGGAACAGATCAACAACCTCGGCGACTTCTTCCTGTTCGTCCACGTGGTCGAGGCCGGCGGATTTTCCTCGGCGGCGACACGGCTGGGCACGACACGATCCCTTCTGAGCCGGCGCATCATCGCGCTGGAACAGCGTCTGGGTACGCGCTTGCTCCATCGCAACGCTCGCCGCTTCGCGGTCACCGAGGCGGGCGAACGGGTCTATCGTCACGCATCGGTCATGTGCGAAGCCGCCCTCGCCGCCGAGCAAGCCGCGGCGCCCTCGGCAAACGCGGGCAGCCTCGTGCGAATCGAGGCCCAGGGCCTGCTTTCGCCCCTGGTGGCGGAGCTGGTGCCGGGATTCGTCGCTAACCATCCGCGCACGCGGCTGGCGGTGACCGCCAGCGGCAGCGACATCGAGGCCCTGCTGCGTCAACAGGCCGACGTGATCCTGAGCCTGCGCGAGACCCTGCCCGACAGCAGCGACATCGTGGCGCGGCCGCTCGGCACGGTCCGGCTGGTCACCGTCGGCAGCCCCGACCTCGTACGCCGGGTGGGCAAGCCGGCACACCCGGCCAGCCTGGACGAAAATCATTACCTCAGTTACGCCTCGGGCGACACCCCCGGCTATTGGATGTTCCGCGGAATGGTGGCGCAGCGCCGCAACGCGCGCATGGCTTCGGCCGACCTCGGCGCCTTGCTCGCCTCCGCCCGCGCCGGCCTGGGATTCGCCCAGTTTCCGCTCTACATGGTCGCCGACGACATCGCCGGTGGCCGCCTTCGACTCGTGCTGGAAGATTTCGAGCCCCAGCCCCTGCCCCTGCATGCGCTGACCATGTCCAGCCGCTCCGTCAGCGAGGCGACGCTGAACTTCGTCCGCTTCGTGCAGCAGAGCCTCGGGGCGATGGCCGCTCGTTGGCAGGAGCACCTGCCGGCGCAACCGAACCGGGCGTCGTAGGCGGCACGGGCGCCCCGGACTCGTCGACCACGCGGACGACGCATGCCGCGGGATTCGTCGCCGCGGCCACGTCGTAGTTTTCGAGCATCCATTTGCGCGACTCGAGATAGGAGACGTGCTTCTTCATGCCCATGGCGCTGACTCCAGACGACGCGAACATGCGCTCTGTCGTGAGGCTGGTCGCCATCGCGTTAGGCCATCGTTAGCGGGGCGGGTATGTCACCTGCACGCTGTGTCGAAGCCCGTCGTCGATTCGTTCGAGCCGGCCACCATCGACGAGGTCGCCATCGAAGCGGACGCAGGCCTCCTCGCCCTCTTGCGCGGGGCGAAGGTCGATGTCCCAGGTCGTGTTTCCGTGGCGATACTCCACGCGGTATCCCGTCCACGCCGCGGGTACGGCCGGTTCGAAACGCAGCTTGCCGCCATCGAGGCGCACGCCCAGGAGGGACTCCACGAGCAGGCGGTACATCCAGCCCGCCGAGCCCGTATACCAGGTCCAGCCGCCACGTCCGACATGGGGATCGACGCTGTAGACGTCGGCGGCGACGACGTAGGGTTCCACCTTGTATCGCTCGATCGAAGCCGTCCCCTCCGTGTGGCTGGACGGCGCGATCATGCGCGCGAGTTCCCACGCCCGGTCGGATTGCCCGATGCGGGCGAAGGCCATCGCCGCCCATACGGCCGCGTGCGTGTACTGGCCGCCGTTTTCGCGCACGCCCGGAACGTAGCCCTTGATGTAGCCGGGCTCCATCGCCGTCCGGTCGAACGGCGGATCGAGCAGCCGGATCAGGCCCGCGTCCTGGTCGATCAGGTGGGCATCCAGCGAGGCCAACGCCTGCCTTGCGCGCCCGGGGCTCGCGACGCCCGACAGCACCGACCAGCTCTGCGCGATGGAATCGATCCGGCATTCCTCGTTCGCCGCCGAACCCAACGGAGTGCCGTCGTCGAACCATGCCCGGCGGTACCAGTCACCATCCCATGCTTCCGACTCGAGGCTGATCGCCAGCTTGGCGGCCTCGGCGAGGCAACGGTCCGCGAAAGCCAGGTCACCGTGGCCTCGCGCGGTCACGGCGAACTCGCACAGCACATGGTGGAGGAAGAAGCCGAGCCATACGCTCTCACCCTGCCCTTCGATGCCCACCAGGTTCATGCCGTCGTTCCAATCGCCGCCGCCCATCAAGGGCAGTCCATGGCGCCCACGGGGCATCGCGTGCTCGATCGCCTTCACGCAATGTCCGTAAAGGGTCGCGTTCATCCCGGACGGGCGCGGCAGGTCGTAGTTGGATTCCTCGCCGGCCCGCAGTGCTCGTCCTTCGATGTATTCGATCGTCTCGTCCAATACGGGTCTATCGCCGCTGCTGGCGACGTACCGGCTCACCGCCAGAGGCAGCCACAGGTAATCGTCGGAGCACGCCGTGCGCACGCCCCGCTCGGTCGGTGGATGCCACCAATGCATCACGTCGCCCTCGACGAACTGATGCGCGGCGCACACCAGGAGCTGCGACCGGGCCATGGCGGGTGCGGCATGCTGCAGCGCCATCGAGTCCTGCAGCTGATCGCGAAAACCGATCGCGCCTCCGGACTGGTAGTAGCCGCTGCGGGCCCACATCCGGCTCGCGATCGTCTGGTACAGGAGCCAGCCATTGGTGAGCACGTCCATGGCCGGATCGGGCGTTTCGACCCGTACCGCGCCCAGTACACGCCGCCAGTGCGCGCGCACCGCCGCGAGTACCCCGTCGGCGGTGCCGTCCATCCGCCCGCGGCGTACCAATGCTCGCGCCTCGGCCTCGTTGGCGCCCATGCCGAGACGGATGACGACCTCGCGCGACTCGCCGGGCGGCAGCAATACCTCCACGCGCAGGACGCCGCACGGATCCAGCCCGGCGCCGACGCGGTTCGACCAGTCCTGCCGGCGCATCGCCAGGGGAGACACCAGCGTTCCGTTACGCCCCAGGAACTCGGTGCGGTCGCCACCGACCTTGCGCTCCGGATCGCCCACGTCGAGGAAGGCGACGCGTCCGGGGAAGTCGCTGTTGTAGGCGTTGCGTGCGAACAACGCGCCCGTGGAAGCGTCGATATCGGTCACCACGTGCATCGCGTTCTTCTCCCGGATGTCACCGAGCAGCCACTCGACGTATGCGGTGATCGATATGCGCCGGGGCGCGTCACCTTCGTTGGTGAGCCGCAGCACGTGAAACTTCACGGGAAGGTCGACCGCGACGAACACGTCGAGTCGCGAGCGGATGTCTCCCTCGATGTGTTCGAAGATGCTGTAGCCGAAACCATGACGCGTCGTATAACGGCCGTTGCCGCGCGCAGGCAGCGGGCTCGGCGACCATACCTGGCCACTGGCTTCGTCGCGAAGGTAGATGGCTTCGCCTGCGGCGTCCTCGACCGGGTCGTTGTGCCACGGGGTCAGCCGGCAAGCGTGGGCGTTCTCGGCCCATGTATACGCGGAACCGCTCTCGGAGACGACGCTGCCGAACGAAGGGTTGGCGAGCACGTTGCACCAGGGCGCCGGCGTGACCGCGCCCGGCTCCAGGTCGATCACGTACTCGCTGCCGTCCGCCGAGAACGCACCCGCCGCCGTCGTCTGCACGGGCTGCCGTGATGCCGGCTTCTGCGGCCATGTGGCCGCGTCGGGCGGTGACGGCCGCGACTCCAGCCGGTGGCGCTCCATCTGCTCGGCCAGCGAACCGAGGTTGTCCACCACGACGATGCGCGCGCTCGCCTGCATGACCATGCGGTCTTCGTGGGAGAGCGGCTGCGCCGCGCGGATGAAGACGCCGCCAGGCCGGTCCAGCAGGCTGGCCTCGGTGCCGGAAGCCAGCAGGCCGGTCAGCGCGTCGTGCAACGCCTGCCGGTAGCCCGTGCTGTCCTCGTTCCAGATCACGAGGTCGACGACGAGCCCGCGCAGCCGCCAGTACGCGGCCGCCCGGACGAGGTCGCGGGCGATGTCCAGGCGGGCGATATCGCCGATCCGGAGCAGGACGATCGGAAGGTCGCCGGACACGGCCTGGCCCCACAGCCCGGACTGGCCCCGCGCGTTCGCCGCGATCAGCGAGGGCTCGGCCCGCAACGCCATATTCGGGTAGAGGATCGACGTGGCCATGTGTTCATAGAGCTGGGCATCCGCGAGCGTGGCGTTGGCCTGGCGCAACAGCACCTGGGCATGGGTCCAGGCAAGGTCGAACACGCGATCCGACAAGTGACGATCGCGGTACTTTTCGATCAGGCGCAGACAGGCGTCGCGGCTGTCCGCGACGCCTGTGACGAAGTCCAGCGTCGCTGTCTGTCCCGGGTCGAGCGTCACGCATACACGGATCGACACGATGGGATCGAGGACGGCGCCATCGCTTCCCGACAGGCTGGTGACGCCGGGGTCAAGGGCGGCCGGATGTGCGGTGCTGCGTCCCCGGCCGATGAACCGCGAACGGTCGGTCTCGTACGATATGGCATCGACATCGGCATCGTGCACGGCGACGAGATGGCACATCCACGGGACCTGCTCGTCGGCGGATCGCGGCCTGCGCTTGCACAGCAGCGCCTGCATCTCCGTGACGATCTCGGTCGTCACGAAGAGCTTGCTGAAGGCCGGATGCATCGCGTCACCGACCGGATCGGCCAACACCACCTCGGCGTAGCTGGTCAGCTCGATGGTTCGGCGGGAACGCCCGTGATTGGTCACGCGGGTGCGGCGGAGTTCGATGTCGTCCTCGGGGGAGACGACGATCTCGGTATGGGTTTCGAATCCGCGCTGGCGAACGCGGAACTCCGCCCGGGACTCTGAAAAAATGGCCTCGAAGCGCTCCGTGCGCCGGGCCACGGGCTGGTACGACGTCGTCCAGACCTCACCCGATTCCGTATCGCGCACGTAGCAGAACATGCCGTGCGCATCGCGCGTGATGTCTTCGCGCCAACGCGTGACCGCCATGGCGTTTCTTCGGCTATAACCACCGCCCGCACTGGTGACCATGACGTGATAGCGGCCGTTCGAAAGCAATTGCACGGCGGGCCGCGACCTGTCCGGCTCGGTGAACAGGCGCAGGCGTGCTTCAGGGGCCGGCGTCGCGATCGCCGCCTCGGCGAACTCGGTGGCGTGCAGGTAGCCGGCCACCGTCCGCGGAATGCGTTCCTGGAGCAGCAGGCTCGTGGCCATCACCGCGGGGTCCGCCTCGAAACGCCGACGCATGGGCTCGCCGAGCAGGAGATGTTCGATGGCGAGCAACGCCATGCCCTGGTGGTGCGCCATGAACGAACGAACGACGGCCGCGCCTTGACCCGGTGGAACACGGGCGGGCGTGTAGTCGACCGCCTCGTACATGCCGTGGCGCGTCACCATGCCCAGATCCGAGAGGTGCCGGAGGTTCGCGATCGCCGGCTCCGGCGCGACCATGAGCGCGAGCGCGCTCGCATACGGCGCGACGACCATGTCGTCGCCCAGTCCACGCTTGAGTCCCAGTCCCGGGACACCGAAGGCCCGGTACTGATACGTTCCATGGGCGTCGACGGCGTTGTAGCCCGACTCGGAAACCCCCCATGGCACATCGCGTTGCTTGCCATAGGCGATCTGTCGCGCGACGGCCGCGCGGCAGGTTTGCGCCAGCAGGCTTCCTTCGTAATTCGGCATGACCAGCATGGGCATCAGGTACTCGAACATCGATCCGGTCCACGACAACAGCACCGTGGACGTTCCCGATGTCGTCAGCAACCGGCCCAGCGCGAACCAGTTGTCCTGGGGCACCTGGCCCTGGGCGATGGCGACGAAGCTGCCCAGCCGGGCCTCCGATGCCAGGAGGTCGTAAAAGGAGGGATCGAGGGTGTGTCTCTCCACGTCGTACCCGATCGAGAACAGGTGCCGGCGCTCGTCGTAGAGGAAGGCGTGGTCCATGACGGACAACTCGTTGGCGAGCGCCGCGAGTGCCGCTACATCGTTCACGAGCGTCGCCGCGTGGGCGTGGGCCGGGCTTCCATCCCCGGCCTTCGCGAGCGCGGCGAACGTCGGGATCCCCTCGATGGTGCCGGAAGCGCCTTGCCAGTACCGCGCATCGGATACCAACTCTTCGCATTGCACCGTCAGACGTTCGAGCCAGAATGACACCTCCGCCGACGCCACCGGCGCCAGCCGCGCGGTCGCCGCGCGCAGGTGCCCGTCCTGGCGTATCGCCAGGGAGAGTACGTCGTGCAGGTTTCGCGGGGGCGCGTTCACCGCGTTCGACAAGTCTGTCGACCAGGCGTCGAGACCGGCTTTTGCGTCGGCGCCGGCTTCATGCGCGAGTATGTCCACCGCGTCGCGCAGGCCGGATAGCGACGCGATACGGAAGACCGGCTCATCCGCGAGTGTCAATAAGCCGCGTTGCAAGGTAAGCAGATGTCCGGCGAGGTTGCCGCTATCGACGCTCGAGACGTACAACGGACGCAACGGTGCGAGCGTGTCGGTGGCGTACCAGTTGTAGAAGTGCCCGCGATGCCGCTCGAGCGAGCGCATCGTCTCGAGCGTGGCGGATGTCCGGCGGACGAGACGCGTCATGCCGATGAAACCGAAATCGTAGGCTGCGAGGCAGGACAGAAGGCCCAGGCCCATGTTCGTGGGCGACGTGCGCCGCGCGACGATGGGTTCCGGTGTCACCTGCACGTTGTCGGGCGGAAGCCAGCGATCCTCAGGCCCGACATACTCGTCGAAGAAGGACCAGGTGCGCCGCGCCAGCCCACGAAGGAAGCGTTGTTCGGCGTCGCTCGGTACGAAGGCGGCCTCGACCTTCGGACGGCTCACCCACCACGCGAGTACTGGCGACAACAGCCACAGGAAAAGCAACGGCGAGGCGACCGGCAGCGCCGATGGCCGGACGAACGAAAGGACCGCGGCCAGGGAGATCGCCAGCACGGGGCCCGCCCACATCGCGCGCCATGGAACGGCCCGCGACCCGCGCCCCTGCCGTTCGACTTCGCTCGACGAGCGCCATTCGAGCAGGTACCTCCGGCTCACCGTCATTCGCCAGACGGAGCGCAGGATCGCATCGAGCGCGAACGCCGCCTCGTGGGGTAACCATGCCATCGACAACACGAGCCTCGCCCCGTGCTGGCCCGCGCCCGCCAGCGACACGCGAAGGTGCTGCGACCAATCGACGTCGCGCGATTTGCGCGACGTCTCCATGAGGGCCTGGAGAAGCACGGGCACGAACGTCATGGAGAGCACGGCCAGCGTCCAGGTCGTCGTCGGATGGATCCACGTCCAACCCGCGACGAGCAGTGCGACGGCGCCCACCGGTACCAGACTGCGCCTCAGGTTATCGAGGATCTTCCAGCGCGACAGGGCCGACAGGTCGTTCCGCCGCCAGCCGGACATCGTGGGAACCTTCGGCAGCAACCAGGGCAAGAGCTGCCAGTCGCCACGTATCCAGCGATGGCGTCGCAGCGTGTCGTCGACGTATTTCTCGGGCGTTTCTTCGAAGACGGTGACGTCGCTGAGCAAGGCCGAGCGAGCGAAGCATCCTTCGATCAAGTCGTGGCTGAGGACGCGCTCGTCGCGCAGCCGGCCGGCCATCGCACGCTCGAAGGCGTCGATGTCGTAAATACCCTTGCCGATGAACGAGCCTTCGTGGAAGAGGTCCTGGTAGACATCGGAGACGGCGCGGGTATAAGGGTCCATGCCGGCATCGCTGCCATACAGGCGTGCGAAAGTCGACCGCGCTCGGGCCGGCAGGGCGATGCCCGCACGAGGCTGCATGATTCCATACCCGGAAAGCACCTTCGCCCCCTCCCTGGCGAACACCGGCCGGTTCAACGGATGATCCATCGCGGCGACCAGCAGGTGCGCCGTGTTGCGCGGCAGCTGGGTATCGGTGTCCAACGTGATCACGTAACGGACTGGCGGAAGGCCGGATAAGCGTCCCACCACGCGCATGAACGCATCCGCGCCTTCGCCGCGGAGCAAGGCGTTCAACGCCACCAGTTTTCCGCGCTTGCGGTCGGATCCGATCCAGCGGCGCTGCGTCGCGCTCCAGGTTCGTGGCCGGTGGAACAGGAAGAAGCGGTCCTCGCCCGATGAAGGGTATTTCTCGTTCAGCGCCGTGATCAGGTGATGCGCGGAATCGAGAATCGCCGCGTCGCCGGGCATCGAGGCGGAGTCCGCGTCGGTGAAGTCGGTGAGCAAGGCGAAGTACAGGGAGGTGTCACGGTTGGCGAGGAAGCGCACTTCGAGCGACTCCACGACGGCCTCGACATCCTCCACGGAACCCAGCAACGTCGGCACCACCACGATCGTGGACGCCGTGGCCGGTATGCCGGCGGCGTAATCCATCCGTGGCAGGAAGTCGGGTTTGGTGACGAGCGTGGCCAGGAGGTTCAACAGGCTGATCGCAAGCTGGCTCGCCACGAGCGATGCCCCGAGGACGAGGCCCGCCCACGCCCAGGCCGGCACCGATGGCACCGATGCCGTTGCAATGACGCCACGTGCGAGCACCGCCGTCAGTACCACCAGGGCAAACAGGGCGAAAGCGAAGGGTGCCGTATCGAAGGCACGCCGACAACGCGCGGCGAAACCGGGCCGTGCACCAAGCTCGTTTTCCATCGCGCGCGCGCCGGCACCTATGAGGTGATAGCCCACATGCGTCGCCAGGCCGTCATTGCCCGGGCGCAGGCAGGCCGCCAGCACCGCGCGCGCCGTGGCCACTTCATCGTGCGGGCCCGTGCGGGCGAGCCGCTCCACGGCGTGCCGGTAACGATCACGCGTGGCGAAATCCATGGCCTGATGAATGGCCGCGGGGTCCTCACGCAGGATCGCCTCGACCAGGCTGGCCTCCTCGACGAAGTCGCGCCAGTCGATGGTCACGAGCGCACGCAGGCTGCCGATGCTGTTGGCGACGGAAACCTGATTGGCGGCCTGTTGTTGCGACTCGACTTGCACGAGGTAGTCGATACTGCGGCCGGACTCCGAAAGCCGCTGTTCCACCCAGCCCAGCGGCATGGCCAGCGCCGGCCCCTGCCCTTGCAACCGTCGCGCGAGTTCCGCGACGAAAGGCGCGCTCATCACCGGGGAAGACCGTGCCATGTCGGCAACCACCAGGACGACGTTCTTGGGATCGTCCACGGCCATGCGAGTCATGGCATCCGCCCAGCGCGTGGCGCGCCGCCGCCTGGACCGGTCGAGCATCACCCGCACGGCGATGCGCCGGAGATTCTCGATCAAGGCCAGGCGAAGCATGATGGGAATCGCCCACAGCTCACCGAGGGTCAGCGGAACGATGGCCTGGTAGGCTACGAGGAAGCGCGCGAGGCCTGACGCGTCGAGGCGTCCGTCACCGTGCGAGATCACCTCCAGCGCGATGTCGTAGACGCGCGGCAGCCCCTTCGAGGCACCACTTTCCAACTGGACGAGTTCGCGGCTGTATCCCTTGGGGAAATCCTTGTGGGCGATCCGTATGTGTTCTTCGATGAGGTAGAGATTGTCGAGCAGCCATTCGCCCGCGGGCGTGGTGCCCTCCATGCTGCGGTCCACGGTCGTCAGCGCCCGGCAGGCTTCGAGTATGACGGCTTCGTTGTCCGCCAGGCGTGGGAGTAGCCATTCCGGGGATCGCTTCCGCGCGAGTCCATGACGGGCCGCCAGTACGGATCCGTGGGCTTCGAGCTGGTCGGCGTTGAAGAGTTCGGAGCGGAGCGCGGGTTCGCGTTCGGCGGTGGGCGCTTTCATCGTGGTGCGCCGGGAAAAAAGAATCATGGCACCCTTTGGCCCGGGACGCCGGGCAGACGCCCACTCTGCACTATCGCGGACGCGTTTGTCGGTGCGCTGGCGCACCAAGGTAGTAGACTCCCCCAGCGGACCCCATGGAGGAAAGCACATGGCCTCGACTCCCGATCCGCGCGAAAACCATTTGCTCGCCATGCTGCCAGCCGATGCGCTGGCACTGTGGACGCCCCGGCTCGAACCCGTCGACATGCCACTCGGGCAAGTGCTGTACGAACCGGGCGTGCGCTTGACCCATGTCTACTTTCCCGCCACGTCGATCGTTTCCCTCCTTTACGTGATGGAGGACGGCGCCTCGGCGGAGATCGCCGTGGTCGGCAATGAAGGGATCGTAGGCATATCACTCTTCATGGGGGGCGAATCGACTCCCAGCCGGGCATTGGTCCAGAGCGCGGGAAAGGGGTTCCGGCTTGAAGCGAGTGCAATGCTCCGGGAATTCAACCGCGCGGGACCGGTGCTTCACCTGCTGCTCCGTTATACGCAGGCCCTCATCACGCAGATGTCGCAGACCGCGGTCTGCAATCGACACCACTCCCTCGACCAGCAACTGTGCCGATGGTTGTTGCTCAGCCTCGACCGCCTCGACGGCGATGAACTCCTCATGACCCAGGAACTCATCGCGAACATGCTGGGCGTGCGCCGTGAAGGCGTGACGGAGGCTGCCGGTCACTTGCAGCGCGCCGGGTTGATCCACTACAAGCGCGGGCACATCACCGTGCTCGATCGCGACGGCCTGGAACGGCGCACCTGTGAATGCTATGCCGTCGTGAAACGGGAGTACGACCGTCTGCTCCCCCAGGGCGAGCCACGCTGACGCATCGTGGCCAGGGCACGCCGCTCCAAGAGATCGGATACGGATTGTAGTGACATGCGCATGGGTACCGGAGCGCTCCATGAAACCACGCATATTCCTGACGATCTCGCTGGCGTTCGCCGCCGCATTTCCCTATACGGCGGTTTGCCGCGACGACGCCACACCGGCGGCCGCGGCGATCGACTTGCCCGTCGAAGGCCGCATGCCTTCGCTTTCCGGCGCGACCACCTGGCTCGGCTCCCCCGCGTTGTCGTCCCGGGCCTTGCGCGGCAAGGTGGTGCTCGTGGATTTCTGGACCTATTCCTGCATTAATTCGCTCAGGCAGATTCCTTATCTGCGCGCGTGGGCCGCACGGTACGGAAACCATGGCCTCGTCGTCGTCGGCGTCCATTCGCCGGAATTCGGTTTCGAGAAAGACCTGGACAACGTGCGAACCGCGGTTAAGGACATCGCCCCTGGCTATCCGGTCGCCGTCGACAGCGACCATGCCGTGTGGCGCGCCTTCGACAACGAATACTGGCCCGCGCTCTATATCGTCGATAGCCAGGGCCGCATCCGTCACCATGTATTCGGTGAAGGCGAGTACGACCGGACCGAAGCGATCATCAGGCAGTTGCTGGCCGAAGCCGGACACACCGATCTGCCCTCGGGAGCGAAGGTGGTATCCAAGGGTGTCGAGGCACAAGCCGATTGGGCCCAGCTTCGTACGGAGGAAACCTATGTCGGCTACGGCCGTACCGATGGTTTCTCTTCGCCCGGCGGCATGGAACAGGGCCGGAGCAAGACGTATGTCCGTCCCGATGGCCTGTCGCCAGGCAACTGGGGTCTGGTGGGTGACTGGACGGTCAAGGAAGAATCAGCGCGCTCCGACAAGGCCGGTGCCCGCATCGTCTTCCGTTTCCATGCGCGTGACGTCCACCTTGTGATGGGCCCGTCGTCGAACGGCGCGTCCGTTCGCTTCCGGGTGCTCATCGACGGCAAGCCTCCCGGTGCCGGTCACGGTGTCGATGTCGCCGCCGATGGCGGCGGCACGGTGACCACGCCAAAGATGTACCAGCTGATTCGCCAGGCAGGTGAGATTACCGACCGGGATGTCGAGATCGAGTTTATCGACCCCGGCATCCAGGTCTATTCCTTTACATTCGGATAGCCGCGCGCACCGGGCCTGTCGGACTAGCGGACGAACGTGCTTTCGTTGTATGACTGTTGCTTGATCAAGAGATTTTCGCCATCCAGGCTAGCCACGAAGACCTCCAGGAATTCCGCGGAGACCATGTTAGGAGCCTGCCGCGTCGCTTTCACCGCGATGCAGACATCGCCGTCCCATTCCACGAACGTCACCCGGTCGATAAGAAACTGATACGCGCCGGCGCCACGCGCGCACTGGAAGGCACGAGCGGCCACGTTGTATCCGCTCGTGGCGTGCAGAGAATCGATACGAGGCTTGAAGCCTTCGGCATAAAGGCCCGTGAGGTACCCAACGCGCGTCGCGTCCAGCTCACCCAGTATCCGAAAGCTGACGCCCGCCAATGTCGAGTAGTAGGTTCTGACGCATGTATTCACCATGTCTTCCGTGACCATCGCAAAGCCCTCCTGGCTCGTATCGCCACCCCGCAAGGTGGTACTCAGGTAGCGTCTTTATCAGAAGCGTGGCCTGCGCGCAAAACATCTAGTGCGCAAATACGGAAGGGCGAATCGTAAACGCTATTCGAGCGTGAACAACGGACGCTCGGGTGGGCGCGTTTCCACGCCGTCGCGCAAGGCCGCGTAGGCTTCCGACTCCCAGAACGCATCCATCGATACCGGTCGCAAATCCCCGGTGGGGGCGTCCGGACGGCCGGTGAGAAGCAAGGCCGTCATGCTTCGCAATACCGGATGTTCAGGCACCATATCCTCGATGAAAAGGAACTGGCCGGCCTGATTCACTTCAAGGAAGTAGAAGTCGCCGTCACGGTCGACAGCAAGGTCGATGCATCCAAAAACAAGGCCTAGTTCGTGCATCAGGAAACGCAGCTTTTCCTCGACAGGGGAAGGCAACACGATCGCTTCGGCACGGAATGCCGGATCCTTGGCCTGTCCACGCCAATCCACATATGCCCCGCTCGCCCCCTTGCCCAGGCTCACGGCGAACAGGCGATCGCCTATGACGGTGACGCGCACGTCGTAGCGCTTCTCGATATAGCGCTGGTAAATGCCGGGGCAGACCGCGATGGCCTCCGCAGGTAATTCGCTGTCACCGTCGAGCAAGCTGACACCCACGGCGTGCATCCTGCCGCTGATCCGTTCCTCCCACTGGTGCACGAGAAAGCTCTTGAACACGACCCTGCCCCATCGCCGGATGAACCCTGCGACCTCGGTGGCGTCGGTGGTCACCAGCGTTTCCGGGAACGGAATGCCCAGGCGCCGGCAGGTATCGAGTTGCACGAGCTTCAATTCCGCCCGCTGCGATGCCGCCAGTCCATTTACCCACAGGGCTCCACCGTAGGCGTTTTCGAGGCTGAAGACGTTGCGCTGGAACAGTTTCCATTCCCACGTCGCAAAGTTTCTGTCCGCCTCCGCGCAATCGGGCACCGGGTCATGCATGCGCCTGTTCCATACGGCACTGATGCTGTCGTCGACAAGCGACGAGTCGCTGAACGACGTACCGTCGTTCGCCGTGTGGACGCTGTAGTGGACGCCGCGCTCCGCGCGCAACGACGGCATCCATGCCGGCTCGACGCCTTGCTGCCGGATTGCCCACGCCAGTGCGCATGCATGCGGATCGCTCGAAGGAGCGAGGATGAGGGGGCGACGCATGGGAATCTCCCGGAACGAAGCGCCCCGCGGGTGCGGGGCGCGGGAGCGGACGAGGCGTGTCAGCCGCCGATGATGCCGACCTCAGGCTCCGGACGATCCGGATCGGTATAGATGGTCAGGAACAGGCCGCCCTTGTCGTCTTCGGGAGCCGGGGCCACTTCGAAGGCGCTGAGGCGGGCGAAGGCACGGGCCTTCGTCGAAGTATCGAACTGCGACACATGGTTCGTCATAGCGGGGAACTCCTTGGTGGATCGCACGGTGTTTGATCGTAAGGAATAACGCTTTTTGCCCAGCGCCGCGGCGCATGGGCCGACCGATACTACGTCGCCTGATGGCTACAAACATCATCTGCCCGCCATCCCTGCCGGAAATGCACACGCCACTTCTGCGGCCGCTGCTCTGGCGGGAGCCGCTCTGGTGGGAGCCGACTTTGTCGGCGATCCCGCGGCAGCGGGCCAGGTCGAGGCAAGCACCCATCGCCGCTGAAGCGGCTTCCCACCAGAGCCGGTTCCGTGACAGTTCCTACAGGCGTTCAGTTCCTACAGGTATTCAGTTCCTACAGGCATTCAGTGTGCGCGACGGAGCGGTACGTCGCGCAGCCACCAGGCCAGCACGAACGCCACCGCCATGACCGCCGCCGCCACGTGATACACCGTATGCAGGGAGGCGCCGAAGGCGTGCAGGTAACGATCGTGGATCGCCGGCGGCAGTGAGCGCACGGCGTCCGGCCCGAGCGCGTGTTGCGTGCGCTGACCTCCCGGCATCACGTCGTTCAATCGCGACTGCAATCCATTGCTGAAGATGGCGCCGAACGCCGACACCCCGATGGAACCGCCGATGGAACGGAACAAGGTGACGCCCGATGTCGCCACGCCGAGGTACTTCATCTCCACGCTGTTCTGCGTGGCGAGGATCAACACCTGCAAGACCATGCCCAGGCCCAGGCCGAGGAAGCCCGCGTAGAGATAAATGAGATACAGCGGGTCGCTGTCGCGCACCGTGCCGAGCAGGACCAGGGCGATCCCGGCGATCAGCGTGCCGAGGATGGGAAAGACGCGGTACCGGCCGAACCGGCTGATGAGACGTCCGCTGACGATCGAACTGACCAGCACGCCACCCATCAGCGGCAGCAGCTGCAAGCCCGCACCGGTCGGCGACACGCCCTTGACCACTTGCAGGTACAACGGCAGGTAGGTCGTAGAGCCGAACAAGGCCGTGCCCACGAAGAATCCGATCAGGCAGCTCAGCAGGAAGGTGCGATGACGGAACAGGTGCAGCGGGATGATCGGCTCCGCCGCGACGCTTTCCTCGTAGATGAAACCGACCACGCCGAGCACCGCGAACGCGAGGATGAACCACAATTGCGCGGAATCCCATGGCAACGTGGTACCGCCCTCGGTGGTGAACAGGATGAGACAGCTCAATGCCAGCGCCAACCAGCCCGCGCCCCAGTAGTCGATGGTGTGACGGACATGGCGCACGTGCGGATGGAACACCGCGGCGATGACCGCGATGCACAGCACGCCGAGTGGCAGGTTCACGTAGAAGATCCAGCGCCACGAAAGGTGATCGACCATGAACCCCCCGAGCAAGGGGCCGATCACCGTGGCGAGTCCGTAAACGCCGCCGAACAATCCCTGGTACTTGCCACGCTCGGCAGGCGGGATCACGTCGCCCACCGACGCCATGGTCACCACGAGCAGGCCGCCGCCACCAAGCCCCTGCAAGGCGCGCATCAGGATCAGCTGTGTCATGTCCTGCGCGAGGCCGCAGAGCACGGAACCAATCAGGAAGATGACGATGGCCGTCTGCAGGACGATCTTGCGGCCGAACAGGTCGCCGAATTTGCCATACAGCGGAACGACCACCGTCGACGTCAGCAGGTACGAGGTCACCACCCACGACAACTGGCTCAAGCCTCCCATCTCGCCCACGATGGTCGGTAACGCGGTGGAGACGATGGTCTGGTCCAGGGCGGCGAGCAGCATCACCAGCATGAGTGCGGTGAAGAGCAGGCGCAGCGAAGGCACTGGCGGGCCTGCATCCTGGACTGTTTCAGTCGTCACGTCGCATCGCCTGCAATTAATTAAGTGATGAGTTAATATATGTCCATCACGTCGCGAGGTCAAATGCCCGGCCGTTCATGGTATCCATGCGGTCATTCGATTCCCGGAGACACCGTGGTCACTTCCACTCCCCGCAAAGCCCGCCGCCCTGGGCGGCCCCCCGCGCAGCCGGATGGTCCCGACCAGCGCCAACGCCTGGTCGGCATCGCCCTGGAACTCTATGCGCGGCAGGGCTACACGGCGACCACGCTCGCCGCGATCGCGCGTGCCGCCGGCATGACCCCCGCGGCCGTGCATTACTACTTCAAGACACGCGAGCAATTGTTCGACACGATCTTCGACGAACACATCGCGCCGATGCGGGCGCGCATCGACGACATCTTCCAGACCCACGCCAACGATCCCATCGCGGCGTTCGCGAGCCTCGCCGAGCGCTTCGTGGAACTGGCCGCCGAGCATGCCTGGATGGGCCCGGTGTTCTTCGGCGAACTGCTGAACGACCACGACCTGTTCAAGCAACATCTGCGCAAGCGGGTCAAGGCCAGCCGGCAGGTCGCCCTGGTCGATGCCATCCGCCGCTGGCAAGACGAGGGCCGGCTGAACAAAGCGCTGGACCCTGCCCTGCTGATGACCTCGGTACTCAGCCTGACGGTGCTGCCGATGACCGCGCGGCGCAAATGGAAGGACGACCCGCTGCGCAAGCACATCGGTGCCGGGGAGATCACACGGCACGCGGTGGCGTTGCTGAATCACGGGCTCGCCCCGTCGAAAGCGTAGAATCGGTGTCTTTCGCGCGGAGCGACGCCTTGGCCTTCCCCTATTCCCTCGTCATCTTCGATCTCGACGGCACCCTCGTCGACAGCGCCGCGGACATCGCCGAATCGGTGAACCGCACACTGATCGACTGGAAGCTGCCTACCTACGATACGGCGCAGATCACCGGATGGATCGGCGAAGGCTCGCGCAAGCTCATCACCTATGCCTTCCGCCATGCAGGCAGCGACGTGGATATCGACGAGGTGATGCCGGGATTCCTCGATCACTATGCGGAGACGGCGTTGGACGGTGTCGCCTACGACGGCGTCGTGGAGACATTGAAGTCGCTGCACGCGCAAAGCGTGAAACTGGCGGTATGCACGAACAAGAACGAGGAATTCGTTCGCCCCCTGCTGGAAGTGCGCGGCATGCTGCCCTTCATCGACGGCATCGTCGGTGGCGACACCCTGCCCGAGCGCAAGCCCAGCGGCGTGCCCCTGCGTTATCTCGCCAGCGAAGCCCATGTACCTGTCGAGCGGAGCCTGATGGTCGGCGATTCCGAAAGCGACGTGCTCGCCGCGCGCGATGCGGGCATGGATTTCGTCCTGGTGAGCTACGGCTACCGGAAGTCGCTCGACCTGTATGGCGCCGGCGCCGTGGCCGTGATCGATCGCATGCCCGACCTGCTGTCCCTCGCTCCTTCCGAAGCCGTCGGCTAAGCGCTGCTAAGCGCTGCCGGGGCCGCACCCACGGCCGGGTTCAGGCCCCGAGGGAGAGGCCTTCGGGCAAGTTCGCGAGATAGCGGCGCGTCCAGGTGATCCGTGCGCCGTCGGCAAGCAGGAGCCGCCGCTCCCCATCCGGCCAGGGCTGGATGCCGCGTATCGCGTCGAGACGGACGATCGTCGAACGATTCACCCGCACGAATTGCCCTGGATTCAGGCGGGCCTGGGTCGCATCGAGTGTTCCGCGCAATCGGTGGGCCGTACCCTCGACATACACGTCCAGGTAGTGGCGATCGGACTCGATGCGATCGATGCGCTCGACGTGGACGAGTTCGGCGGCGTCTCCGCAGGGCAACAGCAGGCGGTCGAGATAACGCGCGGGGGGCGGTGCGTCACCCAGCAAGCCCTCCAGCCGGCCGGCGATGCCGAGCGCGGGTGCCACCTTGGCGCGCAGGCGCGCCAAGGTGCGGGCGAAACGTTCCGGCCCCACCGGCTTCAACAGGTATTCGAAGGCATGCACCTCGAAAGCGCGGACCGCCTGGTCGTCGTGTGCGGTGACGAACACGATCTCCGCCGGCAAGGGATCGCCCAGGGCCTGCAGGACGGCGAAACCGTCGAGGCCCGGCATGCCGATGTCCAGAAAAACCATGTCGGGGCGGTCGCGCTGAATCATCCTGACCGCTTCGCGGCCATCGCAAGCCTCGCCTATCCACTGCACGCCTTCGCTTTCGGCGAGATAGCGGCGCAGCTTGGCACGCGCAGGTGCCTCGCCGTCGACGACGATCGCGCGCAGGTTCACGCGGCCTCCCAGCGCCTGGCCGGCAGCCAGACGCTGACCATGCTGCCACCGTCGGCCACCAGGTCGAGCCGCATACCCGCTTCCTCGCCGTAGAGCTGACGGAGCCGCGCCCCGACGTTGCCCAGGCCGATGCCATGGCCGGGCCTGCCCGTTGCGTCGCCGCCGTGGTCGCGCACGCGAACCGTGAGCCGCCCCGCTTCGCGCGACGCATCCACCCGCACGCGCAGGCCGTCGGGGGAACCGCCGTGCTCGATGGCGTTTTCCACCAGGGGCTGAAGGAGCAGGAAGGGAATGCGCAGGTCATCGAGCGAGGGATTCGTGTCGACCTGCACATCGAAACCGTCGCCGAAGCGCGCGCGCTGGATGTCCACGTAGAGGGACACCAGGCGCCATTCCTCGGCCAGGCTGTGCTCGTGGCTGGATGCGGATAAGGTGTTGCGCAGCAACTCGCCGATACGTGAAAGCATTTCGTCGGCGACGCGTGGCCGTTCGTACATCAACTCCGACACCGCGTTGAGCGTGTTGAAGAGGAAGTGCGGATTGAGCTGCAGGCGGAGGGCATCGAGCCGCGCCTCGGACAGCGCGGACTCCCGTTGCACGGCCCGCAGTTCGCGCGCCTGCCCTTCCCTGTAACGGTCGAAAAGCCATACGCCGGCCACGATCACCACGTAGAAGAACAGCTGCGTCGGCATATCCATGAGATAACGCCATCGCGTCGGGAAATCCGCGAACCCGGCCATGTCCACCATGCGGAACACGATCTGTCGAAGGACGATCATCAGACTGGTCTGTGCGATCGACAGCGTGATGAACAAGGCGGCATGCGCGAACCAGCTGCGTGGCATGCGCCGCAGCATCAGGAACAGGGCTGGCAGAAAAACGCCGAAGCTCAGGGAACTCGTGAGTTCGTCGATCAGCGTCGGCGTGAACAGCGACGGATGGCTGTCGGCCGCGTCGACAAGATACCGGTTGGTGGCGCGCAAGACGCCGATGGCGATGAGCAGCGCCAACCACGGCCATGCTCGAAGGCCACGTCGCCAGGACGGCCGGTACCCCGCACCGATCGCACTCTCCATGCCCTGCCCGCCCCCTGCGTTGCCAGCACCCCGCGGCTCTTATACCAGAGCCGGGGGTGCCGCCGGGTCAACTGGCGCGGCGGGGCAGCACCCAATCGGGCCGGATGAAGTGGCAGGTGTACCCGTTGGGATACTTTTCCAGGTAATCCTGATGCTCCGGTTCGGCCTCCCAGAAGGGGCCTGCCGGCGCGAGTTCGGTGACGACCTTGCCCGGCCAGAGGCCGGAAGCGTTCACGTCGGCGATGGTGTCCTCGGCGACGGCCTTCTGTTCCTCGTCGAGGTAGAAGATCGCCGAGCGATAGCTCTCACCGAGATCGTTACCCTGCCGGTTCAAGGTGGTCGGGTCGTGAATCTGGAAGAAGAACTCCAGCACCTTGCGGTAGCTGAGCTTTTCCGGATCGAACTCGATCTCGATCGCCTCGGCGTGGCTGCCGTGGTTGCGATAGGTGGCGTTGGGCACGTCACCACCGGTGTAACCGACCCGGGTGGCGATCACGCCCGGCTGCTTGCGGATCAGGTCCTGCATGCCCCAGAAACAACCGCCCGCGAGAATGGCGCGCGACGTCATGCGGCACCTCCCTTCGCGTCGCCGGCGAACAGGCTCGCGTATTGCCCGTAGCCTTCCTTCTCCAGGTCGGCCAGCGGAATGAAGCGAAGCGATGCGGAGTTGATGCAATAGCGCAGGCCGCCACGGTCGCGCGGACCGTCGGGGAAGACATGGCCGAGGTGGCTGTCGGCGTGTGTCGAGCGGACTTCGGTACGGACCATGCCGTGGCTCGCGTCCTGCTTCTCGACGACGTGCTCGTTCTCGAGCGGCTGGGTGAAGCTCGGCCAGCCACAGCCACTGTCGAATTTATCGAGCGAGGAGAACAGGGGCTCACCCGACACGATGTCGACGTAGATGCCCGGCGCGTGACTGTCATGGAATTCGTTGTGGAACGGCCGCTCGGTGCCGCTCTGCTGGGTGACCCGGAATTGCTCGGGTGTCAGCTTGGCCAGCGCTTCGGGGGTCTTGCGATACTCGGACATGGGGCCTCCAAGGGGAAGGAAGGTTGCCTAGGGAACGGGGCTCGGGGCCCTCTCCCGGCACTCTCCCCATAATGCGGCCGCCCGTCTTGGATGCAATGGGACAGGCGGCCGCCCGCCTCTCAGGCGGCGATATCCTCCACCCACTGGTGACCCGCCTGGCGCAGCAGTTCGCGGGCGGAATCCGGGCCCCAGGTGCCGGCTTCGTAGGTATCGGGGCCGTTCGTATCCTCACGCCAGCCTTCCAGGATCGGCGTGACCCACTGCCAGGCCGCCTCGGTTTCATCCTTGCGGACGAACAGCGCGGGACTGCCCTTCACGGCATCCAGCATCAGCCCTTCGTACGAGTCGCGGTAGCGAATGCGGCCCGGCTCGCCGAGCCGGGACAGGGCATCCACCTCGTCGAGGCCGAAACTGTTGCCGGGATGCTTCACGAACAGCGGCAAGGTGACGCTTTCGTTCGGCTGCACGCGGATGACGAGCCGGCTGCCCGGGCGAGCTTCGCCGAACAGGCCGGATTCGCCCGCACGGAACTGCACGACGACCTCGGTGAGCTTCTCCGGCATGCGCTTGCCGGAGCGCAGGTAGAACGGCACGCCGCGCCAGCGCGCGTTATCGATCTCCGCCTTCAACGCGACGAACGTCTCGGTGTTGCTCGGGGTCTCGCCCGGCAACTCTTCACGATACGCCGGCACCGGCTTGCCATCCGCGGTGCCTTGCACGTATTGGCCGCGGGCGACATTGGCCCGCAGGTTGTCGCGATCGAGCGGCTTCAGCGTCTTCAGTACACGCACCTTCTCGTCACGCAGCGCATCGGCGTCGAGCGATGCGGGACGCTCCATGGCGACCACGGTGAGCACCTGCAACAGGTGGTTCTGGATCATGTCGCGCAGCGCACCGGAACCATCGTAATAACCGCCACGTCCTTCCAGGCCGACGGTTTCGGCCGCGGTGATCTGCACGTACTCGATGGAGTCGCGATCCCACATGCGTTCCAGCATGGGATTGGCGAAGCGCAGCGCGATGATGTTCTGCACGGCTTCCTTGCCCAGGTAGTGGTCGATGCGGAAGATGCTGCTTTCGGGGAAATAGCGCCCCACGCCTTCGTTCACCTTGCGCGCCGTCTCCAGGTCGGTACCGATCGGCTTCTCCAGCACGATGCGCGACGACTCGCTGCGCAAACCCTTCTCGGCGACATGGCGTGCGATGTCCCCGTACAGATCCGGTGCCGTCGCCAGGTAGAAGACGCGCACGCGATCGGGCGCCACGTTCGATTCCAGCAAGGATTTCAGGCCGTCCCAGTTACCTGTGGATTCGGCGCCGTTGAGGCTCACATAGTGAACCATCCGAAGAAACCGGTTCACTGTCGCATCGATCAGCTCATCCGCGCGCACGTGATCGTGCAGGGCCCGGCGTGCGCGTTCACGATAGCTCTCATCGTCCAGTGCCGAGCGAGCCGTGCCGACGATGCGCGAATCCGAAGGCACCTGCCCTTCGGCGAAACGCCGGTACAGCGCGGGCAACAACTTGCGCATCGTGAGGTCGCCGGTGGCGCCAAAAATAACGTAATCGAAAGAATCGACGGGTTCGAGCGGGGTGGCACTGTTCATGGCGGGGATTCCGATGGCAATGGGTGGGGCGGCGTGCTGCCGTCACCTCGACCGGAACATGAATAAGGTGCCGTGGGCGCCTTTCAAGTACATCTACGGCGATCACCGTTGCCTCCACGGCATAAGTGTTATGCGCGACGAGGTATGACAGCTCGCGCGTCCTCGTCCCCATGGATCGGTGCAGGGCCCCGCACCGGGGCCGACCGCCCCTGTGGCGGACTCTCACTTAGTCCAGGAACATCAAGATGAGCAAGCTCAAAGACAAGGTCGCGCTGGTCACCGGCGCATCCAAGGGCATCGGCGCGGGCATCGCCAAGGCGCTGGCGGCCGAAGGCGCATCGGTCGTCGTGAACTACGCGTCCAGCAAGGCCGGCGCGGACAAGGTCGTGGCCGAGATCGAGGCCGCCGGTGGCAAAGCCGTGGCCGTGGGTGGCGACGTGTCCAAGCAAGCGGAAGCGGAAAACCTCGTCGCCAAGGCCATCGAACACTTTGGCCGTCTGGACGTCGTGGTGAACAACTCGGGCGTGTACGAGTTCGCCTCGATCGAAGTGACGACCGAGGAACTGTACCGCCGCACCTTCGACATCAACGTGCTCGGCACGCTCCTGGTCACGCAGGCCGCCGTGAAGCACCTGGGCGCGGGCGCGAGCATCATCAACATCGGTTCCACCGTCACCCGCATCACGCCGCCCGAGAGTGCCGTCTACACCGGCACCAAGGGCGCGGTGGACGCGATCACCGGGGTGCTCTCCCGCGAGCTCGGCCCGCGCGGTATCCGCGTGAACGCAGTCAACCCAGGCATGGTGATCACCGAGGGCGTGAAGACGGCAGGCTTCGAAGGTTCCGACCTGGAAGCCTTCGCCGTCAGCCAGACGCCGTTGGGACGTGTCGGCCAGGTGGACGACATCGCCCCGATCGTCGCCTTCCTGGCCTCGGACGATGCGCGCTGGCTCACTGGCGAATTGATCATCGCCTCGGGCGGCATGCGCTGAACCGCGGGAGCTAGATAGCCGGCCGGAGCCCGTAGAGTTCCGGATGAAGGAACGGCGCCATCGCCAGCACCATCGCCTGCGTGTACGCGCTCTCGCGTGTCGCGTGGCCGTTGGTGACCAGGCCGATGGCGCCGCCCTGCTGCTTGATGTTCACCGTGTTGAACAGGCGATCCATCACGTCGCCGAGTTCCTCGCCGTCGAGCAAGGCTTCGTAAACGGCCGGTGGCAGGGGCAACCATGCGCTGCACCCTACCGATACGTCCACGCCGTTGGCGATGGCGACATAGCCGAACGTACCCGGGCCGTCCTCGGTGACATCCACGCCGCCTTCCAGCGCGACATAGAAATCCGCTTCGCCGTTCTGCCGGCAGAAGTTCATGCGGTTGATCGCGCCCTCGCGGGTTTCGGCCGCAGACATGGGCTGGTCGTGCACGCCCGACGGCGCATGCATGCCCTCGCATTCGACGAGGCGCCCCGGGAACAGAGGTGCCAGCGCGTTGCGCACGGCGCCGATCTTGACCGGGTTACGCGAACCGACCAGCACCCTGATCGGCGCATTTTCGTTGGACATCGGGAACCTCGGTATCAGCCGGAGAGCGCGTTATCGACCATCGCCTGGGCCTCGGCGAGGACGGTCCGCAGGTGCTCCTTGCCGCGGAAGCTCTCGCCATAGACCTTGTAGATATCCTCGGTGCCCGACGGGCGCGCGGCGAACCACCCGTTCGCCGAGATCACCTTGATGCCACCGATGGCCTGCCCTCCCGCCTTGTTGGTCACCTCGACGATCGGATCTCCGGCGAGAGTCCTGGAAGTGACCTGCTCCGGCGCGAGCTTCGACAGCTTCGCCTTCTGTGCATGGTTGGCCGGCGCGTCGATGCGCGCATTGGCGGGGTCGCCCAGCTGTTTGGTGATGTCCGAATACAGCTCGCCCGGGTCCTTGCCAAGGCGGGCCGTCATCTCGCCGGCGAGCAAGGCGGCCACGATACCATCCTTGTCGGTCGACCATGCCGAGGCGTCCTTGGCCAGGAACGATGCGCCGGCGCTTTCCTCGCAGCCGAAGCCGAGGCTGCCGTCATACAGGCCCGCGACGAAATACTTGAAACCCACCGGCACTTCGCGCAACGGCCGGCCCAGGTGCCCGGCGATACGGTCGAGCAGCGCGGTGCTCACCGCGGTCTTGCCGACGGCCGCGTCGGCACGCCAGCCGGGGCGATTCTGGAACAGGTACCACGCCGCGGCGGCGAGGTAATGGTTGGCCTGCATCAGACCCGAACTCGGCGCCACGACGCCATGCCGGTCGTGGTCCGTGTCGCACGCGAAGGCCACGTCGAACTTGTCCTTCAGGCCGATGAGCCGCTGCATCGCATAGGACGAGGATGGGTCCATGCGCACGCGGCCGTCCCAGTCGAGCGACATGAACGAAAACGTGGGATCGACCACTTCGCTCACCACGGTGAGGTCGAGGCCGTAGCGCTCGCCGATCGCGCTCCAGTAATGCACGCCGGCACCCCCGAGCGGATCGACGCCCATGCGTACGCCCTTCGCCCGGATGATTTCAAGATCGAGCACGTCGTCAAGGTCGCCGACGTAACGCTGGAGGAAGTCGAATTCATGCGTGCTGCCGGCCTTGCGCGCCTGGGCGAACGGCATGCGCTTCACCTCGCGCAGGCCACCCTCGATCAGTGCGTTGGCGCGTGCCGCGATCCACGAGGTGGCGTCGGTGTCGGCGGGGCCGCCATGCGGCGGGTTGTACTTGATGCCGCCGCTTTCGGGGGGATTGTGCGACGGCGTGATGACGATGCCGTCGGCCCGTCCTTTCTCGCGGCCGCGGTTGTACACGAGGATGGCGTGCGACACCGCCGGCGTGGGGGTGAACTCGCCACCGGCCGAGACCTGTGTCTCCACGCCATTCCCCGCCAGCACCTCGAGCGTGCTTTCGAACGCGGGACCGGACAAGGCGTGGGTATCGATGCCGACGAACAGGGGACCGTCGACGCCGTCCTTCGCGCGGTATTCACAGATCGCCTGGACCACCGCCAGTACGTGCCATTCGTTGAACGAACGGTCGAACGACGAACCGCGATGGCCAGAGGTGCCGAAGGCGACCCGCTGCTCGGGCACGGACGGGTCGGGCTTGAGGTCGTGGTAGGCGGCTAGCAGGGCCGCCACGTCGACTGGCTGGCTTTCCGTCGCGGGCTTACCCGCAAGTGGGCTGATCTTGGCACTCACCATCGCTCTCCTGGGATCCGGCCCCCAAGCATACGACGTGTTTTAAGAATTCTTCCATGTCCGTCGCGTCCGGCGATCGTTATCGTGACGCCTGTCGAGCGCGCGTTACAGGCGCAATCGCTCGATGTACTCGAAGATCTCGGCATCCGTGTCGAGTCGCAACTTTCGCATCGCGTTCGATTTCTGCTGGCTGACCGTCGACAATCCGCGCCCTGTCGCCCTGGCGATATCGGTGACACTGTTGCCGGCGGCGAACAGCTGCAGGATCTTCAACTCACGCGGCGAGAGGTCGGCCAGGGTGCCGGACTTGCCCAGCGGCTCGCCTTGCGGCGTGGCGACCAGATCGCGCACCGAACTACCGAGGTAGACATGGTTCGACAGGATTTCCACCAGTGCCTCGGGTATCTCCCGGGTATCGCCGGACTTGCCGATGAGGCCGAGCACACCGGTGCCGATGATCTCGCGGTACAACGCCGGATTGGCCAACGTCGTGATCACCATCACGGGAATCGCCGGAAACCGGCGCCGGATTTCCCGCAACAGAACGAGGCCGTCCCGCCCCGGCGCGGGCATGCTGAAATCGGTGATCAGCGCATCGCAAGGGGTCGTGGCGAGCAGCCCGAGCAATTCGTCCGGCGACTGCGCTTCGCCGACGATGGTGGCGAGGCCATCTTTGGCCAGGGCCAGCGTGAGGCCCTTCAACACGACGGGATGATCGTCCGCCAGAATGACGCGATAGACCATGAGTGATCCTTCCTTTCTTGCTTGTCCAGCCACCGACATGCCGGTCTGGAGCACCGCCGGTGGACCGTTGAGTTGAGCACATCGCGCCCTTCAATGCCACTCCATCGGCGTCTCGCGGCCTGGTGGCACGATCGCATCAGCGCCTTTTCACGCTCGCGAATCGCAGCGAGCACCAGCCTTCCGCAATTGCTGGGCGCGCTCGGCAGCCACTACGAGGCGCAAGCGCGCACACGGGGCGTCGTGCTCGAACTTGAGATAGATCCTGTGCTCGCGGGCGACCTGCATGGTCCCTATGCCGCCCTCGGGCACGCCCTGTCCCTGCTGCTCGACGACGCGCTCGACGCCCTGACTCCACGTGTCGCCTTGCATGTGGATGTGGTCGGCGATGACAGCGGAATGCAGATCGTGCACTTCACTGTCGCCGCGGGCGGCCTGGCATGCCAAGACGAGGTGGCGACCATCGTCGCCTCGTTCGGCGGCGTGATGCACCGCGAAAGGGACGCGGACATCGGTAGCCGCGTGATCGTCGAACTCGCGCTGGAACGTCCACGCCCGCCGCCGCGCATCGATGTCCACGCACTGCGTTCCACGCTCGGTGGAGAGCAGGCGCTTCGCGAGGTGATCGCCGCGCTCGACCGGTCGCTGAGCAGCGACCTGGCAGGGTTGCCCGCGCTGCTGGCCGAGCCGGGGAAAGACCACCTGCAAGCATGGCTGCACAGGGTCTCCGGCGCCCTCGGCATGGCCGAGGCCACGGGGCTGTCATGCGTGGGCCTGGCCCTGGAACGAGACCTCGCCCAGGGGCGCAGCCGTCTCCTGGACCTGGCGATCGGGCGTTTCGCCGATGACGCCGGCAAAGTCCTGGAGGCCCTTCGCGAGCAGGCCGGGCCGATCGGCTATAGTTCCCGGCCGTGAACACCCTGCCCTCCCTCGACGCCTCCGCCGACCCGTTGCGCGGCTTCATCGACGCGCACCCACGCCTGTTCGTACTCACCGGCGCGGGGATCAGCACCGACTCTGGCATTCCCGATTATCGCGACGACCGCGGTGCGTGGAAGCGAAGCCCGCCGATGACCTTGCAGGCGTTCATGAGTGGCCCGCCGGCGCGCGCACGCTACTGGGCTCGCGGCATGATCGGGTGGCGCCACTTCTCCGCCGTATCGCCGAACGTGGCGCATCTCGCGCTGGCGGCGATGGAGCGAGCGGGCCGTATCGAACTCCTGCTCACGCAGAATGTCGACGGCCTGCACGAACGGGCGGGCAGCCTCAACGTGGTGGACCTGCACGGCCGGCTCGACCGCGTGCGCTGCATGCAATGCGGCGATATCACCTCGCGCGAGACGATGCAGTCGCGCCTGCAAGATGCCAACCCCGCATGGATGGCCGTGCAGGCCACCATCGCGCCGGATGGCGATGCCGACCTGGAGGGCGTCGATTTCTCAGGGTTCTCGATTCCTCCCTGCACCGTCTGCGGAGGCATCCTCAAGCCAGACGTGGTCTTCTTCGGCGAGAACGTGCTCCGCGGCCGCGTCGATACCGCTTGGGCGCACCTGGGCCGGGCGGATGCGATGCTGGTGGTCGGCTCGTCGCTGATGGTGTATTCGGGTTACCGGTTCGTACTGGAAGCATCGCGCCGCGGGCTGCCGATCGCCTCGGTGAACCTCGGCGTGACGCGGGCCGACAGCCTGATCACGTTGAAGGTGGAGCGATCCTGCGCCGACGCACTGGCACCGTACGCCTAGCGGCGTTCGCGGAAGAAGCGGCGCAGGAGGTCGCCCGCCGCCTCCGCTTCAAGCCCACCCGTCACCTCGACGCGGTGGTTGTGCCGTGGCGACAGCAGGGTATCGAAAACACTGCCCGCGGCCCCCGTCTTCGGGTCGGTCGCGCCGAACACCACGCGCGCGACGCGCGCATGCACCATGGCCATGGCGCACATCGCGCACGGCTCCAGCGTGACGTAGAGCGTGGCCCCCGGAAACCGGTAGTTCGACAGCGTCTGGCCCGCCGCCCGCAGTGCCTGGATCTCGGCATGCGCGGTCGGATCGTTCAACGTGATGTTGCGATTCCAGCCCTCGCCCACCGCCATGCCATCCAGGACCAACACGGCGCCCACCGGCACCTCGCCCTCGGCGTCGCGCGCATGCACGGCCAGCTCGAGCGCACGCGCCATCCACGCCCGGTCGTTCTCGTCGAACGCGGCGTGGGTGACGGAAGGCATGGCATCGTTCGGAAGCAAGGAAACAGCCCGCTCTGCGAAACCGGGGATTCTACGCCACCGCCCCCCTCAGCGCCTGAAGCACCCCAACGCATGATCGTCCACGATCCCCACCGCCTGCATCCAGGCATACGTGATCGTCGGCCCGACGAACTTGAACCCACGCTTCTTCAGGTCCTTCGAGATGGTCACCGACAGCGGCGTCTGCGCCTGTATGGTGCGTCCGTCGCCGCGCAGCACCTTCCCCCCGGTGAACGACCAGCAATAGCTGTCGAAGTCCTCACCCCGGGCCCGCATGTCCTCATACACGCGCGCACCGTTGATGGTGGCCTCGATCTTCGCGCGCGAACGGATGATGCCGGGATCACCGAGGAGCCGCAGGATATCCTTCTCGCCGAAGCGCGCGACCTTCGCCGGATCGAAGCCCTTGAATGCTTTCCGGAAGGTCTCGCGCTTGCGCAGGATGGTGATCCACGAAAGGCCTGCCTGGAAACCCTCGAGCATCAATTGCTCCCACAGCATGCGCGAGTCGTGCAATGGCACGCCCCACTCCGTGTCGTGGTACGCCTGGTACAGCGGGTCGGCTCCCGCCCAGGCGCAACGCTTGGGTTCTTTGCTCATGAATCGTCCTCGGCCTCATGTCCACGCACGGCCGGGGAAGATATCAGAGGCCGAGGTCGGAAAGCCCCGGATGATCATCGGGACGGCGGCCGAGTGGCCAATGGAACTTGCGTTCGCTTTCCTTGATCGGCAAATCGTTGATGCAGGCATAGCGATGGTGCATCTCGCCGGCCTCGTCGAATTCCCAGTTCTCGTTGCCGTACGAGCGGAACCAGTTGCCACTGTCGTCATGCCATTCATAGGCGAAACGCACGGCGATGCGGTCGCCGGTGAAGGCCCATAATTCCTTGATCAGCCGGTACTCCTGCTCCTTCGCCCACTTGCGGGTGAGGAACGCGACGATGTCGGCCCGTCCGTTCACGAACTCGGCGCGGTTACGCCAGCGGCTATCCGGCGTGTATGCCAGGGCCACCTTCTCCGGGTTGCGGCTGTTCCAGCCGTCTTCGGCAAGGCGGACCTTCTGGACGGCGGTTTCGTGCGTGAAAGGCGGAACGGGTGCTGCCATGGTCGCGCTCCTTGCCGGGAGGAGCACCCAGTGTAGCGATGGCTGCGACAGAGCGACTTGCATCATCTTGTCGCAGCCCCGGCACCTCACCAGTAGGCGCCGTTCTCGTCCCGTTCCCACGACGCCATCGGACCGACGGGGCCGTCGACACCGAACAGATGACGGTGGCGTGCGGGTTGCGAACGCAGGTACTGCTTCGGCGGAAGCACGGTGGCACCCAGTTCGGCCGCCGCGTGCCACGGCCAGCGCGGGTCGTAGAGGATGGTGCGGGCCAGCGCCACCAAGTCCGCGTCGCCGGTGGCGACGATCGCCTCGGCTTGTTCGGCACTGGTGATGAGGCCGACCGCCACCACCGGCATCTTCACCGCCTGCTTCACGGCGCGCGCGAACGGCACCTGGTAACTCGGACCGGCGGGAATGCGCTGGGCCGGATGGAGGCCGCCCGTGGACACGTGGATGGCGTCGCAACCGCGCGCTTCCAGAGCCCGTGCGAAGGCGATCGTCTGCTCCAGGTCCCAGCCCCCGTCCACCCAATCCGTGGCCGACACACGCATGGTGACGGCGCGATCCACGGGGAAGGCATCGCGTACGGCGTCGAACACCTCGAGCGGGAAGCGCATGCGGTTCTCCAGCGAACCGCCGTATTCATCGGTGCGTTGGTTCGACAGGGGCGAAAGGAACTGATGCAACAGATACCCGTGCGCGCCGTGCAACTGGACGAAGTCCAGGCCCAGCCGCGCGGCCCGGACCGCCGCCGCCGCGAAAGCGTCACGGATACGGATCATGCCTTCGCGATCGAGGGCCACGGGGGCCACATCCCCGTCGTTGAACGGCACCGCGGATGGCGCAACCGTCTGCCAGCCGTGCGGATCGTCCGGTGGCAACTGGTGTCCACCCGCCCAGGGGACCTCCGTGGACGCCTTGCGTCCGGCGTGACCCAACTGGATGCCGATCGGAATGTGCGACCAGCGGCGAACGCTTTCGAGCGTGCGCCGCATCGCTTCTTCGGTCGCATCGTCATACAAACCGACGTCGCCCCAGGTGATGCGGCCTTCCGGAAGCACGCCCGTGGCCTCGATCGTCAGCAGGGCGGCTCCCGACATGGCGAGTTGGCCGAGGTGGATCTGGTGCCAGTCGTTCATCTGGCCGTTCTCCGCCGAGTACTGGCACATGGGCGCGATGACGATCCGGTTGGGCAACTCGAGGCGGCGTACGTGAATCGGCTTGAATAGCGCGGGTTGCGCCATGACGGTTTCTCCTGAAGGTTTTTCGAAGGGCAGACCCACCACATGGTGCCGCGCAGGGGATTGGCAAGCCTCGGTCAGGCCGGCGATGCGGCGAGGATCGTCTTTATGCGTACCGCGTCCTCCGGCGTGGCCGGGTTGTAGACGATCATGCTGAGATCGGGACGTCCGTCGACCGTGAACGCCGAATATTCCATCGTCAGCAGCCCGCCATCCACGTGGCGAAAGATCTTGGTGCCGCCTCCGTGGTGGCTCACGTCGTGGTTACGCCACATCGCGTCGAATTCGGCGCTTTCGCGGCGCAAGTCGGCGACGAAGGTCTCGATGTCCCTGGACGCCCCGGCGCGCGCGACATCGGCGCGAAACGACGAGACCACGAAGCGGGCGACACTTTCCCAATCCAGCTGACGTTCCCTGACGCGCGAGTTGGAAAAGATCAGCCGCAGGATATTTCGATCGGCGGCCTCGAGGTCGCCATAGTCGGTCAGCACCGCCGCGGCGGCGCGATTCCAGGCGACCACGTCCCACGTGGCGGTACGCACGATGGCCGGACAGAGTTCGAAGGCATCGAGCACGCGTTGTAAACGCGGCGTCACGCCTTCCACCGCCTGGTAACGGACTTCGGGCGGCCGGCCCAGGCCGAGCAGGAAGAGATGCTCACGCTCGACATCGGTGAGCATGAGCGCGCGCGCGATGCGCTCGAGCACATCGGCCGATGGAGCGCCGCCCCGCCCTTGCTCCAGCCACGTGTACCAGGTGGCGCTGACGTTGGCGCGTTGGGCGACTTCCTCACGGCGCAGGCCGGGCGTGCGCCGGCGTGCCAGCGGGAATCCGAGCGCCGCGGCGTCGAGCCTTGCGCGGCGGTCACGCAGGAATTCCCCGAGCGCGTTGTCCCTCGTGAGCGGAACGCTCATCGTGTTAGTCCTCATACCCGTATAACGTCACTACTTCACCCCGATAGATCATCCATGGAGAGTACGCCCATCATTCGTTCGATGGGAGATATCCATGCGCGTATTCGTGACAGGTGCGACAGGCTTCGTCGGCTCCGCCGTCGTGAAGGAATTACTGGACGCCGGACATGCCGTGCTTGGTCTTGCTCGCTCCGACGCGAACGCCGCGTCACTACTCCAGTCAGGCGCGGAGGTGCATCGCGGCTCCCTTGAGGATCTCGACAGCCTGCGCCGTGGAGCATCCATGGCGGATGCCGTGATCCACGCGGGGTTCAACCACGACTTCTCACGCTTCGGGGAAAATTGCGCGATGGATCGCGCCGCCATCCTCGCCCTGGGCGAAGCCCTCGACGGCTCGGAACGTCCCTTGCTGGTGACCTCGGGCGTCGCGCATCTCGCCCATGGCCGCCTGGCGACGGAAGAAGACGGTCCGGTGCCGACCTCCAGCACCTATCCCCGCGCCTCGGAAACGACCGCATTCGAACTCGCGGCGCGCGGCGTGCGCGCGTCGGTGGTTCGCCTTCCTCCTTCCGTGCACGGCGAAGGCGACCACGGCTTCGTGCCACGTCTTATCCAGTTCGCTCGCGAGAAAGGTGTCGCCGCATACATCGGCGAAGGGACCAATCGCTGGCCGGCCGTGCATCGCCTCGACGCCGCGCGCCTGTACCGGCTCGCCCTGGGCGCCAATGCGATCGGCGGCCGCTTCCATGCCATCGCCGAAGAAGGCGTGCTGTTCCGGGACATCGCGGCGGTGATCGGCCGCCGCCTGGGTGTTCCCGCCGCGAGCAAGACCGTCGAGGAAGCGAAGGCCCACTTCGGCTGGTTCGCCATGTTCACCGGCATCGACGCGCCGACATCGAGCGAACGGACGCGCGGGCAGCTCGGCTGGCAGCCGACGCAGCCAGGCCTGCTCGCCGATATCGACCAGCCGGCCTACTTCGAAGGCGCTTGACGAGCCAGCACGACGTGCATGGCGTTCTCGCCCTGGGCATGTTCGACCAACGCATAGCCCAGGGCGGGAAGATCGATGCCCGCGAACAATGCCTCGCCACGTCCGAGCAGCACCGGCGAGATGGCCAGGTGCAATTCGTCGATCGCGCCGGCTTGCAGGTATTGACGGATGGTCGAGGCGCCTCCGCCGATGCGGATGTCGGCTTCGCCGGCGGCCTTCCTGGCCGATGCCAGCGCTTCGTCGATGCCACCGGTGACGAAATGGAAAACCGTGCCACCTTCCATTTCGACCGGTGCCCGCGCATGCCGTGTCAGGACGAAGACGGGACAATGATAGGGCGGTGTATCGCCCCACCATCCCTTCCAGCTTCCGTCGGGCCATGCGCCGCGAACGGGACCGAACATGTTGCGGCCGAGGATCCAGGCGCCCATGCCTCGCATGGATCGCGCGGCATACGTCTCGTCGACCCCCGACGTGCCGCCTTCCTCGCCCGTCATCGCATGGAAGGTTCTGGTGCCGACCAGCCATCGGTGCAGCGCCTCGCCTCCGAGGCCGAGGGGATGATCCAGGCTTTGTTCGGGTCCGGCCGCGAAACCGTCCAGCGACAGGGTGAATCCAGCGACACGTACCTTCGTCATGCTCCGTCCCCTCCGTGCATTTTGTGCGCTTCAATGATGCCTTAGCAGGGGATAAGGCATCACGACGATGACATCAACTCCCAATCCGCACGGACAACTCGACATCCCCATCGAACGGCATCGACAGGTAGCCACGCGCCGGGGAACGCACGCGTGCGACGTAGTCGGGACTGTAATCGGCGTTGTCGGCGACGATGAAAGCGCCCGGTCGCAGGCGGCTTTCCACCAGGTCGAGGACCGCGGGATAGAGGGCCTTGGCACCGTCGAGCAGGAGCAGGTCGATGCTTTCGGGAAGATTAGTGGCCAACGTCTTCAGCGCATCGCCCTCGCGGATCTCGACCAGGTCGGCGAGCCCCCCGGCAATGAGGTTATCCCGGGCCCGTGCCACCTTGGACGGCTCGAACTCCGTGGTGATGAGGCGGCCACCGCCGTTATCGCGCAAGGCCGCGGCAAGGTGCAGGGTCGAGATGCCGAACGAGGTGCCGAACTCGACGATCGTCCGTGCGCCGCAACCACGCGCCAGCATGTAGAGCAGCTTGCCCGTCTCGCGGGAGACGGCCAGCGGCATGTCCTTCAGGCGCCCATAGAAGTCCAGGTATTCGGTGGTGCTGCGCATGAGGCGTTCGTGGTCGTCGCGCGACAGTTCGGCGATGGCGGGCGCGGCTGCCGGGGACGTCTGGTCCGCCTCGTGGAACAGGCGGTCGATCAGCGTGGCAAGCGGCGTGGCGGTAAGGGTGGACATGCGGTTTCTCCGGTCTGAAATGCGCTCGTGTTGCGCCGGATTAGAATGCGATGGTTTACTCGCGTTTTGTAATCGCATTACGGCGCCGCCCATGACCGATCGTAGAAATCCGCCTATTTCCTCGCGAAAACAGCCCAAACAGGCTCGTTCGTCCGGGCTCGTCGCGACCATCCTGGAAGCCGCGGCTCAGGTTTTGGCCAAGGAAGGCGCACACCGTTTCACCACGGCGCGGGTGGCCGAGAAAGCGGGCGTCAGCATCGGTTCGCTCTACCAGTATTTTCCGAACAAGGCGGCCATCCTCTTTCGCTTGCAAAGCGACGAATGGCGGCAGACGACGAACCTGCTACGCGAGATCCTCGAGGACACGCGCCATCCGCCGCTCACACGCCTGCGCACCCTCGTCCATGCCTTCATCCACTCGGAATGCGAAGAGGCCGCGATGCGCGTGGCCCTCAACGATGCCGCCCCGCTCTATCGCGATGCGCCCGAAGCGCGGGAAGTGAAGGCATCGGGCGAACGCACGATCCAGGCCTTCATGCGGGAGGCACTGCCGGATGCTCCGGAGGCGGTCCGCGTACTCGCCGGCGACCTGATCACGACGACGTTCGGCGCGGTGGGCAAGCAGTTTTCGGAAACGCCACGCACGCACGCGGACATCGGGGCGTACGCCGATGCCATGGCCGATATGTTCTGTGCGTACCTGAAGGCCATCCAGGACGCTTGAGGTCACGGCGCGGACACGATCTCGACGTCCTTCGCAAACTTCTGTAGCAAGCGCACGAGTTCGTCCACTTCCTTCTCATCCCAACTCGCGAGGAGCTTTCGACCGAGACGCTCACGGGCGGCGTCCAGGGCATCGGTCATCGCCTGGCCCTTCGGCGTGACGACAGCCTCGCGTACGCGGCGGTCCTCGCCGCCGGCGCGGCGCGCCACCAGGCCGAGATGCTCCAGCTTCGCCATCTGGCGACTCACGGTGGTGTAGTCGCGCCCCACCCGCCCAGCGAGATCGACGACGCCGATCGGTCCGAAACGCTCGGTCAACACCAGGAGCGGGAACAAGGCCCGCTCGAGCGCGATGCCGGCCTCACCGATCAGCCTGTCGTCGCCTTCGGGACGATTCATGACGTGGACGATGCTCAGCAACGCGCCATGCAGCGCGCGTATCCGTTCCGACATATGTGCATCTTGCACATTTCTCTTCCCAGGCATACCCTCTCCTCTACTTACGTGCATATTACACATAAAGGACCGACCATGACGAACGGCACCAGGGTGGACGTGCTCATCTGCGGCGCGGGGGCGAGCGGCCTCACGCTCGCCATCGAACTGGCGCAGCGGGGGGTGTCGTTCCGCCTCGTCGAACAAAAGGAGACGCCCTTCCACGGGTCGCGTGGCAAGGGACTCCAACCCCGGACGCTCGAAGTCTTCGAGGATCTCGGCATCCTGGAGCGCATCGTGGCGGCGGGTGGCCCCTATCCCCAGCCGCGCTCATATCGCGACGACGGTGGGTATACCGAGTCCCCGCTCATGGAACACATGGATCCCACGCCGGCCGAACCCTACCCCGCCGCAGTCATGCTGCCGCAATACCTTACCGAACGGGTGATGCGCGAGCGACTGGCCGAACTCGGTCAACGGCCCGCCTTCGGGCACACCCTCGTCGGGTTCGAACAGAATGCCGAGGGCGTTTCCGCCCGGATCGCCGGCCCGCAAGGCGAACAAACCCTCCGCGCCCGTTACCTCGTGGGTGCCGACGGCGGCCGGAGCACCGTGCGGCAGACGGCAGGCATCGACTTTCCCGGAAGGACTCTGGGCGCACGTGGCCTGGTGGCCGACGTCATGCTGACGGGCCTGGAACGCGACGCGTGGCACCGGTTCCGTGAAAGCGACCCGCAAAGGCAGATCGCGATATGCCCGCTAGCCGGAACCGAGTTGTTCCAGATACAGGCTCCGGTGCCCCTGGAAGGCGACATCGATGTATCGGTCGAAGGCCTCGCGGCCATGGTCGCCGAGCGTACGGGCCGCGACGACATCCGCATCGCCTCGGTGACCTGGGCTTCGGCCTTCCATATGCATGCGCGGCTTGCCGATCGCTATCGGGCGGGGCGTGTTTTTCTAGCCGGCGACGCTGCCCACACGCATCCGCCGACCGGGGGACAAGGCCTCAACACCAGCGTGCAGGACGCCTATAACCTGGGCTGGAAACTGTCGGCGGCGATCGCCGGCGCGCCCGATGCGTTGCTCGACAGCTACGAGCAGGAACGCCGCCCTATCGCCGCCGACATGCTTGGTCTCTCAACGCAACTACTCGACTCACTCAAGCGTGGCGACTTGCGGCGCGGCCGCGAGGTTCGCCAACTCGACCTCGGCTACCAGGGCTCAGCGCTTGCGTTGGAGCGCCCCAAGCGGGCAAGTGGCCTCGCGGCAGGCGACCGTGCACCCGACGCGCCCGTGCGTGGCGCGGCGGGCATGCCCGCGCGCCTGTTCCAGCTGTTTAAGGGAACGCACTGGACACTGTTGGGCTACGAGGTGGACCGCGACGCGGTACCGCCACGCGCGGGCTTGCGCGTCCACACGTTCGGCGCGCGTGGCGATCTGGTGGACGATGCGGGGCACTTCGACGCTGCCTATGCGCCTTCGCCGGGTGACTGGTTCCTCGTCCGGCCGGATGGGTACATCGGCGCGGTCGTTTCGACGGCACACCTCGGCGCGCTGGAGGAATACCTTCGGCACGTCGCGCTGGTCGAGGAAGGCGTGGCGGCCTGACGAACGGCTAGACGGCCAACGCCCGCACGAAATCGACGAAGGCCTTGAGCGGCGGTGGCACCAGTCGCCGCCCCGGGTAATAAAGGAAAGGCCCGGAAAAACTCTGCCACCACGGCTCCAGGACCGGTTCGAGCGCACCCGTGTCGAGGTGCGGGCGAAGCCAATCCTCGAAGAGGTAGATGATGCCGGTGCCGGCGAGCGCGGCGTCGACATTGAGATCGGCGCCACCGCCGATCCGCACGATCAAAGGTCCGGTCGGATCGACGCGAACGATCTCGCCGTCGCGCTCGAACTCCCATGGCGGAATCGTGCCGCTGGGGAACCGGCCCCGCAGGCAGGCATGGTCGAGAAGATCGTGCGGATGCTCCGGGCGGCCACGACGCGCGAGATACGACGGTGCCGCGGCCGTGGCGAAGCGCTGCACGCGGGGCCCGATCGGCACGGCGATCATGTCTTGTTCCAGCCGCTCGTCGTAGCGAATGCCGGCATCGCATCCGGCTTCGAGGATGTCGACGAAGTTTTCCTCGGCGATGATCTCCAACCGTATATCCGGATAGGCCGCGAGGAACGGCGGCACGATCGCGGGCAGCACCAGTCGCGCGGCGACCACGGGCACATTGAGGCGGAGCGTCCCCGCCGGTCTGTCGCGGAAGTCGTTCACCATCTCGAGCGCCGCTTCCACTTCGCTCAGCGCGGGCCCCAGCCGCAACAACAGGCCCCTGCCCGCATCGGTGGGGGCGACGCTGCGAGTCGTCCGGTTGAGCAAGCGGACGCCCACCTGCGCCTCCAGGCGGCGCACCGCTTCGCTAAGGCTGGACGCGCTGGTCCCGTTCGCCCGCGCGGCTTCACGGAATCCACCGGCCCGCGCCACCGCGACAAGCGCGTTCAGATCGTTCAGGTCGACTTTCATTGTTCGTCATTCCGTACAACCCGTGCGGATTGTGCCGGATTATCGGGGCGATGGAGAGTGGCTATCTTGAGGACTCCCCGCCTTCGAAGAGATACCGTCATGTCCAGCGTCGACCGCTCCGGAAACTTCACCCTCGGCGACCGCGGCGTGAAGCGCCTCGGTTACGGGGCCATGCAACTCGCCGGCCCTGGCGTGTTCGGTCCGCCAAAGGACCACGACGCGGCGGTGGCCGTGCTGCGCGAAGCCATCGCTTCCGGTGTGAACCACATCGACACCAGCGACTTCTATGGCCCCCATGTCACCAACCGTCTGATCCGCGAGGCGCTCGCACCCTACCCCGACGACCTCGTCATCGTCACCAAGATCGGTGCCCTGCGAGGCGAGGATAAGTCGTGGCGCCCGGCCTTCTCAGCGAAGGAACTCACCCAGGCGGTCCACGACAACCTGCGCAACCTCGGACTCGACGTGCTCGACGTGGTCAACCTGCGGGTCATGTTCGATGTGCACGGCCCCGCCGAAGGCTCGATCGAGGCGCCTCTCACCACGTTGGCCGAACTTCAGCGGCAAGGACTCGTCCGCCATATCGGGCTGAGCAACGTCACCTTGGCACAGGTCGCGGAAGGACGACGGATCTGCGACATCGTCTGTGTGCAGAACCAGTACAACCTTGCGCACCGCGGCGACGACGCGCTGATCGACGAGCTCGCCAGCCAAGGCATCGCCTACGTGCCGTTCTTTCCGCTGGGTGGTTTCAGCCCGTTGCAGTCCTCCATCCTGTCCGACGTGGCACGGCGTCTCGACGCCACGCCGATGCAGGTGGCGCTCGCCTGGTTGCTTCGTCGCGCGCCGAACATCCTGCTGATTCCCGGCACCTCGTCCGTCGCCCATCTTCGGGAGAACATGGCCGCCTCGGCTTTGGAGTTGCCCGATGACGTGATGTCTGAACTGGACTTGCCGTCTTAGCCGCCGCGAACGGCTGCCTCGATCTTCGCGATATCGATCTTGCGCATCGACATCATGGCCTCCATGGCCCGCTTGGCGGTGGCGCGATCGGGATGGCTCATCGCCGCGAGCAAGGCACGTGGCGTGATCTGCCAGGAGTAGCCCCAGCGGTCCTTGCACCAGCCGCAGACACTCTCCTCGCCGCCACCGTCCACGATGGCGTTCCAGTAGCGATCCGTTTCGGCCTGGTCGTCGGTCAGGACCATGAAGCTGACCGATTCGTTGGCCTTGATGTCCGGCCCACCGTTGATGCCGACGAAGGTCTGGCCGAGCACGGTGAACTCGACGATCAACTCGGTGCCCGGCGGGCCGCCAGGATGGTCCGTCGCGGCACCCACATGGCTATCCGGGAATGTCGCCGCGTAGAACTCCGCGGCCTTGCGCGCTTCGTCACCATGGAACAACAGACAGTTCGTGAATTTACCGTCGGTCATCTCGCTTCTCCGTGGTCGGGGGGTGGCATCCCCCGCGACTTTAGCCACACCGGCCGGACGTGTCGAACCCGCCGGAAACGCGCACGTCAGCGCCCGCCTTGTGACGCGATGCCGCACAAAATGAGATCGACCCCCGCGAGGAAGTCGGCACGGTCGTCGTGCTCGCGCATGCGATCGGCGACACTGCGCGTGAAGGGATAGTCGTTCGGGTCGAGTTGGGACCAGACGGTTGCCATCGCTCCCAGAAAATCAGCGCGGTCGATGTCGTGCGCACGGGCGAATTGTGTGTTTGCGGCGTTCTGTCCGGCAACACCCAGGATGTAGTGCAACAGCGCCGAGGCCGCCGTCCACTGGCCTTCATCGGACAGGCCGAGGGCGCGGACCTGCTGGCCCAGGCATTCGACGATCCGAAGCATGGGCGCCTGCCCCGCTGCGCGCGTGAGTGTCGAGCCGACCCAGGGATGCGCGTCTATCGCATCGAACAGGCCGAGGGCCAAGGCGCGGATGGTGTCTTCAGGCGAGGCTCCGGCCGCGCACGGCGCCATCGTGCGCGCGACGACCGCATCACAGGCCGCGGTCAGCAAGTCGCCCTTGTTCTCGACATGCCAATAGATGGCGCCGGCCCCGGTCGCCAACCGCTCGGAGAGCGCGCGAAAGGTCAGCCCGTCTTCTCCACGGCTGTCCAGGAGCGCGATCGACGCCTCGATGATGCGGTCCCGCGATAGGGATTCTTCTCGTCGTGCACGTTTGCCCATGCACTGTATATTGACATAGATGGAACACCGTTCCAATATGATGGAATGACGTTCCATAACAACAAAAGCTACGACGCGATCATTTCCGGCGCCGGCCCGGTGGGCCTGTTCCTCGCCTGCGAGCTGGCCCTGGCCCAATGCTCCGTGCTGGTGCTGGAAAGGGCGAAAGACCCCAGTTCACCGCTGAAACGGGTGCCCTTCGGGATACGCGGCCTCTCGGCGCCCACGATCGAGGCCCTTCACCGGCGCGGGTTGCTGCATGAACTGCAGACCCACAAGCGCATCCAGACGCCGCATCAACATGTCGGGCTGGGGCCGCGCCGGCAAGCAGGGCATTTCGCCGGCATCCCTTTTCATGACGACGACATCGACAGCACTCGATGGCCCTATCGCCTGCCGGGTTCGACACCCACCCACTTGCTATCGGAAATGGAAGAACTCGAATCCGTTCTGGCCCGGCGCGCGGAAACCCTTGGCGTCCGCATCCTGCGCGGGCGCGCCGTGACCGGCTTCGATCAGACAGCGCACGGGGTTGCGGTCCATTCACACGAGCGGACTTTCGAAAGCCAATGGCTCGTGGGTTGCGATGGAAGCCGCAGCACCGTTCGCAAGCTGGGCGGCTTCGAATTCGCGGGTACCGAACCGGAGTTCACGGGCTATACGGCGAAAGTGGACATCGCCGATCCGGAGAAGCTGAAGCCGGGCAGGAACATGACGCCCCGTGGAATGTACCTGCAGTCACAACCGGGTCACCTCGCGATACAGGACTTCGACGGCGGCGCGTTTCATGCGGCCGGCATGCCCATCACCCGGGAACATGTGCAGGACGTTCTTCGGCGCATTTCGGGCACCGATGTGACCATCGACGCCGTGCACATCGCGACGACATGGACCGATCGCGCGCGGCAGGCCACGGCCTATCGCAAGGGCCGCGTTTTTCTCGCGGGCGATGCCGCGCATATCCATTCGCCGCTCGGTGGCCAGGGTCTGAATCTGGGATTGGGCGATGCGATGAACCTCGGCTGGAAACTCGCCGCGACCATCAAGGAGCGCGCACCCGATGGCTTGCTGGACAGTTATCACACGGAGCGACACCCGATCGGCGAACGGATCCTGGACTGGTCACGCGCACAGGTCGCCATCATGCGGCCCGAGCCGCATGCCCGCGCCCTGAACGCGATCGTCCGCGACCTCATGGATACGCGCGATGGCGCGACTTATTTCGCTGGCAAAGTATGGGGCCTTGCCACTCGCTATCCCGTCGGCGACGGCCACCCGCTCATGGGCCAGAGCGTTCCCCAGTTCGAACTCGAAGATGGCAGGACGATCGGTGAACTGATGCACGACGGCCGTGGTGTCCTCCTCGATTTCGACGGGAACATCTCGCTCGAAAAGTTCGCCGGCGCTTACGGCGGTCACATCGCCTATGTCGCAGGCCGCCCGAAGGAATCCTTCGGACTGAATGCCCTGTTGATACGCCCGGACGGCTTCGTCGCATGGGCTTCGGAAGACTTCCCCGACATCGGCGAACTGGACGATGCAGCCGCCCGCTGGTTCGTTCGTGGGGCATGCTCATGAGCCCGCCTATCGCCATCGTCGGCGCTGGCCTCGGCGGCCTGACGCTTGCGAGAGTTCTCCACCTGCACGGCATCGCAGCGACCATCTACGAAGCGGAAGTTTCGGCGGACGCTCGCCCTCAGGGAGGGTTGCTCGATATCCACGAATACAACGGCCAGCTCGCGCTCAAGGCAGCGGGACTCTTCGACGCCTTCCTCGGAATCATCCAGGCGGGGGCCGATGCCCAGAGGGTGCTCGACAAGGACGGCACCATCCTGCTCGATGACCTGGACGAGGGCAACGGCAGCCGACCCGAAGTGCACCGCGGCGACCTTCGCCGCATTCTGATCGACTCACTTCCCGCCGGGACGATCCAGTGGGGACACAAGCTCACCGCGGTGAGTCCGCTCGGCGACGGTCGGCACATCCTCACATTCGCCAATGGCTCAACGACGACCGCCGGGCTCCTCGTGGGTGCCGATGGCGCCGGGTCGAGAGTCCGCCCTCTCCTCTCCAGCGCCACGCCTGTCTATCTCGGCACGTCGTTCATCGAGACGTACCTTTTCGACAGCGACACTCGCCACAAGGCCACCGCGGAAGCCGTTGGTGGCGGCACGCTGCTGGCGGTCGCTCCAGGCAAAGGCATCCTCGCGCACCGCGAAGCCAACGCCACGCTGCACGCCTACGTGGCCTTGAACGAGCCCGAGGAATGGCTCGCCGGCATCGACTTCTCCGACCCGGCGGCCGCGTTGGCGCGCGTCGCGGAAGAGTTCGACGGCTGGGCGCCCGCACTGACCACGCTCATCCGGCACAGCGAAACCCCACCCGTGCCCCGCCCCATCTATGCCCTTCCCGTCCATCACCACTGGGAGCGGATGCCCGGAGTCACCCTGTTAGGGGATGCCGCGCACCTGATGTCACCGTTCGCCGGGGAAGGTGCGAACCTCGCCATGTTCGACGGCGCGGAACTGGCGAAGTCCATCGTCGCCCATCCGGGGGATGTCGAAGCCGCGCTCGCCGCGTACGAAAAGGATCTCTTCCCTCGCAGCGCCACCACGGCGGCCGAGTCGGACCGGAATCTAAGACTGTTCTTCAACGACCGCTCACCCTGGAGCGTGGTGGAGTTTTTCGCTAACCACCGGATATCCGGGTGAGCGCCCTTAGGCAGAAGCTAGCTGCCGCTCCAAGGCGTCATGTGCTCGCCTCGCCGCTTCGACGTCCACACGGTCGGCCAGCGTTTGGCCAAGTTGACCTAATTGTCTCGCCGAAAGGCCGATATTCATGCAGATGCGCATGTGCGCCTGCAGTTGCGATTCCACTCCCGGCAACGCCGCCAACATGGAAACGGTGGCCAGTTCACGGCTTTGCCAGTCGAGGTTGTCGCGCTCGAAGATGTCGCCAAACACATGAGTCTTGATGTATTCGTCGACCGCTGGCGCGAAGTCGAACACGGGTCCCTTCACCGGGCCGCCCGCCAACCGGGTCTGATTGGCGGTTCCCGCGGCAAGCAGTGCGTCGCCCTTGGGGATGGCGCGGCCCGGGGCCTGTCCGATCGCGTCACGCATGCCTCGCTCCTTGCGCGACTCCAGCACTTTCATGAATTCGCCGAGAGCATTGAGGCTGCGTGGAAAGCCCGCGTACGCATAAACCTGCACCAGGATTTCCCGTGTATCGCTCACGGTCAGGCCAGCGTCGAGTCCTTGATCCAGGGCCGCGGTCAACCTGCCGATGTCACCGGTGGCGGCGAAGGCCGCGATGGGAACGATGGCTTGCTGGCGTGCCGAGAGGGTTTCAGATGCCGCTGATTCTTGTGTCATGTGTGGTGATGCCTGCGTCCCTACGAAACGTCATGCCTGGGAATCTATTATGTCGGCTACACGTCCGGAAGATCGTAAATCCGCATGTCGTTATGCGAATGGTTCACTAATTGCGATCCAGTATCCCTTGCCTACACAGCGATAGATGAACTCGTCGGCCGGGTGCGTCACCTCCAATCCCGATTCGACCATTACTTTCTTAAATGCTCTCTTACATCATCAAGAAGCCCCGGCCCTGTAGGATGCCATCCGAGCAATTTCCGTGTGATCGCGCTCGATGCCGATAGGTCGCGCCTCACCAGCCTTCCGAAAAAACCAAAATATGCATCGGCGTCTTCCGGGGGAATCGAGGATACGGGTATGTTCAGGCCATCGCCGATAGCCTCCGCTATAGCCTTCAACTCAATACCCTCCTCGCCCACCGCGTGATATTTGGCGCCGGCTTGATGCTTATCCCGAATTTCCGCGTCGCTTCGACGTGGCATCCTGGCGCGCCATGAGCTCTGGGGAAGGACCGGGTTCTCTTCCGTCTATGGCGCCATCGCACCGAGTGTCGCCGCAGCCTGCTCGAGACCGCCCAGGATGGATTCCGCGACACGCGGGGAAAAATCCTTCGGCAGGTCGGCCTGTACTTCGGCGATGGCTGCCGGTGTACGGGCGAGAAGTTCTTCGATGATCGGCTCGGCGGTCGATCCATAGCCGACCTTTCGCGCGGTGCTGTTGAAGTGCCGGCGCTGGATGCCGTGCATGTCGTAATGCCGGTTCTTGCCGAGCAGCGCCATCGCGGACCTGATGTCGTGGGGCGACCACTGGTTGGGACCCTCGCCCAATACCGGATAGGCCGACATCACGTCGTAAAGCCTGGTCAAATGGAAACGGCCGCGCGGCAGAAGATGGATGCTGAAATTCTTGGCGTGGCCATCGGGTGCCCTCAGCAACCAGAACAGGACCTGCGCCACCATCAGCGTCTTCATGTCGGCTTCGGCGTTCACCGACTGCCGCAGCGTGGCGAACAGAGCCTTGAGACCTGGTCCACCTTCGTTCTCGTACTTGCGCAGCGGCGAGCAGCCCTCGACCTGGCAGAAGTCTTCCTGTGGCAGGCGCATAAGCCACTGCCCATCAGGGGCGATGCGGCGATCGAATCGCTCCACCACGAGCACGCGCTGGCGGCCGAAGGTCGCGATACGTGCGTCGGCGACGTTCAACCCATAGGCTTTCAGCAGCCGCAGGCACAGCCACTCGTTGTCTACCGAGGTACTGAAATCGGCGCGCCGTCCGCCCATCAGGCCCAGCGGCAGCTTGAAGATGTGGCTCGTCGGCGTCGCGCCACGCGGTGCGAGCCACTGCCCGTCCCACCAGAGGAAAGCTGTCTTCTCCTGTGCACCGGCAAGGGAGATGCGGAAGTCCGCATCGGGATCTCCGCTCGCTCCGAAGGCGTGCGGCGAAACGGTTTCGATCAGGTGCCGCTCGATGTCTTCCTCGGACAAGGGCACGCCTTTGACATGATCGAAGCCCTTCGGCACCTCTTCGCCATCCAGGATCTGGACGGCTCCAATACAGTCGCGTCCGATGACTCTCAGTAGCTCGAATGGATCGATCGACCCCGTCCTGAATCGCTCGGCGACGCGGCGGCGGATGGCATCGCTGTCCGGAAGGAGGTTGTCGAAGTAGTTGGCGACCTTCTCTCCCTTGATCGGGAGGTTCTGCAAGTTGAACGGCAGCGACAGCGACAGCGGCCGGCCTATGTCGGCGGCGACCCAGTCCGGGTCGTAATGCAGTTCCATCTCTCCGCGGGCAGGAAGTGTCCATCGCCCGACGCGAACCCCGTTGGTCCAGAGGGACAGGCTGCGGCTGTGCGATCGACGTCCCATGTCACCAATCCGTTTTCAAAGGAGCGGCTGCGGCTCCGCCGCCCCGGCTTCCAACCGTCAACTCCAGGCCCAGTGCGGCGCACCAGGCCAGGAGTTGCTCGACGCTCAAGTCCTGGGCGTTCAGTTCCAGGTGGGAAACCCGCGGCTGACTAAGCCCGATACGAGCGGCCAATGCGGCCTGGGTGAGTCCCTTCGCCTTGCGCGCAGCCTGAAGCAACGAGCTGAGTTGGCTCACCGTGAGCAGCGGATGCGATGTCGGAGGCATGGCGGATACTCGAAATCCTGATAAATGCAATATATCCGAAAATCAAGTATTCGCAAAATATCCGGATAACGAGTATAAATGCGATCTCAGTCGTACAGCCGGTGATAGGACAACTGGGACTAAGCCAGCGCCTCGATGCTGCCCATCGCGCGCCAGCGCGGCCGAGCGCAGTTCAGGACTGATGTCGACCCCATCGGCGGCGATCACCTGGAGGTTGTCGATGCCAATCACCGAGAAGATGGACCGCAGACAGGTTTCCGCATGTTCATGGCGCGCGTTCGGCGATCCCTCGCCATAGATTCCGCCCCGCGCCAGAACTTCCCGACCAGGCCGCCGAGCGTCGAGTACCGCCTGACGCCTCTAGGCGAAACGTCTCAAGCAATCGAGCGAACTACGCCTCCATCGACTCGCAACGCGGCACCTGTCGTAGCGGAAGCCTGTTCCGAACAAACGTATACCACCATGTTCGCAACCTCATCCGTGGTGGCGAAACGGTTTATCAGTGTTGTGGGACGTGCGTTTTTCAGGAACTGCTGCTCGGCTTGCTCCTGGGTGATGCCCTGCTCTTGCGCAGTCGATTTCATCCAGTTGGACAGAATCTCGGAATTGGTCGGGCCCGGCAACACGGCATTGACGGTAACGCCCGTGCCAGCGACGAGTTCCGCCAGTCCGCGCGAAACGGCCAGCATCGCGGTCTTGGTGACGCCGTAGTCGACCATTTCCTTCGGAATGTTCAGCCCGGATTCGCTGCTGATGAACACGACCCGCCCCCAGCCGCGCGCCGTCATTTTCGGCACATAGTGGCGCGAGGCACGCACGCCGCTCATCACATTGAGCTGGAACAGATCCAGCCATTCGTCGTCGCCCTGATCGAAAAAATTGTTCAGGTGCGCAGTGCCCGCATTGTTGACAAGGATATCCGCATCCGGTGCGTGCTCGAAAAGAGCTATACACCCTGCCGCCGTGGCGATATCCGCGGCGACACCGGTCAATTCAGCGTCCGGCAACAGGATGCGCATCTCGCGCAACGCGGTATCGACACGTTCCTGTGTGCGCCCGTTGATGACGACCGCCGCGCCTGCACGCGCCAGCCCTTCGGCGATCGCGCGGCCAATGCCAGCGGTGGAGCCGGTCACGACCGCCTTGCGGTTCTTGAGTTCGATATGCATGGATTCTCTCCTGTCGGGGGATGGGTCAACCTGCCAGTGTCGCCACTTCGCCTTCCGCCGCTCGGGCAAGGCGTTCGACCCAGTCCTGGTGGTAGCGATACAGCGCACCGGGATACTGGCGTCCGATCACGTCGAGGAAGAACTCGCCTTGCTGGGTTTCTTCTGTCAGCACATGGCAGCCTTCGTCGGTCGGCGTGATGACCCAGCCGTGGTAGGCGGTGGAGCCGGTGTCGTCGCCATCGACCGTTGTCGCCCACGCCAGCCGGCGGTTCGGCACGCATTCGGTCACGGTCAGGCTCATCGGATAGCCGACCGTCACCCGGTGGTAGCGCGTATCCAGCATCAGTTCCGACTCCCCGGACAGGATTTTCACCTGATCCTCGGCGGGGAAATATCGCGCCCAATGTTCGGCATCGACCAACAACTTCCAGACCACTTCAGGCGGTGCTTTTACGTCGATGTCGTTGAGTGCATAGATAGCCGACGTTTTCGGGTCGTAACGCTCGGGCCAGATCACTTTGTCGATCATGTTCTCCTCCCGATCCTCAAGCGCCCGATTTCTCGCGGGCGACCGCGACTTCGGCGATATCTCTGAGCAGCTTTTCGTGGGTGAGCCAGAAAATATCCGGCGCCTGCCTGGCCAGCTCGATCCAGTGTGGCCCTCGCATCGTTTCCTCGGTCCATAAATGGCAACCGTTGGCCGTCGGCGTAATGATCCAGGCGTGATACGCCTTGGAATGTTCGGCGGCCTTCGGATAGCCGCCCCAGGCGATGCGCGTCATCGGCTCGAATTCCTGTACCGAGGCATAGACATCCTGCCCAGCCAGATTCGTCTCGAAGCGCGTGCCGGCGCCGAAGCGCTCGTGGCCATCCAGCAAATGCACGTGCTGGACGCCGGGATAAAAGCTCGGCCAGGCGTCGGGGTCGGTGAGCAGCGACCAGATCGTCTCCACCGAGGCCGCAACCTCCAGCTCGTTGGTGAAGTGGATCGGTGAACGGCTCGGTCTCATTTCCTCGGGCCACTTGATGGTTTCGTACATGGTTTTCTCTTGTTGTTCGCGGCGGGAGGAGGATGGTAATTAATGCCAATATGATTGATAATCATCCGAACAATCATAAGACTGATTCCAAAATAGAATGGATCGTTTCAATGAATTGAACGCCTTCATCGCCGTGGTCGAAATCGGTGGCTTTTCCGCGGCCGCGCGGAAGATCGGCGAGTCGCAATCGGGCGTCAGCAAGGCGATTAACGCGCTGGAAAAACGCCTTGGCGTGGCGCTGCTCCATCGCAGTACGCGGAAAGTGACGCTGACCGACCAGGGGCAGAGGTATTACGAGCGCATCAAACCGCTGGTTGACGAAATGCAGGTGGCGGATAGCGAGCTGACCAGTAGCTCGCTGGATATCTCAGGCCTGGTCAGGATCGCCGCACCTTCGACATTCGGCCGCTTGCATGTTCTGCCGCTGATTCCCGAACTGTTGTCGCGTCATCCTGGCCTGCGGGTCGATCTGGTGCTGTCCGATGCCATGAGGGACATGGTGGAAGACCGGATCGATCTGGCCATTCGCGCCAGCTCCGTCAACGATCCTGATTCCGTCGTGCGGCGCGTGGCCGGCACCTCACTCGTCTGCGCCGGTTCTCGCCGCTATTTCGCTCAACGCGGTATTCCGAAGACGCCCGCTGAACTCGTCGATCACAATTGCCTGATCTACGGCGACATGACGGAGTGGCCATTCACGGGACCGGAAGGCCGATTCAACGTGCCGGTCAGCGGCAATCTTTCCTCCAACAGCGCCGAAACGATCCTGGCCGGCGTACTGGCAGGCGTTGGCATCGGCATGTTCCACAGGGCTTCGCTTGTCGGGGAGTTCCAGCATCCCGACGTGATCACGGTCCTGGACGACTTCATCGACGGGCCTAGGGATGTCAGCCTCGTCTGGCCGAAACGCCGGTTCGTGCCCACACGTGTGCGGCGTGCCACGGACTTCTTCGCGATGACGCTCCCGCTACGTATTTAACCCTGCGTCCAACGATTGACGGTGAGAATCGCGTCGGCGAAATCCCGTGGAGCTTCCCATGGAAGATTGTGTCCACATTCGACGGTGCGGTGCTCATGCCGCGCAGCGAACATCTTCGCGTGGTCAGCGGTGCCTCCCGGCTTGAGCGGATCTTGCGTCCCATCCATCGTAATGGCCGGCACGGTAATCAGCGGCTTCTGCGCGAGTCGTTCTTCCAGAGGTGCAAGTGCGGGGTCGCCTTCGGCCAGCCCGAAGTCGAAGCGATAGGAATGGATCACGACGTCGACGAAGTCGGAATTATCGAAGGACGCCGCCGTGCGCTCGAAGGTCGCCTCATCGAATATCCAATGAGGCGACCACTGCTTCCAGAGAATCCGGCAGAGCTCGCGCCGGTGAAGGTCCAGGCATTCCCTGCCCCGCTCGTGCTGGAACAAGTGCTGATACCACACGGCTTGCTCCAGGCTTGGGGAGTACGCGTGACCAAGCCGCTCGACGTCGATGATGTCGTAGCCCGCATATGAAACGAGACCCGTGACACGCTCCGGCCACAACGCACTCGCCACGCAGGAAGCCAGGCCGCCCCAGTCATAGCCGGCAAGAAGGGCGCGCTCGATACCAAGGGCGTCCAACAGTTCGACGATGTCGCGCCCCAGCGCCGCCTGCTGACCACTGCGTATCGTTGCTTCCGATAAGAACCGCGTCGGTCCGAAGCCGCGAAGTGGACAGCCTGTGAAGTTCCACGCCATGGAGATGGCAAGCTGGAAATCAGGTACCAGAGAAAACAACTATTTCGAGAACGGCCATTAACGCCTCGCCTGCGCTTCCACCGCCGCCTTATCGATGACAGAGAAAACCTCCGCGATCTTGCCTTCTCTCAACGTGTAAAAGGCATGTTCATGGAAGACGATACGCCGTCCATTGACAGGCACGCCGAGGAATTCACCGATAGGCGTGCAGTCGAAACGAAGCCGGGAGGCGATGCGGCTTTCGGTCGCCACGACGAGATCAACCTTGAAATGAAGATCTGGAATATCGCGGCAATTCTCTTCAAGCATTGCCCGGTAGCCATCCACACCAAGCAAGCGCCCGTTGTGAACCACATCGGCGGCCACGAAATCGCCGAGCGCTTCCCAGGCACGGGCATTCAGGCAGGCGATGTATCGCTCGTACATGTTGCGTCCCTTCCCCTCACTCCCACTCGATCGTAGCCGGCGGCTTCCCCGAAATATCATAAACAACGCGAGAAATACCGCGCAACTCATTGATAATGCGAGTTGAGCACTTATCGAGGAAGTCATACGGCAGGTGCGCCCAATGCGCCGTCATGAAGTCGATCGTCTCCACGGCGCGCAGCGCGATCACCCACTCGTAGGCGCGGCCGTCGCCGACCACACCCACTGAACGCACCGGCAGGAACACGGCGAATGCCTGGCTGACGCGGTCGTAGAGACCGTGGTTGCGCAGTTCCTCGATGAAGATCGCATCGGCGCGCTGGAGCAGGTCGACGTACTCTGGCTTCACCTCGCCCAGCACGCGCACGCCCAGGCCCGGACCCGGGAACGGATGGCGGTAGACCATCTCGCGCGGCAGGCCGAGTTCGACGCCGATGCGGCGAACCTCGTCCTTGAACAGTTCTCGCAGCGGCTCGACCAGCTTGAGCTTCATGTGCTCCGGCAGGCCGCCGACGTTGTGGTGGCTCTTGATGACGTGGGCCTTGCCGGTCTTGCTGCCGGCGGATTCGATGACGTCCGGGTAGATCGTGCCCTGAGCCAGCCACTTCACGCCTTCGAGCTTGGACGATTCCTCGTCGAAGACCTCGACGAACAAGCGGCCGATGACCTTGCGCTTGGCTTCCGGGTCTTCCACGCCGGCGAGGGCGTCGAAGAAACGCTGCTTCGCGTCGACACGGATGACGTGCACGCCCATGTGTTCGGCCATGGTCGACATGACCTGGTCGCCTTCCTGGAAACGCAGCAGGCCGGTGTCGACGAAGACGCAGGTGAGCTGGTCGCCGATCGCCTTTTCCAGCAGGGCGGCCACGACGGACGAATCCACGCCGCCGCTCAGGCCGAGCAGCACACGGTCGTTGCCGACCTGCGCACGCACGCGCTCGACGGCGTCCTCGATGATGTGCGCGGCGTCCCACAGCGTGGCCGAACCGCAGAGGTCGACGACGAAGCGGCGCAGTAGTTCCATGCCGCGCTTGGTGTGGGTCACCTCCGGGTGGAACTGCACGCCGTAGAAACGGCGGCGGTCGTCGGCCATGGCCGCCAGCGGCAGGCTTGGCGTGGACGCCGACACGGCGAAGCCCTCGGGAATGGCGGTGACGCGGTCTCCGTGCGACATCCAGACGCCCAGCGACTCACCGTCCTGCACCACCGTCTCGAACAGCGCGCAGCTGCCGAAGGTGATCGTGGCGGGACCGAACTCGCGGTGATGGCCGGCCTCGACCTTGCCGCCGAGCTGTTCGGCCATGGTCTGCATGCCGTAGCAGATGCCGAGCACGGGGACGCCGAGTTCGAACACCACCTGCGGAGCCCGCGGGGAGTCGTCCTCGGTCACCGATTCCGGGCCGCCGGAGAGGATGACGCCGCGGGGATTGAAGCCGCGGATCTCGTCCGGCGCGTGATCCCACGCCCAGACCTCGCAATAGACGCCGATCTCGCGAATACGGCGGGCGATCAGCTGCGTGTACTGCGAACCGAAGTCGAGGATGAGGATCTTGTCGCTATGGATGTCGGTCATCGGGCGGCCTGCAGTTCAAGAATGTCAAAAAGCAGAACGCCCACTTGCGGCGGGCGTCCTGGGTACCTGGAGCGAAGCGCCCGGAGGCGTCAGTCCAGGCGGTAGTTGGGCGCTTCCTTCGTGATCTGGATATCGTGCGGATGCGCTTCGCGCACGCCGGCACCGGTCACCTTCACGAACTGGGCCTTCTGGTGGATTTCCTCGATGTTCGCCGCGCCCATGTAACCCATGGAAGCGCGCAGGCCGCCCATCATCTGGTGGATGATGTTGCGCAGCGGACCGCGATACGGCACCCGGCCTTCGATGCCTTCCGGCACCAGCTTGTCGGCGTCGGCCTCGTCCTGGAAGTAGCGGTCCTTCGAGCCGAGCTGCATCGCGCCGATGGAGCCCATGCCGCGGTAGCTCTTGTACGAACGGCCCTGGAACAGCTCGACTTCGCCCGGGGCTTCTTCGGTACCGGCGAACATGGAACCGAGCATCACCGAGGACGCGCCGGCGGCCAGCGCCTTGGGAATGTCGCCCGAGTAACGGATGCCGCCGTCGGCGATGAGCGGGATCTCGCCCTTCAACGCGGTGGCGACGAGGTCGATCGAGGTGATCTGCGGCACGCCGATACCGGTGACGATGCGGGTGGTGCAGATGGAACCGGGGCCCACGCCGACCTTCACCGCGTCGGCGCCGGCGTCGAGCAGCGCGCGCGCCGCCTCGCCCGTGACGATGTTGCCGGCGATGACCTGGACCTGCGGATAGCGCTTCTTGACCCAGCCCGCACGGTCGATCACGGCTTGCGAGTGACCATGCGCGGTGTCGACCACGATCACGTCGACGCCGGCCTCGACCAGCGCTTCGATACGCTGCTCGGTGTCGCCGCCCACGCCGACCGCGGCGCCGACGACCAGGCGCTCGTGCGAGTCCTTGGCGGCGTTCGGGTTGTCGCGGGCCTTCTGGATGTCCTTCACCGTGATCAGGCCGCGGAGCTGGAAGCCGTCGTTGACCACGAGCACCTTCTCGATGCGGTTGCGGTGCAGCAGTTCGAGCACCTCGTCGTGCGAAGCGCCTTCCTTGACGGTGACCAGGCGGTCTTCCCGGGTCATGATGTTGCGGACCGGATCGTCGTGCTTGCGCTCGAAGCGCAGGTCGCGGCTGGTGACGATGCCGACGAGCTTCTCGCCATCGACCACGGGCACGCCGGAGATGTTGTGCGCGCGGGTGAGCGCCATGACCTCGCCGATCGAGGTGTCCGGGCGAACGGTGATCGGGCTGCGGATGACGCCTGCCTCGAACTTCTTCACCAGGCGCACTTCGGCGGCCTGCTGGGCCGGGGTCATGTTCTTGTGGATGATGCCGATGCCGCCGTTCTGAGCCATGGTGATGGCGAGGCGGGCCTCGGTGACGGTGTCCATGGCGGCGGACACGATGGGGATGTTCAGGCGAAGACCGCGCGTGAAGCGCGTCGAGGTATCCACATCGCGCGGCATGACCGTGGAGTGGCCGGGAACCAGAAACACGTCGTCGTAAGTGAGTGCCTCGGCAAGGATGCGCATAGCATTAGTCCCGCGAGTAAATCGCGGCATTATACCGTGCGTTGCAACAAAGCGACAGCCGCCGATGAACTCAGGCGTCGATGGCCTCGGCGGCTTCGAGCGTGTTTTCCATGAGCGTCGCCACCGTCATCGGGCCGACACCGCCGGGCACGGGAGTGATCCACGAGGCACGCTCGGCGGCCGGGGCGAATTCCACGTCGCCGACCAGGCGGCCGTCTTCCAAACGGTTGATGCCGACGTCCACGACCACGGCGCCGGGCTTGATCCACTCGCCCCTGACCAGTCCCGGCTTACCGGCGGCGACGACCAGTATGTCCGCCTGGGCGACGAAGGCTGCTAGATCCTGCGTGAACTTGTGACAGCAAGTGACTGTACTTCCTGCAATAAGCAGCTCAAGCGCCAAAGGCCGACCGACATGGTTGGATACTCCGACGATCACCGCGTGCCTGCCGCGTACGGGCCGGTCGGTATGGCCGAGCAGCGTCATCACGCCCTTCGGCGTGCACGGGCGCAGGCCGAAGCGGCGCAGCGCGAGGCGGCCCACGTTCACGGCTTGGAAGCCGTCCACGTCCTTGCCCGGATCGATGCGATCGACCAACGCGTCCTCGTCGATATGTTCGGGCAGCGGCGACTGCACGAGGATGCCGTGCACGGCGGGATCGGCATTGAGCGTGTCGATCAGCGCGAAGAGCTCGTCCTGCGTCGTCGTGGCCGGCAAGTCGTAGCCGAACGATTCGAAGCCCACCTGCTGGCAAGCTCGGCGCTTGTTCTTCACGTAAACGGAGGACGCCGGGTCGTCGCCGACCAACACGACGGCCAGCCCCGGTGCGCGGCGCCCTTCGGCCACGCGCTTGGCTACGCGGCGGCCGATGTGCTCGAGGAGTTCCTGGGCGATGCGCTTGCCATCGAGGATGCGTGCGGTCATGAGAGGGTCGCCCTGCGAAAACGCGGCATTATCGCCGATACAATGCGGGCGTGACCATCGATACCCTTCCCTATCCGCACGACCTCGGCGATGGCGTCGTGTCGCTGCGCGTGCACCGGCCGACGGACGCGGAGGCGCTCGCCGTCGCCGTGCGTGAATCCGTCGCCACCGTGGGCCGCTGGCAGGACTGGTGCCACTCAGGCTACGCCATGGCCGATGCGGAAACGTGGATGGCTGCCTGCCGCAAGGACTGGCTGCTAGGCGATGGCTACGAGATGCTGATCGTCGATGCGCGCACCGACGCCATCCTCGGTGGCATGGGCGTGAATCAGCGCAACCGCGAGCAGCGTTTCGCGAACCTGGGGTATTGGGTACGCGAGTCGATGCAGGGGCGCGGAATCGCGACACGTGCCGGACGACTGGCCATTCGTTTCGCTTTCGACGCCGTCAAGGTGGCGCGACTGGAGATCGTGGCGGCATGGGACAACTTGCCGAGCCGGAAAACGGCTGAACGACTTGGAGGCGCTTTCGAAGGAAGGTTGCGTAAGCGATTGGTGGTAAAAGGAACTTCGGTCGATGCGGCGATGTATTCGTTGACCGCCGAGGATCTCCAAGCCTCTGCGCCTTAGAAACTCAGCCCGCCGAAGTGCACATCCGTTCCAGATCCACGTAGCCCTCGAAACGAGCCCCCGTTCCGCATCCCGGGCAATCCGGGTCGCGACGCAGCTTGAGTTCGCGAAAGCGCATGCCGAGGGCGTCGTAGGTGAGCAGCCGCCCGACCAGCGACTGCCCGACACCGAGCACCAGCTTCATCGCCTCGGTGGCCTGGATCAGGCCGACCAATCCCGGAAGCACGCCGAGCACGCCTGCCTCGCTGCAATTCGGCGCATCCGCCGCCGAAGGTGGCTCGGGGAACAGGCAGCGATAGCACGGCGAGTCGTCGCGGCGCGGATCGAAGACGCTGGCCTGGCCGGAGAACCGTTCGATGGCGGCATAGACCATGGGAATGCCCAGCTGTCGCGTGGCCGCCGCCAGCAGATAGCGCGTGGCGAAGTTGTCCGCACCATCGATCACCACGTCGTGGCCACGGATCAGGTCCTCGACGTTGTCCGCGCGCAGGCGATCGGCGACTGTCTCCACGCGCACGCGGGGGTTCAGCGCCGCCACGGTCATGCGGGCCGATTCGGCCTTGCCCATGCCGACGCGTCCGTCGGTGTGGACCACCTGACGATGCAGGTTGGAACGTTCCACGCGATCGTCGTCGATGACGGTGATGTGGCCCACCCCGGCCGCCGCCAGATAGAGCAAGGCCGGCGAACCAAGGCCGCCCGCGCCGAGCAAGAGGATACGCGCGTCATCCAGCCGCGCCTGGCCCGCCTCGCCAATCTGCGGCAGGAGGATTTGTCGCGCGTAACGTTCGGCGGCATCGGTATCCAGGACGCCTGCGGTGACCGGCAGGCCCGCCGCCTTCCACGCTCCCATCCCGCCAGCGATGGAGGAGACCTTGCGATAACCCATCCGTTGAAGCGCCTCGGCTCCCAGCAAGGAACGCTGGCCGCTACCGCAGAGCACGAGAATCTCGCGCTGCCGGTCGGGCTCGCTTTGTTCGATGCGCAATTCGAGGAAGCCGCGGGACAACCCCAGCGCGCCGGAAGGCGTTCCTGTGGCGCGTTCGTTGTCTTCGCGGACGTCGACGAGCAAGGCGCCGCCCAGTTGCCGGGCCAGTGCCTCGGTGGCGGAGACCTCGGCGATGCGCGAACGCAGTTCGGCCAGCCATCGGTCCCGGTTGAGCTCTTCGGTCATGCGAGGCTCCTCGACGGGGCGACGCTTACTTCTCGCGTCGCTTCGCGTTACGGATCATGCGCTGGCGGCGGCGCTGCTGGCCGTCCGTCAGGACGTTCTTCTTGCCGGCGAACGGGTTCTCGCCATCGCGGAAGTCGATCCGCACCGGCGTGCCTTCCAGGCGGAAACGCTTGCGGAAGAAGCCTTCCAGGTAGCGACGATACGCCGGCGCGATGTGTTTGGTGCGGCTGCCGTGGATCACGATCGTCGGCGGATTGGAGCCGCCCGGGTGCGCATAGCGCAGCTTCGGCGCGTGACCGCGCACCAGCGGTGGCTGGTAGGCCTCGTAGGCCTTCTCGAGCGTACGGGTCAACTCGCTGGACGTGAGTTCCTTGGTCGCGGCGGCGTGGGCGCGGATGACCGCCTTCATCAGCTCGCGCAGTCCGGAACCGTGCAAGGCGGAAATGAAGACCGTCTTCGCCCATTCGGCGAACTGCAGGCGCCGTTCCAGCGTCTTCTGGGTCTGCTCACGCTGGTAGCTGTCCATGCCGTCCCACTTGTTGACGGCGATGACCAGCGCACGGCCTTCCTCGATCGCATGGCCGATCAGCGTGAGGTCCTGGTCGGCCAGGTTCTCCCGCGCATCGATCATCACGATGGTGACCTGCGACGCAGAAATAGACTGTAGCGTCTTGATAACACTGAATTTCTCTACCGCCTCCTCGACGCGCGCCCGACGCCGCACGCCGGCGGTGTCGATGAGCGTGTAGCGGCGGCCATCCCGTTCCAGGGATACGCGGATGGGATCGCGCGTGGTACCGGCGACGTCGGAGACGATCAGACGGTCTTCGCCCAGCAGGCGATTGATGAGCGTGGATTTGCCGGCGTTCGGCCGGCCGACGATGGCGACACGGATGCCCTGGTCTTCCAGGCCCGGATCATCGTCACGATCGTCCGGCAGGTACGGCAGCGCTTTCGCTACCAGCGTGTCGATGCCACGATTATGGGCCGCCGACATCGGCAGCGTGTCGGCGATGCCGAACGAGGCGAATTCGCCGAGCGCCAGCGTCTCGTCGACGCCGTCGGTCTTGTTGACCACGACCATGACCGGCTTGCCACTGCGGCGCAGCTCGTTGAGGATCGCGGCGTCCAGCGGCAGGATGCCGTCGCGCGCGTCGACGACGAAGACGAGCAGGTTCGCCTCGGCGATCGCCGCGCGAACCTGCACGGCCGTGAGGCCTTCGATGCCTTCGTCGTTGCCCGACAAGCCACCCGTGTCCACGACCACGAAGGGTCGTGGACCGAGGCGACAGACACCGTAGTGCCTGTCACGGGTGACGCCGGGCATATCGGCGACGAGGGCGTCCCTGCTACGCGTCAGCGCATTGAAGAGGGTCGACTTACCGACATTGGGGCGGCCGACCAGGGCGACGACGGGTAACATGGGAGATGCATCTATCCTGTGGATCAGTTCGCCGGGATGCGGTAGGCGCCGATGTGGCCCTCGACATCTTCGACGTACACGGTGTCACCCACCACGACGGGCTGGGCACGAATGGCTTTCTTGGACAGGCGCTCGCGGGCGACGATCTTGCCGTCGCCGCCATTGAGCCAGTGGATGTGACCGTCGAGGTCGCCGACCACCACGTAGTTGCCTTGCGCCGCCGGACCGGTGAGCCAACGGTACTTCAGGCCGTCCTGCTTCCAGATGTTGGCGCCGCCGGACTTGTCGAAGGCGAACACCTGCGACTGGTCGTCCACGCCGTAGAGCGAATTGCCGTGCACGTCCAGCGACGTGAACGTGGAAAACGCATGGTTCCACAGCGGGCGACCGCTGGGGCCGTCGATGCTGGTGAGCTGGCCATGATAGGCCGCCCCGTAGAGCGTGCTGCCATCGAGGACGAGCGCGCCGTCGGCATCGGCCAGGCGATCGATCTCCGTACGGCCTTCGCCGCTGGCGAGAGTCTGTTCCCAGAGCTTCTCGCCGTTGTCGAGGCGGATGGCGACGAGCTTGCCGGCATCGCTGCCCATGAAGACCACGCCATTGGCGACGAGCAGGCGGCCGTTGCCGCGCAAGCTGAGCAGCGGCACCTGCGATTGGTCGTAGACCCAGCGGCGCTCGCCGCTCTTGGCGTCGATACCGTACACCCGGCCATCGTTGCAGCGGACCACGACGAGATCGCCGACGATGACCGGCGCGGTGATGACCTCGGAAGAGACCTCGGCGGCCCAACGGCGCTCGCCGTCCTTCGCGTTGATGCCGTACAGGTGACCGTCGAGCGTGCCGATGGCGACGAGATCGCCCGCGGCGCCCGGACCACCCGAGAAGCGGGCGTCTTCACGCTTCGCATCGCCCCAGCCGAACCAGCCATGCTGACGAGTGCTCTTGGACCACAACTTCTTGCCCGAGGCGGCATCGAAAGCGGCGATCTTGCCATCGGTGCTGGCGGCATACAGCACGCCGTCGGCGACCGTCGGACGCATGCGCACGCCGGATTCCGCCGCGCCATCACCGATGCTGGACTTCCACAGGCGCTCGACCTTGAGCGAGGGCTCGAACTTCTTATCCAGCGGGGTCGGCGGTTCGACGTTTTCCTTCTTGAACGAATGGCAGCCGGCCAGCACGGCCAGCGACGAAGTCAACGCGATTGCCCAGAAACGTTTCATGCACCCTGCTTCCCGGCCACGGCCAGATCATCGAGTTTGGTTTGAACCACACCGCGTTGCGGTGCGCTGTCGCCCATCGCGGCGATCGCCGCCTGATAGGCCTTGCGTGCGTCGTCCGGGCGTCCCAGCTTGACCAGCGCATCGCCGCGGAGTTCCTGCGCGAGCGCAACGAACGAGGCGCCCTTGATCGCGTCGAGCGCGGCGATGGCGTCCTGCGGCTTGCCCTGCGCGTACTTCAACTGTGCCGCGCGGAGGTCGACTAGGGTCTTCAGCGTGTCGTCCTTGGCGTGCGTCCGGGCCCATTCGAGGTCACCGGCGGCCTTGTCGAGCTGGCCGGCCAGGACGTTGCGCTGAGCGCGCTCGCCAGCGGCGAACACCGACCAGGCCGTGTCCGAATAATCCTTCAGGAGGGTCTCGGTACGCATGTCGATCTCGTTGGCGCGGTTCTGCGCCACCGCGGCCTGCAAGGCCGAATATTCGGTGGCGGCGGCCTGCTCGTGATTCGCACGATGCGATTTCCACTGTTGCCAGCCGAAGATCAGCACCAGGCCCAGGACGATGCCGACGGCGATGGAAACGCCGTTCTTGCGCAGCCACTGCTGGACGCGTTCGCCTTGTTCGTAATCGTCGTATACGTCGAATGCCATGCAATCACCCACTGCGCTCCGCGCAGCAAAACCAAGGAGGGAACGAGCCCGCGACCGGCCATCGGCGATGGGCGGCGCGGATCAATAGGCAAGGATACCCGAAAAGCACGGGCGGGCGGCGCCGCGCAACGATCGCGCGGCGTGCCGGGGAAGGATCAGAACGCGACCGGGGCAGCCTTGCCGTCGCGAATGTCGACACGGAATCGTGCCACGTTGGCGCGGCGGAACCCGTCGAGCTGCACGGGCTGGCCGTCGACGGCCACCTGGGCGCCGCTGGCATTGCCGATGCGAACATCCAGCGGGGTGTCGCTGCGGTAGGACTTCTGCGTACCCGCCGGGAGGATGCCGTACTCCAGGCGCGAACCATCGGCCGCGGTCACTTCCACCCAGCTGGCAGAAGGCAGGTTCAGCGTGAGGCTATGACCACCCTGCCCGCCGCCAGCCTCCGGCGTCGCCGCCGTGGTCGCCAACGGTGCCTTGGAGGTGTGGTCGAGCGGCGGGAACATCGCCATCGAGGCCAGCAGCGGCTGCTGGTCCTCGGTGTGCTGCTCGGCCGCGGGGACCGGCTTGTTGTCGCTGGTGGCCGCCGTGGCGATCGCGCTCGACGACGTGCTGGCGGGCGCATCCTGCTGCGCCACGGGCGCGGCATCGAGGGGCGCCAGGCGCGCCATGTCGCGGTCGAGCGTGCCACGCACACCCAGCCAGACCATCGGCACGACGATGACCGCGGTCAACACCACGTACGTGGCCGCGGTGATGTAGCGTTCGAGCAGGTAACGCGAGTGGGACACGCCGCCGGTGACCACGAGGTCGGGCTGGCGGGGCGTCAATCGCGCGAGTTCCGCCTGGATGGCCTCTTCGTCGACACCGACGTGACGGCCGTATTTGGAGAGATAGCCGGCGAGGTAGACCTGGTAGTCGATACCACCGTATTCACCGGCTTCCAGCTGGCGCAACAGCCGCGTCGGCAGGCGCAGGGCCTGCCCGCATGCCTCGATGCTGTAGCCGCGGGCTTCGCGGGCCGCGCGAAGGCGCGCGCCGAAACCGCCGGTGCTCCCGGACGAATGGTCGATCAGTACCCGGCCACTGTCTTCGCTAACCGCTTCGAGCTGGGGGTCCATGCTTTGCTCCCTGTCTGCGTTCGGCTCGAGTCCGGCGAACAAATCCTGTTCGCGTCCGTCCCGACCGGAAGAATTCGACGATGCTGTGGTCATTGACGTGCGGTGGCTTCGAGTGCGCGCGCGGGTTCCGAATCCGGGAACTTTTCACGCAAGCGCTTGGCGTAGTCCTGGGCACCCTCCCCGTTGCCCAGACGGAGCTCGATATCGTGACCGAGCTTCAACGACTCCGGACTCGGGTTCCCCAACGCCTCGTAGCGTTGCAGGAAGGCACGGGCCCTGAATGCATCGTTCTTAAGGTACAACACGTGAGCCATCTGATACAGCGCATCCGCGTTATTCGGGTTGCGCGCGACGGCCTTGCGGAAATAGCCCTCGGCCGCGTCGTAATCCTGCGATTGCAAAAGACAGGTTCCGGCGTTGGCCAGGGCGAGGTCAGGCGTTTCGTAGAACGGGTCGGCAAGCGCGCGGTCGAAGAACGGCCTGGCATCCGCCGGGCGGTGCTGCTTGCACAGGAACACGGCGAGGTTGTTGTTCACCGACCCCTTCTTCGGATCGAATTCGACGGCCTTGCGATAGTGCAGCTCTGCGTTGACAGGATCGTTGATGCGCTCGTAGAGCACCGCGATCACCGTGTGCGCCGGCACGTATTTCGGGTCGAACTGGAGCGCCTTCTGCAGCTTCTCCATGGCACCCCTGAGGTCGCCGTTCTGCATGTAGCGCTGGCCGAGCTCGGTATGGACCTCGGCCCCCTTGGCACGGTCGTCGGCGGCCGTCGAGGGTTTCAGCCCCGTGCCGTCCCCCACGCAGCCGGCACACGCGAACGCGAGCGCCGCCAGCATCCCCCACCGCTCAAGCCGCATTCACCACTCCCTCTGCGAGTTTCTTGCGGAATTCCGCCTGGCGGCGGGTGCGATCCACCACCTGGCCCTTCAACTGGCCACAGGCGGCGTCGATATCGTCGCCACGCGTGCGGCGGAGCATCGTCAGCACGCCGGCGTTGAGCAGCTGGGTCTGGAAGGCGCGGATCTCTTCCTGCCCCGAACGCTCGAAACGCGTGCCGGGGAACGGATTGAACGGGATAAGGTTGACCTTGTTCGCCCCCGGAAGACGGCGCATGAACTTGATCAGCTGCCGGGCATGCTCCGGTTGATCGTTCACGCCCTTCATCAGGGTGTATTCGAAGGTGATCGACGTACGCGGCGCCCGGTTGATGTAACGCTCGCAGGCGCCCATCAGTTCGGCCAGCGGATAGCGCTTGTTCAGCGGCACGAGCTCGGTGCGCAGCTCATCGTTGGCCGCGTGCAGCGACACGGCGAGCGAGACGTCACTCTCCGCCGACAGCTTGTCGATCATCGGCACGAGGCCGGCCGTGGACAACGTGACGCGCTTGCTGGCCAGGCCGAAGCCGAGGTCGTCGCGCATCAGGCTCATCGCCTTGACCACGTTGTCGAAGTTCAGCAGCGGCTCGCCCATGCCCATCATCACGACGTTGGTGATGCGGCGCTGCTGGTGCGGCACGTTGCCCAGGTGCTTGGCCGCGACCCATACCTGGCCGATGATCTCGGCGGTAGACAGGTTGCGCGAGAAGCCCTGGGTCGCCGTGGAGCAGAACTGGCAGTTCAGGGCGCAACCGACCTGGGACGACACGCAGAGCGTGCCCCGGGTCGGCTCGGGGATGTACACGGTTTCGATGGCGTTGCCGCCATCCATGCCGAGCAGCCACTTGTGGGTGCCGTCGACCGCGGCCTTCTCGAACACGGTCGTCGGCGGCCCGATGTAGCAGGTGGCGCTGAGCTTTTCGCGAAGTGCCTTGCCGACGTCGGTCATGTTCTCGAAATCGCTTTCGAGACGGTGGTAGATCCACTTCATGACCTGCTCGGCGCGATACGGCTTCTCGCCGATCTGGGCGAAGAACTCGCGCAGACCCTTGCGATCGAAGTCGAGCAGGTTGACCTTTTCGGCGGGCGTATTCACGGCGTCACTCAGTGCGAAACGACATCCGAGTCGTTGAAGAAGAACTTGATCTCGATCGCGGCGTTCTCGGCGGAATCCGAACCGTGAACGGCGTTGGCGTCGATCGAATCGGCGAAGTCGGCGCGGATGGTGCCGGCCGCGGCTTCCTTCGGGTTGGTGGCGCCCATGAGGTCGCGGTTCTTGAGGACCGCGCCCTCGCCTTCCAGCACCTGGATCATCACCGGGCCGGAGATCATGAACTCGACCAGCGCCTTGAAGAACGGACGCTCCTTGTGCACCGCATAGAAACCTTCGGCTTCTTCACGGGTCAGCTGCTTCATCTTCGCGCCGACGATCTTGAGGCCGGCCTTCTCGAAGCGGGCAAGGATTTCACCGATGACGTTTTTCTTGACGGCATCCGGCTTGATGATCGAAAGGGTGCGCTCCAGCGCCATACGGGTGCTCCGGGAAATGGAAAAAGGACAGGAAAATCTGCCAGGGTCCGTGCGGACGCCCGGTGAACGTTTGGGGCCAAAGCCGTCCGGAATGACTGACTTAGCTCACGAAATCTTGACAGATTCTAGCTCAATCGCAAGTCGTTTGCAGGCATGTGCGGTCGCAGATTGACCCGCCCGGGCAGCCGGGCGTACTCTCAAACGATCGTTTGATTCAAACCACCCGCCTCCGGAGTCCGCCGACATGACGAGCGCACCCTACGCGTCCCGCGAACGCAGCACGAAGGAGCGGATCCTCGGGGCCGCCGAGGCCTTGTTCGCCACCCACGGATTCGCCGGGGCCTCACTGCGCCAGGTCACGGCCGCGGCCCGGGTCAACCTGGCGGCGGTGAATTATCACTTCGGCTCGAAGGACAAGCTCATCGAGGAGGTGTTCCGGCGCCGCCTGGACGAACTCAACAGCCGCCGCCTGGCGGCCCTGGGCAGGATCGCCGGCAAGGAGGACACCCGCCTGGAGGACGTCCTCGACGCCTATATCCGCCCCGCGCTCGACCTGTCGCGCGTCGACGGCGGCGGCGCGGCCTTCGTCCGGGTCCTCGCCCGGGCTTATGCCGAACACAACGAGACCCTGCGCCGGTTCCTCTCGGACAACTACGGCCACGTGCTGCGCCAGTTCGCCGGCGAGTTCGCCCGCCTGCTGCCGGGCCTGGCCAAGGAAGAGATCTACTGGCGCCTGGACATCGTCACCGGCGCCCTCACTTACGCCATGGCCGACTTCGGCATCATCCAGCGCAAGAGCGACGTCGCCGAGCGCGACCACCGAGAAACCGCCGCCGAGCACCTGATCCGCTTCGCCGCCGCCGGCCTGCGCAACCCATCCGTTTCGAATTCCCCGGCCAGCCGCTGACCGGGGAACGATTCTTGAGCTATCGGAGAACACCATGACCGCAACACCGTTACGCATTCGCAAGGCCGCGGTACTCGGCGCCGGCGTCATGGGTGCGCAGATTGCCGCGCACCTGACGAACGCCAACGTCGAGACCGTGCTGTTCGACCTGCCCGCGAAGGAAGGTCCGAAGAGCGGCATCGCCATCAAGGCCATCGCCAACCTCGCGAAGCTCTCGCCGGCGCCGCTGGCCGACAAGAACCTGGCGGCGGCGATCATCCCGGCCAATTACGAGGAAGACCTCGCCCTGCTGGCCGACGTCGACCTGGTGATCGAGGCCATCGCCGAGCGGATGGACTGGAAGCTCGACCTCTACACGAAGATCGCGCCCCACGTATCGAAGACGGCGGTCCTGGCCAGCAACACGTCGGGCCTTTCCATCAATGGCCTTGCCGAAGCCCTGCCGGAAGAAATGCGCCACCGTTTCACGGGCGTGCACTTCTTCAACCCGCCGCGCTACATGCACCTGGTCGAACTGATCCCGACCCGCCTCACCGAGAAGAGCGTGCTCGAAGGCCTCGAAGCCTTCCTCACGACCACCCTCGGCAAGGGCGTGGTGTACGCGAAGGACACCCCGAACTTCATCGGCAACCGCATCGGCGTGTTCTCGATGCTGTCCACCATGCACCACACGGAGAAGTTCGGCCTGGGCTTCGATACCGTCGACGCCCTGACCGGCCCGGGCATCGGCCGCCCCAAGAGCGCCACCTTCCGCACGGCGGACGTCGTCGGCCTGGACACTCTGGCGCACGTGGTCAAGACCATGAGCGACACCCTGCCGGACGATCCCTGGCACGCGTACTTCCAGCCTCCGGCCTGGCTCAAGGCGCTGATCGAGAAGGGCGCGCTCGGCCAGAAGACCGGCGCGGGCGTCTATCGCAAGGCCGGCAAGGACATCCAGGTGCTCGACCTGCAGAAGCAGGACTACCGGGTCTCCGAACAGAAGGCCTCGGACGAGGTCTCCGCCATCCTCGCCATCAAGGATCCCTCGGAGAAGTTCGCCAAGCTGCGCGCCTCGTCCGACCCGCAGGCGCAGTTCCTGTGGGCGGTCTTCCGCGACCTGTTCCATTACACCGCTTACCACCTCGCCGACATCGCCGACACCGCGCGTGACGTCGATTTCGCCATCCGCTGGGGTTACGGCTGGAAGCTCGGCCCGTTCGAGATCTGGCAGTCCGCCGGTTGGCAGCAGATCGCCGGCTGGATCGCCGAGGACATCGCCGCGGGCAAGACCATGAGCAACGCGCCCCTGCCGGCCTGGGTCACCGATGGCCGTAGCGGCGTGCATGGCAAGGCCGGCTCCTACTCGGCCAGCGCCAACGCCGAGAAGCCGCGTTCGAGCCACCCGGTTTACGCCCGCCAGGCCTTCCCCGATCCGATCCTCGGTGAGAAGTTCGACCAGGGCAGCACGGTCTGGGAGAACGACGGCGTGCGCCTGTGGCATGCGGGCGACGACATCGGCGTGATCTCGTTCAAGACCAAGATGCACACGGTCAACGACCAGGTGCTCGACGGTATCCAGCATGCGATCGGCCTCGCCGAACAGCAATTCCGTGGCGTGGTGCTCTGGCAGCCGTCCGAGCCGTTCTCTGCGGGCGCGGATCTCAAGGGTGCGCTCGGCCTGCTGCAGGCGGGCAAGCTCGCCCAGTTCGAGGCGATGGTGGCGAACTTCCAGGCCACCAGCATGCGCATCAAATACTCTCTGGTGCCCGTGGTGGCGGCCGTTCGCGGTCTCGCCCTCGGCGGTGGCTGCGAATTCCAGATGCATTCGGCACGCACCGTCGCCGCGCTGGAAAGCTACATCGGTCTCGTCGAGGCTGGCGTAGGCTTGCTGCCGGCGGGCGGTGGCCTGAAGGAACTGGCCGTGCGCGCCGCGCAGGAAAACCCGGACGATCCGTTCGAGTCACTGAAGAAGGTGTTCGAGACGGTGGCCATGGCGAAGGTCTCCGCCAGCGCGCTGGAAGCCAAGTCGCTGGGCTTGCTGCGCAAGGACGACATCGTCGTCTTCAACAACTACGAACTGCTCCACGTGGCCAAGGCACAGGCCAGAGCGATGGCCGAATCGGGCTACCGTCCGCCGCTGCCCGCCCGCGCCATCCCTGCCGCGGGCGACGTCTCCACCGCCACGTTCAAGTCCTCGCTGGCGAACCTGGCCGAGGGCTATTTCGCCTCCGCCCACGATATCGAGATCGCCAGCCGGATCGCCGACACGCTGTCGGGCGGAAAGATCGAACGCGGCTCGCCGGTCGATGAAGCGTGGCTGCTCGCCCTGGAACGCCGCCACTTCGTCGAACTGGCGCAGACCGAAAAGACCCAGGCCCGTATCGCGCACACGATGACGACGGGGAAGCCGCTGCGTAACTGACGCGCCACGCGCTCTTACGCATCCGACCTCCTCACTTAAAGGAACCACCCCATGAGCAAGCAAGTGCAAGACGCCTATATCGTCGCCGCCACCCGCACCCCGGTAGGCAAGGCGCCGCGCGGCGTGTTCCGTAACACCCGTCCCGACGACCTGCTGGCCCACGTGATCCGCGCCGTGATCGAGCAGGCGCCGGGCATCGATCCCGCCCTGATCGCCGATGCCATCATCGGTTGCGCGATGCCGGAGGCCGAGCAAGGCATGAACGTAGCGCGCATCGGCGTGCTGCTGGCCGGCCTGCCCGAGCAGGTACCGGGCGTCACCATCAACCGGTTCTGCTCGTCCGGCGTGCAGGCCATCGCCATGGCCGCGGACCGCATTCGCCTCGGCGAAGCGGACCTCATGCTGGCCGGCGGCACCGAGTCGATGAGCATGGTGCCGATGATGGGCCACAAGATCGCGATGAACCCCGCGATCTTCGAGAACGATGAAAACCGCGCCATCGCCTTCGGCATGGGCATCACGGCCGAAAAGGTCGCCGAGCGCTGGAAGGTCAGCCGCGAAGACCAGGACCGCTTCGCCCTGCAGTCGCACGAGCGCGCCTTCGCGGCCATCGCCGCGGGTGAGTTCAAGGACGAGATCACCCCGTTCCAGCTCGACGACCGCTATCCGGACCTCAAGAACCACAGCGTCCGCGAGGATCGCCGGATCATCGACACCGACGAAGGCCCGCGCAAGGACACCTCGCTCGAGGTACTCGGCAAGCTGCGCCCGGTGTTCCGCAACGGCCAGTTCGGTGGTTCGGTGACCGCGGGCAATTCCTCGCAGATGTCCGATGGCGCGGGTGCCCTGTTGATCGCCAGCGAAAAGGCCATCAAGGACTACGGCCTCACTCCGCTCGCACGCTTCGTGGGCTTCTCGGTCGCGGGCGTGGCACCGGACGTCATGGGCATCGGCCCGAAGGAAGCCATTCCCAAGGCCCTCAAGCAGACGGGTATCACGCAGGACCAGCTCGACTGGATCGAGTTGAACGAGGCCTTCGCGGCCCAGGCCCTGGCGGTCATCCGCGACCTCGGCCTCGATCCGGCCAAGGTGAACCCGCTCGGCGGCGCCATCGCCCTGGGCCACCCGCTGGGCGCCACCGGCGCCATCCGCGCCGCCACGCTGATCCACGGCCTGCGCCGCCGCAAGCAGAAGTACGGCATGGTCACCATGTGCATCGGCACCGGCATGGGCGCGGCGGGGATCTTCGAGGCGCTCTGACCGGGCGTTCCAACCCTTGTGGGAGCCGATTCATCGGCGATTCCGCGGCAGCGGGCCAGTCCGAGTCAAGGCCCCATTCGCCGCTGAAGCGGCTCCCACACTAAGCCCAAACACAAAGCCCCCACCGCTGCATTAGTCTTGGCGCCATGCACGGCATCCACACCATCGACACCGGCTTCGGCCGCCCATCGTTCGACGCCGCCTACCTCGTGGTGGAACGCGGTCGAGGCGCCTTCATCGACAGCGGCACGACGCATTCGCTACCGCGCTTCCTCGACGCCATCGCGGCCGCCGACCTGGAGCCACGCGACATCGACTGGGTGATCCTCACCCACGTCCATCTCGACCACGCCGGCGGCGCCGGCGAACTCATGCGGCACCTGCCCAACGCCATGCTCGCCGTGCATCCGCGCGGCGCGCGGCACATGGTCGATCCCTCGGTCCTCATCGCCGGCGCCAATGCCGTCTACGGCGAAGACGTCGTCCGCCGTCACTACGGCCAGATCGTTCCCGTGGAAAAGGACCGCGTGATCGAGGCCGAGGATGGCTTCGTCGTCGACCTGGCCGGACGTGCCCTGCTCTGCCTCGATACCCCCGGCCATGCGCGCCACCACATCGCCATCCACGACGAGCGCGCGAACGCGTTCTTCACCGGCGATGTCTTCGGCCTGTCGTATCGGGAACTCGATTCGTCCGGCGGTCCGTTCATCATTCCGACGAGCTCGCCGGTGCAGTTCGAGCCCGACGCGGCGCACGCGTCCATCGAACGCATGCTTCGCTACGAGCCGGAGGCGATGTACCTCACCCATTTCGATCGCGTCACCGACGTGAACAGGCTCGCCAACGACCTGCACGAACAGATCGATGCCATGGTGGCGATCGCGAGGCGGCACGCGACGGCGGACGATCGCGAGCAGCGGATCGCGGCGGACTTCACCGACCTTTACGTCGACCGCGCGCACCGCCAGGGCGTGACGCTGTCGAGGGAAACCATCATCGAGCTGCTGCAAATCGACATCCGCCTGAACGCCCAGGGCGTCGTCGTGTGGCTGGATCGGGAAGGCGCTAGGCCAGTCGCGTCCCGTTAGGTACCGGGCGCTCCGTCGTGGTGATCACCACGCCCTCTTCCGTATGGAATCCCGTCAGCAGGAATTGCGAGCGGAAGGGACCGATCTGCTTCTCGGGGAAGTTGATCACGCCGACGATCTGCTTCCCGACCAGTTCCTCCGGCTGATAGATGGACGCCACCTGGGCACTGGTCTTCTTTTCGCCATGCGGCCCGAAATCGACCCATATCTTGTATGCGGGACGGCGTGCTTCCGGAAAAGCCTCGGCGCGCACGATGGTGCCCGCCACCAACATCACCTTCTCGAAATCGGACCAGCTGATTTCCTCGCTCATTTCATCCTTCCAGTCGCGACTTGAACCAGTCGCGCAGTTCATGTTTCCAGTACGTCCCCTGTGCAGCCAGGTAGCCGAATGGCCGGTGCACGGGCTCCAGGCCGAAGCCTGCGTACGCGTCCAGGGCGGGTTCGCCCGCGGCGATCGCATCGGCCAATGCCTCACCCGCCGCGCAGGTCGGCGCGAGTCCGTGCCCACCGAATGCCTGGGCGTACCAGAGGCCGTTGCCGTGGGTACCCACCTGTGGCATCTCGTGACGAGCGTAGCTCATCAAGCCCGACCAGGCATGCTCCACGCGCGCGTCCTTCAACGCGGGAAAGACGCGCAGCATGTCGCGCTTCAACAGGCGTTGCACGGCACGCGGTGAACGGTCGCGTATCGAAATACGGCCGCCCCACAGCAGGCGCGTGTCGGGCAAGGGCCGATAATAATCGAAGGCGAAGCGCGTATCGTAGATGGCCGCGCGCGTGCGCAGGCACTCGGCCAGGCGCTCGCCCAACGGCTCCGTCACCATCACATAAGTGGCGATGGGCAACACCGCCCGATCGATCCGCCGGTCGAGCCCGGCAAGGTAGCCGCCACAGGCCAGGACGACGTTGGGCGCCTCGATCTCCGCATCGCCCACGCGCAGGATCCAGCGCGGCCCCCTCCGCTCGAGCATGCGCACCCGGGAACCTTCATGGATCGCCACGCCGGCCTTTTCCGCCGCATGCGCCAACCCGCGGGCATAGGCGAGCGGGTCGATGTGCAGCGCGTTCCGTTCATACAACCCATCGTGGTAACGGGCACTGCGGACGAACTCATGCATCGCGTCGGCGGGGATCCACTGCCAGTCGGTGTCGTAGCGTTCGGCGAGCAGGCGCTGCCGGGAGCGCAAGACATCGCCGTCGCGGAACCAGTTGGCCCAGACGACACCGGCATCCACAGCATCGCAATCGATCGACAGGGCGGCGATGCGTTCGCGAATGAGATCGACCGCATCCACCGTGCGCCGGTAGAGCGCCCTGGCGCGTTCCGCGCCCACCTTCTCCAGCAGTGCCCGCTCGCCCAGTGAGTACCCGGCGAAGACGAAGCCGCCATTGCGACCCGACGCTCCGTAACCGATCGACTTCGCCTCGAGCAACACGACGTCGCGTATGCCCCGCGCGGCGAGACCGACCGCGGTGTTGAGCCCGGCGAAACCGCCGCCCACGATGACCACGGACGCGTCGCGACGGCCCTGCGGCGGCGGGCGAAGCGTGGGTGTCGCGATTCGATCGTGGTACCACGACGGCATGAGGCGTCGATTATCGGGGGACGGAACGTTGTTGTACGACACGGCGGAGCAACGCGAAAGGGCTGGATATCCCATGGAAGTCATCAGGCTCCCACGGCGGAGTATGATCTTCCGGACTTCCCGAGCCGTACCATGCGATGAGCCTCCTCCCACCGATCGACCTGCAGCGCTGGATCGACGAGAACCGCGCCTTGCTCAAGCCGCCCGTCGGCAACAAGTGCATCGTCGACGGCGATTTCATCGTCATGATCGTGGGGGGGCCGAACGCGCGCACCGATTACCACTACGACGAAGGTCCGGAGTTCTTCTACCAGCTCGAAGGCGAGATGGTCTTGAAGGTGCAGGATGATGGCGAGGCGCGCGACATTCCGATCCGTGCGGGCGAACTGTTCTACCTGCCGCCGAGGGTTCCGCACTCACCGCAGCGGATGCCCGACTCGATCGGCCTGGTGATCGAGCGGCGCCGGCTGGCGGGGGAAAAGGACGGACTGATGTGGTTCTGCCCGAACTGCAACCACAAGCTGTTCGAACAGTATTTCCCTCTCGGTAGCATCGAAACCGATTTCCCGCCGGTGTTCGAAACCTTCTACCGCTCGCTCGACGCCCGCACCTGCTCCCGGTGCGGCACCGTGCATCCCGCCCCGGCACGCTATTCCGCCTGAAAACCAGGTGGGAAGCCGCTTAAGCGGCGATGGGTGCTTGCCTCAACCTGGCCCGCTGCCGCGGGATCGCCGACAAGGTCGGCTCCCACAAGATCCATAGCTCGCGTCAGGTATTCGCTGGGCTGCCAACGGTCATCCACTTGGCGGCCATGCGGCGCAGGGATTCGTCGGATGATGGATCAGCCGCGATGTCGGCAACCGGCCGCCAGGCCAGCGCGAGCGATTCCTCGTTCACCGTGAATGCTTCGTCTCCCTTGGCGACCACCACGTAGCGCACGTCGTAATGCCAATGGGCGGGCTCATCGCCGCGGGCGGGGATCAGGTGCCGATCCAGGTCGAAAATGCGGGGAAGCACCTCCAGATCGCGAAGGCCCGACTCCTCCTCCGCCTCTCGCAACGCCACGGCGGCGAGATCCGCGTCGCCATCCGCATGCCCACCGGGCTGCAGCCAGCGCCCCAGCTTGCGATGGAGCATGAGGAGCACGCGCTTTCCGTCCGCACTCACCAACCAGGCCGATCCCGTGAAGTGCCCTGACCGCGTTTCCCGATGGAACGGCTGCGGCTGCTCGTCAAGCCAGCGGACGAATCCGATGGCGGCCGCTTCGTCCGGCCAGCGCGCCACGTAATCGAGAAAGGCCTCGTGCAAGGCCTGGTTTGTCGTGTCCATGGGGGAATACCTGCTGAGGTCGCGGCATTTTCGCACGCCATTTTGGGAGTTGTCCGATGTCGCCCAGGCCAAGGGCCTGCCTACGATGTCTCCGGGGCGCACGACGCGCTTCGCCCACACCCGCAGCACCCGCTGTGTACCGCAAGGAAGGCACGCATGTCGCACTATCCAACGATCGCCCTCACCGCGGCCCTCGCCTGCATCACCCCGTTGGCCGCATCAGCCACCGATGCCCATGGCGAAGCGAACTTCACCGGGCCCCTGGTGACGCCGGCCGTCAATTCGATGCCGGCGGGCATGCTCAACATCGAACCGTACCTCATCCATACCAATACCCGCGGCAGCTACGACAACGCGGGCGGCCGCAGGGAGCGCAAGCCCACCGTGCGCCAATGGCAGGTGGCGATGCCGATCACGTATGCGTTCACCGACACGCAGTTCGTGCAGCTGACCCTCAACGCCTCGCGCACTTCCGGCGATGGCCTGCATTCCGACGGCATGCGCATGGGCGATTCCGCCATCCGCTTCCAGCAACGCCTGCGCGGGCCGGATGCCGACGGCGGTGGGCTCGTTCTCGCACTGGCGCTCCAGCAACGCCTGCCCACCGGCAAATATCACCAGCTGGATACCAACCCGCTCAACGGCACCGGCAACGGCGCCACGCGCACCACCATCGCTTTCGGCGCCCAGCAGTTGCACTGGCTGGAGGGCGGCCACGCCCTGCGCTGGCGAACCCAGTTGGCCTGGAGTCCATCGCCCGGTCGCGTTCGGGTCCGCGACAGCAGCGTCTACGGGACACAGAGGGGCTTCCGCGGCCAGGCGAGGCCGGGCCAGGCGTGGAACGCGTCGGTCGCTGCCGAATATGTACTCGATCCGCGCTGGGTGCTGGTCGGCGAAGCCATCTGGAACCGAGCCAGCGCCATCACCCTTCGCGGCAGGGCCGGCGGTGGTACCCCGATGGCACAGAGGCTCGCGCCCAGCCAGGAGTTCAGCCTCGCTCCGGCGGTCGAATACCACTTCAATCCGAACCTGGGCCTCATCGCCGGTGTCCAGTTCACGGTGGCCGGGCGAAATACCGCCGATTACGTGGCGCCACAGGTGGCGCTGAACATGGTCTTCTGAACACCGCGCACGCGTATGCACAACCGCCGCAAGTCATGGTCGACACCCGCACCCTGCGCATGCAATGCCTTGGCAGGCCTCGCAATGCAGCTTGTACGGCCGATGCCCGCTGGGCTATGGTGCCGTGCCAGCGCTTCAGGGCAGCGGCGTGTCCACCGTAACTCACGCGGCGGTCCCAATAATAAAAGGCTACATTCCGGCAGTAGGGGAGACACATGTTGAAACACCTGTTCGCGACGCATGCCATCGAGGCCGCGCCGCACGTAGACGCTGGTGAACATATCGAAACCGGCGCGCATGGAGGCGAGCTCAAGCGGGTCCTTACCGCGAAGCACCTCATTCTCCTCGGCGTCGGCGCCGTCATCGGTGCGGGTATCTTCGTCATCACCGGCCAGGCCGCCGCGTTGCACGCCGGTCCCGCGCTGGTCATCAGCTTCCTCATCGCCGGTTTCGCCTGCGCCCTCGCCGGCCTGTGTTACGCGGAATTCGCGGCGATGCTCCCGGTTTCCGGCAGCGCCTATTCTTATTCGTACGCCACGCTCGGCGAATACGTCGCCTGGTTCGTGGGTTGGAACCTGGTCCTCGAATACCTGTTCGCCGCCGCGACCGTCGCCGCGGGCTGGTCGGGCTACTTCAACGAACTGCTGGGCCTCATCGGCCAGACGACCGGCAGCAACCTCGCCCTGCCAGCCGCCCTCGCCTCGGCGCCATTCCAGTTCGTCGAAGGACACATCCAGGCCACCGGCACCCTGATCAACCTTCCCGCCGTGGTCATCATCGCGGCGCTTTCGGGCCTGTGCTACGTCGGCATCACCCAGTCGGCCTTCGTCAACTCCATCATCGTCGCGATCAAGGTCACGGTGATCCTGCTGTTCCTGGCCTTCGCCATCCAGGTGATCAATCCCGCCAACTGGCACCCGTTCATTCCGGAAGCCGAAGGTCCTGGCACGTACGGCTGGGGTGGCATCTTCCGCGCCGCGACCATCGTGTTCTTCTCCTACGTGGGTTTCGACGCGGTATCCACGGCCGCGGGCGAGGCGAAGAACCCGCAGCGCGACATGCCCATCGGCATCCTCGGTTCACTCGCGATCTGCACGGTGCTGTACATCGCCGTGGCACTGGTACTCACCGGCATCGCCCCGTTCCGCATGCTGAACACACCGGAGCCAGTCGCCACCGCGCTCGGCCTGTATCCGCACCTGTCCTGGCTGAAAGCCATCGTCGTGCTCGGTGCGATCACCGGCCTGTCCTCGGTCATCCTGGTGATGCTGATGGGCTTGCCGCGCATCTTCTTCTCGATGGCGAAAGACGGCCTGCTCCCGCAGACCTTGGCCAGGGTGCACCCGAAGTTCCGTACCCCGTACATCGGCACGATCATCGTCGGTGTCGCCGCGGCCGCCATGGCCGGCCTGTTCCCGGTCAGCGTGCTCGGCGAACTGGTCTCGATGGGAACCCTGCTCGCCTTCGCCACGGTCTGCATCGGCGTCCTGATCCTGCGCTACACCCGACCCGACCTGCCGCGCAGCTTCCGCGTCCCGTTCGTGTGGCCGATCTGCATCATCGGCGCCCTCGCCTGCGTCTACCTCTTCTGGCAGGCTTTCGAGGAACACTGGCGCCTGATGATCGGCTGGATCGTGATCGGCCAGCTGATCTACTTCGGCTACGGCTACGCGCACAGCAAGCTGCGCAAGTCGCTCGGCTGATCGAAGCGACGAGGGAAAGGCCGGCGGATGTCCGCCGGCCTTTCCGTTCACGGCATCCTTTCCACGCTCCTCCCCACTTCCAGGCTGTCCATGCTCCAGCAGTTGCTCGCCAAGAAAGCGCCCCAGGCCGAACCCGACGACGCGCACGGCCCCGCCCTGCGCCGCACCCTCGGCCCATGGGGCCTGACGGCACTGGGCATCGGTGCGGTGATCGGCGGCGGCATCTTCGTCATCACAGGCGTCGCCGCGGCGGAACACGCCGGCCCCGCGATCATCCTGTCCTTCATCCTGGCGGCCATCTGCAGCACGTTCACCGCGTTGTGCTACGCCGAGTTCGCCTCGCTGATCCCGGTTTCGGGCAGCGCTTATTCCTATGCCTATGCCACGCTCGGTGAAGGCGCGGCCTGGTTCATCGGCTGGAACCTGATCCTCGAGTACGGCGTTTCCGCATCCGCCGTGGCCGTGAGCTGGACGGGATACTTCGTCAGCCTGCTCGACCATGTGGGCATCCACATCCCGCCCGCGCTGACCAACGCGCCGGTGGACTGGGTCGACGGCCACGTCGTGCTCACGGGCGCCCTGTTCAACCTGCCCGCCGTAGGCATCACGCTCGCCCTGACCTGGGTCTGCTATGTGGGCATCAGGGAATCCGCCGGTATCAACATGGCGATGGTGCTGCTGAAGACCGCGCTCATCATCGTCGTCATCGTCGTGGGCGCGAGCCACATCGACACCGCGAACTGGCACCCGTTCATCCCCGCCAACCAGGGCGGCGACAAGTACGGCTGGTCCGGCATCCTGCGCGGCGCGTCGATGGTCTTCTTCGCCTACATCGGTTTCGAGGCCACCTCCACGGCGGCGCAGGAATCGAAGAACCCGCAACGCGACATGCCGATCGGCACGCTCGCCTCGCTCGGCATCTGCACGGTGCTCTACATCGCCATGGCGGCCGTGCTCACGGGCCTCGTTCCCTTCGGCCAGCTGGGCACGTCGGAACCTGTTGTCACCGCCATCCGCCAGCACCCGGAACTGGGCTGGCTGCGTGGCATCGTGGAAGTCGGCGCGTTGATCGGCCTGTCCTCGGTGGTTCTCGTGATGATCATCGCGCAGCCGCGCATCTTCATGATCATGGGACGAGACGGCCTGATGCCGAAGGTCTTCACCACGATCCATCCGAAGTACCGCACGCCGCACATCAACACCGTGATCACGGGCCTGGGCATCGCCTTGCTCGCCGCCGTGTTCCCGCTGAACGTGCTCGGCGACCTCACCTCCATGGGCACGCTCGTCGCGTTCTCGGCGGTGTGCGCGGGCGTGATGATCCTTCGCAAGACCGCACCCGACTTGCCGCGCACGTTCCGCGTGCCGTGGGCCCCCGTGACGTGCGTGCTCGGCATTCTCAGCTGCATCGGCCTGTTGTGGTCCATGGGCATCCGCAACTGGGTGCTGATGGGCATCTGGACCCTGCTCGGCGTGCTGATGTACACGGCCTACGGCTATCGCCACAGCCGTCTCAAGCGGCAGGCCTGAGCCTTGGCCGCCAGCCAGGACGCCACTTAGGCGACCTGATGAGCTATTGATCTTAACTAGTTGTTAATGAATGACTTTCTAGAAAAGTTCGCACGTCATTCAACTGCCATTGGCCGGTCACCACCGGAGGGGAGTATCATCCCGAGTCCGCGGGTATATCACTTGGCAGTGGGCCCCGGATTGCCGCCCAGCGCGTCAGGCGGGTCAGCTCCTCGGCCTGGCGCGCTTGGGCTGCATTTTTAAGATCGGCATGAAAAAGGCCAGCCCGAGGGCTGGCCTTTGTCGTTCCAGCCGAGGCCGGATCAGATCATCACGGCGTGGGAAACGCACCAGCCCTTGGCCGCCACGGCCTTGCCCGGGAAGAGCTGGCAGGGCCCCCAGGCAGCGCCAGCCTTGCCCTGGTAGAAGTTGCAGTTGAAGCAGGCGTCCTTGGGATCCTTCCTGCCGGCGGCCTTGCTCGCGTCCTCCGTGTACTTCAGGGCCGAAGCGGTCGGATCCGAGGGTGACAGGTGCGGCAGATCCTGGGCCTGGGCCCGGCCCGGCAAGGTGCCCAGGACGGTGGCTGCCGCCACGCCACCGGCGGCGGCCTTGAGGAAGCGCCGGCGCCCCTCATTATTCTCATCGTGTTGCGACATAGGTGAACCTCCGTCGATAGTGGACCGGAAGCCTGGGGCCTCCGGTGCTGGCGGTGATCCTACCGTCTTCGGCCAAAAACGAGTGGTTCGCATTAATCGTGCAAGGCCGCCGGAAGCCCGCATGTTATGATTCCGCCTTGTTTGGACGTCCAAATCCCCATGTCGAAGACCTTCCCCACCGTCGATCCCGCCGTGCTTGCCGAACGCGCGGACGCCATCGCGGACGCAGCCCGTGAACTGGCCGCGTTCGGCTGGACCCCGGCGACGAGCAGCAATTTCTCGATGCGGATCGACGAGGAACTCGCGGCCATCACGATCTCCGGGCGCGACAAGGGCCGCCTCGGGCGCGACGACATCATGGTCGTCGACATGTCGGGCAAGGCCGTGGGGTCGGACCACCGCCCGTCCGCAGAGACCGGCCTGCACACGCAGGTCTACCGCCGCTTCCCCGGCGCCAAGGTGGTGTTGCACACCCATTCCCGCACGCAAAGCGTGGCCTCGAGGCTGTTCGCCGCGCAAGGACGGGTGCACCTCGAAGGCTGGGAGCTGCAAAAGGCCATTTCCGGCTACACCACGCATGAAAGCGTGCTCGACATCCCCGTATTCCCCAATACCCAGCACATGCCCGAGCTGGAAGCGCAGGTGGACGCCTGGATCGACTCGGGAAAACCGCTCTACGCCTACCTGATCGACGGGCATGGCATCTACACCTGGGGCCGTGACATGGCGGAGACCCGCCGTCACCTGGAAGCCCTGGAATTCCTGTTGGGCTGCGAACTCGACCTGAGGAGGCTTTCCCCATGAGCCGTCTGCGTATCTACGACGACAACAAGAACGATGCTCCCATCGCTACCTACGGGGACCACGCCGACATCGCCCGCGCGCTGAACGCGGTCGGCGTGCGTTTCGAACAATGGGAAGCCAGCCAACCGATCGCTCCTGGCGCGAGCCAGGAGGAAGTCATCGCCGCGTACCGCGCCGACATCGACCGCCTGATGACCGAGAACGGTTACCGGTCGGTGGACGTGATCAGCCTCAAGCCCGATCACCCGGATCGCGAAGCGTTCCGCCAGAAGTTCCTGAACGAGCACACGCACAGCGAGGACGAAGTGCGCTTCTTCGTTGCCGGCGCCGGTCAGTTCACCCTGCACATCGACGGCAAGGTGTACGAGGTGCTTTGCGAAAAGGGCGACCTCATCGGAGTACCCGATGGCACGCCGCACTGGTTCGACATGAGCGAATCGCCCTACTTCGTGGCGATCCGCCTGTTCACCAACACCGAAGGCTGGGTCGCCAATTTCACCGGTACGGACATCGCCGAGCGCTTCCCGCGCATGAGCCCGCACACCTCGGCCATGACCGTATCGTAAGCGCGTCCCGTCGTTTATCCTGCGGATACTCCCCGATCCGCAGGTTTGTCCCGCATGTCCGATATCCGCGCCGTCCTCACCGACATCGAAGGCACCACGAGCTCGATCGACTTCGTCAAGGACGTACTCTTTCCGTATGCCCGCAAACACCTGCCGGCTTACGTCGAGACGCACACCGACGAAGCCGAGGTGCAGCACTGGCTACACGAGGCCGCGAAGGAAGCGGGCATCATGGAAGCCACGCGTGGCGAGATCATCGACATGCTGATCCGCTGGATCGACGAGGATCGCAAGTCCACGGCACTCAAGGCCCTGCAAGGCATGATCTGGCGTGAAGGCTACGAGTCCGGTGTCTATGTGTCTCACATGTATCCGGAAGTCGCCGACCGGCTGCGCGCCTGGCAGGCGCAGGGCCTGAAGCTCTACGTCTATTCCTCGGGCTCCGTGCCCGCGCAGAAGCTGCTGTTCGGTTTCACCCAGAATGGCGACCTGACGCCGCTCTTTTCCGGCTATTTCGATACGCAGACCGGGCATAAGCGCGAGGCGGAATCGTACCGCCGGATCGCCGACGCCATCGGCCTGCCGCCCGGGCACGTCCTGTTCCTCTCGGACATCAAGGAGGAGCTGGATGCCGCGCGCGATGCCGGCATGCGCACCACGCAACTCGTCCGCCCCCCGCTGACCCTGAGCGACAGCGGGCATCCCGCCGTCACCGACTTCCATGCCATCACTCCTTGATCCGCGCCGGCGGACGGCGATCTACGTACTCGCCTCGTTCGCCGCGGGCGTCCTGCTGACCGTCGGCTTGCTGCGTCATGGGCCCGATCCGCTCACGGCCCGCCCCGCCCCGGTCACGGCGGCACCCGTGCCGGCGGCTTCCGCGCCCACGGGCGCATCGTCCGCGCCGGCGGTCGCGGCATCCGCCGCGCCGGACGCCGCCGACGCGAGCGGCGTCGAGTTGGACGCGAGCGCGTGGCCGGACGATGCGCCGACACCGGAACAGGTCTTTTCGGCCCAGCCGGAGGCCGTCCGCAAGGCCATCGGCCAACTGGCGCCGCGCACGCGCGGCAAGCCGAACGTCTACGCCATCGCGTTTGGCGGCGACGGTTCCGAGGACGTCTTCCGCAACGAAGCGGAGTATGTCGACGCACTGATGTCGAGCCGCTTCGACAGCCCTGGACACACGCTCGTCCTCGAAAACAATCCGGCGACCCTTTCCACGCACCCCCTGGCGAGCTGGACGAACCTGGAGGCCGCGCTCGACGGGCTGGCGAAGGTGATGGACCCGCGGGAAGATGTCCTTCTGGTGTATGTCGCCACGCATGGCGGCAACGACCATTCGCTGCTGGTCGACATGGACCCGATTCCCCTCGACCAGCTAGATCCCGACGGCTTGGCGGAGATCCTCGGAAAACACACCTTCCGCTGGAAGGTGGTGGTGGTCAACGCCTGCTATTCAGGTGGCTTCGTTCCGAAGTTGCGCGGCACCGGCACCCTGGTGCTGACCTCGGCGCGCAGCGACCGCACCTCGTTCGGTTGCGGCGCGGACTCGGACATCACCTACTTCGGCCGTGCCTGGCTCGTCGATGGATTGAACGCCACACCCGACTTCGTCGATGCGTTCGGCAAGGCCAGGACCGAGATCGCCGCGTGGGAAGCGAAGGAATCACTGGAAGCTTCGGAGCCGCAGATCGACGTCGGCGCGGGTATCGAGAACAAGCTGGCCGCGTGGCGCAAGACGGCGAAGATCGGTCCGGTGGTGCCGTTCAAGGCTGCCAGATAAGGGAACCTGTCGCCGCTGAAGCGGCTCCCACATTTGAAGCGGCTCCCACATTCGGTTCCATCGGCGCCATCGCCGACAGGGTCGGCTCCCACCAGTCAGCGATAACCTGGTGGGAGCCGACCCTGTCGGCGATGGCACTTGGTGGAACCTGCCCGGTGGGAGCCGCTTCAGCGGCGATGCTCTTCAGACCGAGGTATCCAACGAAAACCGGTCGGCGTCCATCCATGCCGGGAAGCGCTCGCGGTGCGCCATCAGCGGCGCCGGGTCCAGCACCACCGTGATCACCTGTTCCTGCGTGCCCAACTCCACCAGCGGCTCGCCTACCGGATCGATCACCGCGCTGTCGCCCGCGTACGGCAGATCGTTGCCGTCGACACCGACGCGATTCACGCCGATCACGTAGCACAGGTTCTCGATCGCCCTGGCGCGCAGCAAGGTGCGCCAGGGCTGCCTGCGCGGTGCCGGCCAATTGGCTACGAACAAAGCCAGGTCATAATCCATCCCGCCCGCCGATGCTTCACGGCGGCCGTTGCGCAACCACACCGGGAATCGCAGGTCGTAGCAGACCTGCGGCAGGATCCGCCAGCCCTTCAACTCGACGATCAGCCGTTCGTTGCCACCGCCATAGCGTGTGTGCTCGCCGGCCATGCGGAAAAGATGGCGCTTGTCGTAGTACGCGAGTGAACCGTCCGGCGAGGCCCAGATCAGCCGGTTGTAGACGGTATCGCCGTCGCGGATCACCAGGCTACCGGTAATCGTGGCGTTCACTTCGCCGGCGAGCGCGCACATCCAGGCGACGCTGGGACCATCCATGAACTCGGCATTTCCCAACGTGTCGTTGGTGAAACCCGACAGGAAGGTCTCCGGAAGCACGATGAGGTCGCTGGGGGCGGCATCGCGCACAAGCGCGCCGTAGTAGTCGCGATTGCCGGGGGCGTCGTGCCAGCGTGTCGCGCCCTGGACGAGGGTGATGGTCAGAGTTTGCACAGGAGCTCCGCGGCGGCTTCCATGGTGGCGTCGTTCTTGGCGAAGCACAGGCGGACCAGTCGCGTGTCCGGTGCGCTTTCGTAGAACGGGCTGAGCGGAATGACGGCCACGCCACCCTCGCGGACCAGCCATTCGCTGAAGTTGATGTCGTCGACATCGCGGATGGCGCTGTAGTCGACGAGTTGGAAGTATCCGCCCGGGACATCCAGCAGTTTCAGGCGTGACGGCTTCAACAGGTCGCGGAAGCGGTCGCGCTTGGCCTGGTAGAAGGCAGGCAGATCGAGGTAATGCCCGGGCGTGGATTCGAGGAATTCCGCGAACGCCCACTGAGCAGGGTTGAACGTGCAGAACGTGAGGTATTGGTGCACCTTGCGGAACTCGGCCGTGAGCGCTTTGGGCGCGATGGCGTAGCCGACTTTCCAGCCGGTGCAGTGGTAGGTCTTGCCGAACGAAGACACGACGATGCTGCGCGCGGCGAGTTCCTCGTGGCGCAGCACGCTCTGGTGCTCGTGGCCGTCGAAGACGATGTGCTCGTACACCTCGTCAGAAAGCACCACGATCGGCGTATTCCGGACGATGGCCGCCAGTTCGTCGAGATCGCCCCGCGAGAGCACGGCGCCCGAAGGATTGTGCGGCGAATTGATGAGGATCATCCGCGTCTTCGGGGTGACCGCGTCACGCACGCGCTGCCAGTCGATCGCGAAGGCCGGCAGGGTCAGCGGCAGGTGCACGGCGGTCGCGCCCTGCAGCTCGATCGCCGGCTCGTAGCTGTCGTAGCACGGATCGAAGACGATCACTTCGTCGCCCGCGCGGACCAGGGCCGCGATAGCCGAGAAAAGTGCCTCGGTGGCACCGGAGGTCACCGTGACCTCGGTGTCGGGACTCACGCGATGGCCGTAGAGGCGCTCGGTCTTGATCGCGATCTGCTCGCGCAGCTTCGCGATGCCGACACCCGGCGCGTACTGGTTCTTGCCTTCGGCCATCGCGCGGGTGATCGCGTCGCGCAGGGCCTCGGGCGGTTCGAAGTCGGGAAAGCCCTGTCCCAGGTTGACCGCCTTGTGCTCCACGGCCAGCTGGCTCATGACGCTGAAAATCGTGGTGCCTACCTTGGGGAGCTTGGTTTCGAGCTGCATCGAACGCCCTTATTCGTTTGGACGGCCAAACGCCGTCGGATTGGCCGATCCTACCATGCGGGCGAGGCGGATCGCTCCGGCCTGCTCCGGGTTCGCGGCGGCTTTCTCGCAATCCTTGTGGAATTCAGCCTGCGCGCGCGGCAAGCGCTCGGCCAGGAAGTCCACGAAACTACGAATGGCGGGCAGCAAGCCGCGACGGCTCGGGTACACGAAATGCAGGGTGCCTTGCGCGGTGGTGTACTCCGGCAGCACCCATTCCAGGTCACCGTTGGCAAGCAAGGGGCCGCAAAAATCCTCGGGCAGCAGCGCCACGCCGCAACATTGCACGGCGGCGGCGATCAGCACGGAGAAATCGCCGCTGACGAGGCGCGGCTTCACTTCCACCGCGGCCTTCTTCCCACTGGCATCGACCAGTTCCCATACCTGCGCGCCCTCGTGCTCGTACATGGACAATGCCGGCAGCAAGGACAGGTCGTCCAGCGTCTTCGGCCGTCCGTTGGAATCGAGGAACTTCGGGCTGGCGACCAGCAGGCTTCGCGCATAGCCGATGCTGCGCAGCACGAGGGTGGCGTCGGTGTCGAGCTTCTCGCGCACGCGGATGGCGACGTCGTAACCCTCGCCGATGACATCCACGCGGCGGTTGGTGGCGGTCAGGCGCACCTGCACCTTCGGGTGCTCGAGCATGAAGGCCGGAAGCATGGGGCCGACCACGTTCTGCGCCAGCGAAATCGGGCAGCTCACCCGGACGACGCCACGTGGCTCCGTGCGCAGTTCGTCCACGGCGTCCTGCGCCGCCCGAGCCTCTTCCAGCACGGCGCGGCAGTGCTGGTAGAAGCGCTCACCGATCTCGGTCACGACGAAACGCCGGGTCGTGCGCTGGAGCAGTCGCACGCCCAGGCGATCCTCCAGCTGGGCGATCCGCTTGCTCAGGCGGGACTTGGGAATGCCCAGGGCGCGCCCCGCCGCTGAAAAGCCGCCGTGTTCGACCACCGAGGCGAAGAAATACAGATCGTTCAGGTCCTGCAGCGCGCCTTCCATCGGAGGCTCCCGTCGTTTCGCCTAAGAAACAATCAGTCTACTCCAAGGCGGCTAATCAGGGGATTGTCTGCGGCGTATCGTCTTCCGCATGCCGCCCGAGCGGTCAATCTACTGAGGACTCGTCCATGAAACTCCTGCATATCGATGCCAGCGCCCTTGGCGCCCATTCCGTGTCGCGCGGCCTCACCGCTGCCGTGGTGGCCGAGTTCGTCCGCAACCACCCGGGTATCGAGATCACCTACCGCGACCTGCATGCCGCGCCGCTGGCTCATTGGTCGCTGCCCGCGGGCGACGACGATCCGAACGCCGCCGAGGCGGAAAAGGTGATGGAAGAGTTCCTCGCCGCCGACGTGGTCGTCATCGGCGCGCCCATGTACAACTATGGCATCAGCAGCACGCTGAAGGCCTGGATCGACCGCATCGCGGTGGCCGGCAAGACCTTCCGGTACACCTCGGCCGGCCCCGAAGGCCTGGCGGGCGGCAAGCGGTTGATCATCGCCTCGTCGCGTGGCGGCATCTATACCCCTGGGACGCCGGCCGCGGCCATGGACTTCCAGGAGCCGTACCTGCGGGCGCTTTTCGGCTTCCTCGGCGTCACCGACATCGAGTTCGTTCGTGCCGAGGGCGTCGCGATGGGTGACGACCACAAGAACCAGGCCGTCGGCGGGGCCATCGCCGGTATCGGCAGCCTGCTGCGCAAGGCTGCCTGATAAGACGAAGGGCCGCGTATCGCGCGGCCCTTCTCTCATGACGATGGGGAATTCTGTTTTCCCGGTTTGTCCTTCGGCATGTTCTGATGTTCCTGCGGATGTCCCTCGCCTGGCACCTTGGGTTTGCCGTGCGAGGGTTTGGGATTGTCTTCCCGATAGCCCGGGGTCTGTTGCTTGCCGTCGTTGGTCATCTGATCACCTCTGGTCCGTTCAGGGCCGTTGCTGGCAGGCGGCATGGCCGCATTCGCAGGCGCCGCCCATGTTCTGGCTCTCGGCGGCCATGCGGCAGCTTTCACTGCAATAGTCCCTCGATACAGGTACCTGGCAATTGCAGCCCACGTGGTCACAGGGTTTGCTGGGTTCGTTCATGCGTCGGCTCCTCAACGTTGCCTGCACGAGCCTGCGCGGAGCGGCGTCTATTTTTCGTAACCGGGCGGCGAAACGGCGCCCGCGTCCAGCGTGGCCCAGCCGTGCGCCTCGATAAGCAGGCCGCTGAGGCTGCGAACATCCTGAAGATTGTGTTCCGCCACGCGGACCAGGTTCGCCGACGAACCTCCGCGCAGGTAGGTGAGCCATGCGCGTGGCGCTTCGGAACCCGGCAGGTCGTCCTCGCGGACGATACGCAACAGTTTGCGCTCGGCGGTTTGCATCTTGCAGTTTTCCCAGATCTGCCGGTAGCGGCGACGCATCGGATGCAGCAGATCGACATGCGCGCAGCCAGGCAGCGGGTTCGTCAATCGTGCGAGCCGATAGCGCGTGGCCAGCAAGGGGGCGTCGTAGGATTTGCCGTTGTAACTGACCAGTACCGTTTCAGGGTCGACCCAACGGGCGAATTCCCGCAGCATGGCCGATTCGGCCGACATCGCCGTGATGTAGAGCTGTCGAACACGCAAGGCACCCTCGTGCCAGTCCGCGGCCCCGATCATGAAGGCACGCGTGCCGGTACCGCCGGCGAGCCCCGTGGTCTCGGTATCGAAGTGCAGGAATTGCTCACGGCGGGCGACGGTGAGCTTCGCGAACGAGAGATCGAGTTCCGCGGGTGGCTCGGCCCAGGCGAAGCGTCGTTCGATGTAGCGCAGGCCGGGTGAGAGTTCGTCGCCGGGGACGTCCCGGGTGTGCGGGCGGAGGGACGTCCTTGGTTGAGCGAGGCGATCGCGGACGCCCGCCATGCGACGGAGGGTGGCAAGGTCGGGGACGCGGGTGGCGGAAGGAATGGGAGCGGTGTCGCGAGCACCCATCGCCGACACGATCGGCGATTCCTGCGGAGCGGCGATTCCGGCCTGCCGGCGCAGGATGGCCAGCTTCAACGCCAGGTCGCTCATGCACCCGCACCCAATAGCCGCAGCACGCGAGATGCCAATGCCCGCGGTGTCTCGTCCCGCCCCTCGTCGGCCGCGAGCACGGGCCCCACGCACGCGGGACACCCTGCCTTGCACTCGCACGCCTCGACCGTACCCAGGGCATGCCGCAGCAACTCCGGCGCGCGGCGGAACAAGGGCTCGCTCAACCCGACACCGCCGGGGAAGTTGTCGTACAGGTAAACCGTCGGCAGGAAGCGTTCCAGCGCATCCGGCAGTGCGAGCCCACCATCCGGTGCCCGGACCTGCCCACGACCACGAGCATCCACCTGGGCGGACCAGCCGCCGTCTCCGGAACCGACGGCCTTCTGCAGGTCGCGCGGTTCCGCCATCACCGCGACGACAGCCGCCGTATGCAGGGCGTATGCCGCGCCGAGGAAGCCGTCGAGCGCATGCTGGCGTGAGCGGAAGGCTTCGTCCAGTACCGTCTGCGGCAATTGCCACCACACGGCCGTCGAATGAAGTTCCTGGTCCGGCAGGTTGACCGGGCCGTAGCCGATGTTCTCGTGGGTGTAGTAACGAATCTTCTTGTACCCCGACACCCGGCGCACCACGTGCACTTCGCCGTGCCGGGCGCCGCCCTCGCCCGACTTGCTGCCATCGAAGCATTCCAGCTCCTTCAGCTTGGTGTAGTCGATGGCGTCGGTGTAGTAATCGACACGGGTGCGCGTGCAATAGGCCTTGCGTCCGTCCCAGTCGAGTTTCTCGACCTGGTACGGTACGGACTGGATCATGTGGATGGCGCCCTCGTAGAGCGTCAATGCGGCGGCCGAATAGTCGACTTCCGCGATGATCGTCTGCCGGCCTTCCGTGCGATCCACCACCACGAAGTTCCCATCGGCGACCGAGCGCAGGCTCACGGCGTTCGCCGGATAGCTGTCGGCGATCCATTCCCAGCGGTCGCCCTCGTTGTGAAGCACCTCGGACTCCGCGAGCACCTGGAGATAAGGCTCCGCGTCGTCCGGGCCGAACGCATCGCCCGTGACGAACGGCAGCTCGAACGCGGCGCAACGGATGTGGTCGAGCAGGATCAGCGGCTGGTCGGGCTGGATTCTCGCGTGCTCGGGGCTTGCTTCGGTGAGGAAGGCGGGATGCCGCATGAGGTACTGGTCGAGCGGCGCGCTGGTGGCGACCAGCACGCCGAGCGATGGTTGCTGCCGACGTCCGGCCCGGCCGAACCGTTGCCAGGTGGCCGCGATCGATCCCGGATAGCCGTTCAACACCACCGCATCGAGGCTGCCGATGTCGACACCCAACTCGAGCGCGGACGTCGAGACGATGCCGTCGACGTTGCCGGCCCGCATCTCGCGCTCGACATCGCGCCGCTCCGTCGGAAGATAGCCGCCCCGATAGGCGCGGATACGTGCGGGCTTGCGCGTGTCATGGTCGAAGACGTCTTTCAGGTACTTGGTAAGCACCTCGACCATCAACCGCGACTGCGCGAACACAAGTGTCTTCATCTTCGCCTTGATGGCCACGCGCGCGATAAGGTTGGTCTGTGACCGGGCCGACGCACGCAGGCCCAGGTCCGGATTGACCACCGGCGGATTCCACAACAAGACGTGCTTGTCGCCGCTGGGCGCACCACTGCGTGCGATGGTGACCACCTCGTCCTCGATCAGCGCCCGGGCATGCTCCGTGGCGTTGCCTATCGTGGCCGAACACAGCACGAATTGCGGGCGCACTCCATAGAACGCACAGATGCGCCTGAGCCGCCGAAGCACGTTGGCCAGGTGCGAACCGAACACGCCACGGTAAGTGTGGATCTCGTCGATCACCACGTAGCGCAAGTTCTCGAAGAACTGCGCCCATTTGGTGTGGTGCGGGAGGATGGCCTGGTGCAGCATGTCAGGGTTGCTGACCACGACATCGCCGTGCAGGCGTATCGCCTGCCGGGCATCGCCTGGGGTGTCACCGTCGAAGGTAAAGGCCTTCACGCCCAGGTCGCCGGCGCGATTGATGTCGAGCAGCTCGGCCACCTGGTCCTGCGCCAGCGCCTTGGTGGGAAAGAGGTAGAGGGCCTTCGCCCCCGATTCGAGTACCGATGCCAGTACCGGCATCGTGTAGCAGAGCGTCTTCCCCGATGCCGTCGGCGTCGCGACGAGCACATGCCTGCCCCCGCGCGCGGCGTCCCAGGCTTCCTGCTGGTGGCTGTAAAGGCGGTCGATGCCGCGCGCGGCCAAGGCACGCGCCAATCCCGCCGGGAGATCGTCCGGCAGGGGCACGAAGCTCCCTTCCCGGCCGAACACCGTGAAGGCGGAACAGACCCGGTCGCCATATTTGTCGGTGAGACGGTGCGCAAGCGTGCGGCCGTCATGGTGGGTGGCGAGGGCGGAGTCGGCCTCGTCGGTGCGCAGGGCTTTCAGATAGGCGGCCATGGGAACTACCGGGCACTGGGGCGCCTGTTATCCCGTGTTCCGGTCTCAGATCCTGCGACGCCTGGGAAGCCGCTAGGCGACCTCGTCGCCCGCATCCGCGCCCGCGAGCCTCCACAGCCCGGATTCGTCCTCGACCTTGATCTCGGCGGGCTGACCCTGCTGGGCCTGGATCGCCGCCGCCAGCGCCAGCGCATGACGCAGGGCTTCTTCGCGGGTGGGAAACTGGCCGACCAGCTCGGCATTGCGGCGCAGGCTCCATTGCCCGCGGGACGACGCGTTGAACGGTACGTAGAGGGTCGTGCGCTGCAAGTGGGTGGCTCCGCCGGGAAAGGCCCCCTCGGCCTTTGCTGCGGACGAAGCTAGGTGGCGATCCGTCGCGGGCGCGTTATGAGCGGGTCGCCGTCGCGGTCACGTCACCGCGAATAGGCGCGCCTGGCGCTGGCGAGCCAGTCGGCGTGCTTGATCCCCCGTTCCATGGCGGCGTCCACGGCCAGGCGCTCTTCCTCGAATTCGTCGAGCAAGGTGATCATCACGAAGTCCCGGGGACCGGCATAGGCCGCGGGCTCGACGATATAGGCCGCCTTCCAGCGGCCCGCCGACGTCTTCAACGTGCGGACTTCCACGGAATACCGGCCAACGATACGTCGATGCACGATACGACTCTCCTGGTCGGATGGCGGCGGCATGGCGAGGCCGCCGCACGGGTGAGAACGAACGCTCAGGCCTTCGGCGGCGCTTGCGTGCCCAGCCCTTCGCCGCTGGCCGGAATGGTGAATGTCTTCGCCTCGCCCTGGCCCAGGCTGGCATCGGCTTCGACCCTATCCGCCGAGCAGGCGCCGTGCGGAAGCATGCTGAGCTTTCGCGCGCCCGAAGGCACGTGAAGGACGAGCTGCTGCCCGATCTCCATGTCGGCCACCGCCTTGTCGTCGACATAGATGGCCGAAGAGCAGCCAGCGCCCCAGAGGCCCTGCTCGCGAACGATGTTGATGGTGGCGTCGCCGCCGTTGGGGTCCTGGTAACCGAAGACCGTGCTGGAAGGCACGTCGTGAATACCGACGTGACGCTCGTTCTGGGTGGCGCAGCCGGCAAGCAGGACGAGGGCGGTAAGGGCGAGGTGGCGCATGGGGGAAACACTCCGTAGAGGATGAAGGCAGCATTCGTTCCGCAATGTAGAGGGTACGTGAAAATCCTTCTCCAGACCGCTCATCCCATCTGCCCAAGACGGCAATTTCGGCGCTAGACTCTCGCGATGACCGTCAAGCCCGCCCATACGCCCACCGCCCTCGTCTTCGACCGGGCCCACCTGGTGGCGGAGACCGTGGCCCTCGTCCTCGCCGACGCGGGCTACGCGGCGCGCGCCACCGTCACCTATCGCGACGCGAAGCGGGCCTTCAACGAACTGCCGGAACTGGCCCTCGTCGTGATCCATGCCGACACCCCTGGCGAACGCCGGGGAACGGGCCTGCTTCAGGCACTGATCCGCGAGCGCCCGAACACCGCGATCGTGGTGGTCTCCAGCCGGCTGCCCCAGGACCTGGAGCCCTTCCCGCTGTCCGCCGTGTTCCTGGAGAAGCCTTTCGACCGCGCCCAACTGCTGGACGCCGTGGAACGCGCGAGGGAATCCCGCCCGCGCGTCTGAACCATCAAAGGCAGGAAATGGCGTCGTCGCGGAAGCGGCTGTCGTAGTCGCCCTTGCCCTTCTGGATCTCGTACATCACGACCTGGGCCCCGGCGCCGCTGGCGGTCACGTCGAGGCGCTCGTGCTTACCATCGTCATTGGCGGTCACGCGGCCCTTGTCTTCCTTCGCATCGCCCTTGGAGTCCTTGGAAAGGGCCTGCCACTTCGGCTCCACGCACTGAACGTAAGCCGTCACGCTCTTGCCCGTCTTGCTGCTGAGCTTGGGCAGGGTGTCGGTCATGCCACTGGTGGCGCAGCCGGCGAGGACGGTGCAGGCGGCGATCGCAAGAACGTGTTTCATGCTGGATTCCACGGTAAGGGTCCGGGAATTCTAGCGCGACGAGCCACCTGCGATCAGGTACCCGCGCGTGCGACGACGTTCGCCTCGGCCTTGGCGAGCTGGCCGTTGGAGCATTTGAGGTAGTTCGACGAGGTCAGCCAGCGTTTGTCCGGATAATAGGAGAACACCATCTGGCCGCCCTTGAGGGCATCGATCAGCTTATGTGCGATGGCGGTGCGGACCGCGGGGCAACCCCAGCTGCGGCCGATGCGGCCCGCCACTTTCGCCATCGCCTCGTTCACGTAGGCCGCACCGTGGATCACGATGGCGCGCGCCATCGCCTGGTCGTTCACGCCGGGCTCGAGCCCCGTCATGCGTAGGGAATAGCCGTTCTTCCCGGTGTAGGTATCCGACGTGCGGAATAGGCCAAGGCTGGATGCGAGGCTGTCAGGCGCGTTGGAGAATTTCGTGGCGTTCGCATCGCCGCTGTTCTTGCCGTGCGCCACCAGCTCCTGGAAAAGCAGCTTTCGATTGACCGTGTCGAACACCCACAGGCGCGGCTCCGAGGAGGGCTTCGAATAATCGATCACGGCGAGACGGTCGGCTGGCTGGCCTCCCTGCGTCTGTGCACACTCCGCCGCCTGGACAGCCAGACCGATCACTTTCGGGTCGGCCGACGGCGCCAGTCGCGACAAGGCGTCGCCGAGCGAATCGGCGGCGTGGGCTTGGGCGGGGAGGAAGAACAGGGCGCCAAGAAGCGGCGCGGACGCGAGGAGCGTTCGAAACGGTCGAATCATGCGGCCAGCCAGGAGGGAATACGACGGGGCATCCTAACGTGCTGATCATTTATTGACCACAACGCCGTCACTTCTTTGCCATTCAGATAGGTGAAAGCGTAGGGTAATCAACGTTCGACAAAGGAAGCACCGATAATGACCATGGAAGCCAAGCCGTTACGCCTCCTTGCCCTCCTGGCGCTCTGGGGCGCCCTCCCCGCGTCGGCCTGGGGCCAGTCCCCTCCTTCACCGCCCTCATCCGCGGCCTCTCCGCCACCTATCGTGGCCACGGTGCCTGCACCGGCCGCCAGCGTACCCCCGCCACCTCCGTCCGACGACCCGCTCGCGCAAGCCATCTATGCCCGACTGCAGCAGATGACGCCCCTCGAAGGGGGCCCACTGCCACGTCAGGACGCCGCGCTCGGAAAGGCGGTGGCCGACTTCTACGCGCAACGCCACTACGCCGCCGCGTGGACGGACGAGGCCAACGTACACCAGCTACTGACGGGGCTCGCTTCTGTCGAAGGCGACGGGCTGCTACCCGAGGACTACCAGCTCTCCCCACTGAAGGCGACGGTGGAAGCCCCCGACTGGGCGGGCGCATCGCCCCAGCGGCGAGCCGAATTCGAAGTGACGGCGACGGGCGCCTACATCACGGCGCTGGTTCAACTGGCCCGCGGGAAGGTGGACCCGGTACGGCTGGACCCGACCTGGAACTTCGATCCCACCGCGATCGACCCCCAGGAAGGCATGGCGCTGCTGCAAACCTCGATCGACGAACGCAGCATCGACCAGGCCTTCGCCACGGCGAGGCCGCAGAACCCCCTTTACGCGAAGCTGCGCGAGGCCCTCGCCCAACTTCGCGCGACGGCGGCGGCGGGCGGTTGGCCCACCGTGCCGGACGGCCCGGTGCTGAAACCCGGGATGACGGATACCCGCGTCGCCGCGTTGCGCACGCGCATGGTCGCGGGCGGCTACCTGGACCCGACGCTCGCGGAAGGCGAGCATTTCGATAATCCGCTGAAAGACGCGGTCAAACGCTTCCAGTCCGACCAGTACCTGGATGCCGACGGCAGCGTGGGCAGCGAGACGATCGCCGCGCTCAACGTATCCATCCAGGATCGCATCGGCCAGGTCCGGGCCAATCTGGAGCGGGCACGCTGGTTGCTGCATTCCCTGCAGGGAACCTTCGTCGTGGTCGACGTGGCGGGCTACAAGGTGACCTATTACCGCGACGGCAACCCGGTATGGAAATCGCGCGTGCAGGTCGGCAAGCCTTACCGCAGCACGCCGATTTTCCGCTCGCAGATCACCTACGTCACCTTCAATCCCACGTGGACGATCCCACCTACCATCCTCAAGAACGACGTGTTGCCGAAGATTCGCAAGAATCCATCCTACCTGGCCAACAATCGCATCCGCGTACTCGACAGCAGCGGCAATGCGATATCGCCTTCGAAGGTGAACTGGGCCAACCCGCGCGGCATCACATTGCGGCAGGACGCCGGACCGGGAAATTCCCTCGGGCAAGTGGTCATCCGGTTCCCCAACTCGTTCGCCGTCTATCTGCACGACACGCCGCACCAGGAGCTCTTCGAGAAAGCCAAGCGCGATACGAGCTCCGGGTGCATCCGGGTGGAACACCCGCTCGAACTGGTCGAACTACTCTTCAATGACGAGCAGAAATGGAACCGCCAGGTGATCGACGAGCGCATCGCCACCCGGAAGACCCAGAACGTGACGCTGCCGACGGCGGTACCGGTACTGCTCGCGTACTGGACCGTCGACATCGCCGACGACGGAAAGCTCGCCTACAAGCCCGACGTGTACCAGCGTGACGGTTCGCTGTTGGCCGCGCTGGACAAACCCCAGCCACTCCACATGCCCTGAGCGGCGCCCGTCAGCGCAGGGTCTGCTTCCCCATGTCCCGGACGAAAGTAATCTTCCCGTTCGGTTCCAGCCGGCCGATAACCACGGTGCTTTCGTCCTCCATGCCCGCCGCGTGCAGGGCACGATTGAATGCGGCCTCGGGAAGATCCTGGCGCCGCATCTCCACCGGATCGCGCTTGCCATTGCGCACGAGCTCCGCAGGCAATCCTTCTACCATGCGGTTGAAACGCGGCATGCGAGTGCACAACCAGCCCATCCCTTTGTTCGCCAGAAGGATGCTGGCCACGCCGATGAAGGCGCCCAGGTAGCTATGGTCGTCGCCAATGATCGCCGTGCGCAGGGTTCCGCCGACGAGCACGAGCACCAGCACGTCGAAGGCTGACATTTCGCCGAAGCTTCGCTTGCCCGAGACCCGCATGAGGACAAGCAAGCCCACATACGTCAGTACGCCACGGGCGGCGAAGTGCCACCACGGCTCCGATAATTCGAACCATTCGTTCATTTGCGATGCTCCTCGGCTCTTCGCTCGTGCTTCACGGGCAACGAAACACCCTGCGCACGTTGTGGCCGCCCGGCCGCATGGGCGAAGTGAAAGAGGAGACGCCGGCATGGCAAGCGACAGCAACGACCAGAGTTTTTTCACCCGCATGGCCATGGCGGTGGCGAAGGCGTCGGGCAAGCCGGCCACCTTCGCCACCGCCGTGGCCATCGTGGTGATCTGGGCGGTAACGGGGCCCGTCTTCGGCTTCAACGACACCTGGCAGCTGGTGATCAACACCGGCACGACGATCGTCACCTTTCTCATGGTGTTCCTGATCCAGAACACCCAGAACCGCGACACCGCGGCGATGCAGATCAAGCTCGACGAGCTGATCAACGCGCTGAATGGGGCGAACCCGGCCTTGCTCGACCTGGAAGAGCTGGATGAGGCCACCCTCGACAAGATCCGGGCCCATTACACGCGACGAGCGGCGGAGGCACGCAGGGCCCAGGGACACGACGGCGATCCGGAACACGAAGCCATCTGAACCCTCGGCAGGCTGGCCGGGCCATTTGCCGCAATGCGGTAGCGGGCCGCCGCCGTATACTGCGGCTCATGAACGCCCCCCTCGAAGTGAGTGAAACGACCCTCCACGACCAGGTCCGGGACGAGGGCTTCGCCTTCGTGGACGGGCCACACATGCGCACCCTGGTCGAACACCTGGCGCCACTGAACGATTGGAAAGCGTTTGTCGCCAGCTGGAATGCACTCGAGCCGGATACCTACCTCGCCGCCACGGGGCGGTTCCGCCGCCGTCGCCACGCGACCTTCGCCGCCTCGCGTTTCGGCCACGTCGAGCCGAAGCCTCACCAGGCCCATTTCCAGACCCTGGCCTACAACAGCCTGCAGGGCGATATCGCGCGTTGGTTCGAACCGGTACTTCCGGAGATCGCCACGGGCGCCACGATGGGCGCGATCCTCGATTTCTGCCGCGACTTCTTCGGGGGGCTCTCGCCCGAAGTCGACCATTGGCATGTCGAGGTACACCAGTTCCGCATCGAAGCCACCGCCGGTGCCGCGGGCGAGCCCACCCCGGAAGGCAGCCATCGCGACGGGGTCGACTACGTGCTTGTGCTACTGGTCGACCGGGAAAACATCGCCAGCGGAACGACGACGATCCATTCTCCCGACGGACGCGCGCTCGGCGAGTTCACGCTGGCGCAGCCGTTCGACGCCGCGCTGATCCACGACCCGCGGGTGTTCCATGGGGTAACGCCGGTGACGCCCCTCGACGCCGCGAAGGCGTCGCATCGCGACGTACTCGTGGTGACCTTCCGCGCCGCCTGAGCGCTCGCTTTCGCGCGCATTCCACCGCCGGTTCACGACGGCTCGGGCGTACTGCGGCCACCGCAGCCGCCGCGTCGAGGCTCCCATGAAAGCGTCCGTCTATTGCACCGCCCGCACCGTGGAACAGGCCGAACACATCGTCCTCGAACTCAAGCAGGCCGGCTTCACCAGCGACGATATCTCCGCCCTTCTGCCCGACCGCCGCGGTACCCGCGACTTCGCGCACGAGCACCACACGAAGGCGCCCGAGGGCGCGACCGCCGGGGGAGTCGTTGGATTCGGGCTTGGCGCTGGGCTGGGCTGGCTGGCAGGTGTCGGGTCACTTGCCATTCCTGGGATAGGGCCTTTCATCGCCGCCGGCCCCATCATGGCGGCGCTCAGCGGTGCCGCGGTGGGCACGGCCACGGGCGGGCTCATCGGCGCCCTGGTCGGCATGGGCATCCCCGAGTTCGAGGCCAAGCGCTACGATGCGAAGGTGCGCGAGGGCAGCATCCTGATCTCGGTGCATACCGACAGCGGCCATCAGCGCGACGTGGCTCGTGAGATCTTCCGCAACAACCACGCGGACGATATCTCCACGGGTGCCGAGGCCAGCGTCTCCTGATATCCACAGGTGCTGTGGAAAGCACCTGCATAACCGTGTGGATAAGTCATACGTCGCCTTACGCGACAGCCACTTGCGTCGCATTGGTCACACAATCGTCACGTTGATTTGGCCGCCAATCTCAAGCCGGCGGCGAACGGCCGTGCCACAATGGGAACTCCTCCAGCTTCAAGCAGTACGATGAACTCGTCCGGCAAATACGACTTCAAGCAGTTCCAGGAGGAACTTGCCGCCCTCGACCGCCAGGCCTCGGGAAGCAAGCCCCCCGCGGCCGACCCCGTGCCTACCAAGGCGGCGACTCCCGAACCGGTCGTCCCGAAGCGTCGTGGGCGGCCACCCAAGGTCGATCCACTGGCCGGTGCCCGCGCCGAGTTCGAAGCGCTGCGCCTGCGGCACGGCCTCACGGTCGCGGATGTGGTCTCCTGGTTCCCCCCGGAGGAAGGCGTCGCATACCTGCAAGCCCTGATCGCCGCGAGCGAGCCCAAGCCCCGGCGGCGGCGCAAGCCGGCCGATCCGGATGGCACCTCGGATGGCAGTCCCCCGGTCGAATAACGGGCCGGGTACTGACGCCCTTGCGAGGGGATCGGAGACGGCACCAGGTGCCGCGCCATCAACTTTGCTATCTAATGCGCATGCCCAAGACCGCCGCGCCCAGCATCGCCGAAGCCCTCGCTTCCTTCGCGGTCAGGGAATGCCGTGCCGCCATGCGCGCTTTGTCGGATCCGAAACAGTGCCACCGTGGCGTCCACGAGGCGCGGAAGGCCGTTCGCCGCCTGAAGAGCCTGCTCATCCTCGCAGCGGAACCCTTCGCTGATTCACTGCCGTCGATCGAAGCCATCCTCGCGCGCCTGGCCATCGGACTGTCGCCGCTGCGGGACGCGTACGTGGCGGTCAACACGGCCCGCGCGGTAGCCGGACCCTCGCCTTCTCCCGAGTGGCGACATGTCATCGAAGCCCTGGAACATCGTAGCGAGGGGCGCCTCGCGGCTGTGCTCGCGAAGGACCCGCGCTTCCTCAAGCGGCGCCGTGAACTGCGCGATCTGGCCGGCGCGATCGAGGCACTGCCCTGGCAAGAGGTACGGCGCGACACCGTCGAACAGGCGATCGCCCGTTCGGAGCGACGCGTCGCCAAGGCGCACAAGCGCGCATCGCATGACCCGTCACCAGCCAGCCTGCATCGCTGGCGCCGCCGTGCACGACGCCTGCGCATGCAATTGGACGTCTGGCGCAAGGTGTTGAAGGTGGCCGCCAAGTCGTCGCATCACCGCGCCCACGAGGACAAGGCCGCGGCACATGCCATGGCGAAACTTTCCGATGCCCTTGGCGCCAAGCAGGATCTTCGGGCACTGCGCACGGCGCTGCGCTCGTTGCGGGAACCGCAGGCCGTCGCGCCCTTGCTCGAGCAGATCCGCGTGGAGCTGAAGAAGCATCGCAAGATAGGCTGAGCCGTCCACACACCATGGAAGTCCAGACGTCCATACGTGGACGCATGGCGTTGCCCGCCAAGTGCGTTACGCTCGCCATCCCATCCCCCGGAGCGTCCCATGATTCGCACCCGTTTGAAGATCGTCACGGCGGCCTGCTGCCTCGCCACCTTGTCCGCGCACGCCGCGGACAAGGAACCGGGCTTCACCTCGCTGTTCGACGGCAAGACCCTTGCCGGCTGGCATTCGTTCGGACAGAAAGGCATCGGCAAGGACTGGAGCGTCGCCGACGGCACCATCCAGCTCCAGCGCGACCTCAAGGCGCCGGCCCGCGATTTCGCCGACCTCGTCACCGACAAGGAATACGAGAACTTCGACTTGAAGCTCGAATGGACGATGACGCCCTGCGCCGACGCGGGCATCATGTTCAACGTGCAGGAGTCACCGAAGTACCATGAGACCTGGGAGACGGGCCCCGAGATGCAGATCGCCGACCTGGTCTGCACCAAGCCTGACAGCTACACCTTGTACGAACGCTCCGGCGACCTGTTCGACCTCATTTCCTCGGACATCGAGAACGTGAAGGAACACGGCAACTGGAACGCGGTGGAAATCATCGTCGACCACGGCCACGTGCAATTTTTCCAGAACGGCCACAAAACCGTCGACACGACACTGTGGACGCCCGAGTGGAATGCCCTCGTCGCAAGGACGAAGTTCGCGAAGATGCCCGACTTCGCCCGCTTCCATAAGGGGCACATCGCCTTGCAAGGCGGCGAAGACAAGGGCATCGAGCCCATCCGCATTTCGTACCGGAACATCCGGATCAAGGAGCTTGACTGAGGTCGCAGACCCTTTGGCTGTCGTTGTCATTCGTGGACATTCGACCGCCGAAAGTCGCCTTGGCACCTGATGCGGTGCATCAGGTGCCAAGGCAACTATTTTAACGATCATTCCGCTCCCGGACGCCGGTCCGCCCGCCGCACCGCGCCATTCATTCGTTAAATATCATTCACGCCGACGGTCACATTTCGCCGCATTGCAAATAGACAACGTTGTCATTGAGGACTAAACCGAAGCCGCGTTTCGCCGCGGCTGCTCCGCGCCGAACGCACCAGGGGAACGGGGAACACACGGTATCGGCCGTGAGTCAGCGGGCCCCTTCCAACTACTTTCGGTCAGGAGGCGCTCCATGTTCATGAAGACATCCGGTGTGCGGTCTCGTGCGGTTATCGGTGGATGTTCGGGCACGCTAGGCGTGGCTATCGCCATCGCCCTTTCTTCGATGGTGCCGATGCGACAGGCCCATGCGGCCGGTGCCTGCGCCGCCGCATGGAACGCGACGGCGGTCTACACCGCCGGCAACACGGCCAGCGAGAACGGCACCAACTACGTTGCCAACTGGTGGACGCAAGGCAACGACCCCGCCACCAACAATGGAGGCAGCGGATCGGGGCAACCATGGACTTCGCAGGGCTCGTGTACCGGTGGCGATACGCCACCACCCGACAACCCGCCGCCGGACAATCCGCCCCCGACCAGCGGCACCCTGCTCTTCAGTCCCTACAAGGACATCACCATCAACCTCGACTGGAACACCAACGTCATGTCGACGATGGTGACGGGCACGCGTCTGCCGGTCGTGGGCAGCGGCAGCCTCGTCTCCACCCAGGTGCCGAACCTCGGCGCGATCACACTGGCCTTCGCCACGGGTGAGTGCGGAAGCGAGAACTGGGGCGGCGTGCCCGCGGCGGCTTTCGCCAGCGCCAACATCGCGCGGCTGAACAGCGCGGGCGTGAACTATGTCGTATCGACCGGCGGCCAGGCGGGCGTGTTCACGTGCGGCAGTGCGACGGGCATGGCGAAGTTCCTCTCCACGTACATGACCTCGCACATGGTCGGTGTCGATTTCGACATCGAGAGTGGGCAAACGCCGGCACAACTCAACGCCCTGGTCAGCAATGCTGTCTACGCCGAAGGCCTGTACCCGAACCTGCGCTTTTCCTTCACCCTCGCCACGCTGGCGGCGTCCGATGGAAGCTTCGGCGGCGTGAACGCCACGGGTGACGCGGTCGTACGTGCCGTGAAGGCCTCAGGCCTGAAGAACTACACCATCAACCTCATGACCATGGATTACGGTTCGGCGGGACCGGGCATCTGTGTGGTCAAGAACGGCAGCTGCGACATGGGCCAATCCGCGATCCAGGCGGTGATCAACCTGCAACACACCTACGGCATCCCGCTGAGCAAGATCGAGATCACCCCGATGATCGGCGTGAACGATGTCTCGAGCGAGACCTTCACCGTCGCCGATATCGACACGGTCACCAACTATGCAGTCGCCAACAAGCTAGCGGGCCTGCACTTCTGGTCGCTCGACCGCGACAACCCGTGCTCCGGTGGATTCGCCTCGCCCACTTGCAACTCCGTACCCAGCACGACGGTACTGCAATACACGAAGCGTTTCCTGAGCAACCTCGGCAAGTGAGTGCCACGCGGTCGCGAAGCCGCCGAGGCTTCGCGACCGTGCGAAACTACGGGAATGACAGAGAACCCCATGCATAGATGATCCCCTCCTTTCCCCGCTGGGTATGGAGCTGGGCCGCCGTGCTTCCGTTCGCCGCGGGCGCCACCAATGCCATCGCGCTGCTCGCCTTGCGTCACGGCGGAGTCACCCACCTCACGGGCATATCGACCGAAGGGGCCATCGGCATCGGCACCGCCGATGGCCGGCTCCTGCTCCACGCGCTGGCCATCATGGGCTTGTTCACGCTGGGCTGCGCCATCAGTGCCTGGGCCATCCGCAGCGAACGCTGGGCACGCGGCCCGGCCTCGGTGGCGGTCCTGTGCTCCGAAGCTGCTCTACTCGCCCTGGCCGCCCACACGCTCGACATCGACCCGACCCTGGGCACCTGCCTATGCGGCCTGGCCATCGGGTTGCAGAACGGTGCGAGTTCGTTGGTCACTGGCGCCGTGCTGCGCACATCCCATCTCACCGGCATGTTCACCGACCTCGGCATCGCGATGGGTCAGCGGTGGCGGGGCGCCGCCTTCGATCCACGGCGCACGCGCATCTGCGTGGTCGTCATCGGTGCCTTCATCGCTGGGGGTGCGTGTGGCGCGGTCTTGTTCGGGCCCTGCTCGGGCCGCGCCCTCTGGCTGCCGGCGCTCGTCGTGATCGCCATGGCCGCATCGACCGGGCTCAGGCTTGGACCGCCGCCACGTCGAAATCCGCCCGCCGAGTGATGGCAGGGTCGGCGACGGGAATGGCGAAGCGGGGTTCGGCGTCCGCAAGGAAGGTCAGTTCCAGGCGCGGTGAATCGAAGAAGGTCGCGCGCAGCAGATAACTTCCCGGCAGACACGCGATCATTCTCGTGTCGCCGACGCCACCTACTTCGATGCCGCTGACCATGGGCAGGAGAAAAGGCACCTCGATCACGCGCACCGCATCTGCCGAAATGAGCTGGAATCCACGGACCCGTGTCACCTGGATCTGGTGAGGACCGTCTTGCTGGTGAAGACGAAACGAGGCCGAACCGGGGCGCCACGCGAAGCCCTGGGCGATCTGCCGTTCACTCCAGGCACTGAAGGGCGAGTCCATGGCGGCCCAGCAGACGACGATCTGCTGCCGGGTCAGCCTTACGTCGATGAGCGTCCTGTCCATGCGTCCTCCTGACAAACCGACCCGGATGATACTCGCGATCGTACGACTCAGGCGTGGCGGGCTTTGCCTCGTCGTCGCTGGACGAGCCCGAACCAGAACGCCAGTTCGAACAGCACGCCCATCCCCACCAGGACCAGGAGGCCGGCGACGCTACCAGCGACATAGGAGCTCGCCGCGGCCAATACCAGGAGCACGAGCACCAACGTGTGTTTCATGGGTTTCCACCGTTCAGGGAGCGAAAACGAAAAAGACGAAGCAGGCGAACAGCATGAGGTGGACGGCGCCCTGGAGCAAGTGCGTACGCCGGCTGGAAAACGTGACCATGCACAGGAACAGGGTCAACACGAACAGCACGAGGTCCGTGTGACGCAGGCCCAGCATCACCGGGTGGTCGGTCAAGCCACCGATGATGAGGATCGCGGGAATGGTGAGACCGATCGTGGAAAGCACCGAGCCCATGAAGACGTTCACCGCTCGCTGTAATTCGTTGCGATTGGCCGCGCGTATGGCACCCATGCCCTCGGGCATCGCCACGAGCATCGCCATCGCGAGGCCACCGAGGGCCGCGGGCGCACCCAGTGTTTCCACCACGTAGTCGACAGGCACCGCCAGCCTGTCGACGAGGAAGACGACAGGCAGCATGTATGCGACGAGCAGCAAGGCCGATATCAGCGGTCCATGGGAAGGCGTTTGCGTCCGGGCCGCCGTTGCCTCGACACGCAAGGGCATACCGTCAGGAACGAAATAGCCTTTCAACCGCCGCGTCTGCAGGAACAGGAAGGTGGCATAGAGCAACAGCGCGAAGATCGCCAGGAACAACTGATGGGAGAACCTCAACGGCGAGTCTGCGGCGTCCCGGGTGAAACTCGGCAACACCATGCTGAGGACGCCCAGCGGAATGATCAGGCCGAGGTAGGCATTCGCGCCTTGCAGGTTGTACGACTGCTCGCTGTGCTTCAGCCCACCCAGGAGCAGCGAAAGTCCCACCATGCCGTTCAATACGATCATCGTGACGGAGAATAACGTGTCACGGGCGAGGGTCGGATTGTTCGCGCCGTGTAGCATCACCGCCGACACGCTCATCACCTCGATGGAGGTGACCGCCAGCGTGAGGATGAGCGTACCGCGCGGCTCGCCCAGATGATGCGCAAGATGCTCGGCGTGGCGGACGACCGCGACCGCCGAACCCAGGACGACGAGGAACAGCCAGGCGAAGACCACCGCGAGCCATCCCATCGATTCCAGTCCGGAGAGAAGCACCTCCGGGACGGCGAGGAAAATCACACAGGTGACCAGGCTCACCGGAAGGAACCATTCGGTACGCCACAGGGATCGCCTGCCCATGTCTGCTCCCGGAGGCCGAGTGGAGTATGGATGCCAGGCGAAATCCTAGCATCGGAAGCCATGGGACATGGATGGCCGGGACTAGTTCCGTGTATCGGCGGGCCGTTGGGGCACCAGCCAGATGCAGATCGCCATGAAGGCAAGCAACATGGCCGTAGCGGCATAGCGGCTCAACGCGAGTCCGCCATCATCGAGTGGCTTGTCCAGGAAATCGCCGAACGCGGCGCCGAGCGGCCGTGTTAGCACGAAGGCCATCCAGAACAGCAGGGTGCGCGACACACGGGTCACGGAATACACCACGGCGATGACGGCGAGGAGGCCACCGAAGAGCATGACACTGCCGAAATAGCCGATGCCGGCGTCACCCGCCGTCCAGTCACCGAGCGCCGTGCCGAGCGTCTGCGAAAACATGATGGTGATCCAGTAGAACCACTCCGCGCGCGGCGTCACGATTTGATGTATGGACACCGATCCCATCGCCCCGTACCAGGTCGCCAGCAATACCAGCACCAACGCGAGAAGCAGCGCGCTTCCGCCGGCATAACCGATCCCCAAGGAGCGGTCGGCGAAGTCGGCCACCGTGGTACCGACGGTCGTGGTGGCGACGATCGTCGACCAGTACAACCACGGATGGAAACGTGTCGCACGAACCTGCGCCACGACTGCAACGACAAAGATCGCCAGGAAGAGGCAGCTGGCCAGGAGATAGCCGAGGCCCAGTGACATCGACACGGCGTCGCCGCCCGTCTCGCCGAGCGTGGTGGCGGCGACCTTCAGGATCCAGAAAACGATGGTGACCTGCGGCACTTTACCGACGGTGATCGAGGTGGGAGCGCGCATCCTGTGGCCCTCGCTTGGGGAACGGTCGAGTCTAGGCAGCGCTCCTTAGAAGGACCTTTCCCCGATCGGATGGCAGGGTGACGGGAAGTGGAAACACCTTGTCACGGCAAGACGCTGCAATTCAACCGGGCCACCCGTCCTGCGACAATCCTTCACGTGCCAAAGTGTCGCGCCGGCGTACCCTGCGCGCGCCACGGCCTAGACTGGATGCCAGACGGAGATTCCCATGCACGTATCCGACACGGCGCTCCTATTGGCCCGCTGGCAGTTCGCCTTCACGGTGTCCTTCCACATCATCTTCCCGGCCATCAGCATCGGGCTGGCCAGCTATCTGGCGGTGCTCGAAGGCCTTTGGCTGAAGACCGGCAAGGTGGTCTACAAGGAATTGTTTTTCTTCTGGTCGAAGGTGTTCGCCGTCGGCTTCGCCATGGGCGTGGTGTCCGGCGTCGTCATGAGCTACCAGTTCGGCACCAACTGGTCGGGCTTTTCGGCCGTTGCCGGCGCGGTCACCGGTCCGCTGCTGGCCTTCGAGGTGATGACGGCCTTCTTCCTCGAAGCGGGCTTCCTCGGCATCATGCTTTTCGGCTGGACGAAGGTAGGCCCGAAGGCGCACTTCTTCGCCACCTTGATGGTCGCCGTCGGCACGCTGATATCGACCTTCTGGATCCTCTCCTCGAATAGCTGGATGCAAACGCCGCAGGGCTTCGCCATGGTGGACGGAAAGGTCGTTCCCACGGACTGGCTCAAGATCGTCTTCAATCCGTCCTTCCCCTATCGGCTCGTGCATATGGCGCTGGCCGCCTTCATCGTTGCCGCCGTGATCGTCGGCGCCTGTGGCGCATGGCACCTGCTTCGGGGACGGAAGGACGACGCCATCCGCAAATCGTTCTCGATGGCGCTGTGGATGCTGCTGGTCGTGGTACCGATCCAGGTCGCCGTGGGCGACGCGCACGGGCTCAACACGCGCGAGCACCAGCCCGCGAAGATCGCCGCCATCGAAGGGCTTTGGGAAACCGAGAAAGGCGGCACCTCGCTCAACCTCGTCGGCTGGCCGGACATGGAAGCCGAAGCCACCCGCTATGCCGTCAAGGTGCCGCACCTGGGCAGCGTGATCCTGACGCATAGCTGGGATGGCGAGATTCAGGGGCTGAAGTCGTTCCCCCCGGAAGATCGCCCGAACTCGACGATCGTCTTCTGGAGCTTCCGCATCATGGTCGGCATGGGCCTGTTGATGCTCCTGCTCGCCGTGTGCGGGCTCGCCTTGCGACGCAACGGACGGCTATACGACGCCCGCTGGTTCCAGCGCTTCGCCCTGTTCATGGCACCCTCGGGCCTGATCGCCCTGCTCGCCGGATGGGTGACCACCGAGGCGGGCCGCCAACCATGGGTGGTCTACGGCGTATTGCGCACGCGCGACGCCGTCTCGGCCATCACCGTGGACCAGGTCGGCACGTCGCTGATGATCTTCGTGATGGTGTACTTCCTCGTCTTCGGCACCGGCATCTATTACATGCTCAAGCTGATGGCGAAGGGACCGCACCTGCCCCACGACGAAGCCGATGCCGAAGCCAGCGACACCGGCCGCGGCAGGGAGCGATTCGACCATCGCCCGCTGTCGCGCCCCACCGATTCCATCGACGAGTAACCGCCATGCCTATCGACTTGCCAGTCATCTGGGCAGCCATCATCGCTTTCGGCGTGTTCATGTACGTCATGCTGGATGGCTTCGACCTCGGTATCGGCCTGATCTTCCCCTTCTTCGACCGCGAGGGCGAACGCCAGGTGATGCTCAACACCGTGGCGCCGGTGTGGGACGGCAACGAGACATGGATGGTGCTCGGCGGCGCCTGCCTGTATGCCGTATTTCCCCTTGCCTATTCCATCCTCCTGCCGGCGACCTACCTGCCCATCATCGCCATGCTCTGCGGGTTGATCTTTCGTGGCGTGGCTTTCGAAATCCGTGCGAAGGCGCGGCGCACGCAGCACCTGTGGGACCTCGCCTTCATCGCCGGCTCCGGCGTGGCCACGTTCGCCCAGGGCGTGATCCTCGGCACCTTGCTGCAAGGCGTGGAAGTGCGCGATGGCAAGTTCGCCGGCGGTCCCTTCGACTGGTTCTCGCCCTTCAACCTGTTCAGCGGCATCGGTCTGCTGGTCACCTATGCGACGCTGGGCTGCGGCTGGTTGCTGATGAAGACCGAAGGCGAACTGCAACGCCGCATGGCGGTGTTGATGCGTCCCTTGACGCTCGCGCTCGGCGCCACCGTCGGCATCGTGAGCATCTGGACGATCGCGGGCCAGGACGCCGTGGCGAAGCGCTGGTTCGCCCTGCCCGATCTGTTCTTCTTCCTGCCCGTGCCCATCCTGGTGATCGCCTGTCTCATCGGCATCCTGGTCTGCGTGCGCCGCGGTGCCGACCGCGCGCCCTTCCTGCTGACCATGGCGATCCTGTTCCTTGGCTACACCGGGCTGATCATCAGCATCTTCCCGAACATCATCCCGCCGTCGGTCGACATCTGGACGGCCTCGGCGCCGCGGTCGAGCCAGGTGTTCACCCTGATCGGCGCCGCCATCATCATCCCGATTATCCTCGCCTATACCACCCTCGCCTACTGGGTCTTCCGCGGCAAGGTGAGGGCCGGCGACGAGGGTTACCACTGATGCCCGCCCGAAGCCGGTGGCGTCAGGCGGCGTGGTTTGTCCTGCTCTACGCGGGCGGCGTCGTCGCGGTCACCCTCGTGGCGCTCTTTTTCCGGCTGCTGATTCCTCGCTGATCTTGCACGGCTCGGCTTTGCCATCGCGTTTTGCTTGTATCGAGGCAGGGGAGCCGCCGGGTGCCGTTCTCGTTCGCTAAGTCCTCGTCCGGCCTTCGCCTCCCTGCGGAATCGCTCAGAGAACGACACCCGACGGCTCCCCACCGAACGACACGGTGGGTTGTTGGCGAGCAGTGTGAGGGCGCCTCTGTGCGCGCACCCTCTGTGCGCGCTTAAGGTGGGAGCCGACCTTGTCGGCGATGGGTGCTCGCGAAATGCCTAGCCGCTATTCTGCGTCGCCTGGCAAGAAACCCATGTAGCTCGCCCCCTCCAACTCGATCCCTGAAGCATCCAACGACACCGTCCCTGCCGACCGCAAGAGTTCGAGCGTGCCCTTGCGATTGCTCACGATGGACCATCCAGCATTCGTGTCACCGACGGCACTGTCCGCATCGAGCGCCGACTCCAACGCAGTCAACAAACGCCCCCGCTCCGGCGCATGCACGACCACGCCTTCGTTCGAAAGGCCGCCCATCGCGATACCGAGCATGGCGCAAACGCGCGCCTTGACCTGTGCATCGCGCGCGTCCGCCTCTCGCATTCCCACGACCGCCTGGGCCACTTCAGGATCGCTCCACTCGCCGTCGTCGTTCTGCAAGAGTCCCTCGGCCTGCCATGCTTCGGGTGGGCACAGCTTGCCCGCACGATCGACCTGGAAGAACGGGTTCACTTCCGCCGGATACACGCGGCAGGCACGTGGCCGGCGCTCGTAGATGCCGCAACGCAGGTCGGGTTGGAGGTTCGGGCACGGACCCTCGAACGTCGCCATGAAGGAGACGATCACACGTAGCGGCAATTGGCCGCTCGTCGCGGGGAACGAGCGGCGGTGCTTGTACCAGGCGGGGAGATTATCGGCGGCGGGATCTTCCGGCCAGGGAATCGCCTCGCAGAATATCTGCACGTCGCCGCCGTCGCGGAGCCAGGCTATCGCTTCATCGACACCCACGGGCAAACGAAGGCCGTTGCAGCAACGGCCGCACATGGTGCAGGAGAAGTGGATGGTCATGACGGTTCGCGCGGATGCAAAACGCGAGTATGTCTCAGAACGCCAGGTTCAGGCCCATGTTGATCCAGCGATCGGCTTGCTGGCCGAGGGCACGGCCCAGCACGAGATCGATGCTGTTGTCGCCGAAAGGTAGCCGGACGCCCGCCTGTAATGTCCGCCCGGCACCCGCCGTGTCCAGTACCTCGGCAAGCAGCGTGGCGCTGGCGGACGCGGCGAATTCGATACCGCCACCGAGGATGCGCCGCGTCGGTTCGCCTCGCTGATGCGTCGCGCCGAGGTTCACGTTGAACAGCCAACGCCCTGCCTGGTCCAGTTGCACCGTGGAAGCCGCATAGGCGATGGCCCCATGCACACGCCCGCCTTGCGCGGTCACGCCGGCATCGAGTGCCGTCGATACACGCGATCCGTTGAACACCTGCCACTTCGCACCGGGCGCCACGCTTCCCGCTCCGGTATGCACGCCGCCGGTGATCTGCGCCGAGAACTCCACGTCGCCCCAGGAACAGGCGGGCACGGTGGTCACGGATCGGGCGGTGGTGCGGAACTGCATCCAGCTTTCGAGCTGGCAATGCGATGCGGGCGTAATGGCCGCGTCGTCGACAAGATAGCTGCCTCCCGAGGCGAAGCTCGGCAGGCTGATGAAGGCAGGCCACACAGCCAGCAGGAAAAGAAGGAACCGGGACATGCTGCACCTCGGCGACCAGAGCCTTGCTTGCCGGTCGCGCTGGAGGGCCATCGCGTGGAAACGACAGCCGGAGGGTTTTTCACCGCATCCGGATGTCGTCGGAGACGGTGCTACGTATGGGAAACGAACCGATCAGGGTCGTCTTTCATGGGTATGCCCGTCTTTGGGGAAGTGGTGCGCATTGTCCCCGGCCACCGCGCCCGGGGTCAACAGCCGGATCGTATCGCTCAGGCCTCGTCGGCTTCGCCGATGAAATCCCTGTTGCCGTCGTAGGCGGGAGAGACCGGATGAAGCTTCGTGGCGATCGTCGCCGCGGCGACCAGCAGGACGATCCCACAGCCGACGAATACACCGTTCGCGCCGGACACATCGAACACCACGCCACCCACCGCGGCACCGAGCGTGATGGCCAACTGCACGGCGGCGACGATCAGGCCACCACCGCTCTCGGCCTCGTCCGGCACGGTGCGCGTGATCCACGTCGTCCATGCGACGGGCACGGCACCGAAAGCCATGCCCCATAGCGCCACGAGGATGGCGTCGGCCACGGGCGCGCGGCCAAGCAACACCAATGCGAGGGCCATGCCGCCCATCGCAAGAGGCATGAGCAGCAGGGTCATGCGCAGGTTTCGTTCGAGCGCGAAGCCCGCCAGCGACGTACCGATGAAGTTGGCCACGCCGAAACCGAGCAGCATGCCGGACAAGCCATTGACGCCGACTCCCGTGACCACTTCCAGGAACGGCCGCAGATAGGTGAAGAAGGCGAAGTGCCCGGTGAATACCAGCACCACCGCGATCATGCCCATGCGCATCGCAGGCCGCTTCATGACTTCCACCAGGGTCCCCATGCGTGCCGCCCCCGTGGCGGCCATGCGCGGCAGGGTGAACAGTTGCCAGACGAAGGCGAACACACCGATCGCCGTAGCGATGAGGAAAACGTTCCGCCAACCGATGAGGTGGCCGAAATAGCTACCCAGCGGCGCTGCCGCCACGGTCGCCACCGAGACGCCACTGAAGATGATCGACAGCGCGCGCGGCACCATCGCTTCGGGCACCAGCCGCATCGCTGTGGCGGCGGACATCGTCCAGAAGCCACCGATGGCGATGCCCAGCAGCACGCGGCCCGACAACACCACGGTGAGGTTCGGCGCGAACGCCACCAGCAGGTTCGAACCGACCAGCAAGACCGAGAACGACAGCAGCACCCACCGCCGGTCGATGTTTCGCGTCACCACCGCGATGACCAGGCTCGTCACCAGGGCCACCACCGCCGTGGCGGTCACGGTCTGTCCGGCCATCCCCTCGGTCACGCCGAGCGTCGCCGCCATCGGCGTAAGCAGGCTTGCCGGCAGGAATTCGGCCGTGATGAGCCCGAATACGCCCAGGGTCATGGCGAAGACCGCGCCCCAGGCGGGCCGGACCTCCTCAGGTGCCGCGACGGCGGCGTCCACACAGGTGTTCATGTCACTTCCATATCCAGGGAAAGCGGCAGGTTAAACGGCCGACCCCGGACGGTATATGATGCGAAATCCTCAATATTTGATCATACGTCCGGACCATGGCCACCATCGACGCGACACGCCACCCCGATCCCGCCAGCGAACTACTGCTCGGCATGCGCCTGAACGGCGTGCAGTACCGGCGGATCGAAGTCGCCCGCCCGTTCGGAATCGCCTTCCACGCAGCGCCCGGACGCGCCCAGTTCCACTTCGTCGGACGCGGGCCGGTGCTGCTCCGGACAAGTGACGGCACGCTGTACCCGCTCTCGAAGGGCGATGCGGTGCTCATGCCACAGGGCAGTTCCCACACGCTGCTTTCCTCGTCCGATGTGGCTTGCCGCGACATCGCCAGTTTCGACATCACGCCCCTGTGCGACACCGTGAACGACATCCACCCTGACTGCCCTGTCGCCACCCGCGAGGACGGTGCGCTGGTCTTCAGCGGTTGCATGGAATTCGAACTGGGTGGCATGCAGCCGCTGGTTGCCGCCATGCCTGAAGTGATGCAGGTAGGCACGTTGCTGGAAAAGTATCCGGAGTTGCCGCCGATCCTGGATGCGATGGAGCGCGAGTCCTGCGCGAAGCGTGCGGGCTTCGCCGGCATCCTCGCCCGCCTCGCCGACGTCGTCTCGGCAATCATCGTGCGCGGCTGGGTCGAATGCGGTTGTGGTGACGCCACCGGTTGGGTACAGGCATTGCGCGATCCGCGCCTTGGCAAGGCAATCGTCGCGCTACATCGTGATCCCGGGAGGAATTGGACCGTCGCCGAGCTCGCCGCGGAAATGGGCAGTTCGCGCTCGGTGTTCGCCGAACGCTTCCTCGAGGCCACCGGCATGACACCGCTGCGTTACCTCACCGAACTGCGCATGCGCCTTGCCGCGCAATGGATCGGTCGCGACCGGGAACCCATCGAAACCGTCGCGTTCCGGCTCGGCTATGGATCGCTCGCGGCATTCAGCCGTGCGTTCAAGCGGGTGGTGGGGCGCCCGCCGGGCGCCGTGCGTGGCGCCGGCGGTCTTTAAAGCCGGGCTGGAGCCGGGAAGCGATCAGGTGGGAGCCGACCCTGTCGGCGATCCCGCGGCAGCGGGCCAGCCTAAGGCAAGCACCCATCGCCGACAGGGTCGGCTCCCACCCCTACAACCGACGGCCTATTGAAGCGTCCCTGCCCTGGGACGACACTCCGACGCACACCCAACATCAAGGACCTTCTCATGCGCACATGGAACAGTGCCCTCGCGTCATGTTTTCTTCTGACGGTGCCGATGGCCGCGGCGCAGGCCGGCCAACAGGACGCCTGCCCCGCTCCGGCAAATATCACGATGAAGGTGGTTACCACGTGCGAGGGGTATGAAGGCTGCGAATACGACATCACGTCGGCGGCGGGAAACCGGTGGACCGGCAGCGATCCCTATGAATCTGGCAAAGACGGCAAGGCGTCGCCTCGATTCATGAGTGCCGCCGCCAACAAGGCTTCCGATGGCTCTACGCAAGTGTATTGCGACTACGAGTTTCACGATGCCAAAGGCGCGGTCCTGGAGAACGGGGGCTTTCGCCTGAGCCTGGAAACGCCGGCCAAAATCACGTTGGGCGACAAATGGAAATCGACTTCCGCACAGGCGAGTTCATGTGAGAGCAATGAAGCCTCGCAGTGTGCGTTCGTAAAGTAAGCAACCGGCCGTGACGGCCAGCGAGGGCGCGGTGCCCTCGTGGCTGTCGCGCATCGCGGTCAGGCAGGGTCATGGGTGACGTGTGCGGCGAAACCCGATTTTCCTGACGAGATCTCGTCCTTCAACGTCAACTGCGGAATGGCGTACGCTCCACCGTTCTGCGCCAGGAACGGAATCGGCGCGGTCGTCCAAAGGCTATCGAGCCGTTCGCCCAACGCTTCGCATGTCGCCTCGAAACGGGCCTCGTCGACCTTGCTCGTGCGATAAACGACGAACGGCGGCACGACCTCGAAGCCCGGGTAGTACAGGATGCCGTGCTGGATGGGAAACAACACGTCGTCCATGGGCCCGTTGATGCCGCGCGCGCTGTAATGCGACTCCCAACCGCCCGTGGTGACGATCAGCATCGCCCGCTTCCCGGACAGGTTGCCCTCGCCGTAGCGGTTGCCCCAACGCTGGTCGGAATGCTCACCGACGCCATACGCGAAGCCGTTCGCGTACACGCGGTCCACCCATCCCTTCAGGATCGCCGGCATCGAAAACCACCACAGCGGAAACTGCAGGATGAGCGTGTCCGCCCACAGGAGTTTCTCCTGTTCCGCGGCGATGTCCGCGCTCTGGTGTCCGTTGGCGAAGGCCCGTGCCGAGGCGCGTGACGGTTCGAACCGCTCGTCCTCGTTCCATTCGGTGCTATCGGCGATATCCAACGCGGGCTTCCAGTCCATGGCGTACAAATCGGACACCCGCACCTCATGCCCCGCCGCGATGAGTCGCTTGACGACAAAATCCTTGATCGACCCGTTGAGGGAGCGTGGTTCGGGATGGGCATAGACGAGAAGGACTTTCATGGCGAGTTCCGGAAGCTGTGATGTCCTCATGATGGGCGCTCTTGAGGTATAGTCAAAATGAATTTGTTCTATTGCAGCTATAGTCATGACTAATCTCAGACGGATCGACCTGAACCTGTTGGTGACGCTGGATGTCCTCCTCTCCGAATACAACGTCACCCGCGCGGCCGAGCGCCTTCACCTCTCGCAGCCCTCGGTCAGCGTGCACCTGGCCAAGCTCCGCGACATCTTCGGCGACCCACTCCTGCTTCCCGGCCCGCGAGGAATGCTACCTACGGCGCGCGCCGAAGCGCTGCGCGGCCCGCTGAAAGAGGCGCTTCACGTTCTCGAGCGCGCGGTCGCACCGACTGCTCCTTTCGATCCCGCCGTGGCGGATCAGACCTGGCGCGTGGCCGCGGCGGACTATGGCGAATCGACCGTACTCATTCCTGCCATGCGCAGCCTGCGTGCCGCGGCACCCGGCACGCGGCTCGCCGTGCTCGACGTCGCGCCCGAGCGGGTCGCCCGCATGGCCGAGCATGGCGATATCGACCTGGCCCTGCGGACAAAGGACATGGCGCCGCCGGAACTCCACCAGCGTGCATTGTTCACCGAACACTACGTGCTTGCCGGCCGTTCCGGCCATCCCGCCTTGAAGCGGCGCCCCACGCTGGCACAGTTCGGCAAGCTGGAACACGCCATCGTTTCACCCGACGGTGGAGGCTTCCACGGCATCACCGACGACGCGCTGGCCAAACAGGGTCTCAGTCGCCGCGTGGTGTTGTCCGTACCCCATTTCCTCTTCCTGCTCTCGATACTCGCGACCACCGACATCGTCGCCATGGTGCCTGAGCGCCTGATCCGGCACGCGACGGGACTACGGGTGGTCGCGCCACCGGTGGACGTACCGGGCTTCGATATGGTGATGCTCTGGCACGAGCGCTCCCACCGGGATCCGGCGCACACGTGGCTGCGCGAGCACATCGCGGCTTCCGTCTGACGCGGGGCGGCACGTGTAACGAGTTGAACGTCGGGATTTCACAATCGCCCGCCTACACTACCGGCGTCCAACCGAGGCTCTTGCCGTGACTTCCGCCCATCCCGTCGTTACATCCGGTGAACTGACCGTCCTGCGATTGGTCGACATCGCCTACAGCATCGACCTGGTGCAGGCGGAGCGCCTGTGGACGGCGCATGCCAATACCGCGTCCAACCGTTCCTACCTTTCAAGTACGCCACCCAAGGCCGTGGCCTTTGGCGTCGCTCCGCTGTGGCTTTCACTGGGGGAGACCGACGTTTTGCTTGCAAGAGGGACGGTACGAGCCGCCGTCTCGGTACGCCTGTACGACTTCGGCGTCGCCACGTTGTCACTTCGCGCACGCTGCTCGGACCAGCCGTGGCCCGAATACGCGAACGACGTCGCCGCCGTCGATGCGCAGTTCGGTCCGTCCGCCCGCACGTCGTTCTGGGACGGCTTGCTGGACCGCGTGCACGAAGTCATCCGCCCCGCCCTGGACCGTCCCGCCGAAGGAGAGCGGTTGGAGGAGGACTACCTGATCGCCACCGTCCAGGCGTTCGACGAACCCATGGACGCGGAAACGTTGAAAGAGCGTGTCGACCTGACGGAGGTCCTTTCCGGCGAGACTCGCCCCCTTTCCCGGGCATCTCGAAAGGAACTCCTTTCGAGAAGTTTTTCCTATTACGCCGACGACCTCGTCGTCTTGAACTGGGATCGCGCCTTCGTCTACGAACCACGAAGCGATTCGGACGTTGCCGACGTCATCGAGGTCGCCAATGCCCAGCTCGTCGAGCTGCGGTATTACGACATCCTCCTCGACAACGAACTTCCCCGCATGTACGACCAGGTGGAGACGGCGCGTACCGCGGCGTCCCTTTTCGCATCGCGACGTTTCGCCCACCTCGCACGGCGGCTCTATACACTCGTCGCCGAGGTTACCGAACTCACCGAGCGTGTCGATAACGCGCTGCAGGTGACCGAAGACGTCTACCTCGCACGCGTCTACAGCACGGCGCTGTCCTTGTTCCGCGTGCCCGCCTTGAGCGCCTCGGTCGACCGCAAGCTCGCCATCGTCCGTGACACCTATGCCGCGCTCTACGACGAAGCGTCCAGCCGGCGCGCCGAACTGCTCGAGATCGCCATCGTCGTGCTTATCATCGTGGAGATCGGCATTTCGTTACTGCACGCTTGACGAGATAGCGTGCAAGATGGATTCAAAGCTTCACCGTTCCTCCATATCCGACCAACTCCAGGTACCCTCGCCCGCCGTCCACCTCCACGGCGCCCTCCCAATACACCGGCCCGCCCGTGCGCCGGGTGTCGAATTCCTGGTCGTCCATCAACGGACGAAGATCGAAACGCTTCGTACCGGCCGGCGTCCTGACCGAGACCGTTGTCTCGACCGGATAGGCCGCGCCCGTACGTGGCGATTGCCAACGGCGCCGGGGTGCGAATGCCACGTCGTCCGGGCCCAGGATCGTAAGCACGCCATCCGCACCGCGCACGCTGCCGCCCGCCCATACGGGATAGCCCTGTGCATCGCGTACGCGGAACACCGTCACGGCGCTTCCGTCGTCCATATTCAGGCCAGCCCAGTCCCAGCCCACGGAACGCGGATTGAGCAGGCTCGACGACCATTCGCGATCGAGCCAGCCTTCGCCCCGGATCGTCTCGGTGCGCGTGCCGCGCGTCAACCGTCCGGTGACCGCCAGGTGCGGCATGCTGAAATAGGCGCTAGCCTCGCCCTGCCCGGGGCCTTTGCGGCTGTAGCCCCGGTCCCCTTGCAGCAATGCGGCCTGGGTGGGATTCAATCGCAAGTCCAGGGCGAAGCCAGCTGTGCCGGCACGGGCTGTGAAGCTGCCATCCTCGTTCCGCACGAGACGCCAGTCGCCGAGCACGACGTCGGTATCGCCCGTGGCCGCTTCGGCCAGGCCGAAGCCTTCGCGCGCGAGCCGCTGCCCTTGTTCGAGATGTCCCATCGCCGGATCGGCGAGCGCGACGTGCCCGACGATGACCTGCCGGGCCGCGAAACGGCTGGGATTGCCATCGTCGAAGGGAACGCGTGAACGGAAGAAGGTCACCTGGAAGCCGATCGGACCACCCTTCGTCTGTAGCCATCCGGTGACGTACCACCATTCGGTCTTGAAGGAGGGGTGCGCCCCGTGGTCGCGCGGCAGGACTACCGGAGCATCCAAAGGCACGGGTGCGTATACGACGCGATCATTGGCCCACACGCAGGCGGCGAACCCCAGCGACGACAGCAGGGCAAGACGAAGCAAACGCATCACCAGTCCTCCCGCACCGCGCGCACGGCATCGGCGGAGAGCACGCTCCGACCTACGACCAGCGCCGTGCCGGACGTCGCCAGAGCCAGCCCAGCGACCACCCACCCAAGCAGCGGCCAGGGCAACAAGGTGTCCATGGTCCAGTGGAACGACTGCGGGTTCACGACGTGGATCAACACCTGGCTCATGGCCACGCCGAGCGCTACGCCGGCCACGCCGCCTACCAGCCCGAGCAGCGCCCCCTCGATCAGCAGCATGCGCACGAGATCGCCGCGCAGCGCGCCCACATGTCGAAGCATGCCGAACTCCCGCAGGCGCGAAAGGACCTGCGCACCGATGGTCGCCGCGACACCCGCCAGACCCACGCATACGGCGATGCCTTCGAGCAGGTACGTGATCAGGAAACTGCGGTCGAAGGCTTCCAGCGCCTGCCGGCGGATATCCTGCGGCCGGCTCACGGTGACACCCTTGCCATCGGTGCCCACCGCCGAACGCAGAGCCGCGGTGACGGTGTCGATGTCGGCGCCGGTGCCGAGAAGCACCGACACCCCCGTGCGCTTACGGTCGCCGGTGAGGCGGGTATAGGTGCCCTCATCCATGACGATCGCACCATGCTGGCGGGCGTAGTCGCGCCACACGCCGGCAACCCGGACCTGCGGCGAGCCCGGTAACGGCAACGTCAGCGTGTCGCCCGGTTTCCAGTGGTAGATCCGCGACGAGGGCTCGGAAATCCAGATGGGGATGGTGTCCGCCGGCACCTTCGCCTGAGGCCCCATCAAGGCGAGGTGGCCGCCGGCGCCGGTCAAGGTACGCGCGAGCAGCGTCACGGCGGGACGCCGCGCATCGAACTGAAGCGGCGTCTCCTTCAGCACGCCCAGCCACGCCACGCCCGGTACCTTGCGAATGCGTTCCAGCGTCGCGGCATCGAATCCACCACTTCCGCCGTCGGCGAGAAGATAGACGTCCGCTTGCAACACATCGCCGAGCCAGCGCTCCACCGAACCGCGGAAGCTGGTGACCATCACCGCCATTGCCACGGTCAGCGCGGTGGACGCCACGATCCCCGCCAACGCGACGGAAGCCTGCGACGGTGCGCCCCAAAGACGGGCGGTGGCGAGCCGGAACGGGACGTTGCGAATAGGCACATGCCGCAACGGAGAAACGAGCGCACGGGCGAGCCAGGGCATGAGCATCACGCCACCGGCCAGCAACAGCGCCATCGCCACGTAGCCGAACAGCGCGATCCCGCCCACCGCGGGCAGCAGCGATGCCAGAAGCGCCGCCAGCAAGCAGACGACCGCACGCCATGGCCGCGCACGAACACGCGGATCGACGGCGTCTCCCGCGTTCTTGATAGCCAGTGCAGGGAGGATGCGCGACGCCGCCAGCGCAGGCACCATGCTGCCCAGTACCGCCGCGCCGATACCGAGCAGCCCGAAGATCGCGGCGGCCCATGGCGCGAACACGAGTTGCGGCGCGTTGCCGTGGAAGTATCCGCCACCGAGGTCGCCACCCAACAGTTTCAGCGCGAGCGACGCCAGGCCAAGCCCGAGTGCCACGCCTGCGCCCGCGCCAACCACACCGAGGGCCAGGGCCTCGGCCAGGACCTGGCCGAGTACCTTCCTTCGCTGCATGCCCAGGACGCGCAGCAACGCGAACTGGGCGCGCCGCCGTGCCACGGAAAGGGACTGCGCGGAATAAACGAGAAAGCCGCCCGTCAGCAGTGCGATGAGCGCCAACATGTCGAGATTCACGCGATACGCGGCGGACAGGCCATCATTTCGCGCCGCTTCGCTGGCGGTATCCGCCACGATGGTGTCGGGTGGCAATACGGCGCGAATCGCGCGAATCGCGCCACCAGCGCCAACACCCGGTCCCAGTTGGATATCCAGGCGCTGGAGGCGGCCGAGCATGCCGAAGCGCCATTGGGCGGCGGCAATGTCCATCGTCGCAACGTTCGTGTTCGCGGCCGTGGGCAAGGAACCCGCGATACGCGCCTGACTCGTGTGCCCGTTCGCACTGAGCGTGATCGTATCGCCTGTCTTGCGCCCCGTCGCCGCAAGCGCTGCCGGCGATAGATATACCGAACGGCCCGAAAGAAAATCGGTGAATCCTTCCATCGCGCCGCCGGAAACGCCCTGCCCCATGCCGCCCGCGCGGAGGACGTCGATACCTTCCAGTGAGACGGGGATCTTGCCGTCCACGAGAGCCGAAAGTGAAACGACAGGCGATACGTCCAGTCCCGGCAGACGCGCGACCCGCGGATAAAGCAGCTCATCGAAACCGAACGCGTTGGCGGATCGCACCTTGAGATCCGCCGCCCCGCTCACCGCATGGACCGCCTTGTCGAACTCGCCCAGCGCCGACGCGTTGACCAGGTGCACCGCAAATCCCAGCGCCACGCCCAGCGCGATCGCGAACACGGCGGCGACCGCCCTTCCGGGATACGCGCGCCACTCGCTCCACAGGAGCCAGCGAAGGGCAACGGACGGCGACGCGTTCCTAATCACGTTCGACGAGGCCCGCCGGCGAAAGCACGAGCGTGCGGTCGGCGGCGGAAGCCGCCACGGCGGAATGGGTCACCAACAAGACAGCGGCGCCGGCATCGCGCACCCGGTCGACGAACAACGCGAGCGTGCGCGCCGCCGTGTCCGGATCGAGGTTGCCTGTAGGTTCGTCGGCCAGGATGAGGCCGGGCCGGTGGACGAGCGCGCGCGCGACCGCCACGCGCTGAAGCTCACCACCCGAAAGCTCGCGCGGGTAGGCATCGCCGCGGCCGCCCAGGCCCACGGAAACCAGCATCGCCTCCGCCGCGACGAGCGATGCCTGCGCGTCGTGTCCCTGCAACGCCAACGGCAGCGCCACGTTATGGGCGAGGTCGAGGTGCGGCAGGACATGAAACGCCTGGAAAGACGAAGCCGATGCGATCGCGCCTGAGGCGCGTGCGGCCATCGTCGTCGAGGCCGGCGATATCGGTTCCGTCGATACGCACGCTACCCGCATCCGGCGAATCCAGCCCGGCGACAAGATTCAGCAACGTGGATTTCCCGGCACCGGATTCACCGGTAACGGCGACGAATTCGCCAGGAGCCAGCGACAGGTCGAGCCCCTTGAAAAGCGTCCGCCCGCCGGGGACGGTCTTCACCAATCCGGTGACGTTGAGCATGCCGGGATTCCGGGTAAAGACAGCAGTTTACCTTTGCGGTCCGCTAGGGTGGGAGCCGACCCTGTCGGCGATGGGTGCTCGCACCGACCGCCCAAGCGACGCCCCTAGGCTTACCGGGGCGCCCTTCGTTCGCACTTCCAGGCAATGAGGCCCAGAAACGCCACGGTCAAGGCGATAGAAATGGCAAGGAAGACCCGATGGTCCAGGATCTCCGGAGACAGCTGCCTCAGTCCAATGAGGAGCGCGACGTAGAGTGCCGACGCCAACCACTCTTGCCAGCTCCTGGGACCGTTGCCCCAGCCGAACCGCTTGCGACCGAACCAGTAGGTTTTTTGGGTGTCCATGCGTTCGAGCCTGCCGCCTGTCGTAGACGCGATGGTGCAAGGCTATCACCAGGCGCCAACTGCGGCGGAGCTTCTACGTTCGCCTAGCGCGACATCCCCTGGCTCAGTTGCATGTTCTGCTCCCGGAACGCCTCGAGCATCTGCGACTGCTGCTGATCGAATTGCTGGATCTGCCCGATCGCCTGCTCCGGCTGCGGCGGTGGCACGCTGAGATCCACCTGCGCCGGACTCGTCAAAGGCCCTCGGCCGAGCATCGTCAAGGTCAGGGTCTCCTCGTTCAGATGAACAGCGGCCAGGTTGTCGGCCGTGATCTGATTCTTGTGACATGCCGCCGTGAACTGCAGCAAGCGGTCTTCCGACGCCTCGGGAATGCTTCTTTGCAGTTCGTTATAGAGGTCGTGATTCGGGCTGTCGGGGTGCCGTGGGTCGGTGCGGCCGTGGCCCCGACTCTGGGATATGGCCTCAAGTTCCTTCTCAGGTTCCTCGGGCTCGGTTTCCTGTGTTGCACCGAATGCCGGGGCACTCCGCGACACCGAGGGCGTCACTGCCTGCTGGAGGTCGGCAATGAAGGCCTGCGCCTGCACGGTCTTGAGGGTCGCGTCATCAGGCAGGCCCGTGACTGGCATGTCGTGCATCGACTGGAAACGCGCCACGGCGGTTTGCGTGGGCGCGTCGTAGGTTCCATGGACGGTCAGTGGATGTCCCGCCATGTCCGGCACGCCCAGCGTGTTCAGGTTCTCTTGCAGGGTGCGGATGCCATCGGCATTCGGGATTACGGCTGCTGCGGCCTGCAAAGGGTCCGTCCGTCGCTCTGGCGGCGCTTGATCGATGGTCGGAAAAAGGGGCGACACCATTCGGGCCTCGGGCACCACGGACCGATAAGCCGCGATCGCATCGTCGGGCTGTTCGTTCCGCAAGTACGGCGCGTCCGGTTGTCCGATCGAGCGTAGTTCGGTCTCCACGGCGCGATGCACGGCGGCTAGCGTCGCGGCGCCTGCGATACCGTCTTCCGCAAGATTGTGATCCCTCTGGAATGCCTGCACGGCGGCACGTGTATGGCGCCCAAAATGGCTGTCAGCAAGCACTGGTGCGTCTTTCGTACCAACATAGCCGAGCCGGATCAATTGGTTTTGAAGCTCGCCAACGGCAGGTGCGGACAGGCCCGGACGAAGGACCCGACCCCTCCCCGCCACTGGAGATGCCAATCCCGACACGTCCTGTCCGATTGCCAACGCGATGCTGCGACGCATGGTCGGCCCGTTGAACAGTTCGATCAGGTTTTTTGCGTAGTCTTCGTCCGTCGCGAAACCAGCCCTTTGTAGCGCGTGCGCCTCGTTTCGCAGGTCGCCCGCGGTCCCAGCGTCAAAGAGCCCCGCATCCCCGTATCGGGGATTTTCACGTAGAAACTTGATGCGGTCATTCAACGAGTCCTCGATCGATTCATAAACGCGGAAAGATTGGTCGAACCATATCGTCTTACCCTTTTTCCGCTCCCAGACATTAAAGATCTTGCTCTCACCATCCCAATCCACGCTCGTCTTAATATTGAAGATGTTGTTAGTGCCAGGTAGCACGCTCTGCCCCCATCCAGTCTCCTGAGCCGCCTGGGCAAGGATGAGCTCCCACGACATACCTGACTCTTCGGCCACCTTTCGTGCCGCTGGATACAACTCCGCAATGAATTCTTCTCTAGCATCCATGACCTGTTCCTCTCATAGCTTCCTGATAACTACATTTTCAAGCTAACGCAGAAGGAAATGTCCTCCTCGTCGGTATCGCGATGACGATACTTGCCGACAATGACTATCTCGCCTTGCTTTTCTCTAAAGCTCGAAGGGTCCTCTTCCACCCATGCCGAATACGCCCCACTAACACCCGGGACCAATACCTCTGTATCGGATTCAATAAGCCCATCACTTACTCGCAACTTCACCAAGTGAAGCACATCCTGGGACATCGATCGTTGGGAATAAGTATCTAATTGAAGTAAAACGAAGAGTGATCCGCGTTGACGCAAGCAGTGCGTTGCACGTCCTTCGTAGAACAGTTCGGGAATGTCCAGCTTCTTGGACCAGCTCACGCCGCCCTTGCGCGCATCGCTCCATTCGGCGTATGGACGTCTGTTTAAACCGTCCTCATCGCCCACGGAGCCAACCGAGCAAATCCCACCGTGGACCCTGATCGATTGGTAACGCGAAGAAATCGGCAGTGCCGACGCATCAATTATTGGTACCACGGCGAAGATCATGGCCATGGCTGCGCATCTGGCTTTCATACGTTCTGTTCCTCGATGTTGAGGAACATCGCCGCTGCAAGTGCGGCCTTCGTCGATTCATTCACATCAGGCTCTCCGTGCCCACTTTGAGGTGCGCAGTTTAGCCACTTTTCGGTGGCGCAACACAAGGGTGGGGAAAGTTCTCACTCGGCCGTTTGAATCTCAACGGCGAACCCATCGGTAGCGCGGACCGGCTCACCCGCGTCACGCGATTTTTCCCAACACATCCGCGCATGCGCCTGCGCCGTGCACTGCACGCCCATGTGGGTCAGTGCTCCAATCGCTTCCAGCGAAGCGCCAACTGCGCGCAATCCACCGTGTCCGATTCGTGCACGAGACCGGCGAGTAATCCGGTGAGGCCTCGGCCGCATTGCAGCCATTCCGTTGCGTCGTTGCGCAGATCGTGCGCCGAGGCTTCGGGGTCGATGTAGTGGCGCGCACCGCCCTCCGCTAGCGAAGCACCGGCCCGTGGCACAGGCATTCGCCATCGTCGTTAGCATGCCCCAGCAAGGCTTCGAGCAAATCACCTGACAGTGTCCACTCGCCGATCGCCGGGTGGATCAGCATGGCTTTGCGCGCTTCGAGCCGGCGTTGCTCCAACACCGACGCGATCGCCGCGCGCTCGTACGCCTTCACCGAACGGACAAGCCCGTTCACCGCGTCCGGCAATGGTGCGATGGGCCGGGGAACGATGGAATCGAGCGAGATGTCCGACGCGATCTCGACGATGTCGTCATCGGGAAGATCGGGCAAGGCGCCACGGTTGCGTGTGTTCACCACGATACGCGCGGGTCTCGCGCCGGTCAGCGCACTCATCACGTCGATGGCGATGCGGTGGTACCCGGTCGCCACGCGGAAAGGGTCGCCTTCAAGGCTCACGCCGTGGTCGAAAGCCGATCCACCCTCCGCTTCGAGTTTCATGTACGAACCGGAGCGCTGGTTCAGGTAGGCCGCGTAGATGTCGACGGCCGCTTCGCCATCGCCCGCGTTCAAGCGCGAAGTCAACGTCGCCAGCAAGTCGTCGTTGAGGCGCTGGATCTCCGCACCGCGGCTGCCGCCCTGCCTGCGTTGGTTGTCGAGAGCGCGGCGCTTCTCGTAATAGAAGAACAGGTATTCGGTCGGAATGAGGCGCAGCGTGCGGATCATCTCGAAGTCGAACAGCGGCGCGAGGTAGAGCTGTCGAAGCAGTTCGTCATCGGCCAGAAGGCGATCGAAAACATCCTCGCCGCGCACGCGCACGCCACGCACCCAGCCGAGGTGGTTCAGGCCCACGTAATCGCATTCGACGTCGTCGGCGGGTTCGCCCAGGGCGCGCGCGATGTTGTGGAACAGTTCGGTGGGCGTGTCGCAGATGCCGACGATGCGCGCCTTGCTATGGTCGTTCACGGCCTGCGTGATGAGGCCGGCGGGATTGGTGAAGTTCACCAGCCAGGCGTCCGGGCTCAACCGTTCCACCAACCGTGCTTGCTCGATGGCGATCGGAATGGTGCGTAGCGCCATGGCGACGCCGGCGGGACCGGTGGTTTCCTGGCCGGGATATCCGTGGTCGATTGACACCCGTTCGTCGGCCGCCCGGCCTGCGATGCCACCGATGCGGATGCTGTTGAGGACGAAGTCGGCGCCTTCGATGGTGTCTTCCAGCGACGACGCGCCGCGCAGGCGCAGATCGCCACCGAAATGCCGGACGATGGCCTTGCCGAGGTCGACCATGATCCGCAACCGTGCCGGGTCGGGATCGTAAAGCACCATCTCCGCGGCACCGAGCGCCTCCGCGGCCTCGTTGACACCGAAAACCACCAGGGGCGAGCGGACGCTGCCCCCTCCAATCAATGCGATCTTACGATCCGTACGTCCGCTCACGAAGAGTCCTCAAGGTCGGGGGATGGGGAAGAGCATGCAAGGCACCCGCCGCGGTGGTGCACAAGGCGCCGGTGACACAGGCGCGCTGCACGCGGCGGTCAGGGGTGTCGCCGTCGAGCACGGCATCGATGAGTCCGGCGTCGAAGGCATCGCCTGCACCGGTGGTATCCAGCGCCTCGACCGCCGGTGCGTGGATGATTCGGGCGCCGGCGGCGTCGGCCACCAACGCGCCCTGCGCACCCAATTTGAGCACGATATGGCGCAAACCCTGTGCAGCGGCCCACGCCACATAAGCAGCCGGGTTGTCGTCATCCACGAGCAGCGCGGCTTCCTTCGCATTGGGCAGAAAGAAGTCGACCTCGCGACAGGTGTCATGGTTGGCGGGATCGCGCAGCCAGTCGGCGCTGTAGCCGACGTCGAGCGATACGGTGCATCCGGCCTGGCGGAGCTGCGGAAGGATGCGCGCCGCCAGCTCGCGTGCCAGCGGCATCGCGAAATGCACGTGGCGCGCGGCGACGAGATCGGCGATCACGGTGGGAACCTCGAGCAGTTCGGGCAAGCCGGCGTTGGCGCCCGGGTAGGTGAAGAATGACCGGTCTTCGCGCGTGGAGACGCTGACCGTCGTACCGGTGCCGTCGGCGCCGAGACGGATGCCGTCCATGCCCACGCCGAAATCGCCTAGCCGGCGCTCGAACCAGTCGAAGTCGGCCTCGCCGATCAAACCGACCAGGCGCGTGCGACGGCCGAGCCGCGACAAGCCGCACGCGGTGTTGACGCTGCCGCCTCCGAGCTCGCGCAGGTAATCCTTCGCGAGCACTTCTTCACCCGGACCCGGCCAGCGGGCGAAGCCGCTGAACACATGGTCGGCGTAGATTTCGCCCACGACGGCGACATCCCAGGATTTCAGGTCGATGGAAACGGCCACGAGCGCGTTCTCCGGGCTTGCCACAGGAAGATGAGGGTGCCGACGACGACGGCGACCACGGCGGTCACGACCGACGGCCAGCCGGCGGTAGCGACGAGGTAGAGCCAGCCCACCACGCTGACGACGATCGGTAGCGGGTAGAACGGCATGCGGAACGCATCGGCCGATGGCCTTTTCCGGCGAAGCGCCACGACGGCGAAACATTGTGCGATGTACTGGAAAAGAATCTGCACGACCATCAGCGTGGCGATCAGCCGTTCCAGCGAAAGAAAACACGCCAGTGACGAGGTGACGCCGACGAAGACCAGCGACACCGTGGGGAAGCCCCCGCGCGGATGAAGCTTCGCGAACACCCGGAAGAACTGGCCATCGGCGGCCGCCGCATAAGGCACGCGCGAATAGCCGAGCAGTACCACCAGCGCCGATCCCCAACTGGCGAGCAGGATCAACGACACCGCCAGGGTACCGCCGATGCGGCCGTGGACGGCTTGCATGAAATCGGCCACCACGGCCTTCGACTGCGCGGCCTGCTCCCACGGCAGCACACCGAGGATGCTGATGTTGAGGCCGAGGTAAAGCACCGCCACCAGCGGGATCGACGTGAGCACCGCGCGCGGAATGGTGCGCCGCGGCTGCGTCACTTCGCCACCGAGCATGCACACGTTGTTGTAACCGCCGTAGTCGTAGACGGCGATCAGCGACACCGCCCCCAGGCCGAGCCAGAATCCGTGTGTCGATTCGGTACGCATGTGCAGGAACCGGCTGGCGGTCGCGATGTCGAAATGCGCGATGCCGCTGACGACGATCCAGGCGCAGGACACGACGACGATGGCGGTGATGAACATCGACAGCTTCTGGATCTCGCCGACGCGCCGGTAAAGCACGGCGGTATTGGCCAGGCACAGGCCCGCCGCCACGAGAATCCGCCCGCCGTCGCCGAGCGACGGCACGAGGTAGCCCAGGTATTGCGCGAATCCCACGGCGGCCGAGCCGATCGAAAGAGGCGCGGTGAGTAGCGTCTGCCACAGGTAGAGGAAGCCGAACAACCGGCCCATGCGCTCGCGCCCATACGCCTCCCGCAGATAGTGGTACGGGCCGCCGGACTCCGGAATGGTCGAACCAAGCTCGGCCCATACCATGCCGTCGCACAGGCACAGGAAGGCACCGGCGATCCAGCCCAGCAGCACGCCGGGACCCGCCAGGGCGGAGAGTGCCAGCGGGATGGTCACGAACGGCCCGATGCCGATCATGTTCAGCACGTTGGCCGAAAGACCGCCCCAGAAGCCGATCGCTCGCGGTGGCATGTTGCGTGTCGGCACGATCAGCTCAGTCATGCAGGCGCTCCGCGGCGTGGATGCCCGCACCGGTGCTCCGGTGCAGGTCGAGCACCATCACGGCGTTCTCGCCTTCGCGCAGCCACGGGCCGGGGCAGAACAGCCGTTGTTGCGGCCCGATGTGCCAGTAGCGGCCCAGCAATCGCCCGTTGACCCAAAGATAGCCCTTCGTCCACTCGCCCATGTCGATGTAGACATCGCCCGGCCTGTCGAGGTGGATCTTGCCCCGGAAGAAGACACCGCCACGGGCGGGAGCCCCTTTCAGCGGCCGCAGGTGTTCCAGCCAGCTACCGTCGAGCGGCAAGGGCCAGGCATGAAAGTCGCGCAATGGCTCGCCGTCGAGCGTCACCGGCCCGATCAGGCCCTTGTGGTCGCCCAGGCGCGGACCGAAGTTCACGTGCCCGAACGTGTCGACCAGTACATCCAGGATGCAGCCGTGTGGCAAGGAGACGTCCGGCGACGACGAGACCTTCGCGTGTTCGACGCGCGACACCTGGCCGACTTCATGGCCGTCCATATACACCACCGCATAGTCGCGCACGCCCTCCAGGCGAAGCCGCGACCCCGCTTCGATGCGCTTGCGATAGAGGACCAGGCCCTGATCCTGGCCGAACAGTATCTCGTTCGGCCCCGGCACGGGCAGGCGTGCCGGCTCTTCGAACAGGTTCTCCCACAAGGAGGCGTACGGTTCGAGCGTTACCGGTGAGAACGTGGCCGAGGGTTCGGCGGGCGGCACGGCGGGTGGCCGCATCCCGGTCGCTTCCGCGATCACCTTGCGCAAGCACCCGTACTGTGGCGTCGGGTATCCACGCTCGTCGATCGGTGCTCCGTAGTCGTAGCTGGTGATGACGGGCTGGAACTGCGAGCCATCGTCTTCGAGGTTGGCGCCCGCGGTCAGGCCAAAATTCGTGCCTCCGTGCACCACGTAGAGGTTGAACGAATACCCCGCCTTCATCACGCGGCGCAGCGTTTCCACGTAATCCTTCGACGTGAACACGGGTTCACCCCAATGGGTGAGCCATCCGGGATACCCCTCGCCGACCCATACTGGCGCCTCGCCCGCGAACACCCTGCCCTTGGCCAGGACATCCACGTCCGCGCCATCCAGGCCCAACGCGGCACCGGGAAGGTACGCGCGCCGGCGCGTCAGGTCCTTCCAGCCATCGGAAAGGGCGAAAGGACCCGCGATGCCCTGCTCGCGCCACGCCGACTCGATCGCCTTGAGGTAGCCGATGTCCGCGGCGAACATCGAATACTCGTTCTCCACCTGGAGCATCAGCACGGGGCCACCCCGGGACACCATCAAAGGGGCGACGTGGGATGCCAGCGCACCGATGTACCGCCGGACCGCCGCCATGTAACGCGGATCGTCGCCATCGCGCAGGCGCGTATCCGGATCGCGAAGCAGCCACGCCGGCAGCCCGCCATTCGTCCATTCGGCGCACACATAAGGGCCGGGACGCAGGTACACCCACATGCCCTCTTCCTGGCACAGGCGAATGAAGCCGGCGATGTCACGGTTGCCCGTCTCGAAGTCGAACGTGCCCGGCTCGCGTTCGTGATGATTCCACATGACATAGAGCGCGATGGTGTTGAGGCCCATCGCGCGCGCCATGCGTATCCGGTGACGCCAGTGTTCCTTCGCGATGCGCGCCGGATGCATCTCGCCGCTGTGGATGCGGAACTCCCTGCCGTCGAGCAGGAAGCGCCTCCGGCCGAAGCCGAAGGCGTGCGGCTTGCCGTCGGGCGGCACCGGCTTTACCGGCGGGGCCGTTCCCGCCAGCGCCGCTGGCAGGGTTCCGCCCCACGCCAGCGGCGCGAGCAGCGAGAACGCGAGGAAGTCCCGGCGCTGCATGCTCAGAACGAGTACTTGACGGTGAGCAGCGTGGTCATGCCCGCATCGACGATGTCCGAGTTGGCCAGGCTGTTCCTGCCGATGTGCGACCAGTACGAGTACTGCTTGGTGAGGTTGCTCACCTGCAGGTCGAGCTGGATGCCGTTCGGCAGGAGATACCCCGCATGAAGGTCCACGCGGCGGATCGGACGGATCCACAGGTCGTCCCACGGGCTGCCCTGGTTGAGGAAGTCGTAGGTCGAGAGGTAGGAGCCCGTGTAGTGGTAGCTGAGGTTCAACGAGAACCCGTTCTTCTCATAGAAGAGTTCCGCGTTCGCCATGCGCTCCGGTGCCGCCTGCAAGCGCTCGTTACTGAAGCCTTCGCGCCCCAGGTCGACCTTGGAGTTCTGTCGCGTCGCGTTGACGCTGAAGCCGAGGCCATCCCACGGCGCGGGAAGATCCTGGAACTTCTGCCGCCAGGTCATCTCCAGGCCATACACCTTGCCGTCGCCGCCGTTCGTCGGCGTCTTGGTCAGCACGGTGCCCTCGCCTACCGTGTCCGGATTGGCCTGGCCGCCACCGCTGTCGTAGATGTAGTCGCGCAGTTTCTTGTAGAAGCCGGAGAACGACGCATAGCCGCCGCGATCCGTCGTCCATTCCGCGGCCAGGTCGACATTGGTGGACTTGATCGGGCTGAGGTTCGGATTGCCACGGGTGATCGTCGTCACGCCCTCGGACGTGTTGATCTGCGAACCACCGCCCAGCTGGACGAAGGCGGGCCGCGTGTAGCTTTGCCAGATCGCGGCACGGTACACCACGTTCCCGTTGGGCCGGTAATTGATGAACAGGCTGCCCAGCGGCTCGTTGTAGACCGTACGGTTATTGTCGAAGAAGCCCGGCAATTCATTGCCGTCGGCGTCGGTCGGCGTGGTCCAGAACGTATTGTGGATCGACGTGTGTTCGAAACGTACGCCGGGAATGATCTCCACCGGACCCTGGTTGATCGTGGCCATGGCGTAGGCCGCGGTGACGGCCTCGGTGCCACGCATGGTGTCGCAGTTGTAGTTGTTGAAATCGAGCGAGCTACACGTGTCCAGGTCCGACGGCAGCACGTGCTGGTCGATCAACGCCGCGACCGCCGCGCGGCTCACGTCCGGGGTACGCCAGTGGTATTTATCGGGGAAGATCGACGAGTAATAGCCCTTGAAGATGCCCAGGTCGTCCAGCGTCGTCACGCCGTCGTTGATGCCGCCGGTGGACCAGTCGCGATTGGTGAACTCGCGGGAGCTGTCGCTGTACTTCACGCCGAACTTCACCGACGAGACCGGGCCGCCGTCGAAGTCGTAGCGCAGGTCCAGCTTGGCGCCGCCGCGCTTCTGGCCAGAGCGGATGTCGGTGACCTCGCCATAATCGTTCGCCCACATCGCGCCGATGTTGTTCACCGAGCCGAGCAGGCCCGGCGTCAGCTGCGGGTACGGGAAGCCGCCGCCACCGTAACGCAGCAACGAGCTGCCTCCGTAGGCGAAGTTATCCTGTGAATACTTGTCCTCGCGTCCGTCGATCTCGACGTGGTTGGGTCGGTCGTTACGGCCGATGCTCCAGAACACGTTCGGCGAGATCGTCCAGCCACCCGCGACCTTGTCGGCACCGAACTGGATCGTCGCGAGATCGGCGCGTTCCGGGTTGGTCTCGAACCAGAAGCGGTTTGCGATACGGCCGATGTTCGGCGCATACACGCCGGGCGTCGCCGTGGGGACGTAAGTCACGTTCGACGGAAGCAGCTGCGTATACGTGGTGTTCTGTTCGGTGAGCGCGTACGCATAGGTCATCTTCGCGTAGGCTTTCAGGGTGGGGTCGACATTCCAGTCCAGCGAGATGTTGCCGCCGTAGCGCCGCTCGAAACCCGAAGCGATACCCACGTTGGTACCCGTGCTCGTGAGGTTGCGCGCCGGATCGTAACCGGGGGCGTTGTCACCGTCGGCCGTCGCATGGAGGAAGGCCCAGGACCCATCGTTCGAGGCGCTCTCCGCCGCGCCGATCTCGCTGTTCGCGATGTTCCGGTAGTCGTAGTAGCCGCTCACATACACGCCGAACTGTTTCTCGGCACCGAATTTTCCTTGCAACTCCGCGGCGAGACCGCCGCCGAGGCCGCTGCCACCGTAATCGCGAGCGCGGCTCTCCGACCGGCCGCTCGCGGTCACGCTGCCGCTGAAGTCCTTCTTGAAATCGAAGGCACTCGGCGTGCGGAAGTCGATCGTGCCGCCGATCGCATCGCCGTCCATGTCGGCCATCGAGGTCTTGTTCAGCACGATGGTCTGCAAGCCGGACGGCGGCAGCAAGCTCAGCTGCACGCTGCGGCTGTACGGCATGCCTTGCGCCACGTTGGATCCGTTAATGAGGTTCACGTTGTATTCGGAAGGCAGGCCGCGCACCGAGGCGAACATGCCTTCACCGCGTGCCGCACCGTCGATGCCGCCGAAGTAACCTGTCCCGGTCGTGGTCACGTTCACTCCCGACATCAGGCCGAGTGCCTCCGCCACGTTATGCACGGCGGTGTGTTGCAGGTCGTTCGCCGACAGCACCTCCACCGTGTTCACCGAATCCATGCGCATATTGGTCGCGTCGTAGCGATTCGCCACCACGCTGAGCCCCTTCATCTGCACCGCCTTTTCCGGCTTGGCCGGCGGCGGCGTCCCATGGGTAGTCACGGGCGCGGTGCCTGGCGTCGTGGTCGTGGCATCCGCGGGCGGCGTCTGGGCCTGCTGAGCGAATGCCGTGGATCCGATAATGGCGCACAGCGCCGCGACGAGCGTTTTCCTGGTTAAAACGTATTGATTACGCACAAGCCACCCCACCCCGAAAGTGTTCATAGAGTTCTCGCACGGCCCCTCGGCGTGCGAAGCGCTGTTCCGATGATCAGCGGGGTTCACCAACGGGTCCGTGCATGGCCTGACGGCACACCTGCGTGTACAGGCGTGCGTCGACGGGCCGTCGGACGAGGAACGTGCCGATCAGTCGAATGGGATCAGCGGAGGGTGTGCGGGGGAGAATAGCCGGCGACGCACTTGCCACGTGAGCGCAACGCGCTCAGCTTGGCGCGTACGAGAATCGGCAGGCCATCGGCCATGACGCGCGGGAAGGCGTGACCCGCTAAGGCGCAGCTGGTGTTCGCAAGATTTGAAGTGAGGCGACGCATCGTGGCTGTCCCATCATTCATCGCGAGCTGCGCGACCGGCATGCCCCATGCATGTGCGGCCTTGGCGTGCGACGGACGGCAAACTCTGCACGTCCTGCACGGTGCAACGTATAGCGCACCGCAAATTACGCGTCAACGGCCGAATTTGCATAGGTCTCCGGTTGCTGCGACGCACCAGGATGCGGCATGAGCGATGCATGCGTTCGCTCCACCTGAACGCAACGCGGAATTCTGCTGCGACGCAGGATGACAGTCAGGTGTCACTCCCTCATTCTCCGGCCCGCGGCGCGGGGGCGCCGGTCACTCCACCGGAATGCGGGGAAAAACAGATGAATCGTCACCGCCTGACGCAGGCTCCTTCCGTGCCTGTACTTCGTCCGCAGCCGCTCGCCCTGGCATGCGCCACCGCCTTGCTGCTCACCTTCGCGTGCGCCGCGAACGCACAGGATCAGTCGCAACAGACGTCCGAACCGGCCGCTCCCACGGCCACCAGGACCACACCGAAGAAACCCGCGAATCCGGATGCCGTAAGCAACCTCGACGCCGTCGTCGTCACGGGCATCCAGGGCAGCATCCAGAGCGCGATCAAGGCCAAGCAGACCTCGGACAACATCATCGAGGCCATTTCGGCCGAAGACATCGGCAAGCTTCCCGACAGCAGCATCGCGGAGAGCCTCGCCCGCCTGTCGGGCCTGGCCACGCAGCGCGTCGATGGCCGGGCGAATCAGATCTCGATCCGTGGCCTGTCGCCCGATTTCGCGGGCACCACGCTCAATGGCCGCGAGCAGGCCACTATCGGCGAAAACCGGGGCGTCGATTTCGACCAGTATCCGTCCGAACTGATCAGCGGTGCGGCGGTCTACAAGACGCCGGACGCGAGCCTCATCGGCCAGGGCTTGTCCGGTACCGTCGACCTGCACACGATCAAACCGCTCGACTTGCCCAAGCGCACCTTCGCCGCCAACCTGCGTGGCGAGAATACGTCCAACGGCAGCCTGAACCACGGTACGGGCGTGGGCGACACGGGTCACCGTGCGAGCTTCTCCTATATCGACCAGTTCTTCGACCACACGCTCGGTCTCGCCGTGGGCTTCGCGCAACTGGATTCGCCGGTGCAGGAAAAGCAGTACCAGGCGTGGTGGTGGAGCCTCAACAACGGCTCGCAAGGCGCCGAGACGAACTGGGGTGCGCCGCATACGCCGGGCATGCCTGATAACGTGCTGTCGCAGGAAGGCATGCAGTTGCGCGCGAAGTCGGAGAACCAGTTGCGCAACGGCCTCATGACCGTGCTCGAGTGGGCCCCGGACGATCATTACCACTCGACGCTGGACCTCTACTACTCCACCTTCAACCAGAAGACGTATCTCAACGGCGCGCAGTGGTCGAGCAGCCCGTACGACAACGTCTCCTATTCGAACGTCGGCTACGTGCCGGCCTTGCCCTATCCCATCGTCACCACCGGCCACATCGACGGGCTCAAGTCCGTCTTGCAGAACGAGTACACGAAGGAACACGACAAGCTGTTCTCCGCTGGCTGGAACAACCAGTACGACTTCGGCAACGGCTGGGTGATCACCGCCGATGCCTCGTATTCCAGCGCGAAGAAGCGCCTGCACGATGCCTACCTGTTCGCGGGCCTTCCCGATCAGGCCACGTCGTCGACCGATTTCGCCACGCCGGAGCACGAAGGATTTCCCGATTTCCGGCCGGGGGTGAACTTCGCCGATCCGTCCGCGATGTTCTTCACCGATCCGAACAACTACGGCTACAACGGCCGCGAGGAGTTCGACAAGCAGAAGGACACGATCAAGGCGTTCCGCCTGGAAGTGAGCCATCCCGTGGGCTGGATCTTCAGCGACGTCAATGTCGGCGTGAACTACTCCGATCGCAAGAAGACCAAGCAGGCCGATGTCTATTTCGCGTGGCTCAACGGCAATGGCGCCACGGGGGACACCTATGTGCCCGGCTTCGCCACACCGATCGACCCGTCCTTCCTGAGCGGCAGCACCGACCTCGGCTACGGCGGCATTCCCGGCATCGTCAACTACGACGTCCTGCGCGCGCTCGGCAACCAGTTCTACCTCACGCAGCGCAACGGCCAGTCCGACTGGAGCCGCAATTACACGGTGGAAGAGAAGGTTCCCGTCGCCTACGTGAAGTTCAACATCGATACCAGCCTGGGCGACGTTCCCTTGCGCGGCAACGTCGGCGTCCAGGCGGTGAGGACCGATCAGTCGTCGGATGCGTTGCAGACCAATGGCGATGCGCTCGTGGGACGTATCTCGGACGGAACGAAGTACACCAAGGTGCTGCCCAGCCTGAACCTCGTGGCCGAGATCGCGGACAAGCAGTTCCTGCGCTTCGGACTGGCCAAGACCATGGCGCGCGGCCGCATCGACGACGAGAAGGTCGCCACGTCCGCAGGCGTCGCGTTGGTCAACGACGGTCCCGCCGCCGGACAGGTGCTCTGGTCCGGCAGCGGCGGCAACCCGAAGCTGAAGCCGTATATCGCCGTGGGCGCCGACCTGTCGTGGGAAAAATACTTCGGCACGTCGAGCTACGTGGCCGCCGCGGTGTTCAACAAGAACCTGTTGAACTACATCTACAACCAGACCACGCTCGATTACGACTTCTCTCGCTACGTCAACGACAACCCCACCCTCACGCCGACCAGCACCATCGGCTCGTTCACGCGGCCGGAGAACGGTACCGGCGGCAAGATGCAGGGCCTGGAACTGTCCGGTGCCCTGGAAGGCGCGCTCGTCGCCCCGGCGTTGGACGGCTTCGGCGTGCAAGCCAATTTCTCGCTCACGAACAGCACGTTGCCGGTGAGCGCCGTGTCGAGCATTCCCGGCAGCCCGTCCACCCTGCCCGGCCTGTCCCGAAAGGTGGCCAACCTGGCCCTGTACTACGAAAAATACGGCTGGTCGGTGCGCATCGCGGAACGCTACCGCTCGTCATTCACGGGCGAGGCCGTCGCCTTGTTCGACCAGCTTGGCTATACGCGCGTGCTCGCGGACAAGCAGACCGATTTCCAGCTCGGCTATGCCTTCGACCACGGCACGTGGAACGGTCTCTCGATCCTGCTGCAGGTGAACAACCTGACCAACTCGCCGATGAAGACGGAGCAGATCGCCGCCCTGCCGAACAACGTCAAGGTCGCGCGCCCACTGGAATACGATACGTTCGGGCGTACCGTGATGTTCGGGGTCAACTACAAGCTCTGAGTCAGCCGATCCAGGGTACGTTCGGGGAGTGCTGGGCCAACGCCGTCTCGTCGCGTTCGGTACAGGCCCAGCACGGCACCTCCACCTGACAACCGACTTCCTCGTCGATATAGGTGACGGTGCCGGTGCCCTGGCAGATCGCGCAGACCGTGGATTCGCTGGTGGTTGGCATGAGGAATCGCCTCTCGCGGAAACGGCTCCGTTATACGCCACTCCAGCGAAGCCGGCGTCAAGCCCTGTCCACGCGCGCGGCAAAGCAGCCATAGGCCGCGTAATGGGCGTGGATGTAGCTCACGGCGGACATCGCGAACAGGCGTTCGATGGCCTCGGCCGCCGTGCCGCCGTCGACGACGACGGCACTGGCGATATGGTGGTGGCGGTCGAAGCCGCGCAACGACAAGGTACGCACGCGCATCACGTCGGGCACCTCGTCGTAGCCGCCGTACGGCGTGGTCGCGCCCTCTCGGATGAAGATCGCGTGGCTCGACCGGTAGGGCGTTCGCGCTGGCTGGTGCATGTGGTTGAGCAGCAACAACGGCTCGCCCCGGCGCGCCGCGCGAAGCTCCACGCGTTCCGGATAACCCGTGTCGTCGGTCGCCATGATGCGGATCACGCCGTGAGCCTCGAGCGATGCCTCGTCGAGGCCATACAACGAAACATAGGGCTGGGGGTCGAGGCCGGTAATGCGGAATGACATGGCGGACGGCTCCTTGTGGGGGACAGGTGCATCGTCTCCCACGGACCACCCGCCAGCCATCCGCATCTTGCGCCTCATGCCAATGGACTCTACATCCCGACCTTGCCACAACACTTCCGTACGAGCTGCCGCCACCGGGACCGCTCTCACGCCAACTGGTTATCCCGCCGGAAGCGAGCGGGCGTGGTGCCCATGACACGGGTGAAGGTCTTGCCGAATGCCGACTCGGACTTGTAGCCCACGCGGTCGGCCACGGCGCCGGCGGTCAGTTCGCCTCGGCGTAGCAGGTCGCCCGCCAGGTGCATGCGCAGGAGGGTGAGTACCTCGTGCGGCGGGATCTTTCCCTTCGCTTCGAAATGCCTCGCGAAGGTCGCGCGTGACATCGCCGCTTCCGCGGCCAGCGTCGCCACGGTCCACTCGCGCGAGGGGTCGCGCAGCATCGCCAGCACCGCGTTGCCCAGCCGCGGGTCACCCATCAACGACAGCAGCGACGGCGGCAACGTGCCCTGGCGAAGGTGAGCACGCAAGGCGAAGACGAACAACGCCCGCGTCAATGCCGTCACCACCGATAGCGCGCCGGGTTCGAGCCGCGTCACCTCATTCCTGAACATGCCGACGATGGCTTCGAGCGCAGGAAGGCCATGATCGTCCGCCAGTTTCACGTGCAGAACCTCCGGCAACGCGTTCAGCAGGAGGCGCGCGGCGTCCGGAGCGAAAGTGAAGCGCCCGCAAAGCAGGTCGAGGTCCGCCGGCCCGAGCGTATTGCGCTTGATGTCGAGCGGGCCGCGATGATCCAGCAAGGGTTCGACCGCCGCCGAGCGCGGTCCGCCATCGTGAACGCGGTGGCGGGTGCCTTGCGGAAGCACCACGAGGTCGCCCGCCGCCATGTCCACGGTGGCATGGCCTGGCAGTTCCAGCCTCGCCGCACCGGCGAGCACCAGGTGGAACGGTGCTTCACCGGGCAACGCGTCCTCATGATCGAGGCTGAAACCGCCCGCGAGATAACAGCGTACGTCGAGGGCACCTTGCACATTAGCCAGTTCCAGCACGCGAGTAAGAGCATCCATGCCCGAAGTATTCATGCTCATGGCACGACAGGCAAATCGGAAATGACATCCGACGCTCACGCCGCGGGGGCTTCAGGGGATCGCGCTGAGACGATCGAGCCAAACCTTGCGCCGCCGCGGTGTTCACACGCCTCCCCACCAGGATCATGATGTGCCGACCGACGACGCATACCGTGCCGCCGGATCATCGGAGGACGAGGTCATGCTCGATTGGGTCGAATATCGCAGCCAACTGATGGGCCGTATCGGGGAAATCGCCAAGCTGAGCCCCGGCACCGTCCAGGGCTACCAGGCGCTTTCCACAGCGGGGGCGAAGACCAACCATCTCGACGCGAAGACCCGCGAACTCATCGCGCTCGCTGTCTCGGTAACGACACGTTGTGACGGATGTATCACAGTGCACACCGCCGAAGCGCTGAAGAACGGCGCGACGAAGGAAGAGATCGCGGAAGCCCTCGGCGTAGCGGTGGCGCTGAACGCCGGTGCGGCGCTGGTCTACTCGGCGCGCGTGATGGACGCGACAGAGGCGTATTCGAAGGCGTGATTGCAGGGGCCGCGGCGGACGGCGCCGCGGCCCTGCCTTGCCCGTTCACATGCGCGGCGGGACATCCAGGCCGAGCAGGTCCAACGATGTCTCCAGTACGCCCCGAGCGAGCAGACACAAGCCGAGCCGCGAGGCACGAACGGCGGGATCTGTTTCGCCGATCACGGCGCAGGCCGCATAAAACCGGCTGAAGCGCTGCGCCACGCCGAACGCGTACTCCGCGAGGATGCCCGATTGCAGTTCGCGCCCTGCCTCCGACACGGCATCCCCGAAGCCGAGGCACGACAACAACAGGTCGCGCTCCTCGTCCATGATCGGCAGCAGCGGTCCGGACACGGCGCCGGCGGCCTTCTCCAGCAACGACCGCAAACGCACGCAGGCGTATTGCAGGTAGGGGCCCGTGCGCCCCTCGAACGCGACAAGGCGGTCCGCGTCGAATACGTAACCTGACAGGCGATCGCCGGAAAGATCGGCGAACTTCACGGCGCCGATGCCCACCTGCCGCGCAAACACCCGTCTTCCGTTGTCGTCCAGACCAGCGCCATAACCCGACTCGCCGATGCGCACGGTGGCACGTTCCACGGCCTCATCCAGCAGGTCGGTCAGTTTCGCCACGCCGCCATCGCGCGTCTTGAACGGCTTGCCGTCGCGCCCGTTCACGGTGCCGAAGCCCGCATGTAGCAGCTCCACGCCCGAAGCGATGCCGGCTTTTCCAGCGGCACGGAATACCTGGGCGAAATGCAGTGCCTGTCGCTGATCGACCACATACACCACCCTCGCGAGGCCAGGCATCGCGGCCCGGGCTTCCAGGGTGGCGAGGTCGGTGGTCGCATAGAGCGCGGCGCCGTCACTCTTGGCGAGCAGCAACGGCGGCACCTCGTGCGTGTCTCCGGGATCGGACACGTCGACCACCAGAGCGCCATCGCTATGCCGCGCCACGCCCGACGCGACCATGCGCTCGACCAGCGGCGCGATGGCGTCGCGCACATCGCTCTCCCCGTCCAGCGCATCGAACACGATGCCCAACTCGCGGAAGTCGGCGACCTGGGCCTCCAGGCTGAGCGCACGCAAGGCGTGCCACAACGCGAGCAGGCCGGGATCGCCCGCTTGCAGCGCGGCGGTATCCGCGCGGGCCTCGGCCATTCGTTCCGGGTCCGCGCGACAGGCCGCCGCGGCTTCCGGATAGAGCCGCTCCAGCTCCTGAAGCGTCACGGGGGGATTCGCGGGATACGGCCGGTCCGACGGCGGCTGGAAGTACGCCAGGCCGGGCGAACGATGGCGGATCGCGGCGCTCAGCATGCCCATCTGCAAGCCCCAGTCACCCAGGTGCGCATCCGCATGCGTACGCCATCCCAAAGCCGCGTGGATGCGCCGCAGGCTCTCGCCGAGCACCAGCGAGCGAAGGTGCCCCACGTGCAGGGGCTTGGCGACGTTCGGGCCACCGAAATCCAGGACCACGAGGCGCCCCCTGCCCTCGTCGGCGATACCCAGGCGCTCGTCCGCCACCAGGTCGGCCGCGCAAGCGGTGAGGAAGGCGGCGGACAAACGCAGGTTGACGAAGCCAGGGCCCGCCACCTCCACGGCCGCGAATGCCGGATCGTTCCGCAAGAGCGCCACGATGTCGTCCGCGATGAGCCGCGGCGCCCGCCGGAGGTCACGTGCGGCAGCGAGCGCGCCGTTGCACTGCAGGTCGCCCAGTTCAGGACGATCGGATGGCTGCGCCCGGGCGAGATGCGCAGGCAGGCCAAGGGAATCGAAGACGACGGCGAGCTTGGCGTCGACGCGCGACACCGGCGACTTGAACATGGAATCTTCTCCGCGGAAGCTTGCTTATATGGCACGGCGGGTCTTCGCAAGCAACCAACGATATGACCGGTATGCTTGGTGGGAAAACGCAGGAGATCCTCCATGACCGCTTCGAAACATCCTGGCGCGCACACCCGTCGTCATCGTCGGCGGTGGCGCGGCGGGCATCGAACTCGCGACCCGGCTAGGCAAGCGTGGCGATCTCGACGTGGCCCTGGTCGACCGCGATGCCAGCCACTTCTGGAAGCCACGCCTGCACGAGTTGGCCGCCGGCCTGCTCGGCGACGGCGAGGAAGCCGTTCCCTTCCTGGCCCATGCGCAGAGCCACGGCTACCGCTATGAACCAGGCGCCCTCAAAAGAGTGGATACCGAGGCACGGAGCATCGATCTCGAGGAAGTGCGCCTGCCTCAGACGGACGAGTTGATCCTGCCGCCACGATCGCTTCGCTACGACACGCTCGTGCTCGCGTTCGGCAGCCGGGTGAACGACTTCGGCACGCCCGGCGTGCTCGAATACTGCGACATGCTCGACAGCCCGGCGCAGGCCGTCGCGCTGCGGCGGAAGATCCTCGCGCTGGCGCTGCGCAGCGCGGGCGATCCCGACCGGCGCATTTCCATCGGCATCGTGGGCGCGGGCGCCACCGGCGTGGAACTGGCCGCCGAGCTGCATCACGCCTTCAACGACATGCACCGCTACGGTGGCCTCGACCCGGCATCCAAGCTCGATATCACCCTGATGGACATGGCGCCCCGCGTGCTTCCCGCCGTGGACCCGCGCACCTCGGCGTCGGCCCAGCGCATACTCGAACGCATGGGCGTGACCGTGCGCGTGGGCGTCGGCGTGGACTCGGTCAAACGCGGAGCCTTCCACCTCTCCGATGGAAGCACGGTCCCTTGCGATATCCAGGTGTGGGCCGCCGGCGTCACCGGACACGACATGGTCAGGGGACTTGGGCCGTTCCAGTTGTCGAAGGACCGGCGGATCATCGTCGACGGCCAACTGGCCGCCCTGGGCGTCGAGCACGTCTACGCCATCGGCGATTGCGCCTTCGCCACCACGACACCCGATGGTCCCAGCGTGCCGCCGACCGCGCAAGCGGCGCACCAGCAGGCCAGTTACCTTTCGCGGGCGCTGCCGCGTGCGATCCGCGGCGAGTCCGTCGCTCCGTTCACCTATCATGCGAAGGGCACGCTCGTTTCGCTTGGCGAACGCCAGGCCACCGGTGAACTGCCATCGGGCGCGCGCGGCAAGGCGCCCATACCCATGCGGGGCTGGCTGGCGAAGATGCTGTATGTCTCCCTCCAGCACATGCACCGCGCCACCCTGCACGGCTGGCCGCGGGCCAGCGCGTTGTGGCTGGCCGACTGGCTACGCAATACCACGCTACCGCCCGTGAAGCTGCACTAGGTTCGCCGGGCGGGCGCGGTGGCCGCGTGACGTGGATCACTCATCACGGGCGTGCGAACCGGTACCGTCCATTACCATCTCCTGCTACCCGTTCACCCGCCTACGGAGATCCGCCTGGACAGCCTGCGCCAGCCCTTGCGCCGCGAACGGCCAACGGCTGGCAGGACTCGCCGAACAGTTGCAGGCGAACGCGGCGGAGGCCCCGATCGCCTTCACCCTCGGTGCCGCGATCAAGCCGCGCGGAGCGTCGCTTTCCGACGCGCTCGCCACGGCCGACCGCCGGCTTTACGAGGCGCGCGCGGAACGTACGGACCAGCCGCCGTTCCACGCCCGCTAGGCCGTGATCGACGTGTCACGCCTTGACCGCGTGCTCCAGTGCCTCGTAATCCTCTTGCGATAGCTGCAACGACGCGCCCTTGACGTTCTCTTCGAGGTGGTCTGGGCTGCCCGTGCCCGGTATCGGCAACATCACCGGCGTGCGCTTCAGCAACCAGGCCAGCGCCACCTGCCCATCGGTCGCGCCGAGCTTCTTCGCGATACCGGACAACACCGACCCTTCCTTGGCCAGGTCGCCGGCGGCCAGCGGGAACCACGGAATGAAACCGATGCCGTGCTTGTCCGCGAAATCGACGACGGCTTCGCTCTGGCGGTTGCCCAGGTTGTACAGGTTCTGCACCGTCGCGACCTTGAAGTACTTCGAGGCGGCTTCGATTTCCTCGACGTTGACCTCGGAAAGGCCCACGTGACGGATGAGGCCTTCGTTCTGCATGTCGCGGATCACGCCGAATTGCTCGTCGCGCGGCACCTTGGCGTCGATGCGATGCAACTGCCAGAGGTCGATGCGGTCGACGCCCAGGCGGCGCAGGCTCATCAGCACGCACTGGCGCAGGTACTCGGGCCGCCCCACCGGAGCCCAGATGTCCGGGCCGTGGCGGGTCAACCCGCCCTTGGTGGCGATGACCAGGCCCTTGTACGGGTGCAATACCTCGCGGATCAGGTCTTCGCTGACGTAGGGACCGTAGCTGTCGGCGGTATCGATGAGGTTGACGCCAAGTTCGGACAGCTTCGCCAGCGTATCCCGCGCGGCCTTGGGGTTGGCAGGATCGCCCCAGATGCCCTTGCCGGTGATGCGCATGGCGCCGAAGCCGAGGCGATTGACCTCGAGGTCGCCACCGATCCTGAACGTGCCGCTCGCGGATGCGTTGATGCTTGTCATGCTGGACTCCGTTACGTGGGGGACGAAGGAAACCAGAATGACATGGGGCGCCGTGACGGGAATTGAAAGGAACGCTACAGACGATCCACAATTTCTTGCAGCAGGCCGTCGATATCGCCCCGCGGCATGGGACGCGCCTGGAGCAGCGTCTCCACGCGCTCCACGTCTTCCACCAGTTGCAGCGCGCCGCACACCAGGGCGGCGCCTTTCAGCCTGTGCGCGACGTGCAAGGCGGCGTCGGGGTCGGCGTCTCCCAACGCCCGGCGGATCGCATCGATATCCCGCAGGCTCTCGTCATGGAACGTCCGTTCGACCAGCGTCGTGCCGGGAGCGCCGGCGAGGGCGTCCTTCAGGCCGTCGAGGGACAAGGGCTTGCCGAGCACCGTGTCGATGCCGCTTTCCTCGCAGCGGCGGATATGGGCCGCCCCGTCGTTGGCGGAGATGGCGATGAACCGCGTGCGCGGCGCACCCGCGGACACCTCGCGCGCCCGCAGTTCGGCGGCGATGTCGTACCCCTGCATGTCCGGTAGTTCGCAATCCAGCAGCACGCCGGCGAAATGGCCGGGAACGAAAGCGTCGATCGCGGCCTGGCCATGATCCACGGCGTGGGTCTCGTAGCCGAGGAATTTCAGCTGTGCCGCGATGATTTGCCGGTTGGCCGGGTGGTCCTCCACCAGCAGGACCGTGCCGCTCACGGCCGGGCCGGCCTCGTCCGCCGGCGGCTTGGGCCCGTCCGCCGGGGGCACCACGGGCACGCGGCTCGTGGGCAGTTCGATGCGAACCGCCGTGCCCACGCTCACGTCGCTGCTGAGTTCGAGGCGCCCACCGAGGTGGCGCACGATCTCCGCGCAGATGCCCAGTCCCAGTCCACTGCCGCCCATGCGCTTGGAGTGCGCGCCGTGCGCCTGCGAGAACGGCCTGAAGAGCTGGCGCTGCCGTTCGGGTGGTACGCCGATGCCGGTGTCGAAAACCTCCACGACGAGGTGCCGTACGTCGTCCACCGCCTCGCCGGCGGCTTGCCACATGGCGATCCCGACATGCCCGCGCTCGGTGAATTTCACGGCGTTGGACAACAGGTTTTCCATCAACTGGCGCAAGCGGGTCTCGTCGAGCAACAACCAGGGCAGCGGCCCCATGGGCAGGTCGAGGCGCACCGCCAGCCCTTTCTGTTCAATCGCGCTCCGTTGGCCTTCGATCACCTGACGGGCGACGGCGACCGCGTCGCAGGCCGCCAGGTCGGCGGTGAAACCGACGCTCTCGGAACGGCTGTAGTCGAGTGCGCTCTTGAGAAGATTCTGAAGATTCCGGCTGCTCGACTGGGCAATGGCCATCAGGTCACGCTGCGGACCTTCCAGCGAAGTGCGCGAGAGCAGGTCGACCGACGCGGCCACCGCGTTCACCGCGTTGCGCACCTCGTGGCTCATCACCGCGAGAAGCATCGTCTTCTGCCGCTCGCCACGGCGCGATGCCAGCTGCGCGCGGCGCATTTGCCACACGGCGAAGAACAGCACCAGCACGAGCGCCAGGCCCAGTCCAATCTCGATGCGATAGGCCGACGCCACCTGAGCCAGCGTGGGAGCGCGAAGATAAGCGGTCTCCAGCCAACGTTCGATCACCGCCTGGTTCTCGCCGGGGCTCACGCCATGCAGGCTGTCGTCCAGGATAGCGAGCAGCTCGGGGGCATCCTTGCGTACCGCCACACGGATGGTCACCGGCATTTCGGCGACATTCCCGGCGATGCGCAGGCTCAACGCGTAGTCGCGCCGTACGATGGGGTGATAGGCCACGTCCACGCCGACGGCGGCGTCCGCGATCCCCGTCTCCACCGCGGCGAGCACCTGATGGACATCGGCCAGGGGGAGGCGCGTGATCCCCGGATGTTCCCGCCGCAACCAGGATTCGTACACGCCGCCGCCCTTGAAGGCGATGGTGCGTCCCTCCAGCGCGTGCAGGTCCAGCGCCGCCGGACCCACGGTGCGGCTGATGATGACGGTACGGCCGACGTAGAACGGCGTCGAGATCAGTGCACGGTCGCCTACGTCGGCCATCAGCAGACGGTCGCTGAGCGAGGGCAACATGTCGACGCGATGGTCGAGGAAGGCCCGGACCGACTCCTCCCAGGAACGGGTGCGCACGGTCACGACACGCAATCCGGTATGCCGCGCCACCAGTTCCAGATACTGGCTGACCAGGGGATTGGACTGCCCCTTGCTGATCTCCGATCCTTGCTGCGGATCGATCGCTATCCGCAGCACGGGATGTTCGGCGATCCAGCGCTTGCGCGCCGCGGCGTCGGGCACGTCGCCCGCCATGGTGAAGGACAGCGCGAACAGCGAAAGGATGAGCGCTACCGCGCGCCTCACGTCGAGCCACCACCGAGCGCGAGGATATAGTCGCGCAACAGATACAGTTCGTTGTCGGAGGTGACCTGCAACTTACGGAACGCGGCCGACTTCTGGGTGCTGATGGTCTTCAGGCTGCGCCCCGAGCGCGCGGCGATCTGGCCCACGGTGAGGCCCTCGAGCAATTGCCGGATCACTTCCCACTCGCGTGGGGAAAGGGCCACCATGTCGGATGATTCGAGCATGTCCTGGTCCCGCGGCGGCAGGTACTCCCTGCCCGTCATCACGGCGTCGATCGCGCGGATCACCTCGTCCGGGTCTTGGCTCTTGGCGACGAACCCATCGGCGCCGGCCTGGCGCAGGCTGTGGATCACCAGCCCCCGGTCGTGCGCGGAAACCACGAGGATCTTCATCCGTGGGTACCCCGCCCGCAAGAGCTTGATCAGGGCGATACCGTCGATATCGTCCAGCGCCAGCGAATAGTCGATCAGGGCGACGTCGACCGGCATGCTGGCAAGCATCGCGCGGAAGGTGCGGCTGCTGGCGTGGCTGCCGACGACGACGATCGAAGGAGATTTCTCAAGGTGCGCGATCAGTCCTTTCAGGACGAGCGCATGGTCGTCCAGCAAGGCCACGCGCACAGAGCCAAAGTAGGATCGCGCGGACATGAGTGGACCTGAAAGCCATTATGTAGTCGTACGCCCACATCGGTGGGCGATGCGGACGAACCATATCTCGGCGGGAACGCCTTGTAAATGTCGTGCGTTGCCGATATCGGCCATTCGACCACCTCCGTAAGCCATACAGGCAAGTCGGGCGGGCATTGCTACGCTTTCGTCGCCTCCGCCAGAGGGGGTTTCCGACGTCATCGAAGGGGTAGGACTCAGGCATGGACACAACAAGCCTCAGAGGCGCCACCGGCCCTGCCGACGTGGCCGAACCGGTGGTGAACGGGCGCCCGTGGGCCACCGACGGCAGCCCCGTTCCACGGCCGCTGGACACGGTGCGGGTCGGTATCGTGGGGCTCGGCTACGTGGGCCTTCCGCTCGCCGTGGAGTTCGGCAAGCGTTATGCGACGCTGGGTTTCGACATCCGCTGCGAGCGCATCGATGAACTCCGCGCAGGCCACGACGCCACCCTGGAAGTCGACGCCCGGGAACTCGGTGCGGCCGACCGCCTCCGTTTCTCTTCCCGGCTGGACGACCTGGCGGATTGCGACGTGTATATCGTCACCGTCCCCACCCCGATCGACGACGCGCGCCGCCCGGACCTCACGCCCCTGGTCCGCGCGAGCGAAACCCTGGGCAAAATTCTCAAGCGCGGCGACATCGTCGTCTACGAATCCACCGTCTACCCCGGATGTACCGAAGAGGTATGCGTGCCGATCCTCGAGCGCGTCTCGGGGCTGGTCTTCAACGAAGACTTCTTCGCGGGATACAGCCCGGAACGCATCAATCCGGGTGACAAGACCCACAGGGTGACCGGCATTCTCAAAGTCACCTCGGGTTCGACGCCGGCGGCCGCCGATTTCGTCGACGCGCTCTATCGCTCGATCATCACCGCCGGAACGCACCGCGCCAGTTCGATGAAAGTGGCCGAAGCGGCCAAGGTGATCGAAAACACCCAGCGCGATCTCAACATCGCCCTGGTCAACGACCTCGCCATCCTGTTCAACAAGCTTGGCATCGACACACTGGAAGTACTCGAGGCCGCAGGGACGAAGTGGAATTTCCTGCCGTTCCGGCCCGGTCTGGTCGGCGGCCATTGCATCAGCGTCGATCCGTACTATCTCACGCACAAGGCCCAGCAGGTGGGGCACCATCCGGACGTGATCCTGGCCGGTCGCCGCACGAACGATGGCATGGGATCCTATATCGCCGGCGAACTGGTACGGCTGATGGTGCGCAAGGGCATCAATCCCGTGTCCGCCCGCGTGCTGGTGCTGGGCCTCGCTTTCAAGGAGAACTGCCCGGACCTGCGCAACACCCGCGTCGTCGACATCCTGGGGGCATTGAACGGCTACGGCGTCGCCGCCGATGTCCACGATCCCTGGGTTCGCGCCAGCGAGGCCATGCATGAATACGGCATCGAGCCGGTCGTTCAGCCGGCGCATGGGAGCTATGACGCCGTGGTCGTCGCCGTGGGCCATCGTGAGTTCGTGGCCCTCGGCGCGGAAGGCATCCGCGCTTTCGGGAAACCGCTGTCCGTGATCTACGACGTGAAATACGTACTGCCGCGCGACGCCGTGGACGGAAGGCTCTGACCATGCGGGCGCCCGTATGAAAATACTGGTCACGGGCACCGCCGGTTTCATCGGATACCACGTCGCGACCCGCCTGCTGGAGCGCGGCGACGAGGTGATCGGGTTGGATAACCTGTCCGATTACTATGACGTAGGCCTGAAGAAGGCCCGTCTGGCGCACTTCGAAAAACTTCCCGGCTACACCCACGTGCACGCCGACCTCGCCGATCGCGACGCGATCGAGGCGGTGTTCGCCGCGCACAAGCCACGACGGGTGATCAATCTCGCCGCCCAGGCCGGCGTGCGGTACGCCGCGACGAACCCGCACGTGTACGTATCGAGCAACGTGACCGGCTTCCTGCACGTGCTGGAAGGCTGCCGCAGGCACGGCGTGGAGCATCTCGTCTTCGCCTCGACCAGCTCGGTCTACGGTGCGAACACGCGCATGCCGTTCTCGGAACACCAGCCGACCGAACACCCGTTGACGCTGTATGCGGCCAGCAAGAAGGCGAACGAGCAGATGGCGCACAGCTACGCGCATCTGTACGGACTGCCCTGTACCGGCCTGCGCTTCTTCACCGTCTATGGCCCGTGGGGCCGTCCCGACATGGCCTTATTCCTGTTCACCCGTGCGATCCTCGCCGGCGAGCCGGTACGCGTTTTCAACCACGGCAGGCACAAGCGAAGCTTCACCTATGTCGACGACATCGCCGAGGGCGTCCTGCGCACCCTCGACCGGGTGCCCGCCGCGGATGCGCACTGGTCAGGCGACCGTCCCGACCCGGGCACGAGCGGTGTCGCGCCCTATCGCATCTTCAACATCGGCAACGAGAAGCCGGTGGAGTTGCTGCGTTACATCGAAGTGCTGGAGAAATGCCTGGGACGCACGGCACGGCTGGAGATGCTGCCGCTTCAACCGGGCGATGTGCCCGACACCGAAGCGAACGTCTCCGCCCTCGTCCAGGCCACCGGCTACGCGCCGAAGGTCGACGTGGCCGAGGGCGTGGCGCGCTTCGTCGCCTGGTATCGAGAATTTTACGGTGCGTAGGATGCGCTCGATAAGAACAGGAGACGCATCTTGATCATCGATTATCTCGATGGGGCGGCGCCTGCCGACCTCCAGGCCGACCTGTGCATCGTCGGCGCCGGTCCCGCCGGCATCGCCATCGCCCGCGCCTTCGCCGGAAGTTCCATCACCGTCTGCCTGATCGAAGGGGGCGGCCTGTCCGGCGAGGATCGCAGCCAGTCGCTGTATGACGGAGAGTCGACCGGCGATCTCCCCTTCGACGCGGGCACCTCGCGCATGCGCGCCTTCGGTGGCAGCTGCACGCTATGGGGGGGTGGCTGCATACCATTCTCGGATGACGATCTGGAGCCGCGCGACTGGGTACCCGACAGCGGCTGGCCCTTGAGGTTCGCCGACCTCGCTCCCTGGTACGAACGCGCCCGGGAGTTCTGCCGTATCGATGCCGCCCATGGCTTCGGCCCCGGTGCCTTCGACGGGCCGCCCCCGCGCCGCCCACTCGACCTCGATGCCGGGGAACTGGTGAATTTCATCTTCGCCCGAAGCCCCATCACGTTCGGCGAAGCCTACCGCGACGAGTTGCAGCAGGCACCCAACATCACCGTGCTGCTGCACGCGAACGTGATGGAGCTGGAGTCCGATGCCGACGCCAAGGTGGTCACCGGCGCACGCATCGGCACCATCGATGGCCGTCGCGGCCGCGTGCGTGCGCGACACTACGTGCTGGCCGCGGGCGGGATCGAAAATGCGCGGATCCTGCTTCTTTCCGACAGCGTCGCATCGTCCGGCCTCGGCAACGGCCACGATCTGGTGGGCCGTTATTTCATGGACCATCCCCGGGGCACGATCGGCACGATCCGCGCCGACGAACCCGACCGCGTCACCCGCCCCTACGAGCGCAGCATCGGCAAGGTACGCGCACCGCTCTCGCCGGAAATCGGCCTTTCCATGGAAGCGCAGCGACGGCACCGCACTCTCAACGCCCGTGTGCATCCCTTTCCCGTCGAAGGCCACGTACCGCAGGGAATTCGCGCCCTGCGTGACCTGCGCGCGTCCTTGCGTCCACCGCCGCGGACGGAAGCGACCCTGCTCGAGGCACGGCTGTGCGCCGCCCTTCAGAACGGGCCCGGCGGCGATGTGGCCACCATGCACTCCGGCCTCGCCATCAATGCCATCCGCCTTGGCCTGAATATCGGCGATGTGGTCCGCGCGGTAGCGCAAAAGGTCGCGGACCGGCCGACCGTGCGCAGCGACCGGGTCGAACTGGTCGGCTTCTTCGAGCAGGCGCCGCATCGCGACAGCCGCGTCACGCTGGGGACGGATACCGACGGATTGGGCTTGCGCCGCGTACGCGTGGATTGGCGCCTCGACGACCTCGACCGGCACACCTGGCGCACCATGACCCGCATCGCCGGCGACGGCCTCGCCGCGGCCTGCGATGGACGCTTCGATCCCGCCCCATGGACGCTCGGCGAAGGCCCGCCCGCGCTTCGCGGTACCGCGCATCACATGGGCACGACGCGCATGGCCGACGATGCGGCACATGGCGTGGTCGACCCGCAGGGCAAGGTGCATGGCATGGACAACCTGCACATCGCCGGCAGTTCGGTGTTTCCCACCGGTGGCTGGGCGTTCCCGACCTTCACCATCGTCGCACTGAGCCTGCGCCTCGCCGAACAGTTGCGCGACCTGCTGTAACGGTTTCGATACACCTCGCGTTACACGGATGCATCGGGCGGCCATTCGGCCTAGCCGTGTTCCGGCCGGAAGTGCAATCGACACCGGCGCGGCCGCTCCATAGCCTTGGCGTACCGGCACGCAAGCCCTGCGTGCATCGAGGGGAACATCCGATGATCCGCCTGTTCAGACAGCCGATCGTGCGCTGGCTCACCTTGCTTGGGACGTGCGAACTCTTGTTGCTCGCCGCCTCGCTCAACGTGGCCGTCTGGATCCGCTTCGCACCGTCACCCGAGGATCTCGCGGCTTCCACGCATTCGTTGACGGCACGCGCGGTGATGTTCGCCGCCGTCATCTTCCTGTGCATGGCGGCGCTCGGTGAATACCGGGCCACGTTGCGGATGAGCTGGCGCGGGCAACTCGCCCGGCACGCCATCGCTTTCGTCCTCGGCGGCCTCGCCCTCGTCGTGGGCTACTACGTGATTCCGCAGGCCTACGTCGGCCGTGGCGTGCTCGGCATGGCCCTGGTGATCGGCTTCCTGTCGACCGCCGGCTTCCGCGCGGTGTTCATGCGCCTGGTGGAGATGGAATCGCTCAAGCGCCGCGTGCTCGTGCTGGGCGCCGGGCAGCGCGCCGCCCAGATACACAACCGCATGCGGCGGCGCTCGGATCGTCGAGGCTTCTGCCTGTTGGGCTATGTGCGTGGGGCCAACGAGAGCATCGCGATTCCCGAGTTCCTCCTGATCGAACCCGCGGGTTCGCTGGCGGAGCTGGCCCGGCGGGAAAAACTCCACGAGATCGTGGTGGGCGTCGACGATCGCCGCGGCAGCCTGCCCATGGACGACCTGCTGGCCTGTCGCCAGCTGGGCGTACAGATCACCGACCTGACGACCTTCGTCGAGCGCGAGGCGGGCCGCGTGCAACTGACCATGCTGGACCCTTCGTGGCTGGTGTTCTCCGGTGGTTTCAACGCGACGCCGCTGGCCTTGTTCGCCAAGCGCGGTTTCGACCTCGCCGCGTCGCTCCTTATCGCACTGCTCTGCTGGCCGATCATGCTGGGCGTCGCGCTGGCCATCCGCATCGAATCCGGCCGTGGGCAACCCATCTTCTATCGGCAGGAGCGCGTCGGCGAGCACGGCCGCACGTTCTGGCTGTACAAGTTCCGCAGCATGCGGACGGACGCAGAGATGGACGGTGTCGCGCGATGGGCCTCCAGCAACGACGATCGCGTGACCCGCGTCGGGCGCGTCTGCCGCAAGCTGCGTTTCGACGAGCTGCCGCAGTTGTGGAACGTGATCCGCGGCGACATGAGTATCGTCGGGCCGCGCCCCGAACGGCCGCAGTTCGTCTCCGACCTGCAAGGCAAGATCCGCTATTACAGCCTTCGCCACAGCATCAAGCCGGGCCTGGCCGGCTGGGCGCAACTGAGCTACCCGTATGGTGCGTCGGAAGAGGACGCCGCGGAAAAACTGAAGTACGACCTGTTCTACGTGAAGAATCACAACCTGTTCCTCGACGTGGTGATCCTGATCGAGACGGTGGAGGTCGTGCTGTTCGGGCGCGGCGCGCGATGAATCCGTGCCGCGACGGCGCGCGCGGAGGCCTAGGGCCTCGGACGCGGCGAATCCGTGCGAAGACGGCGCAACGGCGAGCTGTACCAGTCGACGACCACGCCCTGCTCGAAGCGTATCCAGGACGGGCCGTATTCCCAACGATCGTCGGCCCGGCGCGTGGGCTCCCCTTCGATGCCGATCACCTCGTCCGGCATCATGCCGAGGCTGAGCGCCGACAACACGGCCGGTGTCGCCGCGGGCGTGACGGCCACCGGCTCCTGCCCCGCTTCCGCGTCCGGTCCCTCGCCGGCAGGCCACATCGACCACGTCACGGCGCCCATGCCCATGAGTGCGAGCGCCACCCACCAGCGCGTCGCGAGCACACGTTGCGCGACGCGTGGTGGCGTGGCGGCGGGCGCCGTGCCCTCGTGCGGGGGCAGCGGTGTGTCCGCACCGGCATGCGCCGTGTCGGCGACGCGTGCCACACGCGGCGCGCCGGGCAGCCGCCCGTGACGCCGATGGAATTCCATCGCCGCCCCGTACTGTGCCGTCAGCCTTTGCAAACGCGCCGCGGCCAGCTGGTCGGCGCGGGAACCAGGCCGGCGATCGGGGTGCCACAGGGACACATGCCGACGATAAGCTTGCTTGAAGTCCTCCAGCGAGCAGCCGGGGTCCAGACGCAACTTCGCGTACAGGTCGAGAAAATCGGTTTCGTCCGCCACGGTGAAGCCCCCTTGAGCGGCGCGCGTGACGTATCGTCAGGCATGCGGTCCGCAGCGTGAGCGTCGCTCACGGCCCTCGTGCTGACAAGTACAACCTTTGGAGATCGGACATGCGTCGTCTTCGTGCCGCCGCGGCCGCCGCGGCCCTGCTTTCGATCGCGCCGCAGGTGGCGGCCGGCGATCCACCGTCCTCGCTGGGAGCACATGTGTTCCTCGGCCAGGGCGAAGGCCTTGGCGTCAGCCCGGCCATCACGCCAGCGGTGGACACACAACCCAGGGGAAGCGTGTTCGTCGTCTTCAACGCGGGCTACGCGAACAACGACGCGATGCCGCGCGACACCTACGGCAATCGCTGGAAACCGCTGGGCCATACGACGACCTATGCGGATTATGGCGATCGTTTCGACGTCAAGGGTTACATCGCGCTGGAAGGCAAAGGTGGCCCCGGCCACAGCGTATCCATCGTCAAGCGTGGCGAGCCCCGCGGTGAACTCTCCCTGCCCTTCGTCGAGGTGCGCAATGCGAGCCGCGTACAGGCGATCGCGCAGTCCTACGCGGAACCGTCGCTGGTGGTCGCTAGCGGCGACATCGAGGTCGACGGTCCTGCCACGCTGCTCGCGTTCTGGTGGGGCGATGGTGGCGTCAAGCGCATGAGCGCGGTGCCCGGCGATGGTTTCCAGCTGATCGACGCCTTCGTCGAGCTGCCCGACGAGAGCGGCGTGCAGGGTGCCGTCGCCTGGCGGCAGGTCACGTCCGCAGGCACCTACCGCGTGCATTGGACCGCCGCGCCCGTGCAGGGCGCGGCGCTCTGGATCATCGCCATCCGCTAGCGCGCTGTCCGGATCCGGACAGCGCGTCTACCCAGGGGACCGCGCGAAGCCCATCACGGCGAGGGGTGCGTACGATAACGGACACTCCACCGGAAAACGCCACGCGAAGCTGTCCGGAAATGGACGTCGGCGCCTACAACCACAGGACTATTTTCCTCGCTGGTACAAGTAGATAGCTTGACTCCCCGACACCACGAGGCCGCGGCGGGACGAGCAGGACGCCACGGACGATGCAGGGAGCGACGTTGCGCATGGATGCGCCAGGAAGCGAGGGAGGAGGACCTCGCCCGCGGCCCCGCGGTGTCGACCCATCAGAACGTGACGCGGATACCCACGTTGCCAGCCCAGCCACGCATGCCATAGCTGCCGACGAAGTGCTGGTACGTGCCTTCGCCGTACACCTGCACATGCGCACCCAACTGGCTCGTCATACCCGCCGCCACGCGATAAGCGTTACCCACGCGGCCAGAGCCGAAGCGCTCAGCGATATCCCAGTCTTCGTTGGACACCTTGGCGTTCGGATCACCGTTGCTCGTATGCGTGAGGTCGAGACTGGCATATGGCATGAAAAGGGGATTGGCCGTTCTCGCGATGCGTCCCCCCAGGCGCGCGCTGGTCTGCCTCGCCGTACCGAGCTTCACCGCCAGGCCATCGCCATCGACGAAATCGCGAAAGTTCAACGACTGGTGCTTGAGCTGGAAGCGCGGTTCGAGGGTCCACTCGTGGCCGAGGGCGAAAGGCATCCCCACTTCCACCGACATGGTCCACGCATTCGCCCGTATGCGCCCGACGTCCGCGCCACGCAGGTCGGTTCCCACGTCGCCGCGGAACCGGGTCGAACCGATCACGCCATCGACCCAGAGTCCATTCCCTTGTTGCCACGTGATCCAGCCGGACATTCCATTGGCCCGGTATTTGGCGGAGCTGGCGCCGTCGGCGGCCTTGGGCGTGACACGCGTCGTACCGTGGTCGGCGGCCCAGCCCGCACGCAGCGTGCCGTTGTCGCCATCCAGCGCGATCAGGCCACCACCCAACTGCAGCGCGTTGACCTGCTGGTCGAAGTCGTAGCCGTATCGCTGGAACGACAGGTTCGACGTGTAGCGCAACTGGCCGCCGAGATACCTGGCGAACACCTCGCCACCCACCGGATCGTTCGACGAGCCGGAACGGATGTCGCCGAGCCGTTGATGGAGGCCGTCACGCATCATGTCGCCATAGGTGAGCAACGCGGCGGGAGCGGACAGGTACGACGGCAACTGTGGCACCACGGCCACGCGGCCTGGATCCACCGGATCCACGGGCGGGTCGATCGGGGGATCGACCGGCGGATCGACCGGCGGAACCTCCGGGTCGACCGGATCGCAATCGGACTCGCATACGTAGAGGTTGCCCAGGCGATAGTCCCAGTTGAGCGCGCCGGTGGCCAAGGCGTTCTGGGCCGGATCGGTGGCACCCGGCCCGAAGGCATGCAAGGTGTACTGCCAGGGCCCGGCCGCGACGTAACCGCCACGCAGCGCGAACGCATCGGCGCGCGAACTGCCGGCGACCTGCACGAGTGAGATGCCTTCGCCCGCGTCGACCACGCCATTGTGGTTGCCGTCCGTCAGTGCGCCATCGCGCGTCGGTATCACCACGAGTTCCGTAGGGCCCGTCGTGGTCACGTTACCTTCGATAAGCAGCCTGTCCGTGGCCTGGTTGGCCAGGGCGCCGCCCTCGTTCATCACGCTGTTGAACGTGATGACGCCGCCGGCTCCGGAAAGATCGCCGTGCACCGTCGTCGTATGGTGGCTACCGTCCGTCGTCGCCTGGAAGGTGAGCGCGCCTGCGTCGAGGGCGAGCGAGGAGACGTTCGAATCTCCCGTGACGTTCCATGCCGATCCGTTACCGATGCTTGCCACGATGGATCCATTCATCGCACCGTCGAGCGTCGAGGCATTGGCCAGGCCGATCCGCGCCGACGATCCGGCGGCGACCCTGACGTCGCCGCCGACGTGGCTGTCGTCGACCAGGATGTCCGCCGAGGTTCGCGCCGCCATGTCGATGGCGATGCCGTTTCCGCCGACGATCTCGCTGCCGTTCCGTACTTCGATGGTGACATCGGTCACGGGAGCGGATTGCGTGGTGGGCGTATCGATGAGGATGCCGCTGCCCGAGACGCCCGTGACCTGCGAGCCATCGAGGACGACGTGGCGGGCGGTGGGCAAGATGGTCTCGCCACGGTCGTCGCGACCGATGCGCATCCCGTGCAACTGGCCGCTCACGGTCGTTCCACCATCGAGGAGGACGTTCGCGTTGAACACGTTCATGCCGAGGCCGGCCGGACCGGTTCCACTTATGCTGCTACCGGTAGCCGTGAACTGGGCGCCGCCGGACAGATGCACACCGGTAGTGGCGCCGACGATGCTGCTGCCGGTCACATTCACCGTCGTCACCAGGCCCGCGTCCACACCACCGGCCATGTTGTTTACCCGCAACCCGAAGCCACCCGTGCTTACGATACTGGCGCCATTGGAGATGGTGGCCGTGGAACCGTTCGACAGGAGCAGGCCCGTGCCCGTCGTGCTCACCGCGCCGGCGTCGATGCTCACCGACGACGAACTGCCCGATGTGATGCTATCGGCGGTCGCGCCGGGATTCAGAGTGAGACTGGCATGTTGCGAAAGAAGCCAGGATTCTTTGGGATCGCCGGCGAGTACGGTATGCGGCATACCGACGAGCGTGCCGGCTACCGACGGAAAAGCCGGGCTCAGCAATGCCGCGCCGATGGCGAAAGAGAGCCGTGCGCGCTGCGCGTGGTTCGGGGAGGTTTGCATGGTGAGTTTCCCTGGAGGACGTGGACGAGTCGCCAGGGCATGCACGCGCCAGCATCGTCGCGGCGAAAGCGACAACGTGGGCGAACCTGGCCGATGACCCATTTGAGCAGCGCTTCGCGGAGTCCGCCATGAGGCGAACTCCTAAAATGATCATCCCCCTGCACATCTTCCCCGCCCGGCCTCAGCAAGAATTTGCGAGGAGGGGAAAATGGCGAATAGTCCTCGTTACGTGAAGGACGGATGAACGCGGCGACGACAAACGCGCTCCCCGGACCCCTACAACTGAAGCGCTATTTATCCCGTCGCCCCGCTGCCGTAGTTTCGTACGGCAGATAGCGCCCTGTGTGCGTATCGGCCATGGATGGTGGCGACTCGCCATGAGGCGCCACCGCAAACGGGACTTGTATTCAAGGAGCACGTCATGAATGGAACTCAACGTCCGGCGACCGGCACGTTCGGCGCCGCACCTGCCAAATCCGCGCATAAAGGAGGGACACGCACCCTCGGCAGGACGGTGGCCCCTGCCTCCACCGAACTGCTTACCTTCGTCGCCACCGATCTCGCCCCGCTGCCCGCCACGGGAGCGCCGGACAACCTGCTGCTGGGAGGCGACGCACCCACGAGCACCGAGGGCCGGGACCTGGTCCTCACGCTGACGTACCCGGCGGATTCGGAGCCGGAACAGGACGACACCGTGCAACTCATGATCGACGGCGTGGACCTTCCCGCCATGACCGTGACATTCGACGGCAGCACGAACGACGTGACGCTCACGCTCCCTGCCGCCGCGCACGCCGTCGCCGGCAGGCATACCCTCGGTTACCACATGATATTTGTCTCCGGCGGGGGTAACGATGAGTACGGCCCGAACCAGTCCTTCATCGTCGATTACAATCCACCCGGCTTCCCGGATCTTTCCGACATCGAGTTCGGCTTCGACCCCAGCGAGGGCCTCACCCCGGAGCGGCTGGATGCCAATGGCGATCTTCCCGCGCACGTATTCGGCTACTCCGGACTGGCTATCGACGACCGCATCATCCTCATCATCGACAATGTCGAGAATGCGGCGAGTGCCGTGGTGGACCATATTCCCGCTCCGGGCGATCCCATCCTCGTGACGTATCCAAAGACCATGATCGATACGCTGGCCGATGGCCCGCACGAGTTCGTCTATCGGATCGAAGACCGGGCGGGCAACAAATCGCCCCTTGCCGCGCCCGTGACGATGACCAGCCTGATCAGGGGATTCATCAACGACCTCGTGGCACCCATCGTCGAGCAAAGCGCGGCACCGCTGGTCGACGACGCCACGGCCCGTTCGGACGGAGGCGTGACCGTCGGGATCCCCGCGAATCCCAAGCTCAACCAGACGTATACCGCGATCATTCACTGGGGCTCGGCGGAAAGCGATCCCTTCGCCATTCCGGCCGGCGCACAAGATCCCGTCGCATCACGGATCATTCCGTATGGCACCGTCTACGCCGAATGGTTCGCCACATCCGCCGGAGGCGACCAGGCCGTGCCGGTGGAGGTCTGGTACGAAGTTTTTCTCAACGGTATCCACGCGGGCGATTCACCCAAGGTGCCCGTCGACGTGAATCTCTACCTCGCCGGCGGCACCGACCCCGACCCCGAGACACCCGTGCATGAATCGCTCGTCGCGCCCACGGTGAAATCGTCCAGTGGCGCGACCGACAACGTGATCCCGATCGAGGACTTCGACAAGGACGGCACCGTCGTCGTTCCCTTCCTCACCACCGCGACGCCAGGCCCGGCCGTCGCCGCCTTCATCGCCGGCGACATCATCACGGTGCAGTACGGCACCGCCGCGCCTTTCACCTACACGGTGACGCAGGCCGACGTCGACGTCGCGACCGATATCTCCATCGTTCTGCTGGCAGCGAGCATCGCCGCCGCGGGCACGGGAACGATTCCGGCGGCCTATACCATCACCAGGGCTCTCGCAGGAGGCGATGGCAGCGGCACGAACCTGTCGCTGTCTCCTGCGCAACCGGTCACCGTATCCAGTTCCGGCGAATTGCCCGGAGGCGGAGCCACCCTCGCGGCCGCCACATGGTCCAATGCCGGTGGCAAGACGACCGTCGGTCCCGTCGAAGCGCGTGCGGGCGTGGATATCGAGATGCCCTTGTACTCCAACAAGAAAGAGGGCGATTTCATCACGGTAAGCCTGGAGATGTTCCCCAGGTTCAGCCATACGGACGGCGAACTCCCCATCGTTCCCGCCCGGACGGCGTCCCAGACGCACACGGTGGGAGCGGTGGATGTCGGGACGCCCAGCACGGTCACCTTCAACTACGACGAACTGATGTACTTCGGCCAGGCCCCGCTGACCATGCACGCGCACATCAGCTACAAGGTCGTTGGAGCAGGCGCGGCCGTCGAAGTCGGTTCGGACGTGCTCTACGTCAGGGTCGATTGCCGCGGCGAAGAGCCGTAGGGCGAAGCGTGCTCGAAAGGGAATGATCGATCGGCATGGACCGGGCGCCGCCGTCACACGGCGGCGTCCTTCGGAGTAATCGCCAAGTGAGCACACCATCGCGTCCACGTATTCTTCCGCCGCGCCTGGTTTTCCCAGCGGATGCGCTGGCACGCCTTCCCGCCGGCCTGGCGCCGGATCATCTGCTCAACGAAAGTGTCAGGAACGATGACCTGACCCTCGCACTGGACTATCCCCTGCCGGATCCACCGGAGGATGGGGATTCCGACCTGCTCCAACTTCTCGTCGATGGCACACCCGTCGGCGACATCATTCAACTGAAACCCTACAAGCCCGGCGACATCATCGACATCACGCTGCACGCGGCGAATCGACCGTTGGACAGCGTGATCGACCGGAAAATGACGGGCATCAATTATCGCGTGACCTACGCCTCCGGAGCGGGATTTTTCGAGGATGGCCCGCGCGACCAGCAGTTCGTCACCGATATCGTCAGGCCCGGACGCGACTCGCTGGGCCCGCTCGTGTTCGCCGCCGGTGTCGGGGCCGATGGCGTCACGGCCGACGACCTCGTCGACGATGGTGCGGGTGGCAGCTACCTGCCCTGTTTCGTCAAGGGATACGATACGGCCGCCATCGGTGACTGGATCGTCGGCTTCATCGACGGCACGGTGTCGACGCCGCTCGTGGAGATCACCGCCGCCCAGGTCGGCACCGATGTGGAGCTGCGTTTTCCTCGTGACAAACTGGAAGCGTTCGACGGCGGCGACCATGCGTTCGCGTGTCGCATCGGCGACCGCGCCGGCAACGTATCCCAGCTCTCCGCGATTGTCGGCCTTCGTATCCACTTGTCCGATGAGATCGACGATCTCCTTCCACCGCTCGTGCCCGGTTTCGACGACGGTCTGGTGACCGATGGCGACGCCCGTGTGAATGGTGGCGTCACCGTGACGATTCCTGGTCATGCCTCGATCGAACAAGGTGACCTCATCGTGCTGCGCTGGAACGCGCATGAGGCACCGCCTGTCGCCGTGGACGCGACGGAGGTCGGCACGGACCCGCTCAAGACGCTCACGGCTGGCTACGGCCAGGTCTACGGCGACTGGTTCGCGGTGTCCGGCGATGCCGACCTGAATGTCCCGGCCTTCGTCAGTTACCGCGTCGAGCGTGGCGGGATGTCGATCGGCGAACCTGCGCAGCCGTCGAGCGTGCTCGTCAACCTGTTCGGGCCGGGCGGCGAAGACCCGGCACCGGAAACCCCGGAGCACGAGAACCTGCATCCTCCCGTGGTCCAGGCCGCCGGAGGCGCTCCGCCGAACGTCATTCCCGCCGATGCCCTCGGTCAAGACGCCGCCGCGGCGATTCCCGGCATGACCGCGGGCACGCCACCGGTGCCGGCCTTCCGGCCGGGCGACCGGGTGCAGCTGTACTGGAACGGTCAAGCCGTCGATAGCGAGTTCGTGGTGACCGCGGCTGGCCAGGACGTCATCCGCAACGTTCCCAAGGCGGTGCTGGTGGCGCACAGCCCCGGGCAATGGGACGTGCACTACACGGCGTCACGCGCGCTGGCGACGACGCCGTTCGTCAACACGGGGACGTCCCCCGTTCAAGTCGTCGACGTGAAGGACACCGCGGACCTGCCGGGTGGAGGAAAACCCCTTGCCCCGGCGAAGTGGGTCGAAGGGCCCGCGGCGCCTGGCATTCCGGACCAGATCGATTACGACAAGGCAAACAGCGGCGGCGGCACACCGCTACGCGTCTATCGCTATGTCAACATGGCGGCGAACGACGCCGTCTCCATCGCGTTTCATGGTTTCGACAGCATCACGCCACCGTGGGGCGATCCTCTCCCCGGCGCCGCCTACACCCTCGACTACGTGGTCCAGGCTGCCGACCTGGTTCCCAAACGCGACGAAACCGTGAGCCCGCCTGTCGATGCGGTGTTCATCGATTTCCTCATTCCCACCACGAACCTGCTCGCCATCGAATACGGGCGGGCCACGTTCGACTACGCGGTGACCAACACGGTCGGCAAGGCAGATGCCGAACAGGCCTGGATTTATGTAGCGACCCGCCCGCCTTCGGCATGATCGTCGACCCGCGAATCCACCAGGACAAGGACGCAAGCACATGGACGTTACGAATACCCGCGCCGCCCTTCCCACGCCGCGTATCCCGCTCGCCTTCGATGGAGCGCTGAGCTACGACGATGTCGTTGGAACCACCGAACTCAATGTGATCGTCGAAGTCGGCCCGTGGACCGATTTCAGCGACGGCGACACCCTGGAGATCTTATGGAGCGCCACGGCGGAAATCGTGGCCACGTATTCCGCGAGCCAGGCCGACGCCAATACCATCGTCAAGGTCCCCGTGCCGACCCGGATCATCAAGCGCATCGCGGATGCCACCGCCCCCGGTACGTATACCGTCGATGTCGTGGCGAGGGTCAATAACATCCTCGGCCATTCGATCGACTCACTGCCCGTCTCCATCCTGGTCAAACTCACGGTACCAGGAGGGGTGGATCTCACGCCGACGCCTCCCGACGTGAACGAAAACCTACCCCTGGCGATCGTCATGCCATCCACGATCGCCCCCGTCACGCCCAGCGCGACCGTCGAGATCAAGTTCTACGAGAATCGCGCCGCGGGCGATGCGATCACCGTGCGCTGGAACACCGCCGGAAATGATGTCCGGTACGGTCCGCTGACCCAGGCCGAGGCGACCGGTACGGCGAGCATCTTCGTGCCCGTCGGCCGGAACATCATCGACGCCGGCGGAGTCGGTGATGCGTTGAAGATCACGTACCAGATCTACGATGTCGTCAACAACTGGTCGTTGTGGTCTCTCCCCGCGTCGGTCGCGGTGACCGACCCGAACAGCTTCCCCGCACCCGAAGTGCCCGAGGCCGTTGGCGGGTCGTTGCCAGGCGACGCCCTGGGGGCGACCCTCCGCGTACCTGCCAGCGCGGGCCTGCAGACGGGCGACAGCGTCACCGCCTATTTCGGTATCAGCACCCTCGGCACGAAGCCCGCGACCGGTGGCGTGGCACTCGATTTTCCCATCAGCGCGGCGCTTATCCAGGCCAACCAGGGGCAAACCGTCGCGTGCCAGTACACGGTGCTCCGCAACGGCACATCCACGCCTTCGGACAGCCTGGCGTTGATCATCGAAACGGCTCCTCCGAGCGAATGGGACGAGGAGTACAACTTCGATCAGGATCGCGTTCGCTACGTCAATCCCGGCGGTTTTCTCTATTTCCCCGAGGCCCGCGGGACGATGAACGTCCAGTTCGATCCCGACACGGCACACGCTCCCGCCGAACGTCTCGGCGTGGAGGTCTACCCCTTTGCGGCTGGCGGTGAATTCGCGGGCAACGACCTCTACATCGGCTATCCGCCCGGCATCGAAAACAAGAACACCGTATTCATCAACTTCGACCAGAGCTGGGACAGGGTGCGTTTCGCCGTCACGTCGGCGAGTCGCGAGGTGACCATTTCATTCAAGGACGCCGACCTCAACGTGCTCGGCTCGATTCACCGGATCGACCCGGGCGACGTGCAGCGGCAAACCCTGATCGTGCATGACGATGGGGGATTGGGACGGATACGGCATGCGGAGATACGTTCGCTCGAGGTGATCCGGCTGGATTCGTTCAAGTTCCGGTCGAAACGCTAGCTTTGGCCCATGGGCACGATGGCGTCCTCACTTGAGGACGCCTTTTTTTTGGTTCTTCATTCCCGGTGGGAGCCGACTTCCCAAGCGGCCCTTCTCTTGTTCCCTCGGCCATTTGCACAAGGCGGCTAGCGCGCCAGTTGTATATGCCCCCGCGGACCCGGGAGATATAAAGATTCCACAGACGCGGAAGGGCCACCCGGCTCGCTACGCGTGACGGGGGATCGCATGAAAGCCGAAGGCACGGCGGGGTCGACAAGGGATGGCAGGGGCAACCGGGCAAGCCGCGGCGAAGCGCATCGCGCATCGCCCGGCGGGGTCTTGGCCGCCTCGTCCGTTCGGCCTATGCCTTCGCGCTCCCCCAACGGGTACGAGGCCACACGATGAATCGAGCACTTTCCATCGCCGGGGACGACACCGGCACCGTCCACGGTCGCTTCGCCGCGGTGGCGAAGGCCTTTCCGGAACGGACTGCCGTGGCATCGGACGCGTCGAGCCTCACTTACGCCGAACTTGACTCGCGCAGCGATCGCGTGGCGTCCGGTCTGGTGGCGGCGGGCGTGGAGCCCGGCAGCTACGTGGCATTGCTCATGGAGCGTTCCGCCGACGCGATCGTCGCCGCGTTCGGCGTATTGAAGGCCGGCGCGGCATATCTGCCCATCGACACGCGCTGGCCTGCCGAACGCGTGGCTTTCGCTCTGCGTGACGCGGACGTCGCGGCCATCGTCGCGGACGAAACACTGGATTTCGTTTCCGACGACGTTCCCCTGTTCACGGTCGCGTCCCTCGACACCCAAACCTCCAGCTGGCCCTCACCCCTGTGGGAGCCGACCTTGTCGGCGATCCCGCGCAGCGGGCGAGACCCAGGCGGGCACCCCTCGCCGCTGAAGCGGATCCCGCATGTGGGATCGGGTGAGGACCTGGCCTATGCCATGTACACCTCCGGTTCCACGGGTACGCCCAAGGGGGTCGAGATCCGGCATACCTCGATCCTCCGCCTCGTCCTGCGCTCCAGCTACATCGATTTCGACGCGCCCAAGGTGCTGCATGCCGCGCCGCTGGGTTTCGATGCCTCCACCTTCGAGATCTTCGCTCCGCTACTGAACGGCGGTACCTGCGTGGTGCATGCCGAGCGTGTACCGACCGGTTGCGGCATCGCACGTACCGTGGAACGGCACGGTGCGGAGATTGCCTGGCTGACCGCCGCCCTGTTCAACGCCATCGTGGATGACGACGCCGCCAGCCTCGCGGGCCTGCGCGTCGTGCTGACCGGTGGCGAAGCACTGTCGGTGCCCCATGTGCGCAAGGCCTATGCCGCGCTTCCGGCCACCACGCTGGTCAACGGCTACGGCCCGACCGAATGCACCACGTTCGCCACCACCTATCCCATCCCGCGCGAGCTGCCCGACGACTTGCGCGCGATCCCGATCGGCACGCCCATCGGTGAAACCTCGCTGCACGTGCTCGACAGCGCAGGCAACGAAGTGGCGCACGGTGAAACCGGCGAACTCTTCATCGGCGGCACCGGCGTGGCCCGCGGATACCTCAACCGGGCGGAACTCACCGCGGAGCGTTTCGTCGCCGGCGGCACGCTGTACCGGACCGGCGACCTCGTGCATTGGCTTCCCGACGGCAACCTCGCCTTCGTGGGGCGTGTCGACGGCCAGGTGAAGATCCGCGGATATCGCATCGAGACCGGCGAGATCGACATCGCCCTGCGCGCGTTGCCCGGCGTCGCCGCCGCGGCGGTGGTCGCACGTGAAGACACGCCGGGCGAGAAGCGGCTGGTCGCGTATTACGTGGGCACCGGCGAGTCGATACATGCGCGCGAGCTGCGCGACGCACTGGCTCGCACCCTTCCCGATTACATGCTGCCGGTGGCCTGGGTGCGCCTCGACGCGCTGCCGGTCAACGACAACGGCAAGCTGGACCGCCACGCCCTGCCCGCGCCCGGCGGCGATCGCCCCGAACTGGCCGCGCCTTTCGTCGCGCCGCGTGGCGATATCGAGACCCGGCTCTGCGCCATCTTCGCCCAGATTCTCGGCCTGGACGCGGTCGGCCGCGACGACAACTTCTTCGACCTCGGCGGCAGCTCTCTTCTTGCCACGCGTGCCATGACCCGCGTGCACGACGAACTGTCGCCGACCCCTACCCTGGTCGGCTTCTTCGCCGAACCGACACCAGCCGCGATCGCGGCCACCATCGAAGGGCGCGCCACCCGGCAAGCGTTGGCAGGACGTCTTGCGGGTGGTGCGCCGGCGGCGGGCGAGCCGGTGGCGATCATCGCCATGGCCGGTCGCTTCCCGGGCGCTCCGGATGTCGAAACCTTCTGGGACAACCTCTGTGCCGGCCGCGAAACGATCCGCTTCTTCGCACCGGGGGAACTCGACCCGGCCGTGAGCGCGGCCGATCGCGACGATCCGGCTTACGTCGCCGCGCGCGGCGTGATCGACGACGTCGAGCAGTTCGACGCGAGTTTCTTCGGCATGTCCCCGCGCGAGGCCGAGTTGACCGACCCGCAGCAGCGCCTGTTCCTGGAACTCTGTTGGGAATGCCTCGAACGCGGGGGCTACGTGCCGGACGCGCAGCAGGTACCGGTGGGCGTCTTCGGCGGCATGCACAACGCGACGTATTATCAGCGCCATATCAGTGGCCGGCCCGACCTGATCGACAAGCTCGGCGCCTTCCAGGTGATGCTCGGCAACGAGAAGGATTACCTCGCCACGCGCGTGGCGCACAAGCTCAACCTCACCGGGCCGGCGATCAGCCTGAACACCGCGTGTTCCACGTCGCTGGTCGCCATCGCGCAGGCGTTCGACGCCCTCCGCGCGGGCCGCTGTGGCATGGCCCTCGCCGGCGGCTCGTCGATCGCCTGCCCGCCGAACAGTGGTTACGTCGCCCAGGAAGGCTCGATGCTTTCACCGGATGGGCATACGCGCGCGTTCGACGCCGATGCCCAGGGCACGGTGTTCAGTGACGGCGCGGCGGTCGTCCTGCTGAAGCGCCTGTCCGATGCGTTGCGCGACGGCGATCCCATCTACGCCGTGATCCGCGGCGCGGCGGTGAACAACGACGGCGGGGTGAAGGCCAGCTTCACCGCGCCGAACGCCTCCGGGCAGGCCGCCGTGATCACGATGGCCCTCGACGACGCTGGCGTCTCGCCGCGCGACATCTCCTATGTCGAAGCGCATGGCACGGCCACTCCGCTGGGCGATCCGATCGAGCTCGAGGGCCTGACGCAGGCGTTCCGCCAAGGCACCACGGACAAGGGCTTCTGCGCACTGGGCTCGCTGAAGAGCAACGTCGGCCACCTGGTCATGGCGGCCGGCGCGGCGAGCGTCATCAAGACCTCGCTCGCCCTGCACGAGCGCCGCCTGCCGCCCTCCCTGCACTACAAGGTGGCCAATCCTCGTCTCAACCTCGCGGACTCCCCGTTCGTGGTGAACGACACGCTGCGCCCGTGGCACACCGCCGGTGGCCCCCTGCGGGCGGGCGTGAGTTCGTTCGGCGTGGGTGGCACGAACGCCCACCTCATCATCGAGGAAGCGCCCGAGCGCGTACCGTCCGACGCGGCCAGCGGCGCGCAATTGCTGCTGCTGTCCGCGCGCACGCCCACCGCGCTCGGCCATGCCGCCGCCCGTCTCGCCGACCACCTGGCGGCCCATCCGGACGGCAACCTCGCCGATGCGGCATGGACGCTGGCCGCCGGCCGCAAGGCCTTCGTGCAACGCACCCATGTCGTGGCCGTCTCCACCAACGATGCGGTGGCGAAGCTGCGCGACGTCGCCGCCGCGGCGATGTGCCGTGCCTGTGCGAGCCCGTCGCCCGGCGTCGTGTTCCTGTTCCCCGGTCAGGGCTCGCAATACGCCGGCATGGGACGCGAACTTCACGCCACCGAGCCGGTGTTCCGCGCCGCGCTGGACGAAGTCGCCTGCGCGTTGCGCGATGAACTCGGATTCGACCTGCGCGACCGCATGTTCGCCGGCGATGCGGATGCGCTGAAGGCTACCGCGTTGACCCAGCCCGCGACGTTCGCGCTGGAATACGCGCTAGCCCGCCTGTGGATGAGTCTCGGCGTGGAACCCGTGGCGATGATCGGCCACAGTGTGGGCGAGTTCGCCGCCGCCGCGCTGGCTGGCGTCATGCCGTTAGCCGACGCGGCACGCCTCGTCGCGCGCCGCGGCCGCATGATGCAGTCGCTGCCCGCGGGCTCCATGCTTTCCGTTCGCCTGGGCGCCGCCGAGCTTCGTGCCCGGCTCCCGGAGGCTCTCTCGTTAGCCGCCGAAAACGCGCCCAACGCGAGCGTCGTCTCCGGCGCCACGGACGCCGTGGAGGCCTTCCGCGTCGCGCTCGACGCCGAAGGCGTCGCCTGCCGCCTGCTGCACACCTCGCATGCCTTCCATTCGGCGATGATGGATCCGGTGCTCGACGCGTTCCGTGCCGAGGTGGCCGCCGTGCCGCTGGCGCCGCCGCGCCTGCGCATCGTCTCGACCCTCACCGGCTCGCCGCTCACCGACGCCGACGCCACCTCGCCCGATTACTGGACGCGGCACATGCGCCACACCGTGCGATTCTCGCCGGCGCTGTCGCACGTGCTGGAGGAAGGTACGCACGCGTTCCTTGAAGTCGGCCCGCGACCCAGCCTCGCGCTGCTCGCCCGTCAGCACACGCAAAGCCGCGGCCGCACCATCGTCGCGTCACTGGGCGATGGCCCGGCCGACGAACGGGTGGCATGGCTCGCGGCCGCGGGTGCCCTCTGGTCGGCAGGCGCCGCCATCGACACCGGCGCCTTGGACCATCGCGACAACCGGCGCCGCGTGCGCCTGCCCACCTACCCCTTCGAACGCAAGCGGCACTGGATCGACGCGCGCCTCCCTGCGTCCGTCACCCCCATCGCCGCGGCGGCGCCTGTCGCGCCGTCCGTCACCGCCATTGCCGCCGTCCCGGAGCTTCCCCCCATGCCGATGCCTTCCGCCCCCGCCAACACCGCTCGTCCGCAACGCCTGGTCGGCGAACTCGCCGCCTTGTTCGAGGATGTCTCCGGCACCGAACTGGATGGCGTCGATCCCGCGGCGACCTTCGTGGAGCTGGGACTGGACTCGCTGTCGCTGACCCAGGTGGCGTTGCAGTTGCAGAAGACCTACGCATTGAAGATCACCTTCCGCGAACTGATGGACGGCTGCTCGTCGTTCGAACGGCTCGCGGCGCATATCGATCGCCTGTTGCCGGCTGAAGCCCAGCCGGTGGCGCCCGTGGCCGCGGCTGTCGCCGTACCGGCCGCGGCGGTGGCGCCAGTGGCGATGGCCACCGGCGGCGGGTTGGTCCAGGACGTGATCGCGCAGCAGATGCAGATCATGCGGGAACAGCTGGCGTTGCTGGCGGGAGCCACCGCTCCCGCGGGAGCCGGATCATACGGAGCCGCTCTGGTGGGATCTGCTCTGGTGGGAGCCGACCCTGTCGGCGATACGGCGGCTCCATCGCCGACAGGGTCGGCTCCCACCAAGCAGGGTGCTGTTTCCGGACAGGGTGCTGCCTCTGGACAGGGGAATTCCCCTGCTGCCGCGAACGACGAGGAAGCGGCGCTCGCCCACACCACCTACGACGTCAAGAAGGCGTTCGGCGCGATCGCCCGGATCCACTCCGCCAACACCAGTCTCTCCGCGCGGCAGCGTGCACGCCTGGACGCCTTCATGCGCCGCTACATCGAACGCAGCAAGGCATCGAAGGCGTACACCGAGGAACACCGCCCGCATCTCGCGGACCCGCGCGTCGTCAACGGCTTCCGCCCGCTGTTGAAGGAAATCGTCTACCAGATCGTGATCGAGCGTTCCAAGGGCTCCAAGGTCTGGGATCTCGACGGCAACATGTACGTCGACGCCCTGAACGGCTTCGGCATGAACCTGTTCGGCTGGCAGCCCGACTTCGTGCTCGACACGGTACGCACGCAGCTGGAGGCAGGCTACGAGATCGGCCCGCAGCATCCGCTCGCCGGCGTGGTCGCCAAGCAGGTGTGCGACCTCACCGGTTTCGACCGCGCCGCCCTGTGCAATACCGGTTCCGAAGCGGTGATGGGCTGCGTGCGCGTGGCGCGCACCGTCACCGGCCGCGACACCCTGGTGATCTTCACCGGTTCGTACCACGGCATCTTCGACGAGGTGATCGTCCGCGGCACCAGGAAGCTCAAGTCCGTTCCGGCCGCGCCGGGCATCCTGCGCAACACCTCCGAAAACGTGCTCGTGCTGGACTACGGCACACCGGAATCGCTGGCGATCATTCGCGAGCGGGCGTCGTCCATCGCCGCCGTGCTGGTCGAGCCGGTGCAGAGCCGCCGCCCCGATTTCCAGCCGGTGGAATTCCTCCAGGAACTGCGCGCGATCACCGAGGAATCCGGCTCCCTGCTCATCTTCGACGAGGTCGTCACCGGTTTCCGCTCGCACCCGCGCGGCGCCCAAGCGATGCTCGGCATCGACGCCGACATGGCGTCGTACGGCAAGGTCGTCGGTGGCGGCTTCCCCATCGGCGTCATCGCCGGCAAGCGCCGCTTCATGGACGCGCTGGACGGCGGTCACTGGCGGTTCGGCGACGATTCCACGCCGACGGTCGGTGTCACCTATTTCGCGGGCACCTTCGTCCGTCATCCGCTGGCGCTGGCCGCGGCGCACGCCGTGCTCACACACCTGAAGGAGCACGGTCCCGCCCTGCAGGCCACGCTCAACGCGAAGGTCACGGCGATGGCCGAGGAACTGAACGCGTTCTGCGCGAGCGTGGGGGCGCCAGTGCACGTCGTCCACTTCTCGTCGGTGTGGAAGACCATCTTCACCGAGGAGCACCCGCTGCAGGACCTGCTCTTCGCGATGATGCGCAGCCGTGGCATCCACATCCTCGACAACTTCCCCTGCTTCTTCACCACGGCGCACAGCGAGGCGGATTTCGCCGCCATCGCGAACGCCTTCCGTGAATCCATCCTCGAAATGCAGGAAGCGGAATTCCTGCCGCGCCGCCGCGAGACGGCCACCTTCGATGCCGAGCACCCGCCCGTGCCTGGCGCGCGCCTGGGCAAGGACCCCGAAGGGCGTCCCGCGTGGTTCGTTCCCAACCCGGATGCGCCGGGCAAGTACCTGAGGGTTACCGCATGACGCACAATGAGCTGGCCGCCGCCACGGCGGTCGACTACGACCCGTTCGCAGGCGCGCCGCTCACGCGGCTCGTCCCGACGACGGCACCGCAGCACGAGGTGTGGCTGGCATCCCGGCTGGAGCCGGAAGCCTCGCTGGCTTATAACGAAGCGGTTTCGCTCGACCTCAAGGGCTTGCTCGACGTGCCGGCTCTCGAATGGGCATTGCAGGCGGTCGTCGACCGCCACGAGGCCCTGCGCGCGACGTTCAGCGGCGATGGCGAAGGGCTCTTCGTGGCCGGTCACGTCACCCTGCCCATCGCCTTCCACGACCTGTCGTTGCTGGCGCCGTTCGAGAGCGACGCGCGGATCATGGCTGCGTTCTCGCGCATCGTCACCACACCGTTCGATCTCGAGAACGGCCCACTGGTCCGCGCGGAGTTGTTCCGCCTCGGCGCCGGCCGCCATCTGCTGACCATCGCCGCGCATCATATCGTTTGCGACGGATGGTCCTTCGGCGTGATCGTGAGCGATCTCGCCGCCCTTTACGCGCAACGCACCGGCCAGGGCTCCGGCCCGGCGCCCGCGGGCGCGTTCTCGAACTTCGCGTTGGCCGAGGCTGCGCACACCGGCAGCGAGACGGCCCGTGAGGACGAAAAGTACTGGCTCGACCGGTTTTCAGGCCGGCTGCCCGTACTGGACCTCCCCACGGACCGCCCCCGCCCCCGCCGTCGTACGTTCGCCTCACGGCGCGAAGACCGCATGCTGGACCCGACGGAGGTCGCGGCGATCAAGCGCCTGGGCGCAGCCCACGGTGCCAGTTTCTACGCGACCCTGCTCACCGCGTTCGCCGTCCTGCTCCGCCGCCTGGCGGGGCAGGACGATGTGGTGATCGGCATTCCCACCGCCGGGCAGGCGGCCGAAGGCCAGCAGACGCTGGTCGGCCACTGCGTGAACGTGCTGCCCCTGCGTGCGCGGATCGACGAAGACACGAGCTTCGCGACCCTGCTGGGTGCCGTGCGCAACGATCTGCTCGACGCCTTCGACCACCAGCGGTACACCCTGGGCAGCCTTCTCGCCCGGCTCTCGCTGGCGCGTGATCCCTCGCGCCTGCCGCTGGTATCCGTGCTGTTCAACCTCGATGCGCAACTCGATGAAAGCACGGTGCGTTTCCCTGGCCTGCGCTTCGACGTGGAAGCGGTGCCGCGCGAGTTCGAGAATTTCGAGCTGTTCGTCAACGCAGTACAGGTGGAGGGCGGCTTGCGCCTCGAATGCCAGTACAACGCCGACCTGTTCGACGGAGCCACCGTGCAAGGCTGGCTCGACGCGTACGCGACTCTGCTGCGTCACGCCGCGATCGATCCCGCGGAAGCCGCCGTCGCCGTGCCGGTCGTCTCCGATGCCGTTTACCGTGAACTGGCCGCGCTGCAGCCCGCGCCCACACCCTTCCCGGAACTTCGCCTGGCCCACGAATTCTTCGAACAACAGGTGGATCGCGCGCCCGAGCGCGCCGCCGTCCGTCATGCCGACCGCTCGCTCAGCTATGCCGCATTGGAATCCCGCGCGAATCGCATCGGCAACGCGTTGCGCGCGCGCGGCATCGGCCACGGCGACCTGGTCGGCCTGTCACTGGCACGCGGGCTGGACATGGTCGCGTCCGTGCTGGGCGTCCTGAAATCCGGAGCAGGTTATGTTCCGTTGGACCCGGCCTTCCCCGCCGACCGGCTCGCCTTCATGGCCGAGGATGCCTCGCTCGCCGCGCTGGTGGTGGACGACGATACGCCCCTAGCCTTCGATTTCGATCCCACGCGCGTCGTCGCGCTGAACAGCGGCGAGGTCGTCGATGCGTCGTTCGAACGGCCCGAACGCAACCGCCGCGCCGCCACACCCGACTCCGTCGTCTATGTGATCTTCACTTCCGGTTCCACCGGCCGCCCCAAGGGCGTACGCGTGCCGCACCGTGCGGCGGCGAATTTCCTCACCAGCATGCAGCGTGTGCCCGGTATCGCTCCGGACGACCGCCTGGTCGCGGTCACGACACTGTCGTTCGACATCGCCTTCATGGAGCTGATGTTGCCGCTGACCAGCGGCGCCGAGATCGTCATAGCGGGCCGTGACGACGTTCGCGACGGTGGGCAGCTGCGACGGCTCATCGAGGAAAGCGACGCCACGATGATGCAAGCCACGCCGGCGGGCTGGCGCCTGCTGGTGGAAGCGGGCTGGCAAGGCCGCCCCGCGTTCCGCGCGGTCTCCGGCGGCGAACCGCTGCCGGTCGACCTGGCCGAGTCGCTGCTCGACCGCTGCGGCGAAGTGTGGAACGGCTACGGCCCCACCGAGACCACGGTCTACTCCACCTATTGGCGTGTGTCCGATCCGCGCGGCGGCATCTATATCGGCCGCCCGATCGCCAACACGACGGTGCACATCCTCGACGAGCGCGGCAACCACTGCCCGCTGGGCGTGCCCGGCGAAATCCACATCGGTGGGGCCGGCGTCACGCTCGGCTACCTCGATCGTCCCGAACTCACGGCGGAGAAGTTCGTCACCGATCCCTGGTCGGAAGCGCCCGATTCGCGCATGTACAAGACCGGCGACCGCGGCCGCTGGCTCAGCAATGGTTTGCTCGAGCACATGGGCCGTCTCGATTTCCAGGTGAAGGTGCGTGGCTATCGCATCGAGCCGGGCGAGATCGAGTGCGTGCTGGCGGATGCGCCGGACGTCGCCCGCGCCGTGGTGATGGCGCGCGAGGACCGCCCCGGTGACGTGCGGCTCGTCGCCTATGTGGTCGGACGTGAGGGTGGCGACGCCCTGGTCGAAGACGACCTGCGGGCGCGTCTGCGCGCGCGCCTGCCGGACTACATGGTGCCGCAGCACATCCTCGTTCTCGACGCGATCCCGCTGCTGCCCAACGGCAAGACCGATCGCAAGGCCCTGCCCCCGCCGATCGCCCATTCCATAGCCACGTCCGGCGAGCGCGTCGCGCCGCGCAACGATGACGAGCGTCGTGTCGCCGCGGCGATGGAAAGCGTTCTCTGCCTGCCCGACCTGGACATTCGCGACGACTTCTTCGCCCTCGGCGGTCACTCGCTGCTGGCCGCCCAGCTGACGGCGCGGCTGAACCGTGAATTCGGTGTCACCCTTTCCTTTCGCACGCTGTTCGACGCGCCGACGATCGAACGGCTCGCCGCCGAAATCGGCTCGCAGGTCGCAAGCGGCGCCGCACCGCCCACCGCGCCGATCGGTCACCGTCCCGCCGCGGCGCAGGACCACGCGCCGCTGTCCCTGATGCAGCGCCGCCTGTGGGCACTGGAACGGATGCATCCCGGCCGCGTCACCTATAACGCGCCGTCGGCACACCGCCTGCGCGGCAAGCTCGACGAGCACGCCTTCGACATGGCCTTCCAGGCCCTGATCCAGCGGCAGCCGATCATGCGTACCGCGTTCCGTGACATCGGCGCCGACATCGCCCAGGTCGTCGTGCCGCAACTGGAGTATCCGCTCTTCCCTGCCGAGGACCTCAGCCACCTGCCGGCAGAAGAGCGCGAGGCCCGGTTGATGCAGCGCCTGCAGGAACTGACGGATACGCCGTTCGACCTCGGCGCCGCGCCGCTCTTCAGTGCGCGCATGTTCCGCCTCGCCGACGACGAGCACGCGCTTTTCTTCATGCCGCACCACATCATCTGGGACGGTTGGTCGTTCGACATCCTCTACAACGAACTGTCCGCCTTGTACCGCGCCTTCGCCGCCGGGCAAGCCTCGCCCCTGGCGCCCCTCCCCGTGACCTATGGCGACTTCGCCGAATGGCACGCGGAGTGGCTCGAATCACCGGCGTTCCAGGCCCAGCTCGGCTATTGGCGGGAGCGTCTCGCGCAGATGGGCGACGTGCGCGCGCTGCCCACCGACCATCCGCGTCGCCCGGGCATGTCCGGCCTCGGCCGCACCGAATGGATCCGCGTGTCGCGAGAGGATACCGACGCGATGCACGAGGTGGCCCGCCAGGCGGACGCCACGCTCAACATGACCCTTCTCGCCCTGTACTTCACCATGCTTTCGAGTTCCGCCGGCCAGCACGATCTCGTCGTCGGCACGCCGGTACGCGGGCGCAACCAGACCGAGGTGGAATCGGTCATGGGTTACTTCAACAACCTGTTGCCGTTGCACGTGAGCGTCGATCCGGCGCTGTCGTTCCTCGAGTTCGTCCGCCACGTGAAGCGCACCGCCATCGAGGCCTTCGGTCACCCCGACGTTCCGCTGGAGTACCTGCAGCGGGAACTGAAGGTCGGCCACGGCGCGGGCGCCACGCTTTATCAGGCGTTGTTCTCATTCCAGGACGCACGCCAGCGCGTGGTGGACTGGGGCGGCCTCGCCCATGAACAGATCCTTCTGTTCCAGAGCGGTGCCACCGAAGACCTCGGCCTCTGGTTCCTGGAGGGGCACGCCGGCATGGTCGGTGGCGTCACGTACAACGCCGACCTCCTGCAGGCGGATACCGCGCGGCTGATGCGCGAGCGTTACCTCGGCATGATGCGCAAGGTCGCCGCCGACCCCGCGATCGCCGTGGGCGCGTTAACGGCAGCCACGGCGGCCGAGCGCGAGCGCATGCGCGACTGGAACACGCCCGGCGCGGACATCGGCCTGCCGACGGACGTCTACACCATGGTGGCGCGCGCGGCGGCGCTTTCGCCCGACGCGATCGCCATCGCGCAAGGGCATCGCGAAACGAGTTACGCCTCGCTTTTGCGTCGCGCGGGCCGCATGGCGGCGCTGTTGCGCGAACGCGGCGCCCGGACCGGCAGCGTCGTCGGTCTCTGCGTCGACCCGGGCGCGGACCGACTCGCCGCCCTGCTGGCCATCGCCAGGACAGGCGGCACGGCCCTGTTGCTGGACCGGGCGGACCCCTCGGCACGCCTGCGCGACATCCTCGCCGATGCGCGGATGACCGTCCTGGTCGGTGACGCGGCGCTCGAAACGACCCTCGACTGGCCACGGGCCTGCGCTCTCTGGCTGGACGCGGACCATGCTGAACTCGACGCCGCCGTCGCCGACGACGGCGACTTCGCGGCGCGTCCGGACGCTGACGACGCGGCCATCGCTTTCCATATCCTTGGCCCCGACGGCAAGGCGCGAGGCACGGCCCTTTCGCATCGCGCCGTCGCGGGAGCCGTGGAAGGTCTCGCCGGCACACTCCCCGTCGAAGCGGGCCAGCGCCTCTCCGCGGATGCCCTGCCGGTCGATCCGCTCTCGGTCATCGCGCCCCTCTTCGCCTTCGCATACGGGGCCACCTGGCGCATCGCGGACGAACACGATATCGCACACGGCGACCTGGGCAGCCTGGACACCTTCATCGCCTCGCCTGAAACATGGCATGCGCTCATCGGCAGGGGCTGGACGGGCGATGGCCGCCTGCGCGCCGTCGTCACCGGCGGGACGCCCACACCGGACATGGCCTCACGCATCGCCGCTTCCGCGAGCGAGTTGTGGACACTGTTCGGCGACGCGGCTTCAGCCCCCGTCGCCACCTGTGGGCGCGTGGAACGCATCGCCGACGCCTTGCACGAAGGCCGCCCGGCCAACCACGCGGAAATCTGGATTCTCGACGGCGATGGCGAGCCCTGTCCGATCGGCGCGACGGGTGAGGTCGGTGTCGGCGGCCGCACGCTCGCCATGCCCTTCGGCCAGCGCGCGCACGCGGAACGTCAGCCGGCCGAGGGCGGCCTGCTGCGCACCGGATATCGCGGACGCTGGCTGGCCGACGGTCAGCTACAGTTGATCGACCGTGGCGACCGGCGTATCCGCCGCCATGGCCTGGACGTGGAGCCGGCGGCGATCGAAGCCCTGTTGCTGGCCCAGCCTGGCATCGTGCGAGCGCTTGCGGTGGCCCGTACCGATCATGCCGGACTCCCGCGCATCGACGCGTACGCCGTGGGTGCACCGGGCAATCCGCCCGATGCCAACGGCCTGCGTGCCGCGCTCGCCACGTCGCTTCCGGCCTTGGCCATGCCCGCGCACCTCGTGGTGCTGGACGCGTTGCCCGCGCTCGCCACGGGCGAAGTCGACATCGCGGCCTTGCCGCTTCCCGCGGAAGCCCAGCCGGGCGCCTCGATGGAGAGCACGGAACCGCAAAGCGAAAGCGAGCGGCTGCTCGCCTCGGTATGGACCGAACTGCTCGGTATGTCGCGCATCCGCACCAGCGACAACTTCTTCGACGTGGGTGGCCATTCCCTGCTCGCGGTGGACATGGCCGTCCGCGTGCAGAAACTCACGGGCGTGCAACTCAACCTGCTCGACATCGCCAATGGCACGCTCGGTACGCTGGCGGCGGAACTGGCCGTCGCGACGCCCGCCGCCATGGCGCCCGCCACGAAACGTGGCTTGCTCAGCCGCCTGCTCGGGCGCGGCTGAGCTGGCGGCCGGGGGGGAACGCCGACATGACACACATCGCCTGGTTCGTCTGCTGGAGTTCGGCGGCCCTGCTGGTCCACGTCTTCATCGGCTATCCGCTGCTGGTGTGGATACAGGCACGCCTGCGTCCCATGCCGGTGGCGCGGCGCGCCATCCTTCCCACGGTCAGCATCGTGATGGCCGTGCACGATGGCGAGCGTTTCATCCGCGCGAAGCTCGCCAGCCTCAGGCAACTGGACTACCCCGCCGAGCTGATCGACATCGTCATCGCCTGCGACGGTTGCCACGACCTGACAGTGGCGATGGCACGGCGTTCGACCGATCCGCGGGTGACCGTGCTCGATTTTCCCAATCGCCGTGGCAAGGCCGCCTGCATCAACGACGCCGTGGCACTCACGCGTGGCGAAGTGTTGCTGTTCACGGATGTACGCCAGAAACTTTCCCCGGTGGCGCTGAAGGAACTCCTCGCCAACCTGGGCGATCCCACGGTGGGCGCGGTCGGTGGCGAGTTGCACATGGAGAACGTGCGCAGCGGTTTCGCCCAGGGCGTCGATTTCTACTGGCGCTATGAAAAAGGCATCCGCCACGCGGAAAGCCTTTCCGGCTCGACGATCGGGGTCAGCGGCGCCTTGTATGCGATACGCCGTTCGCTGTTCCAGCCGCTTCCGGCCGGCACCGTGCTGGACGACGTGCTCGTGCCGATGCGCGTGGCGGCGCAAGGCAAGCGCGTGGTCTTCGAGCCGAAGGCCATGGCATGGGACCAGCCATCGCAATTGCCCGCGGACGAACGGCGCCGGAAGATCCGCACGCTCGCCGGCAACTACCAGTTGATCCAGCTCGCGCCATGGCTGCTCGCGCCGTGGCGCAACCCGCTGTGGTTCCGCTTCGTCAGCCATAAGCTGCTGCGCCTGTTCGCGCCATGGCTCATCCTGGCCCTCACGGTCAGCACCGGGCTGCTGTTCACGCGCCACCCGATGTATGCGATCGCGTTCGGCGGGCTCGTCGGCGGCTTGCTGCTCGTCGGGCTCGCACGCCTGCAACCGCCGCTGGGCCGCCTGCTTCCCTTGCGCATCGCGGTCGCGTTCTTCTACCTCAACCTCTTCGCGGCGCAGGCGCTCCTGGCCTTCGCGCGCAATCGAAGGCTACACCTATGGTGACCTCCATGCCCATGCGCGGCGCGCCCGGCATCCGTGGCCGGCTCGGCGAGTTGTGCTACTCCAGCGGCCTGCTGCATTCGCTGCAACGCGTGCGTGCGTGGTGGCAGCGCGACCTGCGCATCCTCGCCTATCACCGCGTCATGCCGCTCCCGGACCCGGAGACCTTCGGCTTCGATCTCGAACTCATCAGCACGCCGCCGGCCGAATTCCGCGAGCAGATGTTGAGGATAAAGAAGTATTTCCGGCCGATGCGCCTGACCGACATCGTCGCCGCGCTCGACGCCGGCGAAGCGTTGCCGCCCGATACCGTGGCGGTCACCTTCGACGACGGTTACGACGACAACTACCGCATCGCCGCGCCGATCCTCGACGAGGTCGGCGTGCCGGCCACCTTCTTCGTTTCCACCGGGCACATCGACTCGGGCCGGCCGTACGCGTACGACTGGCTGGTGCACATGATCCTGCTCACGAAGGCGGCGAGACTGGTCCTTCCGGAGCTGTCGATCGATGTCGCCCTGCCGCCGGACCGCTCGCACCGGCGGCGTATCGCCGGCAACGTGCTGCTGCGCATGAAGTGGCTGGACGCGTTAGGCCAGAGCGCCATGATCGAGCGGCTGGAAGGGGAATGGGACATGCCCTCGGCCAACGCGCGTCCCGTCGACTGCCGCCCCATGACATGGAACCAGGCGCGCGAGATGGAGGCGGCCGGCCTCGAGTTCGGCTCGCACGGCGTGCATCACCGCATGCTGGCCCGCCTTCCCCGCGACGAGATGGAGCGCGAGATCCTCGCTTCGAAGGCCACGCTTGACCGCGAACTACGCCATCCCGCCGTGCTCATGTCCTACCCGGTCGGTGGCGATCGCGCATACAACGACGACGTGATCTCGGCCACGCGCCATGCCGGCTTCCAGCTCGCGTGCAGCTACGTGTGCGGGACCAATGCGGAACCCAGCGAGAACCGTTACTCGCTCTATCGCCTGCCGGTGGAAAGCAACATGGGGCCGGGCTGGTTCGCCGCGATGCTGGCCCTGCCGCAACTGATGAGCTACCCGACGCCCGCCCACCAGGCGGCCGGACCCCGGGAGCGGCCATGTTCCCCCTGATCCTCCTCTACGTCGTGCTCACCATCATCCGCCCGCAGGACTACATCGCCGGGCTGGAGACCGTGCCCATCCTTCCGGTAGTGCTCCTGCTTTCCTTCATCGCATGGCTGGCGTCGCGCTCCAAGACTTTCGAAGCGCCGCAGTTCGTCATCCTGCCCGCCTTCCTGCTGATCCTCATGGTCTCGCAGATGAGCAACGGCTGGGCTGGCGGCGCGCTGGACGAGCTTGCACGATTCGGCCCCGTGGTGATCGCCTTCTTCGTCTTCGGCGCGGCATGCGGCACGCAGAAGCGGGTGCGCATCGCGATGGGCGTGTTCGTCGCCTGCGCCGTGGTGCTTGCCCTGCACGGTGTCGAGCAGGCCAGCACCGGCATGGGCTGGACGGGAACCCCGCTGAGCGAAGGCGGGCGCATCCAGTACGTGGGCATCTTCAACGATCCCAACGACCTCGGCCTGCTGTTCGCGGCGACGCTGCCCATGGCCGTGTTCCTCGGCAGGCGCGGCGCCGGCGCGATGCGCGCGGTATGGCTCGCGGCGGCGCTGCTGCTGCTCTACGGCACGTACCTCACCAACTCGCGCGGCGCCATGCTGGCGGTGCTCGTGGTGGCCGGCTGTTATGTCTGGTACCGCAAGGGCACCCTGGTCGCCGCCGCGATCGGCGTCGTCGGCCTGGCGGCGATGAAGCTCGTGTCCTCGCGCATGGAAGCCCTCGACGCCAGCGAGGAATCCGCCGCGGGGCGCGTCGATGCCTGGTACTCGGGCCTGGAAATGTTCCGGGAGCACCCCGCCTTCGGCGTCGGTCCGGGCAACTTCACCGAATACAACGACCTGACCGCGCACAACTCCTTCGTGCTCGTGCTGGCGGAGACCGGATTCATCGGCTTCGTGTTGTGGCTCGCCTTCGTCGGCTACGGCTTCTGGATGATGCTCACGATCGTCCGCCATCAAGGCCCGGCCGGCGGCAATCCCACGGTCGAGGCGGAATGGGCCGCCGAACGGCAGATGGCGCTGACCCTGCTGCTTTCGCTTTGCGGCCTGTTCGCCGCCGCCTTCTTCCTCAGCCGCAGCTACATGGTGGTGCTCTACCTCATCGCGGCCATGGTCGCCGGTTACTACGTCGGTGCGCGCCAGCGCTGGCCCACCCTGCCGCTGTTCCGCCTCTCCAACGGAGGATGGCGCTGGTTGCCCGCCGGCGCGTGCAGCGTGTTCGCCCTGTTCGTCCTCGTCGCCGTGCTCCTGAGAACCACATGAACCTCTACGAGACCGCGCTGCGCCGCGTCATCTGGCCCGCCTACGAAGGCGGCCTGCGCCGTCGCGACACGCCCACCTACATGCGCCGCTACGAGCGCGACCAGTGGCTGGCGCCCGGGGAAGTGGCCTCGTTGCAATTCCAGCGCCTGAAGCGGCTGCTCGACTGGTGCTATCGCGAAGTGCCCTACTACAAGCGACGCTGGGACGCGCTGGGCATCGTGCCGCAGGACATCCGCGACATGGACGATTACGCGAAGCTACCCGTGCTGACCAAGGCGGACATCCGCGACAACGCGGAAGAGATCAAGGCCACTTCGCTCAAGGCGTCGCTCGGTTACAAAGCCACGGGCGGCTCCACTGGCGAGCCGCTGCGGTTCGGCTTCACCCGCGAAAGCAACGACCGGCGCGTTGCGGTGATGTGGCGCGGCTACGGCTGGGCGGGATCGCGGATGGGCCGGCGCACGCTGTTCCTCTGGGGCGGTGCCGTCGGCAATCCCAGTGCGGCGCACCGCTTGAAGGACCGGGTCTACAACGCCGTGTTCGCGCGCAAGCTGCTCGACAGCTTCCACATGAACGAGTCGAACATGGCCAGCTACGCCGACGCCATCGATGCGTACCGCCCTGAAGTGGTGGTCGGCTATGTCGGACCGCTGGTCCGGCTGGCCGAATGGCTGCTCGCGAACCATCGCCAGGTCGCTCGCCCGGCCTCCGTCATCGGTGCCGCCGAGGCCTTGCATCCGTTCCAGCGCGACATCATCGAGCGCGCGTTCGGCGCGCCCGCATATAACACCTATGGTTGCCGGGAATTCATGCTCATCGCCTCAGAGTGCGAGCACCGGCAGGGCCTGCACGTGAACGCGGATCACCTCGTCGTCGAGACGCTGGATCATGAAGGCACGCCGTCATCATCGGGCAGCGGCGAAGTCGCCATCACCGACCTGTTCAACTACGGCATGCCATTCATCCGCTACGTCAACGGCGACATGGCCACCCATGCCACGTCCGGCTGCACCTGTGGACGCGGCCTGCCCCTGCTCGCCTCCGTCGACGGGCGCAAGCTGGACGCGATCCGCACGCCGGCGGGCCATATCCTGCCGGGCGAATTCTTCCCGCACATGCTGAAGGACGTGCCAGGGCTCGCCCGTTTCCAGCTCGTCCAGCGGCGTCTCGACCGGCTCGACCTCTCGATCGTGCGCGGCCGTGGGTTCGAGGACGCCTCGCTCGACTACATTCGCCGCGAAGTGGGCAAGGTATTAGGTGACAGCGCCGAACTGCATTGCCATTTCGTCGAGGACATTCCGCTGACACGCAGTGGAAAGCTGCGCGTCACCGTCTCGGAGCTCGCCTCGTGAACATCACCCACTTCGTGGAGAACCTCAACCGCGGCGGTCTCGAGCGCATGGTCCTGGACCTGGTCAAGGAACAGCATCGCCAGGGTCACAAGGTGCAGGTGGTGTGCCTGTTCGAACGCGGTTCGCTGGCGGGCGAACTGGATGCGCTCGGCATCCCGGTGGCGGCTTGCCACAAGCGCACCGGCTTCGACCTGCGCGCCCTCGGGCGTGCCCGCCAGTGGCTGGCCGCCCACCGTACCGAGGTGTTGCACACGCATAACGCCGTGGCGCATTACCAGGCGGTGCTCGCCAGCGCCGGCATGGGCATCCGCCAGGTGGTGAACACGCGTCACGGCATGGGTGCGCAGCGAAAGCCCGGCCGGCGCGAATGGTTGTTCCGCCGTGCGCTCAAGGCTACCGACGCCGTCGTCGCCGTCTGTGAAGCGGCGCGCACCGATGCGGTGCGGCGCGGCATCGCGCCGGCCGGAAAGACGTGCGTGGTGCCCAACGGCATCGTCCTCGATGGCTTCGACGTGGCGTCGGACATCATGCACGAGCGCCTCACCCGGATGATCCGCGTGCCGCGCGGCACGCGGATCATCGGCAGCGTGGGCCGGCTGAACTGGGCAAAGGACCAGATGAGCCTGATCCGCGCGTTCCGTATCGTTCGCCACGCCCGGCCGGACACCGCGCTCGTGCTGGTCGGCGATGGCGAGTTGCGCGAGACCTTGCGCGCCGCCGCCTTCGACGAAGGAGTCGCCGGCTGCGTGCATTTCCTGGGCGACCGCGACGACGTGCGTGACCTGCTGCAGGGCTTCGACCTGTTCGCGCTTTCCTCGGTGACCGAGGGGTATTCCATGGCGCTGCTGGAAGCCTGCGCCGCCGGCTTGCCCATCGTCGCGACCGACGTGGGCGGCAACGCGGAAATCGTGCGCGACGGCGACACCGGGCGGCTGGTGCCGGCCTGCGATCCACCCGCCCTTGCCGCTGCCATCCTGGAACTGCTGCACGCGACGCACCGCGCCTCCACGCTCGGCCTCGCGGCACGCGCCTGGGTCGAGACGCACGGATCGATGGAGGCCATGGCCGCGCGCTATGGCCGACTCTACTTCGGCGACATGGAGTGCGCATCATGAAGATCCTGGTCCTCACCAACCTCTTTCCCACCCCCTGGGATCCCCGCCGCGGCGCGTTCAACCGGCAGCAGTTCCAACGCCTGGCCGAACGCCACGAGGTAGACGTACTGACCGCGGTGGATTTCCGCGAACGCATGGGTGGCGTGCAGGGCACGGTGGATGTCCCGGGCGTCCGGCGCGATCACTTCACGTTCTACCATCCGCCCGGCATCGGCCGCTTTCTCAACGCGCTCTGTTTCTTCGCCTGCGTGATGTGGCAGCGCGGCCGTGACCTGCGCCGGGGCCGCTACGACGTGCTGTTGGCCAGTTGGGCCTACCCGGACGCGGCGGGTGGCGCATGGGTGGCGCGCCTGCTCGGCATTCCCTATGTCGTGAAGGTGCACGGCAGCGATCTCAACGTACAGGCCGCCTCGCGTCTGCGCCGCCCCCAGATACGCTCCGCGCTGCGTGGTGCCGGAGCCGTGGTCGCGGTAAGCAAGGCGCTGGCACGGAAGGCCGTCGATCTCGGTGCGCGGCCCGACGGCGTGGAAACCATCTACAACGGCGTGGATACGCGCATCTTCCACCGTGGCGACCGGACCGCCGCGCGCCAGCGCCTGGGCCTGCCACCCGAGGCACCGATCGTGCTGTACGTGGGCAACCTCAAGGCCACCAAGGGCTGCCACGACCTGATCGAAGCATTTCCGGCCTTGGCCAAGCGCCACCACGACGCCCGCCTGGTCTATGTCGGCGACGGCGCAAGCCGGGCCAACCTCGAGGACCGCGCGGCGTCCCTGTGCTGCGCCACGGCCGTGCATTTCGAAGGCGCCGTGGACCACGCCGCGCTGGCGGATTGGTTCCGTGCCGCCGACGTGCTTTGCCTGCCGAGCCACAACGAAGGCGTGCCCAACGTGATACTCGAGGCCATGGCCTGCGGCACGCCGATCGTCGCGACCGCGGTCGGGGGCATTCCCGAGGTGGTTCCGGGCCACGCGGGTATCCTCGTGCCACCCCACCAGCCGCACGAACTCGGCACCGCGCTGGTGGAAGCCTTCGAGCGTCACTTCAACCCCACCGCGATCGCCGCGCATGCCGCGACCTTTCGTTGGGACGAGAACATCGACCGGCTCGAGCGCATGCTCGGCCGTGTCGCCGCCGGAGCCCCGGCCCACCTTGGCGCCAACGCATGAACTGGAAACCCAAGAAACACGACCTGCTCGGCTTGTTGCCGGAAAACCTCGTGCTTACCCGCACGCGGGATTCCGCGCTGCGCTACCTCAGCTTCGACGACGGCCCCGATCCGGCGCATACACCCAGGTTGCTCGACACGCTGGCAAGGCATGGCGTGAAGGCCAGCTTCTTCCTGGTCGGCGAGAAGATCGAACAGCACCCGGACATCGTGCGGCGGATCGTCGACGAGGGGCACATGATCGGCAACCATTCCTACAGCCACTGGTCCTTCAGCAACATGACGCTCGCCCGGCAGATCGACGAGGTGCACCGAACAGACGCGCTGCTGCGCCTGTTCGACGACCGCCCGCACCATCGCATGCGCCCGCCGCACGGCTATGTGGGTGCGCCCTTGCTGGCGCATTTCGTCAGGCACAAACGCAGTTTCGTCTACTGGTCGTACGACAGCCTGGACTACCAGGACCGGCCGGTCGAAGCGCTGGTGGCACGCCTGCGCGGCGATCCGCCCGCCGCGGGGGACATCGTGCTGATGCACGACGACAGCGACAAGGCGGCCGACGCCCTCGACGTGCTTCTCCCGGAATGGCTCGACCAGGGCATGCGCTTCGCCGCCTTGCCGGGCAACGCATCGTGAGGATCCTCTACCACCACCGCACGCGCGGCCGCCATGTGGAAGGCGTGCACATCCGGGGCATCGTCGGCGCACTGCGTGAACTGGGTCACGACGTGACGGTGATGTCGTTTCCCGGCGCCGATCCGGAACGGGAGAGCGAAGCAGCCACCGGGGCAGGACGCGGAAGACTCGCGCGGTTCGTGACGAAGCTCCCGGGTATCGTCTTCGAACTGTTCGAGTTGCTTTACAACGGCGCGACCCTCCTGCGCATGGCCTGGGCGTGGCGCCGCGCCGCGCCGCAACTGATCTACGAACGCTACTCGCTGTTCCTCTTCGCCACCGTGTGGCTCGCACGCAGGCGTGGCATACCGCTGGTGCTGGAGATCAACGACTCGGCACTGGTCGATCGCGTGCGTCCCCTGACCATGAGGGGGGTGGCTCGCCGCATCGAAGGCTGGTGCCTGCGCCATGCCACCGGCCTGGTGTTCATCTCCACCTATTTCCGCGACATCGCCAGCGCCTCCTATGGTGACATCGCTCCTTCCGTGGTCTCACCCAACGCGGTGGACCTGCCACGCTTCGATCCCACCCGCTTCGACCGCGAGCGCCTGCGTGCGGAACGCGGCCTCGACGGCCGCATCGTTTGCGGCCATATCGGCGCCTTCGCCCACTGGCATGGCGTGGATGGCTTCGTCGAGGCCATCGCCAACCGCCTGAACAGCGTGCCCGACCTCGCCCTGGTCTTCGTCGGCGACGGCAAGACCCTGCCGGCGGTACGCGAACTGATCGCGGCACGCGGGCTGTCCGACCGCGTGCTCCTGCCCGGCCGCGTCCCGCACGACGAGGTCGCCAGCTGGATCGCCTGCATGGATTACGCGGTACTGCCCAATTCCAACCACTACGGCTCACCCATGAAACTGTTCGAGTTCATGGGCATGGGCGTGGCCGTGGTCGCGCCGGACTACGCGCCCGTGGCGGAAGTGATCGTCGACGGCCATACGGGCTGGTTGTTCCCGCGAGGCGACGCCGCGGCCTGCGTCGAGCGCGTGCTCGAACTGGCCCAGCGTGCGGACGAACGCAAACGTGTCGGCCATGCCGCGCGCGACTACATCGCCAGCGAGCGGCAATGGCGCAACAATGCCGAGCAACTGCTCACCCTGGTCCCGACCGGAGCCGCCGCGTGATCGTCATCGTCCTGCTCGTCGTGATCCTGCTCTTCGCCGCCGCCGTCACGGTGGCGATCCGCGCGCGCAACATGCAGTACTGGTTGTGGGGCAACCTCACCCGGCGCAAGCCGCCTAAGGTGGACGGACCCGTGCATGTGCTGTTCTGCTTCGTGGACCATTTCGAGCCGAACTGGGGCCGGGTCGACATGGCTACCCAACGCCGCCGCGTCGATCGCTGGTGCGACGAATACCGTGCCATGGCATCGCGCCACCGCGACGCCGACGGGCGGGTGCCGCAGCACAGTTTCTTTTACCCCGAAGAGGAATACGTCGAGGAGCACCTGGACAAGATCGCCGCGCTCTGTGCCGACGGCTACGGTGAAATCGAGATCCACCTGCACCACGACAACGACACGCCGGAAAACTTCGTCGCCACCATGGATCGCTTCAACCGGCTTCTGCACGAGAAGCACGGTGCGCTGCCACGCGATCCCGTCACCGGCCAGCTTCGCTTCGCCTTCATACACGGCAACTGGTGCCTGGACAACTCACGTGCAGACGGCCGCTGGTGCGGCATCGACAACGAACTGATCCTGCTGCGCGAGCTGGGTTGCTACGCCGACTTCACCCTGCCCTCCGCGCCCAGCGACACGCAGACACGCATGTCGAACGCGATCTACTATGCGACGGACGATCCGCATAAGTGCAAGTCGCATGACACGGGCGTTCCCATGCGGGTGGGCGGCAAGCCCTCGGGCGACCTCCTGATCATCCAGGGCGTGCTCGGCCTCAACTGGAAGAGCCGTCGCTTCGGCATCATTCCACGCATCGAGAATTCGGATATCCGCCGCGGCTCCCCGCCCACGCCTTCCCGCGTGGACCAGTGGGTCCGCACGGGCGTCCATGTCGAGGGGAGGCCGGAATGGGTCTTCATCAAGATCCATACGCATGGCACGCAGGAAGGCGACATGGACACGCTGCTCGGCAAGCCGGTGGACGACATGCACAGTTATCTCGAATCCGCCTACAACGACGGAAAGCGCCACGTGCTGCACTACGTGACGGCCCGCGAGATGTACAACATCGCCAAGGCGGCCGAAGCAGGAATGACGGGAGACCCCGGCGCCTATCGCGATTTCGAACTGGCCAGGCCGCATGGCACCCCGGTGGAATTGTCTAACACCGCCGAGGTCCTTTAGGATCGCGGCCATGCGCCGCCCCTCGCCACGCCTGTTCACCCACCTTCGCCGCCGCGACGTGTGGATGCTCGCCCTGGCGGTGCTGCTGTTCAAGGTTGCGATGTCGACCTTCTGCGTGCTCGACGGCCCGCGTGTCGCCTTCTCCGGTGACGGCGCGAGCGTCACCGCCGCTTCGAACGTGACGCTCGACGACGGCGACCTTTGCGTGCTCGATGAAGGCAAGGGTTGCCATTGCACGTGCGCCCACGCAGTGGCGTTGCCGGTGGCCACTACCACCGTGACCGTTCCCTCACTGGTCTCCCGCGTAGGCCCCGCGTTGCCGGTCACGGCCCCACCGGCCTTCGCTCGCTCTCCCCTGCGCCCCCCTATCGCCTGACATCCGAATGCCCGGCACCGGCCGCCTGAGCGGCCGTGTCGACTCGTGTCCGATTCCAGGAGATCCACCCATGTTTTCCCCGCGTACCGCGCCCTGTAGGGCCGCGTGCCTGTGGTTGTTCCTGTACGCATTCGCCCCACAGGCGCTTGCCTCATTTCCAGCCAATCTTTCCGCCCCGCCCGCCGTACGCGAGGCCGTGCATCGGGTGTGGGCGAACCATCCGCGCATCCAGTCGGCCGATGCCACCCGGCGTGCCGCGCTGGCCAACGCCCGTGCCGCCGCGCAGCCGGTATACAACCCCTCCCTGACCTTCGAAGGCGAGAACGCTGACGTCGATCGGCGCACGGCCGGAGCGAGCCTCGCACTCGATCTCGGCGGCAAACGCCGCGCACGCGCGGCGGAAGGCGACGCGGCCTTGCGCATGAGCGAAGCAAGCTATGCGCTCGAGCGGCGTGACGTGGCGGCACAGTGGCTGAAAGCCTGGTGCGCCAGCCTGCTCGCTGTGCGACAGAGCGACATGGGCCGGCAACGCGTGGACCTGATGCAGCGTTTCGACCGGCTCGCCGCGCAACGGCTTGCGGTTGGCGACATCGGCAGTACGGAACGCGATCTGGCGGCCCTGGCGGTGGGTGAAGCGCAGATCCAGCAAGCCTCGCTCGCCGGGCAGGAAGCGACGGCACGGGCCGCGCTGGAAGCCGTGGACATGGACGCGGCATCGATACTGCCACCCTTTCCCACCGCCCTGCCGCCCGAACCCATCACGATCGCGCCCCTCCCGGCGGATGCCCGGCCCGAGATGATCCAGGCGCGTGCCGAACAGGAACGCGCGGAAGCCGGCATCGTCGTCGCGGAACGCGCCCGCCGCCCCGATCCCACGCTGAGCCTCACCGGTGGACGCGTGCGTGATGGCGCTCGCAGCGATCGCGTCGTCGGACTGAGCGTATCGATTCCGCTGCCCGTGCTGAACACGGGACGAGCCGAGATCGCGGCGGCCCGGGCGGAGGCGGATGCGGCCAGCGCCAACCGTCGTGCCGCCTTGCTGCGTTCGCAGGCGGCGCTTAGACAGCAGCAGGCGACGTACAGCGCCTTGCTCTCCGCCGCCCGTGCTTTCCGTGGAAGCCGCGCGAGCGCGCTCGACGAGCGCACCGCCTTGCTGGAACGGCTGTGGCAAGCCGGGGAGATCGGTACCTCCGATTACCTCGTGCAGCTGAAGCAAAGCCTCGATACCGCATTGTCCGGTCTCGCCCTCGAAAGCCAGGCCTGGCAAGCCTGGTTCGATTATCTCGCCGCCGCCGGCCGTCTCGACGACTGGATCGACGGCGCTCCGATGGATACCGCCCGATGAACGCTCCGCTCCGCCGACTCATTTTCGTACTCGCCCTCCTGCCGATCGTGCCCAGTCATGCCCAGGCCCCCGCGGAGAAACGGGAGGATCCGCTCACCCTCGACGAGGCCGCCATCAAGGAAGCAGGGATCGTCGTCGACACCTTGAGGCCCCGCGCGATGAACGACCTGATCGTCGCGCCCGGCGAGGTGAAGGTCGATGCGTATTCCACGGTACTGGTTTCCCCGCGCATCGCGGCGCAAGTCGTCTCGCGCCGGGCGAAACTCGGCGACGTGGTGGCCGCCGGCACGCCCCTGGTCGAGCTCTCCGGCGTGGAGGTGGCCGAGACGCAGGGACAACTGATCGTCGCCAGCCAGGATTGGCGACGCGTCTCCGCACTGGGTCCCCAGGCGGTGTCCGCGCGGCGCTACAACGAAACACTGGTGGCTCGTGACCAGGCCCAGGCGAAACTGCGCGCGTTCGGCCTCTCGGAAGGACAGATCGCGCGCGTGGTCAAGCGTGGTTCGTCAGCCGCCGATGGCCGTTTCGAATTGCTGGCACCGCGTGCCGGGCGGATCACCACCGACGACTTCCTCGTCGGCCAGCGCGTGGAACCCGGGCAAACCCTGTTCACCCTGGTGACCGAGGACTCCATCTGGGTCGAGGCGCGGCTGCCTCCCGCCACGGCGAAGAACGTGAAGCGAGGCGACATGGTGACCGTGGGCGCCCACGGCACGGAGCTTCCCGGCAAGGTGCTCCAGCGCTCGCACCAGACCGACGAAACGACGCGCACCGTGGCGGTACGCATCCAGGTCGACAACCGCGACGACCTGCTGCATCCCGGCGAACTGGTGGAGAGCCGTATCGCCATCGGCCTTCCCACGCAGCGGCTGGCGGTGCCATCGGAAGCCGTGCTGCTTCTGCAGGACCAGCCCACCGTCTTCGTACGCCGTGGCGCGACCGGCCGGTTCGAAGCCGCTCCCGTGGAAACGGATGCGACCGTCAACGGCTGGACCCCGATCCGGCAAGGCCTGCGTGCCGGCGACACCTACGTGAGCAAGGGCGCGTTCGCGCTGAAGGCCCGGCTCCTGCGATCGCAGTTGGGGGAAGAGTGATGTTGCAACGTCTCGTCGCACTTTCGCTGCAGTACAAGCCACTGGTGCTGATCGCGTTCGCGGTCGTCGCCCTGCTCGGGATAAGAGCCGCCGGAAGCTTGCCCATCGATGCGTTTCCCGACGTGACGCCGGTCCAGGTCAATGTCTACACCGAGGCCTCCGGCCTCGCCGCCGAGGATGTGGAGCGACTGCTCAGCACGCCCGTCGAATCCGCGCTGGCCGGACTGCCGGGCGTCGAGGACATCCGTTCGGTGAGCCTGTTCGGCCTGTCGTACGTGTCGGTGTACTTCGACGACGGCACGGACATCTACTTCGCGCGCCAGCTCGTGAACGAGCGCCTGCAACAGGTGGGCGACCGCCTTCCCGCGGGCTACGGCAAGCCCGAGATGGGACCGAACACATCGGGCCTCGGGCAGGTGTTCTGGTACACCGTGGAACGCGACGGGAAAAACCCCGCCAAGGCGCCGTCCGACATGGACCTGCGCAGCCTGCAGGACTGGACGTTGCGCCTGGTGCTGCGCACCGCGCCCGGCGTGGACGACATCACGTCCTGGGGTGGGCAGGAGAAGCAGTACCAGGTGAGCGTCGATCCGATCCGGCTCTTCGCACACGGGCTGGACATCAAGGACGTGATGCAGGCGGTGGAGGCGAACAATGCCCAGGTCGGCGGCAACGTCGTCGACGTCGGCCGCGAACAGTACCTCGTGCGTGGCCTCGGCCTGGTCCGGAATGCCGCCGACATCGGCGACATCGTCGTGAAAACCGCGGATGGCACCCCGGTCTACGTGCGTGACGTGGCGACCGTCATCGAGGCAGGCGCACCCCGGACCGGCGCGGTGACACGCGATGGCAAGGAAGTGGTCATGGGACAGGCGCTGGCCCGCATCGGCGAGAACGCGCGCGACGTGGTCGACGCCGTGAAGGCGAAGCTGGCGATACTGACGCGGGCGCTTCCCGAAGGCGTCACCGTTCGCCCGGTCTACGAGCGCAGCGACCTCGTCGATGCCGCCGTGGGCACCGCGACGCGCGCCCTGGTGGAGGGATCGATCCTCGTCGCCGCGGTGCTTTTCCTCTTTCTCGGTGAGTTGCGCAGTGCCCTGATCGTCGTCGCGACCTTGCCGCTGGCCCTGCTGATCGCCGTGATCTGCATGGCGCAGGCCGGGCTTTCCGCGAACCTGATGTCGCTGGCCGGGTTGGCGATCGGTATCGGCATGATGGTGGACGGCGCCGTGGTGATGGTCGAGAACGCGTTCCGCCTCATGGCCGAGCGCAAGGCCCGGGGCGAACCCGAGGACCGCACGGCCGCCGTGCGCGACGCCGCGCGCGAGGTCACCACGCCGATCGCCTTCGCCATCCTCATCATCATCGTGGTGTTCCTGCCGCTCTTCGGCCTGCAGGGGCTGGAAGGCAAGATGTTCAGGCCCATGGCGTTCAACATCGGCTTCGCCATGGCGGGATCGCTGGTCCTGGCGCTCACGCTCATTCCCGTCCTCGCTGCGCTACTGCTCAAGCCCGGCGAGGAAAAGGACACCCGCCTGGTCGCCTGGCTGAAACGCGGCTATGCGCGCGTGCTGCGCTGGTCGCTCGCGCACCGGCCGGTCGTGATCGGTGTCGCGGGAACCGCTCTTCTCGCGGCGCTGGCCCTGTTTCCCTTCCTCGGCAAGGAATTCATGCCCAACCTGCGCGAGGGAGCGATCATGTGGCGGATCACCTCGATTCCATCGGCCTCGCTGGAGGAATCGATCGGCCTGTCGAAGCGCGTCGCCGAGCGGATCGGGAATCGCTTCCCCGAAGTGGAGACCACGCTGGCGATGATCGGGCGCGCCGAAAAAGGCGAGACGGCGGACGTGAACTACATGGAGGTCTATACGCCACTGAAGCCAAGATCGCAGTGGCGCGACGGACAGACCCTGGAGTCGATCGAGCAAGCCATGCAGGACGACCTCGGCACATTCCTGCCCACCGCCGTGGTGAGCTACACCCAGCCGATCCAGATGCGCGTGGAGGAACTGATCTCCGGCGTCCGTGCCACCCTGGCACTGAAGATCTACGGCGACGACCTGGGCGAACTCGACCGGCTGGCGTCGCGCATGAAGGATGTACTGGCTCGCGTACCCAGCGTGGCGGACCTCGCGCTAGAGGCCAATATCGGCAAGCCGCAACTGCGCATCGAGGTGGACCGCGAGGCCCTGGCCCGGTACGGCCTCAACGCCGACGACGTGCTCACCGTGGTGCGCAACGGCATCGGTGGCGAACCGGTGGGGACCCTGCTCGATGGCGTGCGTCGCTTCGACATCACCGTGCGCCTGGACGATGCCAGCAAGGCGTCGCCCGTCGCGATCGGGCGGATTCCGATCCGGACACCGTCCGGCGCCCTGGTCCAGCTCGGTCAGGTGGCCAAGGTCACCACGGCGGAAGGGTATTCGTTCATCCGCCGCGAAGCCTTGCAGCGTTACGCCGTGATCGCCATGGACGTGCGCGGGCGCGACATCGACGGCTTCGTTCGCGAGGCGAACGAACGCATCGGCGCGTCGGTCACCCTCCCCACCGGCTACTACACCGCATGGGGAGGCGCCTTCGAAAATCAGCAGCGGGCGCTCAAGCGGCTCGCCCTGATCGTACCGGCGACCATCTTCCTCATTTTCGTGTTGCTCTACACCGCCTTCAACTCACTGCGCCACGCGAGCCTGATCCTGGCCAACGTGCCCTTCGCGATCATCGGCGGGATCTTCGGCCTGTACATCACCGGCCAGTACATCTCGGTACCCTCGGCGATCGGTTTCATCGCCGTCTTCGGCGTGGCGATGCTGAATGGCATCGTCCTGGTGAGCTTCCTCGATGCGCAGCGCGCCGCTGGGCTGGACGTGCGCGAAGCCGTGCTGCGCGGCACGGCCCTGCGTCTGCGGCCGGTGTTGATGACCGCCAGCGTCGCGATCCTCGGCCTCGTGCCCATGCTGCTGTCCAGCGGCGTTGGCGCGGAGACACAACGGCCACTGGCGACCGTGGTCGTGGGTGGCCTCGTCACCTCCACCCTGCTGACCCTGGTGCTGTTGCCGGTCGTCTACGACTGGATGGAGCGGAAAGCGAAACCGAAGTAGCGGTCCAGTGACCGCTCCGGATGGAACGGAATCATGCAGGACCGTTGCGGATTCTCCCAACGGTCCTGCAATTCGTAACCGAGCGACGAGAGTCCGCCGAGGAATTCACGTTCGGCGGTCACCCGGTAGGGGCAGCAGGCGGTGCCGATGTTCTGCACGGTGAAGTACGACTCGCGCATATGGACGGGCACGGAGTTGAGCAACAGGAAACGCGGCCGGTGTTCCATCGCCTGTAGCGCCTCGACGAGTGAATAACGCAGGTATTGCAGCGAGCCCGCCGCGAACAGCACGTCCACGCCGGACGCCTTGGCCACGTCGTCCGCGAAATCCAGGCGACGGGTTGCATCGTGGTCCTTCGCCCAGCGCTCGCCTGCGGCGTTGACCGCGGGCACGTCCATCACCGTCCAGCGCAGGTCAGCCGGATAGGCGAGGTATTTCTGGTAAGCGTAATAGGCGATGCCGATGTGTCCGCCGATGTCGAAGACGCTACGCGCGCCGTCCGCGAAAAAGCGGCCGAGCCAGTACATCATCGGATAGTCGTTGATGAAGACGCGCCGGATCCGCTCGCGATAGAGCTCCGCGGACTCGGTGTTGTCGTAGCCGCTGGTGTTGACGGCGGGAATGCTCGCCTGGGCCTCATCGAACGTGGGGAACACACCACGATAGAGATGGTGGGTCAGCGCCCGGTGGGCGAAAAACGTCCGCGCGTAGCGCGCTTCGAGAAAGGAACGGATCAACGGCAGCCTTGCCGTCGCCTCCTGGTACGGCCGGGAGTCGACTTGCGTGTTCATGAGCACCTCTGGACGGATCCTGCAGCCCTTAGCCTGCGCCTCAAAGGCCGCCCTGCCCATCGTCCAGAGGCTTAGTCCATCCGGCCGACGGCGGCTTCCCGTTTCACCCCTGCCGGCGCGCCTGCATGTCCGCACGCACGCGGTGCAGGCCCCGATACAGCCAGCGAAGTGGCGCGATCATGTGGAACCCCGCCGTGGCGCGTGTGGCACGCACGGCGTACAGCGAGCCGCATGGCTCGGCACGGTTCGACAGCAGCCGTTTGTATTGGTTGTCGCCGTAACCGAAGCTGATCCGTTCGCCCGGGAAACGGTCGAGCAGGCCACGCACCGCCTGGAACACGGCCACCGAACCGATGCCCACCTTCGCCACTTCCTCGTCGTAACCGAGATCGTCGACGAGATAGGTACCCGCGATGCGATAGCCATGCACATAGGCTAGCGGCCGGCCGTCGCGAACCACCACGTGACCGATCAGCTGTCCCGCATCCGCGAGGCGCCGGAACAAGGCGACCCGCTCCGGTGCCTCCCAGTCGGTCGGCAGGTCGGCATGGTGCCAGGTGCGGGCGTACAGTTCGTTCATGAGCCGGCAGTACTCCGCCATCTCCTCGCCACGGTCGAACACACGCAGCACGGCGTCTCCACCCAGCTTGCGATAGGCGCGCCCCACGCGCTGTACCAGGTCGGCGCGCTTCTTCTTGTCCATGGCGGCAAGCCACGCCTCGGAGGAAGCCTGGGGATCGATCGACCAATGCACCTGGTCCAGCAGGTGCGCCGCCACCGTGCGGAACCCACCGCCATGGGACAACGACGCCGCGAAGCGATTGGGCAGGTCCGCCTCCTGGATGCGAACGACGCGAACGCTGGTGTCGTGGACGATCTGCCGCGCCACGAGCAGTTCGACGGCGGAGCGTTCCGCCTCGCTCGCGACGATACCGCCACCGAGCATGCGCAAGGCCGCGCCGCGGTACAACTTCAGCCGCCGTCCCGCCAGGTCGAGCCTCGCGGTGTGATCGATGGCGAGCAGCGGAGCATAGCCGGCCACCCTGCCCTCCGCGTCGCGGACGACGATCACGTGCGGCACGGTCCCGTCGCGACGGCTGGCCACCTCGTAGGCGATCCAGTCCGGATGTTGCACGATGCCGCTGGCCGCCGCTGGTTGTTCCGCGACGTGCGCCAGCTCGTCGCGAAGTTCGCGAAGGGCCTCCAGGGTATGCAAGGTGGAGCAGACGTAACTCATGGACTGGCCTTCGCCACGGATGGGTGAACGAACTGGAGTGCCCGGCCGAGCAGCCGCCCGGGTGGACCCAGACGGCGGCTGATGCCCGTCATCAGGTGGATGTCGTCGCCGGTCCAGTAGCGAACCAGCATGCTGCCGGGGAGGTACAGGGCCATGAAGACGGCCGCGCCGACGAGGAAGCCGAGGCGCGACGGTGTCGCGGCGGTCGCGCCCCAGGCCGCCAGCGTCGCCACCAGTCCCACGGCGAACAGTCGCGACATGGCCCCGACCGGGAGGGCGCCGCTGGTCGCCTTGCGCAGGTAGTGGATCGCCAGGGCCATTTCGACGACGCGTGTCGCCGCGTAGGTGACGACGGCACCGGCCAGGCCCAGCGGCGGTATCAACGCCGCGCCGAGCACGGCATTGGCGGCGAGGGCGACGACGGCGATGCGGATGCGGTCGTCCTGCCGGTCGACCACGGTCTGGAACGCGGCGATGCCGTTGCCGATGAGCAGGAGCCCACCCAGTACCAGGGTGGCCTCGATGGCGGGGATCGCATCGACGTACCGGTTGCCGTACATCAGCCGGACGATCTCCGGCGTGGTGACCAGACCCAACCCGGCGATGGCGATGCCGACCGCCCAGTAAAAACGCGTGGCTTCGGAAAGGAAGCGCGCGGCACGCGCGGTGCCGCTTTCGCCATAGGTCTTGGCCATGTACGGCAGCAAGGTGGAGGTGAGGCCCACCGAGAACAGCTGCACGGCGCCGCGCGTGAGCGTTCCGGCGATGGCGAAGTAACCCACGGCGACGGAGCCGGTGAAGACGTTGAGCAGGAACACCTCGATGGTGCCGACGCGGAACGAGCCCATCAGCACCAGGGCGGCGGTGAGCCTGAGGTGACGGTTAACGCGCTTGTTCACGGCGGCCGGAACGGCGCCCGCTTCGAAGGGACGGCAGCAGCGCCGGTAGGCGATGCGGTTGATCAGGTTCAGCAGCAGGCACGCCACCGCGAACAAGGCCACGAAGGAAACGAGGTCCGCGTGCAGGATCATCGCACCGAGCACGAGCAGCATGCCGACGATGCCCCCGGCGACCGTGGCCACGGCTTCCGGTTCGAAACGTTCCTGGCCCTTGCCGATGGCGACCAGCATGGCGTAGTTCGCCTTGGCGACCACGGCGACGACGACGAGGGCCATGATCGGCAGCAGCGAGTCGTCCCATTCCGCCGGGCGGAACAGCCAGCCGACCAGGATGAAAAGAGCGATGACCGCGACCGAACTGTAGGTCTGGATGTGCGAGAACCGTGCAGCGAGATGCGAGGCCAGCGATGGATCGCCCATCCCGTCGGCCTCGGCGATGAACTTGGTCGACGAGGTGGTCAGGGCGTGGTTGGAGCAGACGATCAGCCAGCCGCAGAGCCACACGGTGAAAGCGTAACGACCGAAATCGGACGGCCCGAGCGACCGGGCGATCCACACGCTCATCAGCAAGCCGAGGGCGTACTCGATGTAGGTCGACACGGTGACGATGCCGATGCTGCGAAGGACGGCGACCCGGCGGTTCATGGCGTGGCCGCCACATGACGTGCGCCGGAACCCGCCGGCTGCGCCATCATCCATTGCGCCACGCCGGCGCCACGGTTATTCCAGTTGAAACGGCGCAAGGTATCCGAAATGGCCGCGCAGGCGGGACTGTAGGACGACGCGATCGCGCGGAAACGCCTCTTCAACGCGGCGGCCTGGACGGGGTCGCTCTCGAAGTACCACGCCGCCGCCACGGGCAGCCCGAGTTCGACGGTATGGCCGTCGCTGTACCAGCCCTCGCTTTCCTGGATCTTCATCAAGGTTTCGGGCTCCGCCTGAGATGACGACCAGTACCAGGCGATCTGCCCGCCAGGACCGGAACAGTCGTTACGCCAGTCATGCGGTGGCACGAGTTGTTTCGCGTCGATCCAGCCGTAACGCTCGAGGTAACGGCCGAACGCGGTGAGCATGCCCGGGATGCGCGGATCGGCGGTGACGAGCCACGCATGCCAGAGTCCGTCCACGATGTTCTCGCTCATCCACGGCGATGCGCCACGTATGTCGTCGCTGCCGTGCGGATCGTTCTCGTGCACATTCCAGCTGTTGCGCCACGAACCGTCGTCGCCGAGGCCGTCGGGGTTCGAGCGCTGGTGGTCGAACAACCAGCCGACACGCGCGTCGATGCGTTGCCGGTAGTGCTCGTCCCCGGTGAGTTCATAGGCGGCGACGGTCTCGACCAGGCCGAGGCCGGCGAGCCGTTCGGTGAAATAGTCGCCGGGACGCCTGTACGGGCCTGGCGCGCCGTTCCATCCCCCGCTGTTCCAGAGGTCGGCCATCTTCGCCACGGTCGCCGCATCGTGCATGGAGTCGTCGCCCGTGAGCGCCACCGCGAGCAACACCGGTTCGATATAGACGTACTTAACGTCGCACGGCTTGCCGTCGGGCAACCAGCCGCCACCGCAGGCCGGGCTCACCGGCAGGCCGTCGCGCTTGATGCCGGCCATGTACCAGCGGTAGCTCGTTTCGGCGGCTTCGAGGTAATCCGCCCTGCCCGTGCGCACATAGGCCTTGAACAAGGTCGACGGCCGGTCGAACAACCAGGCTGTCGTGTCCTTCACGGGCAACGTGGACGCCCAGCGGAACTGGCCGTCGACATAGCGGGCGTACGGCTCATCGCTAGCCGCCACGGACTGCGGTCCCGCGATCAGGGAGGCGGTGAGCCATGCCGGCGTCAACGTCGCGATAGCGGCAAGCTTGCCGTCGACCAGCCCGTTCGCGTAGGGCCAGCCGGGGATATCGGCCGTGCGCGCCGTATCGAACGTGAAGTGATACGTGCCAGGCGCCGCGCGGAACTGCACGCGCACGGCGCGCACGCTGCCATCGCGAAAATGCCAGGCCATGGTGGACGTCACCGCCGAGGAAACCTCCCTGCCGCGGTCATCTACGATGCGCAGCTGCTTCGGGTCGCGTAGCACGCCCGGTGGGAACGGAATCCCCACGGTCACGGGCAAGTCATCGCCCTTTCCTGCTATCCGACGCACCGTGATCTCGCGAACGACCTTCGCGAAGGCTGTTGTGGGAGCCGCTTCAGCGGCGATGGGTGCTTGCCCGGAACCGGCCCGCTGCCGCGGGATCGCCGCTGAAGCGGCTCCCACAGAAGAGCTGGCCGCTGTCGCCGGGAGAAACGCGGCAGCCAACCCCAGGAAAACGCCGAGTACCCAGAGCACGTGGCGCGGTAATCCCGATGACGACGGCGGCGACTCGTCGAGCCCGCGTGACGCGCGCCTTCGTTCGCGCAGCGACACGTGACAACGGACATTCATGCCACGGACGCGGTAGGCAACGCGGCGCTGGCCAACCGGTATTCCCAGGACAGCGCGGTCTGCACGATGACGTCGAGATCGTCGTAGCACGGCTCCCAACCGAGTTCGCGGCGCAGCCTGTCGCTGCGCGCGATCAACTGCGGTATGTCGCCCGGCCGTCTCGGCAACTCCAGCACGTTCAGGGGGTGTCCTGCCGCGCGTGCCACGGCGTGGATCACCTCGCGGACGCTGTAGCCATGGCCGTAGCCGCAATTGAGGGTGAGCGACGAACCGCCGTCGCGCAGGTGGTCCAGCGCGCGCAGGTGCGCCGCCGCCAGGTCTTCCACATGGATGAAGTCGCGCACGCCCGTCCCGTCGGGCGTGTCGTAGTCCGTGCCATAGATCGCCACACTGGGGCGCTTGCCGACCGCGTGTTCGCAAGCCACCTTGATCAGCAGCGTCGCCTCGGGCGTCGAGTGGCCGATCCGGCCCTGCGGGTCGCAGCCTGCCACGTTGAAGTAGCGCAGGATCACGTGGCGCATCGCGCCCGTGTCGCACCAGTCGCGCAACATCGTCTCGGACATCAGCTTGGAGCGGCCGTAGGGATTGATCGGCTGGGTCGGCGTGTCCTCATCGGCGATGCCTGCCTCGGTCGTGCCGTAGACGGCGGCCGTGGAGGAGAAGATGAACTTGTCCACGCGTGCCTGCGCGCAGCACGCCAGCAGGTTCCGCGTATTGCCGGTGTTATTGGCGTAATACTTGAGCGGGTCGCTCATCGATTCGGGAACGACGGTATGCGCGGCGAAATGCAGCACGGCATCCACGCGGTGCGCATCGAGCACGCGCGAGACGAGGTCGAGGTCACCGACGTTTCCCTCCACGAAAGAAGCACCGCGCACGGCGTCGCGGAATCCGGTCGAGAGGTTGTCGATAACCACCACGCGATCGCCGCGCTCGACCAGTTGTTGCACCGTGTGGCTGCCGATGTAACCGGCACCGCCCGTGACCAGGACCGAATTCATGCGTGCCTCCCGGCCGCGGCCGGCGGGAAATTGTGCGTGAGCCAGCCGCCGATACCGTCGAGCAGACGGGCCCGGTCGCCGGTGAGGATGTAGGTGTGGTCGGCTTCGGCGCTATAGCGCGTGGTGACCGCCGGATGGCTCATCACCTTGCCGAAGCATTCGCGGAATTGCCGCGCGTGGTTGAAGTAGTTGCTGATGCCGCCGGAATACACCAGGTACAGTTTCATGCCGCGTGCGACCATGCCGGTGAAATCGGCGATCACTTCCTGGCGCGGCGCGGGCGCCACCGCGAAAATCGGCTCGGCCGCCGTCTTTCCAGCAGCGCCGTTCGCGGCGGCGCCACGTCGCAACAAGCGCGCCCAGCGGCCCGGATCGACGATGCGCGGCAGGTAATGGCGCAACTTGTATCCCAGGGTCCGGTAGGCGTAGCCGTCGAGGAAGACCGCCCCGGATACGCGCGGATCGGTGGCGGCGACGATGTGCGCGTTCTGTGCGCCGGAGCAAAGGCCGACCAGGACGAACCGGTCGCACCCCGCGCGCGCCTTGAGCAGGTTCATCGCGTCGTCGAGATCAGCGCACACCTGCTGTGTCCGGGTTTGCCCGCCGCCGGTAGCGCCGCTGTCGCCGAGGGTCGAAAGATCGAAACGCAAGGTGGGATAGCCGCTGGCATTGAGCTGCCGGGTCAGTTCCACATGCAGCCGGAACGGACCGATGCGATGGACAAGACCCGCGTTGATCACGATCACGCCGGTTTCGCCGCTCGCCGGCGTGGGTACGCCGGCGATGCCGACCAGATGGTTGCCGCGACCGAACCGATGGGCTTCCTCGCGCATCACGCGATCTCCTTCAGGCGGCCGCTCACGGCCTGGATCAGCGGTTGCGAAAGGATCGCGCTCTCGAGCCTGCGCAGGTCGTTCCACGGTGTGGATGGCGCGATCGCCGACACGGCGCCGCGTGGCGAGGTGATGCGCTCCCAGCGCCCGTTCGCGACCGGCGGAAGCGAATCGAGCACCAGCGTGGGAACGTGCGAGGCGTGCAGGTGCAGCGCCGATAGCTGCCGGCGCAAGTGGTCGCCGATCTCGAAACCGAGCCATTGCCCGGCCACGTCGGCATCGCTGCGTGGCTGGTTGAACCGGTCGGTGTCTTCGCGCAGGGCCGCCTGCAAGGCGTCCAGGGCGCGGACATGGTCGTCGCCATCCAGCACGGGATCCCAGGCGATCACCTCGGTGAAACGGGCGCGGTCGGCGGCGGCAAGCGCCACGCTGCCGCCCAGCCGGGCGCCGAACGCCACGATGCGGTCGACACCCGCCCGCTTGCGCAACTCATCGCCCGCGGCCGCCGTGTCGGCGATGCAGCGCTCCCAGTCCACCTCGGCGGTGCTGCCGGCGGAATCGCCCGTGCCGTGATAATCGAAACGCAGTACCGCGAGGCCCTGCCCGGCCACCGCCTGTGCCAGTTGCCGGTAGAGGCGGTGGCAACGGATCAGGTCCTGACCCAGCGGTGGACACATCAACAACCCACGGCGCGCGGGCAAGGCCGGCGCGTGGTACATGCCGAAGAGGCCGCCGTCGGCCCCGAAGAAGAAGGGAATCTCGGCGTCGGTTCGCACACTCATCTCCTGTAGACCACGCCGACGAAAAACTGGGTCTCGCGATAGTCCTGGCCCACGGCATCGCTGTTGCGCCGCTCGCGGGACACCGACACGTGCCAGCTCCAGTGCCGGTTCCACTGCTGGCCGAGGTCGAGCCCCAGGCGCACGGTGGTGTCGTTGCGTTCGAGACTGTCGTACTTGAGGCGGCTGCCCGAGGCGTAGCCGGTGAGGGTGAGGGTCGGACGAATCCGGTAGCCGACACCCACGCTGATGCCCTTGTCGGTCTGGTCGAAGGTGGGGTCGCCGATGTAGCGCAACTTGTTGAAGGAGGGTGAGACCGTCAGCACCACGCGCTCCGAACGCCAGTTCCAGGTCGCATCGAGCCGCTTTTCCTTGTAGACCTGCGAGCCGATCACGGCGCTGCCCACGCCGATACCCGTGCCATTGCCGCGACCCAGGCCACCCGTGGCGGCGAATGGATCGAATGCCTCGACGCGATCGGCCACCGTTGCGTCATAGACGCCGGGCGTGGTGATCATGTCCTGCGCCGCGTCCGCGTACTGGTAGGCACCCGTGAGGGAAACGGTGTTGCGCGCCGTGGGCCGCCAACCGAGGCTCAGACGCGCCAGCGGCGCCGACTTGCTACCGCCATCGTTGAATTCCAGGCGTGTCCCGCCGGCCATGACGTCCAGGTCGAAGCGAGCCAGCGTGCTCGTATAGCGGACGAACGCCTCCTTGCGGTCGTAATTGGCTTCACTGCCCTGGTTGGTGAAGTCGACGCGCTGGAACTCGACATTGCCCGATAGCTGGTTGGTCGGGCTGAGGTCACGATAGACACGGAAGGCCGCCAGGCCACGCGAGGAATCGAAGTCGTCCACCTTCGACGCATAGCTGTTGATGTAGCGCAGTTCGAACTGGCCACGCGTCGTTTCGCCAAAGCGCATGCGCAGGGTCGGGCCGAGCACGAGCACGTTGGTCTGCTGCTGGTTGTCCGGTGAGTCGCTCGACAACTGGTCGACCGGCTGCACGCCCGCATAGTCTTCCACGGAGAAATCGAGGCGATCCGGCGCGATCGTCCAGTTGCCCTGCCCGGCCAGCTGGGTCTGTGCCTGGGAATCGAAATGGTTGCCGAGATACTTGCGGTATTCGAATGTGCCGGCCACGTTGGCCTGGAACGTCGAACCCAGCTGGGTGAACTGGAACGTGCCGCCGGGCGTCAGCACGTTCTCGCTGACGGGACGCTCCGACGAGAGGGCGATGTTGTTGCTGTGCTCCAAGCCGGCGTAAAGCGTGTAGTCGAGCGTACCGGCCAGCACCACGCCGGGTACCGACACGAGCGCGAGCACGATGGCGCGGGCGAGCCTGGACGGTGCCGGCATGTTCCCTCCCTTTACCCCTGTTGGCGCACGACGCCTGCCGGCCGCGTGCCAGGGTGCCGCGCTCACGGCGATTGGTTGAACACCACGCCGGCGAGTTTCGCCGGGTCGAAATTGGCGACGGCCTGGTTGATCGTCGCCGGGGTATCGCGGCCGTAGCCGGCGACGATCACGACGAAATCCGCCAGATCCGAAAGGATCCGTGCATCCGGCGAACCCTTGATCGGCGGACCGTCGAGGAACAGGTACCGGTCCGAGTAACGGCAACGCAACGAGTCGAGCACCGCACGCATGCGGAACGACGAGAAGTACTCGCCACTGTTCTCGCGCGACTTGCCGGCCGGTATGAGGCGCAGGCGCGGCACGCCGGTGTGGTACATGATCGAGGCGATGCCCCGCGACGGATGTTCGAGGAAATCGATCAGCCCTCCGGTGCGCGGTTCTACGCCAAAGGCTTTGTGCTGGTTCGGGTAGCGAAGGTTGCAATCGACCAGCAGGCTGGTCTTGGATTCGTCGAAGGCGAAGGCGGTGGCGAGGTTCCGGGCGACGAAGCTGCCGCCCGAGCGCGGGCTCACCGAGACCACCAGGGTGACGAAGTTGTGCTCGCCCGCCATTTCCAGCAGCCGCGTGCGGATGCCGCGGAAGGCGTCGGACTGTTGCCGCACCGACTCCTCGCGATGGATCAGTCGCTTGCGTTCGCAGTCGATCGGCGCCAGGGCCCCGCCCTCTTCACGCATCCGCGCGATGGAATGCCCCGGCGACGCATCGGTTCCTTCGTCGCGATCGGCAACCATTTCGCCCATCTCGATATTGTCAGCGGCCATCTTGTTCATCTTCAGCCCTTCATCCTCAGCCAGAACACCACGAGGTACACGGCGGCGACCCCGACGACGATCAGCGCGAGCATCATGTTGTGCAGATGCTCACGGCGACGATCGCGCGGCGTCGGGTAGAACGGAATCGCGGCCAGCACCGGGAAGCCCGTGGCGCGTTCGAGCTGGGCGACGGAACGGACGCGTGGATCGAACCGCGCCACCGCGAACAACAAGCCGAGCGGGATCGCCAGTGACAGGGCGAGACCGGCCAGGCCGAAATGCATGAAGCGCAGGCCCGAGGGCACCAGCGGCATCATCGCGGGGTTCTGCACGAGGAAGGTCAGGCCGCGCTGCTCGGCGTCCAGATTCATCGATACACGCGCGTTCTCGCGGCGCTTCAGAAGGTCCTGGTAGACGTCGCGGTTCACCGTGTAGTCGCGGGTGAGTTCGGCAGTCACGTTCTCGGAATTGGCGATGCGCTTGCTGCGTTCCAGTTCGGCCTGGAGCATCGCCTCGCTGGCGCCGACACGGGCCGCGCTGGCGGCCGCGTCGCCGCGCACGGCGGCGAGCTGCAGGCGCATCTGCTGGTAGACGGGGTTCATCGTCACGGCATGGTCGAGCGCGATGGCGCCGCCCGAGGCACGCTGTGCGTCCGCGGTCTGCGCCTGACGGCGCACGTCCTCGATCTGGTGACGCAGGCGGATCACGTCCGGATAATCCTCGGTGTAGTTCAACCGCAGCTTGTCGAGTTGCCCTTGCAGGTCGGCGAGTTGCGTCTGGTAGATGCCCCCGACCGTCTGCACCGCGTTGACCTCCGACTCGCCGTTCAACTGAGACGACAGCACGGCGGCCTGCGACTGCCTCTGCATGTAGTCCATGCGGTTGTTTTCGATCTGCGTGCGCAGCTGGCTGATACGCGTATTGGTGTCGGTCTCGCTGCCGGGACGCGCGTCCGCGTTGGCGTCGCGATACGCCTTCAGCTTGTCTTCCGCGTCGGTGAGCTTCGTCCGGTACGCCTCGACCTGGCTATTGATGAACTCGTAGGCTTCGCGGCTCTCGCGCTGCTTCGATGCCAGGCTCTCGCTGATGAACAACTGACCGAAGGCGCGGGTGACTTCGAACGCACGCTTCGGGTCGGAATCGAAATAGCTGATCGTGATCAGGTTGTCGCGGTTGTTGACCAGCTTCGTGCGCGACTTGATGCCATCGACGATCTTGTCGCGCTCCAGCGGCGACGGATTGGATGCGAGCCAGCCGCCGGTTTCCAGTACCTGGTCGAGCACCTTGCGGCTGAAGATCACGTCGCGGGCGATGCCGGCGCGGTTCTTGTTACCCGTTGCCGTCGCCGCGCCTTCCATCAGGGGCGTGATGATGCTCGCTTCCTGGGCGAGGATCGTGGTCGATGCCTCGTACTTCTTCGGCCAGACGGAGCCGACGCCGAGGGCAGCCAGCGCGATGACCGCGAAGGCGAATCCCATGACGACACGCCGCCTGCGCGCTTCGCCGATCAGTGCGGGCAGCATGCCCGTGAAAGGAACGAGTTCCCCGTTCATATGTACCCCTTGCCCCCGCGGATGCGGGTTCGGTCAGAAAGCGCGTTGCGGGACGGTGATCACGTCACCGGGCTGCACTGGATAGTTGTTCGCCAGGTCGCCCTGCTGGAGGATCTTTTCCAGGCGCACCGCATAGGATTGCGTCGAACCACCTTCGTTACGGCGGTAAAGCTCGGTACGGTCGGCCGCGGCGAATTCCGTCGTGCCGCCGGCGGCGAGCACCGCGTCCAGCACGGTCATGCCCTGCCGGTACGGAATGGATATGGGGCTGCGCACCGCGCCGGTGACGCGAATTCGCGACAGGTATTCATGGCTGCGCAACGCGGTGAGGATCACCGCCACCTGCGGATCGCGGATGTACTGGCCCAGCTTCTGCTGGATCTCCGCAGCCACCTGGTCAGTGGTACGCCCACCGGCGGGAATGTCGCCGACCAGCGGCACGGTGACCTTGCCATCGGGCCGCACGGGCACGCTAACGCTGAGGTCCGGGTTGTGCCAGACGGTCACCTGCAACTGGTCGTCCACACCGATCAGATAGGCGTCCACCGCCTGCGTCGCGACGTCCGGCTTCGGCGGCGGCGTCGTGCTTCCACCCGTGGCGCAGGCGGTCAGCAGCACGACGGCGACGAGCGTGATTGCACGGTTCCACTGTTTCATGATGTCCACCCACCCCTGTGACTTCCACGGTGGCTATCGTCATTTCAATGGAGCGACGCGTCTATTCAACAGCCCGCCTATGCCATTCGACAGAAGGTACGCGCCGGCGTTTTGGGCGATGCTTGGGCCGTGGCCGAGCTCATGGACATCGCCCCGCGCCTGCTGCACCCCGCCTTGCAGGCCTTGCTGCTGGCTGGCCTGTCGATGGCGCTGGTGCTCCTGCGCAAGCATGTACCGGCACTGGTGACGGCGCTGGTCGCGGTGACGTGGATCTGGTTGGCCTCGACCCCCGCGGTCGCCCTTGCCTTGCGCGACGCGCTCGTGACACCGGCAGCCGGTGCCACGCCACGGGCGGACGCCATCGTGGTGCTCGGCGGCGGCAAGCTGCCGGTGAACGACTGGTCACGCGCGACGACGCGCGCAGGCAAGGGCCTGGCCCTTTGGCGGGCCGGCCTCGCCCCCCTTCTGCTGGTGTCGGGCAGCGACCAGGCGCAGACGCTGGCGCAGGGTTATGAGGTATCCGGCGTACCCGCCCGCGATTTGCGGATCGAAGACGCGAGCACCAACACGCACGAGAACGCGCGCAACTCGGCGGCCCTCCTGCGCGCGAACGGCTCGTCGGAAATCTTGCTGGTGACCTCGCCCATCCACATGCGTCGCGCCGCGGCCGCGTTCCGGCATGAAGGACTCGCCGTGTCCGCCGTGCCCACCGCCGACGCGCACGCGATGCTGGAACGGGCGCCGTCGTGGTTGCCGAGACGCGATGCGCTCACGCTGACCGCGCGCTGCCTGCACGAATACGTGGCCGTGTGGATCTACCGTCAGCGAGGATGGATCTGAGGCTTCGGCTTTCCCTCACCCGGGTGGGAAGCGGACTCGCCCGCGATTGGCAAAGGACCTCTGTCTACGGGTCGCCGGTTTCGATCTGCAAGGACGTCTTGCCATCGCGGCGGATGAGGCCCGGGCCGAACTGGACCACCTTGCCGTCCTTCAGCACGACGGTGTAGTCCTTATGGGAGAACGAAAACCTGCCCGGCCGGCGGTCGAACCAGCTGAGCACTTCGTATCCGACGATGCTGCGGTCGGAATCAGGGCGGCCGAGGCGTTCGATCACCTCGTCGCGTTGCGTGCCTACGTCCAGCCTGGCGATTTTCGCCGCCATGCCCTGACATCCGGCGATTCCGGCCGCGACGACGGCCACGGCGATCGCTCGTTTCATCCTCACCCCCGCGCGGTACGGCATCTTCCGATGGTAGCGCACCGGCGCAAGAGCGTGCGATCCATCCCGTTCACCGTGTGAATCGCCGGCCGCCCTGCTAGGCTCCCGGCTTTCACCCGCGGAGATGCCCATGCTGTTCGCCCTTGCGCTCGCACTCGCCACCGGCGACGGCTTCGAATCCCGTGTCCAGGCCGCCAAGGCGCTCGAACGGAAGGCGGACGGCAAGGCCTGGCAGTCGGCGATGTGGGACCGTGTGGGCAATCCCGCCACGGATGCCCTGAAAGATTGCATCGCCAGCAATACGCCGGCCGACAAGCGCCCGTTCACCCTCGTGGCCGATGTGACCGCCGATGGCCGCTCCGCCGGCGTGGAAGTGCGTCCGGCCACGCCCGTCGCGCGCTGTTTCGCCGGGCAGTTCGCCGCATGGACACTGCCGGTGCCACCGAAGGCACCGGCGCCCTACCCCGTGGAAATCGACGTGACGATGGACCCCTGATTCAGTTGAGCTGGTCGGGGTGCGGTCCCATGCGGTTGCCCGCCTCCAGCGCATCGATCGCCTTGATGTCCTCGGCGGACAGCTCGAAATCGAAGATGTCGATGTTCGCGGCGATGCGCTCGGGCGTCACCGACTTCGGGATCACCATGTAGCCGAGTTGCACATGCCAGCGCAGCACCACCTGGGCCGGCGTCTTGCCGTGCTTCCGGCCGATGTCGACCAGCGTGTCGCGCTTCAGCAGGTCGCCGCCCTGTCCCAGCGGACTCCACGACTCGGTGACGACCTTGTGCCGCGCGTTGGCCGCGACGACGTCGCGCTGGCCGAAATCCGGATGCAGCTCGATCTGGTTCACGACCGGCACCACGCCGGTCTCCTGGACGATGCGGTCGAGGTGTCCGGCCTGGAAGTTGGACACGCCGATGGAGCGGATGCGGCCTTCCTCGCGCAGGCGGATGAACGCCTTCCACGTATCCACGTACCGGTCACGCTTCGGCGTCGGCCAGTGGATGAGGTACATGTCGACGTAATCGGTGCCTAGCTTCTTCAGGCTGGCATCGAAAGCACGCAGGGTTTCGTCGAAGCCCTGCTCGGCGTTCCACAGCTTCGTGGTGAGGAAGATGTCACCACGCGGAACGCCGGAACGTTCGATGCCCTGGCGAACACCGGCTTCGTTGCCATAGATGGCCGCCGTATCGATGGAGCGGTAGCCGGCGGAAAGCGCGATCGCCACGGCGTCCGCGGTTTCCGCATCGGGAATCTGGAACACGCCGAAGCCGATCTGGGGCGCGCTGTTGCCATCGTTGAGGGCGAGGGTCGGTACCTTGAATGCCATGCGTGTCTCCTGCGGGTTGCACCGCCCGCCATGGTGACGGACGGCCCCGCATGCACGGCGTGACGATCAGTCGCCGCGTGCGGCGTAGTGGGTCTCGACATAGTTGTCGAGGATCGCGACGAATTCGTCGGCGATGTTGTCGCCGCGCAGCGTCATGGCTTTTTCACCATCGATGAACACCGGCGCCGATGGCGCCTCGCCATTGCCGGGAAGTGAAATGCCGATGTTCGCATGCTTGGATTCGCCCGGACCGTTCACCACGCAGCCCATGACCGCCAGCGTGAGATTCTCCACGCCGTCGTATTTCACGCGCCACAGGGGCATCTGTTCGCGCACGTGGCCTTGTACCGTCTTCGCAAGTTCCTGGAAGAATTCGCTGGTGGTGCGGCCACAGCCCGGGCACGCCGTGACCAGCGGAGTGAACGCGCGCAGGCCCATCGTCTGCAACAGCTCCTGCGCGACGATCACCTCGGCCGTGCGCGACTGGCCCGGTTCCGGCGTGAGCGAAATGCGGATGGTGTCACCGATGCCCTCCTGCAACAGCACGCCCAGCGCCGCGCTGGACGCGGTGATGCCCTTGGAGCCCATGCCTGCCTCGGTGAGGCCAAGGTGCAAGGCATAGTCGGCGCGGCGGGCGAGGTCGCGATAGACCGCGATCAGTTCCTGCACGCCGGAGACCTTGCACGACAGGATGATGCGGTCGCGTGGCAGGCCGAGGTCTTCCGCGCGGGCGGCCGAATCCAGCGCCGAACGGATGAGGGCCTCGCGGGCCACGTGGCCGGCATCCCAGGGCTGCGCACGCCTGGCGTTCTCGTCCATCAGGGCGGCGACCATGGACTGGTCGAGCGAACCCCAGTTGGCGCCGATGCGCACGGGCTTGCCGTAGCGAATGGCCATCTCGATGATCGAGGCGAACTGCGCGTCCTTCTTCTTGCCGAAGCCGACATTGCCCGGGTTGATCCGGTACTTCGCCAAAGCTTCGGCGCACGCCGGCTCGCCTTCGAGCAACTGGTGGCCGTTGTAGTGGAAGTCGCCGATCAGCGGTACGGAGACGCCCATCATGTCGAGGCGCTCGCGGATGCGCGGCACCGCCGCGGCGGCCGCCGGGGTGTTCACCGTGATGCGTACGAGTTCCGAACCCGCCCGGGCCAGCTCGGCCACCTGCTTCGCGGTGGATGCCGGGTCTTCCGTGTCGGTATTGGTCATCGACTGGACGACGATCGGAGCACCGCCACCAACGTGGACTCGGTCGATCTGGACACCCGTACTGGGGCGGCGGGCGCCGGCTTCCGCGGGACGCGGGCGGCTGGTGAGGTCTTCGGTCATAGCTGGCCATTTTAGCGCATCGGCATGACCGCTCGCCGACCGTTGAAGTTGGTTGAAGTTTTGGCTGGGACAGCCGTTGTGGGAGCCGCTTCAGCGGCGATGGGAGCGTGCCGCGACCTGGCCCGCTGCCGCGGGATCGCCGACAAGGTCGGCTCCCACCGGACCGGCGCCAGTTTCCTACCAGCGACAGCCTAGTGGGAGCCTGGCGGGAGCCTTGGGAGCCTGGTGGGAGCCGACCCTGTCGGCGATTCAGGCTTGCCTCGGTGTCCGGTCCGGCGCGAGCCGCCCCTGCCGCCGCAACGCCGCCCGCACCAGCCGCCGTTCCAGGCGCTCGGCGATGGAACCGGGCCGCGCCAGCCCCATCCGGTCCAGCGCCTCGATCTCCCCATCCACTGGCCGGCCAGGCGCCAGCAATGCCCGCAGCAACGCCCCTTTTCCCGCATCCCGAAGCCACCCCAGCGCAGGTAGCAGCCGCCGTTCCACCTCCGTGAAGTCGCTGCCGAACGGGAAAGGGTCGAGCAAGCCGCGCCGCCGCATCGGCTCCAGCGCCGCCGCCAACCCCTCGGGCGTATGCGCCCGCCACGCCTCCGGCACCACGAAATCCCGGCGCAGCTTCCCGGCGCCCTTGGCCTCTTCCGCCAGGGCGTCCACGAAGCGGGCATCGGCAACCGAAAGCATCGCTTCCACGCACGCCTCGTCCGAAAGGCCACGCAAGTCGGCCACGCCGTACTCCGTGACATACACGTCGCGCAGATGGCGCGGGATGGTCGTGTGGCCATAGTTGAAGCGGATATTCGAAGCCGCCCTGCGCCCCTTGCCGCGCGTGGAACGCAGCAGCAGGATCGATCGCCCGCCGGGCAGTTCATGCGCCATCGCCACGAAATTGAATTGCCCGCCGACGCCACTGACGACGCGGCCATCCTCCAGCCCGTCGGAGACGGCGGCGCCGGCCAACGTCGCCATCATGCAGGTATTGAAGAAACGCGCGCCGCGCCGCTGCAAGGCGGCCAGAGGCTGGTGGTCGCCATAAAGGTGGTTGACGTTGGACACGCGGCACATGTCGATCGCGTCGGGATCGTCGACTTCCGAGCGATGCATCCAGGCGTACAACTCACGCGACCCGAGCAGGAATGCCCCGCGCAGGTAGTGCCCACCCTCCGTGCCAACGTCTTCTCCCGCGGCCGCCCGGCGTTCCCGTTCGAGATCGTCATAGGCGCGCCGGCGCAGGATACCCGCGCGTTGCAGGTGCATGAAGCCGTCCATCACCATTTCACTGGCGCCGTACAAACCCGTCGCGAAGGCGGCGCTCCCGCCCCAGCCATCCATCCAGCGACGCGTGCCCCCGGTGACATCGAGGGCGTCGAGGCCTTCCCGCCAGGAGCCGTTCTGCTCGTGCCGCAGGATGAGCGCGCGCACCAGCGCATCCGACAACGCGCCGATGCCGATCTGCAGCGTGCCGCCATCGACCACCAGCGCGCTCGCATGCATGCCCAGCGCGAACTCCGCCGGCTCGATGGGCGAGCGCGGCAAGGCGAACAGCGGCGGCGAAACGTCGGGTACGACGAGCAGGTCGAAAAGTCCCTCCTCGGCCTCCGCATGACCGCTGACGTAAGGCATGTCCGGGTGGGCGACGGCGACACAGAACGGTTTCGGCTTCCCCGACCGCGCCAGGTGATCGAGGAAATCGAAGGTCAGGTCGGGGTTCGAGGAGAGGCTGATCCGGCCGTCACGCAGCGCCACCAGCTGGACCAGCACATCGATGTCGCGGCCGACCAGATCCCTGGCCACATGCGTGTAGTTCTGGCTGATGTAATCGCGCTGGGCCGCGCCGGAACCCAGCAGTGCGCCGGACTGCATGTAGAACTCGTGCACGTGCACGTTGGCCGGCAGCGCGTCGCGCGCCTGGGCCAGCGCATAGTCGAGGTCCACGTACGCTTCGCCGAAATGGCGAGCGAGGAAGGGCGCGGCGAATCGACCCGCGAGCCCCTTCCCCGGCGCTGGCCGGGTCAGGGACAACGCCGTGAAAATCGTCAGCGAACGATCCTCGCGCCCTTGCACGGCGCGGTAGAGCGCATTGAGCAAGGCATGCGGCTTGCCCAGGCCGAGGGGCGCCGCCACGCGGGGATGACCACCCGTGCGTCGCAGGATCGCCTCGACGGCGGCTTCGGTGTCACGGTCACGCGATGTCGATGCCATGAAGGCGATGATGCCAGATGCCGATACACTCACCATCATGAACGTCCGTCACCGCAGCACAGGGTTTTCCAGCCGCCTGTTCGCCGAGCAGGCATTGAGCCGCAGCGCCGGCGCGCCGCTCATCGGAGGCAACGCCGTCGAACTGCTGATCGACGCGCAGGCCCATTTCGATGCGTGGCTGGCGGCCATCGCGGCCGCGCGCCGCCACGTCTTCCTCGAGAACTACATCATCCGTGACGATCGCATCGGCAAGGCCTTCCGCGACGCCCTGGTGGAGCGCGCGAAGGCGGGCGTGTTCGTCGCGGTGATCGGCGACTGGATCGGCTGCCTCGGCCAGTCGCGCTCGTCGTTCTGGGCGCCGCTGCGCGAGGCCGGCGGACAGGTGCGCATCTACAACCCGCCCACGCTCGGCAGCACCTTCGGTTGGGTGAGCCGCGACCATCGCAAGGTGCTGGTCGTGGATGGCGAAGTCGGCTTTTTGTCGGGCGTGTGCCTCAGCGAGAAGTGGCTGGGCGATCCATCGCGTAACGTCCCGCCATGGCGGGATACCGGCGTGATGCTTCGCGGCCCGGCTATCGCGGAGATCGAACATGCCTTCGCCGACAGTTGGCGTGAAGCCGGCGAACCGTTACCGGACGACGAGCGCGTGCTTCCCGTGACCGGCACCGCCGCCGGCGAGGTTTCCTTGCGCGTGATCGCCACGCAGCCGAGCACGGCCGGCATGTACCGTCTCGACCAGATGGTCGCCGCGATGGCGCGGCAAACGTTGTGGCTGACCGATGCCTATTTCGTGGGCGTCGCGCCATACGTCCAGGCCTTGTGCGCCGCCGCGCGCGACGGCGTCGACGTGCGCCTGCTGGTGCCGGGAAGCAGCGATATCCCGATGGTGGCCGGCATGTCGCGCTCCGGTTACCGGCCGCTGCTGAAGGCGGGCATCCGGGTGTTCGAGTGGAACGGCTCGATGCTCCACGCGAAGACCGCCGTCGCTGACGGGCGCTGGGCACGGGTGGGCTCGTCCAATCTCAATATCGCCAGCTGGCTCGGCAACCGCGAAATCGACGTGGCCGTCGAAGATGCCGGGTTCGCCACGCAACTGGCGCATCAGTACGAAGCGGACCTCGAGAACGCCACGGAAATCCTGCTGCACCGGCCGCGCTACCGCGCGGGCAACGAACGCCTGCGCAGCCGTTCACCCCGACCGCCACGACCGCGGCGCAGCGGCGGAAGCTCCGGTCGCGCGGCGGCCGGGGCCCTGCGCATCGCCAACACGGTAGGTGCGGCGATCACCCAGCACCGCGTGCTGGGCGATACGGAAACGGGGCCATTGCTCGCAGGAGCGGCCGCGGCCCTGGTGCTGACCGTGGTCGGCGTGCTCTGGCCGGCGGTGATCGCATGGCCGCTGGCGGTCATCGGCGCGTGGTTCACCGTGAACCTGGCGGTGAGCTGGTGGAGCATGCGGCAGCGCAGGAAGCGCGGGCCTTCGCCAGCCGACCGGGCGCCGCCTTCGGAATGAATCGCCGACAAGGTCGGCTCCCACCAGGCAGCGGCAACCGGTGGGAGCCGACCCTGTCGGCGATAGCAGGTTGCCTCAGTACCCCGGCTTGATCAGTTCCGTGGCTTGAAATGCAGCGGCTGGGCCTCGGTCTTCGGCGCCACCGGGCCGCAGCTTCCGCACGAACCGCAGCCATCGCCGCAACTGCCGGTGGCCGCCGCGGGTTGCAGGCGACGGCCAAGCGAACGCACGACACCGGGCCGGCCGTTCCTGTTCAGGCTGGCGGACACTCGCGCCATGATCCGCGTCGAGGTCTTCGGCAACAGCTTGCGGAAAGCCACATAAGCGCTGACAACCACGACGAGCGCGATGACCACGCCCTGCACCAGTTCGAACGTGCTCATGTGAGCGCCCTCGCGATCTGATAAGTGGCCAGCGATGCGAGATAGGCGAGCCCGAACAGGTAACCGGCCGCCACCGCGACATTGCGCCAGGAATTGGTCTCGCGGCGGATCACCGCCAGCGTGGACATGCACTGCGGCGCGAACACGTACCACGCCAGCAGCGAAAGCGCCGTCGCGAGCGACCACTGGTGCGCGATGACCGGGCCGAGTTGGGACGCCACGGCATCGTCGCTGCCCGACATCGCGTAGACGGTGCCGAGCGCGGCCACGGCCACTTCGCGCGCGGCGAGGCCCGGCACCAGCGCGACGCAGATCTGCCAGTTGAACCCGATCGGCGAGAACACGTACTCGAGCATGCGGCCGAGGCGCCCGGCGATGCTGTAGTCGATCGCGGGCTGAGTGGCGCCGGGCGGCGGCCCCGGAAAGCTCGACAGGAACCACAGCAACACGGTGAGCGCCAGGATGATGCCGCCCACGCGCTTGAGGAAGATCATCGCGCGTTCCCACAGGCCCAGCCCGATGTCTCGCACGTTGGGCAGCCGGTACGACGGAAGCTCCATGATCAACGCGTGTTCGCTCTTGTCCTTGCGCATGCGCTTGATCACGAAGGCCACCGCCAGCGCGCTGAAAATACCCGCGAAATACAACGTGAAGAGCACGATGCCCTGAAGGTTGAACACGCCCCACACCGTGTGGTTCGGGATGAAGGCGGCGATCAGCAAGGTGTAGACCGGCAGGCGCGCGGAGCACGTCATCAGTGGCGCGACGAGGATCGTCGTCAGCCGGTCGCGCGGGTCCTGGATGCTGCGCGTGGCCATGATGCCGGGAATGGCGCAGGCGAAGCTCGACAGCAGCGGGATGAACGCCCTGCCCGTCAAGCCGACGCGGAACATCATCTTGTCGAGCAGGAAGGCCGCGCGCGGCAGGTATCCCGATTCCTCGAGCACGAGGATGAACAGGAAGAGGATGAGGATCTGCGGCAGGAACACGAGCACCGCGCCCAGGCCGGCGAACAACCCATCGTTGAGCAGGCTGTGCAATGCGCTGTCCGCGGGAAGGAAACCGGTCACCCAGTTGCCCAGCGCGGCGATGCCCGCCTCGATCCCGTCCATCACCGGCTGCGCCCACGAGAACACGGCCTGGAAGATGAGGAACATCAGCGTGGCGAGGATCGCCAGGCCAAACACGGGATGCAGCGCCCAGCGATCGATGGCGTCGTCGATGGCCACCGTGTCGCGCGGCAACGTCACCGTGTCGGCAAGGATGGAGCGTACTTCCGCGTGCAGTTGTTCGATGTCGGCGTCGTCGACCGGAGCCGGCGCCACCTCGGGCACGCTGGCGTCGATGCGCTCCATAAGCGCCTTCGCACCGCCGCGCTTCACGGCGACGGTTTCGACCACGGGGACACCGAGCCGGCGCGACAAGGCCGCCACGTCGATCGATATGCCGCGCCGGCGAGCCGCGTCCATCATGTTCAGCGCGAGCACCACCGGCCGTCCCAGGCGGCGCACTTCGAGCACGAAGCGCAGGTGGAGGCGCAGGTTGGTGGCGTCGGCGACGCAGACGATGAGGTCGGGGGCGGCTTCGCCCGGGTAGCGCCCGTGGCAGACGTCACGGGTGATCGCCTCGTCGGGGCTCGTGGCATCGAAACTGTAAGCGCCCGGCAGGTCGAGGATATGCAGCGTGCGGCCCGATGGCGCGATGAAACGCCCTTCCTTGCGCTCGACCGTGACACCCGCGTAATTGGCCACCTTCTGCCGGCCGCCGGTGAGCTGGTTGAACAGCGCCGTCTTGCCGCAGTTCGGGTTGCCGACGAGCGCGATGCGCATCGCGGTGGCGCTCATGCCGCACCGCCCACGGACACTTCCACGCGCTCGGCTTCGGCCTTGCGCAGGGCGAAGCGCGTCGAGCCGATGTGAATCAACAGGGGATCGCCGCCGAGGGGGCCACGCGCCACCAGGCGAACCGGTTCGCCGGCGACGAAGCCTAGGTCGCGCAGGCGTTGCGCGATCGGGTCGGACGGATGGGCATCGGTGACGGACTGGACCACGGCTTGGGCACCTTTCGGCGCGTCTGAGAGGCGCACTGGGCTTACTCAAATAAGAACTGTTCGCATTATATGCCTTTACCGGAAGGGCTGCATCCAACGCAAGAACTTGTGGATCGGCAGTCCGCCGGGGGGCGGCATCGGGCAGTGGACCGGGAAAGTGCCGCCCGCCTTTCAACCCGGTGCGCCGTTATGATCGGCGGCTTGAAACAGGAGTTCATCCATGTCAGCCGTCGAACGGGTCCGTCAGGGCAACATCGTCCACCTGGTCATGAACCGCCCGGAGGTGCACAACGCCTTCGACGACGGCCTGATCGCCGACCTCACGGCGGCACTCGATGCCGTCGAGGCCGACGACACCGTGCGTGCGGTGGTACTGACCGGTGCCGGCGCGAGTTTCTCGGCGGGCGCCGACCTGCACTGGATGCGCGGCATGGCGCAGGCTTCCGAAGCCGACAACCGCGACGATTCGCTGCGCCTCGCCAAGCTGATGCGCCATCTTCAATGCCTGTCGAAACCGACGATCGCCCGCGTCAACGGCGCGGCGTTCGGCGGTGGCGTGGGCTTGATCGCCTGCTGCGATATCGCCATCGCGGCGCATGGCGCGAAGTTCGCCCTGTCCGAGGTGAAACTCGGCCTCGTGCCAGCCGTGATCTCGCCTTACGTGATCGCCGCCATCGGCCTGCGCCAGGCACGCCGGCTCTTCATCACCGGCGAGGTCTTCGATACGGCGGCCGCGCTGTCGATGGGCCTGCTCCATGAGGTGGTCCAGGGCGAGGAGCTGGACGCGGCGGTCGAGCGCGTCCTGGGCTTCCTGGCCAAGGGCGGTCCGATTGCCCAGCGCGAGGCGAAGCGCCTTGCCTTAAGCATGGCGGGCATGGAGCCCTCGGCCATGGAAGCGACCGATGCGGTGAACGCGGCACTGATCGCCCGCCTTCGTGTATCGGCCGAGGGGCAGGACGGCCTCTCCGCCTTCCTCGACAAGGGCCAGCCATCTTGGCTGGGGTGATCGTGGCGATTGGGCCCGATCGCGCCGATCGCGGCCCAGGCCGCTTCCCACCCGAAGGTAGGTCAGGACAAAAGCCTAGCTCGGCGGAAAGCGGTCCGCACCGCGATCCGGTGAAAAGCGGCCTGGGCCACGAGTGGGTGGGAAGCGGCCTCGGCCGCGATCGGGTGGGAAGCGGCCTCGGCCGCGACAGGCAACACCGCAGCCTCCCCTGCCTCGCCGCCCTCCTGCTATCGCTGGCAACCGTCGCACACGCGGAAACCCTCACCCAGCGCATCGACCGGCATCTGGCCGAACCCCGTTTCGCCGCCGCTTCGTGGGGCGTCTCCGTGGTATCGCTGGATGACGGCCGCACCGTCTATACGCACGACGAGGGCCGCCTGCTCCTGCCCGCGTCCACCGCCAAGCTCTACACCGCCGCCTTCGCGCTCGACCGCCTCGGTCCGGACTACCGCACCCACACCGACGTCCTCGCCGTGGGCGAGCTGCGGCGGGGCCGCCTGCGCGGCCCTCTGGTCCTGCGTGGCCGCGGCGATCCGACGCTTGCCGGCCATGCCTGGGCCGACACGCTCGCCACGGCGCTGCGCGACCAAGGTATCCATCGCATCGACGGCGGCATCGTCGGCGACGGCACGGTGTTTCGCGGTCCCCCCATCGGCAGCGGTTGGGAAGCGGAAGACCTGCAGACGTATTACGGTGCGCAAGCGGGCGGACTCGACATCGACGAGAACACGATGACCACCGTCGTGTCCTCGAAGGGCATCGAGGTGACGCCCGGGGACGCGGCCATGACGGTCGCCATGCAACCGGCCGAAGGCCTCGAACTCTACCGGGCACCGGGGTCGGCGACGCTGCACGTGCTGGGCGAAGTGAGCGAGGCGGAAAAACCGAGCCGCTCGCGCCTGTCCATTCCCGACCCCGCGCTCACGGCGGCCCGGCGTCTGCAATCCGCGCTCGAACGTCAGGGAATGCGTGTGGAGGGCGAGGCGCGCAGCGTGCAATGGCCGGTGCCGCCGCCCAGCGGCCCGACCGTCGCCTCGTTCCCTTCGCCCACGCTCGAGGACATGCTTCGCGCCGGCCTGAAGCGCTCGCAGAACCTCTACCTGCAAAGCGTCTTCCTTCTCTGCGGCCTGGAGTCGGCGGACACCGAAGGCTCGCGCGCCGAGGAAAACGCCGCCACGGCCCTCGCGGCATGGCTGGCGGCCCGGGGCATCGGTCCGTCATCGACGACGTTGGACGAAGGCACCGGTCTTTCGCGTCACGACCTGACGACGGCGGCGTCGCTGACCCGGCTGCTCGCCTTGATGGATACGTCGCCGAACGCCGCGGTCTGGCATGGCCTGCTTCCCGTGGCCGGAGTGGACGGCACGCTTGCCAACCGCATGCGAGGTACGGCTGCCGAAGGCAACGTCGTGGCGAAGACGGGCAGCATGAGCTTCGTGAACGCGCTGGCGGGTTACGTCACCACCCGAAGTGGCCAACGCCTGGCGTTCGCGATCCTTCTGAACAATTACCGGCCGCTGGCGAAGAGCGCTGAGCCGGTGCCTTCGGCCTCGGCGGATGTCGATGCGATCGCGGTGATGCTGGCCGAGGCTGTGGAAAAGCTTTAGAGCATCGCCGCTGAAGCGGCTTCCCACCGGGGCGCTCGACGAGGCGTCGAGTGTCGGGTCTTTTGGGGACACCGGGCTCGTGTGGGAAGCCGCTTCAGCGGCGATGGCTTCCGTCAATCAAGCACCTTCGGCAAATCCTTGCCGATCTTCTCCGGCGTGTCGGTCGGCGCGTAACGTTCCACCACGTGCCCGTCGCGATCGACGAGGAACTTGGTGAAGTTCCACTTGATGCCCTCGGTACCCAGGACACCCTTCTTCTCCGCCTTTAGCCAGCGATAGAGCGGGTGCGCGTGGTCACCGTTGACTTCGACCTTCGAGAACATGGGAAAGCTCACGTCGTAGGTCAGCGAGCAGAAATCGCGGATCTCCGCCTCGTCGCCCGGCTCCTGGTGGCCGAACTGGTCGCAAGGAAAGCCGAGGACTTCGAAACCCCGGTCGTGCCAGGTCTTCTGCAATTCTTCCAGCCCCTTGTACTGCGGCGTGAATCCGCACTTGGAGGCCACGTTGACCACCAGCAGCGCCTTGCCACGGAACTCGGCGAGCGAGCGCTCGTTGCCCTCGATGTCGACGGCGGAGAAATCGTAGATGCTGGCCATGCGCGTTCCCTCGTTGGGTGGATATGCGCAGTCTACGCCGGGCGAGGCGCCCTCGCCCCCGCATCGGATACCATGGACGTCTTTCCGGCCGGAGAGCCACAGCCCGTGATCCGTTTCGCCGCCGCGTCCAAGTCCTACCGTGTGGACGGAGCGCTCGTGCCCGCCCTGCAACCCGTCGATCTCACGATCGAAGCGGGCGAAGTCTTCGGCATCATCGGCCATTCCGGCGCCGGCAAGTCCACCTTGCTACGGATGATCAACCTGCTGGAGCGGCCGACCGCGGGACAGGTGTTCGTCGATGGCCGCGAGGTCACCCATGCGCAAGGCGCCGGACTGCGCAAGCTGCGCTCCGGCATCGGCATGATCTTCCAGCACTTCAACCTGCTTTCCTCACGCACCGTCGCCGACAACGTGGCCTTCCCGCTTCGTCTTCAGGGCGGCACCGACGAGGCGACGATCCACGCGCGCGTGGACGAACTGCTGGATCTCGTGGGCCTGACCGCGCATGCGCGCAAGTATCCGGCGCAACTTTCCGGTGGGCAGAAGCAACGCGTCGGCATCGCGCGTGCGCTGGCCAGCCGTCCGTCGATCCTGCTCTGCGACGAAGCCACCAGCGCGCTCGATCCTCAAACCACCGCTTCGGTGCTGGAACTGCTCGCCGACATCAATCGCCGGCTCGGCCTGACCATCGTGCTGATCACGCATGAGATGGACGTGATCCGTCGCGTCTGCGACCGCGTCGCCGTGCTCGATGCCGGCAGGATCGTCGAACTGGGAACCGTCGCCGACGTCTTCCTGCATCCGCAACATCCCACGACCCGCCGCTTCGTCGCCGAAGCCGACCATCGCGAAGGACGTGGCGCGGAGTTCCCGGGCGTGCCGGGCAGGCTGTTCCGTCTCTCTTTCCGCGGCGAGGCGACCTACTCGCCGCTGCTCTCGCGCGTGGTCCGCGACACGGGCGTGGAATACAACCTTCTGTCCGGGCGTGTCGACCGGATCAAGGACATACCGTATGGCCAGCTGACGCTCGCGATGCATGGCGAGCGCCTGGACGACGCGCTGCTGCAGATCCGCGATGCCGGCGTCGACATCGAGGAGGTGGCGCGATGAGCCCCTTGCAAACCCTGTTCCCCAACATCGACTGGCCCGAGATCGGTCAGGCGTGCGTCGACACCCTGCTGATGCTCGGCGGCTCGCTGCTGTTCACGATCGTGCTGGGCCTGCCGCTAGGCGTGTGGCTGTTCCTCACCGCCAGGGGACAACTGCACGCCAGGCCGAAACTCTACGGCGTCCTTTCGCTCGTGGTGAACGTCCTGAGATCGGTTCCTTTCATCATCCTCATGATCCTGCTGATTCCCGTCACCCAGGCCATCACCGGCGTGAGCATCGGCATCCGCGGCGCGATCGTCCCACTGGTGATCGGCGCGGCGCCCTTCTTCGCCAGGCTGGTGGAAACCGCCCTGCGCGAGGTGGACCGGGGCGTCATCGAGGCGAGCCAGGCCATGGGTGCGACCACGGCGCAGATCGTGACACGGGTACTCTTGCCGGAGGCCCGTTCCGGCCTCATCGCCAGCACGACGGTCACGGCGGTGGCCCTCGTGGGTTACACCGCGATGGGCGGCATCGTCGGCGCGGGTGGCCTGGGCGCCCTTGCTTACCAATATGGTTACAACGGATACAAACCCGATTACATGCTGGTCACGGTGGCGCTCCTCGTGGTGCTGGTGCAGATACTGCAATCGCTCGGCGACCGCCTGGTAACCCGCTACACCCGGCGCTGAATCCACGCGGGCGGCTTTGCATCTGGCGGTATGGACGTCTATGCTGTCGCACCGCAACATCGCGATGGACGCCTCCCATGAAGAAGTACCTGCTCCCCCTCGCCGCCGCCTTCACGCTCATGGTCGCGGGTTGTTCGGGGGGCAATGGCGCCGGCAAGGAGGAAGGTTCCGGCGAGGCCACGCTGACCATCGCGGCGACACCCGTGCCTCACGCTGAAATCCTCAAGGAGATCAAGCCCCTGCTGGCACGGGAGGGAATCAGGCTCGAGATCCGCGTGTTCACCGACTACGTGCAGCCGAACATGCAGGTGGCGCAGAAGCAGCTCGACGTGAACTTCTTCCAGACCGAGCCCTACCTCGATGCCTTCAACCGCGAGCGCGGCACGAACCTGGTCAAGGTGGTGGGCGTACACATCGAGCCTTTCGGCGCCTATTCGCGCAAGTACACGTCGATCGACCAGCTTCCCGACGGCGCGGACGTTGTCATTCCCAACGACCCCAGCAACAACAGCCGCGCGCTGCTGCTACTGGCCAAGCATGGCCTGATCACGCTGAAAAACCCGGGTGATCGCCTTGCCACGCTCAAGGACATCGCCACCAACCCGAAAAACCTCAAGTTCCGCGAACTGGAGGCGGCGATGCTGCCACGCGTGCTGGGTGAAGTGGACCTCGCGCTGATCAACACGAACTACGCGCTCGCCGCGAAGCTCAATCCGGTGAAGGACGCCCTCCTGATCGAGGACAAGGACTCCCCCTACGTGAACTTCCTCGTCTCGCGGCAGGACAACAAGGACGACCCGCGTGTGCAGAAGCTGGCCAAGGCGCTCACCTCGCCGGAAGTGAAGGCCTTCATCGAGAAGAACTACGGCGGCGCGGTGTTGCCGGCCTTCTGAGCCGGCATCTCGAAGACCCGGCGCAGGTACGCGATGTAGTCCGGGTCTTCGGTACCCATGCTCTTGCCCGGAGAATCCGAAAGCTTCGCCACCGGTTGGCCGTTGCAGCGGGTCATCTTGATCACGATGTTGATGGGCGCCGGCCCCACGTCGTTGGTGAGGTTGGTGCCCACGCCGAACGAAAGCAGGCAGCGCCCGGCGAAGTGCCGGTAAAGCTCCATCACGCGTGGGATATCCAGGCTGTCGCTGAACACCAGTGTCTTCGTTCGCGGATCGACACGGTTCGACTCGTAGTGCGCCAGCACGCGGTCTCCCCACACGATGGGGTCACCGGAATCGTGGCGTGCGCCATCGAACAGTTTGCAGAAATACATGTCGAAGTCACGCAGGAAGGCATCCAGGCCGTAGACGTCCGACAGCGCGATGCCCAGATCGCCGCGGTACTCGCGCGCCCACGCCTCGAGTGCCGCCGTCTGCGAGTCGCGAAGTCGCGGTCCCAGCGACTGGAAGGCCTGCAGGTATTCGTGCGCCATGCTGCCGATCGGCACCAGGCCCAGGCGCATGGCAAGCCAGACGTTGCTCGTGCCCGCCAACTGCGTACCGAGGTCGCGTTTCATGACGCCGAGCATTTCCTCGTGCCAGCGCTGCGAGAAACGCCTGCGCGTGCCGTAGTCGGCGACGCGGACACCCTCGTAGCCACGGGTATCGCGCAGCAGCTCGATCTTCGACCGCAAGCGCGCCCTGCCCTCGCCGAGGTCCATGTCCGGATACGCTGTCCGGTAATAGAGTTCGTTCACGATGGCCAGCAGCGGCACTTCGAACATGATCGTGTGCAACCAAGGTCCGGCGATCACGATCTCTATCTCGCCATTGCCCTTCGGCGACGGGTCCACGGTGACGTACTTCGCGTTGAGCTGGAACAGGCCCAGGAAGTCCACGAAATCGCTGTCGATGAAGCGCAGGCTGCCCAGGTAGGCGAGTTCGTCCTCGGTGAAGCGCAACGAACACAATCCCTGCAATTCCTCACGGATGCGGCCGATGAGCGGCGCCAGATCCACGCCCGGCGTGCGGCAGCGGAAGCGGTATTCCACCTGCGCCGCTGGGTACTGATGCAGTACCACCTGCATCATGGTGAACTTGTAGAGGTCCGTGTCGAGCAGCGACCGGATGATCATGCGCTGGCGCCCGTGGCCGCGATCTGCCGGTTCACCGCATCCACGAACGGCTGCGTGCCCGGCCACGACGTGATGCGGCCGAGCTTCCTGCCGCGATGGAACAGGAAAAAGGCGGGAATGCCATGCAATCCGAAGCGCGTCGCCATGCTGGGATCGTCATAGACGTTGTCGTGCAACCAGCGTACCTCGGGCCACACGAAACGTTCGGGGGTCAACAGGACCTGCCGCTTCGCGATATCGCAGTTCGGGCAGTCGCGCCCCCACAGGAACAGGATGACGATGCGGTTGTCGTCGGCCGCGAGGTCCGCATCCAGTTCCGCATTGACGATGCGTTGCATGGGGAAGCGCTGGAAGAAGTCGGGAACGCTGGTCTCGGCCATGGGCGAAATCCGTGAACGGGTCGAATGCGCGACATGGGGTCGCGGGAGCGATAATCCGAGGGTACCGCGACACCTTGCCCCCATGCCAAGCTTCCAAGGAATCCGTGTGCGTCTCATCATCGGCCTGATGCTCCTCGTTCACGCGCACCTCGCGTTCGCCGCCACGCTCACCGTCGAGACGGGAAGCGGGCCACGCCGGTTCAGTACGGAACAGTTGCTCGCTCGTCCGGACGTACGCGAGATCCGGGTGCCGGGCGACGTGTCCTACCATGCCGCGATGAGCTATCGCGCGGTGCCTTTGAAAGCGCTGCTGGAAGGCGTTTCCTGGCGACGCGCACCTGCAATTCGTCGCGCTGGATGGCTTCACCGCCGAGATTCCGGCTTCCCTCGTCCTGGACGGACACGGCGCGGAGGCATGGCTTGCCATCGAGCCGGCCGCCAGGCCCTGGCCGAAGCTCGGCGAAGGCAAGCCCAGCGCCGGGCCTTTCTACCTCGTCTGGCTGCATCCCGAGGCCGGTCACGTCGGTCCCGAGCAGTGGCCTTACCAGGTGGCGGCGATCAAGGTGCAGGCCGATCCAGCCGCACGCTTCCCGGCGATGCGGCCGGCCGCCGGGCTACCCGCGAATGCGCCGGCGCGGCGTGGCTTTGCCGTTTTCCAGCGCAACTGCATCAGCTGTCACACGCTGAATGGCCAGGGCGATGCGAAGGTGGGACCGGATCTCAACATTCCGCACAGCCCGACCGAATACTTCCGCGAGGACATGCTGCGCACGCTCGTGCGCAATCCGCAGAACCTCCGCCGCTGGCCCCAGGCGAAGATGCCGGCATTCGACGCCAAGGTGTTATCGGATGCGGATCTGGACGATCTGGTGGCTTACCTGAAGCATATGGCCGGGCGGAAAGTCTCGCCCTGAGCCATCGCCGACAGGGTCGGCTCCCACCGGGCAAGGTACATCCTGCCCCGCAGCGGCCAGCTTGGTGGGAGGTGGGAGCCGACCCTGTCGGCGATACAAGGCCCCTCAGGCCCGCTCCCCCTCGACCACCAATTCACTGGAAGCCCGGTTGTAAACCTCGAGGTCGAGAATCCCCCGCTCGCGCGCGACCAGCACCGGCACCACCATCTGTCCGGTGACGTTGGTCATCGTGCGCATCATGTCGAGGATGCGGTCGATCGCGACGAGGTAGCCGATGCCTTCCAACGGAAGTCCCGCGGAGGTGAGCACGAGGGTGACCATCACCATGGCCGTGCCGGGCACGCCGGCGGTCCCGAACGAGCCGAGCACGGAGGCCAGCAGGATCACCATGTACTGCGCCGGTTGCAGGTCGAGATGGAAGTACTGCGCGATGAACACCGCGGAAATCGCGGGGTAGATCGCGCCACAACCATCCATCTTGATGCTCGCGCCCAGCGGCACCGCGAACGCGGCGTATTCCTCCTTCACGCCCATGTTGCGCACGACGCTGCGCAATGCGATCGGCATCGCCGCGAAACTCGACGAGGAAGTGAAAGCCACCTGCATGGCGGGAAACGCCGCGCGGAAGAACTTGAGCGGATTGAGGCCATGCGTGATCAGCAAGCCGCCGTATACCACGACGATCTGCAACGCGCAGGCGAGATACAACGCACCGACGAAGGTCGCCAGCGGCAGCAATTTCTCGAAACCGTACGCGCCCACGAGCGCGGCGATGAGGCCGAACGTGCCCAGCGGCGTCATTTCGAGCACGAACCGCGTGACCTGGATCATGCCGTCGTTGGCTTCGGTGGTCAGCGCGCGCAGGCGCGCCGACTTCTCGCCGATCTTCACCAGGGCAAGGCCCAGCAAGCCCGCGAAGAAGATCACCTGCAGGATCTTTCCCTCGCTCAGCGCGCGGAACGGGTTGGCCGGCACGATGTCCAGGAGCACCTTGACCGGCTCGGGCACGACCTTCGGTTTCCAGCCGGCGGGCGTGGTCAGTCCTTCCACCCCGAGTCCCGGCTGGGTCACATGCGCCACGAGCAGCCCCACCAGCACGGCGAGCGTCGCGGTCGCCGCGAACCAGGCGAACGTGCGCCCGCCCAGCGCCGCCACGTCCTTCACCCCATGCAGGCTGGACACGCTGTGCAGGACGGCGAAGAACACCAGCGGCACCGCGATCATCTTGATCAGGGTGACGTAGAGATCGCCCAATGGGCCGAACCACGTCGCGGCCGACGGGCCCAGCAGCCAGCCGGTGAACGCACCGAGCACGAAGCCCGCCGCCACCCGCTTCCAGAAGCGGATACGTAACCAGGAAGATATAAGCGGCATGGATGGCACCTATTCACGCGAACGATCCACCTTACACCGCCGGCTAGCCGTCTGGACGTCCATCATCGGACACTGTGTTTCCCCTGGTGAACGCTGGGGCGCAACCTCTCCAGTTCGCCCGTCCGTTCCATCGGAGCCATCCTCGCCAGCCCATTCACCCGCGCAAAGAACGTCGGCCAATCCCCGTCCACCTGCGCGAACAGCGCGGCGAACGAGGGCACCCAGGTATCGTAGAGGCCGAACGGCAGGAGGGCCGCGTTGTTCAACGGCCTTTTCATCCAGCGATCGTAACGATGGTCCCCGCCCGCCTCGCCATCTCGCCATGCGAGGTAGTGGCCGCGAAACGCCTCGAACTCCTCGGCCTTGGCCACCCGCTTCGCTTGGTCCGCCCACGGCTGGGCATAGATCGCTCCCAGGCGGTCGCGCAGCGCCAGAATCTGCGTGGTGAAGGACCGCTCCAGGATATCGCCCTTCTCGTCCGGCACCGGCTGGTTCCTCGCCAGCCGCCACTCGCGCAGGCCTTCGCGCTCCACGAAGGTCGCGAACGACTCGTTGAACGACGAATCGTTCTTCACGTAGATTTTCTGGTGGGCCAGTTCGTGGAAGATGGTGGCGGCGAGTTCGTCGTCATCCCAACGCAGCATGCTGCTGAGAATGGGATCGGCGAACCAGCCGAGCGTGGAATAGGCAGGCACTTCGCCGATGGCCACGTCATGGCCCGAGGCCCGCTCACGCGCCGCTTCCCGGTCGGCCAGGTCCTTGCGGAAGTAGCCACGGTAGGCGACGCAACCCGCCACCGGGAAGCAGTGTGTCACTGCCGACACCGATAGCTCGGGAGTGGCGAACACGTTCCACGCCACCCAGGGACGGTCCAGCTGCACATAATAGGTGTAGCTGCGGTTATCCGGCAGACCCAGGCTGGTGGAGGCGAAGCGGCGCGCCTCACGCGCGAGCGTCAGCCGGCGGCGCGTGACGTCGGGCGTCTTCGGATCGGCCACGACCTTGTCGATCGAACGCCGCTCGGCGAGCAGCGCGGCCTGCCCATGCGTCACATGGGCGTAGTACCCGAGCGAACGGCATCCGGCGAGCAGCATCAGCGTGGCGACGAGCACGTGGCGCATCGGGCCATTGTGCCGCATGCCGCCGCCCGCCGATGCCCCTTCAGGCCGGCCGTTTTCCTCCGGTCATCGACTGGAGCACCCCGTCCCTGCGGATCAGCCCATGCATCAACGCCGCGCCCATGTGGGCGAGGAAGGTCAGGAAGAACAACCACGCGAGATAGCGATGTGCCTCGCGCAACCACGCGAAGAGGGCCGCGTCGAAGGGCAGGATCGGCGGCAGGCGAACACCACCGCCCAGTGTCACCGGATAATTGCCGGCCGACAGCATGCCCCAGCCGATCAGCGGCATCGCGATCATCAACGCGTAGAGCAGCCAGTGCGACCCGTGAGCGGCAAGCTTTTGCCACTCGGGCATGTCCGCGGGAAGCGGCGGCGCCGGATGGGTCAGGCGGAAGCCGAGGCGAACCAGCGCGAGCACGAAGATGACGATGCCAAGCGGCTTGTGGATCGCGAGCAGCCACGCGTGCCTGGCTTCGACCGAGGTCACCATGCCGGCGCCGACGAACAGCATCGAAAGAATCGCCGCCGCCATCAACCAGTGCAACACGCGGGCGAACGGATGGAAGGTGTCTGCGCGGCTCATGGATGATTCTCCTTCGGGCTGGCCGTACCGGGCAGATGACCCTCTTCGCGGGTGCGCCGCAGGTACGAATCCGCGTACGCCGCGGACCGGGCCACGAGCAAGGGATCGTTCGACACCTCGATGCCACGCGGCAGGATGGTCGGGTCGTAGTTGACGTCGCGGCAGGGGCCGTCGGCCTGCGCCTCCATGTGATCGATCACGATCGTGCCGGCATCCACGGTTTGCCGGTCGTCCGGCCATACCTTGGTCGCGTCGTCGACCGGATCGCCGTCGGCGGCGAACACCATGCGCAGGTGCCAGCGCAGCGGGGCTTCACCGAGCCGCTTCGCCAGGTCGGCGGCGAGGTAGTCCGGATCGCCCGCGGCCGGGCCGCCGTCACCGGCCGGTGGTTGCTCGGGAACGACCTTCCAGCGCACGGCGTGGCGCTGCCCCGCCGCATCGCGCAAATAGAACGCGTTGATGCTTTCATACGTCTCGGTCACGTAGCTCGCCGACGGCTTGGCCGTCTTCACCCACGCCAGGAACGCCGCCGTCTCCGGGTGCGCGGCGAAGAACGCCTTCGGCTTCGCCGGGTCCGGTTTGCCCGTGGCGGGATCCGGATGCGTCGCTACCTGTAAGTCGTAGAAGGCCTTCGCCGTGGACACGGGGAAGACCGGCATGGCGTTCATGCCGGTACGCCACTGCTCGCCATCCGCGAGGTCGAAGCGCAGGGCGAAACTGCGAATGGGGACGGAGCTGTCCGCGGCATAAGGATTTCCGCCCGGAATGGCGAGCCGGCCGACCACGGGGGTACTGCCGGGAGCGAACAAGGGCGCCGTCGAATAGGTGGCCAGCGCGCCGTTGGACTCGAAACGGCCGGCCACGCAGATACCCTTGGCGTGATTGCGGCGGTAACCGGGGTGTTCCCCGCCGTTGGCCTGGAGCGTGTCGATGATCCGCTTCGGGGTCAGGCGCCCGGGCGCCAGCCAGCCGCCAACGTAACCGAAGGCGGCAGCGACGCCCGCCACGACCAGCCCAATCAATGCCCATCGCCAGGCCGCATGTGCCGGGGGGTGCCGCGTCTCGGGTTCTTGCATTGTCATCTCTCCGACCGGTGAGGTTTTGGGGTGGCATTGCAGGGTGGGACGTGCGTCAGGGTCTTTTATTCCCGGTAGGGGAATAATTCATCTCAGCGGACGTCCTACGTCCATCCACTCCCCCACGGGACCCGCATGTCCGATCCACGAATCGACGAAGCCCTGCGCACGATGCTGCCGCGTTTGCGGCGCTTCGCGCTGTGGCTCGCGCGCGATTCGAGCGCGGCCGACGATCTGGTCCAGTCCACGGTGGAACGGGCCTTGACCAAATGGCACACCAGGCGTGACGACGAAAGTCTGCGGGCCTGGCTGTTTTCCATCTTGTACCGGCTGTTCCTCGATGGTAAGCGCCGGGCCGGCCGCTATGCGAGGCTGCTCGGCTCCCTGGCCCACGAGGAAGCCAGCTGGCCGTCCGCCGAGCGTGTCGCCACGGCCCACTCCACCCTGGCCGCCTTCGCCGGGCTACCGGTGGAACAACGCAGCCTCCTCATCTGGATCACCGTCGAGGGCATGAGCTATCAGGAAGTCGCGGACATCCTGCAGGTTCCGATCGGCACGGTGATGTCACGTCTCTCTCGCGCCCGCCGCACGCTGCGCCGGCTGGGCGAAGGCGAAGTCCGCCCCCCTTCCCTGCGGCTCCTGAAATGAACACCACACCCCCGAGCGAACACGATATCCACGCGTACGTGGACGGACACCTGGACGGCGCGCGCCGTGGCGAGGTCGAGCGTTACCTCGCCAGGCACCCCGACCAGGCCGACGAGGTCCAGGGCTGGCGGCAGGACGCCCAGCAGCTGCGTGCCCTGCTTGCCGGCGACCTCACGGACATGCCGGCGTCCATGGACCCCGCCGAGGTTCGCGCCCGGGCACGGCACCGCCATGCGGTCCGCTGGGCCACCGCGGCCAGCCTGCTCCTGTGCCTGATCGTGGGCGGCCTGGGCGGCTGGGCCGCACGCGGCATGGGAACCGGGAAGGCGCCCATGGCCGATGCCATGCAGGCCTATCGGTTGCTGGCACTGGACCACGGCGTGGGCATGGACATCACCACCGGCAACGAAGGCGACCTGCGTGCGTGGCTTTCGGGCCGCGTCGGATCGAACGTGCGCTTGCCCGACCTGGCCGATGCGGGCTTCCGCCCGATGGGCGGCCGGCTCTTCGCCACCGACCAGGGGCCGGCGGCGATGGTGCTCTACGACGATGGAAACGGCCACACGGTGAGCTTCTATGTGCGCCCACCCGGTCCGGCCCGGCACATGCTGCCGCGCGGCAGCCGCGAGGACAGCGGCCTGCTCGCCAATTACTGGTCCGACGGCGGCCACAACTACGCCGTGGTCGCGATGGCTGACAACGCCGGCCGCTCCGCCGCCGAACGGGTGCTGGAGCGATCGATCTAGCGTTCGTGCAGCTCGCCCGAATGCAACTCGAGCGTGCGGTCCATGCGGCCGGCCAGGCGCGAATCGTGGGTGACCAGCACGAAGCTGGTGCCGATTTCACGGTTGAGTTCGATCATCAATTCATAGACGTGGGCCGCATTGGCTTCGTCGAGGTTACCCGTGGGTTCGTCGCCTAGTACGCAGGCGGGGCGCGTGACCAGCGCACGCGCGACCGCGCAACGCTGGCGCTCGCCGCCCGACATCTCGGCCGGACGGTGGCGCAGACGCGCCCCCAACCCCACGCGTTCGAGTAGCGCGGTGGCCTCTTTCTGCGCCTGCCCGATCGACACGCCGCGGATCAACAGCGGCATGCACACGTTTTCCAGCGCCGTGAACTCGGGCAGGAGGTGATGGAACTGGTAGATGAAGCCCAGCGAGCGATTGCGCTCGCGTCCACGTTCGGCGTCCGACAATTCGGAGAGGACGCGGCCATTCACCTCGACCTTGCCCGCGCTCAGCGTGTCGAGGCCGCCGATGATGTGCAACAGCGTGGACTTGCCCGAACCCGACGCACCCACGATGGACATGGTCTCGCCACGGCGCAGCGAGAAATTCACGTTGGAGAGGACGCCCGTACGCAGGTCGCCCTCCTCGTAGACCTTCGCGACGCCGATGGCGCGCAGGACGATGTCGTCGTTGGGCTTATTCATAACGGAGTGCCTGGGCGGGCTGCGTGCGCGAGGCGCGCCACGCCGGATACAAGGTGGCCAGCAGCGAGAAGGCGAACGTGACCAGGACCACCCAGCCCACGTCGGACCACAGCAATTGGCTGGGCAATTCGCTGATGTAATACACGTCGGGCGAAAGGAAGGTCTGCCCGGTCACGTGCTCGATCCATTTCACCAGCGCCGGCAGGTTGTACGACAACAGCGCGCCGAGCAACACACCGAGCCCGATGCCGACGATACCCACGAGCAGACCCTGCACCATGAACATGCCCATGATGCTGCGCGGGGTGGAACCCAGCGTGCGCAGGATGGCGATGTCGGCCTGCTTGTCCGTCACCAGCATCATCAGCATCGAAATGAGGTTGATGACCGCCACCAGGATGATCAGCGAGAGGATGACGAACATCACCGTCTTCTCCATGTCGATCGCACGAAAGAAGTTGGCGTGGGTGTCCATCCAGGTCTCGACGCGATACGACTGGCCAAGGGTGTTGACCAGGTCCTGGGCCACCGGATAAGCCGCGCGCATGTCGTCGAGCTTGAGCCGGATGCCGGTCGGCCCGCCCAGTCCGTTGAGACGCTGCGCGTCCTGGATATCGATCAGGGCGAGGTTCGCGTCGTATTCCTGCATGCCCAGTTCGAAGATGCCGCTGACCGTGAAGCTGCGCAGCTTCGGCACTGCGCCCATGGGCGTGGCAGTGAACTGGGGCACCACGACGGTGACCTTGTCGCCCACGCTGACGCCGAGCGCGAGGGCCAGTTCGCGGCCCACGATGATCTTCCAGCCGCGGTCGGTGAGATCGGTCATCTTGCCTTCGACCATGTGCTTGTCGATGTCGGAGACATTCGGCTCCATCGAGGGCAGGATGCCGCGGATGATGGCGCCGCTGGGCCGCTTGGCCTGCAGGAAGGCCTGGATCTCCACGTAGGGCGCCGCGCCGCGCACGTGCTTGGTGGCCTCGGCGGTTTTCACCGCCCTCTGCCAGTCCTGCACGGTTTCATCGATTCCCGACACCGTCACGTGGGACACGGCGCCGAGGATGCGGTTGCGCAATTCGCTATCGAAGCCGTTCATCACCGACATCACGGTGATCAGCGCGGTCACGCTGATCGCGATGCAGACGATCGAGACCGTGGAGATGAAGGAGATGAACTGGTTGCGGCGCTTCGCGCGCGTGTAGCGCAAACCAATGAAGAGCTCGAGGGGTCTGAACATACCGGTCGACAACAGCCTGTAGTGAGTGGGCCGCCACGAAAGGCATGCACCGCGCGGCAGAGTGCCCGATGCGGCCGGTCGGGGCAAGCAGGTTCCCGGCATCCGGACAGCGTGGCGTCGGTTTCAAGGCGCCTGCCGGGTCGAAAGGCGGGCGCGCAGGAGGCGGAGGTCGTCTGCTCGCGCGTTGTCGGGAAGCAAGGCAACCTCTCCCCCGCCATCGCGCCAGCGCAGGCGCAGGAAGACGGAGGTGCCGAAAATTCGTGCATCTTCCAGGTCCGCGGGACGCTCGGCGCCGCCACGCAAGCGAACGAACCAGACATCGTCGGGCGTCCATCGCAGCGAGACGATGGCGGACCGCCGGAACGCCACCAGCCGCCGGTAGCCGCACCACGCGATGCCCAGGGCGAGCGCCCAGCGGATGGTCCATGGCAAGTCGGTGAACAGCGGAGCGATCGTCGCCAGGGCGACGACGCCCGCGCCGAAGCGGCTCAGCGTCGCTGACGGACGGACGTCAAAGCCCGTACCTCGCGCGGATATCATCGATGATCGCCTGCCAGTCCTCGCGGGGAGCGCGGGCATGGCCCATCACCCAATCCCAGAGATCGGGATCCTGCACGTCGAGCAGTTCGTCGAAAGCCAGCCGCATGGCTTCGTCCGCGTCGGCGAAGCGCTCGTCCAGCCAGCCGCCGAACAGGCGATCGAGCTCGCGCGTACCCCGGCGGGTACGCCAACGCAGACGTTTGAGGCGAGCTTCTTCCATTACAGGTCACCGAAATCACTGTGGGAGCCGGACCCTGGTGGAACCCGGACCCTGGTGGGGAGCCGGACCCTGGTGGGAGCCGACCTTGTCGGCGATCCCGCGGCAGCGGGCAAGGTCTCCGCAAGCGCCCATCGCCGACAGGGTCGGCTCCCACCGGGCGAAGCTCCCAATGGGTGGAGCTCCCCCAAGTGGAGCGCCCGTCAGGCCGAGCGGCGCTGCACGATCAGCTTCTTGATCTCCGCGATCGCCTTCGCCGGGTTGAGACCCTTCGGGCAGGTGCGCGCGCAGTTCATGATCGTGTGGCAACGGTAGAGTTTGAACGGGTCTTCCAGGTCGTCCAGCCGCGCGCCGGTGTCCTCGTCGCGGCTGTCGACGATCCAGCGGTAGGCCTGCAACAGGATCGCGGGGCCGAGGTAACGGTCACCGTTCCACCAGTAGCTCGGGCACGAGGTCGAGCAGCAGGCGCAGAGGATGCACTCGTAGAGACCGTCGAGCTTCTTGCGGTCTTCGGGCGACTGCAGGCGCTCCTTGTCGGCGGGCGCCGGGCTCTGCGTACGCATCCACGGCTTGATCGAGGCGAACTGCGCATAGAAGTGGGTGAGATCGGGAACGAGATCCTTCACCACCGGCATGTGCGGCAACGGATAGATGTTGACCGTGCCGCTACCGCAATCCTCGATGGCCTTGGTGCATGCCAGCGTGTTGGTGCCGTCGATGTTCATCGCGCACGACCCGCAGATGCCTTCGCGGCACGAGCGGCGCAGCGAGAGCGTCGAGTCGATTTCGTTCTTGATCTTCAGCAGGGCGTCGAGAACCATCGGGCCACACGCGTCGAGATCGACCTCGTACGTGTCGGTGCGCGGATTCTGGCCGTCGTCCGGCGTCCAGCGATAGACCTTGAAGGTGCGCACGTTCTTCGCGCCCTTCGCCGGAAAATGCTTGCCGGCCTGGATCTTGGAATTCTTGGGTAGCGTGAACTCTGCCACGATTGCCTCTCCGGTCCGGTATCAGTAAACGCGCTTTTTCGGCGGCACGACTTCGACATCGTCCGTCAAGGTGTACATGTGCACCGGGCGGAAGTCGAAGCTGGACTGGCCCGCCTCGTCGATCCACACCAGCGTGTGCTTCTGCCAGTCGTGGTCGTCGCGGTCGGGGAAGTCCTCACGCGCATGGGCGCCACGGCTTTCCGGGCGCTGTTCCGCCGAATGCATGGTGGCCACCGCCTGCGCGAGCAGGTTGGACAATTCCAGCGTCTCGATGAGGTCGGAATTCCAGACCATCGAGCGATCGCTGACCTTGACGTCCTTGAACGAGTCGTACACGGCGGAGATCTTCGCCTTGCCTTCCCTCAGCGTCTCGCCGGTACGGAACACCGCGGCGTCGGATTGCATGGTCTTCTGCATCTCGGCGCGGATCTGCGCGGTGGGCGTGCCACCGTCGGCGTGACGAAGCGCATCGAACCGGCCCAGGATCTTGTCCAGCGCATTGGCCGGGAGATCCTTGTGCGGGGTGTCCGGCTTGATCAGTTCAGCGCAACGATGGGCTACGGCGCGGCCGAACACCACCAGGTCGAGCAGCGAGTTCGAGCCCAGGCGATTGGCACCGTGCACCGACACGCAAGCGGCCTCGCCGATCGCGAACAGGCCCGGCACGATGGAATCCGGATCGTCGTCGCGCTTGGTGACCACTTCGCCATGGTAGTTGGTCGGGATGCCGCCCATGTTGTAGTGGACGGTGGGCAGGACCGGGATCGGCTCCTTGGTCACGTCCACGCCGGCGAAGATGCGCGCGGATTCGGCGATGCCCGGCAGGCGCTCGCCGATCACCTCGGGGCCGAGGTGCATCAGGTTGAGGTGGATGTGATCCTTGTTCGGGCCCACGCCACGGCCTTCGCGGATCTCGATGGTCATCGCGCGGCTGACGACGTCGCGCGAAGCGAGATCCTTCGCGTTCGGCGCATAGCGCTCCATGAAGCGCTCGCCCTCGGAGTTGGTGAGATAACCACCTTCGCCACGGACACCTTCGGTGATCAGGCAGCCTGCACCGTAGATGCCGGTCGGATGGAACTGCACGAACTCCATGTCCTGCAACGGCAGGCCGGCGCGCAGCACCATGCCGCCACCGTCGCCCGTGCAGGTATGCGCCGAGGTGGCGCTGAAGTAGGCGCGGCCGTAGCCACCGGTCGCCATCACCACCGCGTGACCGCGGAAGAGGTGCAACGTGCCTTCGTTCATGTCGAGCGCGAGCACGCCCACGCACTTGCCGTCCTCGAAGACGAGGTCGATGGCGAAGTACTCGATGAAGAACGTGGCGTCGTGCGCGAGCGCCTGCTGGTACAGCGTGTGCAGGATGGCGTGGCCGGTGCGGTCCGCCGCGGCGCAGGTGCGCTGCGCGGTGCCCTGACCGTAATGGGTGGTCATGCCGCCGAACGGACGCTGGTAGATCTTGCCTTCCTCGGTACGCGAGAACGGCACGCCGTAGTGTTCGAGCTCGATGATGGCCGGGATGGCCTCACGGCACATGTATTCGATCGCATCCTGGTCGCCGAGCCAGTCGGAACCCTTGATCGTGTCGTAGAAATGGAAACGCCAATCGTCTTCGCCCATGTTGCCCAGCGCGGCCGAGATGCCGCCCTGGGCCGCCACGGTGTGCGAGCGCGTCGGGAAGACCTTGGTGATGCAGGCGGCCTTGAGGCCCTTCTCGGCGAGGCCGAAGGTGGCGCGCAGGCCAGCGCCACCGGCGCCGACCACGATCACGTCGTACTTGTGTTGTTGAACCTTGTAGGATTCCATCGATCAGCTTCCGAGCGCGACGCGCAACACGGCCAGTACGCCCGTAAGCGTGGCGAGTACGGCGATGAACTTGATGACGACCAGCGAGGCCACTTCGAGCCAGCGGGTATGGACGTAGTCTTCGATCACGACCTGCAGGCCGATGACGGCGTGCCGGAACATCGTGATGATGAGCGCGATGAGGAGCACCGCGTTCCACGGCTTCGCCAGCGTGGCGCGGGCCGTGTCGAAATCGGCGTGTGCCAGGCTCACCACGGTGAAGACGAACCAGAGCGTGAGGAAGATCAGGCCGAGCGCGGTGACGCGCTGGAGCATCCAATGGCTGACGCCCTCTTTCGCCGATCCCAGGCCACGGGCGCGGGCGAGCGGGTTGCGCAGATCCTTGTTCATGCCTGGGCTCCCAGCAGCACGTAGCCCCAGACCAGAGCGGTCAGCACGATGGCGCCGACGATGGAAAGCCAGCTGGAACGGATGAAGGTTTCGACGGCGTAGCCGGCGCCGGCGTCCTGTGCCAGATGACGGATGCCGTTGCACAGGTGGTAGAAGAAGTTCAGGGTCCAGCCGATCATGAGGACCGTGCCGAACGGGCTGCCGGCCACGCTGGTGAACGTCCCGAAGGCCTCCGGACCGGCGGCGATGGAGGCGAGCCCCCAGACGATGATGAGGCTACCGACGGCATTGAGGATGCCGGTGGCGCGATGCAGGATGGAAGAAACCATCTGCACTTGCCACTTGTAGACCTGGAGATGCGGTGAAAGCGGTCGTCCCGTTTGTGCCATGGCGGCTATCCTGGATTGGAATCGCTAGATGCCCGACGGCCTTCCCTCGCCTTCCGATCGGTCAGAAGTCGATGCAGCGTCCGTTTTTTTCCCAATCGCCGTAACGCGTGGGGTCCAATGGCGCTTTCTCGACCCTTGGTCCGCCATTCGTGGGGGCGATCGGCGGAACGAGCGGCTTCGCCGGAGCGGAATCGTTCGCGTCCTGGGGTTCGGAGGGATTGTCGGACATGGTTATAAAGCCCTAAAAGCGTAATACCTGTGCAACGGCAGCACAACCTTGACGAAAGCCGCAAGGCTTGGTTTGGCCAGGGCTGGACCGTATATCTTACCCCTCCGCCCTGCCTTGCGCCTCCCCATGCCGAGCCGTACCACTCGCACCATCACCTTCGCCGGCCCCGACGCCGGCGCGTTCGCCAACGCCCAGTTCAGCAGCGATGTCCTGTCCCTCGGCGTCGGCCGGTGGCAATGGAGCGGATGGCTCGATCCCAAGGGGCGCGTCCGTGCGCTGCTTCAGGTCGCCCGTCTCGCGGACGACCGTTACGTCGCCCTTCCTCGCGGCGGCGATGCACCGTCGCTCGCCGCCGACCTTCAACGTTTCGTTTTCCGCTCCAAGGTGACGATGCATGTCTCCGGCGACCTGCATGTATCGAACGGCGCGCCTGTGGCCGAAGGCGAAGCGCAAGAAAAAGACGATTCACTGTTCTTCGGTGAAGGTGACGCATCGTTGCGTATCGGCACGCGACAAGGTGACGACGCATGGATAGCACGACACATCGACAAGGGTTACGCATGGCTTCCCGACCGGGCGCTCGGCACGTTGCTTCCGCCCGCGTTGTCGATGGAAAGGCTCGGCGCCGTGTCATTCGACAAAGGTTGCTTTCCAGGGCAGGAAATCGCGGCGCGATTGCATTTCCTCGGCGGACACAAACGCCACTTGCGCATCGTCCGATCCGATGTTGCGTTGCAGGAAGGACATTCACTGCACGTTGACGGACGTGAGGTTGGCATCGTCTTGATGCAGCACACCTATTCGTCTTCGCCTACATCACTGGTCGTACTGGACGACACGATGTCGCAGGCGGACACTCTTGAAACAGAAGGCGTACGTCTGCATGTCTTGTCGACGTTTGCCGAGTGAACATGGCGACGACATCGTAAAAAAATGTTCGCTCGTTTGTGTGAGTCGAAGCTGAACCGTGCCGCCCGCGCACTTGCGCAAATCGACACGCGCCACTAGGCTCCGCCGATCCATTTGCGTGGCCGTGTTGTCACTGCACGGTTACACCCGCGACGATCCGTCGATGATGACGGTTCTGGCGCGACCCGGCCCCCGCCGGAGCACAACGTAACGCGCATCCCCATGGCGCGTCGTGAGCCGAACTCATTCGGCGACACCCCATACCGGGTGGCTCCGGACAGCCGCCCAGTTAAGTCACAGTGTGTGACGCCCGCGCCATCCGTGTTCTCACACCCATCGGATGCCGTCGGTTGGTCCAGGTAGTAACGGCCTGCCCGCCCGTCTACCGCTCATACGTCCCCCATGGCTCTTCCAAGGCCGCAAGTGACGGAAAAGCTCGTTGGAGGCAGATACACATGAAACTTTCCGCTTTGCTCTGGATGGCGTCCGTCCTTCCAAGCCACCTCGCCGACCAGACCTGCCTGGCGACGACGGTGTATCTCGAGGCACGCAGTGAACCGACCATCGGCCAGTACGCCGTGGCGGAAGTCGCTCTACGTCGCCGCGATCGCGGCATGGGCGGCAACAACGTCTGTGAAGTCGTGAAGGCTCCGCGCCAGTTCGCTATCACCACCACGCCGAAGGATTTCGAGATCAACGATCTCGTCGCGTGGAACAAGGCATGGAAAATCGCCGGCGACTCCATGAACAACTGGAGCCTTCCCAAGAGCGAACGCCTCGTCTACGTACCGCAAGCCGATCATTTCGCTACCGTCGCGGTGGCGCCGAGCTGGTCGAGCAGCCGTGTCGTTCGCAAGATCGGCGACCACGCGTTCTACGCCGTCAACTGACGCAAGAACGTGCGGGGGAAAAGGGATCCAGGCGGGCAGCTTGGGATCTCCGGGAAAAGGGGCCCTCGGACGAGGGTCTTTTTTTTGCCTGTGGAAAAGTATTTGCCGCCACGGATAACACGTGTGGCACTGACTGCATTGGTGGGAGCCGACCCTGTCGGCGATGGGTGCTCGCCGCAACCTGGCCCGCTGCCGCGGGATCGCCGACAGGGTCAGCTCCCACCAACTGGCGGTCTCATTGGGGACTACAAAAAAAAGCCCGCCATGAGGCGGGCTTTTTTTGGACGTCTTTACGGCTAAACGATCAACGCCTGTAAACGCGGTCCCCACGTACCTCGACGTAATCGCCGCGACGCAGCTGCGGATCCTCACGCTGCGTCACCGTTGCCCAGCGGCCGTCGTCGAGACGGATCCGCACGCGGAAGGCCACGTCGTCGGAGCCGTTCCGCTTGCCCACCTGGTTGCCGACCAGGCCACCCACGACGGCACCGCCCACCGTGGCGGCGGAGCGGCCATCGCCCTTGCCAATGGTGTTGCCCAGCACGCCACCGGCGACGGCACCGATCACCGCGCCCAAGGGCGAGGAGTCCTTCTGCACGTAGACCTGCTCGATGTCGTCGACGACACCGCATTGCTCGCATCCTCGCTGCGCACCGGAGTAGACGACGCGGTCCTCCCGGTAGACCCGGCGCGGCTCTTCGTAACACGCGGACAGCGACAGCGTGGCCAGGGCCACCGCGACGATGCCGCTCTTGCGGACGATGCTATGCATGGCTTACGCCCTCATGAATGGTTCGTGGATCAACGCGCGTCGGAGACGACCGAGACACCTTCCTGCACTTCGACGCGATCGCCCGGGTCGTGGTCCATACGCACCGTGCGGGTCACGCCCTTGTATTCGTAGCGCACGTCATAGGCGACGATCTTGTCGCTATTGCCGGCCGACACCGTGCTGCACTTGCGTACGGTGCTGGTGACCGTGTTGGTCTCCTGGCGGCGCTCCTGGATCTCGTGGCCCGCGTAACCGCCGCCGACCGCACCGGCCACCGTGGCCAGCGTGCGGCCCTTGCCGCCACCGATCTGGTTGCCCAGCAGACCACCCGCCACCGCGCCGATGGCGGTGCCGGCGATCTGGTGCTGGTCCTTCACCGGCGCACGCCGGGTCACGACTTCGTCATGGCACTCGCGCTGCGGTGCCGAAGCCTGCGCACGGATCGGGTCCACGCTGACGACGCGTCCGTACTTCGGACCCTCCGGCTCGGGGGCCGGCGCCGGAGCGCTTTCGGGAGCCGGAGCCGGGGCATTCGCGATGTCGGCGTTCGCATCGCGGTTGCAGGCGGAAAGGCTCAATACCAGGGCCGCGCCCAAACCAGCGTTCAGGACGGAAATCTTCAACCTGCTCATAACCCTAATCTCCTAACAAAGGTCAGCGACCTCGATGGCGCCAGAGCCCCATCACCCGGAAGTCGCCTCGGTCACATTTGACAGTCGGTAAACTGAACGACGCCTTAGACTGCATCCACCCTTCATCCCGGCATCACACCGACATGCTCGATCTCGTAGACACCCATGCCCACCTGGACGACGCCTCGTTCGATGCCGACCGGGCGGCGATGTTCGACCGTTCGTCCGAAACCGGCGTGCGGCGCTGGATCGTTCCAGCGATCGACCGCGGGAACTGGGAGAAGGTCGAGGAAATGGCGGCCTCCCGTGCGGGCGTCTATCCCGCCTTCGGGCTGCACCCTCTGTTCCTCGAGCATCATCGCGATACCCACCTCGACGAATTGCCCACCTGGCTGGAGAAAGAAGGCACGGTAGCCGTCGGCGAGATCGGCCTCGATTTCTACGTCGACGGGCTGGATCCAGGGCGCCAGCGCGATCTGTTCGTACGCCAGTTGCACGTCGCGAAGGAACACGGCCTGCCCGTCATCGTCCACGCACGCCGTGCCTTCGAGGAAACGATCCATACGCTGCGCCGCATCGGCGGCCTGCGCGGGGTCGTGCATAGCTTCTCCGGCAGTGAGGAACAGGCGCGCCAGTTGTTCGATCTCGGCTTCCATATCGGTATCGGCGGACCCGTGACGTACGACCGGGCCAACCGCATCCATCGCGTGATCGCCGGCATGCCCCTGGAATGGCTGCTGCTCGAAACGGACGCTCCCGACCAGCCCTGTTCGCGGCACCGCGGCGAACGCAACGAGCCTGCCTATATGCGGGACGTCTTGCGGGCCATCTCGACCTTGCGCGACGCGCCGGAAACGGACATCGCCGCGGCGACCACGGCCAACGCGGAGCGTTTGTTCGGGCTATAGGCCGCCCCTGGCAAACCGGCATGTTGCGGTATCCCGGCGATGCTTGCTAATCTAATAGTTCACCAGCGAACTATTTACCAGCGAAATGCCTAGCCTCAAGCCATGCGTGGAGGCGCTCTATGAGGGCGTCGGCCGCGTCGCCGGCCGCATCCCGGAGCTGCCGAAGTCCGAAGTGGTCCTCGTCCGCCTGCTGATGTTGACCGCGGGTGCGCTGCTGCGCGAGTTCGAGGACAGACTCAAGCCCCACGGCTTGAACGACAGCGATTTCCGCACGCTGATGATGCTGTACAGCAGCGAGGACGGCAGCGCCACACCGGGCGAATTGTGCGTGCTCGCCGAGCAGAAGCCCACCAACATGACGCGCATCGCCAACGTGCTGGCCAAGCTCGACCTCATCTCGCGCTCCCACGCCACGCATGACCGGCGCCAGGTGTTGTTACGGATCACGCCAGCCGGCCGGCGCTTCGTCGCCAAGCTGCTACCGCCCATGTTTCCGGCCGTGACGGAGTCGTTCGCCTGCTTCAGCGCCACGGAACGGAAGACCTTCGAGAAGCTGCTCAAGAAACTCGCCCTGCACATCGACCGTACGGTCGACACGGACGCCAGCCCATGATTCGTATATCGCTCCGCCCCGCCCTGCTCGCAGGCGCGGTGGCCGTGTTGCTCGCCGCCTGCCACGTGCCGGCGAAGATCGACCGCCCCGCGCTACGTGAGGAGGCACCCCTGGCGGGTCTCTCCACCGGCACCCGCGCCGGCTGGCCCGCGGCCGACTGGTGGCGCGTCTACGGCGACCCGCAACTCGACACGCTGATGGACCTCGCGCTGCGCGGTGCACCGGACCTCGCCCAGGCCAGGACGCGCGTGGAATCCGCCGAGCAGAACATCCGCGTCGCCGCCGCTCAGTCCGGCCTGCGTGTCGACGGCAGCGGCCAGGTCGCGCGCCAGCGGATGAGCGAGCACGGCCTCATTCCTTCGCAATTCCTCGGTTTCACCTGGTACAACCAGGCCGATCTGGGTATCCAGGTGCGTTACGACTTCGACTGGTGGGGCAAGAAGCGCTACACGATCGAATCCGCGATCGACAGCGCACGCGCCGCCGAAGCGGAACGCTCGGCCGCTTCGCTCAACATCCAGGCCGTGGTCGCGGATACCTATTTCGGATGGCTGGCCGACGAGTCCCGTGTCGCCCTCGCCGACCGCCTCGTCGCCGCGCGCGAGCGCGCCTTGCGCATCGCCGAACTGCGGGTGAAACAGGGCGTGGACGAACCCGACACGGCGCAGCAGGCGCGAGCCGAACTGGCCGGCGCGCGGCAGCAACGCGTCGCGCTGCAGGGTTCGGCGGATATCCGCCGCGCCTCGCTCGCCACCCTGGTCGGCGTGTCGCCCGCCGAGCTTCCCGCGTTGACGCCGCGGCCGCTGCCGGCGGTGACACCCGGGCTGCCGACGGACGCTGGCACGGACCTCATGGCGCGCCGGCCCGATATCGCCGCCAGCCGCTGGCAGGTGGAAGCCGCGCTGCGCCAGACCGACGCGGCGCGCGCGCAGTTCTTCCCCGACGTGAGCCTGAGCGCCATGGCCGGCCTGTCGAGCATCGACATGGACAAGGTCTTCTCGGCCGATAGCCGCGTCTTCGCCCTCACGCCGGCGATCCACCTGCCGATCTTCGAGGGCGGCTCGCTGGAAGCCAATCACGGTGTCACCCGCGCGCAACTCGGTGCGGCGGTCGCCCAGTACAACGCCGCCGTGGCCAGCGCCGCACGAGACGTGGCCACCCAGGCGCTCGGCGCGCAGCAGATCGCCGACCGTCGCGCGCAGCAGGACGCGCAGGTCGAGGCCGCCAACGCCTTGCTCGCCAGCGCTCGCGCCCGTGCCGCGCGTGGGGTTCGCGACGACCGCGAATCGCTGGCCACCGAGGCCGCGCTGATCCAGCAACAGGACATGGAGGCCGACCTGCATGGACAGGCCCTGGCCACCGACGTCGCCCTCATCAAGGCCCTCGGCGGCGGATACCGCGCCGAAACCATCGCATCCCCTTCCACGCCTCGCACGAACGGAGCCACCAGCCCATGAGCGCCAATCCCACCGACACGCCGCGCGCCCAGGACGATGGCGGCAACGCGCCGAAGGACAAGCGCAAGCGCACCCGCGCGCTGTTGATCGCGCTGGCGGTCTTCGTCCTTGCCGCGATCACCTGGGTCCTGCTCTGGTTGTTCGTGTTCTCCACGCGCGAGACCACCGACGATGCGTATGTCGGCGGCAACCAGGTCGGTATTTCAGCCCAGGTGCCTGGCATCGTCGTCGGCGTCTATGCCGACGACACGCAGCGCGTGAACGCCGGGCAGGTACTCGTCCGGCTCGACCCGACCGATGCCGATGTCGCCCTGCGCAAAGCCAGCAGCGCGCTCGCCCAGGCGGTGCGCCAGGTACGCCAGCAGACCCAGTCGGCGGCCGGCGCCGACGCCTCGCTCGTCGCCCGGCGGCAGGACCTGAAACGCGCGCAGGACGACCTCAAGCGCCGCCTGCCGCTGCTCGCCGAGAAGGCCGTGGCACCCGAGGAAGTGCAACACGCACGCGATGCGGTCACCAGCGCGCAGTCCGCGCTCGACGCCGCGCAGCGCCAGGCCGACGCCGCCCGCGCCCTGGTCGACGGCAGCGACGTGCAGGGCAACCCTGCCGTGGAGCAGGCTCGCGCCAACTTCCGCCAGGCGTGGGTCGCCGCGCAGCGCAACGCCATCGTCGCCCCCATCGACGGCTACGTCGCCCAGCGCAGCGTGCAGGTCGGCAACAGCGTGCAGCCCGGCCAGCAACTGATGACCGTGGTGCCGCTGCACGACCTCTGGGTCGACGCGAACTTCAAGGAAAGCCAGTTGCGCCATGTGCGCATCGGCCAGCCGGCGAAGATCGAGGCGGATATCTACGGGGGCGGCGTGGAATACCACGGCAAGGTGGTGGGCCTTGGCGCCGGTACAGGCAGTGCGTTCTCGCTACTGCCCGCGCAGAACGCCACCGGCAACTGGATCAAGGTCGTGCAGCGCGTGCCCGTGCGCATCGCGCTCGACCCGCAAGACCTCGACAAGCATCCGCTGCGAATCGGTTTGTCCACCGCCGTGACGGTGGACATCACCGACGACAAGGGTGACGTGCTCGCGAAGCAGCCGTCCACCACGCCGGTCGCGCAGACGCGCGTCTACGACGAGGTCGCCGCGAAGGCCGATGCCGCCGCCGACGCCATCGTTCGTGACAATCTCGGAGCCGACGTGCCTTGAGCGACGCCGCCGCCCTTCCCGACGCCGCCCCCGCCAACGGCCCCAAGCCGTTGCATGGCGGGCCACTGGTCCTGCTGACGATCGCCGTCGCGTTCTCCACCTTCATGGAGATCCTCGACATGACGATCGTGAACGTCGCGGTGCCGCATATCGCTGGCAGCCTCGGCGTGAGTCCGAGCGAGGGCACGTGGGCGATCAGTTCCTACGCCCTGGCCAGCGCGATCATGCAGCCGCTGACAGGCTGGCTGGCGAAACGCTTCGGGGAAGTGCGCACGTTCTGTGTATCGGTGGCGCTGTTCGTCGCGTTCTCCATGCTCTGCGGCCTGGCCACGAGCATGCCGATGCTGGTGATCTTCCGCCTCCTGCAAGGCGCGGGCTCGGGGCCGATGGTGGCCTTGTCGCTGTCGCTGTTGTTGGCCAGCTATCCGAAAACCAAGCAAGGCATCGCACTGGCGATGTGGGCGATGACGGTGGTGGTCGCGCCGATCTTCGGCCCGATCCTCGGTGGCTACCTCACCGACAATTTCTCCTGGCCGTGGATCTTCTACATCAACGTGCCCGTGGGCGCGGCGGCCGGCGTGGTGACCTGGAGCATCCTTCGCCATCGCGAGACGAAGATCACGCGTGCGCCCATCGACACCGTCGGGCTAGCCTTGCTGGTGATCGGCGTGGGCTCCTTGCAGTTCATGCTGGACAACGGCAACGACCATGACTGGTTCGCCTCGCCGATGATCCTCACGCTGGGACTCATCGCACTCGTAGCCCTGGTCTTCCTGGTGATATGGGAACTCACCGCGAAACATCCCGTGGTGGATCTCTCGCTGTTCACCCGGCGCAATTTCGCGGTCGGCGTCACCGCGCTATCGCTGGGCATGCTCGCCTTCTTCGGCATCAACGTGGTGTTCCCGCTGTGGTTGCAGACCACGCTCGGCTATACCGCGACGTGGGCCGGCCTCGCCACCGCGCCGGTGGGCATCCTCGCCTTCCTGGTATCGCCCTTCATCGGCAAGAACATCCAGCGGCTCGAACTGCGCGCCGTGGTGACCTTCGCCTTCATCGTGTTCGCCTTCACCGCGTTCTGGTTCTCGGAGTTCAACAGCAGCGCCTCGTTCGCCACGCTGGTGTTGCCGCGTTTCATCATGGGCATTGCCATCGCGTGCTTCTTCATCCCGCTCAACCAGATCTTCCTCTCCGGCCTCAACCCGGATCAGGTCGCGGGCGCGTCGGGACTGGCGAACTTCTGCCGCACGCTGGCGTCGAGCGTGTCCACAGCAGTGACCGTCACCCTTTGGCAGCATCGCACCGAATCGCACCATGCCTCGCTCACCGAATACGTGACGCACGCGTCGCCCGCGACCACGGCGTTTACCCAGCAGCTCACGACACTGGGTATTCCGGGCAAGCCGGGCCTCGCGGTGGTCGATCAACTGGTGACGCGGGAAGCGGCCACGCTGGCCGTGAACGACGTGTTCTGGGGGTGCGCGCTGCTTTTCCTCGCCCTGATTCCGATCCTCTGGCTGGCGAAGCCGCCGTTCGGGAATGCGGGGGGTGCGGCAGCACATTAAAACAAAGTTAGCTAAATCGATCCAAACACGAATGTGAAATCCGTAAACGATTACGGCCAGTCACCGCAACTGGTGCGGCGCAATACCTCGTGGTAGCTTTCGCCGCATGGCACAAACCCTACGCATCATCAAGAAGTATCCGAACCGTCGTCTCTACGATACGGAAATCTCGAGCTATATCACGCTGGAGGAAGTCCGCCAGCTGGTGCTCGACGGGGAAACTTTCGAGGTCCGCGACGCCAAGTCCGGTGAAGACCTGACCCGTTCCGTGTTGCTGCAGATCATCGCGGAACACGAGGAGCACGGCCAGCCCATGCTGTCGCCGCAGTTGCTCTCCCACATCATCCGCTTCTACGGCGACTCCCTGCAGGGCTTCATGGGGCCGTACCTGGAGCGGAGCCTGCAAGTCTTCCTCGACCAGCAGCAACAGTTCCGCAACCAGCTCAACAGCCTGATGGGCCAGACGCCGTGGTCCATGCTGAATGAGATGACCGAGCGCAACCTCGACGTCTGGAAGTCGATGCAGCGCGGCTTCCTCGACGCCGCGACGGCCAAGCCGGCCGAGCCGGTCCGGCCCGCGACCCGCACGGGCAAGAAACCCAGCTAAGAGCCCCGCCGCCGCGGGCTTGCCCCCGGCGGCGCTGCGGCGCACGATGCGCTGCCCCGCAATATCTCGCGCCCGGATGCAGGCCTCCATGCCCCGTAACGACATCGCCGTGGTCGGCGCCGGACTGGTCGGCGCCCTGGTCGCCACCCTGCTCACCCAGCGCGGTTTCCGCGTCACCGTCTACGAAAAACGCTCCGATCCTCGCCAGGCGGGCTTCCAGGGCGGCCGGTCGATCAACCTCGCCCTGGCCGAACGCGGCCTGCATGCCTTGCGCGCCACCGGTCTCGCCGACCGCGTGCTCGAGCAGGCAGTGATGATGCGCGGGCGCATGGTCCACGATCCCGCCGGCCATAGCGGCCTGCAACGCTATGGCGTGGACGATTCCGAAGTGATCTGGTCGGTGTCGCGTGGTGGCCTCAACACGCTGATGCTCGACGCCGCCGAGGCGGCCGGTGCCACGGTGCACTTCGACCAGGGCCTGGCGGGCGCGGACCTCGATGCGGGAACCCTCTCGTTGCGCGACGCCCAGGGCGTGGAACGTACGGTCGAGGCGCCCATCGTCATCGGCGCGGACGGCGCCGGTTCCGCGCTGCGCGCGGCCATGCACCTGCATTCGCCCCTGGGCGAGCGCGTGGAGGAACTCGGCCACGGCTATAAGGAACTGGAGATCCCGCCCGGAAGCGATCCCGCCGCACCGTTCGCGATCGAGCGCAACGCGTTGCACATATGGCCGCGTGGGCACTACATGTGCATCGCCTTGCCGAATCGCGAAGGCAGCTTCACCGTCACCCTGTTCCTGCCCAACGACGGCGAGCATCCCAGCTTCCGCACCATCGCCGGCGCGGGCGCCGCGGAGGCGTTCTTCCGCGCCGATTTCCCCGATGCGCTTGCCCTCATGCCCGAGTTCGCCGCCGATTGGTCGGCGCATCCCGTGGGTACCCTCGGCACGCTCTACCTCGACCGCTGGCATGTCGGCGGCCGCGCCCTGCTGATCGGCGACGCCGCGCATGCGATCGTGCCTTTCCATGGGCAGGGCATGAATTGCGGCTTTGAGGACGCGGCGGAACTGGCGGACCTGTTCGCCGCGCAGCCGGGTGACGCCGCGGCCGTGTTCGCGGAGTTCGAGCGCCGGCGCAAGCCCAATGCCGACGCCATCGCGCAGATGGCGTTGGAAAACTACGTGGAAATGCGCGATTCGGTCGCCGATCCGCATTACCTGCGAAAGCGCGAGCTTGGGGCGCTGCTGGCGGAGCGTTCGCCCACGCATTACCTGCCGCGTTATCGCATGGTCACCTTTACCCACCTTCCGTATGCGTATGCGCTGGAGCGCGGGCGTGCGCAGGACGTGCTGGTGGAGCAGTTGCTTCGGGGGCATGAGGCGGTGGATTCGGTGGACATGGACGCCGCCGTGCGGGCGCTGGAGGCGACGCTGCCGCCGTTGCCGAGGCAGGCGTTCGAACGGGGGTGAGATCCGGCTCCGCAGGAATCGCCGACAGGGTCGGCTCCCACCGAGCGCGCTCCGACCTGCCAGGCGCGCGTCGATCTGGTGGGAGCCGACCCTGTCGGCGATGGGCATGCCGATACATGGACATCCGCGCGGCGGCCCGCAACAATCGTGGGATGACCGCCGCCACCGAACCCCCGATCCTGCTCGAAGCCCGCGCGCTCGGCTTCCTGCGCCAGGACGAGCCGGTGTTCGGGCCATTGGATTTCGCGCTGCATGCGGGCGAGATCGCCCTGGTCGAAGGCGACAACGGCAGTGGCAAGACCACCCTCATGCGCGTGCTCACGGGCATGCTGCGGCCGGGCGAAGGCGAGGTACGCCTCGACGGTGCCACCTTCTCGCTCGACACCATGGCAGGCATGGTCGTGTTCCTGGGCCATCACCTCGGACTCAAGTTCGACCTGTCGCCACGCGAGAACCTGGCCGTGAGCGCCGGCCTCTATGGCCTGCGCGAGGGTGCGGACGCGGACGCCGCGTTGGCCGAGGTCGGCCTGGCCGGCTTCGAGGACGAGCCCGTGCGGCGGCTTTCCGCAGGACAAAAGAAACGCGCCGCGCTGGCCCGGCTCCTGCTCGTGCCCGCACGCATCTGGCTGCTCGACGAGCCGTATGCGAACCTCGACCGCGAAGGCATCGCCTTGGTCAATCGCCTGCTCGAGCGCCACACCGCGCGCGGCGGCGCGGCTCTGGTGACCAGCCACGGCGCGGTCAGCTTCGCCGGTGGCGAACCCCGACGCATCCGGCTGCACGCGTGAGGCCCGGCAGCACGCCCGCCGCGTGCGCAGCCCTGCTGCGGCGCGACCTCACCCTGGCCTGGCGCCGCCGCGGCGATATTGCCCTGCCCGTGCTGTACGCCGTGATCGTCGCCACCCTGTTCCCGTTCGCGCTGGGCCCCGACCCGGCCCTGCTGTCGCGGATCGCCGGGGGTGTCGTGTTTGTCACCGTGCTGCTCGCCATTCTGCTCTCGCTCGACCAGCTGTTCCGCGCCGACATCGAGGATGGTTCGATGGAGCAGCTGATGCTCGCGCCGCAGCCGCTGGCCCTGCTGGTGGCCATGAAGATCCTCGCGCACTGGATCACCTCCGCCCTGCCCCTGATCGTGGTGGCGCCGCTGCTGGCGGGCATGCTCAAGCTGCCGGCGGAGGCCATGCCCGTGCTGATCGCCGCGTTGTCGCTCGCCACGCCGCTGCTGAGCCTCATGGGCGCGGTGCTGGTCGCCCTGACGGCGGGAACGAGGCGCTCTGGTATGCTTCTGGCGCTCATGTTGCTGCCGTTGTGCGTGCCGGTCGTGATCTTCGCCGCCGGAGCCGTGGCCGCCGCGCAGGAAGGGCTGCCGTGGATCGCGCCGATCGCCTGGCTGGGAGCGGGGCTCGCCCTGGCGCTCGTCCTCGCGCCGCTGGCCTGCGCCGCCGCGCTACGCATCGCCATGGACACATGAACGCACGCAACCACACGGTCCCATCGGGGGACTCACGGTGCTTGAACGAACCTGCGACGAGGATCGATGGCTAACTGGGTTCCGCTCTGGCTTCACCGCCTCGGCTCGCCGCCGGTGTTCTACCGCTTTGCCGGGGCCGTGCGCCCGTGGGCGCTCGGTCTCGCGCTGGTGCTGGGCGCGGTCGCGTTGTATGGCGGCTTGTTCATCGCGCCGGCGGATTACCAGCAAGGCGACGCCTACCGCATCATCTTCATCCACGTGCCCAGCGCGTGGATGAGCCTGTTCATCTACGGCGCGATGGCCGTGGCCGCCTTCATCGGTCTGGTTTGGCGGATCAAGATCGCCGAAACGGTGGCGATGGAATCCGCTCCCATCGGCGCCGCCTTCACCTTCATCACCCTTGTCACCGGCTCGCTCTGGGGCAAGCCGATGTGGGGTACGTGGTGGACCTGGGATGCGCGCCTCACCTCCGAACTGGTGTTGCTCTTCATCTACCTGGGCGTGATCGGCCTCTACCACTCGTTCGAGGATCGCCGCCAGGGGGCCCGCGCGGCGTCCTTTCTCGTTCTGGTGGGCGCGGTCAACGTGCCCATCGTGCATTTCTCGGTGAACTGGTGGAACACGCTGCACCAGGGCTCGACGGTGCGCCTGCTCGGACCGTCGCACATCGAGGCGAGCATGCTCTGGCCGCTGTTGACCATGATGGCCGCCACCAAGCTCTATTACATCGCCAGCCTGTTCGCCCGCGTGCGCGCCGATCTCGTCGCCTCCGAAGGCGGCAAGGGCTGGGTGCGCGACCTGCTGGCCAGCCGCGCGGGGAACGATCCCGCATGAGCCACGCCTTCGCCATGGGCGACTACGGTTTCTATGTCTGGTCCGCCGTCGCCGTCTTCTTCATCGTCCTCTTGATCGACACGCTGGCCCCGTTGGCCCGGCGCCGCCGCAACCTGCGCGAACTTCGCGCACGGCTCGCGCGCCAGGAAAACCGTCGCCGGCCGGGAACCCCTCCAAGCAATGAATCCGACGCGTAAACGCCGCCTCGCCATCGTGATCTCGGTCGTCGCCGCCGCCGCCGTGGCGGTGGGCCTGACCGTGTTCGCCCTGCAGCGGAACATGAATTACCTGTTCACCCCCAGCCAGGTACAGGAAGGCCAGGCGACGCAGTACGCCACCTTCCGCCTCGGCGGCATGGTGAAGTCCGGCTCGATCCAGCGCGCGGCCGACACCTTGAAGGTGAGCTTCATCGTCGTCGACGACGGTGGCGCCATGCCCGTGGAATACACCGGCATCCTCCCGGACCTGTTCCGCGACAACCAGTCCGTGATCGCCACCGGGCGCATGGACAGCGGCCGCTTCATCGCCAGCGAAGTGCTCGCCAAGCACGACGAGAACTACATGCCGAAGGAACTCAAGGACGCCATGGCCAAGGCGCACGAGAACCGCAAGATCGACGACAAGAAGGACATGCCGCGGTGATCCCCGAACTCGGCCAGTTCGCGCTCGCGCTGGCGTTGCTGCTCGCCCTCGTGCAGGGCGTGTTGCCGATCCTCGGCGCGTGGCGCGGCAACGCGGCCCTGATCGCCGTGGCGCGTCCGGCGGCCGCGGGCCAGGGTATCTTCGTGTTCGCGGCGATGGCGATCCTCATCCATGCCTTCCTGCACTACGACTTCTCGGTGGCCTACGTCGCCGACAACTCGAACCTCGCCCTGCCCTGGTACTACCGCATCACCGCGGTATGGGGCGCGCACGAAGGATCGATGTTGCTGTGGGTCTTCATCCTCAACATCTGGTCGGTCGCGCTGGCCGCATTCAGCCGGCACCTGCCGCCCGCCTTCGTCGCGCGCGTGCTCGGCGTGCTGGGCCTGATCGGCGTCGGCTTCCTCGCCTTCATCCTGTTCACCTCCAACCCCTTCGTGCGCGAACTGCCGATGCCCGCGGATGGCGGTGACCTGAATCCCGTGCTGCAGGACCCGGGCATGACCTTCCATCCGCCCGTGCTGTACATGGGCTATGTGGGCTTCTCGGTCGCCTTCGCCTTCTCGATCGCCGCCCTGCTCGGCGGCGGCATGGAGCAGGCGTGGGTGCGCTGGGCACGGCCGTGGACGAACGTGGCCTGGGCCTTCCTGACCCTCGGCATCGTCGCCGGCAGCTGGTGGGCGTATGCGGAACTGGGCTGGGGCGGCTGGTGGTTCTGGGATCCCGTGGAGAACGCGTCGTTCATGCCCTGGCTGGTCGGCGTCGCGTTGATCCATGCGCAGGCGGTGACGGAAAAACGCGGATCGCTTCCCGCGTGGACGGTGCTGCTCTCGTTGTTCGCCTTCTCGCTGTCGTTGCTGGGCACGTTTCTCGTCCGTTCCGGCGTGCTCACCTCGGTGCATGCGTTCGCATCCGATCCCCGGCGCGGCCTCTACATCCTGGGTTTCCTGATCGTCGTGATCGGCGGATCGCTCCTGCTGTACGCCATCCGCGCGCCCAAGGTCGCCACGGGCAAGCCCTTCGCGCCGCTGTCGCGCGAAACCGGTGTCATGGTCGCCAACCTGTTGTTCACGACGGCGGCGGCGATGGTCTTGCTCGGCACGCTGTTCCCGTTGATCGGCGACGCGTTGAACCTGGGTCGTATCTCGGTGGGGCCACCCTACTTCGGTTTCCTGTTCGTGATGCTGATGGCGCCCGCGGTGCTCTTGCTTCCGTTCGGCCCGTACCTGCGCTGGGGCCGAGCCGAAGGACGGCAACTCACGGCCATGGCGTTGCGCGCCGGTGTCGCCGCGCTCATCTGCGCGATCGCCGCCGCTTTCTTCGCGCAAGGCCATCTGCGCGCGGTCGCCGGCGTGGCCGGCGCGGTGTGGGTCGGCGCGGGCACGCTGTCCTACATCGTCAAGCGCTGGCGCGAGATGCCGCGAGGCCGACGTTATCCCGCCGAAATGGCCGGCATGCTGGTCGCGCACACGGGCGTCGCGATCTTCGTGATCGGCGTGATGCTTTCCGAATCGCTCAGCGTGGAGCGCGACGTGCGCCTCGCGCCCGGCCAGTCCGAATCCATCGGCGGTTATGACTTCCGCTTCGACGGCGTAGAGGAAACCGAAGGCCCGAACTGGCGCGCGGACGAAGGCATCGTCACGATCCTTCGCGACGGCGCCACGGTGGGCACGATGCACCCGCAGAAGCGCACCTATTCACGCGGCCAGGTACAGACCGAGTCGGCCATCGACGCCGGCCTGTTCCGCGACATCTACGTGGCGCTGGGCGAACCGATGGACGCGAACGACGTGCAGGGTGCGTGGGCCTTGCGCCTGTACCACAAGCCTTTCGTGCGCTGGATATGGCTCGGCGGCCTGTTCATGATGGCCGGTGGGTTCCTCGCCGCCTGCGAGCGCCGCTTCCGGGCGAAGAAGATCGTCGCCGCCGACGACAAGCTCAAGGCGGAGGCGACGCCGGCATGAGCCGCCTGCTTCCCCTGATCGGCTTCCTCCTGCTGGTGGGCCTGTTCGGCTTCGGCATTTGGTGGAATACGCAGCACGACCAGCGCGAGATCGCCTCGCCGCTGATCGACAAGCCCGCGCCCGCGTTCGCGCTGCCGGTGCTCGGGGAACCGTCGCGCACCGTGGACAAGACGTCGCTGCTCGGCAAGCCGTATTTCCTCAATGTGTTCGCCAGTTGGTGCATCGAGTGCGTGCACGAACACCCGATGCTGATGACGGACATGAAGCAGCTCGGCCTGCCCATCGTCGGCTTCAACTACAAGGACGAGCCGGAAGCAGCCACGGCGTGGCTGTCCGAGCACGGCAATCCCTTCGATGTGATCGTCGCCGACCGCGACGGACGCGCCGGCATCGATTTCGGCGTGTACGCGGCGCCGGAAACCTTCCTGATCGATGCGAAGGGCGTGATCCGCTACAAGCGTATCGGTCCGATCACCCCCGAGGTGATCGAGAAGGAAATTCGTCCCGCTCTCGTCGCACTGGCGAAGGAAACGCCGTGATCCGCCGCGCCCTTCTCTGGCTGGTGCTTTGCGTGCTGCCCGTCGTGGCCTGCGCGCAGGCCATCCAACCGCTGCCGTTCCACGACCGTGCGGAAGAGGTGCGTTTCCAGAAGCTGACCTCCGAACTGCGCTGCCCGATGTGCCAGAACGAAACACTGGCCGACTCCAACGCGCCGATCGCACACGACCTGCGCCGGCAGGTGTTCGAGATGATCCAGGCGGGCAAGAGCGACGACGAGATCAAGACCTACCTCGTCGACCGCTACTCGCAGTTCGTGCTGTACAAGCCGCCCGTCGAGCCGTCCACCTGGCTGCTCTGGTTCGGCCCGCTCGCCCTGCTCGCCGCCGGCGCCATCGTCGTCGCCGTGCAGGTGCGCCGCCGCGCACGACAGAATCCCACCGTCGGCACGCCGGCCAACGACACCGAGGACGACTGGTGACACTCGCGTTCTATCTCGTCGCCGCGGCGATGCTCGCCCTCGCGCTCGCCTTGCTGCTCGTTCCGCTCGTTCGTCAGGGGCGCCTTCATGGCCGTCCGCGCGGCGTGTTCGCATGGGTGGTGGCGATCGCCGTACTCCTGCCGCTGGGCAGTGCAGGCCTCTATCTGCTCGTCGGTACGCCGTCGACCCTCGGTGGTGTCGAGCCGGCGAAGGAAATGACCGTCGGCGAGGCCATCGACAGCCTGCTCGCGCGCCTGAAGGAACATCCCGACGATGCACAAGGCTGGGTCCTTCTCGGCCAGACCTACAGCATGCTCAAGCAAGCGCCCGATGCGCGCGACGCCTACGACCGCGCCTTGAAAGCCGATCCGAAGAACGTCGCCGCGATGGTCGGCTGGGCCGAGGCCGATTCGCTGGTGCGGCCGGATCACCGCATCGAAGGCCGTGCCATGGATCTGCTCACCGGTGCGCTGGCCCTCGAACCGCAGAGTCAGCGGGCCTTGTGGCTGCTCGGCATCGCGCAATTCCAGCAAGAGCGTTACACCGACGCCGCGGCCACCTGGCGCAAGCTGCAACCGCTGCTCGACCCGGATTCCAACGTGGCCCACGCCGTGGCCCAGCAAATCGCCCTTGCGGACAAGCGCGCCGCGAACAAGCCCATGTAACGAACAGCCAGGAAAGAGTGCGGGAGTTGCCGCACCCGGGTGGGAAGTGGGCTGGCCCGCGAACCCTCGACCTCTCCGCTGGCGAAGGAAGGCTTGCGGTGATCGAGCGAGGCTTTCCACCGCTCGCTCGATGCCATGCATCGCCTCGTTCGCTCGTCCCAGGGTGACGGATCGCGGGCCAGCCCGCTTCCCACCCGAGCAACGGGCATTCAATAATACTGTTTCGGACCAAGATCGAGTTCATGGCAGACGCTCGCAAATACCACGATCTGACGTCCCCGTTCCGCATGAAGCGCGGCGGGGAACTGCACGGCGCGCGCGTGGCGTTCGAGACCTGGGGCACGCTCGCGGCCGGGCGTGACAACGCCATCCTGATCCTCACCGGCCTGTCGCCCAGCGCGCACGCGGCGGCCAACGCCGAGGACCCCAGCCCCGGCTGGTGGGACGACATGATCGGCCCGGGCCGCGCCTTCGATACCGATCGATACTTCGTCATCTGCGTCAACTCGCTCGGCAGCGACAAGGGCTCCACCTGCGCTGCCTCCATCGATCCGGCCACCGGCGAACCGTACCGCCTGACCTTCCCGGAACTCTCGCTGGAGGACGTGGCCAACGCCGCTTACGAAGCCGTCACCGCGCTGGGTATCGCACAGCTGGCCTGCCTCGTCGGTTGCTCCATGGGCGGCATGAGCGCGCTGGCCTACATGCTGCTGCACCCGGGTTCCACGCGAACCCACATCAGCGTCGACACCGCGCCGCAGGCGCAACCGTTCGCCATCGCCATCCGCTCGCTGCAGCGCGAGGCGATCCGCCTCGACCCGCACTGGAACGAGGGCCGATACGGAGGCGACGAATGGCCGGAACACGGCATGAGCATCGCGCGCAAGCTGGGTGTCATCACCTACCGGTCGGCCATGGAATGGAACGGCCGTTTCGCCCGCATCCGGCTCGACCCGGAACAGCGTGACGACAGCGAGCCGTTCGGCTTCGAGTTCCAGGTGGAGTCCTACCTGGAAGGCCATGCCCGGCGCTTCAACCGCCAGTTCGATCCGAACAGTTATCTCTACCTGTCGCGCGCCAGCGACTGGTTCGACATGGCTGAATACGGCGAGGGCGACGTGATGCGCGGCCTGGCCCGGATCCACGTCGAACGCGCTCTGGTGATCGGCGTGAGCACCGATATCCTGTTCCCGCTGGAGCAGCAGGAAACCATCGCCAAGGGCCTGGAGGCGGCCGGCGCCCAGGTCGAGTTCGTGGCACTGGACTCGCCTCAGGGCCACGACGCCTTCCTGGTGGACATCGAGAACTACAGCCGGGCGATTGGGGGCTTCCTCCGCTCCCTGCTATGATCGGCGGCGACCGGCGTCCCCACGCCACCGCATCCAGAGGTTCAAGCCCATGATCACGGTCGACTTTCCGGGCAGCCGCAAGCTCATCGACGCCATCGACGCCTCGGTCACCCAGCCGAGCACCCCGGCGATCACCGACACCCTGCGCAACGCGCTGTGCCGGTTGATCCGCTCGCAGGAGGTGCAGCTACCCCAGTGCGTCTTCGAGACCGCCGGCGACCACTACGCGCGCCGCGAGCTCTACCGCAGCGAGGAACACGGCTACAGCGTCGTCGCCATGACCTGGGGCCCCGGCCAGGGCACCCTGATCCACGACCATAGCGGCATGTGGTGCGTCGAGGGCGTCTGGAACGGGGCACTAGAGATCGTCCAGTACGAGCTGCTCGACCACGACGCCCAGCGTTACCACTTCCGCCCCGTCGGCTCGATTCAGGCCGGGCCCGGTTCCGCCGGCAGCCTGATCCCCCCGCACGAGTACCACACCATTCGCAATCCCAGCGAGGATTCGGTGGCCGTCAGCCTGCACATCTACTCGGGCCGCATGACCCAGTGCGCCGTGTTCAACCCCCAGGGCGACGACTGGTACCTGCGCGACGAACGCCAGCTGGGCCTCGACCGCGTCCACTGATTCCCGCATAATCGCGTCCATGCCCGAGTGGTGGAATTGGTAGACGCAGAGGACTCAAAATCCTCCGCCGCAAGGCTTGTCGGTTCGAGTCCGACCTCGGGCACCAATTCAAAGCCGCCTTTTTCGAAAGGCGGCTTTTCATTTGCGCGTTGCATGCTGTTCGGCCGCCGAACAGACCGCCTACCTCCCTCCCTGGTCGACTTCAGATCTCGGCAACAGGCAGCGAAGCTAAGCCAACCGCTCCAGCAACGTCATAGCGTTGGGTACCGCCGCCCCCCGTGCGGTATTGTCGAAGATGCACCATACGTCCCTCTTCTCCGCGTGTGCACGGCGTATCTGCGCCGCAACACCTTCGAGGAATGCGTCGTCGTAGGCAGAATAATAGACATGGGGCGTGCCGTGCAGGCGCAGATAGAAAAGCGCTGGATCGCCTGGACAATCGGCACCGGCGACAGGCGGCGGATCCGCCTCCACGCAGGCAATGCCCGCCTCCTTCAGGATGGAGCTGCCCAAGGGAGTGAACCAGGTCGCATGTCGCGGTTCGCAAGCGATGGGTACCTGCGTGCACCGGCGCAGCAATGAGAAGAAGGCCGTGGCGTCCCGTTCGTCGAGCGCCAGGCTCGGCGGCAGTTGAACGAGGATGCAGCCCAGCGTACTCCCAAGCGACGCAATCTCATCGAGGAAGCCGCGTACGGGCTTTTCGCACCGTCGCAGTCTCAAGTCGTGGGTGACGGTGCGCGGCATCTTGACGCTGAAGCGAAACGTCTTGGGCACGCTCCCGGCCCAGCGCAGATAGGTCTTCGGCTTGTGCGACCGATAGAAGGACGAGTTGATTTCCACGCACGGGAACACTTGCGCGTAACGTTGCAGGTGGCTGCCTTCCGTAGGAAACAGGCTGGCTACGTTCGACGGAAGCGACCAGCCGGCACACCCGATGCGTATGCTGGATTGCATGACTGCGGTTGCGACTATCAGCAGGGTTGTTGCAAGGCCAGACGGAGCGCCTGTTTCAGATCCGCCATGGCGAACGGCTTGCTCAGGACGGCGCAGTCCTTGAAGACATCGGGAACGCCCATGCGCCCATAGCCCGTGCTGAAGACGAATGGCAACCGGCGACGTCGCAGCACTTCGGCAACGGGGAATACCAATCCTCCCACGATGTTCACATCGAGCACCGCCAGATCGAAGGACTCACTTTCGGCGATTTCCAGAGCCTTGCTCAGCGAGCCCACGGATGCGACGACCTCGCAGCCCAGCTCTTCGAGCATCGCCTCGATGAGCAGCGCCACGCCCCCTTCATCTTCGACCACCAGGGCTCGAAGGCCGATCAACTCAACCATTCAGCGCCTCTCCTCGCAAAGGAATGCTTATGTGGCAATACAGTCCACCTGGCTCGAAGATCAGGTCAAGTTTGCCGTTCAGGTCGCGCTCGACACAGCGCTCCATAAGCCGCGAGCCAAATCCTCGCCGTGTTGGCGCCTGCACCGGCGGCCCGCCCCGTTCCTGCCAGATGAGCTCTACCATCGCCGGGTCCGCATCCTCCCGCACTTGCCAGCTCAACGCCAGTTCCCCGGCCTCGGAAGATAAGGCGCCGTATTTTGCGGCATTGGTCGCGAGTTCACCCAACGCCATCGTCAGGCTGAGCGCCTCTTTCGGGTTCAGCTTGACCACCGGGCCCTGGATGTGAACCCTCTTTTCCGCATCCGGCATGGGCGCCAGGATCTCCCGCGCCAGGAAGTCGAGCGGAGCGTTCTCCCAATGCCGTGTTGTCAGGAGATCGTGTGCGCGGGCCAGTGCGATCAGCCGCGATTCGTACCGCTGGCTGAAATCCTGCAGGTCGTCCGAGTGGCGAACCGTCTGCATCGCCAGTGACTGGACGATCGCCAGGGTATTCTTCACCCGGTGGTTCAATTCGTCGATCAGCGTTTTCTGCCGGTTTTCTGCCCGCTTGCGCTCGCCGATGTCCACGAGCATGTTGATCGCGCCAATCAGCTTGCCACTGGCGTCGTGCAGTGGCGTGGGGTACGGCGTGAACGGCACGAACGTCCCATCCGGACGTTCCGCCATGGCTTCAACGCCCCGCACAGGCCGGTTTTCCTTCAGCGCCACCGCCATCGGGCACTGGTCATGAGGCAAGGGCACTCCGTCGGAGGTATAGAGCCGCCACGTGACGCACCATTCGTCGCCCAGCTGCGGCGTACGGCCAGCCATCTCGATGCAGGCCTTGTTGAAGAACGTGATCCGTCCGTTCGCATCCGTCGTGTAGACGGCAGCCGGCAGGGCCTCCAACAGGTCCCGCATATGCTGCTCGCTGTTCCGGCGGGCGAGCTCGGCTTCATGCAGATGCGTGACCGGCGCATCTGCGTGGAATCCGGCTACATGGCGACCGACATAGTCCTCGGCCGCCTTTCGGGTCGAGATGTCCTGAAAGCAGTTGATTGCGCCTTGCACGGCGCCATGACGGTCTTTCAGGGCCCGGATATTGACCAGGGCCGTGAAGCGGGAGCCGTCGGGGCGTTCCATGATGACCTCGGCGTTCCTCGTCGCGGTGCCCACGCGTATCGCATCGGCCATCGGGCATTCGTCAGGCCGCAGTGGCGTGCCGTCGAGCAGGAACAGGCGGTGCGAACCGCAAAAGCGTTCATTCGTACCGTCCAGATTGGGAGTGCGACCCCAGAGACCGGCGGCCTCGGCATTGAAGGAAAGGAGCCAGCCTTCGCTGTCGCATAGGTAGACGGCACCTGGAATGGCCTCCAGCACCTCGGGACCGGCTGCGACAAGCGCTTCGAACTCGGTCAGCGCACGCTGACCGATGGGGAATTTCTCGACGTTCGACATGGCTTTGATGCCTTTCCGTGCTACTCGACGGGTGCTCTAACGCTCCGCACCCAGCCAGAGCGAACGGTCGATGATGAAGTATCGCCTGGCGCCCTGCGGCCGCCGCCTGCTTCGTCCGAGTCCCCATGGTCCGTCGCTCGAGCGAACAAGGGTTCTCATATAACGGGAAGCGAGTGTACGAATTGAGACGTCAGTGGCAACTGCCATGCGTTCGCCGCCGCCTTCACATATCGATAACGATCCCGTCCAAGTCTGCGAGCGCATGCCCCAGCGGAACCGTACGAGATGTCGGTGACCGTCGCGACCGCCTTCCCCGGTAATGCGTGAAGAACCTTTTTCTTCGCGCGTTGTACCATCCGACATTCCTGTAAACGTTGTCGAGAGTCCGGCATGACCTCATCCCGATGGGTGCGCTTGCTTGCAAGCCTCGTAGCCCTCTCACTGGGCGGCGCGGCCTTCGCCGCGGGCGGACGGGACGATGTTCCAGCTGTCGAAGCCGTGCCCGGCAACACGTTGGCACGGACACCTCCCATGGGCTGGAACAGCTGGAATCATTTCGCTGGCCGGATCACCGCCGCCGATGTACGCGCCATGGCCGACACGATGGTGTCCACGGGCATGCGCGATGCCGGCTATGTCTACGTCAACGTCGACGACACGTGGGAAGGTTCACGCGCGCCATCCGGCGAGATCCAGCCAAACGCGAAGTTCGGAGACATGAAGGCACTTGCCGACTACGTTCACGCGCGGGGTCTCAAGCTCGGCATCTATTCCTCGCCCGGCGACAAGACCTGTGCAGGCTTCGCCGGCAGCCATGGGCACGAGGCACAGGACGCCAGGACGTTCGCCGCATGGGGCGTGGACTATCTCAAGTATGACTACTGCGGCGCCCGCGATATCTACCCTGTGACACGGGAGAACCAGGAGGCCTTGTTCCGGCGAATGGGTGCGGCCCTGCGCGAGACGGGCCGGCCGATCGTCTACAGCCTTTCGCAAGCGGGCGATTTCGACATCTGGCGGTGGGGATCCACGACGGGCGCCAACCTTTGGCGCACGACGCCCGACATCAGTGACGACTGGGACTCCATGTCGCAACGCGGCTTTCGTCAACTGGATCTTGGCCAGTGGTCAGGCCCGGGCCATTGGAACGACCCCGATATGCTCGAGATCGGCAACGGCGGCATGACCTCCGATGAATACCGGACACAGATGAGCCTTTGGTCGATCCTGCCGGCCCCGCTTCTGGCCGGTAACGATCTTCGAACCATGGACCCCGCGACCAGGGAAATCCTTCTCAATCGAGAAGTGATCGCGGTCGACCAGGATCCGCTCGGCAAGCCGGCCCGGCGTCTGGAAAAACACGGTGAGGTAGACGTCCTGGTGCGCGACCTGGCCGACGGTTCGGTCGTCGTCGGATTCTTCAACAGAGGGAATGCCGAAGCGAGAGCCGCACTGGACTGGGATCGTCTTGGCGGTCGCTTCAGGCAAGGTGCCGTCGCCCGTGACCTCTGGCGACACGTGACCTTGCCTTCCGCCAAATCCTTCGTTGGGCAGATTCCCCGGCATGGGGTGATCTTGCTGCGTATCGATCCAGTCGGAGCATGACGGACCAAGACCTGGTGGGAGCCGACCTTGTCGGCGATTCCCGCGGCTGCGGGCCAGGATGAGGTAAGCACCGATCGCCGACAAGGTCGGCTCCCACCAGAGCTCAGCGCTCGGCCTTCACCATGGTGCGATAAGCGCTCGGCGTCATTCCCACCGTCGCCTTGAACTGCCGCGCGAAGGCGCTCTGGTCGACGAAACCGCATGCCATGCCGATGGCGGCGATGCTGTCTTCGCCGCCGAGCAGGCGCATCGCGCTCTCGATGCGCACCTTGGTCAGCACCTGCTGCGGCGTGAGCTGGAAGACACGACGGAAATGCCGCTCCAGTTGCGCGACAGAGAGGCCGGCGAGCGTCGCCAGCGTATGCACGCGCACGTTGTCCGCATAGTGCTCCTGCATGTGCGCAAGCACGCGGCGCAGCCGGTCGTACGTGGGATGCCTGCCATCCGGCTGGCCCAGGTCACGCGAAATGCCGATGACGCCGCGCACCTCGCCGCGCGAGATCAACGGTCGCTTGCAAGTCAGGCACCAGCCGGGCGCGCGGTTGTTGAAGATGTGCACCTCGAGCTGGTTCTCGATCAACTCGCCCGCGAGCACGCGCCGATCCTGCGCCGCATAGGAACCGCCCATCGTGGTCGGGAACAACTCGGTCACGTCCCTGCCGATGATGTCGCTGCGGTGCTTCAGTCCCAGGCGGCGGACCAGGGTCAGGTTGGCATGCGTGTAACGGCCCTGGGTGTCCTTGACGAAGAACACCACGTCGGGAAGCGCGTCGAAGAGCGGCTCGAGTTCATCGGCTGAAATCTTCACGGGCGCGGGGCTCCTCCGGGGCGAGCGGCGATGGCTTGGGCAACGGGACGATTCGCTGCCGCACCGCATCATAAAGCCGATGGACGGTCGAATGGCAAGTACGGGGGCTACATCGGCGCGATCGGCTCCTCGTCATCCGGTATGCCGAATTCCGCATCTTAATCCGGCAAAGGTTTCTATCCCGCCAAGGCGCTCCCCGGCGAGCATGAAGCCATGCACATCCTCGACTTCATCGATTCGCATACCGGCGGCGAACCCACACGCGTCGTCCTGTCCGGCTTCCCCGACCTGGGCAACGGGTCCCTCGCCGAGCGGCGGCGGATCATGCGCACCGAGCACGACCGCTGGCGCCAGGCGATCGCCTGCGAGCCGCGTGGCTCGGACACCATGGTGGGCGCCCTGCTCGTCCCGCCGACCGATCCCGAGGCCTGCGCCGGCGTGATCTTCTTCAATAACGTCGGCTACCTCGGCATGTGCGGCCACGGCACCATCGGCACGATCCGCACGTTGCAGCACCTGGGCCGCATCGCACCGGGCCGCCACCGTCTCGAGACACCGGTGGGGACGGTCGGCATCGAACTGCTGGACGACGGCCGCGTGTCGATCGACAACGTCGAAAGCTACCGTCATCTCAAGGATGTCCGGCTGGACGTGCCCGGTTACGGCAGCGTCGTCGGCGATGTCGCCTGGGGTGGCAACTGGTTCTTCATCACGGCCGACACGCCGCTGCCGCTGACCCTCGAGCATCAACGCCCGCTCACCGTTTACACGGAGGCGATCCGTGCGGCGCTGGAACGCGAGGGCATCACCGGCCCGGACGGTGCGGAGATCGACCATATCGAACTGAACGCGGCGCCGGGGCAACCGGACGCCGATGGCCGCAACTTCGTGCTCTGCCCCGGCATGGCCTACGACCGCTCGCCTTGCGGCACCGGGACCAGCGCCAAGGTCGCCTGCCTGGCGGCTGACGGAAAGCTCGCCGCCGGTGCCGTCTGGCGGCAGGCCGGCATCCTCGGCAGCGTGTTCGAGGTGACTTTCCAGCCAGGGGCGTCCGGTGTGCTGCCTCGCATCACTGGCAGCGCGCACGTCACCATGAAGGGGCAAATCCTGATCGACGAGGCCGATCCGCTGGCCTGGGGCATCGGCGCGGAGTGAGCGGTTACGACCTGATCATCGTCGGTGCCGGCATCGTGGGCGCGGCATGCGCCGACTACGCCACCGCGCAGGGCATGCGCATCGCCATCGTGGAACCGGGCGTCGTCGGTGGCGGCGCGACCGCCGCGGCGATGGGCCACCTCGTGGCCATGGATGACGACCCCGCGGAACTCGCGCTGGCGCACTACTCGCTAGGCCTCTGGGAAGCGTTCGCGGACCTGCCGCAGGCGGAGTTCAGCCGCTGCGGAACCCTGTGGGTGGCCAGCAACGACGACGAGTTCGCGCGCATTCCGGAAAAAATCGCGCGGCTCGCCCGCTCGGGCGTCTCGGCGGAGAGGATCGACGCGCGCGAGCTCTACCGCCTCGAACCCGCACTCGCACCCGGCCTCGCCGGTGGCATGCGGGTCGCGAACGAAGCCGTGGTGTTTCCCCCGGCCGTCGCGCGTCATGGGATCGACCAGGCGATCGTACGGGGTGCCGTTTTCCACCACGATGCCGTGTTTCGCCTCGAGGATTCCGGTGTCCTCCTGCGCGGAGGCCGGCGATTGACCGGCCCCGTCTTGCTCACCAATGGCGGCGCGTTGCCGTCGCTGTTGCCCGGCTTGCCGGTACGGCTGCGCAAGGGGCACCTGGTGATCACCGATCGCTATCCCGGGCTGATCCGGCACCAACTGCTCGAACTCGGTTACGCGGACAGCGCACACGGTGGTGACACCTCCAGTGTCGCCTTCAACGTTCAACCCCGCCCTACCGGTCAGATACTGATCGGCTCGTCGCGTGAATACGACGCCGTCGACGCCGACGTTTCGATGCAGATGATCCGGCGCATGCTGGAACGGAGCTTCCGTTTCCTGCCACGGCTGCGTGAACTGGATGCGATTCGCCTCTGGACGGGTTTTCGTCCCGTAAGCGTGGACGGCCTGCCCTATCTCGGCCGTGCACCCGGTCGCGACGACGTCTGGGTGGCCGCCGCGCACGAAGGGCTGGGCGTGACCACCTCGCTGGGCAGCGCGCGCGTGGTCATCGATCAGATCCTCGGTCGCGCGCCCGCGATCGATCCGACACCCTACGATCCCTCGCGGGTGCGGCCATGAAAATGAGCGCCGTGCGACTGACCGTTAATGGACGCCGCGTGCACGTGCCCGCAGGCATATCCGTCGCGGCGGCGATCGCGCTCGTCGGTGAACCGTTCCGCCGTTCCGTGACGGGCGAGCCGCGCGCGCCGCTGTGCGGCATGGGCGTGTGTTTCGAATGCCGCGTGCGCATCGACGGCGTGGGCCAGCAACGCGCCTGCCAGCGCGTCGTCAATCCAGGCATGCGGGTGGAAACCGATGGTTGATACCTGCGACATCGTGGTCGTTGGCGCCGGACCGGCTGGCCTCGCCGCGGCGGAAGCCGCCGCGAGCCATGGCAAACGGGTGGTACTGATCGACAACCAGCCACGCGTGGGCGGCCAGGTATGGCGGCACGACGTGCTTCACGGTCAACCGCGTGTGGCGACGGATGCGATCCGCGCCATCGCCGGAAACGCCAACATCGCATGCCTCGAAGGAACGCAGGTCGTCGCCGTCGAACCGGGCCGGCTACTTCTGCAGGACGCGCAGCGGGGTTTCCATCTCGCCTACGGCGCGCTGGTACTCGCCACGGGCGCCCGCGAGCTCCTGCTGCCCTTCCCCGGTTGGACCCTGCCCGGCGTCACCGGTGCCGGCGGTTTACAGGCGCTGGCCAAGCAAGGCTGGCCCTTGCGCGGCAAGCGTGTGCTCATCGCCGGCAGCGGACCGCTGTTGTTGGCCGCCGCGGCGACCGCGCAGCGCCACGGCGCGCACGTCGTGGGCATCCACGAGCAGGCAGGCGCATCCGACGTGCATCGCTTCGCCGCCGGCCTCTGGCGTTGGCCGGGCAAGCTCGCACAAGCGGCACGGCTTCGACTCGAACTGGCGCGCGTCCCCTATCGAACCGGCAGCATCGTGACCGGCGCCGAGGGCGAGCATGGCGTCAGCGGCGCGCGGATACGCGGCGGCCAGCGCGACGAACGCATCGAATGCGACCTGCTGGCGGTGGGCTACGGCCTGCTCCCACAGGTGGAACTGGCCCAATTGCTCGGGTGCGCGCTGGAACCGGAAGGCGCGCATGCGCGTGTGCAGGTGGGCCCGTGGCAGGCCACGAGCCAGCCACGCGTGTTCGCCGCCGGCGAAGCCTGCGGTATCGGCGGACTCGACTGCGCCAGAGTGGAGGGCCGCATCGCGGGCCTGGCCGCCGCGGGCGCGGACGTGCCGCCCACGCTATTGCACCGGCGCGATCGCGCGCGGGCCTTCGCCGCCTCGCTACGCGAACACTTCGCACTGCGCGACGACGTGCGTGGACTCGCGAACGACGATACGACGATCTGCCGGTGCGAAGACGTCACCCTCGGCGCCGTACGCCCCCATGCCGACGCCCGCGAAGCGAAGCTCGCCACGCGCTGCGGCATGGGCGCCTGCCAGGGCCGCATCTGCGGCAGCGCGCTCGCCGAACTCGGGCATGGCCCACGCGGCGGCATGCGGCCGCCTCTCTTTCCTACTCGCCTGGCCACGCTGGGCGAACCCGTTCTTTCTTCCGTCAGCGATACCAGAGGCTACACATCATGAGCAAGGCAACTTTCTGGCGCGGTGTCCTGCCCGCCGTCACCACGCCCTTCACCGCCGATGGCAAGGTCGACCACGCCTTCCTCGCCAGCCATGCGTTGCAGATGATCGACGCCGGCTGCAAGGGCATCGTCCCCCTCGGTTCCCTCGGCGAAGCGGCCACGCTGAGCTTCGAGGAGAAGACGGACATCCTGCGCACCCTGGTCAAGGCGCTCGACGGCCGCGCGCCGGTGATTCCCGGCATCGCGTCGCTCTCGACCGATGAAGCCGTGCGCCTCGCGAAGGAAGCCAAGGCCATCGGCTGCGCCGGCCTGATGGTGCTGCCACCGTATGTGTATTCCACGGACTGGCGCGAAATGAGCGCGCATGTAAAGGCCGTCATCGCGGCCACCGACCTGCCTTGCATGCTTTACAACAACCCGGTCGCCTACAAGACCGACTTCGCGCCCGCGCAGATCGCCGAACTCGCCGCGCAGTTCCCGAACCTGCAGGCGGTGAAGGAATCTTCCGGGGACGTGCGCCGCTTCGCCGCCATCCGTGCCCTCCTCGGCGATCGCCTCGACCTCCTTGTCGGCATGGACGATGCCATCGTCGAAGGCGTTAGCATGGGCGCGGTGGGCTGGATCGCGGGCCTCGTCAACGCGTATCCGAAGGAATCGGTGAAGCTGTTCGAACTCGCGCGTGACGGTGGCCCCCGCGCCGCGGAATCGTTGTACGCATGGTTCCTTCCGCTGCTTCGCCTCGACACGGTGCCCACCTTCGTGCAGTTGATCAAGCTGGTGCAGGCCAAGACCGGCATGGGCAGCGAAACCGTGCGCGCGCCACGCTTGGCGGTCACGGGTGCCGAACGCGAAGCCGCGCTGGCCGTGATCGACCACGCCATCGCCACGAAGCCGGGGCTCTGAGTCATGCAAGCCGATGCGAAACTGCTGCTCGGCGGCCGCTGGTGCGCATCGCTCGATGCGGCCGGCTCGTTCCGGGCCGAAGATCCAGCGCGGGCCGAGCCGATCGGCCCTGCGTTTCCCATCAGCGGCGCGGCCGATCTGGAAGCCGTGCTCGCCGCCGCTTCCTCGGTCGCGGCGGAACTGGCGGCGACACCTCCGGCACGCATCGCCGATTTCCTCGACCGCTACGCCCAGGCGATCGACGAGGACGCGGACACGCTGGTCGCGCTGGCCGCGGAGGAAACCGCACTGCCGGCGGAGCCGCGCCTGCGTTCGGTGGAACTGCCGCGCACCAGCGGGCAATTGCGACAGGCGGCGCGCGCCGTGCGCGACTACGCGTGGACCGACCCGGTCATCGACACCGCTACTGGCCTGCGCGCGCACCGCGCACCGCTGGGCAAGCCGGTGCTGGTGTTCGGGCCAAACAACTTCCCCTTCGCCTTCAACGCCATCGCCGGCAGCGACTTCGCATCGGCCATCGCCGCGCGCAACCCGGTGATCGCCAAGGCCCATCCATCGCATCCGGCGACCAGTCGCCGTCTCGCCGAACTGGCGCACAAGGCATTGCTCGATACCGGCCTGCCGGCCGCATCCGTGCAGATGCTCTACCACTTCGACAATGCGTTGGGCGTGTCCCTGGCTGGTGATGCGCGGCTGGGCGCCATCGGCTTCACGGGCAGCCGCGCGGGCGGCCTCGCACTCAAGGCTGCCGCCGATGCGGCCGGCGTACCGATGTACGCGGAGCTTTCCAGCGTCAATCCCGTTTTCCTCTTGCCGGGTGCGCTGGCGGAACGCGCCGAGCCCCTCGCGCAGGAATTCTTCGCCTCGTGCACGATGGGCAGCGGCCAGTTCTGCACCAACCCGGGCATCGTCGTGGTCGCGCGTGGCGAGGCCGGTGACACTTTCGTCGCCGCGGCCACGAAACACTTCGCGTCGGCGACGCCGCGCCCGCTGTTCTCCCACGGCGTGCAACGGAATCTCGATGGCGCCGTGCGGGATCTTCTCGCTGCCGGTGCCAGCGTGCTGGCCGGTGGCGGCATCGGCGACGGCCAAGGCTATCGCTATCAGCCCACCTTGCTTCACGTCGACGCCGCGACCTTCCTCGCTCATCGCCAGGCCCTGCAGACGGAAGCCTTCGGTCCCGTGAGCCTCGTTGTCGGCGGCGCGGACGAGGCCGCCATGATCGCGATCGCGGAAGCGTTCGAGGGCAACCTCACGGCGACGCTGTACCGCGCCGCGGACGGCGGCGACGACACGTTCTGGCAGGCGGTCGCACCGCCCTTGCGCAAGCGCGTGGGCCGCCTCATCGCCAATCGCATGCCTACCGGTGTGGCAGTCAGCCCGGCGATGAATCATGGCGGCCCCTATCCCGCGACGGCCCACCCCGGCTTCACCGCGGTGGGCATGCCCGCCGCGATCCACCGGTTCGCCGCGCTGCACAGCTACGACAACGTGCCCGAAGCGTTGCTGCCGCCGGAACTGCGCGATCGCAATCCGGGACCGATCCAACGCCGCATCGACGGCCGGTGGACCGATGCGGACGTGGGGGTCTCCCGATGATCCAGATCGGCCACCTCTCGCCGGCGGACGCGCGTGCGGCCCTGGCCCCATGGCACGCCGTCGCCCCGCCCATCGCCGGCGAGGAATACCTCGCGCGCATCGAGCACGCCCGGACACTCCTTCACGATATCGGCGCCGATGCCTTGCTGGTCGGTGCCGGCAACTCGCTTCGCTACTTCACGGGGATCCCGTGGGGCGCCACCGAACGGCTGGTGGCCTTGCTGCTTCCGCGCCGAGGCGAGCCGGTGCTGGTCTGTCCCGCGTTCGAGGAAGGGTCGCTGCGCGCCGTGATGGCCCACCCTGTCGACCTCGCCATGTGGGAAGAACACGAAGATCCGCAGGCGCTGGTGGCCGGCCGCCTCGCGGCTGCCGGAGGACGCACCCTCGCCCTCGATCCAGCGGTGCCATTCGGGGTTTTCGAGGCGTTGCGCCACGTGTTCCCTTACGGCGAGATCGTCGACGGCACGGCCGTGATCGACGGCTGCCGCATGTCGAAGTCCGAGCCGGAGCTGGCCCTGATGAAGCAGGCCACGGCCATGACACTGCAGGTGCAGCGACTGGCCGCGAGCATGCTTTACGAGGGCATCGGCACCGGCGAGGTGAAACGCTTCATCGATGAGGCCCACCGCGCGCTGGGTGCCGACAACGGCTCGACGTTCTGCATCGTCCAGTTCGGGCAAGCGACGTCGTTCCCCCATGGCATTCCCGGCGAGCAATACCTCCAACGCGGCGACCTGGTGCTGATCGATACCGGGTGCAGCGTGCAGGGTTACCAGTCCGATATCACGCGGAGCTACATCTTCGGCACGCCCGATGCCGACCAGGCTCGGATCTGGGAACTGGAGCGCGCCGCGCAACAGGCGGCGTTCGACGCGGTACATCCCGGCGTGGCTTGTGCCGAGATCGACGCGGCGGCGCGGCGCGTGCTCGAAGCGGGCGGACTGGGCCCGGACTACCGGCTCCCCGGCCTGCCCCACCGCACGGGGCACGGTTGCGGACTGGCCATCCACGAGGCGCCCTACCTCGTCCGCGGCAATCGCACCTTGCTCGGACCCGGCATGTGCTGCAGCAACGAGCCGATGATCGTCGTGCCCGGCCGCTTCGGTATCCGCCTGGAGGACCACTTCTACGTGACGGGGGACGGCGGCGCGTGGTTCACCCAGCCCTCGCCCGCGATCGACCAACCGTTCGCCGATTGAGCAGGTTCGCGCCTGTTGTGCCCAATTCCGCATGGTCGCCGGGCAATCGCTTCTAGCGCCCGGCGGCCACACGGGTGAGCATCGGGTTGTCATAATCGTGAAGGGGTGTTCGATGAAGCTTCGCCCGATCGTCCGGGGACTCTGCCTGTGCGGCCTGCTCGCAGGGCCTTTCATCGCCGCCCACGGTGCAACGACGGGAGCCGCCGCCTTCGACGCACTGGTGGCGCAACGCTGGGAGTACCAGCTGAAGGAAAGTCCGGAACTCGCCACCACGATCGGCGACTATCGCTACAACGACCGCTGGACCGATTACTCACCCGCCCACGTGGTGGAAGACCGCAAGGCTACCGAGGCCTTCCTGAAGCGCTTCGAAGCGGTGGACACGGCGAGCCTCGACGAACAGCGACGGTTGAGCCGCGACATGGCGATCCGCGAACTGCGCGACCGTCTTGAAGCGATCCGCCTGAAGAACTACGAGATGCCGCTCGACCAGATCGGTGGCGCCCATCTCGCCCTCCCCGGCTTCGTCTCCACCATTCCCTTCGACAGCACGGCGCATTACGAGGATTACCTCAAGCGCCTTGAAGCCGTACCCGCGGCCATCGACCAGATGATCGCCGCCTCGCGCCTGGGCATGGCGGATGGGCTGATGCAGCCGCGCTACCTCCTGGAAAAGGTGGTCAAGCAGGCCCAGGACATCGCCACCGCGAAAGACGAAGACAACGTCTTCGGCCAGCCGGTGGCACAGTTTCCGAAGAGCGTTCCCGCCGCCGACCAGGCCCGGTTGCGCAAGGCGATCCTCACCGCGGTCGACGACAAGGTGCGTCCGGCGTACCGCAAGCTGGCCGACTTCGTCGCGAAGGAATACGCGCCGCACGGCCGCAGCCAGGAAGGTATCTGGTCGCTGCCCGACGGCAATGCGCGTTACCGCTTCGCCATCCATACGCAGACGACCACCGAGTTGTCCCCGCAGCGCATCCACCAGATCGGCCTGGACGAGGTGAAGCGCATCGAAGGCGAGATGACCGCCATCGCGCACAAGCTCGGCTACGCGGACCTGCCCGCGCTGCGCAAGGCCGTGGCCAGCGATCGCAAGCTGTACGCGAGTTCGCGCGAGCAGATCCTCGACGACTACCGCAAGTACATCGCGGGCATGCAGCCGGAATTGCCCAAGCTGTTCGGCACGCTGCCGAAGACGGCGCTGCGGGTGCAGGCCGTGGAGCGCTATCGCGAGAAAGACGCCGCCGGCGCGGAATACCACCAGGGCACGCCCGATGGTTCGCGCCCCGGCATCGTCTTCGTCAACACCGGAGATTACGAACAACGTGGCCTGTACACGATCGAGGACACCGCCTATCACGAAGGCGTGCCCGGCCATCACTTGCAGATCTCCGTCGCGCAGACCCTGCCCCTGCCACCGTTCCGCCAGCAGGCCGGCTACAACGCGTATATCGAGGGCTGGGCGCTCTATGCCGAGCAGCTGGCCAAGGACGTGGGTTTCTATAAGGATGCCTACGAGGATTACGGACGGTTGAGCGGCGAATTGCTGCGTGCCGACCGCCTCGTGCTGGACACGGGAACGCACGCGCTGCATTGGAACCGGCAGCAGATGATCGACTTCTTCCACGCCCATCCGGCCGAGGACGAGCCGAGCATGCAGGCCGAGACCGATCGCTACATCGCATGGCCCGGCCAGGCGCTCGGCTACAAGCTGGGCCAGCTGAAATTCCTCGAACTCCGACAGCGTGCGCAGAAGGAGCTCGGCGACCGCTTCGATATCCGCGCCTTCCACGACCAGGTGCTCTCCGGTGGCGCCATGCCGCTGGACATGCTGGACGCACGCACCAACGCATGGATCGCCGCCGTGAAAGCCGGAAAAACCACCCAACCCTGAGCGGAGATCGCCGTGCCCCTATCCGTCGCCCGCGTGGCCTGCCTGCTTGGACTCATCCTCGGCACCCTGCCCATCGCCCACGCCACGGAGGATGCGAACCAACGGTTCGAGGCGATCTATAAACGCGAATGGACCTGGCGCCAGCAGCAGTTCGCCGGGGCCGACGACGAGGACGGTCCCGGCCACGCCTCGTCGAACCTGCCCAAGGTGGACGCCGCCACGCAGGATGCACGCGAACGGTGCTGGGCCGACGTATTGAAGCAATTGCAGGCGATCGATCCGAAGGAGCTGAGCGGGAACGGCCCCGTCGACTACGCGGTCTACCGGCAGCAGGTCGAGGTCTTGTTCGCCGGCCAGCGCGACAAGACATGGCAGATGCCGTTCAACGCGGACTCGGCGTTCTGGAGCAACCTCGGTTTCAGCGCACGCGGTACTTTCCTTCGCGAGGACGACTACCGGCGTTACCTGGGTAAGCTGCGTGATATCCCGCGCTACTTCGACGAGCAGATCGCCAACATGCGCCTGGGCATGGCGCGTGGATTCACCCAGCCGAAACTGATCGTGGAAAGCCAGTACGACGGCATCCAGCAGACCACCACGACGAAGGGAGAAGCCAACCTCTTCTACACGCCATTCCAGAAGATGCCCGCCAGCGTGCCTGCCGCCGAACAGGCCAGGCTACGCGCGGAAGCGCTCGCCATCATCGATGCGCAGGTGATCCCGTCCTACGCGAAACTGCTGCGCTTCCTGCGCGAAGAATACGCGCCGAAGGCACGCGATAGCCTCGCCGCCGTGGACCTGCCCGACGGCGAGGCGTTCTACCGGTCGCAGATCCTCGAATACACCACGCTCGACATGAGCCCCGAGGCGATCCATGCGGTGGGTTTGAAGGAGATGGCCTCGATCCACCAGCAGATGCTCGACATCATCAAGGAGGTGGGATTCAAGGGCAGCTTCGCCGAGTTCCTCCAGTTCCTGCGTAGCGATCCGCGCTTCTACGCGAAGACGCCGGACGAACTGCTCAAGGACGCAGCGTGGATAGCGAAGGAAGTGGACGGTGTGGTCGGCGACTACATTGGCCGTTTGCCGCGCCGGCGTTTCGCGATCAAACCCGTTCCCGCCGATCTCGCTCCGATCTACACCGGTGGGCGTGGCGGGCCAGGCATCTACCTCGTCAACACGTACAACCTACCCGCGCGTCCGCTCTACTCGCTGCCTGCGCTGACCTTGCACGAGTCCTCGCCAGGCCACGCGCTGCAAATGCCTCTGGCCGCGGAGATGGACGGCCTCCCCGACTTCCGCCGCTACACCTATATCTCCGCTTATGGCGAAGGCTGGGCCTTGTACTGTGAGTACCTCGGCCAGGAGATGGGCATCTACCACACACCGTACGAGCGCTTCGGTTACCTCAGCTACCAGGCATGGCGCGCCGCGCGCCTCGTCGTCGACACCGGCATCCACCAGATGCACTGGACACGAGAGCAGGCCCGGCAGTACCTGCGCGACAACACGGCCCTGGCCGAGCACGAGATCGATACGGAAGTGGACCGCTACATCGCCTGGCCCGCCCAGGCGCTCTCGTACTACCTGGGTGAAATGGCGATCCGCGACGGGCGCGCGAAAGCGGAGAAGGCGCTCGGCGAACGCTTCGATATCCGTGCCTTCCACGACACCGTGCTCTCGACCGGCTCGGTACCTCTTCCCGTGCTGGCGGCACGGATCGACGCCTTCATCGCCAGCGGCGGCAAGTCGCCCTATGCAGGAAAGGATCACTGACCATGGCCGACGCTTCCGCACCGCCGCAAGGCAAGTTCCATAAACAACTGAGCCTGGTGGACCTGACCTTCATAGGCCTCGGCGCCATCTTCGGCTCGGGCTGGCTCTTCGCCGCCAGCCACGTCAGCGCATTGGCGGGGCCGGCCGGCATCCTCTCGTGGGTAATCGGCGGCGTGGCCGTGTTGTTGCTCGGACTGGTGTACTGCGAACTCGGCGCCGCGCTTCCGCGTGCCGGCGGCGCCGTGCGCTATCCGGAGTATTCGCACGGGCCGTTGCTCGGATCGTTGATGGGTTTCATCACGCTGATCGCGTTCTCCAGCCTGATCGCGATCGAGGTGGTGGCCTGCCGCCAGTATGCGGCGGCCTGGATGCCGGCGCTGAACGTGCCCGGCAGTTCGCACGCCAGCCTGCTCGGCTGGGCCGTGCAGTTCGCCCTGCTCGCTGTGTTCTTCGTGCTGAACTACTTCAGCGTGAGGGCGTTCGCCAAGGCGAACAACATCGTCAGCATCTTCAAGTTCGTCGTGCCCCTGCTGGTCATCGTGCTGCTGTTGACGCACTTCCATCCGGGCAACCTGACCATCCACGGCATCGCCCCGAACGGCCTGTCGGGCGTGGAGGCGGCGATTTCCGCAGGCGGCATCATTTTCGCCTACCTCGGCCTGACGCCGATCGTCTCGGTCGCCAGCGAGGTACGCGATCCACAACGCACGATCCCCATCGCCTTGATCCTTTCCGTGGTGTTGTCGACCGTGATCTACGTGCTGCTTCAGCTCGCCTTCCTCGGCGGCATTCCCACCGAATTGCTCGGTGAAGGCTGGGCAGGCGTGGACAAGGCCTTCGCCCTGCCCTATCACGATATCGCCATGGCCCTCGGCCTGGGCTGGCTGGCCACGCTGGTGGTGTGCGACGCGGTGATCTCGCCCAGCGGCACCGGCAATATCTATATGAACGCCACGCCGCGCATCGTCTATGGCTGGGCTCGCAGTGGCTCTTTTTTCCCGGTGCTCACGCGCATCGATCGCACGTCGGGCATCCCCCGCCCGGCGCTCTGGCTGACCTTCGCCCTGTCGGTGTTCTGGACCCTCCCGTTTCCGTCGTGGGAAGCCTTGATCCAGGTGGTTTCCGCCGCCCTCGTGCTCAGCTACGCCGTCGCGCCGGTGACCGTCGCCGCGTTGCGCCGGAGCGCGCCGGACCTCGTCCGCCCGTTCCGGGTCAGGGCCTTCGGCCTGATCGGACCGCTGTCCTTCGCCGTGGCGGCGTTGATCGTGTACTGGTCCACGTGGGCGACGGTGTCATGGTTGCTAGGCTTGCAGATCGTGATGTTCGCCATCTATGTCGTCTATAAGCTGGCGACAGGGGGCGAGCGTGCGCGGCTGCTGCGTAACGTGCGCTCATCGCTGTGGCTCATCGGCTTCTACGCGCTGACGATGATCGTCTCGTGGCTGGGCACCTTCGGTGGCATCGGCGCCATCGCGCATCCCTGGGACTCGCTCACCGTGCTGGTCATGGCGATCGGCATCTACCACTGGGGCGCGCGCACCGGCTTGCCGGCCCACGAACTCGCACTGGACGACGACGATGAGTGAGCGCGGTGATGAGACCGCCATGGACCGGCGCGACTTCCTCCGCGTGCTGGCGGCGACGGGTGCCGCCGCCAGCCTGGGCCCGCTGACGGCGGAAGCGTTCGCGCCGCCACCAGTCGCCACCGGCAAGACGGCGGTTCGCGGGACCACCGTGCCTACGCGTGTTCCGCTTGCCGGGGTTCCGCGCGACGACCTCGTCGGCCTGCCCGGTTTTCGCCTGCAAGGGCACGACTGGAGGGTGGGCGAAGACCTTTCCCACCCCGACGGGCCGATCGTGCTCCACGACGGCACGCAGGCCTGCGTGATCGGCAAGCGCACCGAGGCCACCTACGACGAAGCCGCGCAGCCCTACTTCGGCATGAAGCTGGCCGATGTCGCGCTGGCCGGGGCAGACCTCCTCGCGGAGCGCCTCCTTGCGCAGGGCGAACCGGACGAGACGCAGGTGCGCCTGGCCGCTCCACCCGCGGCATCGGCGCTGGACCCCGAGAACTACTACGGGCGATTGCCCTGGACCACGTTCGTCGGCACCCGCCAGTGCGCCGACACGATGCCCGTCTATACCTCCGGGAGCACGCGCACGTATCACGCGGACCAGGTGTTCGCCGACCTGCACGACCCGAAGAAGGTCGCTCGCCGGCGCGAGGGCCTGTTGGGCGGATGGTTGCCCGCGGTGCACAAGGTGGTGCCGCTCGACGATGGCCGCTGGTACGACGTGCTCGTGTTCGCCGATGTGGACGCGAACGACCGCTTCGTCGTGCAGACCTGGCACCGGACCGCGCTGGTCGAGCATGGCCGCTTCACCCGGGTGGTCTATGGACACAGCTATCCGGCCTATCCGCCGCGCCGGGAGCCGCCGCGGGCCGAGGCGTTCTATGCGGCATTGTTGCGTTTCCACGATGAGTGGCATGCGCAGTTGAAAGACGTCGCGTCGGTGCGTGTTCCCGTCGCGGGATGGGCGGACATGGCCATGCATGCCTTCGCCCGCGAACTAGTGGTCCGTCCGGATGGCACGTATCCCAAGTACGGTGCCGTCGACCGGGACTACTACGGCAACGAATACGACGGTTTCCAGGACACCTTCACCAGTTCGCTCTACGCCAACCTGGAATGGGGCCGTTTCGAACAGGCCGCCGCCGTGTTGGACGGCTATTTCCGCGACTTCGTCCAGGACGACGGCATGATCAACATGCGCGGCGCCGAGACGGGGCAGTTCGGCCTGACCCTTTCGCTCCTGGCACGCTACTTCCACTACACCAACGACGCGCCCCTCCTGCGCAAGCACCGCAAGAAGATCGAGGCCACGGTCGCGACGCTGCTGGAATTGCATGACGAGAGCCTGCGCCTGCCTACCGGTGATCCCGGCCACGGCCTGATCCATGGCTGGAACGAATCGGACGCCTGCCTGTTCCCCGATCCGGCGCTGTGGTGGAAGCCGTATTACGCCAACAGCGCCCTCGCCGCGCGCGGCCTGCACGACATCGCCTCGGTGTGGCCGGACATCGCGGACGCCGCCGCGGCCGCGGCCTCGACATGGATCGCGCGAGCGGAGGCGTTGCGCCGGCGTGTCGAAGAGAGCCTGCGGGCCAACATCCGCCACGACCTGAAGCCGGCTTACGCGCCGCCCTTACCCGGGGTCCGGCTCACGTTCCGGGAATCCCTGGCGAAAGAGAAACCCAGCGAGCAGCAGTGGCCGCACCGCGCCTATGCGGAACTCCTGCAGGCCGACGTGCTGCCGGACGACCTGGCCCATCTCGTGATCGATGGCATGCGCGGTCATGGCGCCACCAGCCTCGGCGTGGTCGCCAACATCGGCCCCGTCGACCCAAAGAGCCGGGACATCCTCGGTTTCATCTCCTACGGGTACGCGCAACAACTCCTGCGCCTCGGCCGCATCGACGAGTACCTGTTGTTCCTGTATGCGCACCGCCACCACGCGCATACGCCCGGAAGCTGGACGGCCGGCGAGGTCGCCGACATCACCGGCGGCATGCCGTTGTTCTGCATGCCCGCGCAAATGACGGTCCCCTTGTTGCTGCGCTGGGCCTTCGTCTTCGACGACAGCGCCGGCGAGACGCTGTGGCTGGCCCGCGCGATTCCCCGCGCGTGGCTCGACACCGGCGAGCCAGTGAGCTTGGACGCCACTCCCACGCGTTGGGGGCGCTGCGGCGTCACGTTGAGGAAAGAAGACGCTCAACTGTCCGCGACGGTCAGGCTGCCGGTCAGCGCGAGCCCCGGGGCCATCTGGCTCACCCTGCGCGATACGGGTCCCGACGTCCGGGTCGACGACGAGGCCGTTGCCGCAGCGGACCGGCATGGCGACGCCATCCGCTTACGCGGAAAACCGGGACAGACCCTGCGCGTCGTGGCGACTATGCGGGATTCCGCATCGAGCATCCGGAAATGACACAAGACAGCACGGTCGTGTGACCGCAGGATGAAAGCGTGCATCGGGGGATGTGCGTCATCACATCGGGGAGAAGCATGCAAGGTATCGATCGGAGAAGGCGTTTCCTGAAGGCGAGCGCATCCACGCTTGCCGGTGCCCTGCTGGCGACTCCGTTGCGCGCCTTCGACACCGCCGATCCGGCCGGCACGACAACGGCCGCCGTGCGCGACAAGCCGGTCAGCCGCATGCAGTCCTTCGCGCTCGGCCGCGTGACCTTGCTGGACAGTGATTTCCGCCGCGCCACGGCGATCAACCTCGATTACCTGCACAGCCTTCCGGTGGACCGGCTCGCCCGGGCCTTCCTGGTGCAAGCCGGCAAACCCACTCGCGCCGTGCCGCTCGGTGGCTGGGAAAAGCCCGACTGCGAACTGCGCGGGCACTTCAGCGGTGGTCATTACCTTTCGGCGGCGGCCCTGGCATGGGCCGCGCAGGGCGACGCGGTGCTGAAAGCACGCGGCGACGAACTGGTAGGCATCCTCGCATCCTGCCAGCAATCCAATGGTTACCTCAGTGCCTTTCCGGAGAACTTCTTCGACCGGTTGAGCCGTGGCGAGAAGGTGTGGGCGCCCTTCTACACCATCCACAAGATCCAGGCCGGCATGCTCGACATGTACCGGCTCGCCGGCAATCGCCAGGCTCTGGATGTCGCCACCGGTATCGGCAACTGGACCGTGCGCTGGCTGAACGGTTTCTCCGATACGGAGATCGCGCATATCCTGAAGACCGAATACGGCGGCATGAACGAGTCGATGTACGACCTCTACGCCATCACCGGCAACGGCCGCTACCTTGACGCCGCGCATCGCTTCGACCAGGCCTCGCTGTTCGACCCGCTGGCCGCGCATCGCGATGAACTGAAAGGGCTGCACAGCAACACGCAGATCCCGAAGGTGCTGGGGGCGGCGCGCCGCTACGAGCTGACGGGCGAGCCACGGTATCGTCGTATCGCCGAGTATTTCTGGGAAACGGTGACGCAGGGCCGATGTTATGCGACCGGTGGCTCCAGCAACGACGAGTTCTGGAAGACCGGCCCGGGCGACCTCAAGGGCCAACTCGGGCTGTATGCCGCCGAGTGTTGCGTCGCCTATAACCTCTTGAAACTGACCCGTCATGTCTACGCGTGGAATGGCGATCCGCGCGCGTTCGACTACTACGAGCGCACGCTCTACAACGCACGCCTTGGCACACAGGACGCCAAGGGCATGAAGCTCTACTACTACTCGCTGCAACCGGGTGGTGCGAAGTTCTACAACTCGCCAACCGATTCGTTCTGGTGCTGCACCGGGTCCGGTGCCGAGGAATTCGCCCGCTTCAACGACGCCATCTACGCGCACGACGACGACGAGTTGCACGTGAATCTCTACATCGCCTCGGAACTGCGCTGGCCCGAACGCGGTTTGCGCGTGATCCAGCGCACCGAATTCCCGAAGGAGCCCTCCAGCGCGTTCGAGTTCACGCTCGACGAGCCCCACGAACTGACGGTGAACCTGCGCATTCCTTCCTGGATCGCGCCGGGCGCCAGCGTCACGTTGAACGGCGTGCCACTGGATGTGTTCGCTTCGCCCGGAAGCTACCTGACCCTCAAGCGTCGCTGGCAAACCGGTGATCGCCTCACCATCACCCTGCCCATGCGTCTGCATGCCATGCCCTTGCCGGGCGACGACAGCCTTCAGGCCGTGCTCTACGGTCCGCTGGTGCTCGCCGCGCGGCTCGGCGACAAAGGCCTGACGCACGACCAGCAGTACGGCAAGTACGACGCGGGCCCGTCGCCCGAACCGAAGCCACAGCCCGCGCCTCGCATCGCCATGGACGGACCGGACCGACTCGACTGGCTGACGCCGGCCGACGAGCCGCTGACGTTCCGCGCGACCACGCGCGACGGCACGCTGTCCGTGATCCCGCTCAACCAGATTCACGGCGAACGCTACGCCGTCTACTGGCAGGCCGAGATGCCTGCGGACGGCGCGGGCTGAGCCCCTGCGATCGCGCGGCCGCGCGATCGCGTTTCAACTCCCGAGGCCGCGGTCCCGCCGCGCCCCCTGAGCGATCGGCCTCATGCCGAGCGCCGAGCGAACTCGTCCGCCTTCCACACGCCCACCGCCAACGAGGGAAGCCATGCACCAGCGTCACAGCGATTCGCCCGACCGTCATCCGCGCCGCCACGCGCTGGTCCTGGCCGTACACGCGGCCCTCCTCATCGGCCTCATCGGCGGTTCGGGAACACTGCATGCGCAAGACGCCGGCGGTGGCGACTCCGCCGACGCCAGCAAAGCCAAGGATCTGGAAGGCATCACGGTCACCGGCTCGCGCATCCGTCGCGTGGACGTCGAAACCGCGAACCCGGTCGTCACCCTCGATCGTTCGGCCATCGAAGCCACCGGCAAGGCCACCCTCGGCGACCTCGTCCAGGAACTCCCGTCCATCGCGGGCAACGCCACCAACCCCAACACGAACAACGGTGGTGGCACGGGCGCGTCCACCGTTTCGCTACGCGGCCTTGGTGAAAAGCGCACGCTCGTACTCGTCAACGGCATCCGCCTCGCGTACAACGACGTGAACGCCATTCCGGCGAACATGATCGACCGCATCGAAGTGCTCAGCGATGGCGCTTCCGCCATCTATGGATCGGACGCGATAGGCGGCGTCGTCAACTTCATCCTGCGCGACCATTTCGACGGGGTGCAGATCTCCAGCGACTTCGGCACCAGCAAGCGCAGCGACGGAAACCGGCGCAATTTTTCGCTGACCGCTGGCCACACAGGCAAGGACTATGGCGTGATCGCCGGCCTGTCGTACAGCGACATCGACCCGGTGCCGGCGGGTGCCCGCGACTATTCCAAGGATGCGCTGTACCTCATCGACGGTGAGCCGGTGAAACAAGGTTCATCGGCCACCCCAAGCGGTTCGGTCAACTTCAACGACGGCTCCGCCGCCTCGAGCGCACTGGCCGCTGCCAACGGTTGCTCACGCGTCACGCTCAACCCGGGCGTCAGTGGGGCCGCCGGCCCAGGCGACTTCCATTGCTACAACGGAAGCGACTCGTACAACTACCAACCCTATAACCTTCTGCAAACGCCGCAGAAGCGTACCAATGCCTTCGTGATCGGCCACTACAAGTTCAACGATTACGTGCGGGCCTACGTCAACAGCTATTTCAGCAAGACGAAATCGTCCTCGGTGATCGCGCCAATACCCGTCTTCGCCAACGGAGACAATTTCCTCGCGTCGGCCAGCAGCTACTACAACCCCTTCGGCGTGGATTTCGGCACCGACCGCACCACCGGCACGTCCACGAACGACCTCAATACACGCCTTACCCTGCTCGGTAACCGGCGCTACCAGTACAACACCTATAACCTGCAAGTGAACCCCGGCCTGCGTGGCAGTTTCGGCGACAGTTCATGGCAATGGGACACGTCGATCAACTACGGCCGCGTGCGCCAGGACTCGATCAACTATGGCTTCCTGGATTACGCGAAGTTCAACCAGGCCGTCGGTCCGTCATTCATGGATACCGATGGCACGGTGCGCTGCGGTACGGCCGGCAACGCGATCGCCGGCTGCACGCCGCTGAACCTCTTCAACATCAACGATCCGTCCGGTCTGTCCAACCTTCAGTCGATGGTGGTCAACCCTTCCGTGGGCAGCGTCTACACGGTGAAACAACTGGAGGCCAACGCCAACGGCGACCTCTTCGACCTGCCGGCCGGCACGGTGAGCCTCGCCACGGGATTGTCGTACCGCAAGGAAAGCACCTCCACCAGCGCCGATCCGCTCTGGACCGCCGATGAGAACGGCCTCTGCGGCGTCATCGAATATTGTGCCTCCACCCTCGCCGGCCGTTTCAACGTCAAGGAGGCCTACGCCGAAACCCTGATTCCCCTGCTCGCCAACCTTCCCGGCGTTCGCTCTCTCAACCTCACCGTGGGCACGCGCTGGTCCGACTACAGCACCGTGGGCAGCAGCACGAACAGCAAGGTGTCGCTGGAATGGCGTCCCGTGGAGGACCTGCTCCTGCGCGGCACCGTGTCGGAAGTGTTCCGCGCGCCGAACACCAGCGAACTTTACGCAGGCGTGGCGGGCGACTCCGCCACCGTGAACGATCCATGCAACGGTTATACCGGCGGCCACGACGTCGCCTGCGCCAACGTGCCCACCGATGGCAGCTATCGCCAGGCGGATGGCCAGATATCGGGCAAGGCATCCGGTTCGGAAGTGGCCGGCTACCAACTGAAGCCGGAGACCGGCCGTTCGTACGATATCGGCGTGGTCTACGACCCGCACTGGCTGGAAGGGCTGTCGCTGAGCGTCGACAGCTGGAAGATCAACCTGAAGGACACGATCTCCACGGTCTCCGCGCAAACGGTGCTCAACCAGTGTTACGCCAATCCATCCAGCGCCTTCTGCACCCTTATCCACCGCAACGGTAACGGCACCATCAACTACGTGGCCGAGCCGACGGTGAACCTCGGCAAGCTCTGGGCCGCCGGCACGGACTTCGCCGCCACCTATCGCCTTCCCGAAACGCGCTACGGCCGCTTCACCGCCAGCCTCAACGGCACCTACATGAAGCGCTACGACATCAATCCAGATACGACCGATCCGAGTTCCGTGATAATCCACAACGCGGGCATCTTCACCTACAGCTACGGCAACTTCCCCCGCTGGCGCGCGCTGGGCACGTTGAATTGGTCCCACGGCGACTGGAACGCCTCGTGGCGCTTGCGCTACGTCGGCCGTAGCCAGGTCGGCAGCGCGGACCTGCGGCAAGGCCTCTCCGCCGATTACGACCAGGCCGGCGTCGAGCGCAAGATCGGCGCGTATGTCTACCACAACCTGCAGGTGGGCTATAACGTGGAGCCCTGGCACACGAAGCTGGAGTTGGGCGTGGACAACGTCACGGACAAGCAGCCGCCGCTGTACTACGCGAACAACACGACCAACGCCAATACCGACGTCGCCACCTACGATCTCCTGGGCCGCTTCTACTGGATGCGCGCGACGGTGTCGTTTTGAGGCGCTCGCTCTTCCTGGTCGCGATGCTCTGGCTGGCCGTCGCCGCGTCGGCGGCGGCGCGTGCCGCCACGTCCATGCCACGCATCGTCCACGAGCAGGGGCGTCACGCCCTGTTCGTGGACGGCCGGCCGTATACGGTCCTGGCCGCGCAGTTGCATAACTCCAGTGCGTGGCCGGCGATGCTGCCCGGTGTATGGGACGACGTGCTGGCCCTGCATCCGAACACGTTGGAAGCGCCGGTGTACTGGGAGCAGTTCGAGCCGGCGAGGGGGCGCTTCGACACCAGCCATGTCGACGCCCTGGTCGACGGCGCACGCAAACATGGCCTGCGGCTGGTGATCCTCTGGTTCGGCAGCTGGAAGAACGGCCAGATGCATTACGTCCCGGAATGGGTGAAGTCCGATCCCGCCAGCTATCCGCGCGTGCAGGACGAGCACGGACTGCCGGTCGACGACCTTTCCACGCAGTCGGCGTCCAACCGGGAGGCCGACAAGGCCGCGTTCACGGCGTTGATGGCGCATCTGAAGCGCATCGATGGCGACCGCCATACCGTCATCATGGTGCAGGTGGAGAACGAGCCCGGCACGATCGGTGCCATCCGCGACCACTCGCCCGCCGCGGAACGCGCTTTCCGCGACACCGTCCCCGTCGGATTGGCGAAGGCGCTGGGCAAACCCACGGGCAAAACCTGGACCGAGACGTTCGGTGCCGAGGCCGACGAACAGTTCAACGCCTATGGCATAGCGCGCTACATCGACGAAGTCGCGGCCGCCGGCAAGGCGGCCTATCCGCTGCCGATGTACGTCAACACGTGGCTTCGCTACAAGGGCAAGCACCTCCCTGGAAACGACTATCCCAGCGGAGGCGCCACGTGGAACGTCCTGGACCTGTGGAAAGCCAGTGCGCCGCACATCGACCTCATCGGCACCGACCTCTACAGCACGGATTACCATGAGTTCACCAAGGTGGTCGCCCAGTACACGCGTCCCGACAATCCGCCATGGATTTCCGAAACCGGCTACGACGCTGGCAGTGCCCCTTACCTCTTCCATGTGCTGGCGAAGGGTGGCATCGGCTTCTCCTTGTTCGGCGTCGACAACGACCCCGATACGCCGGAACGCCGCAAGGCCACGCTGGCGCATGCGCGCAATTTCGCGCTGGTGGATTCGATCAACGAACAGGTGGCGGCAGCCGCGTATCGCGGCACGCTGCGCGCAGCCGTGGAACAGCGCGGCGAGCCGAAGCAGGCGGTCGAACTAGCCAACCACTGGCATGCCGATGTCTCTTACGGCGCACCCCGCTGGGGCGACGCGCCCGCCGAGCTGCCTGGCACGCCCGAAGCGACCGGGCACGTACTCGTCGTGCCAGTGGGCGCGGACGAGTACCTGGTCACCGGCTTCGACGCGCGCATCGAATTCGCCCGCGATGCCGTGGACGGACGGCACGGTCAGCTACTGCGGGTCGAGGAAGGCCGTTACGTCGACGGCCAGTGGAAAACGGTCCGCTGGTGGAACGGCGACGAAACCGACTACGGTCTCAACTTCACGGACAGGCCGGTGTTGCTGAAGGTCCGGCTCGGCAGTTACTGAGCCGGACGGAGGGCGTGCATCGCCTGCCTCAACTGAGGAACCCGCCATCGATGGTCACGCTCGCGCCGTTGATGTAACGCGCGTGTGGGCCGGCGAGATAGGCGACGAGCGCGCCGACTTCCATCGGCTCGCCAAGGCGGCCCACCGGAAGCATCGGGATCAGCATCTCCTCGTGACCGGCCGACATGTCGGTAGCGATGGGGCCGGGCTGAACGTTGTTCACCGTGATGCCACGCGGGCCGAGGTCACGGGCGAGCCCGCGCGTCATGGCCTGGATGGCGCCCTTCGACGCACCGTAGATCGCGGCGCCCGGCAGACCGGCGCGATCAGCCGAGACGCTTCCGACGTTGATGATGCTGCCCCCGTTCCGCAAATGCGCCGACGCCGCCTTGGTGGCGATGAAGACCGCGCGTACGTTGATCGCGAACAGACGATCGAAATCGGCCACCGAGGTGTCATCGAGCGTGGCATACACGAGCACGCCCGCGTTGTTCACCAGGATATCGAGGCCGCCGGCCTTGCTGGCCGCATCGTCGATCGCTCCGGCTAGCGATGCTTCGTCGGCGCTGTCGGCACGAACGGCTTCAGCCTTGCCACCCGTCGCGCGTACTTCGTCCACCAGCGCCTGGGCGGCGTCGGGCGAACTGGCATACGTAAACGTCACATGGGCACCGGCCGCCGCTAGCGAGCGGACGATGCCGGCGCCGATGCCACGGGAACCGCCCGTGACGAACGCGGACTTGCCTTCGAGAAACTGGATGGTCATGACGCACCTAATTATGGAATGATTAGTCAATAAACGGAGGAAAAGAAGGGGCTGACGCCCCTGCTCAAGCTGTACTTGCGCGCCCTTTAAGGGCGCATGCCGCATAGCTTATCAAATACTTGACTTATCAGTCCACAATTTTAGCGAGTCGCCAGTGCGCCCAATGCCACCCTGACGATCCCGCGCAAGACCTCGAAAGATGCGCCGCCCCGCGCCACCACCTTGAGGCCGGATAGCGTCGCGAGGAGGAAATGCGCCGCGTCCGCGGGGTCCAGTTCCGTTGCCAGTTCGCCACGGGCGATGCCGTCTCGAATCCTGCTTTCGAATGCGAGCATCGTTCGCGCCGTCACGTCCGCCGTCACCGCCGCCACGTCCGGCGCTGTGGTGCCGAACTCGGTGACCGCGTGGATGCCAAGGCAGGCCTGTCCGGTACCCGTCGTCGCCTCCCTTGCGAAACGAAGCAGCGCCTGCTCGATGCCGTCGGGCACCGAGTCACTGGCGAACATCGCCGAGAGCGTGGCTCCGACGCTGTCTTCCGAGTAACGGCGCAGCGCCTCGAGATAAAGCTTCCGTTTGTCGCCGAACGTGTCGTAGAGGCTTTGCCGCCCGATCTTCATCGCGGACAGCAGCATGGGCGTGGTCGTGCCTTCGAACCCGTGCATCGCGAAGATTTCGATGGCCCGTTGCAGGGCCGTGTCCCGGTCGAACTCACGTGGGCGTGCCATGGCCAGGCCTTTCTGGAACGAAGAGTCCACAAATAATACCACTCCGCGCGCGCGGGCCTGCGAACACGCCGGGTTCTAGAGTTCGCGCACGATCCTGAAACCGACGCGCGCGTTGCGCAGATCGGCCGAGGCGCCCTGGCGATAGGCGGAGCGGACCATGTCGGGGGCGCTGCCCCAGGAACCGCCGCGAATCACGCGACGGTTGCAACCCGGGTTCACCCAGGCCTCGGCCGTGCGAGGCGCGCGCACATAGTTGTCGTGCCAGCAGTCGGCCACCCATTCCGAGACGTTGCCGCCCATGTCGTAGAGGCCGAAGGCATTGGGTGTGAAGCTCATCACCGGCGCCGGTCCCCAATAACCGTCCTTGTACCCCGCGAACGCGTTGCTCCAGCGGCGGCCCGAACCGGAACGGTCGTTGCCGCCGGTGAGGTTCTCGACGCGGGAGCCTGGATTCCCGTCACCCCACCAGTAGCGCGTGGTGCTGCCGGCGCGCAACGCGTATTCGAATTCGGCCTCGCTCGGCAAGCGGTACTTCTTGCCCGTGCGCTGCGAGAGCCAATCGGCGTACGCCTTGGCGTCGTTCCACGACACGTTGATCACGGGCAGGCGTTCCTGTCCCGGCTTGCCCGCGTAGTCGTCCTGCCAGGTGACCGACGGCTCATCGCGGAGCCCACCGCTCTGCTCGTCGTACACGCTGCCGCCACCCATCGACTGCGACTGCGGCACGTACCCGGACGAGCGCACGAAATCACGGAACTGGCCGATGGTGACGCTGCTGCGCGCCATGGCGAAACCCTTGTCGACCTGCACCTCGTGCACGGGCGCTTCGTCGGCGTCGTGGCCTGCCTCACCGTCAGGCGATCCCATGAGGAACTTGCCGGTGGGAATCACGACCATCGCTGGCGCCTGCCCCGTCGAGTCGATGAAGCGGTCCGCGAACACCTGGCCCGGCTTGTAGCTGGAATACAGCTTCGCGTTGGTCACCCGTTCGTTGAAATCGTCGATTCCGGCGAGGTCGGGGCTCACCTGTTGCGCCTTGGCCGCCAGCTGCTGGGCGAGGTCGATGTTGCCGGCGTCGAGCGCGGAGCGCGCTTGCGCGAGCATCGCGGTGGCGCTCTGCCGGCGCATGCCCTCGATGCGGCCACGCGTGTCCTGCAACGCCTGCGATTCCGGCGCGATGGTCGCGGCTTCCGCCAACGCCGCGTCGGCGGCGGCGAAGTCGTTCTGCGCGACGGCGGCGAGCGCCTTGTCGAGCACGCTGCGCTGCACGGTGGTGATGCCCTGCTCGGCCACGGCGTTCTCCGGATCGAGTTCGAGCACGTCGCGATAGGTATCGAGCGCGCTGTCGCCGCGCGGCTGGCTGGCCTTCCCGTCCTGCAACTGCGCGGCCGCCTTGCCGAGCAGTGGGCGAACCTTGTCGAGCACGGCCAGCTTCTGTTGCAGCGGCGCGGCGTCCTTGGTGCTGGACGGGAGCGACTTCAGCGCCGCCAGCGATTCGCGCGCGGCATCGGCATCGCCCAGGGCGATGTCCTGCTCGATCTCCGCGGCCAGGCGTGCGCGCACTTCGTTCATGCCCTCCAGGGCGCGCTGGCTGTCCGCCTTTTCCTTGAGCGCGCTGGCGAAGAGCGCGGCCGCGCTGTCCTTGCCTCCGACCAGGCGGTCCACCGCCAGGGCCTTGTCGGCACGATCGAGCAAGGCGGTGAGTTCGGGGGAATCCGGTGTCTTCTGCGCAGGCAACTCGATGGCATCGGTCTTCTCGCGACGGCGGGCGGCGATCACCGAGGCCGGAGCGAGCATGATCGGCGGTCCGGCATCGATCTCGGACACCACGGCCGGCGGCGCCGCCTGGGGACGCCGGTCGAACCCCATCACGGTGGGCTGGCCACGCAGCGGCGAGCGCGACGTGTTCTGCGTGGGCTGGACGTGCAGGGCCTGCGGGAAGAAGTGATAGAACAGCGCGAACGCGAGCACGGCAACGCCCAACGCGCCGCCAATGGCGCGCTGTCGGCGGACGGTCTCGTTATTCGGCATGGTGGGCGGTTCCGTGCGGGCCTGCTATCGTGCGCTGCCACCTTAGGGAATCGCGCGCGACAGGGCAACACGAACGTCGGCGCGCTCCCAAGTTCAACAAGGACGCCTGCATGACATCGAGCGAACTCGCTCCCGACGCCCCCTGGATCGACCGCCGCGAGGCGCTGGATGCGTGGATCGCCCCCATCGGCCCCTCGGCCGTCGTCGGGCTCGACACGGAATTCATGCGCCGTAACACGTTCTACCCGCAACTCGCCCTCCTCCAGCTCGCCCATGATGGGCGCTACGCCCTGATCGACCCGCTGGCCGTGCCCCTGGCCGACGCCCTGGTGCCGGCCTTCGCCGCGCAACCCGTGGTGACGGTCATGCACAGCGCTGGCGAAGACCTGGAAGCGATGTCGCCCTTCCTGCCCGACGGCCCGCATACGTTGTTCGACACGCAGGTCGCGGCCGCTTTCGCCGGCATGGGACTGGGCATCAGTTATCGCGCGCTGGTGGCCGAACTGGTGGGCGCCGAACTCGACAAGGGTGAAACGCGCAGCGACTGGCTGCAGCGTCCGCTCACCGAATCGCAAAAACTCTACGCCGCGCTGGATGTCGTCCACCTGCATCCCGTGCACGCCATCCTGGCGGAGCGTCTCGCCGAGCGCGGCCGCGCCGGCTGGCACGCCGAGGATTGCGCGCGCATGAAGCGCCGCGCCAGCCACCGTGAAGGGGATCCGCAACCGCAGCGCGGCTTCAAGGCTGCCAGCGAATGGCCGGCGGAGAAACAAGCCCTGCTCCGCCGCGTGCTGCGATGGCGCGAGACCACGGCGCGGGAACTGGACAAGCCGCGCTCGTGGCTCCTGGAAGACGTCCAGGCGCTCGACCTCGCCGGCGACATCCCCGGTACGCAGGCCAACCTCGACGAACGCACCCGCGGCACGCGTGCCCTGCGCTCCGCGCAGCGGCAGGAACTCTTCGAACTGCTGCGACGCCCCGTGGAAAGCGACGAGGTCGCGGCCACGGCCCCGGTCGTCGGTCACCCCATGGGCGAGGCGAAGCGGGCCATCAACGAGATGCGCAGCGCCATCGACACCCTCGCCACCCAACTCGACCTCCCGCCGGGCCTGCTCTGCGCGCGCCGTTCGATGGAGGAATTCGTCATGACCGGCGCGTGGCCCGAAGCGTTGGAAGGCTGGCGGCGCGAGGTCCTCTTCGAGCGCTTGTCGGCGCTCCTGCCGTGAAGAACCCCTCTTGGCGACCGCCGGAAGCCCTGCTAACATCTTCAGCTCGTGTGGGGCGGTAGCTCAGCTGGGAGAGCGTCGCGTTCGCAATGCGAAGGTCGGGAGTTCGATCCTCCTCCGCTCCACCAAATCACCCTTTGCAAAAGGCCGGGATGCAAACCTCGGCCTTTTTGCGTTTTGATCGAAGTCCGATTCCTCCAGCGGTGACCCGAACATGGCCGAGCAGGGTCCGTGGTTCGCGCCCCGGCAGCTTCGACCGGCGCGGGCGGTAACCGGTAACTGGTAACATCGTCGGTCCAGGAGCAGACGGGCTGGACATTCCACGGGAATTCACCGATGACGATCTCAAGTAACGATCTGCGCATCGGGTTCCGCAACTGCCCGATCTTAGGATCGGAGGTGGCGGATGGCTAACCACTACCCCAGTCTCAACCCGAAGAAGGCGCTGATCTGGCGCATCGTCCACCGAGACAATCTCCCGTGGATTCTGGACAACGGCCTGCACTGTGGGAACAGTGGTGTGCAGACTCCTGGCTGGACGAGCATCGGCAACCCTGAGCTGATCGACAAGCGCGCCAATCATCCTGTGCCATTGCCACCGGGTGGCTTCCTGAACGATTACGTGCCGTTCTACTTCACTCCGTTTTCGCCGATGCTGCGCAACATCCACACTGGCTGGGGCGGCATACAGCGACGGCCCAACGAGGAAATCGTGATTCTCGTTTCGAGCCTGCATCACGTCGCTGCCCAAGGCTGGCCTTTCTTGTTCACCGATAGCCACGCCTATTACCAGTGGGCGAATTTCTATTCTGATTTGGCCGATCTCAACAAGATTGACTGGCCATTACTTCAGGCTCGGGATTTTCGGCGCGACCCGGAAGACCTGGCCAAATTCGAACGGTATCAGGCCGAGGCCCTGGTTCATCGGCATTTACCGATCAAGGGCTTGCTCGGTGTCGTGTGCTATACAGATAATATGAGGCAGGTCATCGAGCGGCAGCTTCAGGCACGAGACCTCAACCTGCCGGTCTATGCCCGCGCCGGGTGGTATTTCTGATGATTACGTTCACGCACGGCAATCTGCTGGAGGCCCGCGCCGAGGCGCTGGTCAACACTGTCAACACCGTGGGTGTGATGGGTAAGGGCATCGCGCTCATGTTCAAGGAGCGTTTTGCCGAAAACTTCCGTCGCTACGCCGCTGCGTGCAAGGTTAAGGAAGTGCGCACTGGCAAGATGTTTGTTACCGAAGTTCGTGAGTTGGGTGGCCCGCGCTGGATCGTCAACTTCCCGACCAAGCAGCACTGGCGTGGCGATTCGAAGATCGAATGGATCGCCGAAGGGCTGCAAGACCTGCGTCGCTTCTTGATCGAGAACAAGGTCAAGTCCATCGCCATCCCGCCGCTGGGCGCGGGCAACGGCGGGCTGGATTGGGACGAGGTGCGGCCGCGGATCGAGGAGGCCTTGGATGGCCTCGACACCGAGATCATCGTGTTCGAACCAACGCAGAAGTACCAGAACGTCGCCAAGCGCACGGGCGTTGGGAAGCTGACCCCGGCCCGCGCACTCATTGCCGAGCTGGTGCGTCGCTACTGGGTGCTGGGCATGGAATGCAGCTTGCTGGAAATCCAGAAGCTGGCGTGGTTCCTTGAGCGCAACATTGAGCGCGTAGGACTAACGCCGCTGGATTTGCGCTTCGCCCCGAACAAGTACGGCCCCTACGCCGACCGTCTGCGCCACCTGTTGGAAGGGCTGGACGGCAGCTACCTGCACTGCGATAAGCGCATTGGTGACGCCGATCCGCTAGACGTGATCTGGTTCGACGACGGACGCAAGGCCTTCGTCCAGACCTACCTTAAAAGTGAAGCAAAGGAATACGTCCCCGCGCTGGAAGCCACTGCGACCTTGATCGACGGTTTCGAATCACCCTTCGGCATGGAATTGCTGGCCACGGTGGACTGGCTTCTGACGAAGGAGGGCGTGACCCCGACGGTGCCCGCCGTGCGCGAGGGCTTGCGCCACTGGCGTAGCGGCCCCGATGCGGCAGAGCGCAAGGCCAGGCTTTTCGACGACCGGGCCTTGGGCATCGCGCTAGAAAGGCTGGCTCCGAACAATTCCTCCAGCGGGATCTAACATGGCCGAACCCCTCACGATCAGGTATGTCACCGACCGGGACTTCGCCGCCTGGAAACCCCTGTGGGACGGCTATAACGCGTTCTATGGCCGGGAAGGTGCGACGGCGTTACCCGAAGCCATCACGCTGGCGACCTGGGCGCGGTTCCTCGATGCCGCCGAACCCATGCATGCGGTAGTCGCCGAGCGCTCGGGCCAGATGCTCGGCCTGGCGCATTTCCTGTTCCACCGCACCACCACCAGCACCAGCGACAACTGCTACATGCAGGACCTGTTCACGACGGAATCCTCGCGCGGTACCGGTATCGGACGCGCCTTGATCGAACGTGTATACGCGGAGGCGAAAAAGGCGGGTGCTGGCCGCGTCTACTGGCAGACCCACGAGACCAACACGCACGCCATGCTGCTCTACGACAAGGTGGCGGAGAAGTCCGGCTTCATCGTGTACCGCAAGTTGCTTTGAAGCCCGTCAACCCAACGCCACGCGCAACACGGATGCCACCACGCATAGCGCGACCACCGGCAACGCCGACCAGCGCGCGATAAGCAAACCGAACGCCCCGGCGGCGATGGCGATGTCCGGCACGTCGTGCACCGCGCTGATCCACACCGGATCATAGAACGCGTACGCCAGCATGCCGACCACCACCGCGTTCACGCCGGCGAGCATGCGAGCCGCGTCGTTGCGCATGGCTAGTGCGCGCCAGAACGGCAAGGCGCCTCCCACCAGCAGCAGGCCTGGCAGGAAGATCGACGACAATCCCACGAGCGCGCCGGCGAATCCGCCCTGCTCTCCCTGCAAACGATAACCAAGGAATGCCGATAGCGAAAACATCGGCCCGGGTACCGCCTGCGCTGCGCCGTAACCTGCGAGGAAGGTGTCGTTGCCGACCCAGCCGGGATCGACGACGGCCTGCTTCAACAGCGGCAGCACGATGTGTCCGCCACCGAACACGAGTGCGCCGACGCGATAGAACGCGCCCGCCACCTGACCCAGTGGCGACAGGTCGGGTGCGACGAACAAGGCCAGCAGAAGCAAAACCCCGAACACGCAAAGCAAGGCGAAACCAGTGGACCGGCCGTAGGCCAGCGGGAACGTCTCGCCTTGCCGCGCATGTACACCCCGGCACAACCACGGCCCCAGCAAGGCACCGCACACCACCACACCCAACTGCATCGCGGGACCCGTGCTGAACGCGATCGCGCCAGCGGCGGCGGCAGCCATCAGGAGACGCGTGCGATCCGGCGTCAGCGTTCGGCCCATGCCCAGCACCGCATGGGCGACGACGGCCACGGCGACCAGCTTCAGTCCGTGGATCGCACCTTGTCCCAGCGGTCCGGCCAGCCAGGCGCTCAACGTGGCGAAGGCGAGCAGCAGGAGGACGGAGGGCGAGGTAAAGGCGACGAAAGCGGCGATGGCGCCCGCCCATCCCGCACGAAGCAAGCCGATCGAAAAGCCGAGCTGGCTACTGGCCGGCCCCGGCAGGAACTGGCATAGCGCGAGCAGCTGACTGAAGTGTTCCTCGTCGAGCCAGCGTCGCCGCTCGACGAACTCGCGGCGGAAATAGCCCAGGTGCGCCACGGGACCGCCGAACGAGGTGAGGCCCAGCTTGAGGAAGGCCGCACCCACCTCCCATGCGCTGCCCTTGGCACTCATCACGCTGTTGTATTCCCGGCGAAGGTTGTCCACTTGCCCCATCGGGGAATCCAGAGTGGGCTTCGGATTCAATATACCGTTCCCAGACAGCACCGGCGACATGCTGGGGCCCCTTGCCCAGGAGCATGCTTCCATGACCCCGCTAGACAAGCCCCTGAAACGCGAACTCGAGGTCGATGGCCAGGCCTATACCCTCACCATCGACCCCGACGGCCTGAAGCTTGTAGCCAAGGGCAAACGAAACGGCGTCTCGCTTGCCTGGAAGGACGTACTGAGCGGCGACGCGGGCCTGGCAGCCGCCTTGCAGGCCTCGGTCAATCCCTGACGCGCGTCAGAACCGGTAGGCGTAGCCGACCCGGAGCATCGTCGAGTTCGACCGGTCGACGATGGGACTGTCACGGATCTCGCTTCCGTATCGTGTGCCGCTCACGTCCAGGAACAAGGCGTGGCGCTGGGCGAAGGGATATTCGGCACGAACGCCGGCCAAGAGGTTCACCGTCGCATCCGCCTCGTAGGCGGGACGGCCGAGCCGCGCCTCGGACGAGCGGACGCCGAAATACCAGGTGGCGTACGTCCGGTCGACCCACCCGGCGGCGACGTACGGCGTGATCCGCAGCGGGCCGGCATGGAACGGCACGGCGAGGGCCAGGTTGGCTTTCTTTCCCTTCGCGCTACCCAGGCCCGCCAGCCAGTCGAGCGACATCTCCACCGGGCCCGGCCGCCAGACCACGGCGGCGCCTGCCCGGAACCCGCCCTTTCGGTCGGCCATGCCGCGCAGGAACGAGGAATCGCTGGCGTCGTAGCCGTCGCCGAAATCGTAGCGAGCGCGCAGGCGGAACGAGAACGCGCCGACCGGGGCGAACTTGAAGTCGGCGCCGGTGCCGAGGATGTTGAGCCGCTGGCTTTCATAGCGAATGAAAGGGAACGCCAGGGTGTCGTTGTCCATACCTTTGTAAGGCCGGCGCACCACGCCGAAGCCCGCCCCGAGCGCCCACGAGGAACTGGCGTCCTCGGCCGCGAGCGCGACCGCCGGCACGGCGAGCAAGCCACCCACCGCCACGGAGAAGAAGCGGCGCGTCATCGTCCACGCCTCCCCGCTTCGATGGATCGCAGCAGGCGCACGAGTTCGCCGGCTTTGCCCGAGGCGATGGCCCGTTCCGCGGTCATGCCGCGAAGTTCGCGGATGGGATCGTGATGGAACCAATCGTCGCGGAGCGCGGGATCGGGCTCGAGGCGCGAGGCGATCGCGACCGCCTCCATGGACGGATCGCGTGGACGGCCGCGCAGACGGGAACGAACGAGGACGGGCAGACGCATCGTGGCACCTGATGGGGAGAGGTGGGCCAAGCGTGCCTATCGTGGTTTGCTTCGATTTGTCTGTTTTCCTGCGAAGCCGACATATTGTTTCCGCCCGGAAATAAATGACTTGGCGCACGCCAGCGGCTATAACGGCGGTGTTTTAACAACGAGACCGACGGGCTTGAGACGCATCCTGGTAGTGGACGACGACGAGGAAATCGGTGCCCTCCTCCGGCGCTTCCTCGAACGCAATGGCTTCGAGGTGGACGTGGCCTCCTCCGGCGTGGCGATGGACGAACGGCTGGCGCGTGGCACGTACGACCTGATGACACTCGACCTCATGCTTCCCGGTGAGGACGGCCTGTCGCTATGCCGGCGCGTGCGCGCGAAGTCGGCGTTGCCGATCATCATGGTGACCGCCACCAGCGCCACCTCCGAACGCATCGTCGGCCTCGAAGTGGGCGCCGACGATTACCTCGCGAAGCCGTTCGATCCACGCGAATTGCTGGCGCGCGTGCGGGCCATCCTGCGTCGCGCGGATGCCGCGCTGCCGGGCCCTGTAACGGGTACGCGCGTGGCCGTGCGCTTCGCGGGCTGGCAGCTGGACGTCGCGCGTCGTGAACTTCGCGCTGGCGACGGCACGCTCGTGCCACTCTCCGGGGGTGAATTCGATCTCCTCCTGGCCTTCGTGGAACACCCGCAGCGCGTGCTCACGCGCGAGCAACTGATCGACCTCGCGCGCGGCAATCGCCACGAGGCCTTCGATCGCAGCATCGACGTGCAAGTGAGCCGCCTGCGCCGCAAGCTCGGCTACGACGCGACGGCGCCGGAACTCATCCGCACCATCCGCAACGCAGGCTACATGTTCGCCGTGCCGGTGGAGAACGCATGAGCGTCTTCAACTGGCGCCTGAACACGCTGGCCGGATGGATGATGGTGAACATCGTCTTCGCCATCCTGATGGTGGTGCTGCTCAATGCCGCCGTCATCGCCTTCGCCAGCGTGTGGGCGCGTCCCGATATCGTCCAGAGCGGGCTCTTGCAGCAGATGGGCATCATGCTGAAAGCCGTGGAGGCCAGCCCCGCGGCCGAAAGGCCACGCATGGCCGCCGCGATCTCGGATCACGAGGAATACGGCGTGCACTGGTACGCATCGCGCGATGAAGTGCCGATGCCGCCGTCGGACCAGGATGCGACGTCCTTCAAGGAACCGCTGGTGGAGATACTCGGACAGCGGCGGATGGAAGCGTTCGATCCCCACGACGACGACCCCGAGGGCCGCTCCGGGCAGACCCATTACATGCTCGCCGTGCAACTGAAAGACGGTAGCTGGCTGACGTTCGACACCGCCACGCGCATCTGGGGCGTCCATCCGCACACGCGGTACCTGGTGATCGGCCTGTTCGTGATGTTCTCCAGCGTGCTCGTGGCCGCGGTCGCCAGCCGGCACCTCTCGCGCCCCATGCGCCGGCTCGCGGCGGCCGCCGAACGTTTCGGTGCCGATGTGAAGGCACCGGCGATACGTCCCGAGGGCCCGCTGGAACTGCGCGTGGCCATGCGCGCGTTCAACGAGATGCAGGGGCGTATCCAGCGCTTCGTCCGCGACCGCACCGACATGCTGGCCGCGATTTCCCACGACCTGCGCGCGCCGCTCACGCGTATCCGCCTGCGCGGCGAGTACATCGACGAGGCCGAACAACAGCGCAAGCTGTTCGCCGACGTGGACGAGATGCGCTCCATGATCGACGCCGCCCTCGCCTTCTTTCGTGGCGACGGCGAGGAAGAAGCCCCTACCCGCTTCGACCTCGCCGGACTGGTCCAGACCGTGATCGACGATGGCCGTGACGAAGGCGGCGAGGTGACCTATGCCGGCCCCGCCCGATTGATCTACGAAGGCAGACCCATCGCGCTGAAGCGCGCCATCACCAACCTGCTGGGCAATGCCATGCGCTACGGCGGAAAGACCCACGTCGAACTCGGCACTGATATCGCGCATGTGCGGCTGCGCATCCTGGACAACGGGCCGGGCATTCCCGAGTCGCTGCAGGAAACGGTGTTCCGGCCCTTCTTCCGCGGCGAGAGCTCGCGAAACCGGAACACCGGTGGCGTCGGCCTCGGGTTGCCCATCGCGCGCAGCATCGTGCGCGGCCATGGGGGCGATGTCGTCCTGGGCAATACGGCACAGGGGCTCGCGGCGACCCTGCTGCTGCCCATCGAGTCGGCGCGAACCTGAGCGCGCCGGGTGGCGCACACGCCACGTCGACAAGCGATGAGGGAGCTTGCGTGGCGACTATGCCTTTCAGTCTAGCCGCGATGGCCGGGTCACATACCGACGGCGCCGGCTATCTTCGGCACGCTGCTTGCAACGAAAATACCGTTCTTCTTTTTCACCCGTGCCGGTAATGACCATCCGGTGCGGCCGATAGGGATCATGTTTACAGGATGGGACGGAATTCGATGACAGCTCCGCGCAGCATGCGTGTGGCGAGGGGACGGCTGTGCCTGGCATTGCTGCTGGCACTGCACGGACCGTTGGCCGTGGCCGCCGACAGGCCAGCGGAGCGCGATGCGCTGATGGCCAGGCTGCACCAGGAGCGCGATGCCGGTCACCGCGTGGACGCCCTCGCCCTCTGCCAGGCGATCCTCGATCGCTGGCCCGCCGATACCGAGGCACAGGCGCTCAACGTCACATTATTGACGGAATTGGGCGCAACGACGCGCGCCAGGGAACTGGCGGAAAGCCTGCGTCCCGCGCCGGACGCCGCCGCAAGGTACCGTCGCGACGCCGACCACGTGGCCCAGGAGATCCGCTGGGCCGAGGGCGAACCCGCCGATCCCACCCGTCCCTACGCCGAAGCCGATCGCGCGGTCGCCGATGCGCGCCGCCTGGCCGGCGACCCGGTGTTGCCCGCCGGCCTGCGCCAGCGTGCGGAACTCGACCTGCTCGTCGCACTCGATCGCGCCGGCCGCACGGACGAGGCCGTCTCGCGCTACGACACCTTGCGCAAGCAAGGGGTCGAACTACCACCTTACGTGCAACGCGCCGTGGCCGACGCCCTGCTGGTGAAGCGCCGGCCGGCCGAAGCGGCCGCGCTCTACGAGGCGAGCATCGCAAACGACCCCGGTCCCTACGGCGCCAACGAAAGCGAGCCACGGATCGGCCTGATGTATGCGTACCTCGAGGCAGGCGAAACGGCAAAGGCGTTCAGGACGATCGACGACCTGGCATCGAAGGAGCCGGACTGGGTGCGTGTGCCCGGCATTCGCTTGCCGGTCCAGAACGCGCGCAAGGTCGACGCCGACCTCAACGCCGCGACCTTGCGCGAATACGTGAACATGCCGGCGGAAGCATATGCCCGGCTGGAACCGCTCAGCCGCGAAGCTCCCGCGAATTCGCAAATCCGCCGCGAACTGGGCATGGTGGAACTCGCCCGTGGCTGGCCGCGCCGCGCGCAGGACGATTTCAACATCGCCGGCACGCTCGACCGCCGCGACATCGGCGCGTATATCGGCGAAGCCGATGCGAGCCGGGCACTGAACGACTACGAGGGCGTGGACGAGAATCTCGCCCTCGCGCAGACCCTGGCCGACCGCAACGGCCGTGTCGAGCGCGCGCTTCGCTCGTGGGATCGCGAACGTGGCTGGCAGTTCGACCTCGCGACCGAACAAGGCAAGGGCTCCAGCCCCGACTTCGGCGATCGCGACGGAACCACCCAGGCGACGATCGCCAGCCCGCTCATCGACGACCACTGGCGCGTGATCGCGCTCGGCCGGTATTCGACCGCGGACCTGCCCGAGGGCGACGTGCGGCGCAGCCGCGTGGGCGTCGGCATCCGTGGCTACGCCCGTGGGATCGAGGGGTATATACAGGCGCTCCCCGCCACCGACAGCTATGTCGACAAGACGGCGATCGAAGCCGGCTTCGATTGGTCATTGAGCGATCACTGGTCGTGGGCCGCGGATTTCAGCACCGCCGGCGAAGACACGCCGCTGCGTGCGCAGTACTACGGCATCTCGGCGAAGACGCTGGACACCGCCGTGACCTGGCGTGCCAGCGAACTCACCCAGGCCCGGCTCGGTCTGTCGCGCGACGATTTCAGCGACGGCAACAAGCGCACCGGCTGGCTCGCCGCGCTGACGCAGCGCCTGCATACGGCGCCGAACCTCACCCTCGACGGTGGCCTGGAACTCGGCGGCTCGATGAACACGCGGACCGACCGCCCCTACTTCAATCCGCGCCGCGACCACAGCTATGCGGTCACCGGCCGGCTGGAAAACCTGCTCGGCCAGTTCTACGAGCGAAGCGTGACCCAGCGCATCGACGTGGCCGTGGGCCAGTACGCCGAAAAAGGCTTCGCCACCGACTGGATGGCCACGGTGCGTTACGGCCAGACGATCCAGACGGGCCCGGGGTTGCACTTCGGCTGGGGCATCGGCTGGCACAACCAACCTTACGATGGACGCCGCGAGCACCGCGTCGTCCTCGACCTGACGATGCACTGGGGAGAATGAGAACGATGCGCCCGCTGTTGATCCTGCTTGCCCTGCTCGGGCTTGCGCTTCCTGCGTTCGCGCAGCCGGCCGCGCCCGCGCGGCCGCCGCTCATCGTGCTCGCCTACCACGATGTCCGGGACGACGTCGGCCTGGCCGCCGATCGCGACCCCGATGCCATCAGTACCGACCACCTCGTCGCCCATTTCGACTGGCTAAAGGCGAACGGCTACCACGTCGTCAGTCTCGATCAGGTCGTGCAAGCCACCCATGGCGGCGCCCCGCTGCCCGCCGACGCGGTGCTGTTGACCTTCGACGACGGGCTGGAAAGCTTCTACACACGTGTGTACCCGCTGTTGCGCGCCTATGGCTACCCCGCGGTGCAAGCCCTCGTGGGGTCGTGGATGGACATGCCGCCGGGACAACGCATGCCCTATAACGGCGCCGATTGCGATCGCTCGTGCTTCCTCACCTGGGAGCAGGTCGCCGAGATGCACGCGTCCCGCCTGGTCGAATTCGCCTCGCACTCCTGGCAGATGCACCAGGGCCTGAATGCGAACCCGCAAGGCAACCTGCTGCCGACGGCGGCGGCGCTGGCCTACGACACGACGAAGCAGCGCTACGAGACCGCCGGTGAATATGCGCAGCGGATCCGTGCCGACCTCTCACATAGCGCGGACGAGATCGAGAAGCACATCGGCGTGCGTCCGCGCGCGGTCGCATGGCCCTACGGCGCGTACACCCAGGTCGGACGGGATATCGCCGGCGAACTGGGCATGACGGTCACCTTCAGCCTCGGCGATAAACTGCCCAACCTGGTTCCGGGACGCACGATTCCGCGCCTGCTGGTGAGTGGCAACGTCACTGCCAACCGTCTCGGCTGGCTGATGCGCCACCAGACACGGATCGATCCGACGCGCGCCGTGCAGGTCGACCTCGACTACGTCTACGACCCCGATCCCGCGCAGCAGGACCGTAACCTGTCCAACCTGCTCGACCGGATCAAGCGCATGCATCCCAGTGAAGTCTGGTTGCAGGCGTATGCGGATCCCGACGGCGATGGCGTGGCCGATGCCGTGTACTTCCCGAACCGTCACCTGCCGGTGCGAGCCGACCTGTTTTCGCGCGTGTCGTGGCAGCTACGCACCCGCGCCGGCGTTCGCGTGTACGCATGGATGCCGGTGCTCGCCTTCCGCTTCCCGGACGGCAAGGACCTGCCCTCGCTGGCCGGCGAGCCAAAAGCCGGCGGCGACCATTTCCGCCTGGCGCCTTACGATGCACGCGTGCGCGGGCTGATCGGCGACGTGTACGAAGACTTGGCGATGCACGCCGACGAAGCCGGGGTGTTGTTCTCCGACGACGCTTACCTGCGCGACACCGACCACCTGGGTCCCTGGGCAAAGAACACGCCGGCACAGAACACGCAGGCCCTGATCGATTTCACCCTGGAGCTGGCCCAGCGCATGAAGCGCTGGCGGCCGCAGTTGCTCACCGCGCGCAACATCTACGCGCGGCCGATCCTGCAGCCGAAGGCCGAGGCCTGGTTCGCGCAGGCCCTGCCGGCCTTCAACAGCGCCTATGACATGACCGCGATCATGGCCATGCCCCAGCTCGACCAGCAAGCCGACCGGTTGGGCTGGTACCGCAAGCTCGTCGCGCAGGTGAACGCCACGCCAGGGGCCATGGAACGCACGCTGTTCGAATTCGCCACGCAAGACTGGCGAACGCACCAGCCGATCGCCGACCGTGAACTCGCCGCGCGCATGCGCGCCGTGCAGGCGGCGGGCGCGCGTCACATCGGTTACTACCCGGACGACTTCGTCCACGACCATCCCGCCCTGGAAGCGATTCGCCCGTATATTTCGGCGGCCGATTATCCCTACCGGGAGCCCGCGCGATGAACGGCGGCATCCTGCACGCGCTACTCGAGTTCGCCTTCTATTACCCCCTGGTGATGTCGCTCATCTGGATGAGCGGCGGCATCATCTATTTCGTGCGCTGGGAACGCCGGGAGCCGGCACGCGTGCAACCGCACATGCTGCCCGAATACCCGATGGTGACCCTCGTGGTGCCCTGCCACAACGAGGGTGAGCAGGTACGCGAGACCATCGCGCACCTGGCCTCGCAGCAATACCCGAACTTCGAGATCATCGCGATCAACGACGGCTCCACCGACGATACCGGCACGCAGCTCGACGAGTTGATGAAACAGTACCCCGCGTTGCGCGTGATCCACATGTCGAGCAACCAGGGCAAGGCCATGGGCCTGCGTGCGGCAGCGCTCGCCGCGCGATCGGACTTCCTCGTCTGCGTCGACGGCGACGCCTTGCTCGACGATTACGCCACCCACTGGATGATGATGCACATGCTCGAGAGCCCGCGCGTCGCCGCGGTCACGGGCAACCCGCGCATCCGCAACCGTTCCACCCTGCTGGGCAAGCTGCAGGTGGGCGAGTTCTCCTCGATCATCGGGCTGATCAAACGGGCCCAACGCGTGTATGGGCGCATCTTCACGGTGTCCGGCGTGATCGCCTGCTTCCGCAAGAGCGCGCTGCACGACGTCGGCTACTGGAACACCGACATGGTCACCGAGGACATCGACGTGAGCTGGCGGTTGCAGATGCGTCACTGGGAAATCCGTTACGAACCGAACGCGCTGTGCTGGATCCTGATGCCGGAAACGCTTCGCGGATTGTGGAAGCAGCGCCTGCGCTGGGCCCAGGGTGGCTCCGAGGTGCTGCTGCGATACACCGGGAGCTTGCTCAAGTGGCGCCAGCGGCGCATGTGGCCCGTGGCCTTCGAGTACGTGATGAGCCTGCTCTGGTCCTATACGATGGCCGTCATCATCGTGCTCTGGGTGCTCGGCCGCGTGGTGGACCTGCCGCCGTCGCTGTACATCGACACGTTGCTACCCCAATGGCACGGCGTTGTGCTGGGCGCGATCTGCCTGCTCCAGTTCCTCATCAGCCTGCTGGTCGACCGCCGCTACGAGACCCGCATCGGCCGCAACTACTACTGGATGATCTGGTACCCGCTGGTGTACTGGCTGCTCAACACGGCGACCTCGATCGTCGCGCTACCCAAGGCGTTGCTGAAGCGCAAGGGCACGCGTGCCGTCTGGGTCAGCCCCGACCGGGGACTGCGATGAAAGCCGAAGCCATTCTGATCCAGCGCCCGGAACGTCAATCGGCGGCGCAAAAGGCGGTGTTCACCACCGTCACCATCTTCGCGTGGTTGTTCTGGGTCTTCCTATGGCTACCCTTGCTCACGCTGGGCGCGTGGGCCTTCGGCGTACGCAGCGCCTGGTTGCAGTTGCACGTGCTCGGCCCGATCGGCGATGGCGGCGATATCAACGTGATCCTCATCGTTGCCATCGCCTGCGCGGTCGTGTTCACGAGTTGGTCGGGCTACAACCACGCCCGCTTCGCGGGCAAGCAGAAGCGGCGCGGCAACAAGCCGGTGGGCGTGGCCGAGACCGCCTCGGCGATCGGCGCCTCGGTGGACGATGCGGTGAAGATGCAGGGGCACCGGCGCTCGGTGGTGAGCGTGTCCGAAGGTGGCTATATGAAGGTTGACGAGGTTCGGTAACGGGGACGAAGCATTGCGGCCGAGGCCGCTTCCCACCACCGCCGACTTGCTCATCGTCCGGTGGGAAGCGCCCTGGTGGGAAGCGGCATGGCGGAAGCGCCCTGGTGGGAAGCGGCCTCGGCCGCGATACCCTACGAAGCCGCACCCAGCAAATACACCCCGAACGCCGGCGCCGCCGACACCCATTCCCGTTCGATCCGCCACCCACCCGCTTCCGCCAGCCTCGCGAACGATGCGGGCGTGAACTTGTGCGAGTTCTCCGTGTGTATCGATTCGCCGGCGGCGAAGGCGAACGACTGCCCCGCGACCGTCACCCGCTGCGCCTCGCGGCTCACCAGGTGCATCTCGATACGTTCGAGTTCCGCGTTCCACACCGCGCGATGCTCGAAGGCCTCGGGATCGAAATCGCCGCCGAGTTCGCGGTCGATGCGCACGAGCACGTTGCGATTGAACGCGGCGGTCACGCCGGCGGCATCGTCGTAGGCGTCCAGCAACACGTCCACGTCCTTGACCTGGTCCGCGCCCACGATGAAGCGCGCAGCGGGTCCAAGCCGTTCCCGCACCGAACGCAGCAAGGCGATGGCCTCCGCCGGCGTGAAATTGCCGATGGTGGAACCAGGGAAAAACGCCACAATGGGCCGTCCGGCCACCGCCTTCGGAACCTCGATGGCCTGGGTGAAATCACCCACCACCGGGTGCACCGCGAGCGACGGATAAGCCTCGCGCAAGCGCGTCACCGCGCCATCGAGCGCGGCGGCGCTGATGTCCACCGGGACATAGGCGGAAATCCATGGCGCGGCGTCGAGCAGCATCCGTGTCTTGTCGCTCGCCCCACTGCCCAGTTCGAGCAGCACGGCGCCTTGCGGAATACTCGCGGCGAGCGCCGGGGCGATCTCACGAAGCAAAGCCGTTTCCGTCCGCGTCGGGTAATACTCGGGCGTGACGCAGATCGCCTCGAACAGCTCGGACCCCGCCCCGTCGTAGAAGTACTTCGGCGAGAAGGCCTTCGGAGACGACGACAGCCCGGCCAGCGTATCGCGCAGGAAAGTCAGGCGGTCGCCATCAGGGGTGAACGCGGGATCGCGCGCGAGGCGCACGCCGCTGAACATCCAGCGCTGCCCGGGCCGGTAGAAATTGCGGTACGAGATCCGCGCGTGCCCGGACGGCGTGACGCTGGCCCCGCCGCGCAAGACCATCTGGCCGATCATGAACTTCCCGTTGTACTCGCCGACCGCGTCGTCCGCCGCGCGAAACCCCGGGTACGGCGAGTACGAACTGGCCGTCCACTGCCAGGCGACATCGTCGACCTGCTCCAGATCGTCGCGTGCGCGCATGGCATGCTCCCACTCCGCTTCCGTCGGCAGCCGGGCGCCGGCCCAGCGCGCGAATGCCTCGGCTTCGTAGTAGCTGACATGGGTGACCGGCGCGTCGGGATCGACCGGACGCCAGCCACCGGGCGTCATGTGCGACCACGCTTCGCCGTCGTGCTGCCAGTAGAGGGGCGATTCCCACCCCTCCTCCTGCCGCTGCGCCCACCCGTCGGAAAGCCACAGGTCGGCGCGGCGATAGCCGCCGAGCGCCATGAAGGCCAGCCACTGGCCGTTGGTGACCAGGCGGTCCGCCATCTCGAACGGCTCCAGCCAGACGGTGTGCCGGGGGCCTTCGTTGTCGAATGCGAAGGGCTCGTCGGCGGCACCGATGCGCACGGGTCCACCGCCCACCGGGCGGAAGCGGCCTGTCGGACCGGGCGCCGGTGCGGACCAGGAGGGATCGAAGGCCGGCTTCAGCGGCGACTGCGCGAACAGGTGCTGCACATCCATCACCAGCAGTTCCTGGTGCTGTTCCTCATGGGCGAAGCCGAGCCGCACCAGCGCTTCCAGTTCGGGACTCACCGCGCCAGCGAGGAAAGCGCGCATATGCGCGTCCACGTGATGGCGATAGGCGATCACGCGATCGGTCGGAGGGCGGGTCAGCAAGCCACGCAACGGCCGCGGATGACGCGGGCCGATGGCTTCGTAGTAGGAATTGAACAGATACCCGAATTCGGCATCGAACACCTCGTAGCCTGGCACGTTAGGCCCGAGCAGGAAGGTCTCGAAGAACCAGGTCGTGTGGGCGAGGTGCCATTTGGCGGGGCTCGCATCGGGCATCGACTGAACGACCATGTCCTCCGGGCCGAGCGCGGCCACGAGCGCCTCGGTACGCGCCCGCACGGCGTCGTAACGCTCGGAGAGCGGAAGGTCGGGCCGGCCCCGGAGCGCGGTGGCGCTCGTGCCGGCGCGACGGGAGGCGGCGCCGGGCGCCCAGGAGGTGTCGACGAATGATTGCATGGATGAATTCCTTGACGGTGCGGTCAGCCCGGTGTGTGCTCGATGCGCACGCGGTCGGGGTAGAAGGCGAGGTGATCGCGGATCGAGGAGACCGCCTCGTGCGGCTCCTCGTAGGTCCAGATCGCGTTGATCGCCCTTTCCTCGTTACCCGGAAGGCTGTAATACGAGGCTTCACCCTTATAAGGGCAATACGTATGGTGTTCGGTCCGGCTCAACGAAGCCATGTCGGCATCGGCACGGGGAACGTAGAACACGGCCGGGTAACGGCCTTCCCTGAGCACGAGCGCATCGCGGGTGTCGACGATGATGCGGTCGCCATCGCGCACCAGCACCCTGCCACCCGCGGGCTCGACCGTGATGGGATGATCGGGGCCGGGGATCTTCACGGGACGTGAGGACATGGCACGCTCCTTCGGTGACCAGACAAGGCAGACATCCTGCGACCCCTACGCAGGGAATCCAAGACGACGACCCGGAACAGGTGACATTACCGAAAGGCAAAGATTGCCGTCTTGGACCGGAAAACCGCCGCCAGGGTCCGTCAGCACCTTCACATCTTCGGCCGTCCCAGGCTTAACATCCGTTCATGGAACTCAACTTCCCGCTGTCTCCGCCGATATGACTATTGCGTTGCAGGCAGGGGGAGGCGCGCCATGAAAGCAGTCATCGTCGCGGCGGCCATCGTCCTGGTCCACGTGATCGCACTGGCGAACATGCCTTCCGGGGGCATGGAGGTTTCCTACGTGTGCTTCTTCACCGTCGCGGCGCTGGCGCTGGGCAGCGTGGTGATGGCATGGCGGCGCTCGGGGCCTCCCCGGGATCCGCGCTGGTGGTTGCTGTTCGCCAGCCTCGTCCTGTGGGCCGTGGGCATGTCGTTGTCCGCCCGTCAGAACTACGTGTTGGAAAACTCCAACCCGGCGCCCGGCGACAGCATGTTCTTCTACATCCTTTACGTGCTGCCCGTGCTGGTGGCCGTCTCGTCGGCACCCGTGCCGGGGCGGAAGAAGTGGGCCATCGCGATCGACCTGATCCTGGCCGCCCTGCTCGGGGTGCTGTTCTACGTGCGCACGTTCTCGATCGTCTCGGTGCAGGGCGCGATGGCGACCCAGCAGGCCCTCGACATCGCCTACATGCTCGATTTCGAGAACGCGTGCCTCGCGCTGGCCGCGTCGTTACGCTACCTCGCGACCGACCGCGCCGACGATCATTTCTTTTTCCGTGGCGTGACGGCGTTCTTCGTCACCTATGCGATCGCCGGTTATTTCTATAACCACTTCGTGGCGCTCGGTGGGCACCCCGAATTCGGCACGTCTCCCTGGGACGCGCTGCTGGATCTTCCCTTCCTCGTCCTTTTCGTCACGGCGACGCTGCGCCAGCCGAGACGGCACTGGCACCCGCCCGTCTATCTCGTGCGCTTCGTGCAGAGCGCGAGCCCCACCTTCCTGGCCATGAGCGTGCTCGGCTTCGGTCTGATGGTGATCCCGGGTTACCCCACGCTGGGCATCGTGGGCGCCATTGCCGCCGTGATCGGCATCGGCCTTCGCGGCACCCTGGCCCAGGTCGGCCTGGTGGAGGAGGAATACCGGCTGTCGCGCAGCCGCGACGAGCTGCAGGGCCTGGTCTTCGTCGACAGCCTCACGGGCCTGGCCAACCGGCGGGCGCTCGACGAGCGCCTCCTGCGCGAATGGCACCGCCCCGGACAACAGGAACCGATCTCCCTGTTGATGATCGATGTCGACTTCTTCAAGGAATACAACGACCGCTACGGCCATCTCGCGGGCGACGATTGCCTGCGTTCCCTCGTCGGTGGCCTGATCGGACGCGGGGTTCGCGCGGGCGATTTCGTCGCGCGCTTCGGCGGCGAAGAGTTCGCCGTGATCGCTCCCGGCACCCGCCTGCCCGAAGCGCTGGCCCTGGCCGAGGACTTGCGTGCGCAGGTCGAGGCGCTGGCGATCATCCATCCCTCGAGTCCCTTCGGCGTCGTCACCATCAGCATCGGCGTGGCCCATGTGCAGGTGAGCGCGCACGGCGGTCCGCTCGATCTGCTCAACGCGGCCGACCGCGCGCTCTACCGGGCGAAGCAGACGGGCCGGAACAGGGTGAGCGCCGGCGAGGAAACCCGCGCGGGCCCTCACCTGCTCAGCGAATCGCGTCACATCGGTTAACCCCGCTTCGCCCCTTCCCGCGTTTCACCGTCATGTCACCCACGAGGCCATGCACGATGAACACGCTCCGCATCACGCTTTCCCTCCTGTTCGCCGCCGCGGTCGCCGCCACCGGCGTGGCCGCTTCGGGCGATGCCTTCGCCGCACGGCGCGACGCGCCATCGCCACCGGCCGACGACACCGGCTGCCAGCCGGGCCAGGGCATGCCAGTCCGACGGATGCTCTCACGCCCACTGGTCGCTCCGGCCGCGGCCCCCGCGCCGCCGGCCATGACGAAGGCCGTACCGCAAGCGATCGTGGAAACAGTGGCGCAGTCCGGTCATGTCACCGCGATCGCTCCGCCCTATCTGCCCGTCGACCGCGAAAACTACGCGCATCGCACGGCGAATGCCGTCCACCTCGCCGCCAGCGATCCGGTGTCGACCTTCAGCGTCGATGTGGATACCGGTTCCTATACGAACGTGCGCCGCATGCTCAACGAGGGACGCCTGCCGCCGGTGGATGCCGTGCGCACCGAGGAATTCATCAACTACTTCGACTACGGTTACACGGTGCCGGGGAGTCGCGCGAAGCCGTTCGGCGTCACGGCGGAATTCGCGCCGGCGCCGTGGAACCCCGAGCGCCAGTTGCTACTCATCGGCATCCAGGGATACGACGTGCCGGCCAGCGAGATTCCCCCGGCCAACCTCGTCTTCCTCGTGGACGTCTCCGGCTCCATGGACGAGCCCGACAAGCTGCCCCTGCTGAAGGCGTCGCTGAAGCAGATCGTGCCGAAACTGCGTGCGGCTGATCGCATCTCGCTCGTGACCTATGCAGGCTCCACCTGCGTGGCCCTGCCCTCCACGCCGGGCGACGAACACGCGAAGATCGCCGCGGCCATCGACGCGCTCGGCGCGGGAGGGTCCACCAACGGCGCCGCCGGCATCGACCTGGCGTATGCGCAGGCGGCGAAGGGCTTCATCAAGGGCGGCGTAAACCGCGTCATCCTCGCCACCGATGGCGACTTCAACGTCGGTACGGTCGGCGTGCAGGCCCTGAAAGAACGCATCGTGGAGAAGCGCAAGAGTGGCATCGCGTTGACCACGCTGGGCTTCGGCGAAGGCAACTACAACGACGAGATGGCCGTGGAGCTGGCCGATGCCGGTAACGGCAGCCACCATTACATCGACAGCCTCGGCGAGGGGCGCCGCGTGCTGGTGGACGAGATGTCGGCGACGCTGATGACGATCGCCAGGGACGTGAAGATCCAGGTGGAGTTCAACCCGGGCGTGGTCGCCGAGTATCGCCTGATCGGCTACGAGAAACGTGTCCTCGCGCGGGAAGACTTCAACAACGACGCCGTCGATGCGGGCGAGATCGGCGCGGGTGCCCGCGTCACCGCGCTGTACGAGATCACGTTGAAAGGTTCCAGGGGCGCACGCGTCGATCCGCTGCGCTACGCCTCCGCGAATGACACGCCCACATCTGGCGAACTCGGCTTCCTTCGCCTGCGCTACAAGGCGCCCGACGGCGGCGCGAGCCAGCTGATCGAGCAGCCCTTGCATGCGGACGTCGCGCCGCAGGCCAGCGACCGGCTGCGATTCGCCGCGGCGGTGGCGGCCTTCGCGGAGAACCTGCGCGGCGGCAAATACGTGGATGGCTTCGGCTACGACAAGGTCGCGGAGTTGGCGCGTGGCGCGCTCGGCAAGGACGAAGACGGCTATCGCGCGGAGATGTCGAGGCTGGCGGGCATGGCCAGCGGGATGTCGACCGGACCGGTCGCGGAATCCCCGCGTCGATAAGGTAACCTCCCCGTCCATGGATGCTCCCCTTACCGACGACGGCGGGCTGATGCTCGCCTGGGCGGGCGGGAACACGGCCGCGTTCGGGGAGCTTTACGCGAAGCACAAGGGCCCGTTGTACCGGTTCCTGCTGAAGACGGTGAAGGACCGCGCGGTCGCCGACGAGTTGTTCCAGGAAACCTGGAGCCGCGTGATCGTCGCACGCCAGCGTTATCGCGCGGAGGCGAAGTTCAGCACCTGGCTGCTCCAGATCGCGCACAACCTGGCCATGGACAGCTTCCGCCGGCAGCGCCCACGCGCAGGCGCGGAGGAAACCGAAGCCGTCTTCGCCGCACAGGCCGCTCCGGAACGCGAGCAACCCGATCACGCCCTGTCGGATTTCGAACTGCGCAGGCACATGCAGCGCGCGATCGAAAGCCTTCCCGACGAACAACGAACGGCCTTCGTGCTACGCATGGAGAACGAACTATCCCTGGAGGACATCGCCACCGTGACCGGCGTAGGCAAGGAAACCGCGAAATCGCGGCTTCGCTACGCCATGGCGCGGATACGAGAACTCGTTGCCGACTGACATGAACCCGAACACGCCACCGCCCCACGACGACGACCTGCCCGACGAGCGCGAACTCGCGGCGCTCTACGCGCGCCTGCCAAAGACCGAGCCCGACCCGGCGCTGGATGCGGCGGTGCTCGCACACGCCGATCGTGCGGTACCGGCTCGTCGCCGCCGGGCACATTGGCCGGTCGCGCTGGGGTCGGCGGCGGTACTGGTGCTGGCTGCCGGGCTGGCCTGGCAGCTGCGCGACAGCCGCCCCGACGTGACGGCGACGCGCCCCGTTCCCACGGCGCAACGCATCGAATCCACCGCGCCCGCGCCCGCAAGCGCTCCTGTCGTCCTGCAAGAGTCGGCACCCGCGGCAACCCAGCCGAGGATGGCGCGCCGTTCGGCACCGGCACCTGCACTCAAGTCATCGGCCGTATCCAAACCCGCCCCGCAGGCCTTCGGCGCCGTTTCCGACCGGGCCATGAAAACGGAGCTCGGTCCGGACGATCGCGTCGGCGAGATCCGGCAGCTGCTCGGCCGCGGGGAACGCGAGGAAGCCTTGCGGCGCCTGCGTGAACTGCGCGAGCGCTATCCTCGTTACGAGCTGCCACAAGACCTGCGCGACCTGACCCCTTGAGTGCACCGCTGGAAACCCTCGCCTCGCCCTGGCGGCACGAGGAAGACATCAAGAAGAGCCGCTTCCTTGCCCTGGCCACGCCTGTCGACTCGCCGGCCGACGCCCTGGCATGGTTCGAATCGGTGGGCGATCCGGGTGCCACGCACAACTGCTGGGCGTATCGCATCGGCGACGCATACCGGTTCAACGACGATGGCGAACCCGGGGGCACCGCCGGGCGTCCCATCCTGCAGGCCATCGACGGCCAGGGTTGCGACCGCGTGGCCGTGCTGGTCACCCGCTGGTACGGCGGGATCAAGCTTGGCGCGGGTGGGCTCGTGCGCGCCTATGGCGGGACAGCGGCCGAATGCCTGCGCCTCGCTCCACGCCTGCCGATCGTCGCCACCGGGTGCCTGCGGCTACGCTGCGAGTTCGGCGAACTGGCCCTTGTCTCGGCGCGGTTGCGCGAGATGGAGGCCACGATCGAGGACGAAACCTTCGTCGCCGACGGCGCGGAGCTGAGCGTACGCGCGCCGGTCGAGCGCCTGGACGCGATCGCCGCGCGGATCGTCGACCTCACCCGGGGCAAGGTGCACCCCCGCCGCGTCGATCCATGTTGAATACTGCACCGGATGGCCCCATCCGTTGGCGAATGAAACCGGAAGCGAAGCGAGCATGAGCGAAGAACGCAGGGAGAAGTCACGCAAGATCGGGGCACTGCGCAACCTCTGGCCATTCCTCAAGCCGCACAAGGGCCTCGCCATCGGCTGGCTGGTCTTCCTGGGGATCTCCTCGGGTGCCTCGCTGCTCCTGCCCGTGGCGGTGCGGCACATCATCGACCATGGCTTCCTCGCCTCCAGCATCGCGACGATCAACGGCACGTTCCTTGGCCTGTTCGGCGTAGCCGTGGTCCTGGCCATCGCCACCGCCGCCCGGTACTACTGCATCGCCCTGCTCGGCGAACGCTCGCTCGCCTCGCTCCGCACCACCCTTTACCAGCATGTGATCGGGCTGGACGTGGGCTTCTATGAAAGCACCCGCGTCGGTGAACTCACCTCCCGTCTGGGCACGGACACCGAAGTGGTGCAGACCCTGGTCGGTTCGGGCATCTCGGTGGCGCTGCGCAGCGTGGTGATGCTGATCGGCGCCGCGGCGGCCATGGCCTGGACGAGCCCGCGGCTGGCCGGATTGACCGCGCTGGTCATCCCGGCGGTGATGCTGCCCATCCTCGTCTTCGGCCGCCGCGTGCAGAAACTTTCGCGACACAGCCAGGACCGCATCGCCGATGCCGCCGCCGTCGCCAATGAAACCCTGAACGCGGCACAGGCGGTCAAGGCCTACGCCCGCGAGCCGATCGAAAGCCGCCGCTATGCCAGCGCCATCGACCTCGCCCTCGCGACGGCACGCCGCCGCATCGGCATGCGGTCGCTGCTCACCGCCGCCGTGATCGTGCTGATCTTCGGCGCCATCACCCTGGTGCTGTGGGCGGGCGCGCGCGACGTCATCGCGGGAGATCTCCAGCCGGGAGTGCTGAGCCAGTTCGTGCTGTATGCGATCTTCGCCGCCGGTTCGGTGGCGGGCCTGTCCGAAGTATGGGGCGACGTACTGCGCGCCGCCGGCGCCATGGAACGCATCGGCGAACTCTTCGCCGAACGGCCGGGCATCTTCACGCCGGAGGCACCGGAACCCCTGCCCCGGCCGGTCACCGGATCGCTGCGCTTCGAGCATGTGGAATTCCGCTACCCGTCGCGTCCGGACGTGGCCGCGCTCTCCGACTTCGACCTCGACATCGCGCCGGGCGAAACCGTGGCGCTGGTCGGGCCGTCGGGCGCGGGCAAGAGCACGGTCTTCAGCTTGTTGCTGCGCTTCCACGATCCGCGTTCAGGCTCCATCCGTTTCGACGGCATCGACCTGCGCGCACTCGCGCTGCCCGAATTGCGCGGGGCGATCGCGCTGGTACCGCAAGAGACCGTGATCTTCGGCGGTACCGCCGCGGACAACATCCGTTTCGGCCGTGCCGACGCGTCCGACGACGAGGTGCGCGAAGCCGCGCGTCTCGCCGAAGCGGACGGTTTCATCGCCGCTCTTCCCGACGGCTATGAAGCCGCATTGGGCGAGCGTGGCGTGCGGCTGTCCGGTGGACAGAAGCAGCGCATCGCCATCGCCCGGGCCATCCTGCGCGACGCACCCTTGCTGCTGCTGGACGAAGCCACCTCGGCGCTCGACGCCCAGTCGGAAGCGGCCATCCAGCACGCGCTCGAGCGCCTCGAAAAGGGCCGCACCACGCTGGTGATCGCGCATCGCCTGGCCACGGTGCAGCGTGCCGATCGCATCGTCGTGATGGACGGTGGCCGCATCGTGGCGCAGGGCACGCACGAGAGCCTGCTGGCCGAAGGCGGCCTCTACGCCGAACTGGCGCGCTTGCAGTTCGTGGCCTGATCCGCCGGCGCGTTTTCGCGCTGTTGACGATCCGCCCCCTACCTTCGGCCGCATGGATCGCGACCTGCTGCTACCGCGGCCCGAGGGCCTTTACTGCCCGGCGGGCGACTTCTTCATCGACCCGATGCAGCCGGTCGCCCGCGCGGTCGTCACGCACGCGCATGGGGACCACGCGCGCGCAGGTAGCGCGCTCTACCACGTGGCACGCGCCGGCGGCGGATTGATGCGCGAGCGCCTCGGTGCCCCGGCCACGCTCCTCGAACACGGCTGGAACGAGCCCTTCACCCTCGGCGAGACCCGCGTGTCCCTGCACCCGTCCGGACACATCCTCGGCGCGGCGCAGGTGCGCATCGAAGGATGCGGCAAGGTGGCCGTGGTCTCCGGCGATTACAAACGCGACCCCGATCCCACGTGCGAACCGTTCGAACCGGTGCCCTGCGACATCTTCGTCACGGAATCCACGTTCGGCCTTCCGATCTACCGGTGGCCGCCCATGAGCCAGGTGGTGGACGAGATCCTCGGCTGGGTGGACGAATGCGCGGCGCGGCGCGTGACGGCGGTCCTGTTCTGCTACGCCCTAGGGAAGGCGCAACGGCTGCTCGCCGAACTGGCCATGCGCAGCGACCGTACGGTGCACCTGCATGGCGCGATGCTGCGCCTGGTCGAGGCGTACCGCGAGGCGGGCGTGCAGATGCTGCCCACGCAGGCCGTCAGCGACTCCGCCCGCGGCAAGGATTTCGCGGGTGAACTGGTCATGGCCCCACCCTCGGCGGCGGGCTCGCCATGGATGCGCCGCTTCGCCAAGGCCTCCACCGGCTTCGCTTCCGGATGGATGCAGGTGCGTGGGGCGCGTCGCCGCCGCGGCTACGACCGCGGATTCGTCGTATCCGACCACGCCGATTGGCCAGGACTTATCCGCAGCGTGGAAGACTGCGGCGCGAAGCGCATCTACGTCACCCATGGCGATGGCGAGGCCTTGATCCGCCACCTGCGCGAGAAGGGCCACGACGCGCTCCCGCTGAGCACGCTCGGCGGACGCATGCCGGAACTCCGCCGCAGCGAGGAAGGCGACTGATGCGCCGGTTCGCCGCCCTTTTCGAGGTGCTCGACCGCACCTCGTCCACGGCCGCCAAGCGCGACGCGATGGCGGCGTACTTCGTCGAGGCACCCGCGGAAGACGCGGCGTGGGCCGTCTACGTCCTCGGCGGAGGCAAGCTCAAGCGAACCGCCACGTCGACCGAACTGCGCCTCGCGCTCGCCGCGGAAGCGGGCTATGCCGACTGGCTCATCGACGAAAGCTACCAGCATGTGGGCGATCTCGCGGAGACGATCGCGCTCATGTTGCCCAGTGGCGGCGACGAACAGGAGGACACGCCGCTGCACGTATGGATGGAGGCACGGCTTCCATCGCTGCACACGCTCGAATCGTCCGGACGCGTCGATCTGCTGCGCGAATGGTGGCGGCCCTTGCCACGCGGCCAGGTGTTCCTGGTCAACAAGCTGCTGACGGGATCGCTGCGGGTGGGCGTGTCGCACCGGCTCGTCGTGCAGGCGCTCGCGCAGTGGGCGAACCTGCCCACGGACCTGATCGCGCACCGGCTCAGCGGCCACTGGACTCCGAATGCCTCCGCTTTCCGGGCGTTATCCGGCCCGGAGCGCGCGGACGAGCACGCCGGTGAACGGCCGTATCCGTTCTTTCTCGCCTCGCCACTGGAACAGGAGGCCGCCTCGCTGGGCGATGCCGGCGAATGGCTGGCCGAATGGAAGTGGGACGGCATCCGCGCGCAACTGATGCGCCGCGCGGGCGAGGCGCTGCTCTGGTCGCGCGGGGAGGAACGCCTCGACGGGCGGTTCCCCGAGATCGAGCAGGCCGCCCGCGATCTTCCCGACGGCTGCGTGATCGACGGCGAGATCCTGGCCTGGGCACTGGACGAAGACCATCCGTTGCCCTTCACCGCGTTGCAAAAGCGCATCGGCAAGCTCAAGCCCGGCCCGAAATTGCTGGCCGATACACCCGTACGCCTGATGGCCTACGATCTGCTCGAACTGCACGGCAAGGACATGCGCGAACGTCCTCTTTCCGAACGCCGCGCGATGCTCGCCAGCCTTATCGAGGAGCGGCGCCCCACGCTGATGCTCTCGCCCGCGATCACGGCGCCGAACTGGCAGGCGTTGGCGGCGGTGCGCACCGAATCGCGCGAGCGCCGTACGGAAGGGCTGATGCTCAAGCGGCTCGACTCGCCGTACCGCGTGGGCCGCAAACGCGGTGACTGGTGGAAGTGGAAGGTCGACCCGTACACGATCGATGCCGTACTGCTCTACGCGCAGCCAGGCCACGGCCGGCGTTCCGGCCTCTTCACCGACTACACGTTCGGTGTCTGGGACGGCGAAGCGCTCGTGCCGGTGGCCAAGGCCTACTCGGGCCTGGACGACGACGAGATCGGCCGGCTCGACCGCTGGATACGGGCGCACACCATCGATCGCTTCGGGCCCGTGCGATCGGTCGAGCCGACGCACGTGTTCGAACTCGCGTTCGAAGCGATCCAGGCTTCGGGCCGCCACAAGGCCGGCGTGGCGGTGCGCTTTCCGCGCATCCTGCGCTGGCGTACCGACCTCGCCATCCGCGATGCCGACAAGCTCGACGACCTCCGCCGCCTGGCGTCGGGCTGAGGCCCGCCTGCTGGCATGGTTCGCCGCGCTGGAGCGGCGGCCCGCGCCGTTCCAGCGCGCCGCGTGGCGCGCCTGGCGCGATGGACGGAACGGCCTGATCCACGCGCCCACCGGCACGGGCAAGACGCTTGCCGCCGCCGGCGGCCCGCTGATCGACGCCGTGCTTCGGCCCCAGGCCGGCCTCCAGTTGCTCTGGATCACGCCATTGCGCTCGCTGGCGACCGATACGGCACAGCACCTCGCGGCGGCCGTGGATGCGATGGAAGTGCCCTGGCGCGTGCTGCGCCGAACCGGCGACAGCGGCAGTGCCGAACGCGCCCGGTTGCGGCGCGGCGCGTGCGAACTGCTGGTCACCACGCCGGAAAGCCTGGCCCTCCTGCTGAGCTACCCCGATGCACGGCAACGCTTCGCGCAGCTTCGCGGCATCGTGGTGGACGAGTGGCACGAACTGGTCGGCAACAAACGCGGCACCTTGCTCCAGCTCGGCCTCGCGCGGCTGCGGCACTGGCTGCCTTCCCTACGCACATGGGGTCTTTCCGCGACGCTGGGCAACCTCGACGAGGCCTTGCACGCGCTGGCGGGTGATGGCGTGCTCGTCGGGGGTGGCGCGCGCAAGAAGACGACGATCGACACGGCCGTGCCCGATCGGGGAGAACGCTTCGCCTGGGCCGGACACCTGGGCCTGTCACAGTTGCCGCGCGTCCTCGATGCCGTGCTGGCGTCCCGCAGCAGCCTCGTCTTCGCCAACACGCGGTCACAGGCAGAACTCTGGCATGAAGCACTGGCGTCGGTGTGGCCGGAGTCGCCGGCGACCCTCGCCCTGCACCACGGTTCGATCGACCCCAAGCTGCGCTTCGCCACGGAAGAAGGCTTGCGCGCCGGCGCACTGCGCTGCGTGGTCGCCACGTCCAGCCTCGACCTCGGCGTGGATTTCGCCAGCGTCGAGCGGGTGATCCAGATCGGCAGCCCGAAGAGCGTCGCGCGCCTGCTCCAGCGTGCCGGACGCAGCGGCCACCAGCCGGGCGTGCCGTCACGCATCCTCTGCGTTCCGACCCACCTGCTGGAACTCGCCGAGATCGCCGCCGCGCGCCGCGCGCTTGCCGAGGGGCACCTGGAACCCCGGCGGCCGCTGCGCGGCTGCCTGGACGTACTGGCGCAGCATCTGATCACCATGGCGCTCGGCGGAGGCTTCAGCGCCGACGAGGCCTTCGCCGAGGTAACGTCGTCGCTGGCATATGCGCGGCTGCCGCGCGAGCGTTTCGACGCCGTGCTCGCGTACCTGTGTACCGGTGGGTCGGCGCTCGCCAGCTATCCCGAATACCACAAGCTGGTCGCGAGAGAAGGACGCTACGGCGTGGAGAGTGGCCGCATCGCACGCATGCACCGGCTGTCGATCGGCACGATCACCTCCGATGGCAGCTTGCAGGTGCGTTACATGAAAGGCGCCCGGCTCGGGACCGTCGAGGAAAGCTTCGTCTCCCGGCTGCGGCCCGGCGACCGTTTCCTGTTCGCCGGGCGGAACCTCGAGCTCGTCCGCGTGCGCGACATGACCGCGTGGGTGCGCGCCGCGCCGAACCGCCGTGGCGGCGTGCCGCGCTGGATGGGCGGGCGCCTGCCACTCTCGGGCGAACTCTCCGACGAATTGCGCCGCACGCTCGCGGAGACGACCCACCGCTCGGAAGAAATGCGCGCGCTCGTGCCGCTGCTGACGATACAGCGTCGGCAGTCGGTGGTTCCGGGTGTCGACGAAACGTTGTGCGAGCGCACGCGCACGCGCGAAGGCGACTACTTGTTCGTCTTCCCCTTCGCGGGGCGGCTCGCGCACGAGGGCCTGGCCGCCGTGCTCGCCTATCGTCTGGCGCGCATCCAGCCGGGTGACTATGGCTATGCCGTCAACGATTACGGGCTGACCCTCACCGCGGCGCGCATGCCCGCGCTCGACGCCGGGACGATGCGCAGGCTGCTGCATCCCGCCGGTCTGCGTACCGACATCCGCGCCAGCGTCAACCTGTCCGAACTGGCCCGGCGCCAGTTCCGCGAGATCGCCCGGGTGGCGGGACTGGTCTTCAATGGCTATCCCGCCCAGGCAAAGACGCTGCGCCAGTTGCAGGTGTCGAGCGGATTGCTCTTCGACGTGCTGCGCCGGCACGATCCCGCGCATCCGCTGCTCTGGCAGGCCGAACGCGAGGTGCTCGACCAGCAACTGGACTACACGCGGCTGCGTGCCTGCCTGCTGCGGGTTGCCCGCTCGCGGTTGCTCTGGCAGGAACCGAAGCGGCTGAGCCCGCTGGCCTTTCCGCTATGGGTGGAACGTTTGCGCGGTGGCATCGCCACCGACGACTGGCGGACGCGCGTGGAGCGCATGCTCGCGACCCTCGAACGAGGAGCCGGTGCATGATCAAGCGTGATATCGAGATCGCGGGCGAACGACTCACGTTGCATGCGCAGCGCGCTATCCACTGGTCCGCGCGGCGCATGCTGCTGGTCTCGGACGTGCACTTCGGCAAGGGCGCCGTGTTCCGCCGCGCGGGCATCGCCGTTCCCAGCGGCGACACGGAAGACGATCTCGTTCGCCTGGACGAACTGATCGCGGCGTTCATCCCGGAAAGTGTCGTGGTGCTGGGCGACCTCGTCCACGGCAGCGCCACCGTTCGCAGCGCGTGGGTGGACCGGGTGCGCGCATGGCGGCGCAAGCACGACGCCGTGCGGATGCTGCTGATCGCGGGCAACCACGATCGTCATTTCGACGTCGCATCGCTCGGCTTCGATGTACTGCCGGAACGCCTCGCCGTGCCACCGTTCGTGTTTTCGCATCATCCGCACGCGCAGGCCGGGGGGTACACGATCGCCGGTCATGTCCATCCTGGCGTGACCGTTCGCGACGGCTGGCGCAGGCATCGGCTGCCGGCCTTCGTCTTCGACCGCGACGTGGGCATGCTGCCGGCGTTCGGCACGCTGACAGGCCTGCACGAAGTGACCCGCGCGCCGGACCGCCACATCGTCGCCGTCACGCCCGCCGGTCTCCTGCCGGTGGGTTGAGATGCCTGTCAGGCCAGTGACGCGACCAGCGCGCGCACGGTATCGACGTCGGTGCGGATCTCGCCCGCGCCCATGCCGAGCGCATCGCCACGCGTCCGGCGCATGGCCGACGGCAGGCGCTTCTTCGCCGAGGCATGGAATTCGCGTGCGCGGGTCGCTTCGCGAAGCGCGAGGACGTTGCCTGGCTCGACGCCCGCCCCCGGCATCACCACGATCCGTCCGCCCGCCTGCGCCACCAGCCGTGCAATGGACGACGCGCCCGCCATGGCGCTCTGCATGCCGCCGGAGGTGAGCACACGCTCGAAGCCGAGGTCGATCACCGTTTCCAGGGCGGAGGAGCTGTCCTCCACCAGGTCGAACGCACGATGGAAGGTCAGACCGATGCCTTCGGCCGCTCGCACGAACAGCGCACAGACGTCCGCGTCCACCTCGCCTTCGGACGTGAGCGCGCCGACGACCACGCCATCGCAACCGAGTGCCCGGCAATGCGCGATGTCGTCGAGCATCGCCTCGACCTCCGCATTCTCGTAGACGAAGTCGCCCGCGCGCGGGCGGATCAACACGTAGAGCGGAATGTCCAGGCCTTCGCGCGCCAGCGCGATCGTGCCGTGCGAAGGAGTGACGCCCCCCTCTTCCAGGCAGGCACACAGTTCGACGCGGCCCGCGCCACCTTCCTGCGCGGCGAACGCCGAGGCCACCGAATTGGCCGCGATCTCGAGCAGGGCCATGGTCAGTAGCTGCTCTTGCCGGGGATCAACGCGTCCTGCTTCGCCGCGTCGCAAACCGCGTACGAGAACCCCTTCTGGATCGCCCAGGCGCCGACATTGCCCTTCTTGTCCATCGCGAGGAACCCGACTTGCAGGTCCTTCGCGTTCGGCTTCTTGCGCAGGATGCGCTCCACCGCCTCGCGGCATGCGTCCTCGGGAGACCTTCCCTGGCGCATCAGTTCCACGACGAGGAAGCTGCCGACGTTGCGGATCACTTCCTCGCCCACGCCGGTCGATGTCGCGCCACCCACTTCGTTGTCGACATACAGGCCCGCGCCGATGATGGGACTGTCGCCCACGCGACCGTGCAGCTTCCATGCCATGCCACTGGTGGTGCACGCACCGGACAGGTTGCCCCGGGCGTCGATCGCGAGCATGCCGATGGTGTCGTGGTTGCTGGCGTCGCCCGGCGTGCCGCCGGGACCGGCGTTGTAGCTCTTGACCTCGCTATTGGCGACCGGCTTGTACTTCGCCGTCTTCAGCCATTCGTGCCAGGCCTTTTCCGACTCGGGGGTGAGCAGTTCCTCGCGCGGGAAGCCCTGCTCGATCGCGAACTGCAGCGCACCGTCACCCACCAGCAGCACGTGGGGCGTGCGCTCCATGACCCGGCGCGCGACGGAGATGGGATGGGCGATATGCTCGATCGCCGCGACGGCGCCGCAATTGCCCTGCTCGTCCATGATGCTGGCATCCAGCGTGACCTTGCCATCGCGGTCGGGGTAACCCGCGCGGCCGACGCTATGGTTGCGCAGATCGGCTTCCGGCACGCGTGCGCCCTGCTCCACCGCATCGAGTGCGCGCCCCCCGGAAGAGAGCACCTTCCAGGCAGCCTGGTTGGCGGCCACGCCGAAGTCCCAGGTGGAACACACGCGCGGAACCATCCCCGCGCCACTCGTGGCGGGCGCCGCCTTAGCGATGCCCTTGGCGGCCAGTGCCACGCCGGAAGCGACCGTCGCCCCCTGGAGGAATCGTCTGCGGTCCATGGGTTGCCTCATTCGACGACGCGTCAGCCGCGCCATCGCCGATGGTCGCATGGGCGTCACCGCGCCCGCCACCACGAGGAACACGCCCGCGGCGGGCGTCCGACTCCGCCTGATGAAACTCCTGCGCGGCCAGCGCCCGCGAGCGTGCCGAGCGCGACAAGGAAGACGCCAGGATCGCCATCACCGCGAGCACCGCAAGCACCACGAGAAGGATGGCGCCGCGCTCAGTGGATCCGCGCACAACCCTTCCGGCCGGTCGTCCGGCTATAACGGTGTCCATCCGACGTCCATAGCACCACCTCGAGCGCCTTGGCCGTGTTTCCATGGATCGGCGCGAAGGGCACCTGACGGAGCGAGCCGCCGTCCTGCAACAAGGCGATGAATTCGGCGCCGGCGATGCCATCGAGATACGTCCCGCATTCCGCGCCCTCGCATCGCCAGAGTCCCTTGTCGACGAACCATTCGGCATGGTCGAGCACGAGCGCCCGCATGCCGCCATGCACGCCCTGCGCCGTGCATCCCCGCGCTTCGACGCAGCCCTTCCATCGCGCCGACGCGCACAGGTCCCGGGCGATCGCCGCATGCGCCAGCCACACGGCGTCTTCCATCCTCGTCGCCGCACGCTGGCGAACGACGGCGAGGCCCATGATCGACAAGCCGGTCATGGCCACCGCGGCGACGATGGCGGCCACCGCCAGTCCCACGAGCAATTCGACGAGCGTCATGCCGCGCGCCGTCACGGAACGAACGACCACGACAGCACCTCGCGCTTCGCCCAGGCGATCCGGATAACGCACGGCGCGGGAACCTCGCAGGTCAAGGAGCCCTTGGCGGCCGCTCCCATCCCTCGTTCGAGGGCACCATGGAATAACTCCATGTCCACATCGGAAATGCTGCCGCCGCCGGCGCGTATGCGCGCCTCCGTACTGACCGCGATGGTGGTCGCCGCGACGAGCCGCGACGCCCTCGCATCGACCACCATCGACTGCGCCACCCACGCCGCGGTCGACGCGCTGCCGATCGCGAACACGGCCAGCGCGACGAGCGATTCAATGAGGGATGAGCCGGAGACCTGTCGCATCCCGACAGGGTCCGATGCCGGGCCTGCGCACGCTGCCGGAAAACGGCAAAGGTGATCGTCGGAAACCGTGCCGCCTCTTGTGGGTGGTACGCGGCGAGGCAAGCATCCATCGCCGACAGGGCCGGCTCCCATCTTTAAAAAAAAAGCCCCGCGCGTTCGCGCGGGGCTTTCATGGCACCAATGTCGAGGCGTTCACGCCGCGATTTCGACGCCCGACGCCTGGGCACCCTTCGGCCCATTGGTCACTTCGAACTTCACACGCTGGCCTTCCTGAAGGCTACGGAACCCCTTTGAATTGATCGCAGAAAAGTGGACGAACACGTCCTCCCCACCGTCCTCGGGCGCGATGAAACCGAAACCCTTGGCATCGTTGAACCACTTGACCGTACCGAAACGCATTGCGGAAACCTCTGGACATGGACTGGAAGCACCCGGATGGCGAGGCGTTCCCCATGGATCCCCTTGGCCTGCCCCCGCGGCGCGCACAAAGTATCATCATGTTTCAGACCAAAGCGCAACTGGGACGCTTTCCGATCAGGCGTTGGCCAACAGGCGTCCCAGGATCGGCGGTACGTTCGCCGTGGCCGCCGCGAGATGGGCGAAGATCTCCTCGATGCTGATCTCCGCTTCGTCGCCGGCGCCCGCCGCGTAGTTCGCGACCAGCGCGAGGCATGCGAACTCCAGGTCCAGTTCCCGCGCGAGCGCCGCCTCGGGCATGCCGGTCATGCCCACCAGGTCGCAGCCGTCGCGTTTCATGCGAGCGATCTCCGCGCGTGTTTCCAGGCGTGGTCCCTGGGTAACCCCGTGCACACCCCCGTCGACGATCGCCAGCCCTTCCGCACGCGCGGCGGCGACGATCGCCTGGCGCAGGCTTTCCGTATACGGCTCGCTGAAATCGATATGGCGGACTTCCGCCCCTTCCACATCGTTGAAGCTGGTGTAGCGGCCATGGGTGTAATCGATGATCTGGTCCGGCACCACCAGTGTGCGCGGCCCCATGTCGTCACGGATGCCGCCCACGGCGTTCACCGCCACCACGCGCCGCGCGCCCAGCGCGTGCAAGGCCCACACGTTGGCCCGGTAGTTCACGCGGTGCGGCGGCAGCGTGTGGCTCTCCCCGTGGCGGGCGAGGAACGCCAGCCGCTTGCCATGGAAATCGCCCGTGACGACATCGCCGGATGCCGGACCGAAGGGAGTTTCGACATGCCGGCGCTCGACACGCTCCAGGCCTTCGAACGCGTACAGGCCGCTACCGCCGATGACGGCGAGATCGATGCTCATGGCCCTCCGTCCTTCAGCGCGTAGATGGCCGGCAGGTTGCGCGCCTGCTCGTAGTAATCCATGCCGTAGCCGAAGACGTAGCGGTCGGGCAGGTCGACGCCGTTGAAATCGGCTTCGATGCCGTGTGCACGCCGGCTGTGCAGCTTCGTGCAGAGCACTGCCAGCAACACGCGTGACGCGCCCATGTCGAGGCAGGCGTCGCGCACGGCCTTCAGCGTATGGCCTTCGTCGAGGATGTCGTCCACGAGCAGGACGGTGCGGCCGTTCAAGGGCACCTCGGGGCGGCGCAACCAGTGCAGGTCGCTGCCCTGGGTCTCGCCCCGGTAACGGGTGGCGTGGACATAGTCGAACTCGAGGTCGGTCTTCACCGACAACGCCAGCTGTCCGGCGAAGACCAGCGCACCGTGCATCACGGTAAGGAAGACGGGACGTTCGCCGGCGAGGGCGATGTCGATCTCCTTGCCCATGCGGGCGATTTCAGTGTCGAGCTGTTCACGGGTGAACAGGATGTCGGAACGCGCGAGCGCGTCGTCGAGCGAAGCGGCGGTCATGGGCGGGTCAGGACTCCAGGGCGGTCACGCGCGCGATGAAGCGGTCGCGTTGGGGGTTGTCGACAAGTCCTTCCCAGGTCGAACCGATCGCGCCACGCAAGGGGGCGAAACGCTCGGCCGGTGACGCGCTGCGGCCTTCGACCGCCGCGATCGCGTCGGGAACGACGTCGGGAAAGCAGGCCAGCACGAGATCGCAGCCCGCATCGAGGTTGGCGGTGACGCGGGCGGCGATGCCGCCGACCCCACCGGCCGCGGCCATGCTGATGTCGTCGCCGAACACGCAGCCGCGAAAACCGAGTTCACCGCGCAGGATCTCCTCGATCCAGATACGCGAATAACCGGCCGGCCGGTCGTCGATGGCGGGGTAGATCACGTGCGCGGCCATGACGGCTTCCGCGCGTGCTTCCATGCCAGCCACGAAGGGCAGCAGGTCGTCGCGCAGGATCTCATCCTTGCCGCGAGGATCGACGGCGACGGACTCGTGGGTGTCTTCCTTCACCGAGCCGTGCCCGGGAAAATGTTTCAACACGGCCGCCATGCCGCCCAGGTGCATGCCACGCACATAGGCCTGCACGAGTTCCGCGGCGATGACCGGATCGGCGTGGAAGGCGCGATTGCCGATGGCGGCGCTACCGCGTTCCAGATCCGCCACGGGCGCGAAGCTGAAGTCGACGCCTATGGCGCGCATTTCGCTGGCCATGATCCAGGCATGTTCCTCGGCGCGGTTCACCGCTTCCACCGGATCGCTCTCGTACAGCTTGCCGATCGCGGCGAGAGGCGGCAGCCGGGTGAACCCGTCGCGGAAGCGCTGCACGCGGCCGCCTTCCTGGTCGACGCAGACGAGGAAGTCGTCACCGGCGACCTCGCGGATGGCGTCGATCAAGGCCGTTACCTGTTCGCGCGAACGGAAGTTGCGCGAGAAGAGGATCGTCCCGACCACGCCTGGCGCGGTGAGCCGGCCGTGTTCGTGCGCGGCCAGTTCGGTACCGGCAAGGCCGATGATCAGCATGCGGCGTTCTCCTTCCCTTCCCGCTCGGCGGACGGCCATGTCGCGTAGGGCCGGCCGATCAGGTTGACGTTGTAATAGCGGGACTGCTCGCTCACTTCGATGCCGAGCCAGTCCGGTCGCGGATACGCCGCGTCGACCGACGGCAGTTCGACTTCGGCGACGAACAGGCCGGCGTTGTCGCCCAGGAACTCGTCGATCTCGAAGTGTGCGCCATCGAGCATGACATGGTGACGAATCTTCTCGAGCACGCCATCGGAGAGTTCGTGGAGCAGATGCTCCGCATCGGCCAGCGGCACGGGATATTCGAACTCGTGGCGTTCGATACCGAGCGTGGCCGACTTGATGTTGAGCCATGCCGTGTCGCCGGCGATGCGCACGCGCACCGAACACTTCGCCTGCCCGGCGGCGATGGCGGCGGCATTGACGAGGTAACCCTGCGCCATGCGCTCGCTGCGCTCCACGAGGGAACGCCAGCCGTCGTTCGCGAGGAGGAACTTGCGTTCGATTTCGACGCCCATGGGCTTCCGCTCCGTCAGCCGCGCTCGAACAGCGCGATGGATTCGACATGCGCGGTGTGCGGGAACATGTCCATGACACCGGCCGACACGAGCCTGAAGCCGTGCTTCTGGACAAGGATACCCGCGTCGCGCGCCAGCGAGCCGGGATGGCACGAGACGTAGACGATACGCGAGGTACCCTTGCGAGGCAGGTACTCGAGCACTTTGTCGGCACCGGCGCGCGGCGGGTCGAGCAGGATCTTGTCCCACGGCTGCGTGGCCCATGGCGCCGTGCGCTGGTCTTCGAAGAGGTTGGCGACGCGGAACGAGGCGTTGCCCAGGCCGTTGCGGGCGGCGTTGGCCGCCGCGCGTTCGACCAGCCCATGCTCGCCTTCCACCCCGACCACCTCCGCGGCATGCCGCGCGATCGGCAAGGTGAAGTTGCCGAGGCCGCAGAACAGGTCGAGCACCCGGTCCGCGGGCTGCAGGTCGAGCAGTTCCAGCGTGCGCGCGAGCATGCGCTGGTTCATGCCGGCGTTCACCTGCACGAAGTCCAGTGGCAGGAATTCCAGCTCGACGTTTTCGGCCGGCACGGCAAATGCCAGCCGCGGCGATTCCGGCCAGATCGGATACACGCTGCTCTGGTTGCCCGGCTGCAGGTAGATCGCCAGGCCATGCTCCTTGCCGAACGCCACCAGGGCGGCCCGATCCCGTTCCGACAGCGGTACCAGGTGACGAAATACCAGGGCCACCGTGTCGTCACCGGCGGCGAACTCCACCTGCGGAATATCGCGCGCCGCGTGGAGCCCGCCGATCAGCGTGGCGAGCAAGCCCACCTTCGGCCCAAGCGCGGGGTGGATGACCTCGCAGGTATCGATGTCCGCCACGAAACGCGGGTTGGCTTCTTCGCGGAAGCCCACCAGCACGCGTTCCTTCTTCGCGACATGGCGGACCGAGAAGCGCCCCTTGCGCCGATAGCCCCAGGGCTGGTCGGTGAGTGGCGGCAACCACGACGCGGGGCTCACCTTGCCGATGCGCTCGAAGTTTTCCGCCAGCACGCGCTGCTTGGCGGCGATCTGCGCGGCCGGATCCATGTGTTGCAGCGAGCAGCCACTGCACTGGCCGAAATGCCGGCACTTCGGCGCCACGCGCTCGGGGGCTGCCTCGAGCACCTCGACGATCTCCGCGTCGTCGTAGTTGCGGTGACGCTTGCGATACTTCAGCAGCACACGCTCGCCCGGCAACGCGCCGGAAACGAAGGTGGCCTTGTTGTCGATGCGGGCGACGCCCCGGCCGTCGTGGCTGAGGTCGGTGATGGTGGCTTCGAATTCGGTCATGCGCTCAAAACGTAAAGCCCGGACCGCCGACGGCCCGGGCTGGCTGGGAGGACGCGCCGCGATGCGGCGTGCGATCCTGGCGGACTGCCTACTTGCGCTTCCAGGCGCCGGAGGCATCGCGATAATACCAGCCCGACGGTGCGCGCTGGACCCAACCGTCGGCGAAGGTCTTGCGGATTTGAGGCTCCCACTCCGGGTGGCCGTTCGCCGCCGCGATGGCACGGTAGAGCGTGTCGCGGTCGTTGTTTTCCTGCTTCACCAGGGCATCCGCCTGCGAGCGCTGGTCGAGCGGCAATGCCCCGGCATCGCGCACGGCCACAAGGCCGTCGGCGGTGAAGCCCACGGCGCCACTATCGAACAACGCCTTCAACTGTCCGCCGAAGCGAGCCTTCATGCGCGCCCGGATCGCGTCGGTTTCGGGCGTACGGACCTGGATGTCGGGTGATTCCGCCGCCTGCGCCGCGGGGATGACGAGATCGAGCAGCGAGGCGGAAGGCTGCTTTCCGGGGGCGGGACGCGCCTGCCCAGGGTCTTTCCCGGACGATGGCTTGCTGGCCCCGCTTTCGTCCAGGACGTTGCCGATGAACTGGTCCGCGGCCTTTTGCGCCGCCGCCTCGGGGAAGTAGACATTGATGGTGACGCAGCCGACGAGCGCTACGGCAGTGGCCGCAATGAGGGCAATCAAGGGTTTGCGCATGCTTTCTACTCCATTTCCTAGCGTTGGCTCGCCGGCTGCCCGGGTTTATCGAACGACGGGCCCGTCGCCTTCGGTCGCGGCCTGCAGGCGGCGGACGAGAGTGTGCCAGTCGACCTCGCGCTGGTGTCCCACCACCGTCAGGCGCGGCAAGCCGCTGCCCTCCACGATAGTGTAGCCATCCTTCGCCGGCCCCAGGCCGCCCATGCTGCAGATGTCGCCTTTCAGGGTGCACGACAGGCCGATGCGCTTGTATCCGAAGGTCTTGAACAGTTTCAGCACCGTGCCCTGGAGGCCACCGGCGATGCCACCCCCGCCGACGGAGGTGAGGTTGTTGACCGCCTTCTGGCTGATCCTGCCACCTTCGTCGGCGACGAGGCTGGCCTTGAACGAGGCCGGGCTCCATGCGACCAGCCGGAGGTCCTCGATCGCTCCGTGCAGGCGGCCGGTGATGCTGCCGAAGTCGAACACCGAGGTGAGCAGCCCCAGATCGAGCTGGCGCAAGGCGATGTCTCCTGTCAGCACGGGCGCGTCGCCGAAGGGACGCGACAGGCTCATGCCGGTGATGTCGACGAAGCCGTCGAAGACATTCAGGGAGAGCCCTCCCGCGAGGTCCACCCGATCGTCGACGTAGCGCAGCGACGGCACGGCGCCGCCGAGCTTGCCCTGGAACTCCGGCCAGCCGAGCGCACGGCAAAACGCGGCCATGTCGATCTGGGTCAGCGCCAGCGAGGTTTGCAGGCGTTCGCCACTTGCGGCCGCCGGACGCAGCGTCAGGCCCAGCACGCGCAACTGACCGTCGAGAACGGGAATGGCCAGCGGCTTGTCGAGCTTCAACGCGCCGCCGGTGCTCCGCCAGGAGCCCTCCGCCGCACCGTTGGGAATGCGGTAAACCTGAAGCGCGCGCCAACCGAGCTTCGTCGCCGGGCGTTCGTCCGTGGCGCTCCAGTCGAGGGAACCGCGCAAGCCCTGGATACCGAGGCGGCCGTCGGACATCGCCAGGTCGAGCCCGCCGGTCTGCATGGTGAAGGCCTTGAGCGCTCCGGCCTCCATGGTGACGTGGCCGGTCACCTCGCCGCTGGCACGCAGGCCGTCGATGCCGGCATCTCGCAACAAGCCCTTGCCGTAGCGGTTGTAGGCGGCGGGAAAACGCGCATTGAAGCGGTCCATATGCAGCCGTGTCAGGTCGCCCTTCGCGTTGAAGCCGAGGTCGCCTTCGAACTGCAAGGCATCGGGATCGGTCAGGCGCAAGCGCGGCACCGCGAGTTCGCCCTTGCGCGAACGAATGCCCACCGACAGCTGCACGGCGTGCGACGGCAGATCGGCGTACAGCGGCCCGAGCAGCAGGTCGCCACCGCGCAACGTGGCATCCAGGTCGATCGACTGGCCGTCGGCGTGACTGTCCAAGCCGAGGCGGCCGCCGCCCGACAGGCCCTGGCCGGCGAGCTTGCCGCCCTGGCCCTCGAAGCCGACGCCGTCCAACGCGAATTGTCCCGCGGCCTGGACGCCCTCTTCCAGGATGTCGAGCGCGAGGTCGGCATCGACGCGTCCCGCGGTCGTGCGACCGGACCATACGGTGGAAAGCAGGCCCTGGAGCCAGCCTGCGGGAAGGTTCTTCAGCGTGATCTGCGCATGAGTGGGCTGATCCATCGGCAAGGCCACGCGAGCCGACGCCTTCTCCTGGGTCAACGACACTTCCAGCGTGTTCGCGGCGGCGTCGGCGACGATCCGCACGGTGGCATTGCCCAGGGCGCCCCCTGGCGCGCCCTTGAGGCGGATCGAGCCATCGAAGACCCAGCGTCCGAGTTCGTCGCGGTCGAGTACACCGTCGAGGCCGAGGCCGAGCTTGCGCCAGCCGAGCGCCGGCATGTCCGCACGGTCGGCCGTCAGCTTGACGTCCAGGCCCTTGCCGCTGGCCGCGGCGTCGAAGTCGGCCTGCATCCCGGACATCTCCAGCCCGGGCACCTGAAGTGTGTCGGCCCCCACGGACAGCCCCGCCTGCGCACCGCTCGCCCACCCCAAGGCGATCGAAACGACGAGCAGCATGATGAACGGGCGGGTTGATACGGGGAGCATGGTCGGCCATTCTGCCAAATCCAGATGAACGACACGGAACGTTGCATGCCGCATGACGCCCCCTCCCTCCACACCTCCGCCGGTGTGCGCCGGCTGCTGGTCGCCGACGACGATCCGTCGACGAGGCAGTTCCTTGCCGGCGCGCTCGGCGGGCACGGTTATACGGTGACCCTCGCATGTGACGGCGCGGAGGCAGTGGCGCTGGCACGCGCCCAGCGCTTCGACGCACTGATCCTCGATTGCCGCATGCCGCACGCCGGCGCCATCGAGGTACTGGCCGCCCTGCGCGCGGACGCGGCGGCGGCCTCGCGAGAGGCGATCGCGCTGGCGACCAGCGCCGAGGTTCCCTCCGGCCTGCGCACGGAATTGCTCAAGGCCGGCTTCGCGGGCGTCATCGAAAAACCCTGCCGTATCGCCTCGGTGGTCGACACGCTCGCGGCGACCTTGGGCATCGACGGCGGCCTCCGCGTGCTTGACGACCATGCGGGACTGACCGCCGCGGGCGACCCCGCGACCATGCAGGCCCTGCGCGCGCTGCTGCGCGCGGAACTGGTGGAACTGGCGAGGGAACTGGAGACCGGGGCCACCGACCCGGCGGCGCTCATGGAGCGCATGCACCGGCTGCGTTCGGCCTGTGGCTTTTGTGGCGCCGCCCGGCTGGGCGCGCAGGCGAAAGCGCTGCAAGCGCACCTGCGGGACATCCGCGCCGTGGTACCGGATGCCCTGGCGCGATTTCGCGCGGAGCTGGACGCGACCCTGGCGGCCTTGCCGTCCTGAGCCACCGGTACAAACGAAAGGGCCGCCCGAGGGCGGCCCTTTCGTTCGACGGCGGGTATTACTGCTGCGTCTGCGGGTCGTAGGCGCCGCTGGACGCTTCCTTGCCCTGCATGCGATCCGGCAAGGCGGCCTTGTGCGGGGTGTCTTCCAGCTGGCGGGCCTTTTCCTCGACGGCGTTCAGGCGGACCAGCTCGCCCTTCTTGTCGTAGTACACCGCGAAGCCGTAATCCAGCTGCATGCGAGCCAGGAATCCGAGGTGGTTGTCGCGGATCTTGGAGTCGTCGCTGGGCAGCACGAGCACCGTCTTCGGCAGCTTGCCCTGGTCCTTCAGGTAGGCGAAGTGGCTACCGGTGTCGGCGGCGGAAAGTACCGCGCCATCGACGATGAACTGGCCGCTCTTGTACGCCTTGATGGTGTAGTCGAACTGGCCCTGCTCCGTCGCGACCTGGTCGGACTTCGAGGCGCCGCGATGGCAGCCGGCCAGCACCAGCATGCTGGCGAGGAAGAGCGCCGTGGCGGCGCGGGCCATCAGGGTGGGAACTCGGATCATGCGGTGTCTCCGTGGATCGGTATGCGTGGAATGGGCGAGTCTACCGCGCGCGGATGTCGCGCGCGGATGCGACGTGAAGGCCGCGTTCAGGTGCTCGGAAGGGTGACGCCGCGCTGGCCCTGGTACTTGCCGCCGCGGTCGGCGTAGGACACTTCGCACTCTTCGTCGGATTCGAGGAAGAGCATCTGCGCCACGCCCTCGTTGGCGTAGATTTTCGCGGGCAGCGGCGTGGTGTTCGAGAACTCCAGGGTCACATGCCCTTCCCACTCGGGCTCGAGCGGGGTCACGTTCACGATGATGCCGCAGCGCGCGTAGGTGCTTTTACCGAGGCAGATCGTGAGCACTTGGCGCGGGATGCGGAAATACTCGACGGTGCGCGCCAGCGCGAACGAATTCGGCGGAATGATGCAGACGTCGGACTTCACGTCGACGAAACTGCGCTCGTCGAAGGCCTTGGGGTCGACGATCGTGGAGTTGATGTTGGTGAACACCTTGAACTCGTCGGCGCAACGGACATCGTAGCCATAGCTGGACGTGCCGTAAGACACCAGGCGGTGGCCGTCGCGCTCCTTGACCTGGCCAGGGGCGAACGGCTCGATCATGCCGTGCTGCTCGGCCATGCGGCGGATCCACTTGTCGGACTTGATGCTCACGTACTGTCTCCCTCGCTGGAGCCGGAAAGGTATAGGAACGTCGCCGGACACGCCACTTGGCGCACGGCGTCAGGTGTTCTGGATGACGATCTTCGGGAACGAAATGGCCTTGTTGCGCGCCTGCAACGACAGCTTCGCAGCCGTGGTACGAGCGATGGCGCGATACCGCGCCGTCAGGTCGGAATCGGGAATGGCGGCCACCGTGGGCTTGCCGTCGTCGGCCTGCTGGCGGATGCGGATATCCAGCGGCAGGTCGCCCAGGTAGGCGATGCCGGCCTCCTGCGCCATGCGCGCACCGCCGCCCTGGCCGAAGATGTGTTCCTCGTGCCCGCAGTTCGTGCAGATGTGCGTGGCCATGTTCTCCACCACGCCCAGCACGGGCACCTCCACCTTGCGGAACATGCCCAGCGCCTTGCGCGCGTCGAGCAGGGCGATGTCCTGCGGCGTGGTGACGATCACCGCGCCGGACACCGGCACTTTCTGCGAAAGCGTGAGCTGGATGTCACCCGTACCGGGGGGAAGGTCGATGATCAGGTAATCGAGTTCTTCCCAGCGCGTGTCGGTCAGGAGCTGCATGAGCGCCTGGGTGACCATCGGGCCGCGCCAGATCATCGGCGTGTCCTCTTCGATCAACACGCCGATCGACATCGCCTGCAGGCCGTGGGCGCGCATCGGCACGATGCTTTTTCCATCGGGTGACGACGGCTTGCCGGTGAGGCCGAGCATGCGCGGCTGGCTCGGGCCGTAGATGTCGGCGTCGAGGATGCCGACCGTCGCCCCTTCGGCCGCGAGGGCCAGGGCCAGGTTCACCGACACGGTGGACTTGCCCACGCCACCCTTGCCCGAGGCGACGGCGATGATGTTCTTCACGCCCGGCAACGGCGCCAGCTGGCCCTGGACCTTGTGCGCGTGAACGCGCCAGCTGAGCGACACGGCGGCCGAAGCGATAGCGGGATTGGCCTGCAGGGCGTCGCGTGCCTCATGCGCCGCCTGCTCCAGGTACCCCGTGGCGGGATAGCCCAGCTGGATGTCCACCGAGACACGGTCGCCGTCGATGCCGACGGCGCGCAGGGACGCGCCCAGGGGTTGCCCGGAGTGGGGATCGATGACGCGGTCGAGGATGCCGCGGACGAGGGTTTCGGTGGGCTGGGTCATGGGGGCACGTGAGGAAAATCGAAGATCGGCCATTATGCCAGCGTGCGTGCCGGCCCGGTCTGGCGCGATGCAGCTTGACGGGCGTCGCGGCGGTCGTCAGGCTCCGGCCGTACCTGACCGTATGGGGAGCCCCCGAGCCTATGAAGACTCTGATCCGCACCACCCTCGCCCTCGCCTTTGCCGCGAGCGCCCTCCCCGCCCTGGCCGCCAACGACTCGCCGGTGGGCAAGTGGAAGACGATCGACGACAAGACCAAGGAAGTGAAATCCATCGTCGAGATCACCGAGAACGGCGGCCTGCTCGAAGGCAAGGTGCTGCAGGTGCTCAAGTCCGATCATGGCCCGCACCCGCTCTGCACCGAATGCGATGGCGAGCGCAAGAACAAGCCCATCGAAGGCATGACCATCATGTGGGGCCTGAAGAAGGACGGCGACGAGTGGTCCGGCGGCCAGATCCTCGACCCGGCCAAGGGCAAGATCTACAAGGTCACCCTCAAGCTCGAAGACGGCGGGAAGACCCTCGATGTCCACGGCTACGTGGGTTTCTCGCTGATCGGACGCAGCCAGGAGTGGGTGCGGGCCGAATAAGCCCCGTCATGACGCCATGACCGGCAGGAGCGCGCCTTGCGCTCCTGCCCCAACGTCGTTTTACGACGTGACGCGCGACCAGAAGTCCTTGACGCCGTCGATAAAGGTGGTCGAGCGTGGCGTGTGTTTTGCCGCTTCCTCGCCCACGAAGGTGGCTTCCAGCTGGGTGAGCAGGTCGCGCTGCTCCTTCGTGAGACGGACCGGTGTCTCCACCACCACGGTGCAGATGAGATCGCCCGTGCGCCCACCACGTACGGACTTGACGCCGCGTCCGCGCAGGCGGAATTGCTGCCCGGTCTGCGTTTCCGGCGGAACGTTCACCGAGACCTCGCCTTCGAGCGTGGGCACGGCCAGTTCGGTGCCGAGCGCCGCCTGCGCGAAACGGATGGGCACTTCGCAGTAGAGGTCGGAACCGTCGCGCTGGAAAATCTTGTGCTCACGCACGCGCACTTCCACGTAGAGGTCGCCGGCCGGCGAACCCGCGGGACCGGCTTCGCCCTGCCCGGTCAAACGGATGCGATCGCCATTGTCCACGCCCGCCGGAATGCGTACCGACAGCGTGCGCTCTTCTTCGAGACGGCCTTCGCCGTGACACTTCTTGCAGGGCTTGTCGATCTTCTGGCCGGAGCCGTGGCACGTCGGGCAGGCTTGCTGGATGGAAAAGATGCCGTTCTGCATGCGCACACGGCCATGGCCCGCGCAGGTGGAACACGTGGAGACCTTGCCGTCTTCCGAGCCCGTGCCGTTGCAGTGGTGGCAATTGACCTGCGTGGGCACCTCGATCTTCTTCTCGACGCCGAACACGGCTTCCTCGAGATCGAGATCCATCATGTAACGCAGGTCGGCACCGCGGCGCGTGCGCTGGCGTCCACCGCCACCACCGAAGATGTCGCCGAAGATGTCACCGAAGATGTCGCCGACGTCGCCGAACCCGGCGCCGTTGCCGCGACCGAAGCCACCGCCCTCGAAGGCGGCATGGCCGTACTGGTCGTACGCCGCACGCTTCTGCGCGTCGGACAGCACGTCATAGGCTTCCTTGGCTTCCTTGAATTTCTCGAGCGCTTCCGGTTCCGGATTGCGGTCGGGGTGATACTTCATCGCGACGCGACGAAAGGTCTTCTTGAGGTCGCCCTCGCTCACGGTGCGTTCCACACCGAGGATTTCGTAGTAGTCGCGCTTGCTGCTCATTGCACGCTTGCTTTCCCTGGACGAACGAACGCGCCGGCGGGAAACCCTTCGGCGCGATCGATCCGGTTGACCCTTGCCTCGCCGCGAACGCTAGGGCTGCGGCGGGGCATCGTTTTACTCAGGACGACTTACTTCTTGTCGTCCTTGACCTCGGTGAACTCGGCGTCGACCACGTCGTCCGGCTGGGCCGAACCACCGCCCGGCGCCGACTGCTGCGCGGTGTCCTGCGCACCACCGGACGACTGGGCTGCCGCCGCGAGCGCCTGGGCGACCTGCTCGAGGTTGGCGATCTTCGCCTCGATGGCGTTCTTGTCGTCGCTGTCCTTGGCCTTCTCCAGCTCGGATACCGCGCTGTCGATGCCGGCGAGCTGCTCGGCGGGGATCTTGCCGCCGTGCTCCTTCAGCTGGCTGCGCGTGGCGTGCACGAGCTGGTCGGCCTTGTTGCGCACCTGCACGAGCTCGTGGAACTTCTTGTCTTCCTCGCGGTTGGCTTCCGCGTCGGCGACCATGCGCTGGATCTCTTCGTCCGAGAGGCCCGAACCGGCCTTGATCTCGATCTTCTGTTCCTTGCCGGTGTCCTTGTCCTTCGCCGACACGTGCAGGATGCCGTTGGCGTCGATGTCGAAGGTGACCTCGATCTGCGGCGTGCCGCGCGGTCCCGGACGGATGCCCTGCAAGTCGAACTTGCCCAGCGACTTGTTCGCGTTGGCGCGCTCGCGCTCGCCCTGGAGGACGTGCACGGTGACGGCCGTCTGGTTGTCGTCGGCGGTGGAGAAGACCTGCGAGGCCTTGGTCGGCACCGTGGTGTTCTTCTCGATGAGCTTGGTCATCACGCCGCCCATCGTCTCGATGCCGAGCGACAGCGGGGTGACGTCGAGCAGGAGCACGTCCTTCACCGAACCGCCCAGCACGCCGCCCTGGATCGCGGCGCCGACGGCCACGGCTTCATCCGGGTTGACGTCCTTGCGCGGCTCCTTGCCGAAGAAATCCTTCACCGCTTCCTGCACCTTCGGCATGCGGGTCTGGCCACCGACGAGGATCACCTCGTGGATGTCGGACACGCGCAGGCCGGCGTCGTTGAGCGCGGTGCGGCAGGGATCGATCGTGCCCTTGACCAGGTCTTCCACCAGCGACTCCAGCTTGGCGCGGGTCAGCTTGATGTTGAGGTGCTTCGGACCCGAGGCGTCGGCGGTGACATACGGCAGGTTGACGTCGGTCTGGTGGGCCGAGGAAAGCTCGATCTTCGCGCGCTCGGCGGCGTCCTTCAGGCGCTGCAGCGCGAGCTGGTCCTGGCGCAGATCGATGCCCTGCTCCTTCTTGAACTCTTCGACGAGGTAGTCGATGACGCGGTTGTCGAAGTCTTCACCACCGAGGAAAGTGTTGCCGTTGGTCGCCAGCACCTCGAACTGCTTCTCGCCGTCGACGTTGGCGATCTCGATGATCGAGACGTCGAACGTGCCGCCGCCGAGGTCGTACACGGCGATCTTGCGATCGCGCGCGTCGGTCTTGTCCAGGCCATAGGCCAGGGCGGCCGCGGTCGGCTCGTTGATGATGCGCTTGACGTCGAGGCCGGCGATGCGGCCGGCATCCTTCGTGGCCTGGCGCTGGCTGTCGTTGAAGTACGCCGGCACGGTGATGACCGCTTCGGTGACCGACTCGCCGAGGAAGTCCTCGGCCGTCTTCTTCATCTTCATCAGCACCTTCGAGGAGATCTCCTGCGGTGCCATCTTCTTGCCGTCGGCGGTCTGCACCCAGGCGTCACCGTTGTCGTGCGCGACGATACCGTACGGCACGATCTTGATGTCCTTCTGCACCTCGGCGTCGGTGAACTTGCGGCCGATGAGGCGCTTCACCGCGTAGAAGGTGTTCTTGGGATTGGTAACGCTCTGGCGCTTGGCCGGCGCGCCGACCAGGACCTCGTTGTCCTTGGTGAACGCGACGATGGACGGCGTGGTGCGATCGCCCTCCGCGTTCTCGATGACGCGCGCGGTCGAACCCTCCATCACTGCGACGCAGGAGTTGGTCGTACCGAGGTCGATGCCGATGATCTTGGCCATTGAAGTTGCTCCGAAATGCTAAGCGGCCCCCGCGGCCGCGACTGTGTTGGAAAATGGGGCCCGGCCCCATCGATTCAATGCTTTGGGTTCAGTTGTCGCGCACCACGGCGACCAGCGCCGGACGCAGCAGACGGTCGTTGAGGATGAAACCCTTCTGGACCACCGCGACCACGGTCCCCGCCGGGTGCTCGTTCGACTCGACCGAACTGATCGCCTGGTGGTGTTCCGGATTGAACGGCTTGTGCAATGGGTCGACCACCGTGAGGCCATTGCCCTGGGTGACCTTCTCCAATTGCTTCAGCGTGAGTTCGAGCCCTTCGCGCAAGGTCTTCGCGTCGGCCGATTCATTGGCCAGACCAAGCACCAGGCCGTCGTACACCGGCAGCAGGTCGCCGAGCAGCTTCTCGTTGGCGAAGCGGCGCGCCTGATCCAGGTCGCGCTGGAGGCGGCGACGCTGGTTCTCGATCTCCGCGCGTTCGCGCAGGACCGTCTCGCGCGCCTGAGAGAGCTCGGATTCGAGCGAGGCCAGCTTCGCGGTCAACGCGTCGAGGTCGGCATTGACGCCGTCGTTGTCGACCGCGGCGCCGTCCTGTATGGGATCCGGCACGTGGGGATCGTTGTTCTGCATGGTTACTCCAAATGTCAGCTTACCGACCCGCTCCATGGAGGGGCCGAACATTCGCGGGAAATACTAAACCCGCCTCCCGTGGCGGTTTATGAGGTCGCCGCGGCGCGATTCAAGGCGTCACTGAGCAGTCCCGCGGTGGCCTGGACCACCGGGATCACCCGCTCATATGCCATACGCGTCGGTCCAATAACTCCGATCGCGCCCAGCATGCGGCCGCTCGTGCCGTAGGTGGCGGTGACGATGCTGCATCCGTCGAGGGCCGAGAATCCGGACTCCTCGCCGATGAACAAGCGCACGCCCGGGGCCTTGACGCACATTTCCATCAGCTGAAGCAGGTCGCGCTTCTGCTGGAAGGCGTCGAACAGATCGCGGAGCCGGTCGATGTCGGCCAACTCCGAATAACCCATCAGGTTGGTCTGGCCGCTGACGAGGACGTCATCGGCATCCTCGTCGGTGGCGAACGAGACCGTCGCCAGCTCCACGACGCTGGACAGCAGGCGGTTGATCTCCCCACCCGCCTCGCGCAACTCGGCGGCGAGGTGCGCACGGATATCGGCCAGCCGGAACCCGGCGAACTGTGCGTTGAGGTAATTCGCCGCCTGCTCCAGGTCGGAGGATTCCAGCGGCCGGGCAAGCTGGACGACGCGGTTCTGCACCTGGTTGTCCGAGAACACCAGGATCACCAGCACGCGCGCGTCCGGCAGGTTGACGAAATCGATGTGGCGCAGGGGGAAATCGCCCTGGCGCGGGACGGTGACCACCCCGGCGAAATGGGTCATGGCCGAAAGCAGGTTCGAGACGTTGCCGAGCAGGTCGCGCGTGGTCGTCTGGTGCGGTGGCAGGCCGCCTTGCAGGCGGGCCATCTCGTCACGCGGCAGCGGCTTCAGTTCGAGCAGGCTGTCGACGAACAGGCGCAGCCCTCGCGGCGTCGGGATACGTCCGGCCGAGGTGTGCGGCGAAGCCACCAGGCCGGCATCCTCGAGGTCGGCCATGATGTTGCGGATGGTCGCCGGGCTGACTTCCAGGCCGGAGGAACGCGCCAGGGTGCGTGAGCCGACCGGCTCGCCATCGGACAGGTATTGGGAAATCAGGGTCCGCAGCAGCCGGCGCGCGCGAGCATCGATGTCGTGACCGGAAAACGGATTCATGCGCCTGACTGGATGGGAAGGGGGTCGGATCGTCGGGTTATCAATAAGGTCTGGGCGCTCCGCTTGCAAGTCTCGGCTTCTGCGACGCCGCTGCCGCTACAATCGGCGCGATTCCCTTCGCCACTCCCGTGCCCATGCTCACCTCGCTTTACGTCCGCCAGTTCGCCGTCGTCGAAGAAGCCGAGGTCGCCTTCGGGCCGGGCCTCACCGTGGTCAGCGGCGAGACCGGCGCGGGCAAGTCGCTGCTGGTGGACGCATTGATGCTGCTGGCCGGTGCCCGTGCCGACAGCGGCATGGTCCGCGCCGGCAGCGACCGCGCCGAACTGGCCGCGGAATTCGATCTCGCCGGCCTGCCCGAGGCCCTGGACTGGCTGCGCCAGGAAGAACTCGACGACGGGCAGACCTGCCGGTTGCGCCGCGTGATCCGCACCGAGGGCAGCTCGCGTGGCTGGATCAACGGCCGCCCCGCCAGCCTCGCCCAGATGTCGGCGCTGGCCGCGCTGATCGTCGAGATCCACGGCCAGCACGAGCACCAGGCCCTGCTCTCGCGCCAGCACCAGATGGCCTTGCTCGACGCCTACGCGGGCAACGAGGCCCTGCTGGCCCAGGTACGCGACACGGCGAAGGCGTGGCGCGATGCCGTGGCGCGCATCCGCACGCTTTCCGGCGGCGACGACCGCGAACACCAGATCGAACTCCTCAGCCACGAGCTGGAGGAACTCGACCGCTGGGCGCTCGCCCCGGCCGCCCTGGAAGACCTCGAAGCCCAGCACCGCCGGCTCGCCAATGCGGGGCGTCTGGCCGAGGGCGCCAACGGCGTGGTCGAGATGCTGGATGGCGAGAGCGAGTTCGCCATCGGCCGCGCCCTGCTCCGCGCACATGCGGAACTCTCGCGCCTCGCCGAACTCGACGCCACGCTCGCACCCACGCTGGAACTCCTGGACAGCGCGCAGATCCAGGTGGGCGAAGCCGTCGACAGCCTCAGCCGCTACGCGCAGGATGTGGAACTCGACCCGGAGCGGCTGGCCGAGGTGGATACCCACCTCGCCCATCTGCACGATCTCTCACGCCGTTACCGCCTGCCGGTCGCCGAACTCACGACCAAGGCCGACGAAGTCCGCGAGCGTCTGGCCGAACTGGAAGGCGCGGGCGATGCCCTCGACCGCCTCGGCCGCGAGCGCGACCGCCTGCACCAGGCGTACGACACCGCCGCGGCCGCCCTCTCTAAGGCACGCGCGGAGGCCGCGACGCGGCTCGGCGGCATCGTCGCCGGACTGATGGGCGAACTGGGCATGGCGGGCGGGCGGCTGGAAGTCTCGCTGGAGCGCGCCGAGGGCGACGAGCCCGACCCGCAGGGCCGCGAGCGCTGCGAACTACTGGTCAGCGCCAATCCGGGACAGCCGCCGCGCCCCTTGCGCAAGGTCGCGTCCGGTGGCGAACTGGCGCGCATCAGCCTCGCCATCGAGGTCGCCACGCTGGGCAACGACAACATCGGCTGCATGATCTTCGACGAAGTGGACACCGGCATCGGCGGCGCGGTGGCCGAGGTGGTCGGACAGAAATTGCGCGCGCTCGGCGAGCGCGTGCAGGTGCTATGCGTCACGCACCTGCCCCAGGTGGCGGCCCAGGGTCATTCGCACTTGCAGGTAGCGAAGGAGAGCGACGGCGAGGCGACCCGCACGCGCATCCATGCGCTCGATGCCACCGGGCGGCGTGACGAACTCAGCCGCATGCTCGGCGGGGTGGAGATCACCAAGGAGACCAGGGCGCATGCGAAGAAGATGCTGGATCGTGCGCAGGGCTGATCAGGTGCGGATGAGGCCGCGCTCCTGGGCCATGCGGTAAAGGTCCAGTTCCGAGCCGGCGTTGAGCTTGTTCATCACCGCGGCGCGGTGGATGTAGATCGTCTTCTGCCCGATGCCCAGTTCCGCGGCCACCTGCTTGGGCGCGCGGCCGGCCGCCAATAGCAGGAAAACTTCCCGCTCGCGGGCGGTCAGGCGATTGAACGGGTCCAGGTCGGTCGTCGGCCGGCCCGAGCGGCGCTCGCGCAGGTCCGAACTCAGGTATTGGTCGCCGCCGAGCACCGAACGCACCGCAGCCACCAACTCCTCGGGCGCGACGCCCTTGGTCACATAACCGCGAGCACCGCGACGCAGTGCCTCGGATACGTAGGGTTCGCCGTCGTGCATGCTTAGCACCACGATCTTCATGCCCGGGGCGATGCTGCCGAGGTGCTCGATCAGCGGCAGGCCGCTGCCATCCGGCAGAGACAGGTCCACCGCCACCAGGTCCGGCCGATGCTGGGTGACCGCGTCCACCGCCTCGTCGGCGTTGCGGGCTTCGGCGACGACATCGAGGTCGGGTTCCAGTTCGATGAGGCGCTTGAAGCCCTCACGGACGATGGCATGGTCATCTACAAGAACGATTCTGGGCATGGGCTGAATGTAGCAGGCTCGCCCGACGCGTGCGTATGGCTATCGCCGCCGCCGGCCTTGCGCATTCGCCGTGTAACATCCCGCCAATGCGACTACACGGACTTTCACGCTTCGCCGGCCCCCTCTTCGCGCTCGCCTACGCCGCGGCGTGGGTGATGCTGTGGCCGACCGAGCAGCCCTACTGGGTGCTGCCGTTCGGCCTGCGCTTCGGCGCGCTGCTGCTGATGCGCACGCGCCATTGGTTCTGGATCCTCGGGGCCGAGATCGCCGCCAGCGCCTTTTGCGAATGGCGTAGCGGCCTGCCGATCGGCGGCGCTGGCTTCGTCCTGGGCGATGCTCCCGAGCCCTTGATGGTCGCGGCGTGCCTCTGGTTGCTGCGCCGCGCCCACCTGCACGCCAGCCTCAATACGCCGGAAGACGTCGCCCGCCTGCTGCTTTCCGCGATGGTCACGGCTACCGTGGCCACCGCGGGCAACGCCGCGATGATGGCCTCGATGCATCCCGCCGCCCCTGTGGAGATGCTGGGCACCACCTTCGGCAGCGACCTGCTCGGCAACTACCTGGGCGTGCTGCTGGTGGTGCCGGTGATGATCCTGGCCTTCCGCGAGCGCCCCACCCGGGCGGCGATGGGCGAACTGCTGCTCGACGGCCTGCTGGTGATGCTGCCCTCGCTGGCCATCCTGATCACGCTCGCCGAATATTCACCGCAGCCGCAGTTCGCCCGCGTGCTCTCCCTGGCGCCGGTGTTGTTCTTCGCGTTCCGCCACGGCTGGCGCGGCGCCGGCCTGGCCATGCTGATCACCAGCGTGGGGCTGAACGTGACCGAGGACATGATCGGCCGCGGAGCGCCGACGGCGGCCGCCCACCTGTTCCTCGCGGTGGCCGGAACGGGCACCTTGATGCTCGGTGCGGCGACCGATGCGCTGCGCCGCAGCAGCGAGCGAGTTGCGCAGCAGAACACCCACCTGGCCGCGGCCAACCAGCGCCTGGACCAACTGGCCAGGCAGCTCAGGGACGCCGCGCGAGGCAACCTCCAGGCGGAGGAGAACCTGCGCCGGCACATGGCCGCGGAGTTGCACGACGAACTGGGCCAGAACCTCACCGCGATCCAGACCCACCTGAAGCTGGCCCAGACCCGCCTCGGCAGCGCCGGCCTGGAAGACATCGGCATGTCGATCAACGGCATCCTCGGCCACATGCGCCGGGCCCTGCACAAGATGCTGGACAGCCTGCGCCCCTCGGTCCTGGACGAGTTCGGCCTGCTGCGCGCGCTGGACGAAGGTCCGGTGCGCGACATGCTTACCGCCGCGGGCATCCACTACATGACCGATCTGAGGGGCGACCCCCGCCTGCTCGACGACGACACCCTTACGGCCATCTATCGTGTCGTCCAGGAGAGCGCGACCAACGTGGTGCGGCACTCGGGCGCCCGTGAGATGAAGTTGCGCCTGCGCATCGGCCTGCGCGACAGCGGACCCGTGGCGATCCTCGACATCCGCGACGACGGGACCGGCCTGCCCTCGACGCCACGTCCCGTGCGCACCGATGGCGGCGGCCGTGGATTGCAGGGAATGAGCGACCGGATCACCGCCCTCGGGGGCCTCTTTCGCATCCGCCCGGAGCCCGTAGGACTTCACCTCCGCGTGCTGCTTCGCAGCACAAGTATCGGAAGCAACATAGGAAATTTTCCGATACCGGGTGGGTGAACGGTTCGTTACGATCCCATTATCGATGTGGGGGAGCCGCCGTCGAGAGACGGTGAGCCCAGGTCGGTCGTGGGGACGATCGACCTGATGAGGCGACAGGATGTCAGCCTCGCCGGTGCGACATGGAGATCGGGATCCAGCGAGCAACTCGCGATCCACGAACCTTGAAGACACCGGATCAAGCCGTCGGTGGACAGGAGTCCACCGGCGGCGTTTTTTTGGGCCCGGTGGGAGCCGACCTTCGAAAACCTGGTGGGAGCCGACCTTGTCGGCGATGGGTGCTTGCCTCGAACTGGCCCGCTGCCGCGGGATCGCCGACAAGGTCGGCTCCCACCAGAGCATCTTCCCCGGATGACTCGCTCGCGGACTTCCGCCAAGCCGGACTTCCGCCAAGAACCAAAAAAAAAAGGCCCCGCAGGGCCTTATTCCGTTCCGGCAGCTGGAATCAGCGCTTTTTCTTGGGCCGGACGTACAGGACCAGGCTGTGGTCCTCGATGACGTAGCCATGGCGCTCGGCGATCTCGTGCTGGAGGCGCTCGATCTCCTCGCTGATGAACTCGATCACTTTTCCGCTGTCCACGTCGATCATGTGGTCGTGATGCTTGCCGCGGTCCAGCTCGTACACCGCCTGCCCGCCCTCGAAGTTGTGCTTCATGACGATGCCGGCAGCTTCGAACTGGGTCAGGACACGGTACACCGTGGCAAGCCCGATGTCCTCCTGGTGCGCAAGCAGGCGCTTGTAGATGTCTTCGGCCGTGAGGTGGCGTTCCTCCGCCTCTTCGAAGATCTGCAGGATCCGCATGCGCGGATGCGTGACTTTAAGGCCCGCCTTGCGGAGCTCTTTGGTTTCCTGGTCCATGTCAGACCCCTCGCGGTGCCGTAAGGCGCTTAGTGTATCATCACAGGCTTCACGATCCGGACGTTACTACGCATGCATAAGCTCATCCGCACGCTGGGTTTGGCCATGATGGCGACCGCCATCGCGGGCTGTGGCCTGCTCTATACCCCCGACGTGCAGCAGGGCAACCTGCTCGACAAGAAAAACGTCGACCAGCTGCAGCCCGGCATGACCAAGCGCCAGGTCCTCGTCCTTCTGGGCACCCCCTCGGTCATCTCGCCGTTCGACCAGGACCGCTGGGACTACGTCTCGACGTTCTCGCACCGTGGCCGTCCGATGACGACCCGCACGCTGACCCTGTCCTTCAACAACGACACGCTGGTGCGTACCGAGGGTGATTTCTTCTCCCAGGATGCCCAGCAGCTGCTGAAGGATTCGGAGAAGTACAAGGCCAATCCGACCGGCGGTGCCGACGGCGACAAGAACACCGATGGCAAGAAGGAATCCAGCGACGGCGGCTTCGGTGTCGGCGTCAACGGCTCGTCCGACGACAGCCCGGCCAGCAAGCGGCAGTAAGGGCTCGGCTCAGGTGCCGCCGCGCATCGCGCGGCGCCTCCTGGCTTCCATCGGGTCGAGGGTCAGTGGCCGGTAGAGTTCCACGCGGTCGCCCTCTTCCAGCACCTGTCCGGGGGGCACTTTCTTCGCGTAGATGCCGAGCCGGGACGGGTCCGGCGCCACTCCCTCTGGCAGTTCCGCCCTGGCCCGTTCCACGGCCTCCCAGGCGGTCGTCCCCGACGGCACGCGCAGGGCGAGCACCACCTGCCCTTCGGGCCCGGCGTAGGCGACCTCGACGGCGATCTCAGCCATACTGCCGGCGCGCCTCGTCGCAGAAGTCGTCGACCATCCGGTTCGCCAGTTGCTGGAAACCCATCTTCAGCACGCCCCCGCCCAGGCCGGCGTAGTCGAAATCGAGGGCGAGCGCGATCTTGCAGCCGACGTCGCCCAGGGCCTGGAAGGTAAAGACGCCATCGAGCGAGCGGAACGGCCCCTCCACGAATTTCATGGACAGGCGCTCCGGCCGCTCCATGGTGTTCCGGGTGGTGAAATGCTGCTTCATGCCGGCGAACTTGAGATCCAGCCGGGCCACCAGCACATTGTCGTCCCGCTCCACCACGGTAGCGGCGTCACACCAGCCGAAGCGCTTTGGGTATGCTTCCACATCGTTGACCAGGTCGAACATCTGCGCGGGCGTGAACGGCACGATCGCACTGCGGCGGATTTCAATCACGTGAAGACCTCGTCTTATTCGCCGGCTCATGGACCCGCCGGACTTGTATCAGGGATCCGATAGACCGATTTTAGCGGACATGGCAAAAGCGAAACCGAAGGACACGGAAAAGGAAGGCCGCGGCACGATCGCGCTGAACAAGCGCGCGCGCCACGAATATCACATCGACCAGCGCTTCGAAGCCGGGATGGAACTGCAGGGCTGGGAACTCAAGTCCCTGCGTGCCGGCCGGATCAACTTCGGCGAGGGCTGCTACGCGATCATCCAGCACGGCGAGGTCTTCCTCGTCGGCGCCCAGATCCCGCCGCTGATCAGCGCCTCCACCCACGTGGTGGCGAACGACCGGCGCACGCGCAAGCTGCTGCTCCACCGCGAGGAGATCGACCGCCTGATCGGCGCCGTCGAGCGCAAGGGCTACACCCTGGTCCCCACCGCCATGTACTGGAAGAACAACAAGGTGAAGTGCGAGATCGGCCTGGCCAAGGGCAAGCAGGAGCACGACAAGCGCAACACCGACAAGGAACGCGAGTGGGCGATCGACAAGCAGCGCGTGATGCGCTCGCACAACAAGATGGGCTGACCTGAACGGCCGGGCGGCGCCCATTGTGGGTGCCCCTCCCCGCCCATATACTGCTGGGTGTAGTCACATTACGTTTTCCCCGGGGGTGTACTGGTTTCGACGGGGGTAGTGCGATCTACTGGTGCATGCCGAGGGGGCAGCTTTCCTCGTTAAACCAGCCGCAAAACATATAGTTGCCAATGACAACTACTACGGTGACAACTCGGTGGCTCTCGCCGCCTAAGCTGTCCGGCCCCTAAAAAAGGCCAAACCCCCGAACCGATCTTGTGCTCATGCTCGTCGGTGTAGGGTCACTATCATGAGACCGCCGAAAGACCCTCCGTCTGTGGGTCTGACGCTAGATCAATCAGACATGTCCGCCGGTGCGCTTAGCACGCCGTGCTGTCGGCGGACGAGACTTAACGGTGAGCTAAGCATGTAGATCTGGAGATTAAACGCCTTCGGACGCGGGTTCGACTCCCGCCACCTCCACCAATCGACGCTCGGGCCAAGACTTAACCTCTTGGCCCGTTTGCGTTTTTGGGGTTCGATTTCGACCTGAAACGCCCATCCACGAGGTATCGTTCTGGGTATCGTTTTGTGCCGAAGCCCTATTTCATCCCACGTCCGTCGGGTCTGTATGTCCGCTTCCTGGTTCCCGGCCACGCCCGCTCGACCTGGGGCTCCCGCTTCATCCTGAGGTCCCTGGGCGCTCGCCGCGGCGACGAGGCCCGGCTGGCTGCGGCGCGGCTGGGCTATGCTCTGAATCAGTTCTTCAGCGGACTGCGAGCGATGGGGAAGAAAGGGAAGTCAGCCGACGCCGGCACCGACATGGCTTACGTCCATATTGATGGCCGTCGCATCCGGCGCCGGATCACCGACGACCCGGATCAGTGGACGGATCACGCGCGCTATCAGGTCGAAGAACGCTTGGATGGCAGTTGGGTGATCATCGCCGACGGTGTCCAGGAACTTGGGCAGCTCCACACCGAAGACGTGGAGGAGGTCGCAGGCATCTGGGGCCTCCACATCGCCGCGCGGTTCCTCGGCCAGCGGATCAAGAACCGGCAGTCCAAGCGGTTTGTGCCGATCCACCCCGCACTTCTGAAAGCCGGATTTCTGAACTACGTGGCTCAGGTGCGCGAAGAACTAGGGAGTGGCCCCCTGTTTCCGGGACTGGGCGCCAAGCCGGGCGACGCGATCAGTGACTGGTTCAACCGCACCTACCTACGCCAGCGGTGCCGCATTCAGGGCGAGGGCCAGGTGTTCCACTGCTTCCGGCACACCTTTTCCACCGCAGCGGACCGCCTGAACATCCCCGAAGGACGACTGGCGCGCATCACGGGACACAGCCAGGGCACCTCAGTGCTGCGGGGTCATTACATCGACGTGCCGACCCTGCCCGAGCGTGCAGCGACCGTGGCGCTGATCACGCACAGTGCGGTGACCCTTCAGCCCTACGAGCCGGAGGCCTTCACCAACTTTTTTGAGCGGATGAAACGAACGCGGCGCCGGGAAGAGGCAGTCAAGGAACGCGCGGCAAGAACACAAGCGAGATCCTTCTAGCGAACAAAGTGGGACTTTCCTCGACCCACTCCGCCGCGCACATACCTGCCGTCCCACGCTATTCGGTCGCCGATTGCCTGATCGTGGACTTGGCCGAGGTAGCCGCCTGGAAACACGCATGGACCGACACCTCGAACGCCTGGGGCCACCGGTCGCGCATTCGAAACGAGTTAGCCCTTCCCCCCCCTCGGCTCAATACCCGGTGGAAAGCCCGGTGTCGACGGATACCGGCGGCCATCTGGTCCTTGCTCCAACTGCCGCGCGATTGGCCGTTAGTCTCGGGCCACGATCCTGTCCAGGACGGCCAAGCCGGCCGCCTGCCATTGGTCGGCACCCTGGGAACCGAGCAATGAAGCGATCTTTTCTATGGATCTTCCGCGAGCGCGTAGTTTCGATGTCGCCGCCATCAGGCTTTCTGCCAGGTTCTTCCTTCACCTTGCGGAGCATGCCATCGTTCATCGACGCGCCTTCCGGTGTGCGGTCTGTCTGCGTCCCCGCCGGAGTGCCTGATGCACACGACCGGGCAGTTCCTCGGGCCACGGCGACACGCCCGGTGCGACGCAAGCGTCTGCTGCGTTATTAACCTCCTCGACGAGGTTACTAAGCTGACCGATGGCGGTCGTCGAACGATCGCGCAGCGCCAAAAATCGGATAGTGCTCCCCACCACTTCGACCCGCGCCAATACGCCTCTCGAAGCAGCGGCGATGCGCAGAAACCGCTCGCTCCAGGGTGGCGCCGGCGCACAACTCAACCGGGCCACCAATGCTTCGCCCTGCACGCCCGCCGTCTCAAAGCCGATTCGGTCCTGCGAGTCGAAGTCGATAAACAAGATCCGAAGCCTCTCCGGTGGGTCGCTCATATTCTCTCCTCGCAACGGAACCGCCCGTCAGCGTCCGGGTGTGGGCCAAATGACAGGCGCAAGACCAAAAACTTGGTCTGTTCCCTATCCCTCGCAGGAGTCCGTCACTTGCCTGCCCCTGCGGCCTTGTCTCTACCTGGCGCACATTTGGTATCCAGGCTCGCTCCGACGTCGACACCATCGAGCCTGACCCCGCGAAAAAAAGTGCCGCCAGCGGACATGGTGACGGCAGCAACCTTGGTGGCATGGATTGATGTCCAAGAACCATCGGCGTTCTTCTTGAACGCGCCGCAGTCCATGGACGCGGCAACCTCATGCGGTAACGCCTTGGGTCCGTCTTTTGCACTCATGGTCACGCCTTGCGAACTGGCCAGTGCGAATGCGATGAATAACATGATGATCTCCGATCTGTCTGAGCAATTTGACTGAAGAGGACTGCGCGCAGAAGCGATAGCGTTCTCACGCTTGCAAGGCATGCAACCGTCTACCGAGACTTCAGCTCACGAATGGCTGAAGCTATCGAGTTCGTCCGCAACCCGAAGCATGCTCGCCCCGTAGGACAGTTCCGGCTGGGACCCGACTGGACCGAGCGCCTCAACCAGATCGTTCGCTGCTCTGGCGACATTAGCGAAGCCGGCGACCTCTGCGCATCGAGCAATGAGAAGGGCCCGAAATCGCGCTTCGTCAAAGTCGTGACAGAGCGCAGCGGCACCCACCGCCGCGGCATCGCTGACCATGTGCGCCAACACCACCTGCTTCTCGTCGTTTCCTACCATGTTTGTGCCTGCCCCTGTTTTCATCGCCAGCGCAAGGCGGTCCCTTCATGGGCGCGAACCACAAGCGGGAGTCTTGCGGTTCGCGCCCTTCCGGCCTCCAGGTCGGGGACCCTAGAAGTTCTCTTGAATCATTTCAAACACATCACCACCCCGCCCGTGCAAAATCGCGCGCGCCGAGTAGATGCCCATGCCAATAACCGGTTTGAGCTGCGTGAACGGCGGCTTGACCAATTCCATGGGGGTGACCAGGACATGCAGCAGCGCCGGACCGGGCTGTGCAAGCCATTCGGTGACCGCCTCGTCCAGGACCGACGCGCTGCGCACTGTCCGCCCCCACAAGCCCATCGCGTTAGCGACCGACCCGAAATCCGGGTTCTTTAGGTGTGTGAAGGTATCGAGCATGCCTTCGGCCTTCTGTTCGATTTCGACAAATCCGAGCTTCCCGTTGTCGAACACGATGATCTTGACAGGCAAATCTTCTTGCACCGTGGTCATCAGTTCGCCAAACAGCATGGCAAGCCCCCCGTCTCCGCACATGGCAATGACCTGACGTCCAGGGTGCGACTTTTGTAAGCCCAATGCCGAGGCCAGGCCCGCTGCCATGGTCCCATGAAGCAGACTGCCGACAATGCGGCGCTCCGCCGTGGCGTGAATGAAGCGCAAAGCCCAAACCAGGGGCGTTCCATCATCCACGGTGAAAAGAGCATCGTCGGCCGCCAGCCGATCCAAGACGCTCGCCACATACGACCCAGGAATGGCGTCATGTGCTCCAGGTTTCGCATGCCCGCGCATCTCGGCCATCGTCTTGGAATAGCGGTTGACATATTCGTCGCGGAACACCGTGTCCTCCCGCTTGTTCAGATACGGGAGTAGCGCCTTCATGGTGGCCTTGACGTCGCCGACCGCGCCAAGCTTCACAGGGTGGCGCCGGCCCAAATGCATAGGGTCGATGTCGATCTGAACGATGTCGGCGTGGTCGGGATAGAACTGGCGCCACGCGAAGTCCGCGCCCAACAACAGCAACGTGTCGCAGTTCAATACGGCGCGGAAGCCCGCTTCGTTTCCCAGGATGCCCGTCATGCCGATGTTGTAGGGATTGCCGTGTTCCAGGAAGTCCTTGGCGCGCGAGGTGTGCGCGATGGGCGCCTTCAGACAATCGGCGACCGCCAGGATCTCGTCCAACGCGCCTTCGCAGCCCGACCCACCGTAGATGGCGATGCGGTTGCCCGCGTTGAGGATGGCCGCGATCTCCTGCAGTTCCTCTTCGTTTGGGTGGACCGTCGGATGGCTGACATGGACGCTGTAGGGCACATCGTCCGGTACGTCTGAGTTGGAAATATCCACCGGCACGATAAGCACGGCCACACCCCGTAGGGTCAATGCGGCTTGGCAGGCCAGAACCGTCTTCTTCCTAGCCTGGTCGGGCGTCAACACCATGTCGCAGTAGACCGAACAGCCATCGAAGACGCGGGTGAAATCCACCTCTTGAATGGAACTGAATCCGATGTCACTGCGCTGGATCTGGCTGGCAATCAGCACCACAGGGGCCCGGTTGCGGTTGGCCTCATAAAGGCCATTGATGAAATGCAGGCTGCCTGGGCCGCAGCTTCCGCCGCAGGCGGTCAAGCGTCCCGTGACCATGGCCTCCGCGCCAGCCGCGAAGGCGCCGGCTTCCTCGTGCCGCATCTGAATCCATTCGATGCCGCTGCCCTCGATATGTTCTGCGAGCAGATTCATCGTGTCGCCGACGATGCCGTAGCAATGTTTGATGCCAGCGGATTCCAGTGTTTCGACAATGATCTGCGCTGTCTTCTTGCTCATGGGGAGTCTCCTGGTGAACGGATATGGATGTCGGAGGCGACGTCATGTCGCACATTCGGGTCATCCGCTGGTTGCTTGCCGGCGCCGCCGGTCTCTGGCTCGTCCACCGCTATGGTCCCTGTAGCCAAGGCCAGTTGTGCGATGGCGACTTGTAGGTCTGCTCGGGCAGATTCCCGTGCAGCAATCGCCTCGGCGAGGGCGGCGGTGCCCCCTTCGATGTCTTGCACGGTCGAAAGTCCGCGCTTGAAACCGGCGAGCATTGCCTGATATGCCGCGTTTGATGCAGCGACATAGGCTTCGGCCTCCTCATGCTGCTGCGTGGCCGTCAGCAGCGCGGCGTTGGCACGCACGACTTCGGCTGAAATCTGATCTTTGACGGCATCCCGCTGGTCGAGTGCCGCCGAGACCTGGGAGTTGGCCATCGCCACGTTGTTCCGCCGTGTGCCGCCATCGACCAATGGCAGCTCGAAGGCGACCAGCAATGCACCACCCGGCCGGTTGACGGTGGCGTAGCGGCTCCCATCGCTGCTTACCGCCCCTGCGTTCTGGAAGGCCTGCGCAGTCATGGAGATGGTCGGGCGGTATGCCGCGCGTGCCGCGTCGAGCCGAGCTCCTGCCGCGCTCACCTGGTTGTCGGCGGCACGAAGGTCAGGACGGCGGCGAAGGGCATCGGCAACCAGAGACTGGATCGGCGCCAGTTGGGGGGCCGCCACATGCAGCGGCAGGTCATCGGCCAGCACGATGTCGAGGTCGGCCGGAAGCCCCACCGTGCTGATCAAGACGGCATTCGCGGAACGGGCCGAGCCCTGGGCTCGCACCTGCGTGAGCCTGGCAGCGGCCACTTGGCGCTGCGCTTCGGCCACGGCAACCACCGTCGCCCGGCCAGCCTGGTGCTGTGCGATCACCGCCTCCTCAGTCGTTCGTGCCGCTTGGACGATGGCGGCTGAGGCGCGCACCGAGGCATTGGCCGACGCGAGAGCAAAGTAAGCCTGGCTGACGTCGAAGGCGAGCTTTTGTCTCGCGCCGATCACGTCGGCGTCGGCTGCCATGGCAGTCTGTCGCGCCTCTTCGACCCTGCCTTTTCGCCGACCAAAGTCAAACAGGAGCCATTTCATGCCAACACCGGGGATGAGTTCGCGCGTGTTCGATACGAAATAGCCCGCAGGCGAGACATTGGTGGGAATCGGCAACGGCGTGCGCTGAAATCCGCCCACCACGCTCAGCGAAACCTGTGGCCAATATGAACTCGTTGCGAGGTCGCGTGCGATGCTGGCCTGGTTCGCGGTCTCGCCTGCGCGTCGGATGGACGGGTTCTTGTTCTGGGCCAGCCGAAGGAGTTGCCCCAGCGAATAGGTTCTTGACGCACACAGTTGCGGGGTTTGCCCTGCGCACGCCCCGCTGTTCGGCGGCGGCTCACGCCATAACTTCGTTTCCTTGGCATTCACGGGATGGATCATTCCGACGAACAGGATGCTCAGCAGAGACCAGCTCCGTGGCACGCCGCCTCCACTAGAGATGCGGCGCCGCATGTCGCATCTCCTCGTGCAAGCGCGAGCGCGCGTCGGACGGACCGGCGGGTCCGGCATTGCGCACCGTCGGTAACGGGAGCCGCACGCCCGATTCAGCAGCTACGCATCCAGCCGCCGCATTCAACCAGGCTACTTCAATCCCTCGGGCTTCCCCGAGCGCATCGGCCTTGGCGTCGCGATCGCAGCGTGCGAGCACGAGCGCTGCGGCCGCCACTCGTTCGATGGCCTCGACCGTCCGTTGTGCCGCAGCTACGGCCGCGCGGACTGAGGCTGAGAACTTCCACTCGAACCACGACAGCGGTAGAAGCCGTTCAGCCGCCACCAAGGGCATGACCAGCGCCAGCGGACCAGGGGTTGCGTCGGCTGGTTTTGGAGCCAGCACATTTGCGGCCACGTGAAGCGCCGTGGTCAGCGCGCGGCGCATAAGGGTCGCGGTCGTCACTGGCCATAACGCGCTGAAGACGATGGACATCCAGAGGTTGCCGATGAAGATGCCCACCAGCCGATCGCGCAAGACCGTCAGGTCCGTGGGCGGACCATAGTCCTGGAGCACGCCTAGAAAAAAGGCAAACGCCATTTGCAGGCCGGCATATGCAATCCGCTCGCTGCTGCTGGCGACCCAGCCAAACACCATCGCCGCTGTAGCAATGAGCACCGCCAGTTGGCCGATGTCCGTCAGCAACGGGATGACAAATACGATGCAAAGGCCTGCCAGGAGTCCGCCCATAAGCGCGCCCAATAGCCGCAGCGTCAGCTTGTGCATCGTCTCACCGAGGCTGCTCAGAGCCACGAAAAAGCACGTGGTGACGGCAGTGCGGATTCCAGGCCAGACAAGCAGCGTGTAGGTCACATAGGCCGCGACAACGGCAACAGTCACCTTCAACGCAAACTGAACGTGCGCAGGATTGGTGAATGCATCCGGGATCCACCTCGGCCTGGGCGAAGGCGATCCGGATACCGACATCCCCGTCTCGCGTCGGGTGATCTGCTGGTCGAGCTGAAGCAGTGCATGCGCAAGCGCGGCCTCGGTTGGATCCATCCGCTCGGTAGCAAAATAGGGACGGGCGACGGGATCGCGGTCGCTGGCGGTCATCCATCGTCCGACGGATGCGCGAAGGCAGTTCGCAAACGCGAGGCGATAACCACTGCTGGTATCCTGGGGTGGTAGGCGCGTCAGCATGAGGATTTCTGCCAGCGTCGAGAGAACCTGTCGATCAGCCTGGTCGTAGGGCTTGAGCGACCTGTCCCAAGACTGCGCGCGAGGCAGCAGCGCCATGATCGCCGCCAGTGATTCCCCACATCGGCCCAGCGGCGCGCTTGCGCCCGCCTCGATTCGGCTCGCCAACTCATCGGTGAATTCCCGCGTTCGCTGGCGCAGCGCCACCACGGGACTCGTGCCCACGGCGAGGTTTATAACCACCGTGACTACCACTGGGATGGCCACAACCATCCAGAGCCATAGAACAAAGTGGGTCATCACTTCTGGCGAGGGAACGTCATCCAGGAGGGTTTGTGACAGCACAAGGACGAATGCGCCGAGAAAGACGATCGGCCCAAGCGCAAAGGTTCGAGCGACGAAGATACCGGTGAAGGTGCTTGCTGCAAGCAACACGATGCGGAGCGCAGGCTCCGACGCGTCGACGATATAAAAAAGCAGCGACAGCGCAACCGCCAAACTCGCCGCCGCAAGGCCACCCAACGCGGTGACAAGCGTGCCGGCGACTTCGTCCCGGCTGATCAGCAGCACCACATAGGCCATGTAAGCCGGTAGAGGCACTTGGAAGACCATCGCGAGCACGACGGTCAGGGAACAGGCCAACGCCATGCGCAGAACCGAACGAACCCGCCCCGCATTCGGCCTCAGCTCCAGGCGAAGAAACTCGTAGAAGCCAAGCGGCTGCCGGCTTGCTTCAGCGCCCATGATCCACCCGCACCGACGCCGTTGCACCCGTGCGCAGCATCGCGCCGGAGGCATGCTCTAAACGGATCCATACTGGAAATCGCTGGGCCACGATGACCCAGTTGAGGTTCCTGTCGACCGATGGCAGGCCCGGCCCGCTCGTTCCTTGCGGTTGCACCCCAGCGCCGAGGCTCTCCACACGGCCACGCATGGGCTGTCCCTCGTATCCCATTAGCCAGACGGTCGCCTGGTCGTCCATGTGGATACCCGGCAAATCCGTTTCCCGAAAGTCGGCAACCGCATACCAGCGGCCGGAGTCAATCAGGGTGAAGAGTGGGTGGCCCGCCGTGGCGAAGGTGCCTACGGCGATATTCAACCCAACCACCTGCCCGTCGAATGGCGCCAGCACCGTGGTCAGCCGGAGGTCGCGTGCGGCGAGTGCTTCGGCGGCCTGCGCCGCCTTCAGTTGAGCCAGCAAACTTGCCACATCCCCGATGGCCTCCTTCGCCTGACTGGCCTGCTGCACCGCGGTCGCCAACTGTGCCGCCGCTTCGCGCTCCTTGGCCTTGGCATCATCCACCTGTTGCGTGGTCACATACCCTGGCGGCAGCAAGGGCTCAAGGCGCGCCAATGTGCTCCTTGCCAACGTCAGTTGCGCAGCCGCACGGTCTACCTGACGGGCCGCTGCGTTTGCGCCCGATCCTTGCGAGGTCACTTGCCTGCCCGTCAAGTCAATTTCTGCCTGCAGCGCAGCGACCTGGGCCTGTGCTTGGGATAAGCGCAGTCGAAACGGCTCCGGATCGATGACCAGCAGCGGTTGGCCCTTGCGAACTGCGATATTGTTGGTGACGTGTAGCTCAACGATGCGGCCGCTGACTTCGGGTGCCATGCCCGCACTGAACGCAAAGAGATAGGCGTCATGCGTGCGCGGACGCGCATTGGTCACCAAAACGGTCGCGACAATGGACGCTGCCGCAAGGGCAAACGACAGGAACATCAGCAGCCGGCCGCGCGGCGTTGGTCCTGTATTGTCATGGGCATTCATCGTTATGTCCTATGCCAGCCAGGCCAGCCAAATGCCGAGGGTGAATGCGATCACGAAGGCGACATAGACGAGAAATGGCGCCGGCAATTCGGCATCGACGCCGGACTTCACCAGTGCAAGACGGAGCAGGACCGTCAGGACGATCCCGCCGAGGGCACAGATCATCCACGAGGGAAAATAAGACCCCAGAATGCTTCGCGACGGCGACGCGCTGCAGGATGCCAGCGCGACCGCCATCGCTGCCGAAACTGCAATGCGTGCAGTCATTGTTCGGGTATCAATGCGATACACAACGCGGCCCCGTCAGTATTCGTTCGCCAAGCGGCTCTTGCCGCGAAAGACGAAGTAATTTACGAGCGTGTATCCCAGCGTCAGTGGGAAAGCGAGGATGCCGATGCCCCAAAACATGAAGGACAAGCTCGATGGCGGCGACTGGGCGTCATGGACCGTAATGGAGAATGGGATCATCCACGGCCAGAACGAAGCGACGAGCGCACCAATGCCACAAAGAAAAATGACCATCGTCAGCAGAAGCGGGCGGACATCCCTCCGCTTGCGCTTGATGAACAGAAGGCATCCCGTGGCGACCAATGCCACGGCTGGAAAGACATAACGCCAGGAAAGCACATCCCATCGATGCAACACCGGCTCATCCTCCGCTATGGCAAAGCTGAAGACGAGGCAGAGTGCGGCGAAGGTGGCCACCATCAGGTAGGGGAACACGCGCTTAGCGAAGGTTTGAACGTCTCCGTCGCACTTATGGATGAGCCATGCAGCACCCAATGCGGCATAGCCCGTGGTCAAGCCGACGCCACACAGGATGGAAAAGGGCGTCACCCACGCGAAGGTCGATCCCACATACTGACCCGCTTGCACTGGTAAGCCCTGCGCGATCGCACCAATGGCGCAGCCTTGGATGAACGTGGCGAGCACGGACCCCGCCATAAAGCCCCCGTCCCAGAGCCATTTAAGGTGCACCGCGTGTTGCCTAAACTCGAAGGCGACCCCGCGCAGGATGAGGCACGCGAGCATGATGCAGATGGGCAGGTAAAACGCCGAGAGCACCACCGAGTAGACGACGGGAAATGCACCGAACAGCACGGCGCCCGTCATTACCAGCCAAGTTTCATTGCCATCCCAGACCGGTGAAATGGCATCAAGCATGCGCCGGCGACGAGGCTCATCGCGGACTGCAGCGAACAGGATGCCCACACCGAGATCGAAGCCGTCCAAGAGGACATACAGGGTGATGGCCACGAGGACCACCATGACCCAGAACTCAGCCATGATCGCGCCCTCCAATGGTAGATGCCACGGCGTCGCCAGCCAACGCCAGAGGACGGGACGGGTTTCCGTCGGGGGGAAGGGTCACGGCAGGCACCGCCGGCCCACGCCGCAGCAATCGATAGATGTAATAGGTTCCGGCCAGGAAGATGGCTAGATAAATGGCGACAAAGACCACCAGCGTGGTCACGGCCTCGCCCACGCCCAGGGAGGGGCTCAGCGCTTCGGAGGTGCGCAGCACCCCATACACCACCCACGGTTGACGGCCCACTTCGGCGGTGAACCACCCCGTGAGGGTCGCGATGAATGGCAAAGGGAACGTCCAGAAGGTCAGGCGCAGCAGCCAGCGGGGGATGGCGTGGTGTCGCCACAGCGCCATGCTTCCAAAGACTGCTATCGCGAGCATCCAAAATCCGCACGCCACCATCAACCGAAAGGCAAAAAATGGAATCACGACCGGCGGCCGGTCAGCCTTTGCGAATGAGGTCAGGCCGACCTCTTCGGAGTCTGTCGTCATGGTCGCGATGATGCTGCCGAGCACTGGCACAGAGAGTTCCAGATGGTTCATTTCGGCTTCCTCATCAGGAATGGCGAAAAGCACCTCGGCTGCGGGTTTTTCGTTGTGCCAGCGGCCCTCAATGGCCGCGAATTTGGCCGGCTGGTGGCGATGCACGTAATCGCCATTTAAATGTCCTAAGAACATCTGCACGGGGAGCAAGATGGCGGCGAACAACAACCCCATCCTCAGCATCACCTTCGCCTCGTCTCGGTGGATGTGCCGGAGCGTATACCAGGCACCGGTGGCCGCGACGCAAAACGCACCCGTCAGATAGGACGCCAACAGCACGTGCGGAAACCTGACCCATACGACCGGACTGAAGATGATGGCGCCCCAGTCCGTGGGCTCGAACACACCGTTCGCGATGCGGTAGCCCACTGGCACCTGCATCCAACTGTTGTTGACCATGATCCAAAACGCCGACAGCGTCGTCCCCAGAGCCACCATGAGCGTGGCAAAAAAATAGAACTTGGGTGATGCCTTTGCCCGGCCAAACATGAGCACGCCGAAGAAGGAGGCTTCCAACGCAAAGGCCGTGAAGGACTCATAGGACAGGAGCGGACCTTGGATCGGGCCCGACATCTTCGACAGGACGCTCCAGTTGGTGCCGAACTCGAAGGCCAGCACAATGCCCGAGACCACTCCCAGACCGAAGGCAATGGCGAAGATGCGGAGCCAGAAGTCGAACAAACGGCGATAAACCGGGTTGCCGGTGACCAGGTGTCGGGCCTCAAGCACGCACAGCCAAGCGGCCAAGCCAATGGTAAAGCTGGGGAAGATGATGTGAAACGATACGGTGAACGCGAACTGCAGCCTTGAAAGGAAGAGCGCGGTCAGCATGGTGGTGATCCTTCGTGGCCAAGGATTCGCCAGCCCCGCGTTTCGCTGATGAAACGCGGGGCGAACGACGCTGTCCCGGCCCGAGGCGGGAGGACGTTGCTTGCGATGAATTCACCCTACGCTGAAGAACGCGGTCTGCACATCCATCCAGCAGATAAAACTGATCGAAAGCGCAAATTCGGCGATTGCGCGACAAATCGGCTAGACACCCTAGCGAGACGCCCGCTTGCTCGGGTGGTCAGTGCTGATGGCGCCGAGGCACGTAGAGCTTTCCCGCGATGGCGCGGAAAAGCACCTCAATGCCCCCGGTGCGCATGTTGCGCAAGCGCAGGCTGCCCCCCAGACGATGGGCCCGCTCGCGCATCCCTTGGATCCCCCAGTGCCCGTCTTTGCCGTTTCGACCAAAGGCCTTCACGTCAAAGCCCTTGCCTTGATCGCGGATGGTTGCCGAGAACTGGAACAGCCCATAACGCAGCGTGATGGTCACGGTTTTGCTCTCTCCATGACGGAACGCATTCGACACGGCTTCGCCGAGCATCATCCGAAGCTCTTCTTCCGGTCCGACGCGAAGCCGGCGTGGGCGGCCCATCACGGTGAGTGCGACTCGGCCGTGGTGTTGGCGCGCAATGCTCATGGCTGCGCCCAGCATTGCCCCAATTTGATCCTCGGCCTCTGCCGCCCGACTTCGCAGCGTTTGCACCTTTTCCCTGGCTTCGGCCGTCGCGGCATCGGTATCCACCGCCAGCTGCATGAGTTCGTCAGCCGCTGCCGACCGATCAAACGCGGCATTTCGGAGCCGTCGCGACAACACGTCGAGGCGCAGTGCCGTTCCCTGCACCGATTGCAGTAAGGTGTCATGCAAGTCACGGGCGATCGCTTCGCGTTCTTCCACTCGGATACGCATCGCGCCCGTTATTTTTTGCAGGCGGCGCAGGTAAAGCCACCAAAGCGCCGCAAGCAGGGCTACCACCGCCAGGGCTCGAAACCACCACGTCTCATAGAATCGAGGCAAGAGGCGTATCCGGATCACGCCAGCCCGCTCGGCTGGGACGCCGTCTTCATTCCACGCCATCGCAGCGAACCGGTAGTTGCCGGCGGGCAAGTTGGTATACACCGCACGCCGGCCCTGTCCCGCGTCCTGCCATTCTGCGTCGATGCCGGTCAGGCGATACGAGAAGTGCCCCCGCTCAGGAACCGCGAGCATCGGCGCGGTATAGTCGATGTGGAAGGTGCGCACCTCTTGCGGGAGCGTGACCACCCCATCGATGATAGGAAAGGTCCGCTCGTTGTTCACCACCGCATCCATATGAACGATCGGTGGAACGCGATTTGTGGGCAGATGATGAGGATCGAGCCACGCCGCGCCCGAGGCGGTTTGGATCCAGACCCGGCCGTCGTCGCCAAGCTTGACGGTCGGTAGTGCGCGATCCGGGTCGGGCGACCCCGGCACGCCGTCACTGCTGTCAAGACGGCGGCTCTGTGGCGCATAGGTGGCATCTTTTCGGAAACGCTCTAGTTCCGCGGCTGAAATGCGGAAGACGGCGGCGAGCGTCTGGACCCACATCGTGCCCTCGGCATCGAGGACCAGTCCCGTGACATCGGACACGTCGGCGTGGGATACGCGCATCTGGACGAACCGCTTTCCTTCAGATCGTGCAAGCCCAAGACTTCCACCAACCCACGTTTCGTGTCGAGCCGGCCAGATGGCGCTGACCATACCGACACCCACCCCATCGACCGCTCCAAACCACTGTGTACGCTTCCCATCGGTATTGACCAGCTCATTGGGTTCGCGAGAAGCCAGCCAAACCGTGCCGTCCGCTCCTGCCGCGATGCTGCGCGATGGCGGCAAGGCCGCGTATGTTGTCCAGTCGCTGCCGTTCCACGCACGAATGGGCTGACGATGCGATGCGGGAGCGATCCAGATGCGCCCGTCCGAGCCCTGCGCTATCGCGTTTGCGAGCGGGAGGTTCCTGCCTTCAAGGGGGGCAACGACTCGAACGGGCCCCGGCGAGAGTTGCCAGACCCCCTTCGTCGCCACGGCATGCACGGTCCCGTTCACGGGACTGCGCGACAGCGCCAGAGCGAAGGGTGGGACTTCTGTCTCCACTTGTGTGTGCCCGGATACATGAATGATGTTGTGACTCTCGCTGCCAATCCAGGCTTCACCATCGGACACTGGCATGACCGCCAGTTCATGGATGCCATGCGGCAGCGATAGCGATGAGAACACCGCGTAACGAAAGCGGTCGATGCCCGCTTCCGTTCCCACCCATATATTGCCTTCCCGGTCTGTCGCTGCGGGCCACGCGGATTCTCCGCTCAACCCCGCCCCAGGCCCAAAGGTCTCCACAGATGCCGCACCATCGGCAAGGAACTGAATGCCACTTTTCCCGGACGGCGCCCAAAGGTTGTCGCTCCGGTCGACCAAAAGGTTCGTCACTCCCTCTACTGCGGGCATCTCCACCGGTGGGAGCCCATCCGTGGCCTTGAACCGATAGATCTTTCTGTCATGCGTTCGGGCATAGAGAATGCCCTTGCTGTCCATCGCCAACTGCATCACGACCAATCCTTCGCGAACCAGTCGAGGCGGTTCCCCGCCCTTATCGAGAAGGTAGATCCCCCGATTGCTCCCAATCCACAGTTTACCGTCGGGGCCAAAGGCGCCCGTCTTGAAATCGGTGCCGTCGGGCGGGGTGAGGACGGTCGTCCACTGCCCTCTGCGGAATACCTGAGCGCCCGCTTGGGAAAAGCTCCAGATGGCGCCATCGGGTCCTTCCGCAAAGCGCCGCGGCCCAAGCCCGATGCCCTGGGCGGGGCCAAAATGCGTCAGATGACCATCTTTGAGGAAATCGACGGCGGGGCCGCTAAACCCAAGCCACAGGCCGCCCGCCTTGGGCGCAAAGAGCATGTCCACTTGCGTTGCTGCGAGCGCCTCTCCGGGTGCGGGCACGAACGGTTCAAAGGTATACCCGTCGAACCGGGTGATGCCCCGTGCGCCAGCGACCCAGAGGAAGCCGTCTGAGGTTTGAGCAAACGCGCCGATGTCGCTAGGCGCCCCCTCGCGCTTGCTGAACGAGGTGTGTTGGAAATGCCCCAACGTCGGCGCCTCATCTGCCCAGGCTAACAGGGGCCAGACCATCAGCCAGGCCAAGGCCGGGACACAAATGCGGTGGGGCCATCGATGTTGCGCCGAACGGTTGGAGCCGACCATGGGGAGGAAGTCCTGGGAGCGGATCGCCGTCGCTGGGTGGTGACGGCTTCGTGACAGTATTACGCCGCGCAGGGCAGTCCGATAGTCTCGATGCACCTGAGTCGACCCTGCCATTTAGGGGGGGCAACCGACCCGCAGGTGGCGGGTTCATGTCGGTCGTAGAGGGGCTAGATTGATGAAACGCGCCCCGGAGCCCTCTCCATGACGATCGATGCGATCACATCCCGGCCATTCCCAGATCGCGCAACCGCGCCTACGCTGGGAGGCTCGGGGCTGTCGGCAGCGGGCTCCACGGCAGGGTGCGCCCTCATCGAGGTCCTATCTGCCGCGCTGGTCGACGCCGACTGGATGGCCCCAGACGCGCTCCGTTACATGCAGCTGGCACTCGACGAACTCTCCCCTCCCCGGATGGCGCGCACGGGGCATTCCGGTGGCTTGGCCTCGTGGCAGACGCGCCGGGTGGAACAGTTGGTTGAAGAACACATGGAAGCTGGACTGTCGACGGTGCGGATGGCCGAAGCGTGTGCGCTGTCGCGGGGCCACTTTTGCCGGGCATTTAAGCAGACCTACGGCGTGCCGCCCCATCGGTGGATTCAAACGCAGCGCGTCGAGCGTGCGATGAAGCTCCTTTCGACCGAGCCGTGCAGCATTGCCGACGTCGCTCTCATGTGCGGATTCAAAGACCAGTCGCATTTTAGCCGGGTCTTCAAAGCGCATGCTTACGTAACCCCGCTAACCTGGCACCGTCGTGCCTACTATGGACTCTGATTGACGTGCAGCTACACTCGCCCCAGTCTGCCTTGCCCCCTCTCCGGACCGCCATGGACACCGACGCCACCAGCGATCGTCCCATCCGGATACTCGTTGCCGACGACCATCCTGCGCTGCGCCATGGCGTTGCCGCGATGATTGGTTACGAAGGCGACATGGTGGTATGTGCCGAAGCGGCCACGGGTCGCATGGCAGTGGAAGAGTTCCTGCGGACCTGTCCCGACTTGGTCCTCATGGACTTGCAAATGCCTGACATGGGCGGCGCCGAAGCCATCCGACTCATTCGTAAGCACGATCCCGACGCGCGGATCATCGTCTTGACAACCTACTCTGGCGACATGCATGCGCGCATGGCGCTGTCGGCGGGGGCGATTGGTTATCTGTTGAAAGGCGCGATCCGCGAGGAACTCATTGCGACCCTGCGCGCTGCCTTTGGGGGTCACCGGCGAGTCACCCCGTCCGTCGCTACCCAGATGGCGCAGCACTTTTCCGACGAAACACTGACGCCCCGTGAGATTGCGGTGCTGCAGGGCATTTCCGAAGGCATCGGGAATCGCGCGATCGCCGAACAGCTCGGCATCTCAGCGGGAACCGTCAAGGATCACGTCTCGAACATTTTGGACAAGCTGGGTGCACATAACCGCGCCCATGCAGTGAGCATCGCCATCAAGCGCGGCATTCTCTCCGGCGACGACATCAAACCGGATTGACTCGCCAGCGAGTTGCGACTCTCACCTCGGATGCTGTGACCGGACCCGCGTCATTCCGGCGATCTCTCGCGAACGGGAGACTCACGGACTGACTCTTTCAACGGCTTTACGAACGGAGATCTCCCATGATTCGTGCATCTCGCCTTGCGGCTTCGCTCGCCGTGGCCTTGGCTGCCGGCATGACTGGACCGGTATTCGCCGCAGAAAAGGTGACCAACATCGTGCTCGTTCATGGGGCCTGGGTGAACGGCAGCGGGTGGAAGCCGGTTTACGACCTTCTCGTGAAGCAGGGCTACCGCGTTTCCGTCGCCGAACATCCACTGACCTCGTTTCAAGACGATGTAACAGCCGTGAAGCGCATCGTCGACATGCAGGACGGCCCAACCATCCTGGTCGGTCACAGCTACGGCGGAGCGATCATCACAGAGGTTGGCAACGACCCCAAAGTCGTCGGTTTGGTTTACATCGCCGCTCACGCGCTCGACCAAGGCGAGACCGAAGTTGGTAATGGCAAGCGATTTCCCAGCTTGACCAGCCAAACGTCCGACATCAAGAAGACGGCCGACGGCTTCTTATACCTCGACCCGGCCAAATATCCGGCGGATTTCGCCGCAGATCTGCCCATCAGCCAGTCGCGCTTTGAAGCGAACGCTCAAGGACTCACCGCGGCCTCGGTATTTGCCGCGCCCGCAGGGGCGCCCGCCTGGAAGTCCAAGCCCAGCTGGTATGCCGTGGCTACGGCCGACCGCATCATCAACCCGGACTTGGAGCGCATGTATGCCAAGCGCGCCAACAGCCACACCATCGAGGTGCAAGGTGCGAGCCATTCGGTCTATCAGTCCCACCCGCAAGAAGTGTCCAAGCTGATTGAAGAGGCGGCCACACACGCCCTGCCCTGACGGGGGCATTCCGACGCACCGAGCACGCGTCGTCATCGCGGCAAGTGGCGGAGCGACATCAATTCCCTGCATCACGCAAGGTCCGATCTACGGGAAAACTGGCCGTTGGCCACCCAACGACGGCGGGTCCCGTGGGTCCCGTGGCACTTTCCACGGTTGCTGTGGCAAGAGCGAGCCACAGGACGCGTTGAGCGTGCCGTCACTGCCCTGCCCGCGTTTGGCCATCGGCCGCGCGGCCGGGTTTACCGAGGAGGTTCCATGAAATCCGCACGCCCCCTGGTTCTGGCCGCAGCGATGGCCACCGCAACCCTGTTGTCCTCTGCCGCCTTCGCCGATGGCAGCGCGAAGTATCCGCCGTTTGCCTCCATCGCTGAGGGCAAAGAGATGCTGAGCCGCGACGAAATCAACAAGCTCGATGAAAAGAAGTATCCCAAGTTGAAGGGCCTCAAGTCGCATTTCACCGACGCCGACCTTGACCACGACGGCACCATCAACAAATACGAATACGACCTCTACATGGCCAACCCTCACGATTGACCGTCCTGCATCCGGGCAAGCCGTGGTGGCACCCGGCCACGGCTTGCCTATGTCGCCTCATTCGACGGAGATGGATTGCAACACAAAGCACACCCCGCCCGGCGACGTCCTGGCGGCGGTGCATCACCCGGGGGCACCGACGAGGCATGGTGAGCCGGATCCGCCCTGCAGCCCCTGCGCACCCTGTGGAAGGACACGAACATGGCCGATAAGCCCATCCCCGGCATCCGTCCCTACAGCCAGCCAGCGGGTGGCTGGGGGGCATTGAAAGCAACCGCGAAGGCCGTGGCCGAGCAGATGATGGGGGCTCAGGCGCCGATCACCCTCTACCACACGAACAAGCCGGACGGCTTTGACTGCCCAGGATGCGCTTGGCCAGATAAGAACCACACCTCGACCTTTCAGTTTTGCGAAAACGGCGCCAAGGCGGTGACATGGGAAGCCACCAAAAAACGCGTGACGCGTCAGTTCTTTGCCGAACATACCGTCGCCGAGCTTCTGACGTGGAGCGACTACCAGCTCGAAGACCAAGGACGGTTGACCGAGCCGATGACCTACAACAGTGATCTGGATCGCTTCGAGGCCATCGGTTGGGATGAGGCGGTCGCGCAAATCGGTGCCCTACTCCGCGCCCAAGCGGATCCGAACCAGGTTGAGTTCTACACCTCGGGGCGCGCATCCAACGAGGCGGCCTTCCTGTATCAGCTGTTCGCCCGCGAACTTGGCACGAATAACTTCCCTGATTGCTCGAACATGTGCCACGAAGCCACCAGCGTGGGGCTTCCGCAGTCGATTGGCATTGGCAAGGGCACGGTATCCCTGGATGATTTCGATCGCTGTGAGCTGATCATCGCCATGGGCCATAATCCAGGCACGAACCATCCGCGCATGATGGGCACATTGCATGAGGTGTCCCGCCGAGGCGTGCCGATCATCGCGTTCAATCCCTTGGCGGAACGTTCCCTGGAGCGGTTCACCGACCCCCAGGATGTCCTGGAGATGACGACGCTTTCGTCGACGCGCGTTGCCTCGACTTACCTTCAGCCCAAGGTCGGTGGCGATGCGGCTGCCCTCAAAGGCATCATGAAAGCGCTGTTTGAACTGGACGCATCGTCGGGGCCAGAGGCGGCCGTGCTCGATCACGCGTTCATCGCCGAGCACACGGAAGGCTTCCCGGCCTTGGCCGCCGACTTGGCGACCACGTCCTGGCTGGCCATCGAAACCGCCTCCGGGTTACCCGAAGCGTCCCTGCGCGACGTCGCCCGTGCGTATGCGCAATCGAACGCCACGATTATCACCTACGGCATGGGGATGACCCAGCACAGCACAGGCACCCAAAATGTGCATCAGATGGCGAACCTGTTGCTGCTGCGCGGCAACTTCGGCAAACCGGGTGCAGGCATCTGCCCGTTGCGTGGGCACTCCAATGTGCAAGGCGACCGCTCCGTGGGCATCACCGAGAAGCCAAGTGCAGATCTGCTCGCTCGCATCGAGCAGCGATTCGGGTTCAAGCCACCGACTACGCACGGCCACGACGCAGTGCGCGCCTTCCAAGCGATTGCCGCCGGTCGCTCCAAAGCGCTCATTTGCCTGGGTGGAAACGTGGCGGTGGCCATGCCCGACGCCGGGGCCTGCTTTCCGGCAATGAAGGGGTTGGAGTTGTCGGTGCATATCGGCACCAAGCTCAACCGGTCCCACTTGCTCGTGGGAAAGAACACCTATCTGCTGCCGTGCCTGGGTCGCACGGAACGCGACCTCCAAGCGACGGGGATCCAAGCGGTGACCGTGGAAGACTCGATGTCGATGGTGCATGCCTCAAGCGGGAAGCTCCCGCCGGCTTCGCCATCCTTGCGCTCGGAGCCGGCCATCGTGGCCGGCATCGCCGCTGCCACGCTGCCGCAGAGCCGGGTGCCTTGGATGGATCTCATCATGGACTACGATCGCATCCGCGACGGCATCGAAGCGGTGTTCCCGGACTTCGCCGACTTCAATAGGCGCATCCGCGTCCCGGGCGGCTTTCGTCTGCCCCTTCCTCCAACGGAGCGGGTGTGGAAGACCCCCTCTGGCAAAGCCCAACTCATTCCCTTCGTAGGTGTGGACGAAGATCTCACCCTCGCCGACACGTCGATCCTGAAGCTCGCTACCATCCGCAGCCACGATCAATACAACACCACCATCTACGGCATGGACGACCGCTACCGTGGCGTCTTCGGCCGGCGCGACGTGGTGTTCATGAATGCCGAGGACATGGCCGATCGCGGGATCAACGAAGGCGACGCCATCGTTGTTGAGACCGCGTTCGACCTTCACAGTGCGCGCAGCCTCACCGGCGTGATCGCTGTAATCTACAACATCTCTCGCGGGTCGGTGGCCACCTACTACCCCGAGGGCAACGGGCTGGTGCCGTTGGACTACATCGACCCGGCCAGTGGAACTCCCTCCTACAAGTCGGTGCCCGTGCGGATTCGCCGGATGGGAGTGCCAGCTTAGCCGGTGCGGACATGGGACGATCGGAAGCACATCCTACCGCACGTCGGCGTGCTGGCTTACGTTCTGGGCCGGTTACGGCCGCGACCTTCCGTCCGTCCGACGGTGGATCGCTGCAAGTTGCTCGTCGAATGACGCGTGATCAAAGTAGTCGCGCCAGGAGGTAATTTCATCGTGAACGACGGTAAGGGCTCCCATCACCGGGACGACAATAGCGCCACCACACTCGTGACGGTATACATCCACACGCTCGGTGAATACGACGTTCCGGCTGATTGCAAAGTTGGTGATCTGCCACGCCACTGTAAATGACGCACCGATGCCGAACCCGCGCAGAAGACTCTCGACCTCCCTCCTTCCCCGAACCGCCGCCAACGGCACCCGGTCGTAGGTGACGGTGTCGGAAAGCAGGGACAACGCATCACCAATGCGACCACTATTCCAATAACCAAAGAACTGGAACGTGACATCCAGTTCGTTTGATTCGTCGATCTCCGTCCACATCACGCTGCCTCCATCCAGTTGATGGCCGCATGAATCGCTGCATGCCGATGGGGCGGGGAGACCGCGGCAGCACCGTAGCCGCCCGAGGGCTCTGATGCAGCCATGCGTCCGCAGCACATACCGAAACCTGCAATCAACTGAGCATCAACGACCATGGAACATCACAACGTTGGCGACACGGGCCATGGACGATATCGCCCTTTGGCGGGGCCGAACACCGACAAATGGGGGGGCCATCGCCGACGTCCCCCCAAATTTGAGTAGCGCCCCGGTTTCAAGTTCAATCCCCCACAAGAAGGAGATTGGACGTGAAGAAGCGTTTTTCCGAAGAGCAGATCATCGGCTTCCTGCGCGAGGCCGAGGCAGGCATGCCGGTCAAGGACCTATGTCGCAAGCACGGCTTCAGTGAAGCCTCTTACTACCTGTGGCGAAGCAAGTTCGGCGGCATGAGCGTGCCCGAGGCCAAGCGGCTGAAGGACCTGGAGTCGGAGAACGGACGCCTTAAAAAGCTGCTTGCCGAGCAGCTTCTGGAGAACGAGGTCATCAAGGAAGCTCTGCGAAAAAAATGGTGAGCGCACCGGACCGGCGCGAGCTGGTGCGCTATCTGATCGGCCAGGAACTGAGTGAGCGCCGGTCGCTGGCGATCGCCGGCATGAACGCAAGCGCTTACCGATACGAACCGCGGCCCGACCCCAACGTCGATCTGCGCGAGATGATCTGCGCGCTGGCCAATCGCCATAAACGCTACGGCGTCGGCATGATCTACCTGAAGCTCCGCCAGGCCGGTCAGATGGTCAATTACAAACGAGTCGAGCGCCTGTACCAGGAGGCGAACCTGCAGGTGCGCCGGCGGAAGCGGAAAAAGGTGCCCCCAGCTGATAGGCAGCCGCTGCTTCGGCCCGCGACCGCAAACGAGGTCTGGTCCATCGATTTCGTCTTCGATCGCACCGCCGAAGGGCGCGTATTGAAGTGCCTGACGATCGTCGATGACGCTACACATGAGGCAGTCGCCATCGAGATCGACGTGCTCCACGTCTCGCGGCCCTTTCTCGTGCAGTTGTTGGAGCGTGGCGAGATCCCTTTCCACAAGATCGGAACCCACCGTCGTGTCCGCTATCAGGATGTGGTTGCGTACAAGGAGCGGCTCGATGCTGAGCGCAACAAAGCCCTCGATGCGTTGGCCGAGCAAGCCCAGGCGCTCAAGATGGGATACGAATGAATGAGTTCGAACTTCACCGTCGTCAACGACGCGTGTGTGCTCTACCCCGCACCGCTGCGCGACCTGCTGATGCGCCTGGCGTTGACCGAGTTGCGTGACTGGAAAGTGGTGATCTGACAGACGCAGACTCGTCCTTATCTGCTCATGTCGTCACGAACTCCAGTGAAATGCCTCGGTAGACTCGCGACGACCAAGCAAGAACGCATCAGCCACCAGCCGCAACGGCGCCGTATCCACATCGGAACTACGCGAACGGACCAGCGAAGCAAAGCGCGAATACATCCCCGCATACTCCCGATCTTCCCCACCCACATCCCGTCCAGGCAAGGTCAGCACGGCGCCACCCTTGGCAAGCGCCAACCTACCCTGATCAGTCCCCACCACGATATCCCAACTCTGCGGACCGGTCTGGCGCCAGTCGAGATCCATCGACATTGGCACGCCGTCACCGTCGATGAACTGCAGGTCGGCCGCGATCGGCGCCGCGCGGTTCGCGGGTATCGACAAGGTCGCGGATCGCAGGATGAACGCCCTGGGAAGTATGTACGTGGCGATCGATAGCGCATTGATCCCCGGATCGAATACGCCCAACCCGCCGGCTTCCCATATCCACTCTTGCCCGGGATGCCAGACGCGAACGTCTTCCCGCCAGCTGATGGAAACGCTCTCGATCTTTCGCCCGGCGAGCCAGGCGCGCGCCGGCTCCACGCCGGCGGCATATCGGGAATGCCAGCCGGCGAACAGCGTCAGGCCACTTGCATCCGCGCGCTGTGCGAGCGCCGCGACTTCGGCCAGCGTCGCGCCCGGCGGTTTCTCGAGGAAGACGTGGACGTTGTTCTTCAGCGCTTCCCTGGCCAGCGTGTAGCGAACTTGCGGAGGCGTGCAGAGGACGACCGCATCGACGGCCGGCCCATCCCGGAACATCGCATCGAGGCTGTCGAAGCGGGGAACCCCTTCGACACCTGATGCGGCAGGGTCGACCACCGCCGCGAGCTGAAAGTCATCGTTGCTCGCGATCGCGGGAAGATGCTGGTCGCGGGCGATCTTGCCAAGGCCGACCACCGCGATACGGATGGGAGCCACCGTCAAAGCGCCTTGACCACGACGGGCTGCTCGGGTGCCTGTGCCAGCGCGTTGCGCAGCGGCAAGGCGAACGGCGCGGCTTCTATCTCGAACATATCGCCGAGTTGGGTGACCACACCGTCGGAAAACGACAGCGTCGCCGTGCCGAAGAAATGGACGTGGACATCACCCGGCTGCCGGAACAGCTCGTACTTGAAATGATGTGCCTCGAGATTCGCGAAGCTGTGCGACATGTTCTCTTGCCCGGAGAGGAACGGCTTTTCCCACACGACCGTACCATCGCGATGGATACGGCTCTTGCCTTCGATTTCAGCAGGAAGTGGGCCGACGAGCAATTCGGCACCCAGGGCCGCCTGGCGTAGCTTCGAGTGCGCCAGCCAGAGGTAGTTGTGCCGCTCGGTGATGTGGTCGCTGAACTCGTTCGCAAGGCACACGCCGAGACGGAAAGGCGTGCCGTCGTCGCCGATGAGGTAGATGCCTGCGAGCTCGGGCTCCTCTCCACCATCTTTCGCGAACGCGGGCGACGTGAGCGGAGCGCCCGGTCCGACCAGCCCGTGGCCGTTGCCCTTGTAGAACCATTCTGGCTGGCTGCCGACCTTCCCTTCCGCGGGTTTGCCGCCAGCGACACCTTCGAGGAAGATCCGCATCGAATCCGTCTGCTTCTCGGCGGCGGCCGCCTCACGATGCATCTTGTCCCGCCCTTCCGCGGAACCCAGATGGGTGAGTCCCGTGCCGGTCATGAACAGATGCGCCGGGTCCGGGTGATCGATCGGGGCGAGCAGGCGGCCCGCCGCCAGTTCCTCGGCGATATCCACTGGCGCCCCGGCACCACATGCGGCGATAGCGCCCGCAAGATCGGTACCCATGGCGATGGCCTTGTTGGCGAGTGCGCGAACGCTGTCGACACCGGGCACGAACGCGGCGCTGCCGCCTCGCGCGGCGATCACCGAGCGCACGCCGTCCGCGGCACGATGTTGCAGGAGACGCAAAGTCATGGAGCCTCTCTCTTTTCGAAGGCGGAGAATCAGGCGGCCGGAATGCCGTTGACGAGCCGTGGCAAGCCCGCATCGTCGCGCAGGACGGCAGGCAGCAAGGCCGGCGGAAAATTCTGGTACGACACCGGACGCAGGAAACGATCGATGGCGAGGCTGCCGACCGATGTGGAACGCCCGTCGGATGTCGCCGGGAACGGCCCGCCATGCACCATGGCGTGGGTCACTTCAACGCCGGTCGGCCAACCGTTGACGACGACGCGTCCACACTTCCGTTCCAGCAGCGGGACCAGCCGCGCCGCCAGGTCTGTATCGCCGTCGTCCATTTGCAGTGTCATCGTCAGCTGCCCTTCGCAGGCCGCGACGACGGCACGAAGTTCGGCTTCGTCGGCACAACGAACCAGCAGCGACGACGCGCCGAAGACCTCGTGCGCGAGCGCCTTGTCGGCGAGAAACGCTTTACCGCTCGTGGAAAAGAATGCCGCACGTCCGGCGCTCGCGCTTTCGGCGGCCGGCCCTTGCGCCAGAGCCGTCACATCACTGTGTTTCCGAAGCACTTCGACCGATGTCTCGTAGGCATGGTGGATCGCGGCGGTCAGCATGGTCTGCGGACGCGCCTCGGATACCACGCGGCTGGCGGCCGACACGAAGGCATCCAGCCCTTCCCCTTCGATCGCCAGCAGCAGTCCGGGGTTGGTACAGAATTGTCCGGCGCCCATCGTCAACGAACCGACGAAGGCCGTGCCGATGGCTTCGCCACGTGCGCGCAGCGCCTCCGGCAAGAGCAGCACCGGATTGACGCTCGACATCTCGGCGAACACAGGAATGGGAATCTCTCGCGCTTGCGCCAGTCTGACCAGCGCCAAGCCGCCAGCGCGCGAACCGGTGAATCCGACAGCTGCGATGGCCGGATCGGAAACCAGGGCCGCTCCCAGTTCGATGCCCGGACCGGTGAGGTTCGCGAATACACCGGACGGCAGTCCGCTCGCCTTTACCGCCTTGTCGATGGCTTTCGCAACCAGGGCGCCCGTGGCCGGATGCGCGGGATGGCCCTTGACGACGACGGGGCAGCCGGCAGCGAGCGCCGATGCCGTATCGCCACCGGCGGTGGAAAACGCCAAGGGGAAATTCGACGCGCCGAACACGGCGACCGGACCCAGAGGAATCCGCCGCAGGCGCAAATCGGCACGAGGCGACGGCGGGTCGCCCGCTGGAACGGGATCGATGCGCAGCCCCATCCAGTCCCCACGCCGCAGCACGCCGGCGAACAACCTGAGTTGGCCCACCGTACGGCCGCGTTCGCCCTCGATACGCGCGCGCGGCAAGCCGCTTTCGCGCATGGCCGTCTCGATCAATTCGTCGCCCAGCGCGAGGATTTCCTCACCGATGCGTTCCAGGAAGGCCGCCCGGTCGCCTGCATCTGTCGTACGATAAACCTCGAAGGCTGCTTCGGCTGCCGCGCAGGCGGTTCTGACCTGGGGGATTCCATCCGAAGTGAACGCAGGGCCGAAGGGCTGCCCGGTTACCGCGTCCACCGAACGGAAATCATTGTTCAACTCGCCGGTCGTTTCATCGTTCGACATGTGCTGCGCCACGATAATTACTCAGACAATTAGGTTAAGGCGGTTATGCTGGTTTTGCAATGCCACGCGGTGGGCGATCAGGAAGGGATGAGCACGTGAGCAAGACGAAGCCGCCAGCGGCACCGATCGAACGCGAGCGCGAAGCACGCAGTACCGGTCGACGCCTGTACGGCGCGATCGCGAACAAGCTGGGCGCCGCGATCCTCTCCGGTGAGTACCGCCCCGGCGACGTGCTTTCCGGTGAAGTGGTTTTCTCCGAGCAACTGGACGTCTCGCGAACCGCCTACCGCGAAGCGATCCAGGCGCTGGCCGCCAAGGGTCTGGTCGAAAGCCGGCCGAAGGCGGGCACGCGCGTCTTGCCGCGCAGCCGCTGGAACCTGCTCGATCCCGAGGTGCTGGGTTGGGCGTTCTCGGGTCAACCGGACATCGGCTTCATCCGCAGCCTTTTCGAACTTCGCGCCATCGTGGAGCCCGCCGCCGCCGCATTGGCCGCGGAACGGCGCGACGACGACGCCCTGAAGGTCATGCGTGACGCCCTTGCCCGCATGACCCGCCACACCCTCGCCACCGAGGCCGGCCGCACGGCCGACCGCGATTTCCATAGCGCGATCCTGCATGCCACGCGCAACGACGCGCTCATCGTGTTGAATGCGAGCATCTGCGCGGCCGTCAACTGGACGACCCAGTTCAAGCAACGCCAGCGCACCCTGCCCCGCAATCCGATCCCCGATCATCGCCGGGTGCTCGTCGCCATCGCCGACCGCGATCCTGCCGCCGCCAGCGAGGCGATGCGCGTTCTGGTCGAACTGGCGCTGGAAGACACGCGGCAGGCGATGGAACCCTGAGCCGCATCGTCCGCCGGTGACGCGCGGGGCTCAGCGGCCGCCGACGCGCCGCTTGTTGTAGACGTCGAACGCGACGGCAGCCAACAGCACCAGGCCCTTGATCAGCGACTGGTATTCCGTGCCGACGCCAAGGATCGACATGCCGTTGTTGAGCAGGCCGATGATGAGGCCACCGATGATCGCGCCGGTGACGGTGCCGATGCCTCCGGTCACGGCGGCCCCACCGATGAACACGGCGGCGATCGCGTCGAGCTCGAAGCCCGTACCGGCACTCGGGCTCGCCAGGTTCAGCTGCGCGGTGAACACCAGGCCGGCAAGCGCGGAGATCACGCCCATGTTCACGAACAACAGGAAGGTCACGCGCTTGGTCTTCACGCCCGAAAGCGCCGCGGCATGCAGGTTGCCGCCTATCGCGTAGACATGGCGACCGAAGACCGACCGCGCCATGATCGCCGCATACGCCACGATCAGCACGCCGAGGATCACCAGCACGATGGGCGTGCCGTTGTAGCTGGCCAGCAGGAAGGCCATGCAACCGATCAGGAAGACCGAGAACGCCAGCTTGAGGATGAAGTACCAGAGCGGCTCGGTCTCCAGGCCATAGGTGTGCCGCACCATTCGCTGGCGCAACGATCCATAGAGCAGCACGATGGCCGCCAGGCCGCCGAGGATGAGCGTGAGTGGCTCGTAGCCACTGGTGCCGAAAGCCGGAAGGAAACCGGAACCCATGCGGCGGAACGCCTCGGGGAACGGCGAAATCTGCTGGTTCTGCAGCGCGATCTGCGCGGCGCCGCGGAACAGCAACATGCCCGCCAAGGTGACGATGAACGCGGGAATCCTGAAATAGGCGATCCAGAAGCCCTGCCATGCGCCGACGACGCCGCCGATGACCAGGCAAAGCACGATCGCCGCCGGCCAGGGGATATGCCACTGCGTGATCATGACGCCGGCCATCGCCCCCACGAAAGCCACGAGCGAGCCGACCGACAGGTCGATATGCCCGGCGATGATCACCATCACCATGCCGATCGCCAGGATCAGGATGTAGCTGTTCTGGATGACCAGGTTCGACACGTTGATCGGCCGGAGCGTGATGCCACCGGTAGCGAACTGGAAGAACAGCACGATCACGATCAGCGCGCTGAACAGGCCGACCTGGCGAAGCTGTCCCGCGAGGTACTTCAGCGCGGATGTCGTGGCGCTGGCCGGTGGCGTCGATTCATTGGAGGTTGTCACTGGCGCCCCGCTCCCGTTCTCTGGTCATGTGCTGCATGAGGATCTCGGCGGTCGCTTCCGATCGCGGGATATCCGCCGTGATACGTCCCTCGGCGAGGGTATAGATACGATCGCAGACGCCCAGGAGTTCCGGGAGTTCCGACGAAATCATGATGATGCCTTTGCCCTCGTCCGCGAGCCGGTTGATGATCGCGTAGATCTCGTACTTGGCGCCCACGTCGATGCCGCGGGTCGGCTCATCCAGGATCAACACATCGGGATCGGCGTACATCCACTTGGAAAGCACGACTTTTTGCTGGTTACCGCCCGAGAGTTTCCCGGTGATGGAAGACACGCCGGGCGCCTTGATCTTGAGGGACTTCAGGTACTCCCCGGCTACGGTCGCTTCCTTATGTCCATCGACGAAACCGAACAGGCCGGCCAGTTTGCCCAGCGCCGATCCGGATGTATTGCGGGTGATGTCGTCGATAAGGTTCAACCCGTAGCGCTTGCGATCTTCGGTGGCGTAAGCCACGCCGTTCCTGATTGCCTTCGGCACGGTGCTCATGTCGATCTCGGCTCCGCGTTTGAAGACCTTGCCACTGATCTTCACGCCGTAGCTCTTGCCGAACACGCTCATCGCGAACTCGGTTCGACCGGCGCCCATCAAACCCGCGATGCCGACGATTTCACCGGCGCGCACGCGGATGCTGGCGTCGTGAATGATCTGCCGGGTGACGTCGATGGGATGGAAGACATTCCAGTTTTCGATACGCAGCAACTCCTCACCAATATTCGGCGTGTGTTCCGGGTACCGGCTTTCCAGCTCGCGGCCGACCATGCCCTTGATGATCCGCTCCTCGGATACATGATCCGCGCGCATGTCGAGGGTCTCGATCGTCCGGCCATCGCGGATGATCGTCACCTCGTCGGCGATGGCTTCGATCTCGTTGAGCTTGTGGCTGATGATGATCGAGGTGATGCCCTGGCCCTGGAGTTGCTTGATCAAGCCGAGCAAGTGCGCCGAGTCGGCATCGTTCAGCGCCGCGGTGGGCTCGTCGAGAATGAGCAGCTTCACCCGCTTGGACAGCGCCTTCGCGATTTCCACCAGCTGCTGCTGGCCGACGCCGAGGTCGGTGATCCTGGTGACCGGGTTGTTCTTCAGCCCCACCCGTTCGAGCAGCTTCGCCGCTTCCAGGTTGGTCTTGTTCCAATCGATCCACCCACGCGTTTGCTGCTCGTTGCCGAGGAAGATGTTCTCGGCGATGGAGAGGTACGGACTGAGCGCGAGCTCCTGGTGGATGATCACGATACCGGCGGCTTCGGAGTCGTTGATGCTCCTGAAGTCCACCGGCTTGCCTTCGAAAACGATCTGTCCGTCGAAGGTACCAGCGGGGTAGACCCCGCTGAGCACCTTCATGAGTGTCGACTTGCCAGCACCGTTCTCGCCGCAAATGGCGTGGACGTGGCCACGCTTCACGCCGAGCGAAACATCCTGCAACGCCTTCACACCGGGAAACGTCTTCGTGATGCCTCGCATCTCGAGAATATGATCGGTCACGTGCACTCCAGCGCGACTTACTGCAGCTGCGCCGGCGTGTAGTAACCACTATCGACGAGCACTTCCTTGTAGTTCGCCTTGGTGACCACGGTCGGCTGGAACAGGTACGTCGGAACCACCACGACCTTGTTGTTGTAGGTCTTGTCGTCGTTCGTCTCCGGCTTCTTGCCGGTCAGCAGGTCGTTGGCCATCACGGCCGCCTGGTCGGCGAGCTTGCGCGTGTCCTTGTAGATCGTGGAGTACTGCTGGCCCGCGATGATCGACTTCACCGACGCCGCTTCCGCATCCTGCCCGGTGATGACCGGCAGCGGTTTCGCGGCGCCGCCGTAGCCCGCTCCCTGCAAGGCGGAGATGATGCCGATCGACATGCCGTCGTACGGCGAAAGCACGCCATCGACGTTGGCGCCGTCGGAATAGGACTTGGCGACGAGGTTCTGCATGCGGGCCTTCGCCGTCGCCGGATCCCACTGCAGGGTGGCTACCTGGGTGAAGCCGGTCTGGCCGCTCTTGATGACGATGGAACCGTCGTCGATGTAGGGCTTGAGCGTGTCCATCGCGCCGTTGTAGAAGAACGTGGCGTTATTGTCGTCCGGGCTACCCGCGAACAGCTCGACATTCAGCGGGCCCTTCTTGTCGGTCTTCTTGCCGTTCGCGTCGAGGAAGCCGAGACCGGTGAGCAGGCTGTTGGCCTGGTCGACGCCGACCTTGTAATTGTCGAACGACACGTAGTAATCGACGTTCTTGCTTCCGGTGAGCAGACGATCGTAGGAAATCACCTTGATGCCCGCCTTTGCCGCGGCATCGAGCTGATCGCTGAGCGAACCGCCGTCGATCGATGCGATGACCAGCACCTTGGCGCCCTTGGTGATCATGTTGCTGACCTGGAGCACCTGCTGCGGGATCTTGTTGTCCGCGTATTCGAGATCGACCTTGTAGCCGAGCTTCTCCAGATCTTCCTTGACGGCGTTGCCGTCCTTGATCCAGCGCTCGGAGACCTTGGTAGGCATGGCGACGCCGACCAGGGCGCCCTTGTTGTCCGATGACGAAGCGGCGGTGTCGCCGTTGCCGCGCCCGCCGGAACAGGCCGCGAGCGAAAGTGCCAGGCCCACGGCTGCGAGGCCGGTATACAGGTTGCGTGCGTTCACTATGGATACCTTTCGGTTGAGTGCTGGAAGTTGCCCGTCTTTCCGAAACGCCTTTACCGCCGCGCCTCTCATCGATTATCTTGTCTGAGTAATAGCCTATCGGCGCATGGATCGCGCGTCAACGACCGGCGCTCGACTGTATCTCGTAACGCTGAGCCGTTCCCTGCCTGTCCCCGGAGACCTTCCGCTCGCCATGATCAAGACCGCCTCCCCGCTCCGTTCGCGCGCCTGGTTCGACAATCCCGAGAACATCGACATGACCGCGCTGTACCTGGAGCGGTATCTCAACTTCGGCCTGTCGCTCGAAGAATTGCGTTCGGGCAAGCCAATCATAGGCATCGCGCAGACGGGCAGCGACCTTTCCCCGTGCAACCGCCACCACGTCGTGCTGGCCGAACGCGTGCGCGAGGGTATTCGTGAAGCGGGCGGCATCGCGCTGGAATTTCCAGTGCATCCGATCCAGGAAACCGGAAAGCGGCCCACTGCCGGTCTCGATCGCAACCTCGCCTACCTCTCTCTGGTCGAGGTGCTGCATGGCTACCCTATCGATGGCGTGGTGTTGACCATCGGTTGCGACAAGACCACGCCGGCATGCCTGATGGCGGCCGCCACGGTGAACATCCCCGCGATCGCGCTATCGGTCGGCCCCATGCTCAATGGTTGGCACAAGGGCGAGCGTACGGGTTCGGGAACGATCGTCTGGAAGGCGCGTGAACTGTTGGCCACGGGCGCCATCGACGAAGAAGGTTTCATCAAGCTCGTCGCCTCGTCGGCACCATCGACCGGCTACTGCAACACGATGGGAACGGCGACGACGATGAACAGCCTGGCCGAAGCCCTCGGCATGCAGTTGCCGGGTGCCGCGGCGATCCCCGCACCTTACCGCGACCGGCAGGAAGTCGCCTACTTCACCGGCAAGCGCATCGTGGAAATGGTCGCCGAAGACCTCAAGCCTTCCGACATCCTCACTCGCGAAGCATTCCTCAACGCCATCGTCGTCAACTCGGCGATCGGCGGATCGACCAACGCCCCCATCCACCTCGCGGCCATCGCGCGTCATATGGGCGTGGAACTCAGCATCGACGACTGGCAGACGCACGGCCACAAGGTGCCGCTGATGGTCAACCTGCAACCGGCGGGAGAGTACCTCGGCGAAGATTTCTATCACGCCGGCGGCGTACCGGCGGTGGTGGGCGAACTGCTAAGGCAGGGCCTGATCCATGAAAACGCGATGACGGCCAACGGCAAGTCCATCGGCGAGAACTGCCGCGGCGCGACCATCGAGGACGAACGCGTGATTCGCCCGTTCGCCAATCCGCTGAAGGAAGACGCGGGTTTCATCGTATTGCGTGGCAACCTGTTCGATAGCGCCATCATGAAGACCAGCGTCATCAGCCCGGAGTTTCGCGCGCGCTACCTCAGCCGCCCGGAAGATCCCGACGCCTTCGAAGGCCCGGCCGTCGTCTTCGATGGCCCGGAGGATTATCACCATCGCATCGACGACCCCGACCTCGGCATCACCACCGACACATTACTCTTCATGCGCGGCGCGGGCCCCGTGGGTTATCCAGGCTCCGCGGAAGTGGTGAACATGCGGCCGCCCGCGTACCTCATCCGCGAAGGCGTTCACGCGCTACCGTGCATCGGCGACGGACGCCAGTCGGGCACCTCGGGATCGCCCTCCATTCTCAACGCCAGCCCCGAGGCCGCGGTGATGGGCGGACTGGCATTGATCCGGACCGGCGACCGCGTCCGCATCGATCTCGCCAAGGGCACGGCCAACGTGCTGATCAGCGACGAGGAACTGGCCGAACGTCGCCGCGCACTGGCCGAGTCGGGCGGCTACCGCTACCTGGCCTCGCAAACGCCATGGCAGGAGATTCAACGCGCCGTCGTCGGGCAGATGGAAACCGGCGCCATTCTCGAAGGTGCGGAGAAATATCAGCAGATCGCACAGACGATGGGGCTTCCGCGGGACAGCCATTGACCGCCGGGTAAAACGCTAGACGGCCGGCTCGCCCCTGGCGTTCGGCCTGCTCCGCGACGCTTCCAACAAATAAGCACGTGACATCACGGGCAATTGCGCTCGCAGTATCGCGAGGGACTCGGGCGAACCATCTTTCTCCAGCACGGCCTGCACCGTGCCGACAAGCATCGAACGCAATGCGAACGTCACTGTCTCGACGTCGCCGAACACGGCGTCCGATGCGGTCATCAATACGCGCGTAATAGCCTGATCGGTCCTGCGGACCACGTCGGCGACCAGATCGGCGGTATCCAGTTCGGCAGCGACCACATATAGCGCGCGCGATCCGGGGAGATGGCGCAGCTTCGCGTCGAGGTACGCACGGCACAGGCCGTCCGACATCTCTCGCAGGGATGCTCCCTCGTACTGCTCGCACGCCGCCTCGATGGCGATCACCACGTCTCCCAGGTACTGGTCGAGCACCGCATACAGCAAGGCCTGCTTGTGCGGGAAGTACTGGTACATCGTGCCCACGGAGACCCCGGCCCTCTGCGCCACGCGCGTTGTCGTGAGCCGGGCGATGCCCTCGGAGAGCAAAACCTGAAACGTCGCCTCGAAAATGGCCGCCACGGTCACCGTCGAACGGGCCTGGCGTGGCGATTTACGGGGCTTCAGGGAATCGGAAGGCACGACGGTCATATGCGAATGTAAAAACCGAAGGATGATTCATAAATTAACTCATAGCGCCAACCACCACTACTCCACCAGGAAAAACGCCATGAGTAACTCTGATCGCCGCATCTCCCTCGTCACCGGTGCCAACAAGGGCATAGGCCTCGAAGTCGCCCGCCAGCTCGGCAAGGCAGGCCACCGCGTTCTGCTCGGCGCCCGCGACGAAACGCGCGGCCGGGAAGCGGCGAAGACACTTCAGGCCGAGGGTGTCGATGTCCGCGTCGTGGCCATCGATCTCACAGATCCCGGGTCACTTGCGGCCGCGGCTGCCGACATCGGGGCCCACGAAGGCCGTCTCGACGTCCTGGTGAACAATGCGGCCATCGCGCTGCAGAACGATGGCCTTCCCGGAACGGTCGATCTGCATGTGGTGCGCCAGATTTTCGAAACGAACTTCTTCGGTACCGTCGCCGTCACGCAAGCCTTGTTGCCGCTGCTGAAGAAGTCCACTTCCGGCCGCATCGTCAACGTCTCGAGCGGCTTGGGCTCGATCACCTTCAACAACGACCCGGACTGGGATTACGCCGCGGTGAAATTGCTGGGCTACAACGGCTCGAAGGCCGCCCTGAACATGTTCACCGTGCTTCTCGCGGCAGAGTTGAAGGATCATGGAATCAAGGTGAATGCCGCTGACCCCGGCTACACGGCCACCGATCTGAACGGTCATAGTGGCCACCAGACGATTCCCGAGGGCGCCGCCGAGGCCATCCGCCTCGCGCTGCTCCCGGACGACGGCCCGACCGGCGGGTTCTTCAACTCCGACGGTGCCGAACCCTGGTAATCACCTTGCCTCCTTTTGCGACGAGCGCCCCGGCGCTCTTCGTGTTCGCCAAGGGCCACAGGACGCAGAGCGACAAACGATCAGAAGCTCAGCCCTGGTGGTTTGTCGCACTTGTATTCTTCGTCGATCTTCGCCACGTCACTGGATGAGATGTGCCGGACGATCCGCTCTTCAGGACTGAGACTCCGCCAGATCTCGACATCGATGCAATGCCGATTGGCAACCCCGAAAAGCCGTTGCGCGTTTCGCATCAACGCACCGACGCCTTGATTCATCGGATCGATCAGCCGAATGCCGGGCGCAACGCGTATATCAGATCCGGGCACTCCACGGATACGGGTCGAACTTTGTGCGTTCCTCAGTCGCTCTTGGAATCCTCCATCACCGGAGGTTGCCTCGTTGCCGGTGGTCGCCGTCACGGATGAGGGCGAACTGGGGACTGCGGATGCATTCGTGGTGTCCGCGCCAACGGCTGGCTCGTCAGAACCCGGCGCTGGCTCGTGGTGGATTTTCTGGGAAGGCACAGGTACCACGGCAGGTGGGCCTCCAGCCAGCCGCTTAACCACGAAGTGCTTCGACCTAATGGCATGCATGGGATGTGGTACCGGCGGAGGTACGAATCGGAGGTGGAGAACGGCCGTGTCGCTTTCCACTACCGACGACCTACCCAGTCCATCTACTCCAGGGCGAAGCAAAAACATCAACAAGCCAAGATGGAGACCGATCGCCGCGACCATCGCCGCGACTCGGAGCGCAGGTTCGCGTATACCGCCGGGATCCAACTCTTCTACCTTCACGCCCTGCCTTCCTTTGGCTCCCCCAGTCGATATCGCTTCGACCTAGCCCGCTACGGAAGGTTCCATAGCAGCGTGACGAACAAGGCCTTCTACACCAGCCGATCCGTCCGCCACGCTGGGACCCGTATCGTCCGACCCACACGCGAGGCCGGTACATACCCCGGCCATACCGCATCGTAGAAATAGCGCTCCAGCCTGTCAGGCGGATCGAACGGCTTCGCCTTGGGCGGAACCATTCCCCGCAATCGCTCGACGTTGGCTTCCGCCCATCGCGTCACCATGCGCTTCATCAGGCCCACGCCACGAACCGGCGTGTCGCAGCCGCGACGGGGCCCATAGCGAAACTGCACCACCCACCGGCCCTCCTTCGGATACACACGCGCGAACGGACGGTCCGTGCCACTCAGGACTGCATACTGCCGCTCACCCATCTGGATCCACTGGACCGTCGTCATGAGCCGGACGGTACGCCGGGCGAATCTCAAATATGTGGACGAAGAAAAACCCGCGGCCTCCCTGCCGCGGGTTCCGTCTTTTGGGGTGGTTGGCGCCGGGCGATACCGGCGGTGATATCAGGCGGCTTCGTTATGCAACTGACGAACGGTTTCCGTACCGCGATTGATCTCGATCCGGCGAGGCTTCATGGCCTCGGGAATCTCGCGCTTGAGATCGATCGAGAGCAGGCCGTTGGCCAGGCGGGCGCCCGTCACGTGCACATGCTCCGCCAGTTCGAAACGCCGGTTGAAGGCCCGGGTGGCGATACCGCGATGCAGGTATTCACCTTCCGGCTCGGCCTTATGCTCGCCGCTGACGATCAACATGTTCGACTGGGTCGAGATATTCAGCTCATCTTCCGTGAAGCCAGCCACCGCCATGGTGATGCGATAGGAATCCTCATCGAGCTTGACGGAATCGAACGGCGGATAGTTGTCTCCCTGCTGCGAGCGGGAAGCGGATTCAAGCAGTTCAAACACGCGATCGAAGCCGATGCTCGAGCGCATGAGCGGGGAATAATCGAGAAGAGTACGCATAGCCATATCCTCTGCATAAGCAACATGGATGGGTTCTCTGGTCCATTCCAACCGGAGTGGACAGGCTGGTCCCGAAGCGGCCAGCGAGCCGTAACTAAGGCCGCCATGGGCCGTTTCAAGAGGAGTCGTTCAGTCTTCATTTAGCCGTCCAATCGGTCGGCCAGCCGCGCCGGCTACCCCTTCTTCACATCGCCCGCCGAATGCTTCGGTCATTTCTCCGGAGCATGGCCATGAAGGATTCGTTCTTCAAACGCAACGGGTTGAGCATCGTCGTCGCCCTGATGATGCTGGCGGCATGGACGGCCCAAGCCATCACGGGCCATGCGGCACATAACCAGGAACTCGGCGAGCATGGTCTTCCCGGTATCGGCCTGGGTGCGTATCTGATCAGCGGAGACTTCTGGTCGGCCACCTGCGAGAACTGGGAATCCGAGTTCCTTCAAATGGGCTTGTACGTGCTGCTGACCGTATGGCTGCGCCAGAAAGGGTCTGCCGAATCACGCCCCATGGATGAGCAGGAAGAGCAAGGCGAGCCGACTCCCGAACACTTGCAGCCCCGGGCCTGGCGCCGCGGCGGCGTCATCCGCTGGCTTTACGCCAATTCACTTTCCATTGCCTTCCTGTGCTTGTTCGTCCTGAGTTTCACCGGCCACCTGTTCGGCAGTTGGCGAAAGTCCATCGCCGAAGCGGTGGCACACCACCAGGCCCCCGAAGGGCTGGCTTCCTATATCGCCGATCCGTCGTTCTGGTTCGAATCGTTCCAGAACTGGCAAAGCGAATTCCTCGCCGTGTTCTCCCTCGTCGTGCTGTCTATCTTTCTCCGCCAGAAAGACTCCCCGCAATCCAAGCCAGTCGATGCGCCTAATAGCAAGACGGGAAGCTGATTTCCACCCGGAGTGCCAGGCATGCCGTCCGGAAAGACAATTACTTGCGATAGGCGCGCTGAATGAAAGCAGTAACTTGCGACGTGAAACTTACGTGAATTATCTCTTAGTTTCAGGTATTTAGATCGTTCATATCGCTACTTCCGCAATTGCGTACGACTATTCACATCGTAAGTATTGACGACTTCTGAACGATAGTTTTATGTTCGGGGCGCTGCGGGGATTTCAAGCCCGGCGGTTTGTACGTATTCCAGCGTTTCGCACCATTCGGAAAGAGTTTCGAATCAGCGAAAGGAAATGCTTTCCGGGTGAGACCTTCGGCAATCGCCGATGCGCTACTTCTGGCCCGTTGGGGGGCCAACTCTGGGGAGAGCTGTAAATGAATTCACGTGACACACGGCAGGCGCAAGTCCTGCGTCGTTCCGCACTGGCCCTGGCCCTTGCGGTCGGCCTCGGCGGCACGGGTACCGTGCTTGCCCAGGCCACCACGGGTGCGATCTTCGGCCAGGCCAGTCCCGGCAGCACGGTCCAGGTATCCGGTACGACGGGTGTGACCCGAGAGGTCACGGTCGGCACCGACGGCCGGTACCGTATCGGTAACCTTCCACTGGGCAGCTACACGGTCAACGTGATGCAGAACGGCCAGGTGGTCGATTCCCGCAAGAACGTTGGCCTGACGGTCGGTGCAGGTTCGGAGGTCTCCTTCACGGGTGCCCCAGCCACCAGCGCCCAGGCGCTGGAATCTGTCACCGTGACCGCGAACGCGCTACCTCCTATCGATGTATCCGCAGTCGACTCGCGCACGGTCATCACCTCCGAGCAACTCGCCCGCCTGCCGCTCGGCCGCAATGCCGAAGCGATCGCCCTGCTCGCCCCGGGCGTGAATCCAGGCGCGGGCTTCTTCGGGCGCACCGTCTCGTTCGGCGGCTCCGGTGTCTCGGAGAATGCGTACTACATCAATGGCTACAACACGGCCGACCCTCTGCGCAATCTCGGTGGCGTAGGCCTGCCGTACGGCGCCATCGATCAGCAGGAAATCTACACAGGCGGTTACAGCGCCATGTACGGCCGCTCGCAGGGCGGCGTGATCAGCCAGGTGGGCAAGCGCGGCACGAACGAATGGCACTTCGGCGCGCAGATCCTGTGGGAGCCGAAGTTCGCGCGTTCGCAGCTGGGCAACCAGTATTTCGCCAACGCCAACCTGCCTGCGGGCTACGAGTATTCCGATCCTTCGCTCGCCGGCCAGCTCTACCGCAACCGGTCGGGCGATAACCAATGGACGCGCACGGTCAGCGCGTATGCCGGCGGTCCGCTGATCAAGGACAAGCTGTACCTGTTCGTCGCCGCGGAAACGGAAAAGACCGAAGGCACCACCACCAATGCGTTCACCACCTCGCCCAACGCGACCAACCATTACAAGTGGGATTTGCCGAAGTACTACGCGAAGCTGGACTGGAACATCAACGACAGCAACATCCTCGAACTGACCGGCATCAACTCGGCTGACGAGCGTAGCGGCAAGTACTCCACCTTCGACTACGACACACGTGAGCACCTCGGCTTCCAGGGACGCTACCCCGACAGCACGAAGACATCATCGACCTACGGCATCGCCAAGTACACCAGCTACATCACCGACGCCCTGACGTTCTCGGCCACTTACGGCAAGAGCAAGACGACAGACGTTCAGCGTAATCCGGGCGACCTGGGCCTCCCCTTCATCAGCCGCCCCGATCTGCAGGACCCTTCCATCACCGGTGGGCAGTCGTTCACCAACACCACCGCCACCACGCAAAAGTTCGCTCCGGGCGCGAACAGCAAGACCCATGGCCTCCGGGCTGACCTGGAATGGCAGGTCGGTGATCACCGCGTGACAGGCGGTATCGACAACATGAAGTACACCGCTCAAGACGAAGGTGTCACGACCACGGGGCCGGGCTATTTCTGGACCTATGGTCGCGTGACCGATCCGACCGTACCACTGGTCCCGGGACTAGGCGTGGGCCCGACCGGCGGTGAAGGCTACTACACCCGCCGCACGATCTTCAGCACGACCACGAGCATGGAGGTGGATCAGAAAGCCTACTACCTCGAAGACAAGTGGCAGATCACGGACAAGTTCCTGTTCACCATCGGTGTCCGCAACGACCGGTTCAAGAACTACAACGACCGCGGCCGCACCTATGTCAACAGTGGCAACCAGTGGGCACCTCGATTCGGTGCTTCATGGGATGTCTTCGGTGATTCCTCGCTGAAGATCTACGGCAACCTCGGCCGTTACTATCTCGCGCTGCCCAATAGCGTCGCCATCCGCGGCGCCTCGTCATCCACCTTCACCAACGAGTACTTCACCTATACAGGTGTCGATCCGAACGGCGAGCCGACAGGCCTGAGCCCGATCGGTCCTGGTCCGGTGTCGTCGAATGGCGAATACGGTCAGCCGAACGATCCGAAGTCGATCACCGCGACCGACCTGAAGTCGCAGTACCAGGACGAAGCCATCCTCGGCTTCGACAAGACACTGGGGCCCGAATGGGTCACGGGCGCCAAGGTCATGGTGCGCAAGTTGCGCGCCGCCATCGACGATGTGTGCGACACGGCACGCATCGCCGACAAACTGGCGGCGACCGGTGTCGATCCGGACAGCGTCACCATTCCGGGTTGCGTGATCTTCAATCCGGGCCGCTCGAACGAGTTCAGCCTCGCCAACGTCGATGGCAGCGGCCGCACCGAGGTGAAGATGTCCAAGGACGACTGGGGCTTCACCACTGGCGCCAAGCGCAAGTACTACTCGCTCGACCTGTACCTGGAACATCCGTTTGATGGTAAATGGTTCGGCCGCTTCGATTACACCTTCTCCAAGAGCTATGGCAACACGGAAGGCCAGGTGAAGTCGGACATCGGCCAGAACGATATCTCGAAGACGCAGGATTGGGACGCCGCCGCGCTGATGGTGCATAGCAATGGGCTGCTGGCCAACGACCGCAAGCACCAGTTCAAGGCTTACGGTTCCTATCAGGTGACCCCGGAATGGCTGCTTTCCGGTTCGATGCGCCTCACCTCCGGTGCGCCGAAATCCTGCCTTGGCTTCTTCGGCCCGAACGACGACGACCCGATCAGCTATGGCTCGTCATACCACTCCTGCGCCGGCAAGCTGTACGCGCCGGGCGAGCAGCGCATGCCGTGGTTCAAGCAATTGGATCTGTCGGTCGAATACCGCCCGGCGTTCGCCGACCACAAGCTGGCCTTCGGCCTGCAGGTGTTCAACGTCACCAACGAACGCAAGCCGCTCCTCAACGACTACGTCTACGAGGACGACCGCTTCACGGTTTCGAATACCTACGGCGCCGGCCTGTATTACCAGACGCCCCGCTATGCGCGCCTGACCGCAAGCTACGACTTCTGATCTGGAGAACGACTGCGCATCACAACAATAACCGGGCCAGGGAGGGCCCCTCATTGCAAACTCCCCTCGCCGCCGTGCACAACGGCGGCGTTTTTTTTAAGGACCGATGCATGCGTTCGTTGTGGAAGGTATCCGGGTTCCATGTCGCGCTCTTCCTGTTCCTGCCCACGTCCGCGTTCGCGCAATACAAGGCGGGCGATATCGTCGTGGAGCGGCACACCACGCATGACGAAAAGGGACAGCCTGTCGAGTACGAGATCGGCACCCTCCATGTACCGGAAAACCGGCACAAGCCAGGTAGCCGGCTCATCGGCGTCGGCTTCGCCCGTATCAAGGGACCGGCGTCGACACGTCCCGGAACCCCTCCCGTCTTCTGGCTCCCCGGCGGCCCGGGGCTGACCGTTCTCGGCGCCTTTACCGAGACCGGTGCATCGGCCAAGGCGCGGCTGCGCTCATGGCTGGCCTTCGGCCAGGTGGGCGACCTGGTGATCGTGGAGCAACGCGGTTACACCACCCGTGGCGACATGCTGACGATTCCATCGAAGCCCCTTGCCGACGACCGCCCCGCCTCCGTGCGCGCCGATGTCGCCGCCATGCGGGCCGATGCCAGGGCCGCCATCGCCGCCTATCCCGGCAAGGACCTCTCCGGCTACGACATCGGGGCATTCGCCGCCGACGTCGACGACCTGCGCCGTGCACTCGGCTATGAAAAAATCAGCCTGTTCGGCGGGAGCTTCGGCTCGCAATGGTCGCTGGCGGTGATGCGGCTGTATCCAGGTACCGTCAGCCGCGCGGTGATCTCCAGCGTGGAACCGTTGAATAACGGATACGACATGCCTTCGCACGTTTTCGCCGCGCTGCAACGCATCGCCTATGACGCCGACCGCGCGCCGCCGCTCGCGCCCTACCTCCCGCCGGGTGGCCTCATGGCGGCCGTCCGGGCACTGCACGAGCGCTTCGCCGCTGGCCCGATCACGGTCACTTTCAAGGAAGACAACGGCACGAGCCGGCGCATCGTGCTCGGCGCGGAGGATCTCCAGCAGGCGCTCCTGTCGCACACGCAGGAGAGCGCGGAATGGCCAGCCTTCATCCTCTCCCTCTACCACGGCCATTACGATGGCTGGGCTCGGGAGGTCGCGAAGGACCGCAAGCCCGACCCGAGGATCCTGATCGGACCGCTCGCGGACAGCAGCCTGGGCGTGACCGCCGAACGGGACTTCCTCTTGCACACGGACCCCGCCCTGCCCCTGCTGGGAACATGGAACTTCGAAGGGAACATCGCTTCGGCCGACGAATGGCCCACGGAAGACATGGGCGACGACGTGCGCAAACCCACGCTGACCGACATACCCGTGGTCTTCGTTCACGGAGACTGGGATACCTCCACGCCGGTCGAGAACACGCTGGGCCTATTGCCTGGTTTCCGAAGGGGCACGCCATCCTGGTGCACCGTGGCTCGCACGACGGTGCGTTCTACCAGTTGCGCGACGACCCGGCCGCGAAGCAGGCCGTGTACCGGTTCCTCGCCACGGGCGAGACGACGGGCCTGCCGGTTGCAGTCAGCCTTCCGGTTCCTGATTTCGAAGTGCCGCCGTTCGCTCCACCGACATCGAAAGCCGCGCCGTCCGCGAAGTCCCCCTGATCTCAGGCCGGGCTCTGCCTGTCGTTCTCCGCTTCGATCTGCTGCAAGTCGAGATCCCGCTCCATGTAGTGCAGCAGTTCGTCGTGGATCTGTCCGGAGCGATGCAGCCGCAACAGTTCCGCGCGCCCCGCGGCGATGGCTGCCAGGACCACGTCGTAATGCGCGGCACGGCCTCCTTCGTTTGCGTGCGGCGCCTTGCTGTAGCGCTCGGCGACCGTTAACCGATAGGTGTATTGCTCCAGCAGGCGAGGGTGGATCAAACGGCCTTCGTCGTCATAGGCATGTGCTTTCACCGCCGCCAGCTGCGCGTTATCGATGAAGACCGACGCCTGAGCTTCGCTCAGGTGCGTGCTTTCCGGCCGCTCACCAGCGTCGAGCCTGAGCCAGCGAATGACCGGCGCGATAGTACCGCCCTGCACCACCACCGTGACCAGGATCACGGCGAACGCCGCCGCGATGGTCAGGTCGCGTCCTGGCATGGCTTCCGGCAGCGACAAGGCGATCGCCAGCGTCACCACGCCACGCATGCCCGCCCAGCTGAGAAGGAACGACGCCTTCGCCGAAGCGGGTACGGGGTTGCGCCCAACGATGCGCGCCAGCGGCACACGCAGATATTCGGTCACGTAGATCCAGACGAAGCGCGACAGGATCACCGCCGCGAGTACCGCCAGGATCGGCATGCCCAGCGTCGACAACGCCTCGCCCACGCCACCCATGCGCTCCACGACACCGCGTAGCGAGAAGCCGATCAGGATGAAGACGAGGGCTTCGAGCAGGAAGATCATGACTTCCCAGAAGGCGAAGCTGTTGACCCGCACCCGCGCCGAAAAGACATCGTGCTGGTACCAGCCGAAAATGATGCCGCAGCTGACCACCGACATCACACCGGACACGTGCAAGGATTCGCCGCCGATGTAAGCGGCCCAGGGCGACAGGCATGCGGCCGTGATGGCGAGGAAGATGTGGTCGATCCGGCGCAGCACGAAGACCAGGGCAAAGCCCAGCACGACGCCCACGACGATGCCGCCCAGCGCGAGGACACCGAAACTGAGCACGGCGTCGGAAGTACTGAATGCGCCGGTGAGCGCGGCCGCCGTCGCGAAACGGAACAACACGAGACCCGTCGCATCGTTGAGCAGGCTTTCCCCCTCCAGGAGAACCATCAACCGGCGCGGCAGGCGCACCTTGCCCAACACCGCCTTCGCCGCCACGGCGTCCGGCGGCGACACCACGGCACCGAGCGCGAAACACGCGGCCCACGGCAAGGACGGCAGCACCCAATGGACGGTGACACCCACGGCGAGCGTGGTGAACACCACGGCTCCGATCGCCAGCCAGAGGATCCCGCCGAGGTATTTGCGGAACTCCGACCACACCGTATAGAACGCGCCGTCCATGAGAAGCGGGGGAAGGAAAATCGTCAGCACCAGCTCGGGGTCGAAGCTCACCTCCGGAATGCCGGGCAGGAACGCGATCCCGATGCCGCCGGCGAGCAAGGCCGCGGCGGACGGCAGGCGGAGACGGCGGGCGATCAGCTCCAGCACGAGGATCGCGACGAGAAGGATCAGTACGAATTTGAACGTTTCGGTCGAAGCCATGCGCCCTCCAGGCATACCGGGGGCATCTTATCCGTATCACGTGGCCCGCCGATTGGATCGATGCGTCGGAGCCGTGCGAGCCCCGTCCGGTGGTGGCCCCTGCCGGAAGTCATGCATTTACCTGACAGGGACATTTTGCCAGACTCGATGAACCGTCCCTGAAAACAGGTCTGCCGATGCGACCCATGCGCCCTGCCCTCCACCACGTCAGGACCGCGTTGTCGGTCGGCGTGGCCTCCGTTTGCCTCGCCCTCGTGGCCGGTCCCGTCGCCGCGCAGCAGACCGTGCTGACGCCGGAGCAGAAGGCGGCCATAGCCAAGCGCAACGACATCGAGCAACAGCTCGAGGCCGTCGCCGTGATCGACCGCAAGGTGATGGTGAAGATGCGCGACGGCAAGCGCATGGCCGCCGACGTGTACCGGCCGAAGAACGCGTCCGGCAAGGTGCCGACGATCTTCGTGCGCACCCCGTACAACTTCAACTTCTGGGACGTGAAGCTCGGCGCGCCGCGCGACATGAGCCGCCAGCTCGCGGCGGTGAAGCGCGGTTACGCCTATGTCGACATGAACGAGCGTGGCCATTACTTCTCCGAGGGCAACTACGAGATCCTCGGCGCACCGCTCAGCGACGGCGTCGACGCCATCCGCTGGATGACGTCGCAGCCCTGGTCGAACGGCAAGGTGGGCACCACGGGTTGCTCGTCCACCGCCGAATGGCAGATGGCCGTCGTCGCGCAGAACGAGCCGGGGCTGGCCACGTTCAACGTGCAGGGCTTCGGCGCCGGCGTGGGCCGCGTCGGCCCCTACTACGAGCAGGGCAACTGGTACCGCGGCGGTGCCGTGCAAATGCTTTTCATCGACTGGCTCTACAAGGAACAGAACCAGGTGCGCCCGATGTTCCCCGCGAACCTGTCGCAGGCCGACCTCATCCGCGCCTCGAAGATGTTCGATCTCGATTCTCAGCCGCCGGAGCCCAACTGGGACAAGGCGTTCTGGGTACTTCCCGAGAAGGACATCATGAAGTCCATCGACGGTCCCAAGGGCATCTTCGCCGACGCCATGGACGTGCCGACGGGCGGCAACATGATCGCCCGCACGCCCAACAGCCCCGCCTGGTACAAGGGCGGCTTGTGGCACGACGACATGAAGATCAACAAGCCGGGCCTGTGGTTCATGAGCTGGTTCGACGTGTCGGTGTCGCCCAACCTCGCCGCCTACAACCACGTTCGCGCCACGGCACCCAAACCCATCGCCGACCAGCAGTACGCGATCATCGCCCCGGTGCTGCACTGCGCCTATACACGTGCCACGGAACATACGGTGATCGGCGACCTCGACGTGGGTGATGCACGTTTCGACTACGAAGGCCTGGTGTTCGGGTGGTTCGACAAGTTCCTCAAGGGCGTGGACAGCCCCGCCGTCGACAAACAACCCAAGGTCATGTACTACGTGATGGGCGAGAACAAGTGGCGCGACTCGCCCACGTGGCCACCCGCCGGAGCGACCACGCGCGACCTCTTCCTCACCAGCGGTGGAAAGGCCAACACGCTGTACGGCGACGGCAAGCTGGTCGACGCGGCGGGCGGTACGGATCATCCCGACCAGTTCCTCTACGATCCGGCCAACCCGGTCACCACGCTCGGCGGCGGCGGTTGCTGCCAGGGCACGGCGGTGAAGTTCGGCTCGTTCGACCAGAACCCGCAGCTCACGCGCAACGACATCCTCGTCTACGATTCGGAGCCCTTCAAGGAAGGCACCGAAGTGAGCGGGCCAATCACGGTCACGCTGTACGTGTCGTCCGACGCGAAGGACACCGACTTCACCTTCAAGGTGATGGACGTCTATCCGGATGGCCGCGCGTTCAACCTCACCGAGAACATCCAGCGCATGCGCTACCGCGAGGGATACGACAAGCCGCCGGTGTGGATGAAGGATGGCGAGGTCTACAAGGTCACCTTCCAGCCCATCGACACGAGCAACTTCTTCTTCCCCGGGCACAAGCTGCGCGTCGCGGTATCGAGCAGCAACTTCCCGCGCTTCGACCGCAACCTCAACACCGGCGGCAACAACTACGACGAGGCCAAGGGCGTGATCGCGCACAACGCCGTGCACCACGATGCCGCCCACCCGTCGAAAATCACGTTCACCGTGGTGCCGCGAACCACGCCGTAAGACCGGATCAGATGGCCTTGCACCCGGCGGAGACCTTCTCCGCCGTGGTGGTCACGCATTGCGAGAAGCCGGCAGGCAGCCTGTCCACCAACCGCTCCTCGGATACCGCCAGCGAGAAAGCCTTCACCTCGGCTGGGCCATTGAACACGGTGTAATAGCAGCGCCCCGCGCTGCTCGCCTGGCAGGCGAAGCGCGCCCTGCCCATCCGCACCTCGGTGCGGCTATCCAGGGTGACGACACCGTTTTCCTGCGAACTGGCGACGATCGTCCGGTTCTGCGCATCGGTGCAGCCGGCGAGACTCATGAAGCAATAGACGATGGCAAGGAAGAGGCGCATGGGTGTCTCCTTCATCACATGGCGCGGAAGATGGCCATGAACGGCTGGCTCACGCTCAGGGTCTCGGGACGGCCGCGTAGCCGGAGGCAACCTTTGCCGCTGTCGTCACGTTCCACGGAAGCGACCTGGCGCAGGTTGACGATGGTCGAGCGATGGATCTGCCGGAATATCTTCGGGTCCAGTTGGCGGAGCAGGTCGCGGATCGGCCTCGTCAGCAAGGCATCGCCTTCGGCGGTCGCCACCAGCGTGTACTTGTTGTCCGCGCGCAGATAGATCACGTCCTCCACGAGGATCAGCCGGGTCGCGCGGCCGGTGCTGGCGGTGAGCCACGTCAACGGCTCGTCGGGCGGCCGGTCGAAATGGGTACCGAGGTCGCGTGCCAACCGCGCCGCGCGCCCCACATGCCGCGCCGCGTCGGCGAGGCGACCGCGCAAGCGCGCCACCGTCTGCGCGAGCCGGTCGGACGTGACCGGCTTCAACAGGTAGTCCACGGCCCCTCGTTCGAAGGCGTCGACGGCGTACTGGTCATAGGCGGTGATGAAGACGACCAGGGTCTCGGGGCTCACGTCGGCGGCCGCGGCGGCCACTTCCATACCCGTGAGCCCGGGCATGCGGATATCCAGGAAGGCGATCTGCGGACGGTGCGTGGCGATGGCTTCCAGCGCGGCACCGCCGTCCTCGGCGACTTCCAGCACCTCCAGATCAGGCCAGGCGACGGCCAACTCGCGCTGCAAGGCGGCGGCGAGCAGCTTTTCGTCTTCGGCGACGATGCAACTAGGCATGTTCGACCACTCCCGTCACCGGCAGCGTGATGGTCGCGGCGACACCGCTGGGAAAGTTGTTGCCGATGGAGAACGTCGCCGCGCTGCCGTACATCAGGCGAAGGCGCTCGCGCAGGTTCTTCAGGCCGATGCCGGTACCCGCGCCATCGCTGCGGAAACCCATGCCATCGTCGGCCACGGTGAGCGAGAGTCCCGACCCATCCACGCCGGCGCGAATCCAGATGCCACCACCGCCCGGCTTCGGTTCAAGCCCGTGCTTGATCGCGTTCTCGACCAGGGTCTGCAACATCATCGAGGGCATCGGTACCTTCAAGGCCTCCGTCGGCACATCCGTGTGCACGGCCAGCCGTTCGCCCATGCGCAGGCGCATGATCTCCAGCCACGCGGTCGAGCGTTCCAGCTCTTCGCCCAGGGTGGACAGCGATCCGTCCGTTCTCGGCAGTGAGCGGCGCAGGTACTCGATGAGGTGACCGAGCATGCGGTCGGCGCGCGCGGGGTCGGTGCGGACCAGCTCCTGTGCGCTGGCCAGGGTGTTGTAGAGGAAGTGCGGTTCCACCTGAGCCTGCAGCAGGCCGAGTTGCGCGGCGGTCAGTTCCTTTTCCATCGCGGTCTGGCGCACGTCGGCGCGCTCCCGGTTGCGCCGTTCCGACAGGCGCTGGGTGGTGGCGCGGACCAGCGTCTCCACGCATTCCAGCGAGGCGCCGCCATCGGGGTTGAACCAGTCGGTCCACGCGCCGCTGTCCGGTTCGCAGACGAACATCACGCTGCTGGACCCGTCGGTGGGCGTGATCGTGGCGGATATCCTGGTGTGGCGGTCGAGCGAGGCCTGCCACTGCGGACGGGCGCGGCGTCGCGACGGATCGTTCGCCTGCGAACGAATCACCGCGCGCAGCTGAAGCCCCCCTCGCGTGCCACTCACGTCCTGCACCTGGGGCAGTTCGCGGATGACCTCGTCGACGATGGCGAAAGCCTCGTCCGCCGGGTATGGCACCTCCACGCGGCGCCGCTGACGATTGGAGACGGTTTCTGCGTCGACACGGCCCGCTATCACGCGCACGCGGTACAAGTGCGTGATACCGCGAGCGAGCGCCACGAGCAGGCCGATGAACCAGGCCAGCGTGAAGATCCACGGAAATTCGCCGCGGTTCCAGCCGAGGCCGGACCACACGACCAGCAGGACGCACAGTGCCGCCACCCACGCCACGATGATGCGTCCGAGGAATTTCAGGCTTGCCATCACATCTACTCCCACCCTGGATTGGCGTGGAGCATACGACGGCGTTCGCGCCGGCTGGCGTCGATTCCGACGAAACGCGGCATACGCCGACGAAACCCTCCTTGCGCGGCGCAGCATGACCTCGGGCGCCCGATGGGCCATTCTCGGGAAACGGCTTTCGCGGTGGGGACCGCAAGCCACGACAAAGGGGTTACTGCATGGCCTTGTTGCTCGTCGTTTTCGCTGTCGTCGTACTTGCGATCTTTCTCGGCATTCGCACCTTGCCGAAGCATCATCCCGCCAACTGGCTGCTCGGCGTCGTCGGTGGCGCCTGCCTCGTTCTCGCCTGGTATGCGATCTTCCGGCCCATGCTGCTGGCGTCGGGCGGTGGCGATCCCTCGCTGGCCGCACTCGGACTCACCGCCGCCGGCATCGTCTCCTGCGTGCTTGGCATCGTCTGCCTCGGCGTCTGCGTATGGCGCGATCCAGCCCGCTTCTGGATGCTCTCCATCGTCTTCATCGGCGTGATCGGCGCGACGCAATTCACCGCCATCGGCTGACGGTTACGGCACCACCCCGAAATCGGTGGGCACGTGCACGCCGCGCCGCGCGATCTTCTCGGTCATGATCGTGTGACGCATCATCAGCCCCGATACCAGGTAGGCGGTGGTACAGGCGGCGAGCAAGGGCAACAAGGCGTGCGGCTGCATCGTGGTCTCGAACACGAAAACGGCCGACGTCATCAATGCCCGCGACGCGCCGGCGAACAAGGCTGCCATGCCGATCAACGCGGCCATGTTCGGGTCCACGTGCAAGGGTGGCCACGCCGCCAGTGCCAATCCGCAGACACCTCCCAGCGCCCCGCCGACGGTGAATAACGGCGCCAGCGTGCCGCCCGAGGTGCCGCTGCCCAACGCCACGGACCATGAGAGCAACTTGGCGGCGGCCAACCACGCCATCGCCATCAGCCCGAGATGGCCCGAGATGACGGCCGTGATGTTCTCGTAGCCCACGCCCAGGGTTTCGGGCATCACATAGCCGACCGCGCCGACGACGATGCCACCCAGGGCTGGCCACCACATCCAGTGGATGGGCAACTTCTCGAAGGCGTCCTCGACGGCATAGGCCAGTCTCGTGATGAAGACGCCCGCGACACCCATCACCACGCCCAGCAGCGCGTAGACGATCAATGCCTGCGGCGCGACCGCGGCGAGCGCAGGCATGGGAAAGACGGGGCCGGGGCCTTCCAGTGCGAATCGCACGCCGGTCCCCGTCGCCGCGGCGAGCGCCACGGGCAGCATCGAGCGCGCGCGGCGTTCGAACAACAGCAACTCGATGCTCAACAACACGGCGGAGACCGGCGCGCTGAAGATCGCCGCCATGCCCGCCGCGGCACCGGCTGCCAGCAGCGTCTTGCGCTCATCGGCCGTCACGGGAAGGCGCTGGCCGAGCAGTGAACCCAGCGCGCCACCCGTGGCGATGATCGGTCCCTCGGCACCGAACGGCCCACCGGTACCGATCGCGACCGCCGACGACAGTGGCTTCAGCCAGGTCATGCGCGCGGGAATGCGGCTCTCGTTGGTCAGCACCTGCTCCATGGCCTCGGGAATGCCGTGCCCGCGGATGGCACGCGAGCCCCAGCGGGCCATCGCGCCCACCACCAGGCCTCCGAACGCGGGAACCACGATCACCCAGGCGCCGAGATGATGGCCGGTCGGCCGGCCGAAAGCGGTGCTCCAGGTCTGGTGGAACGCGAGGTTCGTGATCAGGCCGATCAACATCGTCAGTCCTTTGGCGATGCCACCGACGACGAGGCCGAGCAGGATGGCGAGGGCGCCGATGCGCAATACACGCGTGCCAAGCAACGGCAGACGCGTCGGCATGTGGGCGTCGATCAGCGATGGGTCCAGCGACGGGGCAAGCGGAATCGCCGCACGATCGTGCGGTGTATGTAGAGGGTCGGTCATGGGGACTATACGGTGGGAAGCGGCGTGCAAAGACTAGCGGGATCCACGCCCAGTGGCTGGCTGGCAGATGAACGGCTGCTCAGGCCGATGCCGTCGACCCGTCGATCGGTGCCCCGGCATACCGGTAGTCGAAGACCGCCAGGGCGGCACTCCCCGCGACAACCTCCAGCGAAGCGTGGCCTCCGAATGGCAACGTCCACTTATCCGGCCCGTGCCCGAACGCGAGCCCGCGCAGCAGCGGCAAACCGCATGCCTTGGCGAAACGCTCCAGTGCATGGTCGATGTCGTAGCCGTTGTCGTACTCGCTGACCCGCTGCCCGCCAAGTCCGCCGATGAGGATGGCGCGCTGACGATCGAGCACGCCGGCGAGCTTGAGTTCGAACAGCATGCGCTCGATGCGATAGGCATGCTCACCGGTTTCCTCCACATAGAGGATGCCGCCATCGATCTTCGGCAGGTAAGGCGTACCGATGAGGCTGCACAGGGCCGACAGGTTGCCACCCCAGAGCGTGCCTTCAACGAGCATGTCGTGCTGTTCGTCGCCGCAGGTCCAGGTCATTTCCGTTCGTGGCGACAGCACGGTGTGCCAGAAATGCCGCCACGTGTTCTCGCGCAGATAACCCTGGCCAAAATCGCGCACGAGCATCGGGCCGTGCAGCGTGCCTATCGCGCTGCGCGCATACAGCGCGCATTGCAGCACGGTGAAATCACCGTGCCCCACCAGCACGCACGATTCATCGAGGAAACGCGCGGCCAGGCCGTCGTAGTCCAGCCGGTCGAGCAAGGCGATCGCGCCATAGCCACCGCAGGCGGCCATGACGAGATCGGGCAAGGGCCGGTCGGTCCTCGCCAGCTGGTTGATATCCGCGGCACGCTCCGCATCGCTGCCGGCGAAACGCAGCATCACCCGGTCGACCACTTCGCGGCCGTGGACGGTGTGTCCGGCCGCTTGCAGCCGCTCGATGCCCCGCTCGCAGGCGGCACGGTCGTCCGCGTATCCGGAGGGGGCGATGAGCCTTATATCGAGTCGTTTCGGCATGTCTGGCAACAAGTGATTCGGCCTAGCAATACCTCGACCGCCTTCATAAGGCAATCGAAAGGTGGCTGCCGGCTTCACCATTCCATGCCAGCACCGACGCTGAAACCCGCATCACCGCGCGAATTGGCCGACCCGCTGAGCTTGTAGACCCAGCCTCCTCCGTCCGTGACCGTGGAGATACCGACGGCGATACCCGACTCCCCACGGAAGGTTCCTCCTGCCACGGCAGCCATGTTGCGGCCGGGCGTGGTGGCCTGGGGAAGCCCCGCCATGGCCATCGCCGAGGCCACGCCCGCACTGGCCCGGTTGTTCGTGCGCTGGATGTCGCGATCGATCGCCCCCACCCGCTCGTCGGTGTAGCGGCGAGACCAGTCGGCCACCTGGTCGAGCTGGCCCACATTGGCGGCGTCCGTGGCGGCGGTACCCGGCGCCACGTTATGCACGGCGGTGGGCGCGCCCGGTGAGCCGAGGGTGACGTTGCCGCGGTCCACGCTGCCGTCCGGCCGCGTGTCGTAACCCACGCTGCCCTCACGCACCGCGTTCACCTGCGCCACGTTGGCGGCGTCCGTGCCGGCGGTTCCCGCGGCGACATTCGTCACCTGGCGTGTCGCGCCCTCCGCGCCTACCGAAACGGTATTCGCGCGGTCGGCGACCGAACCCGCGCCGATCGCCACCGAGTTGCTGGCGGTGGCCTGTGCGCCGTTGCCGAGCGTCGCGCTGTCTTCTCCGCTCGCTGTCGATCCGGCACCCACCGCGATGGTGTTACCGCCACTGGCCGCGGCTGCCGGCAGGTTGTCGGTGTTGTTCACGCTGAGACCGATGCTGCCGCCGTTCGTACCGCCACCCTGCAACGCCTGGATGCTCGTGTACAAGGCGAGATTGCTGTACACGTTCGACGCGTTCTGCGTCCACTCCCACAATTGGCCGCCATTGATCGCCTGCGCGCTACCCTGCGCGATGTTGCCTGCTGCCAGGTTGCCGATGAGCGTGGCCGCGCCGCCGGCGTTGAGCGTGACGCTCGTATGCGACGCGTCGTCGTACTGCACGGCCGATGCGCCGATGCTTCCCGCGAAATCGGCCACCACGCGCAACTGGCGCACGTTGACCGCATCGGTGTCGGCGCTGCCGCCGGCCACGTTGGCGATCTGCCGTTCGGCGCCTGCGCTGCCCACCGACACGACACCTTGCACCGGCACCGCGACACCGCTGAACGCTTCGTTGCCACCGCCAAGACGATCGGCGATCGAATCGCTACCGATAGCGACGGCGCCTGCCGCCGACGCCGATGCGCGCGCTCCCATGGCCACGGCACCGGCGGCGCTGGCGCTTGCCTGCGCCCCGGCCGCCATGGCGTCGTCGCCGGAAGCCAACGCCGCGCCGCCAAGCGCGATGCTATCGTTGCCTGTCGCATCGGCCGCCACGGCGGTGGACTGAACGTCCAGGTAGGGTGACAGGCCAGCCGCGATGGCATTGACCCGGCTGTTCAAGGCGAAGACCGAGCCGTCGAGGGAAGTGAACGCGTCGCCGGCATTGGCGAACGACGCCGCGGAAACGTTGCCGCTCGCATCCACCGGACGCAATGCGTACGCGGGTGCGGTGAAGATCGCGGTAACGGGGTCGAACGCCGCCCCACCGCCGAGGTAACCCGCCAGGGCCTGGGTGATCGATCCGACCTGGGCGCCGTTGACGGCATCGAGGCTGCCGGCGGCGAGCGATCCCGCGGCAAGATTGTGCACGCCCACCGCGCCCGTCCCGGCGCCCACCAACGTCACCGAGTTCGTCGGCAAGCCACCGCCATCGGGGTCGTAGGTCACGGCCAGTGGATCGAGTGCGGACACCTGCGAAATCGCGCCCTGCAGCTGCAGCACGTTCACCGCGTCGTAGCTGTCGGTGCCTGCGGCGACGTGGGTGAGCTGGCGCTCGTTGCCCGCGCTGCCGATGGAAACGGCACCGACGGAGGTTTGTGGCGCGGCAAGCCCGAACGCGATGTATCCGGTGGCGGCGGCGCGATCGGCCACCGAAGCATTACCGAGCGCCACGCTGTTCACCTGCGTCGACGTGGCGTTCGCGCCGATGATCGTCTGCGCATTGGCCGTGCCCGAGGCGCTGTCGCCGATCACGACGGAGTTGCCCTTGCGCGCCGCGAAGTCGTTGGTCGGCACGCCGGTCGGATCGTTCGGATCGTTGCGGCCCGAGCCGGGGAACACGGTATTGGCGTCTTCGGCTGGAAGGGTATGGCTCGCACCGCGACCGATCACCACTTCCTGCGACCCGTTGGCCGTGGCCTTGTCGCCGACGATCACCTGGTTGTCCTGCGCGGGATTCACCGCCCAGCAACGCACCAGCGGTATGCCCAGCAGGGCGGCGCAGTCGGACGACCACGCCGGCGCACCACTAGGCAGGAGAATGCCGCCGCCACCGGCGAAGAAGCCGTCGGTGCCGCGGTTGATGTTGGTGATGTAGCTACCGGAAGTGACACCGCCGAGCAGGGTCAGATGCTGGTTCTGCCCCATGAGCGTGCCGTTGATGGCCGTCGATACGGGTGTGAGGTTGACCAGGCTGAGGCCGCCGATGCCGATCGTCTGGAACGTGCCGGTCACGTTCACGGAGGCGAGGTTCAGCGCGCCACTGCTCAGGTATTGCGCATTGGGATTGAGCAGGGCGGTGAGCGTGGGTGACAGCGCGCCGCCGACGTTGCCGACCAGTCCACCGGTACCGAGTATGAGACCTGCGGGGGTCGGTTCCGCCGGCAACGGATAACGGGGATCTCCCGGTGCGATGGCCATGGGTGACATGACCGGGCCCGAGGTAAACGCCGCGCGCATCGACGGCGAGGTGGCGAGCATGCCTTGCATCGCGACCGTGGCCGCCTTGTCGTCTTCGTCCTCCTCCGCGGCATCGGCGGCCGTCGTATCGGATGGCGTCGTGGTGGACGTGGATGTGACGGCGCCTGTGTCGCCCGTCGTCGAGGTCGTGACGGGCGACGGCGGAGGCGGAGGCGTCGACGCGTCTCTCGCTTGCGCCTCCTGTGCGAAGGCGTCACTTCCGAAGACCGGGATCGCCAATATTATCGCGGCTTGCATCACCGCTCGACGGCACGCGCACGACAGGGTGCGCCCCGGTAGATCGAGGATTCTGAGATTCATTGTTTTCCCCTTAACGAACGAACCGACCGCGCGATGTGCGGTCGGGTTCGATTAGAAGGGGACTGGCGCGCCGGCGCTGGTCAATTGCGGCAGTGGCATAATCGATTGCGGCAACGGGCTAATCGGAAACGGCACCTCCCTGTGCCGCGACGCGTTACCAGCCGTCGTATTCCTCGACGGCACTGAGATCTTCCGTCGGCGAGGTACGCGTAAGCGTCTCGCGCGGCTGTTCGCCGAACACGCTGCGGTACTTTTCGGCGAAACGCGAGAGATCCCACATGCCGCAACTCAGTGCCACCGACTTCACCGAACGCCTGCCGGCTTCCGCGGTCACCAGGCTGCGATGCGCCGTGCACAGGCGAAGCATCGCCAGGTAACGGTTGGGCGGAATGCCCAGCAAGTCGTCGAAGGCGTAGCGCAACCCGCGCTCGCTCGCACCGGCCGCCTGGCAAAGCTCCTGCGAGTAGATGTCGCGACGCAGGTTGGCGCGCATGAAACGTTCGGCGCGGCGCACCACCTGGTAATGCGCGCGCCTGCCGCGCGATGCCACCGGCCGTTCTTCAGGCGACGAAGCCAGCGCGACGCGGATGTGCTCGTCCAGCAGGTCTTCGATGGGCCCCATCACTGGCTCGCTTGCTTCCTTCACCTGGTTGGCGATCTGTCGATATGCGCGCTTGAGGTGTCCGGAATGCACGGAGAAAAGACGCAGCCGCTGCGCGGCCATGTCGACATCCGCGTGGTCCGATGCCAGGAAACGTGCGCGAAAGCGCGCGTACGGTGCCACGACGAGGGTGAAGCGCGTGCCGCGTTCGAACATGAAATCGGTGGGCGTTCCGCGCAGCAAGGTGACCGCCATGTCCGACTCCACGCCGATGCCCTGGCACCAGCTGCGCTCGCCGGCTTCATGCAGGTACAAGAGCATGCAGGCATCTTCGGGTACGGAGAGCGAACCGCGGACATCGAAGTCGATATGCGCGGTGAGATACGTCACCCCGTCCTGAATCTTCGATGCGATGGCCGCACGAGGTCGCCCGGGACTCAAGGTCAACAGGTCCACTTCGCAAAGACCAAGCGAAGCCCCCAGCGTCACAAGATCGTAGTCTTCCAGACCCAGCACATCGGAAGGACGGCTCATGCGATTACCTCCCTGCGGATTGCCCTAGTTGTTCTCGCCTGCATCGGCGGGAACGGACTCCATTGCGGAAGCCCTCTCCCGGCAACGCCCCTGTCGCTGCCCGTACTTTCCGGGACATACCCCATGACACTCATTACGCACCCCCGCGTCATACCGCGGGCTCCCGACCCGCGGCCTTGCATTCCGTGCGCCGTCGGCCCATCCCTTCCGGATGAAACCATCGGCGCTGCCTATAACTAACGGTGTATGGAAGCAAATGCCAGTACTTTGTGAATTTGCCGATTCGGCATATCGCCCCTGCCGGGTTTCGGCGAATTTGGCCGAACTAGTGCTTGTGGACGGACGGGCAGCCAACACCCCGCTGCGGCTACACTCGGGTCCGTGTTTCCAGTCAACAAGGGATAGCCCCGACGATGCGACGCCTCGTTCTCGCCTGCCTGACCGTCCTGACCCTGGCGGCCTGCCAGTCCCACGATGAAGACAAGACCGCCCAGGCGCCCGCCCCCGCCCCGGCCGGCCCTTCCACCGCGCCACCGCCGCCGTTGCCCGCTGTGGCCAACGAGCACCACGAGTTCAGTCCCGAGATCACCGGCGACGATTTCGCCGCGCATTTGCGCGTGATCTCGTCGGACGAGTACGAAGGGCGCAAACCGGGCACCCTGGGTGAGCGGCTCACTACGAACTATCTCATCGAGCAATTCAAGCGGATGGGCCTGGAGCCGGGCAACAAGGGAGACTGGATCCAGACCGTTCCCGCGGTATCCACGGCCCTGAACGGGCAGGACTCGCTCTCGCTCGACGTCGCCGAGGGCGGTGGCAAGGAAGCGTTCGCGTTCGGCAAGGACATGGTCGTGGGTACGCTGCAAGCAAAGGCCGACGTCGACCTGAAGGATTCCGACATCGTCTTCGTGGGCTACGGCGTGGATGCGCCCGAAGCGCAGTGGAACGACTTCGACGGCGTCGACGTGAAAGGCAAGACGCTGGTGATCCTGGTCAACGACCCGGGCTGGAACGGCAAGGACCCCAGCCTGTTCAAGGGCCGGGAAATGACCTACTACGGCCGCTGGACCTACAAGTACGAAGAGGCGGCCCGGCAAGGTGCCGCCGCGGCGTTCATCGTCCACCAGACCGAGCCGGCCGCCTACGGCTGGAACGTGGTGCAAAGCGGCTGGACCATGCCGCGGCTGGACCTTCCCGAGAGTGAGGACCCTGCCCCGCGCCTGCCCGTCGCGGGCTGGCTGACCCACGAGGCCGCGCAGCGTTTGTTCGCCAAGGCCGGCAAGAACTTCGACGAACTCGCGAAGCAAGCGGACATGCGCGGTTTCAAGGCCGTGCCGCTCGATGCCAAGGCGTCGATCCACCTGCAGAGCACCATCTCGCATTCGCTCAGCAATAACGTGATCGGCATGGTCAAGGGCAGCGAGAAGCCCGACGAGGCGATCGTCTACAGCGCTCACTGGGACCACCTGGGCCGCGACCCCGCCCTCAAGGGTCACCAGATTTACAACGGCGCGGTCGATAACGGCACCGGCATCGCCGCGCTGCTCGAGATCGCGGGCAAGTTCGCGCAGGACAAGCCCAAGCGCTCGGTGATCTTCGCCGCCGTGACGATGGAAGAATCCGGCCTGCTCGGCTCCAGGTACTACGTCGCGCACCCGCCCTTCCCCCTCGCCAAGACCGTCGCGGACATCAACATGGATGCGCTGCCGATCACGGGGCCGACCAAGGACATGGAAGTGGTGGGCCTCGGCCAGGGCGACCTCGAAGACACGTTCGCCGAGGTGCTGAAGGCCGACGGCCGCGTCGTCAGCGGCGACGCGTCACCGGAGAAAGGCCATTACTTCCGGTCCGACCATTTCAACTTCGCCAAGGCCGGCGTGCCGGCGTTGTCCGCGGGTGGTGGCATCGACATGGTCAACGGCGGGAAAGCCGCCGGCGAGGCGGCCGAAGCCGACTACGTGAAAAATCACTACCACCAGCCCACGGACGTGTACGACATGCGCTGGAACTTCGACGGCGTGACGCAGAACGTGAAAGCGTTCTACGCGCTCGGCGAAAAGCTGGCCAACAGCGACATGTGGCCCGCCTGGAAAGACGGCAGCGAGTTCAAGGCGGTACGCGAGAAGTCGCTGGCGGCTGGTTCGAAGAAGAAGAAGTAATCCGGGGAGCCGCTTCCCCTATAGGGGCGGCTCGATGGTGGGAAGCCGCCCCATGGTGGGAAACCGCGCCATGTTGGGAAGCCGCTGGTGGGGAACCGCCCACTGTGGGAAGCCGCCTCGGCGGCGATGGGTGCTCGCCGCAACCCAACCCGCTGCCGCGGGATCGCCGCTTAAGCGGCTTCCCACCCGGTTCCAGCAGCCCTGCCCTTTGCCGTCCTCAGCCCTTCCCTTCCTCAGTAATTGACCTGCAGCTGCACCCGCAGCAGCTGCCCGTCGATCTTCCGGTACGGCGCCGCACTGACATCGGTGCGGCGCATGTTCGCGTAGGCCACCGCCAGTTCGATGGCATTCGACGGCTGCCACTCGATGCCGGCCTCGAGCTCGTCGACTTCCATCCGCGGCGCGTTCGTGTCGAACTTCGACGCGCCGCGATAGGTCTGCCATTTCGCGTACGGCATCAGCGAGCCGAAGCCGCCGTCGAACTTGTACATCACCTGCGCATAGCCGCCGCGCAGCGACTTCGTACGCACCGTCCGCCGGGCGATATCGAGTTCCGGCCCCTTGCCCACGGTCCACTCGGCCTGGAATCCGAACGGCTGCGGGTAATACACGACATGCGCGGCCACGCGCCGATCCGTCGAACCCGCTTCCGGCGCATCCACGCCCGGCGTGAACGTGCGGCCGTCGATCGTCGCCGAACCCGTGCTCACCTTATAGCGGCCCGAATACGCGTCCGCGCCGACTTCGAGGTACTGGCCGTTGGCGAACTTGAACGGGTACGAGAAGTGCACGACGGAATGCAGCTGATCGTTGCGATCCGGACGATTCGCACCCTGCCCGTTATAGACACCGAATCCGATCACGCCGTAGTCGCCCGATCCCTTCAGGCCAGACTTCTGCAGATAGGCGAAACGTTCCTTCGCCACCGTCGGCGACCAATAAGCGAACACGCCGAGGTCGCGTTCGTCGCGCACGCCGGAATTCAGCGCGTCGGCGCGATCGAGGGCCAGGCGGTTCTGGCTCGATTGCAGGTCTTCCCAACCATAGGGAATCTTCGACTGGCCGGCACGGATGCGCCACGTCTTGTCCTTGGTGAGCCAGAGGTCGGCGTAAGCGTCACGCAACTGGGCGAAGTTGGTGGTGCTCGAGCCCGAAGGGGTGCTGGCCAGGTCGGGCTGGATGTAGATCGACATGTTGTCGGTGACATCGCCGCTGATGACGACGCGCGCACGGCGAATACCGAAGCCTTGTTCGCGGCCGATGAAGCGATCGCCCGGCGACTTGAGGTCCTTGGCGTCCTCTCCGAGTTCCTGGTTGTAGCGCATCTGCACGTAGCCGCGGATGCCGATCTTCTCGTACCAGGCCTTGGCCGACGACGACGCGGGTTTGGCCGCGGCGACGGCGGGAGACGAGGAAGTAGCGGTGCCGGGCGTACCGGTGGCGGCCGGGGCGGCCGTTCCCGTCGCCACGCTCGCCGCCGGGGCCGTCTCGTCGCTGGCCTGCACGAACCGGCCCAGCCGCTGCCGGCCCGGACCCGGCTCCGCGAAGATCTGCCGCGTGTTCGTGTCGACGTACAACTCGATGGCGGCCTGTGGGGCGCCCTCGGCGACCGCGGTACCGCACATTGTCCAGAAGGCGGCGGCCAGGGGAAGTCTCTTCATCGCGCTCGTGCTCCGAATGGATTGAGAAAAACCTCAAACGTCGCCGATAACGCGCCTAAAAGTGGCAAACAGCGTTATCCGCGTCGATCCGGCGCACGTTAGCGTCCACGCATTTCACTTACGTGACACCCGCCGCGCCATGTGGCAGCGGGCCGTTACCGCAGCGCAACACTTTCGTCATGACGGTGACACAGGGGATAATTCCGCCCAGACGCGCCCTCGCCAGGGGATGACGGCCATGCCGTCGTCGGCGAGGCACTCTCACCCAGTCCTATCCAGGCGGAAACCACAACATGTCTCTCGCAAGCTCGCGCCGCATGCCGCGACGTCTCGTCATTGCCTTGTCCATCGCCACGGCGCTCACCGCTGGCGCGGCCATCGCCCAGGACGCCTCGTCCAATACGCAGCCGTCCAGCGCCCCGACCCGGACGGCCACCCTGCAGACCATCAACGTGACCGCGGAAAAGCGCACGGAAGACCTGCAAAAGGTGCCCATCTCCATGACTGTGGTGACGGCCGAGAAGCTCGAGTCCTTCGGCCAGGCAGGTGACGGCGTGCTGCAGTTGGCTTCCCGCGCACCCAGCGTGTACGCCGAGACGTCCTATGGCCGCGAGTTCCCGCGCTTCTACATCCGCGGCCTCGGCAACAGCGATTTCGACCTCAACGCGTCGCAGCCGGTGTCGATGGTCTACGACGACATCGTCCAGGAAAACCCCATCCTCAAAGGCTTCCCCCTGTTCGACCTCGAGCAGGTCGAAGTGCTGCGCGGTCCGCAGGGCACTCTGTTCGGCCGCAACTCCCCGGCCGGCGTGATCAAGTTCGAATCGCGCAAGCCCACGCAGGAAACCGAGGGCTACGCGCGCGTTTCCTATGGCTCGTACGGCACCGCCAATGCGGAAGCCGCGATCGGCGGCAAGATCAGCTCGAGCTGGTCGGGCCGCGTCTCCGCCCTCGCCCAGCACCGCGACGGCTGGATCGACAACGACTACACCGGCAAGAAGGATGACCTGGGCGGCTACAACGACCGCGCCATCCGCCTGCAGGCGCTGTACAAGGCCACGGAAGACTTCGACGCCCTGATCAACGTGCATGGCCGCTGGCTCGACGGCAGCGCCATGGTCAACCGCGCCAACTCGATCACCCTGGGCGGCGACCAGCTCGTTCCCGGCTTCGACCGCGATTCGGTTTCGCAGGACGGCCGCAACAAGCAGCACCTGTTCACCTGGGGCAGCAACCTGCACCTGAACTGGCACTTCGGCGACCTCAATTTCGCCTCGATCACGGGCCTGGAACGCGCGACCACGTACAGCCTCGGCGACGTCGACGGCGGCTACGACGCGTCGGGCACGCCGGCGAAGGCCAGCTTCACCAACCGCGTCACACCGTTCTACTCCGAAACCGCCGACGCGCTGCCGAAGGACCGCCAGATCACCCAGGAATTCCGCCTGTCCAATGACAGCGCCGAACGCCTGAAGTGGCAGGTGGGTACGTACTACTTCGACGAAGACATCGCGATCACCAACTTCTCGTACGACACGCTGAACAACCATGCCCTCAATGGTTGGGTCGACCAGAGCCAGCGCACGAAGGCCTGGGCCGTGTTCGGTTCGGCCGATTTCCAGTTCACCGACGAGTTCGACGTGCGTGCCGGCGCGCGCTGGTCGCACGACAAGCGTGACTTCAAGGCGGAGCGCTTCCTCGGTTTCACGGGCCCGGTAGGGCCGCTCACCTCCGATCCGACCGACGCCCGCTGGAGCGGCGACCTGACCGGCACCTGGCAGCTATCGAAGAACGCGAACGTCTACGCGCGCATCGCAAACGGTTTCCGCGCGCCGAGCGTGCAGGGCCGCATCAACTTCGCCAACAGCATTTCCACGGCGAAGCCGGAGACGATCACCTCGTACGAGATCGGCTTCAAGTCGACCACCGACGACAACAAGCTGCGTTTCAACGCGGACATCTACAAGTACAACATGCACAACCAGCAGCTCACCGCCGTGGGTGGCGCGACCAACGTCACGCAGCTGATCAACGCGAAGAAGACCGAAGGCTACGGCGCGGAGTTCGATCTCGAGGCCTATCTGACGCCGCAGTTCTACATGACCGCCGGCGGAAGCTACAACCATACGGAACTGAAGGACCGCAACCTCGCGGTGGCACCGTGCGGCGGCGGCTGCACCGTGCTCGATCCGCTCAACGCCACGGGCAATGCATTGATCGACGGCAACGCGCTGCCGAACGCGCCGAAGTGGATCGGCACCTGGACCGCGCGCTATGGCATCCCCTATGGCGAGAGTGGCGAGTTCTTCGTCTACACCGACTGGAACTACCGCAGCGAAGTGAACTTCTTCCTGTACGACTCGCAGGAGTTCCGCAGCAAGCCGTTCCTCGAAGGCGGCATCCGCATCGGCTACAACTGGGAGTTCGGCAAGCGCGAGATCGCCCTGTACGGCCGCAACATCACCAACAAGAAGGTGATCACCGGCGGCATCGACTTCAACAACCGCACCGCGTTCGTGAATGACCCGCGTGTGGTGGGTGTGGAGTTCCGCGCGGAGCTTTGATCGGCCTCGCGTTGGTTTGACCGGTGACGGCCGGCTCCTTCGGGGGCCGGCCGTTTTCGTTTCCGGCCGCGCTGCCGCGCGGATCGCCGACAAGTCGGCTTCCCACCAAGCCGCGGCAGCCTGCCCCTGTGGGAGCCGATTCTATCGGCGATTCGCGCGGCAGCGCGGCAAGACTTGGTGGAAGCGTAGGCGATGCCCCTAAACCTTTCCCGCCAAACCAGCATCAGAACCGGTGCCTACAGACGCACCCCACCAGCACAGCGCCCCACGGCATAGGCCATAAGTCATAGGGAATTTAACGAAAATTTCCGTTGACGATCGAAAATCTGGTGTTATAGTTCACTACAACACCGGTCACCCAGACCACTACTGGAGAGAGCACCATGAAAAGCCCCAACTACCTCGCCTTGGCCGCCTCGTTCGCCATCGCCACCGCCGCCCTGGCCGTCTTCAGCAGCACCTCGACCACCGCCGCCCCGCTGACCGAGATCAACGGCGCCAAGGTCACCGACCTCGCTCCCATCGTCGTCTATGCCGACGCCGGCGCGAACGTCGCCTCCCTCTAACCCGAGTCCAGCAACAAGTCATCGGAGTCGTCCCATGAAAGCGCCGAACCTCATCGCCTTGACCGCTTCCATCCTGATTGCCGGCACCAGCGTGTTCGCCATGCGCTCCTTCGATGACCGCGCCGCCGCGATGCTCGCCGCGCCGCACTTCGTCAACGGCATCCATGTCGTCGACCTGCCCTCGCTCGAAGTGCGGCCCACCGACGCCGATGTGCGCGAGGCCATGCTCCTGGGCGAGGCCACACTCGATTCGGCCGCGGCCGCACTGAAGCGCAGCGCCGAAGATCGTGCCGCCGCGCTGATCGGTGCGCAGCTGGCCATGCCCTACTATTCGTTCGGTAACGCACTGCGCCACACGGCGAAGGAATGACATACATGTCCATCACCTGGAACGACAGCGTCCCGATCTACCGCCAGCTCCGCGAACGCGTGGTGGCGATGATCCTGGATGGCGCCTTGAACGAAGGCGATCCGCTGCCGTCGGTACGCCAGGTCGCGGGGGATTTTCAGATCAATCCGCTGACCGTATCCAAGGCGTACCAGGAGCTGGTCGACGAACAACTGGTTGAGAAACGGAGGGGTCTTGGCATGTTCGTGATCGATGGAGCGCGCGACGCGCTGCTCAAGAGTGAAAGGGAGCGCTTCCTGCGCGAGGAATGGCCGGCCTTGTTCGCCCGCCTGCAGCGCATGGGCCTCGATCTCAAAACCCTGATGCGTGAAGCCAATGGCTCCACGGAGGACCCGTCATGACCGCGGTCGTTACCGCCACTGGCCTGACCAAGCGCTACAAGTCGTCGCTGGCCCTGGACGGCGCCACGTTCCAGATCGGTTCGGGCCGCATCGTCGGCCTGATCGGACCGAACGGTGCCGGCAAGACCACGGCGCTGAAGGCCATCCTGGGCCTGACCACGTTCGATGGCCAGCTCAACGTCCTCGGCCTCGACCCGCGCAAGGATCGCGACAAGCTGATGGAGCAGGTCTGCTTCATCGCCGATGTGGCCGTGCTGCCGCGCTGGCTGAAGGTGCGCGACGCGGTCGATTTCGTCGCCAACACCCACCCCCGCTTCGACCGCGCCAAGTGCGACGCCTTCCTGGCCCGCACGAAGCTGCAGCCGGGACAAAAGGTGAAGCAGCTTTCCAAGGGCATGATCGTGCAGTTGCACCTCGCCCTGGTGATGTCGATCGACGCGAGGCTGCTGGTACTGGACGAACCGACGCTGGGCCTGGACATCCTCTACCGCAAGCAGTTCTACCAGTCCCTGCTGGAAGATTATTTCGACGAGGAGAAGACCATCCTGGTCACGACGCACCAGGTGGAGGAGATCGAACACATCCTCACCGACCTCATGTTCATCCGCGACGGCAAGATCGTGCTCGATACCGACATGGACAGCCTGGGCGACCGCTTCGCCGAAGTGCTGGTCGGCGCGGAATTCGCCGCGGCGGCACGCGAGCTTAAGCCGCTGGACGAACGCCAGGTCTTCGGCAAGAGCATTTTCCTCTTCGACAACGTCAGCCGCCCGCAGCTGGAACAGCTGGGTGAGGTGCGGCGGCCGTCGATCGGCGACCTCTTCGTCGCCACCATGAAGGGCACCTACGCATGAAAACCTTCTACTGGCTGGTCAAGCGCGAGTTCTGGGAGCACAAGGGCGGCTTCTTCTGGGCGCCCGTGGTCACCGGCATCGTATTCCTGGTGCTCAACACCATGGGCATCATCCTCGGCGAGGTGTTCGGACGCCGGTCCAACTGGGGCGGTTTCAAGTACAACGGCGACCTGCACTTCCAGGGCAGCAACATCTCCCCGCAAGACCTGCACAACGCGGGCGCCGGCATCGACATCATGCTCTACGCCATCGCCGGTATCGTCCTTGCCGTGACCGCGATCGTGGTGTTCTTCTACTGCCTCGGCGCCCTGTACGACGACCGCCGCGACCGCAGCGTGCTGTTCTGGAAGTCCCTGCCGCTGTCGGATACCTCGACGGTGTTGTCCAAGGTCGTCAGCGCCATCCTCCTCGCTCCCGCGATCGCGGTGGTGGTCGGCGTGATCGTCGGGCTGGCCCTGGCCATCCTGGTGGCCGTCGTGGCGACGATGCACGGTATCGGGGTGTGGAGCCTGTTGATGGAAGCGCATCCGTTCCGGGTCGTGCTCAACCTGGTGCTGCTGATCCCGCTGTACGCCATCTGGGCGCTGCCGACCATCGGCTGGCTCCTGCTCTGCTCCTCGTGGGCCCGTGGCAAGCCCTTCCTCTGGGCGATCGCCCTGCCCGTCGGCGCCGGTGTCATCGTCTCCTGGTTCGGCCTCATGGGCATGGCGGGACAGCCGAGCGGCTGGTTCTGGAAGAACGTGGTCGGACGCATGCTGGGCAGCTTGATTCCTGGCGGCTGGGTGGGTAACGCATCCCCGCTGGTGGTGCCGAGCCACGATGACCCGGCCGCGGTGCTGGAGGCCCTGGACCTGTCCTACCACTACAGCGCGCTGGCCAGCCCGTCCTTGTGGATCGGTGCCGCGGCAGGCGTGGCGATGATCGCCGGCGCCATCTGGTTCCGCCGCTGGCGCGACGACAGCTGATGAGATGACCATCTGACGAGATGACCATCGCGACGGCTCCTTCGGGAGCCGTCTTCTTATCGACGGGTAGAGGAAGCGGAGGCGCTGCTATCCTTTCGCCGCCCGGCAGGAGCCGGATGAACCCAGGGGATAGAGCGCAATGATTGCCCGCCGTACCGTCTTGCTGTCCGCCGCCATCGTCGCGGCACTCGGCCTCGCCGCTTGCCACAAAGACGAAGCACCCGCCGCGGACCCGAAAGCCGTCGCCGCCGCGCAGGCGGCCATCGCCTCGCCGGCGTGGTTGCGCCAGCACCTGCCCGCGCAGACCGTGGCCTACCTGCGTATCCCGTCGCCCTGGGCCATGATCGGCGGCGTGCCGAACGGCCGCCCGCTAGACGCGGCGCTGTCGACGAAGGCCCATCTCGACGCCATCGCGCGCATTCGCGAAAGCATGGCCAAGGACAAGGTGCTCGCGGATCTCAAGCTCGCGCCCGTGGTGAACCTCCTGCTGGGCGATTTGCGGTCGCCGGTGGAGGCCGCGTTGATCGATCCCCTTGGCATTCCGGCGCCGACCTCGCGCGTGGTCGTCACCGCCCTTCTCGATGCTCCCTCCGTCGAGGCGTTCAACGCACGCATCGCCTCGCTCGGCACGGGCTCGCCGCTGCTCATGGCCCCGCTGGACGCGCAGGGCAACGGCCAGCTCACCGGTGGCGGCGCTATCCGTTATGTCGCCGCCGAGCACCGCGTCTGGGTGACCCAGTCGGCGCAGGAGCCCAGCGACAAGGCGAAACTCGATGAGGTGATCGCCACCGTCGGGAAGTCCACGCAGGCCACCGCCCCCGCCACCCTGGGTACGCTGGAACAGCGTATCGATACCTCCGGCGAAGGCCTGTTCGGTTGGGTCAGCGTGCGCGGTGTCGGCGGTGTCGCCGCCGCGCAGGCCGGCGACTCCCCCTTCGGCAAGCTGCCCGCGGACTTCGCCTCGAAGGCGGACGCTGTCGCATTCGGCGGCGGCACGGTCGATGGACGGGCGCAGTTTCGGGTCATCGTGCACGCGCCGCAGGCCCGCCTGTTGCAATACCTCGCTCCCCACGCCTTCGCGCCGGACCTGAAAACGGCCGGCGAACCTCGCTGGGCGATGACGATGTCGCTACCCGATGCCAAGGCGTACAAGACCTTCGAGGACAACCTCAACCTCGACTTCGGTCAGGACGCCGCGAAGAGCTATCGCACCGGCGTGGCGAAGATCAAGGACCGCTACGGCGCCGAACCCGCGGACTGGTTCCGCTGGTTCGGGCCGGAATTCCTCGTGTTCTCCGACGACGCGGGCCTGTTCTTCGCCATGCGCACACCCGACCGCAAGGACTGGTACGCGCGGATGAACGCCCTGGCGGCCAAGGGATGGAAGACCGGGGTGTCGACGGTCGACGGCACCGAGGTGCACTGGCTGTACATGCCTGGCCCGGGCACGGAGGAGATGCCGGCCGACGCCGACCCCTCGTTGAAACCGCTACTGGCCCTCACCGGTCGCCTCGGTGGCCGCTCGTACTGGGTCGAGGACGGCGACTGGATCGTCATGGCGAAGGTGCCCCAGGCATTGGCCGACCGCGCCGCGGCAAAGCCGGAGAGCTCGCTCGAGGATTGGTTCAAGGCACGCGCCTACCCCGGCGGCCGGACCCTCATCGGCTACACGGCCACCAGCCGCGACGCCCAGCGCGAGGCCTATTACAGCTACCTGCAGATCCTGCAGTTTCTCGGCGCCGCCTCGGGGGCGGACGTGGACATCAGCCGCCTGCCTTCCGCGCATACCCTGAACCTCCCGGAGAAGGGTGTGATCGGCGCGGCCGTGGAGGTCGATTCGGAAACGCTGGCGATCTCGTTCACCTACGAGCAAAGCCCCGTCGAGCTGGTCGGTTCGGTGGGCGGCATGGGTATCGTCGCCGGCACGGCCATCATGGCGGCCATCGCCGTGCCGCAGTACCAGAACTACACGCTGCGCAGCCAGGTCGGTGGGGCGCTCGCCGCCGCGGAAGCAGTGAAAGTCGCGGTGGCGGAGCACCGGCAGAGCACGGGCAAATTCCCGGCCAGCAACAAGGCCGCCGGCCTGGGTGCGCCGGAAAGCCTCGGCAACGACTACGCCGGCTCGGTCGAAGTGGGTCCCGGTGGCGGGATCGTCGTCACCATGGACGCCACGCCTCCCCACAAGACCGACGCGCGGCTGGATTCCGCCACGCTGGTGCTGACGCCGCGGGTGGAGGGGCATACGGTCTCGTGGGGGTGCTCCGGCGAGGGCGTGGACGCCAAATACCTGCCGGCGAGCTGCCGCGACGAGCCACTGCTGCCCTAAACCCCCCAGTCATGCGGCCGCCACGCTTTTCCTTTATAATCGGCGGCTTCCCAAACCAAAGAGGCGATCCGGCCCACCGCCGGCGCATAACGCATGTCGATCGAAAACCTGCGCAATATCGCCATCGTCGCTCACGTCGACCATGGCAAGACCACCCTCGTCGATCAGCTTCTGAAGCAGTCGGGCACGCTCAACGAGCGCACCGTGCTGGCCGAGCGCGTGATGGATTCGAACGACCAGGAAAAGGAACGTGGCATCACGATCCTCGCCAAGAACACCGCGATCACCTGGGAAGACAAGAAGAAGGGCGTCAAGAACCGCATCAACATCGTCGACACTCCGGGACACGCCGACTTCGGTGGTGAGGTCGAGCGCGTGCTGTCGATGGTCGATACGGTGCTGATCCTCGTCGACGCGATGGACGGCCCGATGCCGCAGACGCGCTTCGTCACGCAGAAGGCGTTCGCGATGGGCTTCAAGCCGATCGTCGTCGTCAACAAGGTCGACCGTCCGGGCGCCCGTCCGGAGTGGGTGGTCGAGCAGGTTTGGGACCTCTTCGTGAAACTCGGCGCGACCGATGAGCAGATGGACTTCCCGATCGTCTACGCCTCCGCGCTGAACGGTTACGCCTCGCTCGACGAGAACGTCCGCGAAGGCGACATGACTCCGCTGTACGAAGCGATCATGCAGCATGCGCCGAAGCCGGACGTCGATCCCGACGGCGCCTTCCAGATGCGCATCAGCCAGCTGGACTACAACAACTTCGTCGGCGTCATCGGCATCGGCCGCATCCAGCGCGGCACCCTACGCAAGGGCATGCCCGTCGCCGTGATCGATCGCGAAGGCAAGAAGCGCCAGGGCAAGATCGTGCAGGTGCTCGGCTTCCTCGGTCTCGAGCGCATCGAGCAGGATTCCGCCGAAGCGGGCGACATCGTCGCCATCTCGGGTATCCCCGACCTGACCATTTCCGACACGGTCACCTCGCTCGACGTGCCGGAAGCGCTGCCGGCGCTCAGCGTCGACGAGCCGATGATCAGCATGACCTTCCAGGTCAACAACTCGCCCTTCGTCGGCAACAAGGATCTTTCCGGCGGCAAGTTCCTCACCAGCCGCCAGCTGCGCGAGCGCCTCGACCGCGAGAAGGTGCACAACGTCGCCCTCCGCGTGGAAGATGGCTCCGACGCCGACAAGTTCCTGGTCTCGGGTCGCGGTGAACTGCACCTCTCGGTGCTGATCGAGAACATGCGTCGCGAAGGCTACGAACTGGCCGTGTCGCGTCCGGAAGTCATCATCAAGGAAATCGACGGCCAGAAGATGGAGCCGATCGAGGAACTGGTGATCGACGTCGAGGAAATCCACCAGGGTGGCGTCATGGAGCGCCTGGGCATCCGCAAGGGTGAACTGAAGAACATGGTGTCGGACGGCAACGGTCGCGTCCGCCTCGAGTACGAAATCCCGGCTCGCGGCCTGATCGGCTTCCAGAACCAGTTCAAGACCCTGACCCAGGGTTCGGGCCTGCTGTTCCACGTGTTCAAGCATTATGGTCCGTACACGCCCGCCCCGATCGCCAAGCGCCAGAACGGCGTCATGATCGCGAACGCCCCGGGCACCACGCCGGCCTACTCGCTCGGCCCCCTCCAGGAGCGCGGCAAGCTGTTCGCCGCCGAGGGCGACTCCGTGTACGAAGGCCAGCTGATCGGCATCCACGCGAAGGACAACGACCTCACGGTCAACGCGATCAAGCCGAAGCCGCTGACCAACATGCGCGCCTCGGGCAAGGACGACGCCATCCAGCTGACCCCGGCCACGAAGTTCACGCTGGAGCAGGCGCTCGACTTCATCGACGACGACGAGCTCGTCGAGGTGACGCCGAAGGAAATCCGCATGCGCAAGAAGCACCTGACGGAAAACGATCGCAAGAAGGCATCGCGCGGTTAAAGCCGAGCACTGTTCCTCGTGCGTTGAAAAGGAGGCCCGGCGAATAGCCGGGCCTTTTCGTTGACGGGCCGCGCTACTGGTGGCCTTGCTACCTGGTGGGAGCCGACCCTGTCGGTGATCGGGTGCTTGCGGCAAGCTGGCCCGCTGCCGCGGGATCGCCGACAAGGTCGGCTCCCACAGCACTTCCCACTGCGGGGCGCGATGGGTGCTTGCCTCACCCTTCCCCTCTGCCGACCAGCTTCAACAAGAGGTCGATCTGTTCCTGCTGCTTCACCAGCATGCGTTCGAGTTCGTCGCTGCGCATCTGGTCGAGCTTGTCGTGCAGCCCCATGATCTCGATCTCGGCGCGCAGGTTCACCTTGTAATCGTTCTCCGCATCGAGCCGGTCCTTCGCCGCCTGGCGGTTCTGGCTCATCATGATGACCGGCGCCTGGATGGCCGCGAGCATCGACAACAGCAGGTTGAGGAAGATGTACGGGTAAGGATCGAAGGGCCGGTGCAGCAGGTAGGAATTCAGGCCCGTCCACAGGGCCAGCACGATCGCGAAGACGATGATGAAGGTCCACGAGCCACCGAACCTCGAGACCTTGTCCGCCAGCCGTTGGCCATAGGTCAGGTCCGAACTGAACACCTCGTTGACGTCCTCGGCGACCAGCTTGCGCTGGGCCAGCCGATCGAGGAGCCGTTGCTCGGCGTGGCCGAGGTCCGACAGGCTCTTGGCGAACCAGCGGCGCGCCGCGTGTTCGCTGGGGTGTTCGTTCAATGACATGGGGCAGTCCTCTCGAGGATAGGGGATCGATTCCGGCGTGACGCTATCACGCCGTGAGAGGGCATCGCTTGGTGCGATATCTCGCGGGCGTTCAACGTCGCGCGGACGTCATCCGGTGCCCGAAGGGAGGCGTGCCTGCGTCGGCCATGCGGACATCGCTCGCCACTTCGCCGCGGACACGCGGCAGGAAGTCTGGAAATTCACGCCTTACATAATCGATCAACCCTTCGCGAACCTTGCAGCGCAAGTCCCACGATTTGCCGGAGTTCGGCGAACTCACCAATGCCCGCAATTGCATCGCCTTGTCGTTGGTGTCCACCACCTGCAGCACGCAAACACGCCCGTCCCATTCGGGTGCGGCCTTGCACAGCCGCTCCAGTTCAGCACGCAGGGGATCGAGCGGCAAGCCGTAGTCGAACCAGAGCATCGCCGAGCCGAGTATCTGCGAATTGGTCCGCGTCCAGTTCTGGAACGGGTTCTCGATGAAATACTGCAACGGAACGATCATCCGCCGCTCGTCCCAGATGCTCACCACGACATAGGTACTGGTGATTTCCTCCACCCTGCCCCACTCGTTCTCGACGATCACCACGTCGTCGATACGGATCGGCTGCGTGAGTGCGATCTGGATGCCCGCGATGAGGTTGCCGAGCACCGGCTTCGCGGCGAGGCCCACTGCCAGGCCTGCGAGTCCCGCCGAGGCGAGCAGGCTCGCGCCGAACTGGCGCACGGCGGGAAACGTCATCAAGGCCACGCCGATGCCCAGCACCACGATCACCACCATCGCGGTGCGGCTCAACACGCGCACCTGGGTCTGCACGCGGCGCGCCCGCAGGTTGTCCTCGAGGTCGATGGGGTTGAAGCGGGACACCATCGCGTCCAACGCACCGACGCAGCGCACGGCGAACCATGTGCAGGCGACGATCAGGCTCAGGCCGACCATGTGTTCGAGCGCGCCGATCAGTCGTGCCGGTTCGTCCGGCGCGGCACGGAAAGCCAGCAACAGCATGGCCAACGGAACGATGGCCTCCATGGGTGCATTGGCTCGCGCGATCATGCTCGCGCCCCGCGGATGGCGCAGGGCGAAACGGCGCAGGAAGGCCAGCACCACGCGGCGGAGCAGACCCGCGACCGCTAGCGCCACCACCACGGCGAGCGCGAAACGCGTCCACGGATGCGCAAAATCGGGCATCCAGTCGGAAGGGTTCATGGGCACCTACCTTAGGACGAACGATGTCCACGTTTTGTTGTGACGCAGCAAGCACGAGGTAAAGTGGCGCCATGGCCACGCGTTTCAGCACCGAATCCTTCGTCCTGCCCGATCTGCTGCAACCGGGGCTGCGCCTGGTCATCTGCGGGACCGCCGCGGGCACGCGCTCCGCGCGCGAGCGCAGCTACTACGCCCATCCCGGCAACATGTTCTGGCGCACGCTTTTCGCCGTGGGGCTGACGCCACGCTTGCTCGCGCCGGCTGAATTTCCGTCGTTGCCGGCATTCGGCATCGGCCTCACCGATCTTTCGAAATTCCACCACGGCAATGACGCCGACCTTCCGGTCGATGCCTTCGATGTCGCCGCCCTGCATAGCAAGATCGAACACTACGCGCCGCGCGTAATCGCCTTCACCAGCAAACACGCAGGTGTATCGGCGCTCGGCAAAGGCGCGACTTACGGATTGCAGGCCGCGCCTTTCGCCGGCGTGCCTGCCTTCGTGCTGCCCTCGCCCTCCGGGCAGGCACGACGTTCATGGGACATCGGCGTGTGGCAGGCGTTGGCCGATTTCGTCGCCGCTCAGCCGCCCGGGACCGAACGGTAAGCGCGAATGTCGTTGGGTGACACCGACGGCGCCTTGTTCGACCACGCCTGCCGGATGTACGTGACCACCGCGGCCGCATCGTCGTCGCTGAGCTTCTGCGAGAACGGCGGCATCGAATAAGGCCGGGGGTTCGAGGCCGTGGCGGGCGCGAAGCCCCCGGACAGCACGATACGAATCGCATTGATACCGGTGGGATCGGTCACCGACCCGTTGCCATCGAGTGGCGGATAGGCGTCTCCCTTCCCGCGGCCGTCGTCGGCGTGGCATGTCGCGCACTGGTCGGTGTAGACCTTGCGACCCCTCGATGCGAGTTCGCGCGCATCGGCTGCCGATTCGCGAAGGCGTGGCGGGTCGCGAGGAGGCAGCGACTTCAGGTAGGTGGCCATGGCCGCGAGGTCACTGTCGCTCAGGTGCTGCGTGCTGCGCATCACCACTTCGGCCATGGGCCCGAATGCCGTCCCCTTGCGTGAGCGGCCGGTCTTCAACAAGGCGGCGACGTCGGCTTCGGTCCACCCGGCGAGCCCACCGCCAGCACCCATCGACAGGTCGGGCGCGTACCAGTTCTGCACCGGGACGATGCCACCGGCAAGGAACGGATCGTCCACCATCGCGCCGAAACTGTTGCGCCGCGCATGGCACTCGTTGCAATGGCCGATGCCCTGGACGAGATAGGCGCCCCTGTTCCATGCCGGGGACTTCGCCGGGTCTGGCTGGAATTCGCCCTCCTCGAAGTACATCGTGCGCCAGGCACCCATCAGCGAACGCATGCTGTAAGGCCAGCCCAATGTGTTGCCCGTGTTCGCGCGCTTTATCGCGGGCAGGGTCTTGAGGTACGCGAAGATCGCGTCCGTGTCGGCACGCGTGACCTTCGTATAGGAGGTGAAGGGAAACGCCGGATACAACGACGTGCCATCGTGACTCTTGCCCGAATGCATGGCCCGGTAGAAATCGTCGGCGCTCCACGCGCCGAGTCCGGTCTCACGGTCCGGCGTGAGGTTCGGTGCGGGAATGGCTCCGAAGGGCGTGGGTATCACGCGGCCACCAGCGAAGGGTTGCCCGTTGCGCGCGGTGTGACAGGCGGCGCAATCGCCCGCCGCGGCGAGGTATCGGCCGCGTTGCACGGCATCGTCGGCGAAGACGAAAGTGCTGGCCAGGGCCAGCCAGAGCAACACGAGGAGGCGGGATATCGTGGTCATGGGTTCAGCCTCCCAGCACGCCGCAACGCAGCGGTGGCGTCACGCTGCCGGCCGGTTCCGCATGCGCGTCGACGGGCACCGGGCGCTGCGCCAGCCAGGCGGAGACCGCGCTGATGTCGGCGTCGCTCAAGCGGCTGACGATGGTCGCCATGCAATCGGGTTCGACCGTGCTGCGCGTATGGGTGCGCCATGATCCCAGCTGCGCGCTGATGTAGTCGTACGGCAGGCCGACCAGCCCGGGAATATCCGGCTGCACGCCCGTGAGGTTGGGCCCATGGCACGCCATGCAAGGGGGAATGCCACGGGCTGAATCGCCCTTCGTGACCAGCTGTTCGCCGCGCGCCATGGCGGCCGGAGTCATCGCCGGCACCGGGTGTCGCGCATAAGGCACCTCCTGTGCCGCGAAGTACCCGGCGATCTCCCGCATGTAATCGTCGGTCAGCGGCGCGACCGTGTATTCCATGATGTCGTAGTGGCGCAGACCGCGCTGGAAGTCCTGCATCTGGCGGTGCAGGTAGCCTGCGGGCTTTCCCGCCAGGCGCGGATTGAATCCGTTGTCGCCACCCTCGCCGTGTTCGCCATGGCAACTCGTGCAAGCGGCGATGCGTTGGACCAGCGTGTCGGGCACCGCCGGCGAATCGGTGGCCATCGCCGATGCGGCGCAGAGCACGGCAGCCGTGACGGCGAGCCGGCGGACGAGACAGCGCATGTGGGACTCCCTGGATGACGTGGGCTACGCCCGCCGGATAACGGGCGGGCACGGCGTCGATGCAGTATAGCCGGGCTCCGCGCGGGTAAGATTGACGCGACCCGCCGTCCGATCCGCCAAGGGGAACGTCACATGCCGCATGTCTGGTCAAAGCCCGCCGCCCTCGCGGCCGCTGTCGCACTGATGCTGGCCGGCGGCACCGTCGCCGCCCGCGAAGCCGGCGAGGACGATGCCTTCGCCTCGATCGCCACGATTCGCCAGGCGTACGCGTCCGGCGAGCTCACGCCCGAGGGTCTCACACGCCTCTTCATCGAACGTATCGCGAAGATCGACCAGGCCGGCCCCACGATCCGTTCCGTGCTTGAAACCAATCCCGACGCACTCGCCATCGCGCGCAAGAGCGGCAAGACGGGTCCGCTGGCGGGTATCCCCGTCTTGCTGAAGGACAACATCGATACAGGCGACCGCATGATGACGACGGCGGGTTCGCTGGCCCTCGTCGGCAAGCCCGCGCCACGCGACTCGGGCGTCGCCGCCCGGTTGCGCAAGGCGGGCGCCGTGATCCTGGGCAAGACCAACCTCAGCGAATGGGCGAACATGCGCTCGAACCACGCCACCAGCGGCTGGACCGGACGTGGCGGCCTCACGGTCAATCCCTACGTGCTCGATCGCAACGCCTGCGGTTCCAGCGCCGGGTCGGGCGCTGCCGTGGCCGCCGGCCTCGCCACGGTGGCGATCGGAAGCGAGACCGACGGTTCGATCATCTGCCCGGCCGCCATGACCGGCCTTGTCGGCATCAAGCCCACGGTGGGCCTGGTCAGCCGCGCAGGCATCATTCCCATCTCGCACAGCCAGGACACGGCAGGCCCGATGGCGCGCAGCGTGGCGGACGCGGCGATCGTGCTGGGCGCCATCGCGGGCAGCGATCCACGCGATCCGGCCACGGCCGAGGCGGACAAGCACGCCTCCGACTACACGAAGTTCCTCGCTCCCGATGCGCTGCGCGGCAAGCGCATCGGCGTGGTACGCCAGTTGGCGGGCATCGAACCGAACGCGGACCATGCACTGGAAACCACGATCGCCCTGCTGAAGGCGCAGGGCGCGACCGTCATCGATCCCGTGGAGATCCCGCACCTGAAAGAACTCAGCGACAACGAACTGGACGTGCTGCTGTTCGAGTTCAAGCACGACATCCAGGCCTACCTCGCCACGCGCCCGGACCAGCCGATGAAGACACTGGCCGACCTCATCGCGTTCAACCAGCGCGAGGCGGCGCGGGAAATGCCCTGGTTCGGCCAGGAACTGTTCCTTGCCGCGCAGGCGAAGGGAGGCCTGGACGATCCGTCATACATCCGGATGCGCGACACGAACAAGCGGCTCGCCGGTCCCGAGGGTATCGACGCGGCACTGGCGAAAGACCATCTCGACGCCCTGCTGGCACCGAGCTGGGGTCCCGCCTTCGTCAACGACCTGGTGTTGGGCGACCACGTCGTGAGCGGCGACCCGACCGTCGGCGGCGTCTCCGCGCCGGCCGCCATCGCCGGCTACCCGTCGATCACGCTGCCGGTGGAATTCGCGCACGAGTTGCCGGTCGGCGTGGTGTTCTTCGGCGCGAAGTGGAGCGAACCCACTTTGATCGCGATCGCCTACGGCGTGGAGCAGAAGGCCAACGCCTTCCGCCGCCCGAAGTTCCTGCCGACCTTGCCGACGAAATAACGATACTCACGGGGCAGCCGCTTCAGTAACGGAAGCACCCCGGTCGTGGGAGTACTTGTGGGAGCCGCTTCAGCGGCGATGGGTGCTAGCGCAACCCGCCCCGCTGCCGCGGGGATCGCCGCTGAAGCGGCTCCCACACAGGGCCGGCTCGTCTACAGAGACTTCCGCAGCCCTGGTGGGAGCCGACCCTGTCGGCGATGGCGATTACGCCTTGTTGGCGAACTCGCGCACGATCGGTGCGAGCTTCGGATCTTCCAGCGCCATCGCCATGGTGGCGCGGACCAGGCCGGCCTTGTTGCCGCAATCGAAGCGCGTGCCTTCGAAGCGATAAGCCAGCACCCTGCCCTTGTCCTTGAGCAGGTTCTCGATGGCGTCGGTAAGCTGGATCTCGCCGCCGGCGCCTTCCTTCGTGTTGCGCAGGTACTCGAAGATCCCGCTGGGCAGCACGTAGCGGCCCACCACGGCGAGATTCGACGGCGCATCGGCGGGCTTCGGTTTCTCCACCATGTGGGTGATCACGGATGCACGGTCGCTGAGCTGTTCGCTGGTATCGACGATGCCGTACCTGTCGGTATCGTTCTCCGGCACTTCCTCGACAGCGATCACGCCGGCGTCGTTCGCGTCGGCCACCTCGGCCATCTGGCGAAGCGCGCCCTTGCCCTTGGTCCAGATGAGGTCGTCCGGCAGCATCACGCCGAAACGCTCGTTGCCCACCACCGGGGCGGCGCGGAGTACGGCGTCGCCGAGACCGAGGGCCTCCGGCTGGGTGACGAACACACAGCGAACGTGACGCGGCAGGATGCCACGCAGGATCGACAGCAGTTCTTCCTTGTTCTTCTCCGCGAGCTTTTCTTCCAGCTCGTAAGCCTTGTCGAAGTAGTCGGCGATCGCATGCTTGTAGCGGTTGGTGACGAACACCAGCGTATCGGCACCCGCGTCGACGGCTTCATCCACTGCGTACTGGATCAGCGGACGGTCGAGCACGGGCAGCATTTCCTTGGCCACCACCTTGGTCGCGGGAAGGAAGCGCGTACCGAGACCGGCGACGGGAAATACGACCTTGCGCAGGGGTTGGGTCATGCGTTGTCTCCACTTTCGTTGCGGCGTAGCGGCAGCACGTTGTCGGTCTGCGGCTCGCTCCAGCGGAAGGAAGGCAGCAGCTGCGACACGCACCGGCGCAGGGTTTCTTCATCGAACGCGGTCACGGCCTCCTCGGCGCGTGCCAGCTGGATCTGTAACATTTCCCACGAGACCTGGCGGTGCTGAGCCTGGAAGATCTTCGCGTGGGTGGTGCTCGTGTAGTTCTCCAGTGGGTGGAACAGTTCCTCGAACAACTTCTCGCCCGAACGCAACCCGGTATAGACGATTTGTATGTCGGAACCGGGACGCTTGCCGGCGAGACGGATCATCTGTTCGGCGAGGTCGCGGATCTTCACGGGATCGCCCATGTCGAGCGCGAAGATTTCACCACCCTTGCCGAGGCTGGCCGCCTGGAGGATCAGCTGGCAGGCCTCGGGAATGGTCATGAAATAGCGCGATATCTCCGGGTGCGTGATCGTCACCGGGCCGCCCTGGCGAATCTGCCTGCGGAACAACGGGACCACCGAACCGGCGGAGTCCAGTACGTTACCGAAGCGGACCGTAATAAAACGTGTCGAAGTATGCGCTGCGAGATTCTGGCACCAGATCTCGGCCATGCGCTTGCAGGCGCCCATCACCGAGGTCGGGTTCACCGCCTTGTCGGTGGAGATCAGCACGAACGATTCCGCACCGCAACGCACGGCCGCATCGGCGACGATGCGCGTGCCGAGCACGTTGTTGCGGAAGGCCTCGCGCAACTGCCCCTGTAACATCGGCACGTGCTTGTAGGCTGCGGCATGGAAGACGATCTGCGGCTGGGTCTCCTCGAACAGGCGATTCACCGCGGTGGCGTCGCGCGCATCGGCGAGGACGCCGTTGAAGATCAGTTCCGGATAGGCCGAGGTCAGCTCCTGCCCGATGCGGTACAGGTTGTACTCCGACATCTCGACCACGGTGAGCGAGTTGGCGCCCAGGCGCGCCACCTGCCGGCAAAGTTCCGAACCGATCGAGCCGCCGCCGCCGGTCACGAGGACGCGGCGCCCGCTGATGTTCTCGCGAATGGCCGTCCAATCCAGCTCCACCGCATCGCGGCCGAGCAGGTCCTCGATGGCCACTTCCTTGATCTCGTTGAACTGCGCACGCCCCGCGACCACGTCCTCGAGGCGCGGCACGGTACGGAACGGCAAGCCGGTACTTTCGCAGAACGCCACGATCCGGCGCATCTGCGCCGTGGTCGCTCCGGGCACCGCGATCAGCAGCATCTGCACGGCCACGGCCTTCGACAACTCGGCCAACTGGTCCACCGTTCCCAGCACCGGGATGCCACCGATCTGCGCGCCGCGAAGCGCGAGATTGTCGTCGACGAAGCCGATCACGCTGTAGCGGCTGTCGCGGCGAAGGTCGCGCGACAAGGCTTCACCCGCCCGGTCGGCGCCCACGATGAGCACGCGCTTGGTCGGTGCCGACTGGAACAGGTCGATGCGGCTGTCCTTCCAGAAACGGTAGCTGAGCCGGGGCAGCCCGAGCAGCACGACCAGCACCACCGGGTACACCAGCAATACCGAGCGGGGCACGCCATCGAGGCGCGCATACATGACCATGGCCAGGCCGATGATCAACGCACCGATCACGGTGGCGCGGATGATGTTCCAGAGATCGGGCAGGCTGGCGAACCGCCAGACACCCTTGTAGAGGCCGGTCCAGTTGAACACGGCGCCCTGCACCAGCAGCACGATGGGAAATTCCATCGGCAGGTACGTGACCGGCGCGAGGTCGGGCATCAAGGCATAGCGCAGCGCTTTCGCGATCCACCACGCGAGTGCCGCCATGGCCAGGTCGTGCGCGACGACCGCCGTACGAGGGTGGATGATGCCGATGAACTTACGCAGAAACATGTCGCTCCCTTCGACGCAAGCAGTTTCGCTTGCCAGTACGCCAGACCGCTGCTCCCAACAGGTACACCGCTCCCATGCACAGGGGCGCCGCCGCTGGCGAGCGGAACGCGATCCATGCGACGGGAACGCAGACGAGCACGTTCCATGCGAAGTAGCCCGCGGCTACCTTCCGATGTGACGCCCCTCGCCTCACGAGCCACTGGTAAAGGTGTTCGCGGTGCGGAGTGTACCAGCGCGCACCGCGCAGCATTCGCACGAGCAACGTCAAGGTCGCGTCGATGACGAAGGCGGAGGAGAAAATCAGCGCCGGCCAGAGCAAATTCGTACGAAAAGCCCATAACGTCGCGGAAATCGCGAAAACCATGAGGCCGACGGTTCCGCTGCCCACGTCGCCCATGAATATCCGGGCCGGGGAGCGGTTGAACCACCAGAAACCCACGGCAGCCGAAGCCAGGGCGAGGGCGGCACCGGCGATGGCCGGGTTGCCGGCGGCCCAGGCCAGGGCCGCCGAGGCCGCGCCGAAGAAGATCGCCTGCTGGGCGGCCAGGCCGTCGATTCCATCCATGAAATTGTGCAGGTTGATGCACCAGACGCCGGCCACCAGCAAGGGCAAGGACCAGAGCAGGCTCGTGGTGCCGGTGGCCACCGCGACGCAGAACAGGAGGGTGGCTGCCAGCTGGATGAGCAGGCGGGGCTTGATCGGCAGCGAGCCATGGTCGTCCAGCCAGCCGATGGCCGCCACGGCGATCACCGCCACGGTGAACGCGCCGACGACCGCCACCCCGGGCGAGCCCGGCAGGAGGAGGAGCGCCGCCGGCATGCCCGCCAGCGCGCCGGCGACGATGCCGATACCGCCGCCGCGGGGGGTGGGCATCGTGTGCGAGCGGCGATGACCGGGCGCATCGAGCATGCCGCGCCGATGCGCGTAGGCGATGGCGACGCGCACGCTGGCGAAGGAGACGAGGAAGGCGGCCAGGGCGCAGCCGATCAGCAAGGAGCCGGCGCTCGCGACTGTGCCCGTCATTCGTTGGCGACGCCGTGGATGGGCCGGACCGTGCCCCAGTTCTTGCAACTCGGGCACTGCCAGTGGTGCGCCTTGGCACCGAAGCCACAGCGGCTGCAGCGGTACATCGCCTGCCCTTCGAGCAGCTTGCGCGTCAGGTCGCGCAAGATGAGGTAGTTCTCACGGGCCTCGCCGGAGACCTTGTCCATGGTCGCGTCGATCAGCGCCATGAGGCCGCGCACGGAGGGACGCTTGCGCAACTGCCCGGTGAGGAAGTCGATGGCGGTCCGCTCACCGTCCCTGCCCTCGTAGAGCCGGGTCAGGGCCAGCACGGGCGATATGCCGTGGTAGCGCTCCATGATCTCGCGCAGGAAGGTCTCGGCGCGATCCATCTGCTGCGAGCGGGCATAACAGTTGAGCAGCGGCGGCAGGATCTCGGGAACGAAGGCGATATCCGCCGCGATGGCGGCCTCGTACGACGCGATCGCCGGATCGAGTTCGTCGTCTTCCGAGGAGAGACGGCCAGCGATCATGTGCGCGCGGACGCAATCCTGCTGGCAGCCGAAGGCTTCCTTGACGTACTCGCGGGCCTCGGTACGCGCACCATGCTGGCGCGACTGCTCTGCGAGCTCGCAGTAGAACTGGGCGATCATCGCCGACTCGTCCTCGCCGGTCATGGTCTCCAGCCGGCGGGCGTGGTCGATGGCCTTGTGCCACTCGCGCTCGTGCTGGTAGATCGCGACGAGATGGCGCAATGCAGAGGGTGCCAGCGCATCCATGGCCACGAGGTCGGAGAACAGTGTTTCCGCCCGGTCGAGCAAGCCGGCTCGCATGTAGTCCTCGCCCAGTTCGAGCAAGGCCACCGTCTTCATTTCATCGGAGAGTCCCTGGCGCGAGACCAGGTGCTGATGCAGGCGGATGGCCCGGTCGACCTCGCCGCGCTTGCGGAAGAGATTGCCCAGCGCGAGATGGGTCTCGACAGTGTCGCGGTTGTATTCCGCAAGGCGCAGGAACACCTCGAGCGCCTTGTCCTGCTCTTCGTTCAGCAGGTAGTTCAGGCCCCGGAAATAATCGGAGGAAAGCTCATTGACGCGATCGCCGGAGCGCCTGGCGTGGCTCCGCCGGCCGAGCCACCAGCCGCAGGCGAAGGCCAGCGGGGGAACGAGCGCCAACAACCAGATCGGATTCATGCGGTCGTCGCGTTGGCCGCCTTGCGTTCGCCGCGGTCGCGCCGGCGCCGCCGGTGCGCGAAGGACGTCCCCAGCCAGGCCGTGATGCCGCCCAGGATCCATCCCACCAGAACGGCCCCCAGCATCGCCCCGCCCTTCGGCAGGGACAACTGGGCGAAGCCGAGGTCGAACGGCACGAGATCGGCATTCAGCGCACCGAAAACGATGCCGGCGGCGATGAACAGCAAGAGAAAGATGATGGCAAGCAGACGCATCCGGCGACTCTACCCGAATCCTGAATAACATGGTGCGGTGCGGTTGGCTTTTCATACAGCTTCGGCGGCACGTTCAGGACTGTGTGCCGGCGATGACGCGGTTGGTTGTGTGGCGAGGCGGGGGAGCTGCCGGGCGCCACCCTCGGCGCGACGGTAGTCGCCGTCCCTCGGGAAGGGATGCCGCTGCGCGGCCATGTCTGATGGCTGCGCCCCTTCGGGCTCGGACGGTCGGGCGGGGGTTTCCGATTCGCCTTCCTGGCTCAGCGGAAACGATCGGCCGTCCTGGCCGATCCCCTGCGGGCCTTTTCCACCCGTCCGTCCTCGGCTCCTAATGTCGCGCCGAGGGTGGCGCCCGGCAGCTCACTCGACACTGGGGTGATTGGTGGGAAGAGCAAAGCCCGCCGCGCCACGTGCAGCCAGTCACCAGCCATTTGCCGATTGCCGGTTGCCGCACCCGGGTGGGAAGCGGGCTGGCCCGCGAGTCCTCGATCTCTCCGCTGGCGAAGGAAGCCTTGCGATGATCGGGCGAGGGTTGTCACCGCTCGCTCGATTGCAATGCACAGCTTCATTCGTTCGAAAACAGGGAGGCGAATCGCGGGCCAGCCCGCTTCCCACCCGGGTGAGGGAGACTCACGGGAGGCGGTTTCCATGTGCGGTGTCCAACCCCTGGCGAGCGTTGCCCTTGTCGCACGACCCCTTAGTGCTCGGAAGAGCCGTCGGCCGCCACCCTCGTCGCGACTTGTGGAACCGAGGAGCGACGGGCGAAAAGGCCCGTAGGGGGCCGGCCATGGATGGCCGGCCGTTTCCGCTGAGCCACGGAGGGCGAATCGGAAACCCCGCCCGGCGCGACGGGCGCGAAGGGGCGTCAGCCATAAGACACGGCCGCGCAGCGGCATCCTTTCCCGAGCGACGGTGCAGCTCGGAGCGACGAGGGTGGCGGCCGACGGCTCTGCCCGCCCCCACGCGACGGCCAAGCCGAGCCGTACGAAGCGCAAAAAAAACGCCGCGTCACTGCGCGGCGTCGGTTTCCTCGATAAGGTTTACGCGTTCGCGTAATTCCTTGCCGGGTTTGAAATGTGGCACGTGCTTGCCCGGCAGAGCTACCGCTTCGCCGGTCTTGGGGTTACGCCCCATGCGCGGCGGACGGAAGTGCAACGCAAAGCTGCCGAAGCCGCGAATCTCGATACGTTCACCCGTGGACAAGGCGTGGCTCATCTGTTCGAGCACACTCTTGACGGCAAGTTCCACGTCGCTGAAGGCAAGGTGGGTCTGGCGCCGCGCCAGCGCCTCGATCAGTTCCGACTTTGTCATGGGTCCCCTGGTGGTTCTCGAAGCTGACGCTAATCTGTCAAACAACAGCGAGGGGCGGCACGGCCGCCCCTCGCCCGACGGTTAGTCGGCCTTGTTCATCTGTTCCTTCAGGAGCGCGCCGAGCTTGGTCGTGCCACCAGCGGCGGACTGGTAGTCGGCCATGGTATCGGCCAGATCTTCCTCGTCCTTCGCGCGGATCGACAGCTGGAGCTGACGGCCCTTGCGATCCATGCCGGTGAACTTCGCCTCGACCGCATCGCCGACCTTCAGGTACTGCGTGGCATCGTCCACGCGCTCCTTGGCGATATCGTTCGCGCGAATGTAGCCCTCGACGCCTTCGCCGAGATCCACGATCGCACCCTTGGCGTCGACTTCGCGAACGGTGCCGGTCAGGACCGTGCCGCGCGGATTCGTGGCCATGAACTGGCCGAACGGATCCTGCTCCATCTGCTTGATGCCGAGGGAGATACGCTCACGCTCCGGATCGACGGCCAGAACCACGGCCTCGACTTCGTCGCCCTTCTTGAAGTTGCGCACGAGGTCTTCACCCGATGCCTGCCACGAGATGTCGGACAGGTGGACGAGACCGTCGATGCCGCCTTCCAGGCCGATGAAGATGCCGAAGTCGGTGATCGACTTGATCTGACCGGACACCTTGTCGCCCTTCTTGTGCATGGCGGCGAACGCTTCCCACGGGTTCGAGCGGGTCTGCTTGATACCGAGGGAGATACGGCGACGCTCTTCATCCACGTCGAGGACCATGACTTCCGTCTCGTCACCGACCTGCACGACCTTGGCCGGGTTGACGTTCTTGTTGGTCCAGTCCATTTCGGAGACGTGCACGAGGCCTTCGACGCCCGGCTCGATCTCGACGAAGCAGCCGTAATCGGTGACGTTGGAGACCTTGCCGAACAGGCGGCTGCCGACCGGATAGCGGCGGGCGATGGCGACCCACGGGTCGTCGCCGAGCTGCTTGAGGCCGAGCGACACGCGGTTGCGCTCGCGGTCGTACTTGAGCACGCGGACGTCCAGCTCGTCGCCGACGTTGACGACTTCGGACGGGTGACGCACGCGCTTCCACGCCATGTCGGTGATGTGCAGCAGGCCATCGATGCCGCCGAGGTCGACGAATGCGCCGTAATCGGTGAGGTTCTTCACCACGCCCTTCACGACCGCGCCTTCCGTCAGGCGCTCGAGCAGCTTCTCGCGCTCTTCCGAGAACTCCGTCTCGACGACCGCGCGGCGGCTGACGACGACGTTGTTGCGCTTGCGGTCGAGCTTGATGATCTTGAACTCGAGGTCCTTGCCCTCGAGGTAGACCGGATCGCGGACCGGACGCACGTCGACCAGGGAGCCCGGCAGGAATGCGCGGACGTCCTTGATGTCGACCGTGAAGCCGCCCTTGACCTTGCCGGAGATCTTGCCGGTGATGGTCTCTTCCTTGTCGAACGCCTGCTCGAGGTCGTCCCACACCATCGAACGCTTGGCCTTCTCACGGGAGAGCTTGGTCTCGCCGAAGCCGTCTTCGAGCGCGTCGAGCGCGACCTTGACCTCGTCGCCCACTTCCACTTCCAGCGCGCCGGATTCGTCCTTGAACTGCTCGATGGGGACGATGCCTTCGCTCTTCAGGCCGGCGTTGATCACCACCACGTCGTTGCGGATTTCCACAACGATACCGGTGACGATGGAGCCGGGCTTCAGCTTGGAAATGGCCTGCTGGCTCTGTTCAAACAGTTCGGCAAAACTTTCAGTCATGTTGATTCCAGGGTTATGAAAGGTCGTACCCGGCGTCTGCCTCGATTCTCGAGCGCAAGCGGACGGGGGACCCACCGGTCGTGGGCGCATGGGGGAAGCCTCTTGGGAAACCGCCCTGCACCGTTGCCAATATCCCGAGCACACAGCGTGCGCGGGGGTTGTGCCGGATGCGCCCTTAAGGACGCACCACGGCGAATACTTTTTCCACCACCGCCTCGATCGGCATGCCGGTGGTATCGATCACCACGGCGCCCTCGGCGGGCTTCAACGGGGCGACCGGCCGCGACGCATCCCTTTCGTCACGTGCCTCGATCTCTCGTTGGAGAAGGGTAAGTGTAACGCTCAGGCCCTTATCCTTCAACTGCTTATAGCGCCTTTTCGCACGCTCGGCGGCGCTGGCCGTGAGGAAGAACTTATGGGCGGCATCGGGGAAAATCACCGTTCCCATGTCCCTGCCGTCCGCCACCAGGCCCGGCGCCTTGCGGAAACCGTGCTGGAGGTCCACCAGGGCCTGGCGGACCGAGGGAATCACGGCGATGGCGGAGGCCGCGGCCCCTGCCGTTTCCGTGCGTAGTTCGTCCGTGGCGTCGTGGCCATTCACCAGAACCCGGGTTTCTCCACCGTCAGGGCTGGCCTGGAAGCGGATCTTCACCGTCTGCGCGCAGCGGGTCACGGCCTCGGCGTCGGAAAGGTCGATGCCCTCCTCGCCCGCCGCATAGCCCACGGCGCGATAGAGCGCACCGGAATCGAGCAGGCGCCAGCCCAGCCGATCGGCCACCAGACGGCTGATGGTGCCCTTGCCCGAGCCCGACGGGCCGTCGATGGTCAGCACGGGGACGGCAGCCGTATGGGCCATGGGATCAACCTCGTTCGCGAAACACGCATGATATCGCGTCGGAGGCCTGAAACCGGCCATGGACAGCCCCCGGAGGCCGTGCTACAAGCCCCCAACCTCTATGCGCCACGGGTTTGAAGCGTTCCATGTCCGACCATCTCCAGAGCCAGTTCGAGCAGGCTTACCTGGACCTCACCCGTCTTGGCCACCGGCCCGACAACGACACCCTCCTGCGCATCTACGCCCTTTACAAGCAGGGCTCAGAGGGGGACGTGCACGGCGACAAACCTGGCTTCTTCGATTTCGTGGGCACGGCCAAGCACGAAGCCTGGGCGGCGCTGAAGGGGGTGCCGCGGGAAGACGCGATGCGCGACTACATCGACCTGGTGAGGTCGCTGGGGGGTTGAGGACACGGGTATCGCCGCTGAAGCGGCTCCCACACCCGACCCGACGTCCGGAGCGGCTTGCCAAACGGCAGGGCTCTTCGTGGGAGCCGATTCATCGGCGATCCTACGAAGCGCGGAGCGAGATCCAGGCGGCGACCGGGAGGTTGCCGAACACTGTCGCCGCGGCGACAGGCGGGCTGCCGGATGCCGCCGCCGCGGAGACCGGCGCACCCCGCCGGGGCTCCGCCGCCTCCAGCCGGCCTTCGGTGAGCACCCCGCTCCATCGGCCTTCGGGCAAGCGCAACGATGTCCCCTCCCATCGCCCGGCGGGAATCGCGGGCGTCTCCGTCCCACCCAGCCACCCCGCCGTGTGCCTCGCCACGGCGACCACGAGCCGTTGGCCCCGCCACTCGCGAACGAAGGCCAGCACGTGCCCCGCCGCCGGGCCTTCGGCCACCAGCGGCCGATAGCTTCCCCGCGCGAACAGGTCGGGATGTGCCTGGCGTAGCCGCAACAGGCGGGCGATGACCGCCTGCTTGATCGCGCCGTCCCGCCAGGTGGGCAAGCAGGCCGACGGCGGATCGTCGCGTTCCAGCGACGAGGCCCGGGCGAGGAAATCCACGGGGCGCCGGTTGTCGGGATCGACCAGGCTGAAATCCCAGTAATCCGTCCCCTGATAGAGATCGGGCACGCCCGGCGTGGTCAGGCGCAACGTGGCCTGGGACAATCCGTTCGCGGCTCCGGGTACACCGATATAGTTCGCGAAGGCGGCCAGTTCCGTGACCGAATCACCCGACAACACGCTACGCAGGAAATCCTCGCAGGCATCCTCGTAGGGTTCATTCGGCGAAGTCCAGCGAGTCCAACGCTTCGCCTCACGCAGGGCCTTGCGTTGCCACGCGGCGATCCGCGTGGCGAAACGCTCCACGCCATCCACGTCGCCTGGCGACAGCCCGAGCGGCCACGCCCCGACGAGCATCTGATAGAGCATCAGCTCGTCCGCCGCCGAGGGCGCCATCCTTCCTTCCGCACGTTGCCGGAATCCGGCATGGCGGGCGCGCCAGCGATCGACGGTGAGAATCCAGCGCTGATGCACCTCGGAGAGCACGGCCAGACGTGCGCGAAGATCTTCACCCCGCTTATGGTCGTGCGTGGCGGTGGCCAGCAGGTTATGCGGCAACGTGGCTGCGCGCTCCGCGCAATGGCGATGGAAATCCTCCGGCGCGATCGCCAGCCTCGCCGCATCGACGCCCACCTCGTTGCGCGAGAGCAGACGGCCATAGCGATAGCCCGCCGTGTCTTCCACGGCCTTGGCGGCTACTGGCGAGGTCGCCTGCTGGAACATCGCGAGGGCTCGCTCACGCGCACGGCGCACCGGGCCCGGGGGCAACGAACGGGGCGCTTCGCCACCCAGCCACCGGGCGACGAGGTGCAGCAATTCGCTGTCTTCGAGACGGATGGTACGCAGCGCGCCTTCGACCGCGCGTGCGAACACGGCCTCGTCATAGGCGTCGCGGCCGGCGCCCCCGGCATACGTGCGATATACCGGGAAATGCACGAGCAGTTCCACCAGCACGCGCCGGATGCCGGCCAGCGAAACGTCGCGCGTCGCGACATCGGCACGCGCCGCGGCGAACAGGGTTCGCGCCGTGCGGTCCAGTTCCGCCTCGAAACTGTCGACGAGGATCTGCCGCCGCGCGCGCACCGCTTGCGTGCCGAAGTCGGCGCTCTCGCCGGTGAGTTTGCGCCACAAGCCGGTCAGCGGTGCCTCGCCGTCTTCGTCGTGCAGCACGGCCGACACCTGGTCCATGAATTCATAGCCGGTGGTGCCATCGGTGCGCCAGTCGAGGCGCAGGCTTTCCTCCGGCGCGAGGATCTTTTCCACCACGAGGTAGGCACCGCCGCGCGGTGCATCCGCGGGACGTTGCGTGCGCAGGCGCTCGAGCCGGTGGCGCAATTGCCTGCAATAGCGGCGCGGGTCGGCCAGTCCGTCGACATGGTCGCATCGCACGCCATCGATCAGTCCCTCGGCATACAGCCGGAAAATGGTCTTGTGCGTGTCTTCGAAGACCGCCGTCCGTTCGATGCGCAGCCCCGCCAGCTCGTTGATGTCGAAGAAGCGGCGATAGTTGACCATGTCGCTGGCGAGCTTCCAGAACGCCAGGCGATAGTGTTGCCGTTCGACCAACGCGTGCAGTGCCGCCCTGCCCTCGCCGGACGCCGGATCGTGCATGGCCCGCGCATCCTCGCCCAGGTGGGCCGACGAAGCCGGCGACAGCGGCAGGTGATCGTCGTAGACCCGCAGCATCCATTCACCGCGCCGCCGGGCCAACTGCACGTGCCCGTCACGCAGGGCCTGCTCGTAGCCCGTGCCCAGGATCGGCAGCAGCAAGCGTCCCCTCAACAGTGGATCGGGCGCCTGCCATTCGATATCGAAATACCCCGCGTAGCGGCTCTCGCGGCCGTGCCGAAGCACATCCATCCACCATGCGTTCTCGACCCCCACGCCCATGTGGTTGGGCACGATGTCGAGCACCAACCCCATGCCGTGGGAACGCAGGCTGGAGACAAGGCGGCGCAACGCGTCCTCGCCCCCGATCTCCGGGTTCACCTCGTGGCAGTCGACGACGTCGTAACCATGCGTGGAGCCGGCGCGCGCACGAAGGACCGGCGAAGCGTAAAGATGACTGACACCGAGGCGCGCGTAGTAGCCGACGACACCGACCGCGTCGTCGAGGGTGAAGCCCGCATGGAACTGCAGGCGGGCCAGCGCACGCGGGATGCTCATGCGCGATGCCGGGTCTGGTCGATCGCCGCGCAGACGGCGTGCGCGATAGGACCATCGAACAGGCGTGAAGACGAATCGGGCATCCTTCGCCGCCAGTTCGGGTGGATGGCGTCGGTGGGACCGGGAAGGTTCGGCTGCTCGTGCAGGCCGAGCACGTCTTCCACGGGAAAGATCGCGAGCGGCGCGGGTGCCTGGGACACGTGTCTCGCGGCCGCCACCACGACGGGCGAAATATCGTCCGGCGCCGGCAGGGCGTCCTCGTTCCATGCCGACCCGGAGGCGAACAACGCACGCCAGAGCATCACTCGCTCACGCTCGCGCTGTGCCATTTCGTCGACCTCGGGGTTATCGAGACCGGTGAGCTTGCGCCATTCCACGTCCCGCCCGCTCCACCATCCCGCCACCGTCGGCACGTCATGCGTGCTGGTGGTCGCCATGGCCTTGCCCGACCATTCCGTGGGAGCGATGAAGCCACCGTCCGCTGCGCGCTCGAACCACAACACCCGAATACCCAGTACGCCCTTCCCGGCGATCGTCTGGCGGAAATCACCGGGCACCGTGCCCAGGTCTTCGCCGATGACGATGGCGCGGTGCAGATGCGATTCCAGCGCGATCAAACGCAGCATGTCTTCCAGCGGATAGCGCACGTAAGCGCCCTCCGTGGCACCGGCGCCGTGCGGGACCATCCACAGGCGCTTCAGGCCCAGCACATGGTCGATGCGCACGCCACCCGCGTGCGCCAGTGCCGCGCGCAGCATGCCGATGAAGCCCCTGAAACCGGTCTCGCGCAATCCGCGCGGTGAGAAGGTCGTCAGCCCCCAGTCCTGGCCGAGGCGGTTGAGCGCATCGGGTGGCGCGCCGACGGACAGACCGTTGAGCACTTCCTTCTGGTGTGCCCACGCATGACTGCCGCCCGCGTCGGCCCCCACCGCGAGATCGGCCACCAGGCCGATCGCCATGCCCGCCTCACGCGCGGCTTTTTGCGCGCCTTCCAGGCCCTGCATGGCGAGCCATTGCAGCCAGGCGTGGAACGAGACCTCGCGGGCGTGTTCGCGCGCGAACGCCGCCACGTCGGGACTTGCCGGATCGTGGAACGCCTCGGGCCATCCCTGCCAGCCGCCAGGCCTTCCGTGCGCGGTGAAGTCGGCATGCAAGGCCTCGAAGCGCGCATGCCGTTCCAGCGGCTCGCCTTGTTCGCGCCGGAAGGCGGCGAAGCGCTCCGAATGGGCGATGTCCACCGACGCCCATTCGAAGACGGAACGGAGGATGGTCATGCGGGCACGCGCCGCACGCGGCCAGTCGATCAATTCCAGCCATTCGAGCTCGGCCAGTTCCTGGCGCAGGTTATGCGTATCGATCACCGCGCGCACCGTCTGCTCGCCACTGGTCCGCACCGGATCGATGTACAGGCCATTGAGGAACAGGCGGCTCGACGGCGCATAAGGGCTGTAGCGTTCGGGAGCGGCGGCGAACAAGGCGTGCAGCGGACTGATCGCCAACGCGTCCGCCCCTTTCTCCGCGGCTGCCTTCGCGCACAGTTCCAGCGCCGTGAAATCTCCGATGCCGCCATCCCCGGGACGACGCAAGCCCGACATCTGCACGGCGATGCCCCACGGCCGGGTGGCCCCGGCGATGTCGCCGATGCCGAAAGCCCGGGGAGGCGCGACGGCGAGAATGATCGGCTCGTCGTCGATCAACAAGCTGTAGTAGCCCGGCAAGGCGGGCGCATCGACGATGCGTTCGCCCGAGGGCAAGGCGCCTTCACTCACCGGACCGCCCTCGTCCGTCACGATTTTCCATGACCGGCCGCGTGCCGCCGCGGGCAATTCCACCCTGCCGCCCGCCTCGGCGGTAAGCAGCCTCGGCGGTTGCCGGCCGCTGCGTTCTTCCTCGATGCGCCGCAGGCTCGCTTCGACATCGTCCGCATTGTCCGCCGGCAGCCCCAGGGCCTGCAGGACGGCCCGCACCGTGCGTGCCGGTGTCGATTGCGGCCGGTCCAGTGCGTCGCGCCAGTTCACGTCGATGCCGGCCTGTTCGGCCAGTAACGCGAGGCGGTCGTCGAGGGGCTCGTTCACGAATCAGGACTCCAGACAGGCGAGCGTGCGGCGTGCGGGGAGCAGGCCGCGCGAAACGGAAGCGACATCGGCGGCATCGCCATGCAACCAGGCCGCAGACGGCGATGGTGGCTTCGCGAAAGTGACGTCGGCGTCGCCGAAATTGACGAATAACGTGAGCGAGGAGCCCCCCAGCGACCAGGACGCGACGAAGGCGCGTTCGCCGGCCTCCTCGGCGCCGAGGCTGCGCGCCTCCTCGATATGCGGCGCGATGTGCTTCTGGCGCAAGGCGATCAATTCCTTCACGAGCAACCGGCGCGCCTCGCCACGTTCGCGGTCCCGCACGGGGATGGACGCCGTGAACGTGCCGTACTCGTTCGGGTCGGGTATCTCCTCGCCGGCGAACCCCGTGAAGGCCTCGAACTCCTTGCGCCGGCCGTCGCGCACGGCCTTGCGCAGGTCCTCGTCGGGAAAATCGGTGAAGAACAGGAACGGCGTGCGGCTCGCCCACTCCTCGCCCATGAACAGCATGGGCACGAAGGGCGACAGCAGGAGCAACGCCAGGGCCGCATCCAGCGTGTCGGTGGCGACGAGGGTGCTCAACCTGTCGCCGAAGGCGCGATTGCCCACCTGGTCATGGTTCTGCAGGAAATTGACGAACCGCGCCGGTGGCAGGTGGGCGCTCGGTTCACCGCGGCGACGCCCGCCCATGGGTTCGCCCTGGAAAGCGAAGCCCTCGCGCAGGCTGCGTAGCAGCTTTTCCATCGGCGGTTGATAGTGCGCGTAATAGCCCTCGTTCTCCCCCGTGAGCAGCACATGCAGCGCATTGTGGAAATCGTCGTTCCATTGCGCGTCGAAGCGGCCGCGGCCGAGAAGATTCGCCTGGTTGGCCTCGTTCTCGAGGATCAGGTGGACATGCCGCCCGGGTTCCACGGCGGCGTGCACTCGATCGGCCAGCGTCGCCAGCCAGCCGGGATTGCCGATCGTGTGCACGGCGTCGAAGCGCAAGCCATCGAAGCGGAATTCCTGCAACCAGTAGAGCGCGTTGTGCACGAAGTAGTCGCCCACCTGCGGCGTCGCCACGCCGATAGCGGCGCCCCAAGGCGTCGGCGCCGACTCATCGAAGAACGGCGACGCGTATGCGCCCAGATAGTTTCCCTCCGGTCCGAAGTGGTTGTAGACCACGTCGAGGAAAATCATCAGCCCCAGTCCGTGGGCGGTGTCGATCAGTGACTTCAGGTCGTCCGGCGAACCATAGGCATCCGCGGGAGCGAACGGAAGCACGCCGTCATAGCCCCAGTTGCGCTCTCCCGCGAACTCGGCGATGGGCATGAGTTCGACGGCCGTGATGCCCAGCGAGGCGAGGTGCGGCAGGACCATCTCCACGCCATGAAAGCCACCCAGCGCCCCCGCATGCAGTTCATAGATGACCGATTCGCTCCACGGCCGGCCCCGCCAGCCGGCATGGCGCCACGCGTAAGCCGCCGGATCGGTGACCATGCTGAAGCCATGCACGTCGCCACCGATCTGCCTGCGCGAGGCGGGATCGGGCACGACCAGGTCGTCGCCGATACGAAAGCGGTAGCCCGAGCCCACCTCCGCCGGACAGACGCATTCGAACCAACCATCGTCGAGCGCACGCATCGGCGAGGTATGGCCGCCGTCGCACTCGATCGTCACCGCCTCCACGTCGGGCGCCCAAAGGCGGAAACGGGTTCGACCGTCGCCCAGGTGCCGGGCGCCATAAGGCATCGCGTGGACGAATTCCTCCGTCATGCCGGGTCGGTCCTCACCGATGCCGACAGCAGGACGACACTGCGGCCTTCCACCTCGATCGACGGTTCGTTCCACGGCGCCTCCGGTGCGGAGGGCACGGCGCTGTTGCAACTCATCCGCCAGTTCACGGCCGGCTGCGGAAGATGGAACACGTGTTTCTCTGGGGTGGCGTTGATCAGGACCAGGGTCACGTCGGCACGCTTCTCGCCGTAGGCCTGTGCGCGGCGCAGCGCCAGCAGGCGCCCTTCGGTATAGCCCCAGGTCTCCTGGGTCATTTCCGTGCCGCTCTCGTCGAACCACGCCACCTCGCGCATGCCCGGCGCCACTTCCGTGTCTCCACGCAGGAAGTGCGCCGCCCTGAGCGTCGGATGCTTCTCGCGAAGACGGACGAGACGCGCGACGAAGTCGGTCAGCTCCCTTCCGCGGTCGTCCGTGGCCAGCTTCCAGTCGTACCACGACAGTTCGTTGTCCTGGCAATACGCGTTGTTGTTGCCTTGCTGCGTGCGGCCGAACTCGTCGCCACCGAGAAGCATCGGCGTGCCGTGCGAGAAGAACAGCGTGGACAGCATGGCGCGTTTCACCCGGTCGCGCGCGGTACGGATGGCGGGATCGTCGGTCGGCCCCTCCACGCCGTAGTTGTAGCTTTCGTTGTCGTTGCCGCCGTCGCGGTTGTCCTCTCCGTTGGCTTCGTTGTGCTTGTCGTTGTAGCTGACGAGATCCTCGAGCGTGAAGCCATCGTGTGCCGTGAGGAAATTCACCGACGCCCAGGGCTTGCGCCGATGGTGGTCGAACAGCTCCCCCGAAGCCTGCAAGCGCCCTGCGAGCACGCCGCGCATGTTGGAATCGCCCTTCCAGAACTTGCGGATATCGTCGCGGAACTGACCATTCCATTCCGCGAAGCCCGCCGGATGGTTGCCTAGCTGGTAACCGCCGGGGCCGATGTCCCAGGGCTCGGAGATCAGCTTCACGTTGGCCAGGACGGGATCCTGGCGCATCGCGTCGAACAAGCCGCAACACGGGTCGAAACCGTGTTCCTCGCGGCCGAGGCTGACGCCGAGGTCGAAACGGAAACCGTCCACGTGGAAGGTCTGCACCCAGTAGCGCAGGGAATCCATGACCAGCTGGAGCACGCGCGGATGCGCGGTGTTCACCGTGTTGCCCGTGCCGGTGTCGTTGATGCAATAGCGCGGGTTGTCCGGCATCAGCCGGTAGTAACTCTTGTTGTCGAGGCCACGGAACGACATGGTGGTGCCCAGTTCGCTGCCCTCGCAGGTGTGGTTGTAGACCACGTCGAGAATCACCTCGATACCGGCCGCATGCAGGGCCTGCACCGCGGCGCGTATCTCGTTCAGCGCACCCTCGGCGAGGTATGCCGGCTCGGGTGCGAAGAAGGCGAGCGTGTTGTAGCCCCAGTAGTTGCGCAGCTTCATCTCGGTGAGGCGGCGATCCTGCAGGAACGCATGCACCGGAAGAAGTTCGACGGCGGTGACGCCGAGCTTCACCAGGTAATCGATCACGTAAGGGTCGGCCAGCGCGATAAAGGTACCCCGCTCATGCTGGCGTATCCGTTTCAGCGTACGCGTGAACCCCTTCAGGTGGGTCTCGTAGATCACCGTCTCGTTCCACGGGGTATGCGGACGGTTGCCGTGGGTCCAGTGCATCGGTTCGTCCACGACCACCGCCTTGGGCATCGCCGCCGCGCTGTCGCGCCGGTCGAACGACAGGTCGGCACGCGGCGAGGACACGCGATAACCGTGCAGCGCGTCGGACCATCGCACCTGCCCATGCAACAGACGGGCGTAGGGATCGAGCAGCAACTTGTTCGGATTGAAACGATGCCCTTCCTCCGGGGCATAAGGGCCGTGCGCGCGAAAACCGTACAGGGTGCCGCCGCGGACGCGCGGCAGGTAGCCGTGCCAGATCTCGTCGGTGCACTCGGGCAATTCGTAACGTGCTATTTCGCGCTTGCCGGACGGATCGAAAAGACAGAGCTCCATGCGTTCGGCATGGGCGGAAAACACGGCGAAGTTGGTTCCCATGCCGTCGCATGTGGCACCCAGCGGGTACGGCATACCGGACTGCATGCGTTCGGGTAGAGCGGGCATCGGATTCCTCGTCAGTCGGCCACGAAGATGACCGTGGATAGGGGCGGCAGGCTGATCACCAGCGAGTGCTCAAAACCATGCGCGGGAACATCTTGCGCATGCCGTTCGCCTTCGTTGCCGACGCCGGAACCGCCGTAGTCGGCCGCGTCGGAATTGATCGCCTCGCGCCAGCGTCCGCCTCGCGGCACGCCGATACGGAAGCCGAGGCGCGGCGTCGGCGTCATGTTGCTCACCACCAGCGCGGGAGGACCGCTCTCGGCCAGGCGTACCCACGCGAACACGCTCTGCGCCGCGTCGTCGCCGATCACCCAACGGAACCCACGGGGATCCGTATCCCAGGCGTGCAGGGCGGGCGTGGCGGCATACGCCAGGTTCAGGTCGCGGACCAGCTTCTGCACGCCCAGGTGCAAGGGATGGTCGAGCAGGTCCCAGGCGATCTGGGCGTCATGGTTCCATTCATGCGGCTGGGCGATTTCGGCGCCGGTGAACAACAGCTTCTTGCCCGGGTGGCCCCACATGAATCCGTAATAGGCGCGCAGGTTAGCGAAGCGCTGCCACTCGTCGCCAGGCATGCGGCCCAGCAGCGAACGTTTGCCGTGCACTACTTCATCGTGGGACAGCGGCAGCACGAACTTCTCGGAATACGCGTAGACCATGCTGAAGGTCATTTCACCGTGGTGCCAGCGGCGGTGGATCGGATCGCGCGACATGTATTCCAGTGAGTCGTGCATCCAGCCCATGTTCCACTTGAAGGTGAAACCGAGGCCACCCTGCTCCACCGGCTGGGTCACGCCCGGCCACGCGGTGGATTCCTCGGCGATGGTCATGCAATCCGGGTGGCGTTCCGCCACGAGCTGGTTGACGCGGCGCAGGAAAGCGATGGATTCGAGATTCTCGCGGCCGCCGTAGATGTTCGGAACCCACTCGCCGTGCTTGCGCGAGTAATCGCGGTAGAGCATCGACGCCACCGCGTCCACGCGCAGGCCATCGACATGGAAACGTTCGAGCCAGGCCAGTGCACTGGCCACCAGGAAGGCCGACACCTCGTTGCGGCCCAGGTTGAATATCAGCGTGTTCCAGTCCTGGTGGAATCCTTCGCGCGGGTCCGCGTGCTCGTACAGCGGCGTGCCGTCGAAGTGTGCCAGCCCGTGGATATCGGTCGGAAAATGCGCGGGCACCCAGTCCACGATCACGCCGATACCCGCCTCGTGGCAGCGGTCGACGAAACGGGCGAAGGCTTCCGGCGTGCCGAAGCGCGAGGTGGGGGCGAACTGCCCGAGCGGCTGGTAACCCCAGGAGCCGCCGAACGGATGCTCGGAGATCGGCAGCAACTCGATATGCGAAAAACCCATGCCCGCGACGTAAGGGATCAGCCGCTCGCCCAGTTCGTCCCAGTGCAGTTCCTTGCCGTCCTTGCCACGCAGCCACGAACCGGCATGCAGTTCGTAAATACTCAACGGCGACCCCGCATGATGCAGGGCGCCTCGCCGGCGAAGCCAGCCTTCGTCGGTCCAGTGGAAGGCCGTGGGATCGGCCACGATCGACGCCGTGGCCGGCGGCAGTTCCGCGGCCAGCGCGACCGGATCGGCGCGCTGGGTCAAGGAGCCATCCGCACCCCAGATCTCGTACTTGTAGCGTGCGCCGGCGAGCAGGCCCGGGACGAAAAGCTCCCAGACACCCGCTGGCACGCGCTTGCGCATCGGGTGGCGGCGGCCGTCCCAGCTATTGAAGTCGCCGACGACACTGACGCGCTTCGCGTTGGGCGCCCATACCGCGAAGCGCACGCCGTGCACTCCATCGACCGTGACGGGATGAGCGCCCAGGCAGCGGAACAACTCGATATGGCTGCCGTCGGACAACCGTCGCAGATCCTCGTCGCCGAGCAAGGTACCGAAGGCGTAAGGATCGTGCGTGTCGTGCGTCGCGGCCGGCCAATGCACGCGCAGACGGTAGGGCCCATCGTCGACGAACCCCGCGAAAAGGCCAGCGGGATGAACGCGCGCCAGCTCGGCCAGCACATGACCCCGCGCATCGATCAGCTCGACACCCTGGGCGCCGGGCTGCAACGCGCGGACCACGCGGCGCCCTTCCACCGCGTGCGGGCCGAGCAAGGCGAAGGGGTCGCCATGGCGGCCCTCGACCAGCGCATCCACCGCGGAGGGATCGGAAAGCCCATAGGTAAGGGGATCGGTCACGTATCCTCCTTCAGTTCGTTCGCTGTCTCGCCGCGCGCGATGTACAGCAATCCACGCAGCGGCACGTCGAGCCAGCCCGGCCTGTTCGCCGCCTCGTAAACCACTTCATAGGCGGCCTTCTCGATGATGAAGAGTTCGAGCACCGGGGCCAGCGCCCCGGCCGCGATCCAAGGCGTGGACGCGGCATCGAGCACGGCGCGGTACGCGTCGAGGAATACCTTCGCCGAGCGCGCGCGGAAGCGGGTGAGGTATTCGCCGAATCCCTCGTCCTCGACCGGTGCCAGTCCGTCCTCCCCACGTCGGGCCATCGCGGCCGCATAGTCGAGCGAGCGGAGGAAACCCGCGACATCGCGCAACGGCGAACTCTTGCCGCGGCGCTCGTCGAGCGTGCGTGCGGGCTCGCCTTCGAAGTCGATGATGTAGGCGTCGTCCTGCACGACCAGGATCTGGCCCAGGTGGAAGTCCCCATGGGTGCGCGTGGTGAGCGCATCCTGCCCGGCGGCGGCCAGCGTGGCGATACGATCGTCCAACGCGTCGGCCAGGCCGCGCAGGGCGTCCACGTCCGCGACCAGCGCGGGCGGCAGCTCGGCCGCCGAATCCACCGATTGCAGCGCACGCCGCACCTGCCCGCGAACGCTTTCACGCCAGTTCGTCACCACCGCATCGCCCGCGGACTCCGGCGAGAACGCCGGAAGTTCGCTAGGCTTGGCAAGCAGCGCATGGAGTTCGCCCAATCGCGTACCCACCGCGGCGGCGAACGCATCATAACCGCCTTCGATCTCGGCCCTGCGTTCCTCCTCGTCGGAATGGCTGAACTCGTCGTAGCTGCGACGCAGATAGTCCAGCGTCCACGCCCACGCGTCACCCTGGTTGCGCAGGAAGCCTTGCAGGACCGCGAGCGTCGTCCGCTCGCCATGCTCGCCCAGGCGCACCACCTCGCCCAGCAATGGCGCCGTGTTGGCGTAGCCGTTCTCGGTAAGGAAGCGGCCCATTTCCACTTCAGGGTTCACGCCCGCCGACGTACGCCGGAACAGCTTCACGACACCCGCGTCATGCAGGATCATGGAACTGTTGGATTGTTCGGCGGACAACCAGCGATTCTCGATCGTCGTATCGAAGATGACGCCCGCGAAGGCGATCGTGGGTTCGAAGCGCACGGCGCCACCCTGCGTCGCCAGCTCCACGCCGTTGCGCAAGCCGATCAGGAGACCGCTGGCGAACGCCTCGAGCGCGAAGCCATCGGTGAGCAGGCCGATCCGGCGCCCGCGGCGCACGCGCGCCAACGCCAGTTGCTGCGCGCGCGCGGTCGGGTTCTCGTCTTCCCAGACGATGCCCACCGGAAGGCTATAGCGCTCCTTCCCGCCATCGGACAGCGTGGCCTCCACCTCGGTGAGGATGAGATCGTCGCCCCGGTCGGGCCAGGCCGCGCCGTAGAGGATCTTCACCGACTCGATGCCTCGATCCTTCGCCGCGAACCAGCGGCGCACCGCGAGGTAGTTCGGCAACACCTGCTTCTCGATCACGCCCCGGTGGTGGGCCATCACGGGGCCTTCCACCAGGGCGCCACGCAACACCAGCGTCTCGTAATCGGGCATCGGCTCCGCCGGCACCTCGTGCCATGCCGGCATCTGCGCGTTCGGGCAGATCTGGAACGCGTAGAAACCGTAGGGCGGCACGGTGAGCAGGTACGGCAACTGTCCCACGGGAGGGAACGAGGAACCACCCATGATCTCGATGGGCACCTGTCCGTCGAACGCGGCGAGGTCCAGCTCCACCGCCTGCAACGAGCGCGACATGTTCGCCACGCAGAGCACGTGTTCGCCCTCGTACTCGCGCAGGTACGCCAACACCTTGCGGTTGCCGGGATAAAGGAATTTCAGGCTGCCGCGTCCGAATGCCTTGTAGCGCTTGCGCACCGCGAGCATGCGGCGCGTCCAGTTGAGCAGCGAATGCGGGTCGCGCGCCTGCGCTTCCACGTTGATGGCCTGGAAACCGTACAAGGGGTCCATGATCGGCGGGAGCACGAGGCTCGCGGGATCGGCGCGCGAGAACCCGCCATTGCGGTCCACCGACCATTGCATCGGCGTGCGCACGCCATCGCGATCGCCCAGATGGATGTTGTCGCCCATGCCGATCTCGTCGCCGTAGTACAGCACCGGCGTACCCGGCATCGACAGCAGCAAGGCGTTCATCAGTTCGATGCGGCGGCGGTCGCGTTCGAGCAAGGGCGCCAGGCGGCGACGGATGCCCAGGTTGATACGCGCGCGGCGGTCGGCGGCATAGGTCTGCCAGAGGTAGTCGCGTTCGCTGTCGGTGACCATTTCGAGGGTAAGCTCGTCGTGGTTGCGCAGGAAGATCGCCCACTGGCAGTTCTCCGGGATCGCCGGGGTCTGCCGCATGATGTCGGTGATCGGAAAACGGTCCTCGCGCGCGATGGCCATGTACATGCGCGGCATCAGCGGAAAATGGAACGCCATGTGGCATTCGTCGCCGGCGCCGAAATAATCCTGGGTATCCTCGGGCCACTGGTTGGCCTCGGCCAGGAGCATGCGGTCCGGGTAATGCTGGTCGATCTCGGCGCGTATCAGCTTCAGGATCGCGTGTGTCTCGGGCAGGTTCTCGTTGTTGGTGCCCTCGCGCTCGATCAGGTACGGCACGGCGTCCAGGCGCAGGCCGTCCACGCCCAGGTCCAGCCAGAAGCGCATCACGTTGAGCACCGCCTTGAGCACCGCCGGGTTGTCGAAGTTCAGGTCGGGCTGGTGCGAGAAGAAGCGATGCCAGAAGTACTGGCCGGCCACGGGGTCCCATGTCCAGTTCGACTTCTCGGTGTCGAGGAAGATGATGCGCGTGCCGTCGTAGGCCTGGTCGGTATCCGACCAGACGTAGAAATCACGTGCGGCGGAGCCCTTCTTCGCCTTGCGCGCGCGCTGGAACCATGGATGCTGATCGGAGGTATGGTTGATGACCAGCTCGGTGATCACGCGCAGCCCGCGCGCATGCGCCTCTGCGATGAAACGCCGCGCGTCGGACAACTTGCCGTAATCGGGATGCACGGCCTTGTATTCGGAGATGTCGTAGCCATCGTCGCGCCGTGGACTCGGATAGAACGGCAGCAACCAGAGCGTGTTGACGCCCAGCTCCGCGATATAGTCGAGTTTATCGATGAGGCCCTGGAAGTCGCCGACGCCGTCGTCGTTGGCATCGAAGAACGACTTCACGTGTACCTGGTAGATGATCGCGTCCTTGTACCAGAGCGGATCGCTCGAGAAATCGGGAGCGACCGCCTGCTTTTTTCCCTTGCCGCGCATTGCCATGGATCAGACTCCCGGAAGCCGCACGTGCCAGACCGCGTAAGGCTGGCCTAGGCCGAGCCATACATGCTGTGTCGAGCCGCGCCAGGTGATGGATCGGTTGTGCAAAAGGTCGTGGATATCCAACGGCGCATCCGGCGAAAGTCCCCAGTCGCCAAGCGGCAGGCTCAGGTCGGCGGCCTGGGCGTTGAACGGATCCATGCTGATCGCCACGAGGACGAGGTCGTCGCCCGCCCGCTTTTCGAAGAACAACACCTGGTCGTTGTTCGCCGGGAGGAAGCGCACGCCCAGGTGCGTCTGCAAGGCGGGGTGCGCGCGGCGGATCCGGTTCAACTGCGTGATCTCCGCCACGATGTTGCCGGGAGCGTCGAAATCGCGGACGCGGATTTCATACTTCTCCGAATCCAGGTATTCCTCCTTGCCGGGAACCGGTGCCGATTCGCAGATCTCGAAACCGGAGTACATGCCCCAGAGACCCGACAAGGTGGTCGCCAGCGCGGCGCGGATAAGGAATCCCGGGCGCCCGGAGGTCTGCAGGAAATACGGGTTGATGTCCGGCGTGTTCACGAAGAAGTTCGGCCGGAAGAAATCCTTCGGCGGCGTGGTGGTCAACTCGGTCAGGTAGTCGATGAACTCCTGCTTGGAGTTACGCCACGTGAAATAGGTGTACGACTGGCTGAAGCCGACCTTGGCCAGGCGGTACATCGGCTTGGGGCGCGTGAACGCCTCGGAAAGGAACAGCACATCCGGGTATTTCGCACGCACCCGCGCGATCATCCACTCCCAGAACGGAAAGGGTTTCGTGTGCGGATTATCCACGCGGAACGTGCGCACGCCCTCGGCCGCCCACAACAGCACCACGTCGCATAGCGCCTGCCATAGCGACGGAATCGCGCCTTCGGCGTAGAAGTCGACATTGACGATGTCCTGGTATTTCTTCGGCGGGTTTTCCGCGTACTTGATGCTGCCGTCCGGGCGCCAGTCGAACCACTCGGGGTGTTCCTTCAACCATGGATGATCGGGCGAGCACTGGATCGCGAAATCCAGCGCCAGTTCCAGGCCATGGGCGTGGGCGGCATCGCGCAGCGCACGGAAGTCGTCGAGCGTGCCCAGCTGCGGATGGATCGCCGTGTGGCCGCCTTCCGGCGATCCGATGGCATACGGGCTGCCCGGATCGTTCGGGCCGGGGCTTAGCGTATTGTTCGGTCCCTTGCGGAACGCCGTGCCGATCGGGTGGATCGGCGGGAAATACAGCACGTCGAAGCCCATGTCGCGAATCGCGGGAAGGCGGGCGATCGTGCCGCGAAACGTGCCGTGCTTCTCCTTCGCGCCGGTCATCGAACGCGGGAACAGTTCGTACCAGCTCGCGAATCCGGCCTCCCGGCGATCCACTTCGATAACGTACGGACCGGCCATGCTCGAACGCTCTCGGGGGTCGGTCGCGGTCATCAATTCCAGCGTGCCGTCGGCGAGCAGGATTTCCAGCCGGTCATCTCCTTCCGCCTTGGCCACCGCCGCGGCGAGATGGCGCAACGCCTTCGCCTTCGGGCCGGCCGCGTCCTTCGCGCGCGCTTCCACCAGCAACCTGCCCTCCTCCAGTTCCAGGGCGACAGGTACCTTGGCGGCGTGCTTCACTTCGATCTCGTGCCGGTAGGTGGCGAACGGGTCGTGCCATGCCTCGATCTGGAATTCGTAACGGCCGATCCGCGTCGGCGTGAAACTGGCCGTATGGATGTCGTTGTCGACGAAGGTCATCGGCGTCTCGCGCCAGGCCTTTTCGTCCTGCGCGCGATATCGCAGGCGCGCCGAAAGCACGTCGTGGCCGTCCATGAAGATATCCGCCGTGACGGTCACGGGCTGTCCAACGAGGCGCTTGGCGGGGAACCGTCCTTCGTCGACCGTCGGCGTCACCGCCTCGATGATCACGCGGGGCGCGCGCGTCGAGGCTTGCAGGAATTCCTTCTGCGCCGTGGCGCCGAGCTTCCGCTTCGCCGGCGCCGATGGCGTGCCCCGAAGGGTCAGCACCGCGCCGGGCGCCAGGGCCACCCCGTCGCCCTGGTCGAAGACCTTGCGACCATCCGGCGTGGTCCACGGCGCGAAATGCGCCGCGGTGCCGGACAGGGCTTCCGCCGCCGCGACGGGCACCTCGCGATCCAGCGACGCGTTCACCAGCGTGAGCGTGGCTTGTTCCGCGGTGCGGGGATCGGCGCCGTCGACGGTGAGGAACATCGCCACGCCATGCGCCGTCCTGATCGAGGGCGGTCCCGGCATGCGCTCGCCCACCGCGGCATTCGCCGCTTTCACGGTCGCGGTGACGTCGAGCACCGCATCCTTCGCCATCGCTGCCGGCGTCACCGGCTGACCGCGTCGTGGATCGAGGGCATCGTGCGCGGCGTATTCGAAACCGAGCGGCATGAGCCAGCCCGCGGGCGAGGTGGCGCTGAAGGCGATCGCGCGGCAATACGCGCGATCCAACTGGTTCTCCTCGCCCAGTTCGTCGCCCAGCCGCGTCGCGAACGGTGCTTCCGCGCAGGCGAGCACGGGAGCCAAGGTGTCGAGACGTTCGGCCTCCTCCGCGAACCAGGGCGCGCGGAAGTCCCACCAGTTGGCCGACGAGACCACCGCGTCGAAACCGGAGCCGCGCAACGCAGTCACTTCCTCGGGCGTGAGTCCCGGTGTCCACGCCAGGAATGCAACGCGCGGCGCATCGGTCCGCACGGTGTCGGCCAGCGTCTTCCACACGGCCGCACCGAGACGCTGCGGATGAACCAGGCGGAATCCCGAGACGCCCGCGGCCGTCCAGCGGCGCAAGCGATCGATCCACCACTGGCAGGCCGCGTCGACCACGCCTGGGTCGTTGAACCGCCACCTCGCACTGTCGCTTTCGCTCGGCGTCCACCGTGGATCGGGCGTGCCATGTTGCGCGGCGACCGCGCGGAACCACTCCGGATGTTCCAGGCGCACGGGCGCATCCGCAGCCAGTTCATCCAGGGGCAGGTCGAGCCACAGTTCCAGGTCATGCGCACGACATGCCTTGGCGATCTGCGCAAGGCGCGTCGTGGCATCGCCGTCCGCGCCGAGGGCCGGATGCAGCCGGTCGAAGTCGCGTGTCACGAAGACATCGCCGCAAGCCGACGGCTCGAAGGGCGGCGCGACAAGCAGCTGGCGAAACCCGAGCGCCGCCGCGTGTTCGATCCACGCGTTCCAGGCGGTCAGCGGCCCCGCCAGGAGCGGGTGCAGGTAATAAATGCGAAATGGCGCACACGGACTGGCCGACATGTGACTCGCGTTCCTCGAAGATGGAGACGAGCATGCCGGGCCGGATGTATGCATCGTGCCAATGACCCGGGCACGCGAAGACCACGACAGTGACGCAGAGGGGTGTTGCGGCAGTGTGAATGCACACCGCAAGGGCGGTCCGGCAGGAGCCGGACCACTAGCCTTCGAACGATCGCATGGCCCGGGCGATGGCTTGTTCGTCGTCGCCGGTCCGTTCGGCGAGCAGGGCCGCGGCACCTTGGCGATCTTCCGCCGTGCGGTTTTGTCCCAACTTCCATTTTCCCTCGATGCGATCGAGGGGCATGCGGATGCCGACGATGCCCTTGAGCATGCTGGCGACGTAATCGCCGGGCGCGTCGTCCAGTCGCCATGGGCGTGGCTGGGCCGCGTCCGTTTCGGATTGACCGGTCAGGCGTACGAGCAAGGCGCGAAGGCGCGCCGGGTCGACGAAGGTTTCGGGCACGCCATAGGCATGCACCGCGATGTAGTTCCAGGTCGGCACCTCGCGATGATGCGTGGCCTTGCCGGGGTATCCGTTCGGCGAGATGTAAGCGTGTGGGCCCGCGAAGATCGCCAGGGCCTCGCCAGCGTGACGGGCGACATGGTCGTTGCCTTTCGCCACGTGGGCGTAAAGGGTTCCCCACGGGCCTTCGTCCGCTGCCAGTACGAAGGGCAGATGCGACGCCTCGATACCGCCCTCGCCCGCCGTCACCAGCATACCGAAGGCCATCTCGCGGATCGCTCCGTGCAGCACCGGCAGCCGTTCTTCGAGGAATGCCTTCGGCGTGTACATGCTTATTGGCCGAACTTGATCTCTTCGCCTTCGTGACCGCGATCCCAGCCGCGCAATTCGTCACGCATGTGCGCGATGCGCTGGCGACCCAGGGCATTGCGTTCCTCGTCGAGGACCAGGCCGTCGAGCAATTCGGCGAGGCGCTGCGCCGTGGGCAGCATCGCGTCCCACGCGTCCAGGGCCGACACCGGCCCCGGCAAGGCCATGAAGAAGGACAGGCCGGGGGTCTGCAGCGTCGCGATGCGCGCCATGTCGAAATTGCCGGGTTTGACCAGGTTCGCCACGCTGAAGATGGGGCCGTGTTCCGGATGACCGTCGACGAGGCGATGGTAGATGCCCATGTCGCCGAACTCGAGGCCCGCCTTTTCAGCGGCGACCACCAGGTCGGAACCGTTGAATTTGCTGCCCTCGCGGGAAACGACATACAGGCTGACGATGCGCTCGACCGGCGCATGCGGCGGCCGGCGGCCCAGGTCGGAACGGGGCGGCGCCTTCGGCGGAGCCGCCGGTGCGGGAGTCGGAGCCGGGGCCGATGCGGGAGCCGGGACCGGAGCGGCGGCATGGAACGCGGGTTCATCGGTCTCGAAAGGCAGGTCCAGCCGCGGATCGATTCGCGCGGACGGGCCGCGGTTGGCGGGCTCGTCCTTCATCACCGGAGCGGCCGACGCCGTCCGCTCGCCCGCCAGAGAGGCGCCCAGTCGTTCCAGTTCGGCACGCAGGTCGACATCGAGTTCGCCTTGTGTCGCCTTGGGGCTGAACAGCGGATCGCCGGCGTCCTCGTCACGCGCACTGAACGATTCCCCGGCATCGGCCTCCCCTTCGTCCCGCTCGTCGCCGAACACCGGCTCGCGGCGCTCGCGCGCGCGCTCGGGCTGTTCCTGCAACGGCTTGCGGCGCCCCTGTTCCTTGCGGGGCTGACCGAACAGCCAGAGCAACACGAGCGCGACGATGCCGACGAAGAGCATCGGGATGCCTACTGCGGGATTCCAGGCGAGGCCGATGGCGGGATTCATGGTTCGATTCCTTGGATGTGATGCTTAGGCGACGCCGACGAGCTTGGTCGCCTCGGCCAGGTCGACCTGGACGAGACGCGATACGCCTGGTTCGCGCATGGTAACGCCACAGAGCTGGTGCGCGGCTTCCATGGTGGCCTTGTTGTGGCTCACGAAGATGAACTGCACCTTCTCGCTCATCTCGCGGACCATGGCCGAGAAGCGGCCCACGTTGGCCTCGTCCAGCGGTGCGTCCACCTCGTCCAGGAGACAGAACGGCGCGGGATTGAGTCCGAAGATCGCGAACACCAGGGACACCGCGGTCAGCGCCTTCTCGCCGCCGGAAAGCAGCGTGATGTTGGACACGCGCTTGCCGGGAGGCCGGGCCATGATCGCCACGCCGGTATCGAGAAGGTCTTCGCCGGTGAGTTCGAGATACGCATGGCCACCACCGAACAGGCGTGGGAACAGTTCCTGCACGCCCGCATTGACGCGGTCGAAGGTTTCCTTGAAGCGCTGGCGCGTTTCGCGATCGATTTTCTTGATCGCGCCTTCGAGCGTTTCGAGAGCGCTGGCGAGATCGGTCAGTTGCGCATCGAGGTATTCCTTGCGCTGCGACTGCTCGGCGTGTTCCTGGATGGCCGCAAGGTTGACCGGCTCCAGGCGCGCGATCTTTTGTGAAAGATCGACCAACTGCTGCTGCCAACGTTCCGGCTCGGCATCTTCGGCGAGTTCGGCGAGCAAGGCCTCCAGTTCGAGCCCGGAGGCGGCGATGGCTTCGGCAAGCTGTTCCGCGCGCAATTGCAGTGCCTGAGCCGCGAGACGCTTCTCCGACACGCTCTCGCGCACCTGGTTCAGCACGTGCTCGATGCGCTGGCGTTCTTGCTCCAGGCGGCGGAATTCGGCGTCGCAGTCTTCCAGGGCGCGCCGCGCTTCCACCAACTGCTTGTCGACCAGCAGGCGCTGGTCGAGGTAGGTCTGCCGCTCGGCCTCGAGCTCGGCGATGGGGTCGGATCCGGCGGCGAGCTGTTGGTCGATCTCGTCGCGGCGAGCCACCACCTGGCGAAGCTGCGTATCGAGGCGGCCCAGCGCCTGTTCCAGCGAACCGAGCGCGGAACGCTTGGATTCCATGCTCAACGCGAGCTGGTGCGCCTGGTCGGCTGCCTCGCGCGCGTTGATGCGCGCTTCCTCGCGTGCCTCGAGCAATTCGCGCCGTTCGTTCTCCAGGCCACGGCGCTCGTCTTCCCGGTCGCCCATGTGCCCCACCGCCTCGTCGAGACGGGCGCGCGCCTCGCGGGTCTGCCCCTCGAGTTCGTCGAGCTGCTCTACGATGACCGAGATCTCGCCACCGACTTTCTCGGCACGGGCACGAGCCGTTTCCATCTTGCCGCGATGGCTCTGCAACTGACCGGCCAGTTCGGAAAGCCGGCGGTGCGCGGCGTAGAGGTCGCGCTGCGCATCGTCGCGCAGGCGCTCGGTCTCGAACTTGCGGGCACGCAGGGTTTCCAGCTGCTCGGTGCGTTCCTCGATGGAAGCCTCGAGCGTCTCGATCTGTTCGGCGAGCTGGCGGATGTCGCGCTCGCGGGCGAGCACGCCTACCTGGTTGCCCTGCGCGCGCAGCACGCGGGCCCAGCCCGGGCCCATCCAGGCGCCATCGCGGGTGATCACCGACTGGTGCGGCGCCAGCGAGGCGAGCCGCGAGGCGGCTTCCTCGACCGAATCGGCCACGAAGACATGACCGAGCAGGTTCACCGCGGCGAGCGGGCCACGTACATGGGCTGCCAGCGTGCCGGCGCTGCCGGGACCGCCTTGCTCGCGCGCGAACAAGGCGACGTCGGCCTGGCCCAGCGCCTCGAATTCCGGCGTCAGCGCATCCGGGGCGTCGACCAGCACGCCGTCGAGCACGCCGGCCAGCACGGTTTCCACGGCGGATTCGTAACCGGCGTCCACTTGCAGGGATTCACCGAGGCGGCGCGAGCGGTCCAGACCCAGGCGGGCCAGCCAGCCGCTGGCGGCGGTTTCTTCCTGGCCCAGCGCCGCGCTTTGCAAGGCTTCCAGCGAGGCCTGGCGGCCGCGTGCGGTCTGCAATTGCTGGCGTGCGTCGTTCAACGCCGACTGCACCTGACGCTCTTCGTCGAGCACGCGCTCGTAGGCGACCTTGTGCTGGTCGAGCACGCCGCCGAGTTGCTCCACGCGTTCACGCTGGGTCTCGTGTTCGGTGTCCAGTTGTTCGGCGGCCGCATCGAGCGCGGCGACGTCGGTGGCGCGCTGTTCGGCTTCGAGCGCCTCGCGGCGCTTGGACAGGTCGACCGCCTGACGGTCGAGGTAGGCCAGCTTGGTGCGCTCCACTTCGGCTGCGCGGCTGGATTCGGAAGCGCCACGCGTATGCGTGTCCCAACGTTGCTGCCAGTCGGCGAGCTTGGCTTCCGTCGCGCGCTGCGCCTCGCCCGTCTCGTCCTGGATCTGCTGCAACGCTTCCAGTTTCGGCTCGCCTTCGGCCAGCGCCATGCGCAAGGCCTCGATCTGCTCCCGGTCGGCGCCGATATGGCCCAGCAGTTCCTCGTATTCCCGTTCGGCATCGGCTCGCGAACGCGTAAGGCGCTCGCTGAGATCGCGGTTGTGCCGTACCTGTTGCTCGACGCGAGCGATCTCGGCGCCGACCTTGTACACATCGGCCTGCACCTGGTTCATGTGTTCGCTGGCGCCCTGGTGGCGCTCGCGCACGCTCTCCAGCTGCGCCTCGACCTGGCGCTGCGTGGCGAGGTGTTTCTCGATCTCCAACTCGGCCTCGCGCAGGCCGGAGCCCTCGCCCTCATGGCGGCGATGCAGCGTGCGGTATTCCAGCGCGCGCAACTCGGCCTCGCGGCGGGTGTGTTCTTCCTTGAACGCTTTCCAGCGCTCGGCGGCGCGGGCCTGGCGATTCAGGTGGTCGAGCTGTTTCTCGACCTCGTCGCGCACGTCGCGCACGCGGTCGAGGTTCTCGCGCGTGGACTTGATGCGGCTCTCGGTTTCCTTGCGGCGCTCCTTGTACTTGGAGATGCCGGCGGCTTCCTCCAGGTGGGTGCGCAGTTCCTCGGGGGCGGCCTCGATGATCTGGCTGATCATGCCCTGCTCGATGATCGAGTAGGAACGAGGGCCGAGGCCCGTACCGAGGAAGAGATCGGTGATATCGCGCCGGCGGCAACGCGCACCGTTGAGGAAATAGGCGGACTGGCCGTCGCGGCTGACCACGCGCTTCACCGAGATCTCGGCGAAGCTGGCGTATTCGCCCTGGATGGTGGCGTCGCTATTGTCGAAGATCAGTTCGACCGTGGCCTGGCCCACCGGTTTGCGCGCGCTCGAACCGGAAAAGATGACGTCGGTGAGCGAATCGCCACGCAAGCGGCTGGCGGCCGATTCACCCATCACCCATCGAATGGCGTCGATGATGTTCGACTTGCCGCAGCCGTTCGGGCCGACGACGCCGGTCATGTTGGTGGGCAGGTGCAGCGTGGTGGGGTCGACGAAGGACTTGAATCCCGCCAGCTTGATCGTGGTCAGACGCATTATGTTTTCCGTTGGGACGCGGCCGTGGGCTCCCGTTCGGAGCCTCCCCCTGGCTGATCGGTCACTTTGCCAAAGGGGGACGGGGTGCGCAATACACGAAGTAGCATGAGGTTAAAGCGCTAACCCATTGTTTTACCGAAAACCACCTTCCGACTCGATGAGCACAGCCTTTGTGGGAGCCATAACCTGGTGGGAGCCGCTTCAGCGGCGATCCCGCGGCAGCGGGCCGGGTTGCGGCAAGCACCCATCGCCGACAGGGTCGGCTCCCACCAGGTTATGGCTTCCCTGGCCAGGTTGGGGCCCCTGGCCCAGATTATGGTTCCCCGGGGGCTTTCGCCTCGATGGCCAGGGCGTGGATGCCGTCCGGCATCATCTCGGCCAGGGCCGCGTAGACCATGCGATGCCGCTGGATCGGGTTCTTGCCAGCGAAGGCCGGGCTGACGATGCGGGCGAGGAAATGACCCTTGCCCTCGCCCGAATGGCCCGCGTGCTTGTGGCCTTCGTCGATGACATCCAGCTGGACCGGAGCCAGGGCCTCGGTCAGCAGGGTGCGGATGCGCTCGACTTTTTCGACGGTCATGGCAGGGTCACGCGGAACGGGCGGACCGTCACTTCGCGATAAACGCCGGCCTCGACGTAAGGATCGACATCGGCCCAACTCTTCGCGGCCGCGAGATCGCCGAACTCGGCGATGATCATGCTTCCGTCGAAACCGGCCTCGCCCGGATCCTCGGCATCGATGGCCGGAAACGGGCCTGCCAGCTTGAGGCGTCCTTCATCGAGCAAAGCCTTCAACCGGGCGAGATGCGCAGGACGCGCGGCCACGCGCTTTTCTAGCGAGTTCGGATGGTCGAGGGCGACGATGGCATACCACATGGAAATCTCCGGATAACGGGGCTGGATCAGGCCTCGGGACGCATGGTCGGGAAGAGCAGCACATCGCGAATGGACGACGAGCCGGTCAGCAGCATGACGAGGCGGTCGATGCCCACGCCGAGGCCGCCGGTGGGTGGCAGGCCGACCTCGAGTGCGCGGATGTAATCGGCGTCGTAGTGCATGGCCTCGTCGTCGCCGGCATCCTTCGCATCCACCTGGGCCTGGAAGCGAGCGGCCTGGTCTTCGGAATCATTGAGCTCGGAGAAGCCGTTGGCGATCTCCTTGCCGTTGATGAACAACTCGAAACGGTCGGTGATGCCCTTGTCCGTATCGCTCTCGCGCGCCAGCGGCGAGACCTCGACCGGATGGTCGGTGATGAAGGTGGGCTGGATCAGGGTGTGCTCGACGGTGGCCTCGAAGACCTCCAGCAGCAACTTGCCCCAACCGTAAGAGGGCTTCACGTGGATGCCCAGGCGCTTCGCGTGAGCGGCCATGGCCTCCCGATCGCGCAGTTCGCCTGGCTTGATCTCGGGATTGAGTTCGAGGACGGCATCTTCCATGCGCCAGCGGCGGAACGCCGGGCCGAGATCGACCATGGCGCCGTCCCATTCGATGACCGTGTCGCCGACCACGTCGGTGGCCGCGGAACGGATCATGCCCTCGGTGATGTCCATGATCTCGTGGTACGTGGCGTAGGCCTGGTACAGCTCGAGCATCGTGAACTCGGGGTTGTGCCGCGTGGACACGCCCTCGTTGCGGAAGTTGCGATTGATCTCGTAGACGCGGTCGAAGCCGCCGACGACGAGGCGCTTGAGGTACAGCTCTGGCGCCACGCGTAGGAACAAGGGGATGTCCAGCGCATTGTGGTGGGTGGTGAACGGACGCGCCGTAGCGCCGCCGGGGATGACGTGCATCATCGGCGTTTCCACTTCCATGAAGCGGCGCGGCTCGGCCTCGAGCCAGCGGCGCACGTGGCTGATGATCTTCGAGCGCAGCGCGAACGTGCGGCGCGACTCCTCGGTGACGATGAGGTCGACATAGCGCTGGCGATAGCGCTGCTCCACGTCGGCCAGGCCGTGGTGCTTGTCGGGCAGGCCGCGCAACGACTTCGTCAGCAGGCGGATGGTATCGACCTTGACCGAAAGTTCGCCGGTCTTGGTGCGCATGAGCACGCCCGTGGCGCCGACGATGTCACCGAGATCCCAGCGCTTGAAGGTCTCATAGGCTTCCTCGCCCAGCGTGCCCTGATGGACGAACAACTGGACGCGGCCCGTGCCGTCCTGCATCTGCACGAAGCTGACCTTGCCCTGCCCGCGCATGAGAATGATGCGGCCGGCGACGGCGACGCGGCGCGGAGCGGCCTCGATGGCCTCCGCGGTCCAGGCGTCCTTGTCGGCGAATTCGGCCTGAAGGTCACCCGCGAAGCTGTCGACCTTGAAGTCGTTCGGATAGGCGATGCCCTGCGCGCGCAGCGCTTTCAGTTTCTCGCGTCGCTCGGCGATGAGGCGGTTCTCGTCGGCGGCGATGGCGGAGGCTTCTGCGTTGGCGTTTTCGGTCATGGCGTGGATTGGCGGCTTCTTGGGTAGGAAACGGGGGCGCTGTCGCGCCCCGGCGTGGATCAGGCGTCGAGGCGTTTCGAACCGGCTTCGAGGCCGGCCTTGAGGCTCGCTTCGACGAATTCGTCGAGGTCGCCGTCGAGCACCTTCTGCGTATCCGAGCGTTCGATGCCCGTGCGCAGGTCCTTGATGCGGGACTGGTCGAGCACGTAGTTGCGGATCTGGCTGCCCCAGCCGATGTCGGACTTGGTCGCTTCCAGCGCGTCCTTCTCGGCATTGCGCTTCTGCACTTCAAGCTCGTACAGCTTGGCCTTGAGCATCTTCATCGCGCGGTCGCGGTTGGCATGCTGGCTGCGTTCGGTCTGGCAGGCCACGACCGTGTTGGTTGGCACGTGCGTGATGCGCACCGCCGATTCGGTCTTGTTCACGTGCTGGCCACCGGCGCCGGACGAGCGGTAGACGTCGGTCCTGAGGTCGGCCGGATTGATGTCGATCTCGATGTCGTCGTCCACTTCCGGGGAGACGAACACCGAGGTGAAGCTGGTGTGCCGGCGATTGTCGGAGTCGAACGGGCTCTTGCGGACCAGGCGGTGCACGCCGATCTCGGTCTTGAGCCAGCCGTAGGCGTAATCGCCCTCCACGCGGAAGGTGGCGGACTTGATGCCCGCGACTTCACCCGCGCTGACTTCCATCAATTCGGTTTTCCAGCCGCGCGACTCGGCCCAGCGCAGGTACATGCGCAGCAGCATTTCGGCCCAGTCCTGCGCTTCCGTGCCGCCGGCACCGGCCTGCACGTCGACGAAGGCGGCCGCCGAGTCGAGCTCGCCGGAGAACATGCGCTGGAATTCGAGCTTGCCCACGCGGGCTTCGACCTTGTTCAGGTCGGCGACGATCGACTGCACGGTGGCCTCGTCGCCATCGGCGGCGGCCATCTCGAGCAGTTCCTTCGAATCGTCGAGGGTGCCGGTCATCTCGTCGATGCCGGTGACGATGCCATCGAGCTGGGCGCGCTCGCGACCCAGTTCCTGCGCGCGTTTGGGGTCGTCCCAGACGGTGGGGCTTTCCAGTTCGCGATTGACTTCTTCTAGGCGTTCTTTCTTGACAGGGTAGTCAAAGGTACCCCCTAAGCGACTCGACACGGCCCCTGAGGTCCGCGATCTGCGCGAGGATCGGATTGGTCTCGATCATGGTTGGCATGCCTGGTGGTGCGGGCGCGGGACGCGCCGGCTAAAGCGGTGAATTCTAACAAATCGGGGCGTTCACCGCATGGCTGGTGGGGCTTCGGCGAGCACCCATCGCCGACAGGGTCGGCTCCCACCAGGCATTGGCCAGCCTGCCACCGAGCGTTGGCCAGCCTGCCACCGACATTGGGGCAGGCTGCCATCGGCCTGGATCAGGCTGGGAGGGCCTCCTGGTGTACGCCGCGGACGGCGCGGCCGGAGGGATCGGCCGCGGCGGCGAAGGCGGGGTCCCAGGCCAGCGCCGCCGGTGACGAGCACGCGATCGACTTGCCGCCGGGTACCGTGGCCGCGCAGGCCTCGCCGGGGAAGTGCTTCTCGAACAGCGTGCGGTAGAAGAAGGCTTCCTTGGTGGCCGGCGGGTTCAGCGGGAAACGGGCGGCGGCCGCGGCGAATTCGCGATCGGTGACCATCGTTTCCGCATGCGCCTTCAAGCCGTCGATCCAGCCATAACCCACGCCGTCGCTGAATTGCTCCTTCTGCCGCCAGAGGATCGATTCCGGGAGCGCGCCCTGGAAGGCCTCGCGCAGGATGCCCTTCTCGATGCCCTTGCGCGCCACCATCTTCGCTTCCGCATCGAACGACATGGCGGTCTCCAGGAATTCGGTGTCGAGGAAAGGCACGCGTGCCTCGACACCCCATGCCGACATCGATTTGTTCGCACGCAGGCAATCGTAATAGTGCAGCGCGTCGAGCTTGCGGATCGTTTCCTCGTGGAACGCACGCGCCGAGGGCGCCTTGTGGAAATAGAGATAACCGCCGAACACCTCGTCCGAACCTTCTCCGGAGAGCACCATCTTCACCCCCATCGCCTTGATCCGCCGCGCGAGCAGGAACATGGGCGTGGAAGCGCGGATCGTGGTGACATCGTAGGTCTCGATGTGGCGGATCACTTCCGGTAGCGCGTCGAGACCTTCCTCGAAGGTATAGCGGAACCCGTGGTGCACGGTGCCGAGGGCTTCGGCGGCGATCTCGGCGGCTTTCAGGTCGGGCGAGCCTTCCAGTCCGATCGCGAAGGAATGCAGGCGTGGCCACCACGCCTCGCCACGGTCGTCCTCCTCGATGCGGCGGCGCGCGAATCCCGCGGCCACCGCGGCGACCAGCGAGGAATCCAGGCCACCTGAAAGCAGCACGCCATAAGGCACGTCGGTCATCATCTGCCGATGCACGGCCGCCTCGAATGCGGCGCGCAGGGCGGCGGGCTCGATCGACTTGCCTCGGGTCGCGTCGTAATCACGCCAGTGGGGTGTCCAGTACGCCACCGCCTCGCCGCGCTCGCTGTCGTACACGTGCCCCGGCGGGAACGACGCTACATCCGCGCACACGCCGACCAGCGATTTCATCTCGGAGGCGACGCACAGGCGCCCTTCCCTGTCATGCCCCCAGTACAACGGGCAAACGCCGAGCGGATCGCGGGCGATGAGGAAGCGGCGCTTGCCGGCGTCCCACAGTGCGAAGGCGAAGATACCGTTGAGCTTGTCGAGGAAACCGGCACCGTGCTCGCGGTAGAGCGCATTGATCACTTCGCAATCCGAGCCGGTGGTGAAGGCGTAATCGCTGGCCGCACGGAGTTCGCGGTGGTTGTAGATCTCTCCGTTCACGGCCAGCGCGAGATCGCCTTCGGGCGAGCGCAACGGTTGCGCGCCGCTGGCGGGATCGACGATGGCGAGGCGCTCGTGAACGAGGATCGCGCCGTCATCGACATACACACCGCTCCAGTCCGGCCCACGATGGCGCTGTCGTTGCGAAAGCTCCATCGCCCGCGTACGCAAGGCGACAAGGTCGTCGCCAGCGGCGAGACCGAACATCCCGAAGATCGAACACATGGACCACTCTCCCGATGAGGAAAACGCGCAAAGAAAAAGGCCCGCCTGGTGAGGGCGGGCCTTTGGTGTACCGGTGGTTTCACTTGCAACCGCCTACACGCCGACCCTCCCGAGGTTCCGGGCATTATTGGTATTGGCGTTATTGGCGGTGAGGCGAATCATGGGTCGAATAGAGCATGATCCGGAGTTCGATGCAAGCACCCATCGCCGACAGGGTCGGCTCCCACCAGGCTTCGGAGAATGCGATGCTTGATGGGCCCCACCCACCCTTGCAGAATGCGATGCCTGGTGGGAGCCGACCCTGTCGGCGATACCAACGAAGCGACAGACACAGGTTTCCATATGAACACCCTGCTAGCCCTGGCCCTCATGTCCGCCACCACCCAGCCCGCGCCCACCTGGCTCGCCGGCGATTGGGAACCCTACAGCAACGCCTTCGCCGGCCTGCGCATGCTCAGCATCGGCAAGGACACCTTGAGCTGGAAAGGCTGCAAGAACGTCCACTTCGACGTGCTGGCATCCGAAGGTGATAGCGTGACGGTGCGCCTGGCTTCCGGCAGCACGTGTTCGCTCGACGACGAACCGCCGACACGCATGGACACCCTGCGCTTTACCCTGCGCGAAAATCATTGCGACCTGGGCGTGACGATCTACGCCTCGTCCGAAGCCGCGAAGAAGAATGAGCCCGCGGCGGAAGGCCTCTACGGCAAGCCAAAATGCCCCTCCGGCCCCGTGGGTCAGGCCGCCGCCAACCTCTCGACCACCACCCGGTAAGCCTGCGCGGCGGACGTCTCCGCCGTATGCACGAAGTCGCGTACGCGCCACTGCCCGCCCACCATGACATCGCGCACCAGCGGCGTGTTACCCGCGAACAGGAAGCTATCCACGACGTCCGCCTCCTCGCGCGCCGCAAGCAAGGGCGAACGGTCATCGAGAACGAGCAGGTCGGCGCGTGCGCCGGGAGACAGACGGCCCACGTCGATGCCCCCGGCGCGCGCTCCGCCATGCAATGCACGTTGCCAGAGCGCCGTGCCCACGCTTTCCTCGGGGCGCCGGGCCGCGACGTTGCGATGCCGCGTGAGCAGGCGCTGCCCGTATTCGAGCCAGCGAAGTTCCTCCACCGGCGAGACCGAGATGTGCGAGTCCGAGCCGATGCCGAAGGTGCCGCCGGCATCGATGAAGGCGGCCAGCGGGAACAGTCCGTCGCCCAGGTTGGCCTCGGTGGTCGGACACAGTCCCGCGACCGCGCCACTCCGGGCGAGGCGATCGGTTTCATGCCCGGTGAGGTGGGTCGCGTGCACAAGGGTCCACTGCGGACCGACGTCGGCGTGGTCGAGCAGCCATTCGACGGGGCGGGCACCTCGCACGGCGAGGCAATCCTGCACTTCGCCGATCTGCTCGGCGATATGGATGTGCACGGGGAGGCCCCGCGCGATGCCCGTCGCGAGGAGCGCGCGCATGGCTTCCTCAGGCACGGCACGTAACGAATGCAACGCGATGCCGAGGGAAAACATATCGTCCTGCATCGGCGCCAGCCGCTCCAGCAGACTGACGAATCCGCCCACGTCGTGTCGAAAGCGCTGCTGCCGCTCGTTCAACGGGCGGCCGTCGAAGCCGCCGGACATGTAAAGCACCGGCAGCAGCGTGAGGCCGATGCCCGCTTCCTTCGCCGCTTCCATGAGCGCCAGCGACATCGCCGCGGGATCGGCGTAGGGCACGCCACGCGGCCCGTGGTGCAGATAGTGGAACTCGCAGACCTGCGTGTAACCGGCCTTCACCATCTCCACGTAAAGCTGTGTCGCGATCGCCTTGAGGTCGTCGGGATCGATCGCTTCGGCGAACGCGTACATCGTTTCGCGCCACGTCCAGAAGCTGTCCTCGCCGGGGCCCCTGCGCTCGGCCAGCCCCGCCATGGCGCGCTGGAAGGCATGTGAGTGGAGGTTAGGCATGCCAGGGAGCACGAAGCGGCCGGCGCGCTCGGCGGCGCCGGTGGCCACGGCGAAGCGCCGGCCGGCCACGGCGAGCGGGGCATCCCCGGTGCGCCACGCGCCTTCCTGCCAGAAGAAGTCGGCGCTGAACGCGGTGGTCGACATGGCGTGTCCTTGGGGGTGGGATGCCTGCATGGTACCAATCGCCGGCAGGGCCGGCTCCCACCTGTGCATGGCGGGGCATAATGGGCCAATGAACGAGACGAACGCCGCACATCCCCCGAAGCTGCTGCTTCGCCTGGCGCGCCCCAGCGACGTGCCCGAACTGGTCGCCCTGACCGCCCGCGTGTATACGGCCGAATGGGGTCACTCCGCGGAAATGTTGCAAGGCCAGCAGACCCACTTCCCCGAAGGGCAGTTCGTGGTCGAGTACGAGGGCAAGCTCGTAGGTTTCTGCGCCACGTTCCGCATCAACGAGGCGCTGGCGCTCGCGCCGCACACCTGGATGCAGATCACCGGCGGTGGCTTCGCTTCACGGCACGATCCGAAGGGCGACTGGCTCTACGGCATGGAAGTGGTGGTCCATCCCGATTACCGGGGCATGCGCATCGGCCAGCGGCTGTACCTCGCGCGCAAGCGCCTGTGCACCGACCTGAAGCTGCGTGGCATCGTCTTCGGCGGACGCATGCCGGGCCTGGCCCGCGCAATCGGCCGCTACGGCAGTGCCGAGGCCTATGTGCAAGCGGTGGTCGACGGCAGCCGGCGCGACCCGACGCTGAGCTTTCAGTTACGCAACGGCTTCGAAGTCATCGGCCTGCTTCGCGAGTACGTACCCTCCGACCATGAATCGCTGGGCTACGCCGCGCATCTGGTCTGGCGCAATCCGCACCTGCTCGACCAGCCGGACATGCCGCGCGTGTCGCAGAGCCATCGCCTGCCGGATTCGGTACGCGTGGCATCGGTGCAATACCAGCAGCGGCGGATCCGCTCGTTCGAGGAATTCGCGACCCAGGTCGAGTATTTCGTCGACATCGCTGCGGATTACGACGCCGATTTCGTCGCCTTCCCGGAACTGATCACGCTGCAGCTGCTTTCGATCGAGAACGCGGAGCTGTCTCCGGTGGATTCGATCCGCCGCCTCTCCGAATACACGGACGAGGTCAAGGCGCTGTTCCACCGCCTCGCCGTCCACTACAACATCAACATCGTCGGCGGGTCGCATCCCACGCGCCAACCCAATGGCGATATCCACAACGTCTGCTACGTGTGCCTGCGCGACGGTTCGATCCACGAGCGTGAAAAGCTGCACCCCACGCCCAGTGAACGCAACGTCTGGAACATCACGGGTGGCGATTCGGCGGCCACCATCCAGACCGATTGCGGCCCCATCGGCGTGATGATCTGCTACGACTCGGAGTTCCCGGAGGTGGCGCGCCACCTCACCGACCAGGGCGCGCTGATCCTGTTCGTGCCGTTCTGCACGGACGTGCGTGAAGGTTACCTGCGCGTGCGCTACTGCTCGCAGGCGCGCGCCATCGAGAACCAGTGCTACGTGGTTCTCTCCGGCAATGTCGGCAACCTGCCCGGCGTGAACAACTTCGACATCCAGTACGGGCAGAGCTGCATCCTCACGCCGAGCGACTTCCCGTTCGCGCGCGACGGCATCGCCGCCGACTCCACGCCGAACATCGAGACCGTGCTGTTCGCCGACCTGCGCCTGGAAAACCTCGCGCGCGCGCGAAACTCCGGAGCTGTGCAGAACCTGAAAGATCGCCGCTACGACCTTTACCAGGTGCGCTGGACGCGCTCGACGGACGTCCGATGAGCACGCCACCACCGGATGCACCTTCACCGCGTGGCGCGAACGCTTCGCTGGACAGGCTGCGCGAACTGGCACGCCACGAGTGGCTGTCGCCACGGCAATGGCGCCGGCGCATCCTGTTCTGGGTCGGCGCCATCGTCGTGGGCCTGTCCGCCGTGCTCTTCGCCAAGGCGGCCGACTACGCTTTCGAAGTGTTCCGTCGCGTGGCGTCGCATGGATGGTGGGTACCGCTGCTGGTGACGCCGGCGATGTTCGCGTTGCTCTGCTGGCTGACCCAGGGCGCGCTCAAGGCCACGCGCGGCTCCGGCATTCCCCAGGCGATAGCGGCCCTGAAGGTGGAAGACGAGGCGTTCCGCTCGCGCATCCTTTCGTTGAAGGTCGCGCTGGGCAAGATGGCCCTCACGCTGGCGGCCCTGCTCGGTGGCGCCTCCGTCGGCCGCGAAGGCCCCACCGTCCACGTCGGCGCGGGCTTGCTGTATTCGATGGGGCGGCGCTTCGGCTTCGCCGATCCCACTGCCGCGGGACGCTTCATCCTGGCCGGATCGGCCGCGGGTCTCGCCGCCGCTTTCAACACGCCGCTGGCGGGCGTGGTGTTCGCCATCGAGGAAATGTCCGGGACGTTCGAACATCGCATGAGCGGCACGTTGCTGACGGCGGTGATCGTGGCCGGTGTCGTGTCGCTCGGCATCGTCGGCAACTACGCGTATTTCGGCGACGTCACCGCGACGCTCCCCCTCGGCCGCGCGTGGATCGCGGTGCTGCTGACCGGCGTCGTCGGCGGCCTGGCGGGCGGCCTGTTCGCGCGCCTGATCGTGCCCGCGACCGGCGGGTTCCGTGGGCTGATGGGCCGTGTGCGGGCGCGTCAGCCGGTGGTCTTCGCCGCCGCCTGCGGCCTCGCGCTGGTGCTGCTCAGCCTGCTCAGCGCCAATGGGCTCTACGGAACCGGTTACGCGCAGGCGCGCGACATCCTGCAAGGGCACGGCGACACCGGGCCGTTCTTCGGCGCGCTGAAATTCCTCGGCAACATCGCCTCGTCATGGGCCGGCATTCCGGGCGGCATCTTCTCGCCGGCCCTCGCTGTCGGCGCGGGACTCGGCAGCAACATCGCCCATCTACTGCCCGGCTCGGACGTCTCCTCGGTGGTCTTGCTCGGCATGGCCGCCTACCTGGCGGGCGTGACCCAGGCGCCACTCACCGCGGCGGTCATCTCGCTGGAACTGACGGCGAACCGGCAGATGGCTCTGCCGATCATGGCCGCATGCCTGCTCGCCCGCGCCATGTCGAGCCTGGTGTGCAGGACGCCGGTGTACAAGGCTCTCGCCGAGAACCTCGTCGCGCAATACGAGGAAGAGCGTGCCCGAAGGGGCGCGCCGCCCGCGAGCAAGACGACCGGTGACATCGAAGCCCTTCCCGTGGAGCCGCACACGCCATGACACCGGATCCTCGCTGGGACCATCTCCTGCTTGACGTCGGCCTCGCCACGCTTGCCGATAACGGCTTGGCGTATGGCGCCATCGAGCACGGCGCCATCGCCTGGCGCGACGGCCGCATCGTCTTCGCCGGGACACGCCACGACCTGCCGGGCGAACCGCATGCCCTCGCGCATCGCGTGGAGTCGCTGCCCGGGTGCTGGGTGACTCCCGGGCTCATCGATTGCCACACGCACCTCGTGTTCGGCGGCGATCGCGCCCAGGAATTCGAACAAAGGCTGGAGGGCGCCACCTACGAAGAGATCGCGCGCGCGGGCGGCGGCATCGTTTCCAGCGTGCGCGCCACGCGCGCCGCCAGCGAGGACGACTTGCTGCGCCAATCGTTGCCAAGGGCACGTGCATTGCTGGCCGATGGCGTCACCACGCTGGAGATCAAATCGGGTTATGGGCTGGAGCCCGAGGCGGAGCGGCGCATGCTGCGCGTGGCCCGGCGCATCGGCGAAGCACTCGGCATGGACGTACGCACGAGCTTCCTGGGCCTGCACGCCTTGCCTCCGGAATATGCCGGCCGCCGCGACGATTACGTCGCGCTGGTGTGCGACATCATGCTGCCTTCGCTCGCCGAGGAGGCGCTGGTCGACGCGGTGGATGCTTTCTGCGAGGGCATCGGCTTCACCCCTGCGGAAACCCGGCGGCTGTTCGACAAGGCCACGGCCCTCGGCCTGCCGGTGAAGCTGCATGCCGAGCAACTGTCCGACCTGGGCGGCGCGGCACTGGTGGCCCGCTACGGGGGTCTCTCCGCCGACCACCTCGAATGGACCGGTGACGACGGCGTCCGCGCCATGGCCGATGCCGGCACCGTGGCCGTGCTGTTGCCCGGCGCGTACTACGCCTTGCGCGACACGCGCCCGCCGCCGGTCGATGCCTTCCGCCGCCATGGCGTGCCCATGGCCGTCGCCACCGACCTCAATCCCGGGACATCGCCGCTTCTATCGCTGCGCATGGCGATGGGAATGGCCTGCACCCTCTTCCGCCTCACGCCCGAGGAGGCCCTGCGCGGCGCGACCGTCAACGCCGCGCGCGCCCTTGGCCTCGACGACCGGGGCCGTTTACTGGTGGGACAGCGAGCGGACCTGGCGATCTGGAACATCAGCCACCTTGCCGAATTGTGTTACTGGATCGGCGGCGGCCTCCTGCGGGAAACCTGGATCGGAGGCGAGCGCGTCTCGCGCTGACACCGGCACACATTCGTCGCAAGTTTCCGAAAACTTCCATCGATCCCTGGCCAAGTCGCACCTATCATCGATGTTGCCTTGGCGCTAGCGGCGCCGGCATCCAGAGGTCGTCAGGAACATCGTTGAAGGGTTCATCGTCGTCCCGCTTGCGGGATCGCCTCGTCGTCGTCGCGCGCATCGCATGCCTCGTATTCCTGGCATGCATGACCGGCGCATGCGGCAACACGCGGGAAGAGGAAGAGCAACGTGCCCGCCATGCGCGGCAAATGCGCGATGTCGCGCGCATGCTCGACGCCATGGAAGCATCCGAGCCGGTCGATCTGGCGACGATCATGGCAGCACCGCTTCCGGACCTCCCGAAAACCACCCGCCGCGTGGCGGCGTCGTACACGCCGCCCACCCCGCACGCGCCCGGTTCCTGGGCCATCGCCGGCTGGCCGTTCCTCGCCATCGGCGGGGCCGGCACCGGCACGCTCGCCATGGTGTTGCTTGCGATGTCGCGACGGCGCGCGAGGCGGCGCGTCATCGTGGACGCCCCTTCCATGGCCAGCCATTTCGTCGACGGGCCCCTCGATCCACCTCCCGCGCGCACGTTGCCCGCGTCACCGGACTGGGTCTATCGGCGATCCGCCTACGAAACGCCGGACCTGCACATGACCGGGCAACCCGTGGACCTGCTCGTTCCGCTTCCCCTGGAGAAAGCTCCAGCCCCCACGGTCGTGCTGGCCCCCGCTGTCCCGGCAAGCGGCTTGTGGCGCCGGCTCGCCGAGGCGGATGCGCTCGGCACGTTGCACCTCATCGGCGACGAACGCTTTCCCGACATCCGCCGCAGCGGCGATTCGAGCGGCGCAGGGCAAGCCTGGGAAGACCTTCTCCTCGCCCACGCAGGCCATGACGATGACGACGGGCGGCTCGCGCGCTGGCTGCTGCCCACCCTGCGCATGCAACGCGCACGCGACCTGCCGCGACGCGACGCGGAGCGCCTGCTCACCGTCATCGAAAAGGAGATGGCCGCGGTCCTCGACCGTACGCATGGCGAAGAACAACGCCATGGCTTCGCACGCTGGATCCGATGCCGGCTGGTATGCATCGAGCGGCTTTCCGGTGCCCATCGCCTGTTCGCCTTGCGAGACCTGTTCGCCGGTCTCGCACACGATCCTCGCTGCGAGCATCCGCTGGCACTCGATGCGTGCATCGACGCTCAACTCGCCTGGGCGTCCTGGCTACTCGGCGCGGCTGCCATGACGCGCCTCGACGAGGCGGAGCACTATTGCGACCGCCTTGCCGCCGCCGGTCCGGATGCGGCGACGCGCGCGTTGCGCAGGCGGGGTGAAACCTGGCTGCATCGCGCGCGCACCCGCAGACCGGCGGAACGCCTTCCCGAGCTCGAACGGGCGCAGTCGTTGCTCGATGACGCCCATGTACGACATGCCGAAGCGGAAACCGCCTTGCTCGTCGCACGCACGGCTCAGCAACGGGCACACCTGCTTGCACCGGAGGAGGCGGCCGCGGCCTGCTCGCATGCCCTCCTCCACGCCTTCCTCGCGGAACAGCACCCCGCATGGCGCGTCGATGCGCTCGCCTGCCGCCTGGACATCCAGTTGACCTACGAGTCGCTTCCCGAGCATGCCGCGCAAACGAGTATCACCGCCGCGATCGGGCGCAGCCTCGAAGCTGCCGGACCCTTGCCCGCTTCCGCACGCATCGCCGTCGCCGAAGCACGGCTGCGCGATGGCGACAACGCCGGTGCCGCCTCATGGTGCGAATCCATCTGCCGCACGGATGCCACCGACGAACGCGTCGTCGGGCTCTGGCGCGACGCCTGCCACCGCTGGGCCGGCGATCGCGGCCATGACACCACCGCGCTCGCGCGCTCGCTTCGCCACCTGGCCATCGCCCGTTCCACCCTCTGAGTCCACACGAGTCCCCATGAGCATGAAGCACGCAACGAATGACCCGATCCTGCCTTTCTGGCAGACCCGCTACGGCCTCGCCACCGCGGTCACGGTGGACAACGCGGTGGCGCGCTCGCTGCAGTTGTACGGCGAGTGGGCGGAACACGAAGCCATCCTGCTCAGCGGACTGATCGAGGAAGGCCAGACGGTCCTGGAGTTCGGCGGCGACTTCGCCGCGCACGCGTTATGGATGGCGCAAGCCGTCGGTCCGCTCGGCCAGGTGCACGTCGCGGAACCACGCCGCATCCCTTTCCAGCAGGTATGCGCCAACGTGGCGATCAACGGACTCGACAACGTCTTTACCCACGCGGTGTGGCTGGGCCGCGGAAAGGGATCGTCCTCGCTGAGGAGCCTGCTGCCCGGCGCGTGCAAGGACGCGCACGAGAAAATCCGCATGGCGACGATCGACAGCCTGCGCCTCGACGCCCTGCACCTGCTCAAGGTGAATCAGGCGAACGCGCTGGCCGATGTCCTCGCAGGCGCCACCGAGACGCTACGCACGCATCGCCCGCTGATTTACGCGCGTCTCTCCGGCATGGACACGGCCGAAGCCGAGGTAGCGGCGATCAAGGCACTCGGCTACCGGGCGTGGTCACACGTGCCCTACCTGTTCAACGCCGATAACCATGCTGGTAACGATGCGAACATCTTCCCGGGCCTGGTCCAGCAGAACGTCATCGCCGCGCCGGCCGACAGCCGCTTCGAATTCGCCGAACGACTGGAGCTGTAGTCATTCGGTCCGGCTTACCCGCACGGCGTCTTCAGGCACCGCCAACATGCCGACCAGGGCCTCCACCATCGGCGCCCATTCCGGATCCCGCCCATACACCGCGACCTCGGTTCCCGGTAAAGGCGGCCAACGGCGCGATGGATGCAAGATCTTCATCCCCGGGCGCGCGAACGAGCGCGCCTGCGCGGTCACTCCCAGCCCGGCGAGCACCGCGGCCTCGGCGCCGGGAACGTTGTCGACGGTGCATGCGATTGTCCACAGGCGTGACACCGCATCGAGCGCCGCGATTGCCGCTTCCCGGTAAGCACATGGCTCACGCATCAGGACCAGGGGGGCGGCCTTGCCAACCTCATCGCGAAACGACGAGGCAGCGAACCATGTCATCGGCTCGCGCCATGCGACGCGACCGTGCGCCGACGTTCGCGCACCGCCTTGCTTGGCCACGACGATGTCGAGGCGCCCGTGCTCCAGGTCGGCCAGCAAGGTGGCACTGGTGCCGGTGCTCAGTTCGATATGCAAACCGGGATAACTCGTCCTGACGCGTGTGAGCAGCGCCGGCAAGCGTGACAGCGTGAGGTTCTCGGAAACGCCAAGGCGCAAAATGGTCGACGTGCTCGCCGCGTGCACGCTCCCGAGGAAATGCTCGTATCGCACGAGCAGCCGGCGCGCATCGTCGAGCAGGCTTTCGCCGCGCGCCGTCAACCGAAGCCCGCGGCTGTTCCGCCCGAACACCTTCCAACCCAGCAGGCGCTCCAGCCGGGCGATCTTCTGGCTCACGGCCGACTGAGTCCGGTTGAGACGCTCCGCCGCGGGGGTGAATCCACCTGCCTCCACCACCGCCACTAGGGCGCGAAGCAGGTCGATCTCGATGTCTGGCCGATCGTTCATTAATTTCTCTAATGTCTTCACCTATGCTATTCGCTTGCCTAATGATTAGCCAGTGCCGTCCAATAGGACATTCCCCCGTCTGGAGCCGCTCATGAACAACCGGTCCGTCGATATCGTCGAACGCTTCTGGCGTGCCGTCTGGGTTGCACGCGACCCCGCCGCCGTGGACCGTCTCGTCGCCGAGGACTTCACCATCACCTCGGGCGGCATCGACATCCATGGACGGGAGGCGTTCAAGTCATGGATCGCCGGCTTCCTCGCCAGCATCGCCGACTTCCACTTCGAGTCGGTTGAAACGTTCCAGAATGCGACCGGCGACAGAGTCGCCTCGCGCTGGAAGATCAGCGGGCGAAACAACGGTTTCATGGGCCTGGAACCCTGTGGCACGCCTTTCGACATGACGGGCACCGCCATCTGGCATGTGCGCGAAGATGGCTTGCTGCAACACAACTGGGTCGAGCGCAGCGCGCTCGAAGTACACCGCGCGGTCATTGCGAGCCGCGCTGGATGAAAAACGAAAAAGCCCCGCATCGCGGGGCTTTTCGTCTCACGCTACCGAAGGCTCAGGCCTTCTTGCGCGGCGCGGCCTTCTTGGCGGCGGCGGGCTTGGCAGCGGCCGGCTTGGCCACGGCGGCGCCGGTCACGACGTCGATGTGCGGACGGGCATTGCCATAGCTGGAACGGTAGATCTTGCCGCGACGGGTGCGGCGGTCGCCCTTGCCCATGGGAAACTCCTTGATTCGTAATGAGGGAGAGAAACGGCCGATCATCGTAGCAGCGGCCGCGTAAAGCGCAAGGGTGCCCGTTCAGGGAACCCGCCGGCCGCCCTTGCCGCAGCCTTCCCGCTCGTCCGGGCACGGACCCGGATCGAACTGGACCGTGGCATGTTCCACGCGCCACCGTTCGTTGAGCATCGCCTTGATCGCGCGGAGCACGCGGGCCTGGTCGGCCTGGCCCGTACCCGGCGCCATCTCGGCATGCAGCGTGGCCATGCGGGAGCCGGCGGTCACCTGCCATACGTGCACGTGATGGATGCTGACGATGCCCGGGTCGACCGAATGCAATTCGCGTTGCACATGGGCGAGATCGACGCCTTCGGGCGTGCCCTCCAGGAGGATATGGCCCGACCGGCGCACCAGTGACCAGGCGCTGCGCAGGATCAACAGCGACACCAGAACCGAAAGCACCGGGTCCGCCCAGTTCCAGCCGAGCCAGCGCACCGCCAGCGCGGCCAGCACGGCCGCCACCGAGCCCAGCAGGTCGCCCAGGACATGCAGGCTGGCACCGGCGATGTTCACGTCGTCGGGGTCGTGGCCATGCAAGGTGCGCAGCACCACCACGTTGGCGACGAGTCCGAGCACGGCCACCACCAGCATCACGCCGGACAAGATCGGCTGCGGTGAAAACAGGCGCTGCACCGCCTCGAAGACGATGAAGGCGACCAGGGCGAACTGGGTGAGCGCGTTGACGAAGCCGGCCAGCACTTCGATGCGCCCGTACCCGTAGGTGCGGCGTGAATCCGCGGGGCGGGCGGCGAAGCGCGCGCCGAGGAACGCCAGCAACAGCGCCAGCGCGTCGACCAGCATGTGTCCGGAATCCGCCAACAGGGCGAGCGATCCCGACCACAGGCCGCCGACCGCCTCGGCGATCAGCATCAGGGTGGTCAGCACGAAGGCGAACAGCAGCTTGCGCTCGTTGCCGTGCTCGGCGTGATCGTGCACGTGTCCATGATCATGGACGTGCGGATGGGCGTGGTCGTGTGCCATGAGAGAAGGCTAGGTAATCCGGCGGCGGTTACACAATCACGGGTGCGCGCAGGAGGGCCCATGGATGTGGCCCGCATGCCCGCTGCGATCGACCTTCAGGTTCACGAAGTGCGCGGCGGCGACGAGGAAGCCGCCACAGGTCACCAGCACGCTGTGCACCAACAACGAATTGCCGTGCAGGAAGGTGACGCCGAGCAACAGGAGCATCAGGCCCGGTATGGCCAGGGCTAGCGGAAGGCGGCGGCGGTGGCGCCGAAAACCGGACACCAGCGCGACGCTCGCCAGCATGCAGGCGAAGATGACGAAGCCCGCTTCGAAGCGATGGTCGGCCAGGAACGACAGCCCCATTACGGGCAGCAACGCGATGACGAACGGCAGTGCCGCGCAATGGATCGCGCACAGGAACGAGGCTGTCGCACCGAGGCGATCGGCGGCGTGCCACCAGCGGCGGGGGACTTCGGGTTCGACGGAAGGATCGGTCATGGAGGACATAGCGTGACTAGTTGCACGGGTCGAGGCAAGCGATGATACTTTATAACATTGCGAAACCCAACCCGGAGTTCCACCCGATGCGCCGAACCTTCCTCGCCCTGACCATCGCCGCCACCTGCGGCACGGCATTGCCAGCCATGGCCGACGACACGACCCAGGACGGCACGCCGCCCGCCGCGGATGCCCAGGACGCCAAGGAGGCCCCGGGCAAGAGCCGCAGGAATGCCGAGAAACTCGATGGCATCGTGGTCAACGCGGTGCCGCTGGGACAGAACGCCGACCAGATCGTCGCGCCCGTCGCCGTGCTGGCGGGCTCCGCGCTGGACGATGCCAAGGGCGTATCGCTCGGTGAAACGGTGTCCTCCATCCCCGGCGTGCAGAGTTCCGCCCTGGGCACCGCCGTCGGCCGGCCCGTGATCCGCGGCCTGGACGGTCCGCGTGTGGCGGTGCTGGAAAACGGCCTCTCCTCACAGGATGTCTCCAACGTCAGCCAGGACCACGCGGTCACGCTCGAGCCCTTCCTCGCCGACCAGATCGAAGTGCTGAAAGGCCCCGCCACCCTGCTGTACGGCTCGGGCGCGATCGGCGGTGTCGTGAACGTGGTCGATGGACGCATTCCCGAGAAAGCGCCGGACAATGGGTTCGCGGGCCGCGCCGAGGTCCGTCACGACTCCGTGTCCGACGGCCATACCGGCCTTCTTCGCCTCGACGCCGGTAACGACACGTTCGCGATCCACGTCGACGGCATGCGCCGCGACAACGAGGACTACGACATCCCCGGCGGCACGCTCGCCAACAGCGCCGTCAAGACCACCGCGGGCTCGGTGGGCGCGTCGGTGCTCGGCTCGTGGGGTTATCTCGGACTTTCCGTCTCCCGCTTCATGGACCTCTACGGCAGCCCGGCGGAACCCGGCGATCCGGCCGAAGGCGAAGACGCGGTCCACATCAAGATGGCGCAGACCAACTACACGTTGAAGGGCGGGCTCGTGCAGCCCCTCGACGGCATCAGCAAGGTCGAATTCAGCCTCGGCCACGGCGCCTACCAGCACGTGGAGTTCGAGGGCGACGTGCCGGGCACCACCTTCTCGACCGACAGCAACCAGGGCCGCCTCGTCGTCACGCACGATCCCCTCGCCGGATGGGAAGGCGCGTTCGGCGTGCAGACCCAGCACCGGAAATTTTCCGCCGTGGGTGAGGAAACCTTCGTACCGCCCACCGTCACGACTGGCGTCGGCGTCTTCCTCACGGAGCAACGCGAGTTCGGACCCGTGAAGGTGGAACTCGGAGCGCGTCACGACAAGCAGAGCGTCGATCCGGAGAACGGCGCCAAGCGCGACTTCAGTCCCAACAGCTTCTCCGCCGGCGTCGCCTGGCGATTCGCGGAACAGTGGCACCTGTCGCTGAACCTCGACCACGCCGAGCGTGCGCCATCCGAAGAAGAACTCTTCGCCAACGGTCCGCACGCGGCATCGAACACGTTCGAGATCGGCAGCGACCTGGAAAAGGAAAAGTCGAACCAGGCCGAGCTCGGCCTGCACTTCCACGGCGATGTCGTGGAGGGGAAGCTGGCGGTGTATTACAACAAGTACAAGAACTTCATCTATCTCGCCGACACGGGCGAGGTGGAAGACGATCTTCCCGTACGCATCTGGTCGCAGAACGATGCCACGTTCCGCGGCGCGGAAGCCGAGGCGACGTTCCATCTGTCGAAGGGTCCGACGGGCAACTGGGACCTGCGTGTCTTCGGCGACACCGTGCGCGCGACGCTCACCGACGGCGGTGGCAACGTGCCGCGCATTCCCGCAGGGCGCGTCGGTTCCACGTTGAGCTGGAACGCCGATAGCCTGCGCGCGAGCCTAGGCGCCGTGCGCTACATGAAGCAGGACAAGATCGCGGCGTTCGAAACGGATACGGCAGGCTACACGCTGGTCAACGCGCACTTCGCCTGGACCTTCGTCAATGACGACCGCAGCCAGTGGGAAGCCTTCGTCGACGGCAACAACCTCACCAACCAGACGGCACGCCCGGCCACGTCGTTGTTCAAGGACGTCGCGCCGCTACCGGGCCGCAACGTCTCCGTAGGCGTCCGCGCCTACTTCTGAGTTCCCGGCCTCCCTGCCCCTCCTCCCTCCCCGGGGCGGCCGGTAGCGAAGTGGGGCGCCCATCCGGGCGCCCCATGTTTTTTGGGTGGCGGCCCCCCGTGGGAGCCGCCCCTGGTGGGAGCCGCTTCAGCGGCGATCCCGCGGCAGCGGGCCAGTACTTCGCGCTTCTGAGGGCTCGGCTTCGCCCTCGCACTCGCTGTGTGCGGCGTGGCGGGGGAGCTGCCGGGCGCCACCCTCGGCGCGACAGGCGGTGCCGTCCCTTGGGAAGGGAAGCCGCTGCGCGGCCGTGTCTGATGGCTGGCGCCCCTTCGGGCTCGGACGGTCGGGCGGGGGTTTCCGATTCGCCCTCCGGCGATCTCAACCGGTCGATGCAACGGTTTGATTGAGTACCTCGGCAGGGGTCTGGAAGTCCAGCGTCTGCCGCGGTCGCTGGTTAAGTTCCTTGGCCACGGCGTTGAGCTGGGCCTGGGTGTAATGGCTTAGATCCTGGCCCTTGGGGAAGTACTGGCGAAGCAAGCCGTTGGTGTTTTCGTTGGATCCGCGTTGCCAGGGACTATGCGGGTCGCAGAAATAGATCTGCAGGTCGGTGGCCAGTTTGAAACGCTGGTGCTGGTACATCTCCGGACCGCGATCCCAGGTCAGCGAGCGCTTCAGCTCGGCCGGCAGCCGGCGGATGTGTTTAGCCACGGCATCCACGACGGTCGCACTGTCGCGAGCGGGAATTTTGATCAGCATCACGAAGCGTGATCGCCGCTCCACGAGCGTGACGATATGCGAGTGGATCGTGCCGGCTAGCAGGTCGCCTTCCCAGTGACCGGGTACCGCCCGGTCATTCGCTTCGGCGGGGCGCTGGCTGATCGTCAGGGCCTGGGCAATCAGGTTAGGGCCGCCCTTGCGGCCCTTGCCGTGACGCCCCTGCGCCTGCGGGTAACGGACCGATCGCTGGGTGCGCAGATGCGCCAGGAGCTGCTTTTTAAGCACGCCGCGGGCCTGGATGAACAGGCTTCGATAAATGGTTTCGTGGGACACCCGCATACTGTCGTTGTCTGGATAGCGTCGGGCAAGCCATCCGCTGATCTGCTGGGGTGCCCAGCGATGGGCCAGCTTGTGGGCGACCACGCGACGAAGGGCGCCGTGGCGGGCCAGCAGGCACGCCTTGGGTCGTTTGGCCTGCGCCCAGGCTCGCTGGTCGGCATTCGCCGCGCGATAGGCCTCACGGCCTCCGTTACGTCTCACCTCACGGCTGATGCTGGAGGGGGCTCGCCCCAGGCTCTGGGCGATCCGGCGCAGGGAATGGCCCTGACACAAGCCGCGGGAAATCTCTTCGCGATCCGCCAACTGAAGCGCCTGGGCCGCCCGCTTCCGAGGCGGTGGGGCGAATCCGCCGTGCTTCTTCAACACGTAGTGAATCGTCTCAGGGTGCCGATCCAGCGACCGGCCGATGGCCGCGGGCGACACGCCGGCCCGCCAGTCCGCCCAGATCCGTTCACGGTCCGCCGTCGACAAATGACGCCAAAGCCTGACTGCTCTGCTCATGATGCCCACCTCCGTCTTGATCAGACTACGGTGTTGCATCGATCGGTTGAGATCACCCCGTGGCTCAGCGAAAACGATCGGCCATCCATGGCCGATCCCCTTCGGGCCTTTTCCACCCGCCCGTCCTCGGCTCCTCATGTCGCGCCGAGGGTGGCGCCCGGCAGCTCTCTCGACACTGCGGTGGGTTGGTGGGGAAGAGCCGTCTGCCTTTGCCGGTTGCCGCACCCGGGGTGGGAAGCGGGCTGGCCCGCGATTCGCCACCCTCTGTCGAGCGAACGAGGCTATGCACCGCAACCGAACGAGCGGTGACAAGCCCCGCCTTATCACCGCAAGGCTTCCTTCGCCAGCAGAAAGATTGAGGCATCGCGGGCCAGCCCGCTTCCCACCCGGGTGAGGGGATTCACACGGAACGGCTGGCCCCAGGTTGCGGGCGTTGCTCGTGCCGCACGACACCTCCGTGCCCGGAAGAGCCGTCGGCCGCCACCCTCGTGGCGACTTGTGGAACCGAGGAGCGCCGGGCGAAAAGGCCCGTAGGGGGCCGGCCTGGACGGCCGGCCGTTTTCGCTGAGCCACGGGGTGATCTCAACCGATCGATGCAACACCGTAGTCTGATCAAGACGGAGGTGGGCATCATGAGCAGAGCAGTCAGGCTTTGGCGTCATTTGTCGACGGCGGACCGTGAACGGATCTGGGCGGACTGGCGGGCCGGCGTGTCGCCCGCGGCCATCGGCCGGTCGCTGGATCGGCACCCTGAGACGATTCACTACGTGTTGAAGAAGCACGGCGGATTCGCCCCACCGCCTCGGAAGCGGGCGGCCCAGGCGCTTCAGTTGGCGGATCGCGAAGAGATTTCCCGCGGCTTGTGTCAGGGCCATTCCCTGCGCCGGATCGCCCAGAGCCTGGGGCGAGCCCCCTCCAGCATCAGCCGTGAGGTGAGACGTAACGGAGGCCGTGAGGCCTATCGCGCGGCGAATGCCGACCAGCGAGCCTGGGCGCAGGCCAAACGACCCAAGGCGTGCCTGCTGGCCCGCCACGGCGCCCTTCGTCGCGTGGTCGCCCACAAGCTGGCCCATCGCTGGGCACCCCAGCAGATCAGCGGATGGCTTGCCCGACGCTATCCAGACAACGACAGTATGCGGGTGTCCCACGAAACCATTTATCGAAGCCTGTTCATCCAGGCCCGCGGCGTGCTTAAAAAGCAGCTCCTGGCGCATCTGCGCACCCAGCGATCGGTCCGTTACCCGCAGGCGCAGGGGCGTCACGGCAAGGGCCGCAAGGGCGGCCCTAACCTGATTGCCCAGGCCCTGACGATCAGCCAGCGCCCCGCCGAAGCGAATGACCGGGCGGTACCCGGTCACTGGGAAGGCGACCTGCTAGCCGGCACGATCCACTCGCATATCGTCACGCTCGTGGAGCGGCGATCACGCTTCGTGATGCTGATCAAAATTCCCGCTCGCGACAGTGCGACCGTCGTGGATGCCGTGGCTAAACACATCCGCCGGCTGCCGGCCGAGCTGAAGCGCTCGCTGACCTGGGATCGCGGTCCGGAGATGTACCAGCACCAGCGTTTCAAACTGGCCACCGACCTGCAGATCTATTTCTGCGACCCGCATAGTCCCTGGCAACGCGGATCCAACGAAAACACCAACGGCTTGCTTCGCCAGTACTTCCCCAAGGGCCAGGATCTAAGCCATTACACCCAGGCCCAGCTCAACGCCGTGGCCAAGGAACTTAACCAGCGACCGCGGCAGACGCTGGACTTCCAGACCCCTGCCGAGGTACTCAATCAAACCGTTGCATCGACCGGTTGAGATCGCCGGAGGGCGAATCGAAAACCCCGCCCGGCGCGACGGGCGCGAAGGGGCGTCAGCCATAAGACATGGCCGCGCAGCGGCATCCTTTCCCGAGCGACGGTGTAACCGGAGCGACGAGGGTGGCGGCCGACGGCTCTGCCCCACCAACGAATGCGAGGGCGAAGCCGAGCCGTGCATGAAGCGGGCCCGCTGCCGCGGGATCGCCGACAAGGTCGGCTCCCACTCATCCACAAAAGCCGCTTTGCCTGCCTTCTAATGAATCGTTTCCGATTCGAGCTTGCGCCAGATGCTCTGGCCGCCGGCTGCCTTGTCTATGGCGTCGAGGCGCTTCGCGTGCAGGTCCAGCTCTTCCGGCGTGGCGCGCAGGACGACCGGGCGCCGGGTGATGACGATATCGTTCAACGCATGGTTGCCGCGATGGTCGTTGTCGGCATCGAAGGCGAAATCCAGGGCGACCTGACCCGAGGTCATCGCGACGTAGACTTCCGCCAGCAACTGCGCATCGAGCAAGCCGCCGTGGAGGTCGCGACGCGTGTTGTCCACGCCCAGGCGCTTGCACAGCGCGTCCAGGCTGTTGCGCTGGCCGGGATACATCGTGCGCGCCATGGCCAGCGTGTCGAGCACCGTGGCGTGATCGGTCACCTGCCCGTACCGCGGGCCCAGCAACTTCAGTTCGGCGTTGATGAAGCCCACGTCGAATGCCGCGTTGTGGATGATCAGCTCGGCACCACGGATGAACGCGAGGAACTCATCCACCTTGTCGCGGAACAGGGGCTGGCCGACGAGGTCTTCATCCTTGATGCCCGTCACCGCGCTCGCCTCCGCGTCGATCGAACGCTCGGGATTGAGGTAGGTGTGGAAATGGTTGCCGGTCGGGCGGCGCCCGATCAGTTCCACCGCACCGATTTCGATCAGGCGGTGGCCAAGGTGGGCTTCGAGGCCGGTGGTTTCCGTGTCGAGGACGATCTGCCTCATGCCACCTTCCCCTTCGCCTTGTAGATGATCGCCTGGTCGCGCGCGGCGACGTCGACGCGCTCGTTTTCCACATGGCCGTTATGGCCCTTCACCCATTCCCAGGTGACGGTGTGCGCGGCGGCGGCTTCGTCGAGGCGGATCCACAGGTCCTGGTTCTTCACCGGCTTCTTGTCCGCGGTTTTCCAGCCGTTGCGGCGCCACTTCGGCACCCACTCCTGCACGCCCTGCATCACGTATTTCGAGTCGGTCATGAGATGCACGTTGCAGCGACGCGTGAGCGCTTCCAGCGCGGAGATGGCGGCCATCATCTCCATGCGGTTGTTCGTGGTCTCGGCTTCGCCGCCGGAAATCATCTTCTCCACGCCCTTGGCGCGCAGCAGCGCGGCCCATCCGCCAGGGCCGGGGTTGCCCAGGCAGGCGCCGTCGGTAAAGGCTTCAACAGTATCGGTATCGGTCATGGAGAACTTCAGGTAATCGATTCACGGGCATTGCGGCGCGCGCCGGAGGCGAGCGTGCCAGGCATGGGTGCCGGCACCGCGGCCGCGCGGGGGCGCAAGGGTACCGCCGCCGGACGTTTTTTGCGCGCCACCAGGAAATAGCCGCCACCTACGATGGACTCGCCGACGGGCGCGCCGCCCGCACGCGGCCACGCGCTGCCGACGCGGCGTGGCATCGACAGCTCGAACTCGTCGCGCACCAGACGCTGGCTCCACCACCATGGCCAGGTCAGGCGCGGACGCGCGCCGCGGCTCTGCCGGGCGATCCAGGGCGACCAGAGACCGACAGGATGGATGCCGGTGATGGCAAGCATGCCGCCGGGCGCCAGTACGCGGATGGCCTCGTCCAGGAGGTTGTCCTGCCGGGCCGTCGTCTCGAGGGCGTGGCGGAGCAGGACCACGCCGAACGCTTCATCGGCGAACGGCAGGGCCTCCAGACCACTGGCATGGATATCGCCACCCAGGACCGCCCCCGCGACGCGGACCGTCGCCCAATGGCCCAGGAGGGGAATGGCCGGCGGCTCGGCGGGCGCCGAGGTGGTGAGGTGCAGGCCGTGGTCGCCCGTGCAGCGAGCCAACATGGGAGCGAGGGCACGCGCCTCGTCGGCCAGGAGCTTGCCGATGTGGGGTGTCGCGTAGATGTCGGAAGCGAATGAAGGCATGCGGGGACGAGTGTAGTGGGGTTGAACGGGTGCCGCATCGATTAACGACTTGCTAACGAGCGGGATATACCCGGCTGATATAGTCCGGCCGCCCCGCCCGGTAAGGATGTATTCCCGGCGGCCATTCCTTGGGTGTTCGCGCCCTATCGACGTAGCGGAGTTCGCCCGATGCATTGGGTCCCCGTCGCGGCCTTGAGCGACAACTACATCTGGCTGGTCGCCGACGACGAAGGCAATGCTTTCGTCGTGGATCCCGGTGAAGCCGCCCCCGTCGAAAAAGCGCTGAACGAGCGAGGCTGGCGGCTGACCGCCATCCTGCTGACGCACCACCACAACGACCACATCGGCGGCGTCCCGGAGCTGGTCCGCAACCACGACGTCGAGGTATATGCCTCGGACGACCCGCGCATCCAGCCGAAGAACCAGATCGTCGGCGACGGCGACACTTTCACTCTGGATGCGCCCGCGGCCACCTTCAAGGTGATCGCCGTTCCCGGACACACCACCTCGCATATCGCCTACCACGGCGAAGGCTTCCTGTTCTGCGGCGACACCCTGTTCAGCGTAGGCTGCGGCCGGCTGTTCGAAGGTACGCCGGAGCAGATGCTCGCCTCCCTCGACCGCTTCGCCGACTTGCCGCCGGAAACCCTGGTCTGCTGCGCACACGAGTACACCGCGTCGAACGTCCGCTTCGCGCTCAGCGTCGATCCGGACAACGACGCCCTGCGCCGCCGTCATGACGAGGTGGCGCGCCTTCGCCAGGAGCAACGGCCGAGCGTGCCGACCCGCCTTGTCGACGAATACGCCACCAATCCGTTCCTGCGCGTGGACAGCGAGGCGGTTGCCCGCTGGATGCACGCCCAGGGCCAGGACCACGCCACGCGGACGGAGCGCTTCGCCGCGCTCCGCCAGGCCAAGGACACCTTCAACGCATGAACGTATTGACCCGGCGCCTGCTGCCCACCCTCATCCCGTTCTTGCTTACCGCCTGCGCCGGCGGCATCCCACGCCCCGTGCCGCAGTCCCAGTCCGCCGTCACGGCCGCTCCGGCTGCCCCCGTGGAAGATGTCTCCGTGGCGCCGAAGTTGCTGCGCCCCGCTCCGCCCGCCGATTTCTGGTCCGACATGCGCGACAGTTTCGCCATGCCCGGCTGCGAAGCGGACCCACAGGTGATGGCCTGGGCGCGTACCTATACGAAGCAGCCCAATCGCTTCGAGCAGCAGGTGAACGAAGTGCTGCCGCTGATCGTCTACGCGCACAAGTCGGCGATGAAACACAACGTGGCCGGCGAATTCGCGCTGCTGCCCTGGGTGGAGAGCCAGTACCGTCACGTGCCGGGGCAGAAGAACCGCCCCGCCGGCATGTGGCAGATCATGCCGCAGACCGCGCGCACGCTCGGCCTGCGCGTGGAGAAGAATTACGACGAACGGCTGGACATCACCAAGTCGACCGAATCCGTGATGAACATGATGCGCCGCTACTACGACGACCTTGGCGACTGGCGCCTCGTCGACGTCGCCTATAACGCCGGCGAGTTCGGCCTGAAGAAGACACTCGACAAGCATGGCGGCCCGTCCGACGACGAAGGCCTGCCGGATGTACCGATGAAAGCGGGTACCAGGGAACACCTGGTGAAGCTCATGGCGATGGCCTGCATCGTGCGCGACCCCGAACGTTTCAATGTGAGCCTGCCACGGCAGGATCGCCAGGACGCCCTGCAGGTGGTGCAGGTGTCGAGCCCGCAGTCGCTGGCCCAGGCGGCGAAGCAGTCGGGTCTGTCGATGAACGACCTTCGCGACTTCAACCCCGCCTACCGGACGAGCAAGGGCACGATCAGTTCCAGTCTGCTGCTGCCGAAATCGGCCGCCGACCAGTACAAGCTCGGTCCCGTCGATCCGGTCGCCGATGTCGCCGACCCGGTGGCCGACGATGCGGACGCCGTCGCGCCGGTGAAGTCCGCGAAACAGGGCAAGACGGCGAAGGCCGCCAAGGCCGCGAAGAACTCACGTGCGATAGCCAGCACCGGCAAGTCGAAGACGGCCAGGGCGGACGAGCCACAGGTCGTCATCCACAAGGTCAACAACGGCGAATCGCTGTGGACGATCGCGCGGCGCCACCAGGTGAGCGTCGAGCAGTTGATGAAGTGGAACGACCTGCAGACCCAGGCCGTGAAGCCCGGCCAGGTGCTGAAGCTGACCGCGTCGCGCTGACGCGACGCCGGCCAGCTTCCTGCCAGGTCAAAGCTGCACGACGTCCCACTGCACGTCGGGACTGATGTCGGCGTCATAGTCGACGCCCTTCGTCTCGAAGCCGAACAACTTGATGAAGTCGTGCTTGTAGCCGGCGTAATCGGTCACCTGCCACAGGTTCTCCGTGGTCACCGTCGGCCACAGCGCCTTGCACTCGCCCTGCACGTCCTCACGCAGCTCCCAGTCGTCGAGGCGCAGGCGCCCTTCCGCGTCCGTCCCGGCAGGCTGCCCGTCGGCACGATACAGGCGATCGTGGAACAGGCGGTTGATCTGCTCGATAGTGCCTTCGTGGATACCTTTCGCCTTCATGATCTTGAAGACCATCGACACGTATAGCGGAATCACCGGGATCGCCGAACTCGCCTGGGTCACCACCGACTTCATCACGCCGACATAGGCGCGCAGGCCCTTCGCCGCGTAACGCTCGCGCAGTTCCTTCGCCGTGCGATCGAGATGCTGCTTCGCCCTGCCCAGCGTGCCGTGCCAGTAGATCGGCCAGGTGATCTCGGTGCCGACATAGCTATAGGCGACGGTGGTGGCGTTGTCGGCCAGCACGCCGGCTTCGTTCAACGCCTCCATCCATAGAGCCCAGTCTTCGCCACCCATGACGGTGACGGTGTCTTTGATCTCCTGCTCCGTCGCCGGCTCCACCGATGCCTGGATGACGGCATCCTTGTTGGTGTCCACGGACGACGCGGTGAACGTATCGCCGATGGTCTTCAGTGCCGAACGCACCACTTCGCCCGTCTTCGGCAGCTTGCGCACGGGCGAGGCCAGCGAGTAGACGACGAGATCGATCTTGCCACCCATCTCGTTCTTGATGATCTCGATGGCCTTGGCGCGCGTTTCGTCAGCGAACGCATCGCCATTGATCGAGCGGCTGAACAAGCCCGCTTCACGCGCCAGCTTGTCGAACGCGGCGGAGTTGTACCAACCGGCCGTGCCCGTCTTCGTCTCGCTCGAGGGCTTTTCGAAGAACACGCCCAGTGTGGCGGCGCCATGGCCGAAGGCCGCGGTGATGCGCGAGGCCAGGCCGTAGCCGGTGGACGCGCCGATCACCAGCACGCTTTTCGGGCCATCGGCGAACGTGCCGCTGGCCTTGGTGATGGCGATCTGTTCTTCGACGTTCTTCGCGCAACCGACCGGATGAGCGGTGGTGCAGATGAAGCCACGGACCTTGGGCTGGATGATCACGGATTGTCCCTTTGACGCAGTGAGGCGCGCATTGTAATCGGGCTCGACCGCCATGCGCTCACGAATGGAGTACGAGCGCTAGCGGGAGTCCCCTGGTGGGAGCCGACCCTGTCGGCGATTCTGCGGCAGCGGGCCGGTTTCATGCACGGCTCGGCTTCGCCCTCGCGTAGGTTGGTGGGGCACTGAGGTGTCGTGCGACACAAGCAATGCCCGCGATCTCGGGGGCAAGCCGTTCCGTGTGAACCCCCGCAGCCGGGTGGGAAGCGGGCTGGCCCGCGATCCGCCACCCTATGTCGAGCGAACGAGGCGGTGCATCGCATCCGAGCGAGCGGTGACAAGCCTCGCACGATCACCGCAAAGCCTCCTTCGCGCGGAGGCAGATTGCGGCATCGCGGGCCAGCCCGCTTCCCACCCGGGTGAGGGGGACTCGCAGGAGGCGGCTTACGTGTGCGGTGTCCAACCCGGTGGCGAGCGTTGCTCTTGCCACACGACACCTCGGTGCCCGGAAGAGCCGTCGGCCGCCACCCTCGGCGCGAGGTGTGGAACCGAGGAGCGCCGGGCGAAAAGGCCCCGCAGGGGGCCGGCCTTGACGGCCGGCCGTTTCTGCTGAGGCAGGAGCCGAATCGGAAACCCCGCCCGGCGCGACGGGCGCGACGGGGCGCCAGCCATAAGACATGGCCGCGCAGCGGCCTCCTTTCCCGAGCGACGGTGCAACTCGGAGCGACGAGGGTGGCGGCCGACGGCTCTGCCCCACCGCCGCCCGCTGCCGCGGGATCGCCGACAGGGTCGGCTCCCACCAGGGTCGGCTCGCACCTGGAGGATAAAAAAAAGCCCCTCCGGAGAGGGGCTTCTCGAAGCGCCGGAACCCGCCGTGCTTACATGCGGTCCTGGGCGATCTTGATCTCGCCGCGGGCCTTCAGCGCCTGGATGTACTCCAGCGTGGCAGCCTGGGCCATGGCATCCATCATCTGACCGCGCAGGGCATCGCGCTGGCCCTTCTCGACCTTGGACGGATCGCCATCGGTGACCTTGTCGACCGCCACCAGCGCATAGGCACCGTTGCCCGTCTGCACGGTGGACCAGGCGGGCTTGCCGTTCAGCGGATGCGGCAAAGTGAAGGCGCCTTGCAGGATCGCCGGCGGCACGTCGTTGATGCTGGCGAGCTTGCTGCGTTCCAGGCCCGCAAGCGTACGCACCGGCGCCTTCACGAGGGCGGCGACGTCACCCCCCTTGGAAAGCTGCGCGACGAGTTCGTCGGCCTGCTTCTTCGCCAGCGCGTCGACGCGCTCGTCAAGGATGCGCTGGCGCACGGCGTCGGCTACCTCGGCCAGCGGCTTGGGCGCGGCGGAATTGTGCTTGGCCAGGTGCATCACCACCGCATGACCCTTGTCGACCTGGACCAGCGACGAATTGTTGCCCTGGGCCAGCACATCGTCGGCGAACGCCGCGGCGACGAATTTCGGATCCGGCGGGATGCCGGCACCGCCCTCGCGACCGAACAGCGGCGAGGTCTTGATCTCGAGGCCTAGTTCCTTGGCGGCCGGTTCCAGCGAACCGGGGTTGCGGTCGGCGAGATCGGCGAGTTGGCCGGCGCGCTCATTGTAGAGGCGCTCGCCTTCGCTCTTCGCCCAATCTGCGGCCAATTGCGCGCGTACCTCGGCGAAGGGCTTCGCATCGCCGTCACGGGCATCGCGCAGCCAGATGATGTGGTAACCCTCTTCCGGCGAAAGCACGGGTTCCTTCGTGATGTCGCCCTTCTTCATGCCGAACAGCGCGGTGTCGAACGCGGCGTTCGCGACACCCTTCTCCAGCCAGCCGAGGTCGCCGCCACTACGCTTGGAGCCCAGGTCGTCGGAGTTCTCGGCGGCGAGCTTCGCGAAATTCTCGGGCGTGGCTTCCGCCGCGATCTTCTTCGCCTTATCGAGCGCCGCCTTCTGCTGCTCCGGCGTGGCGTTCTTCGGCACGTTGACCAGGATGTGCGACGCCTCGCGTTGCTCCGGCTGCGCGTAGCGCTGCTTGAACTTGTCGTAGAACGCGTGCAGCTGTTCGTCGGTGGGTTCGCCCACCTTGAGTTCGGACTGCTTCACTTCGAGGTACTGCACGGAAACCTGTTCCGGCGTGGTGTAGTCGGCGATGTGCGACTTGTAGAACGCGTCGATGTCGGCATCGGCGACCGTCGCGTCAGTAAGCGAGGGGCGCGGCAGTTCGACGAAACGCAGGTCACGCTGCTGCAGGCGCAGGCGGAAGAACGCGTCGACGTCGGCATCGCTGACGAGCGTGGTGTTCGCGATCGCTTCGGGAATGATCTGCGTGGCGAGCGATGCGCGCACCTTGGCCTCGTACATGCCCGGGCTCATGCCCTGCATCGAGAGGATCGCGCGATACGCCTCGGGGCTGAACTGACCGTTGACCTGGAAGCCGGGATCGCTGCCGATCGCCGAGCGCACGCTCGCATCGGACACCGCGAGGCCGAGGTCGGTGTTGGCCTGCTGCAACAACGCCTGACTGATCATGCCGTCGAGCACGCGCTGCTTCAGCTCGGGCTTCTCGAGATCGGCCGCCGTGAATGGCGAGCGCGGATCCTGCGCGGCCTGCTGGCGGAGTTCGTTGAGCCGCTGTTGCCAGTCCTGCTGCGAGATCTCGTGATCGCCGATCTTCGCGACGTAGGTGTCGACGCGCGACACGAAGTACGACTCGATGCCGAAGAACGCGACGGCGAAAACGCAGACACCGAGCACGATGGCGGCGGGCCAGCCATGGATCTTGTTACGCAGGGCTTGCAGCATGATGCGACTCGCGAAGGTGACGCCGATAACCCTTACCGGCGGTAGATAAAGCAAAGGCGCCACGCGGGCGCCTTTGCGGACCAATGGCGGAGTGGACGGGACTCGAACCCGCGACCTCCGGCGTGACAGGCCAGCATTCTAACCGACTGAACTACCACTCCACTTACGTTTGGTGGGTGCTGAGGGGATCGAACCCCCGACCAGCGCCGTGTAAAGGCGACGCTCTACCGCTGAGCTAAGCACCCCCTACGGTAAGAACCGATTAGTTTACGTGATCCTTCAGCGCCTTGCCAGCGGTGAAAGCCGGGGCCTTCGACGCCGGGATCTTGATTTCAGCGTTGGTGCGCGGATTGCGGCCGGTGCGGGCGGCGCGGCTGCGCAGCTTGAAGGTGCCGAAGCCGATGAGAGCCACGTCGTCACCCTTCTTGAGGCTGTCCTTCACCGCATCGATGAACGCCTCGAGAGCCTTGCCGGCGTCGGCCTTGGACAGCTCGCTCTTTTCGGCAATGGCGGTGATCAGTTCGGATTTGTTCATTACGTAACTCCCTTCAAAGGTAATTCGAATCGCTGGACAGCGATCCTGTACGAGAAGACGGCAGATCGTCGAATCGAAGCCAGTGGCAACGTTCGCCGACCCCGCTATCCATGGCGCCCTTGCGGCGCGGGCGATTGCGGTGTCGCCTTTATACCAGCGCCCTCCCACCATACGCAATACAAGCAATACCAAGGCTTTCAGCACATATGCATGGTCTTTGGAGGCTTGCGCGCGGCGGAAAAAACGATTATCGCGGGGGTGTCATGACAGGACGACGAAAACGAAAAGGGCACACTTGCGCGTGCCCTTGTTCGTGAGGAGGAACGATGGAACGCCTCAGTGCGTGAGCGACGGCGACGCCTTGCCCTTGCCACGCTTGGCGGGCTGACGCGGCACCTCGACCTCTTCGCCACCCTCGCCCGTCTTCTTCGGGCTCAGGGGACGCTCCAGGGCGAGGTCGAGCACTTCGTCGATCCACTTGACCGGATGGATGTCGAGCGATCCGGTGATGTTCTCCGGAAGGTCCACGAGATCTTTCTTGTTCTCCTCGGGAATGATCACCGTGGTGATGCCACCGCGGTGCGCCGCGAGCAACTTCTCCTTGAGGCCACCGATGGGCAGCACGCGGCCGCGCAGCGTGATCTCGCCGGTCATGGCCACTTCGGAGCGGACAGGCACCTTGGTGAGCGCGGAGACCAGCGCGGTGCACATGGCGATACCCGCGCTAGGGCCGTCCTTCGGCGTGGCGCCTTCGGGCACGTGGATGTGGATATCGAGCTTCTCGTGGAAGTCCGGCTCGATGCCCAGCGCGGCGGCACGCGCACGGACGACGCTGAGCGCGGCCTGAATCGATTCCTTCATCACGTCGCCGAGCTGCCCGGTGTGGACCAGCCTGCCCTTGCCGGGCACCACGGAGGCTTCGATGCTGAGCAGGTCGCCACCTACCTGGGTCCAGGCGAGGCCGGTGACCAGGCCCACCTCGTTCTGCTGCTCCGCGCGGCCGAAGTCGAAGCGGCGCACGCCAAGGTAGTGATCGAGGTTCTCGCCGTCGACGCGGACCTGGGCGGGCGCGAGCGCCTTGCCCTTGGCAGCCTTCGCGGACGCCTTCTTGACCTTGGCCTTCGCCTTGGCCGGCACCGTGCCCAGCGCGATTTCCTTGACCACCTTGCGGCAGATCTTCGAGATCTCGCGTTCGAGGTTGCGCACGCCGGACTCGCGCGTGTAATAGCGCACGATGTCCCGCAAGGCATCCTCGCCGATCGCCAACTCTTCCGCGCGCAGGCCATTGGCCTTGAGCTGCTTCGGCAGCAGGTACTTCTGCGCGATGTTGAGCTTCTCGTCCTCGGTGTAACCCGGGATACGGATCACCTCCATGCGGTCGAGCAGCGGGCCGGGAATGTTCAGCGAGTTGGCCGTCGCGATCCACATCACCTCGGAGAGGTCGAGGTCGACTTCCAGGTAATGATCGTTGAACGCGTTGTTCTGTTCCGGGTCGAGCACTTCGAGCAACGCCGACGACGGGTCGCCGCGGAAGTCCATCGACATCTTGTCGATCTCGTCGAGGACGAACAGCGGATTCTTCGTGCCGATCTTGTTGAGGTTCTGCACGATCCGGCCAGGCATCGAGCCGATATAGGTACGGCGATGTCCACGTATCTCAGCCTCGTCGCGCACGCCACCTAGACTCATGCGCACGAACTTGCGATTGGTCGCCTTGGCGATCGACTGCCCCAGCGAGGTCTTGCCCACGCCGGGCGGACCGACGAGGCACAGGATCGGGCCCTTCATCGTGTTCACCCGCTGCTGGACAGCGAGGTATTCGAGGATGCGCTCCTTCACCTTCTCGAGGCCGAAGTGGTCGGCGTCGAGGGTCTCCTGGGCCAGCGCGAGATCCTTGCGGACCTTGCTGCGCTTCTTCCACGGCACGCCCACCACCCAGTCGAGGTAGTTGCGCACGACGGTGGCCTCGGCCGACATCGGCGACATCTGCTTGAGCTTGTTGAATTCCTGGCGCGCCTTGGCGAGCACGGCCTTCGGCATGCCTGCCGCATCGATCTTCTTCTGCAGCTCTTCGATCTCGTTCGCGCCTTCCTCACCGTCACCCAGCTCTTTCTGGATGGCCTTCATCTGCTCGTTGAGGTAGTACTCGCGCTGGCTCTTCTCCATCTGCGACTTGACGCGGCCGCGGATGCGCTTCTCGACCTGCTGCAGGTCCATCTCGCCATCGACCAGGCCGATGAGCAACTCCAGGCGTTGGCCGACGTCGGCGGTCTCGAGCACTTTCTGCTTGTCGCCCATGCGCACGGACAGGTGCGCGGCGATCGAGTCGGCGAGGCGCGAGGGATCGTCGATGCCCGAGAGCGTGGCGAGAATCTCAGGCGGGAGCTTGCGGCTCTGCTTCACCAGTTGCTCGAACAGGGAGACGAGCGAACGCGAGACCACGTCGAGCTCTCGCTCGTTGCTGGTATAGATCGGCTCGATAACGCGGGCGCGGCCGCTCATCATGCCGGCCTCGTCTTCGAAGGCGTCGATCTGCACGCGCGACTGCCCCTCCACCAGCACCTTCACGGTACCGTCGGGCAGCTTCAGCAATTGCAGGACGCCGGCGAGCGTACCTACCTGGTGCAGGTCGCCGATGGAAGGGTCGTCGATATCCGGGCTCTTCTGTGCGACGAGCAGGATCTGCCGCTCGCCCTCCATCGCCCGTTCCAGCGCACGCATGGACTTGTCGCGCCCGACGAAGAGCGGGATGACCATGTGCGGGTAGACGACGACGTCACGCAGGGGCAGGACCGGCAACAGGTCCAGCTCGGATCCGCTCGTGGTTTGGCTGCGATTCTTCGCCATGTGCTTGGGGTTTCCCTCGGAAGATTTGGGCCTCGCCCCGACACTGCGCCGGAGCCGCCATAGACGTCAAGTGGTGGTTCGCGAAGGACCGATCAAGAGCCGCGCGCGCAAACAAAAACGGCCCCGGCGTCGTGAAACGCCGGGGCCGTCATGGCTTGGTCCGCCTGACGAATCAGGCCGCGTCGCCGCCCTCGCCCGCGATACGCTGCTGTTGCAGGTTCCCGCGGTAGATGAGGTAAGGCTCCGCCTGGCCGTCGATCACGGCGTCGTCGACCACGACCTTGCTGACGTGTTCCAGCGAAGGCAGTTCGAACATCGTATCGAGCAACACCTGTTCGAGAATGGTTCGCAGTCCGCGCGCACCCGTCTTCCGCTTGAGCGCGCGGCGGGCGATGGCGGACAAGGCTTCCGGGCGGAACTCCAGCTCGGCGCCTTCCATGTCGAACAACTTGCGGAACTGCTTGGTGACCGCGTTCTTCGGCTCGGTGAGGATCTGCACCAGGGCCGCCTCGTCGAGTTCGTCGAGCGTGGCGACCACGGGCAGGCGGCCCACGAACTCGGGGATCAGGCCGAAGCGGACCAGATCCGCCGGCTCGACTTCCGACAGCATCTTGCCGACGTTCTCGGTACGCTCCTTGGAACGCACCTCGGCGCCGAAACCGATGCCGGTGGTCTCGGAACGCTGCTGTATCACCTTCTCGAGCCCGGCGAACGCACCGCCGCAGATGAAGAGGATGTTGCGCGTGTCGACCTGCAGGAATTCCTGCTGCGGATGCTTGCGGCCACCCTGCGGCGGCACCGAGGCGAGCGTGCCCTCGATGAGCTTGAGCAGGGCCTGCTGCACGCCTTCCCCAGAGACGTCGCGGGTGATCGACGGGTTTTCGCTCTTGCGCGAAATCTTGTCGATCTCATCGATATAGACGATGCCGCTCTGCGCCTTCTCGACGTCGTAGTCGCACTTCTGCAGGAGCTTCTGGATGATGTTCTCGACATCTTCGCCCACGTAGCCGGCTTCGGTCAGCGTGGTCGCGTCCGCGATCGTGAACGGCACGTTGAGCAGGCGCGCCAGCGTTTCGGCCAGCAGCGTCTTGCCCGAACCGGTCGGACCGATCAGGAGGATGTTGGACTTGCCCAACTCGATGTCGTCGTTCTTCTGGCGCGATTCCATGCGCTTGTAGTGGTTGTAGACCGCGACGGAGAGCGCCTTCTTGGCGCGCGTCTGCCCTACCACGTACTGGTCGAGCGCTTCCATGATCTCGCGCGGCTTCGGAAGATGCGTGCGACCGGAGGCCGCTTTCTCTTCCAGTTCCTCGCGAATGATGTCGTTGCACAGCTCAACGCATTCGTCGCAGATGAACACGCTGGGGCCGGCGATCAGCTTGCGCACTTCATGCTGGCTCTTGCCGCAGAAAGAGCAGTAAAGGATCTTGCCGCCGTCGTTGGAACGGCTCTGCCGCTCGTCGCTCATGCTATGGGCCCTACTGAGAATCCAGGTGCGCTTTGAGAATAGCACAGCCCTTCGCCCCTGAACTCAGGGGCGAAGGGCTGGTTTTCACAAGCGAAAAAGTTCAATCAAGCTGAACGGACGGTCTCGACCGTACGCTTGTCCAGGACCGAGTCGATCAGGCCATAAGCCTGGGCTTCCGCCCCGCTCATGAAGCGATCGCGCTCGGTGTCGCGGGCGATTTCTTCCACCGTCTTGCCACTGTGGTTGGCGAGGATCGCGTTGAGCCGCTCGCGCATGGTCAGGATCTCACGGGCATGGATCTCGATGTCCGTGGCCTGGCCGGAGATGCCGCCAGCCCAGGGCTGGTGGATCATGATGCGCGAATGCGGCAGCGAGTAACGCTTGCCCGCCGCGCCGGCGGCCAGCAGCAAGGCGCCCATGGAGGCGGCCTGGCCGATGCACATCGTGCTCACGTCCGGCTTGACGAACTGCATCGTGTCGTAGATCGCCATGCCCGCGGTGACGGAGCCGCCCGGGCTGTTGATGTACAGGCTGATGTCCTTGTCCGGGTTCTCCGACTCGAGGAACAGCAGCTGGGCGACGATCACATTGGCCATGTAATCGTCGACCGGACCGACGGCGAAGATCACGCGCTCCTTGAGGAGGCGCGAGTAGATATCGTACGAACGCTCGCCACGCGAAGTCTGCTCGACGACGATGGGCACCAGGTTGAGGTTCTGGATCGGAGCCATGGACATGGGGTCTCTCCTTCGTGTGGGGCCCGGTTGTTGCCAGTGGATCGGCACTCAGGTGCCGATCGGTCGCATTACCTCGTCGAAGCTCAGTTCCTGGTCGGTGGTCTTGGCATTATCCGCCACCCACTCGGCCACCTGGTCTTCCATCACGCGGTTCTGCAGTCCCGACATCAGTTGGGGGTCACCGTTATACAGTTCAATGACCTTTTCCGGTTCCTCATAGGTCGAGGCGATCGCCGTGAGCATCTCGCTCATGCGCTTGCGATCGAGGCGGAGCTCGTTCTTGCGGGCGATCTCACCCATCAGGAGAGCGGCGATCACGCGCTTGCGGGCGAAAGGCGCCGCCTCGGCGATCATCTCCGGGCCCGGCTCCTGGCCGCGCGGGAGGTTACCGGCGGCGAGGCTGCGGGCCTCGGCGTTGGCCATGAGTTCCGGCACGTCGAGGTCCGGATAGGCATTGGCCAGCTTTTCCGCCACTTCGGACTTCAGGCGAGCCATGAGCGTGGCCTTCAGTTCACGCTCGAGGTTGGCCCGGACTTCCTTGCGGAAGGTCTCGATGTCGCCATCGGCCACCCCGAACATCTTCACGAACTCGGCGTCCACGGCCGGCAGGTTCGGCTCCTGCACCTTGACGATCTTGAAGCTGACCTTGGCGGTCTTGCCAGCCAGGTCCGGGTTGCGGAAGTCTTCCGGGAAGGCGACGTCCTGGACGAGATCCTCGCCGGCGCTACGGCCGGTCAGGGCCTCATCGAGCGCCTTGAACAGGGTGCCCGAGCCGAGCACGCTGCCGGCACGCTCCAGGCCCTCGGCCGGGAAGCGGTAATCGCCGGCTTCGGCGGCGTACTCGAACATCACGAAGTCGCCTTCCTTCGAGGCACGCGACACTTCGTCGAAGCTGCGGCGCTGCGTGCGCAGGGTTTCGATCATCTTGTCGATGTCGGCATCCTTGACTTCGGCCTTCGGACGGGAAATCTCCAGGGCGGAGACGTCGACCGCCGGGAATTCCGGCATCACCTCGAAGGTGGCCGTATAGGCGATCTCGCCGTTCTCGGCATTGCCCGTGGTGTCCACGGACGGGTTGGCGATCGGCTGGAGCTTTTCCTGCGTGACGGCGTCGCGGAGCGTGCTGCCGATGAGTTCGGACAGGGCTTCGCCACGGACCTGCGCACCGAAGCGCTGCTTGATCACGTTGGCAGGCACCTTGCCCGGACGGAAGCCCTTCAGGCGCACCGTGCGGCCCATTTCAGCGATGCGCTCGCTCACCTGCGACTCGAGGCGCTCCGCCGGGAACTTCACCGTGAGCTTGCGCCCGAGCTTGCCGACATTCTCAACCGAAACCTGCATGACCTCTCCTGAAACCACCACGGACGTGGCGCGATGGCGAACATCCGTCGCCGTAACCGAAACAAAGGAATTCACCGCGAATCCGGGGCCGGCCGCCGCGACCTTCCCCCCGGCGGCGAAAAACCCCGCAAATGACTGCCCATTCTACGTTTTGGGCTCCTGCTGCCGCAACCGTCGTCAACCCGGCTCCCAGCGCCTCGGACCGCCTCCCCCGCCAGCCAGCGCGTCGCCCGGATTGGCCAGGGTGCAGGCTGTCAGGGACAGGCAGCCACAGCCGATGCAATCGGTCAGGCGATCCCTCAGATTGACGAGCTGAGCGATCCGTTCGTCCAGCTCCTGGCGCCAGGAGGCGGACATCGCGGCCCATTCCTCGCGCGTGGGGGTCCGCTCGTCCGGCAGGCCGGAAAAAGCCCTGCGCACGGCGTCCAGGGGCACTCCGACACGTTGGGCCACGCGGATCACCGCGAGCCGCCGGAGCACGTCGGCCGCGTAACGTCGCTGGTTTCCGGCCGTCCGCAGGCTGCGGATCAAGCCTTTGCGTTCGTAAAAATGCAGCGCCGACACGGCCACGCCAGACCGCTTCGCCGCCTCGCCCACGCTCAACTCGCGCATCGCTTGACCTCAACATTAGTTCAGGTCTCATGCTGCGCCATCCCGGTCGCGCGCACAAGCGTGCGAGACTCCCCTTCCCCAAGGACGCAGAATGAACGTGGGAACACCAGACCAAGGCCTGCTCCGTGCCGGCGAACCGCCCGCCGTGGCGGGCATCCTCGCCCCGCCGTACCGGGCGGCCACCATCGGCATGGTCGCCCTCATTTCCCTGATCGCCTTCGAAGCCCTGGCGGTCACCACGGCCATGCCTACCGTGGCGCGCGACCTGCACGGACTCAAGGCGTACGCCCTGGCCTTCGGTGGCGTACTGGCCACGAGCGTCATCGGTATGACCCTGTCAGGACGCTGGAGCGATCGCCGCGGCCCGGGCCCCGCCCTCTGGACCGGACTGGCGGGGTTCGTCGCCGGGCTGCTGATCGCCGGTTTCGCGCACGACATGCCGACCCTGCTGGTGGGACGCCTGGTCCAGGGGCTGGGCGCAGGCTGCCTTTCGCCCGCCCTTTACGTCATCGTGGGACGCCTGTATCCGGAATCGCTGAGACCGAAGGTGTTCGCTTCGTTCTCGGCGGGCTGGGTCGTACCAGCATTGATCGGCCCCGCCGTGAGCGGGGCGATCGTCGAGCATGTCGGCTGGCGCTGGGTTTTCCTCGGCGTGCCGCTGCTGGCGATTCCGGCCGCCGCGGGACTGCGTGGCGCCCTGCGCTCGCTGGGCAAGCCGTCAGGCGTCGCCAGTGACGCGCCCGGCCGCATGATGAACGCCGTGGGCGCGTCTCTCGGCGTCTGCCTGCTTTTCGTCGCGGGACAGGAGCGTGGGTGGTTCGCGGCGGCGTTATTCGCACCGGCCATCGTGCTGCTGTATGCCTGCGGGCGACGTCTGCTTCCGCCGGGCACCTTGCGCGGGGCACGAGGCCTTCCCGCCGTGGTCGCCCTGCGCGGTGTCGCCGCGTCGGCCTTCTTCGGCACCGAGGCTTTCCTGCCACTGGCCTTTTCGAGCGAACACGGGCTGTCGCCGATGTGGGCCGGCATCGCCATCAGCGTGGGCGCGATCGGCTGGTTCTCCGGCTCTTGGTACCAAGGCCACTACGCGAAGATCTCACGACAAGCACTGCTGAATCGCGGCACCATCCTGATGGTGATCGGCGTGCTCGTGGCGTCGCTGAGCACCTTCGCCTGGATGCCAGTTATCGCCTCCGTCGCTGGTTGGCTGCTTACCGGCCTCGGCATGGGCATGCTCTACGGCACCGTCGCCGTGCTCGCCTTGTCGATGTCCGCCGAGCACGAACAGGGTGCGAACAGTTCCGCCTTGCAGTTGTGCGAATCGCTGATGGTCGCGACCACGCTGGCGATCGGCGGTTCGTTGTTCGGCGCCTTGCTCGATGTTTCGCACACCGCCGCATTCGCCGCCAATTTCGCTATCACGGTGGTGCTGGCGGCTTTGGGACTGATCGTGGCGCGCCGCGTTCGGGCGTAGTCGGGCTACGGAGCGATCGCGCGCGAGCGCGCTTCCCACCCTAATGGACTTCGCTCTTACGCGAGTTCCCACCTCCCGTCGGGTGGGAAGCGCGCTGGCGCGCGATCAGGCCGCATCAGCAAAGCCATCGCGAATCACGTATGTACAATGCCGTTCCCAAGGACAGTCACGGCAAGGACACGCGTGAACGACACCGATTACCGCCTGATCGACGCGACCCTGATCAAGCTCGTGCACGAGGCGGGCAAGCTGTCCGCGGAGACGAGCAAGCTCAGTGCGGAAACGGCGAGGATTCAGGCCGAAAGCCGTTATTACCCGATGATCGCCGCGGGGACCCTCGCGGTTGGTGTCCTTGGCGGCGTCACGGCACTCATCGCCTGCCTCATCAAACTGGCGTTCTGATCGTCGCCGCGCGCGTCGGCGGCCAGCTATCCGCGTCGATGCAGTTCCGCGACCGCCATCGTGAAAACGAGTTCGGTCTTTCCTTCATTCGCATAACGGTGTGGCACGTCGGTGCGGGCGATCGCGGAGTCGCCCTTCGGCAGCACGAGCGTCGTGCCGCCCACGACCAGGTGAAGCTCGCCCTTCTCGACATGGAACAACTCCATCGTTCCCGTGGGGTGTCCCTGCGACTCGTAGGATTCACCCGGTCGCATGATCCAGCGCCAGAGTTCGATCATGTCGGGACCCGAGGTACCGGCAAGCAACCGTGCGCTGCCACCCTCGCTCCCGGTCCACAGGGTGGGAATGTCGCCGCCAGGGATGCGGCGGACGGGTGACGACGGGGCGACGCTGACGATATCGGCAACCGACATGCCGAACGCCGCGGCGACCTTGCACAGCGTGCCGATGCTCGGGTTGGCGGTCCCTTTCTCGATCTCCACCAGCATGCCCTTGCTCACGCCGGAACGCTTGGAAAGGCCGTCCAGCGTCAGCCCCGCGTTCGCACGAAGTATCTTCATTCGCGTCGATAGCACGGCGCTCAGTCCGTCCAGGCTCGTATCCGGGTTGGTCGATATATTGACTTTCATGGTCACTAGTCGTTACCTTGAACTGCACGGTCAATATATTAACCCACCACCGGGCCCGTCATGCTTCCCTCGCTATCGTTCCTGCTCGCCGCCACCGCCCTGGCAATCGTGCCCGGTCCAGGCATCGCTTACGTGGTGGCCCGCACGGTGACGGGTGGCCGCGCGGAGGGCGTCGCGTCGTCGATGGGAACGGCCGGCGGCGGCATGGCGCATGTCCTGCTGTCGGCGCTGGGGTTGTCGTTGCTGATAGCGGAATCGCCCGTCCTGTATTCCGCGATCAAATACCTGGGCGCGGCCTACCTGCTTTACCTCGGCCTGAAGATACTGCTCGCGCGCCCCGAAGCAACGGACGTTCCCCGCGTAGCGCGTGCCGGAGCGAAAAAGGCCTTCAGGGATGGCATCGTCGTCGAAGCGCTGAACGTGAAGACCGCCATGTTCTTCATCGCTTTCATCCCGCAGTTCGTCTCGCCGGCACATGCTTTCGCACCGCAGTTCATCCTGCTGGGTTCGATCTGCGTTCTGCTCAACACCAGCGCCGATCTGGTCGCGGTGTTCGCCGCCAGCCGCTTCCTCGCATCGGACGCCAAGGCGCGGCGGGAGCGCCTGCTGTCTCTGGTTTCCGGCGTCATCATGATCGGGCTGGGGTTGTTCGTGGCCACAAGGGGCTAGTGTCGATCGACTCGGCGACAAACAGCCGTTGGACGGCTATAAGAAAGCGGCGCATATCGCCTACTCGCAGTCGAACCTTTCCCCACAGAAGTTCTCGACCCCTTCGGTGCATTCTGCTCCTCGTCCTGAGGGCTGAAATCTTTGCCGGAATCTGGCCTGGCCCCCAGCGAGCATCGCTGGGCGAACTCGCCCCCTCGTCCTGATACCCTAGGAGCATTCCATGGCCGAGGCCAAAACCGTGCAAGCCGCAGAACTCGAACAGATCCACGCGAACATCACGAAGACCATGGCCGAAACCATGAAACTCGGCGCTGAGACTGCAAAGATCCAGGCCGAGCAGCGCTATTACCCCATGGTTGCCCTGGGAGCCATCATCGTGAGCGCGCTGGGGGCCGGAGCGGTGGTCGTCGCGAAGTTCTTATAGTCTCCTGGCAAGCCACCACGTCACCCGACGAATCCGCCAGACCGGCGGTTTTTTTTGGTTGAGCCAAGGAGAAACAGAATGGTGCGAGAGGCGGGACTCGAACCCGCACGCCTTGCGGCGTCAGAACCTAAATCTGGTGCGTCTACCAATTCCGCCACTCTCGCGCAGCGAGCCATTCTAAAAGAAAACGCCGGTAGCGGGAGCTACCGGCGTCTTGAATTGGTGGGCCGTGTAAGATTCGAACTTACGACCAATTGATTAAGAGTCAACTGCTCTACCAACTGAGCTAACGGCCCGTTAAAACTTGCAGCTACGTTGTAAGTGGGGTGGACGATGGGACTCGAACCCACGACATCCGGAATCACAATCCGGTACTCTAACCAGCTGAGCTACGCCCACCATAAAACACCATTTGGCGCGCCCGACAGGAATCGAACCTGCAACCGTCGGCTTAGAAGGCCGATGCTCTATCCGATTGAGCTACAGGCGCAGGCACTGTACGTAGAACGCCAACTGGTCGGGGCAGAGGGATTCGAACCCCCGACATCCAGCTCCCAAAGCTGGCGCTCTACCAGACTGAGCTATACCCCGAAACTTAAAGCACTATCCCGATATACCGGGGTGAAGCCTTCAAATGTTACGGGTCAAACTCAAGCCCGTCAATCTGTATGAACACACCACACTTTCAACTACCGCGACCGTAGCCCAGGGGCGACGGCTTTGCTGCTTAAGAAAAATGGTGCGCCCGGAGAGATTCGAACTCCCGACCACCAAGTTCGTAGCCTGGTACTCTATCCAGCTGAGCTACGGGCGCACACTTGAAACCTTAGACCCGGTGACTATCGCCGTGAAGCGTTAGCGCCGTGCCGAGAAGCGGAATTATTCAGATATCGGACGCACGCGTCAACACTTTTGTGCATCTTTTTTTCTCGGATTCGTAACAGTCCCTGTAAATGGCCGTCCGAATGCAAGAAGGGCGGCCTTCGCCGCCCTTCCCTTCACAGCTGTGTCGCGGGCTTGCCGACCTTGTCCGGCGCGGAGCCGGCGTCGCCACGAGGCGGCGGAGGCGGAGGCGTCGAGCCCGGCTTCTGCCAGTCAGCCGGTGGACCCGGCTCGCGATTGTTCATGATGTCGTCGATCTGGCGCGCGTCGATGGTCTCGTACAGCAACAGTGTCTCGGCCATCACGTGCAGCTTGTCGATGTTCGTGGTGAGCAGCTCCTTGCTGCGCGCGTAGGCGCGGTCGAGGATCGTACGCACCACTTCGTCGATCTTGCGTGCGGTCTCGTTGGACACGCTCTTGTGCTGCGTGACGGAGCGGCCGATGAAGACCTCGTCTTCCTCTTCGCCGTAAGTCACCGGCCCGAGTTCGTCGGACAGGCCCCACTTCGTCGCCATGTTGCGCGCCATCTTGGTCGCGCGTTCGATGTCGTTGGATGCACCGGTGGTGACCTTGTCGTGACCGAAGATGAGTTCCTCGGCGACGCGGCCGCCGTACAGCGAGCACAGCTGCGATTCGATCGCGACCTTGTTCATGCTGTAGCGATCGCCTTCCGGCAGGTACATCGTCACACCCAGCGCGCGGCCGCGCGGAATGATCGTGACCTTGTAGACCGGATCGTGCTCGGGCACGAGACGGCCGATGATCGCGTGGCCGGCCTCGTGATAGGCGGTGAGACGCTTCTCTTCGTCGTTCATCGCCATCGAACGGCGTTCGGAACCCATGAGGATCTTGTCGCGGGCACGATCGAGGTGACTCATGCGCACTTCGCGCGCGTTCTCGCGGGCGGCGAACAAGGCCGCCTCGTTCACGAGATTGGCGAGGTCGGCACCGGAGAAACCCGGGGTACCGCGCGCGATGACCATCGGCTCGACATCGGCCGCGGTCGGCACCTTGCGCATGTGCACCTTGAGGATCTGCTCACGGCCCTTCACGTCCGGCAACCCGACGACCACCTGGCGGTCGAAACGGCCGGGACGCAGCAGCGCGGGATCGAGCACGTCGGGGCGGTTGGTGGCCGCGATGACGATGATGCCCTCGGTGCCTTCGAAGCCGTCCATCTCGACCAGCAACTGGTTGAGCGTCTGCTCGCGCTCGTCGTGACCGCCACCCATGCCGGCGCCGCGATGGCGGCCGACGGCGTCGATTTCGTCGATGAAGATGATGCACGGTGCGTGCTTCTTCGCCTGCTCGAACATGTCGCGCACGCGGCTCGCGCCGACACCGACGAACATTTCGACGAAGTCGGAGCCTGAGATCGAGAAGAACGGCACCTTGGCCTCGCCCGCGATCGCCTTGGCGAGCAACGTCTTGCCGGTACCAGGGGGACCGACCATCAGCACGCCACGCGGGATCTTTCCGCCCAGTTTCTGGAACTTGCCCGGATCGCGCAGGAATTCGACCAGTTCGCCGACTTCTTCCTTGGCTTCGTCGCAGCCGGCGACATCGCCGAAGTTGACCTTCACCTGGTCTTCGCCCTGCAGCTTGGCGCGCGAGCGGCCGAAGCTCATGGCGCCACGGCCACCGGAGCCCGCCTGCATCTGGCGCATGAACCAGATCAGCACGGCGACGAAGATGATGATCGGCAGCCAGTTGAAGAGCAGGCCGAGCAGCGAGAACCCGTTGTCCGCCGGCTCCTGGCGAAGTTCCACGCCCTTGTCGCGCATCTGCTTGACGAGGTCGCTCGTGGACAGGCCGACGACCGGCACCACCGTGCGGTAGGAACCGCCGTCCTTGAGCTTGCCGGTGATGGTCGGGGGAGCGGTGGAAGTGATCGTGCCGCTCGCCACGTTGCCGTTGTCGATCTGCTGGGCGAATGTCGTGTACGACATGTCCTGCGACGACCCGCCGTGCGGGTTGAACGTCTGGAACACGGTCAGCAGGACCACCGCGATGATCAGCCAGAGCAACAGGTTTTTTGCCATCTCATTCATGCGCGGTTCTCGCCAGGTTGCCGGGACGCGGACTTGAGGCCGGTCGCCAGCGCATAGACCTCTCGCGAACGTGCGCGGGAGGCCTTCGGTTTACGCATCGTCACGCGACTGAAGTCCGCGCGCAAGTTCTTCAGGTACTCGTCGAACCCTGCCCCCTGGAACAGTTTCACCAGGAACGACCCGCCGGGCTTCAGCCAGTCGAGACTGAACTGCCGGGCGAGGTCGCACAGGTCCATGGCGCGGATCTGGTCGGCGAGTGCCACACCGGACATATTGGGGGCCATGTCCGATAGGACAAGATCGACCTTCTGGCCTTCCAGCTTGCTTTCGAGTTCGCGCAGGACCGATTCCTCGCGGAAATCGCCCTGCATGAAGTCCACGCCGGCCAGGCCCGCCATGGGCAGGATGTCCAGGGCGATGATCGTGCCCGTGTCGCCCATGCGCTGCCGCGCCAGCTGCGACCAGCCGCCGGGAGCGGCGCCGAGGTCGACGACGGTCATGCCGGGCTTCAGCAGGCGGTCGCGGTCGATCAGCTCTTCGAGCTTGAAGACGGCACGGGAGCGAAGACCCTCGGCCTGGGCCTTCTTGACGTAGGGATCGTCGAAATGCTCCCGCAGCCAACGGGAACTGCTCTTGCTGCGTGCCATGGGCTTTCGACCAACAATAAGTAAGGTGCAGGTCGTGCATGATACCCTTTGACGCCTGTCAGCCGCACATCGAACCTGAACGCAATGTCGCTTTCCCCTACACAGCGCCGCTACCTGCGCAGCCTCGCCCACGATCTCCGCCCCGTCATCCTCCTGGGGAACAAGGGCGCCACCGAGGCGGTCGCCAAGGAACTGGCCCAGGCCCTGGATATTCACGAGCTGGTCAAGGTCAAGCTCTCCGGGGGAGACAAGGACGAGCGCCAGGAGCAGATCGCCTTCCTGACCGGCCAGACCGGGTCGGAGACGATCCAGGAAATCGGCCACGTCGTCGTCCTGTTCCGGCGGAACGAGCAGGACCCGAAGCTCGCCCTGCCCCGGTAAGCCCATGGAACTGTCGTTCGAGCATCCCGGTGAGTACCTCTTCGTGCGCCGGGTGGGCGCCGACACGGTCACGGTGGTCGACCGCGACTTCCACAAGAGCATCCTGCTGACCCCGAAAGAGGTCATCGAAGACTGGACCGCCACCGACGCGTCCCGGCTCACGCTCGCGGACGTCGAGAAGATCGTGGCCCTGGAACCGGAACTGGTCTTGCTGGGCACCGGCGAACGTCAGGTCTTTCCGCCCGGCGAGGTCATGGCCGGCTTCCTGCGCCGGGGCATCGGCGTCGAGGCGATGACCAACGGATCGGCGGCACGCACCTACAGCCTCCTGGCGGGCGAAGGCCGCCGCGTGGTCGCGGCATTCATCCTCCCCTGAGGGAATTCCCATGCGCATCCTCGTCCTCGGAGCCGGTGGCACCGGCGGTTACTTCGGTGGCCGCCTGGCCCAGGCCGGCACCGACGTCACCTTCCTCGTCCGTCCCGAAAGAGCGAAGGCGCTGGACGAAAAAGGGCTGGTCATTCGCAGCCCCTTCGGAGACGCCACGTTGCGGGTCGATCACGTCACCGCGGAAACGGTGGCCACGGCGGGACGCTTCGACCTCGTCCTGCTGTCGTGCAAGGCCTACGACCTGCATTCGGCCATCGAGGCGATCGACCCCGCCGTGGGCGAGACGACCGCGATCCTGCCGATCCTCAATGGCCTGGCCCACTATCCCGTTCTCGACGAGCGCTTCGGGCCGGACGCCGTGGTCGGCGGTCTTTGCGTCATCAGCGCGGCGAAAGGCCCCGATGGCGAGATCCTCCACCTCGGCAACGGTGCATCGGTGACTTTCGGCGAACGCGACGGCCAGGCACACGGTGGCCGTTGTGACGCCATCGCCTCCGCATTCGCCGCGGCAAATGTCGATCACACCCTGTCGACCGACATCCAGCGCGACCTCTGGGCCAAGTTCTCGTTCCTCGCCACGCTCGCGGGCGCCACCTGCCTGTTCCGGGCCAGCGTGGGCGATATCGTCGGCACGAACGACGGGCGCCAGCTCACCGAGCGGATGTACGAGGAGTGCCTGGCCATCGCCCGCGCATCGGGCCACCCGGTTCCCGACAACGCGCGGTCGTTCGCCTGGAAAACCTTGACGCAAGAGGGCTCGCCGCTGACCGCGTCGATGCTGCGCGACCTGGAATCCGGGCAGCGCATCGAATCCGACCATATCGTCGGCGACATGCTGCGACGCGCACGCGATGCCGGTGTCCCCGCGCCCATGCTGGAAGTGGCCTTCGCGCATCTGCAGGCGTTCGAAGCAAGGCGCAAACGCGCCGACTGACCCTGTGGGACTGACCCTGTGGGAGCCGCTTCAGCGGCGATCCCGCGGCAGCGGGCAAACTCGAGTCGAGCACCCATCGCCGCTGAAGCGGCTCCCACAGAAACCTCAAGACAAGAGAAAGCTCGCGGCCAACACCTCTAGCGAGGCGGCAGGTACTGCAGCGGATCGACCGGATTGCCGTCGCGGCGTATCTGGAATTGCAGCTCGTCGCGAGTGGCCCCGGTGGAACCCATCTCCGCCACGCTCTGCCCCGCTTTCACCTTCTCGCCTTCCTTCACCAGGCGCTTACGGTTGTGACCGTAGGCGGAGAGGAAGCTGTCGCTGTGCTTGATGATGACGAGCTCGCCGTAACCGACGAGGCCGTTGCCGCTGTAAACCACCACGCCGTCGGCGGCGGCGCGGACCGGGTCTCCCGCCTTGCCACCCACCTCGATGCCGGGGATGGCGTCGCTCGATGAGAATTTCTTCAACAACGCGCCGTCGGCCGGCCAGCGCCAGTTGATCCCGCCCGCGCTGCGCGTGGCCCCGCTGGCGACGATGGGCGTTGTCGCGGGCGGGTTCTCGACCGGTGCGGGCGGCTGTGTCACGGGCGCGCTGGGCGGCGGAGGGGTGGGCACCAGCGATTCGGCGGGCTTGCCGGCGATGACCACAGGTGTGTTCGTCGTGGTGGCGGGCGCAGGCGCCGTGGGCGGCAAGCTGGCTCCGGCATCGGCCACATGGGCCGGCGGCGAGGGCGCCACGGGAGGTTGCGCGGGTTGTGCCGCCGGCGCCGGATGGCCGGCCGCCGGAGGCGGCACGGCGGCGACCACAGGCGCGGTGTGCGAAACCGCCGGCTTGTCCTCGCGCCCCGGTGGGGAAAGACGCAGGTCCTGCCCCGGCCAGATCGTGTAGGGCGATGCGATGCCGTTCCAGCTGGCGAGGTCGCGGAAATCCACCTTGTTGCGGAAGGCGATGCTGTAAAGGGTATCGCCCTTGGACACCCGGTAGCTGCCGCCGGGCGGAGGTGCCGGCGTGGCCGCCCGCGCGGGCGTATAGGTGCTGCCAGGGCTACGCGTGACGACGACCGAGCTGCGGGTGACGTCGCATCCGGAAAGCATGAAGCCCGCGGCCAACATGGCGGCCAACGCGAGCGGACGGGTCATGAGCATCGCGGACTTCCTTTCACGGTCACTCATCTCAGCAGGAACCACCAGGCGGCCAGGAGGACGATCGCTACGATAACAGCCCATCCTATCCATTCGATGTGTTTGCGCAGCATCTGCTCCGCACGTTCACCGAACAGGCGGACCAGCAGGGCCAGCAACCAGACGCGCTTGCCACGGCCGATCATCATGCAAATAAGGAAGGGCAAAACCGGCACGCCGACGATACCCGACGCCCAGGTGACGAACTTCATCGGCACCACCGGCTGCAGGGCGGCCATCGCCAGCACGATGTAGAGACCCAGCGAGTGCGCCTGCATGTCCTTCTGTAAACTGGCCACGCCCGTCTGGATCGGTGCGAGCAAGTGAAGCGATTCCAGCAGCGGCTTGAGCGCCTCGTAGGCGAAATGGCCGAGGGCGTAACCCACCAGCGAGCCCAGCAACGAAAACAGCAGGCTCCAGTTCGCGAAGCGGAAGGCCTTGCGTGGCTCGGCCAGCATCATCGGCGCCAGCATGATCTCCGGCATCACGGGGAAGATGAAGGCTTCGACGAAGGAAAGCCCGGCGAGATAGCGGACCGCGTGGCGATGGCGTGCCCAGACGATGGCGCGCTCGTAAAGCGAAGCGAACATCCGCATTCAGCGGTTTTCCTTGTGATGGAAACGCATCAACCGATGCCGCCGAGAAGCGGCACGAAACTCACGGCGCCGAGATCCTCGCGGACCACATCGCCCTTTTCATCTTTACGCAAGCGCACGAGCACCTGCTGGCTGGGGCTGCCGACGGGAGCCACGAGCACCCCGCCCGGTTTCAACTGGTCGAGCAGTTTCGCCGGAATGCGGTCACCCGCGGCGGTGAGGATGATGCCTTCGAACGGGGCTTCCGATTCCCAGCCCAGCTTGCCATCGTCGTGGCGGGAACGCAGGTTCTCGATGCCGAGCTGACGGAAACGGCGCCGCGCCTGGCGCAGCAGTTCCTCGATGCGCTCCACCGTATACACGGTGGGCACGATGCCAGCGAGCACGGCGGCCTGGTAACCCGATCCCGTGCCGATTTCGAGCACGCGGCCGGGTACGCCGTGCTCGATCAACGCCTCGGTCATCCTCGCGACAATCCACGGTTGCGAAATGGTCTGGCCGTGGCCGATCGGCAGGGCGGTGTTTTCATAGGCGCGGCTGTGCAACGCCTGGTCGATGAAATGATGACGAGGCAGCTGGCGGATCACCTCGAGCACGCGCTCGTCGCGGATGCCCTCCTCGGCGAGCTTCGCCACGAGGCGGTCGCGTGCACGCTGCGAAGTCATTCCTTCGCCGCGCAACGCGGAAGGCGGAAGGGCATGCAGGTTCACCACCTCAGGCCGCCTCCTCGTTGTCCATCGCCGACGACAGCGACAGCGCCCAACTGCTGACCTTGTCCAGCGCCTGGAACCGCGTGAGGTCCGTATGGATGGGCGTAACGGAAACGAAACCGCGGCGCACGGCGTCGAAGTCCGTGCCGGGGCCGTCGTCCTCGATCTCGCCCGGCGGACCGATCCACCACATCGCACGGCCGCGCGGGTCGGTAGTCTGGATCGCCGGCGCCGAACGGTGACGCTTCCCGAGCCGGGTGACTTCGAAACCACGGACCTGATCCCACGGCAGGTCAGGCACGTTCACGTTGAGGATCGTATCGGCCGGCAGCGGGTCGACGATCAGGCGGCGCATCAGCATCAGCACGGCGTTCGCCGCGGCGTCGAAATGGCGGCCCGAGCCTTCGCGGGTCACCAGCGACACCGCGATGGCGGGAAGCCCCAGGAAACGGCCTTCCATGGCGGCGGACACGGTGCCCGAATAGATCACGTCGTCGCCGAGGTTGGCGACGTTGTTGATGCCGGACACGACGATGTCCGTCTCATGCTCGAGCAGACCCGACAGCGCGAGGTGGACGCAATCGGTGGGCGTACCGGCGACGCGGTACGCGCCGTCATCCAGTCGCTGTACACGGATGGGTGCGTCGAGGGTGAGCGAATTGCTCGCGCCGGAACGGTCGCGGTCCGGCGCGACCACCGTCACCGTACCGAACTCGGCCAGACGCCCGGCCAGCACCTGGATGCCAGGGGCCTCCACGCCGTCGTCGTTGCTAACCAGAACTTGCATGCTGATCCAGATCGAAAAACGGGTGCGGCGGCCCCATGTCGATGGAGGCCGCCCGACCGTCCAAGTCTACCGGACCGGGGCGCCGGATTCACGAAAGCCCGCTAGGATGGGAGCCATGAAGCGACGCCCTTCGACGGTACATGACGACGATAGCCGCCTGTTTCGCGAGGCGATCGGCGACGTTCGCCCCATGACACCCGTGGAGGCCGTGCCCGACCGTCCACGGCCGGAACCGCATCCCCACATGCGCGACGCCGACGAAGCGGCCGTGCCCGCCGAGTCGCTGCTGTTCGACTACGATCCCGCCGACCTCGAGGTGGGCGAGGAACTGTCTTATTTGCGCGATGGCTACCCGCCGAAACTCCTGAAGCAACTCAAGCGCGGCCAGTTCAGCATCCAGGCCGACGTCGACCTTCACCAGATGAACGCGGCGGCGGCGCAGCTGACGATCGGCGAGTTCCTCGCCGAATGCCGTCGCGACGGCGTGCGTTGCGTGCGCATCATCCACGGCAAGGGATTGCGCTCGAAGGCGGCCGGGCCGGTATTGAAAGGGCTCACCGATCGCTTGCTGCGGCGACGGGACGACGTGGTGGCGTTCGCCTCGGCGCGGCCGATGCAAGGTGGCACGGGGGCGGTGGTCGTCTTGTTGAAGGGGTGATGGGCGCCCGCCTCATCCAGGCCCGCTGCCGCAGGATCGCCGACAAGGTCGGCTCCCACAGGTTCGCCGTCTGCCTGGGTGGGAGCCGACCCTGTCGGCGATGGCTACAGGGTAGCCGCGACCTCGCGGATCACCGTCGTGGCATACGCCCCCGCAGGCAACTCGAACGAGACCTCCAGCGCGCCATCGTCGAGCCAGCGCCACGCGAACTCGCGCGGTTGCAGGCGCAAGGCGCGCCGTTCCTGATCCATGCGCGCGTCGGCCAGGCCTTTAGCCAGGTCCTCGTCGCGCGCCGCCACCGCTCGCTCCAGCTCGCCCGCCGCCTCCGACGCAGGCGTCTCGCCACGACCCCACAAAGGCCCGGACGGATGAATATCGAACCGGGCCAGCCGTTCCGCCAGCGTGGCGTCGAACGGCTCCGGGCCGAACCACGAGCGTGACCCTTCAAGCGACCATATCTCGCCATCCATCGGCGCGTCCCATCGACCGGCGGTGACGCGTTCCGCGAGCACGCCGTTGAAGATATGCGAGCGCGCCGCGGAGAGCAGGATCGACCGCTTGTCTCGATCGACACGGCGGCCACCGAACATGGCGCGCGCCTGGACGACGTTGTTGCCGCCAAGACCGAAACGCTGCTCACCGAAATAGTTGGGCACGCCGCGCCGCGCGATCTCGCCCAGCCGCACCTCGGCCGCGGCGCGATCGCCCTCGACCTCGCGCAACACCAGGACGAAGCGATTGCCGCGCAGCGCACCCCGCTTGATCTTGCGCGAATGCCGGCCGAGCGACCGGATCGTCACGTCGGCATGGGGAAATGCCGACCAGTCCGGATCGGCCTTTCCCGGCAGTTGCACCGTGAACACCTGCCGGGTCACCGCGTGGCGATCCTTCATGCCGGCGTAGCCGACGTTCATCGGCGCGGTACCGGCGAATTTCGCCAGTTCGCGCGCCACCCAATCGGTGTTCGCGCCGCGCTTCTCGACGACCAGGAAGGCGTGTTCGCCTGCGCCATCGGCTTCGTAGCCAAGGATTTCCTCGACGAAGAAATCATCGGGCGTCGAGCGCAAACGGGCGCGCAGCGGCGGTGCGCCGAAGGCGAAAGGTAGTTCGTTGTCGCTCATGGAAAGCCTTTACAGCAAGAACAGCGTGGCGAGGCCGAGGAAAATGAAGAAACCACCGCTATCGGTCATCGCGGTGATCAGCACGCTCGACCCCAGCGCCGGATCGCGCCCGAGCTTCGTCATGAGCATGGGAATGCCCACGCCCATGAAGGCGGCGAGCAACAGGTTCAGCGTCATCGCGGACATCATCACCAGGCCGAGCGAGAGGCTGCCGTACAGCAGCCACGCAACGATGCCGATCGCGCCGCCCCATACGATGCCGTTGACCAGCGAAACCGCCATTTCCTTGCGCCACAAGCGCCGGGCCTGCGAGACGCCGATCTGTTCCAACGCCATCGCGCGGACGATCATCGTGATGGTCTGGTTACCTGAATTGCCACCGATGCCGGCGACGATGGGCATCAACGCGGCCAGGGCGACGAGCTTCTCGATCGAGTGTTCGAACAAGCCGATGACGCGCGAGGCTATGAAGGCGGTGATCAGGTTGATGGCCAGCCACGCCCAACGATTGCGCACGGACTTCCACACCGAGGCGAAGATGTCCTCTTCCTCGCGCAGGCCGCCGCGCGACAGTGCTTCGGTTTCGCTCTCCTCGCGGATGAAATCGAGCATGGCGTCGACGGCGATACGGCCGATCAGGCGCTGATGCGCGTCGACGACGGGCGCGGTGACCAGGTCGTAACGTTCGAACGCCTGCGCCACGTCGTAGGCATCGTCCTCCGGACGGAACGTGTTCACATCCGGCGCCATGATCTCGCGGACCATCTTCTCCGGCGAGTTCACCAACAGCCAGTGCAGCGGCAGCACGCCGGTGAGCACATTGTCGGAGTTGACCACGAAAAGCTTGTCGGTCTGCGCCGGCAGCTCATCGAACCGGCGCAGGTAACGCAGCACCACTTCGAGGCTGATGTCCTCGCGGATGGTGACCATGTCGAAATCCATCAGCGCGCCGACCTGGTCGTCCTCGTAGGACATGGCCGCCTGCACGCGCTCGCGCTCCTGCGCGTCGAGGCTGGCCATCAGTTCGGGCAGTACCTCGGTTGGCAGGTCATCGACGAGGTCGGCGAGTTCGTCCGCGTCCAGAGGCTCGACGGCGGCGAGGATCTCGCGGTCGTCCATGTCCGCGATCAGCGATTCGCGAACCGAATCCGATACCTCGAGCAGGATGTCGCCATCGCGATCGGAACGTACGCGCTGCCAGACCGCGAGGCGGTCTTCCAGCGGCAGCGATTCCAGCACGTCCGCCAGATCGGCCGGATGCAGTTCGTCGAGTCGCGCCTGGAGTTCCGCGTCCGCGGCTTCCAGCGCCGCATCGTCGCCATCGGGTGCGGCGCCGGCAAAGGCGAGCAGGCCCTCGCGGCGACGCAGCAGGTCGACGATCGTCTCCAGCCTGTCGTGCAGGCGAGGCGTGGAGGCGCGGGGCTCGTTCTCGCTCATGCGCGCAGCACCAGCACCGTGGCCAGCGCGGCGATGCCTTCGCGGCGGCCCGTGAAGCCGAGCGTCTCGGTGGTGGTGGCCTTGATGCTGATCCGGTCGATATCGACGCCGAGGTCGGCGGCGATGATCTCGCGCATGGCCTGCGCATGCGGCCCCACTTTCGGCGCTTCGCAAACGACCGTCACGTCCGCGTTGCCCAGCACGTAGCCACGTTCGGCCAGCATGGCCGCCACGGCACGGACGAAGCTGCGGCTGTCGGCATCACGCCAGCGTTCGTCCGTGGGAGGAAAGTGCTTGCCGATATCGCCGAGCGCCAGTGCACCGAGCAAGGCGTCGCAAAGGGCATGCAGCACCACGTCACCATCGGAATGCGCGAGCACGCCCTGCCCATGCGGCACGCGCACGCCACCCAGCATCACGTGGTCGCCTTCGCCGAACGCGTGGACGTCGAATCCCTGGCCGATGCGCATTACCGTGTCCTCCCTAGAAGGAACTCCGCCAGCGCGAAATCGGCCGGCGTCGTCACCTTGATATTGTCTTCCGATCCTTCCACCAGCAGGGGCGACACGCCGGTCCGCTCCATGGCCATCGCCTCATCGCTCACCACGATACCCGCCTCGGCGGCAAGGTGGAGTGCATGCGCCAGCGCACCGCGACGGAACATCTGCGGGGTGAAGGCACGCCAGCGGCCATCGCGCGGTTCGGTGGCGATGCTGTGACACGTTGGGTCGGAACGTTTCAGGGTGTCGCGAAGGGGCGCACCGAGCAAGCCGCCCTCCCCTTTTCCCGCCATTTCGACGAGCCGTTCGATGTCACCGGCGCGCACGCACGGCCGCGCGGCATCGTGCACCAGCACGAACTCGTCATCCGCCACGCCGGGCGGCAGCGCATGCAGGCCGGCCAGCACCGAAGCACTGCGCTCGCTGCCGCCGATGGTGACGATCAACGGCTTGCCGCCGATGGTATCGGTGGCCGCGAAATGCATGTCGTCAGCCGCGATGGCCACCAGCAACCCGGCGATACGTGGGTGGGCCGCCAACCGTTCCAGCGTGTGATCTATGAGCGGCCGGCCGGCCAGCCACTGGTATTGCTTCGGCCGGTCGCCGCCAGCCCGGACACCCTTGCCGGCGGCCGGAACCACGCACCAGAGGGCATCCATCACTGGCCGCCGGGGGCGATGGGCGGCGGAGGCGGGGGCGCGCTGGTCGCGGCCCCCGGCTCCACCACCTGATAGAACGTCTCACCCGGCTTGACCAGGCCCAGTTCCTGGCGCGCGCGTGCCTCGGTGGCTTGCTCGCCGTGTTTCAGGTCTTCGACGTCCGCGGCGAGCGCCTGGTTGCGCTTCTGCAAGCTGGCGTTCTCCTCGGTCTGTTTCTTGACCGCTTCACGCAGCGAATCGACCTCGGCCATGCCCCCACCGCCGACCCACAGCTTGAGCTGCAGCGCGATGAGGACGATGACGAGGATCAGGCCGACCCAGCGCAGGATTGCCGCGTTGCTCAAGGCGAGTCTCAGCCGGGCAGTTTCGACAGGCTCGGGAAGGCGTTGCGGCCCGCATACGCCGCCTTGGCACCGAGCGCTTCCTCGATGCGCAGCAACTGGTTGTACTTGGCCACGCGGTCGGTACGGCAGAGCGAGCCGGTCTTGATCTGCGTGGCGGTGGTGGCCACGGCGATATCGGAGATCGTGGTGTCCTCGGTTTCACCCGAGCGGTGCGAAACGATCGCCGCGTATTTCGCGCGATGAGCCATGGCGATGGCTTCGAGCGTTTCGGACAGCGTGCCGATCTGGTTGACCTTGATCAGGATGGCGTTGGCGATCTTCTTGTCGATGCCTTCCTGGAAGATCTTCGGGTTGGTCACGAAGAGGTCGTCGCCGACCAGCTGGATGCCTTCGCCGATGGCCTTGGTGAGATGCGCCCAGCCCGTCCAGTCGCCTTCGGCCATGCCGTCCTCGATGGTGACGATGGGGTACTGCTTCGACCACGACGCCAGCGTGTCCACCCATTGTTCCGGCGTGAACACCTTGCCCTCGCCTTCGAGGTCGTACTTGCCATCCTTGAAGAACTCGGAGCTGGCCACGTCGAGGCCCAGCAGGATGTCGCTTCCGACCTTGTAGCCGGCCTTGGTCACCGCTTCCAGGATCGTATCCAGTGCCTCGACATTGGACTTGAGGTTAGGCGCGAAGCCGCCTTCGTCACCAACCGAGGTGTTGAGGCCACGGCCCTTGAGCACCGACTTCAGCGCATGGAATATCTCGGCGCCGTAGCGCAGCGCCTCGGCGAAGTTCGGTGCGCCGACCGGCAGCACCATGAACTCCTGCACATCGACGTTGTTGTCGGCATGAGCGCCACCGTTGATGATGTTCATCATCGGCACCGGCAGCGAACCGCCGCCGTCCACCATCAGGTACTGCCAGAGGGCCTGCTTCTTCGACGCGGCCACGGCGTGCGCGGCGGCCATCGATACGCCCAGCAAGGCATTGGCGCCGAGCTTGCCCTTGTTTTCGGTGCCATCCAGCGCGATGAGCTTGCCATCGAGGCCCTTCTGGTCGGCGGCGTCGTAGCCCTTCAGCGCACCGGCGATGGTGGTGTTGACGTTGGCCACGGCGTTCTTCACGCCCTTACCGCCATAGCGGCCCTTGTCGCCGTCGCGCAGCTCGACCGCCTCGCGCGTGCCGGTGGACGCACCGCTGGGAACGGCCGCGCGGCCGAAGGAACCGTCGGCGAGCGTGACCTCGGCTTCGAGGGTCGGGTTACCGCGGGAATCGAGGATTTCGCGAGCGTGGATCTTGGTAATGGACGTGGTCATGCGCTTCCCGTTGCGAGTTGGAATGACTGAAAATCAGGCGTGGTTCTTGAATCCACGGCGCTTCACGGCGCCATCGAGTTCCATCAGGGTCTCGAGCAATTCTTCCATCTGGTCGAGCGGCCAGGCGTTCGGGCCGTCGCTCAGTGCCTTGGCCGGCTCCGGATGGGTTTCGGCGAACAGGCCGGCGACGCCGACGGCCACGGCCGCGCGCGCCAGCACCGGCACGAACTCGCGCTGGCCGCCGGAGCTGGTGCCCTGGCCACCCGGCAGCTGCACCGAATGGGTGGCGTCGAAGACCACCGGGCAGTTCGTCTCGCGCATCACCGCGAGCGAGCGCATGTCGGAGACCAGGTTGTTATAGCCGAAGCTCGCGCCGCGCTCGCACACGAGGATGTCGTTGTTGCCAACGTCGAAGGCCTTCTGCACGACGTTCTTCATGTCCCAGGGCGCGAGGAACTGACCCTTCTTGATGTTCACCGGCTTGCCGGCGCGGGCCACGTTCTGGATGAAATCGGTCTGGCGGCAAAGGAAGGCCGGCGTCTGCAGCACATCGACGACGGCGGCGACCTCGTTCATCGGAGTGTACTCGTGCACATCGGTGATCACCGGCACGCCGATCTGCCGCTTCACCGCTTCGAGCACCTTCAGGCCTTCTTCGAGCCCCGGACCGCGGAAGCTCGCGCCCGACGAGCGGTTGGCCTTGTCGAAGCTGGACTTGAAGATGAAGTTGATGCCGAGACGGCCCGTGATTTCCTTGAGCTTGCCGGCGACATCGAGCTGCAGTTGCATCGACTCGATGACGCAGGGGCCCGCGATCAGGAACAGCGGCTGGTCGAGACCAGCCTCGAAACCACAAAGCTTCATGCGGCGGACTCCTCGGAACGGATGGCGAGCTTGTCGCCGTCGCGGACGGCCTTGTATTCGCGCGCGGCGCGGACGAAGCCGATGAACAGCGGGTGGCCCTCGCGCGGCGTCGAGGTGAATTCCGGGTGGGCCTGGCAACCCAGGAACCACGGGTGGACCTGACGCGGCAACTCGACGATCTCCACCAGCAGGTCGTCCATCGACTTGCCCGAGATCACCAGGCCGAGATCCTCGAACGACTGGCGGTAACGGTTGTTGAACTCGTAGCGGTGGCGATGGCGTTCACGCACCACGTCCTCGCCATACAGTTCACGCGCCAGGGTGCCTGCCTTCAGGCGGCACTCCTGCGCACCCAGGCGCATGGTACCGCCGAGGTCCGACCGCTCGCTGCGCTGCTCGGTTTCACCGGTGGCGGTCGTCCACTCGGTGATGAGGGCGATGACCGGATCTGGCGTGTTGCGGTCGTTCTCGCTGGAATCGGCATGGGTCAGGCCCGCGGTGTTGCGCGCGAACTCGACCACAGCGGCGTGCATGCCGTAGCAGATGCCGAAGTACGGGATGCCGGTCTCGCGTGCGAACTGGGCGGCGAGGATCTTGCCCTCAAAGCCACGCTTGCCGAAACCGCCCGGCACGAGGATGGCGTCGGCGTCACCGAGCACCGCGCGAGCACCGCGCGCCTCCACGTCCTCGGAATCCACCCAGCGCAGGTTCACCCGCGTCGCCTGGTTGATACCGCCGTGGCGCAAGGCCTCGCCCAGCGACTTGTAGGCATCCTTGTGTTCGACGTACTTGCCGACGATGGCCACGGTGACTTCGTCGCGCGGATGCTCCACGGCCTCGACCGTGCGCTCCCAGCTGGAGAGGTCGGCCGGGCCCGCGTCGAGGCCGAGGCGCTTGATGACGAGTTCGTCCAGGCCCTGCTCGTGCAGCCACATCGGGAGCTTGTAGATGACGTCGACGTCGATCGTGCTGATGACGGCATTCTTCGGCACGTTGGTGAACAGCGCGATCTTGTGGCGCTCGCCGTCGGGCAGCGGTTCCTCGCAACGGCACAGCAGCACGTCGGGCTGGATACCGATCGAGCGGAGTTCCTTCACCGAATGCTGGGTCGGCTTGGTCTTGATCTCGCCGGCGGCCTTGATATACGGGACCAGGGTGAGGTGCACGAACATGCACTTCTCCGGCCCGTGCTCGATGCGCAACTGGCGGATCGCCTCCAGGAAGGGCAACGACTCGATGTCGCCGACCGTGCCGCCGATCTCGACCAGGGCCACGTCGAAACCACGCGTGGCCTCATGGATGGAGTGCTTGATCTCGTCGGTGATGTGCGGGATCACTTGCACGGTGGCGCCGAGGTAGTCGCCGCGGCGCTCCTTGCGGATCACCGATTCGTAGATCTTGCCCGCGGTGATCGAATTCTTGCCGGTCAGCCGGGTGCGGACGAAGCGCTCGTAATGGCCGAGATCGAGATCGGTTTCCGCGCCATCGTCGGTGACGTAGACCTCACCGTGCTGGAAGGGGCTCATGGTGCCCGGATCCACGTTGATGTACGGATCGAGCTTCATCATGGTCACGGAAAGACCGCGGGCCTCGAGGATGGAGGCAAGCGACGCCGCTGCGATGCCTTTCCCAAGGGAAGACACCACACCGCCGGTGACGAAAATCAGGGGAGTCATGCGAGCAGCCAGTGCTGGAAATTTGTATTTTACCTAAGCGGGCCCCCACTCGCGAGTGGTAACTGAATAGAAAGCCGAAGCGCCCCTCCCCGCTCGATGCCCGCCTATCGTGGAAACCGTGCCCCCTGGTGGGAAGCGCGCTGGCGCGCGATCGGCCTAGAGGAACCCTTTTCGCGCGCCAGCGCGCTTCCCACCCCCTTCCTTGCTTCCCACCCGCTTGCTTCCCACTCCCTTGCTTCCCCCTCCGCTCCTTGCTTCCCACCGGCGGTTCTCCCGATACCATGGGGGGATGAATGATTCCCTGATTCCCGCCCGCCTCCAGGCTCTTCGCGCCGCCATGGCCCGCGAAAGCGTCGCCGCCGTCATCGTGCCCACGGCCGATCCGCACCTCTCCGAGTACCTGCCGCCACGCTGGCAGGCGCGCCAGTGGCTGTCCGGCTTCACCGGCTCGGCCGGCACCCTGGTGGTCACCGCCACCGGCGGCGGACTGTGGACCGATTCCCGTTACTTCGCCCAGGCCGAGGCCGAACTGACGGGAAGCGGCCTCCCTCTGATGAAACTCAACGTGGCGCACACACCGGAACACGTGGCCTGGCTGGCGGAGCAAGTGGGTGCCGGCGACACTGTCGTCGTGGCGGGGGACAGCCTTTCCGTGGCGGCCGCTGAGAGCCTCTCCCGGCGGCTCGACACCGCCGGCGCCCGCCTGCGCACCGACCTCGACCTGCCCGCGGCCATCTGGAGCGACCGTCCCGCAAGGCCGGAAGCGCCGGTCTATGCCCACGAGCCGCCTTTCGCCACCGTCCAGCGCGCCGACAAACTGCGCCACGTCCGCACCGCGATGCGCCGGGCCGGCGCCACGCACCACCTGCTCTCCAGCCTCGACGACGTCGCCTGGTTGATGAACCTTCGCGGCGCCGATGTCGAATACAACCCGGTCTTCCTGGCCCACCTCCTGGTCGAGGAAACGCGAGCCACCCTGTTTATCGACGCCGCCAAGGTGCCCTCCGCGCTGAAGGCCGCCCCTGGCCGGCGATGGCATCGCCCTGGCCGATTACGGCACGGCCGCCTCGGCGATCGCCGCGCTGCCCGACGACGCGGCGCTGATGTACGACGCCGGCCGTGTCGTCGTGTCCGTGCTGGAAGGGCTGCCCGCCAGCGTGAAGCAGGTGCGCGCGCCGCACCCGTCGACCGCGCAGAAGGCGCGCAAGACCGCGGAGGAACTGGACCACATCCGCGACGTGATGCGTCGCGATGGCGCCGCGCTTGCCCGCGCGTTCCGGCGCATCGAGGCGGGGCTCGCCGCCGGCCAGGCATTGACGGAACTGGACGTCGACACGATCGTGCGAGCCGCGCGCGAGGCGCAGGCCGGGTTCGTGGGCGAGAGCTTCTCCACCATCGCCGGCTACCAGGCCAACGGTGCCCTGCCGCATTACCGCGCCACCGAAGCCTCGTTCAGCCCGCTCGCCGCCAAGGGACTGCTCCTGGTCGACTCCGGTGGCCAGTACCTCGGCGGAACCACCGACATCACGCGAGTGCTCGCGCTGGGGCCCGTCACCGATGAACAACGTCGCGATTCGACCCTGGTCCTGAAAGGCATGATCGCGCTGTCGCGCGCCCGCTTTCCCAAGGGCGCCAGCGGCCCACAGCTCGACGCCCTCGCCCGTGCCCCGCTCTGGGCCGCGGGCATGGACTTCGGCCACGGCACGGGCCACGGCGTGGGTTACTTCCTGAACGTGCATGAGGGTCCGCACGGCATCCGGCCACCCGTGGCGGGGGGCGCGCTGGTGCCGCTGGAGACGGGAATGATCACTTCGATCGAGCCCGGCCTCTATAAAACGGGCCGTTACGGCATCCGCCACGAAAACCTGGCCGTGGTGACCCAGGCCGACTCGACCGAGTTCGGCGAATTCCTGGCCTTCGAGACGCTGACGCTCTGCCCGTTCGACCGCCGAGGCCTGGAGCCCCGCCTCCTGGAGCCTTCGGAACGCGCGTGGCTGGACGATTACCACGCCACCGTCCGCGCGGCATTGTCCCCACTGCTCGACGGTGCCGACCGCGAATGGCTGGAATGGCACTGCGCGCCGATCTAACCCTCGGTGCCCGCCCGACCCGGGCGGCCTTCCTCTCTGGTGGGAGCCGACCCTGTCGGCGATCCCGCGGCAGCGGGCCGGGTCAAGGCAGGCACCCATCGCCGACAGGGTCGGCTCCCACCAGGGTTGGCTATCGGATGCGCCGTACCGGGAACATGCCGATCACCAATCTCACGGGATGACACAGGCATCTTCCAGGCTTGACCATCCTGGGGACCTGACCCCATCCTGCCCGGCTACGTCACACCCGCGAAGACCATGAATACTCGTTACAACGCCTCAGACATCGAAGTCCTCAGCGGCCTTGACCCCGTCAAGCGCCGGCCGGGCATGTACACGGACACCTCGCGACCGAACCACCTCGCTCAGGAAGTCATCGACAACTCGGTCGACGAGGCGCTCGCGGGACATGCCAAGACCATCGAAGTCACGGTGTTCAACGATGGCTCGGTCGAAGTCACCGACGATGGCCGCGGCATGCCAGTGGACATCCATCCGGAAGAGAAGGTCCCGGGTGTCGAACTGATCCTCACGCGCCTGCACGCGGGCGGCAAGTTCTCCAACAAGAACTACGCCTTCTCCGGCGGCCTGCATGGCGTGGGCGTCTCGGTGGTCAACGCGCTGTCCACGCGCGTCGATGTCACCATCCGCCGCGATGCCCAGGAATACCGGATGAGCTTCGCCAACGGCGATCGCGCGAGCGATCTCGAGGTGATCGGCAGCGTCCCGAAGAAGAAGACCGGCACCACGCTGCGCTTCTGGCCCGACCCGAAGTATTTCGATACACCGCGCATCCTCGTCTCGAAGCTGAAGCACCTGCTACGCGCCAAGGCGGTGCTTTGCGCCGGGCTCACCGTGCGCCTGCTCGACGAAGCCTCCGGCGAAACCACGGAGTGGTACTTCGAGGATGGCCTGCCGGATTACCTGCGCGGTGAACTGCAGGGTGCGGAGTCCTTGCCCGCCGAACTGTTCGTGAAACATTTCTCTCGCGAAACCGACGCGCTCGACGTCGCCCTCGCCTGGCTGCCGGAAGGCGAACTGGTCCAGGAAAGCTACGTCAACCTGATCCCCACCGCGCAGGGCGGCACGCACGTGAACGGCCTGCGCTCGGGCCTCACCAACGCCATCCGTGAGTTCTGCGACCTGCGCAACCTGCTGCCGCGCGGCGTGAAGCTGGCGCCGGAAGACGTCTGGGAACGGCTGGCCTTCGTCCTTAGCGTGAAGTTGCAGGAAGCGCAGTTCGCTGGCCAGACGAAAGAACGCCTTTCCTCGCGCAGCGCCGCGGCCATCGTGGAGGGCGTGGTGCACGACGCCTTCAGCCTCTGGCTCAACCAGCACGTGGACACGGGCGAGAAGATCGCCCAGCTCGCCATCGAACGAGCGAGCGCCCGCCTCAAGGCGGCCAAGCAGGTGGTGCGCAAGAAGATCACCCAGGGTCCCGCCCTGCCCGGCAAGCTCGCCGACTGCGCGGCGACCGACCTCACCCGTACCGAACTCTTCCTCGTCGAGGGCGATTCGGCGGGCGGCTCGGCCAAGCAGGCCCGCGACAAGGACTTCCAGGCGATCCTTCCGTTGCGCGGCAAGATCCTCAATACCTGGGAAGTGGAGTCAGGCGCGGTGCTGGCATCGCAGGAAGTGCACGACCTCGCCGTGGCGATCGGTTGCGATCCCGGCAAGGACGATCTCTCCGGCCTGCGCTACGGCAAGGTGGTAATCCTCGCCGATGCCGACTCCGACGGCCTGCACATCGCCACGTTGCTCTCGGCATTGTTCCTGCGCCACTTCCCTTCGCTGGTGCGCGAGGGCCACGTGTTCGTGGCCATGCCGCCGCTCTTCCGCGTCGACGTGGGCAAGCAGGTGTTCTATTGCCTCGACGAGGAAGAGAAACGCCTGATGCTGGAAAAGGTCGAGCGCGAGAAGATGAAGGGCGCCGTCAGTGTCACGCGCTTCAAGGGACTGGGCGAGATGAATCCCGCGCAGCTGCGTGAATCCACCGTCCACCCGGACACGCGTCGCCTCGTTCAGCTCACCATCGAAGCCGACGATGGCACCAACAAGCTGATGGACATGCTGCTGGCAAAGAAGCGCGCCGGCGACCGCAAGCAATGGCTGGAAGACAAGGGCGACCTGGCGACACTCGAGGTCTGAAGTCCGAGGTCCGAAGTCCGAGGCTCGGGCCTCGGGGCTCGGGGCCTGGTGGGAGCCGACCTTGTCGGCGATCCCGCGGCAGCGGGCCCGATTGAGGCAAGCACCCATCGCCGACAAGGTCGGCTCCCACCAGGCCCCGGACATCACGCCGTGCTCTGGGCGAAGCCGACCCTGCCGGCGATGCTCTTCGCTTACCGCCGGTCGCGGATCGCCGAAATCAGCGCACGCGTGGCACCGTCGAACTGCGCCAGGTTGCCAGCGTCCTTGTCGTTGCTCAGCGATGGATAGATCTGCTTGGCGATGACCTTGCCCAGTTCCACACCCCACTGGTCGAACGCGTTGATGCCCCACAGGTGGCCCAGCAGGAACACCTTGTGCTCGTACAGCGCGATCAAGGCGCCCAGCGAGTGCGGCGTAAGCGAATCGAGCATGAACACGGTACTCGGGCGGTCACCCTTGAACGTACGTTGCGCGGCCAGGGCGCGGCGCTCTTCCTCGGTTCCGGTTTTCGCTTCCGCCAGTGCCTCGTCGAACGTCTTGCCCAGAGACAGCGCCGCCGCCTGTGCAAGCAGGTTCGACAGCAGCACGTCGTGGTTCTCGCGCAGCGGATGCGCCGGTTTCACCAGGCCGATGAACTCCAGCGGCACCGTATCCGTGCCCTGGTGCAAAGCCTGAAAGTACGCATGCTGCGCATTGGTGCCGATGCTGCCCCAGACCACCGGCACGGTCGACTGGCGCACTTCGCTGCCGTCATCCGGATGCACATGCTTGCCAAGGCTTTCCATCTCCAACTGCTGCAGGTACGACGGCAGGTCGGCCAGCGAGTCGACGTACGGAACCACCGCCCGGCTGCTGCGGCCGAGGATGTTACGGTTCCAGAATTCGGCGATGGTCAGCAGGACCGGAAGATTGTCCTTCCATTCCGCCGTGAGGAAATGGTCGTCGGCTTCGGCGGCACCGGCGAGCAACTCGCGGAACCCCTTCATGCCGATGGCGAACGCGATCGAGGCACCCACGGCCGACCACAAGGAGAAGCGTCCTCCGACGTAGTCCCACATGGGCAGCACCTGTGAGGCGCCCCATTTGTGCACGGCTTCGTCGTTGGAACTCACGGCGATGAAATGCTTGGAGGTCTTCGCCTCATCACCGCCGTTGGCCTTCAGTATCCAGTTGCGGAAGACACCGCCATTCAGCAGCGTTTCCTGCGTGTTGAAGCTCTTGGAAACCAGGATCACCAGCGTGTGCGCCGGGTCGAGCTTCTTCATCAGGTCGTAGGCGGCCTGGCCGTCCACGTTGGTGAGGAAGTGGCTGGCGATGCCCTTGACGTGGAACTGCTCCAGCGCATGCACGGCCAGGCGCGGCCCCAGGTCCGACCCGCCGATGCCGATGTTCACCACGTCGGTGACGCGACCGATCAGGCCCACCGATTCGCCTTCGCCCTTGTGCACGGCGTTGACGAGGAGTTCCATCTTGTCGAGTGCGTCGGCGACGTCCTTGCGGACCTCGGCCGGAGCCGCCGGATGGCGCGACGCACCACCACGCAGGGCGGTGTGCAGGACGGCGCGATCTTCGGAGGTATTGATGTGCTTGCCGGCGAACATGGCGTCGCGGGCGGCCTTCCAGCCGGTGCCCTCGATGTATTCGCCTACCGCGTCGAGCGCGGCGATGTCGAGCTTCTGCCGCGATACGTCGAGGAGGATCGGGCCCATGCGACGGCGCAGACGCTCACCGCGGGCTTCATCCTGGACGAGATCGCGAAGGGTGGTCTTGGCGAGGCGGGAGGCGTGCTCCTCGAACGAGGGCAACGGTGCGTGCTTTGATTCCATGGCTTCCACTTGGCTGCAACGGAGGGGGAAGCGGCGATGTTACCGCAGTGCAGCGTAAGTGGATTGTATGGATGTTGCGTGGTGGGGCGGCGACTGGTGGGAGAGCATCGCCGACAGGGTCGGCTCCCACCACGGGCAAAGAGCATCGCCGGCGTAGCCGGCTCCCACAGGGTGCTCGTGCACAGGGTGCTCGTGCACAGGGTGGTCGTGCACAGGGTGGTCGTGACCTGGTGGGAGCCGACCCTGTCGGCGATGCCAAGCTGGCCTCAGGCGGCCTGCTTCGGAATCGAGTGGTTCGTATGCGTGATGCGGTTGTTCGCATCGACGTACACGAGGTCCGGCTGGTACTTGGCCATTTCCGCTTCGGACAGTCCGACGAAGGCGGCGATGATCACCAGGTCGCCCGTCGAAACGCGGCGCGCCGCGCTTCCGTTCACCGAGATGATGCCTGAGCCCTCTTCCGCACGCAGCGCGTAGGTGACGAAGCGCTCACCGTTGTTGATGTTCCACGCGTGGATCTGCTCGTACTCGCGGATACCCGCGGCATCGAGCAGGTTGCCGTCGATGGCGATGGAACCTTCGTAGTTCAGCTCGGCGTGAGTCACCGTGGCCCGGTGGATCTTGCACTTGAGCATGTTGAGGTGCATGGCGGTCTCTGGGGTTCGTCGATTACAAAAACGCCCATTCTAACGGAGGGTCGCCCGTCCGTCGTGAGGGCTTCCTCTGTCGGTGCGCTTTATGGGGGACCGCGCTCGGAAACGCAAGTCCCCGTTTGTGAAAGGATTCAGTCGAAAGGCAGGTTGTCGATCAGGCGGGTGGCTCCGAGCCGGGCGGCGACCAGCGCCACTAGGCCTTCCCGCTCGGCGGGACCGGGTTCGGTCAGGTCCTCGGCGCGGCGGATGGCCACGTAGTCGGGCACGAAGCCCGCCCGCTCCAGGCGCGCCTTCGCCGCCTGCTCCAGCGCCTGCCAGGCGTGGCCCTGGCGAAAAAGCTCACGCATCTGCACGAGCGTGGCGTAGACCTGCGGCGCCCGCGCCCGCTCCTGCGCGGACAGGTACTGGTTGCGTGAACTCAGCGCCAGGCCATCCTCGTCGCGCAGCGTGGGCGCGGACATCACCTTCACCGAGAGCGAGAGGTCCGCCACCATCCGCTCGATGACTTTCAGCTGCTGGAAATCCTTCTGGCCGAACACCGCGATGTCAGGCTGGACCAGGCTGAACAGCTTGGCGACCACGGTCGCCACGCCATCGAAATGGCCCGGACGATGGGCGCCTTCCAGGGTATCGGTGACGACCGGGACGTGGATGCTGACGCTCGCCGCGGGACCAAAGGGATACAAAGTGGCCACTTCCGGGGCGAAGAGGATGTCGCAGCCGGCTTCCGCCAAGCCCGCCTGGTCCTGGGCCAGGGTGCGCGGGTAGCGTTCGAAGTCCTCTCCGGGACCGAACTGGGTCGGATTCACGAAAACGCTGGCGACGACCCGGTCGGCGCGCGCGCGGGCGAGCTTCAGCAGCGAATGATGGCCCGCGTGCAGGTTGCCCATGGTTGGCACAAAGCCGACGTTCTGGCCGGCGGCGCGCCAGCCGCGGATCGCGGCGCGGATAGCCGCCGCATCGGTGACGGTCTGCATGGTGGTGCCCTCAGGTGAAGCTGTGCTCGACGGCGGGGAAGCGCTTCTCGCGCACGTCCTCGACGTAGGCGCCGATGGCGCCCTGGATGGAATCGCGTCCGGCGAGGAAATCCTTGGAAAAACGGGGCCGTTTGCCCGGAGTCAGGCCGAGCAGGTCGTACACCACCAGCACCTGGCCGTCGCAGTCCACGCCCGCGCCGATCCCGATCGTCGGAATCGAAAGCTCAGCGGTGATCCGCGCCGCCAGCGCGGCCGGCACGCATTCGAGCACGAGCAGGTCGGCTCCGGCGGCCTCCACGGCCCTGGCATCGGTCAGCAGCTTGTCGGCGGCATCTTGCGTCTTGCCCTGGACCTTGTAGCCGCCGAACTTGTTCACCGACTGCGGGGTGAGGCCAAGGTGCGCGCACACCGGGATGTCACGCCCGGCCAGCGCGGCGATCACCTCGCAGATGCGTCCCGCGCCCTCGATCTTGACCATGGCCGCGCCGCCCTGCGCGATGAGCCGGGTCGAGGCCTCCATCGCCGAAGGAAGGTCACGGTCGCTCATGAACGGCAGGTCGGCGACCAGCAGGGTCGATGACAGGCCGCGTGCGACCGCCGCGGTGTGGTAGACCATCTCGTCGACCGTGACGGGCAAGGTACTCGACCGGCCCTGCACCACCATGCCCAGCGAATCGCCGACCAGGGCCACGTCGACCCCGGCGGATTCCAGTTGCGCGGCGAAACTCGCGTCGTAGGCGGTGAGCATCACGATCTTCCGGCCATCGGCTTTCATCGCCTTGAGGCCCGGCACGGTCACCGGCTTGCGTGCCGGTGCGCTCGTTTTTTTCCACGTACACGCTCTTGTCGCCTTGTTGGGTGAAAGCGGAATTGTCCGCCTACGTGAGCGGTATCTCAAGGAACCGGGGGTACGGGGCACAGGCGCGCCCGCCACGCCGCCTCGTCCAGGTGCAGGTCGGCCTCCGAAGGCTCGACCCGGCCCAGCGCCTCCGGAGTGGCCCGGCCCAGGGCGAACGAAATACCGGCGTAGCGTTCGTAGTCCGCCAGGCTGCGCCGTCCGCCCAGCCAACTCGGCGGTGGCGTGGCCGGCATTCCATGCATGCCGAAAGCCGCTTCGGCGGCCCACATGGAACGCTTGCCCAGAGCCGCTCCGTCCAGCGCGGTCTCGCCCCGCTTCAACGCCAGACGCTGGTCGTCCCAGATCTTCGGGGCATCGGCCCTTTCGTAGTAGTGCCACACCACATGCCGGTGCGGATGGAAAAGGTCATAGCCATGCGTATACGCGCGGACCGCCAGCGTGATCTCTTCGGTGTTGAAATAATGATCCGGATCCGCGGGCACATCGCGCACGAAGCTGCCATCGGTGAAGGCGAATCCGCCACTGAAGAAACGCGCCGGGATGGGCGCCATTTTTCCCGCGGGAGAATCGATGGTGGTCGACGTCGTGCGTACCACGCCAAGTCCGCCGAAGCCCACGAAATCGATCTGATAGCCCTCGTTGCAGGGCTCCACGTGATGTTCGCCTGGTACATACGCGGGAGGGTGGGCCACCAGCACGGGATGCGGACGCCGCGGCGAACGGACGCCCTCCAGGATGTCGATCAGTTCGCTGTCCCAGTGGCGGGCGAAACGATGATGGGAATCGAGCTGCAACGTATAGTCCTCGCCATTGAAGCCCCGCTGCGCCATCGCGCGCGCCCAGCCGCAACCGCGCGATTCATGCATCGCGTAGTCGAGCACGTCGACGATCGTTTCGCCTCGACGCAGGCGGTGCCGCAGGCGGCCTTCGAAGACGCTGGTCTCCACCCGGAAACCCGCGGCGGCGAAAACCTCACTGCGCTCGTTCTCATCGTGCTGCCAGCACACGGTGACATGCACACGGGCGGGATGTCGGGCCCGGTCGATCATATCGATGAGGGTGGGGATCAATTCGGGATCCCTGTACGCGGGGATCTGCACGAAGATCGTCTTGCCGCCACGTTCGTCCATAAACGCTCCACGGGATGCCTGTCCTGGCGTCTTGGATCGTACTCTCCGCGCGGGGCCCTAGGGAAGGACCGCGCACTCCCCGGTTTCCACCGCCTTCAGCAGGTCGCCCACGCGTCCCTGCCCCGGCACGAGCAGCCCGGGGTCGAGATCGGCCAGTGGCAACAGGACGAAAGCCCGTTCGGCCATCCGCGGATGCGGCAGGCTCAGCCGGGCGTCGTCCAGCACGAGGTCGCCGTAGAGGAGCAGGTCCAGGTCGAGCGTGCGCGGCCCCCAACGCTCGCCGTCACGCACGCGGCCGAAGTCCCGTTCGGTTTCGAGCAAGACATCCAGCAAGGCATGCGGCGGCAACGTGGTGTCCACCGCGATGGCCGCGTTGACGAAGTCGGGTTGTTCCACGAGGCCCCATGGAGGCGTGCGATAGAACCGGGAACTCCCGGCAAGCACGATGCCGGGCTGCGCGGCCAGGTGGCCGATGGCCGCATCGAGCCGCTGCCGGACATCGCCCAGATTCCCACCCAGGCCGATCGATGCGCGAACGCTCACGCGCCGCCCGGGTCGCCTTTACCGCGCCCCACGGGCTTGCGCCGGCGGCGACGCTTGCGGGCGGGCGCGGAACTCGCCACGGCCGTCTCATGAGCCGGCACGCCACCGCCACCCAGGGCCGCCGCGAGCATTTCCGGCGGCAGCTGCTGGGCGTGCGCCCACCACTCGCCGAGTTCGCGCATGCCGGCCGATTCGTGCGCACGGAGCAGCAGGAAGTCGAAAGCGGCGCGGAACCGCGGATGCGACATCAGGCGGAACACGCGCTTGCGATGGATCTGCTCGAAGCGCGGCTGAAGGGCCCAGATCTCTTCCATCGTGAAAGTGAAGCGGCGCGGGATCGCCACGCGTTGACATTGCTCGCCGACGACGTGCACGGCGGCGCGTTGCCATGCCTCGTTGGCGTCGTACCCCTGGGCCATCCATCCATGGGCCTGGTCGCGTACTTCGCCCCACAGGAGCACCGCATAGAGGAAGGCGGGCGTGACCGACTTCCCCTCGGCGATGCGCGCATCGGTGTTGGCGAGGCCCTGCTCCACCAGTGCCCGAAGTGCGTGGTCGCCCCGTTCCAGGGCCCGCGCGGTGGCCGGGAACAGGAATTTCAACAAGCCGCAGGCCTCGAGCATCCTGAAACTCTTCAGGCCGTGGCCGGCGAGGAACAGCTTCAGCGACTCGTCGAACAGCCGCGCCGGGGCGGCTTCGCCCAAGAGGTTGCCCAAGGTGGCGAACGGCGCCAACGCCGCGGGATCGATGTTGAAATCGAGCTTGGCGGCCAGCCGCGCCGCACGCAGCATGCGCACCGGGTCTTCCCGGTAGCGCTGCTCTGGATCGCCGATGAGCCGCATCGAGCGGTCTTCGAGGTCGCGCATGCCGCCGACGTAGTCGCGCACACTGAAGTCGGCGATGTCGTAGTAAAGGGCATTGACCCGGAAATCGCGACGGACCGCGTCTTCCTCGATCGATCCCCAGATATTGTCGCGGACGATCCGCCCGTCGACGATGTGGCGGTCGCCGTCGCCGCCCTCTTCACCCGTGCCGCGGAAGGTCGCCACCTCGATGATCTCGGGCCCGAACACCACGTGGGCGAGCCGGAAGCGCCGGCCGATCAGGCGGCAATTGCGGAACAGCCCCTTCACCTCTTCCGGCGTGGCGTTGGTGGCGACGTCGAAGTCTTTAGGGTGCCCGCCGAGCAGGAGGTCGCGAACGGCGCCGCCGACGAGGTACGCCGCGAAACCGGCGTCGTGCAGGCGATACAGCACGCGCAGCGCGGCCTTGCTGATGTTCTTGCGGGAAATGGAGTGCTGGTCGCGCGGAATGATGCGCAGTACCGGCGAAACGTCACTCCTGGTTTCAGAATTCAAGCGATCGAGGTCCTGGCGAGCGCTCCGGCGCCCGTTCAAGTAGCTGCCCCCACCGGCGGGCGGTGTCGGGATGAATGGGGCCAATGTAACGAATTCGACCCCGTTCGACGAGCGGCCATAAAGTCATTGCCGGACGTCGGAATTTGGATATACTAGCGCGCTTCGTACCCCCGGTACGACCCGCTCCCTTCGTCTAGTGGTCCAGGACACCGCCCTCTCAAGGCGGGAACACGAGTTCGAACCTCGTAGGGAGCGCCACTTTCCTTCCGGCGTCGAACCGTTCGCATGACCTTTGTCGTCACCGACAACTGCATCAAGTGCAAATACACGGACTGCGTCGAGGTCTGTCCCGTGGACGCCTTCCACGAAGGCCCGAATTTCCTCGTGATCAATCCGGACGAGTGCATCGACTGCACCCTGTGTGAGCCGGAATGCCCGATCAACGCCATCTACCCCGAGGACGACGTCCCCGCCGGGCAAGAGGCCTTCGTCGCGCTCAATGCCGACCTCTCGAAGGCATGGCCGGTGATCACCGAGCGCAAGGAAGGCCTTCCCGATGCGAAGGACTGGGAAAACAAGCCCGGCAAGCTGGATATGCTCGAGCGTTGATACCCCGGGCGTGAAAAAGGCCCCGAGGGGCCTTTTTTGGTTCTTCACGGAATGGCCTGGTCCGATACGTCGTACACGAATGACGCCGGCCCGTGCATCACCGTGGGAAGCGTCAAGCGGACGACCGGCGCCCACCGGTTGAAGCGAGCCTGAAAATCCTGCTGGTTCAGCTTCGCCGCGCTCAACCCGGCCGCATCTCCGGAAAGGAAGAAGAAGGCTTCCAGAGGGATATGGCTGTCGTTCTGGGGCCAGGCCCCCACCTTTATCTCGTTCTGTATAGGTAAGGCCGTCGCACCGAGCGCCGTCCGGATGAGCGCCATCTGCGCGAACACGGCGTAGGCCATGCTGGTACCCCGCTTCATGGTGAAGCCGCACAGGCGCTGGTAAAAGGTGCCATTGCCGAACCGAGCCATCCATTGGGAACTCGTGGTGATTCCCTGTGCCTGGCAAGGGCCCGTGTTGGCGATGCCGGGGACGGGGCCGCAGCCGTCGTTCTCGGCGGATCGCCTGGAGTCCGTCCCACCGTCCATGGGAAACGCGCACAGCACATTCAATTGCGTATAACCATCGGACGGATCGTCGGCGAAGAAGTGCGGCAAGATGATGAAGCCATCGGAAAGGGTGTAGGCCAACTTCGTGAACGTATGATCCTTCCGCAGCCATGAGAACGACACACCGTTCGGTTGCGGGTTCGTCAGATTGGGGTTCCAGATATCGAACCCCGCGCCGCGTTTGGTGGCACGCAACAGCACGCCCGAGCACAGGACCGCGGGCAAGGGGCTGGGATCGTCGGCATTTTTTCGACAATCCACCACGGCATCGTCGTAACGATTCTGCAAGTGCGCGGCGGCGGTCGCACCCTCGACATCGTGCGCGCCCCGGACCTCCGCCCGGGATGCGGGCGTGAAGCCGATGTCCGCCGGACCTCGATCTCCCGAGGGGGAGACGCCGGCACAGCCAGCCAGCATGGCAAGGGCGAGCCCAAGCAACACGTTTCGCACGCTCAGACTTCCGTATCGTTTCACGTCCCTCTCCTTCCTTGGTGGAGTTCATGCAAGGCCCGGGAATGCCGTGTTTCAAGGCACCGCCTGTTCTCCGGGCAGGTAATCGAATGACGCCTGCGCACTCGCATTGGCTGGCAATGTCATGCGCAGGACGGGCCGCCAGGGGCCGCCGGCACGGATGAAATCCCGTTGCATTCCTTGCGCGGATGGCAGCCCGTTGCCGCCGCCGGCGTAGAAGAAAGCAGCGAGCGGGATGGTTCCGACGATGTTCTGCGGCCACTCGGCGACAATCAGTTCGTTCTGCGTCTGGAACGAGACCGAACCCAGGCCGCTCATCGCCGATGGCAACAAGGCGAATACCACGGCGGCGTCGGCGGTTCCCGCCTTCGTCGTGAACCCGCATTGGTGTGCGTTGGGGTAGTCGGTGACCTGGCGGTAGTGATTGAGCCAAGCCGATGAGGTCGTGATGTTCTGGGCCTGGCAGGGCCCGCTCGTGGCAGGGTGGCGGCTATTGGCACCACAGCCGAAAGCGCTGCGCGCGTCGGAATTCGCGTCGATCGGATAAGCGCAAAGCACGTCGATCGGGTAATAGGGGAACGCTCCCTGATAGTCCGTGGGCGCGAACAGGAAGCCCGCGTCGTAGCCATAGGCGAGCTTGCCGAACCGGGCGTCCTGGCGCAGCCACGAGAACGACACGCCACCCACCTTCGGACTATTCGGGTTGGGATTCCACACGCCGAAAGCCGTGGAGTACTGGCCGCCACGCAAGAGCACGCCCGAACAGTGGAATGCGGGACGGCCGCTACCGCAATCGGCCGGAGTCAGGGCGTAGAGGCCCTGGAACAGCACGGCCATGTTCCGTCCCTCCTCGTCGTTCGTGTTCTGCGGCGCGACTGCGCCTCGCGACAGGACGGACGCGGCCGATGGTGGTGCCAGTGGCGAGGGAAGACGTGGCGGTGCCGAGGCACACGCGGTAAGAACGGCGAGCAACAAGCAGCAAAGCACGCGCCAGGCGCGCACGGTCATCACATCCATGTCTCGAACTCCTCTTGAAGGAAGGCGCCCCGTACGGAGCGCCAACCCGGTCCGTTGCTACAACTTGGTGCCGCAATATCCGCAGTAGACCCATCCTGCCTGCACCGCGTTGCCACACGCGGTGCAATAGCCCGAACTCACAGGTGGCCGCGGCGTCGGCAACGGTCCTGGAGGCGGCGTTGGTGCGGACGTAGGCGGCGGCGGCGGGGGCGGCGGCGGCGGCGGTGGCGGCGGTGGCGGTGGCGGCGGGGGTGGGGGTGGCGGAGGCGGTGGCGCCGCCGTGATCCATGGGATGGAAATCCAGTTCGTACCGATGGATTCCGTGGATTGGGCGGCCATCCCACCCGTCACCTCCGCCGGAGTGATCGCATTGGTTCGCTCGACCAACTGTTCCACCACCCGTTCGACTTCGCTCAGCCGGGACGATAGCTGCTCGTTCGTGTCTTCCATGACTCCCTCCTCGGTTTCGGCATGGCATGCCAAATCGCGGCGGACGCCGCACCTGTCCGACGACGTCCGTTTCGTTGAAAGCAGTCTGTCGCCGATATGCGGCGGGGGCCATATGGCATCGGTCGTAGGAACATGAGGCGCCGATCCGGCAACCGACGCCCTTTGGTGGGGGCGGACCTTGTGGGCGATCGGGTGCTTGCCTCTGGCCGGCCCGCTGCCGCGGGATCGCCGACAAGGTCGGCTCCCACCATGTTGCCTCGACCTGGCCCGCTGCCGCGGGATCGCCGACAAGGTCGGCTCCCACCATGTTGCCTCGACCTGGCCCGCTGCCGCGGGATCGCCGACAGGGTCGGCTCCCACCAGGCCACCGGGGTTTTGCTTCAAAAAAAACGCCGCCCGGAGGCGGCGTTTTTGGGGAGGGCTAGAGGCTTACTTGCTGCCCATCCGGGACTTCAGCGCATCGATCACGCGGCGGACGCCATCGGCGTCGCCCTGCGCGCGGACTTCACTGCCGGTACCGCTCGGGGTGATCGCCAGCACGACGGTACGGTTGGTGCCCTTGGCCGAGGCCGGCGCGTCCTTGGCATCCTGGTCGGCGTTCTTGCCGCCACCGAACATGCGCCGGAACAGGCCCGGGCGGCTCTCCGGCTTGCCGCGGCTCGCGGCGATCTGGTACGAGCGTGCCGTGTCGTCGTGCGAAAGGACGGTGCCGAGATCGCCGACACTGATCAACTCGCCGATGCGGCGGTAGGCGGCATCCGGATCATCCGTGAGGACGAAACCATCCGACACCGGTGCGGCACCCTGGCCCGCGGCACCGGGGGCGCCCGAGCCGACGTCAGGAATGACCAGCGCGGCGCTGGTGGACGGCGTATCCAGGCCCGGCGGAATTTCCAGCGGGGCTTCCTGCTGTGCCCTTTCCCAATCCTTCGTGGAGCGGAACGCGCCGCAACCGGAGACGACCAGGACGGACAGGAGCAGTGCCGGGACGACCAGCGCGTACGAGGTTTTCTTCATGAACTTAGGGTTCCGTTGAGAAGGTTGCTTCAGGCGGCAGACGCCAATGGTGCCAGAGCGGCGAGGGTTTCGCGCAGGTTCGCCAATGCCGGGCCCGGTTCCAGTTCGACCAGCGGCAGCCGCGGGGCGGCTGAACCGAGCCCCAGGGCCGCCAGGCCGGCCTTCACCGGAATCGGATTCGGCGCGCAGTTCAAGGCCTCGATCAGCGGGGCCAGCCGCGCCGTTTCCCTCGCGGTCCGGGCGGCATCGCCTGAACGGGCGGCATCGCACAGGGCGCGGAAGGCTTCCGGAACGAGATTGGCCACGACGGAGATCGTTCCCGCGGCGCCCGCCAGCATGGCCTCGTGAGCCGAGCCGTCGTCGCCGCTGAGGTAGACGAAATCGGCGCGGATAAGTTCCGCGAGCGCCTGGATGCGCCCGGCATCGCCGCGCGCCTCCTTGATACCGATGATCCCGGGATGGTCGCGCAGCACCGCCACGGTCTCCGGAGCGATGTCGCAGCCCGTGCGCGGAGGCACGTTGTAGAGGATGACGGGCAAGCCACCCTGGTCGGCCACGGCGACGAAATGCCGGCGCAGGCCTTCCTGCGTGGGTCGCACGTAGAAGGGTGCCACCACCAGGGCCGCATCGGCGCCCAGCGCCTTCGCCCGCCGCGTGGTGGCGATGGTCTTCGCCGTGCCCGCTTCGCCGGTACCGGCGATGACCGGAACGCGCTTGCCTACGTGCTTCACCGCGAACGCGAGCAGGCGCTCGTATTCGTCGTGCTCGAGAAAATGCGATTCGCCCGTGGAGCCGGCCACGACCACCGCCTGCGTGCCACCAGCGAGCTGCTGGTCGAGCAGCCGGCCGAACGCGTCCAGGTCGAGGGAGCCGTCCGCGGCGAAGGGCGTCGCCAACGCGGTGATGCTTCCGGAGATGTCCAAGGTGAAACCCGTTGTGTAATCAACCGTTCGCATGTTACCGGGGCGTTTCGGGCGAGTCCATTCGACGCCTTTCCGGCCCGTGAGCGCTCCGTGTCTTGCTAGCGTGCGACACGGCCAAGTAAGCTGGCCCCAAAGCGTTGGTTCCGCGCCCCGCGGGACGCGCCATAGGTAGTTCCCGCCTTGAATCGTTCCGCAGTACGCAGCGCCACCACGGACAACCAGCTCCTCATCTCGACGCTGTCGCCGGCGCATCGCGCGCCGATCCTGGCCCTGGCCAAGCGGATAGCGGACTCCGGCTGCAACCTGGCCGATGCCCGCGTCTCCACGATCGGCAACGACACCTCGGTGATGCTCCTGGCCAGCGGCGCCTGGGACGCCGTGGCGAAGCTGGAAACCTCGCTGGGCAAGCTGGCCCGCGACGAGGAACTGCCGATCGTCCACTACCGCACCACGCCGCGGGAGCCCACGGCCCACCTGCTGCCCTACCTGGTCGAGGTGATCGCGGCAGACCGGCCGGGCATCCTCGTGAAGATCATCGAATTCTTTTCGCGGCGCGACATCAGCGTGGAGCAACTCTCATCCATGCGTTACCAGGCGATGCAGACCGGCGCCGAGATGTTCCAGGCGCAGATCACCATCGGCATCCCCTCGGAAACACACATCGCCGCCTTGCGCGACGATTTCCTCGAACTGTGCGATGGCCTCAACCTCGACGCCATCATGGACCCCGTGAAATTCTGATCCGAACGGAGCAGCAGACGTACGCATGATCTCCAAGGGCAAGAAGCTCCCCAAACTCGAAGGTACGCTCGGCGACGGTTCGACCCTGTCCCTTTCATCGCTCAAGGGACAGTGGGTGGTGGTGTTCTTCTACCCGAAGGACAACACGCCCGGTTGCACGAACGAGGCGAAGGATTTCCGCGACCTCTATGCCCCGTTCCGGGCCAGGCATGCCGAAGTGATCGGCGTCTCCCGCGATTCGGTGCGGTCGCACGCGAACTTCGCCGCCAAGCATGACCTCCCCTTCCCGCTCGTTTCCGACGCCGACGAAGTCTGGTGCCAGGCCTTCGACGTCATCCACGAGAAAGTGCTCTACGGCAAGCGCCACATGGGTGTCGTACGCAGCACCTTCCTCATCGATCCCGACGGCAAGATCCACACGGAATGGCGCGGGGTGAAGGTTCCCGGCCACGCGCAGGCCGTGCTCGAGAGTGTTCCCACCGCGTGACGCCCACCGCGTCATGCGGCATCTCCCCCCGGCCGTCGCCGTGCGGCCGGTTCTTGCAACCTCAGCATGAGGTCACTTCCGCATGACCGGAAGCAAGCGCATCTACGCCCTCGACACCAACGTGCTGCTGCACGACCCGACGTCGTTGTTCCGCTTCGAGGAACACGATGTCTTCATACCGATGACGGTGCTGGAGGAACTGGACGACAAGAAGAAAGGCGGCTCGGAAGTATCGCGCAACGGCCGCCAGGTAAGCCGTTTCCTCAACGAGTTGATCGAGCGCGGCGGAGGTGGCCAGGGCCTTCGCGATGGCCTCGAACTGATCAATCCGCAAGGCATCAAGCTCAAGCGCGGCGCGGTGGGAAGGCTGTTCTTCCAGCAGCGCGCGAGCCACGGCAACGGCAAGGCCGACAACCAGATACTCGCGTCGGTCGTCGACCTTCGCGACCAGTATCCCGACCGCCCGGTGATCCTTGTCACCAAGGACATCAACCTCCGCATAAAGGCCTCGATCTACGGCATCACCGCCGAAGACTACGAGAACGATCGCGCACTCGACGATTTCGCCCTGCTCTTCACGGGCTCCGACGAATTGCCGGAAGATTTCTGGAGCCGTCATCCTGAACTGCGCTCGTGGAACGAGCGCGGCCGCACCTTCTATGAAGTGAGCGTCCGCGACGACGAGCTCTGGTATCCGAACCAGTGCCTGTACATGCCCGGCGAGAACGACGTCGAGCTGCGCGTGCTCGAACTATTTGGCGACGAGGATGCGCGCAAGGCCCGGCTCGTGTTGCTCGACGACCATACCCACGCAGCGCATGGCGTGTGGGGGATCGCCGCGCGCAATCGCGAGCAGAACTTCGCACTCAACCTGCTGATGGACCCGGATGTCGACTTCGTCACCCTGCTCGGTACCGCAGGCACGGGCAAGACGCTGCTCGCCCTTGCCGCGGGACTCGCCCAGGTGATGGACCAGCAGCGCTACCGCGAGATCATCATGACGCGCGCCACGGTGTCGGTCGGCGAGGACATCGGCTTCCTGCCCGGTACGGAAGAAGAGAAGATGACGCCGTGGATGGGGGCGCTGACGGACAACCTGGAAGTGCTCGCCAATCCGGAAGAAGGCGGTTCGTGGGGCCGGCAGGCCACCAACGACCTGCTGGCGTCCCGTGTGAAGATCCGCTCCTTGAACTTCATGCGCGGCCGCACCTTCCTCAGCCGTTACCTCATCATCGACGAGGCGCAGAACCTCACGCCGAAACAGATGAAGACCCTTATCACCCGGGCCGGCCCCGGCACGAAGATCGTGTGCCTGGGCAACGTGGAGCAGATCGACACACCCTACCTCACCGAAACCACGTCAGGACTCACCTATGCGGTGGACCGTTTCAAGATGTGGGCCCATTCGGGGCATATCACGTTGAAGCGGGGCGAGCGTTCGAGGCTGGCCGACTTCGCGTCCGAAGCGTTATAGGTTGCTCCCAAAGGCGCGGGCATGCCGACCGCGCCTTTATCCTCGACCCATGCGCATGCCTATTCCCAACACTCTCACCATCGCCGGCTCCGATTCCGGTGGTGGTGCCGGCATCCAGGCCGACCTGAAAACATTCCATGCACGCGGCACCCATGGCCTCACCGCCATCACCGCGGTCACTTCGCAGAACACGCGCGGGGTAAGTGCCGTCCATACGCTTCCCCTCGCCCACGTCCGCAGCCAGCTCGACGCCGTCTTCGACGACTTCCCCATCGCGGCGGTCAAGACCGGGATGCTCGGCAGCGCCGCGATGACTCGCCTCGTGGCGTCGGAAATGCGCCGGCGCAAACCGGCGTGGCTCGTCGTCGATCCGGTCATGCTGGCCACGAGCGGCGCCCGGCTGCTCGATGAAGATGCGCTCGACGCGCTGATCGGCGGGCTGATTCCGCTGGCCGACGTAATCACGCCCAACCTGCCCGAAGCCGAAGCCCTGCTCGGACGGCCGCTCGGGCGCGACATCGACGCGGCGGGCGCCGACCTGCTCGCCCTGGGCGCACAAGGCGTCTTGCTCAAGGGCGGCCACGCCAAGGGGCGCGAGATCGTCGATCGTTACTACGACGCTGACGGCGTGATCGAGATCCGCCACCCGCGCCTGCCTTTCGAGGGCCATGGCAGCGGCTGCACCCTGGCCTCCGCGGTGGCCGCCGAGCTGGCCAAGGGCAAATCGCCGCACGCGGCCGTCCGCATCGCCGTCAACTGGCTGGACAAGGCCTTCCAGCGCGCCTGGCGGCCGGGCGGTGGCGCGGCCCACGTGCTCGGGCACTGAGCCCGGAGTATCCTACCGGCGTTGATACGGGCCTTCCGGGGCCGTATGTATCGCCCGTCCCCCTCGAGTCCAACCCATGAATTTCCTCGGGCCCCGCTTCATCGTCCTGTACGTGCTGATCCTGTTCACGCTGTGCGTGCTGCTGGTGCACCTGCGCGGCCGCTCGCGCCTGCGCTTCGACCGCCAGCTGGTGGACCATTCGGCGATCTTCGCGCCGTACAACCTGTTGATGTACGCCTTCTCCGCCGTGCCCGCGCGGCCGATCCTCGATCGCCGCGGCTTCCCGCAGCTCGACCTGCTGCAGGCCAACTGGCAGGCGATCCGCCAGGAAGCCATGCACCTGTTCGACGAGGGCTTCATCCGCTCGGCCGAAAAGCACAACGACGCCTCCTTCAACTCCTTCTTCAAGCAGGGCTGGAAGCGCTTCTACCTGAAATGGTATGGCGAACCGCTCGCCTCCGCCGAAGCGCTGTGTCCGGAAACCGTGAAGCTGCTGAACTCGATCCCGAGCGTGAAGGCGGCGATGTTCGCCCTGCTTCCTCCGGGCAGCAAGCTCAATCCGCACCGCGATCCCTTCGCCGGCTCACTGCGCTACCACCTCGGCCTCATCACACCCAATTCGGACGAGTGCCGCATCTTCGTCGATGGTGAAATGCATGCATGGCGCGATGGCAAGGACGTGGTCTTCGACGAGACCTACGTGCACTGGGCGGAGAACCGCACCGACCAGACCCGCGTCATCCTCTTCGCCGACGTGGAGCGTCCGCTGAAAAGCGGCCTGATGACCGCGATCAACAAACGCGTCGGCGCCTTCATGGGTTCGATCACGGCCTCGCCCAACAGCGACGACGGCGATGAACAGGTGGGCTTCGTCAATCGCATGTTCGCGCTGAACAAGCGCGGTCGCGAGAGCACGCGCAAGTTCAAGAAGGCGAATCCGAAGCTGTTCCGCGTCGTGAAATACATCGGCATCGTGCTGATGATCTGGTTGATCTTCCTCGCTCCCTATCCTTTCTTCCGCGGCAACGCCTGATGCCATGAAGCCTTCCGTCCTCGCCCTCGCTCTTCTCGTCGCGGCATCCATCGCCTCGGCGGAAGATGCCGGGCCGGGACCGATGGAAGACCTCGCGCCCCGTGTCGCTCGCTTGGTCGACGACACGACGAAGGACGCGGCGAGCGAGGACCGGGCGTTCAACCAGTTGTTGCGACTCGGCAGGGCCGGCGTGCCCTACATCATCGCGCACCTCGGCGACGGCCGGCGCCTGCCGGAACAGTCGATCTGGATACACCGCTCGGGCGGACGTGCGGAACGCCAGTACAAACCCTGGTACGTACACGACGGCCTCGAAGCCGTGCTGACGGAACTCACCGGTTTCACCATGGGCCCCCAGAACGGCCACCTGCTTCCCAGCCAGCGCAAGCAAAGCACGCGCAAGTGGGTGGCGTGGTGCGTGGAGCGCTATCCGGCCCAGGCGGATGTATGCCGCTCGGGGCAGCGGTAGCGGCATCCCGCTTCATCTCGGGAGGGCTCGGGCTCGGCTTCGCCCTCGCGTTGGAGTGTGGGGCAGAGCCGTCGGCCGCCACCCTCGTCGCGCCGAGGGTGGCGGCCAACGGCTCTTCCGGGCACTGAGGGGTCGTGTGGCAAGAGCAACACCCGCGACCGGGGGCAAGCCATTCCGTGTGAATCCCCGCACCCGGGTGGGAAGCGGGCTGGCCCGCGATTCGCCACCTATGTCGAGCGAACGAAGCTGTGCACTGCAACCGAACGAGCGGTAAAAGCCTGGCTCGATCACCGCAAAACTTCCTTCGCCAACAGAAAGAGTGAGGCATCGCGGGCCAGCCCGCTTCCCACCCGGGTGCGGCAACCGGCGAGGGCAGACGGCTCTTCCCCACCAACCCACCCCAGTGTCGAGTGAGCTGCCGGGCGCCACCCTCGGCGCGACATGAGGAGCCGAGGACGGGCGGGCGGACAAGGCCCGGTAGGGGATCGGCCAGGACGGCCGATCGTTTTCGCTGAGCCACGGAGGGCGAATCGAAAACCCCCGCCCGCCCGTCCGAGCCCGAAGGGGCGCCAGCCATCAGGCATGGCCGCGCAGCGGCATCCCTTCCCAAGGGACGGCACCGCCTGTCGCGCCGAGGGTGGCGCCCGGCAGCTCCCCCGCGACGCGCATAACGAATGCGAGGGCGAAGCCGAGCCGTGCATGAAACCGGCCCGCTGCCGCGGGATCGCCGACGAAGTCGGCTCCCACAAGTTAGGCCGTGGCGCGGATGCGTTCGACGATGGCGTCGCCGAAAGTGTCCGTGGTGCCCGTGCCGCCGACGTCCGGCGTGGTGCGGTCGCCGGCGTCCATCACGTCGCGGATGGCGCTACGCAGGCGGGTGGCCTTGGCGACCATGTCGAGGTGGTCGAGCATGTCGGCCGCCGCGAGCAGCAGCGCGCAAGGGTTGGCCTTCTTCTGGCCCGCGATGTCCGGCGCCGAACCGTGCACGGCTTCGAAGATCGCCGCATCCTTGCCGATGTTGGCACCCGGCGCGAGGCCGAGGCCGCCCACGAGGCCGGCGCAGAGGTCGGAAAGGATGTCGCCGAACAGGTTCGTGGTGACGATCACGTCGAACTGGTACGGATTCATCACCAGCTGCATGCAGGCGTTATCCACGATCATCTCGTTGAACTCGATGTCCGGGTAATCCTTCGCCACTTCGCGTGCCACCGTCAGGAACAGGCCCGACGACGTCTTCATGATGTTGGCCTTGTGCACCGCCGTGACCTTCTTGCGGCCCTTCTGGCGGGCCATCTCGAAAGCGTACTTGCAGATGCGCTGCATGCCGGGGCGGGTGTTGCGGATCATCGAGATGGCGACTTCGTTGTCACCTTCGCCGGTCTGGGTCTGACCTTCGGCGAGGTAGGCGCCCTCGGTGTTCTCGCGCACCGTGATGATGTCGATGTTCTCGAAGCGCGCCTTCGTGCCCGGGAAGCTGATCGCCGGACGCACGTTCGCGTAGAGATCGAACTTGCGGCGCAGGGTGACGTTGATCGAGGTGAAGCCACCGCCGATCGGCGTGGTCAGCGGGCCCTTGAGGGCGACCTTGTGCTCGGCGATCTTGTCCAGCGTGGCCTGCGGCAGCAGGTCGCCGTGCTTTTCGAGCGCGACCACGCCCGCGTCCACGAAATCGTAGGCGAGGCCGCAGTCCAGGGCGTCGAGGACGCGGATGGTCGCGTCCATGATCTCGGGGCCGATGCCGTCGCCGGGGATCACGGCAATGGTCTTGCTCATGGGGGTAACTCCTGAAGGAAAGCGGACGCAGGGCGCGCGGTTGCCGCGCGCGGGGAGAAAAATCGCCCAATTATCGGCGATCCGGCCTGCTTCCTTCAAGTTTCGCGCCCCTCGCGGGGCGCCCGTCGCGCCTGTTCAGGCGGCGGAATGATCCGCGCAGGCCGCGGCATCCGCCGGCGCCTCGGTTTCCAGGGAGTCGAGGAAATCGACCGCGCGGCGCAGGTGCGGAATCACGATGGAACCGCCAACGACCAGACCCACGCTGAACACCTCGAAGAACTCGTCGCGATTCACGCCGGCTTCCTTGCACTGCGCCACGTGGTAGCTGATGCAGTCGTCGCAACGCAGCACCATCGACGCCACCAGGCCCAGCATTTCCTTGGTCTTCACATCCAGCGCGCCCTCGCGGTACGTCTGGGTGTCCAGGGCGAAGAACCGGCGCACCACCTGGTTGTCTTCCGAGAGGATGCGTTCGTTCATCCGCTTGCGGAACGCGGTGAATTCTTCCACGCGATCGCCGGCCATCAGTGCGCCGCCTCGATGATCTGGGCCAGCCGGCCGCTGCGGTCCGCGGCGGCGAGATCGTCGAAACCACCCACATGGGTGCCATTGATGAAGATCTGCGGCACGGTGCGGCGGCCACCGCTCTTTTCCAGCATCGCGTCGCGCTGGGCGGGATCGGTGTCGATACGCACCTCGTTCCAGGAAAGACCCTTGGCTTTCAACAGGTTCTTGGCGGCCACGCAATAGGGGCAGACGGCGGTGGAATAGATGGTGATATCGGGGCTGGACATGGAGGGATTCTCCGAACCGGAATGGGCGCAAGATGGCGACCGGCAGCCGAATTTGCAAGGACGGGGCGAACCCCGCCGCCTCGACGCGGTCGAAGGCCATCCCACCGCCGCGACCGTCGACGGTGTCTAATCGTTAGGTGATGGTATCGTCGTTCGACCTATGCGCCCGCCCCTTTCCCGCCTCTCCATCCTTGCCGCCGCCGCGTTCGCGACCTTCGCCGCGGGCGCCCAGGACAACGTCCGCCTGCCCGACCTGGGCAGTTCCGCCAATGCCCTGATCAGCCCCCGCGAAGCCGACGAATACGGCGCGATGATGCTGCGCCAGATGCACGCGCTCGACCTGACCGTCGACGACGCCCTGGTCGACCAGTACATCAACGACCTGGGCTACCGTCTGGTCGCCTCCAGCGACCGGCCGAAGGACCACTTCTCGTTCTTCATCGTCAAGGACACCCAGATCAACGCCTTCGCCGCGCCAGGCGGCTACATCGGCGTCAATGCGGGCCTGATCAACATCACCAGCAGCGAAAGCGAACTGGCCGGCGTCATCGCCCATGAAATCGGCCATATCACCCAGAACCACCTGTACCGGGCGTTCGAGGATTCGAAAAAGAACGCGCCCCTGATGGCCCTGGTGCTGCTGGGCGCCATCGCGGCGGGTGCTGGCGGCGGGGCCGGCGACGCCGCGCCGGCGGTGCTGATGGGCGGTCAGGGGCTGCTCATGCAACGGCAGATCAATTTCACCCGCAAGGACGAGATCGAGGCGGACCGCGTCGGCATCCAGACCCTCGCCAACGCGGGTTACGACCCCGACGCGATGGCCGAGTTCTTCGGCCGCATGCAGGACACCCTGCGGGTGGGTGAGGGCGAGGAAGCCTTGCCCGCGCTGCTCCAGACCCACCCGGTGACGCTGGCCCGCATCAGCGACGCGAAGGCGCGCGCGCGGGTGATCGAGGAGAAACAAGCGAACAAACCGCGATTGTCCACGCTCGACAAGGCCACCTGGGAAAAGAGCACGGCCCCGGTGCTCTTCGTGAAGGATCCGACGGCCCTGGTGAGTGCCGGTGGCAAGGTCGCACCCGAAAGCGCCGGCGATACCTATGCGTTGATGCGCGAACGCGTGCGCGTGCTCTCGGGCGATGCGCAACGCCTTACGTCCTATTACGCGACCAACCTGAAGCGGAAGGATTTCGACACCGCCGCCAATCGATACGGATACGCCCTCGCCCTCCTCCGCACGGGGCACGGCGCGCAGGCGGTGGACCAGCTGCAACCCTTGCTGGCCAGCCAGCCTGGCAACGTGATCCTTCGCCTGGGCATGGCCGACGCCTATGAAAACGCCGGGCGCCATGGCGATGCCATGACGATCTACAAGGCCTTGCACGAGAACTCGCCGCGCAACCGCGCCGTCGCGCTGGGCTATGCCCGGGCCCTGGCCGATACCGGCCGCGCCGAGGACGCCCGCGCCGCGACGGCCATGTTGCGGCCGATGCTCGACGACAGCGACGACCCGGAGATCTTCCGCACCTTCGCCCGCGCCAGCGAGCGATCGGGCGACACGATCCGTGCCGCCGAGGCCTATGCCGATAGCGCCTATCTGTCCGGGCGCCCCTTCGACGCCATGGAGCAGCTGCGCCGCCTGCTCAAGCGCGACGACCTGGATTATTACCAGCGGTCGCGTATCCAGGCCCGGATCAGCGACCTCACGCCCCTGCTCCTGGAGCTGCGCAAGCGCCGGATCACCACCGACGACAACCCCGACGGACGCAGCCAGTAGGCCGATTGTTACGATTGTCATTGCCGTGTAACACAGCACGGCTGCAATATGACCGTCACAGCCAACGAGCGGTCCCAGCGTGCATAAACGCATCCTTATCGTGGAAGACGAGGCTTCGATTCGCGACATGGTCGCTTTCGCGCTTCGCAAGGCGGGTATGGACGCGGCCCACGCCGCGGACGCCCGCGCCGCCCAGATGGCCATTTCCGAGCGTGTTCCGGACCTCATCCTGCTCGACTGGATGCTGCCCGGCACGAGCGGACTGGAGCTGGCCCGCCGCCTGCGCCGCGAGGAACTCTCGCGGGAAATCCCCATCATCATGCTCACCGCCCGCGGCGAGGAAATGGACCGCGTGAACGGCCTGGAGGCCGGTGTCGACGACTATGTCATCAAGCCTTTTTCCACCCGCGAACTGATCGCGCGGATCAAGGCGGTGCTCCGCCGCAGCCAGGGCGACGACGGTTCCGGCGTGGTCGAGCTGGGCGGCCTGCGCATCGACGGCCCGGCGCACCGCGTGTTCGCGGGTGAGGACGCGGTGCCGATCGGCCCGACCGAATACCGCCTGCTGTTCTTCTTCATGACCCACCCCGAGCGGGTGTACTCCCGCGCGCAGCTGCTGGACCACGTGTGGGGTGGCAGCGTCTACGTCGAGGAACGCACGGTCGACGTGCACATCCGCCGCCTGCGCAAGACCCTCGAACCGTGGAAGCTGGACGACATGGTCCAGACGGTTCGCGGCGCGGGTTACCGGTTCTCGTCCAATACCTAGGTTTTAGCGGGCCAGCCGCGCTATGGTGCGTTTCACCAGACCGTCATCGGCTCGACGCATGCCCGTTCGTTTCGTTTCCCCTTGGCGATTGCCCATCGCGTGTGCCGCCCTGCTCGTCTTGGGCGGCGCCGTGGGCGTGCTCGCGGGCGCCGCGCTCATCGGCGTGACCGTCGTCGCGCTGGCGGAAATCGTCGTATTGCTGTCGCTGTTCCGTCACAAGCCGGGGCCAATGTTGCAATCGCCCGCCACGCGCCCCCCTGAGTATGACCGTCTGATGACCCGCACCCGCCGTATCGCATCCCGCCTGCGCGACCTGCGCAGCGCGGCTGGAACCCTGCCCGACGCGGTGGTCCTGCTCGACCACTCGTTGCACGTGCGCTGGTTCAACCACGCGGCGGAGGAACTCCTCGGCCTGAAACGCCCACGCGACCGCGGCCGGCCGATCTCCGAACTGCTGCGCAACAGTGAACTGGCGGACTGGCTCACCGACGGCGCGCGGGAACCGCTGAACGACGTCACCTCGCCAGGACATCCCAACCGCCACGTGACCGCCACGCTGCTGCCTTTCGGCAGCCGCCAGCGACTGCTCCTGGCACGCGACACCAGCCACCTCACGCGGCTGGAACAGATCCGCCGCGACTTCGTCGCCAACGTCTCCCATGAATTGCGCACCCCGCTGACGGTGATCCACGGCTACCTCGAATTGCTCGATCCCGAGGACGTGCCGGAACTGGCGCCCGTGCTGGACGAGATGCGCGCGCAGTCCAAGCGCATGGGACAGATCGTCGAAGACCTGCTCACCCTTTCCCGCCTGGAAACCCAGGATCACGTGGCGGACGAGCACGTGCAGATGGCGCCCCTGCTGGCCAGTCTGCGCAAGGAGGCCGAGGCGCTCAGCCAGGGCAGGCACACGGTCTCGCTCGACATCGCCACGTCGTACGACCTGCTCGGCTCCCCGAAGGACCTGCATAGCGCCTTCTCCAACCTGGTGAGCAACGCCGTCCGCTATACGCCGACCGGGGGACGCATCGCCATTCGTTGGGCCGAGGCCGAGGGCGGGGCCCGCTTCTCGGTACAGGACTCGGGGTTCGGTATTCCCGCCGCCCATATCGCCCGCCTCACCGAGCGCTTCTACCGCGTCTCGTCCAGCCGCTCACGCGACTCGGGCGGTACCGGCCTGGGCCTGTCGATCGTGAAGCACGTGCTGAACCTGCACCAGGCTCGCCTCTCGATCGAAAGCGAGCCGGGCAAGGGCTCCACGTTCGCCTGCGTTTTCGGCAGCGACCGCCTCCTCGACGGTGCGCGGCTGCAGGAAGCGGCCGGGCTGCATCCCTGAGCCATGCCCCCGAATGCGTCCAGGGCTTGCTGCGTTGCCGCTTTCCGGCATGATCGTCGATGAGCCACCATCGGCTGCCGTGAAAAGACCAGCGGAACGAATGAGCGAGCCTGTCGACCTCGGCGCCCCCGAGCTGTACATCAACCGCGAACTGGCGGCACTGGAATTCAATTTCCGCGTGCTCGCCCAGGCCCGCGATCCGGACGTGCCCGCCTTGGAGCGGCTGCGTTACCTGACCATCGTCAGCAACAACCTCGACGAATACTTCGAGGTGCGCGTGGCCGTGCTCAAGCACAAGCACGCGCTCGGCGCGGCCATTCCGGGAGCGGACGGATTGTCGTCCAGCGAGATCCTCACGCGCATCCGCGAGCGCACGCTGGAACTGGTCACCGAGTTGTACGGCACCTGGCGCGACGAACTGCTGCCGGCACTGGCCGCCGAAGGCATCCGCTTCCTCACCCGCGACGACTGGAGCGACAAGCAGCGCCGCTGGCTGCTGGGCTACTTCCAGAACGAGATCATGCCGGTGCTGTCACCGCTGGGGCTCGATCCCGCGCATCCGTTCCCGCGCATCCTCAACAAGACACTCAACCTCGCCGTGGTGCTCAAGGGCCGCGATGCTTTCGGCCGCGAGGGGCACATGGCCCTCGTGCGCGCGCCCCGGTCGCTGCCCCGGATCATCCACCTGCCCGCCGCGGTCTCGGACGGCGACGGCGATTTCGTCTTCCTGGCGGAAGTGCTGCAAGCCTTCGCCGACGAGATCTTCCCCGGTTTCCAGGTCTGCTCCACGTATCAGTTCCGTGTCACGCGCAACAGCGAACTGGTGGTCGAGGAAGCCGAGGTGGAAAACCTGGCCCGCGCGCTGAGCGAGGAACTCGCCGGCCGTGGCTATGCGCGTCCGGTGCGCCTCGAAGTCGGCGCCGACTGCCCTCGCGCGATCACCGAGATGCTGATCGCCAACTTCCAGCTCGAGGAAGCCGACGTCTACCGATGTGACGGCCCGGTCAACATCATCCGCGCCGGCCTGATCTATGACCAGATCGACCGTCCCGAACTCAAGTTCCCCCGGTTCACGCCGCGTCTTTCCCCCGCGTTCGAGAAAGGCGTGAACGAGTTCGACGTGCTCGGCATGCGCGACGTGCTGCTGCACCACCCGTATGAATCGTTCGCCTCGGTGGTCGAACTGCTGCGCCGCGCCGCGCAGGACCCCGGCGTGCTGGCGATCAAGCAGACCCTCTATCGCGCGGGCAAGGATTCGCCCCTGGTCGATCTCCTGGTGGAGGCCGCGCGCAACGGCAAGGACGTCACCGTGGTGATCGAATTGCGCGCCCGCTTCGACGAAGAGGCCAACATCGGCCTGGCCAACCGTTTGCAGGAAGCCGGCGTGCAGGTGGTGTACGGCGTGGTCGGCTACAAGACGCACGCGAAGATGCTCCTGATCGTGCGGCGCGAGGCGGGTGGCGTGCTGCGCCGCTACGTGCATCTGTCCACCGGGAATTACCACCAGGGCAACAGCCGCGGTTACACGGACATCGGCCTCATGACAGCCGATCCGGAAATCGGCGAGGACATCCACAAGGTCTTCCAGCAGCTGTCGGGCCTTGGCCCGATGATCCAGCTCAAGCGCCTGCTGCATTCGCCCTTCACGTTGTACAGCAGCGTGATGGCCAAGATCGAACGGGAGATCGAGCATGCGCGCAACGGACGGCCGGGCCGCATCGTGGCCAAGCTCAACGCGCTGAACGAAGCGCACGTGGTCGAGGCCCTGTATCGCGCCTCCATGGCGGGCGTGCAGGTCGACCTCATCATCCGCGGCGCATGCACGCTGCGGCCCGGCATTCCCGGCATCTCGGAAAACATCCGGGTGCGCTCGATCATCGGCCGGTTCCTCGAGCACAGCCGCGTGTACTGGTTCGGCAACGACGGTGCGCCGGAACTGTACTGCGCCAGCGCCGACTGGATGGAGCGCAACCTCATGCGCCGTATCGAGGTCGGCGTGCCGATCCTGGAGCCGGCGCTGGCGCGCCGCGTCTACAACGAGACACTGGCCAACTACCTGAGCGACAACACCCAGGCGTGGCTGCTGGGCAGGGATGGGCGCTACACGCGCAGCCATCCGGCGAAGGGCGAGGCGCCGTATAGCGCGCAGCAGGCCCTGCTTGCGGCTTATAGCGGGTGAAGCGGCGCATCCTGCTCCTGTCGGTATCCGCGGGTGCGGGGCATGTGCGCGCCGCGGAAGCGCTCGAGGCGACCGTGTCCGCGCTCGCGGCCGAGGGGCGCGAGATCGAAGCGAAACACCTCGACGTCATGGACTACGTGCCGTCGAGCTTCCGGCGCATCTATGCGGATTTCTACCTGCGCCTCATCACGCGGCACCCACAACTGTGGGGCATGCTCTATCGCATCACCGACGACACGCGTCCCGAAGCGGTGACCCAGCGCATGCGCCGCACGATCGAGCGGTTGCACACGCGCCGCCTGCGCGCGGCGATCACGCAGTTCGCCCCGGATGCGATCGTCTGCACGCATTTCCTGCCCGCCGAGATGTTGATGCGGCAGATACGCAAGGGGCGCATCACGGTGCCCGTGTGGCTGCAGGTGACCGACTTCGACCTGCACCGCATGTGGGTGATCCCGGAGATGACCGGTTATTTCGCCGCGAGTCCTGAAATCGCGCAACGCATGCGCGCGGTCGGACTGCCCACGTCGCGCGTGCACACCACGGGCATTCCGGTGATGCCGGCGTTCGCCGAGCCCCAGGACCGGCGCGCCCTGGCCGTATCCTTCGGCATGGATCCCGACCGCCCCGCTTACCTGGTGATGGGCGGTGGCGCGGGCGTCGGCGCGCTGGACGAACTGGCCGACACGCTGCTTTCCAGCGGCGGGGACTTCCAGCTGGTGGTGCTCGCGGGACGTAATGCCGCGATGCTGGAACGCCTGCGCTCGCTCGCCACCACGCGTCATGCGGGACGCCTGTTTCCGCATGGCTTCACCCGCCACGTCGAGCGCCTGATGGCGTGTTGCGACCTGGCCATCACCAAGCCCGGCGGCCTCACCACCTCCGAATGCCTGGCGATGGGCCTGCCCATGATCGTCAACGCCCCGATTCCCGGCCAGGAAGAACGCAATGCGGACTACCTGCTGGAACAGGGAGCGGCATGGAAGGCCATCGACGCCGTGGCCCTGGCCTGGCGCATCGGCGAGCTTCGCACCCATCCCGAACGCCTGGCCGCCATGGCCGCCAGCGCACGCGCGATCGGCCGCCCGCATGCGGCGCGCGAGGTGATCGGCACGGTGCTCGCCGACCTGGACGGTACATGAGCCATTCACCGCGTCGCCGACTCACCGCCGTGGTTTCGACCGCCCTTTTCACCTTGCTGCTGGCCTTCATGTTCGCGCATGTGGAGATCGAGATCGAAGGCCCGAACGGCTGGGCCACGAGCCTGCCCACCTGGCGCGTGGATCACCACTGGCTGCTCGACCTGCTATGGGGCGGACGGCCGATGACCGGCTATCACGCCTGGGTCTTCCCGTTCATCGCCTTGTTTTTCCATTTCCCCATGGTGTTCCGTGGGTTCTGGAGCTGGCGGGCGCAGGTCCGCGCGATCGCTTGCGTGATGCTGTTCTGGGTCGCGGAGGACGGCCTGTGGTTCGTGCTGAACCCCGCGTTCGGCCTGGCGCGCTTCAACCCCGTGGACGTGCCCTGGCATCGTCACTGGTGGGGACCCGCGCCCAGCGACTATTGGGTTTTCGGCTTTCTTTGCATCGTGCTGTTCGTCTTGTCGGCACTCCCGAAGCCTGGATCCCCTCGTTCGTGATCGTCCTCGACGTCCACACACGATTCACGCGCTTGCACGCAAGCCCCGGCACCATGCCAGAATTCACCGATACGCCGCTGCGGACATTCCACCTTGGCATCGACAGGTAAATCGCAGATCAACGAAGGCGAATTGCTCGCCGCCGTCGACCTCGGCTCGAACAGCTTCCACATGGTCGTCGCGCGCTACGAGCACGGCGAGCCCCGCGTGATCGACCGCCTGCGCGACTCCGTGCGCATGGCCGTGGGCTTGCGGCCCGACGGCACGCTGGATGCCAACCATCGCGCCGCCGCACTCGCCAGCCTCGCCCGCTTCGGCCAGCGCATCGCCGGCATCCCGGCGCTGCATGTGCGCGCGGTGGCGACCAACACCGTGCGCAGGCTCGCCTCGCCGCACGCGTTCCTTTCCGCCGCCGAGGCGGCGTTGGGCCACCCGGTGGAAATCGTCTCCGGTCGCGAGGAAGGCCGGCTCATCTTCCTGGGCGCCGCCCACGACCTGCCCGCCTCGCGCGATCACCGCCTGGTGATCGACATCGGTGGCGGCAGCACCGAGTTCATCGTGGGCCGCGGCACCTCGCCTATCCTCACGGAGAGCGTGCAGGTGGGCTGCATCGCCTCCACGCTGCGCTTCTTTCCCGGCGGCAAGATCACCCGCAAGCGCTGGCTGCGGGCGCGCCGCGAGATCGGCGTGCTGCTCCAGCAGTTTTCCGAGGACTACCGCGAGGCCGGCTGGGCCGACGCCTACGGTTCATCCGGCACCGCGAAGGCGATCGGTTCGGTCGTCCGGGCAATGAAGTTGTCCGACGACGGGATCACGCCGGAATCGCTCGCGGCGGTCCGCGAAGCGCTGATCGAGCAGGGATCCTCCAACACGCTGAAATTACCGGGTCTCGCCGACGACCGCGCCGAAGTGTTCGCGGGCGGCGTGGCCATTTTCGAGGCTGCTTTCGACGCGCTGGGCATCGATCGCCTGCGCGTCTCCGAAAGCTCGATGCGCGAGGGCCTGCTCTGGGACCTGATCGGCCGTTCCGCGGGCACCGACCCGCGCATGGCCAGCATCGATTCGCTGGCGAGCCGTTACGGCGTCGACCGCGCACAGGCTCGGCGCGTGGAAACCACCGCACTGGCCTTGTTCGACCAGCTGGCCAAGGTCTGGAAGCTCGACGACGACGCGCGCGAGTGGCTGTCGTGGGCATCGCGCGTGCACGAACTCGGCCTCGCCATCGCCCACAGCCAGCACCAGCGACATGGCGCGTATATCCTGCGCCACGCCGACATGGCGGGCTTTTCGCGACAGGAGCAGCAATTACTTGCGGCGATCGTCGAATGCCACCGGCGCAAGCCGGAGAAGTCGGTCATCTCCGCGCTGCCCGTGCGTTATCGCATGCTGGCCCGCCATATCACGGCGATCCTGCGCCTGGGGGTGCTTTTCCGCCGGGCGCGGCGGGCCGAGGCGTTGCCGCGCATCCGTGCCGTGGCCACGCGGCAGCGGCTGCGCCTGTCGCTTCCCGCCGACTGGCTCGACCAGCATCCGCTGACCGAGGCCGACCTGGAACAGGAGCGCGAACCTCTCGCGGAGCTGGGCCTGGAACTGGAGATCGTGACCGAATGACCGCGATACGCCCTGCAAAGGGGGGTATCATGCCGGGAATGTTTCACCGTCACGACCGGTCACCCATGCTCAAAGCCGTCTTCGCCAGCGTCCTCTTCGCCCTGCCCGCCCTTGCGCTCGCGCAGGCGGCCAAGCCGGCGGCACCAGCGCCTGGCGCCATCGAGCACCCCCGTGTGACGATGCATACCACCCAGGGCGATTTCACCCTGGAACTGTTCCCGGAGAAGGCGCCCAAGAGCGTCGCCAACTTCCTTCAGTACGTGCGAGACGGCTTCTACGACGGCACGGTGTTTCATCGCGTGGTCGACGGCTACATGGTCCAGGGCGGCCTCTACAGCCGCGACCTGACACAGCGGCGCACCCGCGCGGCGATCCCCAGCGAGGCGGACAACGGACTCTCCAACCTGCGCGGCACCGTCGCGGTGGCACGCGGAACCGACCCGAACTCGGGTACGGCACAGTTTTTCGTCAACCTCGTCGACAATCGTCGGCTCGACTACGTGAGCAACCAGAGTGGCCTCACCTGGGGCTTCGCCGTGTTCGGCAAGGTCGTCACCGGCATGGACACGATCGACAAGATCGCCGCCCTGCCCACGCGCGCGCAGGGCCCGTTCGTCGGCGACGTGCCGAATCCGCTGGTCGTCATCGAATCGGCCAGCGTGGTCGGCGAAGAGAAAGCGGCACCTGCCCGCTCTTCCTCCGCCGCGGCCCCCGCCAGCGCACCGGCGAAGCCCGCGACCGCGCCGGTCAAACAGGCCACGCCCAAGAAGGGTGAGAAGAAAACCCCGACGCCACCGAAGGCCGCATGAGCACGCTATTCATCGCCGACCTGCACCTCGACGAGGCGCGGCCCGATATCACGCTGTTGTTCGAACACTTCCTCGCTTCGGACGAAGCACGCTCGGCAAACGCCTTCTACATTCTCGGCGACCTTGTCGAAGCGTGGATCGGCGACGACGACGACGCACAACTGCCGGCACGGATCGCCCAAGCCACGCGCGGCTTGAGCGATGCCGGTGTTCCCGTCTACTTCATGGTCGGCAATCGCGACTTCCTGCTCGGACCCGCCTTCGCCGAGCGCGCGGGCATGACCCTGCTCGACGACGGCACCGTGCACGATATCGAAGGCGTGCCCACCCTGCTGATGCACGGCGACGTACTCTGCACCGACGATGTCGAATACCAGGCCGTTCGCGCCCAGGTAAGAACGGAGGCATGGAAGACCCAGGTCCTCTCGATGCCGCTGGAGGCACGCCGCGCCTTCGCCGCGCAAGCACGCAGCGACAGCAAGTCACGTACCGGGCGCATCGACGAGACGATCATGGACGTGAACCAGGACGCGGTCGAAGACGCCATGCGCCGCGCCGGAGTCCGCCGCCTCGTGCACGGGCATACTCACCGGCCCGCCATTCACGACTTCGAACTCGATGGCGCGCTCGCGCAACGGATCGTGTTGGGCGACTGGTACGACCACGGCTCGGTCTTGTCGATCGACGGTAAGTCCGTCGACCTCCGCGGCCTGTCGCTGCTCACCTGATACCGGGCCAAAGGCCGCTGCCGCTGCTTGGTGGATGCAGCCTGGTGGGAGCCAACCCTGTCGGCGATGGGTGCTTGCCGTAACCTGGCCCAGGCTCAGCCCAGGGTACCCAGCCAAACCAACTCGGTCTCCGAGAACCCCGCCGCGCGGCGGGCATCGAGATTGAACGGACCCCGCAGCGACCCATTCATGTAATCGGCGAGCAGCTGCGCGAACGTGGCCTCGGGCTCGATCCCGTCACGCTCGCAGCACCAATGGAACCAACGCGTTCCCGCCGCCACATGGGCCACTTCTTCGCGCAGGATCACCTCCAGGATGGCGACGGTACGTTCGTCACCCTGGCGGCGTAGCCGCTCCATCATGCCGGGAGTGACATCGAGACCACGCGCTTCCAGGACACGCGGCACCAGGGCCATGCGAGCCGTATCGCTGTGCGCGGTCTTCTCCGCCATTTCCCACAAGCCGTTGTGCGCGTCGAAATCACCGTAGACGTGGCCGAGTTCGGAGAGGCGGCTGGACAGCATCGTGAAGTGACGCGCCTCGTCGTTGGCGCAGGATGCCCAGTCGCGGTAATATGCCGATGGCTTTCCGCGGAAGCGGTACACCGCGTCCCACGCGAGATCGATCGCGTTGAATTCGATATGCGCGATGGCGTGCACGAGCGCGGCGCGGCCTTCCGCCGTGCCAAGGCCGCGCTGTGCCACGTCGCGGGAAGGAACCAGGCGAGGACGTTCAGGGCGGCCCGGAAGTCCGATCGGACGTGCCGGGGGAGATGAGGAATCCGGCACCAGGTCGCCCGCTTGCAACGCTGCCCAGGTCTCGAAACTGAGCCGGACCTTCTCGGCCGGATCGGTCGCGTCGAGGCAACGGCGGGCGGCGGCGTGCAGGTCGTTCATAGGCAACTGGCGGCGCCCGTCGTCATCCGTGCCGCCCCATGCTCAGGCGCTGCGGCGCTCGTTCTTGGCCGCATCGGAACGCAGTGCTTCCTGCTGTTCGAGGAAACCCGCCTCGACCCCCGTGACGTACTCTCCGGAGAAGCAGGACGTATCGAAGCGCGTCAGTTCCTCGTTGCCATCCGCGACGGCCCAGATGAGGTCTTCCAGATCCTGGTAGATCAACCAGTCCGCGCCCAACGCCTTCTCCACTTCTTCCACCGTGCGGCCTGCCGCGACCAGTTCGGAAGCCGCGGGCATGTCGATGCCGTAGATGTTCGGATAACGCACCGGTGGCGCGGCCGAGGCGAAGTACACGTTCTTCGCACCGGCGTCCCGGGCCATCTGGATGATCTGGCGCGACGTGGTGCCACGGACGATCGAGTCGTCGACCAGCAGGACGTTCTTCTTCCGGAACTCGAGGTCGATCGCGTTGAGCTTGCGACGCACCGATTTCACGCGTTCGCCCTGCCCCGGCATGATGAAGGTGCGACCGATATAGCGGTTTTTCACCAGGCCCTCGCGCATGGGCACGCCCAGCGCCTGCGCCAGCGAGCTCGCGGCCGTGCGCGATGTGTCGGGAATGGGTATGACCGCGTCGATGCCGTGGTCGGGACCACGTTCGCGGAGAATCTTCTCGGCCAGCTTCTCGCCCATGCGCAGGCGGGCCTTGTACACCGAGACGTCTTCGATCATCGAATCGGGACGCGCCAGGTAGACGTATTCGAAGATGCATGGCGCATGGACGGCGCCTTCGGCGCAACGCTGCGCGTGCAACTCGCCACCATCGGTGACGATCACCGCTTCACCCGGCGCGATGTCGCGCACGCGCTTGAAGCCGAGCACGTCGAGTGCCACCGACTCGGACGCGATCGCATATTCGCGGCCTTCCGGGGTGACGCGCTCGCCGAGCACCAGCGGGCGGATGCCGTTGGGATCGCGGAAGGCGATCAGGCCGTATCCGAGCACCAGGGCGATACAGGCATAGCCGCCCCGCGCGCGCGCATGCACGCGAGAAATCGCCTTGAAGACATGCTCCGGCGTGAGGTCGCCGCGATCGTCCACCTGCAGTTCGTGCGCGAGCACGTTCAGCAGCACTTCGGAATCGGAATCGGTGTCGATGTGCCGGCGGTCGTCCTCGAACATCTCCTTGCGCAGGGTCTCGGTGTTCACGAGGTTGCCGTTGTGCGCGAAGGCGATGCCGTACGGCGAGTTGACGTAGAACGGCTGCGCCTCCTCGGTACCCTCGGACCCTGCCGTGGGGTAACGGCAATGGCCGATGCCGATGCGTCCGCGCAGCTTGCTGACGCCGGCGGAATTGAAGACGTCGCGAACCAGCCCGTTGCCCTTGTGCAGGCGAAGGCGCGCGCCATCCACCGTGGCGATGCCGGCGGCATCCTGCCCGCGGTGTTGCAGGACGGTCAGGCCGTCATACAGGGCCGATGCCACTTCCGTGGTACCGACGATGCCGATGATTCCGCACATGGGTCTTGCCTTCTACGAAGAGGCCGCCGTGGTCGCGGCGGCAGGGTGAGCATTCGAATCTTTCGAGGGTTGCGCGGGGATCGTCAGGTCGCGCAGTTTCATCAGTTCTTCCCGGCTGGGCAGTTTCACGTCCGGCATCTTCATGTTCTGCAGCGCCGCCGGCGGGTGCATGTATTCGCGAACGCCCGGCGGCACCTGCTGGCCCAGCCATGCGGCCGGCGCGGCGAACTGCGGCAGCATCGCCGATTCGCGCCACATCGGCTCGTTCGGCAGCGGCGTGAAGCCCAGCAGGAACACCACGCCGCTCACGATGAGCACGCCGCGCGCGAGACCGAAGATCATCCCGAGCAGGCGGTCCATGCCACCCAGCCCCGTTCCCGAGACCAGGCGCGAAATCAGGAACCGGAACACGGCGCCGACCAGCAGTACCGTGATGAAGCACAAGCCGTATCCGATGGCGATCCGCGCCGTCGGCAGCGATACGCTGCTTTCGAAGTAACGCGCGACCGTCGGTCCGAACAGCCACGCGATCCAGAACGCGGCCACCCAGATCACCAGCGAAAGCACTTCGGAGATGAGGCCGCGCGCGAGGCCGATCAAGACCGAAATGAACAGCACGGCAAGGATGACGTAGTCGGCCCAGTTCACGTGACGCTCCTCGAATTCACGATGGGAGTCGGTCCGGCCCGTCAGGGCGCCGGGACGACCACCCCATCGAGGCCCACCTTGGCCTTGATCTGGTCCTTCAGGCGCACCGCGTCGTCACGCTGCGTCTGGGGACCCGCACGGACGCGCCACAACTTGGCGCCGCTGCTGGAGGCGATGCTGTCCACATAACCCGGAATGCCGGCGCCGCGCAGCTTGTCGCGCAGGCGCGTGGCTTCGGTCTCGCTGCTGACGGCGGCGACCTGGACGGCGAAGCCCCCCGCGCGCGGCGCGGCCGAGGGCACGCTGGGCGTAGCCGCGGCGGGCGCCGGCGCGGCGGCGGCGCGTGGCGGCGCCGGTACGTCGGCGGCCTGCGTCTCGGCCCGGGTCGACAGGCTGGCGGGCGCACCCGGGACCGCGGCGACGATCTTCAGCCGGGCGGTCTCGGCGGCGGCACGCGATTCGAACGGCCCGGCGGAGACCCGGGTAAGCGATTTGCCGGCCTGCGTGGTCGAGGCCGTGCTCACGGGATAGCCCAGCGCCTTCACCTTCTGCACGAGGGTATCGGCCTTCGAGCGGTCCGCATAGGCGCTGAGGTTGATGCTGTAGCTGCCCCGTGCGGCGGTACCCGGCGGCAACGCCGGTGCCGCGGCGGGGGTGGACGGCGGTGCCGAGGCAACCGGCGTCGTGGCGGGCTTGGCTGCCGGTTTGACCGGGGCCGCCGCCGGCTTGCTGGCCGCAGGCGCGTTGGCGAAATCTTCCGGCAGGGCGTCGGCCGGCTTGCGCGAGGCGATGTCCACCGAGGCCAGACGGCCGCCACTGCCCGGCGTGACGCTGGCGGCAGGCGCCGAAACGGCGGGCGCGGGCTGCTGTGGTGCCGCACCGGCCGGCACGCCCGCCGTCTGCGGGCCATTCACCGTCGCCGGGGAGCCGGTCGGGGCCACGTCGAGCGTGCGCGTCTGCAGTTCGCGGTCCGGTGCCGGCGGAATCGCCAGGCTGACGGTCTGGTCGGCGTCGGACTTGGGCGGCGTGCTTGAGAACAACATCGGCAAGAACAGGACCGCCAGGGCGATCAGGACGGCGGCACCCAGCATGCGTGTTTTCAAGGAAGGCTCCATACGACCGGTGCAAAGCGGATCGCGGCGATTATAACCGGCAATGGACCTGCCCCGGCGTCTCGCCGGTGCCCGCGTTCACGTGGCCTTGGACAAGGCGGCGCCCGCGACGAAGAACGAGCCGAAAAGCAGCACGGTGTCCTCGTCGCCCGCGGCGGCGCGTGCGGCCGCCCAGGCCCGGGCGACGTCAGGAAACGCCTGCGCGGCGGCATCCGGAAGCACGGCGGCGAGCGTGGCCGCGATCGCGTCTGCAGGCAGGCCACGCGGGGTATCGCGCTCCAGGCCGGCCAGGAACCAGCCATCGATCCGTCGCCCCAAGGCGGCGACGACACCGGCCACGTCCTTGTCCGCGAGGGCGCCGTATACGGCGAAGACTCGGCCAGCCGAGGGCTCGGCGTCCAGCCATGCCGCCAGCGCTCGCGCGGCCTGGGGGTTATGGCCCACGTCGACGAGGGTGCGCGGACGTTCGGCGATGCGCTGGAGACGGCCGGCCACGCGCACCTGTTCGAGGGCGCGCCGGATGGCTTCCGGCGATACGTCCACACGGGAACCCAAGGCATGGATGGCGGCGATGGCCGTCGCCGCGTTGGTGATCTGTACCGGTGCGTCGAGGGCCGGCCAGGGCAGGTCGAGCACCGTGCCGTCCCGATGGGTCCAGCGCCAATCCGTGGGAGCCGCCCTTGTGGGAGCCGCCTCAGCGGCGAGGGCCGAAGGTGCCGTGGTGACGGTGAAAGCCTCGCCGGCGCGGACGATGTCGGCGCCGATGTCGCGCAGGGCTTGCAGCAGGCCGGCCGGGGGCGCCGGTTCGCCGACGATGGCGGGGCGGCCCGCGCGTGCGATGCCCGCTTTCTCGCGGCCGATGCTGTCGCGATCGCCGCCGAGCCAGTCCTGGTGGTCCAGATCCACCGTGGTGACGACGGCGACGTCGGGGTCGATGATGTTCACGGCGTCGAGCCGGCCACCCAGGCCGACCTCCAGCACCGCGACGTCGAGCGACGCGCGCGCCATCAGGTCGATCGCGGCCAGCGTGCCGAATTCGAAGTAAGTCTGCGGGATGTCACCGCGCGCCGCCTCGATCCGCTCGAACGATGCGACCAGTGTTTCGTCAGACGCGTCCTCGCCCTCGATCCTGATTCGCTCGTTGTATCGAAGGAGGTGCGGCGAGGTGTAACACCCCGTGCGGTAACCCGCAGCGCGCAGCATGCCCTCGAGCAAGGCCACCGTGGACCCCTTGCCGTTGGTACCGCCGACGGTGATCACGATGGGCGCCGGATGTGGTGCGCCCATCACTTCCCAGACCGCGCGCACACGTTCCAGGCCCAGCGCGATATCGCGCGGATGCGTGCGCTCCTGGTAAGCGAGCCACTCCGCCAACGTGCGTGTCATGCGGATTCCCGGTCAAGTTCACGCATCCAGAAATCGAGCGTGTGCGGCGTCGCCGCGTCGGCGCCGATTTCCTTCCACGACAGCGTGCAGCTCAGGTCGATGACCGGCTTGTAGCCCCGCCCGAGCCAGAACGCGTCGTTCCGATGATGGTTCGCCGGCTTGCGTGGATCCCCGGGCTCCCGCCGCACCGAGCAGAAGGCCGTCCAGCGGAAGGCCCCGGCATCGCGCGCATGCGCTTCGCGTGCATCGAAGAAGACATGCCCGATGCCGCGTCCACGCCACGGCGCGAGCAATACCGACTCGCCGAAATAGAACACGTCGTCCGGCGCGACCCCGTGTTCTTCGAAGGGCCTGCGGAAGACCTCGCCTTCGTCGGCGAGGGGCATGCCGGTGGAGGCACCCACCGCGCGCCCCGAATCGTCGCGCGCGACGACACACACGCTGCGCGGCGAGGCGGCATACGCGGCCAGGTAGTCCCGCTCATAGGAGCGGTCGCCCTCGTAGAGGTAAGGCCAGTCGCGAAACACCGCCTGGCGCAATCCGGACAATTCCTCGGCCACGGGCAGGATCTCCTTGCCCACGTAAGTGCGTACGTCGATCCCTGGAATGTGGCGCATGGCGGAAAGCCCAACGAAAGAGGCGTGCAGCTTAATCGCAGTGTCGACCGCGCGCACCTGCACGGTCTTGCGAAGGTAGCCAGCATGTTCGCGGGATGGTCCCATCTTGTCGACTGGACGAGTGCCCATGCCATCGTCCCGTTCCTCGCCCTGCTCCACCTGTCCGGCCTGGCCGGCGATCCGCGCGAAATCGCGGGGGCGATCCTCATCTCGATCCTCCAGGTGGCGATCATCGCCTTGGTGTTCCGCCCGCTCGAATCGGTGATCCCCGCCGAGACGTGGCCGGACCGCGAACTCACGCGCGTGGACTGGCAATACACGCTGATGATGCTGCTCGGGATCTTCCCGATGTTCAGCTACCTCGTCCTGACGCCGATCGGCAACGCCTTCGGTGGGACCGGCGCGGCAGGCAACGACGATTCACCATCAGGCATCGTGCACTGGGTGCCTGCGTTGAACAGCCATCCGCTGGCGTTGTTCCTGGTCTACTACGTCATCTACGACCTGGTCTATTACTGGATGCACCGCCTGCAACACGCGCTGCCGTGGTGGTGGGCGCTGCACAGCATGCATCACAGCACGCGGCAGATGAGTTGCTGGACCAACGACCGTGGCAGCCTGGTCGACGGCTTCCTCCAATCGATGGTGCTGGCAGGCGTGGGCTTGCTGATCGGCGTCGCGCCCACGGAGTTCGCGTGGTTGATGCTGCTGGGCGAACTAGTGCAGAACTTCTCGCACGCGAACGTGCGCGTGCGCTTCGGGCCCGTGCTCGATCGCCTGTTCGTTTCGCCCGTGTTCCACCGTCTTCACCACATGCTGATGGACCCGGACCGCCCCACCCTGCACAACTGCAATTTCGGGCAGGTGTTCTCGATCTGGGATTCCCTGTTCGGCACCGCGCTGCATGGCGAGCCGATCCGGCCCACGGGCGTGGGCGATCCGATGGTGGACGCGGACAACGAGAAAGGGCTGACGGGCCTGCATTGGGCGGCGTTCCGCCGCTTCTGGGGCGCGGTCACCTGCAAGGCGGGCTGGCGGTTGGGCGAGGTCGCCTTCGGCGCGGATTACCGGCCGGTGTCGGTGAAGGAGATCGACCTTCATGCGTTGGAGGGTGGAAGACTTGGCGAGCATCCATCGCCGAACGGAAGCGGCGCATAAAAAACAGCGCGGGGCTGCTGTTTTTGGACCTCGGGGCAAGCCGTTCCGTATCAGCCCCCCCGCACCCGGGTGGGAAGCGGGCTGGCCCGCGATTCCTCAATCTCTCCGGTGACGAAGGCGGCCTTGCGATGATCGAGCGAAGCTTGTCACCGCTCACTCGCTCGGTTGCGATGCACAGCCTCATTCGTTCGACATCTGGGTGGCGAATCGCGGGCCAGCCCGCTTCCCACCCGGGTGCGGCAACCGGCAAATGGCTGGTGACTAGCTGCACGTGGCGCGGCGGGCTTTGCTCTTCCCACCAATCACCCCAGTGTCGAGTGAGCTGCCGGGCGCCACCCTCGGCGCGACATGAGGAGCCGAGGGCGGGCGGGCGGACAAGGCCCGAAGGGGATCGGCCTGGACGGCCGATCGTTTTCGCTGAGCCACGGAGGGCGAATCGAAAACCCCCGCCCGACCGTCCGAGCCCGAAGGGGCGCCAGCCATCAGACACGGCCGCGCAGCGGCTTCCCTTCCCAAGGGACGGCACCGCCTGTCGCGCCGAGGGTGGCGCCCGGCAGCTCCCCCGCGACGCACACAGCGAATGCGAGGGCGAAGCCGAGCCGTGCATCAAACTGGCCCGCTGCCGCGGGATCGCCGACAGGGTCGGCTCCCACCAGGGTCGGCTCCCACCAGGTCGGTTCCCACCGGGGTATGCCCGAGGGGCTGCCGGGGATCAGCAGTTGTCGGTGCCGCCGAACGGGTCGTCCAGGACGATCGTGTCGTCACGATCGGCGCCCGTGGCGACCAGAGCCAGCTTGCAGCCCGAAAGCTCTTCCACCGCGCGCAGGTAGGCGCGGGCGGCCGGCGGCAGCTTGTTCCAGTCGCGGATACCCGCGGTCGATTCTTCCCAACCCGGGAATTCGAGGTAGACGGGCTTGCACTCGGCCCAGCCATCGGCGTCCAGCGGCGCCAACTCACGACGCTTGCCACGGTATTCGTACGCGATGCAGACCTTGATGCTTTCCAGCCCGTCGAGGACGTCGAGCTTCGTGATGGCGAGGCCGTCGATGCCGTTGATCTGCACCGCGCGCTTCAGCGCCACCAGGTCGATCCAGCCGCAGCGGCGCGGACGGCCCGTGCTGGCGCCGAACTCATTGCCCTTCTTGCGCAGCAGTTCGCCCATCTCGTCGTTGAGCTCGGTCGGGAACGGACCGCCACCGACGCGCGTGGCGTAGGCCTTGCAGATGCCCAGTACGTAGTCGATATCACGCGCACCGACGCCGGTACCGGCCAGCGCGCCGCCGACCGTGGTGTTCGACGAGGTGACATAGGGATAGGTACCGTGGTCGATGTCGAGCAATGCGCCCTGCGCGCCTTCATAGAGGATGTTGCCACCCTCGCGCCGGACGTCGTGCAGGATCGTCGCGACGTCATCGACCATCGGACGCAGGTATTCGCCCCAGGTGAGCGCCTCGTCGAGCACGGTCTGGTAGTCGACAGGCTCGGCCTTCAGCCACTGGGTGAGCACGAAGTTGTGGTATTCCACGGCAGCCTGGACCTTCTCCGGCAGCTCGTGCGGGTACATGAGGTCGGCCACGCGAATGGAGCGGCGGGCGACCTTGTCCTCGTACGCCGGACCGATGCCTCGACCGGTGGTGCCGATGGCCTTGGCGCCGGAAGCCACTTCGCGCGCCTTATCGACGGCGATGTGGTACGGCATGATCAGCGGCGTGGCCGGCGAGATCTTCAGGCGCGGACGCACGTCGACGCCCTGCTCTTCCAGCTCGGCGATCTCGCTCATCAAGGCGGCCGGCGAGAGCACCACGCCGTTGCCGATCAGACAGAGCGCGTCGTCGCGCAGGATGCCCGACGGAATGAGGTGCAGGACCGTCTTCTTGCCCTTGATCACCAGCGTATGGCCAGCGTTGTGGCCACCCTGGAAACGCGCGACGGCGCCGACACGTTCGGTGAGGAGATCGACTATCTTGCCCTTGCCCTCGTCGCCCCATTGCGCGCCGAGAATGACGACTGACTTACCCATGTTCATGCTTCTCTTTAGTTGCGTTGCCCTGCCGGGCGATGTGGATCGGGATCAGCGCGGACGGCCAGGGCCGTCGTTGAGATAGCGCAGGAATTCGGAATCCGGCTTCAGCACGAAAGTGCCCTTGCCGTCGGCAAAGGCTTTTCGGTAAGCCGCGAGGCTGCGGTAGAAGGCGAAGAATTCGGGATCCTGGCTGTATGCCTGCGCATAGATGGCCGCGGCCTGCGCGTCGCCATCGCCCTTCACCTTGGTCGCTTCGCGATTGGCGTCGGCGAGCAATACCAGCTTCTGGCGATCGGCATCGGCACGAATCGTCTCGGCACTCTCCTGCCCCGTGTAACGCAGTTCGTTGGCGAGCTGCAGGCGCTCCGCGCGCATGCGCTTGTAGACAGAACCGCTCACTTCGTCAGGCAGGTCGATGCGCTTGATGCGTACGTCGACGATGGCGATGCCGAGGTTCTTGCGGGCGACGGCGTCGGTCTGCTGGCGCACGCGCTCGGTGATGTCCTTGCGGCCGCCGGCGATGAGATCTTCGAGCGGGCGCGCGTTGAACTCGTAACGCAGCGCATCCTTCACGATCGGCGTAAGGCGCTGGATCGCCTGTACCTGTTCACCCGAGGTCGCACGGTAGTAAGACGCGTTGTCGGCGATCCGCCACTTCACATAGAAGTCGACGTTGACGCTCTTCTTCTCGAGCGTGAAGTAACGTTCGGGCTGGGCATCCAGTCCGAGGATGCGGTTATCGAAGCGCATCACTTGCTGCACGACCGGAATCTTGAAATGCAGGCCGGGCTGGTAATCGGCGCGCACGATGCGGCCGAACTGCAACAGCAGCGCGTTCTCGCCTTCCTTCACCACGAAGGCGCTGTTGAAGCCCAGGAGGACGAGGGCGACGACGATGAGGCCGGAAACGATCTTCACTGGGCGCTCCCCTGCTGCGGCGGATTCGGAGTGGCGTCGGTCGTCGCGGACTGGATCACGGTGCCCACGCCAGGAACGTTGCGTACCGCGCCGTTGTTCGTCTCGACCGGCAACTGGATGATGTTCTTGCCGTTGCTGTCATCGATGACTTTCGGATTGCCGGCCATCACTTCCTCGACGGTTTCCAGCCACAGGCGCCGGCGGGTGACGTCCGGTGCCGCGCGGTATTGCTTGAGCAGCAGGTTGAAGCGTTCCACGTCGCCGTTGGCACGTGCGATGCGCTCGACACGATCGGCCTCGGCCTCGGCCGCGATGCGTGCGGCCTCGCCACGCGCGACGGGCACCACCTGGCTTTCGTAGGCGCGGGCCTTGTTCTCTTCGCTCTGCTTGTCTTCGCGGGCGGCGTTGACGTCGTCGAAGGCATCCTTCACTTCCTTCGGCGGCGACACGTTCTGGAAGCTGACGCCGGTGACGAGGATGCCGGCGTCGTATTTGTCGAGCGTGGCCTGGAGGATGTCGCGCGTCTGCTGCTGCAGGGTTTCCTTCGCCGCGGGCGCGACGCCGGTGACGGGCGCCTGGTCCGGCGCCGGCGTGTCGACGCCCGGCGTGGTGAGGATGTTGTCCATGATGTTCGCGCCGACCACCGAGCGCACCGCGGCCTCGGCTGCGTTGTGGATGGTGTTTTCCTCGCGGTCGGCGTTCGAGTACAGGAACTTCCGGGCGTCGGACACCTGGTACTGCACGTTGAAGTCGATCGCGATGATGTTCTCGTCGCGGGTGAGCATCGATACGTTGTCGGACACCGAGCGCACCTGGGTCGTCTCGACCTTGGTCACGGTCTCCACCGGGCTGGGCGCCTTGAGGTGGAAGCCCGGCGGCAGGATGCGCGAGAACTGGCCGAAGCGCAGCACCACGCCCACCTGGCGGGCGTCGATGACCGTGTAGCTGGAGACCAGCAGCCAGGCCGCGATGAAGACCAGCACGATGGCGAAGACACCGCCGCTACCCGCGCCGAACTTGCCGAACCGGGCCCTGAGGCTCTTGATCGCCGCGTCGATGTCGGGCTTGCGCCCGCTCGATCGGTTGCGGTTCCAGGGGTCCTTCTGGCCGTTACCGGGTTCGTTCCAAGCCATGGGCGACAGTCTCCTTCGGGGACCGGAGGGTGGGCGGCTGGCAAGCCTTGAGGTAGACCCGCCGCGGCGGGAGATGGACGCCGGGCGCGCGAGCACCCGCCGCCGCGCCGATAGGGCACGCAAACGCTGTGAATTCTATCAGATGGGTATCGATGAGTGCTCGATCAGTGACCGGCGTGGGGTGGATCGATCAGGTCGCGCAAGGAACCCGCGTGTACGTCGTCGCCCAAGAGAGGCGCCAGTACGGAGCGAGGCGCGTCGATATCGAGGTGCCAGCCGTGCTCGTCCACGGCTTCTCCCGCGATCGCGCCCGCTGCCTTGAGGCGCGCGTGCAGACGTCCCGCACTGAGAGGAAGCTCAAGCCCCGCACGGATGCGGTCGCCACCGAGCAGTTCGCCCAACGCCTCGCGAAGACCGTCCACGCCAGCGCCCGTGGCGGCCGAAAGCCAGACCTGCCGCGGCTTGCCGTCATCGCCACGATCGATCCGCGGAGCCGTATCGACGAGATCGACCTTGTTCATGACCGATAGCTGGGGCACGTCGCCGGCACCGATTTCCTCCAGCACCTCGTTCACCACCCGGGCCAGCAGTTCGCGTTCTTCGTCCGCCGCGTCGCTGACGTGGATCAGGAGATCGGCGTCGCGCGCCTCGGCCAGGGTCGCGCGGAAGGCGGCGACGAGGTCGTGGGGTAGCTCACGGATGAAGCCGACCGTGTCGGCGATCACCGCCGGGCCACAGGAGAGGCCGTCGACCTTGCGGACCGTGGGGTCCAGGGTGGCGAACAACTGGTCGGCCGCGTAGACGCCGCCCGTGGTCAGGGCATTGAACAGGGTGCTCTTGCCCGCGTTGGTGTAGCCGACCAGGGCGACACGCGGCACCGTGTTGCGCAAGCGGGCGCGGCGCTGCTGGTCGCGCTGGACCTGCACCTTCTCGAGCCGCTTGGTCAGCATCTTCACGCGCTCGGCGAGCAGCCGGCGGTCGGTTTCCAGCTGGGTTTCGCCCGGGCCGCGGTTGCCGATGGCACCGCCGCGCTGGGCGTCCAGGTGGGTCCAGCCGCGAACCAGGCGCGTGGCCAGGTGCTTGAGCTGGGCCAGTTCGACCTCGAGCTTGCCTTCGTGCGAGCGCGCCCGCTGGGCGAAGATGTCGAGGATGAGGCCGGCACGGTCCACCACCCGGGCCTTGAGGTGCTTCTCGAGGTTGCGCTCCTGCACCGGGCTGAGCACATGGTCGACCAGCACGAGGTCGGCCTCCAACGCGCGGACGGCCTCGGCGACTTCTTCCGCCTTGCCGCTGCCGATGTAGAAACGGGGATTCGGCACGTCGACGCGGGCCGGGATGCTGGTGAGGATCTCCGCACCGGCCGAAGCGACCAGTTCGGCGAATTCCTCGCCACGACGGATCGCATCGCCTTCGCCCCGCGAATGCGGCAGCACCAGGATGGCCCGATCGCCTTTCTTTTGTCTATCGAACACTTAGGGGAATGACCTCATGGGAAAAGAAGGGGCACGCGCAGCCGGAAGCATACGCGCACCCACTCGTTCCTATATGGGACGAAGCCAGGGCCCCTCAACCCTCGCCGTCACCGGGTGCCGCATCGCCATGGTTCTCGTGCCCGCCGACCCGGACATTCCGGCTCGGCACCACCGTGGAAATGGCGTGCTTGTACACCATCTGGCTCACCTGGTTGCGCAGGAGCACCACGAACTGGTCGAACGACTCGATCGTGCCTTGCAGCTTGATGCCGTTCACCAGGTAGATGGCGACCGGCACACGCTCGCGCCGCAGCGCATTCAGAAACGGATCCTGCAACGATTGCCCTTTGGACATTCTTCTTCTCCCCTACGCCTCTCGTACGGGTCCGGGTAAAAAACGCCTTACGACGCCCCAGCCCAAGTGTCTTGAATCTTAACTGCTTTTAAACGCCCGCTGGTAGCTTAAGATCGTGACGATCTCGGCATTCCGGCGAACTCTTCCACCGCACGCGCGGCCTCGGGCAACGGATCCCCCCGGTCCGGGTCGAACGTGCGCGCGTCGAACTCGCCGCGCAGCCAGGTGATCTGGCGTTTGGCGAGTTGACGAGTGGCATAGATACCACGGTTGCGGAAGTCCGTGGCATCCCCCTGTCCGTCCAGGTACTCCCAGGCCTGCCGGTAGCCCACCGCGCGGATCGCCGGCAGGTCCGGATGGAGGTCGCCACGGGCTCGCAGGCGGCGGACCTCGTCGAGGAAACCGTCGGCCAGCATGGCATCGAAGCGGAGCGCGATGCGCTCGTGCAAGCGTTTCCGATCCACCGGCAGCAGCGCGAGTTTCAGGACCCTCCAGGGAAAACGAACCGTCGTGCCACCCTGTTGCAACTCGCTCAGCGGGCGCCCGCTGAGTTCCATGACCTCCAGCGCGCGCTGGATCCGTTGCGCATCGCCTGGCCGAATCCGCGCACCGGCCACGGGGTCGAGCGCCGCCATGCGGGCGTGCATCGCTGCCCAACCGATAGCCGCCGCCTCGGCTCCCAGCCGTTCACGCAACGCCGGATCGGCCTCGGGCAGGTCGGACAAGCCACGCTGGAGGGCCCGGAAGTACAGTCCGGTTCCTCCAACAAGAAGAGGCACCTTCCCCTCACCGGTGATGCGTTCCATCGCCGCCACCGCATCCTCACGAAAGTCCGCCGCCGAATACGGCAACGCCGGATCGCGGATGTCGACCAGGGCGTGCGGGTAACGCGCGAGCGTGGCGGCGTCGGGTTTCGCCGAACCGATATCCAGGCCGCGATAGACCAGCGCCGAATCGACGCTGACCAGGGCCACGGGAAAACGGTCCGCCAGCGCGCAGGCGAGTGCCGTCTTGCCCGATGCGGTCGGGCCCATCAGGAAGATGGCGAGGGGGCGGTTGTCGAGGGTCATGCACGCGGTGATCGGTCGAACGATCGCAAGGTTAGCGCACCCGGGTGATGTGCGGTGACGACGGAGCTCACGTCATGACCAGTACAACGCAAGTAGCCGCTGCATAAGGCGCAAGCGCAGTTATCCACACGGTTATGCATCGATTACCCACACCGGCTGTGGATATCCTCCGCAGCCGCGAGCGAGCATCGCCCTGGTCAGTTGTTGAGCAGCGCAACGCAAGTCCATGCTGCCAAAGGGCGGAATGGAGTTGTCCACATGCTTATGCAGTGAGTATCCACACACGCTGTGGATATCGCGATGCGCTTCCGGCGTGCGTGGTCACGAACTGACCAGGACAACGCAAGTGGTCGCCACGCATGGGCGAATCGGACTTGTCCACACGGTTATGCAGCGAGTATCCACATCACATGTGGATATCTCGTGCCGCGCCCCGTGCGAATCGCTAAAGATTCCGACAGTCGCCGATAACGGGTTCGGGTGTACTGCCACCAGTCCATTCTGGTACGGCTCCCATGCGAAACCTGCGCCTCCCGCTCGCCATCGCGTCGCTTTTCGTCGCGACGATCCCTGTCCTTCCGGCCTCCAGCGCCTACGCCTCGGACCACCTCGATACGCCCACGGTCGCCGCCGATCCGCGTGCGGACATCGGCGACATCTATGCCTGGACCTCCGTGGACGGCCACCACCTGAACCTGGTGATGACCATCGTCGGCCATAGTTTCTCCGACGCCATCGGCTATACCTTCCACGTCGACAGCGGCAAGGTCTTCGGCACCACGAGCAGGACCACCGACGTGACCTGTCGTTTCAGTGCCTCGTATACAGCCGATTGCACCGTCGCCGATGAGCATGCCACTGGCATGGTCGACGCGGCGGATGGCTTCGCCTCGCCCGGTGGGCGCCTGAGGGTATCCGCAGGCCGCCGTGACGATCCCTTCTTCAATAACGTGAAGGGCTCCCGGAGCGCGTTCGACGTGGCGGCGCATGCGCTCGAACGCGGTACACCCGTCGACGCCGACGGATTTCCGCGGTTCGATGCCGCCACGGTGGCTTCGATCCGCAAGGAGTGGCGCCAGACCGACGGTGACCCAGGTCGGAATTTCCTCGCGGGATGGACGCCGGCATGCATCGTCGTGACGGTGGATCTCGGACTGGTGAATGGCGGTGGCCCACTGCTCGCCGTGTGGGGAGAGACCGCATCGCCGCATGGCCGAATCGACCGCGCGGGGCGTCCGCTGACCGGCAACGCCTTGCTCTCTCCGCTCGACGAAACCAAGGGCGACCGCCTCAAGGAACGCTACAACCGTGCCGAGCCAGCAAGGGCGGCGCAGTTCATCGGCGACATCCAGCGGACGCTCGGCCTCTACGATGGCTACGATGGCGTGCGCGGCAACCAGTGGCTTGCCGACACGCACGCGGTACCGGGAATGCGCTATCACCGGCTGGCGACGTTGCTGGCCGACGACCGGCTATGGGTGAACAGCGCGTCGGCGAAGTGCACGCAACTCTTCGCCGTGGAGCTGGCCCAGCTTTCCGGTCGTGGCGATCTCGCCACCGACTGCGGCGGCCGTACGCCGAACTACGATGCATCGAACATCTACCGTTCGCTGCTCGCGGCTGGCGACCTCGACAGCATCGATGACGGCGTGCATCACGACGATCGCACCCATTCCACGACGCGATTCCCGTTCCTCGCTGCAGCAGCCAACATAAGCCCCGCATACACCGCACCGGCCGCGGCATCCAGCGCCGCGGCCGGCTACCATGAATGATCCGCGGGCATCGTTCGTCGTTCTCGCCTTCGTCGCGGCGGTGACGTTGTCGTACGCCAATCCCGCCATGGCGCATGCCGGCACCGGCTTGGCAGGCGGCTTCGGCGCCGGTTTCGCGCATCCTTTCGGCGGAATGGATCATCTGCTCGCCATGGTATCGGTGGGATTGTGGGGCGCCGTGCTCGGCGAGCCCCTGGTGTATCTCTTGCCGATGGTCTTTCCCGGCGTGATGGTGCTGGGCGCCGTGCTCGGCATGGCCGGTGTGCCATTGCCACCGGTGGAATGGGGCATCGCGCTTTCGGTGTGCACGCTCGGTCTTTGTGTCGCCTGCGCATTCCGGCCCGGCGTGGCCATGGCGATGACCGTCGTCGCTGTGTTCGGCCTCTTCCATGGTTACGCGCATGGCAAGGAATTGCCTTCTGCGGCGGACCCGATCGGCTACAGCGCGGGGTTCGTACTGGCGACCGGCTCGCTGCACGTCCTTGGCATCGGGCTCGGTATGGCTGCACGATGGCCGCGCGGCATGCTGGCATTGCGCGCCATCGGCATCGGCATCGCCGTGACGGGTGGTCATTTCATCGTGCAGGCCGTCAAGGCATGAACGGGATGCACGTATCGCTGGCGGTGCTTTCGCTCGCCGTGGGCGCCGTGGTGGCGCTGACCAGTGTGATCGTCGCGCGTCACCGTCCCTCGAAGTACCGCGGCATGCGCATGGCATTGCACGTGGTGGCGAGTTGGTTCCTCGCGATCGCCCTGCTCGTCGCGACGCTCTCGTTCCTACCCGTCACCCCGGGCTACGAGCCCGATCACCTTGAATAGGCTCAGCCATGTCTCGTCATCGTCCACGGCCGGTGGGCCGCTTCTGCGTGTCGATGCTGATAGCCGCCACAGGTACGGTGCATGCCCACGATTTCTGGGTACAGCCGCAAGCGTTCCAGGTACAGCCCGTGCAAGCGACGCCGCTCATGTTGCAGGTCGGCCACGGACCTTACCGCCAGCGTTCGCCCATCGCGCTGCAACGCATCGTGCGATTTCAGGCCTTCGGGCCGTCGGACCAGGGGGTGGACCTTCGCGCCGTGCTACACCCCGGAGAGGTGGCCGGCGATGGTGAGGTAGCGCTGCCACGTGCCGGCACCTATCTGATTGCCCTGGAAACCGACAACCGCGCGCAGAGCCATCTTCCCTCGTTGCGCTTCAACGATTACCTGACGGTGGAAGGCCTGACACCGGCGCTGGAACGGCGCCGGCGGGATGATCGCATGGATGTGGACGAGACGGAGATCTACAGCCGGCATGCGAAGGCGATCATGCAAGCCGGGCCGTTCGATGCCGCGGCGCAGGCATCCGTGACGGCACCCATCGGCCTTGCGCTCGAGATCGTTCCCGGGGTCAATCCGTACGCCCTGCCCCGCTCTCGCACGCTGCCTGTTCGCGTGCTCTATCGGGGGCATGCCCTTGCAGGCGCCACGGTGAAGTTCACGGACCTCGATCACGACGACGCACCCATCGAGGTCCACGTCACCGACGCGGCAGGTCGCGCATCCTTCACCATGCCCACCTCGGGACGCTGGCTGCTCAACACGATCTGGATACGCGCCCTGCCGGCGGATGCCGAGGCCGACTACGAAACGGACTTCTCCAGTCTCAGTTTCGGGTTTCTATGACGTCGCCCAGAGTCGCCGGGCCTCGGCGGCGATGACATCGGGAAATTCTTCGGGGAAGAAGAGTTTCGCGTTCGAAATGCGGTGCACGCCGTGCGAGTGCTTGAAGGCGTGGTCGAGATACTCCGCGCCCGCGGGCGAGAAGATGGGATCGGCCATGCCCCACACGACGCGCATCGGTATGGGACTCCGGGCGAGTTTCGGACCGATCCCCGCCAGCGAATTTTCCTCCAGCGCCAGCGCATAAGCGTGCGTGCGCCCGGGATGCGCCACCAGGGGTCCCAGGTACATGTCGATGGCTTCGTCGGTGGGATGACCGGGATACGTGAAGGTCATGCCACCCAGGCCTTCGGGCGAGCGCGCCAGCGTCTTGTCCGCCAGCCATGGCCGCAGCCAGCGATCGACATACGTGCCCTCGTGCGACATGGCGATCACCGGCGCCATCGCCGCGGGTGGGCATTCGTGTTCGGTATCGCAGTTGGTCAGCAACAGGCTGCGCACGCGTTGCGGATAGCGTGTCGCCAACAGCTGGGCGACCGCGCCGCCGCTGTCGTTGGCCACGACGTCGGCGCGGGAGATACCGAGGCCATCCATGAAGGCCACCAGCATGTCCGCCTGTGCCACGGGCGCCACGCTTTGACCCGGGGCCACCTCGGTGTATCCGAGGCCGAGGAAGTCGGGTGCGATGCAACGACGAGCACCCGCCAGCCGTGGCAGCACGCCGCGCCACTGGAACCCGTTGAGCGGAAAGCCGTGCAGGAAGAGCGCGGCGTCACCGCTGCCTTGTTCGACGTAGGCGATGTTGCCGAATGATGTACGGGTGAATCTCCTCGCCACGTTGAACCGCCGCGCATCCATGTCCTCATTAACGGCCATCCGGCCCATGCCGGGTGCGCACGCCGCCACCATGCCGGCCGCCAGCGTGCCTGCGGCGAGCTTCATGAAAGAACGGCGATCGATGCCGAGTTGCCCATTGCCCACGACGATGTCTCCTTTGCCGCCCACCCAACGGGGCCCGTGAAGCAGACCATGCCGCTGGCTCTACGGCTGTCGGAAAATTTAGGCTCTTGCGCATTCTTGGGTTCGCCATGTGTCTGGCTCGGCTTCGCCCTCGCGTTCGTTGTGTGCGGCGTGGCGGGGAGCTGCCGGGCGCCACCCTCGGCGCGACAGGCGGCGCCGTCCCTTGGGAAAGGAAAGCCGCTGCGCGGCCGTGTTCTATGGCTGGCGCCCCTTCGGGCTCGGACGGTCGGGCGGGGGTTTTCGATTCGGCTCCTGCCTCAGCGAAAACGATCGGCCGTCCAGGCCGATCCCCTTCGGGCCTTGTCCGCCCGTCCGTCCTCGGCTCCTCATGTCGCGCCGAGGGTGGCGCCCGGCAGCTCACTCCACACTGCGGTGGGTTGGTGGGAAGAGCAACGCTCGCCGCGCCACGTGCAGCTAGTCACCAGCCATTTGCCGATTGCTGGTGGCCACACCCGGGTGGGAAGCGGGCTGGCCCGCGAGTCCTCAATCTCTCCGCTTGCGAAGGAAGCCTTGCGGTGATCGGGCGAGGCTTGTCACCGCTCGCTCGGTGGCAGTGCACAGCCTCATTCGCTCGACATAGGGTGGCGAATCGCGGGCCAGCCCGCTTCCCACCCGCATGAGGGAATTTCCACGGAGCGGCTTGTCCCCAGATCGCGGGTGTTGCTTGGGCCGCACGACACCTCCGTGCCCGGAAGAGCCGTCGGCCGCCACCCTCGGCGCGAGGTGTGGAACCGAGGAGCGCCGGGCGAAAAGGCCCGTCAGGGGGCCGGCCTGGACGGCCGGCCGTTTTCGCTGAGGCAGGAGCCGAATCGAAAACCCCGCCCGGCGCGACGGGCGTGACGGGGCGCCAGCCATCAGACACGGCCGCGCAGCGGCTTCCTTTCCCGAGCGACGGTGCAGCTCGGAGCGACGAGGGTGGCGGCCGACGGCTCTGCTCCACCACCCAACGCGAGGGCGAAGCCGAGCCGTGCATAAACCTGGCCCGCTGCCGCGGGATCGCCGACAAGGTCGGCTCCCACCAGGGGCGGCTTCCACCGGAACGTTCAGGGTGGTCAGGGGCGTCGTGTCGAGCGGCGGAAATCCGCGGGGGATTGGCCGTAGGCCTGGCGGAACACGGCCGTGAAGTGGCTATGGCTGGAAAAACCCAGGTCCGCCGCGAGGGCCGAGAGATCCTCTTGCGTCGCCATCAGGTCCAGCGCCCGGGCCAGGCGGAGGCGTAACTGGTAGCGATACAACGGTATGCCCTCCACACGCTGGAACACCTGGGTGAGGTACACCGGAGACGCGCCGATTTCGGCACCGACATCGGCCAGCGACCAGCGGCGCGACACGTCGCTGGCCAGCAGCACCTTCACCCGGTCCGCCAGGCGCCGCTGGCCTTGCGTGGCCTCCGGTGCGTGCGAGGTCCGCGGGCCGAGGCTGCGGCCGATCAGGTTCAGTAACAGGGTTTCCGCTTCCAGCGGTTCCATCGTCCCCTGCTCCAGCCTGTGGCGGAGCAAGGCCACCATGGCTTGCGCGCCGGGGTCGATGCGCCGGTGATGCGTGCGAAAGCCGGGGACGGGCCGCTGGTCAAGCAGGCTGGCCGGGGCGAGTTCCTCCAGCAAGGGCGCGGCCACCTGGACCGAAAGACTGGCGTCGCTTCCCTCGACCGGATGGGCGATCCGGTAGCCCTCGTCGGCATTGAAGAACACCACGTGGTTGGCGTCGGCGACGGCCTGGTCGCTGCCTACGTGGCGCACGTAGAGCCCGCGGTAAGGAAAGACCAGGTAGGTGGATGCCGCGCATTCCTCGGGGCTGCGATGCGCGCACCCGCCGTGGCAGACCACGTTGCGCACGGAAACGCTCGCCGTTTCCAGCGAAGCGTTGACGCTGAGTTCGTTCGCGGTGGGGTCGGACCGGGGCATGGCCGCGAGGATCGCACAGGCGTGCGGTCCTCGCGACTGCCGGTTATTTCGCCGGAACGCCCATCTCCTTCAGGAGATTGTCGGCATGGTCGAGGTGGTGCATCACCCACAACATGTAGCGCACGTCGACCTGGATCGAGCGGTTGAGCTTCGGGTTGAACAGCCAGTCGCCGCTGACCGACTCCCAGTTGCCATCGAAGGCGAGACCGACGAGACGGCCCTGCGCGTCGAGCGAAGGCGAGCCCGAGTTACCACCGGTGATATCGAGGTCGGCAAGGAAGTCGACCGGCAGCGTACCGAGCTTCTTCGACGCGTAGCCATCGAAGGCCTTCGCCTTGATCGCATCGATCTCGGCCTTGGGCGCGTTGAACGGCTCTTCGCCGGTGTTCTTCTGGACGATGCCTTCGGCCGTGGTGAAGGGCGCATAGCTCACGCCGTCACGCGGAGCGACGCCTTGCACGTTGCCGAAGGTCACCCGCAGCGAACTGTTCGCATCCGGATACACCGGCAGTCCCTGAGATTCCTTCCACGCGATGATCGCCTGCATGTAGCGAGGACGCAGCCGGGCCAGTTCACCATCGCGGGCGTCTTCTTCGTTCTCGATCGTCTTCAACTCGGGCAGCACCGCATTGGCCAGCTTCAACATGCTGTCGTCGCTCGCGGCGATCGCCTTCTTGTCAGCCTTGAACCACTTCATGCGCTCGGCCGTGTCGCCGAGCTTGCTGCCCTTGTAGAGCGCCGACACCTTGGCCTGGATGGCCGCACGCGTGGATGCGCCGGCGAGCCAGGTGTCGAGCGCCGGCAGGCGCTGGTCCTTCGGCAAGCCGACGTAGCGAACGAGTGCGTTGACCAGGAGGTCCTGGTCGGTCTTCGCGTCGTAGCGGCGTTCCATTTGCTTCAACGCACCCTCGATGCGCACCTCGTCGCGTTGCTGGTAACCGGCCTCGCGCTCCATGTCCGGCTTGGTGCGCTCGTCGGCGAGGCGGGCAAGGCGTACACCGCTGGCGAAGAGCTGGGTGCGCGAGATGAGGGCGAGGTCGACATCGCGCTCGCGGGTAGCCTGGTAGGTGGCGAGCTTGGCCTTGAGTTCGGCGATGTCGGCGACGAGCGCCTGGTTCTCCGCACCGCCCTGCTTCTTCAACCACGCGTCGAGATCGGCTTCCTGCTTCTGCTTCACCGCGACCGCATCGGCGCGGCGCAGGCCTTCAAGCTGGCCGCCGAAGTTCTTCAGGTAGTTGTTCAGGCCGGCGACGAGGCTGGCGTATTTCACCGTAACGTCGGGATTGGCCTTGCCGTTCGCGGCGATGGTGTCGAGTTGCTCCTGGTAGAGCTTGATCTGGGTCGGGTATTGCCAGTCGATCGCGCTGCTCACCTCCTGGGCGAGACGATACCGGTTCGTCCTTCCCGGATACCCCACGACCATCACATAGTCGCCTTCTTCCACGCCTTGTGGGTTGAGCTTGATGACGTGCTTGGGATGGTAGGGCACGTTGTCCCTGGCATACGTGGCCGATTTGCCGTCCTTCGACACATAGGCGCGGAGGTAGCTGAAGTCGCCGGTGTGGCGTGGCCACATCCAGTTGTCGACGTCGCCACCGAACTTGCCGATGGACTCGGGCGGTGCGTAAACCAGGCGCACGTCCTTGATCTCGAGTTGCCGGATCAGCTGATAGCTGTAACCGCCATGGAAGGTGTACACATCGCAGCGATATCCTTCGGTCTCGCAACCCTTCACCAGCGTTTTCTTGGCGAGGTCGATGGCGTCGTAGCGTTGCTGGCCGGTCATCGCCGGGGTGAGTTTCGCGGTCACGTCCTGGGTGACGTCGCGGATTTCCTCGGTGACGAAGACGCGCATGTCGGGCGATCCGGGCAGTTCCTCCGCGAAGGTCTTCGCGAGGAAGCCCTGTTCGATCAGGTTCTTTTCCTTCGTGGAGTTGTACTGCAGCGCGCCGTAGCCGCAATGGTGGTTGGTGACGACCAGACCATCGGGTGAAACGAAGGACGCCGTGCAGCCGCCGAGGCTCACGATGGCGCCCATGGGATAGGCGGTAAGGTCGGTGAGCGTGGCCGGATCGAGCTTCAGGCCATGCTGTTTCAGCATGGCGGCGATCTTCGGCAACTGGGCCGGCTGCCACATGCCTTCGACGGCATGGGCGGCGGGGATGAGACCTGCCGCGAGGGCGGTGGCCAATAGGGCTCGGCGCATGATGAATCTCCTTGGTGTTTCGGGCGCGTTGGGGCGGCTGGGATCGCCGACAGGGTCGGCTCCCACCAGGTAGTGGGAACGCCGATGGATCGGCTTCCATCGGGCAGATGTTATAAAGTAACGCCAATGCTGGCGAATCCTGCTCCGGCACGTACGTGCCGGAGGTCACCCTTCTTACTTTCCGGGTACGCTCAGTTCGCGCAGCAGGGCGGGCGACGGATACACCTTGTCGATCAGCCAGCGCATGTAGCGCATGTCCACGTGGATGGCGCGCTTGTAGCGCGGGTCGTACATCCAGCTGGCGCTGACCGCTTCCCAGTTGCTGTCGAAGTTGAGGCCGACCAGTTCGCCCTTCGCATTCAATACCGGCGAACCCGAGTTACCACCGGTGGTGTCGAGGTTGCTCAGGAAATCGACCGGCATGGCGCCCGACTTCGGATCGGTGTATCCGGCGAAATCGCCCTTTCGGATGGCGTCGAGCAACGGCTTCGGCGCATCGAAGGGCTCCTTGCCGGTGTTCTTCTCGACGATGCCGGCGACCGTGGTCAACGGGGCATAGGTCACCGCGTCGCGGGCCATCAAGGGGGTGACCTTGCCGTAGCTGACGCGCAGGGTCGAATTGGCATCGGGGTACACCGCCTTGCCCTGCTTCTCGCGGTAGGCGATCAGGGCCTGCATATAGGCGGGACGCAGGCGCAGCAAATCGCCTTCGCGAACCTTGCGTTCGTCCTCGATGCGCAGCAAGGCGGGACGCAGGGTGCGTGCCGCCACCAACAACGCATCGCCACTCTTTTCGACCTCCGCCGGGGCGGCGGTGAACAGTCGCAGGCGCTCGGCTTCGTCACCGAACTTCGTCGCCGCATAAATGCGATCCAGCGCTTGCGCGAGTTCGGCTGGCGTGCGGCCGAACACCTTGTCCACTTCGGGAAGCCGCTGCGCGTCGGGCAGTCGCTGGTAGCGAAGCATCAGCGACGTCACCAGTGCCTTTTCCACGCGCGCATCGTAACGGCGCTGCACCTGCTTCAGCTGGCTCTGGATCAATTCCTCGTCACGCTTCTGGTAGCCCGTCTCGCGTGCCGCGTCCGCCTTGGGCCGCTCCACGGAAAGACGGTCCACCGCCAGGGCGCCGCGCAGGAGCTGGGTCTGCGTGGAGAGCAGCCCGACCAGGAGGTCGCGCTCGCGCACGTCCTTGCCCTGGGCGATCAGGGCCATGACCTGGTCGATCTCCGGCTTCAACGCTTTCCCGTCGGGTTGGCCCGCAAGCCACGACAACATCGCGGCTTCATCGTCGCGGCGGACGGCGACGGCGTCGCTACGCTGCAAGCCCTCCAGTTCACCGCTGAAACGCTTGATCCCGTTCTTCAGCGTTTGCAGCTGCGACGCATAGCGGATACCAGCCTCCTTGTCGGTCTTGCCCTGGGCTTCGATCACGTCCTGGAGCGCCTTCAGCACCGCCACCGAGGTCGGCAGCCGCCATTCCACCTGGTCCGCGAATTCGGCCGCCGTGCGATGGCGATAGGTGATGCCGGGATAACCGGCGAGCATCACGAAGTCGCCCTCGGCGACGCCGTCGGTGGCGAGCTTGAGGTGCGAAGGCGAATGGTAGGGCACGTTGTCCGGTGAATAATCGGCCGGCTTGCCGTCGCGCCCGACGTACGCGCGCAGGATGGTGAAGTCGCCCGCGTGGCGCGGCCAGACGAAGTTGTCGATCTCGTCGCCGTAGTTGCCGATCGCGCGGGGCGGCGCGTAGACCAGGCGGATGTCACGCAGTTCCAGTTGTTTCACGAGGTAGAAGTCGCGCCCGTAGAACATGTTGGCGACGCTGCACTTGATGCCCTCTTCCTTCTCGCATTCGGCCACCAGCGCCTTGCTCGCGGCATCGACGGCGTCGTAATAGGCCCTGCCCGTCTTGCCCCTGGCCTGCGCCAGGATGCGATCGGTGACCTTGTCGAATCCGACCGTGACGCGCAGGCGGTAGTCGGGGTTGGCCGGCAACTCGCCGGCGCGATCCGGTGCCACGTAGCCATTGGCGATGAGGTCGCGCTCCGGCTTCGAGTTGTACTGGATGACGCCGAAGGCCACGTGGTGGTTGGTGACCACCAGCCCGTCGGCCGATACGAAGGAGCCCGTCCCGCCACCCACCTTGACCACCGCGTTGAGCGGCGCACGGGTCAGGTCGGCGAGGTCCTTTGGATCGCCACGGAAGCCGGCCTCCTTGAGGTTCTTCGCAATTCCCGGCAGTTGCGAGGGCAGCCACATGCCCTCGTCGGCTTTCGCGTCCAGCGCCAGCGCCATGGCGGCTCCCAGCATCATCGAGCGGATTCGCATGTTTCGTTGTCCCCTGTGGGTCGTGCAGAGCGTCCCGACCATAGAGGGCCCGAGGGGCCACTGGCAATGGCGCGGCGCACCACGATCCGGGGCCGGTGCGGCTTATAATGCCGGTTTGGGTCCGCGCCGCGGGCCTCCCCCGCACGGAACCCACGAGCCCCATGCAGCAGACGATGAAGGCGCTGGTCAAGCGCAAGCCCGAGCAAGGTATCTGGATGGAAGAAGTTCCGGTGCCGCAGGTCGGCCCGAACGAAGTCCTGATCAAGATCGAGAAGACCGCGATCTGCGGTACCGACCTGCACATCTACAAGTGGGACGAGTGGTCCCAGCGCACGATCACCCCCGGCCTCACGATCGGCCACGAGTTCGTCGGCCGCATCGCGGAGATCGGCCCGGGCGTCACCGGTTACAAGATCGGCGACCGCGTCTCCGCGGAGGGCCATATCGTCTGCGGCCATTGCCGCAACTGCCGCGCGGGGCGCCAGCACCTGTGCCCGAACACCTTCGGCATCGGCGTGAACCGCAACGGCGCCTTCGCCGAGTACATGACCATGCCGGCCTCGAACCTGTGGCCGATCCCCGACCAGATTCCGTCGGAACTGGCCGCGTTCTTCGATCCCTACGGCAACGCCGCGCATTGCGCCCTGGAGTTCGACCTGATCGGCGAGGACGTGCTCATCACCGGCGCCGGCCCGATCGGCATCATCGCCGCCGGTATCGCCAAGCACGTCGGCGCCCGCAACGTCGTGGTCACCGACGTCAACGATTACCGCCTGAAGCTGGCCGCCGACATGGGCGCCACCCGCGTGGTCAACGTATCCAAGCAGTCGCTCAAGGACACGGTGAAGGACCTGCACATCGAAGGCTTCGACGTGGGCCTGGAGATGAGCGGCAATCCGCGCGCGTTCGGCGACATGCTCGACTGCATGTACCACGGCGGCAAGATCGCCATGCTCGGCATCATGCCGCGCGGCGCGGGCATCGACTGGGACAAGGTGATCTTCAAGGGCCTCACCCTGCAGGGCATCTACGGCCGGCGCATGTACGAGACCTGGTACAAGATGACCCAGATGGTGCTGACCGGCTTCCCGCTGCAGAAGGTGCTCACGCACCAGATCGCGATCGACGATTTCCAGAAGGGCTTCGACCTGATGGATGCGGGCAACTGCGGCAAGGTCGTCTGTTCCTGGAACTGATCCGCGCCGCCTGACCGCACTTCTACCAGCGCCCCCGGCAGGTACACTGCCCGGGGGCCATGAGGTGAAGGAGCGGCGGTATGGAAACACTCAAGACGCGGGGCAAGCTTTACTGGCGGAAGGGGCACGAACGCGCCCTCACCGTCTATCGGTCACGCCGGACCCGACGCCTCACCGTCGGCGCGTTGATTGCCCTCCTCGTTTTCGGCTTGCTCGGTTTCTTCGCCGCGCCGCCACTGATCCGCTCGCAGGTCGAGTCGCGCGCCAGCGCGGCGCTGGGCCGGCCGGTCACCCTCGGCTCGATCAGCCTCAACCCGTTCACCTTGAAGCTCACCGCCGAGCGATTGCACATCGGCGAGCGAGACGGCAAGGCGCCCTTCGTCGATATTGAACGGCTCACGGCGAACGCTTCCTGGGCCTCGCTGTTCCGGGCCGCACCGATCCTCGACGAACTGCGCGTCGACGAGCCCCGGATCCACCTGCAACGCAGCGCGCCGCAACGTTTCAATTTCTCGGACATCGTCGAGCGCTTCGCGACGGATCCCGCCGCTCCCGACACCGGGCCGGCCCGCTTCGCGGTGTCCAATATCGCCGTGCACGGCGGGCAGGTCGATTTCGACGACCGCGTGCTCGATGCCACTCACCGCCTCGACCACATCGAGATCGGCATTCCCTTCATCGCCAGCCTGCCCAGCGCCACCGACATTTTCGTGCAGCCCCTGCTGGCGATGAATATCGACGGTAGCCCGTTGCGCGTGCAGGGCCAGACCAAGCCCTTCGCCAGTAGCCGCGAATCGATGGTCAGCTTCCGGCTCGACAAGCTGGAGCTGCCCCGCTATCTCGGTTTCGTACCGACCCCGCTGCCTGTCGCCGTGCCGAGCGGCAAGCTGTCGGGCCTGCTCGACCTGCGTTTCACGATGACCGAGGACAAACCGCGCGTGGTCTTGAGTGGCCGCCTGGTCGTCGACGATCTGCATGTGAACGACAAGAGCGGTGCGGCGCTGGTCGCCCTCGGCCATGGCGACGCGGCGCTGACGGCGCTGGAACCGCTGACTTCCCGTTATCGGCTCGGCACCGTCGCGCTCGACGGTTTCGCGATTCGTTATGCGCGGCTGCCCGGCGGCCACAGCAATTTCGACGCGTTGAGCGGCCCCCCGGCCGCGCCCGTGAAAGATTCGCCGGCGATGGACGTGCGCATCGACAACCTCACGCTCAAGGACTCGCGCATCGAGTACGCGGATCTCGCCGCGCCGGCGCCAGCGCACCTGGTGCTCGACGACGTGCAAGGCAGCCTGCGCGGACTCAGCACGGTAGCCGCACCGGTAGCCGTACTCGACGTCGCCGCACGCATGGCTGGCGGCACGCTCGCCACGCAAGGCAAGCTCGACCTCGCCGCGGCCCGCTACGCGGGAACCTTGTCGCTGGCGAACGTGTCGCTCGCGGCGCTGATGCCGCTGACCCCGCCGCTGCTGGATGCGGACATCACCGGCGGCGACATCGGTGCGAACGGCGAACTGACGCTGGACTGGCACGAGGCCGCCATCGTCCGCATCGCCCATGCGAAGGCCAGGCTCGACGGTTTCCGGCTGGTTCCACGCAATGGTCGCGCTTCCCCTGTCACCTGGAAATCCATGGCGGCATCGATCGCGCTGGTCGATCTTGGCAGCAGCGAGGCCCGCCTGGACCAGCTCACGCTCGACGGCCTGACGCTCGACCTGCGGCGCCTCGCCAACGGCAATCTCGACCTCGCCGGTATCGTGAGGACATCCGCGGCGGCGGCCAGACCGGCCGCTCCGTCCGCCGCCTGGCGCTGGAGCATCACCCACCTGGGCCTCAGCGACGGCGCGCTCACGCTGCGCGACGCCAAGGCGCCGGGCAAGCGCAATGCGATCCTGATGCAGGCGACGTCGTTCGGTATCGACGGCCTGTCCGACGACATGGGCCGCCCGATCGCCCTGGACCTGAAAGGCACGCTCGGCAAGGGCACGTTCGCGGTCACCGGCAAGGTGAAACCACAGCCGCTCGATGCTGACCTGCGTGTGAAGACCACGCGGCTCGACGTGGCCCCGCTGCAATCGCTCGTCACCGTGCCATTGAACGTACGCGTGGACAGCGGCCTGCTCAGCCTGGACGGACAGGTGCGATACAACGACCGCGGCAACGCGCCAGCTCGCGTCGCCTATCGTGGCCAGGCTACGCTGGGCCGCGTGCGTGTGCTCGACAAGGTGACCGACGCCGACTTCCTGCGCTGGGCTTCGCTCAGCGCCAGCAACATGGTCGTGCGCATGGGCGAGGCGGCGCCGCACGTCGTCATCGGCGGCCTGGCGCTGGACGACTTCTATGCCCGCGTGATCATCAACGCGAATGGACGGCTGAACCTGCAGGACGTCGTCGCCAATCCCGAGGCGCCCGGCGCCGTGTCGGTCACCCAGGCGCAGGCCACTCCCGCGCCGGCAGCCGCACCTGACGCCGCGACACCGGCCGTGCCGGCCGGGCCACCGGCGGACATCCGTATCGGCCAGATCACGCTGACCAGGGGCCACCTGAATTACACCGACAACTTCATCAAGCCCAACTACACCGCGGACGTGACGCGCCTGGCCGGCAAGATCGGCGCTTTCGGAACGGACGGAGGTTCGCCCCCCGCGGACCTGACCCTCCAGGGTCAACTCGACGACAATGCGCCGGTCGACATCGCCGGCACGATCAATCCGCTCGCTCCGGTTGCATCCCTCGACATCACCGCCAAGGCGGAGGGCATCCAGCTCGCCAACCTGTCGCCGTACTCGGGCAAATACGCCGGCTATCCGATCACCAAGGGAAGGCTCAATGTCGACGTGCACTACCAGCTCGACCAGCGCAAGCTGACTGCCGACAACCACATCTTCATCGACCAGCTGACCTTCGGCGATCGCCTCGAAGGCCCGGGCATCAGCCACCTGCCCGTGAAGCTGGCAGTGGCGTTGCTGAAAGATTCCGAAGGCCGCATCGATGTACGCATCCCCGTGTCCGGCTCGCTGGACGATCCTCAGTTCAGCGTGGGTGGTCTCGTCTGGCGCGCCATAGGCAACCTCATCGTGAAAGCGGTGACGTCGCCTTTCCGCCTGCTCGCCTCCGCGGGCGGTGGCCGCGAGGATCTCGGCTACGTGGAATTCGCGCCAGGCTCCGCCGTGCTCGACGCGAACGCGCAGACCAAGCTGGCGGAGATCGCAAAGGTGCTGGCCGACAAGCCGTCGATCAGCCTCGACATCGTCGGCCGCATCGATCCGGCCAAGGACGAATCCGGCCTGCGCACCGTCATGGTCGACGACCTGATACACCAGGAGCAGGTCAACGACAAGGAAGACGACACGACGCCACCGACGGCCGCGGAACAGGAAAAATACCTGGAGCGCGCCTATCGCCACGCGTCGTTCCCCAAGCCGAAGAACGTGATCGGGCTGACCAAGTCGCAGCCGCCCGAGGAGATGCGGACCCTGATGGAGACCAACATGCCGGTCGACGCCGACGCCTTGCGGCATCTGGCGGAACGCCGGGCCAATGCCGTCCGTCAGTGGCTCCAGGGCAAGGCGGACGACAAGCGGGTCTTCGTCGTGGCGCCCAAGACCGACGCCAAGGGCATCGACGACGGCGGCAAGACGACCCGGGTCGACTTCGGCCTGCACTGATCAAGCCCCCCCGGATCGAGGTTTTCTCATCCGGGCAAAGGCCTCACAATCGGGAGATTCCTCCGTCCCAGGAAACCTCCACCATGTCCTACCCCGGCCAGAACCGTTTCGCCAGCGAGCTCGATTCCATCCGTGAACAAGGATTGTTCAAGAACGAGCGCATCATCATTTCACCGCAGTCGGCGGAGATCGAGCTGGAGGGGGGACGGAAGGTCCTGAATTTCTGCGCGAACAACTACCTCGGACTGGCCGACCACCCCGAGGTGATCCAGGCCGCCAAGGATGCCCTCGACACCCACGGCTTCGGCATGGCCAGCGTGCGCTTCATCTGCGGCACGCAAGACCTGCACAAGGAACTGGAGCACAAGATCGCCGACTTCTTCGGCAAGGAGGACGCCATCCTCTATGCCGCCTGCTTCGACGCCAACGGCGGGCTGTTCGAGCCCTTGCTGGGGGAAGAAGACGCGATCATCTCCGATGCGCTGAACCACGCATCGATCATCGATGGCATCCGCCTGTGCAAGGCCAAGCGCTTCCGCTACGCCAACTGCGACATGGCCGATCTCGAAGCCCAGCTACAGGCCGCTGACGCGGCGGGCGCCCGGACCAAGCTGATCACCACCGACGGCGCGTTCTCGATGGACGGATTCGTCGCTCCCCTGGCCGAGATCACGGCCCTCGCACGCAAGTACAACGCGCTCGTCCACATCGATGAATGCCACTGCACGGGCTTCCTCGGCGATACCGGCCGCGGCTCCGCCGAACTGCACGGCGTGCTCGACAAGATCGACATCATCACCGGTACCCTCGGCAAGGCCCTCGGCGGCGCCCTGGGCGGTTTCACCACGGGCCGCCGTGAAGTCATCGAACTGCTGCGCCAGCGGTCCCGCCCGTACCTGTTCTCCAACTCGCTGCCGCCGCACGTCGTCGCCGCGGGCAGCAAGGTATTCGACATGCTCGCCGCCGCCGGCGATCTTCGTGAGAAGGTGAAGGAAAACACGCGCTACTTCCGAGAGAAGATGACCGAAGCAGGCTTCGACATCCGCCCCGGACAGCACCCCATCGTGCCGGTGATGATCTACGACGCGAAGCAGGCGCAAGCCATGGCGGCGGAACTGCTGGACGAAGGCATCTACGTCACCGGGTTCTTCTTCCCCGTCGTGCCGCAGGGCAAGGCCCGTATCCGCACGCAGATGAGTGCGGCGCATACGCGCGAGCACCTGGACAAGGCCATCGCGGCGTTTACGAAGGTGGGCAGGAAGCTGGGCGTGCTGAAGGGCTGAGGCCTGGCCGTCGAGGGCCGCTTCGCTATGGAAAGAAGCGATCGCGGCCCAGGCCGCTTCGCTATGGAAAGCGATCGCGGCCCAGGCCGCTTCCCACCAAGGCGCTACGGGGTGGGAAGCGGCCTCGGCCGCGATCGCGCGCCCTCACTCCTCCGCAACCCCGCCACCTCCCCCTCACTCAGATGCCGCCACTGGCCTTTGGCCAACTCGCCAAGGACCAGACCGCCAATCGCGACCCTCACCAGCCGCAACACGTCGAATCCCAGCGCCGCCAGCAAGCGACGGATATGCCGGTTGCGTCCCTCGTCGAGGGTGACTTCCAGCCACGCGTTGCGCTCGCCCTGGCGTAGCAGCGACGCGGCAGCGGCACGCAAGGTCTCACCCGCGTCGACCACGCCTTCGCACATCGCGGCGACCGTCGCCGCATCCGGCTGTCCCGCCACCTGCACGTGGTAGGTCTTGGGCACGTGGGTCGCCGGATCGGTGATTCCGGCGGCCCATGCCGTATCGTTCGAAAGCAAGAGCAAGCCCTCACTGGCCTTGTCGAGCCTTCCCACCGGTCCTAGCCATGGTAGCCCGGCCCCTTCGAGTAACGAGTAGACCGTGTCACGGCCACGCTCGTCCGAAGCCGACACGACGATGCCGCGCGGCTTGTTCACCGCGATGTAAACGGGCGCCGCCGCCTGCGCCGCCCCACCATCCAGTTCGATCCGCTCGTGTCCGGCGATGGGAAATTCAGGGTCCCGAACGATTCGCCCATCCACCCGCACCCTTCCTTCCCGCGCCAGCCTCTCGCCCTGGCTGCGCGAGCAGATACCGCGCTTGGAAAGCACGCGGGCGAGGCCGAACACGGGAGTGGCGGTAGGACGCGGACGCGATGTCGGCGTGCGGGGCGGCTGGCGGGGCATTCGCCAAGGATAGTGTCTGGCGGGCGAAGCTTCACGGTGGATTTTTTTTGAAGGAGACGGATTGAGGGCTCGGCTTCGCCCTCGCGTTCGTTATGCGCGTGGCGGGGGAGCTGCCGGGCGCCACCCTCGGCGCGACAGGCGGTGCCGTCCCTTGGGAAGGGATGCCGGTGCGCGGCCGTGTCTTATGGCTAGCGCCCCTTCGGGCTCGGACGGTCGGGCGGGGGTGGCGCCCGGCAGCTCACTCGACACTGGCGTGGGTTGGTGAGGAAGAGCCGTCTGCCCTTACCGGTTGCCGCACCCGGGGTGGGAAGCGGGCTGGCCCGCGACGCCTCGATCTTTCTGCTGGCGACGGAAGCCTTGCGATGATCGGGCGAGGCTTTACCGCTCGCTCGGTTGGATGCACCGCCTCATTCGCTTGAAACAGGGTGGCGAGTCGCGGGCCAGCCCGCTTCCCACCCGGGTGAGGGGTTCACAAGAAATGGCATCCCATCGCGGCGCGACGGGCGCGACGGGCGCCAGCCATAAGACACGGCTGCGCAGCGGCATCCTTTCCCGAGCGACGGTGCAGCCCGGAGCGACGAGGGTGGCGGCCGATGGCTCTGCCTCACACCCCAACGCGAGGGCGAAGCCGAGCCGTGCATGAAACCGACCCGCTGCCGCGGGATCGCCGACAGGGTCGGCTCCCACCGGGGTGAGGGATCTCACACCAGAAGGCCAAAAAAAACGGCATGCCGGAGCATGCCGTTTCGGAAATATACGTTGAAGGTGCCCGTCAGATCTTTGCGATGCCTTCGGGGCGCTTGGCGCCGACGAAGTGCTTGGCCCAGTAGGCCTCGTTGAGGCTGTCGACACGGACGGTCTTGCCCGCCGACGGCGAATGGATGAACTGTCCGTTGTCGATGTAGATGCCGACATGCGAGACGGCCTTGCCGCGGGTGCGGAAGAAGACCAGGTCGCCCGTCTTCATTTCATTGCGCTTGACCTTCAGCCCGGCGAGGAACTGGCTGGCGGAATTGGTCGGAAGATCGAGGCCGATGCTGTGCATGAACACGTAGCGGACGAAACCGCTGCAATCGAAGCCGGTGGACGGCGCGCGGCCGCCACGGTGGTAGCGGATATCGCGCAACTTCATCGCGAACGCGAGAAGCGCCTCGCGGGCATGACCATCGACGTGGCCGGCCAGCTTGGCCGTGGCGGCGGCGACGAGGCTGTCGTCGTCATCGTCGGCCGTGGCGTCGTCGCTGACCGCCACCGGGGCATTGGTCGCGACGGGAGCCGCGGATGCGATCAGCGAAGTGGCGTCGGGAACGGCGGACTGGGCCAGGGCGGTGGCCGGGGCGAACACCGGCAGGTCGGTCAGGAGGAGCGCGGCGGACTGGTCGAGCCCCTGCGGGACGGTGACCGTGTCGGCGATGACGGGTGTTACGGCGGCGATACAAAACGTGGCTAACGCGAGAGCGGTCAGTCGCTTTAAATGCATGAGCGAAAAGGCCTATTCATCGTGAAGTTAAGCCGCCGTGAAGGTGAGACGACCGTGAACGAGGGGTGAAGTTACCAAACCGGATTCAACAAGTTGTTCGCATAAGGTTAAAAACGGTCATTCCTAGGAAACATTCAGAGAAGTCGCAGGAAACTGCGGCCTGCAGGGCGAATTCCTGAACGGAGATAAGGACTTACTTTCACCTATGTGAGGGCCCGCCAGCGCCGTCGCGGCGGGGCGGTTACCGAATTCGTGCATCGGGTCTCGCTACGGCTTGTAGGACCTTGCCCCGAAGATCGCGCTGCCGATACGTACCTCCGTGCTCCCTTCCGCGATGGCCAGGGCGAAGTCGCCGCTCATGCCCATCGACAGCCGGTCCGCCGGATGACCGGCCTCGCGCGCGCTGTCACGAAGGCGATACAGGGTGCGGAAGCAGCCGCGCACCACGGCTTCGTCATCGGAGGCCTCGGCAAGCGTCATCAGCCCCCGCAGCCGCAGTGACGAGAAGGCCTTCAGTTCGTCGAGGAATGCGGGAAGGCTTTCGGGGGCAAGTCCGAACTTGCTTTCTTCGCGGGATGTCTTCACCTGGACGAGTACGTCGATCGCACGCCCCTGCGCCTGCAGGGCCTTGTCCAGGGCGATGGCGAGGTCCAGCCGGTCCAGCGATTGCACCTCGGCGGCGAACTTCGCCACCGCCTTCGCCTTGTTCGTCTGCAAGTGGCCGATCACGACCCAGTCGAGCCGCTCGCCGGCCAGCGCGGTGGCCTTGGCCTGGATCTCCTGCACCTTGTTCTCGCCGAAACGGCGAAGGCCGAGCCCCACCGCCTCGCGGACGACGTCCTCACCGAATGTCTTGCTGACCGGCAGCAGGACGACCCCGGACGGATCGCGGCCCGCGTCGCGACACGCCGTCGCGATCGAGCCGCGCACCGCCGCGAGGTTCGCGGCCAGCGCGCCGGCGCCGGCGCCGGCGCTCATGCCTTCGCCGCTTCCTGGAAGTGCCGCGCCACGACGTCGGCCACGACCATGCTCACCCGCTTACCCGTCGGAATGTGCAGGAACTCGTTCGGGCCATGGGCATTCGAATGCGGGCCGAGCACGCCCGTGATGAGGAACTGCGCCTGCGGGAATTTTTCGCCCAGCATGCCCATGAAAGGAATGCTGCCACCCTCGCCCATGTAGGCCGCCGGGGCACCGAAGTAGTGTTGCGAGGCCTTCGCGACGGCTTCTTCGAGCCACGGCGACAGCGCCGGCGCGTTCCAGCCGCTGCCGTCCTTCTCCAGGTCGAAGGTGACTTTCGCGCCATACGGTGGATCCTTCTCGAGCAACTGCTTGAGGAACTTGCCCGCTTCCGCCCCGGAAAGGGTCGGCGGCACACGCAGACTGAGCTTCACCGACGTCTTCGGGCGCAATACGTTACCCGCGCTGTCGAGCGCGGGCATGCCGCCGACGCCGGTGACGGCGAGCTGGGGGCGCCATGTGCGGTTGAGCACGAGTTCGGCGAGATCGTCGGTCACCGGCTTCATGCCTTCGACGAAGGGGAACTTGTCGTAGACGGCGGTACCGAGCACCTCGGCCGACCGCCGTGCCTGCTCGATACGCTGGGGCGGGATGTCGACGTAGAGTTCCGGCGGCACGATCTCGCCCGTCCGCGGGTTCTCCAGGCGGTTGAGGATCTCGCGAAGGATGCGGAAGCTCGAAGGCACCACGCCCGAGGCGTCGCCGGAATGGACACCCTCTTCCAGCACCTGCACCGTCAGGTTGCCGCCGGTCATGCCGCGCAAGGACGTGGTCAGCCAGAGCTGGTCGTAGTTGCCACAACCCGAGTCGAGGCAGACCACGAGCGCGGGGTTGCCGATGCGGCCGGCGAGGTGGTCCACGTAGTACGGCAGGTCGTAACTGCCCGATTCCTCGCAGGCCTCGATGAGGATCACGCAACGCGCGTGTGGCACGCCCTGGTCGCGCAATGCGAGCAGTGCGGCCAGCGACCCGAAGATGGCGTAACCGTCGTCCGCGCCGCCGCGGCCGTAGAGCTTGTCGCCCTTCAGCACGGGCGTCCACGGACCGAGGCCCTCGGACCAGCCCGTCATCTCCGGCTGCTTGTCGAGGTGGCCGTAGAGCACGACGGTTTCATCCGTGCCCTTGTCCTGCACGCCCTGTGCGGGCACATCGATGTAGATCAGCGGCGTACGGCCTTCCAGACGGATGACTTCCAGCGATGCGCCTTCCAGTGCGGGCAGCTTCGAACGCGCCCACGACTCCATCAGCGCGACGGCTTGATCCATGTAGCCGTGCTCCCGCCACTGCGCGTCGAACATCGGCGACTTGTTCGGGATACGGATGTACTCGACCAGTTGCGGGACGATTTCCGCGTCCCAGAGGCCGCTGACGAAGGAGGAGATGCGGGAGGTATCCATGGCGGGCCGGACTCGTTGGGCAAAGGCCGATTGTAACAGCGACGACAGCGGCGCCTTCGGCGACGTCGGCACGAGCACGGCATGCGCGATGGCATCCCCTCACCCGGATTTCATCGTCGCGCCAGTTCGCGCCGACCCTGGCACGACGCAGAGTGCCCCTGCGTCGTCCGACGCTGCCCAACATGGAGAATCCACGTGAACAGTCATCTCGCCACCCTCGCCGCGCTCGCCTTGCTGCTGCTCGCCCCGCTCGCTATCGCGTCCTCGCCCGTGAACATCAATACCGCCGACGCGCCGACCCTCGCGCAGTCGCTGGACGGTGTCGGCTTGGCCAAGGCCCAGGCGATCGTCGCCTGGCGAGAGGCGAACGGGGCTTTCGAGTCGGCCGATCAGCTTGCCGAGGTGAAAGGCATCGGCGCGTCGCTGGTCGAGCGCAACCGTGACGCCATCCAGGTAGACGGCGGCAAGGCGGCCAAAAAAGCCAAGGCGGCCAAGCCGTCCAGGACCCGGCCGGGCGCCGAAGAAGACTGAGCCCCTTCCCTTCGCCACTACCGCCGCCGGCCGAACGCGCTACACTCGCGCCCCATGCCGGCGGCGCACTTGCGCCCCCGCCAGGAACAGGGGCTTGATGATCCAATGATCCTGCCGCGTTACCGTATCGCCGATTCCGCCATCCCAGGCGCCGGCAAGGGTTTGTTCGTCGACGAATTCGTGGCCGCCGGGCGTGTCGTCACCGCTCCGGACCAGATCGATCGCACGCATGCCTGGGCCGAGATCATGGCCTCCCCCACGCTGTCCGCCGACCTGCACGCTGCGGCTCGCTGGTTCGAGGATCGCTACACCGTTTCGCCCGAATGGCCGGACGAGTGCTACGTGAACCATAGCTTCGAGCCCACTGGCCTATGGCACCTGGGCTTCATCTTCGCCTCGAAGGATCTAGTGCAAGGCACTGAAATCACAGTGGATTACCGCCACCTCCTCGCCCCCGGGCAGGATGAAAGCTTCCAAGACGCGGCCACTGGTGAGAAAATAACCGGCTTGTCCTGGCAGGAAAGCCTCGCGCTGAGCACTCACGCTCTGGCCCGACTGCTCGGCTGACACTTGGTCACTTCGATGGCAATAGCAGACATTCCCGTTCTGGAAACGCCGCGCCTGCGGCTCACCGCCCTTACCGAACGCCATTTCGACGATTACGCGGCCATGCTCGCGGACGCCGAAAGCACGCGCTGGATCGGTGACGGCCAGCCCCTGGACCGCATGAACGCCTGGCGCTCCATGGCCATGCTGCTGGGCCACTGGGCGCTGCGCGGCTGCGGCATGTGGGCGATCGAACTGAAGGACACCGGCGAATTCATCGGCCGTGCCGGATTGATGAAGCCGGAAGGCTGGCCCGACCTCGAACTGGGCTGGATGCTCAAGCCCGAGCATCGCCACCACGGCTACGCGACCGAAGCCGGCGAAGCCATCCTCGACTTCGCCTGGAAGCAGATGCACGCGCAACGTGTGATCAGCCTGGTGCGCATCGGCAACGAAGCGTCCGACCACGTCGCCGAGCGCCTCGGTGGCGAACACATCGACAATATCGATTTCCTCGGCGGCGCGACGCACCTGTTCGCGTATTACCCACCGCACCGCGAAGTCCGCCGCGCCGGCTGACGCGTCTCCTACAGCGCGGGGGCGAAATCCGTGCGGCGGCGGCGATGCGGACTCACCGCCACCAGGCCGGCCAGCGCCAACAGCCGCGCCGTGCGCATCCACGCCACGACGACCACCCCTAGCTGGACGATCAGGAAGCCGGCGGGCAATCCACTGCCCACGCCCGTCGTATGTCCACGCCAGGATGCGATCAGCACCGCGAGGACGCCACCCACGACCGTGATCGCCAGGTAAACGAACACGGTCGCGAACGGGCGGCGCACGAACTGCATGAACCCCCTGCCGATCGCGCGAAAGGCCGAGCGCAAGCCGATGTCGGCGATGAACTGCGCGCGCGCGGACTCCACGATGGCCTGCGCGATGACGAAAAAGAGCAGGCCCACGGCCAGTGTGCCATGTTCGTACAGGTCGGCCGTCGAGGGCAGCATGGCGGCGTCGACCTTGCCTTCCGCGAACGTGGACGCACCCTGCGCCACCAGCGCGAAAAGTCCGTACGGGACCAGCGACAGGATCAGCAGACGAAGCATGCGCCCGTATTCCATCGCCCCGCCTTGCAGGAGGCCGCCGAAGCCGAGGGCCCGGTTCGCACGGCCGCCAGCCACCACCATGCCGGTGAGAAATGGCGATATCGCCAGCGTGATCAGGACGCCCGCCACGAAGGCCATGCCCAACCATCCGTTGGCGTCGCGAAGAGCGGAGAAGACATCCGAAAACATCAGCCCGTCGAAATGCGCGGCCCACGATTCCGCATGCACCGAATAGCCCAGGAGGCGGTCGAGCAACGCCCATAGCGGCAAGGCAACCACCAGCGTCGGCAACAAGGTGATGAGTACCCACAAGAGCATCAAGCGCCACTGGAGACCGCCCAGGGCGCCCTGGCCGATGGCTGCGAAGGCGGAGCGTTTCTGACGATCGTTCATAGCGTCACCAGGAGGGCGTAGAGGCCTTGCAACAGGGCGGCGACATCGGCGCCCCATCGATGCGATGCGGCGTGGTTGGCGTCCACTGTGCGGCTGTCGTTCAATTTGTTCGCGTCCAGATAGATCTTCCTGTCCGGATCGAGTTCGGCCGACGTGCCCTTTACGGGCTTGGTGAAGACGAAACGGGCCCAGCGCCTGTCATCGTCCCAGCGCACGGTCTCGACCGAGCCATCGGCGAACGACACCTTGAGTGTCTGCGGAACGGACGCGCCGTCCCGCCACACCGTCACCGTCGTCTTCCACGGGAAGGGACCGGTACCGTCGGGGGCATCGGGATGCGCGTCCTTCCATGCCTCTCGCTGTTTCGTCACCGCCTCGTCGTTCTGGTCCGAGGAAAGCTCGATGCGGCGCCCGTCCTTGACGACGGTGCCCGCGAGCGGCAGCACTTCCTCGCTGACGATTTCCTTCACGCGGTCGTCGATGCGTGCCGTGCCGTAGACGTACTGGTCGAACACCTGCGCCACGACCTCGGGTCTGCCCGAGACCTCGGCCAGGGTCGACTGGAGATCGGCGATCGACGGGTGACGGAAATGCCAGGTCGCGTAGTACCGGCGATACGCCTTCTCCGTCACGTCCTTGCCCAGACGTTCCTCCAGGTCGTGCATCGCGGTGGCGGTGCGCGAATACACGGTGCCGTAGTCGGCACTGGACAAGCGGTCCCACGCGTTCTGCCCGAGCGGATCGGACGGACGCGGCAGCAGGGCGACCATCCGTTCGAGTGCGAACACGTCCATCGGCGCTTCCACGCCGAAGAACCGCCACAGCGGCTTGGTCAGGTAGACCCGCTGCTTGCGTTCGCGCAGCATGCGGTCATCCCAGTATTCGTTGAGGCCTTCGTCGAGCATCGGCTCCTCGAATTCGTTCGAAGCGAGCAAGCCGTAGAAATAGCCATGGCCGAACTCGTGGATGGTCACGAAGTCGAGGATGTATTCGTCCAGCGTCTTCGGCTTCACCTCGGTGAAGCTGTCCGCGGTGAAGAACGTGGGGTACTCCATGCCACCCGCTTCGGACGCGTTGAACGGCGGCACCACGGCGGTCACCGTCTTGTACGGATACGGGCCCAGCGTCGAGGAGAAATAGCCGAGGGAGTCGATGGTGGCCTTCAGTACCGGTTTCGCGCTCGCCTCGTATTCCGGGGGATAGATCACCTTGATCTTCACCCGTGGACTGCCCGGCCCGGTGTATTCGCCATCGAGCGTCTTGTAGCCGGGTGCGGCCATCCACGCGAAGTCGTGCACGTCGGCCTGGGCGAAATGCCACGTCCATTCGTTGCCCTCGGGCGTCGGTTCGCCCTGCTGCTCACCGACGGCCGCGACCACGTAGCCTTTCGGCACGGTCATGCGAACGTCGTACTCGCCGAAGTCCGCGTAGAACTCGCTGTTGAAGTGGAATTCGTGCACGTTCCAGCGCGGCTCGGTGGCGCCCCGCTCGCCAGGCAACTCCAGCACGCCGATCTTGGGAAACCACTGGGCCACGAGATGGAACTTGCCGACGTAGCCTGTCCGCTCGATCACGCGCGGCAACTGGCTATGGAAATTCATGTCCAGCGTGACGCTTCCGCCCGCGGGCACCGGACGGGCGAGATCGACCCTGACCACGGTGTGATCGGTATCGGGGCCACCGTCCGGATGCACATAACGCCACTTCAGCGCCGCGCCGTCCTGTTCCACGTCGCCCAGGTCGATGTAGCCCCACTCGCCCTTCTTCACTTCGGCCACGCCGCGCGATCCGCCGTGGGCCGCGAGCACGCGGCGCTCGGTGAAGAACGTGCTTCCTTCGCCCTCGAAAGCGTTGAGGTAGAGGTGCAGGAACACGGCACCCACGGGGCGGTCGCTACGATTGCGCCATGTCAGCTGCTGCTGGCCATCCACCGTGTGCTTGAGCGGATCGAGCCGGGCCTGGATGCGATAGGAGACCACGCGGTCGGATAGCGTCGGTTCCGAGCCGGTACGCGGCCCGCCCCACGCGGCCGGCGCGCTGGGCGTGCGCACGGCGCCGGCATGCGCCGGGGCGAAGGGAATCTCGGCCGGTTCGGCAGCCACCGTGCCCGGTAGGGCGGTGGTGGATGTGGCGGCGGGCACCGCCGCGGCAGGCTGTGCCAGCGGCGGACCCGGGTTCTGTGCCCATGCGCCCCAGGCCCACGTCAACGCGCCGAGCGCGACGAAACGAACGACTCCAGCTGCCTGTCGGCGCATCGACCCATCCTCCCCTTGAAGCCGTTGAGATTGCGGGCTGCGCCGCGGGCCGGATATAGGCCAGAGGTCACGGTTCAGCCGGGAAAGGCACGCTCCCTCATCCACTTGGTGAGGATCCACTTCTCCCCGCGGACCACCGGCGCTCCACCGTGCAACGACAGGGGATCGAGCGACCCGTCCGGTGCCGTGTATTCGAAGTACACGGCCTGCCCCATGCGCGGCACGTAGCTGAAGTCGATGCGGGGAAAGACGGTCTCGCCGCCGGCTTCTACGTCATTGAGGTACATGATGAGGGTCGAGACGCGCTGGCCGCCGTTTTTCAGGTGCGACCGGCTGCCGGGATCGTCGGGAGGAAAGAAATCGAAGTGGGGCACGTACTGGGCGCCGACGCCGTAATGCATGACCTGGAGACCCTCACCGTGGTCCTCGGCCATGCGCATGATCGCCGCGGCACGTGCATCGATGCGCGCGATCAGTTCGTTCTCGGAGCGTCCGAAGTTGGCGCCCTCGCTCGTCCGGATGTCCTGCACGACGCCGATGCCCGTCCCCGGCCCGACGACTTCCGAACGGGCCAGCCGCGTGGCGGCCAAAGCGCGCAACTGCTCGCATTCCACCGGATCAAGCACGCCGTCGAGCACGGCGATCGTCGGCCGGGAAACGCGTACGAGCACGCGTATCGGACGGTCGCCGACGTAGAGGACGTGACCGTCCTCCAGGCGGCTGGTGAAAGTGGCGGGCTCCGGCGCCTGCGCCGGCTGCCGCGGCGCCGCGGCGCCGAACAAGGCCTCGGCGATCGCGTCGCGGGCGGCCCATTCGTCGAAACGATTTTGTTTCATGATGCCGAGCAGGTCGGCGGGCGCGTGGCCGGCGGCCAGCGACTCGCCGATCCATCGGTGCCAATCGGGGGTGATCTTCGTGTGCAGGCGAGCTTCCATGGCATGGCCTCCTTCGTCTGGGGAATTCCCTTTCTCGTCATGCCCATCCTAAGCCAGTCCAACCTCGCGGGCTACACGCCGTCGCAGGCTTCCAGCCAGGCCAGCTTCCTCGCCTTCGGCAGGCGCTTCACCTCATGCTCGGCCCTGGACGCCGCCGACCGATCGGGAAAACGACGGAAGCCCAGCAGGCGCACCGGCGGATTCGCCCGTGTGTAACGCGCTCCCTTGCCCGCCACATGGGCGGCATACCGCGCATCGAGATCGTTGGTGATCCCCGCGTACCAGGCGCCGTTGCGGCATTCGATGAGATAGACGCACCACATGGACGCGAACCCTACAATGCATCCATGGAACCCAGCTACAACCTGGCGGTGAACCTTCCCCTTCGCGGCTCGGTGCTGCCCCGCCTCCGCGCCGCCCTCGCCAGCACACCGGTGGATGCCGACACGCTCGCCTATCCCGATCCCGCCGGCGCACCGTGGATCAGGGCGTCGATCGCGGGCTGGCTCGAACGCCTGGGCGGACACGGGCCCGTGGACCCGGCGCGCATCGCCTTGACGATCGGGGCGCGGCACGCGCTCGGCATCGCGCTGGCGGCGGCGACAACGGATCGAAACCCGTCCGTCCTGGTCGAGGAGCACACCTACCATGGCGTTCGCCGCATGGCGCATCACATGGGCACGCGTTGCGTCGACGTGGCGATGGACCGGCATGGCATGCGGCCCGACGCGCTCGCGCTGGCGGCCGCCCGCTCCCAAGCCGCCGCCCTCTACGTTCAACCGACGCTGCAGAACCCGACCACCGCCACCATGCCCCTGGCACGGCGCGAAGAGATCGCGGCGGTCGCGGAACGGTTCGGCCTCACCATCATCGAAGGCGACGTCTACGCGTCGTTGCATCGGCCGGTACGCGATGGCCTGCCACCCCTCGCCCGCATCGCGCCCCATCGCACCCTGCACTGTGGCGGCATGGGAAAGATTCTCGGTCCCGGCCTGCGCGTCGGCTGGCTGCTTCATCCCGATACGGCGTCGCAAGCCGCGACGACCGCCAGGATCCAACTCGAACAGGACGGCCTGCCGACGCTGCCGCCCTCCATCGTCGCCCGCTGGATGGACGACGGCACGGCGGAAGCGCTGCTCGACGAGCTGACCGGCGCCATGCGCGAGCGCGGCGAGATGGCGCGGCGGATCGTCGGTGAAGACCTGGTCACCGCGGACGCGAGCCTGCACGCCTGGCTTCCGTCAGCCGACGCACCCGCCATGGAGGCGCACCTGCTCGCGCGCGGCGTTCACGTCGCCGCGTCGAAGCACTTCGTCGATACGCATGGGCGAGCCCTCGGCATCCGCCTCGCCCTCGGTGCCGAGGAAGACGCGGCCCGGTTCGAGGAAGCCTTGCGAATCGTCGCCGCGGAACGCTGAAGGTTCAGCCCCTGGCGGGGCTCGTGAGCTTTTCGAGCGCCTTTCCCACCGCCGCGAAAGCGAACGCCCCGGTGACGTGGGTGGCCGCGCCGAGGCCGCCGCCGCAGTCGAGCTTCAGCGCATCCCCGCCGGGAGGACGCACGCCGCAGACACTGCCATCGGCCTGCGGATAGCGCACGTTCTGCAGCGAATAGACCGCGGACACGCCGAAGAAGCGGTCTGGGTTGCGCGGGAAGCCGTGTTCCTGGCGAAGCTTCTTCCGGATCATGCTGAGCATGGCGTCGTGCTCCGTCCGCGACAGGTCGCGGACGCGGATCTGCGTAGGGTCGGTACGGCCGCCGGCCGCGCCGACCGTGATCAGCGGGACCTTGCGCCGGCGGCACCAGACGATGGTCTCGAGCTTGACCTTGAGCGCATCGCAGGCGTCGATCACGACGTCGTAGTTGCGGTCCAGCAATTCGTCGAGGGTCGATGGGGTGAGGAAGCGCTCCATGGCCTCCAGCCGGATGGTCGGGCTGATCGCATGCGCCCGTTCGGCGACGACACCCACCTTGGGCTTGCCATACTGGCCATCCAGAGCGTGCAACTGGCGATTCGTGTTGGACAGGCAGACGTCGTCGCCGTCGATCAGGGTCAACCGGCCGATGCCACTACGGGCCAGCGCCTCGGCCGCCCACGAGCCCACGCCACCCACGCCGATCACGCATACGTGCGCGTGGGCGAGGCGGTCCAGGCTGCCGCGGCCGTACAGCCGCTCGATGCCGGCGAAACGTTCGGCCTGGGCCGTGCTCACGTGGGTCTCGATCAGGGAATCCGTGCTCATTGTCTCATATCGAAAGAATGGGACCGTCGGCTATGCTGGCGGCCTCGTGCTGCCATGGACCACCGATGCGCCCGTTGCTACTCGTCATCCTCGGACTCGTGGTCGGCGCGATGGGAGCGACCTTCGCCTTGTCCGCGTTGCGCCAGGGGACACCGTTCCACCTCAGCGTGATGGCGGTCATGCAGCACCACATGGGTGTGTTGCGAGGCAACGTGCGGGCGAACCAATGCGAAGCCAAGGGCTCGCTCGCTCACCTGTCGCGCATGCGGGACGCCGCCGGCGACATCGGGGAAGCATTCCCGGGCATGGACGCGCCCTTCTACGACGGAGAGCACCAGCTGGTCACCACGCTCGACGGCGCCATCGCCGGGACCCCTGGCAGCTGCGCGGCGCTGGCCGCCGCGCTCGCCCCCATCGGCGAGGCCTGCCAGGCCTGCCACCGGCAATACCGATGAACGCGGCCTTCGCCTGCCCCTCGAGCCACTGACGGACGCCATGCCGCCCATGTCCACGCCTCCGGACAAATCCACCCGCCCGCGCCAGTTCTTCCACATGCAACTGTGGCTGCTGCTGCGCGCGTTCGCGCGGTTCGAAACGACCATGTTCCTGCGCACGCGATACTCGCAGCCGAAGATGGTGGCCATCGGCGTGGTGGGAAGTTTTTCCCTCGCGGTGTACTACCCGGTATGGGCCTACCTGTTCCCGCAGCCGTACGAAAACCTGCCCATGCGGCTGCTGTGCAGCGCCACGTTCATCCCGCTGGCCCTGCTGCCGTGGTGGCCGCGCCGCCTGCGCACGCACCTGCCCACGTACTGGTACTTCGCGATGACGGTGGCGATGCCGTTCTTCGTCGGCTACATGACGCTGCGCAACGCCACGCCCGCGTGGCTCATGACCCACCTCGCCTGCGTGATGCTCCTGATGATGCTGTTCGACATCGCCAGTTTCCTGGTGGTGTTCACCGTGGGCAGCGTGATCGCCGCCGTGGTGTTCGCGCTCTCGCCGGACGCGCACCTGCAGACCCGGACCATGCTCGAGTACATCCCGTTGCTGCTGTTCGGGATGGTCGGTGGCGCCACCTGCACCGTCTCGTCCAACATGGCCGAGCAGTCCCGGATCGACGCCCTGACGGCCGCATCCAACAACATCGCCCACGAATTGCGCACCCCTCTGGGCTCCCTGCGCATCGCCGCCCGCGCCGTCGCCCGTTTCATGCCCGACCTGCTCCGCAGCCACCGGCTGGCCGAAAGCCAGGGCCTGCCCGTGCCCGAAGTGCGGGCACAGAACCTGCACGCACTGGAGCGCAGCATCGGCGTCATGGAGCGCGAGGTCACCTACGCGAACACCATCATCGACATGCTGCTGCTCTCCGCCAGGCCCATCGGCGAGGTTCCGCTCACCCCGCTGGGCGCCCGCGAGTGCGTGGAGCAGGCCCTGCGCCGCTTCCCTTATGGCTCGCGCGCGGAGCGCGAAAGGATCACTCTGTCACCCACGGGCGATTTTCGCCTGCTCGGGGAGGAAGCGCTCGTGGTCCATGTGCTCTTCAATTTGCTGCGCAACGCCCTTTTCCACATCGACCGTGCGGGCAAGGGGGAGATCGGGGTGTACATCGAGCCGGACGAGCAATCCAACCGGATCCGTGTCCTCGACACCGGCCCGGGCATCCCGCCAGACGTGCTTCCGCGGATCTTCAACCGCTTTTATTCCTATTCCAGCGACAGCGCCGGGAGCGGGACGATCACCGGACTCGGCATAGGTCTCGCTTTTTGTCGCGCGGCGATGGAGCATATGGGCGGTGGCATCGCATGCCGTACCAACCTGGGCGAATTCACCGAGTTCACCCTTACCTTCCCGCATCCGGAGACCGGGGACCGGCAGTGATGACGCTGAACTCTCAGGGCGATATCCAGCCCTTCCATTTCCCGACCACGACGGTGCTCGTGGACGACCACGAGGAATACCTCGACGTCGTCCCGTTGCTGCTCGATCCGATGGTGCGGGTACGCACGTTCAGTTCCCCGCGCAGCGCCCTGGCCACCCTGGGCAACAACGGCAGCCGGCCCGTACCCGGCGGCGGCTGGCTGTATCGCTGGAAGGACCGTCCCTCGGAAACGCAGGAACTGGTCGCCCTGGATATCGACTCGATCCACCGGGTGGTCTACGACCCGGAGCGGTTCGCCGAGATCTCCGTGGTGGTGGTGGACCAGGCGATGCCCGAGATGGACGGCATCACCTTCTGCAAGCGCTTGCCGAATCCGCATATCGGCAAGATCCTCCTGACCGGCCGCGCCGACGATGCGACGGCCATCGACGCCTTCAATTCCGGGGTGATCGACCGCTTCATCCGGAAGAACGATCCGCTCGCCATCGAGAAGCTGCAGACCGCCATCACCGAACTGCAGCATCGTTATTTCGAACGCGCCAGCGCCTTCGTCGCCGAAACCCTGGCCCTGGGCAACTTCCGTTTCCTGCGCGACCCGGCTTTCCGGGAAGTCCTGCAGAGCGTCACGGCGACCTTCCAGCCGGTGGAATGCTACGTGCACTGCAACCCCACCGGCCTGCTCCTGGTCGACGCCTGGGGCATCGGCCGCTTCCTTCTCGTGCAGACGGACGAAGACCTTCGCACGCACTATGAAATTGCGGCAGATCTGGGGGCGCCGGCCACGGTCCTTGAGGCTTTGCGCAGCGGCGAGGCCCTGCCCTGGTTCAACTCGCGGGACGGCTTCTATCACAAGGGTGTCAGCCACCCCGAGTCGCACCTCTACCCCGCGACGGCCATATCCGGCGAACAGTGGTACTACTACGCTCTCATCGACGATGTGGAGCGATTCCGCCTGCAGCATGTGAAGTCGTATCGCACATGGCTACGTGAGCAGGACCTGAGCCTTGCCGCGGACAGCAGGCCACGCTTCATCTAGCCGGGCGTAACTCATCCTCAGCCGGGCTCACCTCCCCGTGGCGGATCTTCCGGCGCGCACGGTAGTCATTCGGGCTGAAAAACCATCATCACGTTCGGACCACCCGGTCCTTACGACGTCTTTCTCGTAACGACACGAGGCGTGGGGCTCCGCGGCGGTGCCCCTGGCAGGACGCCTCTCTCCCTGAATTCGCGCCTGCCCGGGCGAGGCCGGCGCGTGCGCCTCCCCTTGGGGCGGCGTCATGAATTCGCCCGCCCACCCCAGAGAGAGAGATGAACCATGGAAAATGTTTCCGTCCTGCATCGCCCTGCCAAGGCACCCGCGCTTCCCGGTTTCGTCGCCGGGAGGGTCGATCGATTTCACAACGAACGCGTCGCCATCGATTGGGGCGGCCGTCACATTTTGAGGGGACGGCGGCCGAAAGACGGCGACCTCATGCTCCAGAGCAACGACTACCTCGCGATCGCCGGCCACGCCGCGATCGTGGAAGCCCAGCGGGCCACGCTGGCCGAAGGCGGCCTGGGCATGATGATGTCGGCGCTGTTCCAGCAAGACGCCGACCAGCCGTTGCATCGCGTGGAAGCCGAACTCGCGCGCGCCGTCGGCAGCGAGGACGGCATCCTCGCGCAATCGGGTTTCGCGGCGAACGTGGGCCTCATCCAGTCGATCGCCTCGGAACGGGTACCGGTCTATGTCGACATGCTGGCCCATGCCTCCCTGTGGGAAGGCATCCGCAGCGCCGGAGCCAAGGCGGTGCCGGTGCTGCATAACGACGTGCCACACCTCGAACGGCAGGTCCTGCGCAACGGGCCCGGCGTGATCGTCGTCGACGCGGTCTACAGCACCAATGGCAGCATCGCACCGCTCGCGGAGATCGCCGGCGTGGCCCAGCGCAGCGGCTGCGTGCTGGTCGTGGACGAATCCCACTCGCTGGGAACGCACGGGCCGCGTGGCGAAGGACTGGTAGCGAGCCTCGGCCTGAACGATCGCGTGCACTTCATCACCGCGAGCCTCGCCAAGGCGTACTGCGCGCGCGCGGGCTTCATCGCATGCACCACGCGGTTCAAGGACTACTTCGGCTGCGAGGCGCTGCCGGCGATTTTCAGTTCGTCCCTGTTGCCGCATGAACTGGCGGGTCTCTCCGCCGCGCACCGCGTCATCCAGGCCGAGAGCTGGCGCCGGCGCCGGCTGCGCGACATCACCCGGCACGTACGTGGCGAACTGACGGCGCTCGGGTATCCCATCGGAGATGGAACGGAGCAGATCGTGGCGTTCGAGGCGGGACAAGAGATCCTTACGGGCCGCGTACGCGACGTCATGGAGCGTCATGGCGTATTCGGCTCGGTATTCAGCGCGCCCGCGACCACCGTCAATCGCTCGCTGCTGAGACTGACGCTGAACGCCGGCATGAGTGACCCGGACGTGGAAAGGCTGGTCGAGGTGTGCCGCGTGGCGCGCGACGACATGGCTCTGCCGTCGTGGAGCGCGGCACGACGTGCGCAACGCGAGGGCCAACGGCTTCTCGCCGCGGCCGAGGTCGCCTGACGATGAGGGAGCACCGGCTCGAACCATCCGCGCTCAGCGCAACGATACTCGCCCGCGCAAGATGTCGACGAACATCACCCAGTCGCCCATGAGGCTGTACAACGGATGGCGAAACGTCGCCGGACGGTTCTTCTCGAACACGAAGTGCCCGATCCAGGCGGCGACCCCGTTCAATAGGTAGGCAAGGGAATCCGTTCGTGTTCGTCACCGGGCACGACCGGAAAACGGCCCTCGGACCAATCGGTCTTGGCCGCCTCGATCAGCTCCTTCGAGCTGGCCACGAAATTCCACCACAGGTGGCGCTCGCCATCGAGGGGCGCGCCACCGAAAAGCACGATCAGGGACGGCTCCCTCGCCTCCAGCACGGGCGGCTCGCCCTCATGTGCGACGGCCATGTCCAGCGCGGCGAGATCGACATCGCCGAATCGCGCGGCGCCTTCGACCACGTAGGCGCCCCACTCCGTGTGCTGTCCTGGCATGGTGAGCCGGGCTCCTTTCTCCATCCGTGCCTCGACAAAGAACATGGGTGCGAACACGCGCACCGGAGACGTCTCGCCGAAGGCATCGCCTGCGATGACGACCAGCCTTGCCCCGTCGCGCTCCACTTTCGGCAAGGCGCTCGCGGCGTGATGGTGGAATTCGGGATCGATGCCTTCATGCGACTTCGGCAGGGCGACCCAGACCTGGATGCCATGCAGGTTGCCGCCGTGACGCGCCTCGGGCGGCGTGCGCTCGGAATGGACGATGCCCCGGCCCGCGGTCATCCAGTTGACGTCGCCCGGGTGAATGTCGACGGCGCTACCGAGGCTGTCGCGATGGCGGATAACGCCGTCGAACAGCCAGGTGACGGTGGCGAGGCCGATATGCGGATGCGGACGGACGTCGAGTCCGGTTTCATCGGCAAAGGCCGCGGGTCCCATCTGGTCGAAAAACACGAACGGACCGACATGCCGCGCTTTCAGGTGGGGAAGCATGCGCCGTACGACGAAGCCGTCGCCGAGATCGCGAGACTTGCCGTCGATGGGGATGGTGGTCATGGGCGCTCCGCAAGACACGCAAAAGCCCCTTCGGCGCGGCTGCGCCGAAGGGGCGGAAGTCATGCAAGGACGGGCAGCTCAAGGCCGGCCCGAACGAATCACTTCGGAACGACTTCGTCCGCCTGCGGGCCCTTCTGGCCCTGGGTCACCTTGTATTCCACCTTCTGGCCTTCCTGCAGCGACTTGAAGCCGTTGCCCTGGATGGAGCGGAAGTGCACGAACACGTCCGGACCACCCTCATCCTGAGTGATGAAGCCAAAGCCCTTGGCGTCGTTGAACCACTTAACAGTACCAGTTGCCATCACACACACCTCTATCCAACACTCGAAAACCGGCTCGCGAGCCGGCGACTTACTGGGAATGCAGGACCGGGTGAAGCGATGGAGCGTCAGACTGCTCGCTTACATCGGGTCACTCGCGTGACCGCGCAGACACAGTGGCTCCGATAATAACCACATTTTCCGGAAGTTCTGTAGGGGAACCCCTACAAGGGACGGTTTTTTGACGTCGGTCACGAAGAAATACGTGAAGAAAATGAAAAAACCCATAAAAAAAGCCGGGCGTCGCCGCCCGGCTTTTCGCAAAACTTGGGTTGCCCCGGCCGATTAAGCGGCCTGGACTTCCTCAGCCTGCAGGCCCTTCTGGCCGTTCACGACCTTGAAGGAGACCTTCTGGCCTTCGGCAAGGGACTTGAAGCCATTGCCCTGGATAGCGCGGAAGTGGACGAACACGTCCGGACCAGCCTCACGGGAAATGAAGCCGAAGCCCTTGGCGTCGTTGAACCACTTTACGGTGCCGATCTCACGATCCGACATAGAAACACTCCAATACGATTTACGAATGAAACCAGCCACTTGGTTTAAGTAGCTGCATTACTGGTGTGCAAGGAAACGCGAGGAGCGAAGCGATGTTGCGGATACGCGATCAGCTGCATCGGGTCAAACTAACTCTATGACCCCGGCAAACACAGTCCGCCGACTATACTCGTCCCTGAAGGAAATAGCGATGGCCGCGAATCCCCGGTCCTCAGCCCGTCGCTGACATCGATTTCACCTTGTTTGGGGACATGCTTGCCCCGCGTCGCACTACCTGTGCGACTTTGGCTACCATCCGTCCACGCTCGCCAAGGGGACCGACGATTATGAACCGCTTCACGACCCGCCTCGCCCCACTGCTGATCGGCGCCATCGCGCTGGCCGCCTGTTCGGACAACAAGACCAAGCCGGAACCCACCACCACCCGTACCGTAAGCTCGACCACGACGGCGAGCGGCGGCACCAAGTCCACCAGTTCGTCGACCTCGACCACGGCCGCGCCCAAGAGTGGCGCCCGTACCGGCGGCAAGCAGGCGCCCCTGCCCGACAGCACCGGCATCGCGTCTTGCGACGAATACCTGGCCAGCTACAAGAGCTGCCACCTGGCCGCCGGCATCTATGCCCGCGATCAGATCGAGAGCCGCTACGAACTCATGCGGACCAGCCTGCTGCGCCAGTCGCAGGACGCCGACATGCGCGATCAACTCTCCAACCGCTGTACGTCGCTGGCCAACCAGCTGAAGGAAGCCTTGCACGGCAAGTCGTGCGCGGACGTGCCGGCTCCCGCCTCCACACGCTGATCAGCCGGCCAGCGCCTTGCCGATGAGCGAGGCCAGTCCCTGGGGCTGGCCTCGCTCCACGACCACGCGAGGCGTCCCGTGCCAAGCCGCACACTCGCCGATCGCCGACGCCAGTCCTTCCACCAGCGCCGGCGAGACCGCCACGCCGGGTTCCAGCCATATGCCCAGAACCTGGAACAGACCACCCTGGCGGTGGGCCTTCGCATCGATGCGCCCCACGAGCCGCCCACGATGCAGGATCGGAAGCACGTAGTAGCCATATTTCCGTTTTGGCGCGGGCGTATAGCATTCGATCGTGTATTCGAAGCCGAATAGCTCCCATGCCCGTGCGCGATCCCATACGACGGGGTCGAACGGCGACAGCAAGGTGGTCTTCGTCGCCCTCAGGCCACCCCGGGTGGCCTCCTCCAGCAACGCGGCATGCTCCCGGTGCACGTACCCCGGCTCGTCCCAACCCTCCACGGCCACCTGGATCACCGAGCCGTCCGCCAGCATCGGTGCCAGTTCGTCGTCGGTGACGCGCGGCCGGAGACGGAAATAATCCGCAAGCCAGCGCGCTTTCGCGATACCCAGCGCGCGCACGCTCTCGGCGATGAAATGCCGGCGCACCGCCGCCTCGTCCATGACGCCCGCGGGCGGCGGCTCGGCCCAACGGGCGGTGACCCGTTCGGCCAGATCGTAAACGCGCTGGAAGCGCTCACGTCGCGTGACCATCAACCTGCCGAGCGCGAACCAGGCCTCCAGCCAGCGCTTCTCGGGCTTCCAGCCCCACCAGCCCTTAGCCGCCGGGGCGTCGCGCTCGAAATCGGCGGCCCGCAACGGACCTTCGCGCCGGATACGCTCAAGCAGCGCGTCCATATCGGCCCGGGCTTCGGCGTGCGTGCGCTCGGCGATCTTGTGTGCCCAATGACCTGCGCGACCTGTCCGGTAATCCCGGTGGTACCGGTACTCGCTGGAAGGGACGAAGCAGGCTTCATGTGCCCAGCATTCGGCGATGAGTCCCTCCGCCAACGCTTCGTCGAGCCATTCGTTGCGATATGCGCCAAGTCGCGAGAACAAGGTCATGTAAGGACTGCGCGCGACCACGTTGATCGTATCGATCTGCAGCAAGGCCATCCGCGAGATCGTCGGCGTGATGTCGGACTTGCGCGCCTTGCGCGTGCGACGCTTCAACAATCCCTGCGCCGCCAGGTGCAGCAGTTGCGCGGACCGGGAGGAAAGACGAAGCACGGGGGCCGTGGAGGCACCGTCGGATACGCGTGACGACACGGTGGAGGCCTTATCGCAGTTGGGCAGCCATTAAATCGTTCCTTGCTAGCGTGGGCAATGTCACCGTGCGCCGATGCGCGGCGGTGTGTCCCACCCACGCTCACGAAAGGAGGCTTTCGATGAAGAAGCAAGTTCGCGCCGTCGCTTTCGGCGCATCGCTGCTGCTGGCAGGCGCGGCATTCGCCCAGGACGCCCCGCCGGCTGGAAGAGTCCCGCCTCCGCCGCCGGGCGAAGCCACGCCCCCACCGCCCCCGCCACCCGGCGCGGTACCACCCGCCCCACCGGCGGACAGCATGCCGCCGACCACGCAGGCGCCCGACCCGAGCATGCCGCCGCCCGCGACCAACGCACCGCCACCGGCTCCCGCGGCCCCGGGCGCCGAAGCGGGCACCTCAGGCACGACCATGCCGACGCCGCAAGGCCAGGTCACGGTGAACAGCGGCCCCGCACCGGCGAAGCCGTCGGGCCCGGCGCCGGATTTCGCCACACTTGCCGGAGGAAAGGGCTCGATCAGCGAGCAGCAGGCGTCCGCCTATCCACTGCTGGCCAACGACTTCCAGTACGCGGACAGCAATCGCGACGGGAGAATCTCGAAGGCTGAATACCAACGCTGGGTGAGCAAGTCCGGAGCCAGCGGACAGTAGGAACCCTCAAGCCACCGCCGGGCCGGAAACCCGGCGGTGGCTTCCGTCTGCGCGACGCTGCACGTTCTTCACACGTCGCCGACCGCTACACTTCTCCCTCGCCGGCGCTATTCCGGCTCGCAGGGAGTCACACCAAGATGAAGCCATTCCGCGCCGCCGGCGCTCTCGGCGCCTACGCGTGCCTGCACACCGGTCTCGCCCTCGCGCAGAACCCCAGCCCCATCGATATCCGCGCCTGCGCGGGGATCGAAACCGACTCGCAGCGACTGCTCTGCTACGACAAGGCCGTGGGCCGCGACCAGCTGCCGCAGGCACAGAAGAAAGAAGACCGCAGCGGTGAGTCCATCAGCGTCGATCTCGCGACGCGTAACTCGGGCGGCGTGGCCAAGCCACTCTCGCTGCTCGACAGCCGATGGGAACTGTCGCCCGAATCCAAGCTCGGCACGTTCAACCTGCGTGGCTACAAGCCGACGTATGCACTGCCGTTCTTCGGTACGACCAAGCAGAACACCACGCCGCACAGTCCCGCGCCGGACCATACGGTGTCGACACCGCAGGAATTGCAGAGCGTCGAGGCCAAGTTTCAGATCAGTCTGAAGACCAAGGTCGCGGAGAACCTGTTCGACGACAACGGCGACGTCTGGGTGGGCTACACCCAGTCCTCCCGGTGGCAGGTATACAACACCGACAACTCACGCCCCTTCCGGGAAACCAACTACGAGCCGGAAGCGATGCTGGTGTTCAACACCAACTACCAGATCCTGGGATGGAATGGCCGCCTGGCCGGCATCGGCATCAACCACCAATCCAATGGACGTGCCGACCCCCTCTCGCGCAGCTGGAACCGCGTGGTCGCGGATATCGGGCTGGAACGCGAGGGCTGGACGATCATGCTGCGCCCATGGTGGCGCATTCCGGAAGATCGCAAGGACGACGACAATCCCGACATCCAGGACTATATGGGCCGCGGCGAGATCCAGGTGGTGCACGAGGTGGGCCGCCAGGAATTCGGCCTTACCGCGCGCCATTCGTTCCGCGGAGGGGATCGGTCGCACGGGTCGCTGCGTGGAACGTGGAGCTTTCCCGTGGCGGGCAACCTGCGCGGCTACCTCGAGATATTCAACGGCTACGGCGAAAGCCTGATCGATTACAACCACCGGGCCACGTACCTGGGCCTGGGTGTATCGCTGCTGGATTGGTATTGACTCCTGCCCTGTGGGATGCGTCCCACAGGGCAGGCAAGGCGATCAGTGGTGGTGGCCGCCTTCGCCGTGCACGTGGCCGTGCGACAGTTCTTCGTCGGTGGCTTCGCGCACGTTGGTGATCTCGACCGCGAAGTGCAGCGTCTGGCCGGCCAGCGGATGGTTGCCGTCGACGGTGACGTTGTCGCCTTCGATCTTGCTCACGGTCACGTTGATGCTGCCCTGGTCGTTGCGACCCTGGAACTGCATGCCCGGCTGGAGGTCTTCGACCCCCTGGAACGCGGCGCGCGGCACCACCTGGATCAGTTCGGCGTGACGCGGGCCGTAACCTTCCTCGGGAGCGACGTCCACCTTGAACTGATCGCCGGCCGAACGGCCTTCCAGCGCCTTTTCCAGCCCCGGCACGATATGGCCTTCACCATGGATATAGGCCAGCGGCTCACGCCCGTCCGAACTGTCGATGACGTTGCCCTGGTCATCGGTCAGCGTGTAATGAAAGGAAACGGCGTGTCGATTGGCGATCTGCATGAAAATTCTCGCTCTGGAGGGGATGAGGGAAGACGTGGATGCCCTCCGGGACCTCCAAGGCTAGGCGACCCGTCCGCGTACTGCAAATCGAAGAGGTCCGGATGCTGCGGCGCAACCCGCCGCGACGCCGCGATCTGCTAGCTTTCCCGCTTTTCCCACCCCTGGCGAGATCCTGATGGGAGCCGCATGTTCGACTGCATTCTGATCGCCAATCGTGGCGAGATCGCCTGCCGCGTGATCCGGACCTGCCGCCGCCTCGGCATCCGCACCGTCGCCGTGTACTCCACGGCCGATGCCGACGCCCAGCATGTACGCCTGGCTGACGAAGCGTGGCCCATCGGTGGACCGCGCCCCGCCGAATCCTACCTGCGCGGCGAGGCGATCCTGGAGGTGGCTCGCCGCAGCGGCGCACAGGCCATCCATCCCGGTTACGGCTTCCTCTCCGAAAACACGGATTTCGCCCGGGCCTGTGCCGGGGCCGGCATCGCCTTCATCGGCCCGCGTCCGGAAAGCATCGATGCCATGGGTTCCAAGGCCGCCGCCAAGGCGCTGATGGAGAAGCACGCCGTGCCGCTGGTGCCGGGTTATCACGGGGAGGACCAGGACCCGGCGCACCTGGCCGCCGAAGCCGCGAAGACAGGCTTCCCGCTGATGATCAAGGCCGCCGCGGGGGGCGGTGGCAAGGGCATGCGCATCGTGCGCGACGCGGCCGGCTTCGCCGAAGCCCTCGCCTCAGCGCAACGCGAAGCGGCGAACGCCTTCGGCGACACGCGCGTGATCCTCGAGCGTTACGTGGAACACCCGCGGCACATCGAATTCCAGGTGTTCGGCGACACTCACGGCAACATCATCCACCTCAACGAACGCGAATGTTCCGCGCAGCGCCGCTACCAGAAAGTCCTGGAGGAAACGCCTTCGCCCTTCCTCGATGGCGAGCGCCGCGCACGCATGGGAGCGGCGGCCGTCGCCGCCGCGCGCGCGGTCGATTACGTGGGTGCGGGCACGGTCGAATTCATCGTCGGCCAGGATGGCGAATTCTTCTTCATGGAAATGAATACGCGCCTGCAAGTGGAGCATCCGGTCACCGAGGAGACCCTCGGCGTCGACCTCGTCGAATGGCAGCTCCGCGTGGCCTACGGCGAGGCCTTGCCGCTGCGCCAGGAGGATGTCCGCGCCAGCGGCCACGCGATCGAGGTGCGCCTGTACGCCGAGGATCCGGAAGCGAATTTCCTGCCGGGTTCCGGCCGCCTGCTCGCGCTGAGCTTGCCCGAACCGTCGAGGCACGTGCGGCTCGACGGCGGCGTGGTCGCGGGCGACACGGTGACGATCTTCTACGACCCCATGATCGCCAAGCTCATCGTCCACGACCGCGACCGCGCGCAGGCACTCGAGCGCCTGCGTGAAGCGCTGGCGCGGACGGAGATCGTCGGGCCGAAATCCAACGTGGCCTTCCTCGAGCGCCTTGCCCGCCACCCCGCGGTGGTGGAAGGACGCATCGACACGGGCTACCTCGATCGCCATCTCGATGAATTCCTCGTGGGCAGGGCGCAGGCGGGCGATCTCGGCCGCTTCGCCGCGGCCACGGCCGTGCTGCTCACCGACGAAGCGACGCCGGCCGCGGCCGCCGGCGATCCTCACTCACCGTGGGCCAGCGCCGATGCGTGGCGCCTGGGTCACCCCGGGAAGCGCGTGGTCGCCTTGATGGAAGGCGATGTCCGCCACGAGATCGACGCGCATGGCCACGACGGCGACTATGTCCTCCACCACGGCGATAGCTCGTGCATCGTGGCAGGCGCCCGCATGGCGGACGGCATCCTGTCCGCGCGGTTCGACGACCGTGCGCGGCGCGTTCCCTTGTCCATCGAAGGACAGCGCGTGCGCTTGCACGACGAAGCGGGACACCGGTGGACATTCGAACGCGCGCCGGCATACGCATGGTTCGGCGAGGCCGCCGCCGGTGCCCGCCAGCTCGTCGCGCCCATGCCGGGGCGTATCGTCCTGGTCCGCGTGTCGCCGGGCGAAGCGGTCGAGGAAGGCCAGGAGTTGCTGGTGATGGAAGCGATGAAGATGGAACTGGCCTTGAAGGCGCCGCGTGCCGGCACCATCGAGTCGATATCCGCGGCGCAAGGCGATTTCGTGGACGCCGATGCGATCCTCGTCCGCTTCGCGGAAACGGCCCCGCAGGAATCCGCATGAACGCTTCGAACCATGTCCGCCTCGTCGAAGTCGGTCCGCGCGACGGGTTGCAGAACGAGAAAACCCTGTTGCCCGCGGCGGTGAAGATCGAACTGATCGACCGCCTCTCCGCCACGGGCCTGGCCACCATCGAGGCCACCAGTTTCGTCAGTCCGAAGTGGGTCCCCCAACTGGCCGACGCGGAAGAGGTGTTTCGCGGCATTCGCAAGACACCGGGCGTGGCCTATCCCGTGCTCGTGCCGAACCTGCAGGGCTACGAACGCGCGCGCGACGTGGGCGCCACCGAAATCGCCGTGTTCACCGCGGCGTCCGAGGCCTTCAACCGCGCCAACATCAACGCGTCGATCGACGAATCCATCGACCGTTTCGTGCCCGTGCTCGAACGCGCGCGAGCGGACGGCGTGGCCGTCCGCGGCTATGTCTCCACCGTGCTTGGTTGCCCTTACCAGGGCGAGGTGCCCGTGGCCGACGTGGTCCGCGTCGCGCGCCGGCTCCATGAACTGGGTTGCCATGAAGTCTCCCTCGGCGACACGATCGGCGTGGGTACGCCGGTGAAGGCCCGCGACATGCTGCGGGCCGTCGCCCGCGAGGTCCCGATGTCCGCCCTGGCCGTCCATTTCCATGACACCTACGGCCAGGCGTTGGCCAATATCCTCGCCTGCCTCGACGAGGGCGTCCGTGTGGTCGACAGCGCCGTCTCCGGCACGGGCGGCTGCCCCTATGCGAAGGGAGCCACGGGAAACGTCGCCAGCGAAGACGTGGCGTACATGCTCCACGGCATGGGCATGACGACGGGGATCGACCTCGACAAGCTGGTCGAGACGGGAGCCTGGTTGGCCGGACAGTTGGGCAAGGAAACCGCCAGCCGCGTCACGCGGGCGCGCACGGCCTGAACGCCCGCGACATGCCATCGCTTCGCCGGTTCACCGCCGCCGGAGCGGCTGCCACCAGACCGTGTTTCATGGCAGCATCCATCCATGCCCGCCGACTACCTCATCCGCCCCATCGAGCCGCGCGACGATGCCGACATCGCCGCCGTCATTCGTACCGTCATGCCTGAATTCGGCGCCGACGGGCCCGGTTTCGCCATTCACGATGCCGAAGTGGATCGCATGTCGGCCGCGTATTCGCAGCCGCGAACCGCCTATTTCGTGGTCGAGAAAGAAGGGCACGCGATCGGTGGCGGTGGCATCGCCCCACTGGAGGGCGGCGATGCCGAGACGTGCGAACTGCGCAAGATGTATTTCCTGCGCGAAGCGCGCGGAACGGGCGCCGCGTCGCAGCTGATCCGCCGTTGCCTGGACGCCGCGCGCCGCGCCGGGTTCTCGCGCTGCTACCTCGAGACACTCACAGGCATGGATGCCGCGCAGACGCTCTATCTCCGCCATGGTTTCACTCGCATCGACGCCCCCATGGGCGGCACCGGCCATTTCAGCTGCGACCGCTTTTTCCTGCGCAACCTCAACGACGGCGACCTCATCGTCGCGCCGACTCCGCCGTCGCTGGTCTTCGCCATCGACGACCCGGGCCGCGAGGACGTGCTTCCGCTGATCGAGCAGCTGCACGGCTACCTCTCCGACCTCGACCGGCACCTCCCGCCGCCGGCGGCAAGCGTGGAAAGCCTGCGCCAGCCGCACACCACTTTCATGACCGCTCGCGTCGACGGCATTCCGCTGGCCTGTGGCGCGGGCGTCGACCACGGCGACTACGTCGAGTTGAAATACATGTACGTGCTGCCGGCCTGCCGCGGCATGGGCCTGGGCAAGCAGATGCTCGAGGCACTCGAACAACAGGTGCGCGCCAACGGCGGAACCATGGTGAAGCTGGAGACCGGCACGGCCCAGACCGAATCCATCGAACTGTACGAACGTTCGGGGTATCGCCGTTGCCGGCCATTCGGAGAGCACGGCGCCCAACCCTCCAGTGTTTTCATGGAGAAGCCGCTGTGATCCGTATCGCCGCCGATGCGGACGCCGCCGCGTGCCATGCCATCTATGCGCCGGTCGTCGAAAGCAGTGCGATCACCTTCGAGACCGAGCTGCCCGGTGAGGAAGCCATGCGTGGGCGGATTCGCGGCAAGCTCGCCCACCATCCCTGGCTGGTCTGGGAAGAAAACGGCGAGGTGCTCGCCTATGCCTACGCCGGTCGCTTCCGCGAACGCGCCGCGTACGACTGGATCGCCGAGACCTCCATCTACGTGCACGAAAAGGCCCGCCGCCGTGGCATCGCCCGCCGCCTCTACGGTGCGTTGCTAGGCGCGATGCACCTGCAGGGCATCAACCAGGCCGTGGGTGTGATCACCCTTCCCGGCGACACCAGCGTGGCGATGCACGAGTCGATGGGTTTCGCGCCTGCCGGCGTCTGGCCAAAGGCGGGCTACAAGCTCGGCCGATGGTGGGACGTGGGCGTGTGGAACCTGTTCCTTTCCGAACCCGCCACGCCGCCGCCGGCGGTCGTCCCCTTCGCCAGCCTGGCCGCATCGGACGAGCTGAAGGCACTCCTGGCCCGGTCTTGAGGCCCTTCCAGGCAGGTGCGGCCGCATGTGCCGCCGCACAACGCCAACCTTCGTGCCCTCGGCTAAGATGTGCCTCTTTGCCAGTCGCACCAGCGGAGCTTTCATGCAACTCGAACAGGTCAGGGCCGTCATCACCGGCGGCGTATCCGGTCTGGGTCACGCCGTCGCCCAACGCCTCATCGCCGCCGGCGCGAAGGTCGCGCTTTTCGATGTCAACGAGGAAAAGGGCCAGGCCGCGATCGCCGCGCTCGGTGCGAACGCCACCTTCCAGCGCACCGACGTCACCTCCGAGGAAGGCGTCGCCACGAACGTCGCCGCCGCGCGTGAAGCGATGGGCGGCCTGAACGTCGTGGTGAACTGCGCAGGCATCCTCGGTGCGGGGCGTGTGCTTGGCAAGGAAGGGCCGATGCCCTTGTCCACGTTCACGGGCACCGTGATGGTCAACCTCGTGGGCAGTTTCAACGTCGCCAAGGCAGCCGCCCAGTTCATGCAGTCCAATGCCGCGGGCGAAGACGGCGAACGCGGCGTGATCGTCAACACGGCCTCCGTCGCCGCGTACGAAGGACAGATCGGCCAGGCCGCCTATTCGGCCTCCAAGGGAGGCGTGGTCGGCATGACCCTGCCGATGGCACGCGAACTGTCGCGCTTCGGCATTCGCGTCAACACGATCGCCCCCGGCATCTTCTGGACGCCGATGGTCGACGGCATGCCGCCTCAGGTGCAGGAATCGTTGTCCGCGTCGATTCCCTTCCCCTCGCGCCTGGGCAAGCCCGGGGAGTTCGCCGACACCGTCGCTTTCATCCTCACCAGCCGCTACATCAACGGCGAGACCATCCGCCTCGACGGCGCCGTGCGTCTCGCTCCGAAATAACCCACTCCAAGTCGAACGACATGAAAGCATCCGAAGTAAAGAAGGGTAACGTCGTCGAGAACGACGGCACCGTGTACCAGGTCCGCGACATCGAACGTAGCGCGCCCACCGCGCGTGGCGGCAACGTCACGTTTCGCTTCACGCTGTATTCGATCCCGGGCAACCGCAAGTTCGACCTCAGCCTGCGCGCCGACGACGACCTGAAGGAAGTCGAACTGAGCCGGCGCGCGGCGAAGTTTTCGTACATGGACGGCGACGCGTTCGTCTTCATGGACGACGAGGACTATACCCAGTACGTACTGGGGCCCGAGGTGGTCGGCGACAACGCCGGCTACGTCGTGGAAGACCTCGAGGGATACTACGTGCAGGTGATCGACGATGCGCCGGTCGGCCTCCAGGTCCCCACCTCGGTCGTTCTCGCCGTCACGGACACCGCGCCGGAGCTCAAGGGCGCCAGCGCCACGAAGCGGACGAAGCCGGCCACCTTGCAAACCGGCATCGAAGTGCAGGTGCCCGAGTACATCACCACCGGCGAGAAGGTCACCGTGAACACCCTCACCGGGGAGTTCGCGGGGCGCGCCTCGTGATCGTGGCGGGACGGAATCGCGATAGCGCGACTCCGTCCCGCGCCGCCCGTCTTCCGCATACGCCATGAGCAACGGTTATTCGCTCCGCGCCAGCGTCATCGATACGCTGATCCGCACGAAGCGACCCGACGTTCCGCTGAGGGTCGCGCTGCGCAACACCGCGGCGGTGGTGTTGCCGATGGCGCTCGGCATGTGGCTGGGTTATCCGCAGGTAGGCACCGGTATCGCCGCCGGGGCCCTCGATACGATGTTTTCGGACCAGCCGGGCCCGTACCAGCAGCGCCTGAGCCGCCTTTTCCTCGCCGCGCTGGCGGCCGGTGCCGCTTCGCTGGTCGGCTTCCTCATCGGCGACTGGATCCTGCCGATGTGCGTCGCCTGCGCGGTGTGCGGGTTCTTCGGCGGCCTGCTGGTCGTGTTCGGCCCGGATATCGCCCGCGTGGGCATGACGAGCATGCTGCTGCTCGTGATCACCGCGGCGACGCCGAAGGATCTCTACGGATCGATGGCGGGGGGCAGCCTCATCTTCGCCGGTGGCATGTTGCTGGCGGTGTTCTCGATCGCCGCGTGGCCGCTGCAACGCTACCGTCCCGAACGGCTCGCCCTGGCCACGGTCTACCGGGGCCTCGCCGACCTCGCGCGCAAGCCACAGAAGGATGGCGAGGCACCCGGCCTCACCGATGCCATGAACGCGCTGCAAAGCACCCTCCTCGGCCGCCACCATGCGCGCGGCCGCGCGATGGAAGCCTTCCGCGTGCTGCTCGAGCTGGCCGAACGCATCCGCCTCGAGCTTATCGCCATGGCGGAACTCGAGACGCGCCGCGACGGCATGGGCGAAATGTTCCGCAACGACGCGGCGCGCGTGCTCGCCGCGACCGCCGACGCGCTCGATGCCGCCGAGCCACCACAACGCGCGGAGCGCGCGCTGGCCACCTTGCAAGCGAGCGAGCGGGCCCTGCTTGCCGGCTCCACCGGCATGGGCCTCGGCGTCCACATCCAGGCGCTTTCGGGACAGCTCGCCGCCGTGGTGCGCAACACCAACTGGGCCGGTTCACGCGGCGAGGAGCGCGCGCAGCGGGCGGAGACGGCGTTGCCGGAGACCCTGCGCAGTGCCTCGGCACTGGCCACCCTGCGCGCCAACCTCACACCAGGGTCGGTCGCCTTCCGCCATGCGGTGCGTTGCGCGGTCGTCCTCACCCTCGCCTTCGCGGTATCGCGCTATTACGGTTTGCCGCATGGCTACTGGCTGCCGATGACGGCCGCCATCGTGCTCCGTCCCGACTTCGCGGCCACCTTCAATTTCGGTTTGCTGCGCGTCGTCGGCACCGTGCTCGGCCTCATGCTCACCACACTGGTGCTTCGCCTCACCCCGGACGTCGCCTGGGCGCACATCGCGGTGATGGGCGTGCTCTGCGTCGCCTTCCGTTATCTCGCCGGTGCCCACTACGGCATCGCCGTCGCCGCGCTGACCGGCACCGTGGTCGTGCTGCTGTCGTTCGAAGGCGTGGATCCGTTCTCGGCCATGTCCGACCGCGTGCTCAACACGGCGTTGGGCAGCGGGCTGGCCCTGATCGCCTATGTGCTCTGGCCGTCGTGGGAGCGGCATCGCGCGCGAAGCGCCCTTTCGGAAATGCTCTGCGCCTACGCGGAGTACCTCGATGCGCTTGTCGAGCCCGCCGACCGCGGCACCCGTCACGAAGTGCGCATGGGCACGCGCACCGCGCGCACCAACGCGCAGGCGTCGCTGGACCGCATGCGCGCCGAACCCGGCACGCCGGCGGTGCTGCTCGAACTGGCGGAAACGCTCTACGCGAACGGCAACCGGCTCGCGCGGACGGCGATGAGCCTCGAGTCGCTGATCGATGCCGACGACGTCCCGGAAGCCTGGGCGCATGTCGGGCCCTTCATTCGCGAAGCCTCGGTGGCCTTGCGCGCGCAGGCCGGGGCGCTGACGCGGGCGGAGCCCATCGCCACGCCGCCTGGCCTGCGCGAACACCAGCGCACACTGGTGGAGGCGCTGTCGCGAGCCAAGGACCGTGAATTGGCCGAGGCCGCCGGCCGCCTGACGGACCGCCTCACCGACAACGTCGACACGATCGCGCACGTGGTCAACCGGCGAAGCACGGCTCCGGCCTGATCGCCGCTGAAGCGGCTCCCACAAAGGCCAACGTCCATCGGGCATCGCCCGCCGGCGCCGCTTGCTGCACCGCGAGAGGCCCCGTCATGGCCCCGGCGCTACACTCGGGCCATGCTCAAGATCGATACCCACGCGCACATCCTGCCCCGTGACTGGCCCGATCTGGCCGCACGCCACGGCGACGATCGCTTTCCGGTGATGACCCATTCCGGCGGTCACCACCGGATCTACAAGGACGGCAAATTCTTCAGGGAGGTGTGGGACTCGGCTTTCGACGCAGAGCACCGGATCGCCGACTACGCGCGGTTCGGCGTGGGCGTGCAGGTCGTCTCCACCGTGCCGGTGATGTTCTGCTACTGGGCCAAGGGCCATCAGGCGCTCGAGCTGCATACGCATCTCAACGACACCATGGCCGGCGTGTGCGAAGCGCATCCCCGCCATTACGCCGGCATCGGCACGGTGCCCCTGCAGTCGCCCGCCCTGGCCATACGCGAACTGGAACGCTGCATCGACGAGCTGGGCCTGCAGGGCGTGCAGATCGGCTCGCACTGTAACGAATGGAACCTCGACGCGCCCGAGCTCTTTCCGTTTTTCGAAGCCGCCGCCGATCTCGGCGCGGCGATCCTGGTCCACCCCTGGGACATGATGGGCACCGATTCCATGCCCAAGTACTGGCTGCCGTGGCTCGTCGGCATGCCCGCCGAGCAATCGCGCGCGGCCTGCGCCCTGATCTTCGGCGGCGTGCTGGAACGCCTGCCTGAACTGAAGATCATGCTGGCCCACGGCGGCGGGAGTTTTCCGTATTCCATCGGCCGCATCGAGCACGGTTTCCGCATGCGGCCGGACCTCGTCGCCACGGACAACGCGCGCAACCCACGCGAGTACATGTCGCGCCTCTACTTCGATTCCTGCGTGCACGACGACGCCGCGCTGCGCTACCTCCTGCAGGCCGCCGGCACGGATCGCGTGATGCTCGGCACCGATTATCCCTTCCCGCTGGGCGAGCAGGAACCAGGCAGCGGCATCGAGGCGCTCGGCCTCGACGATGCCGCGCGCGCCCGCCTGTTCCATGGCACCGCGCTGGAGTGGCTGGGCGTGCCCAAGACGCGCTTCCAGGCGGTATCCGCCGTGGCGTGACCGGGCGCACAACGGCGTACGCCATCCGTCCACGGCCGCTGTGCCAGAATGCCGCTGTTAACGCGGCCGCGCCGCCATTCCAGGGACCCCTCATCGTGAACCGCCCTTTGCGTGCCCTCCTGATCGCCGCCGTTCTGGCAAGCCCCGCCCTCGGCGCGACCGACGTCTCCATGGCCGGGGGCGACATCCGCTTTCCCGTGCCCGATGGCTGGGTGCCGATCATGCAGTCCGAGGGCGAAAAGGAAACCCAGGTGTTCCAGGTGCCGGGATCCAGCGCCGCCGACGCGACACTGGCCCGCGTCTCGATCGCCGTGCAGAAGGTGCCCAATCTCAACGGCTTCCAGCAGTTCGCCGGCAACTTGCGCAGCCACGCCACCGCCTTGCCCGAATATGCGGCAGGCAAGGCCAGCTCGCCCACCGAGAACGTCTATACGGCAAAGGAAGGCACGGTGAAGCTGGAATATTTCGAGCGCTATTTCTACAGCAAGGGCTACGCCATCCAGTTGCGCTGCATCCGCCCCGCCGGCGACGCGAAATTCAGCGCGGCCTTCGACAAGGGCTGCGCCGACGTGGCCGCCCGCATGCCTTCCTGATCGCCGGACTCCTTTCATGACTGCTTTCGAAGCGACGCGCGCATGGGCCGAAGCCCAGGACGCCGCGGATCCGCTGCGCGGCTTCCGCGCCGACTTTCATATTCCGCGGCACGCGGGACACGACACGTTGTACTTCTGCGGCAACTCGCTCGGCCTGCAACCGAAGGGGGTGCGTGCCGCGATCGAGGGCGAACTCGAGGACTGGTCCGGCCTGGCGGTGGAAGCGCATTTCCGCGGACGATCGCCGTGGATGCACTATCACGAATACGTGCGCGACGCGATGGCCGAGGTGGTCGGCGCGCAACCGCATGAAGTAGTGGCGATGAATTCGCTCGGGGTGAACCTGCACCTCATGCTGGTCAGCTTCTACCGTCCCACGGCCGAACGGCCGGCCATCCTCATGGAGGCCGGCGCGTTCCCCACCGACCGCTACGCCCTCGAATCACAAGTACGCTTCCATGGCTTCGATCCGGCCACCGACCTGATCGAGATCCAGCCCGACGGCGAAGGCGGCACGCTTTCGATGGCCGCCCTCGAACACGCCATCGCCGCGCACGGCCACCGGGTCGCCTTGATCCTGCTACCCGGCGTGCAGTACCGCACGGGGCAAGTCTTCGATCTCGCGTCCATCGTGCGCCTCGGCCACGCACACGGATGCATCGTGGGCTTCGACCTCGCCCACGCCGCCGGCAACCTGCCACTGGCGCTGCACGACAGCGGCGCGGACTTCGCGGTGTGGTGCACATACAAATACCTCAACGCCGGCCCCGGTGCCGTCGCCGGCTGCTTCGTCCACGATCGGCATGCGCACGCGGACGTGCCGCGCTTCGCCGGCTGGTGGGGTCACGATAAGCACACGCGCTTCAAGATGGGCCCGCGATTCGTTCCCACACCGGGCGCCGATGGATGGCAGTTGTCCAACCCGCCGATCCTGGCGCTGGCGCCGCTGCGCGCTTCGCTGGAGGTGTTCGGCCGTGCGGGCATGCCGCGCCTGGTCGAAAAAAGCCGGCGGCTCACCGCGTACCTCGACTGGCTGATCCGCGCGCGTCTCGGCGACACGCTGGACATCGTCACTCCCGACGACCCGGCGCAGCGCGGTGCGCAATTGTCGGTGCGCGTACGCGAAGGACGCGACGCCGGACGTTCGTTGTTCGAGTATCTCGAGCGGCAGGGCGTCATCGGCGACTGGCGCGAGCCCGACGTCATCCGCCTCTCGCCCACCCCACTCTACAACCGCTACAGCGATTGCCTCGGGGCCATGGAAGCCATCGAAGCATGGCGGTCGCAGGCATGAGCGAACGCGATGTCTATCCTTCGCCGTACAGCGAACGCGGCCCTGGTTTCGCTGTACAGGGCGTCACGCACTGGCTGCGTGTCGTGCCGGGCCGGGTCCTGCTCGGACTGAAGGCCGGCGGCCTTCCCGTGTCCCTGCCGGAACGCCCGGCCGGTCTCAGCCACCCCGGCATCAAGGCGAAGGCCAATGGCTATGAAACAGCTATCGACGACGTCAGCAGCCATTGGCTGCGCGAACATCCGGAAACGTGCGATCGCTATGTCGCCGCGCTTCGCGAGGTCCTGAAGCAGCCGCGCGTGCGCCTGGACGGCTATGCCACGCATGCCATCTTCATGGGATCGGTGGAGCTGTTCGCAGGCCCGCGGCTCGACCGTGTCAACCTGGAACTGGACGATGAGGATGGCTCATTCCCACGCGCCATGGCACTCCTGCGCGGCGCTCCGCGCGATACGCGCACGGCGTTCGCCATGCCGTTGGAGCCCGGCATGGGCAGCTTCGAGGACCCCTTGTTCCTCGCGGGGGAACAGGCATGGATCGATGGCCAGCGCGTATTGATCGAATACACGCCCGATGAAGGTGGGCGCGCGGAAACAGTGGCATTGGACCGCGATGCGCTGGCGGACGCGATCGAGCGCGCGTGGTACGCGATGATGGATGTGTCCGAACGCATCGGCGCGGAGCTCGGGCGACTGCGTTGATCGCGTCGAGAGGAGTGGGTGGGAGCCGACCCTGTCGGCGATTCCGCAGCAGCGGGCCAGGTTGCGGCACGCACCCATCGCCGACAGGGTCGGCTCCCACCATAGCACGAAGCGCCGGCCATCACTGCAACGACGAGGGATGCCTCACCTGCCCTTCCCCGCGCACCACGAATCGCTCTACGGTTAGCGACTCGGCGCCCATCGGGCCATAGGCGTGCAAACGCGTGGTGGAGATACCGATCTCCGTCCCGAGACCGAGTTCACCACCGTCACTGAAGCGCGAAGACGCGTTGACCATGACGACCGCCGAGCGGAGCGAATGCACGAAGCGTTCCGCTGTGGCCTGGTCGCGTGTCGCGATGACCTCGGTGTGGTCGGAGCCGTAGCGACGGATATGCGCGATCGCCTGCTCCACGCCATCGACGACACGGACGGCGATGATCAGGTCGAGGAATTCGGCGGCGTAGTCGTCTTCACCGGCGGCGGCGACATCGGCTACCACGGCGCGGACACCGTCGTCGCCCCGCACGTCGACACCGCGCTCACGCAAGCGTGCGATGGCGCGCGGCAGGAAGGTCGCGGCGACATCGCGATGAACCAGCATCGTCTCCAGCGCGTTGCATACGCCCGGACGAGTCGTCTTTCCGTCCAGGAGCAGGCGCAACGCGAGCTCCTGGTCGGCATCCACGTCGACGTAGAGATGGCAGACACCCTTGTAGTGCTTGATGACGGGCACGCGGGCATGCTCGGCGACGAAGCGGATCAACCCTTCGCCACCGCGCGGAATGGCCAGGTCGATGATATCGGTAAGTTGGAGGAGTTCCACCATCGTTTCGCGGCGCGGGTCGTCCAGCAGCGTCAACGCGGATTCGGGTATGCCTTCCTCGCGCAACGCGCGGCACAAGGCCCTGGCGATCGCCACGTTCGAATGCATGGCATCCGATCCGCCCCGCAGGATCACCGCGTTGCCCGCCATGAGGCACAGGGCGGCGGCATCGGCGGTGACGTTGGGGCGGGCTTCGTAGATCATGGCGATCACGCCCAACGGGATGCGCTCGCGTTCGACGACGATGCCATTGGGCCGCGTTTCGCGACGGGTGATCACCCCGACGGGATCGGGCAACGTGGCCACCTCGCGGATGGCGCCGACGATGGCATCGACACGGTCTTCGTCCAGACGCAGGCGATCGAGCATCGCGCCGCTCGTCGCGTTGGCCACCGCCGCATCCATGTCGCGTCGATTCGCCGCGATGACGGCGGCCGCGTCGGCGGCCAACGCATCGGCCATGCGGTGGAGCAGGCGCCGCTTCGCCACCGTGTCCAGGCCGGCCACCACGGCGGCGGCGTCCCGGCAGGCGATGGCGCGTTCACGCAGGGAGGATGGCATGGCGACCTCGCTCATTCGGGAAAGACGACGAGATCGTCGCGGTGCACGACGCTCTCGCCGTAACTGTAGCCGAGCACACCATCGATCTCCCGCGTATGGCGCCGGGCGATGCGGCGGACATCGCCGGCGGCATATTGCGAGACGCCTCGCGCGAACACGGTGTGGCCGTCACCGATCTCGACGACGTCGCCTCGCGCGAACTCGCCTTCGGCGCCGACGACACCGCCCGGCAACAACGACGCACCGCGCGAGCGAAGCGCATCCGCCGCTCCCTCATCCACGACGATGCGGCCTCCGGCAGGGGTATGCCGCAGCCAGTATTTGCGCGCGGCAAGGCGGCTCCGTGGCGCGCGCAGGCGTGTCCCCGTGAGCACGCCCGAGGCCAGGCGGCCCACGCAGGCGGCATCGCGGCCATCGAACAGGATGGTCTCGATACCGGCCGCCGCTGCCTTGATCGCCGCCTCCAGCTTCGTCCGCATGCCTCCGGTACCCGCCGCACTGCCCGCGCCACCCGCGCTGGCCATGTGGCCGGGCGTGACCTCGGCGACGTCGTCGACAGCCCGCGCGTCCGGATCGGTGCGGGGATTGGCCGTGTACAAGCCGCCGATGTCGGAAGCGACCAGCAAGAGGTCGGCGTCGACGAGCGCGGCGACGATGGCGGCGAGGTTGTCGTTGTCGCCGAGCTTGAGCTCGTCGACGGCGACGGTGTCGTTCTCGTTGATGACCGGGATCGTGCCGAGGGCGAGGAGCTCCCGCAACGTGGAGCGTGCGTTGAGGTAGCGACGGCGGTTGCGCAGGTCGTCGTGGGTGAGCAGGACCTGGGCGACGGGGTCGACGAAGAATCCTTGCCAGAGCGCGATCAGCCGCGTCTGGCCCAGCGCGGCCAACGCCTGCCTTCCGGCCAGTCCCGCACCGCGTTCGGGCGCGGCGAGGCCACGGCCCGCCGCCACCGCGCCGGAAGAGACGATGACGACTTCACGGCCGGCCTCGCGGCTGCGGGTGACGAACGCCGCCAGCGCCTCGGCATGGATGCCCGTGAGCGCGCCACCGGGCGCGGTCAACAGGCTGCTGCCGACCTTTAGGACGGCGCGGCGCCAGGGAGGCAGCGATTGTTCGGTGAAGCCGGTCGACCTGGTCATGATTCGCACCCTCGTTATCGCCGACAGGGTCGGCTCCCACCGAGCCATCCCGCTACCGCAGCCTGGTGGGAGCCGACCCTGTCGGCGATGGGCGGCGTCAGCCGGCCAAGGCTGCCAACCGCGCCCGCAAGGTATCCAGCATCAAACCGTTGCCCGCCCCCGGAGAGGTCCGCGCCGCGAGGCTCGATTCCGGTGTACGCCCTTCCCCTGCCGAAGCCGCGGTTTCCGCCGCGGCGCGGTACGCGTCGCGGAACGGCACGCCGGCTACCGCCTGCTTGATCGCCACGTCGGTGGCGTACATCGCCGGCTCGATCGCCGCGCGCATCCTGTCCGCCTTCCACTCGAAGCGGGCAAGCATGTCCGGCAGCAGCTCGAGCGCGCCCAGGCCCATCGAGAACCCGTGGAACAGCGAGCCCTTCGAAAGCTGCAGGTCACGCTGATAGCCCGAGGGCAACGACAACAACTGCTCGATCTCGGTGCGCGCCGCGGCCACGCTGGCGTAGCTGGCGCGCAACAATTCCACGACATCCGGATTGCGCTTGTTCGGCATGATCGACGAACCGGTCGTGTATTCCGTCGGCAGTTTCACGAAATCGAATTCCGCGGTGGTGAAGAGCGAGAGGTCCCAGGCGAGCCGCCGGGTGTCGAGCAGCGCGGTGCCGACGGCCTCCAATGCCGCCATCTCGAACTTCCCGCGCGACAGCTGCGCGTAGATCGGCGACACCTGCATGCGGCTGAAACCGAGCGCCGCCGTCGTGTGCGCACGGTCGAGCGCGACGTTCACGCCGTAACCCGCGGCCGTGCCGAGCGGATTGGCGTCGATCAACTCGGAAGCCTGGCGGGCCCGCAGCGTGTTGTCGATGAAGGCTTCGGCGAACGCGGCGAACCACATGCCGGTAGAGGAAACCACGGCCCGCTGGATATGCGTATACCCCGGCATCGGCAGCGGTTCGCCAGCCGCACGGTCGAGGCAGACGCCGGCGACGCGGCGGCAGAGCGCTTCCAGCGTCGCCAGTTTCTCCTTGAGCCACAGGCGCGTGGCGACCAGGATCTGGTCGTTGCGGCTGCGTCCGGTGTGCACGCGCCGCCCCGCGTCGCCGAGGCGTTCGGTCAGCCGCGCCTCGATGGCCGAATGGCCATCCTCGAAACGCTCGTCGAGGACGAAGGCCCCCGCCGAAAAGTCTGCCGCGAGGATATCGAGCTCCCGCAGCAGCGCATCGCGCTCCTGCATGGAAACCACGCCGATGTTGGCGAGGCCTTCCACGTGCGCCTTGCTAGCCGTGATGTCGTGCAGGAAGAATTCGCGATCGAGCACGACGTCGTTACCGGCGAGGAAGCGCATGATGCGCGCGTCGACCTGGGTATCGGATTTCTGCCAGAGCGGCTGGGTCATGATGGGTTCCTTTGGCTCACAGCGGAATGGCGGTCAGTTCATCGAAACCGAGCGCGCGGTTGACGTTCTGCATCGCCTGCGTGGCGGCGCCCTTCAACAGGTTATCCAGCGTGGCGACGACGACCACGCGGCGACCGTCGTTGGACACGGCGAAACCGCCGACGTCGAGATGATGTTTGTTCGCCACCTGGCTCACCCACGGGGCCTCGTCCACGACGTGGATCAGTTTCTCTTTCTCGAAGCGTCCTTCGAAGCGGCGGACGATCTCCTCGCGCTTGGCCGGCTTGGCCAGATAGAGATTGGTGGTGACCGTCAGGCCGCGGAAATGCGGGGCGACGTGTGGCATGAATTCCACCGGCAGGCCCAGATGACGGCTCGCTTCCTTCTCGTGCATATGCCCGGTGAGCGAGTACGGCATCAGGTTGTCGCGCAGCTTTTCCGGGTCGTTACGATCGGACGGCGTCGTGCCCGCGCCGGAATAGCCGGACACGCCGAAGGACACCGGTGGCGCGGCCAGCAGGTCCTTGAGCGGCGCGATGGACACCTGGATGGCGGTGGCGTAGCAGCCGGGGTTGCTGATGCGCTTCTCGCCACGCCAGCGATCGCGGTATAGCTCGGGCAAACCGTAGTACCAGCGTTCGTCGAAGCGATAGTCGGCCGAGAGATCCACGATCACGGTTGGCCCGGCCGCCTTGTCGACGGCTTCCACGTAAGGCGCCGCCTTGCCGTTCGGCAAGGCCAGGATCACCACGTCGGCGCGCGCGGCGGCGACGGCATCGGGATCGAGATTGCCGTACGTGAGATCGCCCTCATAAGTTTCGCTGTGGTCGGCCAGACGCTGGCCGTCCAGTTCGCGCGAGGACACGAAAGCCAGTTCCAGTCCCGGGTGGCTGGCGATGAGCTTGATCAGTTCCGCACCCGTATGACCGCGTGCGCCGACGATGCCGATGGTCTTCTTGGCCATGAGCGTTCAGTCCTGCAGGGTGGGTTCGCGCGTCGCGCAATGCGCGACGCAACGTTCGATGTCGGCGAAATTGTCCAGGCCGTACCAGAACACCTTCCAGCGGGCTTGCTTGAAGCAGCCGTCCGATTCCGCGTAATAGAAATGGTTGATGACGTTGCCGTGGCGCGATCGCCAGAACAGCCGCGGGTTCTCGTCGCGCATCACCTGCCACACGGCGCGTCCGAGACCCTCGCCCTGGGCTTCATCGAGCACCGCGAACTTATCCAGGTACGCGTACCCTTCCTCCGCGGTCAACACCATCGCCGCCCGGTAGTTCTCCGAGACATAGAGACGGTAGAGATCGGTGCGCTCGAAGTAATCGTCCACCAGGGTGCGGCCGAAGCTGGACTCGATCAGCTGCCGCATGCGGGCCAGGTCGACGCCCTCCCACGACTCGAAGCGAAGCACCCGCTCGCCGCGGCGCACGAGCGTGCCGGACCCCTTGTGCGTGAACAGCTCCTTGGCCAGTTCCGCCGGCCGCGTGATCGAGACCGACGAGGTGAGCGGCAGGTCGTCGAGGAGATCCTTGATCTGTTCGATCTTCAGGCGCATGCCCGAATGAAGCCACGGCTGCTGGAGCAGCTGCTCGTACTCGGTCGAGAGATTGATCGAATCGATGACGTTGCCGTCGCCGTCGAGCAAGCCACCCGTGCCGGTCAGGAACACGATCTTGTACGGCTGCAGCACGCGGACCAGTTCGTTCGCGGCGAAGTCGGCGTTGATGTTGAGGATCTGCCCGGAATCGGTTTCGCCGAGGCTGGCGATGACCGGGATCGAGCCGGCACGCAGGCTGGCCTCGATCGGCGCGAGGTTGATGGCGCGCACGCGGCCGACGAGGCCGAAGGTCTCCTGGTCCATGAAGTCGGCCGCGAACACGCCCGAGGGCACGGAGGTGGCGCGCGTGTCGGCCTCTTGCAACGCTTCCACCAGACGCAGGTTCTGCGCCTGGAACACGCGCCGGACGATCGCCAGTGCTTCCGGCGAGGTCACCCGCAGGCCGTTCACGGTTTTCTTCTCGATCCCGGCCGCCGAGAGTTCCTCGTCAAGCTGCGGACCGGCGCCGTGCAACACGATGGGCGTGAGGCCCACCTGCTGCAGGAAGGACAGCGAGGACGTGAGGTCGGGCAGTTCGTCGCGCAGCACCGCGCCACCTACTTTCACCACGGCGAAGCGCGCGGCGTCCAGCTGCGAGAAGCGTTTCAGATACTGCTGGATCTCGCGTGCGCTGCCCATGGAGGACAGCAGGCGCACGATGGTTCTGCGGGTATGTTTATTAGAGTCCACTGTCCACGATCCGATGGATGGTCTGGGCGTAATGAGCCAATTGGTCGAGCGCGACCCACTCGTCGGCGCTGTGCGCCTGCGCGATATCGCCGGGGCCATAGACGAAGGAGGTGTAGCCGGCCTTCGAGAACAGCGCGGCCTCGGTCCAGAAGTCGACGGCGTTGCCCACCGGGATACCCAGCTCGTCGGCGAGATCGCGCGCGGCCAGGCGGCGCGTCTCGGCCGTGGCGGTGTCGCCCGCCGGCAGGGAGTCGCCACGGAAGGTTTCGCCATACTCGACCGGGTGCGGTTCGACGAGGGTACGGAAGGTTTCCAGCAGGCGGTCGGCATCCATCGACGGCAACGGGCGGAAGCCGAAGCGGACGTCCGCCGTCGGCGCGATCACGTTGGCCTTGATGCCGCCTTCGACCTTTCCGATGTTGAAGCGCAGGCCGGTGAGTCCACCGAAGCGTTCGTGCGACTGCGCCTGCACATGGTCCAGCGCGGCGGCTCCCCAGCGGATCGCCTGGTGCAACGCGCTGTCCGAAGGCTTCTGCTCGCCGGAGGCGTGACCTGCCCTGCCCTGGAATCGCATCTGCACGGAATGGATGCCCCGATGCGCCAGCACGGCTTCGCCCCGGGTCGGCTCGGAGACGATGATCGCCTCGTAGTCGCGTGGCGTCTTCAGGAAGCCATCGATGCAACGGGCGTCGTTGGCTTCCTCGTCGGTCGACAGCAGCAACGCCATGTCGCCCTGCGAGGCATTGGCGACCGCGACCAGCGCGGCCGCCGCACCCTTGATGTCGCACGCACCGAGGCCGATGGCATGGTCTTCCGTCACCCGCAGTTCGAACGGGCTGGCCGTCCAGTGCGGAGAATCGGGCACGGTGTCCAGGTGCACATTGAACAGGTACCGCGGCGTACCGCGCACGGCGTAGAGATTCACGGCACCTGCACCGAAGTCCGTCACCTGCACGTCGAAGCCCGGAAGGTTCGCGCGCAGGTAATCGAAGATCCCGCCGGTGCCGATGGTTCGCGGCGGATTGCGCGTGTCGAAGCCGACCAGCGCGCGCAGATGGGTGAGCGTGTCCTTGAGGAGCGTATCCATGGGTGAGGGTCAGTTTCCGTTGGCGCGGTCGACTTCCGCCCAGAGCGTGGAGCTCATGCCGTAGAGCTTGATGAAGCCCTCGGCTTCGGCCACGCCCCAGTCGGCGGCCTGGGCATAGGTCGCCTTGGAGGATTGCAGGATGTTCTTCGACTCCACCTTCACCGCGTATACGGTGCCGCCACGGGTCTCGATGATCACCTTGCCGTCGACCTTGCGCTGGGTGGAGACGAGGAAGGCTTCGAGATCGGCCTTGACGGGATCGTTGAAGAAGCCTTCGTAAGCCACCTCGGTCCACTTGCGGCCGATTTCCGGCTTGAAGCGGTTCTGCTGCTTGGACAGCACCGTTTCCTCCAGGGCGCGATGCGCGGTCAGCAGCGCCGTGAGCGCGGGTGCCTCGAACACGATGCGGCCCTTCAGGCCGATGTTGGTATCGCCGGTGTACATGCTGCGGCCGACGCCGTACTTCGCCAGTTCACGGTTGAGGAAGCCGAGGATCTCCGGACCCGATGCCGGCTTGCCATCGAGCGACACCGCCGTGCCCTTCTCGAAACCCAGTTCGATGCGCAGCGGTTCGGACGGCCATTCGGAACGCGGCGCGCACCAGCCCACGGCACCTTCGCCCGGGATCTCCCACGCGTCGATCTCACCGCCCGAGATGGTCACGCCGAGCACGTTCTCGTTGATGGTGTAGTGCTTGGTCTTCGCACGCACTTCGAAGCCCTTGTCTTCGAGGTACTTCTGCTCGTAAGCGCGAACCTGGGTGTGCTCGCGCTGGATCTCGCGGATCGGGGCGACGATGGTGTAATCACCCAGCGCCTTCACGGTCAGGTCGAAGCGAACCTGGTCGTTGCCCATGCCGGTGCAACCGTGCGCGAAGAATTTCGTGCCCAGTTCATCGCAGCGCTCCAGCGAGGCCTTCACGATCAGGTAGCGGTCCGAGACCAGCAACGGATACTGGCCCTGGTAGAACTCGCCGGCCCAGATGAGCGGCGTGACGAAGCTCTCCCATATCGCCTGGGCGGCGTCCACGGTGCGGTGCGAGGCCGCACCCAGTTCATGCGCGCGCTGCTCGATGTACTCGCGTTCCTCGGACGAGACACCACCGGTATCGACGAACACGGTGTGCACGGCGTAGCCGCGCTCGATCAGGTAGGGGACGCAAAAGCTGGTGTCGAGGCCGCCCGAGAAGGCGAGGACGATATCTTTGCTGGACATGCTGGCTCCGAAAGGAAAACGAGGGGCGATCGGGAAAGGCGAATCAGAAACCGAGGCCGGACTTCACGCCCGACGAATGTGAAATGAGCGAAGCCATGACCGCCTTCTGCACATGCAGGCGATTCTCGGCCTCGTCGATGGCGATGCAGGCCGGCGAGTCCATCACCGCATCGGTCGCCTTGATGTTCCGGCGGAGCGGCAGGCAATGGCTGAAGAGGCCATTGTTGGTCAACGCCATCTTGGCCTCGTCGACGATGAAATGCTTGTTGGCGTCGCGGATCGCCTTCTCTTCGTCCCAGCGGCCGAAGTAGGGAATGGCGCCCCAGCTCTTCGCGTAGATCACGTCGGCGCCGCGATATGCGGCCTCGATGTCGTGCGACACCTGCAGCGAACCGCCGTTATCGCGGGCATTGCTCCTGGCGAATTCCATGTAGCGCTCGTCGAGCACATAGTCCGGCGTCGGGCACAGCAAGGTCACGTCCATGCCCATCTTCGTCGCGATCAGCAAAGCCGAATTCGCTACCGCCGTGTTCAGCGGCTTCGGATGGTAGGTCCAGGTCAGGACGTATTTCTTGTTCTGCAAGTCACCCAGGTGCTCCCTGAGCGCCAGCGCATGGGCCAGTTCCTGGCACGGGTGCGTGATCGTCTCGAGGTTGATCACCGGCACCGTCGCGTACTGCGCGAACGACGCCAGCACCTTATCCTGCCGGTCCACCGACCAGTCGACGAACTTGGGGAAGGCGCGCACGCCGATGAGATCCACGTAGCGTGAGAGCACGCGGGCCACCTCGGCGATGTGTTCCTCGGTATCGCCGTCCATCACCGAGCCGACCTCGAACTCGATCGGCCACGCGTCCTTGCCCGGCGAAAGCACCACCGCATGGCCGCCGAGCTGGAAGGCACCCAGTTCGAAACTCGTTCGCGTGCGCATGGACGAGTTGAAGAACATCAGCGCGATCGACTTGCCGGCCAGTTGCTGGCCCTGCGGCGAACGCTTGAACTCCGCCGCCTGCTCGAGCAGGGCGTCGAGTTCGGCGCGGCTGTAGTCCTGGGTGGAAAGGAAGTGGCGAACGGTCATGGCAATCCAGTTCGGTCGATGGCCACAGGGCCGTGGAGGAAAGAGGAATCGAAAACGAAAAAACCCGGCGCATGGCCGGGTTTTTTAGTCGATACGAATGAAACGCGCGCGACAGCCTACCCGGCCAATGGTCCGATGTACGGTCGACGAGCACGCGAGGTCATTCCTGCGGCCATACGGGCGCTGGTAAGGACGATCGCGGTGTAGACGGCGTGGGACACGGCAAGGTCTTGAAAGGTGGAACCGTGATCATGCCGGGATTTGGTGCGGCGCGCAACAAGCCCGGCCCTCTCCGGTGGCCGAGCCTGGTGGGAGCAACTGTCTTTTTGCTTTGGCTCCTCAAGGTGCGGAAGATCGCCAGCCGACCTGATCACGGACCATGGCGTTGATGGCGGTGATGAAGCTGCGCATGCAGGCGACGAGGGCGACCTTGGCCAGCTTTCCGCGCGCCCGTAGGGCGCGATACCGTGCGCCGAGGGCGCTGCCCTTGACGCGGATGGCGGACCAGGTAGCCATGTAGAGCGCACGTCGGACGACCCATCGGCCGGCGCGGACGCGTCGAGGCCCGTCGCGCCGGCCGCTTTGGTCGACGTACGGCGCGACACCGACCAGCGCCGCGATCTGTTGTCGCGACAGTCGCCCCAGCTCGGGCAGGTAGGCCAGCAACGTCGCTTCCGTCACCGGTCCCACGCCGGGCACCTCGCGCAACCGTGACGCGGGCGCCGCCGCCGTCGTGGCCGTGGCGATGCGCTTGTCCAGGTCGGCGATCTGGACCTTGGCCGCCTCGATCATGGCCTGCAGGGCATGCCGTGCCGCGGCCAGCCGGGTCTGCGCCAGGCGGCGGCGGTTGTCATCGCGCTGTCCGACCAGTTGCAGACGGCAACGCAGCAACTCGGCCAGTTCCGCTCGCCCGGGCGAGGGCGCTTGATACGGTTGGGGCGTCACATGGGCGGCCATGCGGGCCAGGACCTGCGCGTCCAGGGCATCGCTCTTGGCGAAGTGGCCCAGGGCCCGTGCGTAGGCGGTGGCCCGGTGCGAGGCCAGGCGCGTGACGCAATAACCGGCCTGGGCCAAGGCGTCGAGAATGCCTCGTTCGTAACCGCCCGTGGCCTCGATGGCGATGTGCTGGACCGCCTGTGGCGCCAGCGCATCAAGCAACGCGCGGTGCCCTTGGGGCGAGTTGGCGAAGCGCCCGCCGGGGCCGCGGGGATGGCAGGCCACGTCCAGCGTGGCTTTGCCCACGTCGATACCTACAAAGATGCTCATGGCTTCACTCCGGAGTACGATCGGCAGTGAGAGCACCTCCACCATGCCCCGGCTTGTGAATTCGAGGTACGACTCGAGCAACTGTTCGGGCTGTAGTGGAGGGAGTGCGGCAGCCCTAGCTCCCACACGTGCTCGCAGCACTGCCGTCCATCGGCTTGCCGCACTCCGCTCTCACCTCCAAGCCTAGCCCTTCGGAAAGACACAAGCCGACCTTGTCGGCGATCCCGCGGCAGCGGGGCCGTTCGGGGCAAGCACCCATCGCCGACAGGGTCGGCTCCCACCAAAGCCAAGCCGGAACCAAAAAGGCCGCGATCGCTCGCGGCCTTTTTATAAGCGGAACATTTTGGTGGAAGGGGGACGGAGGTCAGTCCGCCGGGGCCACGCTAACGCGGACACGCAGGCGCTCGCCCGGGTCGTAGTTCAAGCGGGAGACGTAGACCTCGCCGCGATAACGGTATTCCACGTCGTAGCCGGCGATGCGGCGCTGCTCGGACACGGTACTGACGTCCCGGCAGCGCGTCTCGGTGCTCTCGTAGGTGCGGTCGCCATTGCGGGCGATGCCGTTGCCGACCGCGCCACCGGCGACGGCGCCCACGACCGTGGCGGCCTTGCGGCCGTCACCCTTGCCCACCGTATTGCCGAGTACGCCGCCCACCACCGCGCCGAGAATCGTGCCGGCGGTGCTGCTGCCGCTGGATTCACGGCGGACCACCGGCTGGTCGTAGCATTCCTGGCGAGGCGTTTCCACGCGTGCCACGCCGTACACCGGATCGACGCGCAGGACGTCCGCCCAGCCGTAGTGGGTGTTGTCGTCCGGACCCGCCGAAGGGCCGGGGCCCGGAGGGCCGGGGACATAGCGGCCGTCCTGTGCACTGACGCCGGTGGCGAACAGGGCGAGAATGAGCGCGGGGATGAGCAGGCGAGACATTTAGGAGAACCTCCAGCCAGGCGCACGAATAGCGCCTACTGGCGTGCATTTCAGCAAGTTCACGCTGAATCCACGCTTAGAACCGGCAGGCGAAATGACGACGCACCCTGTCAACCGATTCCGCCCCCGCGCGTGCGTCCGGTTCTGGCTGGCTTGCTATCATCTCCGACCGGCCTGCCCGCCGCGCCCGTCCATGGATTCACGATGCCGATCTCGCTCTACAACACCCTGTCGCGCCGCATGGAGGCGTTCGCACCGCTCGATCCGCAGCGGGTGACGATGTACGTCTGCGGGCCCACCGTCTACAACTACATCCACATCGGCAACGCACGGCCGGCGGTGGTCTTCGACGTGCTGGCCCGCCTGCTCCGCCGGCATTACCCGAACCTGGTCTACGCCCGGAACATCACCGACGTGGACGACAAGATCAACGCCGCCGCGGCCGCCGCGGGGGTGCCGATCGCGACGATCACCGATCGCTATACCCAGGCCTACCGGGACGACATGGCCCGCCTCGGCGTCGCCCCGCCGGACGTCGAACCCCACGCCACGGCACACATCCCGCAGATCGTCGCGATGATCGAGCGGCTCGTCGCCGGGGGCCACGCCTACGAGGCGGAGGGGCACGTCCTCTTCCACGTCGAGTCGTTCTCCGCCTATGGCGCGCTTTCAGGCCGCGACCCGGACGAACTGCTCGCCGGCGCCCGCATCGAAGTGGCTCCCTACAAGAAGAGCCCGGGCGACTTCGTGCTGTGGAAGCCCTCCGACGCCAGCCTGCCCGGCTGGGACAGCCCCTGGGGCCGGGGCCGCCCCGGCTGGCACATCGAGTGCTCCGCCATGAGCGAGGCGCACCTGGGCGAGACGATCGACATCCATGCCGGTGGCGTGGATCTCACCTTCCCGCACCACGAGAACGAGATCGCCCAGAGCGTGTGCGCGCACGGTGGCAAGACCTTCGCGCGCTACTGGTTGCACAACGGCATGCTCACGTTCGAGGGCCGGAAGATGTCCAAGTCGCTGGGTAACGTGCTCCAGTTGCACGAATTGCTCGGCAAGCATCCTGCCGAAGCCTTGCGCCTTATGCTGCTTCGCGGCCATTACCGGCAGCCGCTGGACTGGTCCGATGCCGCGATGACCCAGTCCGTGCGCACGCTCGACGGCTGGTACGGCGTGCTGCGCGACATGGCCGACGTGGACGCCGGCGAGGTGGTGGTCCCGGCATCGGTGGAAAGCACGCTCTGCGACGACCTCAACACCCCGCAGGCGCTGGCCGAGATCTCCCAGCTCGCCGACGCGGCCCGCCGCGCCACGGGCGCCGCAAGGGGTCCGGCCAAGGCCGCCCTGCTCGGAGGCGCCGCCCTGCTCGGCCTGCTTCAGCAGGAACCGGAGGCCTGGTTCCGCCAGGGCAATGCCGGCGAGACGATCGACGCGGCCGCCATCGAGGCCTTGCTCGAGGAACGCCGCGCGGCCCGTGCAGCGAAGGATTTCGCCCGCTCGGACGCCATCCGCGACCAGCTCAAGTCGTTGGGCATCGCGATCGAGGACGGCGCGCAAGGCACGCGCTGGAGCGTGGTGAAGGCATGAACGAACCGATGGAAGCCACGGCCACCGAAGCCCAGTCGGCGATCGCGGAGGAATTCGCATTCTTCGGTGACTGGACCGAGCGTTATCAATACCTGATCGACCTGGGCCGGCAACTCCCGCCCTTCCCCGACGAACGGAAGACCGAGGAGAACCGCGTCCACGGTTGTCAGTCGATGGTCTGGCTGATCCCTTCCGGGGACGCCTCGCGGATGCACTTCGACGCTGCCAGCGATTCGGCGATCGTCTCCGGCCTCATCGCCCTGGTGCTACGGGTCTATTCCGGCCGCTCCGCACGGGAAATCGTCGACACCGAGCCATCCTTCATCCAGGAGATCGGCCTGGCCAAGCACCTCTCCCCCACCCGTTCGAACGGGCTGGCGGCGATGCTGGCCAAGTTGAAGGCCTACGCGGCGGACACGCTGGCCAGAGGCTGATCCCCCGGGTGGAAAACAAGACGGCCCCGCAAGCGGGGCCGTCTCGTATCGAAACAGTGGGGAGGGATCAGTCGCCCATCTGCTTCTGCAGGTGCTCGCGGCGCTCCTGCGCATCGAGCGATAACGTGGCGATCGGGCGGGCGTCGAGACGGTCCACGCCAATTTCCTCGTCGGTCTCTTCGCAGAAGCCGTAGCGGCCTTCCTCGATCCGGCGCAGTGCCTTGTCGATCTTGGAGATCAGCTTGCGGTAGCGGTCGCGCGTGCGCAGTTCGAGCGAGTTCTCGGTCTCACGCGTGGCACGCTCGGCTTCGTCGCCCACGTCGCGGACTTCCTCACGGAGGTTGTCCATCGTCTGGCGCGATTCCTCGACCAGCTGCTCGCGCCAGTCCTTCAGCTTGTTGCGGAAATACGCGAGCTGGCGAGGATTCATGTACTCCTCGTCGTCGTTCGGCTTGTAACCCTTCGGCAGGTCGATGACGGTGGAAGCCGGCAGCGCATAGCGGCCGTCTTCGCGCGTGATGCCGTTGTCGGCGGTATTGGAGGCAGTGCTATTCATGCTGGACTGAGCGGACTTCTCGTTTCTGGATGAGGTGGTGCTGCCCACCGCGGACGCTGTCCGCGGTGTCGCAGCTGCAACGGCCGATGCCGTGCGCCCTTTCTCGGGCGCGGCGGCGGGAGCGGCCGGTGCGGTTTTCTTCGCCACAGGCGCGGGCGCCGGGGCGGGCGCGGCCTTCACGGGCGCTGCGGGGGTCTTCTTCGCCGGCGTCTTGGTCGCCGGTGTCTTGGTCACGGCAGGCGCCGCTTTCTTCGCCGCGGCGGGAGCGGGCTTCGCCGGCCCCTTCGCCACGGGCTTCGGTGTCGCCTTGGGCGCCGCCGTCTTGGCGGTCTTCGCCGGTGCCGCCTTGGCGGCCGACGTCTTGGCCGGGGCCTTCGCCACCGGTTTCGGAGCAGCCTTCCTGGCGGGGGCTGCGGCCTTCTTCGGGGCCGCCTTGGCGGCCGTCTTCGTCGCGGACTTGACCGCGGCCTGGACAGCCTTCTTCGCCGGCGCCTTGGCCGCCTTCACCGCGGCCACGTCCTTCCTGGTCGCCTTCACATCACCGGTCCCGCCCTTCTTGGCGGCACCCTTGGCAGCTGTGGAACTACGAGCGTTTTTCGCCATTTCCTTCACCTCGGTGGCCGTGGCGGCGGGGTGTTATAGCCCAGATGCGTTACCCCAGCAACCTATCTTCTGGGATACTGTCGATTGGCCCTACGCCGGTCGACACCGGATCCACAGTGACCCGCCTCCTCCTATTCCTGCTCTCTGCGTACAAACGATGGCTGAGCCCGATGCTGGGGGCCCGATGCCGGTTCCATCCATCCTGTTCCGATTATGCACGGGTTGCCATAGCGCGCTTCGGCCCGTTGCGCGGCACGACCCTTGCCGCCTGGCGCATCCTGCGCTGCCAGCCGCTGTGCGAAGGCGGCCACGACCCCGTCCCGGAACATTTCATCCTGCGCCGCTGCGGCGCCCAAGGAGCATCTACCCATGACTGACGCCTGGCTCATCAAGAACGCCGAACTGGTCAACGAAGGCCGGCGTTTCACCGCCGACGTCCGCCTTCGCGACGGAAAAATCGCGACCATCGCGCAGAGTCTGGAAAAAGATCGTGACGAAGAGGTTATCGACGCCTCCGGCCTATGGCTGCTGCCGGGCATGATCGATGACCAGGTCCATTTCCGCGAGCCGGGACTCACGCAGAAGGCGGATATCGCCAGCGAGTCCCGGGCCTGCGCCGCCGGCGGCATCACCAGCTTCATGGAGATGCCCAACACGAGGCCCCCGGCCCTGGACCGTGATTCGCTCGAAGCGAAGTACACCCGCGCGGCGGAAACCTCGGTCGTCAACTACGCGTTCTATCTCGGCGCCAGCAACGACAACCTCGAGGCGATCCGCGCACTCGATCCGAAGAGCGCACCCGGCATCAAGGTGTTCATGGGCGCGTCGACCGGAAACATGCTCGTCGACAATCCCGAGACCCTCGATCACATCTTCCGCGACGCGCCCACGCCGATCATCACGCATTGCGAAGACACGCCGATGATCGATGCGAACCTGGAGAAGGCGCACGAGACCTACGGCGAAGACATCCCCGCGCGTGAACATCCGCTGATCCGCTCGCGCGAGGCCTGCATCAAGTCCACCCGGCTGGCGATCTCGCTGGCGAAAAAACACGGCACGCGCCTGCACGTGCTGCACATCTCCACCGCGGACGAACTCGCCCTGTTCGAACCCGGTCCGATCGAGGGCAAGAAGATCACCGCGGAAACCTGCGTGCACTTCCTGCACTTCGCGGCACCGGACTACGAACGCCTGGGTTTCCTGATCAAGTGCAATCCGGCGATCAAGGACGAAGCCGACCGCGAGGCCATCATCCGGGCGCTGGCCGAAGGCCGGCTCGACGTGCTCGCCACGGACCATGCACCACACCTGCTCGATGAAAAGGCGCAGAAGTACGACAAAGCCCCCTCCGGCCTGCCGCTGGTCCAGTTCGCCCTGCAGGCGGCGCTGGAGCGGGTTTTCGAGGGCAAGCTCACCCTGGAGCGTGTGGTCGAGGCGGTCAGCCACGCGCCGGCCAAGCTGTTCGACGTGGACAAGCGCGGCTTCCTGCGCGAAGGCTATGCGGCCGACCTCGTGCTGGTGGATCCGAAGCGCAAGCACACGGTCACGCGCGAGGAAGTGCTGTCCAAGTGCGGCTGGTCGCCGTTCGAAGGCACGACCTTCAGCAGCAGCATCGCCGCGACCTTCGTCAACGGCCAGCGCGTGTGGGATGGCAAGCAGGTGGATGGCGAGGTTCGCGGCCAGCGTCTCGCCTTCGATCGATGAGAAGTTTCGCAGGGATGCTCGCCGCGCTCGTCCTTCCCGCCGTGGCGGTCGCCGCCGTGCCGGACGTGCCGGCATCCGTCTCGCAAGGTGGCCTCGTCATCGGGCATGCCACGCCGGGCACGCGCGTCACCGTGGCAGGGAAACCGGTGCATGTGGGCGACGACGGTCTCTTCGTCTTCGGTGCCGGCCGTGACGAACGAGGTCCGATCGTCGTCACGCTGGGGAGCGCGCGGCGCAGCGTCGTGGTCAACCCGCGTGACTGGCCGATCGAACGCGTGAACGGCGTCCCGCCGAAAACAGTGAATCCGCCCCCGGAGATCGCGGCCCGTATCGAACGCGAGCAGGCCGAGGTGATCGCGGCGCGTGACCGCGACGATGCCCGCGAGGACTTCGCGCACGGGTTCGTCTGGCCCGTCAGCGGACGCATCAGCGGGCGGTTCGGCAACCAGCGAATCTACAACGGCGATCCCAAGGCGCCCCATTCGGGCATGGACATCGCCGTGCCCGAAGGGACGCCGGTGAAGGCTCCGGCCGATGGCTTGATCACGTTCGCCAAGCCGGGCCTCTATCTCACGGGCGGCACGGTGCTGCTCGACCACGGTTTCGGCCTGTCGTCCAATTTCCTGCACCTGTCACGGATCGACGTGAAGGTCGGCCAGCACGTGCGCCAGGGCCAGGTGATCGGCGCCGCCGGCAAGACCGGCCGGGCGACCGGTCCGCACCTGCACTGGGGCTTCAACTGGTTCGGAACGCGCCTCGACCCGCTACTGCTGCCGGGCATCCACTGAGCGGCTGTGTTTTTGGTGGGAGCCGACCTGTGGGAGCCGACCCTGTCGGCGATGGGTGCTGCCTGTAACCTGGCCCGCTGCCGCGGGATCGCCGACAAGGTCGGCTCCCACAGGTCGGCTCCCATAGGTGTGCTCCCAACTGGTTCGCCCGACGCCGTTGGTGGGAAGCCGCTTCAGCGGCGATGGGTGCTGGCCGTAACCTGGCCCGCTGCCGCGGGATCGCCGACAAGGTCGGCTCCCACCAGGTCATCGCGACCGGGTGGGAGCCGGGAGACTGGCCAGCGGCCTCAGCGCACCTTCGAAGCGAACGCCACCGCGTCGTGCGGATGCAGGCTTTCGTGGTGCGCCACGCGAAGGTGGAAGTCGGCGATGTTCGCGTCGGCTTCCAGCGCTTTCTGGATGCGCCGCGCGGCATCCTCGCAGAACATGAGGTTCTGCCCGTTCGCCAACGCGAAGGCCTGTTCATCCGCGCGTTTCACCGCGGTCTGCACCGGCGTGCCGAGTGCCGATTCCACATTGTCGATCATGCCGATCAGAGGGAAGACGCCCTCGCCCGCCGGGCGCACGCGGATGGTGGCGGTGCTGCGTTGCGCGTGCGGCGTGGCGACGATGCCCTGCTCCGTCCCGAGCCAGGCCAGGATCGTCTCGCGGTCCAGCGGCTCGCTGGCGGAAAAGGTCTTCGCGAAGTTGTCCTGGATCAGCTGGCGCGACAGGGCCGCCGAGGCCGGGCAGGTCGACGAGTAGACGACGTCGGTGGTGATTTCGATGCGGAACGCGTCGCCGCTGAGCGTGGCGTCGATGGTGATCGGATACGCGCGCCAGCCGCTGTTCTCGCTACGCAGCGACTTGCGCCGGACCAGGTGTTCGAAACCGATGGTGATCCGCGCGTGATCCGACAGCCCCTCGTGTGACGCGAGGAAGGAGTCCAGGAGTTCGCGAATGCCGCCGATCGTGAGCGGTCCCGCCGAAAGGGCGTCCGAGACCAGGAGGTACAGCCGCGACATGTGGATCCCGCGCGCTTCGGGCTTGTTGAGGTTGACGAAGGCTCCCACCCTCGCTCCCGTGGAGCGGACGTCGCCATCCCCCGCGTCGAAGGCCACCGGCATTTCCATGCCGTCCATGCCGACCCAGTCGAGCGTGCCGATGGCCAGGGCATGCTCCTGCGATGCCACGTCAGGCAGCAGTCGGGTCGGGGAATCGTGGATGTACATCGAGGGATATCCTTGGGACGTGCCGGTATCCGGCTTACCGTGCCCGACATGGGGGCCGCGGAGGTGGGCTCAATGGTCCTTAAAGGGAAACGATCCGTTCAGGTAAATCGGCCGGCATGGCGAGCCGCGAGCCAGGCGCGGATGGCCGTGGCCGGACCGGAGCGTGACTGGCGGCGGTGCAACTCGGCCAGCGGCTCGCCCGCCCGGGCGGCGCCACGGGCCGTGGAAAGCGCCGTGCGGCCTTCCAGTCCCCGGAACGTGCTCAGCGGTTCGCCCAGCGCCAGTGCGTCATTTAGCCCGACGGCGAGTTCGCCCAACTGCGCGCGCAGCGCGTCGCGCCGCGCCGGGGAATCATTCTTCAGCTGGCCACGCGCGAGGCCGTGGCGTGCCAGTCGCGTCATCGGCAATGGAAGGCGCTCACGCTCGGCGTCCAGTTCCAGTCGAGACAAGGCGAAGACGAGGTGCGCCAGCGTGGCGATCCGCGATGCCGATTCGACCGGCGCGCCGGTCCCGAACCACCATGCGTTCTCCAGCGTGGCGAGCGCGCCATGCAGGCCGCGCGACGCAGCGACCTGCGCGGCGAAGTCCGACGGCGTGCCCTGTTCCAGTTGGGCCATCGCCGCGAGCACGGGCGCCAGCCACAGGTTGGCTGGGACGTCGCGTGCGCGATCGCTGCCGAACAGGACCTTGGTCAGCGGGTGACGGCCGCCGCTGGCGGCGGCGCCGGACAGTTCCTCCGCCCACCATTGCAGCTTGGCGGCGGCGACCTGCGGTTCGCGGATGCCATAGGCCGAGGCAACCAGTTCCTGTTCGAGCGCGGCCAGCGCGACCCGCTCGTCGCGCGTGCCTTGTTCGACGAAACCGAGCGCGACCCGCTGCTGCGGCTGTACCGCGAGCCACTTGTCGACGAAGCTGCCGGTCGCACCGTCGGTCACGCCGCGACCTCCCCCACACCGAGCAAGGTGGCCAGCTCGTCGGCATGGTCGAGCACGACATCCGCGCCCCATGCGTCAGGATCGCCCCCGTCGAGGTAGCCCCAGCGCACCGCCACCGTGAAGAGGCCCGCGGCGTTGCCCGCCAGGATGTCGCGGCGGTCATCGCCGACGAACACCGAGCGCGCCGGATCGCAGCCTGCCACCGCGCAGGCATGCAGCACGGGCGCCGGATCGGGTTTCTTGACCGGCAAGGTATCGCCCGACACCACGGCCGCGGGGTTCCAGTGCGGCACGGCACGTGGCAGCAAGGCGTCGGTGAGGAAGCCCGGCTTGTTGGTCACGATGCCCCAACGGATACCCGCCGCATCGAGCGCGGCGAGCAAGGGATCCACGCCTTCGAAGATCACGGTGTGGCTGGCCATGCCGGCTTCGTAGATTTCCAGGTAGCGCGGAACGAGCCTGAGCAACGCGTCCGGATCGATCCCGGGAAACCCGGCGCCGATGATCGCGCGGGAACCACGCGAGACCACGGGGCGTACGCGTTCGTAAGGAGGCGGGGCGATGCCCTGCTCCTCGCACAACGTCAACAAGGCCGCATATAACTCGTGCGCGCTGTCGAGCAGGGTGCCGTCCAGGTCGAAGAACACGCCTTCCGGCTTGAACGGAAGCACGCTCATGCCGGCTTCCTCGCGGCCAGCACGTAATTCACGGCCGTGTTCGCCGACAGGCTCGCATTGCGCGTGAGCGGGTTATAGGCGAGACCCTTGATGTCCTCCAGTTCGAGATCGAAGCGGCGCAGCATCGTGGCTACTTCGGAGGGCTTGAGAAACTGGGCGTAATGGTGCGTACCACGCGGCAGCAGGCGCATGAGGTACTCGGCACCCACGATGGCCGCGCCGAACGCGGCCGGCGTGCGATTGAGCGTCGACAGGAACAGTTGCCCACCCGGCTTGAGCATCGCCGAAAGATCGCGGACCAGCTCGGCCGGATCGGGCACATGCTCGATCAGTTCCATGCAACAGACCACGTCGAACGACGCCGGCTCGGCTTCCGCCAGTTCCGTCGACGACTGCACGCGGTAGTCGACCTGCAGGTTCGACTCGAAAAGGTGCAGCGTCGCGATCTGGATGAGTTTCTCGCCGAGGTCGATCGCCGTGACGTTCGCGCCGGCACGCGCCAGTGCTTCGCTGAGCAGGCCGCCGCCGCAGCCGACGTCGGCCACTTTCGCGCCGCGCAGGTTGGCGCGGCCGGCGACATAGGCGGCACGTACGGGGTTGAGGTCATGCAAGGGGCGCGATTCGCCATCGGGGTCCCACCAGCGTGCGGCGAGTTTTTCGAAACGCGCGATTTCTTCCGCGCTGACGTTGGTGTTGTTCTGCATGGGTCAGTCCCTCGGCACGGGTCGCCGCGCACGCCATTCATGCACGGTGAGCGTCGACGAGCCGGTGATGTGCAGCGGATCGGAGTGCGTGATCTGCACCGCGGTGGCGAGGTCGGTGGCGCGCAGGATGTACGCGCCGCCGCTGCCGTCGGTGAACGGGCCGGTGAGTTCGAGCAGGTCCTGCTCGATCAGGTCGGCAAGGAAGGCTTGGTGCGCCTCGCCCGCTTCCGGCCGGAAGCCGGGCGTGCGCATGGCCAGTACCAGATAGAGATGCATGGGCGCGTTCATGCCGGATCCTCCGCGGCGATGCGTTCACGCCAGGCGCGTGCCTTGGCGCGGATGGCGGCGGTGTCGATGCCCACGAGTTCGCCCGTGGCGAGCTTGCGGACTCCATCGATCCACACGTCGCTGACCTGATGGCGGCCGGTGGCATACACCAGCTGCGATGCCACATGGTAGAGCGGCTGGGTTTCCAGGGCGTCGAGACGCACGGCCACGAGGTCGGCTCGTTTGCCCGGCTCGATGGACCCGACGCGGTCTCCGAGACCGATCGCCGTCGCCCCGTTGAGCGTCGCGGCACGCAGCGCATACGCCGCATCGAAGGCGGCGGCATCGCCGGCCACGGCCTTGGCCAGCAGAGCGGCCGTGCGCATCTCGCCGAACATGTCCAGATCGTTGTTCGAGGCGCAGCCATCGGTGCCGATACAGACGTTCACGCCCGCGGCACGCAGTTTTTCCGCCGGACAGAAGCCCGAGGCGAGTTTCAGGTTGGATTCGGGACAATGCACCACGGAAACCCCGGCGACGGCACAGGCGGCGATCTCGCCATCCGTGAGCTGGGTCATGTGCACCGCCACCAGGCGCTCGTTGACGATGCCGAGCTTCTGCAAGCGCGCGAACGGACGGATGCCATCTTTCGCCACGGCCTCTTCCACTTCGTGCGCCGTCTCGTGCGTATGCAGGTGGACGGGGATGTCGAGCTGGTCGGCCAGGATGCGGATCCGCTCGAAGTTCTCGTCCGAGACGGTGTAGGGCGCATGCGGCACGAAGGCCGTGGTCAGCAGGGGCTCTCCGCGCAAGGCGTCGTGAACCTCCAAGGCGCGACTGAAATATTCATCGGACGTGGTCGCCCAGGCGGTGGGGAAATCGATCACCGGTAAACCGATGACCGCACGAAAACCCATCCGGCGGTAGGTGGCCGCGATCACATCCGGAAAGAAGTAGTTCTCGTTGGCGCAGGTGGTGCCACCGCGGATCATCTCGGCCACGGCGAGTTCGACGCCGTCGCGGATGAATTCCGGGCCCATCACGCGTCCTTCCGCCGGCCAGATGTGTTCCTGCAGCCAAGTCATCAATGGCAGGTCGTCCGCCAGGCCGCGCAGCAGGGTCATCGGATTGTGCGTGTGCGCGTTGATCAGTCCCGGGATCAGCGCGTGCTCGGGCAACTCGATCCGTTCGCGCGGCGCATAGGCGGCGCGCGCGGCGGCGATGGGCAGCACCGCCAGGATCGCGCCGCCATGCACGGCGACGGCGTGGTCGTCGAGCACCACGGCGTGCGGCTCCACGGGGACGACCCAGCGGGCCTCGATAAGGAGGTCGATGTCGGTAAGGCTGGCTGTCATTCGGGGCCTCGGTGGGGAAACGGGAGCCTCATACAAGAACGGCACGGCGCCCTCGGGGGCCGCCGTGCCGCGATACCAGGCAAAACGCTGGTGGCCTTACTTGACGCGGCTGTCGTACTCGCCGGTGCGGGTATCGACCTTGATCACTTCATCCTGGTTGACGAAGAGCGGGACGCGGACCACGGCGCCGGTCTCGAGGGTCGCCGGCTTGCCGCCACCGCCGGAGGTGTCGCCACGGACGCCCGGGTCGGTCTCGGTGATCTTCAGTTCGACGAACTTCGGCGGGGTCACGGCGATGATGTTGCCGTTGAACAGCGTCACCACGCACTCTTCGTCACCCTTGAGCCACTTCCACGCATCGCCCATCGCGGCGAGGTTCGCACGGTACTGCTCGAAGGTTTCCGAATGCATGAACACCCATTCGCGCTCGCTGCCGGTGCCCTCGACGTACGAGAACTGGGCATCGGTATCGACGGCATCGGCTTCCTCGAACGAATCGCTGGACTTCAGCGTCTGTTCGGTGGTGCGGCCGTCCTTCAGGTTGCGGATGCGGATGCGGGTGAAGGCCTGGCCCTTGCCCGGCTTGATGAAGTCGGCTTCGGTGATGATCCACGGATCGCCGTTGTGAAGGATCTTCTTGCCCGTTTTGACATCATTGAGGCCAAGGGTCGCCATGCGCTTTCTGCTCCAGGGTTAAATCCGCCCCGCTGGGCGGCTAAAATGGGGTCTGTCACGGGCTCCTAGGCCCGATCCAAGGTCCGTAATGATAACCGCAAGCCCCACTTCCCGCCTATCGTCGCCCGCCCCCGGCTGGCGCGAACTGTGGCGGGATGCCATTACCGACGCCGGGGAATTGCTGGCCGCCGTCGGCCTGGGCCACCGCCCCGACCTGCTTCCCGCGGACGACGCGGGCTTCCCGCTCCGCGTGCCGCGGGGCTTCGTGGCACGCATGCGCCAGGGCGACCCCCACGATCCGCTGCTCCTGCAGGTGCTGCCGCGGGCGGCCGAGCACGATATGGCGGAAGGTTTCGCCGTCGACGCGGTGGGCGACATGGCGGCGCGCGCCGGGCATGGCCTGCTGCACAAATACGATGGACGCGCACTGTTGATCGCCAGTGGCAGTTGCGCCGTGAACTGCCGCTATTGCTTCCGCCGTCACTTCCCTTATGGCGAGGAAATCGCCGCGGCGGCCCAGTGGCGCGACGCGTTGGCACACGTGAAGGCCGACACCTCCATCCGCGAACTGATCCTGTCGGGTGGTGATCCGCTGTCGCTGGCAACGCACAAGCTCGAGGAACTCACCCGCGGCCTCGCCAGCGTGCCGCACGTGGTCCGCCTGCGCATCCACACCCGGCTGCCGGTGGTCCTGCCCGAGCGCGTGGACGAAGCCTTCACGGCATGGCTGGCCGCGCTGCCCTTGCAGAAGGTCGTCGTGCTGCATGCCAACCACGCGAACGAGTTCGACGAAGCCGTGGACGCCGCCTGCGCGCGCCTGCGTGCCGCAGGCGCCACTTTGCTGAACCAGTCGGTCCTGCTACGTGGCGTCAACGACGAGGCGGACGCCCTGGCGAGCCTCTGCGAGCGATCGTTCGCCGCCGGCGTGCTGCCCTACTACCTGCACCAGCTCGACAAGGTGCGGGGCGCCGCCCATTTCGAAGTGGACGACACCCGCGCCCTCGCCCTGATGGAGGAACTGCGCGCCCGCCTGCCCGGCTTCCTCGTGCCCAAGCTGGTACGGGAACTGCAGGGCGACGCCTCCAAGCGACCTATTGCCGATTTCGCGCGCTAGTATGGGCGCCATCCGGTCAGCATGACCTGTCCGGACGCGCTGGGGGGAACGGGCCGGCAAGCCGGTTCGCGGGGTGGGCAAGCGGTCATCGGAACGGCATGAAACACGACAACGTCATCAGGATCCTCTTCATCGAGAACTCGGTGGAAGACGCCGAACTCTTGATCAACGTACTGCGCAACGGCGGCATCGCCGTTCGCCCCGCCCGTGCGACGAACGCGGACGAAATCAGGGGCGCGCTCGACGACATGGCGCCCGACCTCGTCCTCATGAACCCCGCCGTGCCCGGCATCGACGCCGCCTCGGTGATGCGCCAGCTCGACGCCAGCGGCCGCGACCTGGCCTTGATCGCCGTCGTGGACAGCCTCAACGACGACGCCATCGCCGATCTCTTCGCCAGCGGTTCCCGCGGCGTGGCCATGCGCAAGCGTCCCGACCAGGTGCTGGCCGTGGTCCAACGTGAATTCGACGCATTGTCCACACGGCGCCAGGTGCGCCGGCTGGAAACCTCGCTGCGCGAAACCGAACGCCGTTGCGATGCCCTGCTGGATTCCTCGCGCGACGCCATCGCGTACGTCCACGAAGGCATGCACGTGCGCGTCAACCAGGCGTACCTGGAAGCCTTCGGCCTCGCCGACTTCGACGACATCATCGGACTGCCGATCCTCGACCTCATCGCGGGCACGCACGCCGATGAGTTCAAGGCCGTGCTGCGCGGACTCTCCAAGGGCGACAAGACACCGCCACCGCTGGAATTGCTCGCACGCCGCGACGATGGCGGCACGTTCAAGGCCATGGTCGAGTTCGCCCACGCCACGTTCGAAGGCGAGGCCTGCCTGCAGATCGTGTTCCGCCAGCAAACCGTCGACGCGGCCCTCGTCGCGCAATTGCAGCGCGATCCGGTGACCGGGCTGTTCAATCGCGCCCATACGCTCGCCCACATCGACGAAGCCGTGGCCGCCGCCGCGGCCGGACGCGCCGGCCAGGCCGTGGTCCTGCTGGAACCGGACAACTGGAAAGACATCGTCGCCAGCGCGGGCATCGGCAATGCGGACCACCTGCTCGCCGCGATCGCCGCCAAGGTCAATGAATCGATCGACGATGAAGACATCGCCGGCGTCCTCGGCGACCACACGCTGGGACTGGTGCTTCATTCCCGCGGCGACCTCGAGCATGCCGCGCTCACGGAACGCCTGCGCCACGCCGTGGCCGAAAGCATCTTCGACGCCGGCTCCCGCTCGCTGACGGTCACCATCACGCTGGGCGGAACGCTGCTGGCCGAGAAGAACGCGAACACGGAAACGGTGCTCGACCAGGCCAGCGCGGCCCTCCGGGCCGCACAGAACCAGGGCGGCAACCGCGTGGAGTTGCACGACCCCAGCGCCCGCGAGAAGGCCGACGCGGAACGCGAGCAGTACTGGCTGGATCTCGTCCGCCAGGCGCTCGCCGAGGACGGCCTGCGCCTGTACCACCAGCAGATCATCAGCCTGCAGGACGCGGCGGGCGAGTTCTACGAGATCCTGGTGCGCATGCGCGGCCCCAAGGGCGACGTGCTGCCGTCCTATTTCTTCCCCGTGGCGGAGCGCAACGGCCTGCTTCCCGCCATCGACCGCTGGGTGCTCGGCCATGCGATCGACGCCCTCGCCCATCGCGAGAACGACGGGCTGACCACCACCTATTTCGTGAAGATGACCCTGCAGTCGCTGGAAGATCCCGACCTGCTTCCCTGGCTCGTTCGCCGCCTCGAATCGGCGAACCTGCGCCGGAGCAAGCTGGTGATCGAGATGCCGGAATCGAAAGTGCTCACGAGCCTGCGCCCTACGCAGGAATTCGTGAGCGGCTGGCGCAAGGCGGGCGGTGGCTTCGCCATCGAACAGTTCGGTTCGGGCCTGAACTCCTTCCAGATGCTCAACCATGTCGAAGCCGATTTCCTGAAGATCGACCGCAGCTTCATGACCGACCTGCCGCAGCACCCGGAAAACCAGAAGAAAATCGCCGAAATCTGCAAGGAAGGCCATGCCTCCGGCAAGCAGACGGTGGCCGAATGGGTCGAGGACGCCGTCAGCACGTCGCTACTGTTCGCGTGTGGCGTGGACTTCATCCAGGGCAACTTCCTCCAGGAGCCGGCGAAAGTGCTGGCCGAGGAATACATGCCGGTTTGATGGCTGGCTGGCCGGTCATCCGAGGACGGGCCGGTCATCTGGACACCGGCCAGTCATCTGAACACCGGCCAGTCATCCGGTGACTGGTGGGAGCCGACCTTGTCGGCGATCCCGCGGCAGCGGGCCAGATTGAGGCAAGCACCATCGCCGGCATAGCCGGCTCCCACACATGGGTCGAGGGCTGGGCAAGCACCCATCGCCGACAAGGTCGGCTCCACCGAGCAGGTTACAGCGAGCGGGTACCAGCGAGCGCGCCCATCGATTCGGGCACAACAAAAAAAGCCCGCGATCGCTCGCGGGCTTTTTCTTCGCCGTGCGGCAACCGATTACTCGGCGGCGGCAGCAGCCTTCTTCGCGGCCTTGGCGGCAGCGGCGGCGGCGACGTCTTCCTTGATGCGGGCAGCCTTGCCTTCCAGACCACGCAGGTAGTACAGCTTCGCGCCGCGGACCTTGCCCTTGCGCTTCACTTCGACCGAGTCGATCGCACGGCTATGCGACTGGAACACGCGCTCGACGCCGGTGCCGTGCGAGATCTTGCGCACGGTAAAGGCGGAGTGCAGGCCGCGGCTGCGCTTGGCGATGACGATACCTTCGAACGCCTGGACGCGCTCGCGGTTACCTTCCTTCACCTTGACGTTGACGATCACGGTGTCGCCAGGACCGAAATCCGGCAGCTGGCGGGTGATCTGCTCGGCTTCGAACTGTTGGAGAAGTTTGTTCATGGCACACCTGTCGCAATTGTTTACGGCGACCGAGTTATTCGGCCGCACCGTTTGACCGTGCATAGTCACGGCGGAATTCATCCAGCAATGCCCTCGACTCATCGTCGAGCGCACACTGCGTTAACAGATCCGGCCGGCGTAGCCAGGTACGACCCAGCGACTGCTTCCGACGCCAGCGGCGTATGGCCGCGTGATCGCCGGAAAGCAGCACCTCCGGCACGCCGCCCCATGCGTCGTGCTGCACGGGACGGGTGTAATGCGGGCAATCCAGCAAACCATCCGAGAAGGAATCCTGCTGGGCGGATTGCGCGTCGTTCAACGCGCCTTCCTGTAGACGACCCACCGCATCGATGATCACCGCTGCGCCGAGTTCACCGCCAGACAGCACATAATCGCCGATTGAGAGCTCTTCGTCGACCTCGTGCTCGAGCAGGCGTTCGTCCACACCCTCGTAACGTCCACAGATGAGGGCGATTCGCGGCATTCCTGCCAGCGCTTCCACCCGCTTCTGCGTCAGCCGCGCACCTTGCGGGCTGAGATAAATCACGTGCACCGGTTCCGGTGCCGCCTCGCGAATCGCCGCGAGCGCCGCCCGCAATGGTTCGATCAGCATCACCATGCCCGGTCCACCCCCGAAGGGACGGCCGTCCACGGTACGGTAATTGTCGGTGGCGAAGTCGCGAGGGTTCCAGGTTTCCACCTGCAACAGTTCGCGCTGCTGCGCCCTGCCGACCACCCCGATCGCGGCCGACTGGCGGACGAAATCGGGAAACAGCGAAACCACGTCGATGCGCATGATCTTCAGGTATCGCTGTTCAGAACTCGGGGTCCCAGTCCACCACGATGCGCCCGGCGTCGAAATCGACCGAATGCACGTAGGGGCCCTGGACGAACGGAATCAACCGCTCCCTGTCGCCGTCCTTCACCACCATGACGTCGTTGGCGCCGGTGGCGAAAAGATGACTCACCCGCCCCAGGTTGGCTTCCTCCGTGGTGACGACCTCGAGGCCCTCGAGATCGGTCCAGTAGAACTCGCCTGGCGAGGGTGGCGGCAGCGTATCGCGCGAGACCGTGATCTCGCAGCCGACCAGCGCAGCCGCCTGGTCGCGGTCCTCGATGCCCGGCAGGTTGGCGACGATGCCCTTACCCTGCGCGCGCCCTCGGACTCCGTCCATCTCCCGTTCCACGCCCGGCGCGGTCAGCAGCCAGGGCTGGTAACGGAAAATCTGGATGCGGGGTTCGGTCCAGCTTTCGAGCTTGACCTGACCCTGCACGCCGTGGAGCCCGACAATGCGTCCGACACGGACGCGCTTACCGGACTCCGTCGACATCAAGCAGCCAGCTTGCCGGCTTCCTTCACGAGGGCACGGACCTTGTCGGTCAGCTGCGCACCCTTCGCCACCCAGGCCTGGACCCTGGCGACGTCGAGTTCGAGGCGCTTGTCGGCGCCCGAAGCCACCGGGTTGTAGTAGCCGACACGCTCGATGTTACGACCGTCGCGCGGGCTGCGCTGGTCGGTCACAACGACGTGATAAAACGGACGGCCCTTGGCGCCACCGCGCGAAAGACGAATCTTGACCATAAGTTACGAGCTCCAGAATGCCGCAGACCGGCAAGGCGCGCGCGAGAAGCGGGCGCGGTAAAGCCGGACATTTTAGCGAAAGTTTCCAAAAATGGAAGGGGGTTCAGCCCCTTCCGCAAATAGCGCTCAGCGCGGCGGCATCATCCCACCCATGCCGCCCATGCCCTTCATGGCGCCGCGCATCTGGCGAAGGAGGCCCTTGCTGCCACCCTTGGACAGCTTGGACATCATCTTTTCCATCTGCATGAACTGCTTGAGCAGGCGGTTCACGTCCGCCGGCTGCGTACCCGACCCGCGCGCGACGCGGGCCTTGCGCGAACCGTTCAGGAGATCCGGGTGGCGGCGCTCCTTCTTCGTCATGGAACCAATGATGGCCACCATGCGCTTGAGTTCGTTGTCGTTGACCTTGGACTTCACGCTGTCCGGGATGCTCGACATGCCGGGCAATTTGTCCATGAGACCCGCAAGACCGCCCATGTTGCTCATTTGCTCGAGCTGGTCTCGCATGTCGTTGAGATCGAAGCGCTTGCCCTTGATGACCTTCTCGGCGAGCTTCTGCGCCTTTTCCTGGTCGACCTTGCGCTCGACTTCCTCGACCAGCGACAGGACGTCGCCCATGCCGAGGATGCGCTGCGCGACGCGGTCGGGATGGAAAGGCTCCAGCGCGTCGCTCTTCTCGCCCGCACCGAGGAACTTGATCGGGCGGCCGGTGATGTAACGCACGGACAAGGCGGCACCGCCGCGGGCGTCGCCATCGGTCTTGGTCAGCACCACGCCGGTGAGCGGCAGCGCATCGGCGAAGGCCTTGGCGACGTTGGCGGCATCCTGACCGGTCATGGAATCGACGACGAAGAGCGTCTCGATCGGATCGAGGGCGCCATGAAGGGCCTTGATCTCGCCCATCATCGCTTCGTCGACGTGCAGGCGGCCGGCGGTATCGACCAGCAGTACGTCGATCACCTCGCGCCGGGCGGCGGCGACGGCGGCCTTCGCGATGGCGACCGGATCCTGGCCCGCTTCGGAGGGGAAGAACGACACGTCGACCTGGGCGGCCAGGGTGCGCAACTGCTCGATCGCGGCCGGACGATAGACGTCGCAGCTGACGACCATCACGCGCTTCTTCTTGCGTTCCTTGAGGAACCGCGCCAGCTTGCCCACCGTGGTGGTCTTGCCGGCGCCCTGCAGGCCCGCCATCAACACGATCGCCGGCGGCTGGGCAGCCAGGTTCAGCTCCGTGTTGGCCGCGCCCATCAGCGTGGTCAATTCGTCGCTGACGACCTTGACCAGGGCCTGGCCCGGGGAAAGGCTCTTCAGTACTTCCTGACCCACCGCACGAACCTTCACGCGCTCGATGAGCGCCTTCACCACCGGCAGGGCCACATCGGCCTCCAGCAGCGCGATGCGCACCTCGCGCAGGGTCTCGCGGATATTTTCCTCGGTCAGCCGGCCGCGACCACGCAGGCGGTTGACGGTTTCGGAAAGGCGTTGGCTGAGCGATTCGAACATGGGGGATTCGGGTCGGAATGCTGTAAACGACGGATTATAGCGGACTCCCGCCGCATCGCGCCGCTTCGAATGCCAACGTGTCGCATTCACGCTGCCGGATGGCTATGCCACACTGCGCGTCCATGATCGTCACCATCCTCTCGCTGGCCGCCGTCGCCTTCTACCTGTCCGCCGCAGGCGTGCTCGCGCGTCCCCTGGTGACAGGGGGGCAGCCGTTTGCCCGTGTCGGCATGGCCCTGGCGACGATTGCGGCGCTGGCCCATGCCGCGCTGCTGCTCACCGCACATCGCGGCACCCTCGACCTGCACTTCTTCGCCGCGCTGTCGCTCGTCGCGTGGATCGCTTCGGCCCTGACCCTGGCAGTGAACCTGTCGCGTCCCGTCGCTGGGCTCGGCATCCTGATCTTCCCGCTGTCCGCCGCCTTCCTCGCCGTGGATGCCTTCCTTGCGCCGCGCACGGCACCGGAGTCGATGAGCTGGCAGATCGAACTGCACGTGACGATCGCGGTGTTCGCCTTCGGCATCCTATCGATCGCCGCAGCCCTGGCCATCCTGCTGGCGATCCAGGAACGCGCCCTGCGTCGCAGCCGCTTCGGGCACTGGCTGCGCGCCCTGCCCCCGCTCACGCTCACCGAGGTGCTGCTGTTCCGCCTGATCGCGGTGGGCTTCGTGCTGCTGACACTTACGCTGATCACGGGCGCCCTCTTCGTCGGCGACCTGTTCGGCCAGCACCTCGTGCACAAGACGGTGCTGTCGATCATCGCGTGGATCGTCTTCGGGGTATTGCTGTGGGGCCGCTGGAAGTACGGCTGGCGCGGCATCCGCGCGGTGTACCTGACGCTGATCGGAATGGGCATCCTGTTGCTTGCGTTCTTCGGCACCAAGGCGGTGCTCGAGTTGATCCTGCATCGCACGGCGTAGGGTGGGAAGCCGCTCTGGTGGGAAGCCGCTTCAGCGGCGATGGGTGCTTGCCGTGACCTGGCCCGCTGCCGCGGGATCGCCGACAAGGTCGGCTTGTGTCTTTCCGAAGGGCTAGGCTTGGAGGTGAGAGCGGAGTGCGGCAAGCCGATGGACGGCAGTGCTGCGAGCACGTGTGGGAGCTAGGGCTGCCGCACTCCCTCCACTACAGCCCGAACAGTTGCTCGAGTCGTACCTCGAATTCACAAGCCGGGGCATGGTGGAGGTGCTCTCACTGCCGATCGTACTCCGGAGTGAAGCCATGAGCATCTTTGTAGGTATCGACGTGGGCAAAGCCACGCTGGACGTGGCCTGCCATCCCCGCGGCCCCGGCGGGCGCTTCGCCAACTCGCCCCAAGGGCACCGCGCGTTGCTTGATGCGCTGGCGCCACAGGCGGTCCAGCACATCGCCATCGAGGCCACGGGCGGTTACGAACGAGGCATTCTCGACGCCTTGGCCCAGGCCGGTTATTGCGTCACGCGCCTGGCCTCGCACCGGGCCACCGCCTACGCACGGGCCCTGGGCCACTTCGCCAAGAGCGATGCCCTGGACGCGCAGGTCCTGGCCCGCATGGCCGCCCATGTGACGCCCCAACCGTATCAAGCGCCCTCGCCCGGGCGAGCGGAACTGGCCGAGTTGCTGCGTTGCCGTCTGCAACTGGTCGGACAGCGCGATGACAACCGCCGCCGCCTGGCGCAGACCCGGCTGGCCGCGGCACGGCATGCCCTGCAGGCCATGATCGAGGCGGCCAAGGTCCAGATCGCCGACCTGGACAAGCGCATCGCCACGGCCACGACGGCGGCGGCGCCCGCGTCACGGTTGCGCGAGGTGCCCGGCGTGGGACCGGTGACGGAAGCGACGTTGCTGGCCTACCTGCCCGAGCTGGGGCGACTGTCGCGACAACAGATCGCGGCGCTGGTCGGTGTCGCGCCGTACGTCGACCAAAGCGGCCGGCGCGACGGGCCTCGACGCGTCCGCGCCGGCCGATGGGTCGTCCGACGTGCGCTCTACATGGCTACCTGGTCCGCCATCCGCGTCAAGGGCAGCGCCCTCGGCGCACGGTATCGCGCCCTACGGGCGCGCGGAAAGCTGGCCAAGGTCGCCCTCGTCGCCTGCATGCGCAGCTTCATCACCGCCATCAACGCCATGGTCCGTGATCAGGTCGGCTGGCGATCTTCCGCACCTTGAGGAGCCAAAGCAAAAAGACAGTTGCTCCCACAGAGTCGGCTCCCACAGGGTCGGCTCACATTGTCACTCGCGGCTGGCGTCGATCGCCTGCGAGAGGCGTTCCACGCCGATGACTTCCATCTCGCCGACACGGCCACGCTTGGGAGCGTTCGCCGCCGGAACCACGGCGCGGCGGAAGCCATGCGTCGCGGCTTCCTTCAGGCGTTCTTCGCCGTTCGGCACCGGACGTATCTCGCCCGACAAGCCGACTTCACCGAACGCGATGCTCTTCTCCGGCAGGGGCCGGTCGCGCAGGCTCGACAGGACCGCCATCAGCACCGGGACATCCGACGCGGTTTCCTGCACGCGAATACCGCCAACCACGTTGACGAAGACATCCTGGTCGTAGGCGGCCACGCCGCCGTGACGGTGCAACACGGCGAGCAGCATCGCCAGGCGATTCTGTTCCAGGCCCAGCACGACGCGCCGCGGATTGCCCAGCGATGATTGGTCGACCAGCGCCTGCACTTCCACGAGCAAGGGACGGGTACCTTCGCGGGTGACCATCACCGCGCTGCCGGCCGTCGGACCGGAGTGCGCGGAAAGGAAGATCGCCGAGGGATTGGGTACCTCGCGCAGGCCCTTTTCGGACATCGCGAAAACACCGAGTTCGTTCACCGCGCCGAAACGGTTCTTGAAGGCACGCAAGACGCGGAAACGGCTACCGGATTCCCCCTCGAAATAGAGCACGGCGTCGACCATGTGTTCGAGCACACGCGGACCGGCGATGCCGCCCTCCTTCGTCACATGACCCACCAGGAAGACCGAGGTGCCGGTCTCCTTGGCGAAGCGGGTGAGCTTCGCCGCCGACTCGCGAACCTGGCTGACCGAACCCGGGGCCGCGGTGAGCAATTCCGTCCAGATCGTCTGGATCGAATCGATCACCAGGACACGCGGCCGCGCCGACGCGGCCTGCTCCAGGATGCGCTCGATGCACGTCTCGGCCAAGGCATGCAGTGGAGCGAGCGGAAGATCCAGCCGCTGGGCGCGCCCGGCGACCTGCGCCAGCGATTCCTCGCCGGTGACGTACAGGCTCGGCAGGACCGCACCCAGGGTACCGAGCATCTGCAGGAGCAGGGTCGACTTGCCGATGCCGGGGTCGCCGCCGATCAGTACCACCGATCCGTCGACCAGGCCGCCACCGAGGACGCGGTCCAGCTCACCGATGCCCGTGTTCGTGCGGGCCTCCGCGGTAAGCAACACCTCGGTGAGCGGCGTGATCCTTGGAGCGCCCGCCGCCTCGCCGGCGTAGCCGCCACGGCGCGCACCGGTGGAAACCGCATTCGGCTTCGCCGCCTGGACGACGAACTCGGAGAGGACGTTCCATTCGTTGCACTCGGCACATTGCCCCTGCCACTTGCTGTGTTCGGCGCCGCACTGGGTGCAGACGTAAGCGGTCTTGGCCTTGGCCATCGTTCGGGATATCCGTGGAGAAGTAGACGCTGTATAGCGCATGGCGGTCGCAGGGGACGATACGCGGAAAATCCGCCCCCTGGTCAGGCCTCGTCTTCGACGAAGAGCACGCGCCGGGTCATGCCACAGGTGAGATCGTAGGAGATCGTGCCGGCCGAGGCCGCGACGGCTTCCACCGGCAGGCCATCACCCCACAGGGTCACCCTGTCGCCGACGCGCGCGTCCGGAACCTGACGCAGGTCGAGCGTGATCAGGTCCATGGAGACGCGGCCGACCAAGGGGGCGAGTCGCCCGTTCACATGTACCGGCGTGCCGGCCACGGCACTGCGTGGGTAGCCGTCACCGTAGCCGATCGCGGCGACGCCGACGGCCATGTCCTCGGGACAGACGTAGGTGCCGTTGTAGCCGACCCGTTCGCCCTTCGCGAGATGGTTGATCGCCACGAGCCGCGTCGTCAGCGACATCGCCGGACGGAACCCGAAATCGGCCCCGGAACGTCCTTCCACGACCGACAATCCGTACAGCAGGCCACCGGTGCGAACCCAGTCGCCGCGTGCGTCCGGCCAGCCGAGCACGGCGGCCGAGTTGGACAGGGCGCGCGGGCCGTGGAGACCGGAGGTGGCTTCCTTGAAGCGTGCGATCTGCACCGCCGTGTCACGCCCGTCGAACTCCTCCGACGAAGCGAAGTGCGTCATGAGGCCGACATCGGGATCGATCGCGGGCATCGCGAGCACGGTGGCGTGTACGTCGCGAGCCCGCCCGGGTGGGAAGCCGAGCCGGTGCATGCCGGTGTCCACCTTGATCCAGACCCGCAACGGACCGCGGGCGGGATCGGCCTTGGCCAGCCACGGCAACTGCGCATCGTGATGGATCAGCGCCTCCAGGCGCAGGCGCTGCATCTCCGCGATGTCGGAGGGCGTATCCGGGCCGGAAAGCACGACGATCCGCTGCCGGTGCCCGGCCGCGCGCAAACGCAAGCCATCCGCGATCGCCGCCACGGCAAAGGCCTCGGCCTCCTCGTCCAGCGCGCGGGCGACGCGTTCGAGACCGTGTCCGTAGGCATCGGCCTTGACTACCGCCATGACCCTGGCGCTTCCGGCCATGGCTTTCACGCGGGCCAGGTTGTGGCGCAAAGCCCCGAGATGAATGGTCGCGACGGTGGTACGGCTCATGGATGTCGGGGCAACGCGGTAGTGGTCGGTCGCCCAGTCTAGCCGCAACGATTGGGCGACCGTGTGGCGCAAAGATGGCGCGTCACGGCGGATAGGTCGTCACCTTTGGTCACCTGGCGAGGTCGAAGTCGGCTGACGATACCCAACCGCGATTGCCGTGTTCATCCTCCACTTCCCACATGAGGCCGACCCGGTCGCCCGTCGGATACACCAGCATGCCGGGCTCCAGCGAACGGATCGTCTTGCCCTTCCCATCCGCGTTCGAGGTCATGCGGCTGGTGACACGCATCGTGCCGGACTGGCGCGCGTTCGCCGCCGACGCGTCGGAAGGCAGGCCACCCAACTCGGAAACGAGCTTGGTGTACGCATCGAGGTAAGCCATGGTGATCACCTGCCCCTGCGTCGTGTTCGTATATCCGCCGAGGCCCGCCGCGCCGAGATTCTGGCTGCCCCACACCTGGCCCCGGCCGCCGAAACCGATGTCGTTCTTCTCGCCATGGCCTTCCACCATCGCCACTTGCTCGGACGAACGCACGTCCGTGACGGTAAGCGTCACGTCCGCAGTCTTGGAACTGAGCTGCACCGAACCGGCGATACGTCCCGCCGTTCCTCCGAGCACGCTCTGCGCGATGGCTGAAATACCGCCACCACCCGCGTCGCGGTTGCTGTCGACGAGGTCGGGCACGAGCACGTAATCGGCGGCCTTCACCTGTCCCTTGCCGACGTTCGAGCCACCGCGCAGTTCGCCGCCCGATGCCAAGGCACGTTCGCGCATGGCGGCATCCATGCCGCTGCTGCGATCGACGAGGGTGAAGCAGCCGGATTTCGAGACGAACACCTTGATGAGCTTCGATGGCGCGGGCAATTGCTGTCCCGTCCACCACTTCAATGCCGTTTCCGGTTCGATGACCGAAATGGACCCGAGCTTCTTCGTGCAATGGGGAATCTGCGCCACCTTGGCGTCGTGCTCCTTGTTCTTCTTGTTGAAGAAAGGCAAACCCGCGTGAGCGGGCGACGCAAGCGAGACGCAGAAGACCGCGGCCGCGACGATGGCGGCCGGTTTGATGAGACGTTCCATGGGCGATCCTGTGCTGAGGGCGACGGGAATGCTAAAGAACCGCAACCCCAAGGTCAGTAGGATGTCGTCCTAAAAGTGACAAGCGATAGACGCCGCGAAGTGTCGGTTTCCACCGGAGCCAGCTGTCCTTTGTAGAGCGAGCTACACCTGGTGGAACGAACGGACTAGTCGAAGGAACCCACGTAGGAATCCGGAGCCCAGTTCTCGAACTTCGTGTAATGACCGAGGAAGGCCAGCTTCACGGTGTCGGTGGGTCCGTTTCGCTGCTTGCCGATGATGATCTCGGCCAGGCCCTTATCAGGCGATTCCTTGTTGTAGTACTCGTCACGGTAGATGAACATGATCACGTCGGCGTCCTGCTCGATAGCGCCGGATTCGCGCAGGTCGGACATCATCGGACGCTTGTCGGCACGCTGCTCCAGCGAGCGGTTCAACTGCGACAGGGCGATCACCGGCACATTGAGTTCCTTCGCCAGCGCTTTCAATCCCCGCGAGATCTCGGAAATTTCCGTCGCGCGGTTCTCGGAGTTGCCGGGCACCTGCATCAGCTGCAGGTAATCGATGACGATGAGGCCCAGGCCGTGCTCGCGCTGCAAGCGGCGGGCTCGCGAACGCATCTCCACCGGCGACATCGCCGGCGTGTCATCGATGAAGATCTTCGCGTCGGAAAGCATGGTGATCGCGGAGGTGACGCGCGGCCAGTCTTCTTCCGCGAGATCACCGTTGCGCAAATGCTGCGCGTGGACACGGCCCAGCGAAGAGATGAGTCGGAAGGCCAGCTGCGAGGCCGACATTTCCATCGAGAACACCGCCACCGCTTTCTTTCCGCGCATGGCGGCGGCCTCGGCGAGGTTCAACGCGAACGCGGTCTTACCCATCGACGGACGCGCCGCGATGATGACCAGGTCGGACGGCTGCAATCCGGAGGTCAGTTCGTCCAGGTCGGTGAAGCCCGTGGACAGCCCCGTGAGCTGTCCGCGCTTCTCGTAACGCTCGGTAAGCATGCGGAAGGCTTCGCCCACGGCCTCGCGCACCGACACGATGTCCTTCTTGCCACGGGCACCGGATTCGGCGATGCGGAAGACGCGCTGCTCGGCCAGTTCCATCACTTCCTGGACACTTTTGCCCTCCGGGCGAAAGCCGTCCTCGGTGATCGACGTGCCGGCGTCGATCAACTGCCGCAGCACGGACTTCTCGCGAACGATGTCGCCATACGCGCCGATGTTCGCGGCGCTGGGCGTCGAGTTCGCCAGTTCCATCAGGTAGGTGGCGCCGCCGACCATCTCGGCGGTCTCGTTGGCGACGAACCAGTCGCCGAGCGTGATGGCGTCGCAAGGCATGCCCTTGTTCGCCAGTTCGTTGATCGCACGCCAGATGAGGCGATGATCCCTCCGGTAGAAGTCTTCCTCAGAAAGCTTGTCGGCGACCTTGTCCAGGGAATCCGGCGAAAGCATCAGGCCACCCAGCACGGCCTGCTCGGCCTCGATGGAATGCGGCGGAATGCGCAGTGAATCGATGGCGGACGGCTCACGACGGCGCTTACGTTCGCCGCGCTCGCCTCGCTCGGGATTGAAGGACATGGATTACCTCGTGTTGCAGACGGCGCCCACACCGGAACGGCTGGCCGCGACGTCGATCATACGCGGGCTGGTCTCACCCGTTGAGAGGATAAGTCTGTGGATAACTTGTGGGTGGAAACGAAAACGGGCGCCTTTCGGCGCCCGTCTCGGGATCGCGGGTAGTGCGGAGCTTACGCGCCGACGACCTTGACCTTGACCGTCTGCTGCACGTCGGCGTGGAGGACGATGACGACCTCGTATTCGCCCACGACGCGGAAGGGGCCTTCGGCCTGGATCACTTCGCTCTTGTCGACTTCCAGACCCTTGGCGGTGAGCGCCTCGGCGACGTCACGCGGGGTGACCGAGCCGAACAGCTTGCCTTCCGGCGACGCGTTCACTTCGATCGTGACTTCGGCGCCGTCGAGCTTGGCGGCACGAGCCTCGGCACCGGAGAGCTGCTCCTTGGCCTTGGCTTCGTACTCGGCGCGACGGGCTTCGAACGCTTCGAGGTTGGCGGCGGTCGCGCGGGCGGCCTTGCCGGTCGGGAGGAGGAAGTTACGGCCGTAGCCCGGCTTGACAGTGACCTTGTCGCCGAGGTTGCCGAGGTTCTTCACCTTCTCGAGGAGGATGAGTTCCATGGGATGTTCCTTTTCGTTAGCACGGGATGGGCCCCGTGCAGCCAATGATGGTTGTCCGAGGGTTCACGACGATCAGACGTCGTGGTTGTCGGTGTACGGCAGCAGCGAGAGGAAGCGAGCGCGCTTGATCGCGGTCGCCAGCTGGCGCTGGTAACGGGCCTTCGTGCCGGTGATGCGGCTCGGGACGATCTTGCCGTTTTCGGTGACGTACTGACGGAGGGTGTTGAGATCCTTGTAATCGATCTCCTTCACGCCCTCGGCGGTGAAGCGGCAGAATTTGCGGCGGCGGAAAAACTTGGACATGGTTGTAATCCCCGATTAGTCGTCGCTGTCGCGATCGTTGTCGTTGTCGCGACCGCCACGGCGGTCGTCGCCGTCGCTGTCGTCGTCACGGCGACGCGAACCCTTCTGCTCGTCCTTTTCCTTGCTCTTGAGGATGAAGGACTGCTCGACATCGGCTTCGTCGCGACGGATCACGAGGTGGCGCAGGACGGCGTCGTTGAAACGGAAACCCGTCTCGAGCTCGTTCAGGACGGTCTGCGAAACCTCGATGTTCAGCATCACGTAGTGAGCCTTGGCGAGGTTCTCGATCGGATAGGCCAGCTGGCGGCGGCCCCAGTCCTCGAGACGGTGGATCTTGCCGTTGTCGCCTTCGATCAGCGTCTTGTAACGCTCGATCATGGCGGGCACCTGTTCGCTCTGGTCCGGATGGACCAGGAACACGACTTCATAATGACGCATGGTGGCTCCTTGTGGATGCACCCCTTCCGGGGATGGCAGCCTCCCGCGACTGGCGGTGAGGCAAGAAGACCCTCCTGCGGGAGGGCCAGCCGCGCATTGTAAGGAGAAACGGGGGGTTGCGGCAAGCCTTGTATCGCCGACAGGGTCGACTCCCACCAGGAAGGTGGGACCTCGAGGGCAGGCTCAGGAGACGGTGAAGCTCTCGCCGCAACCGCATTCGCCGGTGGCGTTGGGGTTGTGGAAGACGAAAGACGCGTTGAGCCCCTGCCGCTGGAAATCGATCAGGGTGCCATCGACCAGCGGCATGCTTTTCGGGTCGACGACGACGCGGATGCCGTCGATGTCCAGCACCTTGTCGTCTTCGGCGACCGTGTCGGCAAGGTCGACCACGTAGCCGAAGCCCGAGCAGCCCATCCGCTTGACGGCGAAGCGCACGCCTGCGGCGCCGGGCGCCTTGTCGAGGAACGCGCGCATGCGGTCGGAGGCGGCTGGGGTGATCTGGATGCTCATGAAAACGTTTTCTGCCCGTGGTATACCGATGAACGGTGCCGTTCACGCGACCCTTACATTATCATGCAAGGTCGCGTCCTACGCGCCCTTAGATGCGGCGCCTCTTCTGGAGTTTCAATCGATGACGGTGGTAAGCGTCAAGCAGGCCCTCGCCGGCGGCACGGCCGCGGGGGAACATGAAGTCACGGTCCGCGGGTGGGTCCGCACCCTGCGCGAGTCCAAGGGCGGCCTCTCGTTCGTCAACGTGAGCGACGGCTCCTGCTTCGCCCCGATCCAGATCGTGGCCACGTCCGATCTCGACAATTATGAGACTGACGTCAAGCGCCTCTCGGCCGGTGCCGCCGTGATCGCCACCGGGAAGCTCGTGCCTTCACAGGGCAAGGGCCAGGCCTATGAGATCCAGGCCACCCGGATCGAGGTCACCGGTTTCGTCGAGAACCCGCTCACCTACCCGATCCAGCCCAAGCAGCACTCCATGGAGTTCCTCCGCGAGGTCGCCCACCTGCGCCCGCGCACGAACCTGTTCGGCGCCGTGACCCGCGTTCGCCACACGATGATGACGGCGATCCACCGGATCCTCACCGAACAGGGCTTCTTCTGGATCAATACCCCGATCATCACCACGTCGGATGCCGAGGGCGCGGGCGACATGTTCCGCCTGTCGACGCTCGACCTCGCCAACCTGCCGCGCGACGACAAGGGTGGCATCGATTTCCGCAAGGATTTCTTCGGCCGTGAGGCTTTCCTCACCGTGTCCGGCCAGCTCAACGTCGAGGGTTATGCCCTGGCGATGAGCAAGGTCTACACCTTCGGTCCCACGTTCCGCGCCGAGAACTCCAACACCACGCGTCACCTGGCCGAGTTCTGGATGGTGGAGCCCGAGGTGGCCTTCGCCAACCTCGACGACAACGCCGACCTCGCCGAACTGTTCCTCAAGGGCATCTTCAAGGCCGTGCTCGACGAACGTCCCGACGACATGGCGTTCTTCGCCGAACGAGTGCAGCCGGACGCCATCACGCGGCTGGAAGCCTTCATCGCCAAGCCGTTCGAGCGTATCGACTACACCGAGGCCGTGGCGATCCTGCAGAAGTCCGGCAAGAAGTTCGAGCACCCGGTCGCCTGGGGCGTGGACCTCCAGACCGAGCACGAACGCTTCCTCGCGGAGGAACATATAGGCCGGCCCGTGGTCGTCATGAACTACCCCGAACAGATCAAGGCGTTCTACATGCGCCTCAACGACGACGGCAAGACGGTGGCGGCGATGGACGTCCTGGCCCCCGGCATCGGCGAGATCATCGGCGGCGCCCAGCGCGAGGAACGCCTCGACTACCTCGACCGGCGCATGGACCAGTTCCACCTCGACAAGGCCACGTACGACTGGTACCGCGACCTGCGCCGCTACGGCACGGTGCCCCACGCCGGCTTCGGCCTCGGCTTCGAACGCCTGCTGGTCTACGTCTGCGGCCTTGCCAACATTCGCGACGCCATTCCGTATCCCCGAGCGGCAGGGAGTGCCGAGTTCTGAACCACTGAGACGATCATGCCCCCATCCCTCCCCCGTCTCCTGCTCCTCGCCCTGGCGCTCACCGCGCTGGGGGCTTGCCGCACGATCGTGCCGCCGAATTTCCGCCCGCCCGAGAATCCGACGAACACCATCGACATCGCCCGGAAGACGCTCGACGACGCATCGCCTTGCTGTGGCAGCTTCGCCGACCTCTCCTACCAGGACATGCTGCCCTGGCAGCCGCAGCGGTTCGAACTGAGCAAGGACAGCCCGGTCGCCAACCTCAATGGCGATCGCAGTTACTTCCTCGCGTTCCGCCTTCCGCAGGGTGCGCACCTGCCCTACACCATCGCGATGAAGTCCGAGCTCAACGGCCGCTGGCTCAGTTCGAGCTACCTCTTCGCGCCCACGGTGGTGCTGCTGGACGACGCCTTCCAGCCGCTGCATTCCGAAGACATCCAGTTGTGCGAATACATCGGCTGGACGAGCGAGACGACCGGGGCGTTCGGCAAGTTCAAGGTCGTCGACGACAAGGCTCGTTACCTGGTGGTGTATTCGTCGGCCAAGCAACAGAAGAGCCAGACCTACTGGGAGCAGTCGCCCACCACCTTCTCGGCGGAAGCGCCGGTGAAGATGAATCCGGCCGGCAGCTTCAAGATCGCCCACGGACCCGACGGCGTACTCTATGTCGGCATGCAGAACGACACTTACAAGAAAGCGATCAACAACGCGGTCTGCTCGAAGGCCCAGCAAGGCAATGGCGTGATCTCGACGATCCGCGAGGTGGTCACCACCGACCTCCTCCGTACCGATGACGCGAAGAAAGACAAAGAGAAAGGCAGCTGACCCATGCAGAGCGCGGTCTTTGTCTACCTACTGCTTCTGCTGGGCGCCGTCGCCTTCTTCGTCCTGCACTTCATCGCGCAATGGCGCTTCACCGCGCTGCTGCGCAAGCGTTATCCCGACCAGTGGAAAACCATCGTGGAGGCCGACACCGGCCGCCCCAACGGCATGGCCAACTGGCTTCGCGTGCGCCGCGTGCTGCGTTCGGACGCACCGGCGCTGTTCAACGACGACGCCCTCAGCCGCTGGCAGGCCTGGTGGAAACGCGCACCGTGGTTCGCCTGGCCGTGCTGGTTCGCCGCAATGGCGATACAGTGGTGGGCAATGAAACAGGGCTGACCGCCCCACCCACCCTTCACTCCAGGGAGTGCCGCATGGATCTTCGCCTCACCGGTCGTCACGCGCTGGTCTGCGGCGCCTCGCAAGGCCTTGGACGCGCCACCGCCTTCGAACTCGCCGAACTGGGCGCCAGCGTCACGCTGCTCTCCCGCTCCGCCGACGCACTCACCGCGCTCGCCGCCGAACTTCCTTCCACGCAGCCGGGGCAAACGCACAGCCACGTCGCCGTCGACATGCTCGATACCGCCGCGTTGGCCAGCGCCATCGCCGGCGTGGTGAAGAACCACGCCGTGCACGTACTGGTCAACAACAGCGGCGGCCCGCCGCCGGGGCCGGTCTGGAGCGCGGAACCGGAGGCGTTCCTGACGGCCTACCGCCAGCACGTGATCGCCGCGCAGGTGATCACCCACGCTTGCCTGCCGGGCATGCGAGAGGCGCGTTATGGCCGGATAGTCAACATCATTTCCACGTCGGTGAAGGAACCGATCCCGAACCTGGGCGTTTCCAACACCACGCGCGCCGCCATGGCCGGCTGGGCGAAGACCCTCGCGGCCGAAGTGGCTTCCGACGGCATCACGGTGAACAACATCCTTCCCGGCTATACCCGCACGCCGCGGCTGGAGGCCCTGGTGAAAGCCAGCGTGGACGCCGGCCGCACGCGCGAAGAGGTCGAGCGGGGCCTGCTCGCCAGCGTACCCGCGGCGCGATTCGGCGAACCGGCGGAAATCGCCGCGATGATCGCCTTCCTCGCCAGCCCCGCCGCGGGCTACGTCAACGGCACCAGCATCTCCATCGATGGCGGGCGTACCCGCGGCCTGAACTGAGGCCGGCATGATCGTCCTGGCCAACCTGATCGACGGCCGTTCGCGCGCACCGCATGACGGCCAGTACCTGGACGTCGTCGATCCCGCGACGGGACAGCCGTTCGCTCACTGTCCCGACTCGGGTGCCAACGACGTCGCCGACGCGGTGCAAGCCGCGGCCCGCGCCGCTCCCGGCTGGGCCGCCACGCCGGCCGAGCGGCGCGCCCGCTGCCTGCAACGTCTTGCCGATGCCATCGAGGCGCGCCTGGAATCGTTCGCCGAAGCCGAATCGCAGGACAGCGGCAAACCCCTCGCCCTCGCCCGCTCGCTCGATATTCCCCGCGCCGTTGCCAACCTGCGTTTCTTCGCGGCCGCCGCCGGGCAGTGGAACTCGGAGTCGCATGCGATGGAACAGGGCGCGATCAACTACACGCTGCGCCTTCCACTCGGCGTCGTCGGCTGCATCAGCCCGTGGAACCTGCCGCTCTACCTGTTCACCTGGAAGATCGCTCCCGCCCTGGCCGCGGGCAACACCGTGGTCGCCAAGCCCTCCGAAGTGACGCCGTACACGGCGTGGCTGCTGGGGACGCTGGCCGAGGAAGCCGGTTTTCCACCCGGCGTACTGAACATCGTGCATGGCACGGGGCCGGCGGTTGGCGAAGCCATCGTCACCCATGACATGGTGAAGGCGATCTCCTTCACCGGCAGCACGCGGACCGGCGTGACCATCGCCGCCGCGGCCGCTCCCCGACTGAAGAAAGTGTCGCTCGAACTCGGCGGCAAGAATCCCACCATCGTCTTCGACGACTTCGATTTCAACGACGCGTCGATGGCGACGATCGTGCGCTCCGGCTTCGCCAACCAGGGCGAGATCTGCCTCTGCGGATCGCGATTGCTGGTGCAGCGGTCGATCTACAACCGCTTCCGCGAGGCCTATCTGGAACGTGTACGGGCGCTGCGCGTGGGCGATCCGCTGGACGGCGCCAGCCAACTCGGCGCACTCGTTTCCCGCGCGCACTTCGACAAGGTCGTCGCCTGCATCGAGCGGGCACGCGCGGAAGGCGGCACCCTTCTCGCCGGAGGCGGACGCGTCGCCGTGGAAGGCCGCTGTTCCGGAGGCTGGTTCATCGCACCGACGGTCATCGAGGGCCTCGCGCCCGACACGGCCACCAACCAGGAAGAAATCTTCGGCCCGGTCGTCACGCTGATCCCGTTCGACACGGAGGACGAGGCGCTGGCGATCGCCAACGGTACGCCCTACGGCCTCGCCGCCTCGGTGTGGACGCGCGACGTCTCACGCGCGCATCGTTTCTCGGCGCGCCTGGAATCCGGCATCGTCTGGGTGAACTGCTGGATGCTGCGCGACCTGCGCACGCCGTTCGGCGGCACGAAGCAATCCGGCGTCGGCCGCGAAGGCGGTTTCGAGGCTATGCGTTTCTTCACCGAAGCCAGGAACATCTGCATCGACCATGGGCAATGACGTCATCCGCGCCGAAGGCGCACCCGCGCCGGTTGGCGCTTATCCGCACGCACGCCGTGTCGGTCCCCTGCTGTTCCTTTCGGGCATCGGTCCGCGAGTGCCTGCTACCGATGCGATTCCCGGCAATGTCGTGGACGGCGCGGGGAAACTGGTCTCGTACGACATCGAAGCGCAATGCCGGCAGGTGTTCGCCAATGTACGCGCCGTGCTCGAGGCGAGCGGGGCACGCTTCGAAGACCTGGTGGATGTGACGGTATACCTGACCGACATGGCGCGCGACTTCCCCACGTACAACCGGCTTTATGCGGAAGCGTTTCGGGGAGTGGATGCCTGCCGGACCACGGTGGGCGTCACTGCGTTGCCGACGGCGATCGCGATCGAGCTGAAGTGCGTGGCCGCGGCTCCGTAGGCATCGCCGACAAGTCGGCTCCCACAAGTGCAGGAGCATCGCCGACAGGGTCGGCTCCCACCAGGCCGCCGCAACCTGGTGGGAGCCGACCCTGTCGGCGATTGGCCTACGGAGTGACCGTCCGCGCGCTGTCGAGGCAGACCTTCAGCATCTCCCCGATCAGCACCTGCACGCTTGCCGCTTTCTTCGGCAGGTACTCGAACGAGTCCTCGTCCATGTAGTTCAGCTGCGCGAGTTCGAGTTGCACGGCGTCGATGCCATGCGCGGGCTTGCCGTAATGGCGGGTGATATAGCCGCCCTTGAACCGGCCGTTCACCGCGAAGGAATGGTCGTCCTGCTTTTCCAGCAGGTCGGCCAGCTTCGCCTGCAGACCGGGTGAGCAACTTGCGCCGTCGGCCGTGCCGAGGTTGAGGTCGGGCAGGCGTCCATCGAACAGCATCGGCACATGGCTGCGGATGGAATGACCTTCCCACAGCACGACATGCCCGAACTCCGCCTTCAGGCGCGCCAACTCGTCGGCGAGCGCACGGTGGTAGGGCTTCCACCAGCGTTTCACGCGATCGGCGATTTCCGCCGCGTCGGGCTCGGCGCCCGCGCGGTAGATCGGCTCGCCGTTGAAGAGCATGGTCGGCACGAGGCCCGTCTCGCTCTGGCCCGGATACAGGGCGTGGCCGTCGGCCGGGCGGTTCAGGTCGACCACGTACCGCGACGCGAACGGCTTGATCACGCTCGCGCCCATGCCACGGGCGAAGTCGTACAACTCGGCCACATGCCAGTCGGTATCGGGTGACCGGCGCGCGGGGCGCTTCATCCGGGCGGCGAGGTCGTCGGGAATGGCGCTGCCGTTGTGCGGCAGGCTGATCAGGAGCGGCGCGGTGCCGCGATGAAGGGTGTACGGGCTCATGAAAGGAGTGTACCGCTCATCCGGGCACCCGATCGCCCATCAGCACCATCTCTTCGGCCGAGGTCGGATGGATGGCCAGGGTGGCGTCGAGGTCGGCCTTGGTGGCACCCATCTTGATCGCCACGGCGAAGCCCTGGAGGATCTCGTCCACCCCCGGGCCGAGCATCTGCATTCCCACGATGCGGGAATCACCGCCCACGCAGATCAGCTTGAAGCGCGTGGTGATCGGCCGGTGCGCCAGCGCCAGCTGCATCGGCACGAACGATTGCTTGTACAGGTGCACGTCCGCGCCGTATTGCTCACGCGCCTGCTGCTCCGACATGCCGATGGTGCCCAGCGGCGGATGCGAGAAGACCACGCTGGGGATGTTCTGGTAGTCGAGCTTCGCCTCCGGCTTGCCCCCGAACAGGCGGTCGGCGAGCTTGCGGCCCGCCGCGACGGCCACGGGCGTCAGCGCCATGCGCTGGGTCACGTCGCCCACCGCGTAGACACCGGGCACGTTGGTGTTCTGGTAATCGTCGATCTCCACGTGCCCGTCGTCGCCGGTGACGAGGCCGATGCGGCCGATGTCGAGCGAGGCGGTATCGGCATGCCGGCCCACGGCCCAGATCAAGGCGTCGTAAGGCGCCGGATGGTCGCCACGGTCGCAATCCAGGAGGAGTACGCCGTCTTTCTCGTGCACCGCGTCGATCTGGCATTCGTAGTGGACACGGATGCCGTGCTGGCGCATCTCGTCACCGAGGCCATAGGCCATTTCCTCGTCGAAGCCGCTCATCAGGCGGCCGCGCACGTACATGTCCACGTCACTGCCCAGGGCTCGCAGTACGCCCGCCAGTTCCACCGCGATATAGCCGCCGCCCACGATGGCCGTGCGGCGCGGGCAGGCACGGAGGTCGAAGAAGCCATCGGACGTCATGCCGAGGTCGAAGCCCGGCTTGTCCAGCCGGTTGGGTGTCGAGCCGGTGGCGATGAGTACGTGCGGCGCGGTCAATTCGCGCGTGCCCGCCTGGACGCGATCGGGGGCGAGGAAACGCCCGTATTCACGCAGGACGGTGATATGGCCGGTGTCGAGCGCCTGCTGGTACTTCACCCGGATGCGCTCGACGTACGCCTGGCGCCGCTCGATGAAACGGGGCCAGTCGAGGCTGCCGGGTTTGTCGTGGAACCCGTAATCCACCGCGATGTACTGCGCCTCGGCCATCTGCGCCGCGTACCACATCGCCTTCTTCGGTACGCAGCCGGAATTGACGCAGGTGCCACCCAGCTCCTTCGGTTCCAGCAGCGCGACCTTCGCGCCGTGCTTCGATGCCCTGATCGCCGCGGCGAGTCCGCCCGAGCCGCCGCCGATCACGATCAGGTCGAAAGCTTCCGAAGTCATGCCATGTTCCTTGGGATGGGGAGGTGACACCGTAGCAAATGCGAACGCGGAGGTTCTTGCTTCTACAGCCCGAACCGCGTGGGGGAATATGGCGCCGGGTCCAGCGTCGGCGCCGGGCCCGCCAGGAGACTCGCCACCAGTTCTCCCGTCGCCGCCGACATGCTGATGCCGAGCATGCCGTGCGCCGTCGCGTACATCAGGTTCGACCATCGCGCGCTCGGGCCGATGATCGGCACCTCGTCCACGCTCATCGGCCGCCAACCCCACCAGGGCACGACCTCGCCGCGCCCTTCGGGCTCCCGGAGATACCTGGCCGCGCCACGACGCAACGCGTCGATGCGCAACGGATTGAGGCCTTCGTCGAAGCCTGAAAATTCCATCGTGCTGCCGAGCCGGAACCCGGAGGTCCATGGAGTGACACAAACGGCGGCTTCGCGCAGCACCAGCGAATGGCGTGGCGCGTGTTCGGGCGGCCGCTCCCAGGTCAGCGAATAACCCTTGCCCGGCTGCATCGGCAAACGGATGTCGAGCAGCTTGCCGATCAACGGCGACCACGCACCGAGCGCCATGACGACGCGATCGCCCTGGAAGACGCCACGCGTGGTACGCACGTGGGAAACGCGCGCACCGTCGAGGACGAACGAATCCACCCGCGCGCCGGTCTCGATCGCTCCGCCGAGTTCGCGCACCCGCCGCGCCAGTTCGGCGACGTACCGGTCGGGTCTCAGCCGAGCGTCGCCGGGGTGCAGCAACGCACCCACCACGCCCTCGCACAGGCCTGGTTCCAACGCGATGGCCTCGTCGGCATCCAGTGCCCGGACGTCCATGCCGAGCCGGCGCAGCAGGTCGACGTGCGGCCGGTCGTCGCGCAGCGTGCGCGCCTGGCGGTACACGTAGAGCTCGCCGATCTCCTCGAATTCGCAGGCCATGCCTTCGCTGGCGACCAGATCGCCCAACAAGGTCCGGGAGCGCGCGAGGATCGCTCCTCGCGCTTCGCCCGCTTGCCGGTACCTCGCCCATGTGCAATTCCGGGCGAAGCCGAGCAGCCAGCGCGCCCGGGCCGCGTCGGGACGGGGATTCACATAGAGTGGCGCATCCCGCCGCAGCAGCGAACCCAGCGCCGTTCCGACCATGCCTGGCATGGTCAGCGGGCCAGCGTGGCTGGGCGTGATCGTGCCGCAGTTGCCATGAGAGCTTCCGCTGCCGGGCTGGGCCTGTTCGAGTACCCGCACAGTCGCTCCCGCCTTGAGCAGGTAAAGGGCGCACGCGAGCCCGATCACTCCGCCACCCATGATCAGAACGTCGCTTCGGGACCTATCCATCGGTCCATTTTAGCGACGCGACCCGCCGTTACCGCCTGTCCCGTGGATGAATTCGCGCGCTTTAGCAGGTATTCCACGCAACTCGTTGATTTGATAACCTCGTCGCGCCGTTCCTGACAGGGGAAACGCCCGATGTCGCCAGCCGCCCGTCCTTTCCGCTTCCGAACCTGGCTCGGGCCGCTCGCCGTGGCCGCCGTCGTGACCTTGCTCGTCGCCTGCGGCAGCGCCCCCCATAAGCCCTCGTCCTCGCAACGACGGAATCCGGCCTCAGCGGTGCCGCTGGCGAAAAACCTTGGCTGGTCCACCAAGCCGGCGGAGGCGCCACCGGCCGATGCGGCCAACGACGTGCTCTTCCGCGCCATCGGCCTGGTCGGCACGCCTTACCGGTGGGGAGGCAACACGCCCCAGGGCGGATTCGATTGCAGCGGGCTCATCAACTACATCTACCTGACCTCCACCGGCTTGCGCCTGCCCCGCACGTCCGCCGAGATGGCGGCGCTCGACAAGCCCAAGGTGGGCGAGACCGAGCTTTCCAGCGGCGACCTCGTGTTCTTCGGTCGTGGCCACATCACCCACGTAGGGGTTTATGTCGGCAAGGGTCGTTTCGTGCATGCGCCGAACTCGGGCGGTACGGTACGTTTGGACGATCTGGACGGCGCCTACTGGAAAGAGAACTTTGCCTACGGGCGCCGCGTCCTAAACTGAACGGACGGCAACACGCCGTTCATGGTTCCGGAAATTGAATTGTGCGCGATTAAATTGCGTGCTTTACTACGTTCCGTGGCTGGCCGACCGGCCTCCCCCCCCTCCCTGACGAGAAAGGACAAACCCATGAGCAACAACATCTCCAAGTTCGACGGCGACGCTCTGTACACCGCACACGCAAAGGTCTCCGGTGGCCGCAACGGTCACGTCAAGAGCGACGATGGCCGTATCGACATGGACCTGCGCCTGCCGAAGTCCATGGGCGGCACCGGTGAAGGCAGCAATCCGGAGCAGCTCTTCGCCGCCGGCTACGCGGCGTGTTTCGAGGGTGCGGTCCGTTACGTCGCCGGCCAGAAGAAGATCAAGGCCGACGATGCCTCCGTCGCCAGCAGCATCAGCATTGGCAAGCGCCAGGAAAACGGGTTCGCCATCCGCGCCAAGCTCGAGGTGAGCCTGCCGGGAGTCGACGATGCGACCGCGAAGGAGATCGTCGCCTCCGCCCACGAGAATGTCTGCCCGTACTCGCACGCCACGCGCGGCAACATCGATGTCGAGATTTCGGTGAACGGCCAGCCGGTGGTCTAAGACCTGCTGGTTACGGGTTGAAAAACAAAGACGGCGCCCTGGGGCGCCGTCTTTGTTTTCGAGGTCATCGCGAATCGCCGACAGGGTCGGCTCCCACCAGGCCGCCCTGTTTGCAACAGGTTGCATGGCTTGGGTGGGAGCCGACCCTGTCGGCGATCCGGCGGTCCTCAGTGCGCGGCGTCGCCGTTGGGATGGGCGTGCCCGTGCGCGATTTCCTCTTCCGTCGCGTCACGCACGGTCTGCACGTCCACGTGGAAGTTGAGCGTCTTGCCCGCCATCGGGTGGTTGAGGTCGATGTCGACGACGCTGGAACCGATCTTCTGCACGACCACCACGCGGCTGCCGCCTTCCTTCAGGGAAAGCACGGTGCTGTCGCCGGCCTTCAGGCCCTTGCCTTGCTGCGGGAAATACTTCTTCGGCACGCGCTGCGTCATGCCTTCCTGGCGCGGACCATAGCCCTGTTCCGGCGCGATTTCGACATCGAAGGTGTCGCCGACCGCCTTGCCTTCCAGGCCGGCTTCCAGGCCGGGGATCAGCTGGCCGTGACCGAGCAGGATCCACAACGGCTCGCCGCCCTCGATCGAGCTTTCGACCTTCTCGCCATCGACGGTGAGGGTGTAATGGAACGAGATGACCTTGCCCTTGCCAGCCTGCATGTTCGTTTCTACCGGAGGAAAACCGGGGATTTTAGCCGTGCCCGGCCGCGGCGTCACGTCGGGTCGCGGTGGCGGCCGAAGCCCACCCCACGCGCTTCCGGTCCGAGCCAGGTCAACAAGGCCAGGATCAGGGCCACGGCCGCTATCCAGGTCGACATGGCGAAGGCGAAGTCGCCACCGCGCTGTCCCGCCAGCCAGGTCTGCGCGGTGGCGGTGATGGCGGCGAGCAGGTTGCCCATCTGGTAGGCGAAGCCCGGCAAGGTGCCACGCACGGCATCGGGCGACAGTTCATTGAGGTGCGTGGGCACCACGCCCCACGCGCCCTGCACCATCACCTGGATCAGGAACGCGCCCAGGCCGAGCAGGAGCAAGGACCCGCCGTACATCCACAACGGCACCACCGGGATCGCCAGCAGCGCCGCGATCATGATCGCCTTGCGCCGGCCGATCCGCTCCGACAGCGAGCCGAAGGTCAGGCCACCGGCCAGCGCGCCCAGGTTGAGCAACGCCGTTAACAGGAAGGCGGTGCCGGAGCCGGCGGGAATCTTCAGGGTCTCCTGCACGAAGGTCGGATACATGTCCTGCGACCCGTGACTGAACATGTTGAACGCCGCCATCAGCAGCATGAGGTAGACGAACAGCTTCCAGTGCCCCCGCATGGAAACGAAGACGCTCTCGCGCGCATGCGTCCGCCGGCTCTCCCACACCGGCGACTCCGGCACCTTGCGGCGGATGTACAACACCAGCAGCGCCGGCAACGCGCCCACCACGAAGAGCCCGCGCCAGCCGATGTGGTCCACCAGCAACCAGTTGGCGAGGGCGGCGAGAAAGAATCCGCAGGGGTACCCGCTCTGCAGCAGGCCGGAAACGAAGCCGCGCGACTTCGCCGGGATCGATTCCATCGCCAGCGACGCGCCGATCCCCCATTCGCCACCCATGGCGATGCCGAACAGGAAGCGCAGGCCGAGCAGCACGCCCAGTGACGGCGAGAACGCGCAAGCCACCTCCAGCAGCGAAAACAGCACGATGTCGAACATGAGCACCGGCCGGCGCCCGTAGCGGTCGGCCAGGCGGCCGAAGATCAGGGCGCCGATCGGCCGCGCGGCCAGGGTGAGGAACAGGCCATAGGTCACCTCTTGCTTGGGCACGTTGAACTCGTGCGCCACGGCGAGGATGACGAAGGTCAGCAAGAAATAGTCGAAGGCGTCGAGGGTCCAGCCCAGGAAGCTGGCGATCACGGTATGCCGCTGCGTGTGGTCGAGTTCGCGCAGCGCGGCGGGAAGCGGCATAAGAATTTCCTCAACGATCGGGCGGCGCCGAGGCTAGCACAGCGTTAAGATCGGACGTGCGCCTCACGGCGCGATGACGGCGCGCCATTACACTGGCCGCCACCACGACAGACGGAGGACTCATGAAGTACTCGCGATCGATCGTTTCACTCGCCTTGCTGGCCGTGTTCGGCATCGGCATGGCATCGGCACAGTCGGAAAATGGCGGCGCACCGGCCTTTTCCGACATCAGCAAGGACGGTAAAGGCATCAAGCGCAGCGACGTTCCCAAGGACGTCGACGCACTCAAGCAACTGCGTGCGCACTTCCCCGAAGCCGACCTCAACCACGACGGCAAGGTCGACAAGGGCGAGTACGACGCCTACGTCAACAAGAGCAACCAGCCGCAGCAACAGCGCTAGTATCCGGGGCCGCGTGCGATGTTCGCGCGCGGCCCTCTCTAAGGACGGATATCCCCGCATGATTCCCGACAGCCGGACGAGGCAGCGCATCGCCTCCCGATTCAGTCGCCGCGGCGACCGGATCTACATCCACGGCAAGCTGGCCACCGATCCCGTGTACGCCGCCGCCGCACAGGCCATCGCGGGGCGCAGGCTGCCCTTGCTCGACATCGGCTGCGGCCTGGGCCTGCTCGGTCATTACCTGCACGCGTGCGATGCGCTGGATGGATACATCGGCCTCGACCACGACGCACGCAAGATCGCCATGGGCCGTGTCGCCGCCGAACGGGCGGGGCTTGGCGGGGAAATCGCGCTGCGTGAAGGCGATGCCGCGACGCCACAAGCGCTGCGCGGCCACGTCGCCATGCTCGATGTCCTGCATTACCTGCCGCAGGAGCGCCAGGGCGAGCTGCTGGCCTTCGCCGTGGACCACCTCGCGGACGACGGCGTGCTGATCCTGCGCAATGTCATCCGCGACGGCTCGTGGCGCTACCGGGCCACGGTCTGGGAAGAGAAATTCATCAAGGCCGTGGGCTGGATCCCGGGCGGAGCGCAATATTTTCCGACCGAGGAGGATATCCGCGGGGTGCTGGAGCCGCGCGGCATTCGGGTCGACTTCCGTCCCCTGTTCGGGCGGACGCCGTACAACAGCTACCTGATGACGGCGTCCCGCCAGGCCTGAATCGGCGGCCACCCATTGTGCGCTGCAATAAGGTATACTCGGCGGGTCGTGCTTGCGCTCCGACTCCCTTGCGGACCCCCGGCGTGGAGATTTTCCCGCCCGTTCCCCCACCTCCGGAAGCGCGCACGACACCGGCCAGCCTGCTGTCTTCGTCATGGTTCGCGGCCGCCAAATCAATAACTCGCAGCGCGGTTCCAGGGAACGCTCGGGTCACGCAGGAGTTTCTCCATGTCTTTCGATTCGCTGGGCCTTGCGCCCGCGTTGCTGCGCGCGTTGTCCGAGGCAGGCTATGAAAAGCCCACGCCCATCCAGGCCGCCGCCATTCCCGAAGTCCTCGCCGGCCACGACCTGATGGCCGCCGCGCAGACCGGCACCGGCAAGACCGCCGCGTTCGCCCTGCCCGTGTTGCAGCGCCTGGCCCGCGACGAACGCAACGAAGGCCGCCGCCCGATCCGCGCGCTCATCCTCACGCCCACCCGCGAACTCGCCGCCCAGGTGCAGGAAAACCTGCGCGACTACGGCAAGTACGTACGCCTTTCCAGCACTGTGATCTTCGGTGGTGTCGGCATGGGCAACCAGTTGCAGGCGCTGCGCCGTGGCGTCGATATCGTCGTCGCCACGCCGGGCCGCTTGCTCGATCACATGCAGCAGCGCTCGGTCGACCTGTCCAAGGTCGACGTGCTCGTCCTCGACGAGGCCGACCGCATGCTCGACATGGGCTTCCTGCCGGCGCTCAAGCGCATCCTCGCCGCCGTGCCGCGCCAGCGCCAGACGCTGCTTTTCTCGGCCACGTTCGCGCCCGAGATCAAGGCCCTCGCTCAGCAGTTCATGCGCGATCCGCGCGAGATATCCACGACGCCCGCGAACACCGTGGCCAACACCGTGACGCACGTGGTGCATCCGGTGGACGCCGCCACCAAGCGCGACCTGCTCCTGCACATCCTCTCGCAGGACAGCCGTCGCCAGACGCTGGTCTTCGGGCGCACGAAGCACGGCGCCGACAAGCTCGTCCGCCACCTCGAGCAGGCGGGCGTGAAGGCCGCCGCGATCCATGGCAACAAGAGCCAGAACGCGCGCACGCGCGCCCTGTCCGACTTCAAGTCCGGCCGCGTCACGGTGCTGGTCGCCACCGACATCGCCGCGCGCGGCATCGACATCGATCAGTTGCCGGTGGTGATCAACTTCGACCTGCCGATGGTCGCCGAGGACTACGTGCACCGCATCGGCCGTACCGGCCGCGCCGGTGCCGAAGGCCAGGCCATCTCACTGGTCAGCCATGACGAATCGGGCCTGCTGCGCGACATCGGCCGCCTGCTGAAGACCGATCTCTCGATCAGCAACGTGCCGGGCTACGAGCCGAGCACGCCGCTGCGCCTGGACGCGGGTGCGCCGCGTCCGAAGCAGCAGCAGCGCCAGCCGCGTTCGCAGAGCGGTGGTGGCCAGGGCCGCGCCGGAGGCAATGGCGGCCAGTCGCGCCAGGGCACGGGCAGCGGCGGCGGACGTCCGCCTTCGCATCGCCCGCACGGCCATTCCGCCGCGGGCACGGGCGAAAGCACGGGCAGCCACAAGCGCCGCCGTCAGCGTCGCGGTCCCGCCACGAACAAGGCCTGACGGCCTGGCCGCATGGGCGCTCGTCCGCCCATGCGGCCATCGCCGCTCAGCCCTGCGCCCGGATCTTCGCCGTGAGGACGTGGTCCTCCCACAGGCCATCGATCTTCAGATAGCGCTTCGCATAGCCTTCCTTCTCGAAGCCCAGGCGTTCGAGGAGCCGGCCACTGCGGTCGTTGCGGGGCATGTAGTTCGCCATCACGCGATGGAAATCCAGCGGCCCGAACGCATAGCGGATGCCCGCATCGATGGCTTCGTACATCAATCCCTTGCCTTCGTGCCGCCGCGCGATGCCATAGCCGAGGTGACAGGCCTGGAACACGCCGCGCACCACATTGGCGAAGGTGAAGCTGGCGATCATCTCGCCACCGTCGGGCGTCAACACCGCGAACGGATAACCCCGATCGGCACGCGCCGCTTCGAGTCCCGCTTCGATCGCCTGCCGGCAGCCTTCCAATGAAAAATGCGATGTGCCGCGCAACGGTTCCCACGGCGCGAGGTGGTCCCGGTTCTCCACGCGATAGCGCTGCAGGAGTTCCGCTTCCTCCACGTCGAGCAGGCGGATCACCGTGCGCGAGGTGCGCATCCGGATGGGCTCGCTCATGCGGTCAATGCTTTCGCATGGTGGCGGAGATGGTCCTCGAGGAAGGTTTGGATGAAGTAGTAACTGTGGTCGTAGCCCGGGCGCATGCGCAGGTCGAGGGGCTGGCCGGCTTCTTCGCAGGCGGCCTCGAAGCGCTGGGGTTGCAGCTGATCCAGCAGGAATCCATCGGCTTCGCCCTGGTCCACCAGAATCGTTCCGTCGAACCGGGCACCGTCCTCGACCAGCTGCGTGGCGTCGTACCTCGCCCAGGCCGACCGGTCCGCGCCCAGATAGCGGGAAAAGGCCTTGTGGCCCCATGGAACGCTGGCGGGTGCCACGATCGGGGCGAAGGCCGAAAGCGAACGGTAGCGGCCGGGATTGCGCAGCGCGATCACGAGCGCGCCATGACCACCCATGGAGTGGCCGAAAATGCCTTGCCGCCCCAGGTCCAGCGGGAATCGCTCGGCCAGGAGGCGCGGCAACTCGTCCACGACGTAGCTGTACATCCGAAAGCGCGCGCTCCACGGTGTCTCGGTGGCGTCGAGGTAGAAGCCCGCGCCTTCGCCGAACTCCCAGTCGCCAGTGGCTCCCGCCAGGCCGGTGTCACGAGGGCTCGTGTCGGGCATGACCAGGGCCAGGCCCCGTTCCGCCGCCATGCGCTGCGCACCACCCTTGATCGTGAAGGTCTCGGCCGTGCAGGTCAGTCCGGCCAGGAACCAGAGCACCGGGACGGGGCCGTGTTCGGCCGCCGGGGGCAGGTAGACGGCGAAGCGCATGGGACCGCCGCACGCGTCGGAAACGTGTGAATAAAAGCCTTGAACACCGCCGAAGCAACGCTGTTCCGACACCGTCTCGATCGCCGTCATCTGCCCGTCCCTTACCGAAGCTGACCAAAGAGTGTAACGCCGTCACGCGAGAGGGCCACGACCCACGGCGAACCACGCACATCGCTGCTACAATACCTTTACTGCCCGGCGCCGAATGTCGCCGCCGCGCCCCTTTCGAGGTCGCCATGTCATCCCCCGATACAAATAACGCTCCGGCCCTGCCCGGTTTCAGCGCGCTCGCGCTCGACGCGAACGTCGTGCGCGCGCTGACCGAAGTGGGCTATGAGACCCCTTCCCCCATCCAGGCCGCCACCATCCCGGCCCTGCTCGAAGGCCGTGACGTCATCGGCCAGGCGCAGACCGGTACCGGCAAGACGGCGGCGTTCGCGCTGCCCGTGCTGTCGCGCATCGACCTGAAGGCCGGCAACAAGCCGCAGGCGCTGGTGCTCGCACCCACGCGTGAGCTGGCCATCCAGGTGGCCGAGGCGTTCCAGAAGTACGCCACCTACCTGCCCGGCTTCCAGGTGTTGCCGATCTACGGCGGCCAGAGCTACGGCCCGCAGTTGCAGGGCCTGAAGCGCGGCGCCCAGGTCATCGTCGGCACGCCCGGCCGTGTCATCGATCACCTCGACAAGGGCACGCTCGATCTCTCGGGCCTGCGCTTCATGGTGCTCGACGAGGCCGACGAGATGCTCCGCATGGGCTTCATCGACGACGTCGAGAAGCTGCTACAGGCGACGCCCGCCAGCCGTCAGGTGGCCTTGTTCTCCGCGACCATGCCGGCCCCGATCCGCCGCATCGCGCAGACCTACCTGAAAGAGCCGGTCGAAGTCACGATCAAGAACAAGACCACCACCGCGGCGAACATCCGCCAGCGCTACTGGTGGGTCAGCGGCGTGCACAAGCTCGACGCGCTCACGCGCATCCTCGAAGCCGAAAGCTTCGACGCGATGATCGTCTTCGCGCGCACCAAGTCCGCCACCGAAGAACTCGCCAGCAAGCTGCAGGCGCGCGGTTTCGCCGCCGCCGCGATCAACGGCGACATCGCCCAGGCACAGCGCGAGCGCGTCATCGACCAGCTGAAAACCGGCAAGCTCGACATCCTGATCGCCACGGATGTCGCCGCACGCGGCCTCGACGTCGAACGCATCAGCCACGTGCTGAACTACGACATCCCGCACGACACGGAGTCGTACGTGCACCGCATCGGCCGCACCGGCCGCGCGGGCCGCAGTGGCGAAGCGATCCTCTTCGTGACGCCGCGCGAGAAGAACCTGCTCCGCCAGATCGAGCGTGCGACACGCCAGCCGATCGAGCAGATGCAGCTGCCCACCATCGAAGCGGTGAACGACACCCGCGTCAACAAGTTCAACCAGCGCATCACCGATACGCTGGCCACGGGTGACCTCGGCCTCTTCCAGCAGTTGGTGGAAAAGTACGAGCAGGAACACGACGTGCCGGCGATCGAGATCGCCGCCGCGCTGGCGCGCATCGCCCAGGGCGACCAGCCGCTGCTGCTCGAACCGCCAGCCAAGCGTGAATACACGGAACGGCCGCCGCGCGAGTACGAGCGTGAGCGTCCGTCGCGCGATGGCGGCGACTTCAACGATCGCCGCCCGGTGCGTGAAGGCATGCGCCAGCCCCGTCCGCACGTGACCGAGGCCGGCAAGCGCACCTATCGCATCGAGGTCGGCCATGAGCACGGCGTGAAGCCGGGCAACATCGTCGGCGCGATCGCCAACGAGGGCGGCGTGGAAGCGAAGTTCATCGGCCGCGTCAGCATTCGTGACGACTACAGCCTGATCGACCTTCCGGACGGCATGCCGGCGGAGACCTTCAACCACCTGAAGAAGGTGTGGGTCGCGCAACAGCAGTTGAAGATCGCCGAGTGGGACGGCAAGGAAGCACCGCAGAGCGGTGGCGGCGGCGCCTCGCGTCCGCCCCAGCGCAGCGGCTTCCGTCCCTCCGGCGCCCGCCCGGGTGCCAGCGGCGGCGGCAAACCCCCGCGCAAGAAGCGCGACTACTGATCGATCGAAAAGGCCTCGGAAACGAGGCCTTTTCTTTTGGTGGGATCCAACCCTGGTGGGAGCCGCTTCAGCGGCGATCCCGCGGCAGCGGGCCAGTACTTCGCGCTTCTGAGGGCTCGGCTTCGCCCTCGCACTCGCTGTGTGCGGCGTGGCGGGGGAGCTGCCGGACGCCACCCTCGGCGCGACAGGCGGTGCCGTCCCTTGGGAAAGGATGCCGCTACGCGGCCGTGTCTTATGGCTGGCGCCCCTTCGGGCTCGGACGGTCGGGCGGGGGTTTTCGATTCGCCCTCCGGCGATCTCAACCGGTCGATGCAACGGTTTGATTGAGTACCTCGGCAGGGGTCTGGAAGTCCAGCGTCTGCCGCGGTCGCTGGTTAAGTTCCTTAGCCACGGCGTTGAGCTGGGCCTGGGTGTAATGGCTTAGATCCTGGCCCTTGGGGAAGTACTGGCGAAGCAAGCCGTTGGTGTTTTCGTTGGATCCGCGTTGCCAGGGACTATGCGGGTCGCAGAAATAGATCTGCAGGTCGGTGGCCAGTTTGAAACGCTGGTGCTGGTACATCTCCGGACCGCGATCCCAGGTCAGCGAGCGCTTCAGCTCGGCCGGCAGCCGGCGGATGTGTTTAGCCACGGCATCCACGACGGTCGCACTGTCGCGAGCGGGAATTTTGATCAGCATCACGAAGCGTGATCGCCGCTCCACGAGCGTGACGATATGCGAGTGGATCGTGCCGGCTAGCAGGTCGCCTTCCCAGTGACCGGGTACCGCCCGGTCATTCGCTTCGGCGGGGCGCTGGCTGATCGTCAGGGCCTGGGCAATCAGGTTAGGGCCGCCCTTGCGGCCCTTGCCGTGACGCCCCTGCGCCTGCGGGTAACGGACCGATCGCTGGGTGCGCAGATGCGCCAGGAGCTGCTTTTTAAGCACGCCGCGGGCCTGGATGAACAGGCTTCGATAAATGGTTTCGTGGGACACCCGCATACTGTCGTTGTCTGGATAGCGTCGGGCAAGCCATCCGCTGATCTGCTGGGGTGCCCAGCGATGGGCCAGCTTGTGGGCGACCACGCGACGAAGGGCGCCGTGGCGGGCCAGCAGGCACGCCTTGGGTCGTTTGGCCTGCGCCCAGGCTCGCTGGTCGGCATTCGCCGCGCGATAGGCCTCACGGCCTCCGTTACGTCTCACCTCACGGCTGATGCTGGAGGGGGCTCGCCCCAGGCTCTGGGCGATCCGGCGCAGGGAATGGCCCTGACACAAGCCGCGGGAAATCTCTTCGCGATCCGCCAACTGAAGCGCCTGGGCCGCCCGCTTCCGAGGCGGTGGGGCGAATCCGCCGTGCTTCTTCAACACGTAGTGAATCGTCTCAGGGTGCCGATCCAGCGACCGGCCGATGGCCGCGGGCGACACGCCGGCCCGCCAGTCCGCCCAGATCCGTTCACGGTCCGCCGTCGACAAATGACGCCAAAGCCTGACTGCTCTGCTCATGATGCCCACCTCCGTCTTGATCAGACTACGGTGTTGCATCGATCGGTTGAGATCACCCCGTGGCTCAGCGAAAACGATCGGCCATCCATGGCCGATCCCCTTCGGGCCTTTTCCACCCGCCCCTCCTCGGCTCCTCATGTCGCGCCGAGGGTGGCGCCCGGCAGCTCACTCGACACTGCGGTGGGTTGGTGGGGAAGAGCCGTCTGCCCTTACCGGTTGCCGCACCCGGGGTGGGAAGCGGGCTGGCCCGCGAGTCCTCAATCTTCTTGCTGGCAAAGGAAGCTTTGCGGTGATCGGGCCAAGCTTTTACCGCTCGCTCGGTTGCGATGCACCGCCTCATTCGCTCGACACAGGGTGGCGAATCGCGGGCCAGCCCGCTTCCCACCCGGGTAAGGGCGAGCGGATTCACACGGAATCGCTTGCCCAGGTCGTGGGCGTTTGCTCTTGCCACACAACCCCTCAGTGCCCGGACGAGCCGTCGGCCGCCACCCTCGGCGCGACTTGTGGAACCGAGGAGCGCCGGGCGAAAAGGCCCGTCAGGGGGCCGGCCAGGGAGGGCCGGCCGTTTCCGCCGAGCCAGGAAGGCGAGTCGGAAACCCCGCCCGGCGTGACGGGCGCGACGGGGCGTCAGCCATCAGACATGGCCGCGCAGCGGCATCCTTTCCCAAGCGACGGTGCAGCTCGGAGCGACGAGGGTGGCGGCCGACGGCTCTGCCCCACCGCCGGCCCGCTGCCGCGGGATCGCCGACAGGGTCGGCTCCCACCAGAGCTTTCGCCGGGGCGGGGCTTATGTCGCGAAATCGGCTGGAGTTAATGGCGGCATGCCGTGGCGGATGCGCGCCTTGTCGCATTGAGGGCTCGGCTCCCCGTTTTCCCATGCCGGTTGCAGTTCATGGCATGGCGACGGACGCACCGCGTAAACGCCGCAGTGGGCGGCCACGCCTACCTCGCCCACCAGCGATTTGCATCGCGGTTCGTATGCATTCGTGCCGTGCATCGCCACGCGATGCGGGTCGAGGTGCTCGGTGAGGTTGGCCGGCGTCACGCCGCCGGCCACGTCCGTTTCCAGCCAATGGAAGGCGACGCGGTACGTCGCGCAGCATGCGCCGCAGCGCAGGCAAGGATGAGTCATGGTTCAGATCGTGCCGGAGAACGTGTTGCACTTGCCGATGTCGCCGCTTTCCAGGCCCGTGCGAAACCAACGCACGCGCTGGGCCGACGTGCCATGGGTGAAGGAATCGGGCACGACCCTACCCTGGGATTGCTCCTGCAAGGCGTCGTCACCGATCGCCGTGGCCGCGTTGATCGCGGATTCTATGTCACCCGGTTGCAACCAGTGCTGGCGCTGCTGCGAATGATTCGCCCATACGCCGGCGAAGCAATCCGCCTGCAATTCCTGGCGCACGGACAAACCCGATGCTCCTTCGAGCCGCGCCCCACGGCGACGGGCGTCGCTCACCTTGTCGAACACGCCGACGAGGTTCTGCACGTGGTGTCCGACCTCGTGGGCGATGACATAGGCGCGAGCGAAATCCCCTGCCTCGTGGAAGCGCGCCTGCATGTCCTGGAAGAAGCCCAGGTCGAGGTACACCCGATGGTCGCCAGGGCAATAGAACGGGCCGACCGCGGACGACGCCGAGCCGCAGGCCGTGCGTACGCCGTTGCGGAACAGCACCAGTTTCGGCTGCTCGTACTGCTGGCCATTGGCGGCGAAGATCTCGCCCCAGGTGTCCTCGGTCTCGCCCAGGATGGCGCGCACGAAATCGACCTGCGGGTCGTTCGAAGCCGCCTGGTGAGGTGCCTGCTGGGTTTGCGGCGTGGGTGCCGCCCCCGGGTCGCCCTGCCCCAGCAGCGCCGTGGGATCCTTGAAGAAGACCAGTCCCAGGATGGCGAGGATGACGATGCCGCCGATGCCCAGGCCCCTGCCGCCAAAAGACGGCCCACCGCCGCCGCCCTGGCCGGCGTCTTCCACGTTGTCGCTTCTACGGCCTTTTTGCCAAAGCATGGCATCGCCCTCCCGTGAATGCGTCCCAAGCGAGACGCGGTCGGCATGATCGCACGGACCGTTGCCGGTACACTCCGCGGCTGATGTCGCCCCCCGGATCGTTTCATGACCAGTCAGCTCCCTGCCGTCGTCACCTTGCTCACCCTGCTCCTGATGTTCGCCACGGTCTGGATGGTAGGCCGGGCGCGTGAACGTTATGGCATCAAGGCCCCTTCGATCTCGGGCGATCCCGCGTTCGAGCGCGCCTGGCGTGTGCAGATGAATACCCTCGAGAACGCGGTGATGTTCATTCCGGCCCTGTGGCTGGCCGCGCAGTACGTGGATCCGCTGTGGGCCGGAATCGCAGGCATGGTCTGGTTGGCGGGCCGCGTCTGGTACGCCCTGGCCTATTTGCGCGATCCATCGCGCCGGGGCCCGGGCTACCTGGTCTCGATGATCGCCTGGGCCGCGCTGGTGCTGATGGCCGCGGGCGGAATCGGCATGGCGATCATGGAGAACAACGCCGCGCCCGCGGAGGACGCGGCGGCCGTCTGAGCCGGTGCGCGGCCTCTAGTCCTCGTCGTCCCGCGCCAGCGCCAGCACGCGCACTCGCTGGATGCGTGCGCCTTCCATCGCGGTGACCTCGAATTCGAGCCCGTCGGACTCGAAGCGGTCGCCCGCGGTGGGCAGGCGGCCCAACCGTTGCAACACGAAACCGGCCAGCGTCGAGAAATTGCCGTCGCCCGCGCCAGGCAGGCGATGGCCCAGCAGGTGTTCCACGCGACGCACGTCGAGGCTGGCATCGAGCAGCCAGGCGCCATCGGGTTCGCTTACCGCGGAGGGGTCGCCCTCGCGGCTCTCGTCCGGAAACTCGCCGGCGATCACCTCGAGCACGTCGGCCGGGGTGACCACGCCGAGGATGCTGCCGTATTCGTCCACCACCAGCGCCACCTGCAAGGAGGCTCGGCGGAACTCGTCGATCAGGCGCAACACGCTCAGCGATTCGAGCACCGTGATCGGCTTGCGCACGACCGTTTCCGTGTCCAGGCGGCCATGGTCCGCCAGGCTCGCCAGGAGGTCACGTGACGACACCACACCGACCAGTTCATCGAGGTCGCCATGGGCCACGAGCATCCAGTGATGCGGTGACTCACGCGCTTCGCTCAGCAGCGTCGGCAGGTCTTCACCGGGATCGACCCAGACGATCTCGGTACGTGGCGTCATGATCGAACGCACCGGCCGCTGGGAGAGATCCAGCACGCCTTGCACCATCTCCAGCTCGTCCTTGCCGAACACCGCCGTCTCCGCGACCTCGGTGGCGCCGTCGCCCTTGCCACCCTTGCTGGCATCGCCTTCCTCGTCCGGCGCGCCGCCGAGCAGGCGCAACACGGCTTTGGCCGTGCGGTCGCGCATGATCCGGCCGCCGACCAGCAGCGAGCGCCGGCGATTGCGCCGCATCGTCTGGTTGAACACCTCGATCATGATCGAGAAGCCGATCGCGGCGTACAGATAGCCCTTCGGAATGTGGAAGCCGAAGCCTTCCGCGATGAGGCTGAAACCGATCATCAACAGGAACGACAGGCAAAGGATCACCACCGTCGGACGCGCGTTGACGAAAACGGTGAGCGGCTTGCTCGCCGTGATCATCAGGGCCATGGCGACGACCACGCCGATCATCATGATCGAGAGGTGATCCACCATGCCGACGGCGGTGATCACCGAGTCGAGCGAGAACACCGCGTCGAGGACGACGATCTGCGCGACGACCAGCCAGAAACTGGCGCGGCGGCCGTTGCGTCCTTCGTCATGTTCGGAAGCCTCCAGGCGCTCGTGCAGTTCGAGCGTGGCCTTGAACAACAGGAAGGCGCCGCCGACCAGCAGGATGACGTCGCGCCAGGACAGGCCGAAGCCGTTCCATTCGAACAAGGGGCGCGTGAGTGTCACCAGCCAGGACATGGCGGCGAGCAGGCACAGGCGCATCACCAGCGCCAGGCCCAGGCCGAGCAGGCGGGCGTGGTCGCGTTGGCGCGCGTGGAGCTTGTCGGCGAGGATCGCCACAAACACCAGGTTATCGATGCCGAGCACGATCTCCAGCACGATCAGCGTGAGGAGTCCCGCCCAGGCCGAAGGGTCGGCTAACCAGTCGAATGCAAACATGGGTCGGCGCGTCGGGGCGCCCGTCTTCCTCCTTCAGGGACGGTCAACTATACAGGGGCCGCGTGACGGACTGTGCCGTAAGCGCCGTTGCGACCCCACGGGCCCTCGGCTAGGGTGAGCCATGGCTCACGATTACATCCCTCTCTCCGCCGCGTCCGTGCAGGACCCGCCGCGGACGCCCGGCGTCATCGAGACGATCCTCTGCATCGCCGCCTACTTCGGCCTCCAGATCGGTTTCGGCGGCCTGTTCGGCGGCATCTCCATGCAGCTGGCCCGGTACTTCCCGGACCGGGTGCCCGAAGCGCCCGATCGCCTGATCGTCGTGGTGATCCTCACGCTGGCCTGTTCGGCCGGGCTGATCTTCTGGCTTCTGCTCCGCCGCTGGGGCCGCCACGCCACGGACGCGGGCCCGGCCGGGCTCGGCTTCACGCCACCGTCCGGACGGTTCGTGGCGATGGCCACCGCCCTGGGCATCGCGGCTCCGATCCTCGGCGGCCTGCTGACCCAGTTCCTGGCTGGCGATCGCGAGGTGACCCAGGCGGTCAGCGACATCGCCGACAAGGCCCATGTCGGCATGCGCATCGCCCTGCTGCCGGTGGCGGTGCTGGCGGGGCCGGCCGTGGAAGAATTGTTGTTTCGCGGCGCCCTTTTGTCGATCCTGCGTACCCGCCTTGGCGATGGCTGGGCGATCATGCTATCCGCCCTGGTCTTCGGCATGGTCCACCTGCCCGACCTCGACTGGCTGTGGTACGCCGTGCCCAACCTGGTCCTGGTCGGGCTGTTCTGCGCCTGGCTCCGCGTGCACAGCGGCTCGTTGTGGCCGGCGTTCATCGCGCATGCCGCGAACAACGCACTGGCGACGATCGCCTGGTTCTCGGCGGCCTAGAGGCGTTCCAGCGAAGCCACGTGGCGCGCCAGCCTCGGACTGGCATAGCACTGTGAACCGACCGGGATCAGGCCCACTTCGTTGAAGGCCTCGCGGTACCACCGCGCCGGCCGGCCGAAGAAGCCTTCGCGGTCGCCACCGGGATCGTCCTCGCGCGTGTAGACCTCGAGGAAGGCCAGCCCTTCCACCATGTCGCCGATGCCGGCCAGGCCCGCGCGGATCTCGGCGGGCTTCAGGTAATGCAGCACGTCGGTGCAGACGATCAGGTCGAACCGGGTGTCGAAACGCAACTCGGCCAGCTGGCCGAAGCGCGCGTAGCCGATCTGGCGCGAGCGCCCGTACCGGGTGACCGCATATTCGCTCGCTTCGAGCCCGCGATACGCGATGCCCGGCCGTAACCGACGCAGCACGGCCCGCCAGGGGGCCTCTCCGCAACCGATGTCGAGCACGTTGCGCACCGGCCGGCCCAGGTAGAACTCCGCCTGGCCCAGCACCATCGCCACTTTGCGCTGCAATTCGGCCGGCGAACGCACGGCATGGCCCGCACTGCGATACCACTTGTCGTAATAGGCCTGGTCGTAGGTCTTCGTCATGGCACGGCCGTCCAAAACATCCATGTTAGCGGGGCCTACACTTCCGGCATACATGCCACCACGCAGCATCGCCTCGTATCGACCCAGGAGAATCCCATGCCCCGAGTCCTGCTCCGCATCACCGGCGACCGCGACATCTTCGACGACGTGGCCAACGCCATCCACGGCATCGATCGGGTGGAACGCGTCGAGGAAATCGACGATTTCATGAACGACTTCCGTGATGACTCGAGTTCGCAGAACCTCTCCGACGACATGAGTTCACGCACGTACACGCTGGAGGTCGAGGTACCCAATGACAAGGTAGGCGAGCGCGTGCGTGAGGTCGCGGAGGAAACCGCCGGCACGCGGGAAGCCGCCATCGAGTTCATCGGTCCGGACGAGAACGAGATCTAGCGGTTCGCAAGATCCCGCGCTCAGGCGGGAGTAAACCTTCCGCCACCCACTCCGTTTAAGGTGGACACACCGCCGGACACGGAGATGCCATGCGACCGCTCACCGTCGCGTTCCTGCTCGCCCTGGCCGCGGCGCCGGCCGCCGCGCGCGACGACGCCGTGTCGAAGGAAGACGTCGCCTGGCTCGACAGGATCACGTTCGGTGTCGACTCCGCCACCCTCGCCCGCTTCCGCGAACTCGGCAAGCGGCGCTTCCTCGACGAGCAGTTGCATCCCGGACAGGACGCCTTGCCCGCCGACGTGCGCGCGCAGATCGATGGCTTCGACGCGATGAAGACGCCCTCCGCGACCTTGCTCGCACAGGTGCGCGAGCAATACCGGCAGATCAACGGCATGCCCGATGGCGACGCGAAGCAGGAGGCGCGCAAGGCCTTGCAGAAGCAAGGTAACGGTTACGCGCAGGATGCCCAGGCAAGCGAACTCCTTCATGCGATCTACGACGAGAACCAGTTGCGCGAGCAACTCGTGTGGTTCTGGCTGAATCACTTCAGCGTCTTCCAGAACAAGGGCCGTGTGCGCTGGCTGGTAGCGGATTACGCGCAGAACACGATCAGGCCCCACGCCCTGGGCAAGTTCCGCGACCTCGTGCTGGCCACCCTGAAAAGCCCGGCCATGCTCGAATACCTCGACAACGCGCAGAACGCGCGCGACAAGGTCAACGAGAACTACGCGCGCGAGTTGATGGAACTGCACACCCTCGGCGTGGACGGTGGCTACACGCAGGCCGACGTGCAGAACCTCGCGCGCGTGCTCACGGGCGTGGGTGTCGACTTCGATGGGCAGCCGCGCAAGATCCGACCGGCGTTGCAACCGTATTACGTCAAGGAAGGCGCCTTCGAGTTCAATCCGAACCGCCACGACTTCAGCGACAAGTTGCTGCTTGGCACGACGGTGCATGGTGGCGGCTTCGACGAAGTGGAGAAAGCCGTCGACCTGATCGTAAGCCGTCCTGCTTGCGCGACCTTCGTCTCCACCAGGATCGCGAAGTATTTCGTCGCCGACGATCCGCCGCCGGAACTCATCAAGAGCATGGCGAAAACGTTCCGCCGCACCGACGGCGATATCGCCGCCGTGGTGAAGACCATGCTGGAATCGAAGGCTTTCGTCGCCTCGCTAGGCAAGCGCTATAAAGACCCGACGCAGTTCCTCGTGTCGGCGATGCGGCTGGCCTACGACGGCAAGCCCGTGCCGAACCCGCGTCCCCTCGTGAACTGGATCGGCCAGCTCGGCCAGGCGCCCTTCGGCCGGATCACGCCGGACGGGTGGCCGATGGCGGATTCGGAATGGTCGAGTTCCGGGCAGGTGGCGAAGCGCTTCGAGATCGCCCGCGCCATCGGCAGCGGGGCGAACCACCTTTTCGATCTGGACGATGAAGGCAAGCGCACGCGCGGTGGATTTCCTCAACTGACCACGCCCACGTACTACGCCACGATCGAACCCATGCTGGGCCAGAAAACCCGTGACGCGCTCGCGCAGGCCACTTCGCAACAGGAATGGAACACGTTCCTGCTTTCGTCTCCCGAATTCAATTACCGCTGAGGCCCGCCATGGATCGCCGCCAGTTCCTCCTCGCCCTGGCCGCGGGTATCCCCGCCCTTACCCTCGGGGGCACGGTGTTCGCCGCGCCGCCCTCGTCGCCGCGCTTCCTGCTGGTGTTCCTGCGCGGAGGCTACGACTCCAACAATCTGCTGGTGCCGTACTCGAGCGACTTCTACCATGAGTCGCGGCCGACCATCGCTCTGGCGGCGCCAACGCCGGGCGATCCCGACGCCGTACGTGCGCTCGATGCGACATGGGGCCTGACCCCGGTGCTGCACGACTCGATGGGGCCACTGTGGAACAAGCGCCAGCTCGCCTTCATCCCCTTCGCCGGCACGGACGATCTCTCGCGCAGCCACTTCGAAACGCAGGACGATATCGAGTCCGGCCAGCCCTCGTCTGCGCGAAGCTATGGCTCGGGATTCATGGGGCGGCTTTCCTCGGTGTTGCGCGGCGTGCCACCGATCGCTTTCACCGACGCGTTGCCGCTCACGTTCCGCGGCGCCGGCGATGTGCCCAACATCTCCCTGAAGGGCGGCGGCAAGGCCGTGTTCGACGACCGGCAGGCGAAGATCCTGGCCGGGATGTACCGGGGCACGCCCCTGCAGGCGGCCGCCACCGATGGCCTCGCATTGCGCCAGCAAGTGGCCCTGGACCTGCAGGCGGAAATGGTCGCCGCGAGTCGCGGTGCCGTGAACGCGCGGGGCTTCGCCCAGCAGGGGCAGCGCATGGCCACGTTGATGCGCGACCGCTTTCGCCTGGGCTTCGTCGACGTGGGCGGCTGGGACACGCACGTCAACCAGGGCGGCGCGAACGGGCAACTGGCGAATAACCTGGACAACCTCGGCAAGGGCCTGGCCGCGTTCGCCGACGGCCTGGGCGACGCCGAATGGAACGATACCGTGGTGGTCGTGGTCTCGGAGTTCGGCCGCACCTTCCGCGAGAACGGCAACAAAGGGACCGATCACGGCCATGGCACCGCGTACTGGGTGCTAGGGGGCAAGGTCGCCGGTGGCCGCATCGCCGGGCGACAGGTGGCGGTCGACGCGGCGAACCTCCTGCAGAACCGCGACTATCCCGTGTTGAACAACTACCGTGACGTACTGGCCGGACTGATGCGGCGCATGTACGGCCTGTCCGATGCCGACCTCGCCAGGGTCTTTCCCGGCGCGAACACCCACGACCTGCAACTGGTCTAGGGCTGCCAGACCTGGCCTTCCGGATGCGATAGCTGCCTGTCCAGGTAATAGGCGGCACTGATGAACGCCAGATGGGTGAGCGCCTGTGGAAAGTTGCCCAGCGGCTCGCCGAGCAGGCTGAGTTCTTCGGAAAACAGGCCCAGGTGGTTTGCGTAGAGAACGCCACGCGCCATGATCTCGCGCGCCTCGTGCAAGCGCCCCGCCCGTGCGAGGCATTCCACGTACCAGAACGTGCACGTCGTGAACGCTCCTTCTCCCCCTTCCAGGCCGTCGGCATTGCGGTAGCGAAACACCAGGCCGTCGTCGGTGAGCTGTTCACCGATCGCATCCAGCGTCTTCAGCCACACCGGATCGGTCGCCGAGACGAAGCGGACCAGGGGCATCATCAGCAGCGACGCGTCGAGATCCCCGCCCCCTTTGGCCTGCACGAAATAACCGTGCTCGGGATGCCGGAAGTCCGCCCAGATGTCGTCGGCGATGCGATCGCGCTCGGCGGCCCATTCCACCACGGGACCCGGCAGCGAACGTTTGCCCGCGAGGCGCACGGCACGATCCAGCGCCACCCAGCACATCAGGCGGGAATGCAGGAAATGCCGTGGCTCGTCACGGATTTCCCATATGCCTTCGTCGGCGTCACCCCAGCGCTCGCGCACGTGATCGACCAGACGCCGCACGTGCGCCCAGCCCGCATGGCTGATCGCGGTGCCGTATTTGTTGGATAGGTAGATGCTATCCATCAGTTCACCGAAGATGTCCAACTGGGTCTGCGTGCGTGCGCCGTTGCCGATGCGCACGGGTCGCGAGCGGGCGTAGCCGGCGAGATGGTCGAGTGTTCCCTCGGCCATCGCCTCGCCGCCGTCGAGTGCGTACATCACGCGCAGGGCGGCGTCTTCGTCCAGCGCCATGATCCGCGCCTCGGTCCATTGGCGGAAATGTTCCGCCTCCTCGACGTATCCCAGGCGCATGAAGGCATATACGGTGAATGAGGCATCCCGTATCCATGTGGCGCGGTAATCCCAGTTGCGCCCGGCCCCGGTCGCTTCGGGCAGGCCGAACGTGGCCGCCGCGGCGATCGAACCGTGCGCGTGCGACGTGAGCAATTTCAGCACGAGCGCGGAGCGGTCCACGCGCTCGCGCCAGCGTCCGCGATAGTTCGAACGGCGTGTCCAACCGCGCCAGGCTTCCGCTGTCGCTTCAAGGGCGATCCGGCATTCCGCTGCGTCCAGTGGATCGCACTCCTCGTCGCAGAGCACGAACCAGGCCTCGTCGCCGCGCGTCAGTTCGAACGCCGCGGATGCCTCCCCATCAGCCGTCTCGAGCGGCACGGTCGCGCCCAGGCGCAGTGAGCGGGCGCCGTCGTGGAACACCACGGAATCCCCATACCTGGCGACCTCGGGCACGCATCTCGCGTAGTCCAGGCGAGGGCGGCAGCAGGCGCGGATACGCACGGTGCCCCGCGATACGCGGATGCGCCGGACCACGCTCCGGGGAACGCGCGCCTCCGTCTCCGGATGCGGCATGAAGTCGGTCAGTTCCACGCTGCCCCGGTCGGACATCCAGCGCGTGCTCAGCACGTTGGTCTCCGGAATGTAAAGCTGCCTGCGCCGCGCGCCTTCCAGGTCCGGCATCACCGAAAACTCGCCTCCCTGTTCGGGATCGAGCAGCGCCGCGAAGACGGTCGGGCTGTCCAGGTGTGGCCAGCACAGGAAGTCGATGCTGCCGTCGGTGGCCACCAATGCCGCGGTGTCCAGGTTGCCGATGATCCCGTGGTCACCGATGGCGCGCCCCGGTCTGGGGTTCGGGCGATGTGGCACAACGATCTCCGGAAGCCGTCCCTGGCTGGAGGAATGCCACAGCGGGTGTGAAGCGGGCCTGTAAACCGCGCGTCAGAACTCGAGCCGGTAGGCCACCTTCACCAATCCTTCGTTCACGTCCTTCAGGCTGAAGCCGCGGCGGAACTGCGCATCGACGTCGTCGTTGGTGTCGTCCACATAGCCACCGCGGTTGTACACGATGTAGAGGTTCGACAAGGGGGCGATCTCGTAGCGATAACGGATCTGGAAGCCGAGGTTGGCCACGCCCAGGTCGTCGACCGGCTCGTCGCTCGGCACCGCGCCTCCGGTCGGCGTGATTTCCAGGCCCTGCCGCAGCTTCGCGCCGACCGCCAGCGTCTGCAGCTTGATGCGCAGTTCCTGCTTGTTGCCCAGGTTCCAGTTCACGCCGCTGTCGATGCCGACGGTACGGCCGTCGAAGGAACCCACCAGGTTGTCGTGCTGCCAGATGAGCCAGTTCGGATCCCATTCGTAGCTGGCGCCGGCGAACACGCTGAAGGCATCGGTGATGAAATACGTCGGCGTGAACTTGAAGTAATAACCGAGTCTATGGTAGCCCGTGAGTTGGTTGCCGCTGATGAAGCCTTCCGCCTCCCACGCCCAGCGCCCGACGCGCGGCCGCTCGCGCTCATACGTGAGCTTCGCGGTCGGCGGCGTGTGCAGTGCGTTGCCGCCGCGCGTGAGCAGGTCGTCGTAGGCGGACGTGAATGCGTCCAGCCGCCACACTTCCTCGCCTCCGTCCCGGCGCTGGCTGTCGCGCAGGATGCGGAAGCGGCGATGCACCACGCGGCCCTCCGTGTTGTCCAGCGCCGAGATGCGGTAGTGCCACATGTGCGAGGTGTATGCGGAATCCTCCGGCAGTCCGGTCACGCGCTGACGCACCTCCCAATGCAGGTATTCCATGTCGTTGCGCGGCAGGTAACCGAAGTCGTCGATGTCCAGGCGCCGGCCGAAGTACATGCCGAGCCATTGCTGGCTCCAGACATCGTTCATTTCCCAGAATGCGATGCTGGTCGCGCCGAGGCCGGAGCTGTCCGCGCGCGGCTGGTCGATCTTGCTTCCGACCACGTTGCTGGTGATGGAGAAGGCCGCGTTGGGCTGCCAGCGATGGTCGAAGCCAAGCACGTTCGCGTCGCGATCGAGGTACGGGTGGTTCACCCGCGTGGCGAGCATGCCGAAGGTCTGCGTGCCCACGTTCTGGCTGAGCCGGAACGCGCCGAAGGACCGTCCCGCGTCACCCTTCTCCTGCGCGGTGAGGATGCCGTAGCTGGTCGAACCGACACTGCCGTTGACTTTCACCGCCGCGGAAATGTCGGCGGCCCCGCGGCCATCGTCCGAGGCGCCGCCGACGCGCCGCGTATACACCAGCTGCGAGTAGTCATCGAGCAGGCTGAAGTCGAAGATGCCCTGATTCTCGGTGAAGAACGGACGCTTGTCGGTGAAGAAGGTTTCCTCGGGCGAGAAATTCACGACGAGGTCGTCGCTTTCCACCTGGCCGAAGTCGGGGTTGATCGTCGCCGTGAACTGGGTCTGCCCGTTCGGCTTCCAGATGATGTCCGCGCCTTGCTCGAAGGATGTTCCGCCGTGCGCGCGGTCGACCTTGCCCACCACATAGGGCGTGACGGCGAACAGAGCCTGCGAGTACGCCGGCAATTCGACGCGCTGAAAGTTGGAGAGGAAGCGGCCGTTGTCGAAGCTCACCGCGGGCCATGCCATGCGCTCGCCCGTGCTGCCGATCACGCGGTCGATGTACAAGCCGATGGTGCGTGTATCGCCGTTGGCCTTGCGCATCGGCGCGATGTACCACGGGATCAGCACTTCCACGGAGTAACCCTCGGCGTCTTCGCTGACGGCATGGTCCCAGCGGCCGTCCCAGTCGTAGCTGAAGTCCGACTCGTTGGTGATCACTTCGTCCGCGACGCCGCCTTGCGACTTCACCTCGAAGTCGTAGCCCACGCGGCCATCGGCGTCGAAGTCGACCATCACGTTGATGCGGTCGACCAACGCGTTCTCGTCACGCCGGGCCTGCTGCCGCGTGCGCGGGATGTCGGCGGACTGGGTCACGCGGATCGCCACGGCCAGGCCTTTCGGCGTGGACAATATCCATGCCTCAGTCGGCTGGCTGCCGGGCTTGCCCGTCTTGGGCTGGGTGTCCCTGAAATCGACGATGCGTTTCGCGCCCGCCCACTCGGCGGGATCGATATGGCCATCGATCGTCACCTCCGCGTGCGCGGCGGCGCTGGCGACACAGAGAAGGGCGAACAAGGCGAGGCGACGGCGCATGGACGATCCGGGTCGTGGGAACTTACGGAAAGGATGCCTCCGGAACCGCAAAGGTTTGCCATGACCCTTGGCCCATGCGCTCAGCCCGTCTCCCTGATGAGGTCGACCAGCGCGCGAAGGGCGGCTGGCACGTGGCGTCTTCCGGGGTAGTACAGGCACAGGCGGTCGAAGGGCGGGGTCCAGTCCTCCAGCACCCGCTCGAGGCGGCCCGCCGCGAGGTCGTCCGCCACGTTGAACTCCGCGAGATAGGTGAGGCCGAGGCCCGCCCGTGCCGCTTCGAGCATCAGTTGCGGCTCGTCCAGGGTCAGCGTGCCCGGAACGTCCACGCTGGACGCTTCACCGTGCCGCTCGAATTCCCAGTGGTAGATGTGGCCGGCCGGCATGCGCGCTCGGATGCAGGTGTGCCGCGCGAGGTCCGCCGGGGTCGCCGGGCGCCCCTGTCTCGCGAAATAGCCGGGCGAGCCCACCACGGCAAAGCGCACCGGCGGTCCCAGCGGCACGGCGATCATGTCGCCGGGCACGGTATCCACGGTACGGAATCCCGCGTCGAAACCCTCCCGCACGATGTCGATCAGGCGGTCCTCCGTGACGAGGTCCAGGCGCACCTGCGGATAGCGCTGAAGGTAGGGAATCAGGTAAGGGCCCATCACCCGGCGCGCGGCGCCCACCGAGGTGTTGATGCGCAGACTGCCCGTCGGGACGTCGCCGTGGTCGCTGATCCGCTCGATCGCGCCGCGGATCTCGGTAAGCGCCGGCCCGACTTCCGACACGAACCGCTCGCCGGCCTCGGTCAGTCGGACGCTGCGCGTGGTCCGGTGGAAGAGCCGGGTGCCGAGGCGGCCCTCCAGCGAGGCGACGGCCTGGCTGAGAGCGGACGTGGACATCTCCAGGGACGCCGCGGCGGCACGGAAGCTGCCTTGGCTGGCCACGGCGAGCACGGCTTCGAGTTCGGTCAGTCCCGGGCGCATTATCCGTCTCCGCTTAACAACCCATGTCGCTTTATCCTCCTTATCAGATTAATACGCTGGCCGCACCCTTGGAAGGCGCCGCCCACATCGGAGCGGCTTCCGAGGACATGACCATGTACACGATCGACCACATCTACATCGACGGGGCCTTCGTCACGCCGCACGGCGAGGAACGCTTCGAACTGTTCAACCCCGCGACCGAGGAAGTGATCGGCACGGTCCGCCTGGCCGACGCCGAGGACGCCCGCCGCGCCATCGCGGCGGCTAAGCGCGCCTTCCCCACCTTCTCCCAGGCCACGATCGAAGAGCGCATCGCCCTGCTCCAGCGCATGCACGACGCGATCGCCACACGTGAGGACGAGTTGTTCGCCGCCATCCGCGAGGAATACGGTGCGCCTGTCTCGCGGGGCCGCTGGATGACAGGGCACGCGTCCAGCGTGTTCCTCGATGCCATCGCCACCCTGCGCGAGTTCGACTTCGAGCGCCGCCTGGGCTCCTCCACGGTGGTGATGCAACCGGTCGGTGTCGCCGGCCTGATCACGCCGTGGAACAGCAACGCGGGTTTCATCTGCGGCAAGCTGGCGGCCGCGATCGCGGCAGGCTGCACGACGGTGATCAAGCCCAGCGAGATGAGCGCGCTACAGACGCGGATCGTCACCGAGGCCCTGCACGAGGCCGGCGCGCCCGCAGGCGTGTTCAACATCGTGACCGGTCGCGGCGACATCGTGGGCGCGGAGATCGTAGGCAGCCCCGATGTATCCAAGATTTCCTTCACCGGATCGACCGCGGTCGGCAAGGGCATCCTTCGCGCGGGCGCAGACACGTTGAAGCGCGTCACGCTTGAACTCGGCGGCAAGTCGCCCAGCGTGGTCCTGGACGACGCGGACTTCGCGAAGGTGGTGCCGTTGACGATCATGGCGGGCTTCAACAACAGCGGACAGGCCTGCATCGCCGGTACGCGCATCCTCGTGCCTCGTTCGCGGCTGGCCGAGTTCGAAGCCATGGCGAAGGACGCCGTCGATGCCGCCGTCTCCGGCGATCCCAACGATCCCGCCACCACGGTGGGCCCCATGGTCAGCGCGAAGCAGTGGCAGCGCGTGCAGGGTTACATCCGCAAGGGTGGCGAGGAAGGCGCGCGGCTGCTCGCCGGTGGTGAGGGCCGCCCGGACGGTTACACGCGCGGCTGGCTCGTTCGTCCCACGTTGTTCACCGACGTGCGCAACGACATGGCCATCGCCCGCGACGAAATTTTCGGGCCGGTACTGTCGATCATCGCGTACGACGACGAGGAAGACGCTATCGCGATCGCCAACGACACGCCGTACGGCTTGCAGGCCTATGTCTTCTCCGCGGACACCGCCCGTGCACACCGCGTCGCCTCCCGCATCGATGCGGGCCGCGTGATGGTGAACACGCTGGCGCACGACCCCAAGGCGCCGTTCGGCGGCTTCAAGCAGTCGGGCATCGGTCGCGAGTACGGCCGCTTCGGGCTCGAGGCCTATCTGGAACCGAAGGCGATCCTCGGCCTCTAGCCATGGCGGGAGCGAGCTGGGCTCTGTTAACGTCGCCTGGCCAACCACGCCCTGGGGATCCCATGCTCGCTCGTACCTGCCTCGCGCTCGCCCTCGTCCTCGCCCTGCCCGCCATGGCGGACGACGCCAGGAAGACACCCACGCCCAAGGAACTGCTGGCGAAGGCGACGCCTGCCGAGTGGCGCACGCCCGATCCGCAGAACCTCGTCTACATGGACCTGCCGCAGGGCCGGGTGATCATCGAACTCGCCCAGGACTGGTCGCCATTGCACGCGGCGAACATCCGCACGCTGATCCGCGAACATTATTTCGACGGCACGCAGGTGATCCGCGTACAGGACAACTTCGTCACGCAGTGGGGCGACCCGGACGGCGACGACAAGAAAAAGGCGAAGAGTCTGGGCACGGCGAAGGAGACCCTCGCACCGGAGTTCACCCGCAAGGATGGCAAGGCCTACCCGTTCACCAGGCTCGCCGACGGCGATGTCTATGCGCCGGAGGTCGGATTTTCCGACGGTTTTCCGGTGGCTCGCGACGGCAAGGGCGAAGCCTGGATCGCCCACTGCTACGGTACGGTCGGCGTCGCGCGCGACACCGGCGCCGAGAGCGGCAACGGCAGCTCCCTCTACGCGATCATCGGCCAGGCACCGCGCAACCTCGACCGCAACCTCGCGGTCGCAGGCAAGGTCATCAAGGGCATGGAGATCCTCTCCGCCTATCCGCGCGGCGGCGAACCCATGGGCTTCTACGACAAGCCCGAGCAACGTGTGACGATCAAGAGCGTGCGGCTCGCGGTCGACGTGCCGGAAGCCGAACGCACGCCGGTCCAGGTGCTGCGTACGGACAGCAAGACCTTCGCTGCCGTGGTCGAGGCCAAGCGCAACCGGCAGGATGCGTTCTATACGCGTCCTGCGGGGAAGATCGATCTCTGCAACATCAACGTGCCGGTGCGCGACCCGTCGAAGAAGGCGCCCTGACGGGCGCATCGCCGACAGGGTCGGCTCCCACCGGGTTGGCAAATCTGCGGGCTCTGGTGGGAGCCGACCCTGTCGGCGATGCTCTCCTCCGGCACTACCGCGAAGTAGCCCCCGCATCACCCACCGAACCCGACGCCGCCGGCTGGGCAACCACCGCCTCTCGCAAGGCGCGCAGTTTCGTCTTGAGCTTCCCTTCGTTCTCCAGCCCCACGCGCATCATGAACTTCTGCCCCACCGACAATTGTTCCAGCGCGGAGTTCGCATACACATACCCCTCCTTCGCGGGAATCAGCTGCTGGTTCCCCTTCGGTTCGGGCGCGGCGAGCAAGTGGTCGATGACCTCGACCAGGCGGTCATTGAAATACCCGTTGGTTCCCAGGTCGCGGTAGGCCTGCTGGAACAAGGAATAGTTGCGCTTGTACCAGGCCGCCGCCGCGTTCGGATCGATGCGGTCCGCGACGTACATATAGGTGGCGTAGCGCTCGGCATTCTTCTTCGAAGCGACGAAGTTGCCGTCATCGGATACGACCTGGAAACGCCCCGTGGGCGTACGTAGTGGAATGACATTCATGCCGACACTCTGCTTGGGCAGTGCGTCGATCGTCGCCACCATGCGCGAGACGATGGCATCGGTGCGCAACACCGACTTGAGCGCACCATCGCTGGCCAGCGCCAGCAAGCCGGCGAGGATCTCGTCATCGCTCTGGTCGAGTGGCGGCAGCGATGCCGTGGAAGCGGTCGCCAGACCGCCGATGGGATGCTGTGGCAACGTCGAATCGTGCACGGCTGTCGATGATGCCGACGACGATCCGGCAACGGCGAACGGCGGCGCGGAGGCCGCTTCGCGCGCCTGCTTCTCGCGATAGACGAATATGCCGATGACGACGGCGATCGCGACAACCAACAACGCCGCGACCCATTTCGAACCCGATGACTGTCTGCTCAACCTGCTGCTCCCGCTAAACCAAGCCTCCATGGGACTACGAACTCCGTGTCGAGTTCAAATCCGGTGACGGCCTCGTGTCGCGACTGCCCAGTGGGAGCCGGCCCTGTCGCCGACAGGGTCGGCTCCCACCGGTTCACATGTTGCGGCGGTATTCGCCGCCTACATCGTAGAGCGCGTGGCTGATCTGGCCCAGCGAGTTGTTCTTCACCGCTTCCATCAGCTGTTCGAACACGTTGCGGCGCTCGCGGGCGGTCTTCTGCAGGACCTTGAGGCTTTCCGGCGCAAGCCGGTTGCGGGCCTTGCCATAAAGCAGCACGTTGTCGATCTGCTGGCCCTTTTCCTCTTCCGTGGAGCGGATCAGTTCGATCTCGGTGGCGATCTCGCCGCCATGGTCCTTGGGCAGGAAGGTGTTGACGCCGATGAGCGGAAGCGAGCCGTCATGCTTCTTGTGCTCGTAGTACATCGACTCCTCCTGGATCTTTCCGCGCTGGTACATCGTGTCCATCGCGCCGAGCACGCCGCCGCGCTCGCTGATCGCCTCGAATTCCTTGTATACGGCTTCCTCGACCAGGTCGGTCAGCTCGTCCACCACGTAGCTGCCCTGCCACGGGTTCTCGTTGAAGTTGAGCCCGAGTTCGCGGTTGATGATCAGCTGGATCGCCACGGCGCGGCGCACGCTTTCCTCTGTCGGGGTGGTGATCGCCTCGTCATAGGCGTTGGTGTGCAGGCTGTTGCAGTTGTCGAACAGCGCATACAACGCCTGCAGGGTCGTGCGGATGTCGTTGAACTGGATCTCCTGCGCATGCAGCGAACGGCCGGACGTCTGGATGTGGTACTTCAGCATCTGGCTGCGCGCGCTGGCGCCGTAGCGTTCGCGCATGGCGCGGGCCCAGATGCGACGCGCGACGCGGCCGATCACCGTGTATTCCGGGTCCATGCCGTTGGAGAAGAAGAACGACAGGTTCGGCGCGAAGTCGTCGATCTTCATGCCACGCGCAAGATAATACTCGACGATCGTGAAGCCATTCGACAGCGTGAAAGCCAACTGGCTGATCGGATTGGCGCCGGCCTCCGCGATGTGATATCCGGAGATCGACACCGAGTAGAAATTGCGTACCTTGTGATCGACGAAATACTGCTGGATGTCGCCCATCATGCGCAGGGCGAACTCCGTGCTGAAGATGCAGGTGTTCTGCGCCTGGTCTTCCTTCAGGATGTCGGCCTGCACCGTGCCGCGCACGGTCGCGAGCGTATACGCCTTTATCCGCGCATAGGTTTCCGCGTCGACGACTTCCTCCCCCGAGACGCCGAGCAGGCCAAGACCGAGGCCGTCATTCCCCTTCGGCAGGTCACCGTTGTAGCGCGGGCGCTTGCCGTCCGGGTACAGCTCCGCGATACGCGCATTGGCGCGCTCCCAACGCGACGCATCCTCGTTCAGGTATTTCTCGACGTTCTGGTCGATCGCCGTGTTCATGAACATGGCGAGGATGATCGGCGCCGGGCCGTTGATCGTCATGGACACGGAGGTCGATGGCGCGGACAGGTCGAAGCCCGAATAGAGCTTTTTCATGTCGTCGAGCGTGGCGATGGAGACACCGGAGTTACCGATCTTGCCGTAGATGTCCGGACGCGGCGCCGGGTCTTCGCCATAGAGCGTGACCGAGTCGAACGCCGTGGACAGGCGCGCGGCGGCGCCGCCCAGCGACAGGTAATGGAAGCGGCGGTTGGTGCGCTCCGGCGTACCCTCGCCCGCGAACATGCGGGTCGGATCCTCTCCTGCACGGCGGTACGGGAAGACCCCGCCCGTGTACGGATAATGGCCCGGCAGGTTCTCGCGCATGAGGAAGGACAAGAGGTCGCCCCAATCCTTCGTCTTCGGCGGCGACACCTTCGGGATCTTCTGGTGGCTCAGCGATTCGCGGTAGTTCTCGACGCGGATGACCTTGTCGCGCACCTGGTATTCATTGAACTCGGCGGTGACCGATTCGAACCGCGACGGCCACTCACGGAGAAGGTTGACCGCTTCACTCGAAAGCTCGCGCACGGCCTCGTTGTAGCGCTGGCGCAACGTGGCCAGCGAACGGTCGCCACCGACGACGAGCAGGTCGTGGTCGTAGAGATCGAACGCGCGCGGCAGGGCCTCGTCGCCGATGTCCTTGAGTGATTCGTAGTAGTGCTGCGCTTTGCTCGCCGCCTCGGCCTGGCGGGCGATCGTCGCATTGACGCCACGGCCCTGCTCCGCGATCTCGGCGAGATAGCGCACGCGGTTGCCGGGGATGAGCACCGTCGCGCGTGGCTCGCGCAGGCTGGTGTCCACCTCCGGCGTCCATTCGGTCTCCGGCAACGACAGCCGTTCACGAAGCAGGCGGCACAGGTTCGCGAACATCCAGGTCACGCCGGGATCGTTGAACTGGCTGGCGATCGTCGGATACACCGGCACCGTCTCATCGGCCAGCTGGAACGCGGTGCGGTTGCGCTTCCATTGCTTGCGCACGTCGCGCAGCGCGTCTTCCGCGCCGCGCTTGTCGAACTTGTTGAGCACCACCAGCTCGGCGAAGTCGAGCATGTCGATCTTCTCGAGTTGGCTGGCGGCGCCGTATTCACTCGTCATCACGTAGACCGGGAAGTCGACGAGGTCGACGATTTCCGAATCGCTCTGGCCGATGCCGGCCGTCTCGACGATCACCAGGTCGTAATCCTGGGCCTTGAGAAAGTCGATGCAGTCGTGCAATACGATCGACGTCGCCGCATGCTGGCGCCGCGTCGCCATCGAGCGCATGTAGACGCGCGGGCTGCGCAACGAGTTCATGCGGATCCGATCGCCCAGCAACGCGCCGCCGCTGCGGCGACGGGTCGGATCCACGGCGAGCACGGCGATACGCATACGCGGGAACGCATGCAGGAAACGCAGCAGCAATTCGTCCACCACGGAGGACTTGCCCGCGCCGCCCGTGCCGGTCAGCCCAAGCACCGGTGTCTTGCCGCCCGCGAGCTTCCACGCCTTGCGCAGCCGCGCGAGTTCGTCGTCGGCAAAGCGATCTTCCTCGATCGCCGAGAGCATGGCGCCGATGGAGATCTCGTCCTCGACGGACGCTGCCGGCGGTGCCACTTCCACGCGTTGCGTCACCGCGACGCGCGTTCGCGACATCACGTCTTCGATCATCTCGGTGAGGCCGAGCTTCATGCCGTCGTTCGGGTGGTAGATGCGCTCCACGCCGTAGGCCTGGAGTTCCCTGATCTCTTCCGGCGTGATCGTGCCGCCACCACCGCCGAACACCCGGATATGGCCTGCCCCGCGCTCACGCAGCATGTCGACCATGTACTTGAAGTACTCGACATGGCCTCCCTGGTACGAAGACAACGCGATCGCGTCCGCGTCTTCCTGCAGCGCCGCGCGGACCACGTCTTCCACCGAGCGGTTGTGGCCCAGGTGGATGACTTCCGCGCCCTGGCTCTGGATGATCCGGCGCATGATGTTGATGGCCGCGTCGTGGCCATCGAACAGACTCGCCGCCGTGACGAAACGCAGCGGCGTCGCCTCCGCGTCCGTGCTGCTGGCGGGGATGTGCTTGGGCTGCGAACTCATGGAAACTCCGGGGAAGACCGACAACGGTGGGGAACCCGTCGATTCTACTGCGGAGGGACCGGCGGCCTTTGGTGCGGTGCAGCGTGGGCGCCGCGACAGCATCAACCCGCGAGGAACGCCACCGACGCCGCCACGACCGCTTCGTCGTCCACCACGCGGCGATGGCCGAGGCGATCGGTCTTCAGCAAGCTGGCCCCGGGCCAGAGGCTGGCATACAGCTCGCCCTCGCCCACCGGCACGTCGCGATCGGAAACGTCATGCACGACCAGCAGAGGCTGGGTCCGTTTCGGCGCGTGGTGGCGGATGTGCAGATCGTCGATGTGGATGCCGGTCCGCCGCGCTAGCACGCCGTGCAGTGCCGGCCGCAGGTGCTCGCCCAGACGGACGAAGCGGGCGAATCGTTGCGTCGCGGCCTGGGGATCGGCGGCCGGGGCGATCAGCACGACACGCTTCGCGGTCCATCCCTCGTCCAGCGCCAGCGTGACCGCCGCGCCACCCAGGGAATGGGCGACCACGCCTTCGGCGTCGCCATAGTGCCGCCCGACCGCCCGTACCGTGCGGGCGAAATCGGGCAACGTGCACAACGCGCCTCCGCTGTGCCCGTGACCGGGCTGGTCGAAGCTCACCGCCGCCCAACCTTTCGCGAGAAGCCGGCCCGCCCAGCTTTCCCAGCGCAAACCCATGCTCGACCATCCGTGCGCCAGCAAGATATACGGCTGTGTCGACGGGTCGCCCCACACATACGTGGCGATGGATATCCCATCGACCTCGACCCACTCCCGCCGCGCGGACATCGTCGCCAGCGCCGCCGCCGCCCGTTCCCGGCTGCTCGGCAACGGCGTCTGGAAGATCCGCGCGGCATGGCCGACCGTCCTGACGGGGAACAGGCGGCTGCCGAACCGGTAAGCGAGGCGGATGCCGAGCAAGGTCGCGACGGTACGTGCGCCGAAGCGGCGAGGTGGTTTCATGGGACAGGCCAGGAAAGGGACGCCGGGATTATCGCCCGGCTGGGGCCTTCACGAACCTGAACACACGGGCCGGTGCAGGGTCAACCCACCTGCCGGAAGCCGCGTTCTGGCGCACGAATCCGCATCCGCGGACGTTCCGGAGGAGCAAGAAATGACCACCCTGACCCGCACCCTCGCCGCCGTCGCCGCCCTCGGTCTGGCCGTCGGCGCCGCGAGCTACCCCCCCCCCGCCGCCGCAAGGGAATATGTGTCGGTCACCGTGAGCAACCGTCCGCCTCCGCCGCGCTTCGAGCGCGTGCCGCCGCCCCGCGCCGGCTACGTCTGGGCGCCGGGGTACTGGAACTGGGCGGGCAGCCGCTATGTCTGGGTCGGCGGACATTGGTACGCGGGCCGGCCCGGCTACGTCTACCGGCCGCCCGTGTGGCGCCCGTACGGCCGCGGCTGGCGGATCGAACGGGAGACCTGGTACCGCGACCCGCACTGGCACCGCTGACCCCGTGCTGCGGCGCACCTACACGGAGCGCCGCAAGGGTTTAAACTAAGCAGCTGACACGACATATCGCCCCCGCCTGGCAGGCCGGGGCGATTTTTTTGGACGGTCACAATCATCCACCGGTGGTCCCCACCGCCGGTTTTCACCTAGAGGGCGGTGCTGCTGCCGCTCGACACTGGAGTTAGCGTTCGATGATTTTCGAAACCATCGCCAACACGGGCCACGAAGAAGTCGTCTTCTGCCATAACAAGGACGCGGGCCTGAAGGCCATCATCGCGATCCACAACACCGTGCTTGGCCCGTCCCTGGGCGGCCTGCGCATGTGGCCGTACAAGACCGAGCAGGATGCCGTCAACGACGTGCTCCGCCTGTCGCGTGGCATGACCTACAAGAACGCGGTGGCCGGCCTGAATCTCGGCGGCGGCAAGGCCGTGATCATCGGCGATCCTTCCAAGGACAAGTCCGAAGCGCTGTTCCGCGCCTTCGGCCGCTTCGTCAACTCGCTCAACGGCCGCTACATCACCGCCGAGGACGTCGGCATCGACGTCAACGACATGGAATACGTCTACCGCGAGACCGAATACGTCACGGGCGTGCATCAGGTGCACGGCGGTTCGGGCGATCCCTCGCCGTTCACCGCCTTCGGCACCCTGCAGGGCCTGATGGCCGCGCTGCAGAGCAAGCATGGCAATGAAGACGTCGGCAAGTACAGCTACGCGGTACAGGGTTGCGGACACGTCGGCAGCGAATTCATCAAGCTGCTGCGCGAGCAGGGCGCCAAGGTGTTCGTCACCGACATCAACAAGGACGCGGTGCAGCGTTGCGTCGACGAGCTCGGCTGCGAGGCCGTGGGCCTGGACGAGATCTACGACGTCGACGCCGACGTCTACAGCCCCTGCGCCCTCGGCGGCACGATCAATGAGCAGACCATCGATCGCATCAAGGCGAAGATCATCTGCGGCGCGGCCAACAACCAGCTCGCCACCGACGCCATCGGTGACGAAGTCGCGCGTCGCGGCATCGTCTACGCCCCGGACTACGCGGTGAACGCGGGCGGCGTGATGAACGTCTCGCTCGAGATCGACGGCTACAACCGCGAACGCGCCATGCGCATGATGCGCACGATCTACTACAACGTCGGCCGTATCTTCGAGATCTCCGCCCGCGACAACATCCCGACCTACAAGGCCGCGGACCGCATGGCGGAAGAGCGTATCAGCGCCATCGGCAAGATCCGCCTGCCCCACATGGGCAACGGCGCGCCGCGCTTCCAGGGCCGCATGCGCGGTCAGTAAGCGCTACGCGAAACTGGCAACGGAGAAGCCGCCGGAGCGATCCGGCGGCTTCTTTCGTTTCGGGATTACACCGTTTGGACGAGCTCCGGCGCGCGCCGGAACGGTGACACGCGGCATACGCTGTACGCGACGGATCCATGAGGACCGTTATCGGCACACCAGGGAGTGGCATGCGTTATGAACAGCAGTGAGTACGGCACCAGGGACAACGGCGGGGACAGGGAAACCGGCACGGTCAAATGGTTCAATGACGCGAAGGGATTCGGCTTCATCGCACGGGAGAAGGGGCCCGACGTCTTCGTGCACTTCCGCGCCATCCTGGGTGTTGGCTTCAAGTCGCTCACAGAGGGCGACAGGGTCACGTTCAAAGTGACGCAGGGCCAGAAGGGCCCTCAAGCGGATGAAGTGCAGAAGATCTGACGCCTCGTAAGAGGGTTCAGTGCCCCTGCGCGATCAGGGTCGCGGCGACGGCGCCCGGAGCGGGCGCGGCCACCATCGCACCCAGGGTCAGCAGGCAGGTCAGGACGGCGGCGACGAAGAAGGTCTTCAGCATGGCGGTCTCGAATTTCATGGTCGTTCTCCGGTAACGGTGTATGAGCGGGTTTCGAGAGGGATATCGCAAGGGCCGTGCCAACGGCTGAAATCGGCTGGAAGGCGCATTCCACCGTTGTCTGAGCCTTGCGCCCGCGGTAGAGCCACGTGTCCGCGGACGGTAAGGCGTCCGGACGGTAAGGCGTCCGGACGGTCGCCCTGTCCGGACGCCGGGCCGCCGGGCGGCCGCGCCCGAGCCCTCGGGCAAGGAGTCGGAGTCGCCGGTAGGAACCCCTGTGGGAGCCGCTTCAGCGGCGACGGGTGCTTGCCGGCCACTGGCCCGCTGCCGCGGGATCGCCGACAGGGTCGGCTCCCACCGACGCTGGAAGCTCCGGGCCTGAAGCTCCGAGCCTGAAGCTCCGAGCCTGAAGCTCCGGGCCTGGAGCTCCGGGCCTGAAGGTCCGAGCCTGAAGGTCCGGGCCTGAAGCTCCTGGCTTGTGAAGCTCCGGTGGGAGCCGACCCTGTCGGCGATTCCCGCTCGCGGAGCGGCGGTGTTCCCGATTGCGATCTGCTACACTTTCCACACCCGGTCGCTCTTGTAAGGCTTTGCCTACACGGTGCTTTTGGGTCAGGGGAATGCCGCCAGCGGCGGCGACAACCAGAGCATTCCGATCACCTTCGTCGCCTCGTTGGTGGCGCCCGCTTCCGCCCGCTCTCGTGGGCACGGGCCCGCGCCACCCGGGGATGAAATGGACTTACCGAGCTATGAGCGCGATCCCAGCTGAAACCTTTACCCCCGACGACGTCCTCGCTCGCCTGCGCTCGGTCCTGCACGAGACCTTCGAGATCGACCCGAGCAAGGTCACGCCGGAAGCGAACCTCTTCACCGACCTCGAACTCGACAGCATCGACGCGATCGATCTGGCGATCCAGGTCCAGGACATGACCGGCACCCGGATCAAGCCCGAGGATTTCAAGAGCGTGCGCACGGTCGGCGATGTCGTCGCCACCGTGCAGGCACTGCTCATCCGCTGAGCGGACCGATGGCGGGCAGGCCCGGACCGCGCGACGACGCGGCGCGCTCTTTCGCGCCTTGCGCGGTCGTCCCCATCTACAACCACGGACGCACCATCGCGGCCACGGCGAACGCCCTGGCCGCACATGGACTGCCCGTGCTGATCGTCGACGACGGCTCGGATGAAGAGACCCGGCGCATTCTCGACGCCCTGGCCGAGGGCCGCGGCGACCTTCGCCTGATCCGTTTACCCCGGAACGGCGGCAAGGGTGCCGCCCTTACGGCGGGCTTCCTCGCCGCGCGCGACGCGGGGCACAGCCATGTGCTGCAGATCGACGCCGACGGACAGCACGACACAGCCGACGTGCCACGCTTCCTCACCGAGGCGCGCGCCGCGCCCGAAGCGATGATCTGTGGCAAGCCGATCTACGACCACACGGTGCCACGCGCCCGGCTGTACGGCCGCTACCTCACGCATGCCTGCGTGTGGGTCGAAACGCTTTCGTTCGACATCCACGATTCCATGTGCGGATACCGGCTTTACCCCCTCGCGGAAACCTGCGCGGAAATCGCGCGCAAGCCGCTGCCGGCACGTATGGATTTCGATACCGAGATCGCAGTGCGGCTTCACTGGCGCGGCGTGCCGGTGCGAAACGTGCCGACGCGCGTCATCTATCCGGAAGACGGCCTGTCGCATTTCCGCATGTGGCACGACAACGTTCGCATCACCGCCATGCACGCGCGCCTGTTGCTCGGCATGCTTCCGCGCATGCCGCGCCTGATCCTTCGCACCTTCCGTCGCCGGAAAGCCCGACGCGCCGCGGGCAACGCATGAAAAGCACCACATACCTCAGGAGGATCGCGCGATGAAACGCGTCGTCGTCACCGGCTTCGGTGGCATCACGCCGCTCGGCCACGACTGGGCCGCTATCCAGGCGCGCCTGCGCCAGTTCCGCAACGCCGTTCGCCGCATGGGCGAGTGGGACTACTTCGACAAGCTCAACGGCCGGCTCGGCGCCCCCGTCGACGATTTCACCCTGCCCACGCACTGGTCGCGAAAGCACGTGCGTTCGATGGGCCGCGTCGCGCAGCTGGCCGTCGCCGCCAGCGAGCGCGCGTTGGCGGACGCGGGGCTGCTGCACGACGAACGTATCGCCGATGGACGCATGGGCGTCGCCTATGGCTCTTCCGGCGGAAGCATCGAACCCGCGCGCACCGTGGGCCATATGCTGGAGACCGGTTCGATGCAGGGCGTGACCGCGACCAGCTACATCCAGATGATGGCGCACACCACGGCCGTGAACGTCGGCGTGTTCTTCGGACTGAAGGGCCGCGTCATCACCACCTCGAGCGCGTGCACGTCGGGAAGCCAGGCCATCGGCTACGGTTACGAGGCCATCCAGCAGGGCAAGCAGACGCTGATGCTGTGTGGCGGCGCCGAAGAACTCTCCGGTCCCGGCGCGGCGGTGTTCGACACCCTGTTCGCCACTAGCACGCGCAACGATACGCCTGGCCTCACGCCGCGCCCGTTCGACGCCGCACGCGACGGCCTCGTGGTGGGCGAAGGCGCGACCACGCTGGTCCTCGAGGAATACGGGCACGCCGTGGCGCGTGGCGCACGGATCTATGCCGAAGTGGTCGGCTTCGGCACCAATTCCGATGGGGCGCATATCACCCAGCCCACGCGGGAGACGATGGCCGGGGCCATGCGGCTGGCGCTGGCGGACGCTGGCCTTCCGGCCACCGCCATCGGCTACGTCAGCGCGCATGGCACCGCCACCGACCGTGGCGACGTCGCCGAAAGCCACGCCACCGCCGACGTGCTCGGCGCCGGCGTGCCGATCAGCTCGATGAAAAGTTACGTGGGTCATACGTTAGGTGCCTGCGGCGCGCTGGAAGCCTGGTGGGCGATCGAAATGATGCGCGCCGGCTGGTTCGCGCCGACGATCAATCTCGACACCCCCGATCCCGAGTGCGCCGCGCTCGACTACCTCACGGGTGAAGGGCGCGACATCCGGACCGATGTCGTGATGAGCAACAACTTCGCGTTCGGCGGCATCAATACCTCGCTGATCTTCAAGGCGCACCGCTGATGCGGCGTGTCGTCGTCACCGGCATGGGAGCGGTCTCCTGCCTGGGCGCCGGCAGGCGCGTCCTGTTCGACGGCTTGCGCGCGGGCCGCTCGGGCTTCAGGCACAGGGACGATTTCGAGGCGCTGGGCATGCGTTGCCGGGTCGCCGCGCCCGCCGATATGGCCGGGCTCGAACCGCCGCCGCGCAAACTGCGCCGCTACCTGCCGCAGGCGGCCGAATTCGCCTGGCATGCCACGCGCGAAGCCCTGGCCGAGGCGACGCTGGACGAGAACCGCGTACGCGAGCGCGACGTCGGCATCGTCATGGGTGGCGCCGCCGCGCTGAGCGAGTACGAGGCCGGCCTCGACGTCTTCCATGCCAAGGGCATCTCCCGGTTGTCGCCATTCATCGTGCCGCGCAGCATGGGCAGCGCGGTGTCCGCGACGCTGGCCCAGGCGTTCGGCTTCGGAGGTCGCGGTTTCACGGTCGGTTCCGCGTGCACCAGCGCCACGCACGCGATCGGCCAGGGCATGGAATGGATCCAGCTCGGCCGCCAGGAGATCGTGGTGTGTGGCGGAGCCGAGGAACTGCACGACAAGGCCGCCATGTGCTTCGACGTGATGAACGCGCTTTCCTCCACGAGCGTGGCCGGCGACCGCGTGTCCACGCCTTACGCCGCCGACCGCGACGGCATCCTGCTCGGTGGCGGCGCCGGGGTGCTCGTGCTGGAATCGCTGGACCACGCCCTGGCGCGCGGCGCGACCATCCTCGCCGAAATGGCCGGTTACGGCGCGGCCTCCGACCCCGACGGCATGATCAGCCCCGCGGCCGACGGCATGGCGGAGGCCATGCACCAGGCCATCGACCTCGCCGGCACGCTGCCCGGCTACGTGAACACGCATGCCTGCGCCACCGTCGCCGGCGACCTCGCCGAATGGGAGGCCTTGCGCAAGGTCTTCGGTGACCGCGGGCATGCGGTGCCACCGATGTCGTCGATCAAGGGCCTGATCGGCCATGCGCCCGCCGCCGCGGGCGCGCTCGACGCCATCGCCTCGATCGCGATGATGGAACACGGCGTCCTGCTGGGAGGGGCCACGCCACGCGAGCGCGACGCGGCCTTCGCCGATGCGCCGCTGATCGAAGGCGAGTGTGTGCGGCGAATCGACAGCGTGCTGTCGAACAACTTCGGCTTCGGCGGCAGTTGCGCCGCGCTGATGATCCGCCGCTTCGACGGGGACAGTGCATGATCGACCTGTGCATCGACGCATGGCGGGCATGGGCACCGGGCGTCGACGGGCCAGCGGCGTGGGCCGCGTGGGCTGCGACGCCGCATGCCATCGTCGACCGCGGCGAGCAGCCCGCCTGCGAATTCGTACCGGCGATGCAGCGCCGCCGCCTCAGCCGGCTGGCGCGCATCGTGATGCACACCGCATGGCCCCTGTGCGGCGACGATGAACAACTGCCCTTCGTCTTCGCCTCCCGCCACGGCGAAACGACCCACACCTTCGCCATGCTCGACGAGATCGGGCGCGAGGCACCGTTGTCCCCCACGCGGTTCGGCCTGTCCGTGCACAACGCGATCGCCGGGCAATGGTCCATCCTGCGCGGCCAGCGCGGCGAATCGGTGGCCATCGCCGGTGAGGCCGACACCTTCGAACATGCCATCGTCGAAGCCGCCGCCCTGCTGGGCGAAGGCGCTGCCGCCGTGATCGTGGTCGTCGCCGAAGAACTCCCGCCGGCGGCCTACGACGGATGGATCGACGACGTGCCGTTCTCGTATACGCTGGCGCTGCGCGTTTCTCTCGCGGGCGGCGGGCCGCGCTGGCGCCTGTCCCTCGACGGGCATGCCGGCCCCGCGCCAGCCGCCGATGAGCCGCACGCCTTGCGTTTCATCCGCGCCTTGCACCATGGTGCGGCCCTCGACCACCCGTGGAAGACACGACGATGGACCTGGCAGCCGATAGCGTGAGCCGCCGCCGCGACGCGTGGGCCTGGCGCTTCGTGTTCACCGCCCTCAGCTTCGCGCTGTTCGGCGTCGGCGGTTTGCTGCTGCGCGTGCTCATCCTGCCCGTGGTCCTGCACTGGCCGGGCCCGCCCGCCGTGCGCCGGCGGCGCGCGCGGCGCACGGTCGGCCACGCCTTCTGGCTGCATGCGCAGTTCATGTACCGCACGGGCGTGGTGAATTACACGTTCGAAGGCCTGGAGAAACTCGGCCGCCCGGGCCAGATGATCGTCGCCAACCACCCCTCGTTGATCGACGTGGTCTACCTCATCGGCCACGTGCCCGAAGCCAACTGCATCGTGAAGCACAGCTTGTGGAAGAACCCCTGCATGCGCGGGCCCGTGAGCGTGGCGCAATACATCAGCAACGATGGCAGCGGCGAAATGCTCGAGCGGGCGGCCAACGTGCTGCGCGAGGGACAGACGCTGATCGTGTTCCCCGAAGGCACGCGCACCACCCCGGGCCAGTCCCCCGTGTTCCACCGCGGGGCGGCCGCCATCGCCATTCGGGGCGCGCGTGTGGTCACGCCGGTATTCATCACCGTGCGGCCCACCACGCTGACCAAGGCCGAGCCCTGGTATCGCGTTCCGCACCGCCGCGTACGCATGCACCTGCGCGTCGGAGACGACATCGCGGTGGAGGGCTTCAGTGAAGGCGCCCCCGCGCCGATAGCTTCCCGACGGCTCAACGAACACCTGCACGCACTCTACGCCAGGGAACTGAAGGCATGAACGATCTCGAGCGGGAAATCGCCCGCCTAATCATCGACACGCTCGCGCTCGAGCACCTGGGTGTCGACGACATCGCCGCGGACCAGCCGCTCTTCGGCCAGGGTCTCGGCCTGGATTCGGTCGACGCGCTGGAACTCGCGCTCGCGCTGCAAAATCGCTACGGCCTGAAGATCGCTTCCGATTCGCGCGATGCGCGGCGCCACTTCGAAACCGTGCGCAGCCTCGCACTCTATGTCCAGGCGAGCGGATCGGCATGCGCAAGCTGAGCGACCTCGTCCTGCTGATCGTCGGCGTGCTGTACCCGTTCATCGTGTACTTCGGCATGGACCACGTGTCGACGCCGGTGTTCGGCCTCATCCTCGGCGGCCTGTGGCTCGTCCGCGCCCCGGCGCTCCTGCGCCAGCCCGGCGGACGATGGATGCTCGGCATCACCCTGGTCTATTGCGCCGTGCTCGCTTTCGGCGGCGAAGAACACCTGTTGCGCTGGTACCCGAGCCTGATCTGCGCCCTGCTGCTGGCGGCCTTCGGCCTGAGCCTGAAGTACGGGCCGCCGATGATCGAGCGCATCGCGCGGGTGAGCGAACCCGACCTGCCCCCGGTAGCGGTCCGCTATACGCGCCGGGTGACCTGGGTATGGGTGGCATTCTTCGCACTCAACGGCACCGCGTCAGGCGTCCTCGCCGAATGGGGGCCGCTTTCGTGGTGGACGTTCTACAACGGCATCCTCGCCTATTCGATCATGGGAGCCCTGTTCGTCGGCGAGTGGATCCTGCGCCAGCGCCTTCGCCGCCGGATCAACAAGGCACCCATGGACGGTGCCGCCCTGCGGCTCGCCTCGCATCCGTGGGTGGCCGCGGCGGCGGGTGGCTACGCGGGCAAGCTCGGCCCGGGCATGGTCGTCGCACTCGGCGCCGCCGGACGCATGGCCTTGCTCCGCCATGGCCGCGCGGGCCTCGTCAACGAACTCGGGCAGCACGCGGCCGGTGACGATGCCCTGTCGACACCGCTGGTCTGGCGCTTCGTCGACACGCTGCCGGACCCGGCGAAGGTGGACGCCCTGCTCCGCGCCCCCTTGCCAGAGACGGCGATCGTGCTCGGCGAACAGCGCGATGGCGATACGTGGGTGATCGACCTCGAACTGCCTCTCGACCTGGCCTGCTTCGCGGAGCACTTTCCGGATGCACCCGTCCTGCCCGGCGTGCTTCAGGTCGGCTGGGCGCTCGAACTGGCTGCATCGCGGCTGGGCACGCCTCCGTCGTGCCGCGAGATGGACGGCCTCAAGTTCCAGCGGTTGTTGCGCCCGGGCGACCGCGTCCGCCTCGTCCTGCGTCACGACGCGGATCGCGGACGTCTTCATTTCGCCTACCGGGTGGGCGACGCGGCGGTTTCCTCGGCCCATCTTCGCCTGGACGGCACCGATGCCTGAGACGGCGGCCAACATGCATTGGGCAACGCAGAAAGAGCGCGGCAGCTTTCTCGGCATCAAGCTCACGGCGATCGCCGTCCGGCTGCTGGGCCGGCGCGCGGTGACACCGGTGATCCACCTGATCGTCCTGTATTTCTTCGTCACCGGCCGTGTCGCCCGGCGAAACGTACGCGATTACCAGCGGCGGCTCGTCGCGTGGAGCGGACGCGACGATCTCTTCCCGCGTTCGCGCGCCGTCTTCGCCCAGTACCTCGCCTTCGGTGAATGCATGCTGGACCGTTTCGATGTCTGGCGCGGCAAACTTCGCCTGGCTTCGGTCGACATGGACGATTCCGACGGCGTGCGCAACGCCTTGCTCGCCGGTGGGCGCGGACAACTGCTGATCTGCACGCACCTGGGCAACCTCGATGTCTGCCGTGCCATGGCCGAGATCGGCGAAGGCGTCGCGCTCAACGTCCTCATGCATCTGCCCAACGCCGCCCATTTCAACAGGCTGCTCGGCGAATCGGGCGACAAGCGCCTGCGCCTGATGCACGTGGGCGACCTGGACACCGCCGCCATGCTGGAGTTGGCGCAACGCCTCGACCGCGGCGAGTGGATCGCGATCGCGGGCGACCGTGTGCCCGAACACGGAGGCCGCGTCGTCGACGCCAGCTTCCTGGGCGCACGAACGGCTTTTCCGCAGGGCCCCTGGCTGATGGCGGCGATGCTGCGATGTCCGGTGAACCTCGTCTGTTGCCTGAAGCGTAACGGCCGTTATCGCATCCACCTGCGCCGTTTCGCCGATGCCGCTGCGTGGGAACGCGGGCGGCGCGATGAAGCCATCACGGATGCGGTGGCGCGATATGCCGCATGGCTCGGCGAGCGCTGCCTCGATGCGCCCCTTCAATGGTTCAATTTCCACGCGTACTGGCACGGTACGAACGGAGTCCCTCATGCGCGCTAGCGGCGTCCTCGCCGCCGAGATCGAAGTGACCGTTCCCTTCTTCGACGTCGATTCGATGGACGTCGTCTGGCACGGCCACTATGTGAAGTACCTCGAAATGGCGCGTTGCGCGCTGCTCGACGACCTCGGCCACAACTACAGGCGGATGAAGGAGACGGGCTACGTCTGGCCCATCATCGACCTGCAACTGCGATATGCCCGTGCCGCACGCTTCGGCCAGGTGCTGCTCGTGCGGGCGGAGCTGGTCGAATGGCAGAATCGCCTGAAGATCCACTACACGCTGAGCGATGCCGCCGGCGGCGAGCGCCTGACCCGCGCCAGCACCATCCAGGTCGCCGTGAGCCTTGCCGACGGGGAGATGCAACTGGTCTCTCCGTCCGTGTTCATCGAAGACGTCGAACGCCGCCTCGCGCGCCGCTCCGCCGGAAGCACACCATGAAGTACGCCAGCGCCACCTATGTCGAAGAAACCCGGATCGGTTTCGTCTTCCTGCGCACGCATACCTGGCAGCACCATGTGCTGCGAGTAGCCATCGACGACCTGAAACGGCTGATCGGTGAGCCCCTGCCACAGGGCGGCACCTTGCTCGACGTCGGCTGTGGCCAGGGCCGTTCGTTCCGCTTGTTACGCGATGCGTTCTTGCCCGCCCGCATCGTGGGCCTGGATGCCGACCCGCATAGCGTCGCGCTGTCGCGCGACGAAGCGGATCGCGAGGGCATCGAGGCGAAACTGATGCTGGGCGACTGTGCCAGCATCGACCTTCCCGACGAGAGCGTGGATGTCTTGTTCTGCCATCAGACGTTCCATCACCTGGTCGAACAGGAACGCGCGCTCGACGAATTCTGGCGCGTGCTGAAACCGGGCGGCCTGCTGCTCTTCGCGGAATCCACTCGCGCGTACATCGACACCTGGGTGATCCGCTGGTTCTTCCGCCACCCCATGCACGTGCAGAAGAGCGCCGGCGAGTACCTGGCGATGCTGCGCAACCGCGGCTTCGTCTTCGACGATGGCAACGTCTCGTTGCCTTATTTGTGGTGGAGCCGCTCGAAGGATTTCGGCCTTCTTGAGCGCTGGGGCATCAAGGCGCCGCCACCGCCGGGCAAGCGCGAGGAAACGCTGGTGAACGTGGCCGCACGCAAGCCCTTCGCCGACGCATGAGCGGGACGTACCTCAACGCGCTCGGCGTGGCGTGCTCGCTCGGCGCCGGCAAGGAAGCGGTCGCAGGCGCGCTCTTCGGCGCCGCGACGCATGGCCTCCGGTCCATCGAGGGTTGGGTGCCCGGGCGCACGTTGCCAATGGGCGACGTGACGGCGGGGCTGCCGCCGTTGCCAGGGGGCCTGGGGCATCGCGACACACGCAACAACCGCTTGCTGCTGCTCGCCGCCATGGAGATAGAGGGTGAAGTCCGCGCCGCGATCGCGCGCTTCGGCGCCGCGCGCATCGGCGTCGTGATCGGCACGAGCACGACCGGCATCGAGGAAGCCACCCGCGGCATCGCCACGCGCGGCGCCGAAGGCATCTGGCCCGGTGACTACCGCTACAGCGACCAGGAACTCGGAGCGCCGGCGGCCTTCCTCGCCGAATGGCTGGGCGTGGGCGGCCCTTGCTACGGCATATCCACCGCCTGCACCTCGGGTGCGCGCGCCCTGCTCAGCGCGCAGCGGCTGCTTCGCCTCGGCCTTTGCGACGCCGTGATCTGCGGCGGCGCGGACACGCTCTGCCGTCTCGCCACGAACGGGTTCCATGCACTCGAAGCCATGGCGCCCGAACGATGCCTGCCCTTCTCGCGCTCGCGCCGCGGCATCAACATCGGCGAGGCCGCCGCCGTGTTCCTGATGACGCGGGACCACGCGCCCGTCGTCCTGCTCGGCGGCGGCGCCAGTTCGGATGCGTACCACATGTCCTCGCCCGAACCCGGCGGACGTGGCGCCAGCGACGCGATGCGCCATGCGTTGTCGGCGGCAGGCATCGTTGCGGATACCATCGACTACGTGAACCTGCACGGCACCGCCACCGAACACAACGATGCGATGGAGAGCCACGCCATGGCGGCCACGTTCGGGCACGCCGTGCGCTGCTCGTCGACGAAGGCGCTGACCGGACATACGCTGGGTGCCGCGGGCGCGCTGGAGGCGGCGTTCTGCTGGCTCGCGCTCAGCGACCCGCTGCGACGCCTGCCCCCGCATACGTGGAACGACGAACCCGACCCCGCCCTGCCCGCGCTTGCCTTCACGCGCAACGGCGATGCATTGCCGGCGGGTCGCCGCCACCTGATGAGCAATTCGTTCGCGTTCGGCGGCAACAACGCGAGCCTGATCCTGGCGGACGCGACATGACACCCTGGCCCATCGACCAGTTGCTTCCGCACGCGGGCCGGATGATCCTCCTCGACCGCGTCATCGCCTGGGACGCCGAACGCATCCAGTGCGAACGTGTCGTACGGCGCGGGGATGCCTTCGTGCAGCCGGGCGGGCTGCCCGCCTGGACGGGCGTCGAACTCATGGCCCAGGCCATCGCGGCGTGGAACGGTTGCCAGGTGCTGGCCGCGGATGGCGCGGTGCGCCCCGGTTTTTTGCTGGGCACCCGCGCCTACCGCGCGGATGTCGATGTCTTTCCATGCGGCACGAAACTGACCATCGAAGCCGTGCGCAGTTTTCATGACGACGACGGCATGGGCGGATTCGCCTGCCGCATCGATGCGCCCGGCATGCATGCGTCCGCGCGGCTCACCGTCTTCAGTCCGCCCGATCCGACACCCTTCCTCGATCCACGCAACAGCCTCGATTCCAGGGGAACCCCGCCATGACCGATACCATCCTCGTCACCGGCTCGAGCCGCGGCATCGGCCGCGCGATCGCGACGAACCTCGCCGATGCCGGCTACGACCTCGTCCTGCACTGCCGCTCGCGCCGCGATGAAGCGGAGGCCGTGCTGGCGGACATCGAGGGCAAGGGACGCGCCGCGCGCATCCTCCAGTTCGATATATCCGACCGTGCCGCGTCGGCTGCAGCGCTCGAGGCCGATGTCGCCGCACATGGCGCCTACTATGGCGTGGTCTGCAATGCCGGCCTGACCCGCGATGGCGCCTTCCCCGGGCTCACCTCCGAGGACTGGGACCAGGTCTTGCGGACCAACCTCGACGGTTTCTACAACGTGCTGCATCCGCTGGTGATGCCGATGATCCGCCGGCGCGCCCCGGGGCGCATCGTCTGCATCACGTCGGTCTCGGGGTTGATCGGCAATCGCGGCCAGGTGAACTACAGCGCGTCGAAGGCGGGCGTGATCGGTGCCGCGAAGGCGTTGGCGGTGGAACTGGCCAAGCGGAAGATCACCGTCAACTGCGTGGCGCCCGGCCTGATCGACACCGACATGCTCGAACCGGACGTGCCGGTGGAGCATATCCTCAAGGCGATCCCCATGGAACGGACCGGCACGCCGGAGGAAGTAGCCGCGGCCGTGCGTTTCTTCGTGAGCCCGGAAGCCGCGTACATCACGCGGCAAGTGCTTGCGGTGAACGGCGGGCTTTGCTGAAGGTCCTGGTGGGAGAGCCTCGCCGCTGAAGCTGCGATACGGCGATACGGCGCGATAGCGCCGGTACGTTGCCGCTAAGCTAAGGCCCCATGCGCCCCCTACGCCAGCTCGCCGAGTCCGACCGCTTCGCCGATGTCGTGCGCGTGTTCCTCGCGCTCACCGGTATCGCCGCGTGGTGCACCCTCGCCGGCCCCGCCGATCTCATCGTGCCTGCCCTGCTCGGCGCCATCGCCTGCGCACTGGCCGAGACCGACGACGCATGGCGCGGACGGCTGCGCGGGCTCCTGGTCACCCTCGTGTGTTTCGCGGCGGCGGCAAGCGTCGTGAAGCTATCGATCGGCCATCCACCGTTGTTCGCCGTCCTCCTGGCGGCGGGCACCTTCGTCCTGGTGATGCTGGGCGCGGCCAGCGGCCGCTACGCCACGATCGCCACGGCCACGCTGATCCTCTCCGTGTACACGATGATCGCGTCCGACGCCTCCACCGCCGCACCCGGCGACTGGCGTGGCACCGTCGCCATCCTCGCTGGCGCGGCCTGGTATGGCCTCCTCTCCCTTCTCTGGAGCGCCATGGCGCCGCAGCGTGCCGTACGGCATGCGCTGGCCCGGCTGTTCGAATCTCTGGCGGCGCTGATGGAAGCGAAGGCGGCGCTGTTCGAACCGGTGCAAGGTCTCGATCGCGAACAGTTGGCCGTGGAGTTCTCTCGTCACAATCTGCGAACGGTGGAAGCGCTGGCGGCGACCCGCGCCGCGTTGCTCGACCGGATCGGGCGGCGCCAGCCGCGCGGCCGATCGGCCGCGCGGCTGGCCATGTTCTTCGCCGCCCAGGACATCCACGAGCGGGTCAGTTCATCGCATTACCCGTACGACGAACTGGCTGCGGCGCTCTACCACAGCGACCTCATGTTCCGCTTCGGCCGCCTGCTGCGCTTGCAGGCAGGTGCCTGCCGCGAACGCGCCGATGCCATCCGCCGCGTGGCGCCGCTGGGACCGATGGCCCTGCCGCGCGCCGCGCTGGACGACGTGCGCGACGCCATCGCCTATCGGCGCCGCAGTGACCCGCCCGGCCAGGCTCTCGACGACGCGCTGTCGGCCCTGCTCATCAACATGGAACACCTGCTCGCCGGCATCGAGGACGAGGGCAGCCTGCGTGAGGGGACGGACATCGCGCTGCACGACAGCGAGCCGGGTACCCTGGGCGACGCCCTGGCACGGGTACGTATCCGCCTCGATCGCCGCTCCATGCATTTCCGTCACGCCATACGGCTGGCGACCGGCATGCTCGCGGGCTATGGCCTCATGCTGCTCCTGCATCCGACCCACGGCTACTGGATACTGCTCACCACCCTGTTCGTTTGCCAGCCCAGCTATGGCGCGACCCGGCGCCGCACGATGCAGCGCATCGCCGGAACGACCGCGGGACTGGTCGCGGGATGGGCCATGCTCCGCCTGTTGCCGGGTGGCGACTGGCGGCTGCCCGTGCTGGTCGCCACGGGTGTGGCGTTCTTCGCCTTTCGCCTCCGGCGCTATGCGCTGGCGACGGCGGTCATCACGATGTTCGTGCTGCTCTGCTTCGACCTCGCAGGCACGGGCTACGACGCCATCGGGCCGCGATTGCTCGACACCTTGCTCGGGGCCTTCGTCGCCATCGTCGTCATCCGCTTCGTTCTGCCGGACTGGCGCGTCCGCCGGCTGGAAGACATCGCCGCCGACGCCTTGCATGCGTACGCGCGTTACCTGAAAGCCATCGCCGGGCAATATGCCACGGGCAAGGCGGACGACCTGGCCTATCGCATCGCCCGGCGCGATGCGCACGCGGCCCAGGCGGCGGTGGCGGGCAACGTGGCCGAGTTACTCGGCGAGCCCGGTCACTCACGCGAAAGGGGCGAGCGAGCGCTGCGCCTGCTCGCCGCCCTCCAGGCCGCGTTGTCCCATCTGTCCACCCTCGGCGCGCATCGCCAGGCGCTCGCCGCCGCCGACGCGGAAACCGTGGGAGCGCTCGCCCACCGTCTCGCGGCTGGGTTCGATCGTCTGGCTGAACATGTACGCGCGGGCACGGCGGCCAGCTTGCTCGGTACGCCGGACCTCGTCGCCGACGCCGCCATCGGCGCCGCCGGGCCGGTGGAAACGGTGCGCCTGGTGGATCGTCAATGCCTGCTGCTGGTTCGCGTGCACGACCGGATCGCCACGCTTCCGCCACTCTGATTGCTGCGTCGCGCCGTGGCTTGGACCGCCCCCCGCGCTACGATGGGCCGCTTTTTCCCGCTTCCTCCGGAGTTCCACGCATGCGCCCGTTTTCCCTCGGTGAAGACCTCGACCTCCTGCGCGAAAGCGTGCACGCCTTCGCCGAAAAGGAGATCGCTCCACGCGCCGACCGCATCGACCGGGAGAACGTGTTCCCCGACGACCTGTGGCGCAAGTTCGGCGACATGGGGCTTCTGGGCGTCACCGTTCCCGAGGAATACGGCGGCTCCGGCCTCGGCTTCCTCGCGCACATGATCGCGATGGAAGAGATCTCGCGCGCGTCGGCGTCGGTGGGATTGTCCTATGGCGCGCACTCCAACCTGTGCGTGCAGAACATCTACCACAACGGTAACGAAGCCCAGCGCCGCAAATACCTGCCCAAGCTCGCCAGCGGCGAATGGATCGGCGCGTTGGCCATGAGCGAACCGGGCGCGGGTTCCGATGTGGTCGGCTCGATGAGTTGCCACGCGGAACGGGTGGGCGACGTCTGGGTGGCGAACGGCACGAAGATGTGGATCACCAATGGTCCCGATGCCGATGTGCTGCTCGTCTACATGCGCACCGCGCCGCGTCCGGCCGGCAGCCGCTGCATGACCGCCTTCATCGTCGAGAAAGGCATGAAGGGGTTCACCACGGCGCAGAAGCTCGACAAGCTCGGCATGCGTGGCTCGAACACGTGCGAACTGGTGTTCGACAACTGCGAGATACCCGCGGAGAACATCGTCGGCGAAGTGAACGAAGGCGTGCGCGTGCTGATGGGCGGCCTCGACACCGAGCGCCTCGTGTTGTCCGGTGGCCCGATCGGCATCATGCAATCGGCGATGGACCTCGTGCTGCCGTACGTGCGCGAGCGCAAGCAGTTCAACGCGCCGATCGGCACGTTCGGCATGATGCAGGCCAAGGTCGCCGACATGTACACCGCGCTGCAATCCTCCCGCGGTTTCGCGTACATGGTGGCCCAGCAGTTCGACAACGGCGTGAAATCGCGCATCGATCCGGCGGCCTGCCTGCTCAACGCGTCCACGAACGCGGTGAAGGTGGCACTGGAGGCTATCCAGGCCCTGGGCGGCAACGGCTACATCAACGAGTTCCCGGCGGGCCGCCTGCTTCGCGATGCGAAGCTCTATGAGATCGGCGCGGGCACCAACGAAATCCGCCGCATGCTGATCGGCCGCGAACTCTTCCACGGCAAATCGTAAGAAACGGCGGGAGCCACCTGGGGTGGCTCCCGCCGTTTCCTTGCCTCGCTTACCAGGCCATGCGGAACGTGGCGTTCGCCGAGCGCGAATGGTCGCGATCGGCAAAACGCTGGTCGACGTTGAAGCCCAGCTGCGTGCGCGCGCTCATGTCCCAGCCCAGGGAAACTCCAGCCGTACCGGCCTGGCGCGACAGGCCGATGCCGTCGACCGGTGCCCACTGGGCGAACCCCGTGTAGCGCGCGGCGAATACTTCGCCCTTGGTGGCGAACGCGTTCTGCCAGCCGAGCTTCGCATCCAGGTGCACCGTGCCGCGCGACGTCAGCCACGTGCTCCCGGCGCGCAGGCCGAAGCCCGCCTGCCAGCGCGAGGTGGTATGGCCGTCGGCTGCCAGGCCGAAGCCTTCACCGCCATTCTCGGAGAAACCGTCGCGGTGGATGCTGGCGTACTGGACGTTGGCGAACGGCGTCAGCGTGAACGCGCCGGCCTGGCTGCGGAAACCGACTTCGCCATAGGCCGAGTTGTAGCTGCCATTCTGGTCACTACCCGCGAACGCCACCTGGTCGCCGAACTGCAGCATGCGGCGCATGTCGCCGCGGAAACTGCCGAAACCGACCTGTCCCACGCCGTACCAGTTGGCGCCGCGCGAGCCCGCGTAGAACATGCCCGCCGTCGAACGGCTGCGCTGGCGATCGAAGCTTCCATTGAGTTGGCCGTTGCTCGACATCTGCGCGACGGCGACGCCGGCGAACCCATTGAGACCCAGGCGAACGTCATGGCCGGCCAGGCCGCCATTGAGGTTGAAACCGACGTTGCCGAAGCCACCGCGGCTCAGGCCACCCTGGTTGCTCAACGACTGCGTCCAGCCACCGGTGCCCTGCTGGTCGAGGTGCGCGATGAGCGCGTCGTTGCTGGCATCGATTCCGGCAAGGGTCACGGCGGTGCCCGCGGCGTACAACTGGCCCGAAAGTGATTCGAGCGACGCCTGCGCCTGCTGCGTCGTCCTGGATTGCTGGATGCCACCGGCCGCCATCAACGTACCGTTGGCGGCGGCTCCCGCCGCGGACACGTTCTGGTTGAGCTGGTTGAACGCGCCATCGAGACGCTGGGCGGACGACGTCGCGGCCAGCGAGGACGCCATGCTGGTGGAGGCGACCTGGATGACACTGATCTGCGAGGTGTCGACCCAGACTTCCGTGGGCGTGTACTCCAGGTTCGTCGCGAGGAAGATGCCCGGGGCGAGCGTGGTCGTCGCGAACTGGTTGACGACCAGGCCAGCCGAAAGCACCTGCTGGTGAGCGGATTTCACGTAGCCACCGGTCACGCCGGCGATGTAGAACTCGCCATCGAGGTTCGCCGTGCCGCTGACGATCAGCGGCGCACCGAGCACCTGCGACACGGTCGAGGTCGAGTACAGCGTGAGGTCGCCGTTGATGTGCGTGCTGGTCGACGTGGTCTGCAAGCGCCCGCCGCTCTTCAGGGAGCCGCCGATGTCCTTGCGCGCGAGCAAGGCCGCGCCCTGTTCGACCGTCACGTTACCCGGCAGGGTACCCAGTGCGTCGATGCCCGTGCCGGCCCCGATCAGGGTGCCGCCACTGTAGGTGTTGTTCTGGCTGGCCAACGTGAGCACGCCATAGCCTTGCGTCGCGATATTGCCGCTGCCCGAGATGGCGTTGGAAAACGTGACCGCGCCCTGCACGGCCGGGTCGACCGTCACATCACCCAGGTCGACGGTGAACTGGCCCCAGTCGAGCTTGCCCGGGCCCCCGATCGCACGGCCGACATTGAGACGGCCATAGCCATAGATGGCATCCGGGCCCGGGGTGCCGAGATCGTCGGCGGTGCCCAGCAGGATCTGGCGAATCGACTGCATCGAAAGCGAGGGGAACACGCCCGCGACGACGGCGGCGCCGCCGGTCACCTGCGGGGCCGCCAGCGAGGTGCCCTCCCATACGCTGTACGTCGGCACGGTCGCCGACGAGTTGGTCGTCAGCGTGACGACGGAGCCGGGCGCGGCGAGGCAGTAGTTCTGCGCGACACCGCAGCGATTGGAATACGTGGCGATCGTGTCGGGATGGCCGCTGTCGAGGGCGACCACGGTCAGCCAGCCGGACTCCATCGCCGCGCCGCGAGCGTCGTTTATCCCGCGCAAACGCGTCGGCAGCGCGGCGACGTCGGAGGGATTCGCCTTGCCGTCGTTGCCGGCGGCGAACACCTGCAACGTGCCATGGCTCGCCGACGCATAGGCGGTCGCGAAGCTTTCGGTGGTCGATGTCGCGCTGGCGTCCCAATAAAGGCCGCCCCACGAATTGTTGACGACGCGGGCGCCGGCGGCGATGACATCGGCGTTGACCTGGCCGAGCGGGCCGGCGCCGGTCACGAGGTTGCCCGAGCCCGAACCGTCATCGGTTGGCGCCTTGTCGGCGATGATGCGCGCGGACACGATGCTCGCGGCAGGTGCGACACCACCCGCGAAAGCCTTGACCGGTGTACCGGCGGCAATCTGGGCGACAGCCGTGCCGTGACCCACCACGTCGTCCACGCTGGTGTTGTTCACCGTCGGGTCCACGTAGGTGAAGCTCTTGGCCACCCGTCCGGTCAGCGCAGGGTTCTGGGTAGCGACACCGGAATCGACGATGGCGATGGTGACATCGGCGCCCTTGGCGCCGGCGGCCTGCGCGGCCGCGGTGTTGGTCGCGCTGATCTGGACGTCGTAGGGGAACGTGACCGATGGAGGCGGAGGCGTGCCCGGCACGGTCGGGTTAACCGTGACAGGGGGCACGTTGTAGTTGGTCCCTGTCGCCCTGGTTCCACCGCCGCCACCGCCACCGCATGCGGTCAGGCCCAGACTCACGCACACAGCCAGCGCTAGCTCGCGCTGACGCAAGAAATTCATCGGATTCACGTTGTCCCCCTGAGTTGACGTCAATGTCTCGCGCCCGCAGTCCGTGGGAGCGTTAAGCGGATGTTGCCATAAGACTTTGCGAAAAACCTCATCGACCATGCAAAAAGTCGATGCCGGCTGTGACGACGGCTTTCCGGCAGGGAACGGGATCCCGCCACCTGTTGCCATAAGCGGCTTGCCGCGGCGCAGATTGCCCCCGCCCTCGCCCCACTGCGATACTCAATGGGTTTTCCGCCCCGAAAGGGCGGCCATCCGAGTCCCACGGAGTCCCCATGTCCGACATCGTCATCGCAGGCGCCAAGCGCACCGCCATCGGTTCCTTCCTCGGCCAGTTCACGGGCGTACCCACGCCGAAGCTCGGTGCCGTGGCCATCAAGGCCGCCCTGGAGCAGGCGGGCGTCGCACCGGCCGACGTCAGCGAGGTCATCATGGGCTGCGTGCTGCCGGCCAATCTCGGCCAGGCGCCCGCACGCCAGGCGTCCCTTGAAGCCGGCCTGCCGACGTCGACCGGCTGTACCACCATCAACAAGGTGTGCGGTTCCGGCATGAAGGCGATGATGCTGGCCCACGACCTGATCAAGGCGGGCTCCGCCGGCATCGTCGTCGCCGGCGGCATGGAGTCCATGACGAACGCGCCGCACATGGTCGCCGCGCGCACGGGCATCCGCTATGGCGATGGCCAGCTCGTCGACCACATGGCATGGGATGGCCTGACCAACCCCTATGACGGCAAGGCCATGGGCGTTTTCGGCGAACAGTGCGCCGACAAGTACCACTTCACTCGCGAGGAACAGGACGCTTACGCGATCGGTTCCGTCGAGCGCGCACAGGCTGCGCAGAAGTCCGGCGCCTTCGCCGACGAAATCGTTCCGGTGACGGTGCAGGGCCGCAAGGGTGCGCAGGAGTTCGTCGAGGACGAACAGCCGGGCCGCTCGGACATCGCGAAGATTCCCACGCTGCGCGCGGCGTTCCGCAAGGAGAACGGCACGATCACCGCCGCGAGTTCGTCGAGCATTTCCGACGGCGCCGCCGCGCTCGTGCTGCTGTCGGCCGACGACGCGAAGGCGCGTGGCGTCACCGCGCTGGCCCGCATCGTGGCCCACGCCACGCATTCGCAGGAACCGGAATGGTTCACCACCGCGCCGGTGGGTGCCATTTCCAAGGTGCTGGAAAAGGCGGGCTGGACGACCGCCGATGTCGACCTGTTCGAGATCAACGAGGCGTTCGCCGTGGTCCCGATGGCGGTGATGCGCGAACTCGGCGTGGCCCGCGACAAGATCAATGTCAACGGTGGCGCCTGTGCCCTGGGTCATCCGATCGGTGCCAGCGGTGCTCGCATCGTGGTGACCCTTCTCAATGCGTTGACGGCTCGTGGGGCAAAAAGGGGTGTCGCCGCGCTATGCATCGGTGGCGGCGAGGCAACGGCGATCGCCATCGAACTGGTGTGAACCCGACGTCGACAAGTGAGGCGGTCGTTTCGAAACGATCACGCCATATCCATGGGCTTTAATGCGCCCTGAAGCGAAAAGGCGCGATCGGTAGCTAAGTACCAACAACTGAGCTATTAATACGCCCGCCTAACGGCATTCCACGGCTAAGGAGAAACACAAATGAATTTGACGCGTACCCTTCTCGCCTCTGCGCTCGTCGCGCTTCTGGCAGCTTGCAGCAACGGCGCGCAGGATTCCGCGCAGGACGCCCAGAAGTCGGCCGCCGATGCGCAGCAGCAGGCGGACAAGGCCCAGCAGGCCGCCGACCAGTCGCAGAACGCCGCGACCTCCCAGGCCGCCGACCAGGCTCAGCAGTCCGCCGACCAGGCCAAGGATGCCGCCGCACAGGCCCAGTCCGCCGCTTCGTCCTCGACCGCGGGTGGCGCGACCGACGCCGCGAAGGACGCCGCTTCCAATGCCGCCGACCAGGCCGACAAGTCGGCTGACCAGGCGAAGGATGCTGCCGACAACGCGAAGAGCGCAACGGACGACACCAAGAAGTAAGCGCTTCGCTTTCTTCGGTGAACCACGAAACGGCCACCTTTGGGTGGCCGTTTTTATTTTTGATGGCGTGCTCGGCTTCGCCATCGTATTGGGATTTTTGCGTCGACGCAGGGGGGAGCCGCCGGGTGCCGTTCTCGTTCGCTAAGTCCTCGTCCGGCCTTCGCCTCCCTGCGGAATCGCTCAGAGAACGGCACCCGACGTCTCCCCTCCGACGCGTGAGGTGGCTCGGTGGAAAGCGAAGCGACGGCCGTACCGACTCAGGCGGCGAACGTCTTGCGCGACACGCCTACGAAGTCGGTACGGGCGCCTTTCTGGGTAAAACCGTTGCTTTCGATGCCCTAGGGCCACCAAATTTCATCGATTGGGCGACTCGGCGAAGTCGGGGCGACGCGTCGTGATACGCCTACATGTTCCACCTCGCCGACACCCGCCGCTGTGCCGACGAAGCGATACTGGCGAAGCTCGAAGCTTTCTATGAACGTGAGCGAGAAGCTAACCAGCCGATCGTGGATGCGTGGAAGGAGTAACGAAAGCGCGCAACGTCTTCATCGGATGCCAATCGATGAGCAGAGCCGGCCGACCGAAGCAAATGACGGGAAAACACTAGCAACGCTACGCCGCTCGCCCTGCAACCCACCGCACCGTCCGGAAGGGAGTCGTCGGGTGCCGTTCTCTGAGCGATTCCGCAGGGAGGCGAAGGCCGGACGAGGACTTAGCGAACGAGAACGGCACCCGACGGCTCCCTCACCTCGACGCAAAAAGCCAAACGCGATGGCGAAGCCGAGCCTGGAAGGCCTGCCCCCCAGGCGGCCATTGGCGCGATGCAGCGTTTGCCGACCTGCCTCCCCCGCTATGATGCTCGTTTCGTCCTCGCGCGAACGCCTTCATGCCTATCCTCGAATCGCAGCTCGATACACGCTCCCCGGAATTCCAGGCGGCCAGCCAGCGCCTGCGTGCGCTGACCGACGACCTGCGCGAGACCCTGAAACGCACCGCCGAAGGCGGCGGCGCGAAAGCGCGCGAGAAGCATGTCGCGCGCGGCAAGCTGCTGCCTCGCGAACGCATCCGCGCCTTGCTCGACCCGGGTTCGCCTTTCCTCGAAATCGCGCCGCTCGCCGCGCACGGCATGTACGACGACGCCGCCCCAGCCGCCGGTGTGATCGCGGGGATCGGACGCGTCATGGGCCAGGAAGTGGTGGTGCTCGCGAACGACGCCACGGTCAAGGGCGGTACCTATTTCCCCATGACCGTGAAGAAACACCTGCGCGCGCAGGAAGTGGCGATGGAAAACCGCCTGCCCTGCGTATACCTCGTGGATTCCGGTGGCGCCTTCCTGCCATTGCAGGACGAGGTCTTCCCGGATCGCGAGCACTTCGGCCGCATCTTCTACAACCAGGCGCGCATGAGCGCGCAGGGCATCCCCCAGATCGCCGTGGTGATGGGTTCGTGCACCGCCGGCGGCGCCTATGTGCCCGCGATGAGCGACGAGACGATCATCGTTCGCGAACAGGGCACGATCTTTCTCGGCGGCCCGCCCCTGGTGAAGGCCGCGACAGGCGAGGTCGTCGATGCGGAAGCCCTCGGTGGCGCCGACGTGCACACCTCGGTGTCCGGCGTGGCCGACCACTTCGCGGAAAACGACGCACACGCGTTGGCCATCGCCCGCGATATCGTCGGCTCGCTGAACCGGGTGAAGCACGTGCCGCTGGCGTTGCGCGCGCCTCGGGAGCCGCGCTTCCCCGCGGACGAACTGTACGGCGTGATACCCGAAGACACGCGCCGTCCGTTCGACATCCACGAGGTGATCGCCCGCATCGTCGACGACTCCGAGTTCCACGAGTTCAAGGCGCGCTACGGCAAGACGCTGGTCACCGGCTTCGCGCACATCCATGGCTACCCTGTCGGCATCGTGGCGAACAACGGCATCCTTTTCGGTGAGTCCGCGCAGAAGGGTGCGCATTTCATCGAGCTATGCAACCAGCGCAACGTGCCCCTGGTGTTCTTGCAGAACATCACCGGCTTCATGGTCGGTCGCAAGTACGAGAACGCCGGCATCGCAAAGGACGGCGCGAAGATGGTCACCGCCGTGGCCTGCTCCCACGTGCCGAAGTTCACCGTGGTGATCGGCGGCAGTTTCGGCGCGGGCAACTACGCGATGTGCGGACGCGCCTATGGCGCGCGCTTCCTCTGGATGTGGCCGAACGCGCGGATCAGCGTGATGGGTGGCGAACAGGCCGCCTCCGTGCTGGCCACGGTACGCCGCGACGGTATCGAAGCCGGCGGCGGGAGCTGGAGCGCCGAGGACGAGGAAGCCTTCAAGGCCCCCGTGCGCGACCAGTACGAGCGCCAGGGACATCCTTATTACGCGAGCGCGCGGTTGTGGGACGACGGCATCATCGATCCGGCGGACACGCGGCGCGTGCTGGGCCTGGCCATCTCGGCCTCGCTGAACGCACCCATCGAACAGGGCCGGTTCGGCGTCTTCCGCATGTGATCCCGGGTCGAGGAAACGCGTGTAAGTCCCTGCCCTGTCGACAGTACGGGAGAGCGTGATAATCTCCCCGGTCCATGTCCGACTTCGATAATCGCCCGGCCCCCGAGATCTTCACGCCATCCGGCCTGAACCGGTTGGTGCGCGACCTGCTGGAAGACGCGCTGCCGATGGGCGTATGGATCGAGGGTGAGCTGTCCAACGTCTCGCGGCCCGCCTCGGGCCATGTCTATTTCACCCTGAAAGACGCCAACGCACAGGTTCGCTGCGCCATGTTCCGCATGGCCGCATCGCGGCTGCGCTTCCGTCCGGCCGATGGCATGCATGTGCTCATGCGAGCCAAGGTCGGCCTCTACGAGGCGCGCGGCGAGTTCCAGCTCGTCGCCGACCACATGGAGCCCGCCGGTGAAGGTGCCCTGCAACGCGAGTTCGAACAACTGAAAGCACGGCTCGGCGCCGAGGGCCTGTTCGCCTCCGAACGTAAGCGTGCCCTGCCCGCCTTTCCACGCCGCATCGGCGTTATCACGTCACCATCCGGCGCGGCCATCCGCGACGTACTGAGCGTGCTCGCCCGGCGACTCCGTCTGGCCGAGGTGGATGTGTTGCCCGTGCCGGTGCAGGGTCGTGAGGCGCCGCCCGCGATCGTCGCCATGCTGAAGCGCGCGTCGGCCAGCGGTCGCTACGACGTGATCCTCATCACCCGCGGCGGCGGCTCCCTGGAAGACCTCTGGGCTTTCAACGACGAAGCCGTCGCACGGGAGATCCACGATTGCGCCGTGCCGGTCGTCTCGGCCGTGGGCCACGAGGTCGACTTCACGATCGCCGATTTCGTGGCCGACCTGCGCGCGGCGACACCGTCGGCCGCCGCGGAACTCCTGGTACCCGATGGCGCCGATCTCGCACGCCAGCTCGACCGCCTTCGCCAGCGCATCACGACGCTGACGACGCGCCGCCTGCAGGCCGCGGCACAACGCGCCGATCATTGGCAGGCGCGCCTCAACAACCAGCGTCCGCAGGCACGCCTCGCGCGCGACGCGCAGCGCCTCGATGCCCTTCACCGGCGTTTGCGCCTCGCGATCGGCCAGGCGAACACACTGCGCCGCGCGCGCCTCGAACGCCTCGATGCCCGCCTGACAGCGCGGCATCCTCGCTTGCGCCTCGAACCGGCCCGTCTACGCAACACCGAACTACGGCAACGGCTCGACCGCGCCATCGTGCTCAAACTCGAACGTGACCGTGCGCGGGTCGCCCAGCAGGGCCGCACGCTACACGCGGTGAGCCCACTCGCCACGCTCGAACGTGGCTATGCGATCGTCTTCGACGAACGCGAGGCGATCGTGCGCCGTGCGGACGATGTCGCCGTCGGCGAACGTGTGCGCGTGATGCTGGGGGATGGCGAGATGAAACTTCGGCGCGAATAGTTCAAGGCGAAATACACGTCGAATCGACCAGCCGTCGAACCGTGGTGCAGGCTCCTGCCGAATAACGGTGAACTACATCAAATGGACTATGGAAGAGTGATCCCTCTGCGAATTAGATCGCGTTATCAGGCCCTGTAGTGGCCCGACGAGGAGAATTCACATGGATGTTCGTCGATACGCGCTGGCTTCTTTCTTACTGATAACCGTCACCGTGGCATGGGCCTGCTCCACGTCTCCTACAGCCAACGATCAATCGGCAGCCCGAAACCTGCCGGATGAAAAGGCGGGCAACAGCACCCAAGCGATCGCATGGGTGCGGCTTTATGAAAATAGAGATGGTCAAGGCAACAGTACCTGCGCGATAGATATCAACACGCAGCCCTACTACCTGAGATTGAATTTCAAGAACGATGGCACTCCCGTCGACTGCAAGAACGACCATGCGAAGTCGGCCAGGCTGGAAAACCTTAATCCCGGCACGACCATCCTTCTCTACAGCGCCGCGGGTTGCAGCACGGATGAAGACTGGACAAGGCTGGATGTATTGAAGCGAGCGTCATTCATCGTGTGGGAGTTCAATCTGGACGAGGATCACGACACCTACAGGAAGCGGAGCCACGACGGCACCAACGACAGAAAGGGCACCCGGGACGTCGGTCAGGGCGGTGTCGGAGGTGCCGTATCGTGCATGATCATCGACATGCCGGGCCTGAATGGAGAGCGCGCCGGGCCGGTGGGCGAAACACCCGGGAAGGCCGGCCCGGGGCATTGACGCCGACGTTTAGGCCGAACCGGCAAGGTGCAAACATCGGGGTGGCTTCATGCCGGACAACGGCCGCCTACATCCCATGGCCTATGGGCTAGGCATTCCAGCGCTCGTTAGGTTGGCATCCGGCCACCGATGGCCTGAATGGAGGTCTTTGCATGGATACGCAACGTAACGCGCTCGTCTTGCTCTTTCTCATGATGGCTACGGAAGCGCACGCACGCGGCACCGAGCAGTCGAACAAGGTCGCGCCCCCCGAGACCAAGGCGATCGCTCATATCCGGTTTTACGATAAAGATTGGGGGGATGGCCACAACTTCTGCACCGTGGCCATCGACAAGGTCCCCTACACCTCGACGGGAAATTTCTTTGACTGCACGAATGACGAGGCACAATCGGCAAGACTGCAAGACCTCCCCCCAGGTACCACGATCGCGCTTTACGACGACCCGCACTGTGGTGACAGCGACGACTACTCGATAATCAGGATAACCAAATTGATGCCCAATATCCTGGTAAAGAATTTCGGCACAGCGGTGCACTACACCGACTGGAACATGTCGGTCCACCGTGTCAATGGGATACAAGGCAAAGTGTCTTGCGCAGAAGTGGATGTTCCCGGACCGAACCCGGCGCATGTCAAGATCCCGGTCGGTGAGTCACCGGCAAAATAGCGTTTTCGGCGCAGGGGCGCCTCACGACCCGTGGACGCCTCTGACCCGATGATCCATGGCTTCGTCATCCGCGAGGCCATGCACATGCTTCGGAAGAGCTACCCCTATTACCTTGCCAACGCCGCCGTGAAGGGCAAGGCGAAACTCGACGTCATCGACAAGTACACCGGCGAGGTCGCCACGCGCATCGCCCTGCCCGACGCTGCGGCCCTGGACCGGGCCATCGCATCGGCGCATGACGCGGCCGAGGATATGAAGCGTTTCAAGCCCTATCGGCGGCAGGCCGTGCTGGAGCACTGCGTGGCCCGTTTCCGTGCTCGTCGGGATGAGCTGGCCTATGCGCTCTGCGTGGAGGCCGGCAAGCCGATCGGCGATGCGGCGGGCGAGGTCACCCGGCTGATCGAGACCTTCAAGATCGCCGCCGAAGAAGCCGTGCGAATCAATGGTGAAACGCTCAATCTTGAAATATCCGAGCGCAGCGCCGGATACCACGGCTATACGCGCCGTGTTCCACTCGGTCCGGTGGGCTTCATCACGCCATTCAACTTTCCGCTCAACCTCGTGGCACACAAGGTGGCTCCAGCCATCGCCGCGGGCTGCCCGTTCGTGCTCAAGCCCGCCGAACGTACGCCCCTTGGCGCGTTGATCATCGGTGAGGTTCTCGCCGAAACCGACCTCCCCCGGGGGGCATTTTCCATCCTGCCCATGCCAGGCCCTGAGGCGGAGGCGCTTGTGACCGACCCGCGCCTGAAGATGCTTTCGTTCACGGGCGGCCTGATCGGTTGGGACCTCAAGGCAAAAGCGGGGCACAAGAAGGTCACCCTCGAACTCGGCGGCAATGCCGCATGCATCGTCGATAGCGACCAGGGACCGCGGCTCGACGCGGTCGTGGACAGGTTGTTATTCGGCGCATTCTACCAATCGGGGCAGAGTTGCATCAGCGTGCAGAGGATCTTCGCGCACGATGACATCCATGACGAACTGCGCCGGCGACTCGTCGCGAAGATCAGATCGCTGAAAGCCGGCGATCCGAAAAAGAAAAACACTTCGCTCGGTCCGATGATCGATGAGGCGGCTGCCATACGATTGGAAACCTGGATCGGCGAGGCCAGGAAGGCGGGCGCGAAGGTACTGTGTGGCGGCAGACGCAAGGGCGCCATGCTGGAGGCGGCCCTGCTCGAAGACGTGCCCCGCGACGAGAAGCTCCAACGCAGGGAAGCCTTCGGCCCCGTCGCCGTGCTCCAGCGTTTCAGCAGCTTCGACGAAGCCCTCCGCATGGTCAACGACTCGGACTTCGGTCTCCAGGCCGGCGTGTTCACCGACAACCTTCGCCACGCCATGCGTGCGTGGGATGAGCTGGAGCAAGGTGGAGTGATCATCAACGACGTGCCCAGCTTCCGCGTCGACAACATGCCCTATGGCGGGGTGAAATCGTCGGGTGTCGGCCGCGAAGGCGTGCGCTATGCCATCGAGGACATGACGGACGTTCGCCTGATGGTCATTCGGGACAACTGAACCGGACCCCGTCCGAACCGGAGATGAGAGCAATATTTCCTTTGCGATTAACTGGTTGCCTGTCGAATGACCAGGTTCGCGTGGCGCCTGCCGGATACGCGCGGCAACAACGCGTGACATTCATCGGGAACGCGACGTAAGGTCTTCGCATGCCGGTGGAACCGGCACGGTTCTATCCACGGAAGTTGAGCCACGAACGCGACATGGACGGTCCTCATGCATACCCACCCTCGCTCCACCGCATCGCTCGCCGACGTCAGGCAGCTCACCTACTTCCGGATCTACAAGACCTATCCCGATGAGGATCACGGGACGATCAGGCTCTTCAGCAACGGCAACCAGCAGTGTCCGATCAAGGTCGGACTGATCGCCGCCGATGCCGATGAAAACCCCATCCCCCTTACGGACGATGAGATCAGGAGCGCCCTCACACTGATCTTCTACGACGATGGCAACGCGCTGGACGGCGGCTATACGTCCTCATTCGAGAAGAACAGGTTCACATGGATCGAATCCGCCATTCCCGTCAGGCGTCCCCTTGAAAGCGGGTCCAGGAGAAACGGTAAGGCGAAAGCCTCCCGAGTCGCAATTAGCAAGCCCCTGGCGGGCATTCAAACGGCTACGCTCTACGTCTCAGCCGCTCACGGATCGCCAGGGCGGGCGCTAGCGGCACGTTTTCAGGTGACCCCCAACCTCTTCTTCACGACCAGCCCGTCCGCGCGTGATTCCAAGGCTCAGGTACGGGATGGCGACTTCGACTCTTCCGTCGAAGTGCTTCTGGCGGAGCCTCCCTTCCTGTCGGTCCTGGACTTCGGCGCCGCCTCCGACGGTACCGTCCAGGGGCGAAAGGTGGGCGACTCGACGACCTATTTTTACTGGGCGACCGAGTACTACCTCAACCCGAAATTCAACGGTAGCGCATTGCCCCTGGACTCGGTCGGATTGAGCGCATCCGTGGGTGGCGCACCGCCGAAGGGTGTGTTCGGTTTCTACACGCATGGCGACTTCTTCGCTCACGTGCAATGGGGCATCAGTTACTACAGTCAACCTGGTGGCACCACGGTCGAACCGGGCGCTCTCCCTATGCCACCGCTCTACTCTCTCGTTGCAAGCAAGGCACCTTCCGGTGCCACGGAAGGCGGCCCACCATCGGCAGCCACGACGACGCGCGGGGAACACGATGCATCACCGGACGCGGATCTTCCGCAGTCGATGTACCAGAACTGCGTCGGCCACGTCGTGGGGGCGGACAAGCACCGCGTCGTCATCGGCATACTGAAAGGAAACGTCCCCCGGGAGTTCAGAGACGCCAAGGATGGCGCCGTCCCGGATGCCATCGACACCGTCATGCATATCCTGGACTCCTACGGTAATGAACACACGTTATCGCTGTCGTACGACGCCAGCGCCGACGAACTTACGATCGGGTGACGTCGCTCCACATCCAAGGACAACGCCATGGCATGGAATGCTTCTCCCGCCACTCACCCCGCGCTCGACCTGACGGAGGTCGAGGTCATCCTCGAGCAGACGAAGGTATTCCGTAACGGGCTGCAGCAGGCCAGGATCAGGCTCGATCTCGCGTCCAAACATGGTGGCGTGCCGTCGGACCTGACCCCCCGTGAAATCGCAAGCATCCGGCTCTTCAACTACCACGATCAGAACGCAGGAGCGATCCCCTTCTCGGACGACGGCACCACGACTTACAAGGGCTGGTTCGCCCAGCACGTCTATCGTGGCTATGTCTCCCAGACCACGAGGGCAGGCGAACCCCGAGCGATCCAGTCCTATTTCCTGTATCTGTCCGCCAATGCCGAGGCCACGGAAACCCTCGATGTCGCCTTCGCGATTCATGGCGACGATCTCTCGATCTGGCGCACCAACGGATGGTGTGCCATCAATGGCATCGAGCAACCCAAACCAGCGATGGACAAGAACGTGGGGATCACGGTGACACCCGTTCCTCCCGAGAAATATCCCTCCACCGCCATCATGCTCGATCGGCGCCCCCTCGATCCGGCCAGGCACCCCGACGATGAGAACGCGGATGGCATCTTCGACGACATCGTAACGGTGTCGATCCAGCTGGTGGACCAGACCACGCTCGGCGTCCGCAGCATGACATGCGATCCCGCTGGCGCGATCCACTGGAAGGACAAGGTGTCGAATATCAGGCAGCCCTGTTTCACCGGATATGTCGAGCCCGGCGAAACGGAGATTCACTGGAACGACGCGATGAACGGTCACTTCGGCTCGACGCCACCGCCAGAGCGGCTCGCAGGCCCCGAGGAGGAAACAGGTGTCATCGTGCTGTGTGGAAGAGTCGACATTCCGGCATGGTCCGGCGCACCGGAAGCGGCGGTTAAAGTGACCATGACGGATGCCCACGGCAGCGTGCAAACCTGCCATATCGGCTTCGTCAGGGGTGAACGGGACGAACTCATCGTTACATGACCGACACTGGACCAGGGATGGCAACACCATGACGAACGACGAAACCCTTTCCCCGCGCCTGCTGGCATCGGGGAACATGTACTCCACCGCGTTTCAGTTCTACAGTCATATCAACGCCGACGTGGACCCCCGCACCGGCATGTACTCGGCGAGCATCGACCTTGCCACGGGTGAAGGCAACCGCTTGCGCGGCCCCCACCTTCCCTTCCGCCTCAGCTACAGCGCAGCCGACACGATCGACGACGGGTTCGGCACGGGTTGGCGCCTCGGTCTCACGGAGCTGGATCGCGACGCCAGTCTGCTGACCCTGTCCAGCGGCGACAGCCACAAGGTCGAGCGCCTCCTGCACCTTGAACCGGCGCATTTCCCGGACCGCAAGCTCGACAGTTGTTCACTGGTCATGATGGACCCGGAGCACCGGACCGCCGTGGTCGAACACGTGACCGGCGTCGTCGAATATCTCGAGGCGATGGCGTATCCCACCAACCTGTTGCGCCCCGTTCGTATCGTCAACCCCAGCGGCGACTCGCTCCAGCTCACATGGAAAGAGGATGCACTCGGCATTTCACGTCTGACGCGCGTCGTTGATGACGATGGCGAAGTATTGCTCGAGGCCGACTATTCGGACTTGAACAACGTCAGGCTCACGCTGCATCTGGCCGATGCCGCCCATCGCAAGGCTTCCGCTCCGCTGGAGATGCACTTCACCATCCAGGGAGGACAACTTCAACGGGTTGCCATCCCGCTCATCACCGATCTCAACCACAGCGCAACGGCCGATGGTGACGAAGCCATGTGGGAGTTCGAGTATCGCACCGTCGACATCATGATGCTGCTCGCATCGGTGACTTCCCCCGATGGCCTCCGGGACGCGGTGGAATACGATACAGCGGCACTCGCGCTCCCCCCGGGTGGCCCCCTTTCCCACATGCCAGCCGTGGCGACACGGACACGGTCGCTCGTGACCGACTCCACGAATGTCGTCCGGGAAAGCCGGTACACCTATAGAAACGATGACCTCGACCACAACTTCTACGGCTACCCGGCCGTGGAATCCTGGGTCGACCGGAACGACCAGCTCCTGCACATGCCAGGCGCGGACGCTTACACCTACGGATCGACGGAGACGCAGTATCAGGACGGGTCGCTTCTGTGCACGGTCCAGCGGAACTACAACCACTTCCACCTCATCACCCGCGAGAAGACCACCCGCGGCGATGTCGTCCAGGAGGTCGTCACCGACTATGGCATCGAAGACGGCACCTCCTTCGAAGAACAGAAGGCGAGCTTCCAGCTTCCCCACAGGGTGACCTCCACGTGCTACGACTCGCGGTTTGCGGACATCAAACAAATCACGTTCACCGAAAGTTCGTACGACGACTACGGAAATGTCCTTTCGCGTCACGACAGCGCCACCGGCACGACCGAGACGTCCACTTACTATCCCCCTGAAGGCGAGGCAGGCCTGTGTCCTCCCGATCCGCTCGGGAAGGTGCGACGCCTCAGGAGCCGCGCCACGTCGCCCGGCGGGAACGGCGGCCCGGTTCGTTCGACGCATTTCCGATACGTCGAAGTACCTGTAAGAAGCCCTGCAAGGAACATCGTAGGCAGCGGGGTCCGGGATCGCACGTACTACATCCAGGCGTCGGGGGAGACCTCGACGGTATCCGATGATGGCATCGAAACGACCCTGGTCCATAGCGAGCAGTCGTTCGTCGTGGACCAGGGCAACCAGCACGGCAGCCTGAAGCAGGAGACACGCGAACAGGACGGCCTGAAGGAGGTGCGCGCCTTCACCTACGACACCGATGACGCCGCAGGCACGGTCACTACGCATACCACGCACACCACGCACGATGGCGTGGTGAATACGACAAGCGAGACCCTTCACCTGGTCAGTGGACTGGTGCGATCCACCGTGGATGCCCTTGGCAACAAGGCCGAATTCACCTACGACGCCCTTGGCCGACGCACCAGCGAGGTGTTGTCGCCCGACAACCCCGACTACCGCGTGGAAACGCGCTGGAACTACCAGTTGTCGATGAGCGAACGCTGGGTCGAGCGCATCGGCATCACCGGTTTGCGGCATCGCGTGTGGATGGACGAGCAAGGCCGCACCATCAGGCGCGAAGAACCCCGGCCCGACGGAACGCTGATGACCGTGCATGAGCTGGAATATGACGGCTTCGGTCAGCTCGTCAGGGAGGTGCAGACCGATAGCAAGCGTGGAGACATCACGATACGGCTGCAAACAACCTATGAATATGACGACTGGGGTCGCTGCTCGCTGATGACCTCACCGGATACGAGCAAGACGGTGAGTAAAACGGCCCTTCTCCGCGATCCGCTCGTGTTCGGCGACGAGGTGATCACGTGGACGATGCAATGGCAGAGCCATGGAGCCGATAAAAAGACCGGCTGGCGTTCGACCTACCTCGACGCGGCGGACCGGCAACGGCGTGCGCAAACCGGCACATGGTCCGAGACGGACATACCCACGGTGGCATCGACCACCTCATGGGAATACGACGGGCTCGGCAGGTGCGTCAGGATGGAAGATCCCCTCGGCAAGGTGACCCGGCAGGCGTGGGACGGCTACGACCGTTTGGTACGCAGCGACCTTCCCGACGGAACGGCCGTGCTGCGGACCTATGCACCCGGCCACGAAGACGAGTTCGTCGCCCGCCTCGCCATCGTCCCTCCCGAAGGCGATAGCGCGCTCCGCGAACTCGCCGGGGAAGCCGGCGAACTGGAACTGGGGACCCGCAGCTGGGACGGCCTTGGAAGGCTGAAAAAGGAAACGGCGGGCAGCCTGACAACCAGCCATGCCTACATACCCAACCAGATGAGTTCCGACACGAAAACCATGCCGAGCGGAAACACGCTGAAGATGGTTTACGACCTGCGCCTGCGCGAGGTGCTGCTCGGCTCGACGCTTTCCAGCCCGGAGGGTGCGGTGGAGTCCGTGCTGACCGAGGCGACCTATGACAATGTCATGGGTCTCCCTACCGGGATCGTGGCGGAGGGTGGATCGATGGTGGTCACCCCTGATTATCTCGGCCGGATGACCAGCCAGAAAATCGCTCTCGTAGGTGACCAGCCGCGCGAGTGCCATGTCGCCATTACGATCGGTGGTCTCGCGCTGGAGAAAACAGGACCCGACGGAGTAACGCAGACCTACGACTACGATGACTATGGGCGCCTGAAGAGCGTGACCGATGAGGACGTGACGATCGAGCTGGTCTACGACGACCTGTCGCGACTGGATCATCGCATCACGCGCTCCGCCGATGGCCGCTCCGTCACGCAACAGGTCGCTTACGATCCGCTTGGACGCGTGCAAGATCAGTCCTGGGAACACACCGAAGGATCCACCACGCAAAAGCGCCGCCTTGTCTACGGCTGGCGAGCCGATGACAAGGTGTCGGAACGCCGCTGGTACGGCGACGACACGCTGCTCCAGCGCACGGAAACGATGGACTATGACGATCGCGGCCGGCTGATTCTCCATGCCATCGACGCGGTCGCAGGCGAACATCCGCTCGACGAAACAGGACAACCATACGTAAAGCAGGAGTTCGAGCACGACTGCCTCGACAACCTGCGGACCGTGACGACGACGCTGCTCGACGGACGAGTCAACGTCACCCGCTACGGCTATGATCCGGTGGACTTCGACCGCCTGGTCAGCGTAAGCAACAGTCTGGACGGCTATCCCGGGTACGGCACGCCGCTGGAGCTCATCTACGACGCGAATGGCAACCTGATCGACGATGGCCAGGGACGGACATTGCATTGGGATGGTGCCGGCCGGTTGGCGAGCGTGACGCTGGCCGACGAAAAGCGAATCACCTACGTCCATGGTCCGGACGGACGCGTGTGCAGTACGACGATCGACGGGGTGCCGAGGTACCGCTACCGCGACGATGGCGCCATCGCATTCGAAGTCGACGAACTCGAGGGGCGGCGATTCATCCGGGCGGAGGGCGGCATCGTTGCGGAGACCCGGCTTGCCGGGGCCATCCGGGAAACCTTCCTGCTTGGTACCGATCCACAGGGGTCCGTGGTGACGGAGTCCGTGCCGGATGGCACACCATGAGCGTCGAAGCCCGGATCTACACCGTCTACGGCGGAAACGCCGGATCGACGGGCGTCGCAAGACTGGCATACGCCGGCGAGATCGCGGAGAGGCTGACCGGTTTGTACCTGCTCGGTGGTCGTCCATACAACCCGGTATTGCGACGCTTCCTCATGCCTGACGCGGAAAGCCCATTCGACGACGGTGGGTTCAACCGCTACGCCTATTGCAGCGGCGACCCGGTGAACCGGATCGATCCGAGCGGCAACGCATGGACGGACTGGCTGGCGGCCGGGTTGATGGTGGCCCTCTCCGTCGTGGGCACCATCGTGAGCGCAGGGACCCTGGCCGCCCCCCTCGCCGCCGCCTCTGCCGGTGTAGCGGGCGCCGTCGCGGGCGGAACCGGATTGGCGGGAGCCGCATCCGCCATGATGGCCGTCGCAGCCGCGACCCCCGGCATCGTGGCCTCCACCGCGGCCGTCACGATGGACGTGATCTCGACCGCGGCATCGATCGGTTCGCTAGCCTCGATGGCCACGCACAATCAGAAAGCCAATGCCATCTTAGGCTGGGTAGCCATGGGCGCGGGTGTCGCCTCGGGCGCTGCCACGATCACGGCTTCCAAGCAGATGTCCACGACGTCCGCCAGGGCGTCCTTTGCCACCCGTGGCGCGCCGACCGGAAGCCGTGCGACCAGGACGGCCACCACGCACGCCACGGTAAGCGCCGTGAAGGCAGCCACTCCCATCGTGGCATCGAGCGCATCCCACCGGACCAACACACGGGGATCGAGCCGCAGCCTGGCGGCAAACGATGCTGGCGGCAGCCTTCCGCAGGTGAGGCAGGCATCCGTGGAACTCGGAAGGGACGGCGTCAGGCAAGCCAACCTTTACTTCGGGACGCCGGATTCGCGGCGAGCATTCCGAAACCCCCATGGAACCAGGCGGATCGTCGGCGAAGGGCTTCACCGGCAGGATATCGAAAGCGCCCAGCGGGTTGCCGCCTCGACTGGACTGAACGTCGAAGCCATGGACATGACGAGAGCGACAACCGAGCAGATCCGACGACGGCTGTCGGAGGACGGTATCCACGTCACCATCGCCGGGCACGGCCTCCTCGACGAGCCCGTCATGAGATCGCTGAATATGCCATCCACGGTGTCCGATCGTTTGCTCCCGGTACGCGCGACTCCATGATGGCCGTGCGGACGACAACCTACGGCGTTTTTGGCGAACGCGTCCCCTCGGCGGCGGTGCGCACTGCGTTCGCCGGGGAGGTGGGCGAGGCCGGTATCGCCTGCTATCTGCTGGGTGCACGCCTTTACAGCACGACGCTGCGCCGATTCCTCGCTCCAGACCAGGCCAGCCCGTTCACACGTGGCGGTATCAATCGCTATGCCTATTGCAGCGGTGACCCGGTAAACCGGATCGATCCGAACGGCCGCTCATGGCTGACGTGGCTGGGGGTTTCTTCCGGACTGACCGGAAAAAAGACCGGCGCGGCGAGTTCCCTGTCGCCGGTTTCCCGGGACACGAACGGCGCTGCCACCACACCCGGCATCGTGGCCAATACCGCCGCGGTCGTATCCGATGCGGTCACCATCACGGCGGCCGTCGACTCGGTCGCACTGACGACCTCGAATGAGACGAAAGCAGGGGGGCTCTTCGGATGGATCGGGTACCTGGCAGACGCTGCGCTGGGCGGGTCCGATCTGGCACCCGCCAGAAACGGATCGCCAACGCGGCGCTTCGTTGGAGGGAACCGTTTCCTCGCACAGGACTCAGGCACGGTAAAACCGGAGCGGAATATTTCTGTATTCATCGATGACGACATCCCTGCGAATCGATCCACGCTCAATCGTGGCGGAAACAAGGATGTGACCAGAAACTGGATTTATGGCACACACGTCAGGAATCCGAAAAGCCGTATCTGGGCAGCGGACACGTCGATCAACTATGCCGACTTCCCGAACCTTTTCCCCCACATGACGGGTCGCGGGATCACCAACGCGACCTTCTACGCGGGTGTTCATGGCCAACCCGATGGCAGAAACTGGGGAACCTCGTTTCATAAGTCACCACACGAGCTCCTGTACGAGCAGGAGCTCCGGCACACGAAGCCAGCAGCCGCGTCCGCGGGTCTCCATATCGACGTCGCGAACATGGGCGAGATGCTGATAACGGAGATGCGAGATCAACTGGCACGGGACGGCGACCATGTCATCGCCACCTGTTACGGGATAGCGGACGAGGTCGTCATGGACGCACTGAACCTGTCGAACGTGAGCTTGTATTACCTGCGGCCACCGCCCGGGCCCTGACCGGATGACGAATGCCCCCTACGACCTGATCGAGGCGCGCCGAATGAACATGACAATCACCGACACCAGGGCACCTGTCTACGGAGCCTATGGCGAACGAAACGGCTCCTCGGACCGGTCCCACAGCGCGTTCGCCGGCGAGGTGCTCGAAGCCGGGGCGGGCTGGTACATGCTTGGCGAGCGGGCCTATAGCCCTGCGTTGCGCCGGTTCATCGCACCCGACGGGGCCAGTCCGTTCGATGGTGGCGGCGTCAACCGCTACGCGTACTGCGGCGGCGACCCCGTCAACCGGATCGACCCGAGCGGTCACACATGGCTGGGCTGGGCGGGCGCGTCCCTCGGGCTCAAGGCCCCTGCTGGCGCCGCGCGCGGCATGTCGCCCGCCTCCCGTATGCAGGAGACAGCCTCTACGCCCGTCACGGTGGCCACGACCGCAGCCCCCGTGATGGATACCGTCTCCATCACATCCGCCATCGATTCCGTCGGGCGGACGACAGCGGATCGCCCGGAGGCTGATCGTCTCTTCGGATGGATGGCGGCGAAGACGGCATCGGGCGGAACGTCCCTTCCGGCTGCCAGGAACGGCACGTCGACCGAGCGGTTTCTCGGCCAACAGCAGGACGTCAGCCGAGCCGTATCCTTCGGCGTGAGACCGGCAAGGCAGGTCCAGGTCCTGACCAACTGGCAAATTCCCGCACAACGATTGAGGTTCGATCAGTTCGGACAACTGAATCTGGTGAGGAAGTGGACGCCCGGTACCCATCGGCAGAATCCGAACAGCATGATTTTCGCGGCGGACACGACGATCACCCAGTCGTTCGTTCCGAACGTCTTTCACTTGCTCAACACGCATGGCTTCACAAAGGCGAATGTCTATACCGGCGCTCATGGCGAACCTTACGGCAGGAACTGGCACCTTCGCATGGGAGAAAGACTGAACACGGAGCCCAAGTTCTTCCTGGAAGACTTCGTGCTCACGAAGAAGGCGGCCAAGGCCACGGGGAAGACGATCAATGCCGTCAATATGGCCTTCCTGACCAAGCAGCAGATGCAACATCACTTGTTGAAGGACGGTGCTCACGTCATCGGCTGTTGCTTCGGACTCGCCGACGAGGTCGTCATGGACGCGCTGAATCTTCAGCAAGTGGTCGTCTACGACCTGTTCTGAAGCGAAGATCAGCGGACGGGCGCAAGATCTCCGAGGACGGTGGGAATGAGTTCCGACACCGTCGGATGAATCGGTACAGCCCATTGCAGCGTCCCGATCGAGGCGTTCGCATTCATCATGTCGAGGACGCCGTGAATGGCCTCGTCGCCTCCCGTGCCGAGGATGGCCGCTCCGAGGATTTTCTTCGTCTCCGCGTCCGCGACGATCTTCATGAAGCCCCAGGTTTCGCCCTTTTCCACCGCGCGGCCGATACGCTTCATCGGCCGTTTCGAGACCAGCAAGGGGCGGCCGCTGGCACGTGCCTGCGTTTCCGTCATGCCGACACGGCCCAATGGTGGGTCGACATAGAGCGCATAGCCCAGGATACGGTCGCTCACCTTGCGATCGCCGCCGTCGAGCAGGTTCGCCGCCACGATCTCGTAATCGTTCCAGGCCGTATGCGTGAACGCGCCCTTCCCGTTGCAGTCACCCATCGCCCAGACGCCCTCGGCGCTGGTCTTGAGGTGATCGTCGACCTTGATGTATCCCTTGTCGTCCATCTCGATGCCTGCCTTGTCCAGGCCCAGGTCGTCCGTGTTGGGACGGCGGCCCACGGCAAGCAACACATGGGTACCGATGACCTCGGGTGCTCCCTCGGTGCAATCCACGCCGACTTTCACGCCGCGCTCGTGCTTCGCCAACGTGATGCAGCAGGCGTCCGTGCGCACGGTGATGCCTTCGGCTTCAAGGAACGCACGGATCTCGTCCGAGACGTCTTCGTCTTCATGGCTGATCAACCGTGCGCCCTTCTCCACGATGGTGACCTCCGCGCCGAAGCGCCGGAACATCTGGGCGAACTCGAGGCCGATATAACTGCCGCCGACCACTACCAGATGTTCGGGGACGGCTTGCAGTGGAATGATGGTGCTGTTGGTGAGGTAATCGACCTGGTCGAGGCCAGGGAAGTCCGGCACAATCGCGCGGCCTCCGACATTGAGGAAGATCTGAGGTGCTTCGATCGTCTCGCCATTCACCTCGATCCTTCGCGGGCCGGTGAATCGCGCATGCCCACGAATGAGCGTGAGGCCCGGCATGGATGCCAGCCAGTCCTCGTTGCCCTTGCGCGAGTCGAGGATCACCTTGCGGGCCCGTGCGGCGATGGTCGGCATGTCGATGGACAGAGGGCCGGTACGGACGCCGTATTCCGCACCTCGCTGCGCAAGACGGGCCGCATAGGCGCTGGCGACGAGTGTCTTGGTCGGCTTGCAGCCGGTATTGACGCACGTGCCGCCGACGAGGTGCCGCTCGATGATGGCGACGGTCTTTCCCGCGCTCGTTAGGCGGTTGGCCAGCGCCGGTCCGGCTTGCCCGGCTCCTACGATGATGGCGTCGAAGGTATGGGTCATGGGGGGCTCCGGCCCTGAATGGTGACCCCGGCCCGATTCGAACGGGCGACCTTCCCCTTAGGAGGGGGACGCTCTATCCAGCTGAGCTACGGGGCCAAGGGAGTGAGGATACCGGACGCGGTCGGGAGACAAAAGACAAGGCCGGCGAATTCCGGCGCCCTGATGCCCAAGGCCATGACGGATCGCCGGAATCCGGAATGCGCCTACACCGTTGGCGCTATGGGAGTGGATGCCATCCTGTGCATTAAATCTCGACACTCCAACAGGAAGGAGCGTCGGGTGAACAAGGTCGCGCCTGCTAGTCATGTCTATGGCGCCTACGGAGAAATCGCGATTGCGGCACAGGTTGCACGCACCGCGTACGCCGGAGGGTCCGTCGAATCAGGCACCCGCTGTTACCTGCTCGGCGACCGGCTGTTTTCTCCGGCCCTGCGGCGTTTTCTCAACCCCGATCCCGTCAGCCCCTTCGACGATGGGGGATTGAATCGCTACGCCTATTGCGGCGGCGACCCGGTCAACCGGATCGATCCGGGCGGCAACGCATGGTCGAACTGGTTGATCGCGGGTCAAGGCCCGACCCGCATCGGTCTGGGCGCGGCGGGCAACGCGGGCGCCCTGGGTGCAGCGGCTGGGGGCACCGCCCTCGCACGCCAGGCCGCCGCCGTCGTCACCCCCACCACGGTGACGATAACGGCGGCCGCCGTCCTCGATGCGGTCGTCGTCACCTCGGAGGCACGATCGGTCGCATCGGCGGCGGGCGACAAGAACGCGGGGGGTATGTTCGGTTGGATGGCGATGGGTTCCGGAACTCCCTCCATTGGATCGTCACTGTCACCCAAGGCGCGCGCACGTAGCGCGGGATTTCTCGGCCATCGATGGGACGCCATGGACACCGACGCGCCTCGCTACAACATCGATGTCGTCCCGAGTGATCAGATCCCCGCCTGGAAGTTCCGGTACTCCACGCGCAAAGGAGCGCTCACGCTGAATACGCGGTGGGTTCGGCGAACCGATCCACTCGATGCGCGCGTATCCCATTGGGCTCCTGATACGACGATCTCCGGCCGGAAGATCGCCCACCCGTTGAAAAGAATCGGACGCATGCCCATCGCCGACGGAAACGACAGCGTCTATCTCTACAGTGGCGTGCATGGCAGCAGATACGGTGACAACTGGGAGAACGGCAGCCGGCGACTCGGCGAGTATGCGTTCTACTGGCGCGACCGCCGCTCCCGGCGCCGTCTCGCGGCTCACCTTCCGGGAAGAAATCTCTCCGTCGAGAACATCGCGGGCGTCAGTACCGATGAAATGATCGAAAAGATGTCCCGGCCTGGCGTGCACGTACACGCCTATTGTTTCGGGGCGGTCGACAGCCTGATGCTCGCCGTGCTCGGTGCCAATCCCGTTCCCGTTTATCTCAGGCGCTGATCCTAGTCGTCGATGGCGATGATCTAGCGCACCGCTCTCAACGTCCGGCCCGGCATGGGCGGCAAACGCGCCGGCCGCTTCGCATCGCTCCCGAAAGGACGCCAGACACCGTCGGCACCCTCGATCCCTATGGTGGCGTCGCCACCTTCGGCAGCCGCCCGGTTCACGGCCGAGAGCAGGGCGTCGAAACGGCTATCGAAGCGGGACAGCACCTTGCCGTCGAGACATACCGTCCAGGAGTGGTTTTCGTCGGGCTTGTAGGGAATCTCGTAGATTCGGGACATGCGGCGCCTCCCGCCCATAAAGAAACTCAAGGCCAGCATGGACTTGCGCCAGTGACCGTAGGGTCTTCATAACGCCGGGGGACAACGACGGCCCGCAGACATCCTTCCCGCGCCGCACAACGGGAGGTGAAGGTCGCGTTTGCTAGAATCCCCGTTTTACCCGTCTTCCATGGAGAGCCTCATGTCCGGCAAGATCCTCGCAGCGCTCGGCCTCGCCGCCAACGAATCCGGTACCTACCTCGGCCGCGGCGAATGGGCTGCCACCACGGGCGCCGGCACGCTGTCGCCGACCAATCCGGCCACGGGCGACGTGATCGCGACGGTGCAGGCCTCCAGCGCGGCCGACTACGAGACGATCGTCCAGCGCGCGCAGGAAGCCTTCACGGTGTGGCGCAACACGCCGGCCCCGCGCCGTGGCGAAGCCGTGCGGCTGTGCGGCGAGGCGCTGCGCAAGCACAAGGACGCCCTGGGTTCGCTGGTCGCGCTGGAGATGGGCAAGATCAAGCCCGAAGGTGACGGCGAAGTGCAGGAGATGATCGACATCGCCGACTTCGCGGTGGGCCAGAGCCGCATGCTCTATGGCAACACCATGCACTCCGAGCGCCCGGGCCACCGCATGTACGAGCAGTGGCACCCGATCGGCCTGGTGGGCATCGTCAGCGCGTTCAACTTCCCCGTCGCCGTATGGGCCTGGAACGCCTTCCTCGCCGCCGTCTGCGGCGACATCTGCATCTGGAAGCCCTCGCCGAAAACGCCGCTCTCGGCCATCGCCACGATGAAGATCTGCAACGAGGCGTTGAAGGACGCCGGTTTCCCGGACCTCTTCTTCCTCTTCAACGACGCCGGCACCGACCTGGCACAGGCGTTCGTCGACGACAAGCGCATTCCGCTGATCAGCTTCACCGGTTCGACCAAGGTGGGCCGCATCGTCGGGGAGCGCGTCGCGAAGCGCATGGGCCGCAGCCTGCTCGAACTGGGTGGCAACAACGCCATCATCCTGGACAAGTCGGCCGACCTGAAGCTCGCCATCCCCGCGATCGTGTTCGGCGCCGTCGGCACGGCCGGTCAGCGCTGCACAAGCACGCGCCGCGTCCTGGTGCACGCATCGATCCACGACACCGTGGTGGATGCGCTGGTCAAGGCCTACGGGCAGGTCGAGCAGAAGATCGGCGACCCCACCCTGCCGACCACGCTGATGGGCCCGCTCAACAGCCCCGAAGCCGTGCAGGCATACCTGGGCGCCATCGAACGGGCCAAGGCGGCCGGCGGCACGGTGCGCACGGGCGGCAAGGCCCTCACCGACCGCAAGGGCAACTTCGTGCTGCCGACGATCGTCACGGGCCTGAAGAACTCCGACGAGGTCGTGCAGACGGAGACCTTCGCACCGATTCTCTACGTCATGCCCTTCGAGACGCTCGACGAAGCCATCGCCGAGCAGAACGCCGTGCCACAGGGGCTGTCCTCGGCAATCTTCACGCAGGACCTGAAGTCGGCCGAACAGTATCTTTCGGCATCGGGATCGGACTGCGGCATCGCCAACGTCAACATCGGCACCTCGGGCGCGGAAATCGGCGGCGCCTTCGGCGGCGAGAAGGAAACCGGCGGCGGCCGCGAATCGGGTTCGGATGCATGGAAGGTCTACATGCGCCGCCAGACCAACACCATCAACTATTCGGACGCGTTGCCGCTGGCCCAGGGCATCAAGTTCGAGTTCTGACCGAACGGACGAGGCCATGACCGACTTGCGCTCCACGGAACGTTTTTCCGACCGCGTCGAGGATTACGTCCGCTATCGCCCGGACTATCCACCGGCCGTGGTCGAGTGGCTGCACGGCCTCGGCGTCCGCACCGACTGGACCGTCGCCGACGTCGGCGCGGGCACCGGCATCTCGAGCAAACTGTTTCTCGATGCCGGCCACCGCGTGACCGCCGTGGAACCGAACGCGGCGATGCGCGCCGCGGCCGAGCGCTGGCTTGGCGGCGACGGACGCTTCCACGCCGTGGACGGCACGGCCGAGGCTACGGGCCTTCCGGAGGGTTCCGTCGACCTCGTCATCGCCGCACAGGCGTTCCATTGGTTCGACAAGGAACGCGTGCGCACGGAGTTCGCGCGCATCCTGCCGTCACGCGGGCTGGTCGCCGTGTTCTGGAACAGTCGCCGCCTGGTCGGCACGCCCTTCCTGGAAGGATACGAGCGGCTGCTTCACGAATACGGGATCGATTACCTCGGCGTCGCCGAACGGTATACCGACGACGAGACCATGGCGCACTGGTTCGGCCACGGCTACCGCGGCATGGCATCGTTTCCGCATGGGCAGCAGCTCGACCACGACGCTCTGCTGGGCCGCCTGATGTCGTCTTCGTACGCGCCCAAGCCCGGCCATCCCAACCATGAGCCGATGCTGGCCGCCCTGCGTTCGTTGTTCGACGCGACGCAGGAAAACGGCACGGTCGCTTTCGACTACGACACCCGCGTCTTCGCGGGCCACCCGGACGCCTGATGTACGAACTGATCCGCCCCCTGCTGTTCGCGCTGGATGCCGAGACCGCGCATGGCCTGACCCTCTACGCCAGCGACGTGGCGCAGCGCAGCGGTTTATCGGGCTGGATCGCGAAACCGCCGGCGAACCTGCCGGTGCGTGCGTTCGGTATCGACTTTCCCAATCCCGTGGGCCTGGCCGCCGGCCTGGACAAGAACGGCGAGCACCTCGACGGCCTGGCCGCCCTGGGCTTCGGCTTCGTCGAGATCGGCACGGTCACGCCACGCCCGCAAGCGGGTAACGACAAGCCGCGCATGTTCCGCCTCCCGCGCCACGAAGCGATCATCAACCGGCTGGGCTTCAACAACGGGGGCATCGACGCCCTGCTGCGCAACGTGCGGAAGTCTTCGTATCGCGGCGTGCTCGGCATCAACATCGGCAAGAACAAGGACACCCCGAACGAGCGGGCCATCGACGACTATCTTCTCTGTCTCGAGCGGGCCTATCCGTTGGCCAGCTATGTCACGGTGAACATCTCCTCGCCGAACACGCAAGGCCTGCGCGACCTCCAGGAAGAGGAGACCCTGCGCCGCTTCATCGGCACGCTGCGCGAGGCTCAGGAGCGGCTGGCCAGCCAGCACGGCGAGCGCAAGCCGATGCTGCTGAAGATCGCGCCCGACCTGTCCGATAACGAACTGGATGCCATCGCTGAGGTGCTCCTGGCTTCGGGCATCGACGGCGTGATCTGCACCAACACGACGATCGACCGCGCCGATGTCGCGGGCGATCCCGTTGCGCACGAAACCGGCGGCCTTTCCGGGCGGCCACTGTTTGCTAAATCCACCGCGGTCCTGCGCGGGATGCACGCGCGCCTCGGCGGCAAGGTGCCGATCGTCGGCGTGGGCGGCATCCTCGACGGCGACACCGCGGCCGGCAAGATCGAGGCCGGGGCATCGCTGGTGCAGGTTTATTCCGGCCTGGTCTATCGCGGGCCCGGGCTGATCGCCGAGGCCGTCGCCGAGATCCGCCGGCGGGGGCTCGCGGCATGAACAACGCACCCGTCGACATGGGTGGATTCAGCCTCGCCAGCGATGCACCGCTCGGCGGCCGCAACACGCTGCGCGTGGACGCTCGCGCGAAACTTCTCGCCGAGGTGCGCGACCCGGCGAAGATCCCCGAGTTGCTCGCGTACCCGGCGGTGAAGGCGGGCAAGCTGCTCGTGCTCGGCGAAGGCAGCAACCTGCTCATCAAGGGCGACTTCGACGGCACCGTGCTGGCCATGGCGACGCGCGGCGTGGAAACGTTCCAGCGTGACGACCGCGTGCTGATCCGCGTGGCGGCGGGCGAGCGCTGGGACGACTTCGTGCGCTGGTCGCTCGGCCAGGGCTACGCGGGCCTGGAAAACCTGATCCTCATTCCCGGCACGGTCGGCGCCTCTCCCATCCAGAACATCGGCGCCTATGGTGTCGAGGTCGCGGAATTCATCGACACCGTGGAAGCCTGGGACACGCACGCCGGCGAGTTCGTCGTGCTCGACAAGGCCGCATGCGCCTTCTCGTACCGCGATTCCAGCTTCAAGCAGCAACCGGGCCGGTGGATCGTCGTGGCGGTGACCTTCTCCCTTCCGCGTGAACGCCCGCTCTCGCTCGACTACGCGGGCATCCGCGAGGAAGTGGCGAAGATGGGCATCGAGCGCGCCACGCCGTATCACGTGGCCGAGGCGGTCGTGCGCCTGCGGTCGCGCAAGCTGCCCGATCCGGCGGTGATCGGAAACGCCGGCAGCTTCTTCAAGAACCCGATCGTCGGCGCGGCGAAGGCCGAAGCGCTCGCACTCGCCCACCCCGGGTTGCCCGTATGGCCACACGCCGGCGGCACCGCGAAGATCTCCGCAGGCTGGCTCATCGAGGCCGCCGGCTTCAAGGGTGAGCGCGATGGTGACGCTGGCATGTCGAACCGCCACGCGCTGGTGCTGGTGAATCACGGCAAGGCCACGGGTCCGCAGTTGTGGGCCTTCGCGCAGAAAGTGATCGCAGGAGTCGAGTCCATGTTCGGCGTGACACTGGAACCCGAACCGCTGGTCGTCTGAGCCGCGTGTCATCGGGATGTAAGAGCTCCGTCATACCCTCGCGCAGGCGGCGTACCATGAGGGCGTCGCGATCCGCGACGAGGACGCCACCCTGGACACGATGACACCGCCCAACGAGTCGATCGCCCCCGCGAAGACCGCTACCGCCCGGACGGTACCGCCCGCGGACATCCCGGAGGTCGACCTCAACGACTCGAGCCTTTACGTCCACCGCGAACTGTCGCAGTTGCAGTTCAACATCCGCGTGCTCGACCAGGCGCTGGACGAATCCAAGCCGCTCATCGAACGGCTGAAGTTCCTGCTGATCTTCTCGTCGAACATGGACGAGTTCTTCGAGATCCGCGTGGCGGGCCTGAAGCAGCAGATCGCGTTCGACCACGAGGTGATCGGCGCCGACGGCATCCCTCCGCGCCGCGTGCTGGCCGAGATCTCGGAAGTGGCGCACCGCCAGATCGAGCGGCAATACGCGATCCTCAACGAGAAGATCCTCCCCGCGCTGGCCGACGAAGGCATCCGCATCGTCCGCCGCAACCAATGGACACACAAGCAGAAGCTCTGGGTGCGCCGTTACTTCCGTCACGAGGTGGCGCCGCTGGTCACGCCGATCGGCCTGGACCCCACGCATCCGTTCCCCCGCCTGGTGAACAAGAGCCTGAACTTCATCGTGCAACTCGAAGGCACCGACGCCTTCGGCCGCGATTCGGGCCTCGCGATCGTGCCGGCGCCTCGCATCCTGCCCCGCCTCATCCGCCTGCCCCAGGAAGTCTGCGAGGGCGGCGACAACTACGTGCTGCTTTCCTCGATCATCCACGCGCACGCCGACGACCTTTTCCCCGGGATGCGCGTGCTGGGCTCCTACCAGTTCCGTCTTACCCGCAATGCGGACCTGACCATCGATCCGGAAGACGTGGAAGACCTCGCGCGCACGTTGCGCGGCGAACTGTTCTCGCGCCGCTACGGTGACGCCGTACGCCTGGAGGTGGCGGACAATTGTCCCAAGCCGCTGGTGGATTACCTGCTCAAGCAGTACTCGCTGGACACCGATTCGCTCTACGAGGTGAACGGCCCGGTGAACCTCGCGCGCCTGTTCGAGATGACCTTGCAACCGGCCTACGCGCGCCTGCAATTCCCCGTGTTCGTACCCGCCTTGCCGAAGGCGCTGGCCGACGCGGAAGACATGTTCTCGGTGATCGGCAAGCAGGACATCCTGCTCCACCACCCGTTCGAATCGTTCTCTCCCGTGGTCGATTTCCTGCGCCAGGCGGCGAAGGATCCGCAGGTGCTGACGATCAAGCAGACGCTCTATCGCAGTGGCGCCAACTCGGAGATCGTGGATGCGCTGGTGGAGGCCGCGCGTTCGGGCAAGGAAGTCACCGCCGTAGTCGAACTGCGCGCGCGTTTCGACGAAGAATCCAATCTGACCCTTGCCTCCCGCCTGCAGCAGGCGGGTGCCGTGGTCACCTACGGCGTGGTGGGCGTGAAGACGCACGCGAAGCTGATGCTGGTGCAACGCCGCGAGAACGGCAAGCTCGTGAGCTATGCCCATCTCGGCACCGGCAACTATCACTCCGGCAATGCGCGGCTCTACACCGACTACAGCCTGCTCACGTCCGACGAGGCACTTTGCGACGACGTGCATCGCCTGTTCCGCCTGCTTACGGGCATGGGCAAGGCGTTGAAGATGAAGCGCATGCTCTATGCGCCGTTCACGCTCAAGAAGGGCCTGCTCGACCTGATCGCCCGGGAGGCCACGCATGCCGCCGCGGGCAAGAAGGCCGAGATCGTCTGCAAGATCAACGCGATCACCGACCCTAAGCTGATCCGTGCGCTCTACCGTGCCAGCCAGGCGGGCGTGAAGATCGAGCTGATCGTGCGCGGCATGTGCTGCCTGCGCGCGGGCATTCCCGGCGTTTCGCAGAACATCCGGGTACGCTCCGTCGTGGGGCGGTTCCTCGAGCACAGCCGCGTGTACTGGTTCCATAACGACGGCGAGCCGGACCTCTACCTGGCGAGCGCGGACCTGATGGAACGCAACCTGGACCGCCGTGTCGAGACCTGCTTCCCCATCGAAGGCAAAAAATTGCGCCAGCGGGTGCGCCGGGAACTGGAGTTCTATCTCGCCGACAACCACTCGGCCTGGGTCCAGCAGCCCGATGGGACCTATGCCCTCCTTCAACCGTCCCCCGGCCAACCGGCCCGCGACGCGCAGACCCAGCTGCTGGAACGCTTCGGCGGCATGGCGGCACCCCAGCCCAGCTGAAGCCGCTCCCGGAAACCGCTCCCGGAAACAGCCCAGGGTGGCAAACCCACCCCGGTGGGAACCGGCCTTTGGTGGGAGCCGACCCTGTCGGCGATGGGTGCTTGCCTCACCCCGGCCCGCTGCCGCGGGATCGCCGACAAGGTCGGCTCCCACCAGGGCTTCTCAACCGCCGGGGCTCCCAACTGCCGGTTCCTCCCCACCAGCGCACCCACAACGGATACGCCCAACGGCCAACGCGACAGCGGCCCTGGACCACGGCAGAATGGAGCCGTATATGCGCACCAGCAACCGCCAGCACCGGTGGATCTATCGCTTCTTCCAGGCGACGGTGCTGTGCGGCCTGCTATGGGCCGGGGTAGCCGGCGCGACCACGGTGACGGCCAACTGGCGAGAAGTGCGCCCGGGAGACACGCCGGGCGACATCCTCCGGGAGGCCGAGCAGCGGCCCCTGCCCGCCTTCGATCCGTCACGAATGCAGATCCTGCCCAACGCGCCGACGGGCACATGGGTGATCGTGCATACCCTGCCGCCCTGGACGACGGGCGAACGCGTACTCAGCATCGGCCATCCAGGCATGGGCGCCGTGTCCCTCTATGATGGCGACACCCTCGTGGCGACCACCTCGCTGGATGACTTCGGCCCGCCCCTGCACGGCCATGGCCGGCTGATTTTCAACGTGCCCGCCTCGATTCCGGCATCGCGGCCACTCCTGCTGAAATTCGAACCCACGGCACAGCCGCCCGGGGCCGTGACGATCTCGATCGACTCGTGGCCGGACTACCTCCGGGACGACGGCAGCTGGATGGTTTTCGCCACGGGCTGCTTCGCCGTGATGCTGACCATGGCGTTGATGGCGTTATGCTTCACGCTCATCCTGCGCGACATGACCTTCGGCTGGTACGCGGCTTACCTGCTCTGTTACGCGCTGATCCAGGGCCTGCGTTCGGGCTTCGTCTTCCATCCGCTCGAATTGCAGTCGCTGGCGGGCATGGCCGATACCCTGGGCGCCGCCGTGACGGCGCTGTCGGTGACCTTCGCGGCCCTCTTCATGCTGCGCTTCGCCAAGGTCGACGACTACGTGCCCATGCTGCGGACACCCGTGCTGGCCTTCGCGGTGGTGATGCCCTTGCTGATCGTGCTTCGCGCCTCCGGCGTGAGAATGCTGGTCGGCATGGCCCAGTTGCTGCTGCAACCCTTGCTGTTGCTCGGCGCGTTGCTCTTGCTCGTGGCGGGAGCCATCGCCGCCGCGCGGGGGTCGCGCCACGCCTGGTTCTTCCTCGCGGGCTGGACGCCGCTACTCATCCTCACCGCGCTATGCGGCGCGCAGCAGCAGGGCATGTTCGCGGGCGCGCCGTGGTTGCCCGATGCGGCGATCGCCGTGGGTGCCTTCGAAGCCATCGTTTTGTCGATCGGCCTGTCCGATCGTGCGCTCACCATTCGTCACGATCGCGACCGTGCCCGCCAGCTCGCCGACAGCGACCCGTTGACGGGCCTGCTCAACCGCCGCGCCTGGACCGACGCCGCGACGGAGGTACTGGAACAGGGTTCTTCACGTCCCATCGCCGTGCTGTTCTTCGACCTGGACCACTTCAAGGAACTGAACGACCGGCACGGCCACGCCGCCGGCGATCGTGCCCTCGTCGCGGTGGCCGCCGCCCTGCGCCACGAACTCAGGCCTTCCGACCTGCTTGGCCGCTACGGTGGCGAGGAATTCGTGGCCTTGCTGCAGGGCGTCGAGAAAGAGAACGCCATGCAGGTCGCCACGCGCCTGTGCCGGCGCGTGCACCGGCTCGACGTGCACGTGGGCTCGCCCGGTTCGCTGCTGACGGTCTCGATCGGCGTGGCCATGCGCACCCCCGCGGACACCGTGCAATCGCTCGTGGAGCGGGCCGACAAGGCGATGTACGCGGCGAAGCTGGCGGGCCGCAACCAGGCGATATGCGCCGGGCATGCCGGACCGGTGCTGGTCCGGAACAACGACGTGAGCAAGGCCGTGAAATGAGGCCAGTCGGCTATCGCCGCTGAAGCGGCTTCCCACCATAAGCCCCTCTCCGCTATTGGCCTGCAGAAACAGCTCCCAAACTGTCCCTGTTATTGGCCTGCAGGAACAGCCCCTACCCTATCCTGCCGTTGGCCTGCAGGAACAGCCCCTGCCGTCCTTTCCTGCTGTTGGCCTGCAGGACAGCTTGTATGTTTAGCCGGCCCCTTTCCCTGGTGGGAAGCCGCTTGAGCGGCGATCGGGACCGCCTCAGGCCAGCCCGGCCGCCGCGGCCACGATATCGTCGTCGCCCGGCAATACCAGGAACGCCGCGCCGGCCAGCGGCGTGAACGTATCCGCGCCCACGACACGGCGCAGCGGCACGTGCCCCAGTCCCGCTTCCACGATGGCGGTGATCACACCCTCGCCCACACCGGCACTCTTGCGCCCCTCGTCCACCACCAGGATGCGTTTCGCGTCCTTCGCCTGCGTGGCGATGAAGGCATCGTTGAGCGGCACGAGCCAGCGCAGATCCACCACGCGCACTTTCCAGCCATGTTCCGCCTCGATCCGCCGCGCCGCGCGCAGGCTCATCGGAACACCGTTGCCGAAGGTGAACACGACGAGATCGTTCGCGCCTTCCCCGTACACCCGCCCCTCGCCCAGCGGCATCGCCTCGCCCGGCCCCGGATACGCGAACTGCCACTGGCCATCGCCAGCCTCGTAGAGGTCCTTGGTCATGTACAGCGCGATCGGTTCGAGGAAAGCGGTGACCCGGCCGTCGACTTTCGCCAGGGCGGCAAGCGTGCGCAGCATCGTGGCGGCGTCGTCACCGCGACTGGGGCAACCGACCACGAACCCGGGAATATCGCGCAACGCGGCGATCGAGTTGTCGTTGTGGAAATGACCTCCGAAGCCGCGCTGGTAGCCCAGCGATGCCACGCGCATCAGCATCGGGTTGCGGTACTGGCCGTTGGAGAAGAACTGCAACGAGGCCGCTTCACCGCGGATCTGATCGCAAGCGTTGTGGAAATACGCGAGGTACTGGATCTCCGGCAAGGGCAGCATGCCCATGTTGGCGTAGCCCTGCGCGAGGCCGAGGATCATCGTCTCGTCGAGCAGGGTGTTGAACACGCGTGCGTTGCGGAACGTCTTGTGCAGGCCCTTCGTCACCGTGTACACGCCACCCTTCTGCGCCACGTCCTCGCCGAACAGCAAGCTCTCCGGGTACTTCGCCATGAGGTCGTGCAGGGCCTGGCCGATCTGGATGGCCAGATGGCGCGGCGGCTGTTTCTCCGGGAGCTTGTCCGCACCGCCGAAGACGCGCTCGCGCTCCGCCCCCTCCGCCATGCGCGCCGCCTCGGCACGAACGGCCTCGGGCGTGTATGGCGCGAGGGGCGCCATCACGTGGTCGAGGCTCTGTATCTTGGGCGTGCGATCCGCCGCGTCGGCCGCCTCGAAGCAGCGCTTGCGGATGCCCTCGTAGAGCCCGAGCAGGCTCTCGCGATCGTACAGGCCCGACGCCAGCGCGATGGCCGCGCTGCGCAACAATGGATCGGTCGCTTCCAGCGCCACCAGCTCTTCCACCGAACGCCATTCGATCTCGAAGTCGGTTCCGGCGTGGCCCATGATGCGGGTCGTGCCCAGGTGGAGGAAGGTGGGGCGGCGCGTGTCGCGGCAATGGGCGACGGCGCGCTCGACATCCGCGTATCCAGCGGCGAGGTCGAGGCCGTCGGCATAGAAATAGTCGAGGGCCGCACGGTGGCGGAAGTTGTTGGCGACCCAGTCGTTCGGTGTCTTCACCGAAATGCCGATGCCGTTGTCCTCGCACACGAAAAGCACGGGCGCGGGCAGCTTCTGGTAGGCCGTCCACGCCGCCGCATTGAACGCCGTTTGCGCGGTGGCATGGTTGGACGAGGCGTCGCCGAACGAACAGATGGCGATCGCATCGTCGGGCACCGGCAAGACGTGTCCTATACGCTTCGCCTGCTCGATCGCGATGGCCGTCCCGAGCGCCTTGGGCAGATGCGACGCGATGGTCGAGGTCTGCGGCAACACCCACAACGGCTTGCTTCCCCATACCTTGTGACGGCCACCGGATGCGGGGTCTTCGCTGCTCGCGGCGAAGGACAAGGCAGAGTCCATCACCGGATCCATGCCGGGGAGCTTGCGGAAGCGTTCGGCCATGAAGCCGCCGCTACGGTAATGCAGGAACGCAGGGTCGGTATGCCGCGTGAGCCGCGCGATCATCGCGTTGCCTTCGTGCCCCGACGAGCCGATCGTGTAGAACACCTTGTTCTGCACGCGCAACACGCGCGCCATCAGGTCGAGGTGGCGACTGATCAGTTGCGACTCGAGCAACTCGCGGAAACCACGTACATCCAGCGCGCTGCCGGGTAGCACCGGCTCGTCGTCGCGAGGCGCACGGGCGGTGTCGCCTTGCCACGACTGCACGAACTCGACAAAGTTATGGTCGACGATCTCGGCGCGGTTGAAGCCCTTGTGGCGGGCGGCGATGGGTTGCGGGACGGACATTGGGGAAGACTCGGGAAAGTGAGGATCAGGCGTGCATCGGCGAGAAACCGGGCTGCGCACGAACGCGCGCCAGCCAACCGGTGACGTTCGGCCAACGGGAAAGGTCGAAGCCACCGTCGGCGGCGCAATGCGTATAGGCGAACAGCGCGATATCGGCGACGCCGAAGCCGCCTCCGCTGAAAAACGATTCATTGGCGAGATGGTCTTCCATCACGTCCAGCGCCCGCGCACCGCGATCGAGCAGCTGCGGCAACTCCGCGCGACGAGGGTGATCTTCCGGCAGCCACTTGCAGATGAAGCGCGCCACGGCCACGTAAGGCTCGTGGCTGTACTGCTCGAAGAACATCCATTGCAGCGTGCGCGCACGCTCCCATGGGTCCGGTGGCAGGAAGGGCGTGCCCTCGGCGAGATAGCAGAGGATGGCGTTGGATTCGGCGAGACGGCGGCCGTCTTCCAGCACGAGCAGGGGCACCTTGCCGTTCGGGTTCAACGTGAGGAACTCCGCCGTACGCGTAGCGCCGGCGGTGCTATCGGTCTCGATCCAGCGGTAGGGGCGGCCGAGCGTATCCAGCAGGTGTTGCAGCTTGTAGCAATTGCCCGATGAACGCAGACCGTAGACGGTGGGCACGGGAGAGTCGGAACGGTTCAAGGGACGTCCTTTGGCCAGGGAAGGAATCAACGACGGCGGGCGATCCACTGTTCGCGGGTCTGCCCCCATAGATCGACGATGTCGTCCTCGAACGGTGGCGGCAAGGCACCCGGTCCTTGCCAGGTGGAACCGAGCTTCTTCGCGACACCGATCGAGGCGAGGTTCTGTGGGCTGATCGAGTGGATCACCTGGCTCCAGCCGAGGTTGGCGAATGCCCAGTCCATCGAGGCGGCAGCGCCTTCCGTCGCATATCCCTTGCCCCAGGTCTCGCGCAGCAAGGCCCAGCCGATCTCGTGGCCGGGCCAACCTTCCGGCTGCCAGGGGCCGAGGCGTCCCATCCAACGGCCGCTGGCGCGTTCGATCACCGAGAACATGCCGAAGCCGTCGATGCTCCAGCAGCCGGCCATCGTCATGAAATTGCGCCAGGCGATAGCGCGCGGCTGTGGACCGCCGAGGAACCGGCTGACGTCCGGATCGGCCATGCACACGGCCCAGGCGTCGAAGTCCTCCGCCGCCGGGGGCCGGAGGATCAACCGGTCGGTTTCGATGACGGGCCCGTGCATGCGGGCGTCAGAACGCGTTGATACCGGTGAGTTCGCGGCCGACCACCAGCTGGTGGACGGTCTCGGTACCCTCGTACGTGATGACCGATTCCAGGTTCAGCGCATGGCGTATCGCGGAATGCTCGGTGGTGATGCCCGCGCCGCCGAGGATGTCGCGGCAATCCCGGGCGATGTCCAGGGCCATGCGCACGTTGTTCCACTTCGCCAGCGACACCTGGGTGGGCTGCAGGCGGCCGGCGTCCTTCAGGCGGCCCAGCTGGAGGGAAAGCAACTGCGCCGTCGTGATCCGCCGCGCCATGTCGGCCACGCGGATCTGTACCGCCTGGTTCGCCGCCAGCGGACGATTGAACAGCACGCGCTGCGCCGTGTAGTCGAGCACTTCCTTCAGGCAGGCCTGCGCGGCCCCGATCGGTCCCCAGGTGATGCCGTAGCGCGCCTGGTTGAGGCAACCCAGCGGCCCCTTGAGGCCCTTCACGTTGGGCAGCCGCGCGCTGTCCGGCACGCGCACGTCGTCGAAGAACAGGCCCGACGTGACCGAGGCGCGCAGGCTCATCTTCTTGTGCACTTCCTGCGCGGCGAAGCCCTTGGTGTCCGTGGGAACGATGAAGCCCTGGATACCTTCGTCGGTCTGCGCCCAGACGATCGCGATGTGGGCGAGGTTGCCATTGGTGATCCACATCTTGGCCCCGTTGATCACCCAGTCGCCGCCATCCTTGCGCGCGACCGTCTTCATGTTGGCCGGATCGGAACCACCGTGCGGCTCGGTCAGGCCGAAACAGCCGATGACCTCGCCCGCGGCCATCCGCGGCAGGTACTCGCGCTTCTGGTCTTCGGAACCGTAGGCGAAGATCGGGTACATGCACAGCGAGCTCTGCACGGAGGCGAAGCTGCGCAGGCCGGAATCGCCGCGCTCCAGTTCCTGGCAGATCAGGCCGTAGCTCACCCCGTTCATGCCGGCGCAGCCGTATTCCTCGGGCAGCGTCGCGCCCAGGAGGCCCAGCGACGCGATCTCCGGAACCAGCTCGGCGGGGAACCGGCCCTGGTCGAAGCAGTCGCCGATGATCGGAAGCACCTTCTCGTCGACGAAGCGGCCGACGGTGTCCTGAACCATGCGCTCCTCGTCGGTGAGCAGCGAACGGACATCGTAGAGGTCGAGCGGGTCGAGACGGTGGGCCATACGGGGACTCTTGCGTGGGCAGCCGGAAAGCCCGTGATTGTAGCCATGGCCGATGGCGTGGTCATGGCGGGCCGCAGCAATCGTCCGGGCCGGTTGCCGGAATCTCGACGCATCAGGCGCCATAATGTCCACCCTGCCCGCTCCCTGATGGACCGTCATGTTCAAAGGTGTGCTGCTCGGTTTCGCCTGTTACGCCGCCTATGCGTGGAGCGACGCCTTCGTCAAGTCGCTGGAAGGCAGTCTCCCCGCCTACGAGGCCGTGTTCTTCGGCGCCGTACTGGCGATGGCCGCGTTCCCCTTCCTGAAAAAACCGGGCGACCGCTGGAGCGAAATCGTCATATCGAAGATGCCTGGCCTGTGGCTGCTGCGCGCCATGGCGGGCGCCATCGGCAACGTGACCGCGGTGATGGCCTTCACCGCCCTGCCGATGGCCGAGGCTTTCTCACTGATCTTCCTGCTGCCCATTTTCGTGACCATCCTTTCGGTGGTCTTCCTGCGCGAGCACGTGGGCTGGCGGCGCTGGTCGGCGGTGATCGTGGGCTTCCTCGGCGTGCTGGTCGTGTTGAGGCCGGGATTCCGCCACCTGGGCACCGGGCACGTCGCGGCGATCATCTGCGGGATCACCGGCGCCTTGTCCATCATCGCCCTGCGCATGGCCGGCGCGACCGAAAAGCGCATCACGTTGTACGGCGCCGGCGTGATCGGCCCGATGATCGCCGGCTTCATCATGATGTTGCCGCACTTCGTCTGGCCGAACGCGCACCAGTGGTTCCTCGTGCTGGGGTACGGCCTGCTGGCGGCGGCCGGTGCGGTCCTGTTGATGCTCGCCACGCAGAACGCGCCGGCCAACCGCGTGGCGCCGACCCAGTACAGCCAGATGCTGTGGGCCATCCTGTTCGGCTACCTGCTGTTCCACGATCACCTCGACTGGCCGATGCTGGTCGGCATCGTGATGATCCTGGGCGCGGGCCTGTTCACCTTCGTGCGCGAAGAGAAGAAGACCGACTGGTGGCGCTGGACGAATATCGTCTGAGGCGGACTGGAATCGCCGACAGGGTCGGCTCCCACCGACTTCTCGCGGACCGGTGGGGGCCCGGCCTCTCGCGGACTGGTGGGAGCCGACCTTGTCGGCGATCCGGCGGCAGCCGGCTAGACAGCGGCCAGCCCCCATCGCCGCTGAAGCGGCTCCCACAATGCCAGGTATTGCTGGTCCCGCTAGGTGTTGCTGACCCCGTGCGGCACATGCCCGGTCGCCACATGACGCCTGGCCGATTCCACGTTGGCCGGGGAATCGTCGAAGAAGATGTCAGCGCCGAAGGCTTCGAGGAACGGCCCCTTGTCGCGGCCGCCGAGGAATAGCGCCTCGTCGATGCGCACGCCCCAGCGGCGCAGCGTGAGAATCACGCGCTTGTGGGCCGGGGCGGAGCGAGCGGTGACGAGTGCCGTGCGGATGGGCGAGGTTTCCGCGGGGAACGCCGCCTGCAACCGGTGCAGCGCCGCGAGAAACCCGCGGAACGGACCGCCGGAGAGTGGCTCGGCCCAGCGCTCGGATTCATTGAGATGGAAGGCCTCGAGGCCCTGCTCCTTCGACACGCGCTCGCCTTCGTCGCCGAAGATCACCGCGTCGCCGTCGAAGGCGATGCGCAGTTGCTCGCTGGATCGCTGGGGTGCGGTCGAAGGGAGGATCGTGGCCGCCGCCACGCCGGCACGCAACGCGCGGCCCACGTCCTCGGCGTTGGCGGAGAGGAACAGGTCCGCGCGAAATGGTGCGATATAGTCCGACGTCGGTGCGCCACTGGTGAACGCCGCACGCGATATGCCGAGCTTGTAGTGCTGGATCGCGTTGAAGATGCGCAGCCCGGTGTCGCCGGAATTACGCGAAAGCAGGATCACCTCGACGGGCGGCACATCGCCGGACAGCGCATTGAGGCCAAGCAGCTTCTGCACCAGGGGAAACGCGACGCCCGGCTTCAGCAGGTCGTCCTCGTGCTCGATCTGGAAGGCCCGGTAGGCATCCAGGCCTTCGCGCTCGAACAGATCGTGGCTGTCCTCCATGTCGAACAGCGCCCGCGAGGAAATCGCGACGACCAGGCGGTTGTCGCGCACGGAGGATGCGTCGTGAGCGTTCTGCGTATCGTCGTGGGTCGTCATGAGCATGAGTATCCGGCGTTCCGGGTCCCATCCTAATGCACCCAGGGCGCCAAACCTACGGCGCGAACTGCTCGTCGAGGATGCGCTGCTGCAAATTGTGTTCCGGATCGAACAACAGTCGTACCGCGTTTCGCCGCGACTGCTTGATCTCCACGCTGCGCACGTCGCGCACCTCGTGGAAGTCGGCCGTGGCGCTGATCGGGCGCTTGTTCGGGTCCCGCGTGGCGAAGCCGACCCGGGTGGCATGCGGCAGGATCGCGCCCCGCCAGCGGCGCGGCCGGAACGGGCTGATCGGGGTGAGCGCCAGCACGTTCGCGTCCAGGGGCAGGATGGGACCGTGGGCGGACAGATTATAGGCGGTGGACCCGGCGGGCGTGCAGACGAGGATGCCGTCGCATACCAGTTCCTCGAGCTTCACCTCACCGTTGAGACTGACCTGCAGATGCGCGGCCTGATTGGTCTGCCGCAGCAGGGCCACTTCGTTGAAGGCCAAGGCACGATGCTCCACGCCATCGCAGCAGATGCTGTGCATCTCCAGGGGGTGCAGCACGGCCGGGTGGGCTTTTTCGATCCGCTCCGGAAGGTTGTCGACCTCGTGCTGGTTCATCAGAAAACCCAGCCGGCCCAGCTTCATGCCGTAGAACGGCACGCCGAGCGTACGGTGCGCGTGCAAGGTACGCAGCATGAAGCCGTCGCCACCGAGCGACACGATGATGTCGGCGTCGCCGGGCTCGACACCCTTGTAACGAGCGACAAGCGCCGCGCGGGCGCGTTGGGCGACTTCGGTTTCGCTGGCGACGAAGGCTAGGCGCATATAAGGATGGCTTGATGGATCCAGCCGGGAGCTTAGTCCTTAAGACTGCCGGTCGGATAGGCCGGTGCGATGACGGGAGGTATTCGCCAACGGGTATCGCCGACAGGGTCGGCTCCCACCAGCCATCCGGACCGGCCCCACCAGGCAATCCGGATCGGCTCCCACCAGGGTCAGGGGGACCATGTGGGAGCCGACCCTGTCGGCGATGGATCTCGCCTCAGACCGGAATCTGCGCCAGCTGCGCCAGACGGCGGACGGCAACCGAGGCGATCGGATAATCCGCGTTCTGGGTGAGGATCTCCGCCAGCATCGCCCGGGTGTACTTCAGCGTGGCGTCGTCGCGCTCCAGCCACGCCTTGACCGGGCTGACGTCCGTACGGTCGCCGGCGACGCCGAGCACCTGCAAGGCCAGCGCGCGATGCTGGGCGTTGAGTTCGTCCAACAGCGAGCCACGTGCCTGCGCATGCCACGCACCTTCCACGGGCAGGGCCTCGATCTGGCCACGCAGCCATTCCAGGTCGAGCGCCTCGGCCAGTTCGTAGAACACCTTGGCGACGCTCGCGATGTCCTTGCCGCTCTGCTTCGACACCTCGACCATGTCAAGAGCAGCACGCAGCACTGGCACCCGGGCCAGGCGGATCGACAGCTCGTTCGGCACGCCGAGGCCTTCCCATTTTTCCTGGCTGGCGGCGAAGTCGCCGCGACCCGTATCGGTGAGGGCATCCGGCAAGGCCTTGCGCAACGTGGTGACCTCGCTCGCGTAACGGTCGACGTTCGCCGCGATGTCGAGCGAACCACCCGGCCGGTTCAGCAGCCAACGGGTGAGATGGCGCAGCAACGACCAGATATGCAGGATGGCGTCGATCTGCGTGTCTTCCGCGACCTTGCCGTCCAGCGCCTCGATCTCAGCCCACAGGTCGCGGGCATCGAGGATCTCGCGCGCCGCCGTATAGGCCTTCGCGATGGAGGCCGGGCCGTGACCGGTATCCTCCTGCATGCGCATCATGAACGTCGCGCCCATGCGGTTGATCGTCGAGTTGGTGACCGCCGTGGCGATGATCTCGCGCTTCAGGCGATGGCGCTGCATGTGCTCGGCGTACTTCTCGTGCAGCGGCACGGGGAAGTAACGGACCAGCTCGCGCGAGAGGTACGGGTCTTCCGGCACGTCGGAATCCAGCAGCTGCTGGAACAGGCGGATCTTGTCGTAGGACAGCAGCACCGACAGTTCAGGCCGGGTGAGGCCCTGGCCACGCTGCTTGCGCTCCGCCAGTTCGGCGGCCGTCGGCAGCGATTCGACCTGGCGGTCGAGCATGCCTTCGGCTTCCAGCGTGCTGATGAAGTGGGCCATCGAGCCGAGGCGGCGCACCGACTGGTGCTCCATCACGGTGATCGCCTGGTTCTGCCGGTAGTTGTCCCACAGGACAAGGCGGGCGACCTCATCGGTCATCTCGGCCAGCTGCTTGTTGCGGCCCTCGAAGCTCAGCTCGCCGCGCTGCACGGCGTCGTTCAGCAGGATCTTGATGTTCACCTCGTGATCGGAGGTGTCCACGCCGGCCGAATTGTCGATGAAGTCCGTATTCAACAGCACCCCGGACTGCGCGGCTTCGATGCGGCCCTTCTGGGTCATGCCCAGGTTGCCGCCCTCGCCCACGATCTTGCAACGCAGCTCGCTACCGTTGACGCGCAGGGCGTTGTTGGCACGATCGCCGACATCGGCATGCGTTTCGCTGGTGGCTTTGACGTAGGTACCGATACCGCCGTTCCAGAGCAGGTCGACCGGCGCCTTGAGGATCGCCGAAAGCAGATCGGTCGGCGCCATGTGCGTGGCGTCGGAACGAATGCCCAGCGCGGCACGGACCTCCGGTGACACGGGGATCGATTTGGCACTGCGCGGGTAAACGCCGCCACCCGCCGAGATCAGCGACTTGTCGTAGTCGTCCCACGAAGAGCGCGGCAAGGCGAACATGCGCTGGCGCTCGGCGAACGACTTCGCCGCGTCCGGGTTCGGATCGAGGAAGATGTGGCGATGGTCGAAAGCGGCCAGCAGGCGGATCTTCTCCGACAGCAGCATGCCGTTGCCGAAGACGTCGCCGGACATGTCGCCCACGCCGACCACGGTGAATTCCCCGGTCTGGCAATCGCGGCCCAGCGCGCGGAAATGACGCTTTACCGATTCCCAGGCACCCTTGGCCGTGATGCCCATGCCCTTGTGGTCGTAACCGTTCGATCCGCCCGAGGCGAAGGCGTCGTCCAGCCAGAAGCCGTGCTCGCTGGAAATCGCGTTGGCGATGTCGGAGAACGTCGCGGTGCCCTTGTCGGCCGCGACCACCAGGTACGGGTCGTCGTCGTCGTGGCGCACGACATCGTGTGGCGGCACCACCTTGCCCTCGACGAGGTTGTCGGTGATGTCGAGCAGTCCGTTGATGAACATGCGATAGCAGGCGATGCCCTCGGCAAGCTGCGCATCGCGATCACCGCCCGTCGGCGGCCGCTTCACGAAGAAGCCACCCTTCGAGCCCACCGGCACGATGACGGTGTTCTTCACCATCTGCGCCTTGACCAGGCCGAGCACCTCGGTACGGAAATCCTCGCGGCGATCGGACCAGCGCAGGCCGCCGCGGGCGACGGAACCGAAGCGCAGGTGGATGCCTTCCACGCGCGGTGCATAGACGAAGATCTCGCGGAACGGCACCGGCTTGGCCAGGTCCGGCACCTTGTGCGAATCGAATTTGAAGCTGATGTAAGGACGGAACGCGCCGTCCCAGGCCTGGAAGAAATTCGTGCGCAGCGTGGCGTGCACGAGCGAAATGAAGCTGCGCAGGATGCGGTCTTCGTCGAGGCTCGACACGTTGTCGAGCAGCGCGTTGATCGCCTCTTCCACCGCTGTCATCTGTTCGGCGCGCGGGCGGCTGAGCGAAGCGACGAGGTTGCCGATGAGCCCGGGCTGCGCGGCGAGCGTGTCCGGGTCCATCAGCGCATGCATTTCGTGGGAAAGCAGGCTTTCCGCACGTTCGCGTTCGGCACCGCCGAGACTTTCCCGGCGAGGATCGAAGCGCACGTTGAACAACTCTACGATCAGGCCGGCGATGGCGGGATAACGGTTGAGCGCGTCTTCCATGTACGCCTGGGAGAACGCAACGCCCGTCTGCAACAGGTACTTGCAATAGCTGCGCAACACGGCCACCTGGCGCCAGCCGAGCTTGGCACCGAGGACGAGGCGGTTGAAGCCGTCGTTTTCCGCGTTGCCACGCCAGATCTGCTCGAAAGCGTCTTCGAAGATCGCGCCGACCTGCTCCACCTCGAAGGCGAGGCGGCCGACCGGCTGCACCTCGAAATCCTGGATGTAGAGCAAGCCGTCCGCCTGCTTCACTTCGTACATGTGCTCGGTGAGCACGCGCAGGCCGAGGTTCTCCAACTGCGGCAGCACCTCGGAAAGGGCGATGTCGGAACCGGAACGGTAGACCTTGAAGCGCAGTTCCTCCGGCCGGTGCGGCGGGTGGTAGAACGACATGCTGATGGCATCGGGGCCATCGAGGCCGGCCAGCGCGCGCACGTCGGCGGCGGCGACCTGGGGCGATACTTCGTCGACGTAGCCGGCGGGCAAGCTCTTGCCGTAGCGATTGGCAAGGATGATGCCCTGCTGCTCGCCCGAGGTTTCGATGAGCCGGTCACGCAGTTCGTCGTACCAGTTGCGCGCGATCGAGACGATCTGCGCTTCGATGCCCGCCGCGTCGTACACGGGATGGTCGCCGATGCGCGGACGGACCACGACGTGCAGGCGCACCAGGGCGGCTTCGCCCATCAGCACCGCGGAATCGACGTGCTCGCCGTGGAAGGCGTCGCGCAGCACGTTTTCCACGCGCTCGCGCACGGACGTGTTGAAGCGGTCGCGCGGAATGTAGACAAGGCAGGAGAAGAACCGGCCGTAGCTGTCGCGGCGGATGAACAGGCGCGTGCGCGTGCGCTGGGCCAGTTCGAGCAAGCCCATCGAGAGGGCGTAGAGTTCGTCGGTGCTGCACTGGAACAGTTCTTCGCGCGGCAGCGTGTCGAGGATGTGGCGCAGGGCCTTGCCCGAATGCGAATCGCGCTTGAGCCCCGAGCGGTTCATCACCGCCTCGCACTTCTCGCGCACCAGCGGCACGTGCTGCGGATGAGCCATGTACGCGTTGGACGAGAACAGGCCGAGGAAGCGCTGCTCCGCGACGGGCCGGCCCTTGTCGTCGAACTTGAGGACGCCGACGTAATCCATGTAACCCGCGCGATGCATGGGGGACCGGGCGTTGGTCTTGGTCAGGATGATCGCGTCCGTGGAGCCCGAGCGTGGCAACTCGCTGGCGACCAGGGTGCGCAACGAACGCGGCGCGAGCGAACGCTCCGCTGCGCGCAGGATGCCCAGCCCCGACCCTTCGACGGTCTTCAGCACCTCGTCGCCCGCATCGGCCGACACTTCATACTCGCGGTAACCCATGAAGGTGAAATGGTCGTCGGCGACCCAGCGCAGGAACTCGCTCGCCTCGCGGATCTCCTCGGCGGTGTACGGCAGCGAGCGCTGGCCGAGTTCGTCGGCGATCTGGACCATCTTCCCGCGCATCGCGCGCCAGTCGTCCACGGCCTCGCGGACATCGGACAGCGCGGTCTCGACGTTCGCCCTGAGGGTGTCGAGTTCGGTGTCGTCGATGCGGTCGATCTCGAAACGCATGATCGACTCGGTCTTCTCCCCCGCCCCCATCGATTCGAGCAGGCCGGCCGGCGAACGCACCACGGGCACCACCGGGTGGATGATCGCGTGGATGTCGGCGTGCGCGGCGGCCACCATGGACACCGTGTCGACCAGGAAGGGCATGTCGTCGGTGACGACCTCGACCACGGCACGACTGCCGGACACGCCGGGGTTGTAGACCCTGACCTTGGCCTTGCCGGGCGGACGCTCACGGGCGAAGGCCAGCAGGTCGGCGATCAGCGCGGCCCAGCGTGCCGGCGCATGCAAGGCGTGGTCGGCGGGGGCGATCCGGTCGAAGAAGGCCTCGATAAAAAAGCGCGCCTCGTCGAGGCGCTCCGCGGGGTGGTCCAGCTTTTTCAGTTCATCGAAGACAACGGCATGGAACGGGCCGTTTTCGGCAGCGCGAATCGCATTCATGGGCGGATTGTCGATGTGGGGAGTCGGAAAATCCGTGAAAGCATAGCTCTCACCGATGTCATGTAGCCACACTGGATCACATCGGCTGTTGCCGTTTTTTCACCGCGTTGCGGCATCCTCGTGGCCTCGTTTCGAGAAAGCAGGCTTGGCGGGCACCTCCGGCCGTTCCGTGCATCGCAACAATTCGGACGCGAATGTGCGCGATGCCCGTTGACGCTGGGGAGAGGTAATTCTAAACTGGACGGTATAGTCCAGCAGGTTCAGCTAATGTCGCACCTGGAGACCCGCCCGGCATCGGACCACCAGCAGCGGGTGCTACAGGCGGCGTGTTCGTTGTTCCTGCGCGATGGTTACCGCGTAAGCATGGGAGCCGTGGCACGCGAGGCGGGTGTGTCCAAGCAAACCGTGTATGCGCACTTCGATAATAAGGACAACCTGTTCCACGCCGCCGTCGAACAACTCGTCTTGCCCCTCCACGCGAGCCTTGCCCCTGAGAGCCGCGGCCTGGCCTCGACGCTCCATGCCCTGGCCCAGGCGCACCAGACCTACGTGATGGACCACGCGCACGTGGCGCTGGGCCGCATGTTGATCGCGGAGGCGCCGCGCTTTCCGGCGGCGGCGAGGACGTTCTTCCGCACTGCGATCGACACGGTCGCGGTGCGGCTCGCGCGCTGCATGGCCGAGGCGATGGACCACGGCCGCATGCGCCGCGAGGACCCGGAAGTGGCCGCGGAGTTGTTCCTGTCCATGTTGCACGGGCTGGAAGGGGATCGACGCCTCTTCGGTATCCGCGCAAGAGGCCGGAAGGCACAGGACGACTGGGCCCAACACGCGGTAACAGTATTTATGCACGCGTACGACATCCTCCCGGATGAGCCGGCGCGAACGAACAAGAAACCTGGAAAAGGAACGGAGTTCTCATGAATCCCCTGCCCCTGCGCTCGTCCCTGCTGGCCCTCGGCCTCGCCGCGGCGCTTGCCGCCTGCCACAAGCAGGAAGCTCCCCAGCAGCCGCCTCCGCCGGAAGTCGGCGTCATCACCGCCCAGCCCCAGGACACTCCGCTGGTCCAGGACCAGGTCGGCCGCGTCTCGGCATTCCGCACCGCCGATGTGCGCGCACGCGTGCCCGGCATCCTCCTGCACCGCCTCTACGAGGAAGGTACGGACGTCAAGGCCGGGCAGAAGCTGTTCCAGATCGATCCGCAGCCGCTCAAGGCCGAACTGGACTCGCAGCTGGCCGTGCTCGCCTCCGCTCGCGCCACGGCGGTCAACAGCAAGGCCCAGGCCGACCGCGCACGCGGCCTTATCGGCAAGAACTACGTATCCCGCCAGGACCTCGACACGGCGGAAGCCAACGAGCGCACGGCGCTCGCCTCGGTGAAGCAGGCCGAAGCCAACGTCCAGTCCGCGCGGATCAACCTCGGCTTCACCGACGTGGTCTCGCCGATCGATGGCCGCGCCGGCCAGCAGCAGGTGACCGAGGGCGCCCTGGTCGGTCAGAGCGATACCACCCTGCTCACCCAGGTGGACGAGATCGACAAGGTGTACGTGAACTTCAGCGTGTCGGTGGCCGATCTCGACGCCATGCGCCGCGCCGCCGCCAACGGCGCCGCGACGCTCTCGCCGACGGACAAGGCCACCGTGCGCATCCAGCTGCCGGACGGTTCCGACTTCGGCGAGCAGGGGGTGCTCGACTTCTCCTCGGCCACGGTGAATCCGCAGACCGGCACGGTGAACCTGCGCGCGCAGCTCGCCAATCCCGACCTGCGCCTGCTGCCCGGCCAGTTCGTGACCGTGAAGGCCACCCTGGGCGACCTGCACAACGTGTTCCTGGTACCCCAGGCCGCGGTGCTGCGCGACGCCAACGATGCCTACGTGATGGTCGTCGGCGAAGGCCACGCGAAGGACCCGCAGACCGGCAAGGACGTCACCGTGCCTTCGGCCGCCGTGCGCCGCCCTGTCAAGACCGATCGTCTCAGCGGCGCCAATTGGGTGGTCACGGGCGGTCTGAAGCCAGGCGACCAGATCATCGTCCAGGGCCTGCCGAAGGCGCGCGACAACGCTCCGGTGAAGGCATCGCCCGCGCAGGCAACCCCGGCTCCGGCCGAGGGCGGTCCTGCCGCCGCCCCCGCCGGCAAGCAGTAAGGGAGTTCTCTCATGCCGAGTTTCTTCATCGACCGCCCCATCTTCGCGTGGGTCGTGGCGATCCTGATCAGCCTTTGCGGCACGATCTCCCTGCTGAACATGGGTATCGAGTCGTATCCGAACATCGCCCCGCCGCAGGTCGTCGTCACGGCGACCTACCCGGGCGCGAGCGCGGACACGACCGAAAAGACCGTGACCCAGGTGATCGAGCAGCAGCTGACCGGTATCGACCACCTGCTCTACTTCAGTTCCGCGTCGAGCTCCAGCGGCACGGCCACCGTGACGCTCACCTTCGAGACGGGTACGGATCCCGACATCGCCCAGGTGCAGGTGCAGAACAAGGTGTCGCTCGCGACGCCGCGCCTTCCGGCGGAAGTGACCCAGCAGGGCGTCGTGGTGGCGAAGTCGAATCCCGACTTCCTGATGTTCATCGCGTTGACCTCCACCAACCCCGCCATCGACGGCAATCGCCTGACCGACATCGTCTCCTCGCAGGTGCTCGACCAGATCGCCCGTATCCCGGGCGTCGGCAGTACGCGCCAGCTCGGTGCCGAATACGGCATGCGCGTGTGGCTGAATCCGGACAAGCTGCGTGGTTACGGCCTCTCGGCCAGCGACCTGCGTAACGCGCTCAGCACGCAGAACGTCCAGTTCGCCGCCGGTTCGATCGGTACCGACCCGGCCGTGAACGGCCAGGGTTTCAGTGCCACGGTGTCGGCGGAAGGACGCTTCACCACGCCCGAGGAATTCTCGGACATCATCCTGCGTGCCAACAACGACGGTACCGTCGTGCGCCTGAAGGACGTGGCCCGCGTGGAGCTGGGTCCGCAGACCTACGGCTTCAACGCGCAGTGGAACGGCACGCCCACCGGTTCGTTCGGTGTGCAGCTGCTGCCCGGCGCCAACGCGCTGGACGTGGCCAATGCCGTGCGCGCCAAGATGGACGAGCTGTCCCGCAGCTTCCCCGAAGGAGTGACCTGGTTCGCTCCGTACGACACGACCAAGTTCGTGACGATCTCGATCGAGGAAGTGGTGCACACCCTCGTCGAGGCGGTGATCCTGGTCTTCCTGGTGATGCTGCTGTTCCTGCAGAACTTCCGCGCCACGATCATCCCCACCCTGGTCATCCCGGTGGCCCTGCTCGGCACCTTCCTGGGCCTGTCGCCACTCGGCTTCACGGTGAACCAGCTGACCCTGTTCGGCATGGTGCTGGCGATCGGTATCGTGGTCGACGACGCGATCGTCGTGATCGAGAACGTCGAGCGCATCATGTCCGAGGAAGGACTCTCGCCGAAGGAAGCGACACGCAAGGCGATGGGCCAGATCACCGGCGCCGTGATCGCGATCACCGTGGTGCTGGCGGCCGTGTTCGTGCCCTCGGCGCTGCAGCCGGGCGCGTCGGGCATCATCTACAAGCAGTTCGCGCTGACCATCGCCGTGTCGATGGGCTTCTCGGCCTTCCTCGCGCTGTCGTTCACGCCGGCCCTTTGCGCCACGATCCTGCGGCATGAGCACGGCGAGAAGAAGAACGTCGTCTATCGCAAGTTCAACCAGCTGTTCGACTGGGTGCAGCACACCTACTCCGGCCACGTCGGCGGTGCGGTGCGCCACGCTCCCCGGTGGATGCTGGTGTTCGTGCTGATCGCCGTGCTGTGCGGCTTCCTGTTCACGCGCCTGCCGACCAGCTTCGTGCCGGACGAGGACCAGGGCTACGCATTGGCGATCGTGCAGCTGCCGCCGGGCTCCAGCCTGGCCCGTACCGAAAAGGTCATGGGCGACATGCGCGGCATCCTGCTAAAGGACGCCGCGGTCGACGGCATCTTCCAGATCTCCGGCTTCAGCTTCGTGGGTCAGGGCGAAAACGTCGGCATGACCTTCATCCGCCTGAAGGACTGGGGCGACCGTGACCTCACGGCCACCGAGTTCATCCAGCAGGCGAACGGCAAGATGCAGGCCGTGCGCGATGCCACGATCTTCGTCGTCAACCTGCCGACGATCCGCGGCCTCTCGCAGTTCGGCGGTATCGACATGTACCTGCAGGCACGTGCCGGCCAGTCGCGCGACGAGCTGACCCAGGCCCGCAACATGCTCCTCGGCGCGGCCGCGCAGAACTCCGCCCTGGTGGGTGTGCGCCCGAACACGCTCGAGGACGCACCGCTGCTGCAGTTGCAGGTGGACCGTACGCAGGCACAGACGATGGGTCTCTCGGTCAGCGACATCTATACCGCGATCCAGCTCACGCTGGCTCCGGTGTACGTCAACGACTTCTCCTACGGCGGACGCGTGAAGCGCGTGATGCTGCAGGCGGACGCGCCGTATCGCATGGGCACCGACGCCTTCCAGCACATCTTCACGCCGAGCACGCTGGCCTCGTCGTCGACCGGCACGAGCACCTCGTCGACGGTCGCCAGTGCCTCCACGGCGCTGGACAACGCCATGATCCCGCTGTCGAGCGTGGTCAGCTCGAAGTGGACGCTGGCCGCACCGACACTCAACCGCTACAACGGTTACTCGGCCGTGGAAATCGTCGGCAACCAGGCCCCGGGTTACTCCACCGGCCAGGCGATGGCCATCGTCGAAGGCATCGTCAACGACAAACTGCCCAAGGGCTTCGGTTATGACTGGACAGGCCAGTCGTACCAGGAAATCCTCTCCGGCAACTCGTCGACGCTGCTGCTGGCGCTGTCGGTCGTGATCGTGTTCCTCTGCCTCGCCGCGCTGTACGAGAGTTGGTCGATCCCGGTGTCCGTGCTGTTGGTGGTGCCGCTGGGCATCCTCGGCACCGTGGTCTTCTCGATGCTTCGTGGCCTGCCGAACGACATCTACTTCAAGATCGGCATGATCACCGTCATCGGCTTGGCGGCGAAGAACGCGATCCTGATCGTCGAGTTCGCGGTGGAACAGCAACAGGAAGGCAAGACGCTGCGCGAAGGCGTGATCGAAGCCGCGAGACTGCGACTGCGCCCCATCCTGATGACGTCGCTGGCCTTCATCCTCGGCGTGTTCCCGCTGGCGATCTCCACTGGCGCGGGTGCCAACTCCCGCCACGCGATCGGTACGGGCGTCATCGGCGGCATGCTGTTCGCCACCTTCCTCGGCCTTCTGCTGATTCCGGTGTTCTACGTCAGCGTTCGCCGCATGCTGGGCGACAAGCTGGACGAGGTGTCCGGCAAGATGCCCCACCATGGAGGCGATCCCGACGGACAGGGGCCCCATGGCGGCAACCCCTCGCCGAACGTGGGGCCACACGCCCCGAATGTAGGCGACGTCACCGCCTTCGACTCGGACCCGCGACGCGGAACCGACCGACCGTAACAAGAGGAGCCCGGCGAAAGCCGGGCTTCTTCTTTGTGGAATCGCACCGCCGGCGCGCGCAGGTGGGAACCGGCTGCCCTGGTGGGAGCCGACCTTGTCGGCGATTGGGTGCTTGCCTCGAACTGGCCCGCTGCCGCGGGTTCGCCGACAAGGTTGGCTCCCACAAACAGCGTGCTCCGCGAATACATGAAGGCGCACGTGAAGTCATAGCGGGAATGCGGATAAGCTGCGTGGGCGGCAACACCCGTCCCATCAGGAGTTCCAGATGATCGATCACACCGGCGTCACCGTCAGCGACTTCGAGCGCAGCAAGGCGTTCTACCAGAAGGCATTGGGTGCGATCGGCTACGAGTTGCTGGCGATCTTCCCGGCGTCCAGCACCGGCCACACCGACGTCGCCGGGTTTGGCGAAGGTGGCAAGCCCGACTTCTGGATCTACAAGGGCGAACCGAACCAGCCGCCCGTACATGTCGCCTTCCGCGTCGCGTCGATGCAACTGGTGCGTGCCTTCCACGAGGCCGCGCTCGCCGCGGGCGGCCGTGACAATGGTCCGCCGGGGCCGCGTTCGCACTATCACGCGGGATATTACGGTGGCTTCGTGCTCGACCCGGACGGCCATAACATCGAGGCGGTCTTTCACTCCGCCTGAGCCGTCCATCCCTGGACGACGGACCGGGCGTTAACGCAACCCGGTTTCGGCGCGCGCGATCACCAGGCGCTGGATCTCGCTGGTGCCTTCGTAGATCTCGGTGATCTTCGCGTCGCGGAAATAGCGCTCCAGCGGCATTTCCTTCGAGTAACCCATTCCACCGTGGATCTGCACGGCCTGGTGGGTAATCCACATCGCGGCTTCGGAAGCGACCAGCTTGGCCATCGACGCCTCGGTGCCGAAGCGGCCGCCATTCTTGTCGGTCTGCGCCTTGGTCCATGCCGCGCGCAGCGTCAGCAGCAGGGCCGCGTCCAGCTTGCACTTCATGTCGGCGATCTTGGCCTGGGTCATCTGGAACGTGCCGATCGGATGCCCGAACGCCTTGCGATCGCGCGACCACTGCAACGTGGCCTCATAGGCCGCACGCGCGATGCCGACGGCCTGCGAGGCGATGCCGATACGGCCCGCATCGAGCACGCCCATGGCGATGGCGAAGCCCTTGCCCTCTTCGCCCAGCATGTCTTCCTTCGGGCACACGTAGTCGTGGAACTCGATTTCGCAGGTGGCCGAGGCGCGGATACCGAGCTTCGGCTCGGTCTTGCCGGCGAGGAAGCCTTCCCGCGCGGTGTCGATGATGAAGGCGGAGACGCCGCGCGCACCGATCCCCGGCGTGGTCACGGCGAACAGCACGATGTAGCGCGCCACGGGGCCGGAGGTGATCCAGCTCTTCTTGCCGTTGATGACCCAGTCGCCGTCGGCGTTCTTCACCGCGCGGGTGTGCATGTTCGAGGCGTCCGAACCGGACTGCGGTTCCGTGAGCGCATAGGCGCCGATGGCCTCGCCCGAGGCGATGGCGCGCACGTACTTCTGCTTCTGCTCTTCGGTGCCGTTCTTCAGGATGCCGTTGCAGAACAGGGAATTGTTCACCGACATGATCGTGGAGGTGGCGGCGTCGGCCGCGGCGATCTCGACCATGGCCAGCACGTAGGAGACCGGGTCCATGCCCGCGCCGCCGTACGCCTCCGGCACCTCGATGCCCATCAGGCCCAACTGGCCCATTTCCTGGATGTTCTCGAGCGGAAATTCACCCTTCGCGTCGAATTCGGCGGCCACGGGGGCGATGCGTTTCTGTGCGAAATCGCGGGCGATGGACTGGATCGACAGCTGGTCGTCGGTAAAGCGGAAATCCATGGTGTTCCTCGCGCCGGCCTGACGGGCGGCAAAGTCTTGGGGTGGAGACAAGCCCACCATTGTAACGGTCGTTCGATCTACCGCCGCCGTGCACTGCAACATGGCTTGACGCCCGGCCGCGCAGGCCGCATTCTACGTATCTCTGTATCGCGATATAAGGATGTTGGATGGATCTGTCGACGGCCTCCACGGTGCTCCGGCTCCTGGCCGATCCCACCCGCGTCCGCCTGCTCGCCCTGCTGGACCGCGAGGAGCTGACCGTGGCCGAACTGGCCGCGGTGCTGCACCTGGCCCAGCCGCGCGTATCGACGCACCTCGCCAAGCTGAAAGAGGCTGAACTCGTGCGCGATCGCCGCGCCGGCGTGTCCGCCTATTATCGAGCCAACGCCGAGGCCGATCCCACCCTCGCCGCCCTTGTCGCCTCGCTGCGCGACACGCTGAGCGACGCCCTGTTGCGCGAGGATGCCGAACGCCTGCCCGCCGTGCTCGCCCAGCGCGCCCGTGCCGAAGGCTGGGCGGACACGGTCGCCGGCGACATGGAGCGGCATTATTCCCCCGGCCGCACGTGGGAAACCCTCGCGCGGTCGCTTCTGCAATTGCTCGCCACCGGCGATGTGCTGGACATCGCTTCGGGTGACGGCGTCACTGCCGAACTGCTCGCTCCGCACGCGCATTCGATCGTCTGCATCGACAGTTCCGAGCGTGTCGTCGACGCGGCGCGCCAGCGCCTGTCGAGCTTCACCAATGTCGACGTGCGCACGGGCGACATGCATGCGCTCGACCTGGGCGGCCGGCAGTTCGATCTTGTCCTGCTGCTGCACGCCCTCACCTACTCCGAGCAGCCGCAAAAAGTCTTCGATGAAGTGACGCGCGTGCTGAAGCCGGGCGGACGCCTGCTCGCTTCCACGCTCGGTGAACACGACCACCGCGCCGTCGTCGAACCCTTCGACCACCGCAACCTCGGTTTCACCTGCGACGGTCTCACGGCCATGGCCCGGAAGGCCGGGCTGGACGTGGTCAGCTGCGAGCGCCTCAGCCGCGAACGCCGCGCCCCCCATTTCGAAGTCATCAGTCTTCTCGCGCGCAAGCCCTGAGCGGAGATACGCCCCATGAAAAACCTTCCCTGGCTCCATCCCGATCGCGTCGCCCTGATCCAGAAGGGCCTCGCCGAACGCATCATGATCCTCGACGGCGGCATGGGCACCATGCTGCAGGGACACCAACTGGATGAATCTGGTTATCGCGGCGAGCGCTTCGCGGGCGGCAACGACAGCACGCACGAACACGGTCACGATCACCCTGGCGAGGGCGACCTCAAGGGCAACAACGACCTGCTCCTGCTGACCCAGCCCGACATCATCCGCGGCGTGCACATGGCGTACCTCGAAGCCGGTGCGGATTTCGTCGAGACGAACACCTTCAACGCCACGCGCGTCAGCCAGGCCGATTACCACCTCGAACACCTCGTGCCCGAGCTGAATCGCGAAGGCGCGCGCATCGCCCGCGAAGCCTGCGACGAGATGACCCGGCGCACGCCGGACAAGCCGCGCTTCGTCATCGGCGTGCTCGGCCCGACCAGTCGCACCGCATCGATTTCGCCCGATGTGAACGATCCCGGCTTCCGCAACGTGACGTTCGAGGAACTGACCGCGAACTACGTCGAAGCCGCGCGTGCCCTGATCGAGGGCGGCGCGGATACGATCATGGTCGAGACCATCTTCGATACGCTCAACGCGAAGGCCGCGCTGTTCGCGCTGAGCGAACTGTTCAACGAGCTCGGCGCGCGCGTGCCCGTGATGATCTCGGGCACGATCACCGACCGCTCGGGGCGCACGCTGTCCGGCCAGACCGCGGAAGCGTTCTTCTATTCCGTGGAGCATATCCAGCCACTGTCGGTGGGCCTCAACTGCGCGCTCGGCGCGGATGACCTGCGGCCGCACGTGCAGATGCTCGCACGCATCGCCGGCAGCGCCGTGAGCACGCATCCGAACGCGGGCCTTCCGAACGCGTTCGGCGAATACGACGAGACGCCGGAGAGCATGGCCGCGACCATCCGCGACTTCGCCGCCGACGGCCTGATCAATATCGTGGGCGGCTGCTGTGGCACGACCCCCGCCCATATCGCGGCGATCGCCGCCGCCGTGGCGCCCTACCCGCCACGTGTTCCCAAGGACACCGCACAAGCCGCATGAGCATTCGATACACGCGCCTGTCAGGCCTCGAGCCGCTGGTCCTCACGCCGGACCTCAATTTCATCAACGTCGGCGAACGTACCAACGTCACCGGCTCGGCCCAGTTCCGCAAGCTGATCAAGGAAGGCCGTTACGAGGAAGCGGTGGACGTCGCGCGCCAGCAGGTGGAGAACGGGGCGCAGATCCTCGACGTGAACATGGACGAGGGCCTCATCGATTCCGAAGCGGCGATGACGCGCTTCATCAACCTGATCTCGTCCGAGCCCGACATCGCCCGCGTGCCGATCATGGTGGATTCCTCCAAGTGGAGCGTGATCGAAGCCGGCCTGCGCTGCATGCAGGGCAAGGGCATCGTGAATTCCATCTCGATGAAAGAAGGCGAAGCCGCCTTCCTCGATCATGCGCGCAAGGTTCGCCAGTATGGCGCCGCCGTGGTCGTGATGGCCTTCGACGAGTCTGGCCAGGCCGACACGAAGGAGCGCAAGATCGAGATCTGCTCGCGCGCCTACGAGCTGCTGGTGAACGAGCTGGACTTCCCCCCGGAAGACATCATCTTCGATCCGAACATCTTCGCCATCGCCACCGGCATCGAGGAACACAACAACTACGCGGTGGATTTCATCGAGGCGACGCGCGAGCTGAAGAAGCGTTTCCCTTCGTCGCATGTGTCCGGCGGCGTCTCCAACGTATCGTTCTCGTTCCGCGGCAACAACCCGGTGCGCGAGGCTATCCATTCCGTGTTCCTCTACCACGCGATCGCCGCGGGCATGGACATGGGCATCGTCAACGCCGGTGCGCTGGCGATCTACGACGACCTGCCGGAAGAACTGCGAGAGCGCGTCGAAGATGTCGTGCTGAATCGCCGCCCCGATGGTACCGAGCGCCTGCTCGAGATCGCCGATCGCTACAAGGGCGGCAAGGGCGAGGTGGCGGTGGAGACCGCCGCATGGCGCGACAAGCCCGTCGTCGAGCGGTTGACGCATGCGCTCGTGCACGGCATCGACCAGTTCGTGGTGGAGGACACGGAAGAGGCACGCCTGGTCGCACGGCGCCCGCTCGACGTGATCGAGGGGCCTCTGATGGCCGGCATGAACGTGGTGGGCGACCTGTTCGGCGCCGGCAAGATGTTCCTGCCCCAGGTGGTGAAATCCGCGCGCGTGATGAAGAAAGCCGTGGCGCACCTGATTCCCTATATCGAGGAAGAGAAGCTGCGTTCCGGCGATGCCGGCAAGAATAACGGCAAGATCGTGCTCGCCACGGTCAAGGGCGACGTCCACGACATCGGCAAGAACATCGTCGGCGTGGTGCTCCAGTGCAACAACTTCGAGGTAATCGACCTCGGCGTGATGGTGCCGACGCAGAAGATCCTCGATACCGCGCGCGCCGAGAACGCCGACATCATCGGCCTCTCCGGCCTGATCACGCCTTCGCTGGAAGAAATGAGCCAGGTCGCTCGCGAGATGGAGCGGCAGGATTTCCGCGTGCCGCTGATGATCGGCGGCGCGACGACGTCGCGCGCGCACACCGCGCTGCGCATCGAGCCGCATTACAAGTCCCCCACCGTGTGGGTGAAGGACGCGTCACGAGCCGTCGGCGTCGCGCAGTCGCTGGTCAGCAAGGACCTCGTCGACGAGTTCATGACCAAGGTGCGCGCCGAGTACGCGGAGGTGCGCGACCGCCACAAGAGCCGCGGCGCGGGCAAGCAACTGGTGCCCCTTTCGAAGGCCCGCGCCCAGCGCTACACGGGCGACTGGCAGGCATACACGCCGCCCGCGCCACGCGTGCCCGGCATCACGGTGTTCGACGACTACGACCTCGCCGAATTGCGCGGCTATATCGACTGGTCGCCGTTCTTCAACGCATGGGAGCTTGCCGGCAAGTTCCCGGCCATCCTCGACGACGAGATCGTCGGGCCGCAGGCCACCGAGCTCTACAACGATGCGCAAGCGATGCTCGACAAGCTCATCGCCGGGAAGTGGCTCACGGCCAAGGGCGTGATCGGCTTCTGGCCCGCCGCGCAGTCGGGTGACGACATCGAGGTCTACGCCGACGCGGGCACCGGCAAGCGCAAGGCGATGGCCACCCTGCACCACTTGCGCCAGCAGGTGGACAAGCCCGCGGATCGTCCAGACTTCTGCCTGTCGGATTTCGTCGCGCCAAAGGACAGCGGTGTACAGGACTGGATCGGCGGCTTCGCCGTGACCGCGGGCATCGGCATCGACGAGCATGTGGCGCGCTTCGAGGCGGTGCACGATGACTACTCGTCGATCCTGCTCAAGGCTCTCGCCGACCGTCTCGCGGAAGCCTTCGCCGAACGCATGCACGAACGCGTGCGCAAGGAGTTCTGGGGCTACCAGCCCGACGAGGCCCTGGATAATGACGCCCTGGTCGCGGAGCGGTACCGCGGCATCCGCCCGGCCCCAGGCTATCCCGCCTGTCCGGAGCATTCGGAAAAGCGGACGTTGTTCGACCTGCTGCAAGCCACCGAACACACGACGATCCAGCTCACCGACAGCTTCGCCATGTACCCCACGGCCGCCGTGTCCGGCTGGTATTTCTCCCACCCCGACAGCCAGTATTTCGTGGTCGGCCGGGTCAGTCGCGAACAGGTCGAGGACTACGCCCGTCGCAAGGGCTGGGAACGCCGCGAAGCCGAGCGCTGGCTAGCCCCCTACCTCGACTACGACCCCGACTGAAGACGGCTCCCGCCTTAGGGTAGGTCGCCACTGCTGGGAAGCCCCTGAACCTACCTTCGGGTGGGAAGCCGCTTAAGCGGCGATCGGCTGCTCGCCGAACCATCACCCGATCCCAGGCTCAAGTCTCCTCCGGCCCACCCGGCTTCACCGTCTCCCCGCGCTCGCGATGCTTCAAATGCGCGAACACGTTGTAAAACGACACAATCATCGGAAAAGCCGTCTGAATGATGCCAACGGAATCGTTCTTGCCCCAGATGAAGTAAGCCAGGGTCAGCACGCTGCCACTGACCGACAGGTACCAGAAGGACATCGGAACGGTGACCTTCTTGTTCTTCCGGGTCGCATAGAACTGGACGAACCAGCGCGCGGTGAAGAGCAGCGTGCCCAGGAGACCGATGATCTTCCAGGGCGTGAGGGTCAACAGGTGGAGGTCGGCAAGGGCTTCGTGCATGGCGGTGTCCGCTGGGTGAGCCGGCGCATTTTAGCCCCGGAAACCATGGTATGACCCAAAAGAAAACCCGGCGCGTGGCCGGGTCTTCAGGATTCGATGGTGGGCGGTACAAGGATCGAACTTGTGACACCTGCCGTGTGAAGGCAGTGCTCTACCGCTGAGCTAACCGCCCATCGAGCGGGGTATCATAATGTCTGTCTGGAAGCGGGTCAATCACCCGCGTCACCCTGTCGGCATGCAGTTCGCGCTGCTTGCCAACTTAGTGTTCACCAGGGAGCCAGACACTCCCAAGGTCACCCGTGACCCAGGGCTCTCGTTGTTGTTTAAACCTGCCCCACTGGTCTTCCCAGGCGCTCGCGCGCAAAACACGAACTGCATCGACGTCCTGGTGCCGTTTGCCACCGGCAGGCCCGTCTGTCCGAACGTGACAATATTCGCGTCGGTAGCCTGAATCGAAACATCGGTCGTGCTTGGCGTCGTACGCAGTAGAGTGTGTTTTGTCGCGTCGTACACCTGGTTGGCCCCAGCGGCCGACGCGTCATAAGCGTACATCAGGTAGCCAACGTCATAGTCTGGTCCACTAAGAGCGCACGTCTTCCCATCCGCGCTTCGACAGATCGAGACGAACTGACGTCGCGTCGCGGCTTCCGATCGTGAGAACTGCATGTCGCCCACCATCGTGTTAACGGCGTTGCTGACGCGTGCGCGCCGCATCGTGCCGCGAAAAGAAGGCACTGCGATAGCCATCAATACCCCGAGGACGGTCAGCGTGACCATCAACTCCAGGATCGTGAAGCCCTTGATCTTTCGGATCGTCATGGCCGCATCACCAGCAACGTCCATTGGTGGTCGCTGAGCCGGTCTGCGATTTAGTCCCTCGCGAGTCGATGGTCAGATTTCCGCAGGAATCCTTGGCTTGCGTTGAAATCGCCGTCGCGGTAGCGACGTACCCCGTGGCCATGGTGGTGCCAGCCAGCTGGCCGATACTAATCTGATAGTACCCGCCAGCGCTCTTGTTCGATGCGAATTTCAGGTCGGTGACAGGATCGGAGGCGTATTTGTTGTAGGTAGCATAATAACGCTCTTGCGCGTTGGCCAATCGCAATAGTAACTCCTGTCCCTCTCCGCGCCGGGCGCGAAACGTGTAGCGCGTATACGAGGGCAACGCGATGAGGGCCAGAACCGCAATGACGGCGACCACGATCATCAATTCGATGAGAGTGAAGCCTCGGCCGGTGCTGTCCCATCGCTTGAAGTACGACCTAGTCCGATCATTGCACATTGTTCAACTCCCGCCAGGAGCGACGACGCCAGACGGCATCGCCGATGTTGAAGGTAGACGTGTTGCCTGCGGCATCCGTGATGGTGAGACCGGGCAGCGCGATCTTCCCGCCGCCGACGCCGGTAGCGGCCGGTAGCGAGCCGGAGATAGGTACGTTGTTCACGCGCGCGCCGGCCTGCACATAACCCGCCCCCAGGTTGGCTGCGCCAACGCTCACACCGCTCGCCGCGCCGCCGGTTGCAGCATCGATCACGAGAATGGCACCTTTGCGCACAGGCTCGCACGGGTCAGTATTACCTGGCAGCAGCGTAGTGATAATCGCCCTGCCACTATCGAAGAGCGCCGTGGCATCGACCACCACACGCTCGCCCTTGTTGGTCTGGTTCGTCGAACTGCCGGTGAATAGCTTGATGAACCAGCCACCATAGGGATTGTTGTTTGCATCTACTGCCGGCACGGCATTTTGCGTAAGGCCGCGGATGTCGCCAACCTCCGTTAACAGCTGCTCCACCATTTTCGTCGAGCCCTCGATGACAGGGGCCGTGCTTCCCGGGCCACGGTCACGAATACCGTAGACGTATTGCGTCACCGTCGAGGTATCGATCGTATTGTCGCTGCCACCCAGATACTTGCCCGTGCCAAACACGACCATGAAATAAGAAGAAGCGGGATCTGCGAACAAACGGGGCATCACCGTAATCGGCCGTTTGCCCTGCGAAGACGAATAGAACGCCAGGGACACACTCCATTGTGAAGGATTGGCATTCGAGAGATCGAACCGCCAAAGGTTGCCGTTCAGGTCGCCCGCAAACGCCACGTCATCGATCTGGTCGTTGTTATAATCGCCGAGCACTGGCGAACTGAGTCCATAGCTCACGATATTTCCGGACACGCCGGTGGCTGTCGTGGGCGTGACGAGCTCGCGGATAACTGCTCCGGTCTGCGCGTCGAGCACGAACAACGAGCTCTGTTTGCGCGCTGCAGCCGGATCGTTCGCGGACTCTGTCTTATAAGGTTCGCCCGAGTTGCTCGAGGGAAAATATCCCGACGGTACGAGGACGACCCACTTTCCGTTGGCGAGGCGGCCTACATTTGGCTTGCCATAGGTGTAGCCAAGATTTGCGCCCACCTTGTTACCGTTCGTGTCGACTGTCTGATTGCTGAACTCCCAGAGCACCTTACTACCGGGATCGGCTTCACTGGCCGAAGCATCGGTAATGTCCAATGCATAGACCCCACGCCCCCCGAGCCGCAGACCCGCCACGAGAATCGTGTGCCAGCCCTTGGTCCCGGTGCTGAAGAAAACATCGCGCGTCACTGGCGTCGCGTCGACTGTCGGAACGAGAGTGAAATTACTGACGGGGGTCAGATAGTTCAGCTTGTTATAGACGGAATAGGGCACGTAGGCCCAGCGCTCGCGACCGGGTGAGGGCGTGACATCGACAGAGTCGGCCGGTGTGGTATCGGTCGTGGCGTCAAACGCGTGCAACATACCATCGTCGGCGCCAACGTAGACCGTTGGAGCGCGCTTTGCGTGATCGTTGGCGAATTTTTCGTAGCTGTACAAGAGGTTTCCCTGCGCATCACGCGCCGACTCGGGAGCCCCCGTGGCGAACGTATCCGAGTAGCCACTGGCAGGAAAGGCGACATAGACGGATTGGGAGTTCACGATCGCGCCCAATGTGGAGGTCCGTCTACGGTAGGTTGTGCCTTCCAGACTGCTATCACCGCGCAAGTAAGCGATCTTGCTAGCGCCGTTGGCGTCGGTGAAGTTGGTTCCATCGATGGCCTTCAGAGCGGTCGAGATCGACGTCCATTGGAACGCGGCGCCCGCGCCCTTACCGGGTGACGTACTGGTAAGAATGACGCGCGAGTCGCCCGCCTTGGCGCGGGTCGTCAACAAGTCGCCCGCGCTCCAGATCTGCTTGCCAATCGTGCCGTTGGCGTCGACGAGAGCCGCGACGAGCGAACCGCTCCAGTTCGAACTGTCAAAGCCGGTGAGGTAGGTGACGCCATTACCGGTGAGGACAGAGCTGCTCAACGCGCCCGCTACTGCCGAACTCGTACGCGAGATAATACGATTCAACAATTGCACGAGCGACTTCGCCAAGCTATCCGGATCACGAGCGCTGAAGTATTGGCCGCGGCTGTTGACGGCGGCGTGCCACGTATCGTCGATGTCGGTAAGGTCCCCGTTACCTGTGCCGGTCGGCGTCGGCCATCCCTTCGTGCCCGCACGCAAAGCCGCATAATCGCCGTCGAAGTCGAGCGAGCCGTCGATGCCCAACGCGATCATGTACTGCACTACGTGCGGCCACGTCGCAGGATCGTTCTTCGGGTTGAAGAAGAGCGATACGGGCGGCGTGCCGGTACCGTCCCAGTTGACGGGCTTGCCATTCTGATCGGTATAGTCGGTAAAGGACGGCGGCACATCGAGTTTCGGCTTGCCCCCACTCGTGAAATCGGGCCTCAGATTGGTCGCCCAGTAATAGAAGGCCAGATCCGACAGGGTCGAATATGTAGTGGCCGGCACGTTCCAGAAAATCTTGGAAACCGCGTCGCCATTGGTTGCCCCGCTGTACGACGTACCATCCGGCAAGGTGACTGCCGTGCGCGCTGTGGGAGATCTTTTCCCAGGATCGTCGCCATTCCAGTAACCGTCAGTCACGAGAAGGCTGTAGTTCAGGCGGCAGGATAACTCCATGCCTGCAGAATTGGGGCCTACATTGGGTTCCCAGTAAGGATTGGTGTTGCCCGTGACGCCCTGGCCGTACTTGAAGATGGCGCCAGCGCGCTCGATAGCGACTCGGCTAGGCGTGCCACCGCTCGATCCGATTTGGTACAACCACGTAAAAAACGAACTGCGCGCCGTCCCACTAAAGGCATCGAACGTGGTGGTACCCGGCGTGAGCCAATACTTCGTATTGTTCAAGTTCTGGAATGCGACTCGGATGCTGGTGCCCAAGCCTGCGAAGACGTTTGCAAGGGCCGACCGCGTCATCAGATTGCGCGTTCTGTAGTAGGAGTACCAATTGGCGAAGTTCTGTCTCTGTGCGTCGGTCACCGTGGAGGCCGACATCAACCGAATCGCACAATTCGTATTGCTGTTGACTATCGGGCAGTCGTAGTAGAACCCGCCGCTCTGACCACCCGCGATGACGCTACTAACGGTGGAGCCCATGCTGTTAGCGCCCACGCCTGACGAGGTAATCGTGTAGAAGCCCGTGCGAAAAGCGGTACTTAGATTCACGATGTTGGCCGTGCAGGTACCAAGCGTCGCACATATGCCGTCACGAGGCGCCGCCGTATAGGGATACGTGGTGAAAGGCGTCTGGCCGTCCGCCTGTAGCGGCGGCGTGTATGTGATATTCGGGTTGTAGTACTGCGAGTTCGAATTGGAAGAATAGTAATAATACTGGCCGGTGGAACCGTCCAACGTATCCGGAAGGTTCGATGCGCCCATCGAGCCGGAATCATCAAAGGTGACTGCGATGTTCGGCGCTACCGCTACCGTAAGATCCGGCGGGGCCGTACTGAGGTCGGTCGTGTAGTACGTGGTCGTTGTCTGTGCTTGTGACGTCGCCATGGGCGCGGCAAGCACGCAGATGGTTAGCGCTCCAAGAAACGCACCGAAACGACGAAGTGGTTGAGATGCGTTCATGAGGTCAGTCGCTCTTCGCGGCGAAGGTGGTTTCAATGACACGGATCGCGTTCTGGTTGTTTCCCATGCCACGAGCGGTAATCCGGTAGAGGTGCCGGTTCGTGCTCGTATATCCCACGCCCGTGGAGCCCGTGGACCCCGATTCATGCTGTAGGCCCGAATTCGGTGGCAGTTCGAGGCCGAGATCTTCGATGATGTAGTAGGGGTTGCTGCCTAGCGCAAACGTCTGGTCCGAACTGGCCTGTGTCAGGTCGACGGCGTCGTACTTCGTAGCGCCGTCCGTGACCCAGCCAGAGGCGTTTCGGAACAGCAGAGCCTTTGACGTAGTCGGCGGATCTGGGTCGTAGTCATAACAATTGGAAAGCGCGCCGTTGCCGCATTGCATGCGCGTGGCTGCGTCCGAGCTGGCGCGCCACAGCCGCCATTCCGCACCGCGAATCGCGGTTTCAGCGCTCCACAGTGCGAGTTGTGCGTTGCGTTGGCCACCTGCCAGTCGTTGCTGCAGCATCGACGTACCGGATGCGCTGACGGCAAGCATGGTCACGAGCAACAGGAAAATGAGCGCCACGACGAGCACCACGCCACGCTGGCGGTAAGGCGCGTGGAAACGCACGGAGGGAGTGGATCGTTTCATGGCGTTTGCTCTCGCCTGTTACGGGTTGTAGTTGCGCATCATGACCACCGTTCCGAACTGACGGCGTAGCATCTGGTCCGCGAAACCCTGATCCGAAGGCGCGACCCCATTGGTGCCTCGTGCGGTTGGGGCCTGAGGCGTGGGAATTCCTTCGGGCGTGTACGCATAAGCCAATTCGGGCGTCTGCAAGGTGTAAAGCGGTTGCTGCCCATCCATGAGGATGTTGACCTCCACCGTCTTCAGGGCTCGCCATAAGCAGCCCTGGTCCGCAGAGGTCGCGTCAGGAGGACCCGCCGGGCAAGGGATGGTATTGCCTGCCCGCGAGTCGACTTGCGTTGCCGTGAGATAACGCATCAAGCCGCCTGAGTCCTCGATACCGTAGGTAAAATCGAGCCGTTCGGCGCCTCGCACGAGTTCCTGGCAGGCGGGTGTCTGGCCGCTGTCACAGCGCATCAAGGCGCCGGTCTTCGCACCCGTGGCGGTACCGTCGTCGCTTACCACCTGAAGAAAGTAAGTGATCGTGCGAAAATCGGTCTTCAAGCGGAAAAACCGCGGTGCCGACTGTGGCACCAAGGCGCGAGGCGCCGAAAAGTTGCCCGCCGTGCCTACGGGCACGAAGTCAGGATTACCCGTGGTCTGGAATATCTGCGCTGTCGAGCAATCCGCCAACATCATCATTTCGTTGTTGACGACATCCGACAAGGATGGCTCGCCAGCCTTGGGCACGATGTGGATGGAACTGATAAGGCCGTTCGCTGAAACGATGGTGCTGGCACCACCAATAGCCCAGCCCCGCCCTGCATCGATGTAGCGCAGTTGGAGAACGGCCGCGCCTTTCACACGGTTGCCCACTTGATCGCCCATGACGGGCACGCCGTCGGCCGCGACGGGAGGGCTGCTCGGCGTGCACGCGGTCTTCGTGCACTCGAAGCCACGCATGTAGAAGAAGGAGGGTAAATTATACGGAGCGGTCGGCGTCACCGGGTACGGAGCACCCCATGGCGTGGTGTTTTGCGGGAACGTCAGGTTTTTGGCGAGTACGCGTGGCGTACGCAGAGCGTCCAACGCCAGGCCACTCGCGGCCGCGACCTGGGCAAGGCCGCCAGTGCTGCTGCAGTACTGCGCACCTGCCATCTTCAAGTCGTCAGCAATGCGCGTCACTGCGTAACGGCCCTCCTCCTGCAGGCGCGCCAACTGGGTTTGGGCCCGGTTGCTCGACGAGGTGGACATGAAAACGGTAACGATACCCCCGGCCACGATCAGGCCGAGCACCATCGCCACCATCAATTCGACCAGAGTGACGCCGCGGCTGCGCTGGAAAGGACGAAAAGCGCTCATGGCTGGAACACCCACGTAAAGGATTGCAAGTTGCCCGCTGTCACCTTGTCGTCGCCGCCCGTAAGACCCCGCTCCGCCCAGGTGACGGTCATCGTGCAGGTTCCGCTGTAGGGCGGACGCATGGCGTATTGGGCAGTGGGATCGTTAGCTGCTTTCACGCAATTGATGCTCGTTGGCCCGACAGCAGGCAGGGAGGCGGTAAGTTGCTGGCTCCAGACAATCTGATCGCGGGTCGCCACCTGCGCCGGGGTACAGCCCGCGGTCGCATCGCAGACCGGCGCGGTGCCGGTGATTGGGTAAGTCGCGGAATCGTAGTTGCCGTTCCACAGGCCCAGGGGATTGGCCCGCATGCGATCGGCCATGTTGTTGGCCAGGAAGGTCACCTGCGTGCGGAAGTAAGCTGAGACATTCGACTTGGTTGCCGTGATCAACAGGCCGCCAAGACCGATCAGGCCGATCGTAAAGATCAGCACTGCGACCAATACCTCAATCATCGATACGCCGCGCTGGACGCGCGGCGACGGGACGTGAATCACGCTGGCTCCCCCAAAAACCATTCCGACCGCGTAACAGTAACCAAAACTGAACAGAACGCCAGCGATAGCCGACATTCGGCCGGATTATTCCGACAAGCGGCATCCACTCGCCCGCCACCCGATATTCACGGCCGACAGTGCTCCATGGTGACCACCCACCACGGGAGGCCCAGCCATGAACCACGACCGCCAGGACGTCAAACACCCCGACCACAACCAGCCGAAGCATCCGGAATCAGAACGCGAGAAGAAGGCCAGAAAGGAACACGCCGACGAAAACCAGGACCATGCCCTGGAAGAGACCTTCCCGGCCAGCGATCCGGTCTCGCCGTTCGTTCCGGCGAAAGCGCCCAAGTAAGCATTCCCACGCGACGCCGCGCGAATCGCCGACACGCCGGCGTCGCATCCCTATAACGAAGCGGTCACGGAATCGCGGTGAGAATGAGCGGGCTAAGAAAGGAGTTCCTCCCGTGCTCGCGCAGTATGTTTTCACCTCGGCGGATGTCCCCTTCCGCATCGTTCGCCACGGCCGCCGCTGGCGCGCCCTCCATGGCGATCGCGAAGTCGGTCGCTACGACAGTGCCGAAGAAGCGGTGCACGCGCTTCGTGCCGATCATCCCGACGCCCGCCTGCCCCGTCGCTTGAGCGACTGGCGCTACTTGCCGGATGCGCACTTGCTCCACCTTGCGCCACCCAGCGCGGCGGCCATGGCTCGCCTTGCCGCCGTCTAGGCTCAGAGCGCCATGCTGCGCCAGTGTCCGTGGTCGTCCTCGATGCGCAATTCCACGGATGCTCCCCCCGCGCTATGCGCCCGCGCCTGGCGCAGCGCATAGGACAACGCGTCGCGCTCCTGTTCGAAACGCACCGGTTTTTCCGCATCCACCCGCACCGCCCATTCGGCACCGGATTGCGGCGGTTGCATGACGTAGACGCGGACGTAGCGCATCGCTCGTAGCCTTTCCTCAGCCCTGACGCGGCCATTCACGCGCGAGCAAGGCGAAGACGACGTCATCGACCCATTCACCGCGAAAGAAATAGCTTTCAACATGGTGCGCCTCCTGGCGGAAGCCGAGTGAACGCAACAAGGCGATACTGGCGACGTTTCGCGGATCGACCGAGGCGATGGCCCGCCGGTAGCCCCAGCCGCCGAACGCGAGGCCGAGTGCCGTGGCCATGGCCTCGCGGGCATAGCCCCGGCCTTGCCGTTCGGGCCTGAGCGAAACGCCGAACTCGATCGCCTCAGCGGCGGACACGGGAAAGTGGATGCCGAGGTCGCCGAGAAGTTCGGAGGACTCCCTTTCCCTGATGGCGAGTTGGAACCAGCTATCGGGTGTCGCGAACGGCTGGACGGCCTGCTTCGCAATGAAAGCCTCCGCGTCATCAAGGCTCGCCGGCTTCCAGCCCTGGTAACGGGCTACGGCATCGTCGCCGCGATACGCATACAGATGCGGCGCATCCGCAGGAAGAAGGCGGTCGAGGCGAAGGCGCGCGGTGAGGACGACAGGTTCGGTGGGATGGTCCATGCGGCATCCTCGGCCTATCCGGCCGCCGCCGCAACTAGTCCTCGTCGGCGGCGCGCTTCTCATAGGCGGCACGCGCCGCCTCGATCTCCGCGCGATGCTTTTCCGCCCACAACCACACGCTGCAAAAGGCGGCGCCGAGGCTCAGGCCGATCTCGGTGAGTTCGTATTCCACGCGCGGCGGTACCACCGGATACACCGTGCGCGTGACCAATCCATCGGCCTCCATCTGGCGCAAGGTCTTGGTCAGCATTTTCTGGCTGACTCCGCCGATAAGGTCGGCCAGACGGCCGAAACGCAGGCGGCCGTGTTCCGCCAGCACTTCCAGCGTGAGCATGGTCCAGCGATCGGCCACGCGCTCGATGATCCCCCGCACCAGGACGTCGAGTTCCGGATCGGTGTAAGGCTCGCCCAATACACGGCAGGGTTCGTCGTAGATCTTCTTGGTCTTGGCGGGCATGTCCGCGCTCCATACTTCCCAGTCAGTAAGTATGGAACTTTTCGGCGCCTACTTTCCATAGGATCGTGTCCGGCCTAGCCTATTCCTACCCTTTCTCCTACGAGGTTCCCATGAACATCACAGGCAACACGATCCTCATCACCGGCGGCGGCTCGGGCATCGGCCGGGCGCTGGCGGAAGCCTTCCACGCACGCGGCAACCAGGTCGTCATCGCGGGGCGCCGGCAGAGCGTGCTCGATGCGACCACCTCAGCCAATCCGGGCATGAAGTCGGCCGTGCTGGACATCGAGGACCCCGCGGCGATCCAGCGCTTCGCCGCGCAGCTACGCAAGGACTTTCCGGCCCTCAACGTGGTGATCCACAATGCGGGGATCATGCGTCCGGAACGGCTGACGGACGGGACCACCGATACCGCCGAAGCCACCATCACCACCAACCTGCTGGGGCCGATCCGGCTGAACGCGGCGCTGATCGATCATCTGCTGGCGCAGCCGAAGGCGAGCATCGTCACGGTGTCTTCCGGCTTGGCCTTCCTTCCGTTCGCCGTCGCACCGACTTATTGCGCGACCAAGGCGGCGATCCACTCGTATTCGGAAACGCTGCGCTACCAGCTGAAGGACACCTCGGTGCAGGTGCTGGAACTGGTGCCGCCCTATGTGCAGACCGAACTGATGGGTGAGCGGCAGAAGAGCGATCCCAACGCGATGCCGCTGGATGCGTTCATCGAAGAGACGATGCGTCTGATCGAGAGCACGCCGGACGCGACGGAGATCCTCGTTGAGCGCGTGAAACCGCTGCGTTTCGCCGAGGCTAACGGGAGCTACGCGGGACTCTTCAAGCAGTTCAACGATAACGCGGCGGATCACGCTCCGTAGTCGCCGAATCGCCGACAGGGTCGGCTCCCACCAGGTAGCCACAATCCGGCCAGGTAGCCACAAGCTGGTGGAGCCGACTTTGCCGGCGATGCTTGATGGGAGCCGACCCTGTCGGCGATGCTCTTTACGACAGACACAAAAAAACCCGCTGGCGCGGGTTTTTTTGTGTCCTCCGGGACCGCTCGTCGGCAGTCCGGGAGAAAGGCGCTGGTGCCGGAAATAGGAATCGAACCTACGACCTCATCATTACGAATGACGCGCTCTACCAACTGAGCTATTCCGGCGAGAAGCGGAATTCTAGGGAAGCTTGGCAGTCGGCGCAAGCCTCAGCCGGCCATGCGCAACTCCTTGGGCAGGGCGAACGTGATGTTTTCCGCCTCGCCATCCAGCTCGCGCACGCTGCCCGAACCCCAGGATTGCAGGCGGGCGATCACTTCCTGGACGAGCTTTTTCCGGGGCCGAGGCACCCGCGGTGACGCCGACGCGGGTCTTGCCTTCCAGCCAGCCGCGCTGGATGTGCTCGGCGCCGTCGATCAGGTACGAGGTGACGCCCTGCTTCTCGGCCAGTTCCTTCAGGCGGTTCGAATTGGAACTGTTGACCGAACCCACCACCAGGACGAGATCCACGGCGTCGGCGAGACGGCGCACGGCATCCTGGCGGTTCTGCGTCGCGTAGCAGATGTCGTCCTTGCGCGGCCCCTCGATGCTGGGGAACTTGGCGCGCAGGGCGCCGATGATGGCGATGGTGTCGTCGACCGAGAGGGTCGTCTGGGTGACGAAGGCGAGCTTGTCCGGCTGCGAAGGCGCCAGTTCGGCGACATCCTCGACCGATTCGACGAGATAGATGTGACCGGCATTGGTACGGTTCCACTGGCCCATCGTGCCCTGGACCTCCGGATGGCCGGCGTGGCCGATGAGGACGACGTCATGGCCGGCGCGCCCCAGGCGCGCCACTTCCATGTGCACCTTGGTCACCAGCGGGCAGGTGGCGTCGAACACGTTGAGGTGGCGGCGGTCGGCCTCTTCACGCACGGCCTTTGGCACGCCATGGGCACTGAAGATCACCGTGGAGCCATCGGGCACCTCGTCGAGTTCGTCGACGAAAATCGCGCCGTCGGCGCGCAGGCGCTCGACGACGTAACGGTTGTGCACCACCTCGTGGCGTACGTAGATGGGCGCGCCGTAGGATTCGAGGGCACGCTCGACGATGGCGATCGCGCGATCGACGCCGGCACAAAAACCGCGGGGATTGGCGAGGAGGATATCCAAGGGGACCTCGTGGCCATAGGGCCGTGGCAATAGGGCTTTGGCGCCAGGAAGCGCCGGAACCCGGCGATTATCGCACGAGCGCCCTCCGCGTCCCTTAAGTCGCGCTGAAATCCAACCATCTCCCGATGGGGAACCACCTAGCCACAGATGGGAACGATCCGGGATGGAAACAGTGTTGGTGGGAAGCGCGCTGGCGCGCGATCGGGTCTACTGCAAGCTCAGTCGCGCGCCAGCGCGCTTCCCACCCCTTTGTCGCGCCCCCCATTCCGCCGTCAGCGGGGGGCGGGCTTGGGCGAGCCGCTGAACAGGCTGAACACGATCAGGGCCGCGGCACCCACGCTGATGGCGGAATCGGCCACGTTGAACACCGGGAACGGGTAGCTGCCCAGGTAGACCTGGATGAAGTCGGTGACCTTGGCCGCGTGCACGCGGTCGATCACATTGCCCAGCGCGCCGCCCACGATCAGCGCCAGCGGCGCCGCCGTACGCCAGTCGTGGCGCGGCGTCCGCGACAGCCACACGCCCAGCGTGCCGCTGATGACGGCCGCCAGCAGAACGAAGAACCAGCGCTGCCACCCGGCGCTGTCGGCCAGGAAGCTGAACGCGGCGCCGGTATTGAAGGTGAGCGTCCAGTTGAGGATGCCCGGAATCACCGGGTGCGGCGTCTCGGCCGGCTGCAAGGCGGTCAGCGCCCACCACTTGGTCAGTTGGTCGAGCACGATCATCACGGCGGCGAGCCAGAGCCAGGACAGCGCGTTGGGTTTGGGGCGTACGGTCATGCGTCGGGAGCCATTCGAGTCGGGGGTTGGGTGGCGGGGCCGCCGGTCAGAACCAGCGGCGGTCCTCGCCCTGCCCCGTCACGTTCTCCACGCAGCGGCCGCAGATCTCCGGATGGGACGGGTCGACACCGACATCTGGACGATGGTGCCAGCAGCGGATGCACTTGACCGCCTCGCTGACCGCCGTTGACACATACACCTCGGCGCCGTCCAGCTCCACGCGCTCGGCGGAGGCCGGACGGCCTTCCAGCGGCGCGAGGGTCACTTCCGAGGTGATGAAGAAGAAACGCAGTTCGGATGCCGATTCGGCCAGCGCCGTCTGCGTGGCGAGGTCGGCGTGGATCGTCAGGGTGGCATCGAGCGAGGCACCGATCTGGCCTTCCTTGCGCATCCCCTCCAACACGCGCGACGCCGTCTCGCGGACCGCCAGCAGGGTCGACCACCAGCCTCGAGCGTCGGCGTCCTGGCGGACGTCGAGCCCTTCGTAGAAGGTCTCGAACAGCACCGACTCGCTGCGCGAACCCGGCATGTGCGCCCAGATTTCTTCAGCGGTGAAGCTGACGATCGGCGCGAGCCACCGGGCCATCGCCTCGAGGATCCGGTACATCGCGCTCTGCGCGCTGCGCCGGCCGCGGCTGTCCGTCGGCATCGTGTAGAGGCGGTCCTTCGTGATGTCGAGGTACAGCGCGCCGAGTTCATTGGTGCAGAAGTTCTGCACGCGCTGGACGATCTCGGGAAAATCGTAGCGCTCGTACGCAGCCACGATCGCCGCCTGCGTATCCGCCGCCTGGCGCACCGCCCACCGATCGAGATCGAGGCAGGCGTCGGTGGCGAGCAGGTGCTTGTCCGGGTCGAAACCATCGAGGTTGCCGAGCAGGAAGCGCGCGGTGTTGCGGATGCGTCGATACGTGTCCGCCACGCGCTTCAGGATCTCGTCCGAAAGCGACATCTCGTTGCGGTAGTCGGTCGAACAGATCCACAGGCGCAGGATGTCCGCGCCGAGGGTCTTCATGATGTCCTGCGGCTCGATGCCGTTGCCCAGCGACTTGGACATCTTGCGGCCCTGCGCGTCTACCGTGAAGCCGTGGGTCAGCACATGGTCGTAAGGTGCGCGGCCGTGGATCGCCGCCGAGGTGAGCAGCGAGGACTGGAACCAGCCGCGGTGCTGGTCGGAACCTTCCAGGTACATCACCTTGTATTCGCTGGCGTCGCCGGCCTGCAGTTCGGGGCGAGCTCCCACGACGGCGAAATGGCTGACACCGGAATCGAACCAGACATCGAGGACGTCGGTGACTTTCTCGTAGGTGTCCGCATCGTCGCCGAGCAGTTCGCGCGGATCGAGCGAGAACCAGCTGTCGATGCCTTCCAGCGCGACCTTCCGCGCGACCTTCTCCATCAGCTCGACGGAATCCGGATGCGGGTCGTGCGTGTTCTTGTCGACGAACAGGGTGATCGGCACGCCCCAGGTGCGCTGGCGCGAGATGCACCAGTCCGGGCGACCTTCGACCATGCCGGCGATGCGTTCTTCGCCCCAGCCGGGCACCCAGCGCACGGCCTTGATCGACGTGAGCGCGGTGCGGCGCAGGTCGGCCTGCTCCATGCCGATGAACCACTGCGGCGTGGCGCGGAAGATCACCGGCGTCTTGTGCCGCCAGCAGTGCGGGTAGCTGTGCGTGAGCTTCGCCGAGGCGAGCAACACGCCACGGTCGCGCAGCAGGTCGACGATCTGGTCGTTCGCCTTCCAGATATGCACGCCGGCGAATGAGACATCGCCCGCCAGGGGCAGGTCGGCGCGGTAGACACCGCGGCCATCGACATAGTTGAGCGTGCCGATGCCATAGTTCTGGCCGACGACGAAATCTTCCGCACCGTGGTCGGGCGCGGTATGCACGGCACCGGTACCGTCCTCGTCGGACACGTGGTCGCCGAGGATGATCGGCACGTGCTTGTCGTAGAACGGATGACGCAGCGGCTGGTTCTCCAGCACCGCACCCTGAACGCGCCCGAGCACGTTCACGGTTTCCACGCCGTAACGCGCCAGCGCCTTCTCGACCAGCGCCGAGGCGATCACCAGCAGCAACGGCTTGCCATCACGCGACGGCCCTTCGACGAGCGCGTATTCGAGTTCGCCGCCGAGCGATACGGCCTGGCTGGACGGAAGCGTCCACGGCGTGGTGGTCCAGATGGGAACGGCGATGTTCGCGTCGCCCGTGGCGATGCCGAACAACGCGCCGAACGACACGGGATCGACGGCGTCATAGGCGACGTCCACCGCCGGCGACGTCTTGTCGGCGTATTCGATCTCGGCTTCGGCCAGCGCCGAACCGCAATCGAAACACCAGTACACGGGCTTGGCTCCACGCACGACATGGCCGTTGGCGACGATGCGCGCCAGCGCGCGGATCATGTCCGCCTCGTAGGTGAAATCGAGCGTGCGATACGGCTTTTCCCAGTCGCCCAGGACACCCAGGCGCTTGAAGTCGGCGCGCTGCAGGTCGATCTGCGCCATCGCATACTCGCGGCACTTCTGCCGGAATGCGGCGGCGTCGAGCTTGTCGCCGGCCTTGCCGAATTTCTTCTCGATCGCGATCTCGATCGGCAGGCCATGGCAATCCCATCCCGGCACGTAAGGCGCGCGGTAACCGGCCATGAGCTTGGACTTGACCACGACGTCCTTGAGCACCTTGTTCACCGCATGGCCGAGGTGGATCATGCCGTTGGCGTAGGGCGGACCGTCGTGCAGCACGAACACCTTGTCGCGTCCCGCCGTGTGCTCCTGGATCTGCGCATACCGGCCCACGCGTTCCCACGTGGCCAGCCAGCCGGGCTCGCGCTTGGGCAGGTCGCCACGCATCGGGAAAGCCGTCTGCGGCAGATTGATGGTGTTCTTGTAATCCTGGGTCATCGCTGGGAACCGTGGGTTTCTGGGGCATCGACAAGTATGGGGTTCATCCCAAGGGCCTGCCGGGCGGCGATCTCGTCCTGGCGCATCTGCGCGGTCAGGGCGTCGAGGCCGTCGAATTTTTCTTCGTCGCGCAACTTCCGCACGAACTCCACGCCGATGCGCTGGCCGTAGAGATCGCCGGAGAAATCGAAAAGGTGTGCCTCCAGCAAGGGCTCGCGCACCTCGTTCACCGTCGGCCGGTAACCGAGGCTGGCCACGCCGGGCCAGCTGCAGGGGCCATCACCGATACCGATGCGCACGGCGAAAATGCCATGGACCGGGCTCACCCGTTCACTGAGATGGACGTTGGCGGTGGGATATCCAAGGGTGCGCCCCAGTTGCTGCCCGTGCTCCACATGGCCGTCGATGACGAAGGGCCTGCCCAGCAGCCGGGCGGCCTCGTCGAAACGGCCCTCGGCGAGGAGCGTGCGCACCCGGGACGACGACACGCGCTCGCCATCGACCAGGACCGGCGGCACCGCATGAGCGGTGAAACCGAGTTCGGCGCCCATCGTCTGCAGGAGGGTGAAATCGCCCCCGCGCCGATGGCCGAAACGAAAATCCTCGCCCACCCATACCTCGCGCGCGGCCAGGCGGCCGACGATCACCTTGCGGACGAAATCCTCGGCCGACATCGCGGTCAGGGCGAGGTCGAAGCGCAGCGAGAGCAGCTCACGTATGCCCGCGGCCGTCATGCCTTCGGCTTTCTCGCGCACGCCGGAAAGACGCGGCACCGGCTCCTTCGAGAAGAAGGCGCGGGGCAAGGGTTCGAACGTGATCACCGCCGGGACCAGGCCTCGCGCCGCGGCTCGCTGGCACACCTCCGACAGGATCGCCTGGTGGCCCAGGTGCAGTCCGTCGAAGGCACCGATCGCGACCACGCTGCCTTCGGGTGCGAGGCACGGGCCGTCGACATCGCGATGGAGTCGCAGCGTCATGCCCGGGTGCCCCTGGATCGATGCGGAATAAAAGACATCGGGCCAGTATAGCCGCCCCGTTGCGCCGCACAATGCGACGCCGGGCGACTCACCGGGCGCGGAGGTCGCGCGGACGGAAACCCATGGCGAACAGCGTGCCGACGTAGGCGCCACCACCGGCGCCGACGAGCACCGCCAGACGCCATACGCGCTCCCATTTCTCGACCTCGCTCCATTCCGGCCAGGCATACAGGCCGGCGAGCAGCACGGCCACCATAACCACGCAGGCGACACCCAGGCGGAGCAGATGGCGAGCCCAGCCCGGCTGGCGCTGATATACCCCGGCCTTGCCGAGCCAGCGCCAGAGCAGCAGAAGGTTGAGATAGCTGGCCAGCGCACTGGCCATGCCAAGCGCCATGTGCAGGCCAGGAATGGTGGCGATGGCCTCCATCCACGATCCGGCCTTCTGCGCCGGCGTCGCCCAGAGGAAGAACAGCAGCGCCAGGAAGGCCACGTTGAAGACCATGTTGGCCACCAGCGACGCGACACCGGCGCGGACCGGCGTCTTGGTGTCCTTGCGCGCATAGAAGGCTGGCAGCACGACCTTGACCAGGGCGAACGCGGGGAGCCCGAAGCTCAGTGCCGAAATCGACAGGGAAGCCATCTTCGTGTCGAACGCGGTGAACCGGCCGTGCTGGAAGATCGTCGCCACGAGGGGTACCGAGAGAATCATCAGGCCGAACATCGCCGGTACGGCGATCAGCAGTGTCGTGCGCAGGCCCCAGTCCAGCGCACGCGAGAACCCGTCCTTGTCGGTGGTCACGTGGTGCCGCGACAGCGAGGGCAGGATCACCGTGCCCAGGGCCACGCCGAACACGCCAAGGGGCAGTTCCAGGAAGCGATCGGCTTGCGAGAGCCAGCTCTGCGAACCGGCGATGAGCAACGAGGCGATCACCGTGTCGAGCAGCAGGTTGATCTGCGCGACCGACGAGCCGAACAGGGTCGGCACCATCAGCCGCATGATCCGGCGCACATCGGGCGAACTCCAGCCCCAGCGCGGCAACGTGAGCAGGTCCAGTTGCTTCAACGAGGGAATCTGGAAAACCAGCTGCAGCGCGCCGGCCACGAGGATCGCCCAGCCCATGGCCATGATCGGCGTATGCAGTTTCGGGGCGAGCCACAAGGCGCCGGCGATCATGCACAGGTTGAGGATCACCGGCGTCAGCGCGGGCAGGCCGAACCGATGGAAACTGTTCAGCGCGCCGCCGCTGAGGGCCGTGAGCGAAACGAACAGGAGGAACGGGAAGGTCAGCCGCAGCAGGTCCACGGTAAGCCCGAACTTCTCCGGCGTCTCGACCGCACCCGGCGAGAACAAGGCCGTCACCTGCGGCGCGAAGATCACGCCCAGGGCCACCACCACTAGCAGCACGCCGCCGAGGGTACCGGCGGTCAGTGACATCAGCCGCTTCAGGTCCTCGTGGGGGCGGGTTTCCTTCACTTCCGTGAAGACGGGCACGAAGGCGGTCGAGAAAGAACCTTCGGCGAACAGGCGGCGCATGAAGTTCGGGATGCGGAAAGCCACCCAGAAGGCGTCCGTTGCGGCATTCGCGCCGAACGAGGCGTTGATCGCCATGTCGCGGACCAGGCCGAGCACGCGGGACACCATGGTCATGCCGCTGAAACTGAGCATGCCGCGAAGGAGACTGGGGGTTTTCATCCGGACGAGGGACACCTGGCGCAAACCCCTAGTTTGACAGCGGCGCCGGGGCGGAGGACAGTCCGCCATCTGGAAATTCCAGGGCAGCGCGCCCTGCCCGTCCGCCGAGCCGCTCGCGCGGGGGCTAAGCTATTGACGCAACCCGTCTTTGGCTTCAAAATGAGCGTCTTTTTTAAAACCAACCGAACTCTGGAGCTTTACCTTGGCCAACATCAAGTCCGCGAAGAAGCGTGCGCGTCAGTCGGAGCAGCGCCGTCTGCGCAACGTCAGCGCGCGTTCCATGGTGCGTTCCGCACTGAAGAAGGTCGTCAAAGCGATCGACGCCAAGGATAAGGCTGGCGCAGTCAGCGCGTACGCCGTCGCCGTGCCGGTGATGGATCGCTACGCTGCCCGCGGCCTCATCCACAAGAACAAGGCCGCTCGTCACAAGAGCCGCCTGAACGCGAAGATCCGCGACCTGGCGTAAAGCCTGCGCGACATCGCCGTTCACAAAAAAGCCGGCTTACGCCGGCTTTTTTGTTGCCTGGTGGGAGCCGACCCTGTCGGCGATCCCGCGACAGCGGGCAAGGTTATCGCAAGCACCCATCGCCGACAGGGTCGGCTCCCACCCTAAAGCAGTTCACCCCCAGCCTCGACCGGTATCTCGATGGTCTCAGGAGGCAGCGCTCAGTCTTCGCCGCGCATGCGGACATCGTCCACGGCCTCGGTACGCTCACGGCGCGCGACACGCTCGGCATCGAAGAACTGCTGCACCTTCAGGCACACGTCCCACGTGCCGATCTCGCCCGCGGCGGAAACGACGAACCAAGGCGCCGTCCATTCCAGGCGCGCCACGATGTCGTCGACCACGCGCTTCAGCTCGTCCTCGTCGTCGATCACGTCGGACTTGTTGATCACCAGCCAGCGCGGCCGGTCGACCAGCTCGGTGTCGAATTGCTGCAGTTCGTGCTCGATGGCGCGCACCTGGTCCACCGGATCGGAGCCGTCGATCGGACGGATGTCGACCACGTGCAGCAACAGGCTGGTGCGCGAAACATGTCGCAGAAACTGGATGCCCAGGCCCGCGCCGTCGGCCGCGCCCTCGATGATCCCGGGAATATCGGCGATCACGAAGCTCTGGTCCGTCCCGATGCGCACGACGCCCAGGTTCGGGTGCAGGGTGGTGAACGGGTAGTCCGCCACGCGAGGCGTCGCCGCCGACACCGCACGGATGAAGGTGCTCTTGCCGGCGTTGGGGAAGCCCAGCAGGCCCACGTCGGCGAGCAGGCGAAGCTCGAGCTTCAGGTCGCGCACCTCGCCCGGCGTGCCCGGCGTGGATTTGCGCGGCGCCCGGTTCACCGAACTCTTGAAGTGGATATTACCCAGACCACCGCGTCCGCCCTGCGCCACCTTGAGGCGCTGGCCGTGCATGGTGAGGTCGCCAATGACCTCATCGGTGTCGACGTTGGTGACCACGGTACCGACCGGGACGCGGACTTCGATGTCGTCGCCGCCCTTGCCGTACATCTGGCTGCCCATGCCACCCTGCCCGCGCGGCGCCTTGAACGAGCGCATGTGGCGGAAATCGACGAGGGTGTTGAGGCCCTCGTCGGCGACAAGCCACACCGAGCCGCCACTGCCGCCGTCGCCGCCATCGGGACCGCCGAAGGGGATGAACTTTTCACGACGGAAGCTAACGCAGCCGTTGCCGCCGTCACCGGCCGAGACTCTGATTTGCGCTTCGTCGACGAATTTCATGGGAGATGACCTGGATAGAAGATGATGCCGCCGTACAAACGAAAAGCCCCGCCTATGGCGGGGCCTTCGCTATCGCGTCGGACGGGGCTTACGCCTGTACGACGTCGACGAACTTGCGGCCCTTTTCGCCGCGGGTCTTGAACGACACGGTGCCGTCGACCAGCGCGAACAAGGTGTGGTCGCGGCCGAGGCCGACGCCCACGCCGGCGTGGAACTTGGTGCCACGCTGGCGAACGATGATGTTACCGGCTTCGACAGCCTGGCCACCGTAGATCTTCACGCCGAGGTACTTCGGGTTCGAATCGCGGCCGTTACGGCTGGAACCTACGCCTTTTTTATGTGCCATGACTTATATCCTCCGGCGACTCAGGCGTTGATGCCCGTGATCTCGATTTCGGTGTAATGCTGACGGTGTCCCTGCGTGCGCTTGTAGTGCTTGCGACGACGGAACTTGACGATGCGGATCTTATCGGCGCGGCCGTGGGCGCGAACCTTCGCGCTGACGGTGGCACCGGCGACCAGCGGGGCGCCAACGGTGATCGACTCACCTTCACCCACCAGGAGGACCTGGTCGAACTGGACGGTGGAATCGACTTCGGCGGGGAGCAGCTCGACGCGCAGGATTTCGCCTGCCATCACACGATACTGCTTGCCACCGGTCTTGATGACTGCGTAGCTCATGGTTGTTTCCTGTTGCTGATTATGTAGTTCTTTTTAGGGTCTTGCGGGTGTTGCGAATCGCGAATTATAGCGGGGCCTAAAAGGCAAGGTCAATCAGTTGGTTAAGGGCGGAATGCCGGGAGGGGTCCTCGCGGGCTCCCTGGGAAGACATTGGTTTGAAAACATGGCCTTAGCTGACATCTGGCGAACTGGCATCGCCGACAGGGTCGGCTCCCACCGGGCACGGGAGCCGACCGCCGGATCTACTTCTTCTTCGCAGGCGCCGCCGGGGCGGGTGCCGGGGCCGGTTTGGCCGCCGCGCCGGCCGCCGGGCACTGGCCCTGCTGGTTCAGCGTGCCCTGGCTCTGCAGCTGGGCGATCATCTGCTGGCCGCGTTCCTGGCCCCATTGCTTGCCGATCTGCATGCCCTCGGCCATGGTCGCCGGCATCTGCGTGATCACCTTCTGGCCCAGGGGCGAGCGGTAGAACTTGAGCAGGCCGTCGATATCCTCGGCGGTGAAATGCTTCTGATAGACCGGCACCATCCGCCCGATCAACTGGTTGGTGGCGTTGGCGTCCACGAACCCCTGCCAGTAGCTGGCCGGCACGCAGGGCAACGCGTTCTGCATCACGCCCGCCATCTGACTGTTCATCTGGCTGAGCATGCGGCCCATGCCGACGGCGTCCATCAGCTGGCGCACCTGCTGCTCCGAGGGCGGCGCCGCCAGCGCCTGGCCCGCACAACCCGCCAGCACCAGGCCGGCAGCGATCCCTGTCCACTTACGCATGCGTGTCTTCCTCTTCGAATGGGTGGCTTCGACCCCTCCCCGGGGGCCGGGTCATGGTAGCCGTGCGCGGCCGCCCGGGTAACCCACATCCGGCAGGGTTCCGGTCCCGCATAACAAATGTGATGACTTGTCAAAGGTCGATACGGAATGAAGGCCGAAAACCCTTGGTATAGTCAGCGACTTCCCCCATTTACGTCGGCACATGGACAGCATTCGCATCCGCGGCGCCCGCACGCACAATCTCAAGAATATCGACCTCGACCTGCCCCGCGATCGCCTGATCGTGATCACGGGACTGTCCGGGTCCGGCAAATCCTCGCTCGCCTTCGACACGATCTACGCCGAAGGCCAGCGACGCTACGTCGAGTCACTGTCCGCCTACGCGCGGCAGTTCCTCTCGATGATGGAAAAGCCGGACGTGGACACGATCGAAGGCCTCTCGCCGGCCATCTCGATCGAGCAGAAGTCCACGTCGCATAATCCCCGCTCCACCGTCGGTACGATCACCGAGGTGTACGACTACCTGCGCCTGCTCTATGCGCGCGTCGGTACGCCCCGTTGCCCGACCCACGGCATCGCCCTGGAAGCACAGACCGTCAGCCAGATGGTCGACACGGCCATGGCGCTTGACCCGGACAAGCGCTGGATGCTCCTCGCGCCGGTCATCCGGGAGCGCAAGGGCGAACACGTGCAGGTCTTCGAGCAACTGCGCGCCCAGGGCTTCGTCCGCGCGCGCGTCGATGGCGAGGTCTACGACCTCGACGCCGTCCCGCCGCTGACGCTGCGCCAGAAGCACACCATCGAAGCGGTGATCGACCGCTTCCGTCCGCGCGAAGACATCAAGCAGCGCCTGGCCGAGTCGTTCGAGACGGCGTTGCGCCTCGGCGACGGCATCGTGATCCTGGTCGACATGGACGACAAGAAGGCAACGGAGCAGCTGTTCTCCTCGCGCTTCTCGTGTCCGATGTGCGATTACTCGCTGCCGGAACTCGAACCGCGCCTGTTCTCGTTCAACTCCCCCGTGGGCGCCTGCCCGACCTGCGACGGCCTGGGCGTCACCCAGGTCTTCGATCCCTCGCGTGTGGTCGGACACCCCGAGCTCAGCCTCGCCGGCGGCGCCATCCGCGGCTGGGACCGCCGTAACGCCTACTATTACCAGATGATCGTGTCGCTGGCGAAGCATTATGGCTTCGATCCGGAGACGCCCTGGCGCGAACTGCCGAAGTCGGTGCAGAACGCCGTGCTCAACGGCTCTGGCCGCGAACTCATCCCGTTCCGCTACATCACCGAGCGCGGGGGCAAGGTAACGCGCGAGCACAAGTTCGAGGGCATCCTGCCGAACCTGGAGCGCCGCTACCGCGAGACGGAATCCGCCGCGGTGCGCGAGGAACTCGCTCGTTACATCGCCGACCATCCGTGTCCGGACTGCGGCGGCCAGCGCCTCAACCCCTCGGCGCGCAACGTGTTCGTGGCCGATCGCGCGATCCCCGAGCTGGCCTCGCTGGCGATCGACAATGCCCTGGCGTTCTTCGAGAAGCTGAAGCTGCCGGGCTGGCGTGGCGAGATCGCCGTGAAGATCGTGAAGGAGATTCGCGAGCGCCTGACCTTCCTCAACGACGTCGGCCTCAATTACCTCACGCTCGACCGCCAGGCCGACTCCTTGTCGGGTGGCGAGGCACAGCGCATCCGGCTGGCCAGCCAGATCGGCGCCGGCCTCGTCGGCGTCATGTACGTGCTCGACGAGCCATCCATCGGCTTGCACCAGCGCGACAACGAGCGCCTGCTCGGCACCCTCACCCGCCTCCGCGACCTCGGCAACACGGTGATCGTGGTGGAACACGACGAGGACGCCATCCGCGCCGCCGATCACATCCTCGACATCGGCCCGGGTGCCGGCGTGCATGGCGGTCATATCGTCGCGGAAGGCACGCTGGAGCAAGTGCTGGCGTCGCCGCGATCGGTCACGGCGAAGTACCTCAGTGGCGAGCGTGGCATCCAGGTGCCCACGAAACGCCGCGAAGCACGCGACGACCAGTGGATCGAACTCAAGGGCGCGACCGGCAACAACCTCAAGGACGTCGACGTACGCATTCCGGTCGGCACCTTCACCTGCGTCACGGGCGTGTCCGGTTCGGGCAAGTCCACCCTGATCAACGACACCTTCTATCGCCTCGCCGCGATGGAACTCAACGGCGCCAGCGAGCAACCGGCGCCGTACGAATCGATCGAGGGACTCGAACTGTTCGACAAGGTGGTCGATATCGACCAGTCGCCGATCGGCCGCACGCCACGTTCGAACCCGGCGACGTATACGGGGCTGTTCACACCCTTGCGCGAGTTGTACGCGCAGGTCCCCGAATCGCGCCAGCGCGGCTACACCCCCGGCCGTTTCAGCTTCAACGTGCGCGGCGGCCGCTGCGAAGCCTGTGAAGGCGACGGCATGATCAAGGTGGAGATGCATTTCCTGCCCGACGTGTACGTGCCTTGCGACGTCTGCCATGGCAAGCGCTACAACCGCGAAACGCTGGAAGTGCTCTACAAGGGACACACCATCGCGGACGTGCTCGGCATGACCGTTGAAGACGCCTTCAAGCTGTTCGAGAACGTGCCGGTGATCGCGCGCAAGCTGGAGACGCTACGCGCCGTCGGCCTCGACTACATCAAGCTCGGCCAGAGCGCCACCACGCTCTCCGGCGGCGAAGCGCAGCGCGTGAAGCTATCGAAGGAACTCTCCAAGCGGGATACGGGAAGCACGCTCTACATCCTCGACGAACCCACCACGGGCCTGCATTTCCACGACATCGAACAACTGCTCGACGTACTGCACAAGCTCGTGGAGCACGGCAACACCGTGGTCGTGATCGAGCACAACCTCGACGTCATCAAGACGGCCGACTGGTTGATCGACCTCGGCCCCGAGGGCGGAGCGGGCGGTGGACGCATCCTCGTCAGCGGAACGCCGGAAACGGTGGCCGCCACGAAGGCATCGCATACCGGACGTTTCCTCCTGCCGCACCTGAAGCCGTCCAGGCCCGTCGCGAAGGCGACGACGAAGGCGGTCGGCAAGGCCACCACGAAGAAAACGGCCGCGAAGGCGGCCCCCGGCGTGAAGAAGAAAAGAACCGCATGACCACTGAAGCCTCGACCACCCCCGCTCCGTTGCCGCTGTTCATCACACCGATGGACGTGCGCTGGCAGGATCTCGACGCCTACAACCACGTCAACAACGCGAACTACCTGGTCTATCTCCAGGAGGCTCGCATCAAGTGGCTGGAGCAGTTGCCGGGCAAGTGGTACGGCGACGACGGCACACCGGTGATGGCGCGTAGCGAACTGAACTACCGCATGCCGATCGAGTACCCTGCGGATATCCAGATCGAGCTGTTCGTCAATCGCATCGGCACCAGTTCGATGACCATCGGACACCGTATCGTGTCCACCGACGATGCCACGAGGATCCATTGCGACGGCAGCGTCACGATGGTCTGGGTCGATCCGAAGAACGGCCGTCCGGTCGGGGTGCCGCAAGTGATCCGCGACGCGGTGGCGGAAGCCGAAAGGGGCTGAGTCAAGTCGCGGGCTCCGGATTCGGGGCCTGCCGTGTTTCGCAAGATCGCGCGGATTCAGATCCGGACGGTATGATCGCTCCGGTCACCCACGGAGAGAGTGAATCATGTTGCGCCGCCCCCTCGTACTCGCGATCGCCTGCGCCGTCGCCCTGCCCGCCCTCGCCGCCGATGAGCGCACCGCGCTCACGCTTTACCGCGCGGACGGCGACCAGCTCTTTTCCACCGGCGGAGACACCGTGTCCGGTGACGGTTATGCCGTCGTCCACGAACGCCGCGCGTTCGACCTGAAAGGCGGTGTGCAAGACCTCTCCATCGACGGCCTGCCCTCGGCGCTGGACAGCGAGGCCATGTCGCTGCGCTTTCCCGGCAAGAACACCCGCGTGGTGTCGCAGCGTCTGCTGCTCGGCCAGGGTTTCGACGGCGCCGTCGCCGGCCTGGTCGGCCATGACGTCAGTGTGATCGGCGACACCGGCCAGCCGATCGTCACCGGCACGCTCGTCCGCGGTGGCGACGCACTGGTCGTACGCGAAGCCAACGGCCAGGCCACCCTGATCCGCCAGTACGCTGCCCTCCGAGCCGCGGACGCCACGGATTTCGCCCGCGGCTCGACCTTGCAGGTGCGCGTCACCGGCGGCTCGTCCGGTTCGACCAGCGCGCAACTCGACTACCCGACCTCCGGCCTCGGCTGGCGCGGCGCCTACGTCGCCACGCTCACGCCCGGTACCAGCTGCCGCATGAGCTTCGACGCCGCGGCCAGCATCGCCAACCGTAGCGGGCGCGACTGGAAGGACGTGTCCCTCAAGCTCGTCGCCGGCGATGCCCGTCGCGCGAAGGCACCGCCGCAGCGGGAAAAGATGTTCATGGCCCGCGCACCGGCACCCATGGCAGCCATGGACATGGCATCGAACGAACCGCGTCAGGCGACTCTCGGCGACCTGCGCACCTACACCTTGCCCACGGCGGTCGACCTGCCCGATGGCAGCGTCACGCAGACGCCGCTGTACGACAGCCGGACGCTCGACTGCCAGCGCGAGGCCGTGTACGACACCGGCATGGCCTACCAACCGCCCCAGCCACGCATGGAGCGTGACATCGGCCTCCCGATGAACGGCGTACCGGTCGTTTCGAACCTGCGCTTCAAGGCGTTCGATGCCCTTCCCGCCGGTTACGTGCGTGTGCTTACGACCGACCGCGACGGCAACGCCGAACTCCTGGGCGAAGGGCACCTGGACGACACGCCGAAGAACAAGGACACGACCGTCTCGCTCGGCAACGCCTTCGACCTCGCCGCCACGCGCGAGCAGACGGCCTTCACGGCCGATGCCGCCGCGCACCGTATCGACGAAGGCATGCGTATCCACCTGACCAACGCCGGCGACACCGCCCGCACCATCGTCGTGCGCGAGCACCCCGGCCGCTGGCGCGCATGGACGGTGACATCATCGTCCGTGAAGCCGTCGAAGGTCTCGCCGGAACTGCTGGAGTTCAAGGTCGACGTGCCGGCCAACGGCAGCGCGGACCTCGACTACGCCGTGCGCTACACCTGGACAGATGCCGACCTGCCGAAATAACGCGGCCACTCCATCCACACCACGGACAACGACATGCTCGACATCCTCCTGCACGACGGCGACATCCACGAGATCCGCATGGCCCGCGCACCGGTCAACGCGTTCGATATCGCCCTGGTCCGGGCGTTGCGCGATGCCATCGTGGAAGCTCCTTCCAACGGCGCGCGTGGCGTCGTGCTCTCGGGCGCACAGGGCATGTTTTCCGCCGGGGTGGACGTGCCCGCCCTGCTCCAGCGGGACCGGGCGGGAGTACGCGAATTCTGGGACGAGTTCTTCGCCCTCTGCGGCGCCATCGCCGCGTCGCGCGTTCCCACGGTAGCCGCCATCACCGGTCACAGCCCGGCGGGCGGCGCGGTGGTCTCGTTGTTCTGCGATTACCGCGTGATGGCGCACGGCCCGTACAAGATCGGGCTCAACGAGGTGCAAGTGGGCCTGTCGGTTCCGGAGCCCATTCAGTTCGCGATGCGCCGCATCGTCGGCGCGTACCGCGCCGAGCGCTTGCTGGTGGCCGGTGCGATGGTCGACGCCGAACAGGCCCACGCGATCGGACTGGTCGATGAACTGGCCACGGTCGAGCAGGTGGTCACGCGCGCCGTGAACTGGCTAGGCGACCTGCTCAAGCTGCCACCGAAGGCCATGTTGCGCACGCGGGGCATCGCCCGTGCCGACCTCGTCGCCGTATGGGGCGACACGTCGAACCTGCTCGATCCCGGCTTCATCGACGATTTCTTCGGCGAGGAAACGCAGGCGGTGTTGCAAGCGCTGGTAGCGCGCCTGAAGTCCAAGTAGAAGCATCGCCGCTGAAGCGGCTCGCACAAGAGCATCGCCGACAGGGTCGGCTCCCACCAGGCAGCGGCAACCGGGTGGGAGCCGACCCTGTCGGCGATCCGCGGCAGCGGATGCTGAGGAATTACCTCGGCAGACTCTTGTGGGAGCCGCTTCAGCGGCGCTTCCAGCGCTCACGAACCTTGGAAAAACCCACGAATGCCGGCAATGCCCTGTCCCGCGTGCATCCGCGCCTCGGCCATATCGCCAAGCACGAGTCCACCCAGCGCATAGACCGGCAGTGAGGCCGCTTCGGTCAGCCCCGCGAAACGTGGCCAACCCAACGGCTCGGCATCGGGATGGCTCGCCGTCGGCAGGACGGGCGACAGGGTCGCGAAATCGCAGCCGAGCCGCGAGGCGAGCGCAAGTTCTTCCGCATCATGACAAGAGGCGCCGACGACACTCGTCCACGGAAGAGGCCGCTCCACCATGTCGCGCAGTTGCCCCGAGCCCAGATGCACTCCCACGCCAGCGCCCAACGACAGCGCGCCTTCGATATCCCGATTGAGCAGCAAGTGCGCTCCGCAACGCCGCACCTCGGACAACACGCGCGCCGCCACGTGGCGCACGGTTTCCAGCGACTGCGCAGGGAGGCGCAGCTGCAAGAGCCGCTCTCCGCGAGCCAGGGCCTCCAGTAAGCCGGCGACTGCCTCATCCGGCGTCGCCTGGGCCGGCGTGATCGCGTAGTGCCCGGGCAAGCGTACGGCCGCCAGGATCGGCCGGTCGGCGGGTGCCAGGACCGCCGGATCGATCGACCAGGGCTCGTGCCATGCGATGGCGGCGGCGTCCAGCGCCTTGGGCTGGCCGCTCCAGGCGCGAACCACCATGGCCTCCAGCAACATCTTGCGCTCGCCGTAATGCCACGGCACGCGGATCAGCGCTTCGAACGACTGCGGATCGACCGTGATCCCCAGTTCCTCGTCGAGCTCGCGCTCCAGCGCCGCAGCGGCCGGTTCACCCGGCTCGAGTTTTCCGCCCGGAAACTCCCACAGGCCCGCCAGGTGCTTGCCCGGCGGGCGTTGCGCGATGAGGATCCGTCCGTTGCCGTCGACGAGGACGCCGGCGACGACGCGCATCAAACGTTCCGGACGTATTCGACCATGTCGAAGGCGTGGGGGTGCTCCTTGTCCGCCGCGTGGTGCACGCGGGCGACCTCGGTCCACTCCTTGAAATCGATCCCGGGGAAGAAGACGTCCGCACCGTCCACCGCCGCATAGACCCACGTGAGGTACAGGCTGCGCGCGTACGGCAGCGCCTCGCGGAATACTTCGCCGCCACCGATCACCATGAGGCCGGTGTGGCCGCAGCTGGCCTGGGCCTCGGTCACCGAGCGCACCGTGATCTGTCCCGGGAAGGGCGCCACGCCCTTGCGCGAGAGCACGTAGTTCACGCGCCCCGGCAGTGCCCGGCCGATCGACTCCGCGGTCTTGCGACCCATGAGCACCGATTTGTCCATCGTCAGGCGCTTGAAGTACTTCAAGTCGTCGGGAAGGTGCCACGGGAGCCCTCCCTGCTTGCCGATGGCAAAGTTTTCATCGAGCGCGGCAACCAGGTGAACGGCCATGGAACTTCCTTCGCAGTCAAAGACGGATCGGTCGGGCACGCGGCCCATGCGCAGCGGATAGTAGTCCTCCGCGCCTGAGGGGGGAACTAACGGCCGTTTGACTTACACCGCCACCGGGGCCTTGATCGCGGGATGCGGATCGTAATCGACGATGCCGATGTCTTCGAAGCGGAAGTCGAAGAGCGAGCGGACGTCGGGGTTCAGCACCAGTTTCGGCAATGGACGCGGTTCGCGCGCCAGCTGCTTCGTCGCCTGCTCGACGTGGTTCGAATACAGATGCGCGTCGCCCAGGGTATGGATGAAATCGCCCGGCTCCAGGCCCGTCACCTGCGCGACCATGTGGGTCAGCAAGGCATAGCTGGCGATGTTGAACGGCACGCCGAGGAAGATGTCGCCCGAGCGCTGGTACAACTGGCACGAGAGTTTCCCGTTCACGACGTAGAACTGGAACATCGTATGACACGGCATCAGCGCCATCTTCGGCAACTCGCCGACGTTCCACGCCGAGACGATCAGCCGGCGCGAATCCGGATTGCGCTTGATCTCGTCCACCACCCAGGCGATCTGGTCGACGGCCTTGCCGTCGGCGGTGGGCCATGCGCGCCACTGGCGCCCGTAGACGGGACCGAGGTCGCCGTTGGCGTCGGCCCACTCGTCCCAGATGCTTACCCCGTGCTCCTTGAGGTAGGCGGTGTTCGTATCGCCCTGCAGGAACCAGATCAGCTCGTGGACGATCGACTTCAGGTGCAGTTTCTTCGTGGTGACGAGGGGGAAACCCTTCGAGAGGTCGTAGCGCATCTGCCAGCCGAACACACTGCGCGTGCCGGTGCCGGTGCGGTCCGATTTCTCGGCGCCGTGCTCGAGGACGTGACGGAGGAGATCGAGATAGGGCTGCATGGCGAAGACGATATCAGTTGGCCGTCGCGGGCACGACCGCGACGGGTGCATAGGGTGCGCGGCGCGAAAGCAGCAGCAGGAAGATGCCCACCGCGATCAGCGGCAGCGACAGTATCTGCCCCATCGTGAGCCAGCCGAAGGCGATATAGCCCAGTTGCGCGTCAGGCACGCGAACGAATTCCACGGCGAAGCGGAAGCAGCCATACAGCAGCCCGAACAGGCCCGATACCGCGTAGCGCGGACGCGGCTTCATCGAGAACAGCCACAGCACGGTGAACATCACCACGCCTTCGAGCGCGAACTCGTAGAGCGGGTTCGGATGCCGGGGCAGCGCGTCGGGAGCGTTCGGAAAGATCATGCCGATCGGCAGGTCGGTCGGCTTGCCCCAGAGTTCGCCATTGATGAAGTTGCCCAGGCGGCCGAGGCCCAGGCCGACCGGCACCAGCGGTGCCACGAAATCCACGGTGTCGAAGAATTTCACGCCATTGCGCCGCGACCACCACAGGCCGGCCGCGAGGACGCCAAGCAGCCCGCCGTGGAACGACATGCCGCCGTCCCAGATGCGGAAGATCGCGAGCGGATCGGTCCAGATCCAGTTGATCGCCGTGTAGAACAGCATGTAGCCGACCCGCCCGCCGATCACCACGCCCATCATCGCGTAGAACATGAGGTCGCCGAAGCGGTCGGCGTTGACCGGCAGGCGGCCCTGCCGGCGGCGGTATTCGCCGAGCGCCCATCCGCCGAGAAAGCCACCCAGGTACATGAGGCCATACCAGTGGACCTTGATCGGGCCCAGGGAAAAGGCGACGGACTTGATATTGACGACGAACGGAGTGGCCATGGCGTGCCCGGATCGAAAGCAGGCGCCAAGTGTACCGCCCCGCCATGACCGAAGGTCGGCTTGCCGTGGAGGCGCCGATCGGCTATATCGGCCATCGGAGATCGTCCGGGGGGACGACACGATACGGATCCATCGAACCAGGGGGAATTCATGACGTACCGCTTCGTGCGGCCCATCGTGGCCGCGCTTTGTCTTGCTTCGGCCACCGCCGTGGCCACCGACCTCATCCCGGTCAGCGACTTCGCCCGGCGCATGCCGCTGACCAGCCCGCGCCTGTCTCCGGACGGACAATACGTCTCGCTCGCCTACCACGATCCCGATGGCAAGAACCATGGCCTGGCGATCTACCGCGTGGGCGACATGAGCAAGCCCGCGACCCTCATCCGCATGCCGCCGTACGAGATGCCGGCCGACATGATCTGGACCAGCCCCACCCGCCTCGTGGTGGCGCGCGGCAAGGTCGACGGCTCGATCGGCGCCGCCTCGTACACCGGCGAACTCATGGCGATCGACGTGGACGGCAAGAACCCCGATTACCTCTACGGTTTCGAGGCCTACGGCAAGCGCGCCGCCACTCGCGCGCTCGACCGTGGCTGGGGCACGATCGAGGGCGCTCCGGTGCAAAGCAACGGCCACTTCTACATGCGCGCGACCGCATGGGCCGACCAGGACCGCAGCACGCTCTACGACGTCGACGCCAGGACCAGCGCACGCAGGCAGATGGCCGACATCGGCATCGGCCGCATGAGCTTCATGATCGCGCCGGACGGCACGCCCCGCTTCGCCTTCGGAACCGACGATGATTTCAAGTGGGTGGTGTTCCACCGCGACGGCAGTGGCTGGACCAAGCTGCAGGCGAGTGAAGAACGCCAGAACTTCACCCCGGTGGCCACCGTCGCCGGGAACGGCAACCGCGTCTACGCGGTCTTCAGCCCGGGTGGCAAGGGCGGCGAGTTCGTCGAGCAGGACGAGGACGGCGGCAACTTGCGCGTGATTCGCAAGGACGACTTCAGCGAGGTCGCCTCGTCGGGCCTGTGGACACCGGCACCGCTGCGTCCCTTCGGCACCGTCGCGACGACCGGCGTGCCCCAGGCCACGTACATCGATCCGCAGGCGCCGATCTCGAAGCTGCACATGGCCCTATCGCAGAAATTCCCCGGCAGCTTCCTCAGCTTCGTCGACTTCAGCGAAGACGGCGGCCAGCTGATGTTCAAGGTGGCCAGCGATCGCGAGCCTGGCCGCTACATGCTCATCGACACCAGGACCTACAAGGTGAGCAAGTTATTCGACGCGAAACCCTGGATCGATCCGAAACAGATGGCCGAACGCCGGCCCATGCGCTTCAAGGCCAGCGATGGCATGGAACTGGAAGCGATCCTCACCTTCCCCAAGGGCCGGAACGAAGCGAACCTGCCGATGGTGCTCGTTCCCCACGGCGGGCCGCACGGCATCTCCGACGACTGGTTCTTCGACGACGACGCGCAGTTCCTGGCCAACCGCGGCTACCTCGTGCTGCAGGTGAACTACCGCGGTTCGGGAGGGCGCGGCAGCAAATTCGAGCAAGCCGGTTACCTGAAGTGGGGAACCCGCATCCAGGAAGACCTCATCGATGGCGTGAAGTGGGCGATCGCCGAGAACTTCGCCGATCCCAGGCGCGTCTGCGTCTATGGCGCCAGCTTCGGCGGCTACGCGGCGATGATGACCACCGTGCGCGCACCGGGCATGTTCAAGTGCGCCGTGGGCTACGACGGCATCTACGACCTGGACATGATGTACAACAAGGGCGACATCAAGGACAGGAAGTCGGGCCGCAGCTATCTCACCACGGTCATCGGCAAAGACCAGGCCGACCTCGCCGCGAACTCGCCCACGCACCTCGCCGACAAGATCGACGTACCGGTGTTCCTGGTCCACGGCGAGGACGACGAACGCGCGCCCTTCGCCCAGTTCAAGGCCATGCGGGCAGCGCTCGACGCCGCGCACAAGCCCTACGAAACCCTGACCAAACCCGATGAGCGGCATGGCTTCGTGAAGCCGGAGAACATCGAGGAGTTCTACAACCGGTTGCAGGCATTCCTGGAGAAGAACATCGGCAGCGGCCAGGCAGCGGCCGCTGCCGTCGCCCCATAGACCACCCGCCCCGCCCGGCTCCGGCGGTTGCGCCCGCCATACCCCAGGCGTTATGGTCGCGTGATCGTCGCGCCCGGGTGGGGTATGGCGGGGCTTGGGAGGTCATGGGGTATGCACGTCAGTTCGGAGCACCGGCGCCATGTCGCGCTGCGACGCATGGTGCTCGCGTCTTCGCTCCTGGCTGCGTTGCCGCTTGTCACCGCGAGGGCGCAGCAAACGGCGCCTTCCTCCGCCGAGATGCTGGCTCCGGTCAATGTCACGGTCACCGGCTCGCGCATCCGCGGGACCGACGTGGAAACCGCCCAGCCGGTTTTCACCATGGACCGCCAGGCCATCCGCGCCACGGGCCTCACCAGCCTGGGCGACATCGTCGCCCGCATGCCATCCGCTTCCATGCCGGAAATCACCCCTCAGGACACGCTGTCCTCGGATAACGACGCCGGTGGCCGCTACGCCAACCTGCGCAACCTGGGCGCGGTGCGCACGCTGGTCCTGGTGAACGGGCGCCGCTGGACCAGCAGCCTCGGTGGACTGACCGACCTCTCGACCATCCCCGTTTCCATCGTGGAACGCATCGAAGTACTGAAAGACGGCGCGTCGTCCATCTATGGATCGGACGCGATCGGCGGCGTGGTGAACATCATCACCACCGACCGTTTCGAAGGCGCGTCCGCCGACGTCTTCTACGGCGTCAACGGCAAGGGCGACGGCGCCCAGAAAAACGGCACGTTCACCTGGGGCAAGAGCGACCAGCGCGGATCGATCATCCTCGGCGCGAGCTACGAGGACGCCGATGCGCTGCGCGACGGCAAGCGTTCGATCACCGGTACCGCCTATGGCCCAAGGCATCCCGACGATGGCTACGGTACGGGCCCTTACGGCGGCGTGGTCGATCCTCTCACCGGAAGCCGCTACGTCGTGAACCATGACGGCGGCGTGGTGGGCGATACGTCGAATCTCGCGAACTACCACCCCTACAATGTCGGCAGCAACGCGGACAAGTATTCGACCGCGCAGGACATGACCTTCCGCGCGGGCAGCAAGTTGCGCAACCTGTTCGGCACGGGCCGCTACAACCTCACCGACGACGTCGCCCTGCGCGGCATGGCCAGCTACGGCGTGCGCGACACGCGCAGCCAGGCCGCTGGCTATCCGCTGGAAAGCGGGGCCGGGCGCCAGCAAGGTTTGTTCATCGATCCCGAGAACGCATATAACCCCTTCCCCGGCTACGCCACGCCGTTCTTCCGGCGAACCACCGAACTTCCACGGATGATCTGGGCCAAGAGCAAGAGCCTGCATGCGGATGCCGGTGCCGAGGGCACGTTCCAGTGGATCGATCACGCCTGGAACTGGGATGTCACCTACGCCTACTCCGAGACGCGCGCGAGCCGGACCACGAGCGGCAACATCAACCTGGTGAACGCACGCAAGGCGCTGGGGCCCACGACCACGATCGACGGCCAGGCCGCCTGTGCGGATGCCGCCGACCGCGCAACGGGCTGCGTGCCATGGAACATCCTGGCGGGGCCGGGTGGCACGCCCGACGCGGTGTGGAACTACGTGGCGTCCACCACCACCGCCCGCCAGGTCACCCGCACCAACGACATGGTCGCCAATCTCACCGGAGGCCTGCTCGACCTTCCCGCCGGCACGCTTCGCGCCGCGGGAGGCCTGGAGCATCGTCGCGAGAACGGCCGCTACACCCCCGATCCGGCGGACTCCGCCGGCCTGACCACGCAACTCGCCAGCGACCCCACCAACGGCGGCTACATCGTCAACGAGGCGTATCTCGAATTCGACGTACCCTTGCTCGCCGACCTGCCGCTGGCGCGCGAACTCGCGGTGAACGCATCCACCCGCTATTCGCATTACTCCGCGTTCGGCGGCCGCACCAACAACAAGTACAGCTTTCGCTGGAAGCCGTTCGACGACCTCTTGTTACGCGGGACCTATGCCCAGGGATTCCGGGCGCCCACCGTGGCGGATCTCTATGCCGGATCGAGCGAGAGCTTCGAGAGCTTCCTCGATCCCTGCGACAGCGCCTTCGGCGCATCGGCCACCGATGCCGCCGTACGCGCGCGCTGTGGCGCAGCGGGCGTGCCCGCCAACTACCGGCAGATCGACCAGTCCGGCGCGCAGATCGGTTCGACGACCGGTGGACAAAGCCCGACGGCCTTCCGCACCGGCGCCAATCCGGCCCTGAAGCCGGAATCGTCGATCACGCGGACGGCCGGTCTCGTCTATAGCCCTGGCTATGTCGACGGGCTCGACATCACGCTCGACTACTACAAGATCGACATCAGCGATGTCATCATGCCAATCCTCGCGGGCGACATCCTCGATTTCTGCTACGTACGCAACGATCCCACCTGGTGCGGGCGCTTCACGCGCGCCGCCGACGGCCACATCGCCGCCCTGGACGAAAGCCTCGCCAACCTGGGCACGTTGCGCACCGAGGGCTACGACCTCGGCATGCACTATCGTTTCCCGGAAACCCGCTATGGCGAGTTCACGCTGCTTTCGGACAGCACCTATCTGAAGGACTACACCCAGGTCAGCAGCCCTGGCGCCGGGCCGCGCCACCTGGCTGGCTACATGAGTGGCGTACAGGGCCTCTACCGCGTGCGTTCCAACCTCTCGCTGGACTGGTCGTGGAGACGCTTCGGCGCGACGTGGACGACGCGGTATTTTTCAGGATTGAAGGATTCATGCTGGTCGACGGATGTGGAATGCAACCGTCCCGGCGAACTCAACGCGTTGACCGGCGTCACCGGCGTCAGCAGGAAGGGCGGCGTCGCTTTCCACGATTTCCAGCTTCGCTGGCAGGCACCATGGAACGGCAATATCCGGCTGGGTGTGAACAACGTGTTCGGTCGCAAGGGGCCGTTCTACTACAACGTGTCGAGCGCTGGCGGCGGCAGCCCGCCCTACAATCCCGCGTTCGATATCGACCGCTATTTCTACGTGGGCTACCAGCAGAAGTTCTGAGCGGCAAGCGTGCGGCACCATGCCGCACGCAGGAAATTCCTTACTTCGCACGATCCAGTGCATTTCCGCAGGTCTGGATAGGAATCGGTCTCAAACTCTTGCAGTAGCATGACCCTCGCGTTATGTTCGCGTTACGTCGCATGGCGCCCCGGGTTGGCGCGACGTGAGTGTCCCCACACTCCAGACCCTGTTTACCCCCACAAACGAGTGCCGCTCGCGGCGCTACTACAAGCTGTTCAGCCTTGCCGCAAAGCAGGGCCAGGGAGACTTTGACCTCATGACAAGCACCACCCTGTTCGCGCGCTCTCGCGTGTTCAAGCGCACCGCGCTCGTCTCGGCACTTGGCGCCTGCCTGCTGGCCGGCACCGCCTATGCGCAGAGCACCGTCGGCGACATCTACGGCAGCGCCGCGGCGTCGCAGACCATCCAGATCCAGAACCTCGGCTCGGGTGCCTCGCGCACCGTCACCGTCGGCGAAGACGGCCGCTACCGCGCCTCGTCGCTGCCGATCGGCAGCTACCGCATCAACGTGCAGCAGAACGGCCAGACCGTTTCCAGCCGCGACATCAACGTCGTCGCCGGCCAGTCCGCGCAGGTGAACTTCGCCGCGCCGGCCACGTCCGACGGCAGTGCGCAGGCACTCGACACCGTTACCGTGTCGGCCAACGCCCTCGCCGCGATCGACGTCGCTTCCGTCGAGTCGCGCACCAGCTTCACCGCCGACCAGCTCAACAGCCTGCCCGTGCCGCGCAACGTCGTCGACGTCGCCGCGCTCACCCCGGGCACGGTCAAGGGCGACTCCGCCTTCGGCAACCTGCCGTCGTTCGGTGGCGCCTCGGTCGCCGAGAACAGCTACTACGTCAACGGCTTCAACGTCACCAACCTGTACAACAACCTGTCGTTCTCGGAAGTGCCCTTCCAGGCCATCCAGCAGCTCGACGTGCAGACCGGCGGCTACGGTGCGCAGTACGGCTTCTCCACCGGCGGCGTGACCTCGGTGATCACCAAGCGCGGCACCAACGAGTGGAAGGGTGGCGCGAGCTGGGTCTACACCCCCGCCTGGGGTCGTGAGCAGCAGCCGACCACGCACACCAAGGACGGCAACCTCTACCGCACCTACCAGAAGAACAACGACAACGACAACGTCTATTCGGCGTGGCTCGGTGGCGCGCTGGTGAAGGACAAGCTGTTCTTCTACGGCATCTTCCAGTCGCACCGCGAAACCGAAACCGCCTACCCGGGCGCCACCAGCTCGGCCGCCGCGCAGCGCAACACGTACAGCGATCCGTTCTACCTGATCAAGCTGGACTGGAACATCAACGATTCGAACATCCTCGAGTGGACGGGGATGAACAACACGAAGCACACGACGAATCGTTACTACAACTCCGAGATCGACGGCGAGGGCAAGCCCTTCACCGATGATTACCTCGGCCGTCGCCATGTGAAGACCGGTGGCGACGTCAACATCTTCAAGTACACCAGCTACCTCACCGACGATCTGACCCTGTCCGCCCAGTGGGGCAAGATGAAGAGCAAGAACTCTTCGGACTATGTCAGCGCGGACGGCACCGTCACCAAGTACAACGGTGACATCAACGGCGCCAATTCCGGTTGCCCGTACGTGATCGACCGTCGTTCCAGCACGCTCAGCGGCGTGACCGACCCGGTCCATTCGTGCTACCTAGCCAGCACCATCGACCGTTTCAACGGCGAAGACCAGCGCACGGCCTACCGCGTCGACCTCGACTGGAAGATCGGCGACCACGATATCGCCGGCGGTTACTCACGTGAGAAGTGGAAGTCCGATTCCGGCCAGAGCTACGCGGGTGGCGCGCTGTACTACTACCGCACGAACGCCGCGGGCACCGATTACGTGTCGCAGTATAACTACCGCACGGGCGGCTCGGTCGCGATCGACCAGAAGTCCTGGTACCTGCAGGACAACTGGCAGGTGACCGACAAGTTCCTCGCCTACATCGGCGTGCGCAACGACTCGTTCAACAACAAGAACGGCGCCGCCGAGAACTTCGTCCGCCAGGGCAACATCTGGCAGCCGCGCCTCGGCTTCTCGTGGGATCTGTTCGGTGACTCTACGACGAAGATCTTCGGTACGGCTGGCCGCTACTCGCTGCCGATCGCCGCGAACGTCGCTCTGCGCGCCGCGACCGCGTCGTACTACACGATCCAGAACTTCTCATACTCGTCGATCGATCCGGTCACGGGCGTTCCGACCCTGGGCGCGCCGCTCAGCGGCCAGTCCATCGTGAACGGCGAGAACGGCAGCACGCCGGATCCGCGCTCGGTCGCCACCAAGGATCTGAAGCCGTACTCGCAGGATGAATTCATCCTCGGCTTCCAGCACCGCATCACCAGCGACAACGAGTTCCTCAACGACTGGGTCGTCGGCGCGAAGGCCACGTACCGCAAGCTGAACAACGCCATCGACGACACCTGCGATTGGCGTCCGTTCTACGCCTATGGCAAGTCGATCGGCCTGGACATGGACGCCAATGGCGACCAGTTCACCCCGCCGTCGACCATGCCGGGCTGCTTCATCTACAACCCGGGCAGCAAGGTCAACATCGACGTCGACCTCGACGGCAGCGGCGTCCTGCGCAACGTGTCCATCCCGGGCACCGCGTTCGGCGAGAAGGCCAAGCGCACGTACGAAGCCGTCACGCTCTCGGCCGAGAAGGCGACCGACAAGTGGTACGTCAATGCGTCGTACACCTGGTCGAAGAACCGCGGCAACACCGAAGGTCTCGTGAAGTCGGACAACGGTCAGGACGACACCGGCACGACCAGCGCGTTCGACTATCCGGAACTGATGGTCGGCGCGACCGGCTACCTGCCGAACGATCGTCGCCACAGCTTCAAGATCTACGGCGGTTACAAGATCACGCCGGAATGGTCGGTCGGTGTGAACGGTTTGCTCGAATCGGGTCGTCCGACCAGCTGCTTCGGCGGCGGCGACGAGACGGTTGGCGGCATCCCGAGCTACAACTCCGAGTTCTTCTACTGCGAAGGCAAGATCTCGGGTCGTGGCCGTGCCAAGCGCCTGCCGTGGAACTGGTCGGTCAGCCCGAACGTCGTCTACACCCCGGCTTATGCCAAGGGCCTGACCGTTCAGCTCGACCTGATCAACCTGTTCAACAACGACAAGCCCACCGCGATCAACGAAATCGCCGAGAACGGTGCGGACCAGACGTACTACAGCACGACCTATCGCGTGCCGACTTATTACCAGACGCCGCGCTACCTGCGTCTGATGGTCCAGTACGACTTCAGCCTGTAAGACCTGCCAAGCGTCGCTTCGGCGACGCGGACGCGAAAAGGGCCGCCCATCCGGGCGGCCCTTTTTTTGTCGAACACTGGTGGGAGCCGACCTTGTCGGCGATCCCGCGGCAGCGGGCCAGGTCGCGGCAAGCGCCCATCGCCGACAAGGCCGGCTCCCACCAAAGCTCTGTCAGAGGACCAGGGGGCGGTCCGGTAGCTGGTTCTCGCGCGGCTTGCCGTCGCCGGGGAAATGCCTCGCCAGCAAGGCGCCGGCTTCCGACACGCCGGTGAGCAGGCCTTCGCGGAAGCGTCCCTGGGCGAATTCGTCGCGTATATGCGTGGTGATCGCGGCCCACTCGGCCGGCGTCACGACTTTCGCGATGCCGCGGTCGGCGATTATCTCGATGCGATGTTCGGCGAGCAGCACGTAAAGAAGAACTCCGCAGTTGTCGTCGGTATCCCAGACGCGCAGGTGCGAGAACAGCATCGCCGCGCGATCGCGCGCGGTAACACCCGCGGCGACCGCCGAAAACGGCAGGCGCGATTCGATCGCCACGCGCAATTCGCCACGATGTCTTCCCTCGCCTTCGGACACCGTCTTCGCGATGGCATCGAGCGTCGCGGGCGGGAACTGTCGACCGATCTGGAACCACGCGCCGAACAGGTTGGTCGCGATACGTTGCATGTCCATCACCAACTCCCCGACGCGCCGCCGCCACCGAAACTTCCGCCGCCCCCGCTGAAGCCGCCTCCACCGCCGCCACCGAAGCCGCCGCCCCCTCCGAAACCACCGCCGCCGAATCCGCCACCACCGAAGCCACCCCAGCCACCGCCGCCGATCGACCGGCCGGCGCCGAAAGGAATGGCCATCAGGACGGCACCGGCGACCAATCCGAGCACGCCGCCGAGAATGGAATGCAGGAACAGCCAGCCGAGGCCACCGGTGATCGCGCCACCGAGGGGCATGCGTACGCCCAGCGGCGCGCGCCCCAGGATGCCGCGCAGGAAGATCACGCCGAAGATAAGCGGCAGGAGCAGCCCGCTTCCACCGCGCCGCTTCTCATGGCTTTCGTCGGGTGCCACGGGCGGGGGAAGAGCCTCGCCCTGCACGATCTGCGTGATCGCGTTCAGCGCCTCGTCGATACCGCCGTAATAATCGTTAGCGCGGAGCTTCGGCGCCATATATTCGCGGATGATTCGCGACGCGATCGCATCGGGCAGCGCTCCTTCGAGACCGTAGCCCACTTCGATGCGAACCCGCCGGTCGTTCTTGGCCAGCAGGAGCAGCACGCCATCGTCCGGCCCTTCCCGGCCGACCTTGTTCGTCTCCGCGACCTTGAGCGAATAGCCCTCGAGGTCGTCGGGCTGGGTGGTCGGCACCATCACGACCACCACCTGCGATCCCTTCGCCTTCTCCAGCGCGACCAGCCGGGCATCCAGCTGGTCGACCTGCTGGGGCGTCAGGGTGCCTGTGAGGTCGGTGACATGGCGGGTGAGCTTCGGCACGACGGCGTCGTCCGCCAGTGCCGCCAGGGGCGGCACCAGCAGGGCGATGGCGAGCAACAGCCCCGCCGCGAAACGACGCATCAGCGGCCGGCCGAGGTAGCCGGGGCCGGGTTGCTGCCGAAATCGACGGTCGGCGCGGTCGAGATCGCCTTCTCGTTCTCGACGCTGAAGTTCGGCTTGACCTGGTAACCCATGACCTTGGCGGTCAGGTTGTTCGGGAACGAGCGGATCAGCGTGTTGTACGACTGCACGGCGGCGACGTAGCGGTTGCGTGCGACCGTGATGCGGTTTTCCGTCCCTTCCAGCTGGGCTTGCAGGTCGCGGAATGAACCGTCGGCCTTGAGCTGCGGATAGTTCTCGCTGACCACCATCAGGCGCGAGAGCGCGCTGGTCAGCTGGCCCTGGGCGGCCTGGAACTTGGCCAGCGCCTCCGGATCGTTGAGCAGTTCGGGGGTAATCTGGGTCTGGCCGACCTTCGCGCGGGCATTGGTCACCTCGGTGAGCACGCGCTCCTCGTGCTGGGCGTAGCCCTTCACGGTATTGACCAGGTTGGGCACCAGGTCGGCGCGGCGCTGGTACTGGTTCAGCACTTCGGACCAGGCGGCCTTTACCCCCTCGTCCTCGCGCTGGATGGCGTTGTAGCCGCAGCCGGAGAGGAACCCGGCGATAAGTAGGAGTGCGAAAGCGCGGACGAGTGTCTTCATGGCGGACGGTTCCTTGAGGTGTGCCCGCAACAACTTACCCTAAAGCCCGCGCTTGCGGACGACCGGACCGCGGTGGGGCGGCCGGCCTCAGCCCAGGAACCGGGGGACGAGGATCAGGCCCCAGGTCACCACGACCATGGCCAGCAGCAGGAACACGGCGGCGGAGCCCATGTCCTTGGCCCGGCCGGCCAGTTCGTGGAATTCCGGGCTGACCTTGTCTACCACCGCCTCGATGGCCGAATTGAGCAGTTCGGCCGAGAGGACCAGGATCGGAAAGGTGATGAGGACGATCTTCTCGACCGCGCCCTGACCCAGCCAGAGACCCAGGGGGACGACCACGACCGCGAGAAAAACCTCAAGCCGGAAGGAAGCTTCGTGCCGGAAGGCGGCCCGCAGGCCCTTCATTGACCAAAGGAACGCCGCGTAGATCTGCCGCGGCCCGCGCCGCTCCGTCGATGCCATGGGCGGTCAGGCCGCCCGCGACGAGGCCGGACCCGTGGTCCGGACGACAGGATTTTGCGAACACTGCGGCATCGGGTCTGGATGGGCGCTGGGAATGGGCCGGTATCATGCCACAGGCCGCCTTGGCTCCGGCTTATGCCGCACCGCGCGCCCGTGGCGAATCGACGCGCCCCTCTGGCGCCGCAGCACAACCGGGCGGACCATTTGTATTACGCTTGAACGGTTGTGATCCGTTCAGGGTCACGGCGACGGGAACCGGGCGAAAGCCCGGTTCGCTGTTTCCAATGTGTCCGGAAAATACATGGCAATCCAGAACCCGCCCGTTTCACAGACCAAGTCCTTCAGCACGGTCTTCCTCATCGAGATGTGGGAGCGATTCGGCTTCTACGGCATGCAGGTGCTGATGGTCACCTACATGGTGAAGAAGCTCGGCTTCGCCGACGTCGACGCCAACCTCGTCTGGGGCGCGGCTTCCGCCCTGATCTATGCCACCCCCGCGATCGGCGGCTGGATCGGCGACAAGTTCCTCGGCACGCGCCGCACGATGCTCAGTGGCGCCGTGGTCCTGATGTTCGGCTACGCCTTGCTCTGGATACCGACGAACAACACCTATTTCCTGTATCTCGCCCTGGGCGTGATCATCCTCGGCAACGGCCTGTTCAAGCCGAACGCCGGCAACCTCGTACGCAAGATCTACGAAGGCGACGAGGTCCGCATCGACAGCGCGTTCACCATCTACTACATGGCGGTGAACATCGGCTCGACGATCTCGATGCTGCTCACGCCCTGGATCCGCGATTACGTGGGCGCCCATTACGGCGACGCGCTCGGCTGGCACACCGCGTTCGGCGTCTGCTCGATCGGCCTCATCCTGGGCCTGGTCAACTACTTCTTCATGCGCCGCACCCTGGCCCACATCGGTTCCGACTGCGACGAACGCCCGCCGGTGTTGAAGAACGTGCTCGGCGTGATCGTGGGCGGCCTGCTCATCATCGCCGCCTCGGCGTACATCCTGCAGAACCAGGGCGTGGCGGAGGCCTGCGTCTATGCCGCCGGCATCGTGATCCTCGGCATCTTCGTCCACCTGATCCGCTCCAGCGAACCGGGCGAACGCGCGGGCCTCATCGCGGCGTTGGTGCTCACGGTGCAAACGATCTTCTTCTTCATTTTCTACCAGCAGATGTCGACGTCGCTGAACCTGTTCGCCCAGCGCAACGTCGATCTCGACTTCAACCTGTTCGGCTTCCAGCTGTTCCGCTGGATCCCGGAACAATTCCAGTCGCTCAACGCGATCTGGATCGTCATCCTTTCGCCGATCCTGGTCTGGATCTACAACTCCCTGGGCAAGCACGGCAAGGATTTCCCGGTCGCGGCCAAGTTCGCGCTCGGCTTCGCCGCCGTCGCCGCCGGCTTCTTCATGTACGGGCTGGGCGCGACCACCGCCATCAACGGTGCGATCTCGTCGTGGTACATGGTCTGGGGCTATGGCCTGTATTCGCTGGGCGAAGTGCTGGTAAGCGGCCTCGGCCTGGCCATGATCGCGCGCTACGTGCCGGCACGCATGGGTGGTTTCATGATGGGTGCCTATTACGTGGCATCCGGTGTCTCGCAGTACATGGGCAGCGTCGTCGCCAACTACGCCGCCATCCCGGACAACATCACGAACCCGCTCGAATCGCTGGCGATCTACACCAGCCTGTTCAACAAGCTGGGCTTCGTGGGCCTGGTCTGCACCGCCATCGCCGTCGCCATGCTGCCGTTGATGAAGAAGCTGTCGCTGAACCACGCGCTGGCCAACGTGCCGCCGGTGCCGCCCGTACATAACGAAGACCTGTGACGCGGTGAAGGGCCGCTCCACTGCAGAGCGGCCCTTTCGCCACGAAGAGACTTACCGTGAGCGACAATCTGCGCATGCCATCGTCCCGCTCCGGTCCCTTCGCGCTCGCGCGCACGCTCGCCTGGCTCCGTCTTTGCGCCATCGCCGGGCAGAGCGTGGCGATCCTTTCCTGCGTCACCCTGCTCAAGCTGGATATCCCCCTCCTGCCGCTGATGATCGGCGTGTGCGTCCTCGCGGTGTTCGCCGCGGCGGCGTCGTTCCGGCTCGGCATGCCGTGGAAGGTCAGCGAGGGCGAGGCCATCGTGCATATCGCCGCCGACACGCTGGTGCTCGGCTACCTGTTGTATTTCACAGGCGGCGCGGCGAACCCGTTCGTCACGCTGCTCCTGGTTCCGATCGCCCTGTCGGCCGCTGCGTTGTCGATCGCCGGCGTGTCGCTGGTGGCGATCCTCACCGGCGTGGCTTACGTACTGTTGGTGCCCTACCACCTGCCGCTGCCGACACTCGGCAACAAGAGCCTGGACTTCGACCTGTACGTCGCTGGCATGGGCGTCAATTTCGTCATCATGGCGATCCTGCTCGGCGTCTTCATCAGCAACCTCGCCAAGGCCATCCGCGTGCAACAGGGCGAAGTGCAACGCGTGCGTGAGCGCGCCTTGCGCGACGAGGGCATCCTGGCCATCGCCACGCAGGCCGCGGGCGCGGCGCACGAACTGAACACGCCGTTGTCGACGATGCGCACGCTCCTCCCGGAGATCCGCCGCGAACACGCCACCGACAATGCGCTGGGCGAGGACCTCGACCTGCTGCAGGGACAGGTGGAACGCTGCCGGACGATCCTCCGTGAGATGGTCGCCTTCGGCCAGGCGCAGCTGTCGCAGGTGCCCGAGAAAGTCACCCTCGACGAATTCATCCACGGCTGCCTGGAACGTTTCCAGTTGCTCCGGCCCGAGGCCGATGTGTCCCTCACCCTCGAGCCGGGCGCCGGACGCATCGCGCTGCGTTCTCCGCCGGGGTTGCGCCATGCCCTGATCAACCTGCTCAACAATGCCGCCGACGCGTCCGCGCTGAACGAAAGCACCGCCGTGACGCTGGAGATCGGCGTCATCGGGCCATGGCTCGAACTCGTGGTCACCGATGAAGGCCCGGGCTTCGACGAGTTCGACGAACTCGGCACGCTCGGCCTGTCGCAGAAGGCGACCGGCCTTGGCATCGGCCTGGCCCTGGCCGAAGCGACCGCCGAACGCCTCGACGGCGAGCTTTCCGCAAGCAATACCGGCCACGGCGCACAAATGCGCCTGCGCCTGCCTCTTCCGGTCATTGGAGACCACGCATGAACGACCTCGTCCCCCCCGGCGGGCGCCCGCTGCTGATCGTCGATGACGATCCCACCTTCGCCCGCGTCCTCGGCCGCGCCCTCACCTCGCGTGGGTTCGAGGTGATCAGCAGCGATAACGCCGACGATGCGCGCGCCCTCGCCCGCCGCCACCAACCGCGTTACTGCGTGCTCGACCTGAAGCTCGGCGACGAAAACGGCCTGCGCCTCATTCCCGAGCTGCAATCGCTGGTTCCGGACATGCGCGTGCTCCTGCTCACCGGCTATGCCTCGATCGCCACCGCCGTGGAGGCCATCAAGCGTGGCGCCCACGATTACCTGGCCAAGCCGGTGGATGCGGATGCCGTGGTCCGCGCCTTGCTCGACGGCGATGCAGGCCCGGCCGATCTCGACGACCTGGTCGACGCACCCGACGCGCCGCTGCCGCTGCGCCGCCTCGAATGGGAGCACATCCAACGGGTCCTGACCGAATGCGAGGGCAACATCTCGGAAACTGCACGCCGCCTCGGCATGCACCGCCGTACGCTGCAGCGCAAGCTCAGCAAGCATCCCGTACGTGAACGGCCCGACGAGCATTGATCATGCGCCAGTTCCCCGCCCTCGTTTTTGCTTCGATTCTTTCCTGCGCGAGCACGGCGCAGACGCACGATGGCATGGCAGGCATGGCCATGGGCCACGAGGCGCCTCTGGGGTTCGACGCCACGTTCGATGCGTCCGGCCACCTGTGGGTCGTCGACACGGTGGGCAAGCACGTCCGCGCGCGGCGCTCCGACGACATGGGCCGTAGCTTCACCGTATCCACCATCGTCAACCCCACGGGCGAACCCATCTACGCCGAAGGCGAAAATCGGCCGAAGATCGCCCTGGGGCCGAAAGGCGAGCTTTACGTGACCTGGTCGCAGCCACGCAAGCTTCCGTGGACGGGCTTCGTACGCTTTTCGCGCTCCCTCGACGGTGGCGCACACTTCGATGCGCCGATCACCGTGCATGCCGATCGCGCCGAGATCACCCATCGCTTCGATTCGCTCGCGGTCGACGGCAAGGGCAACGTGATCGTCGCCTGGATCGACAAACGCGATGTCGAGGCGGCGAAGGCGAAGCACACGCCTTATCTGGGTGCGGCCACCTACTACAGCTGGTCGGGCGACCGCGGCGCCACGTTCGCGCGCGAGCGCAAGATCGTCGACCAAAGTTGCGAGTGCTGCCGGATCGCCATGGCGCGAGCACCCGACGGCACGATCGACGCGTTCTTCCGGGCGATCTACGGCGACAACATCCGTGACCATGCCTTCGCCAACCTGCCCGCTGGGAGCGGCGTGCCGACGGTCGAGCGCGCCACCTTCACCCAGTGGCACATCGAAGGCTGTCCGCACCATGGCCCGTCGCTCGCGATCGACGCGAGCGGAACGCGCCACGCCGTCTGGTTCAGCGCGGCCGACGGCAAGGCGACGGTGTGGTATGGCCAGTTGCATCCGGGTGGCGAACCCGGCCACGTTGCGACGATAGCGACGGCGGGCGCCTCGCACGCCGACATCGCAGTGGATGGGAAGCATGTGTGGGTCGCGTACCACCAGGTGTCGGCCAAGGGCCTGGAGTTGATGTTGCGAGAATCGTCCGATGGTGGCGCGACGTTCACGGAAGCCCGCGCCATCGCCCACGACGAGGGTGGGTCCGGTTGGCCGAAGCTGCTGCTCTGGCGCCACCGGGCTTTCGTCGCCTGGAACCCGGACGGAACATTCCGCCTCGTGCCGACGGAGGCGCTATGAAATACGTGACCGCCGCGTTTGCGTGCCTGTTGGCGATGCCGTCATTCGCCGCCGCGCCTTCGGCATTGAACGCGGCGGGGACGCAGGTCCTGGTCGCGGCACCCGTCAAGGGCGTGCGCTTGCTCGCGTTGTGGTCGCTGGATTGCGCCTATTGCGAGGAAAACCTTTCGGCGCTGGCCGCCTTCCAGCGCAGCCACGCGGATGTGGAACTGGTCTTCGTCGCCACCGATCCGATCAGTGAAAGTCCGGCGCTGGAAGCGCGGCTGAAAGCGGCGGGCCTCGATGCCGTGCCTTCGCGTGCTTACGCGGATGCGACCCCGGAACGGATCAATTTCCTCATCGATCCGACCTGGGGTGGGGAAACGCCGCGGACGTTGGCGATCAAGGCGGATGGGACGCGCAAAGGGGTCAGTGGCGCGTTGGATGCGGGGCGGATCGCGCGGTTGGTGGACTGAGGCCAGGGCCATCGCCGACAGGGTCGGCTCCCACCAGCAATCCGGGTCGGCTCCCACCGGGGCAAGAGCATCGCCGGTTAGCCGGCTCCCACCCGATTGCGGTTAATCGGGTGGGAGCCGACCCTGTCGGCGATGGCTCCGACCTCACGCCTCCACGGGCTGCGGATGCGGAAACCGCACGCTGGCGATGCGGCTCGCGCCCGGCAGGGAACGCAGTTCCAGCGGCCACTGGAACCTGTCCGACAGCCGCCGCGCGATGGCCAGGTCGAATCCGTGCCGGTCCACCGACGCGTGCCTGCGGCTACCGGCTTCGGGCGTGTCGAGCGCCGGGTTGATCACACTCACGCTGCCAGGCATCACGGTCACGACGATCGTGCCCTGGTCGGTCTGCTGCAAGGCATGCCGGATCAACTGGCCGCACAGCACGGCGAACACGCGCGGCGAAGCGTGCAATGCGAATGAAGCCGGCTCGTCGAGGATCAATTCCACCGGACGCCCCGCGATCAGCTCGCGCGCATAATCCACTTCCTGGCGCAGGACGTTGTTCACCACGAAATCTTCTTCGGCGAGACCCTGGTCGGATTCCCGCGAGAGGATGAGGAACGCCTCGACCAGCGCTTCGAGTTCGCGCGTGGAACGGCGTATACGCTCCAGCGAACGATGCCCGAAGTCAGAAAGCTCGGTCTCGTCGGCAAGCATGTCCGACGACATCTTGATGACGGTGAGCGGGCTGCGCAGTTCATGACTCGCATCGCGGGTGAAATTGCGCTCGCGCTCGCCGAAGCCCTCGATGCGTGTCGCGAGGCCGTGCAAGCCCCGGATCAGCGACGAGACGTCGCCATCGGTTTGCCTTCCGTTTTCCCGGTCGAGGCCTTCCATGTCGGGACGATCGGGATCCCAGCCTTCCAGCAGCCGTGCCAACGCCGCCACGGGAATCCACTCCCGCGACACCGCGAGCCACGCGAGGCCGCCGGAACAAAGCATGATCGCGATCGCCGCGCCGATGGGCGCGACGTTGTTCGCGGCCATCAGCGACGCGATGACGACGACGGCCGTCTGCAATGCGAAGACGATCGCGATACGCGCGCGGAACGATCCGCGCCGTCGCCTGGTCCCCTGCGGTGCCCTGCCTTCCATCGATCAGTTCCGAACCCGCCCCCGCTTCATGCCGTTTGCGACGCGGCGACTTCGGAATCGAGGTCGGCCAACCGGTAACCCGCGGAATGGATCGTGTGCAGCAGTGGCCGGTCGAACGGCTTGTCGATCACGCGACGCAGGTTGTACAGATGCGAGCGCAGCGTGTCGGAGTCGGGAAGCGTGTCGCCCCAGATCTCCCGTTCGATGTCACGGCGGCTGACCACGCGCGGGGATTCGCGCATCAGGATGGCCAGGAGTTTCAGGCCGATCGGCGAGACGGTGAGTTCCTGGCCGCCACGGGTGAGACGCAGGGTCGCGGTATCGAGGGTCATGTCGCCCACGTTGAGCACCTCGGACGAGACCTGGCGGCGGTCGCGGCGGATCAGGGCGCGCAGGCGCGCTTCGAGTTCGCGCACTTCGAAAGGCTTCACGAGGTAGTCGTCGGCACCTGCCTCGAGACCCACGAGCTTGTCTTCCAGCGTGTCACGCGCCGTGAGCATCAGCACCGGCGTGGACTTCTTGCCGTCCTTGCGCAGCTTGCGGCATACATCGAGGCCATCCATGCCCGGCAACATGAGATCCAGCACGATCACGTCATAGCTGTTGGAAACGGCGAGATGCAGGCCACTGACGCCATCGGCGGCATAGTCGACGGAGTATCCCCGGCGCTCCAGGAATTCACCGACCATCTCGGCGATCTGGCGATTGTCCTCGACGAGAAGGATCAAACCGGCCTGTTCGTCGCGTGTACTCATCGCTCCACTCCTCTGGTGATTCACAAATGTGAAGAGTTAACGGTCGGACCGGTGAGAACAGCGTGAAGACCGAAAACAAGATTCATTGTGGGTAACGCAACGTGGAGAGGGCGTCGTCTAACGCAGCATCGGGCTTAGCGCCTTCCATACATTTTCCGCGACACGTGGCTCGCCGCCCGCTGTCGGATGCAGTCCGTCGTCCTGCATCAATGCCGGATCCAGCGCCACTCCCTCGAGCAGGAACGGCACCAGGGCCACGCCGTGTTTCTTCGCCGCGTCGGCGTAGACCTTGCGCAAGCCATCGCGGTACTGGGGGCCGTAGTTCACGGGCAGTTCGATACCCAGGAGCAGCACCCTCGCCCCTGCTCGCGTCGCCGAGGCGATCATCGCGTCGAGGTTGTCGGCGAGCTTGCTCAGCGGAAGCCCTTGCAAGCCGTCGTTGGCGCCCAGTTCGATGACGACCACCGCGGGGCGCTGCTTCTCGAGGAGGGCGGGCAGCCGGTTGCGGCCGCTCAGGGAGGTTTCCCCGCTGATGCTGGCATTGACCATCGTCCATGGCGTCGCCATCTTCGAGGTGCGGGCGTCCAGCAAACGCACCCAGCCGGCCTCCACCGGAATGTTGTGCGCCGCCGACAACGAGTCCCCGAGCACCAGCACCTTGCGCGGCGCATCCGCCGCGGAGGCGACGGCGCACCAGACGAACAGCAACAGGACCAGGCAACGACGCATGAGCGATTCTTCCCGTGTTCTTCTCGAAGTAGCGGATGTTAGCAAGTCGGTTTTCGGCCCGGAGGGCCAGCTGGACATCCTTTCCGGGGTGAACCTGCGGGTCGCGGAGGGCGAGAGCTTCGCCATCGTCGGCGCGTCCGGATCGGGCAAGACGACCCTGTTGGGACTGCTGGCCGGCCTGGATGTTCCCAGCGCCGGCAGCATCCGGCTCGACGGCCAGGCATTGGAAGCCATGGACGAAGAAGCCCGGGCAGCCGTCCGCCGGCGTCTGGTCGGCTTCGTCTTCCAGTCGTTCCACCTGCTCCCGGCGCTGACCGCCGAGGAGAACGTGATGCTTCCCCTTGAGCTGGAAGGCGACAACGGTGCACGCGAGCGCGCCCACGCCGCGCTGGACTCGGTCGGCCTCGGCGCCCGGCGCCGCCATTACCCGGCCCAGCTTTCCGGCGGGGAACAGCAACGCGTCGCCCTGGCCCGCGCCTTCGTCCACCGGCCGCGCATCCTCTTCGCCGACGAGCCCACGGGCAACCTCGACCAGCACACCGGTGAGCACATCGGCGATCTGCTCTTCGAGATGAACCGGCAACATGCCACGACGCTCATCCTCGTCACCCACGACGCGCGCCTGGCCGCCCGCTGCGCCCGTTCGGCGGAACTGCACGAAGGCCGCCTCGGGGTGCCCGCGTGAACATCTTCCGGCTCGCCCTGCGTACGCTGCGACGTGAGTGGCACCTGGTGGAACTGCGCACGCTGGCCGCGTCGCTGGTGCTGGCGGTGATCGCGCTCGGCGTGGTCGCGACCCTCTCCACCCGTATCGAGCGCGGCATCCTGGTCAGCGCGGCCGAATTGATCGGGGGCGACCTCGGCGTATCCGCGCCTGCGCCCCTTCCCGAACCGATGCTCGATTCGGCACGCGCCGACGGACTGGCCGCGACGCGCGGCGCGGCGTTCCGCAGCGTGGCCTTCGTCGGCGAACGCAGCCAGTTGCTCGATGTACTGGCCACCGACGGCGCCTATCCCTTGCGAGGCACCCTCGAGGTGCGCGGAGCGGATGGCCGCGACCGTACGGCGCGCGGCCCCGCGCGCGGCGAGGTCTTCCTCGACCACCGGGCGATGGTCGGCCTCGGTATCCAGGCCGGCCATACGATCCAGATCGGGGGCCGCGACCTGCATGTCACGGCGGAGCTCGTGCGCCAGCCGGACGGCGGCGAGTTGTTCGCGCTCGCGCCGCGAGCGCTGATGAACCTTGACGATGCGAGCGAGGCCGGTTTGCTTTCCGTCGGCAGCCGCGCGCGTCACCGCCTGCTCATATCCGGGCCTCCCGCCGCCGTGGCCGCATGGCGCGCCCGTATCGAAAGTGGTGCGCTGCCGCAGGGCGGCGAATTGATCACTCCGGAGAAAATGCAGGAGCGGATGCGCACCGCGTTCGATCGCGCCAGCGCCTTCCTCCGCCTGACCGCCCTGTTGTCGGCCTTGCTCGCCGGCGTGGCGATCGCATTGGCCTCCGCGCGCTACGCTCGCCGCAAGGCCTCGGAAGTAGCCCTGCTTCGCGCGCTGGGGACTCCACGCCGGCGTGTCGCGGCCCTGCTCGTCACCACGCTCGCGGCATTGGCCCTGCCGGCCGCCGCGCTGGGCATGGCCATCGCGCTCGGCCTGGCGCAGGGCGCCTGGTACTTCGCGCGCCAGCTGTTCGACAACATTCCCACCACGTTGCCATGGGGTCCCGCGTTCGCGGCCGCCGCGATGGGGCTGGCGGTCCTCGCCGGCTTCGCATTGCCTCCCCTCGTGCGTCTGGCCGAAGTGCCCCCCATGGCGGTATTCCGCGAATCCATGCAGCGGCGCGTACGCCGTTTCGACGTGCTGTACCTCGTGCCCCTCGTCACCGCCATCGCCCTGGTCTGGGTACAGAGCGATTCCGCGAAGCTGGCAGGCATCCTCGCCGCCAGCCTTGCGGGCGTGGCGGTCGTCGCGGCCTTGCTCTCGGCGTTGCTCCTGGTGATCGCGCGGCGCGTGGCGCCCGGCGCCCATCCGGCCCTGCGTCTCGGACTGGCCGCACTGGCGCGCCGCCGTGGTCTCTCCCTCGTTCAGGCCACGGCGCTTTCGCTCGGGCTTTGCGCACTGCTCCTGCTCGCGGTGATCGCGCCCTCGTTGCTGGACGGCTGGCGCCGCGAGCTCCCTGTGGACACGCCGAACTGGTTCGCCCTCAACCTGCAGGACGACCAGCGCGACGAATTCGCCCGCGCGCTCGAACGCATGGGCGCGACGCGAACCAACATGATGCCGCTCGCCGTGGGCAAGCTCACCGCGATCAACGGAAAGCCGATCGACAGCATCGCCTTCGCGGACGGTGAGGCGAAGGAATCCGCCGACCGGCAGCTACGCCTGTCGTGGAGCGCCGATCTGCCGCCCTCGAACCAGGTGGTCGAAGGCCGCTGGGCCGGCCCTTCGCCCGCGCAGGCGGAGGTATCGGTCGATACGTCGTGGCGCGACCGCTTCCATCTCAAGCTCGGCGACACGCTGAGCTTCGAAGTGGGCGAAGGCACGCTCGACGCGCGCGTGGGCAGCGTGCGCCAGGTGGACTGGAGTTCGTTCCGGGTCAACTTCTTCCTGCTGCTCGATCCGGCCCATGCGAGCGAACTGCCGCATACCTGGCTGACCAGCTTCTACCTGCCGCGCGGTCACGCCGACGAGTTGGCCAAGGTATCGCGCGAGTACGGCAACCTGAGCCTGATCGATGTCGACGCCTTGCTCGACCGCGTGCGCGAAATCGTCGACCGCGTCGGCAGCGCGGTCCGCTGGGTGCTGGGCTTCAGTCTGCTGGCCGGTGCGCTGGTACTCGCCGCGGCGCTGGCGGCCAGCGCGCAGGAGCGCCGGAAGGAAGCGGCCTTGCTGCGTACGCTGGGCGCCACGCGCGCGCAGTTGCGCGCCGCCGCCGCGTGCGAATTCGCCTTGCTGGGACTGGTGGCGGGCCTGACCGCCGCGCTGGGCGCGACGGGAGCCGGACTCTGGCTGGGCAAGGCGGTCTTCCGCATCGAGCATTTCGTGCCGCCGCTGTGGCCGCTGGTCGGCGCCGCCGCGCTCGCGGCGCTGGTGGTGATGGCGATCGGGCTGTTCGGTACGCGCCGGGTGTTGCGAACCTCGCCGATGGCGTTGTTGCGGGAGGGGTGAGTAGGGGGAATCCGGACCCGCCACCTCACCCACCCGGCACCATATCCAAAGCCATCACGATCGCATCCTCCCGGCCACCCCTTGCCGGGTAGTACGAAGGCCGCCTCCCGATCTCGGCGAATCCCAGCGAATCGTACAGATCCTTCGCCACGGGGTTCGACGGCCGCACTTCGAGGAAGATCCGCTCCGCGCCATACCAGCGCGCGAGATCGATCAGGCGGCGCATCATCCGGCGGCCGTAGCCGAGGCCGCGGTGGGCCGTGGCGATGCAGACGTTGAGCACATGCGCCTCGCCCGCCGCCACGGACAGGATGCCGTAGCCGGCGATATCGCCTTCATGGACGATCACCCAGCAGTTGTGCCCGGCCTGCATGCAGTCGCGGAAGATGCCCGCGCTCCAGGGAAATTCGTACGACGCGTGCTCGATCGCCACGACGGCATCGAGATCCTCGCGGCGCATCGCGCGTACTTCAGTGGAGGGGAGAGCCACGGCGACCATGGTTTCAGGCTCCGCGCAGGGCACGTCCAAGCGCGCGCAAGCCGTTCCAGAGCCTGCGTTTCGCGGCAGGGTCGGCGACGATCGCCGCCGGCGTGTCCACCAGCACGATGTGTGCCGCGCTCATCACGGCTGCCGGAAGATCGCGGCCCAGCGCCCGGGCCTGCGCTTCGCCAAAGACGAGGTAAGCCGCGGCGGCAGGCACCTCGCCCAGACCGCGTTCGCCCGCTTCCAACCGTGCGGCGCGTGCGGTCGTGTTCCCGAAAGCGCGCAACGCGCGGCCGATCAGGTCTTGTTCGCGTCCGCTCGCCCCCGCCGGAAGGATCACTACGCAAGGTACGCGGTCGCCGGCCGGCGCCGGTTCGTCGTTCGCAGGGGTGGCCGCCCCGGTCGACGCCTCGCCGAGCCGCAGGCGCCAGGGCGTGACACCCATCACCCTGAGCAGGCGCTGGCGGCGTTCGGGCACGGCGGACATCGCGCTTACTCCGAGGCCTTGGCGTGGCGGCGGGCGCGCCGGCGATGCGCGGCGCGGCCCCACAGCGTCATCACGGGACCGGAAACGGTGTAGATCACCGCCACGGCGAACAGCACGCGGGCCGTGTCGATGAGCAGCAGGACCACGATCAGCACCGCGGCGATCAGCCAGATGAACGGCACGCGGTCGCCCTTGGGCCAGGCCTTGAAGCTGTAGTATCGCACGTTGCTGACCATGAGCAGGCCAGCGATCACCGCGAGCGGCATGGCGAAGAACGCCACCGACGGCCCTGGGATGTCGAACTTTTCCATCGTCCAGACGAACGACATGCACAGTCCCGCGGCCGCGGGACTGGCCAGCCCCTGGAAATAGCGCTTGTCGGCCACGCCGACCTGGGTATTGAAGCGAGCCAGCCGGAGCGCCGCGCACACGGCGTAGATGAAGGCCGCCGCCCAGCCGATCTTGCCCCAGACCGGACCATAGGCCACGAGCGACGACAGCGCCCACGTGTACATGACCAGCGCGGGAGCGAGGCCGAAGCTGACCAGGTCGGAGAGCGAGTCGTACTGCACGCCGAATTCGCTCTGCGAGTTGGTCATGCGCGCCACCCGGCCGTCCATCCCGTCGAGGATGCCCGCCACGAAGACCGCCAGGGCGGCCACGCCATAGTGCCCGTTGATCGCGGACACGATCGCGTAGAACCCGGCGAACATGGCGCCCGTCGTGAACAGGTTCGGAAGCAGGTAGATACCGCGGTGACGCGGCCCCCGGACTTGGATCGGATCGCTCATGGGCCATTCCGTGACATGGGCCGACAGTGTAGCCCAGGCGCCGTCAAGCGTCAGTCGGGGCGCGGCGCCGGGCCTGCGCCGCGACCGCTGGCGGGAACCGCGACCCACGTCGCTTGCGCCCCCCTACGCCGGGTGATACTTGTTTGCGCCACTCATCCAGCCAGCCGGAAACCCGCATGCGCCGTTGCCTAGTTCTCGCACTCCTCGTGTCGGTCTGCCCCCTGGCCTTCGCCCAGGCCTACAAATGGAAGGACGCCCAGGGCGTCACCCATTACGCCGACGCGCCCCCGCCGGGCGGCGTGAAGTACGAGAAGATCAAGACCTCGGGCACCGCCGAGGCCCCGGCTCCCGCCCCGGCGGCGAGCGCGACGGCCTCCAGCGGCGCGAACGGCACGAAGGCGGCGGCCGGTAACGACGACACCCCGGCCAACCGGCAGAAGCTCTGCGGCCAGTTGCGCAAGAACCTCGACATCCTCAACAACGAGAAGGTCGTGACCATGGACGACGGCAAGGGCGGCGTCAGACAGGTCGACGACGCCACGCGGCAAAGCCAGATCAAGACCGCCCAGGCGCAGATGACGCTGTACTGCCAGAGCTGAGGCGGCGGTAAGCCGGAAACCTCCTATAATCCCGACTTTACCGTCGGGATCGCTTGCAGATGCGCCTCAGCCAGTTCCACCTCGCCACCGTCAAGGAAGTCCCCGCCGACGCGGAAGTCGTCAGCCACAAGCTGATGCTTCGCGCGGGCATGATCCGCAAGCTCGCCTCCGGCCTCTATACCTGGTCGCCACTGGGCCTGCGGGTGCTGCGCAAGGTGGAAAAGGTCGTCCGCGAGGAGATGAACCGTGCGGGCGCGGTCGAGATGCTGATGCCGTCCGTGCAGCCGCGCGAGCTCTGGGAAGAGACCGGGCGCTGGGAGAAGTTCGGCGGCCAGTTGCTGAAGATCAAGGATCGCAAGGAACAGGAGTTCTGCTACGGCCCGACGCACGAAGAGGTCGTTACCGACTTCGCGCGCAACGAGCTGAAGAGCTACAAGCAGCTTCCGCTCAATTTCTTCCAGATCCAGACGAAGTTCCGCGACGAGATCCGTCCGCGTTTCGGCGTGATGCGCGCGCGCGAGTTCCTCATGAAGGATGCGTACTCCTTCCACCTCACCCAGGAATCGCTCGGCGAAACCTACAAGGTGATGTACGAGGCGTATTCGCGCATCTTCACCCGCCTCGGCCTCGAGTTCCGCGCGGTGGACGCCGATACCGGCGCCATCGGCGGCAGCGCCAGCCACGAGTTCCAGGTACTGGCCGATTCCGGTGAGGACGCCCTGGCCTTCTCCGACGCGTCCAGCTATGCGGCCAACATCGAACTGGCCGAGGCCGTCGCGCCCTCCACCGAGCGCCACGCGCCGTCGGCGGATCTCGTTCGTGTCGATACGCCGAAGGAGCGCACGGTCGAGGAAATCACGGCCTTCCTCGGCGTTCCCGCGTCGCAGGTGGTCAAGACCATCCTCGTCCGCGGCCGCGAAGGCCTCGTCGCCTTGTGCGTGCGCGGCGACCACGAACTCAACGAAGTGAAGGCCGCCCACCTTCCCGAGCTGCCTGACGAGTCGGAACTGGCCAGCGAAGCGGAGATCCTCGCCGCCACCGGTACGCGTCCCGGCTTCATCGGGCCGGTGGGGCTGCCCGAATCCATCCCGGTCGTCGTCGACCGCAGCGCCGCGGTGCTCGCCGACTTCGTCTGCGGGGGCAACCAGGAGGGTACGCATTACACGGGCGCCAACTGGCAGCGCGACGCGCGGATCAACCGCGTCGCCGATATCCGCAAGGTCGTCGACGGGGACCCTTCGCCCGACGGCAAGGGCACGATCCGCCTCGGCCGCGGCATCGAGGTCGGGCATATCTTCCAGCTCGGCCAGAAATACGCCGAAGCCATGGGCGCGGGCGTGCTCGACGACCAGGGCAAGATGCGCACGATGTATATGGGTTGCTACGGCATCGGCGTCAGCCGCATCGTCGCCGCCGCCATCGAACAGCGCCACGACGAGGCCGGCATGATCCTGCCCGAGGCCATGGCGCCCTGGCGCGTGGTCGTCTGCGTGATCAATCCGAAGAACGACGCCACCGTGGCGGAAGCCGCAGAGTCGATCTATCAACAGTTGTCACAGGCAGGCATCGAAACCGCCCTCGACGACCGCGGCCTGCGCCCTGGGTCGATGTTCGCCGACATGGAACTGATCGGCGTGCCGCATCGCGTCGTGGTAAGCGGCCGCGGGCTCGAAGCGGGTACGTTCGAATACCGCGCACGCACCGACAGCGAAGCACGCAACGTCACTCGCGAAGAGCTTTTCGCGCTGCTCGGCTGAAACAGCACTCGGCTTCGGTGGGCTCCGCTTCGGTGTGGCTCCGCTTCGGTGTGGCTCCGCTTCGGTGTGGCTCCGCTTCGGTGTGGCTCCGCTTCGGTGGGGCTCCGCTTCGGTGGGGGCTCCGCTTCGGTGGGAGCCGACCCTGTCGGCGATTGGGTGCTTGCCGCAACCTTGCCCGCTGCCGCGAGATCGCCGACAAGGTCGGCTCCCACCAGGTTCATTCCAGATCGGTCTACCCGATGCTGTTGTGGGAACCGCTTCAGCGGCGATGGGTGCTTGCCTTGTTCACCGCTGTAAGGCTAATCCGATAATCGCTTCCCATTAGCCGACACCGCTTTCGACGCACTGCCATTATTCGGTCAATTAGGTCACAATTCCGGCGTTCGCATTATCAAGAAGGGCCAATAGCCCATGCGAAACCCCAAATCAGGCAATAACCCGGAGATGCCAATGGCCGTCGATATCAAGAGCCTCAATCACAACCAGCTCAATGAGTTGATCACCAAGGCACAGGTTCGCCAGAACGAACTGCGCAAGGAAAAGGTCAGCAAGCTGCGCGAGAAAATCAACGCGCTTATCAAGGCGGAAGGTTTCACCTTCGACGACGTATTCGGTGCACGCGCGCCCAAGTCGAAGCGTGTCGGCACCACCGTGGCCGCCAAGTATCGCAATCCCGCCGATCCCACCCAGACCTGGTCGGGTCGTGGCAAGCGCCCGAATTGGTTCAACGAGGCATTGAAGGCCGGCAAGAAGGAAAAAGATCTGCTGGTCTAACGCGTTCACCGCCAGGAGCCGCCCATGCCTCTCGTTCGAATCGATCTACGTCGCGGCAAGGATGCCGCTTACCGCACCGCCCTGGGCAATGCCGTTCACGATGCCCTCGTCGGTATCGGCGTACCGGCCGACGACCGCTTCCAGGTCATCGCCGAGCATGATGCCGAAGGGCTCGTCTACGACGCCCATTATCTCGGTATCGAACGAAGCGACGACATCGTCATCGTGCAGATCACCTTCAACGACACACGTACGCTCGAGCAGAAGAAGGCGCTGTACAAGGCGATCGCCGAGAACCTCGGCAAGACGCCGGGCGTGAAGCCGGGCGATGTCTTCGTGAGTCTCGTCGAAGTGAAGAAGGAAAACTGGTCGTTCGGCAACGGCGTGGCGCAATACGCCAGTTGACGGCTGGTGGGGCCCCGCTTTGAGGGGCCCCCCATTGGAGAAACCGCTACCGGGCCGGGTGGAAACCGCTACCGGGTGGGAAGCCGCTTCAGCGGCGATCCCGCGGCAGCGGGCCAGCGTGCGGCAAGCACCCAATCGCCGACAGGGTCGGCTCCCACCTGCTGCGGTCCCACCCCTGGTGCGGTCCCACCTACAGCGGTCCCACCTTGAGCTGTCCCACAACCACTCGATCAGAGTGAGCGGCGGGGGGCGACGATCAGGTCGCCGAACAACAGGCCGGCCACCAGCGAGACGAGCAGCGTGACGCCGAGCAAACCGGTGTCCATGCCGAGCGAGGCGTCGCGATCCAGCAGGTAAGACACACTGCGGAAGCTGACCGACCCCGGCACCAGCAGGATGATCCCGGGTTCGCGGACCACCGCTCCCGGTTGCTGCGCGTAGCGCGCGTATACGTTGCTCAGCGAGCCCAGCAGCAGGCCACCCACGAAAACGCCGAATGGCGCTCCCGGCAGCGATCCGGAAATACTGCCGCCCCAGCGCGTGGCGAGGTAACCCAGCACCACGGCCCCCATCACCACCAGCCAGTCGCGCCGGGCGGCACGGAAAAGGATGGCGAACGAAAACGCGCCCAGGATCAGCGACGGCCAATCCGCCCAGCCCGGCAAAGGCGGCAGCGCGTAGTTGCGGGGCTCGATGCCGAACGCTTCGCATAACTGGCTGGCCGCGACGGTGCCGAACGTGAGCTTGAGCAGGGTCGCCACCGCTCCGCCCATGCGCGCGACCCCGGCCACCAGATGCTGACTCGAAATCTCGCGCACTGCCGTCGTCAGCGCCATGCCGGGCAGGAGGACGATCAGGCTGCCCAGGATCACCGACTTCAGCGCCAGCGGCACGATGTAGGCACTGACGACCGTCGCGATGATCGTGGCCACCATGGCACTGATGGCTTCGCTCGCCGCGGCCAGCCGCGGACGGCTGCCCGAGGCGACGGTGATGAGACCGATGATCACCCCGATCACGCCGGCGGTGACCAGGTCGGGCCACGCGCTATGCAGCAACAAGGCCACGACGCTGGCGGCGCACAGGCCATAGCTGGCGATCACGCCGAGCTCGGCACGGAAGGTTTCCGGCGCGCCGAGCTTGCGCAGCAGATGGAATCCTTCGCGCAGTTCCATCTGCCCGTCGATCACCGCGTCGGCGATGCGGTCTGCCTCGCAGAGCCGTCCGAGGTTCACATCCCCCGGGGGAAGCCGCATCACCTGGGTGACCTGCGCGACGCTCTCCTCGCCCTGCCCCAGGTCGGCGAACGAGACGATGATCGCGGTGGGGCTGGACCAAACCTCCGCCGACAACCCCAGCCGTTGCGCCGAGCGGCTGATGGCGGTCTCGAGACGAGGTGCGGTGGTCCCGTACTGGTGCAGCCGCCGCGCCAGTTCGGTGAGGAAGGCGATGCGGGTGTTGATCGCGGTGGTGGCGAAACCCACCGGCACGGTCAGCGGCGCGGCATCAGCCAACATCCACCGCCTTCACGCGCAGGGTCGTGCCATCGATGCCGATCACCTCCACTGTCGCGCCGAGGGGCAGGTCCGGCCCCGTGACCAGCCACATGCCATCGCCCACCCTGGCCTTGCCACGGCCCTGCACGATCGGCTCGCACAGCGTGTAGCACTGCCCGATCAGCTGCTCGCCCCGGCGGTTGAGCCGCTCGTTGCCCGCCGGGATCCGCTCCAGGCGAGGCCGCACCACCTTCCAGTAGACGAAGCACGACACGAAGGCGAACACCACGAACAGCACCGCCTGGGCCAGCGCGGTCATCTCCGGGAAGAACAGCATGACCACGCCCATGGCCGCGGCGGCGATGCCGATCCACAACATGAAGTAGCCCGGCAGGATCACCTCGCCACCGATCAACAGTAGCGCGACGATCCACCAGAGGTAATGCACGGCGATCTGGTCCATGGCGGTCAGCGCGGCAGCGGCGGCGTACGGTTCGCGTTATCCACCGGCGCGCGTTGCTGCGAGGCGAGCGAATCGCGCGCGAGTTCGGCGATACCCGCCAGCGAACCGAGGATGCCCGTGGTCTCCATGGGCAGCAGCAGGGTCTTCTGGTTGGGCGACTTGGCCATTTCCTTCAGCGCCTCGACGTAATTGTTGGCGACGAAGTAGTTCAAGGCGTTCACGTCGCCGCCGGCGATGGCTTGCGAGACCATCGTGGTGGCCTTGGCTTCGGCCTCCGCGAGGCGCTCGCGTGCTTCCGCTTCGCGGAATGCCGCTTCCTTCTTTCCCTCGGCTTCGAGGATCGCCGACTGCTTCTCGCCTTCGGCCTTGAGGATGGCCGCCTGGCGAAAACCCTCGGCGTCGAGGATGTTCGCGCGCTTCTCGCGCTCGGCTTTCATCTGCCGCGCCATGGCGTCAACCAGGTCGCGCGGGGGCGAAATATCCTTGATCTCGATACGCGTCACCTTGACGCCCCACGGGTGCGTGGCTTCGTCGATCACCCCGAGCAACTTGGCGTTGATCGCGTCGCGCTGGCTCAGGCTCTCGTCGAGGTCCATCGAGCCGAGCACGGTGCGGATATTGGTCATGATCAGCGCAAGCGCCGCCATTTCGAGGTTGGCCACTTCATAGGCGGCCTTGGCCGCGTCGAGTACCTGGTAGAACACCACGCCGTCCACGCGGACCACGGCGTTGTCCTTGGTGATGACGTCTTGCGACGGCACCTCGAGCACCTGCTCCATCATGTTCATCTTGCGCCCGATCGCATAGACGAACGGGATGAGGAAATGCAGGCCCGGGCTGAGCGTGCCGGTGTACTTGCCGAACATCTCCACCGTCCATTCGTAGCCTTGCGGCACGATACGAATGAGCTTGGCCAGCACGATGATGGCGACGACCACCACGACCAGCGCGACGACGATATTTCCCATGGCCCTGTCTCTCCCTCTCCCGGTATGTTCCGGGAGTATAGGCGAAGCGCCTCAGGGCGAACCGGCAGGCAGCACCAGGGTGACGCGAAGGCCGCCGCCCTCGCGATTGGCCAGCGCGATGCGCCCGCCATGGGCTTCCGAAATTTCCCGGGCCAGGGCCAGTCCGAGGCCGGTACCCGAACGTTTGGTGGAATAGAACGGCAGCAGGGCCTGAGCGAGCACCGTCTCGCTCATGCCCGGACCGCGATCGGCTACCTCGATCAGCGTGTCGCGCCCGACCTGGTGCACGGCAACGGACACCTCGGCGGCATCGCCGCCCGCTTCGTGGGCGTTCTTGATCAGGTTGATGAGGACCTGTTCCACCTGGGTCGGATCGAACCAGCCCGGCTGCTCGGGCGGCGGCGAGGCGAGGCGGAACTGCGCGTGCAACGCCAGCGCATCGAGGAAGGGCCCCCATGGCACCGCCCGCGACTGCGGTGTCGGCAACTTCGCGAAACTCGCGTACCCGGCGATGAAACTGTGCAGGTGCTTCGCGCGGTCGCCGATCGAGGCGAACACCCCCGGCAGCCGGTCGAGATCGCCACGGCGCGCCAGCTCCGCGCCCGAGTGCGACAGCGACGAGATCGGCGCCAGCGAGTTGTTGAGCTCATGGCTGATCACCCGAATCACCCGCTTCCAGGTGTGCACTTCCTGACGCGACAACTCACGCGTCATGCGCCGGTAGAGCTGTAACCGGTGCGGACGGCCCTGCAAGCGAAAGCCCCGCTGGGACAGGTGGAAGGTTTCCTCGCTGCCGTCCATCTCCACCGAGAACAAGGCGTCCTCGCCACCGGCCGCGGCGTCGCGCAGGCTCTCCGGCATCGCCGCCAGCACCGTATCGAAATCCAGGCCGGCCAGCGCTCGTCCCTCGTTGAAGAGGTGCCGTGCCGCGATGTTGGCATAAGTCACCTTGCCGCTCGGATCGGTGAGAACGAGCGCCACCGGCGTGTTCTGCACCACCGTGTCGAGCAGCAGTTCACGCTGGGCGAGGTGTTGCCGTTGGTCGCGCAGGGTCTGGCCCAGCGCGTTGTGCATGCGGATCAGGTCACCGAGCTCATCGCGCCGGGAGGTGCCGATGGACATGCTGAAATCGCCATCGCGATAGCTCGCCACCGCGCTTTCGAGTGCTCGCATGAGGCGCCGCAACGGTTCCACCAGCGCATGCGCCACCCAGGCCGAAAGGGGCAGGAGCACCAGCAGGCAGATGATCAGCGCCGTGCCGCCGTCGAAGGGCTCGATGGGCGGCACGGCGGGCAGCTTGCCACCCTTCTCCGGCACCGCGCGTATCCATGCCAGCACCTGAGGAAACGGCCAGATGGATACGCCGGCGAAGACCATCGCGCCGACGATGGCCGAACCGGCCACGACGAGGGTCATGCGTCCTTCGAGCGAGAGAGTCTTCATGCCGGCGAACGTATCAGACCGCCAGCCCGTAACGCTCCATGCGCCGGTAAAGCGCCTGTCGTGAAAGGCCCAGGTTGCTCGCCGCACGGCTGACCACCCCGCCCGCCGAGGCCAGTGCGGCCTCGACCGATTCGCGGCTGGGTTCGTCGAGATTGCGGCTGGCGGTGGCAGCCGGTGGCGGCAGGTTGAGATGGACAGGCTCGATCTTGCCATCCGCGGCCAGCAGCGCCGCGCGCGCGATGGCGTTCTTCAATTCGCGCACGTTGCCCGGCCATGCGTGGGCCAACAACGCTTCCCGCGCATCCTCGCTCAGCGTGGCCCGCCCATCGAGGAAGAATTCAGCGAGGGGAAGAATGTCGTCGCTGCGCTCCGACAGCGGCGGCAGGTTCACGTCGATCACGTTGAGCCGGTAGTAGAGGTCTTCCCGGAAGGTGCCCGCCGCGATCATCGCCTTCAGGTCCGCGTTCGTGGCACTCACGACACGCACCTTGGCGTGACGTGTACGTCCGGAACCCAGCCGTTCGAATTGCCCGGTCTCGAGCACGCGCAGCAATTTCATCTGGCCCGGCAACGGCAGGTTGCCGATCTCGTCGAGGAACAAGGTGCCGCCATCGGCCATCTCGAAGCGGCCTTCGCGTGCCTTGTTCGCACCCGTGTACGCGCCGGCCTCGGCACCGAACAACTCGGCTTCGATCAGCTCTCCCGGCAACGCGCCACAGTTCACCGCCACGAACGGCCCGCGACGCACCGCCGAATTGGCATGCACGATGGCCGCGATACGCTCCTTGCCCGCGCCGTTAGGGCCCGTGATGAGCACCGGTACGTCCGAACGCGCGACCTGGCAAGCGAGTTCGATGGTGCGGCTCATCGCTTCGGAGGCAAAGACCAGGCCATCGAGCTCGTAGCGGCTTTCCAGGGCTTCGCGGCGGCGGCGGCGCTCCACGCGCGCGCGGGTCACCTCACGGGTGGACTCGGATAGTTCGAGCAGGTTCTCCACCGTGGCGAGAAGCTTGGTGTCGTCCCATGGCTTGGCCAGGTAATCGGCGGCACCGGCCTTCACCAGCTCGACGGCGGCCTCCAGGTGCGTCCAGGCCGTGAGGAGGATCACCGGGAGATCGGCGTGGCGGGCACGAATCGCCTTGAACAGCGCCACGCCCTCCTCGCCCGAGGTGGTATCGGCGGTGAAGTTCATGTCCTGGATGACGACGTCGACGCGTTCGCGCGCCAGCGTGGCCAGCCCGTCGTCCGGCGTCAAAGCCACCAGGGGGCGGATATCGCGCAAGCTGAGCGCAAGCGAGAGCGCCTCGCCCACGGCGGGGTTGTCGTCGATGATCAATACGCAGCGCATCTTGTCCCTTCGCATGCAGCCATGGATGCCTCTCCCGGCGAAAAGGTTGCGTCCCCGCCGGCACTTCTTACCATTCTATCCACGGTCGCCACCACCGGGGGCACGGACGCCGCCCGAAGGGCCGGGGGAAGATCGATCCGCTGCGTCCTGGTAGCGGGTCCCCCGACAGCACGTGCAGTACCGTCAGGGTGGTCATGCTCGCCCCGATTCCCTGGGCGAGGATCATGAGCGCGGTCAGCGCCCTGCTCCGCCGGAGACTGCGCAAGGCGAGCTCCAGGTAGTAACCGAACATCGAATTTCCCAGTATCAGACGCTGCGCGTGGCTTCCACCGGCGACACCTTCGACGCACGCAGCGCCGGCGCGAATACCGCGACCTGGCCCAGGCCGAGGAGAACCACGACACCGACCAACACGTAGGTGAAGGAAAGCCGCTTCATTTCGAAGTGCGTGAACATCCACTGGCTCATGCCCACCGCCAGGATCACGCCCAGCACCACGCCGGCCAGGGCGATCAGGAAATTCTCCGTCATGAAGTAACTCAGGATATCGCTCCGGCGCGCCCCCAATGCGCGGCGCACGCCGATCTGCTTGCGCCGCTGCCCGACCCAGAAACTGGACAGGCCGACGATGCCGGCGGCGGTGATCGCGAGCAACACGCCGCAGACCACGCTCATCAGGATCGCCATGCCGCGGTCGGTCTCGTACGCGCTGCTGCGGACCATGTCGAACGTCCGCACACCCGTCTTTTCCGAAAGGACACGCATGCGGTTGACCCCATACAAGGTTTTCGCCGTGGCCTTGAAGACGGCATCCTGCTCGCCGGGACGCGTGCGAATCACGAAGTGCTGGTAACCGCTGTTGAAGATCAGCGGCATGATCGTCACGTTGTCCATGTGGTCGAAATCGATCCACGGCACGGTGAGCTTGTCGACGATGCCGATGATCGTGGACGGCTTGCCCTTAGACAGGTAGATGGTCTTGCCGAGTCCATCGCCATTCGGGAACAGCTTGTCGACGATCGCCTTGGTCACGATGACTTGCGGCGGCGCGGGACGCTGCTGCGGCTGTACGATGACGACCTCGCCAGGATTGAAGTTACGCCCCGCGATGAGGCGCACCCCGAGGGCCTTCAAGGTTTGCTCGTCGCCGAAGTAGAGGGCGGTCGGCAGGCCGTCCTTGGTTCCGTCGGGTTTGGTCTGGATGCCTGTCGACCAACCGCCCCGGCGCAGCGGAAACGAGTTGGTCGTATAGGCCGCCTCGACGCCGGGGATCGAACGCAGCGCCTGCACGTCGGTCTTGATCAGCGGCACGAAGTTCGGCGGTGATCCGACGTACCGGTTCTGCACGACGACGACATTCGACTCGTCCATACCGGTTGGCCGGTTCACGCGGTCGATGCGCTCGTGCACGATGAACAGCGCGTTGCACACGATGGCGAGGGTAAGGGCGATCTGCAGGGCGATGAGGATCGTGCCTGCCTTGTGCCGGCGCAGCGCGGCGAGAATGGGCTTGATCTGCATGATCATATCCTTAGTTGGATTTCAGCTGCCAGGCCGGCTGGACCTGGGCGGCGCGCCATGTGGGATAGAAGGCGGCGACGACGGAGGCCACGATCGCGACGACGAGCGTCAGCAGGATCAGGACCGGGTCCAGCGTCGCCAGGCGGGCGATCTCTTCGGGGAAGACCAGGCCGACGCCCAGCACACCCAGGCCGGTCAGCAACAGCCCGAGGATGCCTCCGGCGACGCCGATGGTCCCCGCCTCGATGAGGAACTGCGCATAGATGTCCCTGCGGGAGGCACCGAGCGCGCGGCGTACGCCGATCTCCGGGGCGCGGCGCATGAACTTCGCCAGCAATAGACCCACGGTGTTGACCAGGCAGATCACCAGGAAGCCCAGCGAGACCACCAGCGACACCTGTGATTCCGGCGGCACCACGTGTTCAGCGTCCAGCCAATCCACGACGTCGCGGACCCTCACGTTCGGCGCCCAGCGGAACCGCCCGGCACGCTGCTGCTCGGCGGCATAGCCCGCCACGTAGTCGCGATACGCGTCGACATCGGCCTTCGTGGGCAGCTCGCTCCACAACGACAGCCAGATGCATTCCGACTGGAGATAATTGGCCCAACCCTCGGCCGGCTCGGCCACGCAATTGTTATTGCCGTTGGTGCTCATCTGCAAATCGACCGCGCGGGTGAACGGAATGTAGACCGAGGCGCCTTCATCGAAACCGCCCGTATTCCATACGTCGAAGAACAAGGGTTGCGGCGCCCAGTCCTCGATCACGCCGGTAATGCGGAACAGGCGGCCATCCAGGTTGATCTGCCTGCCCACGCTCGCGGCGCCATTGAACAACTTGTCGTTCGTGGACTTCGTGATCACGGCGACGCTGGCGTGCTTCTCGTCGTCGTCCGTCGTCCAGCCGCCACCCTGGATGAAGGGCACGTCGAACATGGGGAAGAAGTCCGAACCCGCGGCATAGGCGGCTTCACGGCTGGGCAAACGCGCCGGATCATCGGGAATGACCGATACGCTCACCGGGTAGATGATGGTCTGGCGCTTGGCCTTGTGCGCACGGAACAACGCCGTCGCGTCCTTATAGGTCAACGCCCCCGCCGGTTCGCCCTTCTCGATGTTCTCCGGGCCGAAGGCATCCAGCTGCGTATTGAAGAGCACGCTGGACTTCTGCGGGATCGGGTCGCGTGCCGTGGCGCGGAACACCGAATACGTGGTCATGGACGCGGCGACGCCGAAGCCGATCGCCATCACCATCAAGGCGGTGAGCATCGGGTTGCGGCGCAGGCTGCGCAGGCCGAGCTGCAGGTAGTAGCTGAACATGGGACTCCCCCCGGAACGGCGGACGCTGGATCAGGAATTGGCGAGGTGGGCGTGGGCGTGGAAACGCGGTTCTTCCGCGAGATCCACCACCTGGCCATCGATCACGTGCACGTTGCGCTGCGCGCGGGCGGCGAGTTCCGGATCGTGCGTGACCATGACGATGGTGGCGCCTTCGCGGTGGATCTCCTCTAGCAGTTCCATCACGCCGCGAGCCATCTGCGTATCCAGGTTGCCGGTCGGTTCGTCCGCCAGGAGCAGGCGCGGAGAACCGGCGAGGGCGCGGGCGATGGCCACGCGCTGCTGCTGGCCGCCGGACAGTTCGGCCGGGTAATGCTTGGCACGGGAGGCGAGGCCCACGCGTTCCAGCGCGTCCATGATCCGTTGCTTGCGCTCGGCCGACTTCATGCCGCGATAGCGCAAGGGAACTTCCACGTTGTCGAACACGTTCAGGTCGGGAATCAGGTTGAAGGCCTGGAAGATGAAGCCGATCTTCTCGTTGCGGATGCGCGAACGGGCATTGTCGTCGAGCTGGCTCACTTCGACGCCGTCGAGGTGGTAGTGGCCGCCGGTGAAAGTCTCCAGCAACCCCGCGATGGTGAGAAAGGTGGTTTTTCCCGAGCCGGAGGGGCCCGTCACGGCGACGAACTCGCCTTCCTTCACGTCGATGTTGAAGTCGCGCAGGGCGTAGGTCTCGACGACTTCCGTGCGGTAGACCTTGGCGAGATGGGTCATCTTGAGCATGGGTTTTCCCTCTGTTAGCGGCTGATGGCGACGTGTTTGGCGTCGCCGAAGGTATCGGCGCCGGAGATGACGATCTTGTCGCCCTCCTTCAGGCCGTCGAGAATCTCGACCTTGTCGATGCTGCTCGCACCGACACGGATGTCGCGGCGATCGGCCATGCCGTCGTTGACCACGAAGGCATAGCGCCCCGCGCTTTCATCGACGAAGGAACCGCGCTGCACGGTGAGTACGTTGTCGCGCTTGTCGAGCAGGATGCGCACCGAAAGCCGCTGGCTCTGGCGCAGCTGCTGGGGTGTTTCGCCGTCGAAGCGCAGGCGCGCGGCGACTTCGCCGTTGACCACTTCCGGCGACACGGCGCTGACCTTGCCGTTCCATGTCTTGCCGTTACCGGAGATCTCGCCGGGCATGCCGATGGCGAGGTCACGCGCGAAGCTTTCGGGGACCTTCATCTCCACTTCCAGCGCGGAAAGATCGATGACGCTGAGCAATTGCGCGTCCTTGGCGACGGTCGCGCGCTCGGCGATGAACAACTGGCCCACCTGTCCGTCGACCGGCGATTTCACGTTGAGGTCTTCAACCTGGCGTTCCAGGTCGGTGACCAGCAGCACCTGGCGATCGTGGGCGAGCTTCTTCGCCTGCACGTCGAAGGTGAGGCTGTCGTTGTCCATCGCGAGATCGGATTTCGCGTGCTTGGCCGTCACGGCCGCCTTATCCAGGGTGGACTTCGCCTTGTCGACGTCGGCGACCGGCACGGCGCCCTTGTCGAACGCCGTCTGGTAGCGCTTGAGGTCGCGCTCGGCGGCGGTCTGGTCGATGGTGGCGTTGTCGAAGGCCTTCTGCAGCTCGGAGCGCTTCTTCTTCGCATCGATCTGGGCGCGCAGGAACTCGACCTCCATGGCATCCGCCGCCGATTTTTCCTGGGCGAGCTTGCTGGTCAGTTCGGGACTGGTGATGACGGCCAGCAACTGGTCCTTCTTCACCACGTCGCCCGCGTGCACCTTCAGCACCACGGCGCCCGCCGAAGCGGCATACATCGTGGGGCTTACCGCCGCGACCACCTTGCCTTCCGCCGCGATGTCACGAACGAAAGGACCGCGTGTCACCGTGCCGAAGGACAAGCGCGAAGCGCTTACCGATGAGTCGGCCGAGAACATCGTGGCCATCCTCGGCGCCGCCAGGGCGATGGCGATGGCCACCGCCACGCCGGCCGCGGCGTAGATCAGCTTGCGACGATGGTTCGGACGGACTTCGACGAGACGGTCCTGGGCGGAGGTATCGCGGATCATGGTGGCTTTCCTGGGCTGCTTGCGGGGAGAATTAGCAAGCGACGTGCCAAGCTAAAAACACCATATGCATCAAACATGTACTTCACTACGACGACAACCATTCTGTGTCCGCGGACAGATCGGCGGACACTGCGTGGGGCGGACAACCCTACAACCGACGAGCTATGGACGAGGTGCGCCATCGGCGTAGGGTGAGGCCGCAGGGAATCGTCAACGACAACGGAGGTCGAAAGCCATGGCGAATGGAAATCAGCAATTCACGATCGTCACCCTCGGCGAGGCAGGCCAAGGGAAGACCACGCTGACGGCAAGCCTGACAAAGGTCGGAGCGGAGCGCTTTGCCGGTGAGTTCAGCACCTATGAATCGCTTTCCGGGCAACCGTTGCAGGGCGCGCATGGGGTACGGCTGGCAGGCGCTCGCGTGGAATACGATTCCGCGGTCAGGAGGTACGCTCACCTCGACTTTCCAGACCACCTGGATTGCGCCAAGTACCTGATTGCTCCTCCCTCCTCCATCGAAGGCGCGATACTGGTCTGCGGGGTCCTAGACGGTGCTGCCTCGCAGGCGGAAGCGCAGATCCGGCTCGCGCGACATGCGGGTGTGTCGCGCATCGTCGTGTTTCTGAACATGTGGGATGGGAGCGATGATCCCGGGTTGGCCAGTCGCAGAGAACTCGAAATGCGAGAGTTGCTGTCCAGCTACGGGTTCTCGCGGGACGACACACCGGTCGTACGTGGTTCTGCGCCTCTCGCACTGGACGATGATCAGTCGGAGCTTGGCGTGCCATCGATCATCAAGCTGGTGGATGCGCTGGACGCCTGGATTCCGGACCCGGAACGCGATATCGACAAGCCATTCCTGATGGCAGTGGAAGACGTGTCCATGTCCTCGGGTCCTGCCATTGTGCTGACCGGCCGCGTCGAGCGCGGCATCGTGAAGACGCGTGACCTGATGGAACTGGTCGGTGTGACGGACACCCAGACCACGACGGTCACAGGAGTTGAGATATCCCGCAAACTCCGGGAGCAGGCCCAGGCCGGTGACAACATCGGCGTGGCGGCTCGTGGCCTGCAGTATAGAGCCGTCGAGCGTGGTCAGGTCCTGGCTAAACCGGGTACCGTGACGCCGCACAAGGAATTCGAAGGTGAGGTGTACGTCCTGACCCATGACGAAGGCGGGCTCGGTAAGCCGTTCTCGGGCAATGACCAGCCGACGTTCCACTTGCGCACGGCGGGCGTGACCGGTTCGATCAAGCTGCCGGAAGGCGTGGAGACGGTGATACCAGGCGACATCGCGACGATCAGAGTGAGGCTGGACTACCCGATCGCGATGGACGAGGGCCTGCGCTTTACGATCCGCGAAGGCGACCTCACTATCGGCGCCGGCATCGTGGCGAAGATCATCGAATAGGAACTCTCGCCGGGTCAGATGCCTACCGACTCCGAGACGGCGATGTCGCGCGCCACGCCGCGGCCAAGCGAGGACACGGGCACCTCGCACGTACCCAGGACGGTGAAACCGGCGAGCCGGCGGCGGGTGAAGGAGAGGATGCGCGCGCGTGACGCGCGCATCCATTCGCGGTCCGGCGTGCCGCGTTCGGGTTCGATGATGGGCAAGGCATCGGCGAAGAGGCCATCCCAGGCGAGATAGTCGGTATCCGGCAGTAGATAGATACGAGCCACCGTGCCGCCCTTCCCATTCACGCAATCGATCCATTCGCGCGGACCTTCGGCGGTGATGGCACAGGTGAGGCCCACGTAACGCGTTGCGAGAAGCGGCGCGAGATCGGCGGACTCGACGAGGCAGCCGCGAGCGGGTTCAGTCTGGCCGGGACACGACGCCAAGCGTGGCGCGAGGTAGAGCACGCCGCCCAGTTGCCCCAGCCCTTCGAACAGGCTGCGTGGCGCGAGCGCCAGCCAGCGCGTGGTGGCGGCGGTGGAACGGGCGCGCGAGTGAACGCCGAAGGATGCGAGCCAGCCGAACATGACGTCTCCCGGTGACGAAAGCGGTCGAGGGATGCCTGGCTGGGCGGTCCGGGGAGAACCCGCGTGGCTTGGCGTCGGGGAGAAGCTGCGTTTACTTGGTCAGGATCAGCTTGTCATTGCGGGTCAGGCGCAGGTGGTACTCACTGCCCTGGTGCTCGATGACGAGTTCGCGCGAACCATCGAGCAGGTTCTTGCTCTCGATGCGGCGCGTGACCATGGGAGCGACACGAAGCGGGACGACCTTCTCGCGGCCGCCATTGTCGGAAAGGGGGAGCGTTCGAAGCAGCATGATCGGGACTCCGCGATTGAGGGTGCGGAGTTGATGATAATGATTCTCAATTACACGTCAAGCCCCCTGCGGCGGCTTTTGTGGCATCCGCTCAAGGTGGGAGCCGACCCTGTCGGCGATGGGTGTTTGCCGTAACCTGGCCCGCTGCCGCGGGATCGCCGACAGGGTCGGCTCCCACCGGGCTTGGGGTTTGCCCTACGACAGAATCGACTCAGGCTTCCGCCAGCATTTCCGACAGGGTTTCTTCCAACTGATCCAGGTCGGGAATCACCGCCGTATCGTCGCGCACCAGTACGCGAGCGCGCACGCCGAACGGCAGCTCATGCCCGTCATGCGTGGGCAACAGCAGTTCCGCGTTGAGCGTGGTCAGGCGCGGGAAGCCGTGCGTGAGTACCGCGATGTAAGGCATGTCCGGCCGATGGCCGACCGCTTTGAGCACGGCCACGCGTGATGCCTGGGGCGGTGCGTCGTCGGCGAGGCTGGCGACATGGTCGAAGTTGACCAGCGGGATGCTCCAGCCGCGCCAGGCGATCCGGCCGAGCAACCAGGCTGGCGCGTCCGCCACGGGCTCCACGCCCGCGAGCGTGATCACTTCGGCGACGGCGGCATTGGGCAGCAGCAAGCGGACGCCGCCGCTGGGAATCAGGACGCAGCGGATTTCGCGCGGTAACGGCTCGCTCATGGGAATTCCTCGATCAGTTTCTGCGCCAGCGCCTGCACGTCGCCGGCATAGCCGGCCACGCGTTCTTCGCGAACGCCGGCGACCATGTGGCCCGCCTCGTCTTCCGGCGGCACGGTCTCGACCCATACGCGGCCGCCGGCGTCATAGACCGCCTGCGCACCGGCGACGGCGTCGTTGCCGCGCCCGGCGAAGACGATCGCCAGCGCGTCGGCGCCGAAACCACCGGCGATCGTACTGAGGATGCCGTCGATCGACGGGCCCACCGCGCTGGAGGCGCTGCCGTCGTCACGTACGGTGACGCTGCCGTCGCGGCGAATCTGCACATGCGAGCCACGGGGCACGACCAGGCATTCGCCATGGACGGTATGCGAACGCTCACCGGCGACGCGCGCGCGACCCAGGCGGGCAGCGAACGCCTGGGAGTCGCCGTCGTGGTGTGCCGCCACGAGCAGGACACCTGGCAGGCGTTCGGGCAACGCCGCAAGGAAAGCGGCGATCGAGGCTTCGCTCTCCCGCGCGCCCGCCAGCGCGATCACGCGGCGGACCGCGCGTGGTGCCGCTTCGAGGAACATCTCATGGGAGAACTGGCCGTCGGTGGATGGGGCCACCGCTTCCTCCATCGACACCAGTTCGAGCGTGAATCCGGATTCGATGCCATGCGAGCCATCGTCGACCACGTCCTGCGCAAGGTATTCGGCGGCACTGATGGTCTCGATGCCGAAGTCGGCTGGTGCGACGCGTGCGACGGGTTCGGCAACGATGGTGTCGTGGTCGACCAGGTCCCATTCGGGCACCGGCGGCGGCACGTACTCGGTCGCGCGCCCTTCGATCTGCAACGACTCGGCCGGTTCGCGGATCGCCTCCGGCGACGTTTCGTCGTCGATCGACTCCAGGCTGAAGCGGCTGGCGTCGAAGCCGTTTTCCGGGGCGGGCGCGGGTGTGGGTTCTTCCTCGATCACCTCGAATCCGGACAGGTCGAGCGATGCCAGCTCGGTCAGTTCGACGGGCGTGGAAGGCAGGTCGAGGCCGTCGGACTCGTCTAGCGAGGCCGCGTCGGTATCGGCGAGCAGTGCTTCGAGTTCCGCCGCGAGGTCGGCCGGATCGGCGTCGAGGTCTTCCGCGTCGGCATCGGACAAAGGCGTCGAGAAAGTCAGTTCGTCGACGAACTCGTCGGCGCCGCCGCCCACGTCGTAGGGCGTGCCGGCCGCGGCCATGTCGGCCTCGACCATCGACGTCTCGGGATAGCCATGACTACCGGTGATCGCGAGATCGTCCACGAGCGGCTCGTCGAAGACGACCTCTGCCGGCGCGGCGACACCAGCCATGGCGGCCACGCGCGGTTCGATGGCGCGCGCGTCTTCGGGACGCGGCGGGTCCTGCGCCATTTCGCCGACGAGCTTCGCGGCGAGGTGACGCGCCCAGCGGGCACGGTCCCAGCCTTCCAGCTTGCGGCTCACGTCGGCATCGTTGAATACGAGGCGCGGATGCCCACCCTCCACCGTATCGTAGAGTCGATCGAGGTCCGCATCGCTGGGATCGTCCAGATCGACCACCACGACGTTCGCCGACGATCCGACCAGCTCGGCGGGCGCGAACGAGCCGAGGTCGGATTCGTAGACGATGCGCGCGCCCTGCTCGACGAGCGCCTCGCGCAGGTGCGCGGAGAGGCTGCCGTCATCGAACAGCAACGCGACCCTCGACTCACGATCAACCATGGTGGACTCCGAGCACGTCGTTGATCTGCACGATGAGGTCGTTCTCCTGATACGGCTTGCCGATGTACCGGTCGACACCGATGTCGAAGGCGCGCTGGCGATGCTTGTCGCCGGTGCGCGAGGTGATCATGATGATCGGTACGCCAGCGAGCCGCTCGTCCGCCTTCATCTGCGTCGCCAGCTCGTAGCCGTCCATGCGCGGCATCTCGATGTCGAGCAGCATCAGGTCGGGCACGCGCTCGTTGAGCTTCTCCAGCGCGTCCACGCCATCCTTCGCCGTCATCACCTCGAACTCGTGCCGCTCGAGCACGCGGCCGGTGACCTTGCGCATCGTGATCGAATCGTCGACCACCATGACCAGCGGCTTCACGCGCACTTCGTCCTGCGCGCGCGGCGCGTGCGGCACCAGCGCTTCGGCTTCGAACGCGCGGCGCGCCACGCCGTGGCGGACCAGCGGCGCGAGGTCGAGAATCATCAGCACCGAACCGTCGCCCATGATCGTCGCACCGAGGATGCCGGGCACCGAGCTCACCTGCGGACCGACCGGTTTGACCACGATTTCGCGCGAACCGAGCACGGCATCGACACGGATCGCGGCACGCAGGTCGCCCGAGCGCGCGAGCAGCAGCGGGATGTCGCCCTCATCCGGCGTCGACACCACGTGCAGGCCGAGCAACTGCGGTAGATCGTGGATGCCGTAATCCTCGCCCACGTACTCGAAGCTGGGGTGATCGTCGGCCATGCGATGGGCCAGTTCGTTCGGCGCCACGCGAGCCACGCCATGCACCGATGTCATCGGGATCGCGAAGTTCGTTTCACCGATGCGTACGATCAAGGCCTGGGTCACCGCGAGGGTGAACGGCAGGCGCATGACGAAGGTGGTGCCCGTGCCCTTCTGCGACTCGATGCCGAGCGTGCCGCCGAGCTGCTTGATCTCGTTGGCGACCACGTCCATGCCGACGCCGCGACCCGCCACCTGGGTCACCGTCTCCGCGGTGGAGAACCCGGGAACCTGGGTGAGCTGGAAGATCTGGTCGTCGGACACGCGGGCGTCCGGGCGTAGCAGGCCACGTTCGATCGCCTTGGCGCGGATCGCGTCGCGATCCATGCCGGCACCGTCGTCGGAAAGGCGCACCACCACTTCGGTGGCTTCGCGGGCGACCTGGATGCGCACCGTGCCTTCGGGATTCTTGCCGGCGGCCTCGCGAGCCTCCGGTGGCTCGATGCCATGCGCCACGGCGTTGCGCAACATGTGTTCGAACGGCGCCTTGATGCGGTCGAGCATGTTGCGGTCCATTTCGCCGTTGGCGCCCTCCACCACCAGCTGCGCACGCTTGCCCACGTCGGAGGCGGCCTGGCGCAGGGTGCGGCGAAGGTTAGGCACCATCGCGTCGAACGGCAACATGCGCGTCTGCATGAGGCCTTCCTGCAGTTCCGCGTTCACTCGCTGCTGCTGGAGCAGGAGGTTCTCGGACTGACGGGTCAACTCGTCGAGGATGGTCTGCAGAGAGACAAGGTCGGACACCGACTCCGCCAGCGCTCGCGAGTACTGCTGCAACTGCGAGAAGCGGTCGAGCTCGAGCGGGTCGAAGGCCGCCACGCCGGTGTCGCGGTGCTCCTGGTGGTAGCGCGCGATGATCTGCGCCTCGGTCTCGATCTCCAGCATGCGCAGCTGGCTGCGCAGTCGGCTGACCGTCTGCTCGTGCTCGGTGAGCGCGGAACGGAAGCTCGCCGTCTGCTGTTCCAGGCGCGAACGGTAGATCGAGACCTCGCCCGCGTGGTTGACCAGGGTGTCGAGCATGTCGGCGCGGACACGGATCTGCTCCTGCGATGCACGCTGGAGTTCTTCTTCCTCGAACTCCGGCAGAAGCTCCGGCAGGTCGCGTTCGATCGCCTGCGCCGGCTCCGGCTCGTGGATCGGTTCGGGGAGCACCGGCGCGTATTCGACGATCGCGGCTTCGCGTTCCTCGCGGTACGTCTCGGCCGTGACGGTGTCGGGTGCGATCGGTGCGCCGGCGAGCCGTGCGAACGGTTCGATATCCGCGTCGGTCAAGCCGATCGGCTTGCCCAGGGCGATGCTCTGGATCATGCCGTGCAGACGGTCGAAGCCGGCCTCGGTCGCCTCGATGGCGGGACGGTCGCTTTCGCGCTGGCCACCGGCCACCGCGTCGAGCAGCGCTTCCATCGCATGCGACAGGTCGCCGACCGCGGCCATGCCCGCCATGCGCGCACTGCCCTTCAGCGTATGCAGGTCACGCTGCAACGCGGTCACGTGCTCCGCCTGCTCCGGCTCGGCACGCCACGATGCAAGGGCCGCGTCGGCGTGGTCGAGAATTTCGCGGCCTTCCTCGATGAAGACCTCGAGCAGGTCCGGATCGATATCCGCGTAAGGCGGCAACTCCGGCACCAGCGCCACCACCGGCTCGTCGGCCGGCGTATGCACCGGCTCCGCCAATGCCTCGTGCGACTGGTCCTCGATAACCACCGGCTCGAACCCACCCTCAGGCCCATCCGTGCCGACGGAAAGCTCGACTTCGCTGGAAGGTTCAGCTTCAGTGGAAGGTTCAGTGGGAGCCGACCCTGTCGGCGATTCCTGCGAAGCGGGCAACTCGTCCGCGACGAACCCTTCCTCCTCCGACACCGTCTCGTCGATCTCTTCCTCGACGACGAGCGGTTCGACCAGCCCACCATCCGTATGCAACACCTCGCCGTCGCGCGTCATCGGCTGCGGCAGCGCTTCCGCTTCGGTGTCCTCGCCCACCAGCGCACGCCAGGCGGCGTCTTCCTCGGCGTCGAACGCGAGGATCGGCTTGACCTCGCCTTCCGGCTTATCGATCTCGAAGTTTTCGAAGCTTTCGAGCGACGCCAACAGTTCGGCGGTGAAATCCTCGTTGCCACCGACCGGCTCGACCGGTGCCAGCTCGATCCCCGGAAGCTCGCCTTCTTCTTCCGCGATCTCTTCCGCGATCAGTGCTTCGTCGAGTGACGGAACGCTCGTTACTTCCGCCTGTTCCGGCAGGTACGCTTCCGCTGTTTCCGTGAACGCGTCGATGGAGCCCGTGTCGATCGGCAGTGCGCCCTCGACGAGTTCGTCATCGAACGGCAGCGGGTCGGGCTCGTAGAGGATGTGCGCGACCGTGGCTTCTGGTTGCTCGTCGCGCAGCGCGATGATGCGGGCGGCCAGCGCCACGACGTCCGGCACACGCGGATCGGGCGCGTCGAACTGCTCCATCACGTGGTCGACCAGGTCGGCCGTGTCGGTCAATGCGTCGACGCCGTCCTTGCTCAACGGCAGGCCCGTGGCGCGAACACGCTTGATCAGGCCTTCCAGCGGCGCCAGAACCTGGATCAGCACGGGGATGTCGACCATGCCGATCGCGCCGTGCAACGTGTGCACGGCACGCAGCAGGGCGTCGTCCACCTGGAGGTCGCCGTCTCCGGCGCGCGCCAGGTTGGCGCGGATCACGTTGAGGTATTGCGCGACTTCCGTGCGCAGGATGTCCAGAAGGACCGAGTCCACGGGCGGCAGCGGCGGCGCGACATAGGCCGGTTCGTCGAACGCGGCCTCGATGGCGTCCGGGCCGTCTTCGGCCGGGGCCGGGGGCTGGCCATACGCGGCGAAGCCGGCCGTCGGCACGGCGGCGATGGTATCGCGAGGCACGCGGCGCTTGACCTTGCTGCGCACGCGATGGATGGAACTGCGCGCCACGTCTTCGACGAAGGCGGTGTCGCCCATCGCCAGGCGGTCGGCGGTTTCCATGATCGCGGCGATCGGGGCGCCAGGCGTGGCATCGCCTTCGAGCGCGGCCTTGAGTTGCGGCAGCGCGTCGACGGCATGGCGAACGAGCGCCTGGACCCCTTCGTGCGGCCCGATGGATCCGTCGAGCACGCGGTTGAGCATGTTCTCGACCTTCCAGGCGAACTCGCCCAGCAGGCGCGCGCCGACGAGGCGGCCGGAACCCTTCAGCGTATGGAACGAACGCCGGATGGGCACGAGTGCGTCGCTGCGCTCGGGGTCGGTCAACCAGTGGCCCAGACCGGCGCGGAGATTGGCGATTTCCTCGTCGGTTTCCTCGAGGAAGATCTCGCGGATCTCGTCGTCGATGCCGTCCACCGTGATCTGGAAACCGGCGAACTCGGCCATGCCGTGTCCGCCCACTTCCTGCTCGACTTCTTCCTCGATCTCGATCCAGTCGTCATCGCCAGCGGCCACGGCGGGCGTGGACGCAGTGGCGGTGTCGCCGGATACGTCGGCGGCTTCCTCGTCCGCGGGGGGCTCGTCCACGAGATCGAAGGTATCGGCGAAGCTCGATACCGTTTCGCCCGCATCGGCACTGGTCGACGGCACGGCGATATGTTCGATGGCCACCGCCTCGATCTCCTCGAGCGCAGCCTCGCCGAGTGCTTCGTTTTCGCCCTCCACCGGCACTGGCCAATAGCCGAGCTCGGCAAGGCTCTGCTGGGTGACGTCGAGGATGTGTTCCAGGCCACCGCGATGTTCGCGCGCGGCCTCCAGGTAATATTCCAGCGCGGCCAGCGCATCCGCCAACCGGTCCATCTGCGTGCCGTTCGGCACGCGCCGGTCGCCCAGCAGTTCGCGATGGATGAACAAACCGATGCCGTCGGCCAGCTCGGCGGGACGCGCCGCACCGAGCATGCGCATCGCACCGCCTATCTCCGCCATCAGCTCCGGCGAGCCGGCGAGTTGTTCGTGATCCCACGAGGATTCGACGAAGCCGACGATCGCGTCCTTCACCCTCGACGTGTTCGCGGTGGCCTCGCGCATCAGCGTGGCCAGGATGTGCCGGGCCTCGCTGCGCGGCAGCGGCGCCGGGCCGAGGTCGCTCGACGGCGAAGCATGGTCGCCTTCCGCGCCGAGGCGTTCGATATGGTCGTCCAGCGAGGCCTCGACATAGAGCAGCGCGCCGGCGACGTCGAGCAGGGATTCCTCGTCGGGCGCACGCGCGCCCGTGGCGATCTCGCCGAGGATGCGGCGCTGTTCGCCCACGACACGGCGCGGCACGCCCAGGGCCAGCATGCCCAGGGTGTCGCCCACGCGGTCGAGTACGTCGGTCTGCAATCCCAGCTGGGCGGGATCGCCATCCGGACGGCGCAGGAACAGGTCGAGCGCTTCCTTCACGCGAAGCAGGTCGTCCTTGATCGCGGCCGAGACGGTGTCCAGCAAGGCGCGATTGTGCCCAGACATCGAGCCACGTGCGTGCTCTAGCTCGGCGGCCTGCGGCAGCAAACCGTCGAGGCGGTAGGTCTGGCGCAATTCCTCGATCCGCTCGCTGCCGGGCTTGGCCTGGGCGACGTAGTAAAGGAGCTTGCGCGCCAGTTCGTCGGAATCGCCGTTCTGCAGCGCATCCTCACCACCATCGACAAGTTCGCGGATGGAGCGGTCGACGCGGCCGATGAGCTGGCGCACGTCTTTCTCGTGGGCTCGCAAAACGCCGCGCTCCAGCCCTTCCAGCACACCGGCGGCGATCCACCACAGCCGCCGCCCGGCGATCGTGTAGCAACGCGCGGCAAGGCTGTCGAGCGTCGCGCGCATGCCGAGCAACTGGCGCTCGTTGCCCTGCCCGCGGAACCACGCCAGCAACTGTTGCTGGAAACGCACGCGCAGGTCGCCCAGCTCGCCGCGGTGTGCCTCGGCCACGCCCGGATGGGCCGCCCCGGGCGCGGTCGCCGGGAGCACCGTGTCGAGGTTCGGCGTGAACAACGCGGACTCGTGCAACGACTGCTCGCCCCGGCTTTCGCGCAGGTCGTTGAGCAGCGGCAACAGCACGATGGGCACGTCACGGTGACCGCTCTGCAGGCGCTCCAGGTAATCGGGCATCTGCATCATGCCGCGCATCAGGGCGGCATAGGCGTCGTCGCGATGGGCGACGCGGTCATCGATCAGCGCGGCGACCAGCTGCTCCATTTCGCCGACGACCATCGCGGCGCCATAGAGCTCGACCATACGCAACGTGCCGTGGACCTGGTGCAGGTCCGCCGCGCAGGTGTGCATGACATAGGCGTCGCGCGAGTCCTCGACGTAGGACTCGAGGGCCTGGCGTGCCTTGGACAAGGCGTCATCGAGCTCGGCCTTGACCCAGTGCAGCGTGGTGAAATCGGTATGGTCTTGAAGTCTCACTGCATTAGCCCGGGAGCTTGAAGTTCGCGACGGACAGGCGCAGGTCGTTCGCGAGCTGGGCCAGGTTTCCGATCGACTCGGCGGTCTGGCTGGCACCCAGCGATGTCTGCGAGGTGATCTCCTGGATGACGTTCATCGTCGCCGAGGTGTCGGTCGCCGCCGCGGACTGCTGGCGTGCCGCCGCGGAGATGTTCTGAATCAGCGCCGAGAGGTCGTTCGAGACGCGCTCGATGTCGCCCAGCGCGGTACCCGCGTCCTCCGCCAGCCGTGCGCCGGCCACCACTTCCGCGGTGGTCTGCTCCATCGAACTGACCGCTTCGTTGGTATCGGACTGAATGGTCTGGACCAGGGTCTCGATTCGCTTGGTCGCGCTCGCCGAACGTTCGGCGAGGCGCTGCACTTCGTCCGCGACCACCGCGAAACCGCGGCCCGCCTCACCGGCCGATGCCGCCTGGATGGCCGCGTTCAAGGCGAGGATATTGGTCTGCTCGGCGATGTCGTTGATGAGTTCCACGATCGAGCCAATTTCCTGCGAGGACTCACCCAGTCGCTTGATGCGCTTGGACGTTTCCTGGATCTGGTCGCGAATGGAGTCCATGCCCTGGATCGTCTCGCGCACCACTTCCGCGCCACGCGAAGCGATCTGCACCGAGCGCTGGGCCACGTCGGCCGATTCGGCCGAATCCTTCGACACCGTATCCATCGACGTGGCGATCAGGTTGATCGCGGAGGTCGCCGAAGTGATCTGTTGCGCCTGCTGTTCCGCCGCGTCGGCCAGGTGCATGGCGGTGGCCTGGGTCTCCTGTGCCGCCGCGGACACGCGCACGGCGGTCTCGTTGATCGTGGTGACGAGGTTGCGCATCTCGTCGACCGCGGAGTTCATGGCGTCCGCGATGGCGCCCGTGATGTCCTCGGTCACGGTGGCCTTGATGGTCAGGTCGCCTTCGGCGAGCGTACCCATCTCGTCCAGCAAGCGCATGATCGCGTTCTGGTTACGCTGGTTCAGATCGGATGTCGTCTCGAACCGGCGGCGCTGGTCGCGCACGAGGTTGTAGACCAGCAGCAGGGCGAACAGCACGGCGCCGATGGCGCCGAGCAAGCCCCACCACACATTGGGGAACAGGCGGGTCAGCGGCAGCTTGGCGATCTGTTCCGCGGATTCGTTCGCGCGAAGCAGAACCGTCTGCGAATCGAGCGAGGCCTGGTTACCGGCGCGCTTCACGTCCTGCAGGTTCGGCGAGGCGGCGACGAGCTGTCCGACCGGGTCGACCAGCTCCGCCCAGGACGTCTGCATGCCTTCGAGGATCTTGCGGGCGTTCGCGTCGCCGATGGCGCGTACGCCACCGTCCGGGTTACCGTCGACCAGACCCTTCAGCACGGCGCCATACAACTGGGCGTCGCGGGACAGGCCGTCGGCGGCGGATTGCGCCGCCGTCGCCACCCTGCAGGATCTCCTGCACGCGGCGGATCATGCGGTCGGCCATCAGCATCCAGCGGGCGATGGTGAAGGTCTGCTCCACCGAGGCGTTCTTCTGCTGGACGATGTTGAGCACCTCGTCGGTGCGCGCGTTCAGCAGCGGCATCTGCTTGGAGAACAGGTCGGCGCGCTCACCCGACGACAGCACGAGATCCTTGTTGGACAGGATCTTGCCGATGTCCGCGTCGAGCTGGTGCCAGGCGTTGGCCAGCGCGCCGATCGCGCGGCCCGCCGGGGCGGCGTTGGCGCTGGCGTCCGCGTAGGCCGGCATGCCGGTCTTGTCGTCGCCTTTCACCAGGCGCTGCACGGCCGAGTCGATCGTGTTTCGCGTGGCCGACAGTTCACGGAACGAGTCGCGATTGCCGTCCGACGCCTCGAGCGCGTACTTCGCGGTCTGCTGCGAAAGCACCTGCACCTGGGTTGTCAGCGCGATAGCCTCGCGGTCCTCGCCGTTCTTGTTGTTCAGCCACCAGAAGTCGACCGACGCCAAACCGATCGCCAGGAGAAGGAACACGATGACGATCGTGTACCCGCGTTCCCGGCCTGCGCCGCCTGCTGTCGTACTCATATCCACCTCACCCAAACCTGGCAAAGCTAGCCACCGGCGCCTCGACGAGGCCGCCGGCAAGACGAAGCGGTCGCGCTGACCGCCCCTCCGTTCCCATCGCGAAGCCGGCCATGCCGGCTCCGCCTGTCCTGTCAGGGGCCGGCCACCCGGCCGTCCCCCTCCCCCAATGAGGCGTCTTACAACGCCGCCTGCCTAAAGTCCGGCGCACGAACCAGCCGGCTCATGCTGAACAAGCCGAACGTCTGTTCACCCAACTGCACGTTTTCCGCGACGAAGCGCGCCACCCGCGGATCGTGCTCTTCCTCGCCCGTGCCGCGCTGTGCCTCGTCCATCGTACGCTGGCCGAACACCTCGTCGACCAGCAGGCCCACCGTGCCGCCATGCTGGCGCACCAGCAGCAAACGCGTACGCTCCGACGACGGCGTGCGTTCGTCGAACAGGAACCGCCCGAGGTCGATCGCCGGCACCAGGTTGCCGCGCACGTTGGCCACGCCCATCAGCCACGGCTGCGTGCCCGGAACGTTGGTCAACGGCGGCACGGCCAGCAGCTCGTTGATTTCCTCGATCCCGCTGACGAAGGCACGGCGCCCCACGCGGAAACCGATGCCCCGCCACAGGCCAACCCCGTCCACGCGTTCGGGCGCGTCGGCCGAATGGGTCAGGCACGCCCTCTCGTAGCGGGCCAGGAGCTCGAAAGGCGTAAGTGAGGCGTTCTCGCTCATGGCGTCCTCAATGCGTCTTGTTCGGCAGGAGGCTGGCGATGGTCGAGAGCAGTTCCTTCTCGTTCACCGGCTTGGTGATGAACGCCTTGGCACCCTGGCGCAGGCCCCACACGCGGTCGGTTTCCATGGACTTGGTCGTGATCATCACCACGGGCACGTCCGCCGTCGCCGGATCCCGGCTCAGCGTGCGGGTGGCCTGGAAGCCATTCATGCCCGGCATGATCACGTCCATGATCACCAGGTCGGGCTTGTTCGCACGGATGCGATCGAGGCCGGCCTCGGCGTTGTCGACGCTGGAAACGGAGAAACCCGCCTTCTCGAGCAACGTGGTGAACACGCGGACGTCGGTGGGCGAATCGTCGATGATGAGAATGTTTGCCACACGTCCCCCTGGACGTCGTCTAGCGGTGATGTACGGTCAGTTCGCCTTCGCGTAGCGATGGATCGCGCCGAGGAGTTCGTCGCGGGTGAACGGCTTGGTGAGGTACTGCTCGGCACCCACGATGCGGCCACGGGCCTTGTCGAACAGGCCGTCCTTGGAGGACAGCATGATCACCGGCGTGCCGCGGAACTGGGCGTTGTTCTTGATCAGTGCGCAGGTCTGGTAGCCATCCAGGCGCGGCATCATGATGTCGACGAAGATGATGTTCGGCTTCTGGTCGGAGATCTTGGCCAGGGCCTCGAAACCGTCGACCGCGGTGAGAACGTCGCAGCCTTCCTTCTTCAGCAGGGTCTCGGCCGTGCGTCGGATGGTTTTCGAATCGTCGATGACCATGACCCGCAACCCCGTCAGGTCGTTACCGCGTCCGTTTTCGTTCACTGCGCCCCCGTGCCACGCAAAAAAACCGCAAATCCCGCCGCAGGATAGCCGGTTTCGTGCCGACTATTCCGTGCGCCAGGTCGATGTCCGGAACCGACGGCTCCAGCGGCCCGCTCTTCGGCGTTCCTCCCGTCCGCTGTTTAATGGTTGGCCGGGGCTGCGTCAAGATGAATTGTTCTTAAAGGAAACGCGGCATCTGCCGAATTCGCCCCAATTCCGCCCGCCTTGACTAGACTTGGCACCTTTCCTGCCTACCGGGACACCTCCATGCCGCTCTCCGTCGCCGTACTGATGGACCCGATCCGCGCGATCAAGATCGCCAAGGACACCACCTTCGCCATGCTCCTGGAAGCGTCGCGCCGGGGCCATGGCCTGCTCTACATGGAGCAAGGCGACCTGGCCCTGCGCGGCGGCGAGGCATGGGCGCGGCTGCGCCCGCTCACGGTGAAGGAGGACCCCGCCGGCTGGTTCACGCTGGGCGAGCCGGAGTGGCGCCCGCTTGGCGAGATCGACATCGTCCTCGCTCGCAAGGACCCGCCGGTCGACGCCCAGTTCATTTACGACACCATGGTACTGGAGCGCGCCCAGCGCGCCGGCTGCAAGGTGGTGAACGACCCGCGTTCGCTTCGCGATTGCAACGAGAAACTGTTCGCTCTCGATTTCCCGCAGTGCATCGTGCCGACCCTGGTCTCGCGCGACCGCGACGAACTGAAACAGTTCGTCGCCAGCCACGGAGAGGCCGTGCTGAAGCCGCTGGACGGCATGGGCGGGCGTGGGATCTTCCGCGTGAAGGCCGGTGACAGCAACCTCAACTCCATGCTCGAGACCCTGCTCGACGGCGCCCGCCATTTCGCCATCGCGCAGAAATACATCCCCGAGATCACCGCTGGCGACAAGCGCATCCTGCTGATCGATGGCGAGCCGGTGCCCTACGCACTGGCCCGCATTCCGCAGGGCGATGAGTTCCGCGGCAACCTTGCCGCCGGCGGCAAGGGCCAGGGCATCGCCCTGTCCGACCGCGACCGCTGGATCGCCGCCCAGGTCGGGCCGGAACTGGTCCGCCGGGGGCTGCGCTTCGTGGGCCTGGACGTGATCGGCGACTACCTGACCGAGATCAACGTCACATCTCCGACCGGCGTGCGCGAACTGGACGCCCGCTTCGGCATTAACATCGCCGGGCTGATGTTCGACGCGATCGAGGCCCGATGACGACCCGTACCACCGGCGCCGACCTGTTCGGCGCGACCCTGCTGTTCTCGCTGCTGCTGCACGGTGTCGTCATCCTCGGCATCACCTTCGAGGCGGAAAAGCCCAAACCGAGCGTGCCCACGCTCGATGTCACCCTCGTGGACGTCGCCAACCAGGAGCCGCCGGACAAGGCGGACTTCCTGGCCCAGGCGAACAATTCGGGCGGGGGCGACCAGGACAAGGCGGCGCGTCCGTCGGAGCGCGCGTCGGGCCCCTTGCCCACGCGTAACGCCGGCGATGCGGCCGAACCGACCGAAGCCCGTGCGCCCACGCCGCGCCAGGCCACGCCGGACGCGCTGCTCACCACCTCGGGCGAGACAGCCTTCGCGGTCGACACCCGGCGCGAGCAGACCGAGCAGAAGGAACGCCCCTTGCCACTGGCCGACGACGAGGTGCAGCGCAAGCTGGAAATGGCGAAGCTGGCGGCCGAGGTCCGTGAGCAGTCGCAGGCATACGCGAAGCGCCCGAAGAAGAAGTTCATCTCCTCGAACACGCGCGAGTACGTCTATGCCGCCTACATGAAAGGCTGGGTCGGCCGCGTCGAGCGGGTGGGTAACCTCAACTATCCGGACGAGGCGCGCCGGCAGGGCCTGCATGGCGAGCTGGTGCTCACGGTCGGCCTCAATCGCGACGGGTCGATCAAGAGCATGGACGTGATCAAGAGTTCAGGACAGAAGCTGCTCGACGACGCCGCCCAGCGCATCGTCCGCCTGGCCGCGCCCTTCCCCGCCCTGCCTTCGGATAAGACGCGGGTGGACGAGTTGTACATCACGCGCACCTGGCAGTTCCTGCCGGGGAATGTGCTGCGCAACTACTGAGCCATCGCCGGCATGGTCGGCTCCCACCCGCCATCTGGAAACTCGGCCCGATCTGGCGGGAATCCACCTGTCTGGATGGGAGCCGACCCTGTCGGCGATTCAACGTGCAGGCAACAACTGGTCCGCCTCACTCACGTACGCCTTCCCCGCCTTCCGGTCCCACACGCCCAATTCCCGCCCGGGCCGGTTGTTCATGTGCTTCTGCGGGTAACGCCCCGCCAGCACCAGCGCGGTGACCGGCACCCGGTCGTCGTACCGGATCGGGCCGCCCACCGGCTTCGCGTCCTTCAAGCCGCTGGCTGCGATGCAGGCGCGCGTCAGCCGTTGGTCGTAGTCCTTCCAGGCGCTGGGCGCGGACGCCTGGGCGGCGCCTGCCAGGACCAGCGCAATGACGACAAAACCCTTGGTAAACATTGCCTTCCGCATGACGGCGTCTCCTTGTGATCTTGCGCACACGGTAAGCGCGGAGCACTGAACATTCGCACACGGCTCATGTTCGTAGCGGCTACAATGCGGCCATGACGATCGCCAACACCTTCGCAGGGCAATTCCTCATCGCCATGCCCACGCTGGCGGAGCCCCCCTTCGCGCGCGGCGTCGCCTTCCTCTGCCAGCATGGCGAAGACGGGGCGGTCGGCCTGCTGATCAACCAGATCTCCGAATACCGCCTGGGCGATGTCCTCGCCCAGATGAAACTGTCGTGCGACGATCCGGAAATCGCCGACCACCCCGTGCTCATCGGCGGCCCTGTCCAGCAGGAACGCGGCTTCGTGCTCCATCGCGAGCCCGGCAACTGGGACTCCAGCTACCGCGTGAACGAAGACTGGTCGGTTACCACGTCGCGCGACATCCTCGTGGCCATGGCCGCGGGTGAAGGCCCCCAGCGCGCCGTCGTCACCCTCGGGTACGCCGGCTGGGAAGCCGGCCAGCTCGAGCAGGAAGTGATGGACAACGCATGGCTCACCACGCGCGCCGACGAGCGCATCATCTTCGACACGCCCATCGACGAACGCTGGGTCGCCGCCGCACGCAAGCTCGGCGTGCAAGATCCCTCCCAGCTGGCCGGCTACGCCGGTCACGCTTGACTCACGGGGCACGATGAGCTGCCTGTTCGGCTTCGATGTCGGGACGAAGATCGTGGGTGTCGCCGTCGGCAATCGCCTGACCGGCACCGCCCGCGCGCTCGCCGCCGTGCCCGTGCGCGACGGCGAACCCGACTGGCACGCGCTGGACACCTTGCGTCGCGAATGGTTGCCAGCTGAGCTGGTCGTGGGGTTGCCGCTCGACAACGAGGGCAAGGAGCAGCCGATGACCCGCACGGCACGCCGTTTCGCCGAGCGCATCGGCGAGCGCTACACCCTCCCGGTGGCCTTCGCGGATGAACGCATGAGTTCGCAGGAAGCCGCCAGGCGTTTCGCCGCCGGCCGCGCGGCGGGCACGCGCAAGCGCTCGGATGCGAAGTCGATCGACGCCGAGGCGGCGGCGGTCATCCTCGAGTCCTATCTTCTAACCACCTTGGGGACGTCATGACACAACGCCTGCGCCACCTGACCACCCTCGAGAACCTGCCTCGCGAAAACATCGAGCGGATACTCGACCGCGCCAACAGCATGCGCGAGGCCACCGCGCATGGAACCCGGAAACTCGACCTGCTCGCGGGCCGGACGGTGCTCAACCTCTTCTTCGAACCATCCACGCGCACGCGCACGTCGTTCGAACTCGCCGCGCGCCGCCTCGGCGCCGACGTGATCAACTTCGACATCGGTTTCTCGTCGACCGCCAAGGGCGAGGAACTGTTCGACACGCTGCATACGCTCGAGGCCATGCACCTGGACACGATCATCGTCCGGCACAAGGAATCGGGTACGCCCGAGTCCCTGGTGCGCCACGCGATGAGCGGCGTCGCCGTGGTCAACGCCGGCGACGGCAACCGCGCCCACCCCACCCAGGGACTGCTCGACGCGCTGACCATCCGCAACCACCACCCGGACTTCCGCAAGCTGCGCATCGCCATTTGCGGCGACGTGCGTCATTCACGCGTGGCGCGGTCCGACGTGCATGCCTTCACGGCCCTGGGCGCGAAAGACATCCGGCTCGTGGGGCCGTCCTCGCTGCTGCCCACCGAGGGCGAACTGGACAACGTCACCTATCACGAAGACTTCGACGAAGCCATCGACGGGGCGAACGTCGTCATCATGCTGCGCCTGCAAAAAGAGCGCATGGCCGCCACCGACCTGCCCGACGAAGCCGCTTATTTCGACCGCTTCGGCCTCGACACCCGGCGCCTCGCCAAGGCGGCGAAGGGTTGCCTGGTCATGCACCCGGGCCCGATCAACCGGGGGATCGAGATCGCGACCGACGTGGCCGACGGAGCGCAATCGCGCATCCTCGAGCAGGTAGGCAACGGGGTATTCGTGCGGATGGCCGTGCTGGCCGAGGTCATGGGCCGATAGACCCGTAAGAATTTGCGCCCGCCGCGCCGGCGGGCGCGTGGCGGCGCCGCGGTTCCGGCATAATGGCCGCACCAAGGGAAACCAAACAATGGGATACAAGATGCGACCGACGAAGCGACTCATCGCGCTCGGCGTCGCCAGCGTGCTGCTGGCGGCCTGCGGCCACAAGGACAAGGACGCCCCGCTGGCTTTCGTGCCGGCCGATACGCCCTACGTGCTGTCCAACCTCGACAAGCTCGACGACGACGCCTACGAGGCGATGCTCTCGCAGGCCAACACCGAGCTTCCCACCCAAGTCGCGCAGATGAAGTCCGTCGCGCAGGACCTCGAAACCAAGGGCAATGCCGAAGGCGCACGCCTGCTCAAGGCCTTCGCCGCCGAATTCGACGGCAAGACCGCCGAGGCCGCGCTGAAGAACATGGGTCTGGACGTGAAAACGGGCTCGGCCATCTATGGTCTCGGCCTCAGCCCGGTCGCGCGCGTGGCGCTGGCCGATCCGGCGGCATGGGACGCCTTCGTGGGCCGTCTCGAGACCGCCTACGGCAAGAAGCTGGACACCGCCGACGCGGGTGGGCAGGCCTACCGCCACGTGACCCTGTCCGACTCCGGCGTGCAGCTGGTGATCGCGACCGTGGGCAAGCAGGCGGTCGTCTCGCTGCTCCCGGCCGACGCGGCGCAGCCGCTGGTCCGCCAGGCCCTCGGCGTCGATCGCCCCGAAAAGAGCCTGCAGGACGACGGCCGCCTCGCCGATCTCGCCAAGGACAAGGGTTACAAGGACTACGCGGTCGGCCAGGTCGACCTCGTCCGCCTGCTGCCCCTCGTGGCCGCCGGCAAGGACCCGCTCTTCGCCGCCTTCATGAAGCACCAGTCGGCCAAGACCGGCGAGCCCGTTCCCGAACTGCCGCCAAGCTGCCAGACGGAAGCCTCGCGCATCGCGGCACGAGTGCCGTCGCTCAGCTTCGGCTATACGCGTCTCGACCTGCACCATCAGGAGCAGCGCGTGGACGTGGCGCTGGCCGACGACATCACCAAGGCCTTCTCGGGCCTGAAGGTGGAATTGCCGGGCCTGGGCAAGGACGCCAGCGCTCCGTTCGACATCAGCCTGGCACTACCGGTCGAGCAGATCCGCACGTTCTTCACCGCTCAGTCCGAGGCGGTCGCCGCGAAGCCTTTCGAATGCCCCGCCTTCGTCAACATGAACGACGGCTTCGCCAAGCTGGGTTCGACGATGCAGCAGGCGGCGATCCCGCCCTTCGGTGACATCCGTGGCGTGCGCATCGTGCTGGATTCGTTCAAGCCGGCCGCGGCGGGCCAGCAGATGCCGACCTTCACCGGCCGCGTCCTGCTCGCCACGCGCAATCCGGCCGGTTTGCTGGCGATGGGCCAGGCCATGCTCGGTGGCGATTTCAAGCTCGCCGGTGACGGCAAGCCCGCCCCGCTGCCGCAGAACATCAGCGCCATGCTCGGCATGCCGGGCTGGGCGGCGATGAACGGCCAGGCCATCGCGGTAGGCATGGGCGAAGGCGAAGACGCCAAGCTCGACGAGATGCTGATGGGACCGATCGGCGACGCGGGCCGCTTCACCCGCCTGCACCTCAACGGCGACATGTATCGCGCCTGGGTCGACGTGATGGCCGACAAGGCGAACGCTTACGCCAAGGCGATGGACGATGCCTCCGGCGCCGATGGAGCACCGGACGACCAGGCGACGCAGACCGCGGCCGCCCAGCGATCCAAGGTCCAGTTCGACGCGATGAAAGCACAGGCGGCGCGCATCGTGCAGGTCGGCGGCGAAGCGCACGTGGACGAGAAGGGCCTGGTGATCTCGGGCGCCGTCGAATACAAGTAAGCGATCGTCACCGAGCGACAAACGAGCGCCCCCTAGTGGGGCGCTTTTTTTTGGTGGGAAGGGTCTCCCAAGGGGTTGGTTTGCAAGCCGATGGTGCGGAACTTTACTAACCTGAACGGCCGGATTTGCCCGGCACGAATCGTTCACGGATGCGCTGTTTCCATAGGCCCCGCGAACCGGCAGCCACAGTGCGTGGCGCCATCGCCAGTCCATTCAGTGCGAGATGAAGGAGTCACCCATGAACCATGCCACCCTCCGTAAGGCTCTGTTCGCCGCCGCCCTCGTCGCCGGTCTCGGCACGGTCCCGTTCGCGCAGGTGTATGCCCAGGACTCCGCCGCGGCTTCCTCGAAGGGCGACAACCAGACTGTCGCCGGCAAGGCCGACGACACGTGGATCACCACGAAGGTCAAGTCCGAGTTCGCCGCCAACAAGAGTGTGAAGGCCACCGATATCTCGGTGAGCACCAGCGACGGCGTCGTCACCCTGACCGGTACGGTCGCCACGGCGAAGGAGAAGAGCCACGCCGAGAAGATCGCCAAGGGCATCAAGGGAGTGAAGAGCGTCGACGCCAGCGGCCTGACCGTCTCGTCGTCCGCCGCCAAGTAACCGGCCGCGTAACGTGAAAACGAAGAGGGAGCCGCAAGGCTCCCTCTTTTATTACGGTGTGTAGGTTTACCGGTGCAACATGCCGCCGAAGGTATTGCGGTCGTTGCTCTTGTCGATTTCGACGCCTTCGAGGCCCTGCGACAACGTATGCGCATCGCCGCCCTGGGCGAGCTTGATGCGCAGGCGCACTTCGTTGGAACTGTCGGCGTGGCGCAGGGCGTCCTCGTAGGAGATTTCGCCGGCGTGGTAGAGCTCGACCAGGCTCTGGTCGAAGGTGCGCATGCCCAGCTGGTTGGAATCGCGCATCAGTTCCTTGAGCTTGTGCACCTCGCCCTGGCGGATGTAATCCTGCGCGAGTGGCGTGCCCAGAAGCACTTCCACCGCGACACGGCGTGCCTTGCCGTCGGGCGTGGGAATGAGCTGTTGCGCGACGACGCCCTTCAGGTTCAGCGAGAGATCCATGAAGAGCTGCTGGCGGCGGTCTTCCGGGAAGAAGTGCAGGATGCGGTCGAGCGCCTGGTTCGCATTGTTCGCGTGCAACGTGCACAGGCACAGGTGGCCCGTCTCCGAGAAGTTGATCGCGTGTTCCATCGTTTCACGCGTGCGCACTTCGCCGATCATGATCACGTCCGGCGCCTGGCGCAGCGTGTTCTTCAGGGCGTTTTCCCAGCTGTCGGTGTCGATGCCCAGTTCGCGCTGGGTGATGATGCAACCCTCGTGCTTGTGCACGTATTCGATGGGGTCCTCGATGGTGATGATGTGGCCCGTCGAATTCTGGTTGCGGTAGCCGATCATCGAGGCCAGCGAGGTGGATTTACCCGTACCCGTGCCGCCGACGAAGATGATGATGCCGCGTTTCGTCATCGCCAGCTGCTTGATCACCGGCGGCAGGTTGAGTTCTTCCGGCGTGGGAATCTTCGATTCGATCCGGCGCAACACCATGCCGACGCAGTTGCGCTGGTAGAAGCAGGACACGCGAAAACGTCCGATGCCCGACGCGCTGATGGCGAACTGGCACTCGTGGGTCTTCTCGAATTCCTCGCGCTGCGCGGGGGTCATCACGTTGAGCACCATGTCGCGCGACTGCTGCGCCGACAGGGGGCTCTGCGTGATGGGGACGATGCGCCCCTGCACCTTCATGGATGGTGCGACACCGGCGGTGATGAACAGGTCGGATGCCTGCTTGTGCACCATCAGCTTGAGGAAGGAGGTGAAATCGAAGTCGCTCATGGCCTGGTATTCCCATTGCCGGACCGGGCCGGCGCCCCTGTTCCGCGATCATATACCTAGTGGATTGCAGCCTGCAGAGACCGCCTGGTGGGAAGCGCGCTCGCGCGCGATGGGCGCTTGCCGCAAGCCCCGATCGCGGCCGAGGCCGCTTCCCACCCGAAGGCGGCAAGCCCTCCACTGAAGACGGGCCTCTTAGCGGAAGCCTTCCTTGTTCTTCGCATAGGTCGAGGCTTCCTGGCGCGTGATGAGTCCGCGCTTGACCAGGTCGGCCAGGTTCTGGTCCAGGGTCTGCATGCCGTACTGCTGGCCCGTCTGGATGGAGGAGTACATCTGGGCCACCTTGTCCTCGCGGATCAGGTTACGGATGGCCGGGATGCCCACCATGATCTCGTGGGCGGCGATGCGGCCGCCGCCGACCTTCTTCAGCAGGGACTGCGAGATGACCGCTCGCAGCGACTCGGACAACATCGAGCGGACCATGGGCTTCTCGCCCGCGGGAAACACGTCGATAATGCGGTCGATGGTCTTGGCCGCCGAGGACGTGTGCAGCGTGCCGAAGACGAGGTGCCCGGTTTCCGCGGCGGTGAGCGCCAGGCGGATGGTTTCCAGGTCGCGCAACTCGCCCACCAGGATGTAGTCGGGATCCTCGCGCAGCGCCGAACGCAATGCCTCGTTGAATCCGTGCGTGTCGCGATGCACTTCGCGCTGGTTGATAAGGCACTTTTGCGAGGTATGCACGAATTCGATCGGGTCCTCGACGGTGAGGATATGGCCGTATTCGTTCTTGTTGACGTGATCGACCATGGCCGCCAGCGTCGTCGATTTACCCGAGCCAGTGGGGCCGGTGACCAGGATCAGGCCCTGTGGCTGCTCGATCAGGTCACGGAAGATCTTCGGTGCGCCCAGGTCTTCCAGGGTGAGCACTTCGGAAGGAATGGTACGGAATACGCCGCCCGCGCCACGATTGTGGTTGAACGCGTTGACGCGGAAGCGGGCCAGGCCGGGGATCTCGAAGGAGAAATCGACCTCAAGGAATTCCTCATAGTCGCGGCGCTGCTTGTCCGACATGATGTCGTAGATCAGCGAGTGGACCTGCTTGTGTTCCAGCGCCGGTATGTTGATTCGCCGGACGTCGCCGTCGACACGGATCATCGGCGGAAGACCCGCGGAAAGGTGCAGGTCGGAGGCCTTGTTCTTCACGGAGAAGGCAAGGAGTTCGGCGATATCCATTGAGGTCCCCTATCTTGGTGGGCATAGGTAACCATGCCCGGGGGTCGGCGGCAAGGCGCGGCACCGTATATGCTTCGGTGTATGTGAACCTCGTCGCCAACGGAGCGAATACCCCCATGAATCGGATCGCCTTCATCGGCGGCGGCAACATGGCCACCGCGTTGATCGCCGGAATGATCCGCCACGGCGCCCAGCCCGGCGGAATCGCCGTGGCCGAACCTCGTGCCGAGGCCCTGCACGAGCTATCCCGCGAATACGGGGTGGCCACGTACACCGACAACCGCGATGCCGCTGAAGGTGCCTCCATCCTGGTGCTGGCCGTGAAACCACAGATGCTGGCCGATGTCTGCCGGAACCTGCGCGCCGTGGTGCAGAAGTATCGTCCCGTGGTGATCTCGATCGCCGCGGGCATCCGTATCCAGCAGATCGAGCGCTGGCTCGACGCCGCCCTGCCCGTCGTTCGCTGCATGCCAAACACGCCGGCCATGATCGGCGCCGGTGCCACGGCCCTTTTTGCCAACGCCCGGGTAAGCGCGCCACAACGGGCCGAGGCGCAGCACGTGCTCGACGCCGCGGGCCTGACCGTCTGGGTGCCCGACGAAGACCAGCTGGACATCGTCACCGCCCTCTCCGGCTCCGGTCCCGCCTATTTCTTCCTGCTGGTGGAAGCGCTGGAAAACGCCGCTTTCTCCCAGGGACTTTCCCGCGAGACCGCGCGGGCGCTCGCGGCACAGACCGCCCTTGGCGCTGGCCGCATGCTGATCGAAAGCGGCGAAAGCGCCGCCACCCTGCGCCAGCGCGTCACCTCGCCCCATGGCACCACCCAGGCGGCACTGGAGAGTTTCCAGGCCGACCATTTCCCCGCCATCGTGGCGCGCGCGGTCGACGCGGCGCGTCGCCGTGGCATCGAACTTTCAGAAGACATGGAATCTAAGACGTGAATTACCTGACCAACGCGGGCGCCCTGATCCTCCAGTTCGCCTTCGGCGCCCTCGTCACTCTTTTCGTCTTGCGACTGCTGGCCGAGGCGCACCGGGCCGACTTCCACAATCCCATCTGCCAGTTCCTCTATCGTTTCACGAACCCGGCCGTGCGCCCGCTACGCAAGGTGTTGCCGCCCGTGCGCCGGATCAACACCGCCGCGCTGGCCATCGTGCTGGTGCTGGAATGCCTGAAGGTCGTGTTGATCATCGCGCTGGCGGGCGTCGCCCCGGCGCCACTGGGCATCCTGGTGGCTGGCGTGGCCGAGACGCTCGATTTCTTCCTGTTGACGTGGATCGTGCTGGTGTTCGTGTGGTCGCTGATGAGCATGCTCTCCACGGATCGTTACCACCCGGTGGCACGGCTGGTATCGAGCCTGGCCGAGCCGCTGGTCCGTCCCTTGCGCGGCCGGCTTACCATCGGCGGGCTGGATTTTTCGCCCACGGCGGTGCTGCTGGGGCTGTTCCTGGCGCGCATCCTCATCGCCCAGCCGCTATCGGATTGGGGTACGCGGTTGCTGCTGGGCGGTTGAGGGCTTCCCCATCGCCGACAGGGTCGGCTCCCACCAGGTCGCCAGCCACTCCAGAGATGGTGGCTCGGTGGGAGCCGACCCTGTCGGCGATGGCGCTCGCCACACGACACATGCCAGCCAAAGCCTTACCTGCCGCCCAACCGCCTCGCATCCGTCACGTTCGCCAACGCCCCCAACCGGCCCAGCAAGGTCGACAGCTGTTCGTAATCCTTCACGCGTAGCGTGAAGCGCATCTCCACCTCGCCCGTGCGCACGTGCACGCGGCTGGAGGAAGCCACGATGTGCGGGCCTACGTTGTTGATCGTAGTGGCCACATCCTTCTGCAAGCCCTTGCGGTCGTAGCCGCGCAGTTCCACGTCGACCTCGTAGTTCTGCACGTCGACCCTGCCCCAGCTGACGTCGATCACACGCTCAGGATGACGTCGCGCCAACCGGGCCAGCGACGCGCAATCCGCGCGGTGCACGGATACGCCGCGGCCACGGGTGATGAATCCGCGCACGGGATCGCCCGGCAGCGGCTGGCAGCAACGCGCCAGCGTCGTGAGCAGGTTGCCCACGCCCTCGATCGATAATGCTCCCCGGTCGTGCTGCGCGGCCCGCGAGGCGACCGGATTGCCCGACTGCGTGACCTCCGGCTCGACGGGCTCCTGCAACGAACGCGCGATCTGACCGAGCGTCACCTCGCCCAGGGCCACCGTGACGTACAGCTCTTCCACGTTCTTCAGGCGGAAATGCGCCGCCAGTTTCGACAGGTCGACATCGTCCAGGGCGAGCCGGCGCAGCTCCTTTTCCAGGTTGGCCTTGCCAGCCAGGATGTTCGCTTCGTGCGCCTCGCGGCGGAACCACGCACGCACCTTCTCCTTCGCACGCGACGTGTTGAGGTAACCGTGGTGCACGGAGAGCCAGTCGCGGCTGGGCTCGGACACCTTCGTCGTGAGGATTTCCACGCGGTCGCCACTGCGCGGCTGGGTGGTCAGGGGCACGATACGGCCGTTGATCTTCGCGCCGCGGCAACGGTGACCCACGTCGGTATGGATGTGGTACGCGAAATCGAGCACGGTGGCGCCGCGCGGCATGTCGATCACCTCGCCCTTGGGCGACAGTACGTAGACACGGTCTTCCATCAGTTCGGTTTCGAACCCCGCCGCCAGCTCGGCCTCGTCTTCGCCGCGTGGTTCCAGCAGCTTGCGCATCCAGGCGATCTTCGCCTCGAACTCGGAGTCGGCGCTGCCGCCTTCCTTGTAACGCCAGTGCGCCGCGACGCCGAGTTCGTTGGCCCGGTGCATCTCGTGCGTCCGGATCTGCACCTCCAGGGTCTTGCCCTCCGGACCGAGCACGGCGGTATGCAGCGAGCGGTAGCCGTTGCCCTTGGGCCGCGCGACGTAGTCGTCGAATTCCCCCGGGAGGTGCGGCCACAGGCTGTGCACGAGCCCCAGCGCGGCGTAGCAGTCGGCCACGCTGTCGACCAGGATACGTACCGCGCGGATGTCGTAGAGGTCGGAGAACTCCAACCCTTTCTTCTTCATCTTCTTCCAGATGGAGAAGATGTGCTTCGGGCGTCCGGCCAGGTCGGCCTTGATTCCGGCGCCTTCCAGCACCGTGTGCAGTTGCGCCAGGCTGGCGGCGATGAAATGTTCGCGGTCGGCCCGGCGCTCGTCCAACAGGCGCGCGATGCGCCGGTAGGTGTCCGGTTCGAGGTAACGGAACGCCAGGTCTTCCAGTTCCCACTTCAGCTGCCAGATGCCCAGGCGGTTCGCCAACGGCGCATGGATGTCCGAGGTGAGCTGCGCCAGTTCACGCCGTTCGTGATCGGGCAAGGCCATGGCCGTGCGCATCGCCGCCAACTGGCGTGCGAGCAGCACGAAGACGACGCGCAGGTCACGGATGATCGCGAGCAGCAGCCTGCGCAGACCCTCGGCACCGCTCGCCGGCCCGCGTTGAGCGTGCAGCGCCCAGACCTTCTCCGCTTCACCCTGCCCCTCGACCAGGCGGCGCAACGACGGCGCCCACTGTTTCGCCGCTTCGCCGGCGGCACCCGGACTGGCCTTGGAAAACGAAAACCACAGCGCCGACGCGCAGGTCTCGTCGTCGCATCCCAGCTGGCGGAGCAATTCGATGACGGTTTCGCTCTCGGCGCGCGCCGATACCGGCAGGGCGGCGCAAGCCTCGCGCGCACGCTCGGTCAGCGGCATCGCGGTGGCCTTCGCTTCGGGGGAGCGTGCGTCGCTCATCGCCTGTCCTCGGGATTCCTCATCGTGCCCCCGCCTGCGCGGTCTCCAGCGCGCGTGCCAGGCGCTTGGCCGACACCGGTTCGGCCGTCTTCAATTCCTGGGCGAACAGCGAAACCCGCCATTCCTCCAGCAGCCAGCGCAGTTCGTCCCAGGTCGCGTCGTTCAGCGCGGTTCCACCCGCGTTGAGCAGTGCGCGCCAGTACGGCAGCACCTGCAGCATACGCGACTGGTCGCGCGCCGGGTCCTGGCGCAAGCGCTCGCCGCGCAGCCGCATCGCCTTCAGGTAGCGCGGATAGTGCGCCAGCCGGGACAACGGCAATTCGCGGAGGAACCCGGGTTGCAGCAAGGCGGCCAGTTGTTCGCGCAGGTCGTCGTAGCTTGCCTTGGCAAAGCCCATCAGCGGCGGTTCCATCCACGGCTTGAGTTCGGCCTGTGCCTCGATGATCGGCTCCGCCAGCTTCTGGCGCGCCATGGCGGCGCCGAACAATTCGCGCCCCAGTTCCACGCGCAAGGCTTCGAACGCGCCCTGCGTTCGCGCATCGAGCCGGCGTTCCGCGATGAGGTCGGCGAATCCACCCTCGACCAGGTCCTCGCGCAGGCCATCGATACTACCCAGGGGGGCGTATTTCAACGACAGTGCGTGGGCGATGGGCAATTGCCGCCGCGCACGCTTGAATTCGGGCGCGAGGGCCTGCCGAAGCAACCGCTCCACGCCAGCCACATGTGCCTCGGCAGCCTCGTCAGCGCGTTCGAACACGCGCAAGGCCACCGCCTCGCCCAGGTCCACCAGCGCGGGGTACGCCTTGAGGCCGGCTTCGGAGCGAACCTCCCGCGGAATCGCCTCGAAGTCCCACGCGACGATGTCCTCACGGGTCAGCTCGACGTCGGTCTTGCGTGAGAAGGCCTCGCGCGCCTTGCCTTCCCAGCGCGCGCGGATCTCGCCCAGGTCGCGGCCTTCGGCGACGGTACGGCCATCCTCGTCGTGCACGCGGTAACGCATGAGCAGGTGCGGGGGCAGTTCGGCGTCGGCGAAGGCGGCGGCGTCCACGTCGACTCCGGTGGTCCGCTTGAGGAACGCCGCCAGCGCCCTCGCCAGCGGCTCGTCACGCGGGCTCTCGGCCTCGGCGAAGGCCCGCGCGAAATCGGGAGCGGGCACGAAGTTGCGGCGCAACGCCTTCGGCAATGAACGGATGAGCTCCGCGACCTTGTCCGCCAGCAGGCCGCCCACGAGCCATTCGCCGCGAGCGGCAGGCAGCGCATTGAGGAAGGCCAGGGGCACCTGGATCGTGACACCGTCGGCGGGGTCGCCCGGCACGAAACGGTATTCCAGCCGGTATCGATGCTGGCCGATGTCCAGCGACGCCGGGAACGCCTTCGGGTCCAGGCCGGTGCCGCTGTCCATCACTTCGGCGAGGGTCCAGCGCAATGCCGCCTGCTCGCCAGGCGAAGCCTTGCGATACCAGGCGTCGAGCGCGCGTACATCGGCGATGTCCACGGGCAGCTTGCCGTCGAAGAACGTCGCAAGCTCCTCGTCGGAACGGATCAGACCGGCGCGTCGCTGCTTGGCCTCGATGTCGTGCGCCTGCTCCAGCACGCGCGCATTGGCACGGACGAAGTCCGCACGGCTGTCGATGTCCGCGCGTACCAGCGCCTCGCGCACGAAGATCTCGTGGGCCAGCCGGGGGTCCTGCTTGTGGAAGGTCACGGGCCGGCGCTCGACCAGCACCAGGCCGAACAGCGTGACCTGCTCGTACGCGACCACGGTGCCGCGCTTGCGCGACCAGTGCGCGTCGCGCGCCGTCGCCCTCACCAGATGGGCTGCCTGTGTCTCGATCCATGAAGGATCGACGCGGGCGCACATCATGGCCCAGATGCGTCCGCCGATATCGATGATCTGCGCGGCGAACACCCAGGCCGGGGGAGCCTTGGCCAGTGCCGATCCTGGAAAGACCTGGAAGCGCCGCTCGCGCGTGCCGCGGAACACGCCCTTGTCGTCCTTGTGCCCGACCTGCGTCGGCATGCCGGCGAGCAGGCTGCGGTGGACGGCTTCGAACAATACGTCGCCTTGGGGGGACGGCGCGGGTGTGACTTTTCCCTTTTCAGGCTTTCCAGTCTGACGGGAGGTGCTCTGGTGGGAGCGGACCCTGTCCGCGATTCGGGCGGAGCGACGGCTTCCATCGCGGACAGGGTCCGCTCCCACCGAGCCGGCTTGTCCTGACGGGCCGGGATCGGCTTGGGTGGTGGTGGTCGACCAGCCGAGGTCGCGGATGACCAGCACCAGTTGGCGGTGCAGCTCGCGCCATTCGCGCATGCGCATGAAGCTCAGGAAGTGCCGCGAACACCAGTCGCGCAACTTCGACGAGGTGAGTTCCTCGGCGCTGGCCAGGTAACCCTTCCACAGGTTAAGCACGCCCACGAAGTCGGATTTCGGATCGGCGAACTGCGCATGGGCCGCATCGGCCTGGCCGCGTGCTTCCGGCGGGCGCTCGCGTGGATCCTGGATACTGAGGAAGGCGACGATCGTGGTGATCTCGGCGAGGCTGTCCAGACGCCGTGCCTCGACCAGCATCCGCGCCAGTTGAACGTCGATCGGCAGGCGCGCCACCGTACGTCCCACCTCGGTGAGTCGGCGATCCTCGCCGATGGCGCCGATCTCCGCGAGACGGCGGTATCCATCCGCGACGACACGCGGATCCGGCGCGTCGAGGAAGGGGAAATCCTCCACCTCGCCCAGGTCGAGCGCAAGCATGCGCAGGATGACATTGGCGAGCGAGGATCGCAGCAATTCCGGATCGGTGTATTCAGGCCGCAGCGAGAACTCGGCCTCGTCGTACAGGCGATAGCAGATGCCGGGGCCGACTCGACCGCAGCGGCCCTTGCGCTGATTGGCCGCGGCTTGCGACACCGGTTCGACGTGCAGGCGTTCGAGTTGCCCGCGCTGGCTGTAGCGCTTCACGCGCGCCGTGCCCGAATCGACGACATAGCGGATGCGTGGCACCGTGAGCGAGGTCTCCGCCACGTTCGTCGCCAGGACGATGCGCCGTTTCGTGCCCGGGCGGAACACACGATCCTGCTCGTTGGCCGACAACCGCGCATACAGCGCGAGCACTTCGGTCTCGCGATACTGCTTGCGCGACAGCAACAGGTGCGTATCGCGGATTTCGCGCTCGCCGGGCAGGAATACCAGCACGTCGCCACGCGGATCTTCGCGCGTGATCTCGTCCATCGCATCGGCGATCTGCTGCGCGACGTTCCCCTCGCCGCGTTCGCCCGGCGGACGGTAGCGAACCTCAACCGGGTACGTGCGTCCCTCCACCGTCACCACCGGCGCGTCGCCGAAGTGCGCCGCGAAACGTTCGGTATCGATGGTCGCCGAGGTGACGATGATCTTCAGCTCGGGACGGCGCGCCGCGAGGCGTTTCAGGTAGCCCAGCAGGAAATCGATGTTGAGGCTGCGCTCGTGCGCCTCGTCGATGATGATGGTGTCGTAGGCCGACAGCCAGGGATCCGACTGCGTCTCGGCCAGAAGGATGCCGTCGGTCATGAACTTGATCAGCGCCTGGTCGGACACCTTCTCCGTGAAACGGACCTGGAAGCCGACCTTGTCGCCGATCGGCGTGCCCAGTTCCTCGGCCACGCGCGTCGCCACCGAGCGGGCGGCGAGACGGCGAGGCTGGGTGCAGCCGATCAGCCCCGCCTCGCCGCGACCGGCGGCAAGGCACAACTTCGGCAACTGGGTCGTCTTGCCCGAGCCGGTCTCGCCGGCGATCACCACCACCTGGTGCTCGCGGATCAGCTTGACGATGTCGTCGGCGCGCGCGGCGATCGGGAGCGAGGCATCGAGCGTGATCGGGGGCTTGGAAGTGGCCCGGGCGGCGCGGCGGGCGGCCGAAGCCGCGATGTCGGCCGCCAGTGCGTCGGTCCTGGCAGGGTCCGGCTTGCGCGAAAGCGCGCGCCAGCGGCCCAGTAGGCGACCGAAGTCACGGCTGGCCACCCGGGTCAGCGCGTCGCGCAGCTCCCGCAGGCGCGGGTCGGGAGAAGATGGACGTGCGGGGCGTGTGGAAGTACTCATGGGAACGCCAATGATAGCGTGCGCCTATCGTCGGCATCGGAAGGTTTCATTTCACGTGCACTGGCCCGGCCGTTAAGATTTCACGTCAACGATCGAAGAAAACCCAAGGAGAGTCGCAACATGGCCATCGATATCGGTATTGCCAAGAAGGATCGCGAGGCGGTCGCCAAGCAGCTGTCCAAGCTCCTGGCCGACACCTACTCGCTCTATCTGAAGACCCACAACTTCCACTGGAACGTCACGGGCCCGCAGTTCAACAGCCTGCACGCGATGTTCGAGGTCCAGTACAACGCCCTGTGGCTGGCCGCCGACGAGGTCGCCGAGCGTATCCGCATCCTCGATATCTTCGCCCCGGGCTCCTACAGCCAGTTCGCCAAGCTCACCTCGATCAAGGAAGAAGCCGGCGTGCCGGAGTGGAAAGACATGGTCGCCCAGCTGGTCGAAGGCCACGAGATCGCCGCCGCCACCTCGCGCGACACCATCAAGGCCGCCGAGGCCGTAGGTGACGAAGGCACGGCCGACATGGTCACCGGCCGCCTGAAAGACCACGAGAAGACCGCCTGGATGCTGCGCTCGCTGCTGAAGTAGGCCAGGCGAAAGCCAGGCTGGGGGTGGGAAGCGCGCTGGCGCGCGATCGGCTTCTCGGCCAGATCCATCGCGGCCAAGGCCGCTTCCCACCCGGATCGCTTCCAACTTGAGGTTTTGCCCCATTTCGGACCGCTCGATTCCGTGGGTCACGCTTCCGCCACAGCCCCCTACTCTGAGTTCAGCCTGACCGGTCGGCCCGCCATGCGTTGAGCCGTCACGCACCGTTCGTTAAGCTCCCCGGGTTACCTCACTGATACCACTCGGGGGCCAGCCGGTCCGGGGATTGTTTTGAGCGCTGCCACGACGACCGAACGAAGCCATCCGATCCTTGCCGCGCTGATCCTCGCGATCCTCGTGGCGGCCCTGAATTTCGGGCTGTGGCTCGTCGCCAACCTGCCTAACGGTCCCAGCGACTGGCACGGTCCCATCCCCGGTTTCGCGTTCACCGCCTACCAGCGCTACCAGAATCCCATCAAGGGCGACGTCTCCACCGACGCGGAAATCGACTCGGACCTGCGCCTGATCAAGCGCTATTCGCCACGCATCCGCACGTATTCGATGATGGAGAACCCCCAGGTGATACGCCTGGCGGACAAGGAAGGCCTCGACGTGATGGCCGGCGCGCTGATCGACACACGCCTCGAGAACAACGAGCGCGAGATCGAGGCCCTCATCGCGCAGGCGCACCGTTTCCCGAAGACCGTGTCCCGGGTCATCGTCGGCAACGAGGTGCTGTTCCGCGGCGACCTGAAGCCCGACCAGGTCATGTCCTACCTCGACCGCGTGCGCGCCGCCGTGCACCAGCCGGTTTCCGTGGCCGAGCCGTTCCATATCTGGCTGCAGAACCCCGAGCTGGCCGACCACGTCGACTTCATCACCGTCCACCTGTTCCCTTACTGGAACGGTATCGAGGCCCGCGCCGGCGTCACCGACTCGATCGAGAGCTACAAGGCCCTGCGCGCGCAGTTCCCCGGCAAGCACATCGTCATCGGCGAGATCGGCTGGCCGTCCAACGGCGATCGCTACAAGTATGCCTACCCGAGCGTCTCCAACGAGGCGATCTTCCTGCGCACCTTCTTCAACGCCGCCAAGGCCGACGGCATAGACGATTACTACGTCCTCGAGGCCATCGACCAGCCCTGGAAGGAAAACCTCGGAGAGGGCCGCACCGGCGCCTATTGGGGCATGTTCAACGCGGACCGCCAGCTGAAGTTCCCATTCACGGGGCCCGTGACCGAGGACGTGGGCTGGCCGTGGAAGGCCTTTGCCGCCTCCATCCTCGCCTTCTTCCCGATGCTCTGGTTCGGTATCCGCTTCAGCCGTTTCAAGCTGATGGGCCGCCTGTTCTTCATGGCGCTGATCCAGCTTGCCTGCGGCCTGATCGTGTGGTCGGCCACCCTGCCCTTCAATTTCTACCTCAGTCCGTTCGACTGGGCGATGCTGATCCTGCTGTTCCCCGCCCAGATAGCGATCCTGGGCATCCTGCTGATCAACGGCTTCGAGTTCACCGAAGTGCTCTGGCGGCGCAGCTGGGTACGCCATGCCGGCATGCTGCCGCACGACCCGGTCGAGAAGCAGCCCTTCGTTTCCATCCACCTGGCCTGCCACAACGAGCCACCGGAGATGGTCCAGATCACGCTCGATTCGCTGGCGGCGCTGAACTACGAGAATTTCGAAGTCCTCGTGCTGGACAACAACACGAAGGATCCGGCGGTGTGGCAGCCGGTCGAGGAATACTGCAAGAAGCTGGGCCCCAAGTTCCGCTTCTTCCACCTGGAGCCATGGCCCGGCTACAAGGCCGGCGCGCTGAACTTCGGCCTCACGGCCACCGACGAGCGCGCCGACGTGGTCGCCGTGATCGATGCCGACTACGTCGTCCGCGAAGACTGGCTGGCTTCCCTCACCGGTTACTTCCACGACGCCAAGGTGGCCGTGGTGCAGTGCCCGCAGGCACACCGTGATTTCGAGAAGAACCGTTTCCGCCGCATGACGGCGTGGGAATACGACGGTTTCTTCCGCATCGGCATGCATCACCGCAACGAGCGCAACGCGATCATCCAGCACGGCACCATGACCATGGTCCGCCGCTCCGCCCTCGAAGGCACGGGCGGCTGGTCCGAGTGGACCATCTGCGAGGACGCCGAACTCGGCTTGCGCCTGATGCACGCGGGCTACGAACTGGTCTACGTCGACGAATTGATGGGCAAGGGGCTCACGCCGGCCGATTTCAAGGCATACAAGAGCCAGCGCTATCGCTGGGCCTTCGGCGCCATGCAGATCCTCAAGGGCCGCTGGAGCTGGATGACGCGCAAGGGCCCGCTCTCCGCCGGCCAGCGCTTCCACTTCCTCACCGGCTGGTTCAGCTGGTTCGCCGACGCCCTGCACTTCGTCTTCACGATGATGGGCCTGCTGTGGACAGCCGGCATGATCTACGCGCCGGAATACTTCAACCTGCCGATGCAGCTGTTCCTGATCCCCGTGATCGGCTTCTTCTTCGCCAAGGCGATCTTCGGCATCGTGCTCTACCGCGCGCGCGTGCCATGCAGCTGGTACGACACTCTGATGGCGTCGGTAGCCAGCATGGGCCTCTCGCATGCCATCGCCCGTGGCATCCTGCACGGTCTCACGCGCGAGAAAACGGCCTTCGTGGTCACAGCGAAGAGCCGCCGCATGGGCGGCAGCAGCTTCGCCGCCTTCGCGCCGGTACGTGAGGAAGGCCTCATGGCCATCGCGCTGCTCCTGGCGGTGATCGGCATGGGCATGCATTACGGCACCAGCTACGTCGAAAGCGTCCTGTGGATGTTCATCCTCGGCGCCCAGTCGATTCCTTACGTATCGGCCCTGGCCGGCGCATGGATCGCGCATCGCGCCGGCGACGAAGCGGGCTGAGCCGGCCGTCCGTTCACGTTCGTGTATCGACGTTACACGTCTCGCGAGGTAAGTTACGCCAAGACCTGACGTCAGGGGATGCCGGACGCATCCCCGCTAGCGGCCGTGTCACACGGCCTTGGATCACGACCGGACGGGACGCTCATGCGCCTTACCAGACGCCATGGACTGCTGCTTCTGCCGTGGTTCCTCATGCCATCGATCGCCCACGCGGGCATCGTGCTCAACGTCGACGGAGTCGACGAAAACCTCAGGAACGCCATCGTCGCGAGTGTCGAGCTGAGCCAGTACGCGAAGCGTGACGTCACCGCGGCGCAAGTGCGCCGGCTCTACGAAAAGGCGCCCGACGAGGTCCAGACCGCCTTGCGCCCCTATGGCTATTACGAAGCCACGGCCACCGGCGATCTCAAGCAGGTCGGCAACGACTGGCAGGTGACGCTTCACGTGGTCACCGGAACGCCGGTTCAAGTGACCGCGGTCAACGTCGACATGGACAAGGACGCGGCGAAGATACCGGCGATCCGCCGCGCCTTGCGCGGCGTGGAAAACCTCAAGGGCAAGACACTCGACGACGGGGCGTACGACGGCGCGCGCGACACGGTGAGCGGCACTCTCACCGCCACCGGCTTCCTCGACGCGCGCCTCGTCACGCGCACGGTGGAAGTGAACCGCGCCGAACACTCCGCCGTGGTGACCCTCAAGTGGGACGTGGGCCAGCGCTATCGCTACGGCCGCATCGTGTTCAGGAATTCGCAATTCCGCGAGGGCTTCCTCGACCGCTACGTACCCTTCAAGAGCGGCGACTATTTTTCGCAGAACCAGCTACTCGAATTGCAACAAGCATTGAACGGCGCCGACTATTTCGCCGTGGTCAACGTCATACCCGATACCGACAACGCGAAGGACGGCACGATCGACATCGCCGTGGAACTCGCGCCGGCCAAGCGCACGATCTACACGGGCGGCCCCTTCTTCGGCACCGACACCGGCGCGGGCCTGCGCGGCGGCATCGAGAAGCGCTGGATCAACGATCGCGGACACAAGTGGAAGAACGAACTGGTGCTGGCGCAGCGCCTTAAGACACTCTCCACGCTTTACCAGATTCCCATGCCCGGTCCCAACCAGCGCAGTTTCAACTTCGGCGCCAACTTCCGCGACGCCGACACCGTCACCTCGCAGTCGCGCACGCTGCAACTGGTCGCGAACGAAACACGTCTGTGGCATGGCTGGCAACGCACCATCGGCATCAACGCGTTGTCGGGCACCTTCACCGTCGGCAAACGCGGCGGTGAGGGAGACAACGCCGAAGGCCTGGAGCGCGGCCGCAGCACCTTGCTGTATCCCGAGATCACGCTCAGCCGGAAGAAGGGCGACAACCCCACCTTCGTTCGCAATGGCTGGTCACTCACGCTCACGGCACGCAGCACGGCCGGCCCGCTGCTGTCGGATGCCAGCTTCTCCCAGGTGATCGGTGACGTGAAATGGATCCGGTCGTTCTGGGGCCGCAATCGCCTGATCCTGCGCGGCAGCGCCGGCAAGCTGTGGACGAGCGACTTCAGCGCCCTGCCCCCGCAGTTGCGCTTCTTCGCCGGTGGCGACCGCTCCGTGCGCGGCTACGATTACCAGAGCATCGGCCCGCGTAACGCCTACGACCGGGTGATCGGCGGCGAAGGCCTGCTGGTCGGCAGCACCGAGGTCGAGCACTACTTCACGCGCAACTGGGGCATGGCCGCTTTCGTCGACGCGGGCAACGCGTTCACGGGAACCGACTACAGCCCGCGCGTCGGCGCTGGTCTCGGCGTCCGCTGGTTGTCGCCCGTCGGGATGATCCGTGCCGATATCGCCGTCCCCATCGGCGACAAGAACGAACACGGCATCCATCTGCATGTCGTCATCGGGCCCGACCTGTGAGGAGCACGGGCATGAAATGGTTGATCCGTATCGGTGCCGCGTTGGGTGTCCTGCTGGTGGTCGTCCTGCTCGGCGTAGGGTGGCTCGTGGGCAGCGCGTCCGGCCTTCGGTTCGCCCTCGCACGCGCACAGGCGTTCACCGATAACGCGCTCACGGTGGAGAAGGCCGAAGGCCGGCTCGCCGGGCCGCTGGATATCGCCGGGCTTCGCTATCGCGACGGCAAGGGCATGGATGTTCGCGTCGCCACGGCACATCTGGACTTTTCCTTCGGCGCCTTGCTGCGCAAACGCGCCCATGTCCATGAACTCCGTGCCGACGGCATCGATGTCACGCTCGGTCCTCCCGTGCCGGAACCGGATACGGCATCGGAGCCGTTCTCCCTGAAGCCGCCGCTGGATATCGTGTTGGACAAGGTGAACGTCGGCCATGTGCGTGTCACGCAGGAAGGCAAGCCCTTGTTCGAGTCCAACTCGCTCGATCTCGCCGGCTCGTGGACCGCCGACGGTATCGCGCTGAAGTCCCTCGCGCTGCGCGCACCCGATGGCCAGGCCGACCTCGGCGGCATCCTCGCCATCGGCGACGGTTACAAAGGCGACGGCAAGGCATCGTTCGCCTGGAAGGTCGGCGAAGTGGATTACACGGGAGAGATCGAGGCGCATAGCGACGGGTCGAAGGCCCGTACCATCCTCAAGCTGCGGCTGCCCTTTGTCGCCCAGATCGATGCCCACCTTGTCCAGAGCGGCGACTACGCCTGGACGGCGAAGATCGACGCGCCGCGATTCGACCCGAAGCCGCTGCTCGGTGACGGCAGCCTGGCGTCGCTCGGCCTCGCGTTGCAGGGGTCGGGCGACCGTTACCGGGCGCAACTCACCGGCGATGTCGACATCAACGATTACCGCGTGCGTCTGGCACCCGTGAAAGCGGCGTTCGACCACGAGTACAAGCGCCTGACACTCGACGAGCTGACCCTTGCCTCGCCGCAGGTCAAGGGATCGCTCACCGCCCGCGGGACGGTCGAGATCGCCGCGCAACCATTGTCGGCCGACCTGGCCCTCGACTGGAAGGATGTGCTCGTGCCCGCCGATGTCGCCGGCCAGGATCTCGCCAGCGCCGGCAAGCTCACTTTCAAGGGCAGCGCAGAGGCGTATCAGGCGAAGGGCGATGTCGACATCGGGCCGCCCGGACGTATCGGCAAGTTCACGCTCGATGTGGACGGCACACCAGACCTCGTGACCCTGCACTCCGTGCAACTGAAGCAGCGCACCGGCACCCTCGCCGCCGATGGCACGCTGACCCTGCGCCCCGCCCTCGCGTGGAAGCTCGACCTCGAAGGCGATCGTTTCGATCCCGGGCAGCTCCTCGCCGAATGGCCGGGCGCGCTCGATCTCGATCTCTCCACCGAGGGCCGGCTCGAGAATGACAAGCCGCTGGGCACGCTCGAATTGCGCAAGCTCGACGGCACGCTGCGGAAGCGCCCGCTGAGGGGTGGCGGCAAGCTGACGCTGAAGCCGGGCGAGGTGGTCAACGGCAACCTCGAGCTCGCCTCCGGTGGCAGCACCATCCGCCTCGACGCCAAGGGTGACACGGCAAACGACGCCACGCTGAAACTCGCCATCGCGTCGCTGGGCGACTGGCTTCCCGACGCGGGTGGCAGGGTCACCGGCGACATTTCCGCGAAGGGGAACGTGCCGAAGCTGGCGGTCAAGGCGAACGTGCGCGGCAGCACCATCATCTACGCCGACCAGAAGATCGAAGCGGTCTCGGTCGATGCGGACATTCCGGACATCAGCACGCCGGGTGGCAAGTTCGACGTCGTCGGCACGGGGGTCGTCAGCGGAGGGCTGGTTTTCAGCCGGGTCGACGTCGTCGCCAACGGTAGCCAGGAACGCCACCAGCTCAGCATCGACGCCAAGGGACGGCCGCTCGCCGCGCAACTCATGCTCACCGGCTCGATGAAGAACGGCGGATGGAACGGCACGCTGTCCACGTTGAACATCGACTACCAGGGCCTGCCGCCCTGGCGCCTGCAGAATGCCAGCGCCCTGGCATGGAAAGACGGCGCGGCGAGCATGAGCGACCTCTGCCTTACCGCCGGCGATCCGCTTCTGTGTATCGCCGCGAAGCAGGACAGGGCGGGCAACCTTGACGCGAGTTATCGCTTGCGCCGCGTGCCACTCGCCTTGTTGATGACGGCCGCCGAGGCCTCGAACAGCCCCATGCGCGCCGAGGGCATCATCGAGGGCGACGGGAACATCCGGCGCACGGCGGCAGGCGCACTATCCGGCCAGGCGAACGTCACGTCCGCGCATGGCTCGGTGGCCTACGCGGATCGCGGCGACCGTCCGCTGCTCGTCTACGACAACCTTTCCGCCAACGCCCAGCTTGCGCCCGACAACCAGCGCGTGATCTTGCGCGCTTCGCTGAACGGTGGTGGATCGCTGGACGGCAACGTTTCGATCAGCGGTGCGCAACAGGCACTCGGTGGCACGGTCGCCCTGCATCTGAAAGACCTGTCGGTCATCGAACTGTTCACGGCGGAACTCGCCGAAGTGAAGGGCGCCCTCGATGCCAACTTCAACCTGGGCGGCACCATGGCGGCGCCCGCCATCACCGGCCAGGCCGTCGTCGGCGCCTTCGCCGCGGAAGTACCCAGTGCGGGACTCAAACTGAAAGACGGACGGATCAGCATCGACACCACCGACGCGAAGAACTACCTCGTCGACGGCACGGTCCGCTCCGGAGAGGGTACGTTGTCGATCAAGGGCAACGCGTCCCTCGGCACCGGCGCACAGATGCGCCTCGGCATCGAGGGTTCGAAGTTCACCGCCGTGGATATCCCCGCCGCGAAGGCTGTCATCTCACCTGCCCTGACCATCGTGCAGGATGCCAAGGGCATGAACGTCAGCGGCAAGCTCAATGTCGACATGGCGGACGTCGATGTCGAACGCCTGCCCGGCGCGGGCGCGACCAAAGCATCGCCCGATGTCGTCGTGGTCGACGACAAGCAGCGTGAGGCGACGGAGGAATCCGCACCGATCACCGCCGACATCCGCGTCGACCTTGGCAACAAGGTTCACCTTGTCGGCTTCGGCATCGACGGCCGCATCACTGGCCAACTGGATGTGCGCGAACGTCCTGGCCGCGCCACGACGGGACAGGGCCAGATCGGTGTCGACGGTACCTACAAGGCCTATGGGCAGGACCTGCGCATCGAACAGGGCCAGCTCCTGTTCGCCAGCACGCCGATCGACAATCCCGGTCTGAACATCCGCGCCGCGCGAACCCTGAATCCCAATGCCACCATCGACGAAGGCCAGAAAGTCGGACTCTACGTTTCCGGCACGGCGCGCCGTCCCATTCTCACCGTGTTCTCCAATCCGGTGATGGAGCAATCCGACGCCCTCTCTTACCTCGTCACCGGCAAGCCGCTGTCCCAGGTGAAAGGCGGCGAAGGCAACATGGTCGGTGCCGCGGCCCAGGCCCTGGGCTCCGCGGCGGGCGACCTGCTGGCGAAGAGCGTGGGCTCGAAGATCGGTGTGGACGATATCGGCGTTAGCAACAACGACGCTCTCGGCGGCACCTCAGCCTTCACCGTGGGCAAGTACCTGTCGCCCCGCCTGTACCTCAGCTACGGCGTCGGACTGTTCGACCCCGGCCAGGTCATCACGCTGCGCTACCTCTTCAGCCATCGGTGGAACTTCGAGGCGCAGAACGCGACGGATTTCAGCCGGGCAAGCTTCAATTACCGGTTGGAGCGGTAGCGGCGCCACCGCGTGCGTAGCACAACGTTGTGCGCTTCGGAGGTAGGCCGATAATGGACCGCTAGTTCGACGTGCGGCATGGATATAGCCGCCACGGGTGTTGCGAGGAGTATCGCCACGGCAAATCTCGCTGTATTTCGCACCCCTCATTCCCTATAGGTCATCGGGTGTTCAACTGTCGGATCGCGTTCATCGTACGGAGTGGTATCTACAACGAAGAATTCAACATTATCAGCGCTCCTGACGGCTTTCCATCTATCACTTTTTGCAAGGTTCTCGGCGGCGGGTCGCCCGTAGATATAGTCAGCCGTGCCTACTACGCGGTCATTGAAATGCGACATCTCATGCACCAAGGTGCCCACACGGGAAGACGGCAGACCTACCTCCTGCAGCTTAAAAAAGCTGTCACAGAAGTGAATTACATAGGGCGCATCCGCTTCACTCCATGCAGGCGTCGTCTCCGGATAATTTGGGCAACCGCACCGTAGAACAGGATTTCCGCTTACTGGATCCAAGAGGCGACGAAAGAGCGCGTGCACGATCGAGTACGCGTGACCATCGTTGCTCGCTACAAAACCTTCCTCCCCTAGATTGGGGTCTCCCGAGGTTTTTTGCCCGAACCAGCGCGTGTACCGGGCGTGCGGGACAAAAACGTTGTGCAACGTTCCGTCTTCCGCGTACTCACTCTTATAGCGGGATGACATGTAGACCCATGCACCGTAGATCGGGTCGAAGAGCTTCGAGTCCGCCGACTTGATGACTCCCAACTGCCCGCTGTCACAATCGGCGTCACCGATGGAGCTGACACGCTCGACAGGCGAATCGATATAAATCGCCGTGACGTTGGATGCGCTCTCTTTCTGTCGGTTACGACGAAAAGCGGCATATTCCTCCGGCGTTACCACGTCGCTATCCGGTTCCTGAACCAGAGACAGGACATAGCTGACGGCAAAAGCGCCACCTTGACCGTAGTCGTATTCCAGGCGGAGGTCCACATCTGCCTCCCTCCATTCTCCGGGGCGAAGGACAATGAACTGGTTGGCAAGAGCGCGCCCCGCGTTCACCCGCCGGCCTATGTAACGGACCTTCGCTCCACTCGCATCGGTGACGTCGAACAGAGGCTTGGCAAGCCGGTTGTCCGATTGCACGAATGGCGTATTCCATTCATAGATGGCAACGTCCTCGTCACCTTCATTCGCAACAGTGACGTGCACGATAGACGATCTCGACGCGTCAGACGGATAAGGCGTATCGAGCTTCACCGTTAATTTTTGCTCTGCTTTTGTACTTTCCGCGAGACAGGCCAACGCGGCGAAGAACACAAGAGTAGCCAAGCTCTTTGCGGACGAAGCGCCTTTATTCATTGCAGACATGAGTCTTCCATTTCTTCCAGAAGGCCAGGAAGGCTAAGCGCCCTCCGCCGGGATAGAAATGGAAGCATTCTGAGTTTAGGCCACGTCCTCAGCAATTGAGACGTAGGTCACGGAACTTGGTGAGTCGCCGTGATCGGGTATCAGCGCGATGCGTGCAGTCGATGCAACAGCTCGGCTTCCGTAAGCGAGATACCACAGGTCTCCGCGATGTCCTTGGCGGAAGCCCCTTGGCGAGCAAGTCGCTGCGCCAACGCAAGCGCACGATCCGTATTGCCACCCGGCTCGTTCGGCATCGTCACCGTCGGGCCGCGACGGACCTGATCCTCGATGTCGCCAAGCCGGTTCTCGAGGCGGCGGAGCATGCTGGAAAGCGCTTCGCTGGGGATGGCCGGTTCGGACGATGCCACCTGCGAAGGCTGGGGAGCATCGGCGACGGGAGACGGATCCTGCTGATTCGGCGTCTTCGGTATCGCGCCGAAACGGCGAAACAGGAACAGCAGGCCAGCCAGGTTGAGGATGGCCAAGACGATCAGCACGTATCCGATGGCGGCGTTCATGCGGGAGGGACTCCGTGGATTCGCGCTACACGGTAGCGGCGATGGGTGGTCGCGGCAAGCGTGCCCGCTGGCGCGGGATCGCCGCTGAAGCGGCTCCCACATGTCCTCGAGCTCCTCTCAGTTGCCTGTCCTCGGGCGCCTGTCCTACGCCGGGGCTCAGGCGCGGCAGAGCTTCTGCACATCGACCAGGGCGATGAAGCCGTCGTCGCGAGTGATCACGCCGCTGACCGGATCGTCGCGGCGCTCCGCACGGCCGGGCGGTGGCGGGTCGACTTCATCGGGATCGAAGGTCAGCATGTCGCCGATGACGTCGATGCGCATCCCGACCACGGTACCGCCGTCGTCGAAGACGATGACGCGCTGGGCATCTTCCTCGTCGGCACCGGCGGCGCCCTCGAGGCCGAAGCGGCGGCGGCCGTCGAGCACGGGGACGATCTGCCCGCGCAGGTTCACGACGCCCAGGACATCGTCCGGAGCGCCGGGCACCGGCGTGATGTCGCCGGGACGGATCACCTCGCGCACGCTGGTGAGCGACAGCGCATATCGCTGCCCCTTCAATGAAAAGCCGAGCCAGGCGCCTCGCCCGTCGCGTTGGGTATCGGTCATGTGCCCAGTTCCTTTTCCAGCCATTCGATCATCGCGGTGGTACCGACCACGCCACATTTGGGTTCGAGCGATATGCCGGCAAGCCACGGGCGCGTCGTGGCCGCCGTACGCCATTGGATCGCTTCCGCCTGAAGCTCGACCGGCTCTTCATCGACCACGCAGGCCAGCGCCCAGGTACGGTCGCGCAAGATGACCAGGGTGGTCGTCGGCGCGCCGGCCATGTCCGCCGAGAGGATCGCCGCGAGATCGACCACGCGTGCTTCGCCACTCGGGTGACGCCATCGCCCGAGGCAAATGGGATTCGCGGTGTTAGGCGGCGTCAGCGGCGGCATGGGCAGGAGGTGCGTCACATCGGCCATGGATACGGCCAGCCTGACGCCAGCGGCGACGCATAACAGGTAGCGCGGCTCGCCTGTTCGCGCCAGGTCCGGCGGAGAGGCGTTACGCCATGGCTCGAAGGAGACCACCTGCACCGCGCCGGCGGGCGCCGATTCATTCGCTGGCGCGGGCGTCAGCAGTTCCGCCAGATAGTCGGCGACGATCTGCTCCGCTTCGTGCATGGCCCGGATCATGCCGCGGCACCCGTCATCGACGAGATCGGCAGCGCCAGCAACTCGTCGAGGAGCTGGCGATAAGCCAGCCCGCCGCGCCGCGCCGCGGGCCATGACGCCAACGGAACCCCGGCGGCGCTGGCTTCGCGAATCTGTGTATCGGTAGGAATCACGGCTTCGCTCACGGCATCGCCATACTGTTCGCGCAACTGGGCGAGGCAGGCGCGAGAGGCATGCGTCCGCGCATCGTAGAGCGTCGGGACGATCGTGCGCGGCATGTGTTTCCCGCGCGAGCGCTCGATCATCGACAGGCTGCGCAGCATCCGTTCAAGGCCGGCGAGCGCCAGCGCCTCGGTCTGCGTCGGCACGAGCAGGCGATCACTCGCCGCCAGCGCGTTGACCATCAACACGCCGAGCGTCGGCGGGCAGTCGAGCAGCACATGATCGAAATCGGGCACGAGTTCGGCGAGCGCATGGGTGAGCACCAGCCCCATGCCGGGCCGCGTACCCAGCTGCCGGTCGAGCGTGATCATGGCGGCCGACGCAGGCAACACGCTGAGGCGATCCCACTGTGTCGCATGCACCAGCGTGCGCACGGGCAGCGGGTTGCCACCGATGCCGAAGAGGTCGTACACGCTGCCGTGTGCTCCGCCTTCCACACCGATGTATCCCGACAGCGACGCATGCGGGTCCATGTCGATCAGCAGGGTGCGCTTGCCGGACGCGGCAAGAAGGCTACCGAGGGCGACGGTGGTGGTCGTCTTGCCGACGCCGCCTTTCTGGTTGGATATGGCCCAGACACGCATCAGGGCGTCCCCACGGCGGACAGGTCGACGCGGTCCGCATCGCTATAGAAGCGGGCCGGAGCCGCCTTGTCGCTCATCACGACGATCAGCACGCGGCGATTGCGGTTGCGCCCTTCGTCGGTCGCGTTGTCGGCCGTGGGACGGAACTCGCCCCAGCCGATGATGCCGACGCGGTGCGGGTCGACGCCGGTCGTCGTCAGCAGGCGTGCGACGGTGGCCGCGCGGGCCGCCGACAGCTCCCAGTTGGACGGGAACGTAGCCGTCGCGATGGGCGTGTTATCCGTATAGCCCTCCACGCGCATGGCATTCGGGAAGGGCGAGAGGATACCGGCGAGCTTGCGCAATACATCCTCGGCCGGCGCCTGCAACTTCGCCACGCCGACGGGGAACAGGATGTCGGTGCGTACTTCGATTTCGAGCCAGTCAGGCGTCTTCCGGACACTGACCATGTTCTTGTCGATCAGCGGCTTCATCGCCCGCTGCACTTCGTCGGCGATCTGGCTGAGGCTCGCGGCCTCGGTCTTGCCGATGGCCGTGTTGGCCGCCGTGGCCGTGGTGACGCTGGCGGCTTCCTGGCGCTCGGGTGCGGCGCCCTCATGGCCGGGCAGCGGAAGGTTGCGCGGCGGAATGGGCACGTCGATCTTGGCGATCGGCGCGGCCGCGGGGGCGCGCGACTGGTTCGGCAGCGGGACCTGCGCGGCGGGCGTGGCCTCGCGGATCGGCTCGATGACCTTGCCGGTACCGTTGAATGCTTCGTTGATCGACTGTGCCATCACCCGGAACTTGGTTTCATTCACCGCGGAGACGGCGTACATCACCACGAACAGCGCGAGCAGCAAGGTGATCAGGTCGCCGTACGGAATCGCCCAGCGTTCGTGATTGATGTGCTCTTCGTGATGCCGCCGCTTCACGACAGGAATCCCTGCAGCTTGCTCTCGATGTGCCGCGGATTGTCGCCCTGCGCGATCGAGACCAGGCCTTCCACGAGGATTTCGCGCATCTGCGAACGGCGGCGGGCCAGGCCCTTGAGACGCGAAGCCATCGGCAGCGCGAGCAGGTTGGCGAGGCCGATGCCGTAGATCGTCGCGACGAAGGCGGCGGCGATGCCGTGGCCGAGCTTGCTCGGCTCGGCAAGGTTCTGCATCACGGACATCAGGCCCATCACGGCGCCGATGATGCCCATGGTCGGCGAATAGGCGCCGGCGTTCTCGAACACCTTGGCCGCCTCGATGTCGGTGTGCTCACGGGCCAGCACTTCCACTTCGAGCACGGAACGCATCGCGTCCGGCTCGGTGCCGTCCACCAGGAGCTGCAACCCCTTGCGGATGAAGGGGTCGGTTTCACGCTCGATCGCAGGCTCCAGCCCCAGCAGGCCGGTGCGGCGGGAAATCTCGCTCCAGCCGACGATACGGCTGACGAGGTTTTCCGATTCGATGTCCGGTGGGCGGTAGACCCAGGGCAACATGCTCCACGCGCGCTTCAACACGGCGCCGGGCGTCTGCACGAGCAAAGCGGCGAAGGTGCCGAGGAAAACGATGACGAACGCGGCCGGATTCCACAGGGCATCGAGGCTCGACCCCTTCAGGATGGTGCCCACGATGATGACCAGGAAGGCCAGGATCGTGCCGACGACGCTCACGATATCCATGTCAGACCGCCATCCTCAGTGAAGGCAATACCTGGCCACTCTCGTCGGCGAGGCCGGCGAGATCGAGCACGAGGGATATCCTGCCGTCACCGGTGATCGTGGCGCCAGCCACGCCGGGGACATCCTTCAGGAACGGCCCGAGCGGCTTGGCCATGACGTCCTCCCGCCCCAGCACCTCGTCGACGAGGCAGCCGAGCGTCTGGTGACCGATCTGCACCACGACCACGTGACCGCCCTTCCCCGCCGCGCCGGCCCAACGGCCGAGGTCGACGAGCGGCAGCGCGCGCTGGCGGTGCGCCGCGACGATGCGGCCGTCCAGTTCCTGGACCTGGCCAGGAACGAGCTCGAACACTTCGGCCACGTTGGATAACGGCAGCGACAGCAGCCGGTTGCCGACGCGGACCATGAGCACGCGCAGGATGGCCAGCGTCAACGGCACCGACAGGCGCACGGTGCTGCCGTGGCCCACGCGCGAATCGATGGACAAGGTGCCGCCGAGTTCGACGATCTTGGTCTTGACCACGTCCATGCCGACGCCGCGGCCCGAGATGTCCGAGACCTGGCTGGCGGTGGAGAAGCCCGGCCGGAACACGATCTCGAAGCACTCGCGCTCGTCGAGGCGCGCGGCTTGCTCCTCGTCCATCAGGCCTTTTTCCACGGCCTTGCGGCGCAGCACTTCGGGGTCCATGCCCTTGCCGTCATCAGTGACGGTGATGACGATGCGATCGCCATACTGGCCGGCAGCGAGACGAACGGTGCCAGCGCGCGGCTTGCCTTCGCGGGCGCGGGCATCGGGCATCTCGATACCGTGATCCACCGCGTTGCGCAGCAGGTGCACCAGCGGATCGGCCAGGGCCTCCACCACCGTGCGGTCGATATCGGTTTCCTCGCCCTCGGTCACCAGTTCGATTTCCTTGCCGAGCTGGCGGGCGAGGTCGCGAACGATGCGCGGGAAGCGCGAGAACAGTTTGCCCACCGGCTGCATGCGCATGCGCAACACGGCGTTCTGCAGGTCTTCCGCCACGCGCTCGAGTTCACCGATGGCGCGTTCCATCGGATCGTTCGTACCACGCGGCGCGAGGCTGGTGAGGCGGTTGCGCACGAGCACCAGTTCGCCTGCGGCATCGACCAGGCCATCGAGGCGGTGGGTGTCGACGCGGACGGTGGTGTCGGCGGTGGAAGCACCGCGTTTCTCCGCGGCAGCCGGAGCGGCCTTCACGGCCGCCCGCGTCGCGGGACCTGCCGGGACAGGCTCGGACGAGGCGGCGGCCGGAGCCGCGGACGGCGCGACCGGTGCGGGCGGCGCCGCGGCCGTCGCCACGGCGGAACCACTCGCGGCGCCAGGGGCGGCCGTGCCATGGAGGTTGTCGAGCAGGGCTTCGAACTCGTCGTCGCTGATCGCGTTCCCATCGGCGGGGGCGGCAGGCACCTCGGCTACTACCGGTGCGGAACCGGCGGCGGGCGCGGCCACGCCCGGAACGGACGGAGACGCATCGGCCGTCGCGTCGGCGCCAGGGGCGCCGGTGCCATAGAGGGAATCGAGAAGTGCCTCGAATTCGTCATCGGAAATGGTGCCCGAAGGCGCGGTCGCCGGTTCGCGATCGCTGCGCGCGGCATCGAGCATCGCTTCGAATTCATCTTCGATCGGATCGTACGGCCGTGCCTGCGCGGGTGCCGCCACGGGCGGCGCGGTCGGCAGGGTCAAGGCGGCGGGCGGCGCGGACACCGCCCGGCCAGGAATCAAGAGGCGGTCGAGCAGTGAACGCGGCGCAGGTTCGATCGGCAGGCCGCCGTCAGCGGCACGCATCATGTCGTTGAGGAGGTCGAGCGATTCCAGCAGCGCGTCCATGAAACCGGCGTCGAGCACGATCGAGCCGTTGCGTGCCTCGTTGAGCAGGTCCTCGCCCCGGTGGCAGAGCTCGACCATCGGGTTGAGGCCGAGGAAGCCCGCACCGCCCTTCACGGTGTGGAACGCGCGGAAGACCGCGTTCAACAGCTCCATGTCGTTCGGCGACGCTTCGAGATCCACGAGCTGTTCGCCCAGGCTCTCCAGCAGTTCACGCGCCTCGATCAGGAAGACGTTGAGCAGCTCGTTGTCCAGCTCCACGCTCATACGGCGCTCAGAACCCGAATTCGCTGAGGAGGCGATCGACCTCGTCCTGGCTGACCTTGTCGGCGGCCGGCGCGGCGCCGCCCGCCAGCGAGCCCGTGAGGCGCACCAGTTCCACCAGCGAGGATTCCACCTTGGCCATGAAGGCCTCGACCTGGGCCACGCGCTGGCCGGAGAGATCCTGCCAGGACTGGGCTTCGACCATCTCGCCGAAGCCGATGTCGCAACTCTGCGCGAAATCGCCCACGCGCACGGCCAGTGCCGTGGCCTGGGTCGCGAACGCAGGGTCGGCGTGACCGAGCACCAGCACCTCGTCGGCCTGACGGGCCAGCGCCTGGGCTTGCGGACGCAGCTTCTCGCTGAAATCGAGCGTGCGATGCGCGGCTTGCGAACTCATCTCGAGCACATCGCGCAGGTGCTTGCGCGCGTCGCTCATGTTGCCCGGCACGCCATCGTGCGAAATATCGGCGGCAAGACGGCGAGCGGACTCGTGCAGGTCGCGGGCGAGGTGGCCCAGGGCCATGAACAGGTGCTGTTCGCGGGTGCGCAGCAATTGGTCGAGCGCCTGCTCGAAAGAGACGCTGTCGTCGGCGTCGAGCAACGCGCGCAGTTCGGGAGCCACGTCGTGGCCGCTGGAAAGCATGGTGTTCATCGTGATTCCCTTAGCCCGCGGCCGCGGCGAGTCGTTCGAAGATCTTGTCGAGTTTTTCCTTCAGCGTGACCGCGGTGAACGGCTTGACGACATAGCCGTTCACGCCGCTCTGCGCCGCCGCGATGATCTGGTCGCGGTTGTTCTCCGCCGTGACCATCAGCACCGGCATGGCCTTCAGCGCTGCGTCCGCGCGAATCGCCCGGAGCAGGTCGATGCCTGTCATGTTCGGCATGTTCCAGTCGGTCACGACGAGGTCGAACGGCTGCGCGCGCAGCAGCGTCAACGCCGCGTTGCCGTCCTCGGCCTCCTGGATGAGGGTGTTGGTGAATCCCAACTCCACCAGGAGGTTCCTCACGATGCGTCGCATGGTGGAGAAATCGTCCACCACGAGGATCTTCATGTTCTTGTCCAAAACTCGTCTCCGCCTTGCTACCGCGCGTTCGTCAATGCTTGTCTTTCCAACCCGACATGCGTGCGCGGAGTCGAATGAGGGCCTGGCCATGGATCTGGCACACCCGCGATTCGCTCACTCCCAGCACCGCACCGATTTCCTTCAGGTTGAGCTCTTCATCGTAGTACAGCGACATGACCAGCTTCTCGCGCTCGGGCAATCCATCGATGGACTGCGCCAGCGCGTCACGCAGGCCTTGCTGCTCGAACAATCCATCCGGACCCGAGGCGTCCGGGTCGGCGACGTCGATCGCGGAGCCTTCGTCGCCTTCCGGCGCCGTCAGGCTCAGCAACCGCGCGCTCGCCGCGTCGGCCAGGATCTGGTTGTACTCCATGGCGTCGATGCCCAGTCGCTTCATCACTTCCGCGTCTTCGGCGTCGCCACCCGTCTCGTTCTCGATCTGCCTCGTCACCTCCGCGACCTCGCGCAACTTCCGGTGGACGGAGCGCGGGGTCCAGTCCGTCTTGCGCAGTTCGTCCAGCATGGCGCCACGTATGCGGATGCCCGCATAGGTTTCGAAGCTGGCCGCGCGAGTCGGCGAGTAATTCCTTGCCGCCTCCAGCAGTCCGATCATCCCGGCCTGCATGAGGTCGTTCGCATCCACGCTTGGCGGCAGCCGGCCCATCAGGTGATAGGCGATCCGGCGCACCAGCGGCGCGTGGTTCTTGACTAATTGATCCGCCGGGATACGCGTGATCTCGAGATATTCGGTCGCGACGCTCACAGTGGCAGCCCTCCCCCCAGATGGGACCGTTCGGCGAAAAAGCCGATGCGTCCCTGTGCCCGGGGTTCGGGTTCACCCCATGTATCGACCGACCTGGCCAGATTCTTGAATCCGACCGCCGACCGGCTGCTCGGCCAGGCATCGACCACCGCCGACTGGCGGCGGATGGCCTGGCGCAGGTACTCGTCGTGCGGAACCATGCCCATGAAATCCAGGGACACGTCGAGGAAGCGGTTTGTCACCCGTGACAGCTTCTCGAACAGCTGGCGGCCCTCCTGGGCATGCCGGACCATGTTGGCGACGATGCGGAAACGGTTCACGTCGAACTCGCGGCTCATGACCTTGATCAGCGCATAGGCGTCGGTCAGGGAAGCGGGCTCGTCGCAGACCACGACCACCACCTCGTCCGAGGCGGCGGCGAACATCGACACGCTGTCGGAAATCCCGGCGGCGGTGTCGACGATCAGGTATTCCGGTGGCAGGGGGTACTCATCGAAGGCGCGGATCACGGCCGCGTGCTCGATGTTCGGCAGCTGCGCCATGCGGCGCGTGCCGGACGTGGCCGGGATCACCTTCAGGCCGTGGGCGGCCTGGAGGATCAGGTCCTCGATGCCGCACTCGCCCCCGAGCATGTGCCCGAGGTGGCGGGTGGGCTGGAGGCCGAGCAGGACGTCGATGTTCGCCATGGCGAGGTCGGCGTCGAGGAGGACGACGTCACGGCCGCCCATCGCGAGCGCCATGCCGAGATTGACCGCCACCGTGGTCTTGCCCACGCCACCCTTCCCGCCTGCGACGGCGATGCTTCGGGTGGGTCGGCGGTCGGCGAGCCAGTTGAGTCCGGCGGCCTGGGTGGAATCGACGTGTGTGCTCATGAAGGAAGTCACTGCCGTAAGTGTTTGCGGTTGCGTTGCCGGGAAGGGTGGTTGCGCGATCAGGCCAGGGCCGGCGCCGCGATGCCGAAGCGCTCGGCAAGCAGGGCGTCGTCCGGTTCGTCGTTGCGCTGCTTGAGCAACTGGGCCGCGAGGCAGACCAGCTTGCGCGCGTCGGCCGAGGCGATGTCCTCGGGCACGCGCTGCCCATCCGTGGTGTAGTCAAGCGGCATCCGGTGCCGGATAAGAGCCGAGAGCGCGCCGCCGATCAGCGGGGCCTCATCGAGCTTGGTGAGGACCGCGCTCTGCGGCGCCAGCGGCGCGTAGGCGCGGATCGCGTTATCGATGGCCTGGGCCTGCGCGTTGGCGGCCAGCACCAGGCACACGCGCACGTCCGAGGTGGCGCGCAGTGTCTCGAACTGTTGCTGCAACTTCGGGTCGTTGCCGGAGAGACCGGCCGTGTCGACCAGCACGGTGTGCTTGCCGCGCAACTGGATCAGCACGTTGCGCAGGCTCGTCGCGTCATGCGCGTTGAATACGCGCACGCCGAGCAGGCGGCCGTAATGTTCCAGCTGCGCGCCGGCGCCGATGCGGTACTGGTCGGCACTGATCAAGGCGACGTTCGACGCCCCATGGCGCAGCACGGCGCGGGCGGCGAGCTTGGCGATGGTGGTGGTCTTGCCCACGCCCGTGGTGCCGACCAGGGCGGTGGTGCCGCCGCCGACCGTGTCGAAATTCCGCCCGCTGGTGCGGATGTTGCGCGAGAGCATGCCCAGCGGCAGGTAGCGCGCCTGCTCGGCGTTCATGTCGGCAGGCAGTTCCGCGCACAGCGCGCGCGCCACGTCACCGTCGATGCCCAGGCGGGTCATCTCGCGCAGCACGCGGGCACGCAGCGGCTGCTCGCGGTCCATCTGGTTCCAGGCGAGGGTCGAGAGCTGCACTTCAAGCATCTCGCGCAGGTTGTTGATCTCTGCGCGCACGCCGTTCACGGCGGCATCGTTGGCCGGCGCCACGGTGGCGGCGCGGACCACGTCGGCGACGCTGGCGGCGAGCGCGGCGCTCGACTGGCGCTGCGGTGCGTTGGTGTTCAGCGGCGTGCCCGACTTCGCGGCGCGCTCCACGGCGGCGGCGGTGGCGGCGCGTGCCTGGTCGATGCGGGCGGCGCGTTCGGCTTCATCGCGCGTGGCGCGGATCGGCGCTTCCTCGCGGGCCGGCGTGTCGAAACCGAAACCGGCCTCGCGCACCAGCGCCTCGTCGTAATCGAGCGCGGCGATGATCTCGATACCGTCGTCCAGCCGGCGCGTGGACAGGATCACGGCGTCCGGACCCTGTTCGTCGCGGACCTGGCGCATGGCCTGGCGCATATCCGGAGCAACGAATCGTTTGATTTTCATGCGTTCGATCCTGTCTTCATTCGTTCGGTCCGCACGGCGATTCCCCGCGCGGTATCTCGTTCCTATCGCCCGAGGGCCGTCACCAGCTTGACGCGCCGGTTGTCCGGAACCTCGTTGTACGCAAGTACATGCAGGTTTTGGGCCACATGCCGGGTGAAGCGCGAAAGCCACGGACGAAGTGCCGGCGACACCAGCAGGACGGCCGGTTCACCCGCCGCTTCCTGGCGGCGCGCCGCATCGGCGACGCTCTGCTGGAGGCGATCCGCGAGGCCCGGCTCGACCGCAGCGCCGGCGGGACCGCCACCTTGCAGGGACTGCAACAGGATCTGCTCCAGTTCGGGCGCCAAAGTAATGACAGGCACTTCCGTACCGAGGCCGGCGATCTCCTGCACGATCTGTCGACCGAGGGTGACACGCACTGCCGCCGCGAGGACGCCGGGATCCTGGCTCTGACCCGCATGCTCGGCCAGCGATTCGACGATGCCGCGGAAGTTGCGGATGGGCACGCGCTCGGCGAGCAGGTTCTGCAACACCTTGACCACGACGCCCAGCGAGAGGCGCTTGGGCACCAGGTCTTCGACGAGCTTGGGTGTCTGCTGGGCGAGACGGTCGAGCAACTGCTGCACGTCCTGGTGGCCGATGAGTTCGTGGGCGTGGTTCTGCAGGATGTGCGAAAGATGGGTGGCGATCACCGTGGCCGGATCGACCACGGTGTAGCCCAGGGTCTGCGCGTGCTCGCGCATGCCCGGCTCGATCCACACGGCATCCAGGCCGAAGGCGGGATCGCGCGTGGCGATGCCGTTGATCGTGCCGTGCACGCGGCCCGGGTCGATCGCCAGCATGCGCTCGGTGTGGATCTCCGCTTCGCCCATCGGCACGCCCATCAGGGAAATGCGATAGCCGTGCGGGGCCAGGTCCAGGTTGTCGCGGATGTGCACCGAAGGAACCAGGAAACCGAGTTCTTGCGACAGCTTGCGGCGCACAGACTTGATCCGCGCCATCAGTTCGCCGCCCTGGGCCTTGTCCACCAGCGGGATGAGCCGGTAGCCGACTTCGAGGCCGATCGTGTCCACCTGGGCCACGTCTTCCCACGAGAGCTCCAGGCGCTCCGCCGGCGGCGCGGACTCCAGCGCCAGTTCGGAGCCGGGCGCACCCGCGCCTGCCGCGGCGGCGGTGCGCTCCTGCTTTGCCTGGGTCAACTTCCACGCGGCGAAACCGGCGAGCGCCGCCAGGATGAGGAACGGGATGTTCGGCATGCCCGGGATCAGGCCCATCGTGCCCAGCACGGCCGCCGCGACGCCGAGCGCCTTCGGCTGGCCGAACAACTGCCCCATCACGTGCTTTCCCATTTCCTGGGACTTCGACACGCGGGTGACGATCACCGCGGTGGCGATCGAGAGCATCAGGCCCGGCACCTGGGCCACCAGGCCGTCACCGATGGTCAGCAGCGTGTAGGTGCGCGCGGCTTCGGCCGCGGATAGCCCATGCTGCAACATGCCGATGAAGAAGCCGCCGATGATGTTGATCGCGAGGATCAGCATGCCGGCGGTGGCGTCGCCGCGGACGAACTTCGAGGCACCGTCCATCGAACCGTAGAAATCGGCTTCCTCGCGGACTTCCTGGCGGCGCTCGCGGGCCTGCTCCTGCGTCAACAGGCCGGCGTTGAGGTCGGCGTCGATCGCCATCTGCTTGCCGGGCATGGCATCGAGGGTGAAACGCGCGGTCACCTCGGACACGCGCGTCGCACCCTTGGTCACCACCACGAAGTTGATGATGGTGAGGATGGCGAACACGACGAAACCGACCGCGAAGTTGCCCCCGATGACGAACTCGCCGAAAGCCTCGATCACCTTGCCCGCCGCGCCCGGCCCGTTGTGCCCATGCAGCAGCACCACGCGGGTGGAAGCGATGTTCAGGGCCAGGCGGAGCAAGGTGGCGAACAGCACCACGGTCGGAAACGAGGCCAGTTCCAGCGGCCGCATGACGTACATCGTGGCCAGCAGGATCACCAGCGACAACGCGATGTTGAAGGTGAACAGCAGGTCCAGCATGAACGGCGGCAAGGGCAGCATCATCATGCCGAGCATGATCAGCATCGCCACCGGCGCGGCGACGCCGCGGCGGCCGATCTGCCGGAACGTGCCCATGAAGTTGGAGGAAGCTGCCATCGTCAGTTATCCATGCGGTAGGGGCCGAGCAAATCCGGATCGATGTCCTGCTCGGGTAGATCGGGCGGGAGGTCGCCGACGGCGATCGCCTGCTTCAGCCGGAACACGTACGCCAGGATCTGGGCCACGGCGATGTACAGCGCCGCGGGGATCTCGCGTCCGATTTCCGTCGTGTGATACAAGGCGCGTGCCAACGGCGGTGCTTCCACCACCGGAACCTTCGCCCCACCCGCCACATCGCGGATCTGCTGGGCGATCACGTCCACGCCCTTGGCCACCACGCGGGGCGCTCCCATGCGGTTTTCGTCGTATTTCAGGGCCACGGCGAAGTGGGTCGGGTTGGTCACGATCACGTCCGCCGTGGGCACGTCTTCCATCATCCGCCGGCGCGCCATCTGGTGCTGCATCTGACGGATTTTCGACTTCAGTTCGGGGCTGCCCTCGCTTTCCTTGTGCTCGTCCTTCACTTCCTGCTTGCTCATCTTCATCTTCTTGGTGAAGCTGAACTTCTGCCATGGCGCATCGACCAGCGCGATGGCGCCGAGCGCACAGGCGAAGACGAGCGAGGCCTGGCCGAAGATGGAGAAGGCCTGCGCGATGCCGACGCTGACCGGACCGGTGCCCACGGTGTACATGTCCCTCGTCGAGCGAAGCAGGAACCAGACCAGCGCGCCGCCGATAAGCACGAGCTTGAGCAGCGACTTGCCCAGCTCCACCAGGCCGTTCACCGAGACCAGGCGCGAAAATCCCTTGATCGGATCGAGCCGGTCGAATTTCGGAGCGAGCGCCTGGGTGGAAAAATTCAATCCGCCCATGAGGGCCGGCGCGGCGATCGCGGCGACCGCGGTCACGGCGAACACGGGGCCGAGCAGCTTGAGCGCTTCCAGGGCCGCCGTGGCCAGCGCGCGGTACACGCCGTTCGCGGCGAACAGGTCGCCGCGGCTATAGCGCAAGCCCACGTGCATGATATTCGCCGCGTGCAGCGACATCTGCTCGCGTGCTGCGATCAGGGTGGTCACGCCGGCGAGCACCACCACGGCGGTGGAAAGATCACGCGAACGCGGCAAGTCGCCCTTTTCGCGCGCTTCGCGAAGACGTTTTTCACTAGGCGCTTCAGTGCGGTCTTCCTTGTCGGTTTCGCTCATGGGCGTGTCAGCTCCCCATGAGCCGGCGCATGGTGTCCCATGCGGCCGTCTGCAGCCAGTCGAACGCGCCCGGCAGGGCGCGCAGCGCAAGCCATACGGACAGCAGTCCGAGGCAGATCGTGATCGGGAACCCCACCGCGAACAGGTTCATCGACGGCGCCGACCGGCTGATCGCGCCGAACCCCAGGTTCACCACGAGGGTGGCGGTGAGCGCGGGCAAGGCCACGCGCACGGCACCGCCGAACAGGTTGCTGGCGAAGGTCAGTACGCCCCAGATACCGTTCGCGCCGATGCCCTGCTCGCCCACCGGCAAGGTGCGGAAGCTGTCGGCGAGCAGCGAAATGAGTTGCAGGTGGCCGTTCATCACCAGGAAAAGCAAGGTCACTAGCATCGTGTAGAACTGGCTCAGCACCGGCGTGGTGCCGCCGACGCCTGGGTTCACCGTCTCGGCGAAACCCAGGCTCATCGCCTGCGACACGAGCTGGCCACCGAAGGATACGGCCTCGAAGACCAGCTTCAGCACGAAGCCAAGAGACGCCCCCACGAGGATCTGCTGCGCCAGCGTCGCCACGCCCTGTGCGGAAATCGGCTGGATGTCCAACGGGGCCAGCGGGGCGAGGACCATGGTCAGCAGCAACGCCAGGCCTAATCGAATGCGCACCGGAATCATCGTCGCGCTCAGCACGGGCGCGACGAGCAGCAGGCCCGAGACGCGGGCAAACGCCCAGGACGCCCCGCCGACCCATGCTTCCAGTTGGCCGACATCGATCGGCATCAACGTACCGCCTGGGGCAGGTTTTCGATCAGCGTGCGGGTGAACTGCACCAGGGTACGCAGCATCCACGGACCGGCGATGATCATCACGAGCGCCATGGAAATGAGCTTCGGGATGAAGCTCAGCGTCTGCTCGTTGATCTGCGTGGCGGCCTGGATCATGCCGACGAGGAGGCCCACCGCCAGCGCGGTGAGCAGCAACGGCGCGCCGATCAGCATCGCGATGTGCAAGGCCTGCTGGCCGAAGCCGATGACGGTTTCCGGCGTCATGGGAAGAAGCTTCCCGCCAGGGTGCCCAGCAGCAGTGTCCACCCGTCCACCAGCACGAACAGCATGATCTTGAACGGCAGCGAGATGATCATCGGCGAGACCATCATCATGCCCATCGACATCAGCACGGAGGCCACCACCAGGTCGATGATGAGGAACGGGATGAACAGCAGGAAGCCCATCTGAAACGCCGTCTTCAGTTCACTGGTGACGAAGGCAGGCAACGCCACGCGATAGGGCACGGCATCCCTGTCGGCGTACGGTTGCTCACCGGCGAGCTTCGTGAACAGCTGCAGGTCCGGGTCGCGGGTCTGTTCGAGCATGAAATGACGGAACGGCGCAGCGGCGAGCGGCAGTGCTTCCTGCACGCTCATCTGGCCATCCATGTATGGCTTGATGCCGGCGTCGTAGGCCTTGTTGATGACTGGCGTCATCACGAACAGGGTGAGGAACAGCGACAGGCCCAGGATCACCTGGTTGGGTGGCGTGCTGTTCGTGCCCAGCGCCTGGCGCAGGAAACCCAGCACGATGATGATGCGGGTGAACGACGTCATCATCAGCAGGATGGCCGGCAAGGCGGTCAAGGCCGTCATCAGGGCCAGCATCTGGATCGACAGCGACCAGGTCTGTGAACCGTTGGCGCCCGGCTGCACGTTCAGCAACTGGATGCCCGGCGGCTCGGCGGCGAACGCCACCATGGGCGCGAACGAAAGCAACAGCACCACCAGCCACGACCACCGTGCCCGGTGGGAGCGGACGCTGTCCGCGATAGCCACGGTGCTCATGAGCGCTTCCACTGTGCAAGCACGTCCCGGAAACCACGCACCACCGGCGTCGCCGAAGGCGGCGCATCGTCCGGTACCGGCGTGGCGAGCACATGCAACGTACGCAGGCCACCCGTCGGCGAGGCACCGACAAGGAGCTGCGTGCCGCCCACTTCCAGCAGCATCACTTTTTCCTTGATGCCCACCGGCATCGATTCGATGACGCGGATCTTCCGGCCGCCGGGGCGCACGCGCGCCTGGGCGCGGCGCCCGAACCAGCCGACGAAGAAGATGAGCGCCACGACACCGAGCAGGCTGACCAGCACGCGAAGCAGCTCCGCGCCCGAATCGACCGCCGGGGTGGCGGCCGGGGCCGCCATCAGGGCGCAGGGAAGGAAGCCACCGGCGAAGGCGGCGACGGTACGGCGCATGTGGATCACCGAAGCTTGCGGACGCGCTCGGCCGGGCTGATCACGTCGGTCAGCCGGATACCGAACTTCTCGTTGATGACGACGACTTCGCCGTGCGCGACGAGGGTGCCGTTGACGAACACGTCGAGCGGTTCGCCCGCGGCGCGGTCGAGTTCCACGACGGAACCCTGGTTGAGCTGGAGGAGGTTGCGGATGCTGATCTTGGTCCGGCCCACTTCCATGGCCATGGTGACCGGGACGTCGAGAATGACGTCGAGGTTCACTTCGTTGCCGAGGCCGATGGAGGACGCCAGCGAGGCGTCGTTGGCGTTTTCAAGTTCGTCGAGGGTGGCGTTCATGTCGTTCCAGAGTTTGGCTTGTCGAGGGTTCGAACCCTTTGAAGCAAGCCGCGTGCCATGGGGTGGACGACGGTGAAGCGAGGGTACCGACCCGGGAAATCAGGTACTTACCGGGGTGGGAAGGTACATGCCGGGAGGGTGACCCAGAGGGGCAGACGGAAAGCTGACGCTTGACGGCAGTTAGTCACCGTGACGGACCATTGGCGGCGTGAGGGGACGTGCCGCCTGCCGGCGGATCGCCGCTGAAGCGGCTCCCACCAGGCACGGCAAGCCTGGCCGGCGGCCGGCTCGCAAAAGTGGCGTAGGGCCGGCTTGGGGCGCCGGGCCGGCTTGGTGACGTCAGGCCGGCTTGGGGGCGCCGGGCCGGCTTGGTGACGTCAGGCCGGCTCGATGGACGGTTGGGTGGGGACCGTGGAGGAGCGGGGGGCCGTGCGGCGGAGCAGCGATTCGAACTGGATCGCCTTGTTGCCGCTGGAACTGGCCATGCGGCCGCGGAAGATGGGCACGTCTTCGGCGAACACCGTGGCCGTCTCGGGCAGGTTGATCGGAATCACGTCGCCCTTGCGCAGGTGCAGGAAGTCGCCGATGGTCAGGCGGGCTTCCGCGAGCATGGCGGTGACTTCCACTTCCGCATCGAGGAGCTCCTCGTGCAGGTTCTGGATCCAGCGATCGTCGCGCTCGGCGCGGTCGCTCTGAACGCCGGCGTCGAGCAACTCGCGGATCGGCTCGACCATCGAATACGGCAGCGTCAGGTGCACTTCGCCACCACCGCCATCGAGCTCGATGTGGAACCGCGATACCACCACCGTCTCGGTGGGGCTCACGATGTTGGCGAATTGCGGGTTGATCTCCGAGTTCAGGAACTCGAAGTGCATCTTCAACACGGGCGCCCAGGCCTCGGCCATCGCGCCGAACGCCTCCTGCAACACGATTTGGATCACGCGGTTTTCGGTAGGCGTGAAGTCGCGGCCTTCGATGCGGGCGTGGTAACGGCCATCGCCACCGAAGAAGTTGTCGATGACGGTGAAGACCAGGCGCGGCTCGAACACCATCAACGCCGTGCCACGCAGGGGCTTGATACGAATGAGGTTGAGATTGCTCGGTACCGCCAACGAGTGCACGTACTCGTTGAACTTGGTCATCCTCACGCCAAGGACCGAGACTTCGCACGACTTGCGCAACACGTTGAACAGGTTGGCGCGGAAGTAGCGCGCGAAACGGTCGTTGACCATTTCCAGCGTCGGCAGGCGCCCGCGGACGATGCGGTCCTGCTGGGTGAAATCGTAGTCGAGGATGCCGCCGGGCGGCGGAAGGTCGACTTCGGTCTCGACCGCACCGCCTTCCACGCCCGCCAGGAGGGCATCGATTTCGTCCTGGGTGAGGATGTCCGTCATGGCCGCGGGTTTCCCATCACTGCATGATGAAGCTGGTGAAATAGACCGCGTCGACACCCGGCCGGCCGATCTTTTCCTTCAGTACGCGCTGGATCTCGGCCAGCGCGGCGGCCTGGAGCTTCTGCTTGCCTTTCACGTCGGACAGCGACTTCATGTCCTGCGCCGAGAACAGCATAAGCAGCGCATTGCGAATCTCCGGGTCGGCCTGCTTGGCCGCGGCGATCGCTTCGGGATCGTGCGACATCACGTTAACGCCCACCTGAAGGAAACGAAGCGCCGCCTCGTCCTGGAAATTCACGACGAAGGCAGGATCGAGCTGGAGGTAAACCGCTGGCTTCGCCCTGGCCGCCTCGGCGGCATCCTCGCCCGGCTTGCCGTGGCCACCCTTCAGCATGAGCCAGCCGCCGGCGCCGCCGGCGGCCAGGACGACGAGCGCGCCGATGATGAGCAAGCTGCCCTTCTTCTTTTTCACGGGAGCCCCTTCGGCTTCTTTCGGTGCTGCGGCCATGCGTTGAAACCTCGCGATACGGAATGCTGATGGTGCGGTGTGTTGCAAACGGCGTGCCATGCCGGCGACCCGCATTTTGCCGCCGATGCAGCGGCGTCATGCCTTGATTCGACGGTGACGGCTCGTGCAGGAGGTCGATTATTTGACGGTCGTCGGCTTTACGTCGGCTCGTCAGGCGATTTCGTCGACCAGACCGCGGGAAACGCGCGAGGTGGCTACGGCCCCGGTGACGCCGGCCGCATCGGCGTCGCCGCCCTGGCCCGCCGCGCCTTGTCCGCCGCCTTCTCCACCCTGCTCCGCCTGGCGCTGGCCGACATCGGCCTGACCGAGCGAGAGGCCGTGGTGAGCGAGCATGCTATCGAGTTGCGACAGCGTCTGCTGCACGGCATGCACCGCCGCCGGATGCTGCGCCAGGATAGCGATGTTTACCTTGCCGCCGTCCATGTTGACGCGCACGTCCATGCTGCCGAGTTCTTCGGGATGCAGCTTGATTCGCGCTTCCTTGACCTGGCCGGAGCCCATCCATGCGATCTGCTCGCCCAGTTCCTGGGCGAACTGCGGAGACGTGGCCGGCTGCGTGGCCTGCACCTGTACCGCCGGTACCCCGCCTTGCCCGAGCCCCTGAGCGTGGGAGAACGGCATGGGACTGGTGCCATCGACCCTCGGCGAGGTGTCGTCCTTCGCAAGCGCCGCATCGCCATGAGCGGCCAGCAACGACGCGAACGGAGAGACGGTAGCCGCGGTCGCGGCACCGCCCGGGGCACCTGCCACACCGGCGAGGCCCAGGGCCGCCAGCGTGTTGTCTTTCAACGCGACTGCCCCATCCACGGCGGCTTCCGATCCCGGCAGCACCCCTGCCAATCCGCTCGTCGCGCCCAGCGCGTCGCCCGTGGCGCTTGCCGCATCGTTCAATGCGCCGACCGCCTTCGCGGCCACGTCGGCCACCTTCGCCGGCACCCCGATCAACGACAACATGGTCGCGGCGATCGAGGCATCGTCGGCGGTCTTTTCATCCTTCTTCGTTGGCTGCTCATCGCCATCGTGCACGGTGTCCTTCGCCACGGCGGCCTTCGCAGGCACCGTCTCGTCACCTGCCGCCGCGTTGTTTGCCGGCTGCTTGTGCGGGTCGCGCGCATCGGCACGGGCAGCGTCGAGCGCGGCATCGAAGCGTTTGGACGGTGACGTGACGTCCGCATCGCGGCCGCCGGCCGGCGGCGTGGCCGGCGAGGAGGGATGGGAGACGTTGAGGGCGAGCGTAGCGTTGTTCATGCGGGTTACTCGTTCGATGCTGTCGGAATGGGACGGGCCTGACCGGAGTCAGCCGTCGCTCCGTGGGGGACGACGATATTGCGAGCGTTCGTCGGCCTGTTCCTGCTCGCGGCGATCCTGCGTCTTGCGCTCCTGCTCGCGATATTTCGTCGTCACCGAGTCCAGCGCCTTGGCGCGGCCACGCGCGTCGGTCCAATCCTTGCGCGCCCTTTCGAGCGCGCGCTCACGCCGCTGCACCTCACCCAGTTGCTGCACGATCGCCATGTCGATCTTCTGCAGGAACTGTTGCCTGTTCAGCAGCGCGCTCACGCCGATCCCATCAGGCATCTCGGCGTACTCGTTGCGATACCGGCGCAATTCGACCAGCTGGTGTTCCGCATCGGCCAGCGCGCGCTGCTGTACGGCGAGCGCGCGTGTGGCGTCATCGGCCTTCTCGGCGGCCAGGTCGACGACGGGCTGGAGGCGGTCGGCGCGCGAGGGCATCAGTTGGCCGCCGTGGTTTCAGCGAGACCGGCTTCGGCCTCCTGGAGAGTCACCGGCACCTCGGTTTCCTGCTGCAGGAAGGCCGAGAGCCGCGGATAGAGCGCGATGGCTTCGTCGGTACGCGGGTCGCTGCCCTTCTGGTAGGCGCCCACGGCGATCAGGTCGCGCTGCTGGCGATACGCCGAATACACCTGTCGGAAGCGCTGCGCCGATCGCATGTGCTCCTTGCTGACGACGGCGGGCATGACGCGGCTGATCGACGCTTCGATGTCGATGGCTGGGTAATGGCCGGCCTCCGCCAGATCGCGCGACAGCACGATATGGCCGTCGAGGATGGCTCGTGCCGAGTCCGCGATGGGGTCGTGGCGGTAGTCGTCACCTTCGGTCAGCACGGTATAGAACGCGGTGATCGAACCCCGCCCCTCCGCGTCGTTACCGGCGCGCTCGACCAGCGCGGGCAGCATGGCGAAGACAGACGGCGGGTAACCCTTGGTCGCCGGAGGCTCGCCGATGGCCAGTGCGATCTCACGTTGTGCCTGGGCGTACCGCGTGAGCGAATCCATGAGCAGCAGGACGCGCTTGCCCTGGTCGCGAAAGTATTCGGCGACGGCGGTGGCCACCTGCGCGCCACGCAGGCGCGACAGTGGCGGCGCATCCGCCGGCGCGGCCACGACGACGGCACGCCGGCGGCCCTCTTCGCCCAGCGTGTGATCGACGAATTCCTTGACTTCCCTGCCGCGCTCGCCGATCAGCCCGACCACGACGACATCGGCGTTGGTGAAACGGGTCATCATGCCCATCAGGGTCGACTTGCCCACGCCCGAGCCGGCGAACAGGCCGATGCGCTGGCCCCGGCCGACGGTCAGCAGCGAGTTGATCGCCCGCACGCCTGTGTCCAGCGGTGTATCGATAGGTTGGCGCAGCATGGGATTGATCGGGTCGCGCCGCAGTGGGGCGCGCTCGCGCGCCAGCAAGGGACCCTGCCCGTCGAGCGGCACACCGTCCGGCCCGATCACGCGGCCGAGCAAGGAATAGCCCACCGGGATACCCGACACCGAGGCGACCGGAATGACCCGCGCGTTCGGCAACACGCCATGCATCTCGCCCGTGGGCATCAGCAACAGGCGGCCGTCCGAAAACCCGACCACCTCTGTTTCCAGTTGCTTGCCATCGGCACCCGCGACCATGCAGCGGGCGCCGACCGGTGCCTCGCATCCCACGGCCTCAAGCGTCAGGCCGACGACTCGCCGCAGCTTGCCCTCCGCCTGCAGGGGACGCACGTGCTCGGCGCTGGCGCGCTGTGCGGCCAGCGATTCACGCCAATGCGCGTTACGCGCGGCGACGTGATCGGTCGCACTCATGGCGAGGCCGGCCCGTCGTCGAGCGATGTATCGACCCGCCCTTGCAAAACGCTGTCGACCACGGCCGCGAGCCGGGTGCGAACACGGGCGTCGAGACGCGAATATTCGCTCTCTAGGCGAACATCGCCGCGCTCCAGCGTCGCGTCATCGACCACCGTGCCTTCGTGGTCGAGCGACGAACGGTGCTCGCGCACGATCGTGGCGTCGGCCGGGTTGAGGTGGATCTTCAGGTGACGCGAGGCCGCCGGCAGCGCGTCGACGGCCTGGCGCACCACGTCGAGGATCTTTTCCGGTCGCGTGGCGATCTCGTAGCCCAGCACGCGCTCGGCGATCACCGTGGCCAACATGGCGAGATCGCCAGCGACCTCGTTGTCCAGTTCGGCGAACGGGCGTTCCACCGCGTCGAACAAGGCGTCGAGCCGGCCCACCTGGGCGGCGAGTTCGCGTTTCGCCATGGCGCGGCCTTCATTCAGCCCCGCATTAAAGCCTTCCTCGCGCGCCTGCCGCTCGATCGCCTCGATTTCAGCGACGGTCGGCCGCTGCGGGCCTTCGTCCAGCGTTTCGTCGCGCGCGTCCGACACATCGGGCGCACCGACGACAGGAAGCTCCCAGCGTTCGAACTGGCCGACCCGCTCGCGTGCGAGGATGGAGGTCAGGCTCATCAGACGAATTCTTCGCCGCCACCGGCGAGGTTGATCTGGCCCGCATCAGCAAGACGCCGCGCGGTGGCCAACACTTCCTTCTGCGCCGCATCCACTTCGGAAAGACGCACCGGACCCTTGACCTCGAGGTCGTCGCGCAGCATGTCCGCGGCGCGCTTGGACATGTTCGAGAAGATCTTTTCGCGGATCGCCGTTTCCGCGCCCTTGAGCGCGGTAATGAGGCGCGCGGACGGAACCTCGCGAAGCAGCGTCTGCATACTGCGATCGTCGAGTTCCGCGAGGTCGTCGAAAACGAACATCAATTCCTCGATGCGCTCGCCGAGGCCCGAGTCGATGCCGCGGATGGACGCCATCAACTCCGCCTCGCGCGAGGTTTCCATCGCGTTGAGGATGTCGGCCGCGGCCTTGAGGCCACCCACGCTCGCCGACTTCAGCTTGTTCGAATTGCCCGAGAACTGGCGCTCCATGATCTCGTCCAGTTCGTTCAGGGCGTGCGGCTGCACGCCATCGAGCGTGGCGATCCGCATCACCACGTCGCTGCGCGTGCGCACCGGCAGGTAACCGATCACTTCCGCAGCCTGGTCGGATTCGAGATGGGCCAGCACCAGCGCGATGATCTGCGGATGCTCCTGGCCGATCATCTCGGCGATGGCGCGGCTTTCCATCCACTTCAGCGATTCCAGGCCCTTGCTGCTGCGGCCCAGGAGGATACGGTCGATGAGGCCGCCCGCCTTGTTCTCGCCCAGCGCGTTGACCAGGATGCGGCGGATGTATTCCTCGGTGCCGACGCCGATCGAGGTGTGCTGGCCGACATCTTCCTGGAGCTTGGTGAGGACGATGTCCACCTGCTCCTTGGTCACGTTTTTCAGCGCCGCCATCGCGGTGCCCACGGCTTGCACATCGCGCGCACCCAGATGCTTGAGGATCGATGCCGCGTCTTCCTCACCCAGAGTCAGGAGGAGGATCGCCGCCCTCTGTGCGCCCGTCAGGGCCTCTTTCTGCTCAGCCGCCATCGTCGGACACCCAGCTCTTCACGACTTGCGCCACCTGTTTCGGATTTTCGGCGGCCATGCGCTTGGCAAGGCCCACCTTCTGTTCGTAGGCCAGCAACGCTGGCGAACCGAGTTGCGCCTGAGACGTGCTGACGCGGTCCGGCGTCATGTCGTCGTCGTCGACCATCACGGACACGCTCGGCATCGGTCCGGCCAGGGCGACGTTGTTCATCGCCAGCGGAGCCGGCTTCAACAGCCCCTTGAGGATCGGACGAAGGACGAAGAAGCCGACCAGCAGCGCGATCATCACGCCGAGACCCTGCTTGATCAGGTCGAGCATGCCCGGACGCTCCCAGAACGGCGCACTCACTGGCGCTTCTTCCGCCGTGGCGCCGTGGAACGGCTCGTTGATGACGCTGACGCTGTCACCGCGTTCGGCACTGAAGCCGACGGCGTTCTTGGTGAGTTCCGTGAGGCGTGACAATTCCTCCGGCGTGAACGGCACGCTCTTGGTCTTGCCGTCCTTGTCGGGCATCTGCTTGTTGTCGACCACCACGGCGACCGAAAGACGAGCGACCTTGCCCGCCGGGTCGGTGACGTGGCTCACCGTGCGATCGAGTTCATAGTTGCGCGTGGCACTCTGCGTCTGCTGGGTCGGCGTCTGCGCCGTCTGCGTGGCAGCCGCCTGCGCACCGGGCTTGGCACCCGCGGCGGGATTGGCGGCCGTCGCATTCGCGCCGGTGTTCGGCGGCTGGTTGCTCAACGCACCCGGTACACCGCCGTTGTTCGCCGGCTCGGTGCGCGTATCGCTGTTGGTCTGCTCACTGCGCAGTGCCGGGTTGTCGTGATTGAAGGTCTCGCTGGCCTTCTCGGTCTGCGAGAAATCGAGATCGGCGAAGACCTGGGCGCGGACCTTGCCCGCGCCCACGAGGGGCGTGAGCAAGTCTTCGACGCGCTGCGTATAGGTGGCTTCGATGCGGTTGGACAGCCGCAGCCGGCTGTCGCCGATGGCCGAGGCACTGTCCGGATCGCTCACGGTGAGGAGATTGCCGCCCTGGTCGATCACCGACACCTGACGGGTGTCGAGGTCGGGCACGCTGGCGGCGATGAGATGGACGATGGCGGCCACCTGGCCCTGGTCCAGCTGCCTGCCCGGGTACAGGGTGACGACCACGGAGGCACTGGCCGGCTTGTTGTCGCGGATGAAGGCGGACGGCTTGGGCAATGCGAGATGCACGCGCGCCGCACGCACGGACTGTAGTCCCGCGATCGTGTTGGACAGGTCGTTCTCGAGCAGCGACTGGTAGCGCGAACGCTCGGCCATGTCGCTCATGCCGAACGGCGAATCGGCTTGCGGGATCGCGCTGGCGGCGCTGCCCTGGGGCAGCCCCTGGCCGGCGAGCTTCAGGCGGACGCCGGCGACATCGGCGGCGGGCACGAAGATCGAACTGCCATCCGGACTCAGCGTATACGGCGTATTGCCCGCTTGCAGCGCCTGGGTGACGGCGGCGGCATCCTTCTGTTCGAGACCGCCATAAAGCAGGCCGTAGTTCGGTGCGCGCGACCACATCACCGCGGCGATGCCGATCGCGACGGCACCGGCGATACCGGCCAGCATGAAGATCTGCCGCGCCGCGGGCGTCTGCGCCAGCGACTTCAGCGAGTCCATGCGTGACGCGTTATTGCTGTCCGTGGTGGCTACGCCGTTATCTGCCATGGTTCGACTCGAATCCTGTCATTGCGCTCATGCCGAATCAGATCGACATGTTCATGATTTCTTTGTAGGCATCGACCATCTTGTTGCGCACTTCGGTCATCGCGCGGAACGAGAGGTCGGCTTTCTGCCCCTGGATCATCACCTGGGCGAGGTCGACGCCCGGATCACCGCGTTCGAAAGCCGTCGCCATTTTTTTGGCTTTGTCCTGGCTCTGCGCCACGCCATCGATCGATTGCTTGAGCAAGTCGCCGAACGAACTCTTCGCCGCTCCCGCGGTTTCGCCTACGCCGCGCAGGGTGGGCATCTCCGTCTGCGCACTGATACGGCGCATCTGGAGCAGGAGGCTGTTGACGTCGATCGTGGTCATGACGGTTTTCCAACGCGTTATCGGCTTTGCGTCACCCGATGCACGACCTGTGCCAAGCGTCGAGCGATCAGCCCGCCTGGACCGTCTCGGACAAACCGTACTTGCGCAGCTTTTCCACCAGCGTGGTGCGCTGGACACGAAGCAGCTTGGCGGCGTGGGCCACCACCCCGTTCGCGGAGTTCAGCGCCTGGCGGATCAGGCCGATTTCGATGCCGGCGAGGTGGTCCTTGAGGTCCAGGCCACCCTGCGGGAGCACCGAGGGGTCACCTTCGCCGGCGTAACCGAAACTCTCGGTCACTTCCGGATCGGCTTCCATCATGGCGATGAGCGCGGCACCCGACACCTCCTCGACGGGCAGCACGCCACGGTATTTTTCCGGCAGATCGGCCGCACGAACTTCACCGTGCGGCATGAGGATCGCCATCCGCTCGACCAGGTTCGACAGTTCACGCACATTGCCGGGCCAGCCGTAGCGGCACAGGGCACCCATCGCGCTCGGTGAGAAGCGGATCGACGAGAGGCCACGCTGGACGAGCCGCTGGTTGAACTCGGAGATCAAGGCCGGCAGGTCTTCGAGGCGCTGGCGCAGCGGCGGCATTTCCAGCGGGAACACGCTCAGACGATAGAAAAGGTCCTCGCGGAAACCGCCGCGCTCGATGGCGTCCTCGAGGTCGCGGTGGGTGGCGGCGATGATGCGTACGTCGCAGCGCTGGGGGCGATTGCCGCCCACGCGCTCGAAGACGCGCTCCTGCAACACGCGCAGCAGCTTCACCTGCATCGGCAGGCTCATGTCCCCGATCTCGTCGAGGAACAGCGTGCCGCCCTCGGCCATCTCGAAACGGCCCTTGCGGGTGCTGATCGCGCCGGTGAAGGCGCCCTTCTCGTGGCCGAACAGCTCGCTTTCGAGCAGTTCGGCGGGAATCGCGCCGCAGTTGATCGCGACGAACGGCTTGTCGCGCCGCGGCGAACAATCGTGGATGGTGCGGGCAACGAGTTCCTTGCCGCTGCCGGACTCACCGAGCACCAGCACGCTGGAATCGAACGGTGCGACCTGGCGGATCAGCGCGTTCACGCGCTGCATCGGTCCGGACTGGCCTACGAAACGGCGGCTGGACGGTATCGGTTCCATGCGCGACTGCAAGGCGCGCAAGGCTTCGGACAGACGCTCGTACCGCAGCGGCATGTCCACCAGTTCCACATGCTGGCTACGCACGTCGTCGGCGATCAGCGAAGTAGCCATCGGGGAGTCCGCCGCGACCAGGAGAGGCAACTGACGACCGCCGCGACCGAGCGAGGACAGGTAGCTTTCCAGTTCGTTTTCGTCTTCCACCATGCCGACGTAGGCGCCGCGCCAGCTCTCGGACGACTCGAGCGGCTGCATGCGGTTGGCGAGCACCGGACGATAGCCGAGGAAGGCCAGTGCGGAGACGATGCTGTCGGCGCGCGCGGCGTCGGATTCGACGACGAGAAAGTTGGAAGACTTCACCTGGGATACCTCGCATGACGTGTGGTCGTAGGCCGTGGATGGGTTCCGCGATGGAATCCCGTCAGCCCCGTTGCAAGGTATCAATCAAAGAGCGTGCCAACGCCGGAATTCCGGCGCATGACGGCTCAAATGCGCGTACTTCCGCGGCCCTTCCGGTTGTCGGATTACATCCTCGGGATCGGCTTCGGCGAGGAGGGAAGGCGCTTGGCGTCAACCGTGACGACAGGCGTCACGAATGTGACGCTGGATGCCACGCGACGTTCTGACGTCACGTGACGTAAAAGGTCACATCGCGTCCGCCGCGCCTTCCGCAGGCCGCGCCTGGGCCCGCGCCTCGGCCACCTGACGGCGGTGCTGGCGGAAAACCAGCCGCTCCAGGCCGTCCCGAACGGCTTCGGACAAGCCTTCGAAGGCGATGAAACCCTTGCCGTCCAACGGACCGGCCAGACGTACGCCGGGGAGTTCGAGCGGCAACGCGCGGCAGACGTCGAAGTGGATCTTGAGCAGCACGGAGTGTCCCACCGGCGGCAAGACGCTCCAGGGGAGCACGGCACCGGCGGCGTTGAAGCGCAGCGGCATCCGCGGCGGCAATCCCGACTGGGGAAGCAGGAGCCGGTTCACGATCTCCATCAGGACATTGAGCTTGGCGTCGAGCCTGGCCACTTCCTGGGAAAGCGTGCTGTCGTCCTCGGCGGTATCGCTGCGGCGGTCCATCAAGGCCGACACTGCGACCAGGACACTGGCGTTGCGGTCGTTGATGAGCGAAAGCGCGGGAGCATCGGGACGCTCGACGGCATCACAGGTGGCGTGGAATACCGCATCCCAGGCCACCCGGTCGGAAAATGCCTGCCAGTCTTCGCCGTTCATCCGCCCCACCCCTGCCGAAGATCAACGCTCAGAAGGAATTATACGCGGCCACGGCGCGCCGCACCCTGCGCGAGGCATCCCACGCGATGGAAACCTCGTCACGGGCTACCGAGACGAGGTCCTTGATGAGCCCGTCGAGCAACATGATGGACTTCAGCGATTCCAGCGTCTCCGGCGAAGGGCGCATGGTGCCGGCCCTGAGGATCGGATCGCGCTCGGCCTCCAGTTCGGCCAGTTCATCCCAGCGTCCTTCGCTGGCGGCGGCGTGCATAGCCTCGGTCAGCCCCAGCACACGGTCGAGGTCGCACCAGACGACGCCGGTCACGCTCCCGCTCCGGCGACCTGGCGCGCTTCGACGGGAATCGCGACCCAGCTCTCGCGGATCTGCCCGAGCAGGCGGGTGACTTCATCGAGGGCGTCGCCGTCGTTGTGCAGGTTGGCGTGCAGCAGGCGGCGGCTCATGTAGTCGTAAAGGCTGTCGAGCTGACCCACCAGCGGCGATGCCACGTCGTGGTTCAGCCCCGCCTGCAAGGCGCCGACGATTTCGATCGCCTTCGAAATGGCCTCGCCCTTCCCTGCGACATTCCCGGTCACCATGCAGCCGAGGGCGAAACGGATCCGCTCGAGCGCGCCGTCCATCAGCATGGTGATGAGGCCGTGCGGGTCGGCGGTTTCGATGCCGCCTTGCGTACGGACCTGCTTGTAGGCGCCTGCGCCCTGGGAATATCCGAGTGCCATGAGTCTTTTTCCTGGGAGAACCGTCAGCTCTTGCTGGTGGTCAGCGCGTCGAACTGCTGCTGGAGGAAGCTGCTGGTATTGCTGAGCTTGGTCATCATCGTGTCGAGCGCCGTGTATTGCTTGGTCAGGCGATCGGAATAGGCCTTCATCGTGACGTTGAAGTCCGTTTGCTGCTGGGTGAGATCCTTGGCCTTCTTGTTCAGGTTGGCCGTGCGCTGGGTCAGGATGCCGCTGGATGAGGTCCAGCTCGTGATGAGCTTGTCCAGTTTCGGCGCGATGCCGTCGCTGCCACTGAGCAACCCCTGGGTTTCCTTGGGGTTGATCGCGAGGGCCTTGGCCAGCTTGGTCGAATCGAACTTCAGCGTGCCGTCGATCTGGAACGCCACGCCGAGGTCGCTCAGCGATTTCGGGCCGGCGCCGCTGCCCGTGGACTGCGAGCCGACCAGCGAGGTGATCTGGCTCTTGATCGAGGTCAGCGTGGCGTCGCCGATGAGGGCGCCGACCTGCTGGTTGGTTGCGTCGTACTTGGTCAGCGTCTGGTAGGTGGAAACGAAGGCGTTGTAGGCCGCGACGAAGGAGGTGACGGCCGTGGACACCGCGGAGGGGTCGTTGGCGATCGTTACTTTGGCGGGTCCCACCTTGGACAAGGTCAACGTGACGCCGTCGATGGCGTTTGCGACGGTATTCGACGAACTGGTGGCGGGGAGGCCGTCGATCGTGAACTCGGCATCCTGCGCCTTGCCCGTCGCGGAACCGGTCGCCGGGTCGAAGTTCAGCTGCGACAGGTTCCCATCACCGCCACTGGAACTCACTGTGAAGGCATTGGCCGCGCCCGTCGAGGTGGACGTCAGAACGAGGTGCGCGCCATCGGTACCCGTGACGATGCTGGCGGTAACGCCGGGGTTGTCCGAAGCCTTGTTGATGGCATCGCGGATGTTCTCCAGAGAATTCGCGCCGGAAGCCACATTCAGGTTCATCGACTTGGTGCCGATGGCGATCGTGAGCGTGCCGGTGCCTACCAGCGCCTTGCTGGTGGCGAAAGCCGTGGAAGTAGTCTTTTGCGGGGTGGCCAGCTTACTGACGACGATGTTGTACGAGTTCGGCTGGGCATCCGCGTCTGCTGTCGCGGAAAGGATCGTCGGATCGTCGATGGAGGTCTTCTGCGTCGTGAACGCGCTGCCGTCCGTCAGTGCCTTCATCGCGTTCTGCAAGCTCGTCAGCGACGAGGTGAAGTTGCCGATCGCGGAAATCTGGGTGGTGTTCGCGCTGACCTGGGCAGCCAGGGCGCTATCCGTCGCCGAGCGCTTGTTGTTCGTCAGGTTGGTGACGATGCTCGCGACGTCGATGGAACTGGAACCGAGGGTGATGGGATTCGTCGCCATGAAGCTCTCCTGGAGGACGCCTCACTGCCCTGGGCGCCAATTTGTCGGCGGCTGGCTCCCTTTCGAGTGCCAACCGCCGACAACTAAGCAATTACCCTGCCAAACCCGGCGTTAACCGGGTTTGGCGGTGTGACGCCTGTTACTGGAGCAGCTTGGAGACGATCTGCTGTGCCTGGTTCGCCTGGGCGAGGACCGACACGCCGGCCTGCTGCAGGATCTGGGCCGAGGACATGTTCGCCGTTTCCTGGGCGAAGTCGGCGTCCGTAATGGCGGACTTCGACGAGGTCAGGTTCTGCGAGATGTTCTGCAGGTTGGAGATCGTCGACTCGAAGCGGTTCTGCACCGCACCGAGGTCCGAACGGAGGTCCGAGACCGACTGCAGGGCCGCGTCGATGCGGTTGATCGTCTGGTTGGCGCCGTCGACCGTCTTGACCGAGGAGTTGGCCAGGGTATCGGTCGTGGAGACCGCCAGGGTACCGGCCGTCAGGCCAGCGTCGGCCGGAGCCGTGCCACCCACCGTGATCGCCTTCGCCGAAGCGAACTTCACCGCGCCGTCGGAACCGACGTAGGCGTTGATGCCCTGACCCGACTTGGCGTTGATGGCGTCGGCCAGGTCCTGCGCCGTGTTGTACGTGCCGGCGAGGTCGAACGAGGCGTTGTCACCGACCTGCAGGGTGACGGCGCCGGCGGCGAGCGTGACCGGGGTCTTGTCGCCGATGCTGACGCCAGCGGTGCTGGTGGCCGTGCCGAGATCGGCCACGTCCGCGCCGCCCAGGGCCGGAGCAGCCGAGGTGTTGCCGGTGGTGGCGCTGGTGAACTGGAGCTTGCCGTCGGCGTTGACCGAAGCAGTGACGCCCGTGTTGCCCGCAGCGGTCAGCTGGGTGTTGATCGCACCAGCGACACCGGTCAGGTTGGTCAGGTCGGTGTTCAGCGTGATGGCGGTGCCACCCACCGAGAACGTCGCGGCGTTGGCGCCGGAGTAGTCGGTCTTGGTACCGGCGACGACGGTCGTACCGGCGGTCGCGGCGGTCGCGGCGAACGACAGCGAGGCGGAACCGGTGGCCAGCTGGCCGACCTGGTTGGCCTTCATACCCTGGTTCAGGCCGACGGTGATCACTTCACCGACGTTGGCACCGACCTGGAAGCTCAGCTGGTTCGCTGAACCGTCGAGAACCTTCATGCCGTTGAAGTTGGTCTGCGTGGCGATACGCGTGACTTCCGACAGACGCTGCTGGACTTCGGCGTCGAGCGCGGCGCGGTCGCTGTCCGAATTCGAAGCGTTGGTCGACTGGACGGCCAGTTCGCGGATGCGCTGCAGGTTGTTCGTGACTTCGTCCAGCGCCGATTCGGTCGTCTGCGACAGCGAGATACCGTCGTTGGCGTTCTGCACGGCGCGGTTCAGGCCGTTGATCTGCGTGGTGAAGCGGGTGGAGATGGCGAGGCCGGCGGCGTCGTCCTTCGCGCTGTTGATGCGCATACCGGAAGACAGGCGCTCGATGGCCGAGGACAGCTTCGTCTGCGAGGTGCTCAGGTTACGCTGAGCATTCAGCGACATGATGTTGGTGTTGATGGTCAGAGCCATGGGATTGATCCTTTGTAAGCGGAACCGAAATGCCGGAGGTTGTGCGGCGTAGTCCGGCGGGGTTCCGTTAGGGAAGCCTTCCGCCTCAGAGAGGTTTACGGCACGCCGGGAAGAAACTTGAGAACTTTTTCTACCTGTCAACCACTTTCTTGATCAGCACCCGCCAATGACGCCTCGCCGGCCGCTGTCAGGGTTCCTTATCGGCAGGTCCAGTCCCGGGTTTAGGGCTCATTGCAAGAAAAAAAGCGGCCTCGCGGCCGCCTCCAATGCACTGCAAGTAAATCGACGCGTTTCTTATTTGAGGTAATTGAACAAACTCAGGTTCTGCATCTTCACGTACGACTGCTGCGCCGCGTCGAGGGCGGATTGCTGCTGCGTGAACTTGCTGATCGCGCTGGCGTAGTCGAGGTCCTGCAGGTCGGTGAGCGTGCTGGCGTATTGCAGCTTCACGTCCGCACCGATCTGCGTCTGCTGGTCGAGCGTGTTCATGCGTGCGCCGATCTTCGTACGCGTATCGAGGAAGCTGGTGGCGGCCTGGTCGAGGTTCTGCAGCTGCGCGTTGATCTGGTTGTTCATCGCCGCGCCGCCACCCGGTGCCTCGAAGGCATTGATGATGCCGGCCACCGAGGAGAAGACATCCTGCGACGACGAGGGGCCCACGGCGAAGGTGTCGCCCGTGGCGGGATTGCCCGTGAGGTTGAGCTGCGCGCCCTTGAACGCGATGGTGCCGGTATCGCCGGTATACGTCCCCGTGGAGATGACCGTATTGGTGGGATCGTTGACGTCGCGGATCTCGTACGCGGTCGGCGAGGTGAAAGTGATGCTGTAGCTGCCGCCGTCCCAGGCGCTCGCATCGGTCACCGAGGTGGCGCCTACCACGGCCGTCCCGGTATTCGTGGCGCCCGCGCTGGTGACGAAGGTTCCGTTGCCGCCACGGATCGACATGAAGACATCGGCGCCGCTGTCGCCCGTGGCGACCTGCAGGCCGGCCGCCGCGGCGACCATCCGCTGGCTCTGGTCGCCGCCATAGCTCACGCTCAGCCCGTCGATCGTGAAGGGCTGGGTGGTGGTGCGGCTGCCCGCGAAGATGTATTCGCCCTGCCCGTCCTTGGTGTTGCCCAGCGCCACGAGTTGTTGAAGCGTCTGGCGCAGCTCCGTCGCGATGGATTGCCGCGATTCGTCCGTCTGCGTGCCGTTCATGCCTTCCAGCGTGAGCGAACGGATGCGATCGAGGATGTCGCCCGCCGACGAAAGCGCCTGTTCTTCGACGGACAACCGGGTGGTGGCCGACTGGATGTTGCGTGTGTACTGGTCATTCTGCGCACTGGCGGAATTGGTGTCGACGGCGCGCGCCGCGGCCGCGGGATTGTCGGCGGGGGTCTGGATCGCCTTGCCGTTGCCCAGCGAAAGCTGGGTCTGCGACATCTGGTACTGCCGGTCGAGCATCGAGTCGACGGCTTGCTGCTGGCCCCAGGAGGTGGAAATACGCATGGTCGTCAGCCCCGCACGGCGGTCATAAGGGAATCGAAGATGGTGTTCGCCGCGTTGATCACCTGGGCCGATGCCGCATACGCCTGCTGGAACCGCAGGAGGTTCGCCGCTTCTTCGTCCATGTTCACTCCGGAAAGACTCTGCTGCGACGCCATGGCCTGGTCGAGGATGCTCTGTTGCGCGTCCAGCGCGGTGTTCGCCTGCGCGCCGGCCGTGCCCACCTGGGCGATCAGCTGGCTATAGGACTTGCCCACGGTGGTGACACCGTTGTCGAGAACACCCTTGTTGGCCACGTTCGCGAGCGCGAGCGCATTGCCGTTATCACCGCTGGCCGAACCCGCCGGCTTCACGGTGAACGAATCGTTAGCGGCCGGGACACCGGAAAGCTTGAGCGTCCACCCGTTGCCGGTGATCGTGTCGCCATCCGCATAGGTTTGCGGTGCGCCGCCATTGACGGTGTACGTGGTCGGCGAGGTGAAGACGATATTGACCGGGGTGTTGAACGCCGGATCGGCGACATTCGTGACCGTGAGGGCGCCCAGGATGGCCTTGCCGGTATTGCCGGAAGCCTTGGTCGCGGCCAAGGGACCCGATGCGGCAATTTTGTTGGTGTCGCTGATCGCCACGCTCATGGTGGAGGCGGCGTTGCGCGTCGGCTGGATCTGGAAGCTGTCGCCGGCCTGCGGCGTGCCGCTGGGCACCGTGATCGCCAGCCCGTCGATGAGGATCGGATCGCCTGCGGCGCCCGTTCCCGTCGAAGGCACGGTGACGCCGGCGGATGTCGTCACCGACCAGCCGCTGCCGTTGTAACGCATGATGTAGTCGGAACCGCCGAGCTTGCCCACGTCGGTCACGGTGGCCGTTACCTGGGCGTTACCCGTATTGGCGGTGTTGTTGAAAACCGCGGGATCGCCGATCGTGAAGAAGTCCCCGCCCGCAGCCCCGTTGAGGTCGATGCCTTGTGCATGCTGCTTGTTGAAGGCATCGGTGAGGGCGATAGCTGAACGGCCCAGCTGGTTACGCGCCGGATCGAGCACGTTGGTCCGGAAATCGAACGTCGCCCCCAGCGATCCCGAACCGAGCTGGCCACTGATGATGGAGCCGCCCGGCCCCATCACTTCCATGCGCGAGGAATCGTAGGGGTTGGCGGCGGTGCTCAGCTTGGTCGCATCGGTGCCATTGACCAGCGGCTGCCCGTTGCCGACGGACACCGTGACCATGTGGTCGCTGCCCTGGGTGACGTTCACGCCGACCACCTGCGAGAGCTGCGAGATAGCCTGGTCGCGCGCATCGAGCAGGTCGTTGGGCGCCGCGCCTCCCGCATAGGCTTTCTGGATCTGCCCGTTGAGGTCCGCGATGCTCCGCGCGAGGCTGTTGATGCTATCGACGGAGTTGCTGATTTCCTGGTTGGTCTGCTGGTCGATCTGCTGGAACTGCGACGACAGCGAACGGAAGGTGGAAACCAGGGTGCTCGCCTTGCCGATCAGGGCCTGGCGGCTCGCCGTGTCGACCGGCGCGTTGGCCAGGTCGCTCACCGCGCCGAAGAAGCCGTCGAGCGCAGTCTGCAGGTTGGCCGAACCACTGACCGCGTTATTCACCGAGGCAGTCAGGCTGGCGTACTGCGCGGCGCGGCTCTGGCCGGAGTTCGCGGACCACACGGACTGGGTGAGGAACTGGCTGTAGGCGCGCTGGACGCTGACCGCATCGGCACCCTGCCCCACGTAGTACCCGCCGTTGTACTGCGGCGCACGGGCATTGAACGACGTCGTCTGGCGCGTATATCCGGCCGTGTTGACGTTGCTGATGTTGTGACCAACGGTGGACAGGCCGACTTGCGAGGCAAGCAACCCTGAGACACCGGTGGATAGCAGGTCGGCCATCGCAGTTATTCCTTGTGAACTTTCATGGGCCCGTGTCTCACAGGTCCTCGGCGATGTGCTTCAGCGCGGCAAGCGCCTGCTTCATGACCGGGCCGTTGGCGATATCGGTGAGCTTTTGCGCGTAGCTGGGATCGGTGGCATAGCCACCCTTGACGAGGGCGTGAGCAAAACCCGCCACGTCGTCGCCACGTCCCACGGCACCCGCATAGCGAGGGCTGTTGGCGACCAGGTCGGCGTAGTCCTCGAACGAGTCGGACGGCGAATCGTAGGCGCGAAAACTGTCTTTCCGGCGAACGGCCACGCCGTCCTCGTACTCGAGCGTCGGCACGTTCACTCGTTTGCCATCCCAGCTGCTGCCCGCCTTGATGCCGAACATGTTGAAGCTGGTGGTGCCACCCTGCGCGGGAAGGTGCTTGCCCCAGCCCGTCTCCAGCGCGGCCTGCGCCAGCAGTGCGCGCACGGAGACACCCAGCTTCTTCGCTGCCTCGATGGCGTGTGGCGCGAGCTTCTTCACGAAATCCTCTGGACCGGCGATCGACAGCTTGCCGACGGCATCCACCACGGCATTCGCGCCGTCGCCCACGGCCTTCCCGGCACGGCCGAGCATGCGCTCAAGCGAATCCATGAGGCCGCTGTCCTGGTCGGAAGGCGACGAGACGGCGGCGGCGGTGCTGGCGTCGCCGGTGACACCGGCGAACAGGTCGTCCGGCGAACCGGCCTTCGACGTACTGCCGCCCAACTGGCGGATAAGCATGTCGGCGATGCCGATACCCTTGCCCTGCGACAGCGTGAGCGACAACTGGTGGTCGAACATGTCCCGATAGGCGTCGGCCGCCTGCGAGCCCATGATGTCGTCGCCCATCGCGGCGCTGGCGTCGCGCATGGACTTCAGCATCATCTGGGTGAAGATGGATTCGAACTGTTTCGCGACGGTCGGCAAGGCCGCCTTGGAATCCTTCTGCGCAGCCGACCGCAATCCGGCGAACGCGGACATGTCCGTGTAGGTGCCGAGCCTCTGGGTGTCGACGGCGGCGGCCATGTCAGATCACCACCAGTTCCGCGTGCAGCGCGCCGGACTGCTTCAGCGCCTGCAGGATCGAAATGAGGTCGCTCGGCGACGCACCCACCTGGTTCACGGCACGCACGATGGCGTCCAGGCTGGTACCCGGGCCGAACTTGAACATGTGGCCGCCTTCCTCGCTCACGGCGACCTGGCTGCTCGGCACCACGGCGGTCTGGCCGCGGCTGAACGCGCCGGGCTGGCTGACCTGCGGTTGTTCACTGATGGTGACCTGGATGGAACCATGCGCGACCGCGGCCGCACCCACCTTCACATCGGAACCGATCACGACCGTGCCGGTACGCGAGTTGACGATGATGCGGGCGGGTGCGTCGCCGGGGGTGACCTCCAGCGCCTGGATGGTGGACAACCACGACACGCGTTGCGAAGGATCAAGCGGTGCGCGCACGGCGACCGACGCCGAATCGATGGCGTTGGCCGTTCCCGCGCCGAAACTCTGGTTCACCGCCTGGGCGATGCGGGCGGCCGTCGTGAAATCGGCGGTGTTGAGGTTGAGCATGAGATCGCCGCCCTTGTCGAAGGACGAGGCGACACTGCGTTCGATACTGGCGCCACCAGGAATGCGGCCGCTGGCGGAGATATTGACCTGCACGCTGGAGCCGCTCTTGCCCTGGGCGCTGACACCGCCCACGACCACGCTGCCCTGCGCGATGGCATAGACCTGGCCGTCGGCGCCCTTCAGCGGCGACATCAGCAACTCGCCGCCACGGATGCTCTTCGCATTGCCGATCGAGGCCACCGTCACGTCGATGCGCTGGCCGGGCTTGGCGAACGGCGGCAGTTCGGCCGTGATCGTCACGGCCGCCGCATTCTTCAGCTGCGGGCGGACATTGGCAGGCACGTTGACACCGAACTGCTGCAGCATGTTCTCCAGGCTCTGCGTCGTGAAAGGCGCCTGGCTGGTCTGGTCGCCACTGCCGTCGAGACCGACGACGAGCCCGTAGCCGATCAACTGGTTGCTACGCACGCCGCCCACCTGCACGAGGTCGCGGATGCGATCTGCCTGCACGGGCACGACGATACCCAGGGCCAGCACGGCGGCGGTGCTGCGAACGAGCATGCGGAGGCGCTGCGAGGTCTTCATCAGAACGGCATCCACTTCGAATCGAAGAAGCGTGACAACCAGCCGCGCGTGTTCGCATCGGCCAGGGTGCCCTTGCCCACGTACTCGATGCGCGCGTCGGCGACACGGCTGGAAGCGACGATATTGTCGTTGCCGATGTCCTGCGGACGGACGATGCCGGAGATGCGCACCAGTTCCTCGCCCTGGTTGATCGTCAGCCACTTCTCGCCGCGCACCACCAGTGCGCCGTTGGACAGGCGCTGCGCCACCGTGACGGTGATCTCGCCGGTGAGCTGATTGCTCTGCTCGCTGGAGCCGTCGCCGGCGAACGCGTTGCTGCTGGACAACGAGCTGTCGGCGGCCTTGCCACCGATCCGCAGGCCCTGGCCGAGCAGGGTCGGTGACGCGATGGTGTTGCCGTTCTTCTTGTTCGTGCTGGTCGCCGCCTTCTTGCTGGCTTGCGTCGACTCGACCAGGGTGATCGTCAGGATGTCGCCGATACGGTGCGCGCGCGGATCGGCGAACAGTTCCATCGACTGCTGGTCGGCGTAGATGGAACCCGTGGCCTGCGGCTGCGCCGCCGGTTCGACCGGCAGGGTGGCGGTGTACATGGGCCTGGGCGTCGGCGGAACGATCGCGCAGCCACCGAGCATGGCGAACGGCAGCGCGGCGACGAGAAGGCGGACGAGGGAACGGTTCATGACGTTTCTCAGGTCTTGTTGGAGATGAACTGGAGCATCTGGTCGGCCGCGGAGATCGCCTTCGAGTTCATCTCGTAGGCGCGCTGCGTCTCGATCATGTTCACCATTTCCTCGACCACGTTGACGTTCGAGGTTTCCAGGGAGTTCTGCTCGATGGTGCCCAGGCCGTTGAGGCCCGCGGTACCGGTCTGCGGCGCGCCGCTGGCGGCCGTTTCCAGGTAGAGGTTGTCGCCGCGCGGTTCGAGGCCCGCCGGGTTGACGAAATCGGCGAGCTGGATCGTGCCGATCTGCTGTGAAGCGGCACTGGCGGCGGTCGTCACGCTGACGGTGCCGTCGGTGCCGATGCTGATGGTCTTCGCGTTGGCGGGAATGGTGATCGCGGGTTCGAGCGGATAGCCGTCGTTGGTGACGATCTGGCCGTCCTGGTCCTGCTTGAGACCGCCGTCGCGGGTATAGCCGACAGTGCCGTCGGGCAGGGTCACCTGCAGGAAACCACGGCCTTCGATGCGCATGTCCAGCGGATTGTCGGACTGCTGCACGCCACCCTGCTCGAACATCTTCTGCGTGCCGACCACGCGCACGCCCGTACCGAGCATGAAGCCGGTGGGGGACTGCGTCTGTTCGGTCGTCTGCGCACCGGCCTGGCCGCGGTTCTGGTAGGACAGGTCCTCGAACTCGGCACGCGAACGCTTGAACGCGGTCGTGTTGGTGTTGGCCAGGTTGTTCGATACGACGTCCATGCGCGTCTGCTGCGCATCGAGGCCGGTCTTGGCGATCCAGAGGGACGTGAACATCGTTGACTCCTGCGCGCGGGCGCTTTACGTGCCGGCGACGGTTTTGCGTCGCGCGGCGGTGGTTAACCCACCTGTAGCAATTTCGATGCCGACTGGGCGTTGTCGTCGGCGGTCTTGATCGAACGGACCTGCATTTCGAACTCGCGGGACAGCGAGATCATCTTCACCAGCACGTCGGAAGGATTGACGTTGCTCGATTCCAGCGCGCCGGCGTCGACGCGCACGTTGGCATCGGCGGGCGCCTGGGTACCGTCCTTCATGTGCATGAGGCCGTCGCTGGCGTACGCCAACTGGTCGTTGCCCGGGTTGACCAGCTTGATCCGGTCGGTGGTGGCGACGGTGGCCGGCGTCTCGCCGAGGGGCACGACCGAGATCGTGCCGTCGGCGCCGATCTTCACGCTGGATGCCTGCGGGATCGTGATCGGGCCACCGCCACCAAGCACCGCGTTGCCGCGCATGTCCGTCAACAAACCGTCGGCATCGATGCGCAGGTTTCCGGCACGGGTATAGCCTTCCGTGCCGTCCGGGGTCTGCACCGCGATCCAGCCATCGCCCCGTACCGAGATGTCGAGGTCGTTGCCCGTCTGCATCTGGTTGCCGGCGGTCATGTCCCAACCGGTGCCCTGGGCCACGCCGTTGACGCGCGTCTGCAGGCCGTCGCCCTGCACGGGCAGGCTCTGGAAGGCCGACAGTTCCGCCTTGAATCCGGCGGTGTTGGCGTTCGCCAGGTTGTGTGCCACCTCGGCCTGCGCACGCATGATCTGCGTGGCGCCGGTCATCGCGACATATACGGAGCGGTCCATGGCGGAATCCTCGGGAGCCGTCGGGCGCGCTTAGTTGCGGATGTTGATGATGGTCTGGGTCAGCTTGTCGTCGGTCGAGATGACCTGCGCGTTCGCCTGGTAGTTGCGCTGCGCCTTGATCATGTTGACCAGTTGGGCGGTCAGGTCGGCGGTGTTCGACGACTCGAGCGAACCGGCCTGGATGGTGCCGACGTCACCGGAGTTGGCGACGCCACGGATCGGCTGGCCCGATTCCGACGATGGCACCCAGTTGGTGTCGTTGAGCTGGCGCAACCCCTGGTTGTTGGCGAAGGTGGCGATCGCCAGCTGGCCCAGCGGCGTGGAGACGCCGTTGGAATAGATGGCCGAGACGGTACCGTCCTTGGCCACGTCGATCTTGGAGAACGTGCCGGCCGCGTAACCGTCGTTGGCCACCGCCGTGGTGGCGAAGGTATTGCCGAACTGGGTGACCTTGTTCATGTCGATGGTCAGGTTCATCGGATCGGCGCCCGGGTTCGGCGACACCGCGCCGAAGGCCAGCTTGCCTCCGTTGGTCGGGACCAGCGCACCACCCGAGCTGAAGGCCATCGGCTGCGACGTGCCGACCTGCGTTCCGTCGACCGTCATGCTCACGTTCCACGTGTTCGCGGCGGTCGCGTCCTTCACGTAGTAGAGGTTGACCGTGTGCGGGGCACCGAGCGAGTCGTAAGCCTGGAAGGTCGACAGGTTGTTGTAGGTCTTGTCGTTCGTCGGGTCGAACGCGCCGCCCGTTGGCGCCGTGGCGTTGGACGGAAGGTTCGCCGTGATGCCGATGGCGGCGCTGGCCTTGGCCGGGCTGGAGCCGTTGGTGATCTTCAGGTCGGTGAGGCTGCTGATGTCGAAGCCGCCCGTGGCGGTTGGTGGGTAGGCCTGCACGAACTGGCCCGTGCCGTTGATGATGTTGCCGTTCTCGTCCGGGTGGAAGTTGCCCGCGCGCGAATACGAATAGCCCGCGCCGTCGCGGAGCGTGAAGAAGCCCGCTCCGCTGAGGGCGAAATCGTAGGAGTTGCCGGTCTGCGTGACGTTGCCGTCACCGAACTGCTGGGCGATGTTGGTCAGGCGCACGCCGCTGCCGGCCGCCGTGGCCGAGAGGTTCTCGCCGGCCACGGAATAAACCTGCGAGAACTCGGCGCGCGAGCCCTTGAAGCCGACCGTGTTCACGTTGGCGATGTTGTTGGCGGTGACTTCCAGGTCGGAAGACGCCGCGTTGATGCCGCTGAGGGCGATGTCGAATGGCATGGTGGGTTTCCTCGCTGGAATTACAGGATTTGTGCGATCTGGCTGAGCAGGGCACCGCCGTAGCCGGCCACCTGCACGTAGGTTCCGTCGGTACCCGAGGCACCGACGCCTTCCACCTTGCCGCGAACGAAGGTATCGATCGCGGTCCCGCCGGAAGTAGCGGATATCTTGTAGACGCCGTCGTCGAGCTGAGTGCCGTCGTCGGACTTGCCATCCCAGGTAAAGGGGACGAGGCCGGCATCGGGCTGGCCCAGCGATATCGTGCGGACGGTGTTCCCGGCCGAATCCTTGACCTGCACGTTCACGTAGGTGCCCGAGGTACCGACGTTCACGGCGCCGTTGAAGCTGCCATCGGTAAGCTTGCCCGCCGTGGACGGCACCAGCACTTCCTGGCCCACCAGCGCCGCGGCGCGCACGAACTGATCGCCGCTGAGGTTGGTAGCCAGCGAGTCGAACGACTGCTGCAGTTCCTGGGTGGCGGCCACCTGGGAGAACTGCGCCATCTGGGCCACCATCTGGGTGGAATCCATCGGCTTGGTCGGGTCCTGGTTGGTCATCTGGGTGACCATCAGCTTCAGGAAATCCGACTGGCTCAGCGTCTGTTGCTGAAGCTGGCCGGAAGACGACTGGGCGGTGGACGTTGAGCTGCCGTTGACGGTATCGACTGCCATGGGAATCCTTACTTGCCGAGGTCGAGCGTCTTCTGCATGAGCTGCTTGGCGCTGTTCATGACTTCGACGTTGTTCTGGTAGGAGCGCGACGCGGAGATCATGTTGACCAGCTCGTCGACCGGGTTGACGTTGCTCGAATACACGTAGCCATTGGCATCGGCCAGCGGGTTGGAGGGTTCGAAGCGCGACTGCACCGGCGCCTGGCTTTCGGTGACGCCGAGCGTGCGCACGCCTTCGTTTTCCATCTGCCCGTTCACCTGGCGCTGCACCGCCGAGAACAAGGGTTGCTTCGCGCGATAGGCTCCCGCTTCGCTGCTCGCGAGGCTGTCGGCGTTGGCCATGTTGCTGGCCGTGGTGTTGAGGCGCGCCGACTGCGCGGCCATGCCCGAACCGGCGACGTCGAAGATCTTGAGCAGGCTCATGAGCTGGACCCTGTGATGGCGAGGCGCATGGTATGGATCTGCGCGTTAATGAAGCCGAGCGACGCCTGGTAGTGGATGGCGTTGGCGGCGAACTGCGCCTGCTCGACCTGGGTGTCGACGGTGTTGCCGTCCATCGTCGGCTGGGCCTCGGCGCGATAGGCGAGCTTCTGCGCATCGGCGAGGGCCGCTGCCGGGTTGCCACCGATATGACCGGCCTCGGTCGCGGTCATCGGCAACGTATTGCCGTCGACGGCGCCGGTGGCGGCGGTCATGACCTTGCGAAAATCGAGATCGCGGGCGAGAAAGCCGGGCGTGTCGGCGTTGGCGAGGTTCGAGGAAATCACCTCGGCACGGCTCTGCCACAGGCCAAGGGCCTGGGCGTGAACGCCGAACAGCGCATCGGGTTTGTCGATCATGGGCTCTCCCCTCTCGTGACCTTGGCCCGAGGGGTTGAGCAATTCGCGTGCCACGCGGGGAAGGTGCGGGTGAAACGGCGTCGTGGCGCCGTTTCAGCGACGGGCGGCCAGGGCGGCGCCAGGCCGTGTCGGAATTCCGGCGCTCGCCCGCGTCACATCGCTGACGGTGGGCGGCGGCGGGATCCGATCAGGCGGGCAACAGCTCCAGCACGGCCGTGGCGAGCACATCGGGCTGGAACTTCGCGATGAAGCGGTCGGCGCCGACGCGTTCCACCATGGCCTCGTTGAACACGCCGCTCAGGGAACTATGCAGCAGGACCTTCAGGTGACGCAGCTGGGCGTCCTCGCGGATGGCCCGCGTGAGCGCGTAGCCGTCCATCGCCGGCATCTCGATATCGGAAACCACCAGGGCGACCCGCTCGGCCGCCGGGCCCATGGCCAGGCTGCGGAGCATGTCGAGACCTTCACTGCCGTCCTTGGCCACGACGCATTCGAGGTCCATCTTGCGGAAGAGGTCGACCAGCTGCGTCCGCGCCACGAGGGAGTCATCCACCACCAGCACGCGGCGATTCGCCGCCTGCTGCACGTGGGCGGCCTGCCGCACACGTTCGGACAGTTCCGCCACGCGGGGATCGACGCTGGCGAGGATCTGCTCGACGTCGACCACCGCCATGAGGTTGCCGTCCAGGCGCGTCACCGCGTTCACCCGCGGGCCGTAGCCCAGCGCGGGCGGCGGCGCCGCCAGGTTGCCGCCGTCCACATGGACGATGCGGTCCACGTCGGAAACGAGGAAACCCTGCACCGAGCGGTTGAACTCGGTCACGATCAGGTGGGCGCCTTCCGCCGAAGCGAGGGCTGGATAGCCCATGGCCGCGGCGAGGTCGACCACCGGAATCGTGCTGCCGCGGTAGTCGAAGCTGCCCGCGACGAGCTCGTGCATGCTGGGCATCCGCTCCAGCCGTGGCCGGCGCAGTACCTCGCGCACCTTGAACACGTTGATGCCGAACGCCTGGGCGTCGCCCAGCCGGAACAGCAGCATCGCCACGCGATTGTGGCCCGCGAGGCGGGTGAAGGTTTCCACGGTATCGAGGAGCGGTCGGGCCATGGGCTGCGCATGCGTTCTACAAAAGGTGTCCCGGAACGTATCGGCCGGAGGCGGGCGAGCTTGAGGCGGGTCGTGGCACGGCGATTGCTTGGCTCAAGAAGCAGGCCTTCCTACCGATGTAGTAAGGCGACCACCCGAACAAAGCGAAAGCGAAATCATGACCCTCCTCTGGAGCCAGCACGTACGCCTTCTAGCCCACGCCGCCGCTAGCGGTGACGCCGCGCGCGTGCGGGCGCTCGCCGCCCAGTATCCGGCGGCCGCCAGCGCGCTCGGCGCCCTGCTCAAGCCTGCCGAACCGCGTACCGCGGCGGCGACCACGATCCAGGCGATCGAGCAACAAGGCATGGTGCTGACGAACGCGCAGGCGCTCGGCACCACCTTGCAGGAGCTAGGCACCGCCGTCGAAGGCGCGCGCGACACCGCCGGTCGTTTGACGGAAGCCAGCGCCAGGATTTCGACGGCGATCGACCAGGCCCATGCGGGCGTCGCCGGGATGGCCGATGCAGGCAGCCAGGGCCAGGCGACGTCAGCCGAGCTCGATGGCCAGTTGCGCCTGCTGCGCAGCGCCTTGTCGGGCATGAGCCGCAACCACGCGCAGTTCGCCGACTATTTCACCGCGATCCGCAAGCTCACGGCGACCGTGCAGGACATCGCCCACCAGACCAACCTCGTTGCATTGAACGCGGCGATCGAGGCGGCTCGTGCCGGAGAAGCCGGCCGTGGCTTCGCGGTGGTGGCCGACGAAGTGAAGCAACTGGCGGAAAAGACCACCCAGGCGACGGCCGAGATCGACCAGGTCACGCAGGCCGTCGGTGAATTCTCCGGCCACCTCGACGAGGCGGTGCAAACCAGCCTGCGCCGCCTGGACCAGTCCCACTCCGGTATCGCCGGAATGCAGGCCTCGCTCGGGCGTGTCGACGACGCCGTGCGCGGCGCGCGCGGCAGCCTCGAGGCCGCGCGCGAAGGCATGGGCGCATTGCAAGGCCGCATCGCCGCCATCCAGGCGACACAGGGCACGCTCAGCCGCATCGGCAACGACGCACGCCGCCAGGCCGACGCGGCCGCGCGCGCCGCCGTGCTGGCCCACCGGCTCAGCCTCGCGAAGCTGGAGACCGAAGGCAACCTCGATGCCGCCAGCCTCAGCCAGATGATCCGTGAAGCCAGCCAAGGTTTGCGCTACGCGTTGGAACTGGCGTCGCGCGATCCGTCCAGCCTCGACCGGCGCTGGCTCGACACCACGCCGATGATGCGTTGCATCGACCAGTTCCGCGCACGCAGGCCCGACGACTCCGCCGATGCGATTCGCGCCGCAGGCGAGCGCTTCTCGGTACTGGCCTCTCAGTACGCCATCACGTTGGGCGAAGGTCGCCACGCCGACGCCGGTCACATGCTGCCGGGCCTCGTGAAGGAACTCGACGCCATCGCCCAGGGCCTTTCCACTTCCCTGGCGGAACGCGCCGCGTGATTCACCGCGTTCTCGCCGCCGGTCTCGCTTTCGCGGCGCCGCTCGTGCTTCCGCTGTCCGCGAAGGCCGGGCAGTCGCTGGATTCGATCCGTGCCACCGCCGTCGACTGGCTGCAACAGCATCGCAGCCTGCCCGGCGCGCGGATGACGGCCGAGGCCGCTCCGCTCGACAGCCGCCTTCGACTGGCCGACTGCGGCGCTCCGCTCGATGTCTCCCTGCCCGGCAACCGTCCGCTGGGCGCCCGGGCCAGCGTGACCGTTCGTTGTCCCGTGCCCGGCGGCTGGACGGTGCGCGTACCCGTGCGGGTGACGATGCTTGCCAACGTGCTGGTCACCAGCAAGCCCCTGGCCCGGGGCGACGGCATCGGCGCCAGCGATGTCCACGCCGAGGAGCGCGACGTCGCCACGCTCGCTTACGGCTACGTGGCCGATCTCGAGCAGATCGGCGGCCGTTCGCTGGCCCGCCCGCTCAACGCGGGCACCGTGCTCACCCCCGGCATGCTCGCCGGACGCCAGGCCGTGCGGATCGGCGACGCCGTGAGCATGGAAGCCAGCGTCGACGGCGTGACCATCCGGGCCGAGGGCGTGGCCATGGGCGCCGGGGACACCGGCGCGCGCCTGAAGGTCCGCAACGCCTCGTCCGGCAAGGTGCTCGACGCCATCGTCAGCGGCCCCGGCACGGTCGCGGTGCTACCTTGAACGAAATTCGAACCAGGTCACACTTCGCGGCCTGAGGCCGGCTAAAGTTCGCCCGCGGGCCGCCGATAAAGGGTCTGACGGAAAAATGATCCGAGGGATACACCCATGACGACGACTATCAAACCCGGCATCCAGGCCCCCCAGCCGCAGGTGCAGCTCCGCACCCAGAACCCGGCCGCCGGTTCCGCCGGTTCCACCCAGGGCACCGGTGCGGTCCGCCCGAGCGACGACAGCGTCAAGATCACCGACTCGGCCAAGGCGCTCGACGCCGCGAGCCGTGGCGACGGCATCGACACGAAGCGCGTGGACGAAATCCGCGCCCGCCTCGCCGATGGCACCTACAAGCCGGATGCCCAGGCCATCGCCAGCAAGTTCCTCGCGCTGGAAGGCCAGATGGGCGGTAGCAAGGCATGAGCGGCTCGCTCGGCCCCGACTTCGATGCCGCGCTCGTCGCGGTGATGGGCGATCTCGCCCGCGAGATCGATGCCCTGCATGCCAGCTTGATCGAAGAGCGCATGGCGCTCGGCCAGGCCGACCCGCAGGCGCTGGAAGCCGCCGGCCGCGCGAAAGGCAAACTGCTCGACCGCATCGAGAAGCTCGACGTGGAACGCCGCCAGTTGGGCGACGCCGCCGGCATCGACAGCCTGCTGGATCCGCGCTGGGTCCACACCCTCGAGCGCCTGGGCGAATGCAGGCAAATGAATGAAGTGAACGGCCGCATCGTCGCCCAGCGCATGGGCCATATCCGCCAGGCGCTGGCCGTGATCTCCGGCGAATCGCCGGGCGGCTCCACCTACGGCCGCAACGGCGTGGCGAAAGTGAATCTTCGTTCCGCGACCCTTGCACAGGTTTGACCGTAACGAAGCAGCGATACTCCAGGCTCACCCCAGCGGCGCAAGAAGGAAGCAATGGCAGCACATCCCCAGCCGGCGGCGGTGAACGACGACGGTATCCTCCCCATCGTCCGCGTGCCCATCCTGGACAAGAAGCAGTCCCTGTTCGCTTACGAACTGCTCTTTCCCCGGCCCATCGGCAGCGATATCGATGCGGCATCCCTCGCCCATACGCAGGCCACGCTCAGTGCGATCGCCGATGGCAGCCTCAAGCGCCTCGTCCGAGATAACCGCGCGTTCCTGCACATGTCGCGCGACCTGCTCCTGCAGCATGCGGACATCCTTCGCCACAACGCACGGCTGGGCGCCAGCATCGGTGCCGACGTCGGCACCGATGACCAGTTGCTGGTCAAGCTTCGCGAACTGAAGAGCCACGGCTGTCTCTTCATGCTGGAAGACTTCAATCTCCCCGCCGATCCCGAACACCGGGCCGGCGTGGACGCCTTGCTGCGCATCGTGCAGTTCGCCAAGGTGGCGGTGGATCACCGCCATCCCGTGGCAGCCCGTGCGCACATGGATTACGTGCACGCGTTCGGCGTGAAGGTCATCGTCACCGGTGTCGACACCCACGAAACCTTCGTCGATTACGCCGACCAGGATGTCGACGGCTTCCAGGGCAAGTACCTGCTCCGCCCGGAACGCGTCGACATGCCACGCCTGAGCCCGAGCAAGCTCGGCGTGCTTCGCCTCATGGGCGCGTTGCAAGATCCCGAGAACGGCCCGGTGGAACTCGGCAAGATCATCCGTGACGACGCCATCCTCAGTTACAAGCTCCTGGGTTGCGTGAATTCCGCCTATTTCGCCCTGCCCCGCCAGCTGAAGTCGGTGGAGCAGGCGGCGGTGTTCTTCGGCGTCAACCGCATGCGCAACTGGATCTTCACCATGGCCGTGTCGGGCATGGACGAACGTCCGCCGGAACTGCTTCGCCTGGCCCTTATCCGCGCCCACATGTGCGAGAAGCTTGCGCGCGCCATCAAGCCGGAACTGCAGGAAATGGCCTTCACGGCCGGGCTGTTCTCGCTGCTCGACACGCTCATGAACGTGTCGATGGCCTACGTGCTCGAGCACCTTCCGCTCGCGATCGAGATCCGTGAGGCGCTGCTGGAAGGTACCGGTCCGTTCGCGTCGATCCTCGACCAGATCCGCCACTGGGAACAGGGCGAACTGGAAAGCGATACGGCTCTGCGCGAGCAACACGTGCACACCATGGCCGCCATCTACGTGGAGGCCGCGAGCTGGGCCGACCACGTCTACGCGTTCGCCGACGGCACGGCGGCCGTCGAAGCCGAGGCCTGAGTCCTCGCTATAGCAGCACGTGGATGACCACGTACTGCCACAGCAGCATCAAGGCCATGGCGGCGATCACCAGCAAGGTGATCGCCGCACCCGCGGCGCGGCCCGCTGAATAGCCCGGCGTACGCGACAAGCCGATAGCGTGGACGATACGCGCCAGCACCAGGGCGATGCCGAAGGCGTGCAGTAACGCCGGCAGGGTCTGGTTGAGCTCGAGCACCAGCAACAGCAGCAGCGCCAGCGGAACGTATTCCGTGGCATTGCCATGACTGCGCACGGCGCAGGCCACGGCGCGGTCGCCGCCATCGCCCAGGCCGATCCGTGTGCGCCGCCGCAGCCACATCACCCGCGCCGCTAAGCAAAGGGTGAGAAGGGCAAGCAAGGCCGCATAGAGTCCCGTGATACGCATAGCCCGCTCTCCGTGGTGTCAGTGGGTGCCTGGTGCCGTTCGCTGTTGCACCCGCCATATGGCGAGGCCCGCGCCCAGCACGGCGACGAGCAACCATACGCTGGCGGCCATCGCGTCGCCAGCCAGCCACATGACTCCGGCGACGGCGGAAACCACCACCGCGCCGATGCCGATGGCGAAGAGGACGTCGTTGCGCAGACGGCTGGTGCAGGCGAGCAGCAGCGAACCCACCATCGCCAGCACGAAGGCGCCGATGCGAGCGAGCAGGACAGCGTCGGGCGGTTCCGGCAACGCGGGCAGAACGTCGAGCAGGCTGCGCTCGCCCACCTGCACGTCGAAGCCGTTGTCGCCATCGCGGCTGGGTGCCGGTACCAGCGTGTCGCCATCGATGCGTGCCAGCACGGTCATCGACTGCAGCGGCACCGCTTCCCAACTGACACGCAAGTCGCCCAGACGCGGGTTGGCAGGCTTGGCGCTGGTGACGAGGGCGTCGCCAGCACGCTGGAAGGTGGCTGCCAGGTTCGGTGGCAGTTTCTTCTCGTCGGGCGGAACGGTCACCCGGCCCGGGAAGGCGCGCAGGATCGTCTCGGACAACTTGAAGTTACCCAGTTTCACTTCGCCCGCTTCGAATTGCCTGCCCTGGATCGGGAAGGCGCCTGGATTCACGTGACCCGCGGGCTTCGCGAAATTCGTCGCGTCGATCGGACGGTCCACCCAGTCGAGCTCGTAATGGGAGACGCCGCCCACCGTGATCTCGCGCCACTGGAACATCTCCACATGGCGGATGAGGATCGGCGATTCCGCACGGACATCGAATTCCGGATCGCGCGGCGCCTCGACGATCTGCGGCATGCCGCTGACGCGGGTGAGCGCACCATATTGTCCGGAGGTGGGGCGCCCCTCGGCGCCGAGGTCGAGCACCGGGGAGCCATGCCGTGCCAGCGCGGCGGCGTAATCCATCACGCGGCGTTCGTTCCATGCAATGAGCCCGAGGCCGGCCAGGAGCAAGACCGCCCCCGCCAACCGCGTGCCCAGCGCCATGCCCGCCTGCTTCATCTGCTTCGATGCCATCCCGCCTCCATCCCCTGCCCGTCTAGACATCGAGTCCAGCCAGTCGCTCAAGCGTATCGGCCGCCTTATAGCGGCCTTTATCGTCCTTCTCCACCGCCGCCATCGCGCAGCCGTGGTCATGAGTGAAGAACAGCTTCACGCCACGGGCGATCTTGTCGTCGAGGAACGCTTTCTTCTCGTCGATGAGTTTTTCCGGCCAGCGGTCGTATCCCATCGTCACCGGCAGGTGAACCCAGGCACGTCCGGGAATGAGGTCGGCGCAGAATGCCACGCCACCCACCTCGGCGAGCATCAAGCCCGGCGTGTGCCCCTCGGAAAAGTCGAAACGAACCGTCGCCCCCAGCGAGGATGGCTTGCCCTCTTCCACCAGTTCCAGCCGCCCGCTCTCTTCCAGCAGCCTGACGAGGTCCGGGATGAAGGAGGCACGATCACGCGGGTGCGGGTCCCGCGCGCGCTCCCAGTGCGCCGCGCCGACGAGGAAGCGCGCGTTCGGAAACAACAGACGCGCCGGTTCGCCCTCCGCCCAGGGAGCGAGCAAGCCGCCGGCATGGTCGAAATGCAGGTGCGAGAGCACCACCGCGTCGATGTCTTCATGGCTCATGCCAGCCTCGGCCAGTGAATCGAGCAGCACGTGCCGCTCTTCCACGACGCCGTAGCGTGCGCGCATCGCGGGCTCGAAGAAGGCGCCGATGCCCGTCTCGAAGAGCACGTTGCGGCCCTCCAGACCGGTCACGAGCAGGCAACGACAGGCGAGCGGAATGCGGTTCTGTTCGTCGGGTTCGATCCAGCGCGCCCACATGGCGCGCGGCGCGTTGCCGAACATGGCACCGCCGTCGAGCTTCTGCGAATTGCCGATCAGTGACCAGAGCTTCATGGCACGGACTTTACTGCACCGACCTTGCCCAGGCCCGACGGACGGCGCGGATCGGTGGCGGCATCCAGCACGTTGGTCCGGTGGTCCCAGGTAACCACGTTCATGAAACCCCAGGGCGAGCGGTTCCTCAAGACGTGGCCCATGTCCGTGAGCGCCTTGGCCGTGGCCTCGTCGAAGGCCCCGGCTTCCACGTCCACGCGATCGGGCAGGTACTGGTGGTGATAGCGTTTCTGCGCCGTGATCTGGGAAGCGCTCTTGCCGTCGATGAAGGCGAGGATGCCCTCGAGCACCTGCGTGATGATGGTCGAGCCACCGGGCGAGCCGATCACGGCGGTACGGTCGGCACCGAAGACGAAGCTGGGCGACATCGAGGAAAGCATGCGCTTGCCCGGCTCGGGGGCATTGGCCAGGGCGCCACGCAGCCCGAAGGCATTCGGCTGTCCGGGAACCAGCGCGAAATCGTCCATTTCGTCGTTCAGCACGACGCCCGTGCCTTCGGCGACGAAGCCCGACCCGAATTCCAGGTTCACGGTGAGCGTGGAAGCCACCATGTTGCCGTCGGCGTCGATGACGGAAAAATGTGTCGTGTGCATGCCCGGCTCGGCCGCCATGGCCGCCGGCAGCAAATCGGACGGCGTCGCCTTGTCCGGCGAGATGGTCGCGCGCAAACCGTCCGCGTAGTACTTCGATAGCAGCATGTCGAGCGGCATCTTCACGAAGTCCGGGTCGCCGAGGTATTCGTTGTGATCGCGGAAGGCGCGCCGCATCGCCTCGATGGTCAGGTGCGTGGCATGGGCCACGTCGAGCTTGCCGAGATCGAAACCGGAAAGGATGTTGAGCACCTCGGCGATCGCCACGCCACCCGACGACGGCGGCGGCGCGGTGACGATGCGGTAGCCCTTGTAATCGACACTCAGCGGCTCGCGCTCTTTCACCTGGTAAGCCTCCAGGTCGGCGGCCGTCCAGTTGCCACCGGCACCGCGCGAGGCGGAGACCAGCAGCTTCGCGGTCTCGCCCTTGTAGAAGCCATCGGCGCCTTTTGCCGCGAGGCGTTCGAGCGTCCTGGCCAGGTCGGGCTGGCGCAAGGTCCAGCCCTGCGCGGGCACCTTGCCATCGGGCAAGTAGATCGCTGCCGATGCGGGGTAGCGCGCCAGGACATCCTTGCGGTCTTCGATGGTTCCGATGAAGCGGGCGTCGGGCTGGAAGCCGTCCTTCGCGATCCGGATCGCCGGAGCCAGAGACGCGGACAGGGGAAGCTTTCCGTAATGCCCGGCCATCCAGGCCAGACCCGCGGGCTCACCCGGAATGCCCGCCGACAGCGGACCGTTGGTCGACACGTCGCGGTTCGGCTTGCCGTCCTTGCCGACGTAGGCCTTCATGTCCACGGCCTTCGGTGCCGTTTCGCGGGCATCGATGAAAACATTGCGCCCATCGGACGCCTTGTGAAGCAGGGCCATGAAGCCACCGCCGATACCGGAACTCTGTTGCTCGACCACGGCTAGCGTCGAGGACACCGCGACGGCCGCGTCGAACGCGTTGCCGCCCTTGGCGAGCACTTCGAAACCCGCATTGGTGGCCAGGAAATTGGCGCTGGCGATGGCGGCCTGGCCGGGGCCCCGTGAAGCGGGAGCATCTTTGGCGGCAGCCTGGCCGGTGCCGGCGACGAGGAACAGGCTCGCGGCAAGTACGCGCCACGACGGAGCATGGACCATGGGGAATTCTCTCCGGAAGGGATATCGCTATCCCTGAGATTAACCCATGACGCCCGTGAAGCGTTTACGAAGCGGACTTCGCCATCAGGTGCTCGTACTTGAGCATGAGCTGCTCGCGCGTCTCCACATGGTCGGGATCGTGCGGGATGCACTCCACCGGGCACACCTCGACGCATTGCGGATTATCGAAGTGGCCGACGCACTCCGTGCACAGGTTCGGGTCGATCACGTAGTACTGCTCGCCCAGCGAGATGGCCTTGTTCGGGCACACCGGCTCGCAGACGTCGCAATTGACGCAGGTATCGAGGATAAGCAGGGACATGCGGCCATTTTACCCTACCTGCGCCCTCCCGGCCGGCCGCCGGCGGAAGCCGTGCTTGGTGGGAGCCGACCTTGTCGGCGATGGGTGCTTGCCCAAGCCCTTTGTGGAGCCGACCTTGTCGGCGATGGTGCATGCCTCGAACTGGCCCGCTGCCGCGGGATCGCCGACAGGGTCGGCTCCCACCAGGATGTGGCTCCCATCAGGGCGCGGCTGCCACGGGGCGCAGAAAAAAAAGGGCGCCGCAAGCGGCGCCCTTCGTTCGGGCCGGTTACCCGGCTCGATTACATCGCGACGAAGCGGAACGTCGCGCCGCTCGGGCCCACGGCGTCCGCGACGCGCTGCTGGTCGGCCTGATCGCCGATGAACAGCACGATCACGTTCTTGAACGAGCCCGGGTTCGCACCCTTGAAGGCCTCGACCATCAGGTCGGCGGTCTTGGCCGACTCGGGGCCACCGAAAACGAGCATGTTGCCCGGGGTGACGCCACGGGCGACGGTGCCCTGCACGTTCTCGAGCTGACGGGCACGGCCGTCCTGCCCTGCCTGGTCGTCGCCGGCCGGCACGAAGTACGGGAACGGACGGTCGGCCGTCATGCCCTGCATGTTCTTCCGGACGATCTGGCCGAAGTACTGGCTCCACGCCTTGGTATCGGTCGGATTGGTCGGCTTGGCGACGGCGGCTTCCTGCTGCGTGGCAGCCTGGTCGGTATCTTCGGACTTGTTGCAGGCCGAGAGGGCCAGGGCGGCGGTCAGGGCCACGGACGCGGCGAGGACGAACTTACGCATGATGATCACCTTTGGTTTCAAGAGTTGCGCCAGCGCTGGCGCATGGCCTGCTGCACCGCCGGATGCACGAAGCCGGAAATATCGCCACCCAGGCGACCGATTTCACGCACGAGCGAGGAGGAGATAAAGCTGTATTGCTCGGCCGGTGTCAGGAACAGCGTCTCGGCCTGGGGAATCAGGTGACGGTTCATGCTGGCGAGCTGGAATTCGTATTCGAAGTCCGACACGGCGCGAAGGCCGCGGAGGATCACGCCCGCGCCGATCTCCGTGACGAAGTGGGCGAGCAGGCAGTCGAAACCGCGCACCTCCACGTTCGGCAGGTCGGCGAGGGCCAGGCGGGCCAGCGCGATGCGCTCGCCCAGGCTGAAACCCGGGCCCTTGTTCCGGCTTTCCGCGACGGCGACCACGATGCGGTCGAACAGCGGTGCGGCCCGCGACACGAGGTCGGCATGGCCGTTCGTGATGGGATCGAACGTGCCGGGATAAACGGCGAGACGCGGATTGGCCGGCAGAGGGGTCATGAATGGCGGGTCGAGAGAAAACGCGGGCTAGCTTAACGGATCGGCAGGTGTGCGGCGATAGAGGGCGTAGGCCACCTCCCCGGCCTGCCCCTGGCGGTGCGGCAGCCAGTTGTCAGGCAAGGCGAAGGCGACCCCGCGCGGAGACTCCACGTAGATCCACGCGTGGGCCGTGAGCCAGCCTCCGCTTTCCAGCGCCCGCGCCGTATCCGTCCACGCGTCGAGGGCGAACGGCGGATCGAGCAGGACGAGGTCGAACGGCTGCGCGGGCCCGCGCAGCCAGCGGTCGGCATCGTCGCCCACGACCTCCCCGGATACCTTGAAACGCGCCAGGTTCGCCTTCAAGGCTGTCGCCAGGCGAGGTTCGCGCTCGACGAACGTGACCGTCGCGGCACCGCGCGAGAGCGCTTCGATGCCCAGAGCGCCGGTACCGGCGAACAGGTCGAGGCAGCGTGCCCCGCCCACCACGGGCTGGAGCCAGTTGAACAGGGTCTCGCGGACGCGCTCCGACGTGGGCCTCAGGCCCGGCAGGTCGGGCACTTCGATCCGCGAATTGCGCAGGGTTCCGCCGATGACGCGGATGCGGCCGGGAGTGCTCATCGCTCAGCGGCCAGTGAGGGCGGGGGTGATAGCATTCGCCTATTGTCTTTGAATCCCTCGCGCAATGCTCAAGTTCTGGAAGAAGAAGCCCGCCGAACCCGCGACCGCCGAGTCTCCGGCTCCGGAAGAGCACGTCGACCGGACCGCCGACCCCGCGTCGGCCGAGGTCGGCTCCGCCATCGCCGAGACCCTCGCCGAGACGGCCGCGCCGGAACCCCAGGCTCCCGAGATCGAACCCGAGGCGGAAGAAACCGCCGTCGTCGAGGCCGCACGCGAAGCCGCCCAGCCCGAGTCGTCGCCGTCCCGGCGCAGCTGGCGCGAGCGCCTCTCGGGCAGCGGTTTCGCCAAGAGCCTCACGTCGCTGTTCGTGCGCCACCCCAAGCTCGACGACGACCTGCTCGATGAACTGGAAACCTCGTTGATCACGGCGGACGTGGGCGTCGAGGCCAGCACGAACCTGGTGGAAGACCTGCGCAAGCGCATGCACAAGCGCGAATTCGCCGATTCCGGCGAACTGCTCAAGGCGCTGCGCGACGAACTGGTCTCCCTGCTGAAGCCCGTCGAAAAACCGCTCGACGTATCCACGGCCGCGCCGTTCGTGATCCTCACCGTCGGCATCAATGGCGTCGGCAAGACCACGACGATCGGCAAGCTGGCGCGGCGCTACACCGACGAGGGCCGCAGCGTGATGCTCGCGGCCGGCGATACCTTCCGTGCGGCCGCCGTCGAGCAACTGAAGACGTGGGGCGAGCGCAACAAGGTGCCCGTGGTCTCGCAAGGCCAGGACGCCGATTCGGCCAGCGTGATTTTCGACGCCTTGCAGGCCGCCCGTTCACGGGGCACACAGGTGTTGATCGCGGACACCGCGGGACGCCTGCATACGCAGGGCGGCCTCATGGACGAACTGGGCAAGATCGCCCGCGTCATGAAGAAGCTCGACGCCGCGGCGCCACACGAAGTGCTGATGGTGATCGACGGCACCACCGGGCAGAACGCGATCAGCCAGTTGCGCCAGTTCCGCGACACCGCGGGTGTCACCGGCCTTGTCGTGACCAAGCTCGACGGCACCGCCAAGGGCGGGGTGATGTTCGCGCTCGCCCGCGAATTCGGGCTGCCGATCCGTTACGTCGGCCTGGGCGAAACGGCCACCGACCTGCGCGTGTTCGACGCGGAGGCCTTCGTGGACGGCTTGCTCCCGGCGAGCCTCGGCGGCTGAGTGACGTCGATGGCGCAGGGCACGCGGCGATGAACCGTCGGCTGCGGATAGGGCTCTACGCGGCTGGCGGAACGGTCGTGGTGCTCGTGCTCGCTGCGTTTATCGCCACCTACGTGGTGCTCCAGCCCGAGCGCTTCACCGCCCTGTTGCAATCCCGCGCGCGGGCCGCCGGCCTCGACCTGACCTTGTCCAGTCCCGCCAGCCCCACCCTCTGGCCGAAGCCCGCCCTGGAACTGGAAGGGCTCACGCTGCGAGCCCACGGCGCAGGCACGCCGATGATCGTCGCTTCGCGCGGAAAGCTCGTGCTGCCGTGGCGCACCTTGACGGGCGGCGGCACGCGGATCTCCCGGCTCGAGGTCGAAGGCGCGCGTATCGACCTCGACGCGGTATCCGCCTACCTCGACAGCCTCCCCTCGCGTCCATCCACCGCCGGGGCGATCCTGCCGACGATCGACGCCGGATTTCGCGTCACGCGCGGCACGCTGACCCGCGGCAATGAACTGTTCCTATCGAACGTGGATATCGACGCGGGCCGCCTGGCCAATGGACGTCCATTCCATCTTTCGCTCGCGGCCAGCACGGCGGGCGATTCGGCATACACACTCGACCTGGAAACGACGCCGACCCTGGCTCATGGCGTGCTCACGCTCGGCGAGCTCGCGCTCGAAGTGTCCGGAAAACCCGCCTTCTCCACCACGCTGCGTGGCGATGCCACCTGGCGTGGCGGCGCGGACGTCGGCGCTTCGCTGGCAGGCCGCATGACACGCGCATCGGGCCGGCCTTACGAGGTCGTACTCAATGTCACGCCCGCCAACCAGCGGGATCCGCTGTATATCGCACTCAAGCTCGACGGCGACAACGACCACACCGACCTGCGCATTCCGCCCATCGCCTTCGCCGAATGGTGGGGCGGCATAAGCGCGGGGGGATCACCGGCGCTGCCCCCGTTGCTCGGAACCGTCGAGGCGAAAGCCGTCGATGCCGGCCCGGTGCACGTGAAAGGCCTGCGCATCCGGGCGACGCCGGGCGTGCCCGCCGCCGCGTCGTCCAGCGCGACCAGGCCCGGCGTGACGCCATGAACACGTTCGCCCGCGAACTGCTCCGTTGGTACGACCACCACGGGCGCAAAGACCTGCCTTGGCAACATCCGCGCGAGGCGTATCGCGTGTGGCTTTCCGAGATCATGTTGCAGCAGACCCAGGTGGTCACCGTCATCGGTTATTTCCAGCGTTTCGTGGATCGCCTGCCGACCCTCCTGGACCTGGCCGAAGCCGACGAAGACACGGTGCTCGCCCTGTGGTCCGGCCTTGGTTACTACCGTCGTGCACGGTTCCTGCATCGAGCGGCGCAGCTGTGCGTGGAAAGGCATGGCGGCGAACTGCCACGCGACCTCGACGCCTTGGTGGCCCTGCCCGGCATCGGCCGCTCCACGGCGGGCGCGATCCTCGCCCAGGCGCATGGCCTGCGGTTTCCCATCCTCGACGGCAACGTGAAGCGCGTGCTCTCGCGCTACCACGGCGTCGCCGGCTTCCCCGGCGAAAGCGCCGTCGAGAAACAACTCTGGCGGCATGCCGACACCCACACGCCGGAGGAACGGACGGCCGACTACACGCAGGCCATCATGGATCTCGGCGCCACGGTCTGCGTGCGCAGCAAGCCACTGTGCCTGCTATGCCCGCACGCCGCCTCGTGCGTCGCCCATCGTGATGGCCTCACCGCCGTGTTGCCCACCGCCAAGCCTGGAAAGAAGGTGCCGACGCGCTCGCTCGCCATGCTGCTGTTACGCGACGCGAACGGACGCATCCTGCTGGAGAAACGCGGCTCGCAAGGCGTCTGGTCCGGCCTCTGGAGCCTTCCCGAGGCAACGGACTCCGACGCGGCAGGGAGTGTGGCGGCCGCCTTCGCCCGCGTCGGCAATGCGGACCCGTTGCCGGCCTTCACCCACGTGTTCAGCCACTACAAGCTGGACGTCTCGCCCATCCTGTTCGACCATGCGGCCCCACTCGCCGCCGTGGCGGACCGGGCCGACCGCCGCTGGTGCGGCCGCGACGAGATCGCGGCGCTCGGCCTGCCGGCCCCGGTGCGCACGCTGCTCGACAACCTTCCGGAGATATCCCCATGACGCGCACGGTCCACTGCGTGAAACTCGGCCGCGACGCCGAAGGCCTCGATTTCGCCCCCTGGCCCGGCGATCTCGGCAAACGCATCTACGAGAACGTCTCGAAGGAAGCGTGGGCCCAGTGGCTCGCCCACCAGACCATGCTGATCAACGAGATGCGTCTCTCCCCGCTCGATCCGAAGACGCGCAGCTTCCTCAGCGGCGAGATGGAGAAATACTTCTTCGGCGGCGACGTGGTCCAGCCGGCCGGCTATGTTCCGCCCGAACGGGACGCTTGACGCAGACGCTCCCAGCGGATTTAATACGCGGCTCCACTCGCCGCAACGCTCGTTGCAGGCACTCGTGGCCGAGTAGCTCAGTTGGTAGAGCAGGGGATTGAAAATCCCCGTGTCGGCGGTTCGATTCCGTCCTCGGCCACCATCTCGTTTTCTATCCCATCAGATCTTCACGTCCTTGCCCGGCTCGACCGCGCATTGTCGCCATGCCGACGCCAATATGTCCGTTTCATCGACGGGTAGCGTGCCTGCATCCTGCCCGCTCTCGTCGCGCATCAATCGCCGCGCACGATCTTCCATGACACCGCGCAAGCGATCGCGCGTTTCCTGTCCGCAGGGAGTGCGCGGTTTCCAATCGGACAGTGCGTTGATGCGAATGACCAGGCGATCGACACGCGGCTGGCGATCCTCGGGGGCCGCCTTCTCCGCGTCGATCCGGAGCGATCGCCAATCGGTAACCATCTCACGCAGGTCGCTGCCGTCGGCCTCCAACGCCCTGGCATCGGCCTCGCGCGCACGGTGCGACGCCGTGAATGCGAGCATCGCGGTCGTCGCCGAGGCGATGAATGCCACGGCGATCACGATCAATGCGATCATGCGGCCATTGCGTCCGCCTTCGGATGCGTTGTCGCCTTGCGTGGTCATGCGCGTCTCTGCCAATCGTCTGGTGCCGCTCATTGTGCCTCACCCGCCCGTTATCGACACAGGTCACGACACCGACGCGGATGCCCCGTTATAGTCGGGCGATCGTCCCGCAGAAGCAGGTAGCCATGACCCTTCTCCCCCGCATCGCCCTCGCCCTTTCCATCGCTGCGGCCGTCTTCCCCGCCGCGGCGGCCGACCTGAAAGTGATGACGTTCAACGTCCGCACGATGACTGGCAAGGATGGCCCCAATGGTTGGGACAAGCGTCGCGACCTGTTCGCCGACACCATCCGCCAATTGCATCCCGACATCATCGGCACGCAGGAGCTATACAAGCAGCAAGGCGACGACACCGTCGAGCGCCTGCCGGAATACGCATGGTTCGGTCGCGACCGCTTCGGCGCGCACGGCGACGAGCACATGGGCCTCTTCTACCGGAAGGACAGCCTGAAGGTGGTCGAGTCCGGCGACTTCTGGCTCTCGGACACACCGGACAAGGTCGCAAGCATCACCTGGGGCAACGTCTTCCCGCGCATGGTGAACTGGGCGCTGTTCGAACGTACCAGCGACCATAAGCGCTTCTACCTGCTGGACACGCATTTCCCCTATCGCGACCAGGACGAAGACGCCCGTTCGCGCAGCGCGCGCGAGATCGCCGCGTGGATCGCGAAGCTGCCGGCCAACGTGCCGGTGATCCTCACCGGCGACTTCAACACCGGCCCGGAGAGCGAAACGCACAAGTCACTCACCGCGTCGCTGAAGGATGCATGGAACACCGCGCCGAAGCAGGAAGGCCCCGCGGAGACGTTCCACGATTTCACCGGCAAGGCGACCAAGCGGATCGACTGGATTCTCTATCGCGGTGTCGAGGCGACGTCGGTCAAGACCGTCACCTCATCGAAGGATGGGCGCTATCCCTCGGATCATTTCCCGGTGCAGGCTGATTTCAACTTCTAATCGATCGCAGCGAAGATACGCTTATCGGTGCATTTAATACTCGCGCCTTCGCGGCTACACGGGCGGAAGTTGCCCAGGAAGTCATGGACGACTTGCCTGGCGTCGTTACCTTCCCCCTCGATATGAATATGAACGAAAGGCTGAGTACCCTTCCCTGCATATAGGATGTCCCACTTAGAGGTCGAAGTCACATAGCGACACTGAGTCGCCTCTACCTCGGAACCGCAGGGCTTAGCTGATTCAAAGATGTCCATTTTGGGGTTGTAGCCGAGATAAACGCGAACCTTCACGGAATGCGGGAGAGTCAGGTCATATATCGTAAAGTCGATAGGCAACGACATCGTCAGTTCATCACCTCCGCTGATGCCGAAGCAGACCGTGCCTGCGTACACGTTGCAATATATATAACGTGACGCTTTTACCTGGGCTGATTGCTCCTGATTACTTGCCGCCACAACAATTCCGCATACCATAAAAAGCAAGAACCCTAAATAGATTTTCAAAGAGCTCGAGAAGTTGAACATGCGCATACCTCCTATGGGTTCGCAGGGGGTTCTTTAATGGTGATGTTTTGCCTACTTTTAAGGATTGCATCCATATTCTGACTTCCCGTAATCACGTTATTACCGAGTGCACCCATCAAGTTGGATTTATACCCCGGGTCTGCCACCGTCATACGGTTTCCACTTGCATCCTTTGTCTCGGAGTAATGATCGCTCTCCATCATAAGGTGTCCCGTCTCATGCTCTGCCTCCCCTTGGGACCAACCCGAGGATGTGACATTCCATTCACCCTTATTACCTTGACTTACAAAAGAAGCGCCCGAACTATTCAAATCTGATGTTGGACCATTTACTAGCGTAATGTTGTTTATTGCCTTCTTGGGCGTAGTAGCGTCAACGTCGACTATGGCGACTTTTACCAAAGTAATCGCGCCGGCGACATTATAGAGGCCTGACCATTTTGCGGCGACGCTTGATTTTATATTTGAAACTACTTGCGAGTTCGCTGAAGCCGGACCGGAAAATTGGACGGGGACTGCGATGGAAATACTCCCATCCTGCTTATATGTAATGATCGCAGTTCGGCCATCAGGATCAATATGCACCAGCGGACTGTTGTTCGCATAGTTGAAGCGATTGAACAAGAAAGCATCGCCCGGAGTAGGCTGACTTGGATCAACACTGATAAATCGACCGACGATGGGATCGTAATAACGAGCTTGCGCATAAATTAGGCCGCTATCAGTATCGGCAACATGCCCTGTGTAACCTGGGCCATCTGACACTGAACCCATCACGGAAGCGCCATAGGGCGCATAGTCCGTAGTAGAGACTATGTTGCCGTTCGAATCGGTGACCGCCAGAACGGTTCCTTGTGGATCGGAGTAATAGTACGAAACTGATTTTCCGCTCCATGCGGGCGTCGCGACCGTCAGTGCAACAATCAAACAACATGCGCTTGAATAATTTGACCTTGAGATACCCATATCTCCCCCTGTTCCTTGTCTGGGTATCGTTACATAAAATTTGTTGTCCGTGCCGCTGCGCCCAATCAACCTTTTCTATAGCAGATTGCTATTCGGACACCTTTCAGGCCTGGAAAGGACATAACTAGGCTCACCCACCAGGAACCGGCGCCTGCGGTGCCGCCGGCGGTTGCGGCGCCACGGGAGGCAACGGCGGCGTCTTCGGCGGCACGGGCGTGTACTGCGCCGATGCCATGCGCCAACCGTCGGCGCCCTTGACGACGCTCGCGCCGAGGGACAGGCGCCGCTGCATGCCCTTCACCGTGAAGACCACGGTGCCGGTGACGAAGGCGCTATTGCCGTGGACGCGCGCCTTCACGTCGTCGAGCGACGTCGGTGGCATCTCGCCCTTCTTTTCCGGAGCATAGAAACCGAGCACGGCATCGTGCTCGTCCACTTCCCCGCGCGGCGACACCTCGACGAAATCGGGCAGCAGGATCGCGCGCAGCGCGGGAAGGTCGAAATCGTGTTCCGCCTTCACGTAGCGGGCAACCGCCGCCTCCGGCGTCACCTCGGCGGCGGCGGCCGTTCCGGCCAGGGGAAGGAATGCGAGGGACAGCAGGGCCGTTCTGTAAAGCGACATGAGCGTCTCTCGTCACAGGGATGTCGCCGGATCATCCGGCGGCGCCGATCCCCACGCATGGCCCGTTCGTCACCCTCCGCTTCGGCGTGCCTGCCGCTCGGCCGGGCGGCGGCGCAGGTAGCGCACGCGCCTGCGCACCCCGGCGGACCCGAGCACCGCGACGGTTTTCGTGCGCGTATGCGGCGTCGGGAAGACCCGCTGGGCCAGAAGGATGCCCCAGCGGTCGAAGCTGCGGTCGAACACCACCGCCGCGGCGATCACCATCGCGAAGGTCGCCGGCACGGTGAGCATCGCGGCGGCGACAGGATCGAGCGCAAGTCGCTCGCTCATGGTCACGAAGAACCACGCCGAGACGCTGAGCAGGATCGGCAGGTGCACGAGATAGAACGCATAGGAAATGCGCCCCATGAACTGCGCCGGGCGGCTTTGCAGTATCCGGTCGAACACGCCGCACCTCACCACGTAGAGCAGGAGCACGCCCCCGAGCACGTTGAAGAAGGCTTTTCGCTCGTTGTCGGCCAGCGGCAGGACGCGTGTCCAGTCGTACCAGGACGAGACATCGAATCCGCCACAAACGACCGCCACCACTAAAGCCGACGCGATCAGCGGCCTCGAGGTCGTCAGGCGCGCCTCGCCGACATGGCTTCCCGCCAGGAACGCGACGTAGTACGGCCAGTCGTGCGGGAAGAACCAGGCGAGTCCAGCAACGGCAAGCAAGAAACCGAGCACCCCGCGGCGCCCGGACAGGTTCAGCGAACGGTAGGCGAAGACGAACATCGAGCCCAGCAGCTCGATCTTCATCGTCCACAGCGTGGGATTAAAATGCGACCAGCCGCCCAGGATGGTCCGGTATGTGCCGTCCCGCAGCGCCTCGGCGAGATCGTGCGGCTCCTTCCAGAAGTCGGCGATCCAGGTGGAACCGGACAGCCGGCCCGCCTCCGCGGCATGGCTCCAGCCCATGCGCATGACGAACCAGGCGAACATGACGGAGCCAAAGATAGGCACGCCGAGGCGCAGGTAACGACGCGACGCACGCAAGCGGAAGATGCACAGGTCCCCGGTTTCCAGGAACGCCTTGGTGAGCACGTAGCCGCTCAGGACGAAGAAAATGCACACGGCGAACTGGCCGTTCCACAGCACGGCCAGGGGCGGGAAGGCGATGACATGGTCGACCACCCCATGCATGGCCCCAGGCGTCGTCGTATCCGGGTAGATATAGGCGAAACCACCCGGCAGGAAGGCCAGGAACAGGTGGCACAACAATACGTTCGCGGCGGCGAGGCCCCGCAGGCCGTCCGCCGAGATGTCCTTGACCATCGCCCTTCCCGTCGAAAACGACCATGGGAACAACCCGGTCTTGGCTCACGGGTGAACGCAGGATATTTCGTTCGGGTACGCTTCGGGAAAGTGAGCGTGGCGTGAGGGCCCGGGAGGCCGTCGCCATATGCCGATGACGATCATCACTCTTCAAGGGGTACTTCGATGCGACGACTACTTGTCACCCTCATGGTCTGCCTTGTCGCACTAGGCGCACAGGCGGGCACGGCGCCGACCGCCACGACCTCCTCCTACTTCGACAACACCGGCCGCGACGACGTCCTCTCGGGTGGAGTGAAGACGATCGTCATCGACACGCCCAAGGGCAAGTTCCGCGTGTGGACCAAGCGCGTCGGCAACAATCCCCGTATCAAGGTGCTCTTGCTGCACGGGGGGCCGGGCGCCACGCATGAATATTTCGAGGCTTTCGACAGCTATTTTCCCGGTGAGGGCATCGAGTATTACTACTACGACCAGCTCGGCTCGGCCTTCAGCGACAACCCCAAGGACGAGTCGCTTTGGGAGATTCCCCGTTTCGTGGACGAAGTGGAGCAGGTGCGCACGGCCCTGCACCTGGACAAGGACAACTTCTATCTCCTCGGTCATTCCTGGGGTGGCGTGCTGGCCATCGAGTACGCGTTGAAGTACCCGCAGCACCTCAAGGGCCTGGTCATCTCGAACATGATGGACAGCATCCCGGCGTACAACGCCTATGCCAGCAAGGTGCTGATGCCCGCGATGGACCAGAAGAAGCTCGCCGAGGTGAAGCGCCTGGAAGCCGGGCACAAGACGGCCGACCCGGCGTACATGGCCCTGCTCATGCCCATGCACTACGAGCAGCACGTCCTGCGCATGCCGGCGGCGCAGTGGCCCGACCCGGTGGAGCGGGCGTTCTCCCGGCTCAACCAGCAGATCTACGTGACCATGCAGGGCCCCAGCGAACTCGGCGCCAGCGGCAAGCTGCTGCACTGGGACCGCAGCCAGGCCTTGAAGACCATCAAGGTGCCCACCCTGGTGATCGGCGCCCGCTACGACACCATGGACCCCGCCTACATGGAGGCCATGGCGAAGAAGATGCCAGACGCCCGCTTCCTGCTTTGCCCGCAGGGCTCGCACATGGCGATGTACGACGACCAGAAGACGTATTTCGCCGGGCTGGTCAAGTTCCTGAAGGACGTGGATGCGGGCAAGCCGTTGAACTGACGGGCGTCCGGGCGCGGTCTTCGCTCCTGAGACGCCTTTCTGGCACCATCGTCCGGTTAACGACGCGCCGTGGCGCGCCAGCCGGATGCTCAAGCCCATGAATTTGCAAGCCAATTACGAACAGATCCCGCTCAAGGACTACGCCGAGCGGGCCTATCTCGATTATTCGATGTACGTGGTGCTGGACCGCGCCCTGCCCTTCGTGGGCGACGGACTGAAGCCGGTGCAGCGCCGCATCATCTATGCGATGAGCGAACTCAGCCTCGCCGCCACGGCCAAGCCGAAGAAGTCGGCCCGCACCATCGGCGACGTCATCGGCAAGTTCCACCCGCATGGCGACTCGGCATGCTACGAGGCGATGGTCCTCATGGCCCAGCCGTTCTCCTACCGTTACCCGCTGGTGGATGGCCACGGCAACTTCGGCTCGCCGGACGATCCGAAGAGCTTCGCGGCCATGCGCTACACGGAGTCGCGCCTGACGCCGATCGCCGAAGTGCTCCTGTCCGAGCTCGGCCACGGCACGACCGACTGGGTTCCGAACTTCGACGGCACGCTCGAGGAGCCATCCTGGCTGCCCGCGCGCGTACCGCACGTGTTGCTGAACGGTTCCATGGGCATCGCCGTGGGCATGGCCACGGACATCCCGCCGCACAACCTGCGCGAGATCGCCAGCGCCTGCATCCGCCTGCTCGACGACCCGGACGCGACGATCACCGACCTGTGCGAACACGTGCACGGGCCGGATTACCCGACCACGGCCGAGATCATCACGCCACGCCGCGAGATCCTGGCGATGTACCAGAACGGCACCGGCTCGATCCGCGCGCGCGCCGTGTACGAGCGCGATGACGGCAATATCGTCATCACCGCCCTGCCGCACCAGGTCTCTCCGTCGAAGATCCTCGAGCAGATCGCCGCGCAGATGCGCGCGAAGAAACTGCCGATGATCGAGGACCTCCGCGACGAGTCCGACCACGAGAACCCGATCCGCCTGGTGCTCGTGCCACGCTCGAACCGCGTTGACGTGGAAGAGATGATGCAGCACCTCTTCGCCACGACCGACCTGGAGAAGAGCTTCCGCGTCAACCTGAACATGATCGGCCTGGATGGCCGCCCGCAGGTGAAGGACCTGAAGGTCATCCTCAGCGAGTGGCTGCGTTTCCGTACCGACACGGTCACCCGCCGCCTGAATCACCGCCTCGGCCGCGTGGAGCGTCGTCTCCACCTGCTGGAAGCGCTGCGCATCGCCTACCTCAACATCGACGAGGTGATCCGCATCGTCCGTACGGAGGACGAGCCGAAACCGATCCTGATGTCGCGCTTCAAGCTGGACGACGAGCAGGCCGACTACATCCTCGAGACGAAGCTGCGCCAGCTCGCGCGCCTCGAGGAGTTCAAGATCAACGAGGAACGCGACAAGCTCGAGGAAGAGCGCGCCCGCATCAACGTGTTCCTGAAATCGCCGGCCAAGCTCAAGGGCCTCATCAAGGACGAACTGCGCAACGACGCCGAGAAGTACGGCGACGAGCGCCGGTCACCGCTGATCGAGCGCAGCGCCGCCCAGGCACTGGACGAAAGCGCCCTGGTCGTGTCCGAGCCGGTCACCGTGGTGCTCTCGCAGAAGGGCTGGGTGCGCGCGGGCAAGGGCCACGACATCGACGGCGAGGCGCTCTCCTACCGCGACGGCGACAGCCTGCTCGGCGTGGCGCGTGCACGCACGACGCAGCAAGTGGCCTTCATCGACTCCACCGGCCGCGCCTACGCCACGCCGGCGCATACGCTGCCTTCCGCCCGCGGCAACGGCGAACCGCTCACCGGCCGGTTCAGTCCGCCGGCGGGCGCGCGCTTCGATGCCGTGGTCGCCGCGGACAACGATACCCGCGTCATCCTGTCCACCGATTTCGGCTACGGCTTCGTCACCCGCTTCGAGGCGCTCACGGGCCGCCAGAAGGCAGGCAAGCAGATCATCTCGCTTAGCGACGGCGCGCGCGTATTGGCGCCGGCGATCACCGCCGATCCCTCGCGCGACCGCATCGTCGTCGTCACCAGCGAAGGGCATCTGCTGATGTTCTCGGTGGCGGAACTGCCGGAACTGGACAAGGGCAAGGGCAACAAGCTCATCGAGGTGCCCAAGACCAAGCTGGCCTCGGGCGAAGAGCGCGTGGTCGGCGTCGCCGTGGTCACCGAAGGCAAGGGCGAGGTCACCTTGTACGCGGGGCAGCGCAAGCTCACCCTGCGGTGGGCCGACCTGGTCGAATACGGCGGCAATCGCGCCACCCGCGGTGGTGTGTTGCCGCGTGGCCTGCGGCGCGTGGAGCGGATCGAGACAACGGGCTGAGGCGTTGGGCTTCGGTAGTGCCCTCGCACGGGCCCCTGCCGGGGCCTATCGCCGCTGAAGCGGCTTCCCACCAGGCGCCGCGACCCAGGGTGCTGATATTCAGTGTGCCGCGACTCGGGGTGCTGATATTCAGGGCCCCGCGACTCAGGGTGCTGATATCAGTGTGCAGCGACTCGGGGTACTGAGATCCGGTGTGTGCAGCGACTGGGTGGGAAGCCGCTTAAGCGGCGATGCTTCTACAGCCGGGTGAAATCCCAGGACACCATCCGGCCGTCCTTATACGGCATCACCCCATGGAACGGCCGCGGGTCGTCATCGAACACCAGCGGCAGGAAATGCCGGTCGCCTTCCCACATGGGAAGGTCGTGCAGACTCTCCAGCGCCACCCACTCCAGCGCGCCTTCATGATTCGACTCCGCCGGCGCTCCCTCGAAGCGGGTCACGACGAAGATGAAGCCGAGCCAGTCCTCGCCGTGCTTGCCGAACCCGGGCCAGTTCAGGGTGCCGCGCAGGCGCATTTCCAGGCACTCGATGCCCGCCTCTTCCCTGATCTCGCGGCGCATGCAGGCGGCGATGTCCTCGCCTGGCTCCATCTTCCCGCCAAGACCGTTGTACTTGCCCAGGTGGTGGTCGTCCTTGCGGGCGTTGCGGTGGATCATGAGGACGCGTTTGCCGTCCGGTGACAACACGTAGCCGAGCGTGGCAACGATAGGCGTATAAGGCATGGCGGTGACGGGATCGGGGTAAAAGGCCGAAGTTTACGCCGTCCGCACGAAAGCGGCGTCACCGGCCCTTGCACTGCCCCGCCGCCCCGGCGAACATCGGTGGATGCTTCATCCTCTCCTCTCCCGAATGTTCAGCCATGTCGGCCTTCGCATCCTCGCCCTCGCAGCCCTCGCGGGACTGGCGATCGGTTGCGCGGACCCGGCCGATGCCGTCGACGGCCGCGATGTCGTGTTCGACAGCCAGTCCTATTTCGTGGTCACCGTGGACACGCGCGACGAGGACATCGAGCTTCACTGGCGCAATCCGGAGAATGGTCAACCTTTCAGCACCCTCGAAACGCTGAAGGCGTGGACCGAAGCCAAGGGGCGCCATCTGGCGTTCGCCACCAACGCCGGCATCTACGACCGCGAATTCAAGCCGCTCGGGCTGTATGTCGAAGATGGCAAGACCCTCGTTCCGCTGAACCTCGTCCATGGCAACCCGCGATCGGGCAACTTCTCGCTGCTACCCAACGGCGTGTTCGCCGTGTACGAGGACGGCAGTGCCGAGGTGCGCACCAGCGAAGCGTTCCGGGCCGCCGGCCGCAAACCGCGCTGGGCCACGCAGTCCGGTCCCATGCTGGTGATCGACGGTGAGATCAACACGCAGTTCGACAACGGTTCGGACAGCATGAAATGGCGTAGCGGCGTCTGTGCGAAGTCGTCCCACGAGGTGGTATTCGTGGTCAGCCGGGCGCCCGTGAACTTCCACGGCTTCGCCCGCCTGTTCCGCGACGAGATCGGATGCCGCGATGCCCTCTTCCTCGACGGTACGATTTCGCAGGCATACACGCCCGATGACGGCTACGTCGGCGCGCCAGCGTTCATGACCAAGCCGTACGCGGGCATGATCGCGGTGTTTCCGAAACGGCCCTAGCCCGCGTCAATCGTAGGGAATCATCAGCGCCAGGCGGTCCTTCCACGCGACCCGGGCTTTCGCCGACAAGGAAGGGTCCGGTGGACGCAGGTGATTCGCGCAGTTGGGACCATTGAAGCAGGTGTTCCAACCGGCCTCGTAAATCACATGATAGGGAAGTTTGCGCCCGGCATTATCTTGCAACGGCAGCTCCCAGAGAATCTCGTAGAGCGGGTTCAGTGTCGAGGCCAGCGGCGTGGCCTGGACAAGGCTGCCTAGGTGGGCACGCGCGTTGATCCAGCTGTAGATCGCGGGAACATCGGGCGTCCAGCGCGTGGTTCGATAGAACACCGTATCGGTGTTGCTCCTCGTCTGCACGAGACGCATTTCCGATTGCCCCGCGTCCATCCTCTCCCGCACCAGATTAAGACTGAAATTGATGCTTGGCGTGATTTTCCCCGCCGTATCGGCCGATATGCCTGCTTGTGCGTTGCCCCCGACAATGAACCGCTCGGCCAGCGATACCGTCACCACGCCATCGGTGGAGTCGGCGGGACGCAACGTACGTAACCGCAACTTTCGCGGACAACTCGGCAACCCCGCTTCACCGGGGCCGTCGCAGACGAAGACGTGGGTATTGCCGGTGCTGGGGAACGTCGAGTTGAGTGGCCACGCGGTAAGCAATTCGTCGTGCGCGACAGGGCCCCACCCGCTGTGAATGGATGCGTCGAGCAAGCGGTGCAGTCCTCCGCCGCTGGCATCGAAATAGGCTTCGGTGCCGTCGCGACGCCCGAATCCGCTACCACCGCCCTCGCTCACCGTCTTTACCCAGAAGAGGTAGCTCGTCGTCGCCGGCTGGACCGGATCCTCATTACGCAACAAGGCCCATTCGGTCACGAGGGTGAGCAAAGGCTCGTCCGTGCCACGAAAAGGCTGAATGGTGAACTGGGGTGGCGCCGCGACATGCACGGAAAGATCGCCGTACTGGCACCAGCGCCTCATTTCGCTCGCGAACGCTCTTTGCTCATCGCGTGAGACAAGGCGTCCGTCGAACAGCACCGAGGCCATCTTCCGTCGAACGGTGCGGCATGCCGCAGACGGTGACGCCGCCGAGAAGTCGAAGGCCACGTCGAGTTTTCGCAGGGAATTATCGACGACGCGGCGCACGCGCGCCGTGGGTTCCGTGATGTCCGCCTCGACCCATGTCCAATTCATCAGGATCGCGAGCCGATGATCGGTATCGTGGGCGTCGACACCGAAAATGCCGAGGCCGGCGCCGGGATCGAGCACGATGGTGTTCGACGACGGCCAGGCATAGACGCTGTCTGGCCTGACATGTTCCAACACCGGAGCGGGTCCGGTCAGGGCGATCCGTGTCCCGTCATCCAGCCATTCCCCGAGAAGCCGCCGAACCTCGGCGACGTCTTCCTCATCGCCCAGGGTGAGCAGCAGAACGCCGTCCACGCTCGTGCGATCCCGGGTCATGGCCGACGCCATCGGGCACGCGCCGACGGCGATCAAGGTTGCCATGACGTTACGTGCGAATGATTCCATCGCCTGTTCCTCGGGCCGCTCGTAGCGAGCCGGGGGATCTTCGCCTTTCTCGCTTTGCCGGCCTGTCGGCAATCACGGCCGCGGGATGTCGGCCATGGGCGTGAATGCGCGTGGCGTGGTTCTCAGCGCAGCATGCGTTCGCAGATCGCCTCGTAAAGATCCGGCAGGCGCTCGAGATCGGCGACCGACACGCATTCGTCCACCTTGTGGATCGTCGCGTTCACCGGCCCGAGTTCGATCACCTCGGCGCCCATCGGCGCGATGAAGCGGCCGTCCGAGGTCCCGCCGCCCGTGCTCTGCTCGGGCTCGATTCCACACAGGTCGCGGCAGACGCCGGCGACGACCTCGCGCAAGCGCCCCCCTGGCGTGGCCAGGAACGGATGTCCGGAGAGATGCCAGTCGATCGAGAAATCGATCCCATGGGCGCGCAGGATCGTTTCGGTGCGCTCCCGCAACGCCTCGGCCGTGCTCGCAGTGGAAAAGCGGAAGTTGATCAGGGCCACCAGTTCGCCGGGAATGACGTTGTTCGCGCCCGTGCCTGCGTTGATGTTCGAGACCTGGAACGAGGTCGGAGGGAAGTCGGCATTGCCTTCATCCCAGCACTCCGCGACCAGCGCCGACAGCGCTGGTGCAAGGGCATGGATCGGGTTCTTCGCCTTCTCGGGGTAGGCCACGTGCCCCTGCACGCCACGCACCGTCAGCGTTCCGGATAGCGAACCCCGACGCCCCACGCGAATGAGATCGCCGAGCTTCGCCTTCGCGGACGGTTCTCCGACGACACAGGCGTCGATGCGCTGGCCGGTCCTGGCGAAATGATCGACCACCTCGCGCACGCCGTGCAGCGCCACGCCTTCTTCGTCGCTGGTGAGCAGCAGGCCCACGGTGCCGGGATGATCCGGATGTGCCGTGACGAAACGCTCCAGGGCGACGACCATGGCCGCCACGGAACCCTTCATGTCGGCCGCGCCGCGGCCGTAGAGCATGCCGTCGCGCTCGGTCGGTTCGAACGGTGGCGAGCGCCAGGTCGTCTCAGGGCCTGTGGGCACGACGTCCGTGTGGCCCAGGAACGCCAGCACGGGGCCGTCACTTCCGTGGGTTGCCCAAAGATTGTCGACGTCGGCGAATCGGAGATGCTCGATGCGGAACCCCCGTTGAGCAAGGCGGGCCGCGATCAGCGGCAGGCATCCCGCATCGTCGGGTGTCACGGAACGGCGGCGTATGAGGTCGGAAGTGAGAGCAATGACGGGGGACATGGTTCCGTGACCGCGGAGGCAGGCGGTCAAGATTACCCGGAGGACCGCGGCGGCGTACCCTTTTCGACAGTTGCGACCGGTCGCCTGTTTACGAAAATCCGGAGCCGATAAAAGACGGCGCCTACACCATGGCGGCGTCGAAACCACTTGTTTTAAGCCATTCCGTGACTCTCCCCTGATCTCTCGTCACCGATCGTGGCAGCATCCGCGCTTCGGACGGTGTTGGAAACGGCATGATGCCTTTGGTGTGGCGCCTTGGAGCGGGCCTGGGAGGCCTGGGCGCGGTGATGATCGCTCCTTACCTGGCCGGCGTGTGCATCCTCGCGGTGCTCGGCCTGCCACTGACCACGCTGCGGTTCGGCCTGGCCTGCGCCTACTGGCAGGCGCTGGACCTGCCCGCCTTCGCACCGTACGCGCTGCGCATCCGCTGGGCGGGCGGCGTCGGGCTGGCGCTGGCACCGGCCGTCTGGTTGTACGGGGTCGTACGCCTCTGGCGGCTGGCGCGCATGCGCTACCCGCGGCCCAACGGACCGCCCTTCCTCGGGCCGGCGGACTGGCCGCACGGCGGTCCGGGCGCACCGGGACAACCGGTCCTGACCACGCACCGGCTACGCCGTTATCACCTGCCCCCGGGCGAATCGCTGCTCCTGGCCGCACCGGCCTACGGCGCCACCCACGCGGTGCTGAAGGGTGCCGTGCGTGATAACCGCGGGCCGCTGCTGGTCATCGACCTTGACGGCGCGATGCACGGCGCCACGGCCGGTTGGCGCGCGGCGTTCGGTGACGTGCATCGCCTCGCCCCGTTCGGCGGCGGCCGCCCGTGGAATCCGCTGGCGATCGCCTGGACCGATTGGGGCCTGGACCGGTCGGCGCTCGATGCACTGGCGGCGTGCTGGTACCCGCAGCGCGATCGCACCGACCGTGCGCACGCCAGCCACGTGCGCGGCATGTTCCGTACGCTGGTGACCGCCCTCGACGAGGTGCTGCGCGCGGCCGGCGAATCCGTGCCACCGGCGCCGGGCGACCTGTGGCGGTTGCTCGCCGTCAGCGGGGAGTCGCTTGATTCCCGCGTGCTCACCGTGCTCGCGCACCACCCGGCGTTGACGCCAGCGACACAGGACGCCTTGCGCGAGGCGGCGGCGCTGGACGGCGACACCCTGGGCCGCATCGGTACCCGGCTGCGCGCGCCGCTGGAACCCTTCGCGGGCGCGGACCTCGACGCGGGCACCCGCGGTGCCCGGCGGCCGCTGTCCTCGGCGGGAAGCACCACCGTGTACCTGGACGTGCCCTACGCCCGGCGACAGGACGCCGTCCCGTGGATCGAGGCCTTCGTGACGCAGTGGCTCGACCGGGTGCGCGACGGGCGCGCGGTCATCGTCATCCATGGCCTGGACCTGCTTCCTCCGCTGCCGTGCCTGCAACGGACCGACGGCCACTTCCGTTGCCTGGCCTCGGTCCGGAGCCTCGCCACGCTCTACGACGCCTATGGACGCACCGCGGCGGCGCTGATGCACCGGTTCGGCATGCTCGCCGTGCAGGCGCCGTGCGATCGTGCGCTGGCCGTGCGTGAGGCCACCGCCATCGACCGGCACGCGGCCTCGCGATGCGGCGCGTTCCGGCCGCTCTATCCCCGCGCGGACGCCAACGCCTTGCTGGCCCTGCGCGCGGGCGAGCAAGCGGTGTTCGCCCCCTCCCTGTCGCATGCCATGCGTTGCCGGGTCATGGCGACCCGCGACATCGCGCCAGCGCCACCCGTTCCCGCTCAAGGAGAGCCCATGCCGTTTCCGAAACCCCTGGCCGTGCTGCTGGCTTCGTTGGTCGCCGGGTGCTCCGTACCGGCGCAGAAGGTGGCCGCCGAACCATCGCCATTCCGCGATTGCGGCTTGGGCAACCCCGATCGAGATCCGGAAGGGTCGAAGATCGTCTGCCTCGGGCCCTACCGGTTCCGGCTGCTATCGAAGCTGTTCAACGGTCACCATCAGCCAAGTGCGAGCCGCACCGAACTCGGCTTCGTCCTGGATTGGCCGACATTGGAGCCGCTGCCGTATGGCTTCGACATGTACAAGGACAACAATCGGTTCCTTGCATCCCTGCGCATCAACGTGTCGTACCTGGACCGGCTGAGCGACGAGCAGTATCGGGTGCTTCCACGGCGATCCATCGAACCGTTCAATCCGTCGGACCCAGCGCAGCGGGCCGATCCGGCGGACAACCTCGACCTGCGCATCAAGGGCGCACCCGTGCATGGGTTGACACCGTACTACACGGATTTCGACAAGCTGCGACGTTACTACATCGAGGTGTACGGTCCGGCCACGCGCGCCGCCGAACCGGAGAGCTCGATGAACGACGACTGGTACCTCGACCTGGGCGAGGACGGCCTCCCGCGCACGGTGCTGAAGTGTTCGCCGCAAGTCATCCCCGATGGGGTGCGCCTGCAGAACGGGCGTCTGGTCAAGATCCCCGGAGTGTTCCGGCGCGCTGGATGTAGCCATGAGTTCTTCATCCCCGAGTACAAGGCCATGGTCAACTTGCACTACCAGCGCCTGATGATGCCGGACTGGCAACGGATCGAGACGCGCATCCGCCGTTTGTTGCATGAGGCGGAGATGGATCGATGAGTGCGCCCTCGGGCTTGAGTCAGAAAGACCTGGACATCCTCAAGCATTACGCAAGAGAGAGGAACCGCGAGCTGTACTGGAACTACCTGGCCGAACTGCCGGGCAACGACGGTTACGGCCGTCTCGCTTTGGGCGTGGTCCGCCACGACAACATGCCCGGGGCGACGGCGAACCTCTACGCGCAGAACTACGCCCGCGAGCACAACGGAAAGGTGCTCAGCGAGCGGGAGTGGGACGACTTCGGTGTCGATCTGATCCAGAACGACCTGGCTTACCGCGCCCAATGGATGAAAAAGGGGCAGACGCATCTTGCGTTGAATCTGCCGGCCAAGGAGATCCAGGATGCCCACGAGCAATCGTTCAACCTCATCGAGGTCGACGCCGACGCCTGGACCCCGCGCAAGCTGCTCGAAGCCGCCCGCCACGCCGGCGAGGTGGAGGTCGTACGACGGCAACAGTTCGCCGCCCCGGGCGACGTCGTGGATACCGAAACCCTTCGCGAAGCCCACGTCGAAGAAGTCTGGTCGAGCCTGCTCAACAACGACGCGCTCGGCCTGCACCGCGGCAAGGACACCTTGCTGAACCTCGTCACCGCGCAGGACATGCCGGTGGCCGAACGCGCCGCCTACGCGCGCGACATGGGCGCCGCCTATCTGGGCGCGTTCAACGAACGCTCGCACGCCGCGCCGAACCTCATCGGCCGCACCGACCACTACTACGCCCGCGACCACGAGGGCGCCTGGGTGGAGATCCACCATGCGCAGCCGACGATCGGCGTGCGCCTGGACCAGATGGACGACGTCACCGACCCGGCGGTGCGGCAGCGCCTGGAAGACACCTACCGGCTACGCCAGGAACGCGCCGCCGCCCGCGAGGCCATGCATCCGGATGACCCCGGCCGGCACATCGAGTCCCCGCACCCGCTGGCCGCACACAGGCCCCGCTCGACCTTGCCGAAACCGGGCGACGACCCGCTCTACGCCGCGATCCGCAACCAGTTGCCGATGGAAGTCTCCGACGACAAGGCCGCCGAGGTCGCCCTGCGCGCCCGCCACGCGGGCATCCACCGGCCCGACCGCCTCCCGGCGGTGGAGATCGAGGAGCGCCACATCGTCTTCGACGGCACGCGCCGCGGCAGCCCGATCGCCGTGTCGATGGACACGCCCGCGCCGCCCAGGGAGGAGAGCCTCGCCCAGGCCATGCAGCTGGACCAGCAGGCCATGCAGGTCCAGCAACAACAGCAGGAGATGCAGCAGTCCCAGCAGATGGCCATGCAGCGCAGCGGGCCGGTCATGCGCTTGTAAGGTGGGAAGAGCGGCTGAAAGCTACTTCCCGAAGCGCTTCTTGAACGCATTGTCACTGAAGCCGACCGTCACCTCGTCGCCCTCCACCACTACCGGGCGCTTGATCAAGGCCGGATATTCCTTCAGCAAGAGTGTCCACTCCGGGTCGGACCGCGGGTCCTTGCGCTGCGGCAAGAGCGTGCGCCATGTCGTCGAAGCCTTGTTGACCAATTTCTCCCAACCGCCGAGCTTCACCGCCCACGCCTTGAGCATGGCGGGAGGCACCGGGTTCGCGCGGTAGTCGACGAATTCGTGCGCCACGTCGAAGCGGGCGAGCCAGTTTCGCGCCTTCTTGCAGGTGTCGCAGCTGGGCAAGCCATATACCGTGATCGTCATGGATCAGTCGCCGCTGCGCAGGAGTTCGTTGATGCCGGTCTTCGAGCGGGTCTTCTCATCCACCTGCTTCACGATGACCGCCGCGTAGAGGCTATGGCTGCCGTCCTTCGCCGGCAGGCTACCCGAGACGACGACGCTGCCCGCGGGCACGCGCCCGTAGCTGATCTCTCCCGTGGCGCGGTTGTAGATGCGCGTGGACTGGCCCAGGAACACGCCCATGCCGATCACCGAGCCCTTCTCCACGACCACGCCTTCGACCACCTCAGAACGTGCGCCGATGAAGCAGTTGTCCTCGATGATCGTCGGGTTGGCCTGCAACGGCTCGAGCACGCCGCCGATGCCGACGCCGCCTGACAGGTGCACGTTCGCGCCGATCTGGGCGCAGGAACCGACCGTGGCCCAGGTATCGACCATCGTGCCCGCACCGACATAGGCACCGATGTTGGTGTAGCTCGGCATCAGCACCACGTCTTTCGCGACATGCGCCCCACGCCGCACCAACGCGCCCGGCACCACGCGCGCGCCGAGCGCCGCGTATTCGGTCGCGTCGCCTTCGGTGAAGCGCAACGGCACCTTGTCGAATGCGCTCGAAGGGCCACCGTCGACGACCTGGTTGCCGTTCATGCGGAAATAAAGCAACACAGCCTTCTTCAACCACTGGTTGACCTTCCACCCGCCGTTGCCATCGGGTTCGGCCACACGGCGCTCGCCGGATTCCAGGAGGTTGAGCACCTGCTCCACGGCTTCACGGAGGTCACCTTCGATCTCGTTCTGGGTCAGGTCGGCGCGGCGCTCGAAGGCGCTGTCGATCAGGGATTCAAGCGTTTGCATCTGCATGGTGGGGAGTCCTGGGGCTTTCGGAACCGATGTGGCGCAACAGGCACGCCCGCAGGATCTCCCGGCGTTCGGGCGACAGCGGCGCATTGTTGCGATCGGTGAGTTGGAAGAAATCTTCGACGCGTTCGCCGAACGTGGCAATGCGCGCATCATGCACGCGCACTTCAGCCTCGGCCAGCGCCTGTGCCACCGCGGCGAGCAGGCCGGGGCGGTCGGTGCACACCAGTGCGAGCTGCGTGCGTTCGCCCGCATCGACGAACTCGACGCGCGGCGCCATCTGGAAGTGACGCAAGTGACGCGACAGGCTGCGCTTCGGTGGCCCCTGCCCCGCCGGTTGTTCGAGCGCGCGCAGCATGCGTGCGCGAAGCTCTTCGGACCGTTGCAGCGACGCGGGCGCCTGCGAGTCCGATTCGAGCAAGAGGAAGGTGTCGAGCGCCTTGCCCGTGCTGGACACGAGAACGCGCGCTTCCACCACGGAGAAACGCAGGCGGTCGAGCACCGCCGTCACGGTGGCGAACAAGCCATCGCGATCGGGCGTATAGATGAAGAGTTCCGTACTGCCGCGCACCGAGAACGGGTGTACCTCCACCAGCGGGGTGGCGCCGTGAGCACGCAGGATGGCCGCGGTTTGCCAGGCGATCTGCTCCGGCCGGTGGCGCAGGAAGCTCGTGTCGGGGAACTCGGCCCACACCTTCGCGATGTCGTCCGCGGCGACGTGCTCGGCCACCAGCATGCCCAGGGCGCGGTCGCGGCATTCGCGCACCCGCATGCCGGCGTGTCCGGGCGGCGTGAGGTCGCTGCGCAAGGCGAAACGCGTGGCCGTGTAGAGGTCCGCGAGCAGGCGGTCCTTCCATGCGTTCCACAGCTTGGGACTGGTGCCGATGATGTCGGCGATCGTCAGCAGGTAGAGGTGGTCGAGGTGTTCCCAGTCTTCCACCACGGCACCGAAGCGGTGCACCACGTCCGGATCGGTGATGTCCTGGCGCTGCGCCGTCGTGCTCATCAGCAGATGGTGGCGGACCAGCCAGGCGACCAGCTCCACTTGTTCCCCGGGAAGCCCTAGCCGTGCGCAGAAGGCTCGCGCGTCTTCCTCGCCCAGAACGGAGTGATCGCCGCCGCGTCCCTTGGCGATGTCGTGGAACAGCGCGGCCAACAGCAACAGTTCCGGTTTCTCCACATGCGGCCAGATTTCGCACGCGATGGGAAACTCGCGCCGCGCGCCGGGGTCGGCGAAGCGCGCGACGTTACGCAACACGCGCAGCGTGTGTTCGTCGACGGTGTAGACATGGAACAGGTCGTACTGCATGCGCCCCACGACCTTGCCAAAGGCTGGTAGCACCGCTGCCAGCAGGCCATGACGGTTCATCCGCCACAATGCTTCCACGGCGGGCGCGCCGCGGCGGAGCAGCGAGAGGAAGGCGCTGAGCACCTGCGGATCGTCCGCCAACGATTCACCATGCGCCGACACCGCGTGCTGGATGCGCCGCATGGTTTCCGCGGTGAACCCGGCGATGCCTGGTTCGTCGAGGCGCGCGATGAAGATTTCCACCAGCGCCGAAGGCCGGCGTATGAACAGGTGCGGATTGCGCAGTGCGATGCGCGCGCCATAGCGTACGTAATCACTGCCGACCGGCAGGGGTTCCATCACCGGGTCGAGCATCTCCTCGAAGCGCTCCACCAGTTGCGTCCCGGAGCGCTCGATCTGCGTGGCGGCGCGGTAGTAGCCCTGCATGAACTGCTCGACGCCCAGGTTCTTCGCATGCTCGTCCTCGAAGCCGAGCCGCGCGGCCAGCGCGCGCTGGTAATCGAACAACAGGCGCTCCTCCGCACGCCCCGCCTCCAGGTGCAGAGCATAGCGATAGCGGCGCAGGGTCTCTTCGGCGCGGGTCAGCCGGGCCGCCTCCACCGGTTCCAGCAGGCCTTCGGCCACCATCGCGTCGAAATCCGGCGCATCGGCCAATCGTCGTCCGAGCCAGCGGATGGCGTCGAGCGTGCGTAATCCGCCCGGACCGTCTTTCAGGTTGGGCTCGAGGTTCTGCGCCGTGTCGTCGTAGCGCGCGTGCCGCGCATCGCGCTCTGCGAGGCGCGCGGCCAGGTAGGGACGGGGCGGCCAGACCGCGGGGTCGTCGAGGATGCCGCGGAGTTCGTTGCCGAGGATGGGCCAGCCCGCCAGCCGCCGCGCATCCAGGAGACTGGTGAAGACGCTGAGGTCGCGCGCCGCCAGCTCACGGCACTGTTCCGTCGTGCGCACGGCGTGCCCTGGCTTCAGGCCGATATCCCACAGACAGGCGAAGAAATTTTCCAGGGCGCGGTAAAGCGCGGGGGAGCTTTCGCCGACCAGCGCGAGCAAGTCCACGTCCGATCGGGGAAACAGCATGCCGCGGCCGAAGCCGCCCACGGCGAACAGCGCCGCGGCGGCCATGTCGCCCAGGCAGGCGCCCCAGGTGTGGACGACGATGCGTTCGACGATCTCGGCCCGGCGGCGGGCCAGCGCGGACGCATCCTCACCGTCGTGGAAGGCGACGGTGAGCGCACGGTCGACGTCGCCGAGCAGTTGCCGGAGCGAACGCCGCGCTTCGGACGACACACCCGAGCGGGGTACCACGGCGGGCAGGCGCGGAAGCGATGGCAGCGTCACGTCGGGGCCCTCTGTGGTGGATGGGTGGAACGGACGAAGGCCAGGCAGGCCTCCGCCGGTGGCGCGTCAGGCGGCGTCCGGCCAAGGCGTGAGGATCTCGAAGCCGTCCTCGGTCACCGCGATCGTGTGCTCCCACTGCGCCGACAGCGAATGATCCTTGGTGACCACCGTCCAGCCGTCAGGCAAGGACTTGGTCTGTGGCTTGCCCGCGTTGACCATCGGCTCGATGGTGAAGGTCATGCCCGGCTTCAATTCCAGACCCGTGCCCGGACGCCCGTAATGCAGCACCTGGGGCTCGTCGTGGTAAACCTTGCCGATGCCGTGGCCGCAGTACTCGCGTACCACCGAGAAACCCGCCGACTCGGCATGCTTCTGGATCGCGGCGCCCACGTCGCCCAGCGTCGCGCCCGGCTTGACCGCCTCGATACCCTTCATCATCGCCTCGAACGTGGTGTCCACCAGACGCTTCGCCAGGACACTGGGCGTGCCCACGAAGTACATGCGGCTGGTGTCGCCGTGCCAGCCGTCCTTGATCACGGTGACGTCGATATTGACGATGTCCCCGTCCTTCAGGACCTTGCTCGGACTGGGAATGCCGTGGCAGATCACGTGGTTGACCGACGTGCAGGTGGTTTTCGGGTAGCCCCGGTAGCCGACGTTGGCGGGAATCGCCTTCTGTACGTTCACGATGTGATCGTGGGCAAGCTGGTCGAGGTATTCCGTGGTGACGCCCGGCTTCACGTGCGGCACGAGCATGGCCAGCACCTCGGCGGCCAGGCGGCCGGCCTCGCGCATGGCCTGGATTTCTTCGGGGGTCTTCGGTACGACTGCCATGATGGGTTCTCTTTTTCCTTTGCCCTCAGGGTATTGGGCCTGCCACCCGAGGTGGCGGCGACCCCGCTGGAAATCCACCCTTGGCTTGCGGCCGGGCGGGTCCAGGGGCTACAATTAGCGAGTTTTGCTGTCCGGCGAAGTCATTCTCAGATGACCGCGGCGGCGAATCGAAGCGCGATTGTAACCGCACGAAGCCACCCTTGGCCCGGCGCAAGGCATTCGCTTTTAACGCCACACACGCATCGGCACCGCCTTCGGGGTGCCCGTCCTCCCGTCGTCGCGAAAGGCGCCGCGGGTAGGCCGGGTCGAAGCCGGGGATGCGTGGAGGTCCCAACCCCCATAGAACCGCTCGAGCGGTTCGCCCAGGAGTAATTCCATGGCACAAGTCACCATGCGCGAGATGCTGGAAGCCGGCGTCCATTTCGGCCACCAGACCCGCTACTGGAACCCCAAGATGGCTCCGTACATCTTCGGCGCCCGCGGCAAGATCCACATCATCAACCTCGAGAAGACGCTTCCGCTCTTCACCGACGCGATGAACTTCCTCTCGGGCCTGGCCCAGAAGGGCGGCACCATCCTGTTCGTCGGCACCAAGCGTTCGGCCCGTGAAGCCCTCGCCGAGGAAGCCGCGCGCGCCGGCCAGCCGTTCGTCACCGCCCGCTGGCTCGGTGGCATGTTGACCAACTTCCGCACGGTCAAGCAATCGGTCGCCCGCCTGAAGGAACTCGAAGCCGCCGAGACCGACGGTTCGTTCGAGCGCCTGGTCAAGCACGAAGTGCTGGCCCGCCGCCGCGAGCGCGACAAGCTGCAGAACTCGCTGGGCGGCATCAAGGACATGAACCGCCTGCCGGACGCCCTCTTCATCGTGGACATCGGCCACGAAGACATCGCCGTCCAGGAAGCCCGCAAGCTCGGCATCCCGGTCGTCGCCGTCGTCGATACCAACTACGACCCGGCCCTCGTCGACTACGCCATCCCGGGTAACGACGACGCCATCCGCGCCATCCAGCTGTACGCCCGCGCCGCCGCCGACTCCATCCTGGAAGGCAAGGCCGCTTCGCCGAACGCCGCCCGTGGCGACGCGAACGAGTTCGTCGAGCTGGACGAGGAAGGCAACCCGGTCGCCAAGGACGAAGCCCCGCGTGGCGAGCGTCGTGGCGCCCCGGCCAAGAAGGGTGCACCGCGTCGCGAAGGCGGCCGTGACGGTGGTCGTGGCCGCGCGTAAGCGCCCCACCCCGTAACACGCTCTTCCGTTTCATCCGGCGCCGCGGCACCACCGCCGCGGCGCCCATCAAATCATTGAGGAATTACCATGGCTGAGATCACCGCGGGCCTCGTCAAGGAACTGCGTGAGCGTTCCGGCGTAGGCATGATGGAGTGCAAGAAGGCACTCGTCGAAAACAACGGCGACATCGAAGCGGCAATGGAATGGCTGCGCAAGAACGGCCTCGCCAAGGCGGACAAGAAGGCCGACCGCGTCGCCGCCGAAGGCCTGATCGCCGTCGCCCAGAAGGCTGGCAAGGCCGTCCTGGTCGAAGTCAACAGCGAGACCGACTTCTCCTCGCGCAATGAACAGTTCATCCAGTTCACCAAGGACGTCGCCAACGTCGCCCTCGAATCCGGCGCTGCCGATATCGAAGCGCTGAAGGCGGCCAAGCTCGGCGACGGCACGGTCGAGGAAGGCGCCAAGACCCTCACCCTCACCATCGGCGAGAAGTTCGACGTGCGCCGCATGGCGAAGGTCGAGAACGACGGCCCGATCGGCGCGTACTCGCACAGCGGCCGCATCGGCGTGCTGGTAACCCTCAAGGGCGGTTCGGAAGAGCTGGCCAAGGGCATCGCCATGCACGTCGCCGCGATGAACCCCAAGTTCATCAAGGTGGAAGACGTCCCGACCGACTACGTCGAGAAGGAAAAGGAAATCGCGCTGAGCCAGATGTCGGACAAGGAAAAGGCCAAGCCGGCCGACATCCTCGACAAGATCGTGACCGGCAAGATCAACAAGATCCTCGCCGAAGCCACGCTGGTCGGCCAGCCGTACGTGCTGGACGGTGATATCACCGTCGCCGAGGCCCTGAAGAAGGCCGGCGCCGAGATCATCACGGTGCAGCGTCTGGCCGTTGGCGAAGGCATCGAGAAGGTCGTCGACGACTTCGCGGCCGAAGTCATGAAGCAGGCCGGCCTGGCGTAAGCCTTCCCCGCCTGATGGAAGAAAAAGGCCGCGAGCGATCGCGGCCTTTTTTGTGGTCCTGGTGGAAGCCGATTTGGCCCTGGTGGGAGCCGACCCTGTCGGCGATGGGTGCTTGCCGTGACCTGGCCCGCTGCCGCGGGATCGCCGACAGGGTCGGCTCCCACCAGAGCCTTGCCAGTGCCCTGCCGGTGCTCCTGCCAGTGCTCTTCCTTCCGGCGCTTTCGAAAACGCGATGCGCGACAGTTTTTCACATTCCTGTCATGCCTCCCGGCGCGCTAAACTGCCAGCGTTTTGCCCCACACAATCTGGAGATCCCCATGAGCAATCCGCTGAACCACCGCCGTATCCTGCTCAAGCTCTCCGGTGAAGCCCTCATGGGTAGCGAGGATTACGGGATCGATCCCAAGGTGATCGGCCGGCTCGCGAAGGAAATCCTCGAAGTACGGGACGCCGGGGTGCAGGTCGGCGTCGTCATCGGCGGCGGCAACATCTTCCGCGGCGCCGGCCTGGCCGCCTCGGGCATGGACCGTGTCACCGGCGACCACATGGGCATGCTCGCCACCGTCATGAACGCGCTGGCCATGCAGGACGCCATCGAGAAGCTCGGCGGCGAAGCCCGCACCATGAGCGCGATCAAGATCAACGAGGTCTGCGAGGACTTCATCCGCCGCCGCGCGATCCGTCACCTCGAGAAGGGCCGCGTGGCCCTGTTCGCCGCGGGCATCGGCAACCCCTTCTTCACCACCGACTCCGCCGCCGCCCTGCGTGCCGTGGAAGTCGGCGCCGACCTGCTGCTGAAGGCGACCAAGGTCGACGGCATCTACTCGGCCGATCCCAAGCGCGACCCCACCGCCCAGCGATACGACCACCTCACCTATAACCAGGTGATCGAACGCCGCCTGGAGGTGATGGACACCGCCGCCATCGCCCTGTGCCGCGAGAACAAGCTGCCGCTGCGCATCTACGACATGACCGAGGCCGGCAACCTCATGAGGATCATGCGGGGCGAGCCGGTCGGCACCCTCGTCGACGCTGGCTGACCCCGCGGGTCCCGGAGCCTCCTTGGCGCGGTGCGGCACGGTCGCGCCGCCTGCGCTGCTATACTCGCTTGCTGACCTGTTCCACCGGAATTACGTCCATGATCAACGACATCAAGAACGATGCCCAGACCCGCATGGGCAAGAGTATCGAATCGCTCAAGCACGACCTGAAGACCATCCGCACCGGTCGCGCCAATCCTTCGATCCTCGACAACATCGTCGTGCCCTACTACGGCACGCCCACCCCCCTGTCCCAGGTCGCCAACGTGACCACGCCGGACGCACGCTCGCTGTCGGTCAAGCCGTTCGACAAGAGCATGGTCGGTCCGATCGAGAAGGCCATCATGGCTTCCGATCTAGGCATCACCCCGACCACCATGGGCATGGACATCCGCCTGAACTTCCCCCCGCCGACCGAGGAGCGCCGCAAGGAGCTCGCCAAGAGCGTGGCGAAGGAAGGCGAGGCCGCCAAAGTGGCGATCCGCAACGTGCGTCGCGACGCCGTGCAGCACGTGGCCAAGCTCCTCAAGGACAAGGAAATCACCGAGGACGACCAGAAGCGCGCCGACGACGATATCCAGAAGCTCACCGACAAGTTCGTCAAGGAAGTGGACGACGTGGTGAAGGAAAAAGAAAAGGAGCTGATGGCGCTCTGACGCGCCATCGGACCCTACCCATGGCAGCGAGGCCCGAAGCCGGGGTGCCACGCCACCTCGCCATCGTGATGGATGGCAACGGCCGCTGGGCCAAACAGCGTCTGCGCCCGCGCACGTTCGGTCATCACGCCGGCCAGAAAGCCGTGCGCGAAGCGGTGGAGTTCTGCCTCCGCCGCGGTATCGCCTCGCTCACCCTGTTCGCCTTTTCCAGCGAAAACTGGCGACGTCCGCCCACTGAAGTGTCGGCCCTGATGGAGCTCTTCCTGAAGGCGATCGACCGGGAAGTGGACGAATTGCACGGCAACGGGGTGCGCATCCGCTTCGTGGGCGATCTGGACGCCTTCGCGCCCGAACTGCGCGCGCGCATGCGCGCCGCGATGGAACGGACCTCCGCCAACACCGCGCTCAACATGAACGTTGCGGTGAACTACGGCGGGCGCTGGGACATCGCGCGAGCAGCGCGTCTCGCGGCCGAGGCCGTCGGGCGCGGCGAATTCAGCGCTGACGCCATCGACGAAACACGCCTGCACGGCTACACCTGCCTCGCCGACCAGCCACCGCTCGACCTCTTCATCCGTACCGGGGGCGAGCGCCGGGTGAGCAACTTCCTGCTCTGGCAGATCGCCTATGCCGAGCTTTATTTCACCGACACCCTGTGGCCCGACGTCGACCAGGCCTGCCTCGACGAGGCCCTCGACGACTATGCCCGCCGCGAGCGCCGATACGGGCGCACCGGCGAACAGGTCGCCAAAGGCTGACGCCGGAACCCCATGCTGAAACAACGCATCACCACCGCCGCGATCCTCATTCCGTTGGTCCTGGCCCTGATCCTGCTGCCGCCCACCGGCTTCTTCGCCGCGCTGGTCGCCATCGTCTTCGTCGGCGCCGCGTGGGAGTGGAGCCTGCTGGCCGGGTGCCGCACGCCGGTCGGCCGCGGCATCGTCGCCGGTGTCGCCGCCGCGACGTTCGTCGCTCTGCTGCTCGTGCGCACGCCGGGCCTGCTCACCGTGGTGACGCTGGCAGGCGTGGCCTGGTGGATCGGCTGCTGCTTCTGGCTGCGCCACTTCACCTTCGCCGCGGCGCCGAACGCCGAGAACCGCATGCTCAAGCTGGGCGTGGGCGCCTTCGTGATCGTGCCGACCCTGGCCGCCGCGGTCCTCATGCACAGCGGCGAACGCGGCAACTGGTGGACCCTGCTTTCGCTCGTGATCGTCTGGTTCGCCGATACCGGCGCCTATTTCAGCGGCCGCCATTTCGGCCAGCGCAAGCTCGCCCCGCGGATCAGCCCGGGGAAGACCTGGGCCGGCGTCTATGGCGCCATCGTGGCCGGCGGCCTCGTCACGTTGCTTGGCGGATTCCTGCTCGGGGTGCGCGAAGGCTGGCAACTGGCCGGCCTCGCCGTATTGGGCGTGGTCACCGTGGCGATCGCGGTCGTCGGCGACCTATTCGAAAGCCTCATGAAGCGCCACGCCGAGGTGAAGGATTCGGGCGATCTGTTCCCCGGTCATGGCGGGCTCCTCGACCGCCTCGACAGCGTGTTCGCCGCGCTGCCGGTGTTCGCCGCCGGCAAGCTGCTGCTGGGGCTCTGAGCCATGGCCATCCGCCAGGTCGCCGTGCTCGGCGCCACCGGCTCCATCGGCGGCAGCACGCTCGATGTCATCGCTCGCCATCCGGAACGCTTCCGCGCCAGCGTGCTGGCGGCCAACCGCGACAGTGCCGCGCTGGCCCGGCTGTGCGAACGCTTCCGGCCCGATCTCGCCATCGTGGCCGACCCGTCGATGGAGGCGGACCTGGCCCGGCGCCTGGCCGCGGCCGGCGTGCGCTGCGACATCGCCTCGGGACATGAAGCGGCCACCCGGGCCGCGGCAGGCCCGCTGTGCGACACCGTCGTAGCCGCCATCGTGGGCGCGGCGGGACTCGATTCGACCCTGGCCGCCGCGCGCGCTGGCAAGCGCCTGCTCCTGGCCAACAAGGAATCCATCGTGATGGGCGGGGCCCTGCTGCTCGAGGCGTTGCGCCAGGGCGGCGGCGAACTCATTCCCGTCGATTCCGAGCACAACGCGATCTTCCAGTGCCTGCCGGGCGGGCGGCCCGACCTGCGGCGCTCGGGCGTCCGCAGGCTCGTCCTCACCGCCTCGGGCGGCCCGTTCCGCGGCCGCACGCGCGCCGACCTCGGCGCGATAACGCCGGACGAGGCCTGTGCCCATCCCAAGTGGTCCATGGGCCGGAAAATCTCCGTCGACTCGGCCACGCTGATGAACAAGGGCCTTGAGGTGATCGAAGCCCACCACCTGTTCGCCGCGCCGGTGGACGCGATCGAAGTGGTGGTGCACCCGCAGAGCCTGGTCCATTCCATGGTCGACTACGTCGACGGCTCGGTGTTGGCCCAACTGGGCAACCCCGACATGCGCACGGCCATCGCCTGCGCGCTCGCCTGGCCGGAGCGGATCGAGGCGGGCGTGGCTCCGCTGGATCTCGCCGCCCATGCCCGCCTCGACTTCGAGGCGCCCGACACCGATACCTTCCGCTGCCTCGCCCTGGCCTTCGAGGCCTTGCGGACGGGCGGCGACGCCACGGCCATCCTCAACGCGGCCAACGAAGTGGCGGTCGAGGCCTTCCTTGCGGAAACCCTCCCCTTCCTCGGCATCGCGGAGCTCGTCGAACGGGTACTTGAGGAACTGCCGGCCGAACCCGTGGTCGATGTCCAGTCCCTTGTGGAACGTGACGCCGAAGCACGCAGGGTGGCCCGGGACGTGCTTCACCGCGCTTACTGCTAAACTCGCTCCACCCAAACGTTTTTTTATTCGAGACCCTCTCTCTCCGATGAGTCCTGTCCTAGGTTCCGTGTTCTGGCTGCTGGTTACGCTCGGCGTACTGGTGACCTTCCACGAATTCGGCCACTACTGGGTCGCGCGCCGCTGTGGCGTGCGCGTACTCCGCTTTTCTGTGGGTTTCGGCCGCCCGCTGTGGCGCCGCGTGGCGAAGGACGGCACGGAATACCAGATCGCGGCGATCCCCCTGGGCGGTTACGTCAAGATGCTGGACGCCCGCGAAGGCGATGTCTCGCCCGCCCAGCGCGACGAGGAGTTCACCGGCAAGTCGGTCTGGAAGCGCATTGCCATCGTCGCGGCGGGCCCGGCCTTCAATCTCATTTTCACCATTGCCGCGTTCTGGGCGATGTACATGATCGGCAAGCCTGACGTAGCCCCCGTGATCACCGCGGAACCGGGCAGCGTCGCCGCCGTGGCCGGCATCCGCCCGGGCGACCGCATCGTCGCCATGAACGGCGATCCGGTCGGCAACTGGAGCGAGGCCACCGAGGTGCTGGCCAACGGCCTGCTCGGCACCGATCCGCTCCCGGTGCGGGTCACCGGTACCGATGGCGCCCAGCGCGACGTCGTGCTCCCCCTGCAGAACCTCAACGCCAACGGCGACATCGGCAAGCGGTTCACCCAGCTCGGCCTCGGCCTGCAACTCCCGGCCATCGTGGGCCAGGTGGTCCCCGGCGATCCCGCATCCCTCGCCGGCATGCGTGTCGGCGACCGTATCCTGTCCGTCAACGGCAAGCCGGTGTCCGACTTCGGCGACTTCACCAAGCTGGTGCCGGAACAAGCCGCGATATCACCGAAGATCGCCGTCACCGTCCAGCGCGACGGGCAGCCGAAGACGTTCGAGATCACCGCCCGGATGAAGTCCGAGCAGGGCCAGCCCACCCGCTGGCTGATCGGCGTGGCACCCCGCCCCATGGAAGAGGCCACGCTGCGCTACGGACCCGCGCGCGCCTTCAGCGAGTCGCTGCGCGCCACCTGGACGGGCACCGCGTCCACCTTCAACCTGATCGGCAAGATGCTCTCCGGCGAGGCCTCGACCAAGAACCTCTCCGGTGTCATCGGCATCGCCCAGGTCGCCAACGATTCCGCCAATCGTGGCCTTGGCTGGTTCCTGAACTTCCTGGCCCTGGTGTCGCTGAGCCTCGCGATCTTGAACCTCCTGCCCATCCCGGTCTTGGACGGTGGACACCTGCTGTATTACCTTATCGAGTTGATCAAAGGCAGCCCGGTCAGCGAACGCACCATGATCGCCGGCCAGTACGTGGGTATCGTCCTCTTGTTCACGTTGATGGGGCTGGCGTTCTTCAACGACATCCAGCGAATGCTCGTCTCGTGACGGGGGATTCACGCGTTGCGCGGAACCCACTCACCGCATCACCCAGGCTACGGGCGCTCGCGCGTCCTGCGCCGAACGACGCAGGGCATGAGTCCTGCGCGTGCTCCTCTTCGGTCGCCGGCCTCGTCCGCCGTCGGCTGGAATTAACCCAACGGAATCGACGATGAAGCGTATCGCCGCCCTGATCTTGCTTGCCTCCCTGTCCGCCAATGCGCTTGCCTTCGAGCCGTTCGTCGTTTCCGACATCCGCATCGACGGCCTTACGCGCATCGCGCAAGGCACGGTGCTGAGCTACCTTCCGATCGAGAAGGGTGAAACCCTGAGCGACGACAAGGCGCAAGCCGCCATTCGCGCCCTTTACCAAACCAAGTTCTTCAGCGACGTCGAACTCGACCGCCAGGGCGACATCCTGGTGATCAAGGTCGTCGAACGTCCGGCCATCGCCAAGCTCACGCTGCGCGGCAACAAGGACATCAAGGAAGACGACCTGCGCAAGGGCCTGAAGGAAATCGGCCTGGCCGAGGGCGAGACCTTCGACCGCCTGTCGCTCGACCGCGTGCAGCAGGAACTGATCCGCCAGTACTACAACCGCGGCAAGTACAACGTCTCGGTCGACCCGCATGTCACCCGCCTCGATCGCAACCGCGTGGCGATCGACATCGAGATCCGCGAAGGCAAGGCGGCGAAGATCAAGGAGATCAACGTCATCGGCAACAAGGCCTTCGCCGACAAGGACATCCGCAAGGGCTTCGAGTCGAACACCTCCAACTGGCTGTCCTGGTATTCCAAGGACGACCAGTACTCGCGCGAGAAGCTCTCCGGCGATCTGGAAAAGCTCAGCAACTACTACATGAACCGCGGCTACGCCGACTTCGGCATCGATTCCACGCAGGTGGCGATCAGCCCGGACAAGCGCGCCATGTACGTGGACGCCAGCGTGAAGGAAGGCGAGGTCTATACCGTCTCCGACGTCAAGCTGCTCGGCGAACTGATCCTGCCGGAAGACACCCTGCGCAAACTGGTCTTCATCCACAAGGGCGACACCTTCAACCGTGGCGCCATCGAGGCCAGCACCGACGCGATCAAGGGCATCCTCGCCAACATCGGCTACGCTTTCGCGAAGGTCACGCCGATTCCGAAGCTCGACAAGGACAAGCGCACCGCCGACCTCACGCTCTTCATCGAGCCGGGCAAGCGCGTGTATGTCCGCCGCGTCGTCTTCCAGGGCAACACCCGCACGGAAGACGAAGTGCTGCGCCGTGAAATGCGCCAGCTCGAAGGCGCCTGGTACTCGCAAGGCGCGATCGACCGTTCGAAGACCCGCCTGCAACGCCTGGGCTACTTCAAGACCGTGGACATCGACAAGGCGCTGGTGCCGGGCACCGTCGATCAGGTCGACCTCACCGCGAAGGTCGAAGAGCAGTCGGCGGGCTCGCTGATGTTCGGCGTCGGCTACTCGCAGTACTCCGGCATCATCCTGTCGGCCTCGGTCTCGCAGAACAACTTCCTGGGTACCGGCGACCGCTTCTCGATCGGCGCTGAAACGAGCACGTACTACAAGCGCGTCAACGCCAGCTACACCAATCCTTACCTGACCGACTCGGGTGTGCAGATCGGCTACAACCTGGGCTACAGCAAGCTGGATTACGGCGACACCGATCTGGCGAACTACACCTACAGCACGAAGTCGTTCGAAACCACGCTGTCGATCCCCATCACCGATTTCGACTCGGTGTCGACCAGCCTCGGCGTCAGCTCCAACCTGATCAACACGTCGTTCTACACGCCGCAGCAGCTGGTGGCTTACCAGAACGCCCTGGGCAACAAGACGATCCATTCATGGACGTCGAGCCTGGGCTACACGCATGACACCCGTAACAGCTACTGGGCGCCGACCCGCGGCGGCCAGCTGACCGCCTCGATCTCGGGCGCGCTGCCGGGCTCCACCGTGCAGTTCTACAAGCTGTTCGGTGAAGCTAACCACTACTGGCCGGTCGGCAAGGGCTTCGTGCTCTACCTCGACGGCCAGATCGGCTATGGCAAGACCTACGGCCAGACCTACGACAACGACGGTTACGCCATCAATGCCGACGGTACCCGTGGCGCGAAGCTCTACAGCAAGGGCGACAAGGTGGAGTTCCCGTTCTGGGAGAACTACTACGCCGGCGGCGTGCGCGACGTGCGCGGCTTCCAGGACAACACCCTCGGCCCGCGCCTGTGCGACGGTGGCAGCACGACTTCGGTGCCGAACAGCAAGGGCCAGTGCACGGGCGGTTACTACAGCTACGGCCAGCCCGTCGGTGGCGCGTTCAAGGTGCTCGGCACGGCGCAGGTCTTCCTGCCCCTGCCCTTCCTGAAGGACGTGAACACGGCCCGCGTGTCCTGGTTCGTCGACGTCGGTAACGTCTACAAGGACTACGGTTCCTTCGACGCCAGCGACCTGCGCGCCTCCACGGGCCTGTCGCTGCAGTGGCAGGCACCGATCGGCCCGCTGATCATCAACTTCGCCGTACCGTTCCGTAAGAAGGACGCCGACAGCCGCTTCGTCGAGCGCATCCAGTTCACCTTCGGCAATACGTTCTGACGGCGGTCTCCAGAAGACCCTGTAGAATCATGGGGGTGGCCAAGCGCCACCCCTTTTCTTTTGGGAGCGTTCCGTGAGCGGGAATCCGCAATTCACCCTGGCCGAACTGGCCGCCCGCTTCGACCTGGAAGCGCATGGCGATCCGGCCACCGTCGTGGACGGCGTCGGCACCTTGTCGGCGGCGACCCCGAACCAGTTCACCTTCCTGTCGAACCCCAAGTACACCTCGCAACTGGCGGAATCGCAGGCCGGCATCGTGGTCCTCGGCGCCGACGCCCTGCCCCTGCGCAAGGGCGCGGCCCTGGTGGCGAAAGATCCCTACGTCGCCTATGCGAAGATCGCCGCGCTGTTCGAAAAGCACGCGGCGGCTCCGCACGGCATCCATGTCAGCGCCGTGGTGTCGCCTTCGGCGCGTATCCATCCCACTGCCAGTGTCGGCCCCTGCTGTGTCATCGAGGACGGCGCCGTCATCGAGGACGGCGTGGTCCTGGGGCCGCACTGCTCGATCGGCCCGGGCTGCGTCGTCGGCGCCGGTAGCCGCCTGGTCGCCCGCGTCACCCTGGTGATCCGCGTCACCCTGGGCAAGCGCGTGCTGGTCCACCCGGGCGCCGTCATCGGTTCCGATGGCTTCGGCATCGCCTTCGACCGCGACCACTGGGTGAAGCTGCCGCAGTTGGGTGGCGTGCGTATCGGCGACGATTGCGAGATCGGCGCCAACACCACCATCGACCGCGGCGCGCTGGAAGACACCGTGCTCGAGGAAGACGTGCGCCTGGACAACCAGATCCAGATCGCCCACAACGTGCATATCGGCGCGCATACCGCCATGGCCGGTTGCTCGGCGGTAGCGGGCAGCGCGAAGATCGGCCGCTACTGCCTCATCGGCGGCAACGCGGGCGTCCTCGGCCACCTCGAACTGGCCGACCGGGTTACCATCACCGCGAAAAGCCTCGTGACGGCATCGATCAGGGAACCCGGCGAATACTCGTCCGGCTCCCCGCTGCAGGAGAACCGCCTGTGGCGGCGCAACGCGGCGCGCATGAAACATCTCGACGAGTACGCGCGCCGCCTGGCGGCGCTGGAAAAGGATAAAGGGCAATGACCGAATTGAAAGCTGCCGTGACGCTCCCTGTCGACGTGGAGCAGATCCAGCGGCTCCTGCCGCACCGCTACCCGTTCCTGCTGGTGGACAGGGTGATCGAGATCGAACCGGGCAAGTGCATCACCGCGATCAAGAACGTCACCATCAACGAGCCGTTCTTCCAGGGCCACTTCCCCGGCCATCCGGTGATGCCGGGCGTGCTGATCGTCGAAGCCATGGCACAGACCGCCGGCCTCCTGACCCAGATCACCAGCCAGATCGACGGCAACGCGGGCAGCCCGCTGTTCTACCTGGTCAAGGTCGACAACGCGCGCTTCTCCGCCGTGGTGGCACCCGGCGACCAGCTGCGCATGGAAGTCTCGCTCAAGCGCCTCATCCGCGGCATGGGCCTGTTCGAAGCCAAGGCCCTGGTCGATGGCAAGGTGGTCGCGTGCTGCGAACTCATGTGCGCCGCAAGGAGCGACAAATGATCCACCCCACCGCGCAGATCGATCCGTCCGCGCGCATCGCGGACAACGTCGCCATCGGTGCGTACAGCATCGTCGGCGCGGAAGTGGTCATCGGCGAGGGCACGACGGTCGGCCCGCACGTCGTGATCGAGGGCCCGACCGTCATCGGCCGCGACAACCGCATCTCGCAGTTCGCTTCCATCGGCGGACCGCCGCAAGACAAGAAGTGGCAGGGAGAGCGTACCGAGGTCATCATCGGTGACCGCAACCTCATCCGCGAATTCGTCACCATCAACCGCGGCACGGGCGACGGTGGCGGCATCACGCGGATCGGCAACGACAACTGGCTGCTGGCCTACGTGCACATCGCGCACGATTGCCAGGTGGGCAACCACGTGGTGTTTTCCAACTACTCGGCACTCGCCGGGCATGCCGAAATCGGCGACTGGACGATCCTCTCCGGCTACTCCGGCGTGCACCAGTTCTGCAAGGTGGGCGCGCACGCGTTCATCGGCATGGGCTGCCTGGTCGGTTCGGACGTGCCGCCGTTCGTGATGATGGCCAACGAGACGCGTGGCCGGCCGCGCGGCATCAACAGCGAAGGGCTCAAGCGCCGCGGCTTCGACACCACGCGTATCGCCGCGATCAAGCGCGCCTACCGCACGCTGTACATGGCCGGCCTGCCATTGGCCGAAGCACGCGAACAGTTGCTCGCCCAGGCCGAGACGAGCGAAGACGTGCGCCAGATGCTCGAGTTCATCGACCGCAGCGAACGCTCGCTCGCCCGCTGACACTCGCTGCGGGGAGAACCACCAGCATGCCGCGAAGCACCGCTCCGAACGACGCTCCGCTGATCGCCCTGATCGCCGGCGAGGACTCGGGTGACCAGCTCGGTGCCGACCTCGTCGACGCGCTGCGCACCCGCTTTCCGGGCGCCCGCTTCGTCGGCATCGGTGGCCCGCGCATGCTCGCCCGCGGCTTCGACTCCTGGTACGACATCCGCGAACTGTCGGTGATGGGTTTCGCCGAAGTCGTGAAGCACCTGCCGCGCCTGCTCCGCCTGCGCCGGGAATTGCTGGCCCGGCTTTTCGCCGCGAAACCCGCGCTGACCATCGGCATCGACGCCCCCGATTTCACGCTCGGCGTGGAGCGCAAGCTGAAGGCGGCGGGATTCGTCACGGCGCACTATGTCAGCCCGTCGGTCTGGGCGTGGCGCGAGAAGCGCGCCGAGAAAATCGGCCGCTCCGCCGAACGTGTGCTCTGCCTGTTCCCGATGGAACCGCCGATCTACGCGAAGCATGGCGTCGACGCGCGCTTCGTGGGCCACCCCCTCGCCGACCGCTTTCCCATGGTGGCCGACCGCGATGGCCCGCGCGACGCGCTCGGCCTGCCCCGTGAAGCACCGGTACTGGCCGTGCTGCCCGGCAGCCGCCCCAGCGAGATCGAGCGCGTGGGCGCCATCTTCATCGATGCCGCCCGCCGTGTCGCCACGGCCATGCCCACGCTGCGCATCGTCGTTCCGGCGGCGAACGAGCGCGTGCATGCGCAGCTTGCCGGCTTACTGCGGGATTTCCCGGGCACACCGCCCCTGCTGACGGACGGCCACGCCCACGAAGCCATGCTCGCCGCCGACGCGGTCCTGCTCGCCTCGGGCACCGCCACGCTGGAGGCCATGCTGGCCAAGCGGCCGATGGTGGTCGGCTACCGCGTGTCGCCGACCAGCTATCGCATAGCGCGGATGTTGCGCATGCTGAAGACCGACGTGTACAGCCTGCCCAACATCCTCGCCCGTGCCTGCGGACTGGGGCGTGGCCTGCTCGTCCCGGAATTCATGCAGGACGACTGCACGGCCGAAAATCTTTCCCGGGCCACGCTCGAACTGCTCGGTGACAGCGAACGCCGTGGCGCCATCGTTGCCGCCTTCGAATACCTGCATCAGGAACTGCGCGGCGGCCTCGAAGGCCGGGCGGCCGATCACGCCGCCGAAGCCGTGGCCGATCTCGTGGCGCCTGCCGGCTTGCCCGTCACGCCCGCCGCGCACTAGGCTTCCTTCCATGCCACGCAAGCGTAACGTCACCTCCCAGCTCCCCCGCGACCTGATCGTCGCCGGGGTGGACGAAGCCGGACGCGGGCCGCTCGCCGGGCCGGTGGTGGTCGCTGCCGTGATCCTCGATCCAGCCCGCCCGATCCGTGGCCTGAACGATTCCAAGCAACTGACCGAGGACGTCCGCGAGAAACTCTACGCCCGCATCGTCGAGCGCGCGCTCGCCTACTGGCGTGGTCTTCGTCGACCACGAGGAAATCGACCGGATCAATATCTTCCAGGCCACGATGGTCGGCATGACCCGCTCGCTCATGGGCTTGTCGCTCGGTCCACACCTGGCCCTGGTCGATGGCAATCGCCTGCCGCGCACCCTTCCCTGCGAAGGCCGCGCCGTGATCGGCGGCGACGCCACGGAGCCGGCGATCAGCGCCGCCTCGATCCTGGCCAAGGTCAGCCGTGACCGGCACATGCACGCGCTGGACGCCGTGCATCCTGGCTATGGCTTCTCCAGGCACAAGGGTTACGCCGTGCCGGAACACCTGGACGCGCTGGACAGGCTGGGGCCCTGCGAAGTGCACCGGCGCAGCTTTGCGCCCGTGAAGCGCTGGTATCCGGACCTGGCCGAGATCAGCGGGGATCTCTTCGAACCGGCCTGAGCGACGCCGGCTGCCGCCGGGAAAATCCTAAAGTCTCGCCAAAACCTGCCGATACGAGGGCTAACGCCCTCTCCCGAGGGTGTGCACCTTTCCCCTATCGACAGGTAACACCCATGAAGAAGATCGCCATCGCCGCCGCTCTGTTCGTCGCCGCCCCGCTGTCCGCGCATGCCGCCTGCGCCGCCAAGGATTTCACCATCGACGGCTTCGCCGTGAAGCTGCAGCAGGGCTCGGGCCAGCCGCGCTTCAGCATGAAGGGCAACCTCGTCAACAAGTGCGGCGAAGCCGCCGCCGCGCAGATCCGCATCGACGCCAAGGACGCTACCGGCAAGGTCGTCGCCAGCAAGCAGGGCTGGCCTGCGGGCACCTCGAACATCGAGCCGGGCAAGAGCGTCGACTTCGACCTGGGCCGCCTGTTCCGCTATTCGCCGGACATGCAGGACTACACGGTCGTCGTGTCGGACGTGAAAGCCTGGTAAGCCAAGCGGGGCCGTGGTGGGAGCCGACCTCGTCGGCGATGGGTGCTTGCCTCAACCCGGCCCGCTGCCGCGGGATCGCCGACAGGGTCGGCTCCCACCAGAGAGTCTGCACACCAGGGCCTGCGGCGATGGTGCTAGATGGACAGCCAGGCCACCCGGTCACCCTTCGCGAACGCCGTCGCTCGCGAAGGTAGCCAGACCAGGGCGTGCGCCGACGCCAGGTTGCTCAACATGTGAGAGTCCTGTCGCGGCAACAGTTCTAGCGATGCCACGCCTTCGACCATATCCAGGCGCATGCGCAGCAGCCTGTCACGATCGGTATCGGCTTCGACGTCCATCGTGAGCACGCCGCTGCGCCATGCCGGCTGTGCGGCTTCTTCGCCTTCGAGGCGGGCCAGCACCGCGCGCGCATGCACGGCCAGGCAGACCAGCACGGCTGCCGGGTTGCCCGGCATGCCCAGCAGCGCCTTGCCTTCGCGCATGCCGAACCAGAGTGGCTTGCCGGGCTTCTGCGCCACCTTCCAAAACACCTTGCGGACGCCGAGGCGGTCGGCGACGACCGGGATGAAATCGCGGTCGCCGACGGAGACGCCACCACTGGTGACGACCAGGTCCGCGCTATCGAGCGCGGCGCTCATGGCCTCTTCGAGCGCGCTCTCGTCATCGCGTACGTAGGCCACCACGGGCTCGCCGTAGCCGTGTTCGACGAACCATGCGCGCAACAAGGGCCCGTTGGCGTCATAGACCTGGCCGGGACCGAGTGGCTCGCCCACGCGGACCACCTCGTCACCCGTGACCAGCACCGCCACGCGGGGCCGCCGGTAAACCTCGAGCGAATCGATACCGGCCATCGCCAGGGCGGCGAGGAGCCCGGCGGTGACGCGCTGTCCGGCCCGGGCGATGACCGTGCCGGCGCGGAGTTCCTCGCCTTCATGGCGGATCGCGTCGCCGACACTCACCGTTTCGCGCAACGCGATGCCTTCGCCCGTGCGCTCGACGATCTCCTGTCGTGCCACGGCGTCCGCGCCTTCGGGCAGCATGCCGCCGGTAAGGATGCGTATGGCCTGCCCCGGCCCCACCGCCACCTTCGCAGGATCGCCGGCCGCGGCCGTGCCGACGAGCGTCAGCGGCGCGAGTCCATCGGCGGCACGCAGGGCGTAACCATCCACGGCGCTCTGGGTGAAGCGTGGCAGCGCGATGCGCGCCTTGGGCGACTCGGCCAGCACCGCGCCCAGCGCCAGCTCCAGCGGCACGCGATGCGTCGGCAAGGCATGGACGCTGGCGCGGTAATGTTCCAGTGCCTTGGCGATGGGAAGAAGGGCCACGTCAGCGTGCCTCGCCATAACCGCCAGGGTGCTTGCCCCCCATCCGCCCTGTCTCGAGCAGGTGGACCAGGCCCGGCAAGATCGCGGCGAGCGATTCGCTCGCGCCACCGCGGCTCCCCGGGAAGGTGACGATCAACGTATCGCGCACGTATCCCGCCACGCCGCGCGAAAGCATCGCGAACGGCATGCGTTTCTGTCCGAAGGCGCGCGCGGCCTCCATGATGCCGGGGATTTCCACATCGAGCATCGGCCGCACCGTGTCCACGGTGATATCGCGGGGGCCGAGTCCTGTTCCACCGACCGTGACGACCAGTGCGATTCCACCCTCGACCAGCGAGCGCAGGAGATCGGCGAGCACATCCGCGTCATCGGCGATCACGGCGTATTCCACGGGAGCGAAGTTCGCCTCGATCAGCGCGTCGCGCACGTAGGCTCCCGCCGTGTCCGGCTTCGCGCCACTGGCGACGGTATCGGACAAGACCACGACCGCGGCACTGCGGGATGTCGCCAGTGCGCGCCTGTAATGGGACTTACCGCCCGTCTTGCGCTCCAGCCGGCAATCCTCGATGTGCAACTCGTCGGGTTCCGCGTAAGGCTTGAGCATGTCGTAAATCGTGAGGGCCGCGAGACTGGCCGCGGTAAGCGCTTCCATCTCGACGCCAGTGGGTCCGATCGTCTGCACCTCGGCGATCACGCGCACGAAGGTGTCGGCCAGTTCGTAATGTACGTCTGCCCGGTGGATCGGCAACGGATGGCAAAGCGGAATCAGTTCGTCGGTGCGTTTGGCGGCGAGTATGCCCGCGACGCGTGCCGTCTTCAGTGGATCGCCCTTTTCGGTCTCGCCGCTGCGTAGCAAGTCGATGCAGGCGGAGGGGGCATGGAGGGTGGCGGTGGCGCGTGCGACGCGCAGTGAGTCCGGCTTCTGGCTTACGTCTTTCATCCGTGGCTCGTATGCGAATGGTGGCGGTGCGGCGTGGTGGCCGGTGCGTCGAGGTCGTCGCGGATGCAGCAGCCCTCGACGAAGGCGCTGCTTCCGTCGGTGTAGAACTCCTCCTTCCAGATCGGCGCGCCGTGCTTCACCGCATCCACCGCGTAGCGGCAGGCATCGAACGCTTCCGCACGATGCGGGGCGCGAACCACGCAGACGATCGCGACGTCGCCGATGGAAAGACCGCCCAGCCGATGGACGATACGCACATACGGTACCCCGTAGCGCTCGCGGGTTGCGTGCTCGACGTCGCGAATCACCTTCGCGGCCAGCGGTTCGTGCGCCGTGTACTTCAGGTGGCGCACCTGCCGCCCCTCGTGATGATCGCGAACGGTGCCGACGAACAGCGCCAGCCCCCCGCATTCCGGATGCGCATCCAGTTCCAGCAGGGGTTCGACGGAGACAGGAGCGTGCGAAAGGACTTCGTGCGACATGGTTTCAGCCTCCGGCGACGGGGGGCAACAGGGCGATCCGGCGGTCGGCCGGCAGCGGATCGGCGCGACGGACGATGGTGTCGCCCGAGACGCAGGCGCAACGATCGAGCGAGCCGGCCAGTTCCGGACGTTGGGAAGCCAGCAAGGCCAGGGCATCGGCGACGGTGACGACGTCGTCACCGGCGTCGACACGGCATTCGTTGGCCCCGGCCAGCCGTTCGAGGTTGGCGAAAAGTTCGAAGACGATGGGTTTCATGGATATCCTGGGGTACGGTGGTTCACCCGCCCATGGCGTGCATCGTCAACGGGCGGTCGACCGGGCCGGGGCGAGACGCGTAGCCCGCGTCCTTCAGCCACACGGCGCGCGCGACCTGCGCGGCCAGCGCCGTGTCGTCGACGCCTTCGCGCAGACGGGCGCCCAGCGGCGTGCCGACGGGCGAGAACAGGCAGGTGAACAACTCGCCGGTCGCGGTGATGCGCAGGCGGTCGCAGGTGGAACAGAACGGATTGGATACCGTCGAAATGACGCCGAGCGGATACCGCCCGTCGACAAGATAGGGCGTGGCCGGATCATGGCCGCGCGGCATGCTTTCCACGCGGTGACGCTCGCCGATGGCCGCCAGCATCTCGGCCTCGGAGACGACGGCGTCGCGCTTCCAATGGCCGGGCGCGTCCAGCGGCATGTATTCGATGAAGCGCAACGGCAACGCGCGCTCCATCGCCCATTCGAGCAGGGGCACCACGTCCTTCTCGTTGTCGCCGCGGATGACCACGGCGTTGAGTTTCACCTTCGCTCCGGCATCCACGAGAGCCTGGATGCCGTCCAGCACCGGCGCGATGTCGCGCTTGGTCAGGTGGTGGAACGTAGCCGGGTCGATCGCGTCGAGGCTCACGTTGAAGTCGTCGATGCCGGCTTCGACCAGTTCGCGTGCCTTGGGAGCGATGCGCGACGCGTTGGTGGTCATCGACAGGCGGGTAAGTCCGCGCGCGCGCAGCGCGTCGATCTCCCGTACGCATTCCACGAGATCGCGGCGCAGCAGCGGCTCACCGCCGGTCAGCCGTATCTGGTCGATGCCGTGCTCCACGAAAAGGCCCGCCAGGCGCACGATCTCGCCGCGCTCGAGCAGGCTGGCGCGGGGCAACCAGTCCGGATGTTCGGGCATGCAATACGTGCAGCGGAAGTTGCAGCGGTCGGTGAGCGATATCCGCAACTTGCGCTTGGTACGTCCGTGGCGGTCGATGAGTGGGGACATGGTCGCCTTAGCAAAGCATAGTGGTCGTGAGACGGGTGTTCCGGTCCGGTCGCGACCTTCGGACCCAATCGTGCCAGACTTCGCCCATGAGCGCCTTGCATCCCTTCGTCGCAGCCGCATGGCCCGAGTGGCCCGACTACGCCCTCGTGGAAGACCTGCTGCCGTCCTTACGCGATTTCGCGCATGCCGGCCGGGTGGCGCTGGCCACCCTCGTGAGCATCGAAGGCCCGTCGCCGCGCCCGCTGGGCAGCGAGATGGCCATCGCCGCCGATGGCCGCGTGGCGGGCTACGTGTCGGGAGGCTGCGTGGAGGCCGCGGTGGCCAGCGAGGCGGCCATGGCCCTGGCGGATGGCCGTCCCCGCCTGCTCGACTACGGCGTCGGCAGTCCGGTCATCGATATCCAGCTGAGCTGTGGCGGCCGCATCGGCATCTTCGTTCGTGAACTGCACGAACCCTCCGCGTATGTTAATTCGCTTTCCCTGGCCCGCCGTGCGCGGCGTACCGTCACCGTCCTGAGCGACGCGACCGACGGCGCCTGGCATATCGAGGACGGCGTGCATCCGGGCGATGCGCGTACCCATGCGACCGTACACCGGCCGCCGCTGCGGCTGGTCGCCGTCGGCGGTGACCCGGTGACGCTGGCGGTGGCGGCGCTCGCTCCCTTCGCCGGCATCGAAGTCGTGCTGCTTCGCCCGCACGGGCCGGCGCGGCCACCGGAAGGCGTCCCGCTGGCCGGTTACGATCCGCGCTCGCTGCCGGTGGCGCTGGCCGACCTGGCCGTGGACGAACGCACCGCCATCTATTCGCTCAGTCACGACGCCGAAGTGGATCACGCGGTCGCGGTCCACGCCCTCCGGTCTCCGGCCTTCGCCGTCGGCGTGCTGGGAAGCCGGAACAAGATCGCCGCGCGCGTCCAGCGATTGAAGGACGATGGCGTGCACGACTCCGACCTGCAACGCCTGCACCTGCCGGCGGGATTGCCGATCGGCGCGCAAACGCCGCACGGCATCGCGTTCTCGATCATCGCGCAGATCTGCCAGCGCGACCGTGCCCGCCAGGGATGACCGTGGCGCACGATGCGGTGGTTCTCGCAGCGGGCGGCAGCCGCCGCCTCGGCCGGGCGAAACAACTCCTGACCGCCGGTGGCGAGGCGCTTGTCGCCCGCGTCGTGCGCTGCGTGCTGGCCACGCGGCCGTCACGCACGCTGGTAATCCTCGGCGCATACGAACACGCGATAGCCGCGCCCCTGGAACGGTATGACGTGGAGATCCTCCGCAATCCCGCATGGGAAACCGGCATGGCCTCATCGCTGCATGTCGCCGCGCGTGCACTACAAGGCCGTACCCAGCCCGTGTTGTTGACGGTGGTCGACCAGCCTGCCCTGGAAACGCATCATTTCGCGAACCTGCTCGCGGCGCACGACGGCAGCACCGACACGGTCAGCGCCTATGGCGGCGTTCTGGGCGTACCCGCCGTCGTGCGCGCGTCGACGCTGGCGCGCGCTGAGGACCTGACCGGCGACACCGGATTCCGGCGGCTCTGGCACGCGGAGACGCCGCGTGCCATTCGCGCGGACGAACTCGCCGACGATATCGACGATGAGGCCGACGTGACCCGCGCCATCGCCGCGGGCCGGCTGGACGCCATGCCGCGCTGACATCCTCCGCGGCGCCACGCTGCGTGCCGTGCAAGAAAATCCATCGATGCCCGGTCATACTCCGAGCCACCTGCCGGGAGCCCGCCATGCCCACCACCCGCCTTGTCTACCGTCACCGATGGCCGGTACGCGTGATGCACTGGATCAACGTGATCTGTCTCTGCGTGCTGCTGGGCAGCGGCCTGCAGATATTCAACGCCCACCCTTCGCTCTACTGGGGCAACCGCTCCGACCCGGGCAAGGCCATCCTCGCACTCGAAGGCGGACAGGACGCCCAGGGCAATCCCCGTGGCACGACGCGTATCGGCACGCGCGAGTTCGATACCACCGGCGTCCTTGGCGCATCCAGGGTCGGTGGCGAATGGACGGCGCGCGGTTTTCCCGCCTGGGCGACGATTCCGGGGCCCGCCTGGCTCGCCATGGGCCGCCGCTGGCACTTCTTTTTCGCCTGGTTGTTCGTCGCCAATGGCATCGCCTACGTCGGCTGGTCACTTGCCAGCCGCCACCTTACCCGCGACCTCGTCCCCACGCGCACCGACTGGCGCGGCCTCGGCCGCTCGATCCTCGATCACCTTCGCTTCCGCCATCCACACGGCGAGGAAGCCCTCCGCTACAACGTGCTCCAGCGCGTGGCCTACCTGGTCGCGATCTTCGTCTTCGGTGGCGGCATCGTCCTGATGGGCATCGCCATGTCCCCGCGCATGGACGCCGTGTTGCATTGGCTGGTGGACGCGGTGGGTGGCCGGCAGTCGGCGCGGACGATCCACTTCGTCATCGCGATGGCCTTCGTCGGCTTCGTGCTGGTGCACGTCTTCGAGGTCCTGGTCAGCGGTCCGCTGAACCAACTGCGCGGGATGATCACCGGCTGGTACCGGGTACGCGAGGAAAAGCGGGAGATCCACCATGACTGACCGACGCGCTTTCCTGCGCCATGCCCTGCTCGGCCTGGGCGGCGCCGTACTGACCGGCTGCGACAGCATCTCGGAAAGCGAAACCGGCACCAGGGTGCTGGAATCCGCCGAAACGGTGACCCGCCGCGTCCAGCGCTTCCTTTCGCCCTCGCGCGCGCTGGCGAAGGAATACACGGAAGCCGACATCTCGCCCGTGTTCAAGCCGAACGGAACCATCCTGCCCGACACGCCGGCATACCAGGCGCTCCTGCGCGACGGCTTCGCCGGCTATCGCCTCGAAGTGGACGGCCTGGTCGAACGGCCCTCCCGCCTGTCGATCGGCGACCTGAAGGCCCTCGGCACGCGCACGCAGATCACGCGCCACGATTGCGTCGAGGGCTGGAGCGTTATCGGCAAATGGACAGGGACGCCGCTGGCCTCCGTGCTCGACCATGTCGGTCCGAAAGCGGGCGCCCGTTACGTCGTTTTCCATTGTTTCGACGATTACGAGGAAGACACGCCGTATTACGAGAGCGTCGACCTCGACGAGGCGCGCCATCCGCAGACCCTGCTGGCCTATGGCCTCAATGGCGCGGACCTGCCGGTCGCCAACGGCGCGCCCTTGCGCCTGCGCGTGGAACGTCAGCTCGGTTACAAGCACGCCAAATACCTGCGCCGGATCGAAGTGGTCGCGTCCTTCGCGGACATCGGAGAGGGCAATGGCGGGTATTGGGAAGACAACGGTTACGAGTGGTACGCAGGTATCTGAGCGATCCTTTTCCGCATTGCGTCAACCGGCCCCTGAAAAAAAGGGCTCGAAATGCAAAAAAACTTCGCGGACCCTATTTTCAGCGGACGAAAGCAACGCTAGAGTGAGTCGCCCGCTGGGCACCGGCCGGAACGGCCGCCTCATTCGATCAAAGTGACAAGGATAACCATGGCCAAGACCACCAAAACGGCGGCGAAGAAGGCCGCTGCCAAGGCTCCCGCCAAGGCTGCGAAGGCGCCGGCCGCCCTCAAGCCGATCAAGGATCCGCTGTCGAAGTCGTCGCTCGTCTCGCACATCGTCGAGCAGAGTGGCGTCGACAGCAAGAGCGTGAAGGCCGTTCTGGCCTCGCTGGAAGGCGCGATCTCCGCGTCCGTCCACAAGAAGGGCGCCGGCACGTTCACGCTGCCCGGCCTGCTGAAGATCACCTCGGTTGCCGTCGCGGCGAAGCCGAAGCGCAAGGGCAAGGACCCGTTCACGGGTGAAGAGCGCTGGTTCGCCGCCAAGCCCGCTTCGGTCAAGGTCAAGGTCCGTCCGCTGAAGAAGCTCAAGGACGCGGCCGCCTGATTCCACGCGGTGGTTCGTCCACCGCATCCGACCAGGTAACCGAAAGCCCCCGCCCAAAGCGGGGGCTTTTTTGTTTGTCACTGTGAGAGCCCGCCGAGAGCTTCGGTGAAACAGCTCTGGTGGGAGAGCTTTGGTGGGAGCCGACCTTGTCGGCGATGGGTGCTTGCCTCAACCTGGCCCGCTGCCGCGGGATCGCCGACAAGGTCGGCTCCCACCAGAGCTGTCCCATAGGCTTTCCCGGGCACCCACACCACCACACCTCATCACGCCACGCACCACCCATGCCGCAAGTCACGCTTGACTACAATTGTCGTCAGGCGCACGCTGCCTACATCTGTAGTCAGGAGCGTCGGCATGAGCAAGAAGACCATCGGTGACCAGGAGCTCTCCCTCCTGCAGTACATCGAGGAAGCACCGAAGAGTTCCGTGGCCGAGGTCTGCGCGGGCTTCGGCGAAGCGCGTGGCCTCGCGCGCTCCACCGTGCTGACCATGATGGAACGGCTCCGCGCGAAGGGTTACCTCACCCGGCGCAAGATCGACAACAGCTTCCGCTACAGCGCGACCAACGGCGCGGGCGAAGTGATGACCGGTGCCGTCGGCCGCTTCGTCGAACGAACCTTGCAAGGTTCGGTGTCGCCCTTCGTCGCCTGGATGTCCGAGCGCGGTCAAGTCAGCGATGCCGAACTGGCGGAACTCGAAGCCCTCGTCGGCACGCTGCAATCGCGGCGCAAGGCACGCTGACATGGATACTTTCCTGGATATCCTGCTTTCGCGCCTGGCCTTCGCCTCGCTGCAGGCCTTGTTGCTCGCAGGGGTGGTCTACGCCGCGTGCCGTTTCGTCCCCGCCCTTTCCGCGGCGGCACGCAGCACGCTCTGGTGGCTGCTCGGTGCGCAGTTGCTCATCGGCGTCGCCTGCCCCGCGCCATTCGCCCTTCCCCTGCTTCCTTCGACCGCGCCAGAGCGCGACGTACTACTGACCGCGCCCACCATGATCGGCGACGCGACGATGTCCGCCGACATGGCTCCGCCTTCGGCAGGTATCTCCTGGAGCCTGGTGTTGCTCGGCGCATGGGGCCTCGCCGTGGTGCTGCAACTGATCGTCGCGGCCGTGCGTTGGGCCAGGCTGTCCGCGCTGTTGCGGCGGGCCATGGCGCACGAGGATGTACGCGTCGAGACGCTTTGCGCCCGCCGCGCCCGTGAACTCGGCCTGCGCCGCTCACCTCGCCTGGCGGTATCCGACGAAGTGGATTCGCCACAGGTGGTGGGCTTGTGGCGCCCCACCATCCTGCTGCCGCTCGACGACCGGCTCGACGACGAAGAACTGGAGATGGCCTTGATGCACGAGCTCGCCCATGTGCGTCGCGGCGACCTTGCCATGGGCTGCGTGCCGGCTCTCGCACGCACGTTGTTCTTCTTCCATCCGCTGGTCCATCTGGCTACCCGCGAATACGCCCTGTGCCGCGAGGCGGCTTGCGATGCGCTGGTGCTGTCCCGTGGCCGGCAGGCGCCGCGGACGTATGGACGTCTGTTGCTCCGTCTCGGCGTCGCGCCGCATCCGCACCATGCCCTGCCGGGCGCGTCCCCCACGTTCCGCACACTGAAAAGGAGACTCGACATGCTCGGTCAAGCCACCGACGCGCCTCCGCGCGCGCTTACCTGGTGCCTCGTCGCCGCCATCGCGGCCGTGGGCGTGACCCCCTGGCGCGTCGTCGCCGCCGATAGCGGTGCCACCGCGCAGGATCATTACTACCCGGGGGCGCCAACACCACCCGCACCGCCAGCACCGCCCGGGCCACCTCCGGCGGCACCGGCGGCGCCCGCGCCCATGGCAAACATCGCGCCCGTACCGCCAGTGGCTCCCGTGGCTCCCGCCGCACCCATGCCGCCGATGGACACCATCACCGTGCGAGGCGACAACCCCGAGCGGTCATTCATCTTCTTCAGCGACGACATCCATGTGATGAACGGCAGCGACAGCGATTTCCGCCGGGCGGAAGCCGCGCGCGACGGCGCCGACGACTTCGTGTGGTACCGCGAAGGCAAGCAGGCCTGGGTGCTGAAGGATCCCGCCTATGTGAAGCGCATCCGCGACGCCTTCGCCCGCAGTGCGCAGCCGGCCGACGGTGCCGCGATGAGCGCCGACAAGCAGGCCGAACTGGATCGCCAGCAAGCCGTGCTCAACGAGCAGATGGCGAAGCTCGCCCAGCGGCAAGCCGAACTGGCGGTACAGGAAAGCGATCCGAGGGTACCGACCGATCGCGCCGCCTACGCCGCCGGCCACGCCGCCATCGGCAAGGAGCAGGCGGCCATCGCGCAGAAGATGGCCGACATCGGCCGGGTCCGTGCGGAACAAGGCCGCGTCCAGGCCGAATGGGGCCGCCGCCAGGCTGAAGCGTCGAGGAAGGCCACCAAGGAGGTGGACACCATCCTCGCCGAGGCCATTCGTAACCACGCGGCCCAGGCGGCGCGCTGACGCGACGACGATGCTCCGGTATGGTGAGTGGTTTTCACCTGCCGGAGGCATCATGCGACTTGAAACGGGCACGCTCATCGAAGCCAGCGCCCTGCTGTTCGACATGGATGGGACGCTGATCGATTCGCGGGTCGTGGTCGAGAATATCTGGAAACGCTGGTGCGACGAGAACGGCATCGACTGGCACTACGTGCTGCCGCGGCTGCACGGGGTGCGCATGCTGGATTCCGTACGCATGTTCGTGAAGCCGGGCATGGATGTCGACGCGGTATACGAGCGGTTGTATCGCGAAGAAGTCGAGGACGTGGAAGGCATCGTGCCTATCGCCGGCGCGCCCGAATTACTGGCGTCCCTGCCGCCCGAAACCTGGACGATCGTCACCTCGGCCGATACCGTGCTGGCGAAGGCCCGGCTCGGCGCCGCGGGCATCGTGCCCCCGCCGCTCATGGTCACCGGCGAAATCGTCACCAACGGCAAGCCCGATCCCGAGGGTTACCTGCTGGGCGCGACGCGCATGGGCGCGGCTCCGAAGGATTGCCTCGTGTTCGAGGACGCGAAAGCGGGCATCGACGCCGGCCTCGCCGCGGGCGCGCGGGTGATCGCGATCGCGGGCGACCATCCGGGCGAGATCCCGGAAAACGTCGAATGGGTGACCGACCTGGCGGCGCTGCGTTTCGACGGCATGCACGACGGCAAGGTACGCCTGGTCGTCACCTGACGGTCAGTACACGTCGCGGCGGTAGCGGCCGGCAGCCGCCAGTTCACTCACCGCCGCGTCACCCAGGACGTCACGCAACACCCCGTCCACGCCGGGCGCCATCCCGGCGAGGCTGCCGCACACGTAGATGCTCGCGCCTTCGTCCATGAATCGCCGCAAGCCATCCGCGGCGATGCGCAGCCTGTCCTGCACGTACCGGGCACCCCGTGTCTCGCGCGACCACACCAGGTCGAGTCGCTCGATGTCGCCCGCTGCATGCCAGCGCTCCAGTTCATCGACATGAAGACGGTCGACGGCGGCGTGGCGTTCGCCATAGATCACCCAGTTACGCAGGTGTCCCCTCGCGAGCCGCGCCTTGAGCAAGGCACGCAAGCCGGCGATGCCCGTGCCGTTACCGATCAGCAACACGGGCCGGTCGTCGGCCGGCGCGTGGAACCCCGCGTTTCGACGGACACGCACGTCGACCGGATCTCCCACCAGCGCGTGCATGGTCAACCAGCCGGAGCCGAAGCCAAGGGTGCCGTCCTCCGCACGCATCTGCCGCACCACGAGGTGGAGCGCGCCGTCCGCGGGCAGCGACGCGATCGAGTACTCGCGGTGCGGCAGCACCGTGTCGTCACCGCGTGCGCGGCGTGGACCGATCTCGACGATGTCCCCCGCCTCCCATGCGAGGTCGCGTTCGTCTTCCGGCACCAGCGCGACGTGGTAACACCGTCCGCCCACGCTCCCTGGATTCAGCAGGCGGCGTTCGGCCAGCCGCCAGCGCCGATACGCCGGGCGGCTCCAGTCCTCCATGGCCGTGGCGCCGGCCAGATGTGCCACGTGGTGTTGCCAATGGCGCAGGGCGCCTTCGTCACCGTTGTCCACGTCTACCCGGTCGAACAGGGGTGCCGCACCGCCGGCATGGAGCCACTGGTCGAGATCGCGGCCAAACGCACAGAAGTCGACATAGTCACGATCGCCGAGGGCGAGTATCCCGTACCTCGTTCCTTGCAACGCGAGTGGCGCCCGCATGACGCGCTCGCGAAACAGGCTGGCCACGTCGGGCGCATCTCCCTCGCCCGTCGTGCTGACGATGAACAATACCCGCGAGGCCCGCTCGAGCATGGCCGGCGTCAGGGCGTCCATGCCGCGCAGGTCGACGCCGAGGCCACCGGCGTGGATCACGTCGGCCGTGCGCGAGGCGAGTTCGGTGGCGAAGCCGGTCTGGGAAGCGTGGACGACGAGGATGCCGCCATCTTCATGGACCTCCGCGACGCCCGGGCGACGGCGCACGAGCACCCCGGTGAACACCACCCATGCGAGCACGAGTGCGACGGCGGCAATGGTGCGTTCGCTCACGGCTTCGACGCCGCCATGAACGCAGGTGACATCCGTTCCTCGAACTGCCCGTCGTCGCCGTAGAGAATGAAAAGCACCGCGATACCATGGCGCTTGGCATAAGCCATACCGTCCTCCGGCCCGAGAACGGTCATCGCCGTACCCAACGGATCGGCGTGCATGCAATCGTCGGCGACGATGCTCACCGACGCCACGCGATGCGCCACCGGATACCCCGTGCGCGGATCGATATGATGCGAGAAGAACTTTCCGCCGCTTTCGAAGAAATGCCGGTAATCCCCCGAGGTGGCGATCGCTTTCCCGGTCAGGGAGACGATGCGCTGCACTTCGTCCAGATGATCGACGGCGCCCGCCGCGGCGCCCGGACGTTCGATACCCACGTGCCAGGGCGTGCCGTCCGGCTTCCTTCCGCTGGCGCGCAATTCCCCACCGACTTCCACGAGGTAGTCACGCAGGCCGGAACGATCGAGGAAGCGAGCCACCTGATCGACGCCGAAACCCTTCGCCACAGCCGAGAGATCGACATAGACGCCGCCGGGCTGAAATGCCCTGCGGTTAACGTCGTCCAGCACGATCTTCGACCAGCCGACCCGTGCGCGTGCCGCCGCGATCGCGGCTTCGTCCGGCGCGTCATGCGCGCGCTTCCCCGGACCGAAACCCCAGAGGTTCACCAGCGGCCCCACGGTAGGATCGTAGGCACCGCCGGTATCCTTCGCCAGCGACAGCGCATGGCTGAGCACCGTGAAGAACTCCGGCGGCAGGGGCTGCCATGTGCCGGCCGGGGCGCGGTTGAAACGGCTGAGGTCGGAATCCGGCTCGTACGTGCTCATCTGGGCGACGACACGGTCGAGCTCCGACTGGATGCCTTTTTCGAGGGCGCGATCGTCCGCGCCATCGGGCAAGACGGCATTGACCGACCACGTCGTGCCCATCGTTCCGCCTTCGAAGCGGCGTACGTTCGTGGCGGACGCCGCGGAGGCTGCCGACGCCGCGAAGGCGAAGATCAAGGCCGCTATCCCTCGGGCGCATGCCCTCAGGATCCCTTTCCCTGCGAACGGCCCCCACAAGCGTGAGGGTGAAGGATCGGTGGGCATGGGTTACTGGGGAAGCACTTCCAGCGTGGCCGTGTAGGCCAGCCGGCGCTGCTTCGCTTCCTTCACCGACGTCTTCGTGTCTTCGGTGGACGCGTTCACCCAGTACATGCCCGCCGAGGGCCAGGTGAAGGAGAACCTGCCGTCCTTGTCGGTGGTGGTGGTCATGTCGTCCTGGGCGTTGCGGTAGCGCGTGGCGCCGTTGATCGCGACGACCTTCAGGTTGGACGCGGCCTTGCCGTCGACGAGCAACTGGAATGTCGCCTTCTCCCCCGCCATGAGGTCGTTCGGCTGCGTGACCGGCACCAGTTCGAGCCCTTTGTTCGTGGGTTTCAGCGCGCCGTCGCTGGGCGATCCCTGGGTCACGAAGGTCTCGACACGCGAGGCCATCTCGCTCACCTGCACGTTCTTCGCGTTCGCCGGAATGGCCGTCTTGACGTCTTCGGCCTTGCCACGCCAGCGCTTCTTCTGTCCGTCCACTTCGTAGTTCGCGAACACGCCCTGGTTCACCAGCGCGAGGCGATACGTGCCCTTCTGCGGAACGGGGAGGTCGAAGGTGCTGCGGTACTTGCCGGTGGACGCGTTTTCCGGCTTGACCGTGGAACCGTCAGGCGCGACGACCACCAGCTGGTCGAGTTGCGCGGGGAAGTGGTCCGGGTAGTACAGGTCGTTGGAGATCGCCGCGTCGACGGTCACCCAGGCATCGTCGCCGGAGATCACGGTGGCCGACGGCACCATCCACATCTTGTGCGCCTGCGCGGCCAGCGGCAGGACCAGGGCGGCGCAAAGGGTGGCGCGAACGAATGCATGCTTCATCGGGTGACTCCGTTTCATGGATTGAGGTCGAGGCTGATCTGGCCGAGTTCGTCCGTGCCCTTGGCCGACAGGTGCAGCGGGGCCTTCGCGGGCCAGTCGAAAGGAATCCGTTGCGCTTCGCGCCCGCCCACCTCGCGCGCCGCCTCGACCACGAGTTCGTAGTGACCCGGCGGGAGCGTGCCGAGGGGTGGCTTGCCATCGCCGAAGCGCAGCTGATGCTGTCCCGCCGGACGCGTGGCGCCGGAAACGCCATCGATCGGCATGCTTTGCTCGCGACCGCTACGGCGCCACCACTGGCGCATGTCCTTCAGCCACTTCGTGCCTTCGCCATCGGCTTTCTTCACGTCGTACCAGACGGCGAGGTTGGCGGCGACACTGTGGTCTTCGCGCTCGATCCAGACGGCCACGTAGGGCCGGTGGTATTCGGCCACCTTCAGCGTGGGAATCTCCACGGTGAGGTTCATGTCGGCGGCGAATGCCGGCGCGGCGAACGCGAGGCACGAGGCGAACGGCAGGATGCGGCGCATGTCGGTTTCCGTCAGTGGATGAAGATAAGGGCGAGGACGACGGGCAGCACGAATCCGAGCGCCACCATGGGCCAGGTCATGCCGCGTTGCCCCGCGTGCAGTTTGAGCAGGAGCAACCCCGTCAACGCGAAGACGACGCAGGCCAGCGCGAACACGTCGATGAACCAGCTCCACACGGGCCCCGTGTGGCGCCCCTTGTGCAGATCGTTGAGGTACGCCAGCCAGCCACGGTCCGTGGTCTCGTACTGCACGTCGCCCGTTCCGCGATCGATGCTCACCCAGCCGTCGCCTCCCGGCCGCGGCAGCGACACGTAGACCTCGTCGTCGCTCCAGTCGCCCGCGCGGCCGCCGACCTGCGCACCGGTGTTCGTGGCGACGAAGGCCGCCACGGTGGGAGGCAGTCCGGCTGACTTCGTCGCCGGGTCGGCCAACTGCTTCAGCAGGGCGTCGGGCAAGGTCGCGGTGTGTCTTTCCACATGCGGCGAGGCTTCGATGCGCGAGGCGTGGTTCAACGTGAACCCGGTGATCGAGAACAGCAGCAACACCACCAGCGATACCGCGGAGCTGATCCAGTGCCACCGGTGCAGGTGCTTCAGCCAGAACGCGCGGCGTTGCCGGTCGACGGTGTCGCGCATGTGCGGAACGCCCCTGGAAAGTGGATCTCGATGGCGCCCATGGTAAACCACAATGCGAATCGTTCGCAATTAGACAGGTTAGGCCGAAGGTATGAAAGACAGGGAAAGCGTCGCGAAAGCCTGCCGCGACAGCATGCGCGCAGCCCTTCCCGGAGCGTATCCTTGCCCCTTATGCGCATCCTCCTAGCCGAAGACGACGCCGCCATCGGCGCGGCCGTACGTGCCTCCCTCGAACAGGGCGGCCATGCCGTGGACCACGTGACCGACGGGTCCAGCGCGGACCACGCGCTGCGCGACCACGACTACGACCTGCTCGTGCTCGACCTGGGGCTGCCCCTGCTCGATGGCAGCGACGTGCTGGCGCGCGCGCGCAAGCGCGGTGCGGGCCTGCCGGTGCTGGTGGTCACCGCCCGCGAAGGCCTGAAGGAGCGCGTGCGCGTGCTCGACCTCGGCGCCGACGACTACCTGGTGAAGCCATTCGCGCTGGCCGAGTTCGACGCGCGGGTTCGCGCCCTGCTCCGCCGCCGCACCAGCCATGGCACGCCGGAGTTCCGCATCGGCCGCCTGCGTCTCGATATCCCCGGGCACCGCGCGTGGATCGGCGAATCGGCGCTCGACCTCACCGCCCGTGAATTCGGGCTCATCGAAGCCCTGGCCGCGCGCGCGGACAAGGTCACCAGCCGCGCGCAACTCGTCGAGGCGCTGTGCAACTGGGACGAGGACCTGACCGACAACGGCCTGGACATCGCACTTCATCGCCTGCGCAAGAAGCTCCAGGGGTCGGGCACGAACGTGCGCACGATCCGCGGCCTCGGCTACCTGCTCGAAGAAGCCGCGGATGCCTGAACGCCGCACCGCGGCGAGGCGGCCGGCGCGTCCCAGCCTGCGCCGACGCCTGCTCACCTTCCTGCTCGTTCCCGTGCTCGGCGTGCTCGTGCTCGATGCCGTGATCGGCTATTTCGTGGCGCTGGCGTATTCCAACCGCGTGCACGATGCCGACCTCTCCGACTCCGCCCTCACCTTGTCGGAAATGATCGGCAGCGACGCGCTGCGCGGTGAGTTGACCGCGCAGGCCCGCTTCCTTCTCGAATACGACCCTGACGGCCGCAACTACTACGCCGTGGTCAGCGATCGCCACGGCCGGATGATCGGCAACGCGGAACTCGAAGGCCCGGGCGTCCCCGTGACCACCGATGCGGCGCCCCGGCTCTACGACACCGCGCTGGGCCATCGGCCACTGCGCGCTGCGATCATGCGCGTGCCGAACCACCAGGACCCCGGCGACGTACTGACGATCACCGTGGCGGAGAACCTGCGCGACCGCCATACCCGTGCACGCGAGATCCTGTTCCTCACCCTGCCGATGCAGGCGTTGCTGATCGTCGCCGTGCTGTCCCTTGTCTGGTTCGGCGTGAGCCACGGCCTGGGCGTGCTGGAACCACTGACGGCACGGCTGGGCCGGCGAGGCCACGACCTGGGTCCCATCGGCGAGGAAGACGTGCCGGTGGAGATCCTGCCGCTCACCCGTACCATCGACGACCTGTTCGCCCGCATGCGCAACATGCTCGGCTTGCAGGAGCGCTTCATCGCCGACGCCGCCCACCAGCTGCGCACGCCGTTGGCGGGAATCCAGCTGCACGTGGAACGGCTGGAGGCGACGGGTGACGCGGCACAGCGCGCGGATGCCCTCGGCCACGTGCACCGTCTTGCCGCCCGCGCGGCGCGCACCTCGGCGCAGTTGCTGGCGCTCACCCGCACCCAGTCGCCGGACCTGCCCGACCACGACGGCATGGATATCGTCGACCTTGCCAGCGTGGTGCCCGAAGCGGTGGCCATGCGCGTGCACCAGGCGCTCGCACTGGGCGTAGATCTTGGCTACGAAGGCACCGGCGCGGCTTGCCTCGTTCGCGCCGACGCGCTGCAGGTGCAGGAAGTGATCGACAACCTCGTCGACAACGCCTTCCACTACGCCGGCCGTGGTCACACCGTCACGGTGTCGCTGCACGCGCACGAGGGTGAGGTGGTCCTGGCCGTCGAAGACGACGGCCCGGGCGTTGACGACGCCTTCCTCGACCAGTTGGGCGAGCGCTTCTTCCGCGTGCCAGGCGTGGACGAGGACGGCACCGGCCTGGGCCTGGCCATTGTCGAGAGCATCGCCGAGCGGCATGCGGCGCGCGTGGCCTTCCTGCACGCGGCCTCGGGGGGGCTTCGCGTCGAGCTGCATTTTCCTGCGGCCGCCACCGGAAAGCCCGCTGAAACCACCTCCTGAGACCATGCGTCCATCGTAGGCAGGACGCGAGGCATCGGGTGAACCATTCCGCGGAATTCCAGTTCGAAGGCGGACGTGATGGCGTGTTGCTGATCCACGGCCTGACCGGCACGCCCACCGAGATGCGCATGGTCGGCAAGGGCCTCAACCGTGCCGGCTTCACGGTCGTCGGCGTGCGGCTGGCCGGCCACTGCGGCAGCGAGGACGACCTGCTCGCCACCACCTGGGAAGACTGGTACGCCAGCGTCGAGGCCGCCGCCGACGAACTGCGCGGCAGGGTCGACCGGGTGTTCGTGGCCGGACTGTCGATGGGTGCGCTGCTCGCCCTGCGCCTGGCCGCGATGCGGCCAGGCTGGGTCGATGGCGTCGGCGTGTACGGCGCGACCTTCCGCTACGACGGCTGGTCGATCGGCTGGACGGGCCGGTTGTCCTTCCTCCTCCCTATCTTCAAGCGCCTGGGCATCGGCCGCGGGCGCAGCTTCATCGAGCAACCGCCTTACGGCATCCGCGACGAGCGCCTGCGCGCGCAGGTGAGCGCGGCGATGTTCTCCGGCGACAGCGAGGCGGCGGGCTTGCCGGGTAACCCCTGGCACGCTCTCGCCGAGATGGTGAAGCTTTCGCGTGACGTGCGCCGGCGCCTGCCCGACGTGATGGCGCCTTGCTTCATCGCCCATGCCGCCGACGACGACGTCGCCAGCGTCGCCAATGCCGATCTGGTGGCCCGGCGCGTGCGCGGTCCGATCGAGATGCTGCTGCTCGCCGACAGCTACCACATGATCACGATCGACCGCGAACGGCGCACGCTGATCGAACGCACCGCCGACTTCTTCGGCCGCATCGCGCGCGACGCGCGTCCCGTGCGCATGGCCGCCTGACCGTGCACGGCCTCGTCCTCGCGTTGTGGCTGGCCAACGTGCTGCTGGACACCGGTGGCCAACTCGCCTTCAAGGCCGCCGCCGGAGACGATCGCGCGGGTGACGGGCTCGCCCGTTGGCGCTATATGTTCGCGCGCCCGTGGATCTGGGCCGGCATCGGTTGCTACGTGGCCGAGTTCGTCGTCTGGATCGCCTTCCTTTCGCTGGTGCCGTTGTCCGAAGGTGTCCTGCTGGGATCGATCAACATCGTCGCGATCATGATCGCCGGGCGCTTCCTGTTCGGTGAGCGCCTGAGTCCCCTTCGCGTGACCGGCATCCTGCTGGTGGCCGCCGGTGTCGCGATCGTCGGAGCGGGCGCATGAAACGCTTCTACGTCATCGGTTTCGCGCTGTTGCTGGCGTTCGACACGCTGAACCTGATCTGTTTCAAGATCGCCGGCACGCAGGCGTTGCCGGTGGCGATGGATGTCGCGTGGCTTGCGCGGGTGTTCGCCCATCCCTGGATCTACGGTGCCGTCGTCGGATACATCGGCGCCTTCGTCACCTGGATGACCCTGCTGAAACACGCGCCGATCGGTCCCGCCTTCGCCGCGTCGCACCTGGAGGTGGTGAGCGTGATGCTGCTGTCCTGGTGGATGTTTTCCGAGCCGGTGACGGTGACACAGGTGGCCGGTGCGCTGGCGATCGTCGCCGGCATCGTGTGCCTCGCCTTTGCCGAAAGCGGTGAGGAGGCGGCTGCCGATGCCGTTCCGGCCTGAGTACGAGGCGCCACCCACGGCAGGCATGCCGTTGGGCCTTGCGGATCTTGGTGGCCCCGATCCCGCACCGCTGACCGCGCTCGCCGCCGTGTGGCTGGGCGTCGAGGAAGTGCAACTGGAATGTTCGGGCACCGCGGCGTTGACGGTGGCCTTGACCGCCCTGGCTGAAGACGCGCCCACGCGACGCGAAGTGGCGATTCCCGCATTCACCTGCCCGCTTGTCCCGCTCGCGATACGCCGCGCGGGGTTGATACCCCGCCTGGTCGATCTCACGCCCGGCCATTTCGACATGGACCCGCAGCGTCTCAGCGACGCCTGCGGTCCGGCTACGCTGGCTGTCGTGCCGACCCACCTCGGTGGCCGCGTCGCCGACGTGGCGGCGGCGAACGCCATCGCCCACCGCGCCGGTGCCGTCACCATCGAGGACGCGGCGCAGGCGCTGGGCGCGCGGTGCGAAGGTGGCTTTGCCGGCACGCGCGGTGACGTGGGCTTCTACAGCCTGGCGGCCGGCAAGGGTCTGTCGATCTTCGAAGGCGGCCTGCTGGTGAGCCGCGACGAAACCTGGCACCCCCGCTTCCGGCGCGCGGCGAAGCGCATCTCGCGCTGGCAGCCAGGATGGGAGCTGCGCAGGTCGATCGAACTGGCGGCTTACGCGTTGCTCTATCGGCCCCACGGCCTGGGTTGGGCGTATGGGCGTCCGCTGCGGCGCGCGCTTCGACGTGGCGACCTGCTCGGCGCGGCGGGCGAACACTTCTCCGCCGATTTTCCATTGCATCCGGTCGGACGCTGGCGCCGTGCCGTCGGCGCACGGGCCTTCCACCGCCTGCCCGCTTTCATCGAGGCGACATCGCGGCAGGCGCGCTCGCGCTTGCCTCGGCTGGCCCTCATTCCCGGGGTGCATGTCTTTACGGACGAAGGCGGTACGTGGCCCTACCTGATGTTGCGCCTTCCCGACCAGGCGACGCGCGATGCGGTGTTGAAGAGGCTATGGCCGTCCCGGCATGGCGTATCGCGCATGTTCGTGCATGCGCTGCCGGATTATCGATACCTTGGCATCATGCCGGGTGGCGACGACGTTCCCCATGCCCGCGATTTCGCGGCGCGCACGCTGACCATTACCAACAGCCCATGGCTTGATGATGCGGCTTTCGAACACGTGTGCGCGGTGATCGAAGCGGTGATCGCCTCGCGCTGAAGCATCGCCACTTGAGTGGCGATGGCGCGCCTCAGGCGCGCCCCTGCTCCACCAGGGTGAGCGCCACCTTGTCGCGCAAGTACACGGGCAGCGCCAGTTCCGGCGCCACCGCCTCGCCATCGCGGAAGCACCGAGCCGCCACTTCCGCCACGTGCCTGGCCTGCGGATAGCGCGCGCCATCCGCCGAACGGATGGGCGCGCCGATACGGTCACGCAGGATCGCCTCGTACGTAGCCCAACCCGTGCCCACGACATGCCACGCCGCTGCTTCCGGCAACACCAGCGCCGCGGCCGTGTCGACGCGCTCGCGATCGATCAGGCTGACGCTGCCGTCGTCCTCGCGGCGCCATGCGGCCACGTAGATCTCCCCCATTCGGGCATCGATGATGGAGAGGATCGCGGCGGCGTCCTCGGGTGCCTCCAGGGCCAGTGCCTGCAACGAGGAAACCGTGACGACGGGCACGTCCAGCGCCATCGCCATGCCCTGCGCCAGTGACACGCCAAGGCGTACGCCGGTGAACGCGCCCGGCCCGCGACCGACCGCGATGCCCTCGAGCGCCCCTCGATTCAGGCCGGCCTCGGCGAGCAGTTCGTCGGCCATCGGCAGCACGAGTTCGGCATGGCGGCGGGGCGCGATCTCGCTGCGTTCGATCACTTCGTCACCGTGGACGAGGGCGACCGAACAGGCTTCCGTGGAGGTTTCGATGGCGAGGAAGTTCATGGCGTATCCAGCGAGGGAGGGAGCGGCGCCGAGTAGGCGTACCAGTCGATCCGGCGGGTCAGGTACATCAGCAGCGCGATCACCGCGACGAGCACGACCGAACCGATCAGCAGCGCGTACTGCTCCGCTCCGATCAGGCCATACAGTATGGCGTAAACCAGGGTGAGGACGCCGCCCAGGGCGAGGCCGGCCGCACGGGCGCGCAACGCCGCCATCGCATATCCGCCAACGATGAGCACCACGGCCGCGGCCGCCACCGCATAGGCCGGGCCGAACCCGATCTGTTCGGACAAGGCCAGCAGCAGGACATAGAAACTGGTCATCGCCGCGCCCACGAGCAGGTACTGCACGGGATGCAGGCGCAGTCCCTTCAAGACCTCGAACAGGAAGAACGCGACGAAGGTGAGTGCGATGAAGAGCAAGCCGTATTTGCCGGCCCGGTCGTTCTGCTGGTACACGCCACCCGGCTGGTACAGCTTCACGCCCACGGCGGACGGTTCGAGACGCGCCGCCACGTCCGCATTGGCCACGTCCCAGTGCTGGCCGTAGGCGCGGTTGAGATCCAGCACCTGCCACGTCGCGTCGAATCCTTGCGCGCCCACGCTCCGCTTCCCGGGCAGCAAGGCGCCGGTGAAGCTGGGATCGGGCCACGGCGAGCGGATGCGCAACGCGTTCGTGCGCGCCAGCGGCAACGCTGAGAACGATTCGGTTCCTGCGATGCGCAGGGTCAAGGCGAAATCCAGCGGCGTGTTCCTCGCCGGATCGATCCGGACCGGCGCGGACAATACCGTGTAAGGCCCCATCCGCGCGGCGGACGATGATAACCGCGCGGCGCGGCCATCCACGGTGACGGAGGTGATGCCCTGCAAACCCCTCGTGTCGGCGATCAGCAGGCGCAGTTCCGCTTTGTCGGGGTACCAGGCCGCACCGGTGTCGGCGGCGAAGCGGCGCAGGTCTTCGGGCAGGATCCGGCCCCGGATGGTCACGTCGCCGGTATAGACGGGAACCTCGTACATGCCGACACGGCGCCGGTCGACGGCCAGGTCGGCGACGGTGGTCTGCTCGTCGGCCAGCACGATCTCCGTGCCGTCGCGAACGCTCACCACCTTGCCGTCGCTGCCTTGCGTCTCGTACCGCGTCGGCACGGCCAGGACCAGGCCACCGAGGGTTTGCGGCCCGCCCCAGCCTTCGGCGACGCGGGTGGATGCGGCATCGCGCATGGCCTGGCGTTCGCGCACGAGGCCATCGGCCTGGGACAGCGGTATGAGCATGATCAAGGCGAGCACGGCGATGCCCAGCACCTTGGCCGTGATCGATTGCATCCAGCGGAACATGGGCTTCTCCATCGTCGGTGGTGAGACGATCATCGAACGGCGAACGGCGCCGGGAAAGGTCGTTTTCTGTCCGGTGCGTGGCGAACGAGGGCGAAAGCCGGTGCATCGCGCGGATATCCGGGTGGGAAGCGGGCTGGCCCGCGACGAATCGCGGGCCAGCCCGCTTCCCCCCCCCCTGAATGGTGGTCATGCGGCGAGGTCGAATGAGAGTGTTCTCATGACAAGCTGCCTTTCCAGCGTGCAGGATCGGCCGGTCACCCATGCAAGGACCGCACGATGCTTCCCGTCCAGCTAGCGATGCCCCTGGCCCTCCTCATCGGAGCCGCCATCGCCGCCACGACCGGCCCCTCCCGAAACGAAACCTCGCCCGGCGCCATTCAGGCACGGGCGGATGGACAACCGGAGATGCGGATGCTGCGCATCTCGATCGAACCCGGCGCCTCCCTTCCCTGGCATCGGCACACCGTGCCGGAGGCGGGTTACCTGCTCGAAGGGGAACTGCACCTGGAAACACGGCAAGGAGCGTCGCGTGTGATACGGCCGGGTGACTCGGTCGAGGGCGGCGCCGATGTCATGCGGGGTGGAACGGCCGGGCCGCGGGGCGCTACGGTCGTGGTGTTCTATGCGGATGCCGGAGGAGATCGGGCGACCGCTTCCGGGGCTTGAAGAGCATCGCGGACAGGGTCCGCTCCCACCGAGCCAAGCCAAACCGAAACCAGTGCCCTACACCGCCGCCACCCGGTGGGAGCGGACCCTGTCCGCGATTCAATCCGCCGCGGTGTCCGACGCGAAGAACCCCACCACGTCGGCGAGCTCCCGCGTCCGCGGCATGGGCGGCAAACTGGCCAGGAACAACCGCCCGTACCCCTTCGTGCTCAGGCGCGGATCGCACAGCACCAGCACCCCGCGGTCGTGCACGTCGCGAATCAGGCGTCCCACGCCCTGCTTCAGCGCGATCACCGCCGTCGGCACCTGCCATCCCATGAAGGGGTTGATCCCCGCTTCTTCCAGTGCTTCCAGCCGCGCCTGCAACACCGGATCGTCCGGCATCGCGAAGGGCAGCTTGTCGATCACCACCACGCTCAGCGCTTCGCCTGCCACGTCGACCCCTTCCCAGAAACTCGCCGCGCCGAGCAATACGCCGCGTCCGCTCGCCCTGAACTGCTCCAGCAGGCGGTGCCGTGGTGCGCTGCCCTGCACGAACAGCGGCCACGGCACGCGGCCTTCCAGCAGCTCGGCCGCGCGTCGCAGTGCGCGATGCGAGGTGAAGAGCAGGAATGCCCGGCCATCGGAGGCGTCCAGCACGGGCCGGATGGCTTCCACTACGCGGTCGGTGTAGTCGCGGGCGGCGGGATCAGGCAGGTTGGCAGGCAGATATGCCAGCGCCTGGCGCTGGTAGTCGAAAGGGCTCTCCACGTGCAGCGTTCGGGGATCCTCCAGTCCGAGTTGGCGGGCGAAGTGACCGAAGTCGCCAGCGATCGACAAGGTCGCCGAGGTATGGATCCACGCCGCGTCCGTCGACATGCGCATCGCCCGCAGTGGCGCGGCGAGGTCCAGTGGCGTGGCGTGCAACGCGAAGCCCCGCGGCCAGGTCTCGTACCAGCGCACGTCGCTGGCGGAATGCTCTTCCGCGATGCGGTCGAGGCGCAGGCTCAGCATCTGCGCCCGTTCGTGCACGTTCGCCAATCCACGCGACCGTTCACCGAGCGCGGCCAGCAAGTCGGCCATCGCCGCCATCACGTCGCGCAGTTCCAGCAGCGTCCCGTGCACGGAGGGGTCGCGATCGAGCGCCCCGAAGGGTCCGCGCGGCGGCAGCGGATCCATCGCCAGACGCAGGCGCTTCACGAGGTCCTGGATAGCCTCCACCGGCTCCAGCAACTGGCTCGTGGCGCCGGTGACACCCTGCGCTTCCGCCAGCGCGTCCTGGCCCAGGTCCACGAGTTGGCGCGCGCTGACACTCTGCGAGAAGAACTGTCCCGCCAGCTCCGGAATCTGGTGCGCCTCGTCGAGGATGAAGGCATCGGCGCCCGGCAGAATCTCACCGAAACCCTCCTGCTTTAGGGCGAGGTCGGCCATCAGCAGATGGTGATTCACCACCACCACGTCCGCCTCCATAGCCTCGCGGCGCGCCTTCACGACATGGCAATCCTCGAAGAAAGGGCACTCCGATCCCAGGCAGTTCTCCGGCGTCGAGGTCACCCGCGGCCAGACCGCCGAGTCCTCGGGGATGTCGGCCATTTCCATGCGATCGCCACGGCGTGTCCGTGCCGACCACGCGCGGATCGCGGACAGCTGGGAGACCAGCTGGCGGTCGGGATTTCCCTCACGCACCGCCTGGTCGAGCCGGTAGAGGCACAGGTAGTTGGCCCGGCCCTTGAGCAGGCTCACCCGGGCCCGGCTGCCCAGCACCGCATGCACGCGAGGCAGGTCACGGAAGAACAGCTGGTCCTGCAAGGCCTTGGTGCCGGTGGAAACGATCACCTTGCGCCCCGACATCAAGGCTGGCACCAGATAGGCGAAGGTCTTGCCGGTGCCGGTGCCCGCCTCGGCGATCAGGACGTCGCGCTCTGCGATGGCCCCGGCGACCGCCGAGGCCATGCGCTGCTGGGCCTCGCGTGGCGCGAAACCCGGTACCTCACGGGCGAATGGGCCCTCCGCGCCGAGGATCGCGGCCACTTCGAGTTCAGTCATCCCCTAAGTATCGCCTACAATGGCGGTCTTTTCGTCCGGAAATCCACGCATGGACAAGAGTTTCGAGCCCAGCCAGATCGAATCGAAGTGGTACGCCCAGTGGGAGGCCAACGGCTATTTCAAGCCGTCCGGCAAGGGCACGCCCTACACGATCATGCTGCCGCCGCCCAATGTCACGGGCACGCTCCACATGGGCCACGCATTCCAGCACACGATCATGGACACGCTGGTGCGCTATCACCGCATGCGCGGCTACGACACGCTGTGGCAGCTCGGCACCGACCACGCGGGCATCGCGACCGAAATGGTGGTCACCCGCCAGCTCAACGCCGAGGGCAAGCAGCGTTCGGATTTCGACCGTGAATCGTTCATCGCCCGCGTGTGGGAATGGAAGGCCGAGTCCGGCGACACGATCGGCCGCCAGATGCGCCGCCTGGGCGTGTCGGGCGACTGGACGCGCGAACGCTTCACCATGGACGAGGGCATGTCCGAGGCGGTGATCGAGACCTTCGTGCGCCTTTCCGAGGAAGGCCTGATCTACCGCGGCCAGAAGCTGGTCAACTGGGACCCGGTGCTGAAAACGGCGATCTCCGACCTCGAAGTCGTCAGCGAAGAGGAAGACGGTTCGCTCTGGTCGATCCGCTACCCGCTGGCCGACGGATCGGGCGAACTCGTCGTCGCCACCACGCGCCCGGAAACCATGCTGGGCGACGTCGCCGTGGCCGTGCATCCGGAAGACGAACGCTATGCGCACCTGATCGGGCGCATGCTCGCGCTGCCCCTGTCGAACCGGCAGATCCCGATCATCGCCGACGACTACGTCGAGAAGGATTTCGGCACCGGCTGCGTGAAGATCACGCCCGCGCACGATTTCAACGACTACGCCATCGGCCAGCGGCACAACCTGCCGATGATCAACATCCTCACCGACGATGCGAGGATCAACGACGCCGCGCCTGAAAAATACCGCGGCATGGATCGCTACGTCGCGCGCAAGGCCGTGCTCGCCGACCTGGAGGCCGAAGGCCTCCTGGTGGAGACGAAGAAGCACAAGCTGCAGGTGCCGCGTGGCGATCGCAGCGGCCAGGTGATCGAGCCGTACCTCACCTGGCAGTGGTTCGTGAAGATGGACACGCTCGCCGCGCGTGGACTGGAACTGGTCGAACAGGGCCACGTGAAGTTCGTGCCCGAAAACTGGATCAGCACCTACCGCCACTGGCTGGCCAACATCCAGGACTGGTGCATCAGCCGCCAGCTGACCTGGGGCCATCGCATCCCGGCGTGGTACACCGACCAGGGCGGCGTGATCGTCGCGCGGAACGAAGAGGAAGCCACCGCCACGGCCGCCGCGCAGGGTTATACCGGCGCGTTGCGCCGCGACGACGACGTGCTCGAAACGTGGTTCTCGTCCGGCTTGTGGAGCCACTCCACGCTCGGCTGGCCGAACCCGCAACGCCAGGCCGAACTGGGCTTCGACCGCTACCTGCCCTCGAGCGTGCTGGTGACCGGCTTCGACATCATCTTCTTCTGGGTCGCGCGCATGATCATGCTCACCGACCATTTCACGGGTGAGGTCCCGTTCAAGCACGTCTATGTCACGGGCCTGATCCGCGACAAGGACGGCCAGAAGATGTCCAAGTCCAAGGGCAACGTGCTCGATCCGCTCGACCTCATCGATGGCATCACCCTCGACGAACTGCTCGCCAAGCGCACGCGTGGCCTGATGCAGCCGAAGATGGCCGAGAAGATCGAGAAGTCCACGCGCAAGGAATTCGCCGAAGGCATCCCCGCGTTCGGTGCCGACGCGCTGCGCTTCACCTTCGCATCGCTCGCCACGCACGGCCGCGACATCAAGTTCGACCTGGAGCGGTGCGGCGGCTACAAGGCCTTCGTCAACAAGCTGTGGAACGCCTCGCGCTTCGTGCTGATGAACCTGGGCGAAGAGGCCATCGCGCCGACGAAGCCTTCGACCGAAGCCGAGCGCTGGATCCTCACCCGCCTGCGCGACACGCTGGCGACGGTGAAGGAGCAACTGGCGCTCTACCGCTTCGACCTCGCCGCGCAGGCGTTGTATGAGTTCACCTGGAACGAGTTCTGCGACTGGTTCCTGGAACTGTCCAAGCCCGCGCTCAACAGTGGCGATGCCGCGGCCGTGGCTTCCACGCGATACACGCTGGTGCACGTGCTCGAGACGCTGCTGCGTGCGTTGCACCCGCTGATTCCCTTCGTCACCGAGGAAATCTGGCAGCACGTGCGCCCGCTGCTTCGCATCGAAGGCGAGACGATCATGCTGCGGCCCTATCCGGAAGCGGCGGATGTGGAAGGCGACGATACGGCCACGGCCGAGATCGAGTGGGTCAAGGGTGTACTCACCGGCGTCCGCCGCATCCGCGCGGAGATGAACATCGCGCCGGGCAAGACCATCCCCCTGCTGTTCGCCGACGGCGACGCGACGGATCGCGAGCGCGCGGCGAAATTCGCGGCGCAGGTCGCCTTCCTGGGAAGGGTCGAGTCACCGACGTGGGTGGACGGCGAAGAGCCCGCCGCGGCGGTCGCCGTGGTCGGCGGCATGCGTGTGTTGATCCCGCTGGAAGGGTTGATCGACGTGGGCGCGGAGAAGACGCGTCTCGCCAAGGAGATCGCCCGAGTCGAGGGAGAGATCAAGAAGTGCGAAGCCAAGCTCGGCAACGCCAACTTCGTCGCCAACGCACCGGCGGAAGTCGTCGACCAGGAACGCCAGCGCATCGCCGACTGGACCCGGCAGGCCGATGCGATGCGCGACCAGGCGCGGAAGCTGGGCTGAGACACCGCTGATCGCTGATTGCCGAAGAGCATCGCCGACAGGGTCGGCTCCCACGAGGGCAGCTTAGCTTGGTGGGAGCCGACCCTGTCGGCGATGGGCGATGCATCGACACACGAGCCCGTGGGCTCACATGTCGTGCTTGTTCACCTCGAAACCCGCCTTCTTGTACTCCGTCCAGCGCACCCGTGACCCCTCGCGCTCGGCCGGATCGGCGGCGACCACTTCCAACACCCGGTCGAAGCGGCTCTGGGCGCAGGTATCGCGCAGGTTGATCACCATCGGCCGGTCTGCGGTTTCCACGCCCGGCGGCACGATCAACACCGCGGTGTTCGCGTCGTCATCGTCGCCCGCGAGCTGGTGCGGAATGAAGCTGTCCTCGTCGAACGACCACAGGTATTCATCGATCGCCTCCGCCTGCTCGAAGTCGCGGGTGAGGATCAGGGTCGGCTGCTGGGCCGCGAACGCGCGCTTGGCGAGTTCGCAGACCAGCAGCAGCGGATCCTCGCGGAACCGCGGCTTGTCGATCAGGTAGAAATCGGCGCGCGGCATCGGAACGGAATCAGCCGGCGGCGACGCGGTCGAGCAGCCACTGGGTCAGCAACGGCACGGGGCGGCCCGTGGCCATGCCCTTGCGGCCCTCGTCCCAGGCGGTGCCGGCGATGTCCAGGTGCGCCCAGCGACGGCCTTCCGTGAACCGGGCGAGGAAGCAACCGGCCGTGATCGCACCGGCGTACTTGCCGCCGATATTGGCCACGTCGGCGAAGCCGGACTCGAGCTGGCTCTGGTAGTCATCCCACAGCGGCAGGCGCCAAGCGCGGTCGAGCGTGGCCTCGCCCGCGGCGAGCAACTCGGCGGAGAGCGTCTCGTCCTTGGTCATCAGGCCACTGGCGTGCTTGCCAAGGGCGACGACGCAGGCGCCGGTGAGGGTGGCGGCATCGATGATGGTGTGCGGATCGAAGCGCTTGCCGGTGTAGGTGAGCGCGTCGCAGAGAATCAGCCGGCCTTCGGCGTCCGTGTTCAGCACCTCGATGGTGATGCCCGAGAGACTGGTGAGGACGTCGCCCGGACGATACGCGGCGCCGTCCGGCATGTTTTCCACCGCCGGAACCACGCAGACGAGATTCACCGGCAGCTTGAGCTTCACGGCCGCCACGAAGGCGCCGAGCACGCCGGCCGCGCCGCACATGTCGAACTTCATCTCCTCCATGCCGGGGCCGGGCTTGAGGCTGACGCCGCCGGTGTCGAAGGTGATGCCCTTGCCGACGAAGGCGTAGGGTTTCTCGCCTTCCTTGCCCCCGTTCCACTGCAGGATGACCAGCCGCGGCGCATTCGCCGAACCGCGCGCCACGGCGAGCAGCGAGCCGAAGCCCTCGCGCTCCATGTCGGCGCGGTCGAGCGCTTCGAAGGTGACACCCTCGTGGGCGTCGGCGAAGGCACGTGCCTGATCGGCGATGTAGTCGGGGTTGCAGATGTTCGGCGGAAGGTTGCCCAGCTCGCGGGCGTAACGCACGCCCTCCGCGATGGCGCGGGCCTCGGCCAGACCCGCCTCGCCTTCGGCGGGACCGACCAGGGTGACCGAGGCCAGTTCCGGCTGCGCCTTGTCGCGCGGCTTCAGCGTGGCGGTATAGCGATAAGCGGCATGATCGGTGACCAGGGCGGCGACACGCAGGCGCCACGCGGCATCGCGGCCGGGCACGTCGATCTCGGGCAGCCAGCTGACGGCTTCCGTGACGGGCAAGCGGCCGATCGCCCGGGCGGCTTCCTGGGTGACCCTCTGATAACGGGCGGCGTCGAAGGACTTCTGGGCGCCGAGGCCCAGGATGAGCACGCGGGCGGCGGCCACCCCCGCCGGCTGCAGCAGCGTGACGACGTTGCCGACCTTGCCCGTGACATCCCCGGCCTCGAGAAGGCGCTTGATGGCACCGTTGGCGGCGGTGTCGATCCGCGCCGCGGCGCTGGTCAGGACACCGTTCTCGTAGACGCCGACCACCGCCACCGGGGTGGCGGTGGATTCGGGAGCGTTGGAACCGAGGCTGAACTGAACCGTCATAGCTTACTGTCCTGCGAAAGCCCGCCGGGGGTCCGGACAGGCTAGACTTATGGTTTGCCGGCCGGGACTGACGCGGCACGAACCGCCAATTCTATCAAATGCTCAGCATCCTCGACCGTTATTTCCTGCGCGAACTCGCCTACGGGGTGCTCGCGACGGCCATCGTGCTACTGGTGATCTTCGCCGGCGGCGCGTTCGCGACCGTCTTGCAGAAGGTAGCCAACGGCAGCATCCAGCCCAGCGTGATGTTCGAGGTCCTGGGCCTGCAGATGGTCGACCTGCTCTCCACCCTGCTGCCCATGTCGGCCTTCCTCGGCACCCTGATCGCCCTTGGCCGCATGTACCGCGAGAGCGAAATGCACGTGCTGGCCTCCTCCGGCATGGGTCCGCGCGGCATGCTCCGCCCGGTCACCCTGCTGGCCGTGCTCTCCACCATCGTGGTGGGCCTGGTGTCGCTCTGGCTCGGCCCCCTCTCCGCGCGCACGGCCGACCAGGTGATCGCCGCGGCGAACAAGTCCGTGATCGCCGCCGGCCTCGACGCCGGCCGCTTCACCGAACTACCCGGCAAGGGCGGCATCATCTTCGTCGACACGCTGAGCCGCGACGGCACCGTGCTGGGCAAGACCTTCCTCGCCACCGACCGTACGGATAGCGAAGGCCGCCCGCAGGTCCGCGTGATCAGCGCCAAGAGTGGGCGCATGTATCAGGAAAGCGACGGACAGAACCGGTTCCTCGCCCTCTACGACGGCTGGCAGTTCGAGATACCGCTTGCCGGCGATAACTGGCGGCGGATGAAATACGAACGCAACGATGCATCGCTCTCCTCCATCTCGGACGATGACGACGACACCGATCCGGCCCACGAGTCGGCGACCACCGACCTGTTCAAGGACGTGACGCCGGAGAACCTTGGCGAACTCGTTTCCCGCTTCGCCGCGCCCGTCAGCACGCTGGTGCTGATGATGATGGTGTTGCCGATGTCGCGGCAGGCGCCGCGCGACGCCCGCTACGGCCGGTTGCTGATCGCCGTGCTGGCGTACTTCCTGTATGTGGTGTGGCAGTTGATCGCGCGCGCGCAGATCATCAAGGGCCACCTGCACACCTCCGCGCCCATCTGGATCCTGCACGTCATCGTGTTCGGCGTGGCGGCCTGGTATTTCTGGCGCCAGAACAGCGCCCGGCGCGTGAAGGGAGTCCACTGATGGCCACGCTGACCGTCAAGCGCGCCGACCGGCTGATCGGTGCGAGCGTCCTCGGCACCCTGCTTCTCGTCTGGCTGGTGCTGACCGGTTTCGACGCGCTCACCCAGTTCGTGCGCCAGCTCGGCAACATCGGCAAGAACGGCTTCACGCTGTACGACGCCATCGCCTACATCATGCTCACGGTGCCGCGGCGCCTCTACCAGATGTTCAGCAACGCCGCGTTGATCGGCGGCCTTCTCGGGCTGGGCGGCCTTGCCGCCACGGGAGAACTGACCGCGTTGCGCGCGGCGGGCATGTCGAAGCTGCGCATCGCCGCCTCGGCGGCGGGCGTGATCGCCGTGCTCACTGTCGGCGTCGTCATCATGGGCGAGACCGCCGGACCCTACGGCGACCAGCATGCCCAGGCGATCCAGGTGCGCATGCGTTCGAGCAACCTCGGCTCCACCAGCAGCGGCCTGTGGGCACGTGATGGCGGCAAGATCATCAACGCCAAATCCGCCATCGCCACGCAGGATGGCGACCGGACGACCGTGAAGCTGGTCGACGTGCGCGTGTACACGTTCACGCCCGACGGACAGGTCAGCGTGTTCTCGCATGGCGACAGCGCCATCCACGATGGCAACCGCTGGGTGATGACCAACGTACGCACCACCACGCTCGACGCCCAGGGCACGCATTCTTCCCATGAAGACACGCAGACCTGGGCCTCGCGCCTGAACCCGCACGTGCTCGAGCAATCGGTGATCCATCCCGAATACCTCTCGATGGCCGACCTGCGCCGTAACATGCGCTATCTCGAGGCCAACGGGCAGAACCCTGGTGCCTACGCCGTAGCCTTCTGGGGACGCGCCCTCTTCGCGGTGAACACGCTCGTACTGGTGCTGTGCGCCATGCCGTTCGCGTTCGGTTCGCTCCGTTCGGGCGGCCTGGGCAAGCGCCTGTTCATCGGCATCATCCTCGCGATCGGCTGGTATTTCCTGCAAGGCGCCATGGTCAACTTCGGCACGGTGTACGGCATGCCGCCACTGCTGGCGAACCTGCTGCCGACGACCTTGCTGGTCGTGGGCGCGCTCGCGTACTTCAGACGCTTCGGCTAGCGAAGCCTTCCTGCCGGAGCCGACTCCAAGAAAAACCGGCTCTGTTCTGGAAAGAACCGCTCTGTTCAGGAAGAAACCGGCCCTGGTGGGAGCCGACCCTGTCGGCGATGGGTGCTTGCCTCAGGCTGGCCCGCTGCCGCGGGATCGCCGACAAGGTCGGCTCCCACCAGAACTCGTAAGCTCTTACTGCAGCGCGCCAGCTGGTGCCTGGCAGACGTTCTCCAGCACCGCGTCCAGGTCGTCGCCCGACATCGGCTTGCGCAGCAAGGCGTCCATGCCGGCATCCCGGATCGCGGCCAGCTCATCACCCGTCGAGCGGGCGGTGACGGCGACGATGGGCAGGCCGTCGAGATGTTCCATGCGACGGACCAGTCGGGCCACCTGGAAACCATCGACCACCGGCAGGTCGAGGTCGAGCAGCATCGCGTCGAACGTGCCGTGCGACAGGGCGGTGATCGCGGACAAGCCGTCCGCAAGCGCGGTCACCACGTGCCCACGCTGTCTCAGCAGTCCACCGATCACCTCGCTGACCACGGGATCGTCCTCGACCAGGAGCAGACGCTTCGCACTGCCACTCGCGGCCGCCTGGACCGTGGCGCCGGCATGGCCATCGCACATGCAGATTTCCAAGGGCAACCGCACGGCGAAGGCGCTGCCCCTGCCTGGTTCGCTGCTCACGCGGATCGCGCCGCCCATCAATCCACACAACTCGTGGCAGATGGCCAGGCCGAGCCCCGAGCCCTGCGCACGCTGGGGCGAACCTCCCTGCTCGAAACGGGAGAATACGCGCGAACACAACTCGGCGGACATGCCTGGCCCGGTATCGTTCACCGTCATCGCCAGTGTCGCGCCGTCACGCGCGACGTGCAGCGACACGCCGCCCCGCTCGGTGAATTTCACCGCGTTGTTGACGAGGTTCTGCAGGATCTGGCGAAGACGTATCGCGTCGCCACGGATCGCCGCCGGCACGCCGGCATCCACGGACGACGACAGGTCCAGGCCCTTCTCCTTCGCGCTGCCCGCGGCCAGTGCGATCACCTCGGCGCAGATGGTGCGCAACGACACGCACTCCGATTCCAGGACCAGCCGGCGGGACTCGATGCGGGTGATATCCAGCGCATCGTTGACCAGCCGCAGCAAGGTCGTTCCGGAACGGCGCACCGCCTCGACATAAGCCCGCTGCGTTTCGTCCAGTGGCGTGCGCGCCATCAGCTCGGCCATGCCGAGCACGCCCGTCATGGGCGTACGTATCTCGTGCCCCAGTGTCGCCATGAAGTCGGTCTTGGCCGCGTTGGCTTCCTCGGCGAGGCGTTTCTGTTGCTCGGCCAGCTGGAGCCGCATGGCCTGGCGCACGCGACGACGTGCGCTGGCAACGATGGCGAGGACGATCGCCACTGTCGCGAACGCGTACAACACCCACGCCCACCAGCGCAGCCAAGGGGGTGAATCGACGACGATGGACAATGGATGCGCGAGCGCGCCGTTCACGTCGTCGCGCCCCGCTCCCGATATCACCAGCCGGTAAGTGCCCGGCCGCAGCGGGCCGAAATCCCGCTTGCCGTCCTTGCCGGTGCGAAGCTCCGTGGTCTCGCCATCGTGCTCCAGCACGAACGCGAGGTGATTCCGGTCCGGATTCACGTAGGACAGCGCACGGGCGCGGACGATCAACTCCCGGTCGTTCCATGCCAGGTGCAAGGTGTCGCCGTCGATCGGCAGCGGCTGGCGGACGCCGCCGCGCGATACCGTCGCGCCGAGCACCGCGATGGCCGGCGCGCGGGTGTGATCGCGCTGACGGTCGGGCCGGAAGCCGACGAGGCCGCCGAGGGTCGCGCCATACATCGTTCCGTCGTCGAGCTGCACGGTCGTGCCGCTGGTGAACTCGCCGCTGGCGAGACCGTCGGCGAGCCCGAAGGGGCGGAATCCGCCGGTACCGGGGTCGAAGCGCCATACGCCCGTCTGGCCATAGAGCCACAGGCGGCCCGCCACGTCGCGCCGCACGTTGAGGATGTCCGCCGAGGGGAAGCCATCCGCTCCCCCGATAACGAGATCGCGCTGGGCTCTCCGTCCGTCCCAGCGGTAGTGTTCGAGCGCGCCAGGGCGCACCACCCAGAAACCGTCCTCGTCCGGCTCGAACGCGTTGACCCGTCCCGGGGCCACGCCCTCGATGCAATGCATTTCGCCCGAGGCACGATCGAAACGTGCCAGGCCAGCCACGCTCGCCTGCCAGAGCACGCCGCCCACGATCTCGATCTGCCGCGTGTCCGCCACGCCGCGTCGCGCGGTCGCGAACGGAAGGACCTTCGCTTGCCCGAGACCGCGATCCAGCGCGAACAGTCCCTGCCCCAGCGCCGCGACGTACACGGTGCCATCGGGCCCCTCGACCATCGCCGTCACCGGACGGTCGATGCTGGAACGCAGGAGCGGACGAGCGCGGCCGTGGCTGACCAGCGAGAGGCCGTCGACGGTGCCGACGAGCAAGCCCCGGGGGATCTCGAACAACGACTGCACGCGCGAGGTGCCTATATCGAAACCCTCTCCCGTGCGTCCCGTCGCCGGGTCGAAGCTGCGTATCCATCCGCGCAGGCCACCGACCCACAACTTCGCCTGGCCACCCGCGGCCACCGCAGTCACCGTGCGTCCGGGAAAACTGAAGGGATCGGTCGCGACGTGCGCGAAGCGGGTGAAGTCTTCCCACGCGGGCCCGAGATAGGCGAGACCGCCATCGCTCAAGGCGAACCATAACCCGTGTTCGCGGTCCTCGATCATGCCGCGGACGGCGCGGCCAGGCAGGCCTCCGGATGCCGTCCACGAGCCTGGCACCTTGTGGGAGCGGCCGTGGCGATCGAGCATGGAAAGCCCATCCGCGCCCGCTAGCCACAACGTGCCGTGGCTGTCGGCCAACGACGCGGCGACGGCCACCGGCGGCACGCGGCGGTCACGGCGCAGACGGCCGTCGTGCGAAAGACGATAGAGGCCACGGTCGGTCGAGAAGCGCAGTTCGGCCGCGTGACCGTCGATCCGCAGCACACGCGGATGGCTGCCATCGTCGAAGGGCACCCGGTCCATGCGCCCGCTGGTGTCGACCACGTCCACGCCGGTATCCGATCCGATCCAGATACGGCCGTCGTCCGACGCGTGTAGAGCGCGAATGGAAGCCGAGGACGGTCCGTCAGGACCGGCGGCGCGATGCACGAAGGCGCTGCCGTCCGCCCGCATGTGCGCGAGCCCCGCGCCGGTCCCGATCCATATCGTTCCATCGCGTGCCTGTGCGATGGCCCGCACGTCTTCGTCGGCAAGGCCGTCGCGCCATTGCACGAACGCCCCGCTGGCGGGGTCGTAGCGGCCCAGGCCCAGGTCGGGGCCACCGATCCAGAGACGATCGGCGGTGTCGACCAACAACGCCGCGACGCTGCCCGTGGGCAAGGGATGAGCGAAGCCGGGGCCGATTCCTGGCGTGACGAACTCCACGCCATCGAAACGGGAAAGGCCGACCGACGTGCCCACCCATATGAAGCCATGGCGGTCTTGCGCCACGGCCTGGACCTTGCTGCTGGGCAGGCCCTCGAGCAACCCGTAGCTGCGGAACTGTGGGGTGGGAACCGGCGGCATGGTGGCCGCCGCGGTCGTGGAAGGGGCGGCGATCGAACAGATCGCCGCCACGAGGATCCATCTCGTGATGAGCGTGCAATGCATTACGCGGGGTTCCTGATGCGTGCCCGATCATGCCATGCATGCCTTCGGGGCGGCACCGGATCACCCCGCCGTGGCATGTGGGTGCGAGCCCGCGATCTCCGTAGAATGACCGCATGTCCCGTCGGCTCCGCCTCCTCGTCTCGACCATCGGCCTTGCCGCCCTCGTCTGGCTGATGCTGGCGGCGCTGGACCGCGCGATCGCCCTGGCCCAGCGTTTCATGGGCTTGCCGGAAGGTTTGCGTTGGCTGGTCGGCGGCGTCCTCGCGATCTTCATCGTGGCTGGAACCGGTATCGCGGCATGGTGGTTGCGCCCACGAAAGCCCCGTCTCCCCATCGTCGCGCCGGACCGCGCATCGCTCGAGGCAAGAATCGATCGCTTGCGTGACACCGACGCCGGCGTTGAGGAACTTCGTAGCGAACTGGGCGAACTTGACCGCCGGCGCGAGAGCGCGAACGTCTACGTCGCGGTGTTCGGCGAGATTTCCACGGGCAAGTCGACCCTTATCGCGGCACTCGTACCCGGCGCCGCGCCGGCCAGCGACGTGCTCGGCGGAACCACGAAGGAAATCGCGCACTACGAAGGCGATACGCCAGCCGGCGAGCGCTGGACGGTCTCCGATGTGCCCGGGTCCGCCGAAGCCGGCGGGGAACGCCGCGAACGTCTCGCCCGGCATGAAGCGCTGCGCGCGCACGCGGTGATCTACGTCTGCGCCGGCGACCTCACGCGCACCCAGGCCGATGAACTGCGTTGGCTGGGCGACTTCGGCAAACCATTGCTGCTCGCGGTGAACAAAACCGATCAATGGACGCCCGCCGAGCGCGAACGCGTCCTGGCCCGCGTTCGCGAACAGGCCGCCGGGATACCGGATGCCGTGGTCGCGATCCGTGCCGGTGGTGAGGAACGTTTCACACGGCGCCTGCCCGATGGCGCCACCGAAGGCGTCACCCGCCGGCGCGCCGCCGACATACAACCGTTGATCGACGCGCTTCGCCGCCTTCTTGCCCCGGGCGCCGCCGCGCTGGAGGCGCTGCGGGAAAATGCGGTACTGGCGGGCTTGCACGAACGCACCTCGGAACAGGAAGCCGCCCACCGCGCGGTGGAATCCGAACGCATCGTCCACCGTTACGCAAGGCGCGCCATCGTCGGCGCCATGGCGGCGGTCGCGCCAGGCAGCGACCTGGTCATCCAGGGTGTCCTGGCCACGGGCATGGTGCGCGCCCTGGCCGACCTTCATGGCGTCAGGGTCACCGATGTCGAGATCGACAATCTCCTGCGCCAGGTTCGCATGACCTTGCGCACCGGCACGTCCGTCGTTCTCGCCGTGGCCGGCAATGCGATGAAGGCGTTCCCGGGCCTGGGCACATTGGGTGGCGGTGTCTTGCACGCTTTTGCTTACGCGCTCGTGTTCGACAGCTTCGGGCGCGCACTGGCGACGACGCTCGCTGAGCGGCGTACGCTGGACCAGGCCGACGCGAGCGAGCGGATGCGCGAATTGCTGGCCGACGCCGGCACGTCACGCCTGCGCCGCCTCGCCGAACTGACCGGCGAAGCCTTGCGGGATCGCTGAGTGAACGATCCGTTCGCGGCAACCGGGCTGACAAGGCCTCGCCGCTCGGCCACACTCTTCCCATCGGCCGCCCGGCGGCCCTCCGGCAGCAGGCCAACACGCATGCACCTCGCCCGCTTCATCCTTCCTTTCGCGCTAGGCGTCGCGCCCCTCCTGACGCACGCGGATCCCGTCGCCTACCGCATCGATCCCGTGCACAGCCAGGTCGTCTTCAACGTCGACCACAACGGCTTTTCACGATCGTTCGGCCGTTTGCGCATCACGAGCGGCACGATCGTCTTCGACCGCGACGACTGGTCGAAATCCTCCGTGGAGGCGACCGTCGACCTGACCTCCGTCGACATGGGCGACAGCGAGTGGGACAAGGCGGTGCGGGGATCCAGCCTGCTCGACAGCGACCGCGCGCCCACCGCGCGCTATGTCAGCGAATCGGTGGAGAAACGCAGCGACGACGAGGGCGTCGTGCATGGCAAGCTCACCCTGCGCGGCACGACGTTGCCGCTGGACATTCCGTTCCGCGTGAACCGCATCGGCAAGACGATCTACGGCCTGCACACGGTGGCCGGTTTTTCGGCCCAGCTCATCCTGGACCGCACCGCCTACGGCATGACATCCAATCGCAATTCGATCGGCACGGGCGTCTCGGTATGGCTGGAGATCGAAGGCATCCGCGGCGCTGAATCCACCGGCCAGGGCAAGGAGACCGATCATGCCGCTGCGCAGTGACCACACCCGCTGGAGTCCCGTCGCCAAGACCTTCCACTGGACGATGGCCCTGTTGATCCTGGGCAACGGCGCGTTCGCCTACTGGATGGACGGCCTGAAGCCGTCGATGCACAAGATCAACATGTTCGCCCTGCACAAGTCGATCGGCCTCACGGTGCTGGCGTTGTTCCTGCTGCGCGTGCTCTGGCGCACGATCGACCGTCGTCCTCATGACGAACCCGCGCCAGCCTGGCAGAAGATCGCCGCGCATACGGTGCACGGTTTCCTCTACCTCCTGATCGTCGCCATCCCGTTGACGGGCTGGGCGTACAATTCGGCGCACGGATATCCGCTGCAGTATTTCAAGCAGTTCAACCTGCCGGCGTTGCTGGAGAAGAACGAGGCACTGTCGAACCTGCTCGGCGCGGTGCACGAATACCTGTTCTGGTTCCTGCTCCTCGTGCTCGTCGCCCACGTCGGCGGCGCGCTCAAGCACCACATCATCGATCGTGACGACACCCTCCGCCGCATGCTGCCGTTCGGCCGTGCGAAACGGAACACCCCCACCCTCCCCGGAGACACCCCATGAACCCGACGATCCGCCGCCTCTCCGTCCTCGGCCTCGCGCTGGCCCTTCCATTCGCCGCTTCCGCCGCGGATTACAAGGTCGGCCCCGGCAGCACGCTCGGCTTCAGTGGCAAGTTCCAGGGCCAGCAGTTCGATGGCAGTTTCGGTAAGTTCGACGCCGCGATCAGCTACGACCCGGCCAATCTCGCCACGTCGAAATTCGACGTGACCGTCGATGTCGCCACCGCCAGGACAGGCGACAACGACCGCGACAATGCCTTGCCCGGCAGCGATTTCTTCGATGCGTCGAAGTTTCCGACGGCGCACTACGTCACCACGGGCTTCAGCAAGGACGCCAAGGGCAACGTGATCGCCAACGGCAACCTCACCCTGCACGGCGTGACGAAGCCGGTGGCGCTCAAGGTGGCGTTCTCGCCCAATCCCGGCGGCGCGCGGTTGTCGGTCACCGGCACGGTGAACCGCCTCGACTTCGGCGTCGGCAGCGGCGACTACAAAGCGACCGATACCATCGCGAACGAGGTGCTGGTCAACGGCTCGCTGAACCTGCTTCCGAAGTAAGAGACGCATGACAGGCTGGCGCGACCGCCTGCGTGGCATCGCCGGCCGCTTCCGCCGCGGCGGCGACGCCGCGCCCGCCGCGGACGAACGGGGCGGCGCGGTGGCCGCCAGCCTTCGGGGCCTGCTCGACGATCCTTCGATACCGGACAATGTCCGTGAAGCGATGGCCGCGGACTTCAAGCGAGTCGAGCGCATGCTCGATCGCCTGCAGAACGAGGAATTGCACGTAGCCGTCTTCGGCCGTGTTTCCGCGGGGAAATCAGCGCTGGGCAACGCGCTGCTCGGTCGCGAGGCGTTCGAGGTGGGCGTGCTCCACGGCACCACCACCGAAGCCGATGCGGCGCGGCTCGATGAAGCGGCAAGCGCGGGGCTCGTGCTGATCGACACGCCGGGCATCAACGAACTCGGCGGCGAAGCGCGGGAAAAGCTCGCTTTCGAGGTGGCCGAGGTATGCGACCTGATCATCTTCGTCGCGGATGGCGACCTGACCCGCGAAGAGCGCGACGCGCTGCGCACGCTTTCTTCCACCCGCCGCCCACTGCTGATCGCACTCAACAAGGCCGACCGCTACAGTGACGACGAGCGGGGAGGCCTGCTCGACCGGCTTCGTGAACATGCCACGGGGCTGGTCCGGCGAGAAGACGTCATCGCCGTGACGGCGCGACCCGCCCCCCGTGATGTCGTGGAAGTGGACGCCACCGGCAAGGAACGCCGCGTCAGCGAACCGCGTGCCGCCGATGTCGCGGCATTGAAGGCGCGCCTGCTCGCCATCGCCGAACGCGAGGGCAAGACGCTCTCCGCGATCAACGCCGGCTTGTTCGCCGGGCGGCTTACCGACCAGGTGAGCGAACGCATCGCCGCGACCCGGCGCGACGTCGCCTCCGGCGTCATACGTCAGTACTGCATCGCCAAGGCCGTCGCCGTGGCGTTGAATCCCGTGCCGGTGGCCGACCTGCTGCTCGCCGGCGGGCTGGACGCCGCCATGGTCGTGCAGCTCGGTCGCGTCTATGGCCTCCCCCTGACCCGAAGCGAATCGGGGCGGCTGGTCGCCGTCATCACTACGCAGCTTGCGGCGCTGATGGGCGCGGTATGGGGCGTCCAGCTGGTGTCGTCCGCCCTGAAAGGCTTGAGCGGGGGCTTGTCCGTGGTGGTCACCGCGGCCGCCCAGGGCGCATTGGGGTGGTACGCCACGGTGTTGATCGGCCGCGCGGCCGAGCACTATCTCGTCACCGGGAAATCCTGGGGCGAACACGGCGCCAAGCGCGCCGTGACGGAGATCGTCGCCAGCCTCGACCGGGATTCGATCCTGCGCGAGGCGCGCGAGGAAATCCTGCGGCGGTTGCGCAAGTAGGCATCGCCGACAGGGTCGGCTCCCACCAGAGCGCCCCCCGGCAAGCTGCCAACAACCCGGTGGGAGCCGACCCTGTCGGCGATGGGTGCTTGCCCCGACCTTGTGGGAGCCGACTTGTCGGCGATTCAGCCCGCGAAATCCCGCACCGCTCCCACATCGAACGGCCACTCCAGCTCCATCCCGTCGCCCCGCCGCAACACCGGTACCCGCGCGCCATAACGCGCCTCCAGCCCCTCGTCGTCATCGATCCACACGGACACGAAATCCGGGAACCGCGCCTCGGCCAGCACCGCCAGGGCCTGGTCGCAAAGATGGCAATCGTCGCGCTGGAACAAGGTGAAGGGGGACATGCGCCGGTGTATGGGGTGGTCGGGCCTCGCAGCGTAGAATAGAGGACTCCCCATAGCCAATCCCTCCCGCAGCCATGGCAGTCAGCGTCTTCGACCTCTTCAAGATCGGCATCGGCCCCTCTTCGTCCCATACCGTCGGACCGATGCGTGCCGGAGCGCGTTTCGTCGAACACTGGCTGGAGGAAAAAGGCGTGCTGGACCGCGTTGCCCGCGTCCGTTGCGAACTGTTCGGCTCGCTGGCGATGACCGGCCGCGGCCATGGAACCGATAAAGCGGTGCTGCTTGGCCTGGAAGGCGAATGGCCCGACCGCGTCGACCCGGACACGATCCCCGCGACGCTCGAGCGCATCCGCTCGGGCAAGCGCATCCGCATCCTCGGCCGCCACGAGATCGCCTTCGACGAGAAAGCCGACCTCGTCTTCAACAAACGTCAGAAGCTCCCGTTCCACACCAACGGCATGCGTTTTTCGGCTTACGACGCCGAAGGCAACGAACTGGCCACGCGCGACTACTACTCGGTCGGCGGCGGGTTCGTGGTCAATCCGGACGAAGCGGCGGAAGATCGTATCGTCGCCGATACCAGCGAACAGCCCTACGCGTTCTCCTCCGGGGACCAGTTGCTGGCGCTGTGCAAGGAACACGGACTGACCATCGCGCAACTGATGATGCGCAACGAAAGCATCTGGCGTCCCGAAGCGGAGACCCGCGCCGGCCTGCTCAAGATATGGAAGGCCATGCAGGACTGCGTCTCGCGCGGCCTGCGTTCGCCCGGCGTGTTGCCGGGCGGGCTGAAGGTCAACCGCCGTGCGCCTGCGATGGCCGCCGAACTTCACGCGCAGCCAGAAGCCGCCCTGCGCGACCCACTCACGATCCTCGACTGGGTCAACCTCTACGCGCTCGCGGTGAACGAAGAAAACGCCGCCGGCGGCAGCGTCGTCACCGCACCGACCAATGGCGCGGCGGGCATCGTCCCGGCGGTGTTGCACTACTACCGCCATTTCTGCCCCGGCGCGAACGAAGACGGAGTGATCGAATTCCTGCTCACCGCCGGCGCCATCGGCATCCTCTACAAGGAAAACGCCTCCATCTCCGGCGCCGAAGTCGGCTGCCAGGGCGAGGTCGGCGTGGCCTGCTCGATGGCCGCGGGTGGCCTGGCCGCGACCCTGGGCGGTACCGTCACCCAGGTGGAGAACGCCGCCGAGATCGGCATGGAACACAACCTCGGGCTTACCTGCGATCCCATCGGCGGACTCGTGCAGATCCCCTGCATCGAGCGCAACGCCATGGGCGCCGTGAAGGCGATCAACGCCAGCCGCATGGCACTGAAGTCGGACGGAAAGCACCACGTGTCGCTCGACAAGGTGATCGCCACCATGCGCGACACCGGTCGCGACATGAAGGACAAGTACAAGGAAACCTCACGCGGCGGCCTGGCGGTGAACGTCATCGAGTGCTGACCGCGCCATCGCCGACAGGGTCGGCTCCCACCGGGTCATCGCCAGCCCCGCCCGAAGCCGCGCTTCTAGTGGGAGCCGACCCTGTCGGCGATGGCGGCGAAACTCAGCGCGCCGGGCACATCCTGGGCAGCCGGTCGACCGTCTCGACCCGTACCGGCTGGTCTTCGCCCCACCAGTTGGCCACCGCCGTATAGCAGATGCGCAGCTTCCCCCGGCGGGTGTCGAAGCGCTGCTTGCTCGTGTACGCGAAGCACGACACCGATGCCAGGTGGCCGAGTTCGCGCATCGTGATGGCGCAGCGCCGCACGGCTTCCACCGGGTCTTCGCCGGGGTAGAGGGTGAAGTAAAAACCCTTGGCGGTACGGTCGTATGACTCCGAATCGATCAGCCGGCCCTTGTCGCTCCATTGCTCGGCGGCTGCGGCAATGCCGCATGCCGTCATGGCAACGAACAACATGGTGCTGGCGACCGCCTTCGAACGCATCCGAACCCCTTGATCCCTACCGCGTCGGCCAGTGTATATCGACGCGGTGCCGGTTGGGGTACGGCCACCACAGGCTGACAGCGAGGTCCCGGGCTGTCATCATCCGGCCCTTGTGCCGCCCTGGGCCGGGGTCCACCCGTCCCGTCCGACCGGAGTCACCATGTCTCATAGCGCTATTCGCCGCGACGTCGGCGCCTTTGCCCTCATGCTTACCGGCCTGGGTTCGATCATCGGCTCAGGCTGGTTGTTCGGTGCCTGGCACGCCGCCCAGCTTGCCGGCCCCGGTGCCGTCTACGCCTGGATCATCGGCGCCGTCATCATCCTTTTCATCGCGATCACCTATGCGGAACTGGGCGCGATGTTCCCGGAATCCGGCGGCATGGTCCGCTACGGCCACTACTCGCACGGGTCGCTGGTCGGCTTCATCGCCGGTTGGGCGAACTGGATCGCCATCGTCTCGGTGATTCCCGTGGAAGCCGAGGCCTCGGTGCAGTACATGGCCTCGTGGCCGTGGGAATGGGCCGCATGGACGAAGGACCTTTACGTCGTCACCAATGGCCACGGCGAACTCACGCCGCCCGGCCTCGCCATCGCGGTCGTGCTGGTCCTGGTCTACTTCTTCCTCAATTTCTGGAGCGTGAAGCTGTTCGCCAAGAGCAACACGGCGATCACCGTTTTCAAGCTCGTCGTCCCGGCGGCCACCGGTGTCGCATTGATCGCGACCAGCTACAACCCGGGCAACTTCGACATCGGCGCGCATGGCGGCACGCACGCGATCGACATCTCGTCGATCCTCACCGCCGTCGCCATCTCGGGCATCGTCTTCAGCTTCAACGGTTTCCAGAGTCCGGTGAACCTCGCCGGCGAAGCGCGCAATCCGGGCCGCAACGTGCCGCTCGCGGTGATCGGCTCGATCCTGCTGGCGACCGTCGTGTACGTGTTGCTGCAGGTGGCCTTCATCGGCGCGGTTCCGCCCGAGCAGCTCGGCAACGGCTGGGCCGGCCTCGAATACGCGTCGCCGTTCGCGCAGCTCGCCACCGCGCTGATGATCAACTGGATGGCCATCCTGCTTTACGCCGACGCCTTCGTCAGCCCGAGCGGCACCGGTGCCACCTACACCGCCACCACGGCGCGCATGATTTACGCGATGGAACGCAATGGCCAGTTGCCGAAGATCTTCGGCCATATCCACCCGCGTTTCGGCATCCCGCGCCCGGCGATGTGGCTGAACCTCGTGGTGAGCTTCATCTTCCTGTTCTTCTTCCGCGGCTGGGGCACGCTGGCGGCGGTGATCTCGGTGTCGACGATCATCTCCTACCTCACCGGCCCGGTGAGCGTGATGACGCTGCGTCGCACCGCCCCGGAACTGAAACGCCCGCTACGCATTCCCGGCCTGTCGGTGCTTGCCCCGCTGGCCTTCATCTTCGCCACCGAATTGCTCTACTGGGCGAAGTGGCCGCTCACCGGCGAGATCATCCTGCTGATGGTCGTCGCCCTGCCGATCTACTTCTATTACACCGCCAAGAGCGGCTGGGAAGACTTCCGCCGGCACCTCAAGGGCGCCTGGTGGCTGATCGTCTACCTGCCGGTGATCGCGCTGGTCTCCTACGCGGGCAGCAAGACCTTCGGCGGCCACGACTACATTCCCTATGGCTACGACCTCGCCGTGGTCGCCGTGCTCGGCGCGATCTTCTACTTCTGGGGCATCGCCACGGGCTGGCGCACGCCGATGGTGGAAGCCGCGCGCTTCCACCACGACGAGTTGGAGCCGGGCGAGCCGGACCTTCCGCCCAGCGCGGACGAGGCCGAGAAGATAGTCGGCCACCGGTAAAGAAAAACCGCCCTTCGGGGCGGTTTTTTTTGGTCTTCGCGCCGGGGGTCGCTTGGTGCGAGGCTCGGCTTCGCCCTTGCATTCGTTATGCGCCTGGCGGGGGAGCTGCCGGGCGCCACACCCGGGTGGGAAGCGGGCTGGCCCGCGATGCCTCGATCTCTCCGCTGGCGAAGGAAGCCTTGCGATGATCGGGCGAGGCTTGTCACCGCTCGCTCGGTTGCGATGCACCGCCTCATCCGCTCGACATAGGGTGGCGAATCGCGGGCCAGCCCGCTTCCCACCCGGCTGAGTCGGCTCCCACCGGGTTTTCGCTTGCAGGCAGGTCAGAAGTCCTGATCCGGCAGGGCAGGGGCCCTTATAGCGCGAGCACGTCGCCGAGCAACGCCTGGGCCGTGATCTCCGGCCCCGCCCCCGGCCCCTGGATGACCAGCGGTGTCGCGTGGTAGCGGGTGGTCGTCAGCGCGAACTGGTTATCGGTGCCCGACAGCCGGGAGGCCGGATGATCGTGCCCGACCTCGACCAGTCCGACACGCGCACGGCCTCGCTGGTTGAGCCGCGCCAGGTAGCGCAGCACCTTGCCGTTCGCCTTTGCCTGCGCGTGACGCTCGCGCAGCGGCTCGTCCAGTTCCTCCAGCCGGTCGAGGAACACCTTCGTGTCCACGCCGCGCAGGGCCTCGGGCACCAGGCTTTCCACCTCGACTTCATCGCTACCGAGGGCGAAGCCCGCGTTTCGCGCGATGATCAGCAGCTTGCGCGCCACGTCTTCGCCGGAGAGGTCCGAACGCGGGTCGGGCTCGGTGAATCCCAGCCGACGCGCGTCGCGCAGGAGCGACGAGAACGGGCGGGTGCCGTCGTACTGGTTGAACAGCCACGAAAGCGAGCCTGAAAAAACGCCCTCTAGGGTGAGCAGGCTGTCGCCACAACGGCGCAGCCGGCGCAGGGTCGAAAGCACCGGCAATCCCGCGCCGACCGTGGCGGCGTCGCCGTACACGGCGCCGCCCGCGGTCGCGCTTTGCAGCGCGCGCCAGCCGGAAAGGTGTCCACCTGCCAGGGCTTTGTTCGCGGTCACGACGTGGTATCCGGCGGCAAGCCATTCCGCATGACGGCTCGCTTCGATCGCGCAGGCCGTGGCGTCGACCACCACTTTCTTCGTGGCTCCCGCCGCGTCGAGAGCGGCAAGCAAGGGCACGTTGTCACGGCCTTCCCGCCCCTTGGCCAGACGCTCGGCCACCTCGCCAGGCGTGACGCCATCGGCCAACACATGCTGGCGCCGGGAATTCGCCGCGCCCACCAGGCGTAGCGAACGTGCCGAGGGCGTACCGAGCAAGGTGAGCAACGCACGGCCGACCACGCCGGTTCCGAGGAGCACGATGGCGGTGCGCGGCGCGTGGTCGGCCAGCGGGGCGATCGCCACCGCGCTCATGCGCCGACCTTGCGCTTCGAGGTTGCCGAGGCCACCGCGGCGGCACGGGCCAGGCCAGCCTCGATGTCGGCGATGAGGTCGTCGCCATCCTCGATGCCGATCGACAGACGAAGGAGGCTATCGGAGATGCCGGCGACACGTCGTGCTTCCGGCGCCATGGAAGCATGCGTCATGGTGGCCGGGTGTGCCACCAGGCTTTCCACGCCGCCGAGGGATTCAGCCAGCGAGAAGTAACGCAAGCCGTCGACGAAGGCCTCGATGGCGTCGGTGCCACCGTCCAGTTCGAAGCTCAGCATCGCGCCGAAGCCGCCCTGCTGGCGCTGCGCCAGCGCATGGCCCGGGTGCGAGGCCAGACCGGGGTAATACACCCGCTGCACGGCCTCGTGGGTGTCGAGGCATGCGGCGACGCGATGCGCGTTCTCCTCGTGGGCCCGCAGGCGCACGGCGAGCGTGCGCACGCCGCGCAACGTGAGGTAGCTGTCGAACGGCGAGCCGGTCAGGCCATTGCAATTGCCCCACCATTTCAGCTGTTCCGCGACGGCCTGGTCGGCGGCGATCACCGCGCCCCCAACCACGTCGCTGTGACCATTGATGTACTTCGTGGTGGAGTGCACGACGAGGTCGGCGCCGAGCTTCAGCGGTTGCTGCAACGCGGGCGATAGAAAGGTGTTGTCGACCACCACGAGCGCACCCACGGCGTGTGCCGCCTGCGCGACGTGACGCACGTCCGTGATCCGCAGCAACGGATTCGACGGTGTCTCTATCCATACCAGCGAAGGCTTCGCGGAAAGGCCTTCGGCGAGGGCGGTGGGATCGGTGAAGTCGACGAAGCGCACGCGGAAGCGGCCTTTCTTCGCCCAAGCGTCGAGCAGGCGCCACGTACCGCCGTAGCAGTCGTGCGCGGCGAGCACCAGCGATCCGGCCGGAACCAGTTCGAGCGCGAGCGCCACCGCCGACATGCCGCTACCGGTAACGACGGCGCCAGCACCCTCTTCCAGTTCGGTGAGTGCATCCGCGAGCAGATCGCGGGTGGGATTGCCACTGCGCGAATAGTCATAGGCGCGCTTGCGGCCGAAACCGTCGAACGAATAATTCGTGGACAGGTGCAGCGGCGGCACGACCGCGCCGTGCTGCGTATCGGATTCGATGCCGGCGCGCACGGCACGGGTACAAAGACGGGAATCGGTCATGGCTTAGCGGTCTCCGCGACAGTCGTTGAGTGCGTGACGCAGCACGGGAGCGAGCTGCACGGTTTCTTTCAGGAAGGCGTCGTGGCCGTAGGGCGAATCCACGACTTCGAGGGTGGCGGTGCCGCCGAGGCGGCGTTGCAATTCACACAGGTCGGCCAGCGGGACAAGACGATCGGACGGGAAACCCACGAGCGTGGTCGGCGTGGAAATGCATTCCGGCGAGATGTCGTGCAGGTCGATCGACTCGGACAGCGCGAGGAAGCGCTCCGGTTCGAACCGTTCGACAAAACGCCGGCCGGCGTGCTCCAGGTAGTCTTCCACCGGGAAATGAAAGCGGCCATCGCGCAACTCGGGGCCGGCGGCGAAGCGGCGCGAAAATTCCTCGCTGCCGCGATACGTGGTCATCGCCAGCTGCCGCGCGAGCGCGAGCGCTTCGTCGGTACGTCCCGAGGCGATGCCCAGCCGCACGATGCCCCGCTGCACCGAACGCTGCGCCGTCGACAACGGATGCGGACGGTGTGCGCCGGCGAGCAGCACCAGCGATTTCAACTTTTCCGGGTACAGCGCCGCGAAGGCCAGGCCGGTCATCGCGCCATACGACGAACCGACGAAGGCGTGTACGCGGCCGATGCCGAGTTCGTCGACGAGCGCGGCCAGCGCCGCGGCCTGGTCTTCACTGGAGACGGAGGCGACGTCGCCCAGATCCTCCGGCACCAGCCAGTCGATCGAGAGCACGCGGCATGCCGCGAGATCGATCGCGGCGCCCTGCCCCACCAGTTCCTGCCACCAGCCGGCGGCACGCTCGCGGCCGGCGCAGACATCGCGGTCGGCCGAGATGCCACCCTGCACGATCACCGTCGGCGCATGCGGCGCGCCGCACCAGAGGTAGCGCACATCCACGGTGACGGTATCGCTGCCGTACTTCGGCGCGAAGGACACGCGGCGGGTGCCACGCTGTTCGGTGAGATCTGCCGCGCACCGCGGCGTCGCGGGAATGGCCGCTTCGGGGAGGGAGATCACTGTGAGGGGCTCAGCTGACATGTCCGGGTTCCTGCGTTCGGGATCGAGCCCTGCGGATACCGTATACGGACTGTCGGCGTGGCGGGTACGCAAGAGCGCGCCCGAAACGGACATCCCATCTATCGGCTGACGTGAAACACGCCCCGCAGGAGTTGGCACCGTCGCGGAAATCCGCAGGTTGCCCCGGCTTCAAAGGGCCTGTCCCTCAGCCGGTCTCGATGAGTGAAACCGACGATACGCCTGCATCCCATGGGTGTCAACAGCCGTTTAGACGTCCAGATGTCCATACTTCCATTTCTTGCGAACAATCCCGGTGGGATCCGACCCTGGTGGGAGCCGACCTTGTCGGCGATGGGTGCTTGCCGAGGCCTGGCCCGCTGCCGCGGGATCGCCGACAAGGTCGGCTCCCACCAGGGTCGGCTTCCACAAGGTCGGTTCTCACAAAGATTGGTTCTCACGAGGGCCGGCTTCCCACCAGGGCGCGCCTTAAGCGGCGTTCGGACGAGCGGGTTAACATCCGGGCATGACCACGCATGCCTCCTTTGCCGCCGCCATCGGCCATACACCGCTCCTTCGCTTGCGCCATGCCTCGGAAGCCACGGGATGCGAAATCCTGGCCAAGGCCGAGTTCCTGAACCCCGGTGGCTCGGTGAAGGACCGCACCGCCCTGGGGCTGCTCGACGATGCCGAGCGGCGCGGCCTGGTCCGGCCGGGTTGCGTCCTGGTGGAGGGTACGGCCGGCAATACCGGCATCGGGCTGGCCCTGCTCGGCGCCAGCCGTGGCTATCGCACGCTGATCGTCATGCCCGACACGCAGAGCCGGGAGAAGATCGACGCCCTGCGGGTCACCGGCGCTGACGTGCGGTTGGTCCCCGCCGCTCCCTTCAAGGATCCGGGGCACTACGTGCACGTCGCCCGGGCCCTGGCCGGGAAGATGAACGAGCGGGCGCCGGGAAGCGCATGGTTCGCCAACCAGTTCGACAACACGGCCAATCGCGACTGGCACGAGGCCCACACCGGCAGGGAGATCTGGGAACAGACCGGCGGCAAGATCGATGGCTTCGTCTGTGCCGCGGGCACGGGCGGCACCCTGGCCGGCGTGGGCCGCGCCTTGAAGGTCCGGCGACCGGATATCCGCATCGCCCTGGCCGATCCCGGCGGGTCGGCTCTGGCGGCTTTCGTCAACACCGGTGAACTGGTCACCCAGGGCACCTCGATCAGCGAGGGCATCGGCAGCAGCCGGATCACGGCCAACTTCGCCGACGCCCCGGTCGACCTGGCCTGGACGATCCCGGATACCGAGTCCGTGCCGGTCCTGCACGACCTGCTCCAGCGTGAGGGCTACTGCGTGGGCGGCTCCAGCGGCGTCAACGTGGCTGGCGCGCTGCGCCTGGCCCGGGAACTCGGCCCTGGCCACACCATCGTCACCGTGCTCTGCGACGGCGGCATGCGCTACCAGGCCAAGCTGTTCAATCCGCCCTTCCTGCGCGGCAAGGGCATTCCGGTACCCGAATGGCTGGACCGGGCGTTCCCTTAGCCCCGGATTCCCGAACCTTCCCTGATAGAATAGGGGGTTAGCCAGAATCAGCGACCCGAGAACGATGTCCTCACACCTCACCGAAACCCGCCGTCGGCGCAGCTTCGCCATCGTCAGCCACCCCGACGCCGGCAAGACCACGTTGACCGAAAAGCTCCTCCTGTTCGGCGGCGCGATCCAGATGGCCGGTTCGGTGAAGAGCCGCAAGGCCGCGCGCCACGCCACCTCCGACTGGATGGCGCTGGAAAAGGAACGCGGCATCTCGGTCACTTCGTCGGTGATGCAGTTCCCGTACAACGAGGCCATCGTCAACCTGCTCGACACCCCGGGCCATGCGGACTTCTCCGAAGACACCTATCGCGTGCTCACAGCGGTCGACTCGGCGTTGATGGTCATCGACTGCGCGAAGGGCGTCGAGGAACGCACGATCAAGCTGATGGAGGTCTGCCGGCTGCGCGATACGCCGATCATGACCTTCATCAACAAGCTCGACCGTGAAGGCCGTTCGCCGATCGAACTGCTCGACGAGGTCGAGTCGGTGCTGGGCATCGCCTGCGCCCCGGTCACCTGGCCGATCGGCATGGGCTCGCGCCTGAAGGGCGTGTATCACGTACTGCTCGACGAAGTTCATGTGTTCGAACCGGGCAAGAACTTCACGCGCCAGGACTCGACGATCTTCAAGGGCCTGGATCATCCGGAACTCGCCGCCCGTATCGGCCAGTCCGCGCTGGACGAATTGCGCGACGAACTCGAACTCGTGCTCGGCGCGTCCAACCCGTTCGACATCGGCGCCTACCTCGCCGGTAAGCAGACGCCGGTGTTCTTCGGCTCCGCCGTGAACAACTTCGGCGTGCAGCTGCTGCTCGACTTCTTCGTCGAACATGCGCCGTCGCCGCGCTCGCGCGAAACCCTCACGCGCGAAGTGAAGCCCGAGGAGGAAAAACTCACCGGCTTCGTCTTCAAGATCCAGGCGAACATGGATCCCGCGCATCGCGACCGCGTGGCTTTCATGCGCGTTTGTTCGGGCACCTACACCGCCGGCATGAAGATGCAGCAGACGCGCACGGGCAAAGAAGTGCGCATCGCCAATGCGCTCACGTTCATGGCATCCGACCGCGAGATCGTCGAGCGCGCCTTTCCCGGCGATGTCATCGGCTTGCACAACCACGGCACGATCACCATCGGCGACACCTTCACCGAAGGCGAGCCGCTGTCGTTCACCGGCATTCCCAACTTCGCGCCGGAATTGTTCCGCCGCGCGCGGTTGCGCGATCCGATGAAGATGAAGGCGTTGCAGAAGGGACTCGCCCAGCTATCGGAAGAAGGTGCCACGCAGTTCTTCCGTCCGCTGATGTCGAACGACCTCATTCTCGGCGCGGTAGGCGTGCTCCAGTTCGATGTCGTGGCGTATCGCCTGAAGGACGAATACAACGTGGACGCCACCTTCGAACAGGTCGGTGTCGCCACCGCGCGCTGGATCCATTGCGACGACGCCAAGAAGCTGGAGGAATTCCGCGAGAAGAACGCGGGCAACCTCGCCATCGACGGCGCGGGCGAACTGGTTTACCTCGCGCCGACCCGCGTCAACCTGCAGCTGGCGCAGGAACGTTGGCCGGCGGTGCGCTTCTCGGCTACGCGTGAGCACGCATCCGCGATCGAACTCTGAGTTCGCCGTCCGGCGAACCGAGGGGTCAAACGGGCGATGGATTCAGGAACCGGTGAATCGCCTGCACGACCACCGAACCCTCGCCCACGCTGGACGCCACGCGCTTGATCGAGCCCGAGCGCACGTCGCCCACCGCGAACACGCCGCGCAGGGTCGTCGCGAAGGGTGAAGGCGTGGCGTAGCCGTCGGCGTCGCGGCCGGTCAGCACGAAGCCTTTGCGGTCGAGGTCGAGGCATCCTTCGAGCCACGCCGTGTTCGGCTCGGCACCGATCATCACGAAGAGGCTACCCGCCTTGATCCGCGCCTGCGTGCCGTCGGCGCATTTCCAGCCCACTTCCCGCAGGTAGGCATCGCCGTCGAGGTGGTCGATCTGGCAACGCGTGTGCAAGGTGATGCGAGGCGATTGCGCGATGCGCTGCACGAGGTAATCCGACATGGTGGCCGCGAGCCCGTCGCCGCGCACGAGGATGTGCACGTGGGCCACCGTGCGCGCCAGGAATACCGCCGCCTGGCCCGCGCTGTTGCCGCCGCCGACCACCACCACGTCCTCGCCGGCGCAAAGCGTGGCCTCCATCGCCGTGGCGGCGTAGTGGATGCCCTGGCCCTCGAACCGTTCGTAGTCGACGTGGTCGAGTTTGCGATAACGCGCACCGGTGGCGACGACGATCGCCCGCGCGGACACCGAGGTGCCGTCATCCAGCAAGAGGCGGTAAGGGTGCCTGGAGCAATCCATGCCCTGCACCGAGCGCGCGATCGCCATGTGCGCGCCGAACTTCATCGCCTGCACCTGCGCACGGCCAGCCAGTGCCTGGCCCGAGATGCCCGTGGGAAAGCCGAGGTAATTCTCGATCTTCGAACTGGTGCCGGCTTGCCCACCCGGAGCGAGCGCCTCCAGCACGAGGGTGTCCAGGCCTTCGGAGGCCGCGTACACCGCCGCGGCCAGTCCGGCCGGGCCCGCGCCGATCACGGCCACATCATGCACGTGGTCGCCGTCGAGGACGATGGTGATGCCGAGTTCGTCGGCCAGTTCCGACGTGGTCGGACAACGCATCACACGCCGGTCAGGCATGATCACGACCGGGCATTCCGAGGGATCCAGGCCGAAGCCGTCGATCAGGTGGCGGGCGTCTTCATCGATGTCGGTGTCGAGCAGGCGGTAGGGATAGCCGTTGCGGATCAGGAAACTGCGCAGGCGCACGGTATCGGCGGCGTGCGCGGAACCCGCCAGCGTGACACCGCCCTGTCCGCTCTGGATCAGGCCCACGCGACGCAGGATGAAGGCGCGCATGATGATCTCGCCGATATCCGGCTCGCCGGAGACCAGCTTGCGAAAGCTCGGCGGGTCCACGCGGACCAGGCGCGTGTCGGATCCCGTCCGCCCGTTCACCATGATCTGGCGCTCGCTGAACAGGTCGACCTCGCCGGTGAACTGATTCGGTCCATGGACCGTGAACACATTCGGCTGGCCGTCTTCGCCGATGTCGTAGATCTCGATGCAGCCTTCGATCACGAAGAAATAGTCGATCCGGCGGTCGCCCCGGCGGAACAGCACCGTCCCGGCCGGCACGACTTCCTCGACGCCGTATTTCACCAGGCGCGCCGCCATCTCCTCGTTGAGGTGGGGAAAGGTCTGCTCGCGCCGGTTCGTCGGGCTCGACGGGTCGTTCTCGGAGGGGATGGCCATCGAATGAATTCCAGGTCAGGGCGCGCCCGCCCATGGCCGCGACCATAGTGGAGCGGCGTCGCACGATCTTGTATCGGAGCACCATCATGCCTGCGTAGACTGCGTGCGCAAGCCCCTCAACGAGATGCCCATGTCCGCCGAGCCGACCGACGCACCCCGTCCCGCCCTGCCCTTGCGCCTGCTCCGTTCGCCCCTGGGACGCATCGTGGCCTTCGCCGCCACGGCCTTCCTCATCGGTATCGTCCTCGCCCGGATCTACGACGGCCTGGGGCTACCCAAGGGGGCCATACCATTCCGCGATGTCACGCCGTTGATCGAGCTTTTCAGGCTGGCCCCCGTGGTCCTGGCCTACTGGCTCCTGGTCCGGACCATCGAGAACCGGCGGATCGACGAACTCGCACCCCGCAAGGCCGTGCCTCACGTGCTGCTCGGCATCGCCGGGGGCGCCGCGCTGTTCTCCCTCGTGGTGGGCGCCTTATGGGCCCTCGGCGCGTACGTCGTCGATGGGATCCATCACGACGTGCCCTGGCTGGGTCCGATCCTGGTCCTCGGTGTCGGCGCCGGGGTGGGCGAGGAAATCGTCAGCCGGGGCGTGATCTTCCGCATCGTGGAGGAAGGCCTCGGCACATGGGCCGCCTTGCTGCTCTCGGCGGCGGTGTTCGGAGGCCTGCACGCATGGAACCCCAACGCCACCGCGTGGAGCGCGCTGGCCATCGCGATCGAAGCCGGGCTGCTTTTCGGCTTGCTGTACCACGTGACCCGGTCGCTGTGGATCTGCATGGGCGTGCATGCGGCGTGGAACGTGGCACAGGGGCCCGTCTACGGCATCCCCGTGTCCGGCTTCGAACAGCAGGGTCTCCTGGCCTCGCACATGCGCGGGCCCGACTGGCTCACCGGCGGGGCGTTCGGCGTCGAGGCGTCGGTGGTGGCGCTGGGCTTGTGCTCGGTCGCCACGGCGGGCTGCCTGGCCATCGCGGTGCGCCGTGGCACACTGGTGCCGCCACCATGGCGCCGAAATCGTGCGCAATCCGCCTGAGCCATTTCGATAACGTGGTGATCCGGGGCGCGACGCCCCTTCCCGTCCTCCCTGGGCCGTCACATGCCTTCGACTGAAAAGAAGTACTCCTGGCTGGCCAACCAGCCCCTCCAGCGCAAGATCGTGCTCGCCATCGGCATGCTGCTGATCCTCTTCGTGGCGGTCGGCATCAGCAATCTCATCTCGCTGGGCCGTGAGGACGACTCGCGCGAATGGTCTTCACATACGTACCAGGTGCTTCTCACGCTGGCGGAAGTGACCGACGATGCGCAGACCCGCCAGGCGGGCGCACGCGGTTACCTGCTCAGCCAGTCGGATGACGAGTACGCCGACTTCGAGGCCGCCGATCGCGACCTCGATCGCAGCATGGCGAGCCTGCGTGAATTCACCGCGGACAACCCCCTGCAGCAGTCACGCATCGACCGCCTGCAGGAAATGCTCGACCGCTGGAAAAAGGAAGTGCTGACGATCGGCCTGGAGCCCATGCGGGCCATCGGCGATGCGGCGACACCGGAAGGTGTCGCCGCGCGCGAGGCCATCCGCCGGGACTACTTCGTGCAGCGCACCGTCTCGATGGACGATATCCGCAAGCACATCCACGAAATGGCGGAGACCGAACGCGCCCTGCTGGCCAGGCGGAACGCCGCGCTCGACGCGGAGGTGAAAGCCATCCGGTATGTGGATATCGCCTCGCTCGCCCTCTGCGTGCTCATCGGTGGCGTCGTGATCGTCATGACGTTCCGCCTCATCACGCGGCCGATCGTGCGCATGACCGGGCTGATGACGCGATTGTCGAACCACGACCATTCGATCGAGGTGCGCCAGCTTGAACGCAAGGACGAGATCGGCGAAATGGCCCGCGCCCTGCAGGTCTTCAAGGAAATGGCGATCGAGACGGCCGGGCAGACGTGGCTGAAGTCGACCGCCACGAGCATCTCCAACCAGCTCCAGGCCGCCACCTCCTACCGTGACTTCGCCGATGCGCTGCTCTCCGAACTGGTGCCGAACCTGAAGGCCGGGCTGGGCGTGTTCTACGTCTTCCGCGAGGAAACCGGCCGGCTCGAACTGCTCGGCAGCTACGGATACAAGCAGCGTCGCCACGTCACCGCCGACTACGCCCTCGGCGAGGGACTGGTCGGGCAGGCCGCCATCGAACGGCGCACCATCGTCCTGCAGGACGTCCCCGACGATTACACGCGCATCCATTCCGGCAGCGGGGAAGCGCCACCACGCAGCGTCGTGGTCGTTCCCATTCTCTTGCGTGACACCCTGCTGGGCGTGCTCGAGATCGCCAGCTTCACTCACCTCACCGACGTGCAGGAACGCCTTCTCGACGAACTGACGCCGATCATCGCGCTTTCGCTGGAAAACCTCGCGCGCGCCCTGCGCACTCGCGCCTTGCTCGAACAGACACAGAGCCAGGCCGACGAGCTGCGCGCCTCGGAGGAGGCGTTGCGCCGGCAGCAGGAGGATCTTCGCAGCACCAACGAAGAACTGAAGGCGAAGACCGCCGAATTGCAGGAGCAGTCGCAGCGCCTTGTCGCCTCGGAAGAGGAACTGCGTGTACAGACCGAAGAACTGCACGCCTCCAACGAAGAACTGCGCGAGAAGAGCATCACTCTGAACCAGCAGAAGGACGCGCTCGAAGCGCTCCAACGAGAGACCCAGGAAAAAGCCGAGGAACTGGCACGCGCGAGCCAGTACAAGTCCGAGTTCCTGGCCAACATGTCGCACGAGCTACGCACCCCGCTGAACAGCCTGCTGATCCTTTCGCGCAGCCTTGCCGACAACGACGAAGAGAACCTCAACGCCGAACAGGTCGAGTCCGCGCGGATCATCCACGACGCCGGATCGAACCTGTTGCGCCTGATCAACGACATCCTCGACCTGTCCAAGGTCGAGGCGGGCAAGATGGAGCTGGTGGTCGATACCCTCCCCCTGGCCGACCTCGCGCGCACGCTCGGCCGCACGTTCAACCACGTTGCCCAGGAGAAGGGACTTCAGTTCGACATCCACCTAGCCCCCGACGTTCCGGCCACGATACGTACCGACGGTGGCAAGCTGGAGCAGGTGGTGAACAACCTGTTGAGCAACGCGTTCAAGTTCACCGCCAGCGGCCGCGTCGGCGTGACGATCTCGCGCCCGGCCGTGGACGCCAACCTGCCCGGGGGACTCGACGCCAGCCGCGCGATCGCGATCGCCGTGACCGATTCGGGCATCGGCATACCCGCCGACAAGTTCCAGCGCGTGTTCCACGCGTTCGAACAGGTCGATGCCAGCACCAGCCGGCAGTTCGGCGGTACCGGCCTGGGCCTGGCCATTTCACGGCGCATCGCCATGCTGCTCGGCGGTGACATCGCGTTGCGAAGCGCGCCCGGCGAAGGCAGCACGTTCACGATCCACCTACCCGAGGAAGCGCCGGAAGGGGAAGGCCGGCCTGAACCGGTTCCGTTGCAGCAAGCCGCCGCGGAAGCCACCCTGCCACTGTCTCCCGGCCTGATCGCGGACACCATCGAAGACGACCGGGACTCGTTGAATCCCGGGGACACCATCATCCTCATCGTCGAGGACGATCCGGCCTTCGCGCGGATACTCGCGGCGATGATCCACCGCAAGGGCCATCGCGTACTCGCCGCGGCCGACGGCGAATCCGGTCTCGCGCTGGCGAAGCGTTATCGTCCGACCGGCATCCTGCTCGACGTGATGTTGCCGGGCATGGACGGCTGGACCGTAATCGAGCGGTTGAAAGCCGAAGCGGCCACGCGGCACATTCCAGTGCATTTCATCTCGGCCACCGACGACGCCACGCGCGGCCTCGAACTGGGTGCCGTGGGCTTCCTCACGAAACCGGTGAGCCGCGAGTCCATCACGGCGGCGTTCGAGCGTCTCCTCCACTTCGCCGAAGGCCGCACGCGCCACCTCCTGGTCGTCGACGACGACGCCAGCGCGCGCGCCGCCGTGCGTACGCTGCTGAAGGACGATTCCGTGGTGATCGAGGAAGCCGCCTCGGGTGAGGAAGCCCTGGCGAAGACTACCGAGAAGCCATTCGACTGCATCGTCCTCGACCTCGGCTTGCCACACATGTCCGGGTTCGAGTTCCTCGAGCGGCTCTCGCAAGCCGGACACACGCCCCCCGTGGTGGTGTATTCCGGCCGCGACCTCTCGCGCGAGGAAAGCATGCGCATCCGCCAGTACACGGACAGCATCGTGGTCAAGGGCGCCCGCTCGCCCGAGCGCCTGCTCGACGAGGTCAGCCTGTTCCTGCATTCCATCCGCCACGGTGGAGGCGCGCGTGCCGAGGCTTCGGCGTCCGTGACCCCCGGTGGCGTCGAGGACGGCGACCTGCGCGGACGCAGGGTCCTCCTGGTCGACGACGACATGCGCAACCTGTTCGCACTGTCCAAGGTACTGCGTGCGAAGGGCGTGGACGTGGTGATGGCCCAGGATGGACAGAGGGCACTCGACACCCTGGACAAGGATCCGGCTCTCGAACTCGTGCTGATGGACATCATGATGCCTGTGATGGATGGCTACGAGACGATGCGCTCGATCCGGGCGAAGCCGGCCGTGGCGCGCGTACCGATCATCGCCCTTACCGCCAAGGCGATGCGCGGCGACCGCGAGAAATGCCTCGAAGCGGGGGCCAACGATTATCTGTCCAAGCCGATCGACATCGACCGCCTGCTGTCGATGATCCGCGTGTGGTTGCCGGCGCGGGGTTGAGATGGACGTCGAGGACATCGAGATCCAGCTCTTCGTGCGCGCCTTGCAACTGCGTCATGGCTATGACTTCAGCGGCTATGCTCCCGCTTCGTTGAAACGCCGTATTCAGCAGTTGGTGCGCACGCACGATGCCGGCACGATCAGCGACCTGACCTCGCGCCTGTTGCACGACCCGGCGTTCCTGCGCAAGGTGATCGAAGGGCTCTCGGTACCCGTTTCCGAGATGTTCCGCGACCCGCCTGTTTTCCGCGCGCTGCGCGACAAGGTGTTCCCGATACTGGCTTCCTACCCCGAGATCAACATCTGGCAGGCCGGCTGCGCGCACGGGCAGGAGGTCTACTCGCTGGCGATCATGCTTGAAGAAGCAGGCCTCTACGATCGCACGCGCATCTATGCCACCGATTTCAACGACGCCGCGCTCGCGGCCGCCGCCGAAGGCATCTATGCGACTCGCGACGCACGGGATTGGTCGCGCAATTACCTGGAGGCGGGCGGCCTGAACTCCTTCAGCGATTACTACAGCGCGCGCTACGAATTCATCAAGATCGACCGGGCGCTCCGCCGCAACGTCACCTTCGTCAACCACAACCTCGTGACCGACAAGGTGTTCTGCGAGGCGCATCTCATCCTGTGCCGGAACGTGCTGATCTACTTCAGCAACGCGTTGCAGGACCGCACGCTGGGCCTGTTCAGGGACAGCCTCGTCCGTGGCGGCTTCCTCTGCCTCGGGACCCGTGAAAACATCGACTTCTCGCCCGCCGCGGCGGAATTCGCCGATGTCGACCAGGCGCTGCGCATTTACCAGGTGGGCGGTCCGGGCGCGAGGCCCCTGGTCAGATGAGCTCGCGGGAAGCCGTCGTCCTGGGTTGCAGCGCCGGCGGACTCTCCGCTTTACAACGCGTGCTGCCAGGGCTCGATCGGCGTCTCGCCGTGCCCCTGGTGCTCTGCTGCCACACGGGCTCGTCGGACGTGTCGTTGCTGGTGGAATTGCTCGCGCGCTCGTGCCCTTTACCGGTGACCGAGGCGCAGGAACGTGCGCCTGCCGATCCGGGTGTGGTCCACGTGGCGCCTAGCGGCTACCATCTGCTGGTGGAAGCCGACCACCGGTTTTCCCTGAGCATCGACCCGCGCGTAACGTATGCGCGGCCGTCGATCGACGTGTTGTTCGAGACGGCGGCGGAGGCATGGCGGGAACGCCTGGTCGCCGTGTTGATGACCGGCGCGAACTCCGATGGTGCGAACGGGGTCGCAGCCGTACGCCGGGCCGGGGGTTACGCTGTGGTTCAAGACCCGGCGACCGCCGAAGCCGATGTGATGCCGCAGGCCGCGCTGGAACTCGCGGGTGCGGATGCCTGCCTGCCGCTGGATGCCATCGCGGCCAGGATCAACGAGTTGTGCCTGCCATGAATCCGCTCCGCCCCAAGATCCTCGTCGTCGACGACACGCCCGCCAACCTCGTCGCCATGCGCCGCCTGCTCACCCGGTCGGGAGCCGACATCTTCGAGGCGAACAGCGGCAACGAGGCGCTCGCGCTCTGCCTGGACCATCAGTTCGCACTGGTGCTGCTCGACGTGAACATGCCGGAGATGGATGGTTTCGAGGTGGCCCAGTTCATCTCCGAGACCGATCACCTCAGCGAGACACCGATCATCTTCGTCACGGCCGCCTATGCCGACGACATCAACCGGATCAAGGGTTACACCTCCGGTGCGGTCGACTACATCGCCAAGCCGATCAACGACGTGATCCTGCAATCCAAGGTCAAGATCTTCCTCGAACTCTATCGCGCGCGCGCACTGCTACAGCAGGCGCTGGACGAACTCTCCCTGCGCAACCGGCAGCTCACCAGCGAAGTGGCCGAGCGCACGCGCATGGAGCAACTGGTACGGCACCAGGCGACGCACGACGCGCTGACCGGGTTGCCGAATCGCGTGCTGTTCCGCGATCGCCTGGAGACGGCGATCGAAGCGGGCGGCAGCGGCGGCGTACCGTTCGCGCTGGCGTATCTCGATATCGACGGGTTCAAGGGCGTCAACGACGCCCATGGCCACGCCGCGGGCGATGAACTGCTCAAGGCGATCGCCGCGCGGATCGATGCCCGCACGCGTGGTACCGACACGGTCGCCCGTCTCGGTGGCGACGAGTTCGCCGTGCTGCTGCACGACGCCGCCGACGCAGCGGGTGCGCTCGCACGGTGCCAGTCGCTATGCGACACGGTGGGCGAACCGTACATGTTGCATGTGGGCGACTTGTCCATTCCCGCCAGGATAGGCGCGAGCATCGGCGTGACGATGTTCCGGCCCGGCGCGAGCTACGACGACATCGTAGCCGCGGCCGACGGGGCGATGTACGAGGCGAAGCGCGGCGGGAAAAACCGCTGCGTGCTGGGGTGACAGGCAGTGGGAGGCGCCCGGCGGGGCCATCGCCGACAAGGTCGGCTCCCACCAGAGCCGGCCCTCCCACCACAGCGGGCCTTCCCACCCATGCGGGGCTTGGTGGGAGCCGACCCTGTCGGCGATAAGCGCTACAGGGTCGCCAGAAACGCCTCAAGCACCGCCCCACGGTACCGCTGCCGATGCAGCAAGACCGATAACGTGCGCCGCAGATCGAGAAAAGGCGTCGGCAACACCGCGATCCGTCCCGCCCGCACCGCGTCACCCACGGCCACCTCCGGCAGGCAGGCGATGCCCAGGCCGGCTATCACGGCCTGCTTGATCGCCTCGGACTGATCCAGTTCCAACACGATGCTTCCCTCCGGCAGCTCCGCCAGGGCGCGCTCGCTCAACGCGCGCGTCGCGGAACCGCGCTCGCGCAAGACCCAGCGTTCCCCGGCGAAATCTTCCCGTCGCAGCCGCTTCCTGCGGGTCAGCGGATGCTCGGGCCGCGCGCACACCACCAGCCTGTCCTCCTTCCATGGCCGGACCTCCAGCGCGGGGTGCGCCACGGGCCCTTCGACACAGCCGATGTCGAAGTCGTGGTCGAGCACGCCCTGGGCGATGCGCGCGGTATTGGCGACACCCAGCCGAAGCGACACATCCGGATGCGCGGCCGCGAATACGCCAAGCAGGTCGCCGACAAGATAGTTGCCGACGGTATTGCTCGCGCCGACTCCGATCTCACCAGCGAGTTCGGTGATCGCGCCTTGCGCGCGGCGACCGAATTCCGCGTGCCGCTCCAACAGCTCGCGCGCCAGCGGCAGCAGGTCGCGACCCCGGTCGTTGAGACGCAAGCGCCCCCGCTCACGAGCGAACACCGGTGAACCGATCTGTCGTTCCAGTTCCGCAAGCGCCATGCTCGCGGCCGGCTGGCTGAGAAACAGGCGGTCCGCGGCGGCGCGGACGCTGCCGGCCGTGGCCACGGCCACGAAAACCTCGAGTTGGCGCGGGCTGATCGCATGCATCAATAGTATTTATACCTTCGATAAGGCATTTTCAATATGCTTATCGATCGCCGGCACCGAGAATGGATTCGTTCCCACCAAGGATTCCCCGTGTCCGCCGTTGCCGCCGCCACCCTTCCCTCCCCGCGCCTCCCGGGCATCTGCCTGGCCTTCGCCGTGGCCGCCGTGGCCTTCTGCCTGGGGCGTCTCATGCCGCTGGTCGGAGGCGCCGTGTTCGGCATCGTCCTCGGTATCCTCGTCCGCCAGTTCGCGCCGCCTTCCGCCCGCTTCCTTCCCGGCATCCGCTTCGCTTCGAAGCAGGTGCTGCAGTGGTCGATCGTGGCTCTCGGCTTCGGCCTCAGCATCACTCAGGTCGCCCATACCGGCATGGAGTCGCTGTCGGTCACCCTCGCGACCGTCGCCGCCGCCGGGCTCGCGGCGTGGGGGCTGGGCCGCCTCCTGCGGGTACACGACACCCTGAAGCTGCTGATCGGCGTAGGTACGGCCATCTGTGGCGGCTCGGCCATCGCGGCCGTGGTGCCTATCGTGAAACCGGACGAGCACGACACCGCTTTCGCCATATCGACGATCTTCCTGTTCAACCTCGTCGCCGTGTTGCTGTTCCCGGCGCTGGGGCATTGGATGGGCTTGTCCGATCTGGGTTTCGGCTTGTGGGCTGGCACGGCGATCAACGACACGTCGTCCGTGGTGGCCGCCGGCTACAGCTATAGCCACGCCGCGGGCGATTACGCCACGATCGTGAAGCTGACGCGTGCGACGCTGATCATCCCGATCTGCCTGGTCATCGCGTTGATCGTCGCCTGGCGCGAAAAGCGCGGCGGCGCCACCGGCTTCAGCCTGGCGAAGATCTTCCCGTGGTTCATCCTCTGGTTTCTCGTGGCATCGGCGATCCGCACCGCTGGCGTGATTCCGGAGCCCGTGTTGCCGATGATCCATTTCGCCGCCGAGTGCCTGATCATCGTGGCGCTCAGCGCCATCGGCTTATCCGCCGACCTGCGTCGCATGGCGTCCACGGGGCCGCGGCCGATCCTGCTGGGGCTGGGGGTGTGGGCGGCGGTGGCGTTGACGAGCTTGCTTGTGCAGCATCTCATCGGGCGCTGGTGAGAGCATCGCCGACAGGGCAGGCTTCCACCAGGTAACCGCGGCCCGGTCACTCCGGCGGGTGCCGCTTCAGCGGCGATTGCCTTCGATCAGGCCAAGCAATCGCAGGTTCAGCGCATGCTGCTGCGCCTGCCACTCCGCGAGCCGATACCTGTCCGCCTCGACCTGGCCGTCCATCGCACTGAGCCGCCGCTTCCACCATGTCTTGTAGCGATAGCTGGATATCTCGCCGGTGATATCGCTGCCGATCAGCCTGCCACGCACGGCACCGACGATCGCCGCTCCGCTCGCCTCGCTCAGCGTGCCCTGATCCCAGTTGGTCGTCGCGACATCCGGCGCATAGGCGTCCTTGTCGATCGACAGGTAGACCGGCTCGCGCTGCGCTTGCTGTGCATCGACGAAGGCGTCGGCCATCGCATCCGTGTCGGTGAACGAACGGAAAGCCGCGCCGAATCCGAAGCGCGCCGCCCATGACACGTCGACCCCGGCGGACCAGTAGGTGAGCTTGCCCGCGCGCAACGGCGCCAGGTAGTTCTCCCAGGCATGCCTGCTGCCGATATCGCCGGACGTGATGCCGACGACATGCACATGGCTGACCCGAGGCAAGGCGGCCACACGGCGCACCCACGAGCCACAGTGCACGCCGAACGGAAAGCGCATGTTGTCCGGATGGTTGTCGATCACCACCACCTGGAACCGCCAGGCGCCGGGCACGCGTTGCACCAGTGGCAACGTGAGGTGATGAAAATCTCCACTGCCGAGGAACACGGTTCCGTGGTCGCGCGGCAGGACGCCCGCGAGCGTCCCGCAGAAGCGGTGAAGCCGCCGCAGCGAGCAGCCGAAGCGGATACCTTCTTCCCACTCGCGCAATGGCAGCACGAGACGCCCGGCCAAGGGGCCGACGGAATCGTCGAGGTCAAGAACGACGGGCTGCCGCATCGGTCACCTCCCATTGGCTATCCGGTTCGAAGCGATGCGCGAGGCGGCGAAGAAGTGCGCGCAACAAGGGATTTCGCACGTACACGGCGTGCCGCGTGAGATGGAATCGCGCGCCGAGCGATGCTTTCACGGCGGGATCGCTCCAGCCCGCCACGTAATGGGTCAAGCCTCGGGCCAACGCGTATTCCAGGTTCACGAACCAGCTGACGAAATAGAGATCGAGGTCGCGCGCCGCCGGGTAGTCGAAACCCACGTACTTGTCGAGCAGCTTGCCGTCGTGCTCGTAACAAAGGTTCCAGCCCACCAGCGCACCATCGGCGTGGTACGACATGACGATACCGCCTGGTTCACGCAGCGCGGCCGCGAAAAAAGCGCGGGACAACTTGTCGAAATGCACCTCGCTCTGCGCGTACACGTTCTCGAACAACGCGTAAAAGGCGTCCACGCTGGCGTCGCTCGCGAAAGCCTCGCCCGTGGCGGTCGTCGATACCGTGAGTCGCTCGCGCGAACGCAGTTTTCGGCGGAGGTTCTTCCTTCGCGACGCGGACAAGCGGCCGAGGTATTCATCGATGGACGAGAAATCGATGGGAACATAGGCAAGCGCCTGACCTTCGACGATGACGTAGCCATGCTCGCGTGCCGCGTCGGCGAAGCGGGCCGTCCACGCACGGTCGGCGATGGCGGTCAACGGCGAATCGATCGCGAGATCCTTGACGACCAGCAAAGGATGCGCGCGGCCCGGACCGCGCGCCCAGTCCGCCGCGACGGTGGCCGGGTCGCTATCCCGCGAGAACAGGGAATATTCCGAGATGGTGGTCCCGGCGAAACAGGTTCGCGGCGTGAGCAACCGTGTCAGCAACCCCTGGAAGGGCAACGAAGCCACGCGCCGGCGCAAGGATGCGTCGGCCGTGGTCAGCAGATCGAAGGACGCCACGAAAAGTGGCGCGCCATCCGTCGCACGGACAGGGGTGAAACCGTGCGGCGGATGGCGCTCGAAGTGCCCGAGCAATGCATCCGGCTCGAGCTGGTTCACGAACGCCATGGCTGGCTGCCGGGTATCAGCCGCGCTTGGCCAGCGTGATGAGCTGGTCGAGCAACGCAATGGCGAGGTCGATTTCATCGTGGCTGATGTCGAGCGACGGTGCGAACGTGATCACGTTCTTGTACCAGCCGCCCACATCGAGCACGAGACCGATCTTCTTGCCTTCGTGAGTGAGTCCACCGGCAAGACCGATGTCGACCATGCGGTCGAGCAGCGCCTTGTTCGGCGTGAAACCATCGTCCGTGCAGATCTCGGCGCGCAGTGCCAGCCCGAGTCCGTCGACGTCGCCGATCTCCTTGTGACGCTTTTGCAGATCGCGCAAGCCATCGAGGAAGTGCTTGCCCTTCTCTGCCACGCGCGTGCCGTAGTCGAGTTCGTAGCCCATCTTGATCACTTCGAGCCCCAGCGCGGTACCGAGCGGGTTCGAGTTGAACGTGGAATGGGTCGAGCCCGGTGGGAACACGGTCGGGTTGATCAGTTCCTCGCGGGCCCAGATGCCGGACAGCGGGTTGAGCCCGTTGGTGAGCGCCTTGCCGAACACGAGCACATCGGGTGTCACGCCGAAATGCTCGATCGACCAGAGCTTTCCGGTACGCCAGAAACCCATCTGAATTTCGTCGACCACCATCAGGATGCCGTACTTGTCGAGCACCTTCTTCAGGTCGATGAAGAAGTTCTTCGGCGGGATGACGTAGCCGCCCGTGCCCTGGATCGGCTCGACATAGAATGCCGCGTATTCGGCCTCGTTGACCTTCGGATCCCATACGCCGTTGTATTCCGTTTCGAACAGGCGCTCGAACTGTCGCACGCAGGCGTCGGAATACTCTTCCGCCGTCATGCCCTTCGGGCGACGGAACGGATACGGGAACGGGATGAACATCGCGCGCTCGCCGAAGTGGCCGAAGCGCCGGCGGTAGCGATAGCTGGACGTGATGGCCGAGGCGCCCAGGGTGCGGCCATGGTAACCGCCCTCGAACGCGAACATCAGGCTCTTGCCGCCGCGTGCGTTACGCACGAGCTTGAGCGAATCTTCCACCGCCTGCGCACCGCCGACGTTGAAGTGCACGCGGCCGTCGAGACCGAACTTCTGCTTCGCGTCGACCGCGATGGTTTTCGCCAGTTCGATCTTGCCCTGGTGGAGGTACTGGCTCGCCACCTGCGGAAGCAGGTCGATCTGAGCCTTCAAGGTATTGTTCAGACGCTTGTTGCCGTAGCCGAAGTTGACCGCCGAGTACCACATCTGCAGGTCGAGGAACGGAATGTTCTCGCTATCGTAGATGTAGCTTCCTTCCGCGTGACGGAAGATCTTCGGCGGGTCGACGTAGTGCACGGTGTCGCCAAAGGAGCAGTACTTCGCCTCGTCGGCGAGCAAGGTGGCGTCGTCGATAACGAGGGGCGCGTTCTTGGTGAGGATGTTCATGCAGGCAGTTCCTGGGGGTTCGCCGCGGGGACGGGCATGACGGTTCGCGGGGGCAGGCGTCCGTCGAGAAGATCGGGAAGGAGTTCAAGCGCCTCGTCGAAGCTGGCGATGGGCGCGTACGGAATGCCGGCGGCGCGGCAATGTTCGATCAGGCGATGCTTGGCGAAGACGAAATCGACGCGGTCGGCCGCGCAGAAATCCGAGGCGCCGTCACCGATCAGCAGGGTCTTGCCGCCGCGCGCCCGCGCCGCATCGACACGCGCGCACTTGCAGGTACCGCTGCGGCAACCCTTCACGCTGTACGGCGAGGTGAGGTTCCAGTCGCGCTCACCCACTTGCAGCAGGTGGTTGGCGACCGTGGGCAGGCGCGGGATGCCGTGGTTGGCCAGGATCGCGTGGATCGCATGGTCGATGCCGTCGCTCACGATCTCCATGGGAATGCCTTGCTCGATGGTCGCCTTCACGAAGGCGGCGAAGCCGTGGTCGATCCGCAACCCGCCCAGATGGCGCTGGAGTTCGATGTGGCTCATGTCGAGCAAGGCGACCTGCCCCGCCATGCAGACCGCCGAACCGATGGTTCCGGCGCGCCAGTCGCGCTCCAGGATCTCCCAGCCGGGACGGCCGTAGCGGTCCAGCAGCGAGTCGATGACGTCCTCGACGGCGATGGTGCCGTCGAAATCGCAGAGGATGTTCCAGGAGGGGCTGAGCACGTGGATGCGCCGTTGACCAGTTTGCAGCGCAGGCTAGTGCCGCATCCTTTCCAAGCCCTTTCCCCCGATCGAAAGCCATATGTAAGAACCCGTATGGCATGCTTCGGCGCTCATCCGGCTCCGGTTCCCGCGCATGCACCGTTCGCGCCTCGTTCTCCCCCTACTGCTCCTGGTGGCCGCAAACGCTGCTCATGCCGGCGACGACGACGCGCCCAGCTACGCCTTTGGCGCCGGCGTGCAGCGGATGCCGGCGTGGCAGGGCTCGAAGGACCGGCGCGACCAGCCCCTGCCCTACGTGGACATCGATCTTCCCGGCAAGGGCGAACTATCGACCGCCGACGGCCTCACCATCGACCTGATTTCCGGCGAGCACTGGCACGGCGGCGTCTACGGCAACTGGCTGTGGGGCCGCACGCATGGCGATCTCGGGCAGCTCGGCGGCAAGATCGCCTCGCTGTCGCCGCGTTTCCAGGGCGGCGGCTACCTCGAGTACGCCTTCGACAAGCGCTTCAGCATCGGCGGCCACCTTGCCCACGACACCAACGGCGCGGGCGCCTATGCGGCCCTTTACGCCGACTACCGCTTGCCTGACGTGTGGTACATCCAGCATTCCATCGAATTTCAGGTGGAAGGTATGAACGGCGCGGCGATGCGCCGCTTCTACGGGGTCACCCCGGGCGAGGCGGCCACCCTGGGTACGCCGGCATGGCGGCCCGGGGCCGGCTGGCAATCGGCCGACCTCGAATACGACGCCTTCATTCCCACGTCGCAGCACACCGGATTCGCCCTTGCCGTCTCGTATGGACGGCTATACGGCAACGCGTCGGCGAGTCCCCTGGTCCGCCAGTTCGGCTCTTCGCGGCAGGTGACGGAAACGCTCGCCTTCGTGTACCACTTCTAGACGGCCGGATCGGCGTTCAGGTCGTCGCGCTCCAGGGGCGCCGGGACCGCGAACAGCACGCCGAGCATGACCAGGTGGGCGGCGGCCGAGAGGAAGGGCGACCACACCGTCGAGACCACCTGGTACGGCAGGATGTCGCCTATCAGGATATTGGCGAGGTTCCAGCCCCAGTGCAGGCCCACCGCCAGCCACAACGACCCCGTACGAACCACGGCGGTGGCGTAGGCGAGGCCGAAGCAGAACAGCATCGTCCACTCCGCCGGACCGGCGCTGAGCCGGTAGACGTGGTTGACCACGTAGAACGTGGCGGATACGAGCACGAACACCCATGGCAACCAGCGGATGCGCGATGCGCGATAAAGGAAGCCACGCGTGAGGATGTCCTCGGCGACGGAGGGCACGAAGGTCGCGACCAGCGCCCACGGAATCGACGAGAGGAAGGAAACGGCGGCGACCCGTGGCGACTCCGGCGCGAGCGCGGCGTAGACGTTGAAAACCATGCCGATGCACACCGCCACGTACTTGAGTAGCAGTGCCAGCGCGAGCCCGCCAACCAGCAGGACCCCCGCCGAGCGGCGCCATTCCAGCGCATAGGCGTCGTAACCGCGAAAACCGAGCCAGCGTCCCAGCGGCCAGGCGGCTGCGACTGTCGCCACCATCAGGCAGGCCTGCGCCGTGAAACTGCCTAGCAGCCGTCCGCCGATACCTTCGGCGCCCTGGTACAGAACGAACAGGATCGCGAAGGCGAGTGCCACACGCCAACGATCGTTCTGAGCCATGGAATCCCCTGAAGGTTGCGGATGCCCTGCGAAGCTTAGGACCGGCAAGCGTTGCGCGCCATAGGTTTTTGATGCCTCAGCGGTCGTCTCGCGTCCAGATCGCGTCCTCGGCTTCCTTCACCGGGAAGACCGAGACCGGCTCGTAGGCCGGCGGGCAGGTGACCTCGCCGGAACGCAGGTCGAAACGGGCACCGTGCCGCACGCACTCCACTTCGAAGCCGGCCACCGGACCTCCGGCCAGTTCGCCGCCGTCGTGCGTGCAGACGTCCTCGATGGCGTAGAGGTCGCCATCGATGTTGTACACGGCGATCGCGGTGTCGCCGTCCCATACCACCCGATACTCGCCCGGGAGCAACTCGCTCCGCGTGGCTACCCTCACCCAGCCGTTCATGAGCGCCATTCCTTCACCAGGTATTCGAAACGCAGGTCGTCGCGCTGTGGAAGGCCGAAGCGCTCGTCGCCATAGGGAAACGGCTTCGTCCGCCCGGTACGGACATAGCCCCTACGCTCGTACCATGCGATGAGTTCGACGCGGATATCGATGACCGTCATTTCCACGCGGTCGCAGCCCCACTCGTCGCGGGCGATGCGTTCGACTTCCTCGATCACCCGCCGGCCGATCCCCGTTCCCTGCAAGGGCGGATGGACGGAGAACATGCCGAAATAGCAGGCTGTGTCCTGCCGCTCGATGTAGCACGATGCGGCGACCTCGCCTCCCCGCTCGAACAGGACGAAGCGCCCGTTTTCGCTGGAGAGCAGCTCCTCGATCTCGGTGACGTCGGTACGGCGCCCGTGCAGGAAATCGGCTTCGGTGGTCCAGCCGGCACGGCTGGCATCGCCACGGTAGGCGGATTCGACGAGCGTCGCGATGACGGGCGCGTCGGCCAGGGTCGCGGTTCGGAAAGCATGGTCGGTGGTCATGCGGCGATCTTAGCGTTTCAGCCCAGCAGCTTGCGCACCCGGCCGATCGCCTCGATGAAACCGTCCACCTCGGCCCGGGTGTTGTAGAAGGCCAGCGAGGCCCGCAACGTGGCCGGCACGCCGAAGAACTGCATCAGCGGATGGGCGCAATGATGACCCGAACGGACCGCCACGCCCTGCAGATCGAGCAAGGTGGCCATGTCGTTGGCATGGGCGCCTTCGAGCAGGAAGGAAATGACCGGCTCCTTCTCTTTCGCGCGGCCGAAGATGCGCACACCAGGCAGGCTTTCGATCGCATCGGTGGCGTAGGCCAGCAGATCCTGCTCATACGCCTTGAGCCGGTCGAAGCCGATGCCTTCGAGGTAGGCGATTGCCGCCGGAACACCGGCGAAGCCCGCGATGTTCGGTGTGCCCGCTTCGAAACGGTGCGGAGGGTCCGCGAAGACCGTGCCTTCGAAGCGCACCTCACGGATCATCTCGCCACCACCGAAGAAGGGTGGCATCGCCATGAGGTGTTCGCGCTTCGCCCAGAGAGCGCCGGTGCCCGTGGGCGCCAGCATCTTGTGACCGGTGATGGCGTAGAAATCGCAGCCCAGCGCCTGGACGTCGATCCGGCGATGCGGGGCCGCCTGCGAACCGTCCACCAGTAGCGGAATGCCGCGCTTGCGGCATTCCCGCGCGATCTCGCGGACGGGATTCACCGTGCCCAGCACGTTGGAGACATGTGCGACGCAGGCGAGTTTCACCTCGGGCGTCAGCATCTCGATGTACTTCTCGACGATCAGGTCGCCGTTGGCGTCGATCGGCGCGGCCTTGACCGTGGCTCCGGTACGTTCGGCCACCAGTTGCCAGGGAACGATGTTGGCGTGGTGCTCCATCACCGTGGTGAGTATCGCGTCCCCGGCCTTCAGGCACGGCAAGGCGTAACTGTAGGCAACGAGATTGATCGCCTGCGTCGTGCCGGAGGTGAGAATCACCTCGTCGCGCGAGGGCGCGTTGACGAAACGCGCGATGGCGTCGCGCGCGGCCTCGTACGAAGCCGTGGCCTCTTCGCCGAGCGTATGCACCGCACGGGCCACATTGGCGTTGTGCTGGCGATAGTGCCGGTCGACCGCCTCGATCACCGATACCGGTTTCTGCCCGGTGTTGGCGTTGTCGAAATAGATCAGCGGCTTTCCGTGCACCGTGCGCGACAGCAGCGGGAAGTCGGCGCGGATGCGTTCGACGTCCAGCGGCAGGAGGGCTGCTTCGGGCTTGGCGTTCATGGCTTGGCTCCGTACTACTTATTCGGTGGCGGGGCCGGTCGGCAGGTGCGCGACCAGCAATTCGCCCAGATGCTCGCGCAGCGCCTCGTTCGGCAGCGATTCGAACACGGCGCGACAGAACGCCAGGGTGAGCAGGCTGCGCGCCTGGGCTACCGGAATACCGCGGGAGCGCAGGTAGAAGAGCGAGCGCTCGTCGAGTTGCCCGATGGTGGCGCCATGCGCGGCTTTCACCTCGTCGGCGTAGATCTCGAGTTCCGGCTTGGTGTCGATTTCGGCCTGCGCGGACAGCAGCAGGTTCTTGTTGCTGAGCGAGGCATCGGTGCCGTCGGCACCCTCGGCGACCACGATCGCGCCACGGAAAACACCACGTGAGCGGCCGTCGGCGATACCGCGCCAGAGCGCGTCGGACGCTGTCCCGCGCGCGTTGTGCCGGATCTCGAGTTGCGTATCCACATGCTGGCGCGCCGACAGGGCGAACACGCCGCGCGAATCGAAGCGCGAACCATCACCGGCCAGCTCGGCGTTCACTTCGTGCCGGACGAGTGCGCCACCCAGTTCGAGGGCGTGCAGGGTGACTTCGGCCCTCTCGTCGAGACGGACCTGGCTGCGGCGAACCAGGGTCGTCGCGGCCGAGGCGTCCTGGACCACCACGAGCCCCAGGCGTCCGCCTTCGCGGACGGCGACATCGGACACCAGCGTACCCAGTTGCGTGGCATCGCCGGCCGAAACGAAATGTTCGACGAGGTCCGCGCTCGCGCCTTTTCCGATATCCACCAGCACGCGCGCGTGCCAGGCAGTGTCGCCCTGGATGCCACTGGAGACATGCACGACGTGCAGCGGCTTCGCCAGAGCCACGCCCTCGGGTATGCGAAGCACGAGGCCGTCGCCGGCCAGCGCGGCGTTCAGATGGGCGAACGCATCGGCGGCGCCGCGACGGTAACGGTTGGCCAGGGCGAATCGCAGAGGCTCCGGGTTCGCGGACAGCGCGCCGGACAACGGTGAGAGTTCGACGCCGTCTACCGCCAGCGACGACAGGTCGGCGCGGAATACGCCGTCGACGAAGACGACACGGGGGGCGCCATCGACGCCCGGCAAGGCATACAGGGCGGGGTCGACGATCGCCGAGAGAGCCGCGTCACGGTCGGCGAGGGCGAAGCCGCGCTGAGACAGCGCGCGCAGCGGCGTGTACTTCCACGCTTCGTTTCGTCCTTCGGGCAACCCGGTAACGGCGAAGGCCTCGAGGTTCTCGGCACGCGCGGCGTCGAGCCACGCGATGCCGGTCGAGGGAAGCGTGGCGGCGGAGTCCAGCGCCGCCCGCACGAACGGGGACGGCGCGCTACTCATGCCGGCGCCCCGGCGAGGTCGGCCTTGCGCAGTTCCGGATGCGTGTCGGCAAGCCAGGCGTAGCCCTGCTCTTCCAGTTTCAGGGCGAGGTTCTTGTCGCCGCTCTCGACGATGCGGCCACCGGCGAGCACGTGGACGAAGTCCGGCTCGATATAGTCGAGCAGGCGCTGGTAATGGGTGACGATCACGAACGAGCGGTCCGGCGAACGCAGGGCGTTGACGCCTTCGGCCACCTGCTTCAATGCGTCGATGTCGAGGCCGGAGTCGGTCTCGTCCAGGATCGCCAGCTTCGGTTCGAGCACGGCCATCTGGAAGATCTCGTTACGCTTCTTCTCGCCGCCGGAGAACCCCTCGTTCACCGCGCGGTGCAGCAGTTCGTCCGAGATCTGCATCACCTTCAACTTCTCGCGCACGAGCTTGAGGAAGCGCATGGAATCCAGCTCGGCTTCACCACGGAACTTCCGCTGCGCGTTGAGCGCGGCACGCAGGAAGTAGGTGTTGTTCACGCCCGGAATCTCGACCGGGTACTGGAAGGCGAGGAAGACACCCACAGCGGCGCGTTCTTCCGGCTCCAGCGCCAGGAGATCGCGTCCGTCGAACGTGACGGAGCCTTCGGTCACCTCGTAGCCATCACGCCCCGCGAGCACGTTGCCGAGCGTGGATTTACCGGCGCCGTTCGGCCCCATGATGGCGTGCACCTCGCCCGGTTTCACTTCGAGCGAAAGGCCTTTGAGGATCTCCTTGCCTTCGACGCGGGCATGGAGGTTGTCGATCTTGAGCATGTGCATGGCGGTGCTGTCCAATCAGGGCGTGAGGTGCGAGAGCGCGTCGAGCGCGTCGTCGCGGCGATCCCAGGGCACGAAGATGTGGTCGTGCAGGAACGCGGATACGGGGTTGCAGGGAATGCCGCGCCTGGCCAGCGCGGCGGATACGGCGGCCATCATGCCGACGGCGGTGAGGCTGGATTGCACGCGCAACGTGATGCGCGCCCAGAGCAGGCGGTCGCCCTGCGCATCGTCGCCATCGACATCCACGATGAGCGTCGTGCCTTCGGCCTCGCGGAACATCATCAGCGCATCGGCCAGGCGCGCCCGTGCCTTCTCGTGCGAGACGTGAAGGAAGCGCTTGGGCACCGGATCGATCTCGGGGTCCAGCGCGGCGAGCAGCGCACGAAGGTCGGTCACACCCGGTGCGGAACCGGCGATACCCATCGTCAGCCCACCGCGCCTTCGAGGGAGACCTCGAGCAGCTTCTTGGCTTCGACGGCGAATTCCATCGGCAGTTCGCGGAACACCTGCTTGCAGAAACCGTCGACGATCATCGACACGGCGTCTTCCTCACCGATACCGCGCGAGAGGCAGTAGAACAGCTGGTCGTCTGAGATCTTCGATGTGGTGGCCTCGTGCTCGACGATCGCGTTCGGATTCTTCACTTCCATGTACGGGAAGGTATGCGCGCCGCACTTCTTGCCGATGAGCAGGGAATCGCACTGGGTGTAGTTGCGCGCACCGTCGGCGCCCTTCTCGATCTTCACCAGGCCGCGATAGCTGTTCGAACTGCGGCCGGCGCTGATGCCCTTGGCGACGATCTTCGACTTGGTGCCCTTGCCGATGTGGATCATCTTGGTGCCGGTATCGGCCTGCTGGCGATGGTGCGTGAGCGCCACGGAATAGAACTCGCCCACCGAGCGGTCGCCGCGCAGCACGCAGCTGGGATACTTCCAGGTGATCGCGGAACCGGTCTCCACCTGGGTCCAGGAGATCTTCGAATCAGCGCCACGGCAATCGCCGCGCTTGGTCACGAAGTTGTAGATGCCGCCGACGCCGTTCTCGTCGCCCGGGTACCAGTTCTGCACGGTGGAATACTTGATCTGGGCACGCTCCAGCGCGACCAGTTCGACCACCGCGGCATGCAGCTGGTTCTCGTCGCGCATGGGCGCGGTGCAGCCTTCCAGGTACGACACATAGGCGTCGTCCTCGGCCACGATGAGCGTGCGTTCGAACTGCCCGGTGTTGATCGCGTTGATGCGGAAGTAGGTGGATAATTCCATCGGGCAACGCACGCCCTTGGGGATGAACACGAAGCTGCCGTCGGAGAACACGGCCGAGTTCAACGCCGCGAAGTAGTTGTCGCCCGTGGGCACGACGCTGCCGAGGTACTGGCGCACGAGGTCGCCGTGCTCGCGGATCGCCTCGGACATCGAGCAGAAGATGACGCCGGCCTCGGCCAGTTCCTTGCGGAAGGTGGTGCCCACCGAGACCGAGTCGAACACCGCATCCACGGCGACGCCGGCCAGCCTGGCCCGTTCGTGCAGGGGCACGCCCAGTTTCTCGTAGGTCTCGAGCAACTTGGGGTCGACTTCGTCCAGCGATTTCGGCCCGGCCTTCGGGGCCGAGTAGTAACTGACCGCCTGGTAGTCGATCGGTGCGATGTCGAGCTTCGCCCAGTCCGGCTCGGGCATGGTCAGCCAGTGGCGATACGCGGCGAGGCGCCACTCGGTCATCCACTCGGGCTCCTCCTTGATGGCGGAGAGCTGGCGGACGATGTCCTCGCTCAGGCCGGGAGGCAGGCTGTTGGATTCGATGTCGGTGACGAAGCCGGCTTCATAGCGGCGGTTGAGGGCCGCTTCGACTTCGGCGTTGTCGCGCACCGGGGCTGCCACGTCGCGTGTCATGTTCTCACTCTCGTTCATGCGTTTGCCTGTGCGGCCTGGGCCGCATCCTTCGCCGTCGCCACGGGGCGCGCGGCAAGCATCTGTGCCAGGGTCATGGAACGCAGCACGCCGTCGATCGCCCCTGAGACCGACCGCCAGCTGTCACTGACGCCGCACTGGGACTGCCGGTCGCAATGGCCCTGGGCCACGCTGCATTCGGTCATGCCGATCGGACCTTCCATCGCCTCGACGATATCGGCGAGGCTGATCGCCTCGGCCGGACGGGCGAGGCGGTAACCGCCGTTGACCCCGCGAAACGACTCCACCAGCCCGGCGTGGCCCAGCAACTTCAACAACTTCGAGACCGTGGGCAACTCCAGGCGCGCCTCTTCGGCGATCTGGGCGGTGCTCAGAACGTCGGCGGGATGCGCGGCGATGCAGGTCATCACCACGGTCGCGTAATCGGTCAATCGGCTGACACGGAGCATGGGGAGGGGATGTCGTAATACCGGACCAAAATGGTACTGATTTATGCGGGTCAGTGCAATGGTGACCCGGCGGAATCAACCTCGGACGGGGAAAGCACGGCTCTGAGGCCTGGTGGGAGCCGACCCTGTCGTGGTGGGAGCCGACCCTGTCGGCGATCCCCGCGGCAGCGGGCCGAGTCACGGCAAGCACCCATCGCCGACAGGGTCGGCTCCCACCAAAGCGCCTCCATGGTGCGCCTTCTCGCACCGATATGGTGCGTTCCACGATGGCTGACCCCCACCGCTGTGAACCCTTGCCGCGCCGCACAACGGGTCCGGCCACGCGCACCGACTGGCACGCATCCTGCTCTCCCTCCGGCAGACCAACCAAAGGGGAAGCGCGCTCCATGAAGTGGATCAACGCGATCATCAAGCCGTTCACGCTGGACGACGTCCGCGAAGCCCTCTCCGAGGTCGGTGTCCAGGGGATGACGGTCACCGAGGTGAAGGGCTTCGGTCGGCAGCACGGTCACACCGAGCTGTACCGCGGCGCCGAGTACGTCGTCGATTTCCTGCCCAAGCTGAAAATCGAGATCGCCGTGACCGACGAGCAACTGGAGCGGGCGATCGAGGCCATCACCGGCGCGGCACGCACGGGCAAGATCGGCGACGGCAAGATCTTCGTCATCGACCTGGAACAAGCCATTCGTATCCGCACCCAGGAGGTCGACGCCGATGCGCTCTGATGTCATCCGCAAGGCCCTCGCGCCGGCACTAGCCGCCGCCCTCCTCCCCTGTGGCGCCCTCGCCCAGGCCGCCGCTCCCGCGAAACTCGATTCCGGCGACACCGCCTGGATGCTTACCGCCACGATGCTCGTGCTGCTGATGACGATTCCGGGCCTCGCCCTGTTCTACGGCGGCATGGTGCGGGCGAAGAACCTGCTTTCCGTACTGATGCAGTGCTTCGCCATCACCGCGCTGGTTACCGTGCTGTGGGTGGTCTACGGCTACTCGGTCGCGTTCGACACCACCGGCATGACCGCGGGGACGACCAATCTGCATTCCTTCGTCGGCGGCTTCGGCCACGCCATGCTGGCCGGCCTCAAACCCGGCAGCCTCTACAACACGATTCCTGAAGCGGTCTTCGTGATGTTCCAGATGACCTTCGCGATCATCACGCCCGCGCTGATCGTCGGCGCGATTGCCGAGCGCATGAAATTTTCCGCGCTGCTCGTGTTCACCGCGCTGTGGTTCACCGTGGTCTACCTGCCGATCGCGCACATGGTCTGGGGCGGCCCCGGTTCCTACCTGGGCGACCTCGGCGTGCTCGACTTCGCCGGTGGCACGGTGGTGCACATCAACGCGGGCATCGCGGGCCTCGTCGGCTGCCTCGTGATCGGCAAGCGCCGCGGTTACCCGTCCACGCCGATGCCGCCGCACAACCTCGGTTACACGCTCGTCGGTGCCAGCATGCTCTGGCTCGGCTGGTTCGGTTTCAACGCCGGTTCCGCCGTTGCCGCCAACGGCAGTGCCGGCATGGCGATGCTGGTGACGCAGATCGCGACGGCGGCCGCGGCGATCGGCTGGACCGCCATCGAATGGATCACCCATCGCCGTCCCAGCGTGCTCGGCATCGCTTCGGGCGCCGTCGCCGGGCTCGTCGCCATCACGCCCGCCGCCGGCACCTGTGGCCCCGGCGCCGCGCTGGTGCTCGGCCTCGTCGCGGGCGTCGTCTGCTTCTTCTGCGCCACCCGCCTCAAGCGCCGGTTCGGTTATGACGACTCACTCGATGTCTTCGGCGTCCACGCCGTCGCAGGCATCATCGGCGCGCTGCTCACCGGTCCGTTCGCGGCTCCCGCCCTCGGCGGCTTCGGTACCGTGACGGACCTCGGTCTGCAACTGTGGATCCAGTTCAAGGGCGTCGCCTTCACCGTCGTCTACAGCGCCGTGCTGAGCTATGCGATCTTCAAGGGCATCGCCGTGACGATGGGCCTGCGTGTCGACGAAGAACAGGAACAGGTGGGCCTGGATATCGCGCTGCATGAGGAGCGGGGTTACAACTTGTCGTGAGCCTGTCCGTCAAGCGGGTGGGAAGCGGCCTGGGCCGCGATCGGGTATTCGGCAAGAACCGATCGCGGCCCAGGCCGCTTCCCACCCGTCAGTATGCGTGTCGGTTGTGGGTGTTACGGGCGGACGGCGGTGACTTCGATTTCGACGAGGAAGTTCGGGCTGGCCAGTGCGGCCACCTGCATCGCCGATCGCGACGGAAGGTTGGGTTGCGTGGCGGTACCGAAGAACTGTGTGTAGCCCGCCATGAAGCCGGCGAAATCCATCTTGCCGCCCTTGGCGGGATCGCCGACCAGGAAGACCTGCATCTTCACCACGTCATCCATCGACAAGCCCATGCCCTTCAGTTGCTTCTCGATCGAGGTGAGCACGCCGACGGTCTGTGTCTTCGTGTCGCCATAGGACTGCGGGCTGTCCTTCGGGGCATTCGCATCGGCCACCGGCGGCACGACGCCGCTCAGGAAGACGAGCGTCTTGCCCGCGGGCACTTCCACCGCGGCGGAAATCGGGAAGTTGCTGTTCGGGATCTTGTGCCGTACGACGTCGGCCGCGAGCGCGGGCGTGATGGCGGCGATCAACAGCGATGCGATCAAGGTCTGCTTGAGCATGGGTCAATTGTCCTCGTCGGTGGAAGGGGCGGGGGGACGGAAAGGTTTCACGTCGTCGGGTTTCAAGGTGTCGGTATACGCATTGCCGAAGTGGCTACGGACGTAATTGACCACGTCGGCGACTTGCGCGTCCGTCAGGAAGGGGCCGAAGGGCGGCATGGCCCCGCGGCCGTTCATCACCATCACGACCGGGTACGCCGCCGACGCGAGCTTGGGGTTGTTCGCCAGTGCCGGATAGTGGCCCGCGCCGACGGCGCCCTTCGCGTCCGCCATGTGGCAACCCTGGCAGATGTGCGTGAATATCTGCTGCCCCGTAGCGTGCGGGGCTTCCTTCGCATCGATGAAGTCGGCATCGGTTTTCTGTGCCAGCGCGAGGCTGGGCGCCGCGAACAACGCGATCGCGAGCAGGACGGTTTTCATGCATGACCTCCGGCCCGCGCCCGCTGGTGCAAGGCATCGATCGCGGAAAGCGAGGAAAGGATGGCGCCCTCCTGCCAGGCCGGCAGGTACGACGCGTGCTCGCCTGCGAGGACGATACGGCCGTCGAACGAGCAGATGTCGGCGTAGTGCTTCTCGCGCACCGCGTCCGTCCACCAGCCGAAACAGCCCAGGGTGAAGGGAGAACGATGCCAGGCGACAGCCATGCCGTTCTCGTAAGCCGAACTGTATTGCGGATGGATTTGCGCACCGTATTCGACGGCCTTGCGAATACGCGCCGCGGGATCGAGCGACGTGAACTCGTAGGCTTCGGTGAAGAACGTATACGAACCGAGCAACACGCCTTTCTTCGTCCCGATGCCGTGGCTCGGGTAGGAGATCATTCCGATGGGAAGGTCGGTGGTCGTGACACCACCATAGATCGCCTCGTCTTCCTCCCAGAACCGCCGCTTGAACTGCAAGCCGATCTTCGATGACGCCATGTACGGGACGGCGGAAATCGCCGCCGCCTTCGCGGCGGATACCTGGACCGGAATCTGGCTGAGGATGGACAAGGGAATCGTGCACACGCACCAGTCGGCTTTCGCCTGTCGTGGTGAACCCGGCGCGTTGGTGTCCTCGTAGGTCACGGTGACGCCGCGATCATCCTGGGCGATCCCGGTGACCTTCGCGTTGTAGCGGATCACGTTGCCGCCGATCTCGCGCACGAAGGCCTTGCCGATCGCATCCATGCCACCCACGGGTTGCATCATCGTGGTCTGGTATTCGTAGAGTTCGCTCATGCCCAGCGCCTTCCACAAGCGGGCGTTGAGCATGTCGGTGAGACCGACCGGCGTGGAGAACACCGGCTTGCCATCCGGACCACCGCCGGCGTCTTTCGCATAGCCACGGTGTTCACTGCTCTCGCGGCCGGCGGTATAGCGGAACTGGCGGTCGAGCCCACCGAAATCACGCATCGCCTCGAGCAGGATCTCGCGATCCTCGCGGCTCACCAGGTCGTCCAGCTTGCCCTTCCCCGTCGCCTTCGCCAACAGCTCGGCCACGCCGCCGTGGAAATCCGCCTGCACTTCACGCAGGCGCTGCGGCTTGCCGCCGAAGGCGTTCTTCCCGTGGATGTACGCGTTGTGATTGACCTGCACGAAGGGTTCGAGTGGCACGCCGAAACGGCGGCAATAGTCGAGCACCCCATGGTGGTGGTACGGTAATCCGCCATGGCCCGGGGTTGAAGTACTGCCCCTCGTCGAACCCGCAAACTTGCCGATGCCCGCCCAGCTCGGTGTAGACATCGCCACCGCGAAGCGTCCAGTTACGCCCACCCGGCCGCGCGTTGTATTCGAGGACCTGCACCGCGTAGCCGGCCTTGCGCAGTTCGTAGGCGGCGACGAGGCCGGCCAGCCCTGCGCCGAGGATGAGGACGTTGCCACGCCCCGTACCCTGCAAGGGAGGCGGGCGCCGGTACGGCGATTCGGCCGCGAAGCCCAGGTTCGTCATCGCCTGGTACATGAGCGCACCGCCACCGGCGACACCGATCATGCGCAGGAGATCACGTCGCGTCATGGACGCGGTCCGACCGTCGTTTTCCATCTACACGCCCCCGATAGAAACCCCTGGGGCCTAGATAACCACACGCTGCAACGCACCACAAGAATCGGATGGCATGCACCAGGGCGGTGCTATGACAGCGCGCGGCAAAGGCTCTAAGCTGACCGGCGGTATCTTCCCTGCAGAATGTCCATGACCGCCTCCGACCGTTCCGTCACCCGCCTCGCCTGGGCCCGCCATGCCACGGGAGACGCCACCCTCGTCCTCGAGCCTGCCTCCGCCGACGCCAGCTTTCGCAGCTACTGGCGCGGTCATGTCGACGGCCAGCCAGTGATCGTGATGGATTCGCCACCGGAGAAGGAAAACCCCGCGCCCTGGGTGGAGATCGGCGAGCGCCTCGCGCGGGCGGGCCTGCACGTACCGAAGGTGATGGTGGCCGACCTGGAGCAGGGATTCCTGCTCATCGAAGACCTCGGCACGCGCACATATCTCCCCGAACTGAACGACGCGAGCGTGGATCCATTGTATGGAGATGCGCTCGATGCCCTGCTGCGCATGCAGGCTCATGTCGACACACGCGGCCTGCCCTCGTTCGACCATGCGTGGCAGACCATGGAACTGGAGATCATGCCCACGTGGCTGCTGCAACGGCACCTGGGCGTGACGCTGGCGTGCGGCGAGTGGGACATCGTCGAGAACGCGTTCACGGCCATCATGCACGCGATCGCCGAGCAACCGCGCGCGTTCATGCACCGCGATTACCACAGCCGCAACCTGCTCGTTACCGACGAGCGTCCCCCAGGCATCATCGATTTCCAGGGAGCGATGTCCGGCCCCATCACCTACGACCTCGCGTCCCTGCTGCGCGACGCCTATATCGTCTGGGACAACGAACGAGTCGAGGGCTGGGTCGAGGCCTATCGCCTGCGCCTGCTCGACGCACGGCTACTCGACGAGACCGTCGACGCCGACCGCTTCCGTCGCTGGTTCGACCTCACCGGCCTGCAGCGCCACATCAAGATCCTCGGCTTGTTCTGCCGGCTCTGCTATCGCGATGGAAAACCCGGCTATCTCAACGACCTTCCGCGAGTGCTTCGTTACGTGCTCGACACGGCGCGCCGCCATGCCGATGTCGCCCCGTTGGCCGACCTCATCGAAGCGATGGTCGGCACCCGCGACCTGCGCGTGGCGGTGGCTGCATGAGGCACGCGCTGATCCTCGCCGCCGGACTGGGGGAACGCATGCGCCCGCTCACCGAACACACCCCCAAGCCGTTGCTCGAAGTGAACGGCAAGCCGCTGATCGTGCACCACATCGAAAAACTCGCCGCGGCGGACGTGCGCTACATCGTCGTCAATACCTCGCACCTCGCGGATCGCTTTCCCGAAACGCTGGGCGACGGATCGCGCTGGGGTGTCCGGCTTCGATATTCGTATGAAGGACCCGTGCCGCTGGAAACCGGCGGAGGCATGCTCAAGGCACTGCCGTTGCTGGGCCCGGAGCCCTTCATCGTGGTGAGCGCGGATATCTGGAGCGACATCGATTACGGCGCGCTTCCGCGTGAACCGCGAGGCGTGGCTCACCTGGTGATGGTACCCAACCCCGATTTCCATCCGCTCGGCGACTTCGCGCTGGCGGACGATGGCAAGCTGCACGAAGGCGACGGCCAGGGAGGTGCGCAGCGTCTCACTTTCGGCAATGTCGGTGTCTACCGGCGCGAGATCGTGGAAGGTGAACCGTCAGGGCGATTCAAGTTGCTGCCGATGTATCGGCGTGCCATCGCAGCCGGAAACCTGACCGGCGAGCGGCACGACGGCTTCTGGCGCAATATCGGCACCCCGGCGCAACTCGATGAGTTACGCCAGGTGCTTGCGGCGGCTTAGCGGCTACTGGACCGTATCGACGCCGAGTTCGCGCAATCGTTCGTGGCCGAGGGCGAACGCTTCGTTGAAGGCGCTCGTGATGTCGACGAAATCGTTGGTGCCGGTGCTGGCTTCGATCTCCTCGCCGATGTGATCGAGAATCCTGTAACTGCTGCGGTAGACCTGCTCACCGGCGTTGTCGTATTTCACCGCCTTGGCCACCACTCTGTACTTACTGTGATTTTCCACTGCGCTTCCTCCCCTATACGTCGATACTGCCGGGGTAAGATGACTGTTGCAAGCGACTTCGGTAACAGGTATGTGATCGCCGTTCCCGGCCGTCAGCCGGGTGAATGCAGATTGGGCACGTCGGGCAGGTGCGGCTCGGTGGCCACGTCCGACGAAAGCGCCGCCCGCGCCGCTTCCCGCGTCATCACCACGATGCTGATACGGCGATTGATCGCCGCCGCCGGGTCCGTCCTGTCGAATGGCACGGAAGCGGCCAGGCCCACCACGCGGGCGACCTTGTCGGGCTGCATGCCGCCTTCGATCAAGGTGCGCCGTGCGGCGTTGGCGCGATCGGCGGAAAGCTCCCAGTTGCCATACGCGCTGTCCGCGCGAATATAGGGTGCGCTGTCGGTGTGTCCGGAAATGCTGATCTGGTTCGGTACCTGGTTCACGAAGCCGGCCAGTTCGTGCAGGATCTGCACGGTGTAAGACTTCAGTGCGCCGCTGCCGGTGTCGAACATCGGGCGGTTCTTCTTGTCGACGATCTGGATGCGCAAGCCTTCCGAAGTGATGTCGAGCAGCAGCTGGTCCTTGTAGGGGGCCATCGCCTGGCTCTTCGCGATCGCTTCGTTCAGGTCTTTCATGAGCTGTTCGAGGCGGCGCTTTTCCTGCTCCTTCGCCAGTTTGTCGACGTCGGCTTCGGCTGGCTTCGCGAACGCCTGCTGGTCGCCCGGTCCCTTGGGCAGGTCCATCGCGCCGCCGAGTTTGATCATGCTCGTGCTGGCGCCCCCGGGCCCTATCTTGCCCGATGGCGCCATGGTGGACTGCCCCTGGGTCATGCTCGGATTCTTGAAGTATTCCGAGATGGCGGCGCGCTGCTGCTTGGTGCCCGCGCCCACCAGCCACATGACCAGGAAGAACGCCATCATGGCGGTCACGAAGTCGGCATAGGCCACTTTCCACACGCCACCATGGTGGGCATGGCCGCCTTTTTTCCGCCTGCGGACGACGATGATCTGCTTCAGATCGCTCATGGCGGCTTACCGGACGGCCTTGAGGTGCGCCTCGAGGTCCTGGAACGTCGGCCGCGTGCCCGACAGCAACGACTTGCGTGCGAATTCCACCGACACCATCGGGTTGTAACCGCGCAGGTTGGCCAGCAAGGCGACCTTCACGCATTCGAAGGCCTTGCCGTCGGTGCCGACGCGCGCTTCCATCGCCGCCGCCAACGGGCCGACGAAGCCGTAGGACAAGAGGATGCCGAGGAACGTGCCGACCAGCGCGCCCGCGATGTGCTGGCCGATGACGACGGCATCGCCATCGATGGATTTCATGGTGATGACGATACCGAGCACGGCCGCGACGATGCCGAAGCCCGGCAGGGCGTCCGCCATCTTCTGCACGGCCAGCGCCGGCACGAGCGCCTCGTGGTGATGCGTTTCCAGCTCGACGTCGAGCAACTGCTCGAGCTCGTGCGGATCCATGCTTCCGCCCACGATGAGGCGCAGGCAATCGGTGATGAAATCGATGAGGTGGTGCTCGGCGACCAGGCGCGGGTACGCCCCGAACAGCGAACTGTTCGACGGGTCCTCGATATGCGACTCCATGCCGAGCTGGCCTTCCTTGCGCATCTTCACGAAGATGTCGTACAGCAGCGAAAGCAGGTCCACGTAGTCCTGCTTGCGGTATTTCGGGCCCTTGAACAGCGCGACGGTGTCGCGGCCCGCGGCCTTGACGACATCCATCGAGTTGCTGCTGATGAAGGCGCCGAACGCCGCCCCGAAGATGATGAGCAACTCGTACGGCTGCCACAGCGCGGCCATCTCGCCGTGCGAGAGAACATAGCCGCCCAGCACGGAGACCAGGACGATAATCGAACCGATGATGACCAACATGACTTCACTTCCTCCCAGTCCCTTGGTGTATCGGCCGGTCCGTGGACAAATTGAGGAACACCGTCACGTTTTCCGCACGTTTCACTCGTCCAGGACAAAGGGCCCTGGATAACGCGGAAACACCAGGCGGATGCGCGTACCCGCGTCGGTCTCGCTCTCGATCTCGATCGCGCCGCCGGCTTGCGCCACCATCCCGTACACCTGGGCGAGGCCGAGGCCGGAACCGCCTTCCTTGGTGGTGAAGTAAGGCTCGAACAGGCGCTGACGCACCTCCTCGGGCATGCCGGGGCCGGTATCGGACACGCTGACGAAAACCTGCCGCAGCCCGCCCGCTTCGTGGGCGAGGCCCGGCAACCGCTCGTCGCCGACACGCTCCCCCACTTCGATCACGATGTGGCCGAAGCCGCCCATGGCATCCCGCGCGTTCAGGCAGACGTTCATCAGGGCCTGCTCCACGCCATGCCTGTCCAGCCACACCGGCAGGGGCCCGGGCTGGCGAAGCACCTCGATGCCCACTCTCCCGCCGAGGCCGTGCCGGGCGAAATCGGCGAACGCGACCACCAGGTCGCCGAGATCGACGGCCTCCGGCTGCGCATACTGGTTGCGCGCGAAGGCCAGCAGGCGGCGAGTGAGCGCCGTGGCGTGCCGTGCGCCTTCCACGGCGTAGGTGATCATGCGGCGGTGGCGTGGCGACAACTCGTCCGCATCATCCTGCAAGCCCGAAAGGCTGACGATCACCGTCTGCAACATGTTGTTGAAGTCGTGGGCCACGCCGCTCACGAGCTGGCCGATGGCCTGCTGCTTCTGCGCCTGGCGCGAGCCGGCTTCCGCGAGGTCGCGTGCGCAGTTGGCCATGTCCAGTTGTTCGCGCACGCCCGCCAACCGGCTTTCGGCGGCGCGCCGGGCGCCATGTTCGGACTCGAAGCGCTCCAGCAGGGTGCCGTACTTGGTGGTGGCGCTGGCCGACCGCGCCACGGTTTGGTTGAGCCGGTCCTGGAGCAACTCGATGATGGCTTCCAGGGCGGCCTGCAGCTCCACACGCTCGGTGACGTCGCGGCTGATGACGATGAAATGGTCGAGCGTGTCGTCGGCCACGACCGGCGCCACCATCACCTCCCACCATCGCGACGGACCGTCGGCCGGCCGGCGTGCGCCGACGAAGTCCACCCGCTCCCCAGCCGCCGCGCGGTCGAGTACGCGCGCGACCATGTCGCGCGCTTCCAGCGGCCACAGGTCCAGCCAGCGCGCGCCCACGAGACGGTCGACCCCCTCCGGAGCCAACGCGGCACAGCCCAGGCCTGCCACGAAGCGAATGACGCCGTCGCGGTCCAGTTCCTTCATGCAGTCGGAGGAAGCCTCGACGAACTGCCGGTACCGCCCGTCCCCTTCGATCATCGTGTGTCGCCGCCCCTGGTCATCCTCCGGTATCTCGCGCCGCGCCACGGCCTGCTGTCAAGCGCGCAGGCGAGCCAAGGCTCACACGTCGTCGTCGAAACCCGTCTCGCCCTCGGCGAACACCGGCGCACCATCCTCTTCCACGCCCAGGACCAGCCCCAGCGCCTTTTCCGCGGCGGCGGCGGCACTTTCCTCGTCACGAAAGCTACGATTCTCGTAGACGGCGAAGTAGCTGGGATAACTGCCGTCGGCCGGATGCGCCGACAGGAGCGCGGTGTACCGGGACCCCTCGCGGGTGGCACCGCTGCGCAATGTGAAGCCGGGAAATTCGCGTTCTGCCATGTATCGGACCTCTGGGTGGAACGAAAGTCTAGCCTAGCCGGGGGCTTGCCCACGCTCTTGCATGGAATTCCTTATGGGTCAAGGAAATCGTTCAGGAAATTGGCACTTGCCCCCAGCGAAGTTTGTAGGGTATTTCCTACAACAAGCGCCTCACATATCTTTCACGAGGGCGCGATCAGGGGAAAAACAGGGGCATTGCAGCATGAACGTCATCACCACCACGTCGCCGTCGCGGCGCCTTGCGTGGACCGTCGCCACCGTACTCGCGCTGGCCGGCATCATCGGCCTGGCGTTGGCACCCAGGGTGGCGCTCGCCATCCCGCGTACGGCGATCCAGATGGTCTACGCGTGGCTCTGTGCGTCGCTCGTGGGCTCCGCCTACGTTGTGGTCACTTTGGCCAACGACGCGGAAGGCGCCACCGAGGATAGCGACGATTTCTGATCTCAGGGATGGGGTGTGACCAGGAAAAGAGCCCGCGAATGCGGGCTCTTTTTTTGCGGCAGGCTCGGCTTTGCTCTCGCGTTCGTTGTGGGCGTGGCGGGGAGCTGCCGGGCGCCACCCTCGGCGCGACAGGCGGTGCCGTCCCTTGGGAAAGGATGCCGCTGAGCGGCCGTGTCTTATGGCTGGCGCCCCCTTCGGGCTCGGACGGTCGGGCGGGGGTTTTCGATTCGGCTCCTGCCTCAGCGAAAACGATCGGCCGTCCAGGCCGATCCCCTCCGGGCCTTTTCCGCCCGCCCCTCCTCGGCTCCTCATGTCGCGCCGAGGGTAGCGCCCGGCAGCTCACTCAACACTGAGGTGGGTTGGTGGGGAAGAGCAACGCTCGCTACCTGCCGCATGCTGGCTGCACCCGGGTGGGAGGCGGGCTGGCCCGCGAGCCCTCGATCACTCCGCTGGCGAAGGAGGCTTTGCAGTGATCGGGCCAGGCTTTTCCCGCTCGCTCAGTTGCAGTGCACCGCTTGATTCGCTCGAAACAGGGCGGCGAATCGCGGGCCAGCCCGCTTCCCACCCAGGTGAGGGCGAGCGGATTCACACGGAACCGTTTGCCTCAGGTCGCGGGCGTTGCTCTTGCCACACAACCCCTCAGTGACCGGAAGAGCCGTCGGCCGCCACCCTCGTCGCGAGGTGTGGAACCGAGGAGCGACGGGCGAAAAGGCCCGCAGGGGGCCGGCCATGGATGGCCGGCCGTTTCCGCCGAGCCAGGAAGGCGAGTCGGAAACCCCGCCCGGCGCGACGGGCGCGACGGGGCGCCAGCCATAAGACATGGCCGCGCAGCGGCATCCTTTCCCGAGCGACGGTGCAGCTCGGAGCGACGAGGGTGGCGGCCGACGGCTCTGCCCCACCACCCCAGCGCGAGGGCGAAGCCGAGCCTGCAAAGAAAAGCCCCGCTTACGCGGGGCTCTTCACTGTCACCTTCGGCCTTGCAACCGAGCCCTGACGTCAGGGACGGCGCTCCAGCGCGGGATCTTCCTTCGTGACCGGCATGAGGTCCTTCTTCGACACGCCGAGCCAGAGCAGGATCGGGCTGGCGACGAAGATGGAGGACAGCGTGCCGACCAGGATGCCGATCAGCATCGTGATCGAGAAGCCGTGCACGACCGGGCCTCCGATGAAGTACAGCGCGGCCATGGTGATGCCGGTGAACAGCGACGTGATGATGGTTCGCGACAGCGTGCTGTTGATCGAGCGGTTGAGCACTTCTTCCGGCGTGGCGTTACGGCTGGAGCGGAACAGCTCGCGCACGCGGTCGAAGACGACGACCTTGTCGTTGATGGAGTAGCCGACCACCGCCAGCACCGAGGCGAGCACGGTGAGGTCGAACTCACGCTGGGTGAGCGCGAAGATGCCCAGGGTGACCAGCACGTCGTGGATTTCCGTGGCCAGCGCCGCGATGGCGAAGCGCTTCTCGAAGCGGATCCACAGGTAGCCCATGATGCCGACGATGACGAAGATCACCGCGACGATACCGTCGCTGCGCAGTTCCTCACCGACCTGCGGGCCGACGAAGGATTTGCTCTTCATCGCGACATCGGGACGGGACGCCTTCAGCGCCGCCATGATGTCGTTCGCCACCTTCGTGGCCGCTTCGTCGTTGCTGAGGTTGCCCGCGGCAGCGGCATCACCCTTCGGCTGAAGGCGGATGGTGAACTCACGCGTGCCGCCGACAGCCTGCACGAGCGGGTTCTCCAGGTGCCCCTTCTCCAGTGCCATGCGGACCTCGCTCGGCTCCACCGGCGTCTTGTACTCCACCTGCACGGCCACGCCGCCGACGAAGTCCTGCCCGTAGTTGAAGCCGCGCGTCATGATCAGCGCGACCGAACCGATCATCAGCAGCAAGGCCAGGCCGACGCTGAACTTGCGCAGGCCGAGGAAGTTGAAGTTCGAATTATGGTTGAAGATTTCCATGGCGTCCCTCCCGTCAGACCGACAGGGTCTTGAGCTTGCGGCCGCCGTGGATCAGCGCCGTGATGGCATGGGTCACCGTCACCGATGTGAACATCGAAGTGAGGATACCGATGAACAGCGTGACGCCGAAGCCCTTGATCGGGCCGGAGCCCATGGTCATGAGGCCCAGCGCCGCGAGCAGGTGGGTGACGTTGGCGTCGAGGATGGTCGCCCATGCCTTGTCGTAACCCGTGCGGATGCTGGCCAACGGCGAGGAGCCGTTGCGCAGTTCCTCACGGATGCGCTCGCAGATCAGCACGTTGGCGTCGATCGCCATGCCAAGTGTAAGCACGATACCGGCGATGCCAGGCATGGTCAGCGTGACGCCGATCATCGACATGACGGCGACCAGCAGCACCAGGTTGAAGAACAGCGCGACGTCGGCGACGAGGCCGAACAGCTTGTAGTAGATCGCCGCGGCCACGAGGACGAGGCCAAGGCCGAGCATCACCGCCTTGAAGCCCTTGTCGATGTTGTCGGCACCCAGGCTGGGACCGATCACGCTCTCGCTGACGATGTCCACCGGCGCGGCGAGCGAGCCACCCCGAAGCAACAGGGCAAGCTCGGAAGCTTCCGTGTCGCTGGGCAGGCCGTTGGTGGAGAACTGCTTGCCGAACGGCGAACTGATGTTGGCGTAGTTGATCACCTCCTCGGTGATCTTCGGCGTCTTCACTTCCTTGCCATCGACCATCTTGGTCTCGACCGTGCGCGTGATGTAGAGCACGGCCATCGGCTTGCCGACGTTGTCGTTGGTGAACTCCTGCATCTTGCGGGCGCCGGCGCTGTTCAGCGTCACGCTGACGTTCGGCGTGCCGTTCTGCTGATCGCGGCCGGATACCGCGCTGGTGAGTTCGTCACCCTTGGCGATGACCTTCTTGCTGAGCAGGTAGGGACGCCCGTCGCGACCGTAGTAGAGCTTGGCGTCGGGCGGGACGCTGCCCGAACGCGCGGCATCCACCGCCTGCTGCGGCGTGTACAGGCCCGCGCGGTATTCCAGGGTCGCCGTGGCGCCGATCAGCTTCTTCGCCTCGGCGGTGTCCTGCACGCCGGCGAGCTCGACGATGATCTGGTTCGCGCCCTGCTGCTGGATCAACGGCTCGGACACGCCCAGCGCATTCACGCGCTGACGCAGCGTGGTGACGTTCTGCGTGATCGTGCTCTGCGCCAGTTCACGCAGCTTGGCCGGCTTGACCGTGGCGTTGAGGATGTAGCGATTGCCCGTGGTCGGGCCGTCGGCGATGGTGAGGTCGGGGTAGTCGGCGGCGATGAGGGAGGCCGCCTGCTGGCGGTCGGCATCGGAACGCAGCACCACGCTGACACCCTGGCCGCGCGCGTTGCGGTTCACGGCATCGTAGGAGACGTTCTTGTCGCGCAGCAGCGAGCGGATGTCGTCGGCGTAACGGGTCTCCTGCGCGTCGATCACGGCGTTCTGGTCGACTTCCATGAGGAAGTGCACGCCGCCCTGCAGGTCGAGGCCCAGTGGCATCGAGTTCGCGTTGATCGCGCGCAGCCACGACGGAACCGTCGAAGCGAGGTTCAGCGCCACCGTGTAGCTGTCGCCGAGCCCGGCGCGCAGCACGTCGGACGCCTTCGCCTGCGCATCGACGTTGCCGAAGCGGGCCAGCAGGCGAGTGGCCTTGGCATCGATCTCGATCGAGGATGGGGGCACCTTGGCCGCGGCCAGCATGCCCTCGACCTTGGTCTTCAGCGTAGCGTCGACCGCGGAGCCACGATTGCCCGAGATCTGCACGGCCGGCTGCGGCGGGAAGACGTTCGGCAACGCATACACGATGCCGAACAGCAACACGATCACGACCAGCGCGTACTTCCAGCGTGGAAAATCACTCATGCCTTACATTCCATGAAAGCGGCCGTGCCGGCCGCGGCTGACGCTATGGCGGTGGGAAGCCTTACGACTTCTTCAGGCTGCCCTTCGGCAGCACCTGGGTGATCGAGCCTTTCTGCACCTGGACGACGGTTCCCGGGGCGATCTCGACGCGGACGAACGACTCGCCCACCTCTTCGATACGGCCGGCCAGGCCGCCACCCATGACCACCTCGTCGCCCTTGGCGAGGGCGGACAGCAGGGCGCGGTGCTCCTTCTGCCGCTTCATCTGCGGGCGGATCATCATGAAATAGAAGATGCCGAACAGCACCGCCATCATGATCAGCGGCGAAAAGCCCAGGGCGCCCTGAGGGGCGGCTCCGGCGGCGGGAGCGGTGGCCTGTGCAATGGCGGCGAACGTCGGAAGGCTCATCGGATTTCTCGCAAGTCATGGAACAGCCAAGGAAAAGCGGCCGTTCACGGAAAAAGATCGTGGATTATGCCACGCACCCCGGCGGTTATGTACCGCGCCGCGCCAAGGGCGGCGACGCGGGACACCCTGGCCCCGCCAAGGCTTTTGGGGCACCGGCGGGCGGGCGCAAGGGGAATCAACCGTCGACTTCCGCTTTCCGCCGCGCCGCATGGAACGCCGCCACGAAGTCGTCCAGCCCGCCCGCTTCGATCGCGGCGCGCAGACCGGCCATGAGCCGCTGGTAGTGACGCAGGTTGTGCATGGTGGCCAACTGGCTGCCGAGGATCTCATTGCAGCGGTCCAGATGGCGCAGGTAGGCACGGGAGAAGCCGTTCGCGCAGGCGTAGCAGTCGCAGCCCTCCTCGATCACCCGCGTGTCCATGGCGAATTTCGCGTTGCGGATGCGCAGCGTGCCTTCGGCGGTGAACAGGAAACCGTTGCGGGCGTTGCGCGTGGGCATGACGCAATCGAACATGTCCACCCCGCGCCGAACGGCTTCCACGATGTCCTCGGGACGGCCCACGCCCATCAGGTAGCGCGGCCGGTCCTTCGGCAGCATGGGCAGGGTGAAGTCGAGCGTGTGGTTGCGTTCGGCCTCCGGTTCGCCGACGGCGAGACCGCCCACCGCGTAGCCGTCGAAGCCGATCTCGACCAGGCGCTCGGCCGAGCGTTGGCGAAGATTCTCAAACGTACTCCCCTGGACGATCCCGAAAAGGGCGTTGGGGTTCTTCAGGTCGTCGAAGGCACGGCGTGACCGCTCGGCCCAGCGCAGGCTGAGTTCCATGGAATCGGCGGCGACCTTTTCCGTGGCCGGATACGGCGTGCATTCGTCGAAGATCATGGCGATGTCGGAATCCAGCACCTTCTGGATCCGCATCGACTCCTCGGGCGACAGGAATACCTTCGAGCCATCCACCGGCGAGGCGAACGTCACTCCTTCCTCGGTGATCTTCCGCTTATGTGCGAGCGAGAAGACCTGGAATCCGCCCGAATCGGTGAGGATGGGCTTGTCCCAGCCGATGAATCGGTGCAGGCCGCCGAACTCGCCGACGATGTCCAGGCCGGGCCGGAGGAACAGGTGGAAGGTGTTGCCCAGGATGATCTCCGCGCCGATGTCGAGGACATCGCGCGGGGTCATGGCTTTCACCGAGCCATAGGTGCCCACGGGCATGAAGGCGGGCGTTTCGACGGTGCCGCGGCCAAAGCGGAGACGGCCGCGCCGCGCCGCGCCATCGGTGGCGAGGAGTTCGAAGGGAAGCTGGGTCATCCGCCCATTCTACCTTGCGCGCCGCGGGTCTTGCCGGGAATGCGCTCCGTTCGTGGCCGCTCGCCGCCTAAAGTTTCGCAAGATTCCGCCGATGTCCTGACTTACAGGAGCGTGCCCATTCGGGGACGCCAGGCGCCGGGAGGACATCCCCTTGATCATCCAGCCGACCAGCCTCGCCGCCCAGTTGTGGGCCGGCGCGGCCGCGGGTACGACAGCTGCCGTGGACAGCTGGCGGGTCGGCGCCCTGCTGTCGGCCCGGGTGATGGGGCAGAACGAGGTGGGCAAGATCCTCCTGGATATCGGTGGGCTGACCGTCGAGGCCGACGCCGCCGGTACGCAACTGCCCCAGCAATTCCAGGTGCGTGTCCTGACCCAGGGCGCGCAACCGCAGCTCGAAGTGGTGGCGGGCAACGCCGACGAGCGGGTCGCCATGCAAGGCCTGCGCGAGCGCCTGCCGATGCAGAATGGTTATGCTCCCCTGCTTGGCATACTCGCCGCCCTCGCCCGCCGGCCGATCGCACGCGCCCTGCCCGCGCCTTTGCGAGCCGCCCTCGCTACGCTGGAGGCCGCGATAAACAAACCTTCCGATGTCAGTTCCCCGTTGGGCATGAAGGAAGCGATCGCCAAGAGCGGAACCTTCCTCGAAGCCCACCTCGCCGAACCGAAGCGGGAGACACCGGCGGCCGACGACTTCAAGGCCGCCCTGCTCGCGCTGCGCCGCGCACTGGCCGACATTCCCGCGAACCGGCCGGGCTCCGCGGCATTGTCCCGGCCGTTCAGCGACACGCCGCCGCCCCTGGCCCAACGCTCGCTGGTGGCACAACCGCGCGCCGCCGAACTGGCGGTGACCGAGGACGATGTCGACGGACTGGTCAACCAACTGCGAAGCGATACGCGCGCGGCGCTCTCGCGGGTCGAGATCGCCCAACTCGAATCACAGCCGCATGCGGGCCTGTGGATGATCGAGATTCCCGTGGCGGCCGCTCGCGGCTACGACGTGCTCCAGCTGCGTATCGAGGAAGGCGAGGCCGTGCCCGGCGAGCACGAGGGGCCATGGACGGTGGGCTTCGCGATCGACCCGCCTTCCCTCGGCGCCGTCCAGGGCGAGATCCAGTTGCGCGCGCCACGTGTATCGGTGCGCCTGTGGGCGCAACACGCCGAGACGGTCGCCCGCCTCGAAAATGAATTCATGTCGCTGCGCCGGCTGCTCGAGAAGAGCGGCCTGGTGCTCGACCATTTCTCCTGTATGCACGGACTTCCGGTCTCGACCAGCGCTTATAGCGCGGTATTGCTGGAGGCCCGGGCGTGACCCAATCGCTGCCCTCGCCTCGCCGCAGCGTCACGCTGCGTCTCGCATCGCCCACCAGCAACGGTGCGAGCCAGCGCGTGGACGCGGATGCGGTGAAGGCGATGCTCGAACGTGCGCAGGCGCTGGGGCTTGCGCCGCAACTCGACCCGCAAATCGCCACGCTGCTCGCGGCGGTGCGCCTGCGCGACGATGTTCCGCCGGAACTGTATGCGGCGCTGGCCGCGGTGGTGGGGACGTTGCTGGCCGCGACGGACGAGTAGGTTCCGCGCGCCGGATCGCCGACAGGGCCGGCTCCCACCAAAGCTCGGCTAGCCGACGCCGAGTCCCTGGATGCTGGCCATCCCCGGCTCGAAACCCGCCAGCTCCGCGAAGTACCGCCCCCGCTCGGTGTAGTCGCGGAACTGATCGAAGCTCGGTGCGCCCGGCGACAGCAACACGCAGCCTTCGCCGCCGAGCGCGACACGCGCGGCGGCCACGGCGGCCGCGAGGTCGGTGGCGCGGTAGACGTTCGCGACACCGGCGGCTTCCAGCGCATCGGCGATGCGTGGACCGTTGCCGCCCTGGCAGACGATCGCCTGCGGCTCGTGTCCGCGCATCGCCTCGACGAAAGGTGACCAGTCCAGGCCGCGATCGTGACCGCCGACGATCAGCGCCGTACGTGCGGCGCCCACGCTTTCCAGCGCGGCCAGGCTCGCCAGCGGCGTGGTGCTGATCGAGTCGTTGATCCAGCTCAGTCCATCGCGTTCGCCGAGCGGTTGCAGCCGGTGTGGAAGTGGCGCGAACGTCGACAGCGCCGGTGCCGCGGCACGTGCGTCGTAACCGAGTATCTCCAGCGCGGCCAGGGCCGCGCAGGCATTCACCGCGTTGTGCAGTCCCGGAGCGGACACCCGCTCCGCGCGAATGACGTCCTCGGCACCACGGCGGATCCAGCCCTGCCGCGCATGCCATCCGGCGGCGTCGCCGAACGTGTGCAACCCGGGATGACCCGTGGCGCGCGCGAGCAAGACGGGCTGCGCCGCGTTCACGAGCACCCGTTCCGACGCCGTGAGCAGTTTGAGTTTGTCGTCGACATAGCGCTCGCGTGAGCCGTGCCAATCGAGATGTTCTTCATACAGGCTGGTTACGACACCAAGCGATACGCCCGAGGCCTCGCCGGTCTGGAAGCTCGACAGCTCGATCACCCACAGGTCGGCGCTGGCCTCATCCAGCTCGAGCAAGGGCAAGCCGATGTTTCCCGCCAGCGCGGTACGCACGCCCAGCGAACGCGCCAGGTGCGCGAGCAACGCGGACGTCGTGCTCTTGCCCTTGGTGCCCGTCACGGCGATCGTCTGCGCGGTGCGATGCGTCGCGAACCACAAAGCGGTGCCCGAGGTGAAGCGCGTACCCCGCGCCCTCGCTTCGAGCAGTTCCGGTTTGTACGCGGAGATGCCAGGCGACTTTATGACGACGTCGAACGCGGCCAGCGCGTCGGGGCCGGGCGCGTCGGAGTGCACGCGCACCGAAGGAAACGCCGCCTTCGCCGCGTCTACCTCATCGAGCGTGCAGTAGAGCTCGATCGCCTGGCCTGGCTGATGCCTCGCCAGTGCATCCAGCGCGGCGCGGCCTTCCCGGCCGAACCCCCATACGGCGACACGCCGGCCTTCGAGATCAGCCCAGCGCATCCAGCGCTCCGAGCAACCGCTGCGGTACCAGGTGCGAAGCCCCGGGCTTCAGCCAGGGCTCGATCGCCAGTTCGGAACGGTCGAGTTGCGGCAGGATCTCACTGCGGAAACGCGCGACCAGCGCGTCCTCGCGCCACTCCGGCTTTTCGGCCAGGGCGGCCATGGCGGCACGCGCCTCGGCACCCTCGCCAACGCACTCGAACGGCTTGTGATCCTTGTATTCAAGCAACGCGTCGAACGCGCCGGCCAACTCTTCATCGTCGAGCAGGTTGCGCCCGAAGATCGAGAGCAGCCGTGGCTTCGCCATGAACGGCGCGAGCGCGAGAAACACGAAATGGCATTTCGGACACTGGCCGCACCAGCGGTCCGCGGGCTTCGGCCCGAGGATGCGGAAATTGCGGTTGCAGCTGGAGAAGACGTTGAAGTACTCGCCGCCCAGCCGCGCGAACGCGCTGGTCACCGCCAGTTCCGACCACGGACGCAGCAAAGAGCAGTAATCGAGGTCGGCGGCCACGTGGGTGTGCAGGTAGTCGTGCAATGTCTTCTCGAAACCGAAGCCCTTGCTCCACTGATGGTTCACTTCCTGGCCTTCGTACTCGAGCGTCGCCACGGAAGCAGAACGTTCATTGGCGAAAACGATGGAGTCGTAGCCGTAGAGCACCGCCGCCAGCGCGAGGATCACCGAGTTGATCGCGGTGACGGGGATATGCCCGTTCCATGCGCCAAGGCGGTTCAACTCGAAAAGACCCGGCGCGAGTTCGCGCGAGATGTTCAACGTGGGAAGGCCCGTGCGCGCCGCGCACTCCGCGATCAGCGGCGAATTCCCCACCCATACCGCGGTGGCCTCGGCGCCGATGGACTTCACCGCCTCGACCGCCACCACGGAATCCTTGCCGCCGCCGATCGGAAGCAGCGAACGTTTCGGAAGACCGATCGCCGGCGCGGCCACGCGGCCCTTGCGCTCGAACGGAAACGCGATGCGGCCGCGCAGGTCCAGCCGGTTGCGATAGGCGAACTCGGCCAGGCCGTGCAGGTACAGCGCATCGAGCATCGATGCTCCGTCCTCGTCGAGTGCCTCGCCCTCGACGACGATCGCAGCGGGGATGCCCGCCTTGTAGTAACTGACACCGGCGACCAGGTGAAGAAGACGCAGGGCCGCCGCGAACGCCGCCTCGCGTTCCGCCGGCACTGCGGGCGCACCGGGAAAGGTCACGCGTTCGATCAGCTCGGGACCGTCGTCGAACGCGTAGACCAGTTCGGCCACGCCCTCCACGAACGTATGCCGGACGAAACGGAAACGCTCGCTCGTGCGCGGATCGGTAAGCGTGGCGGTCACGGCAGCAAGACCTCGTCGGCTTCGTCACGAAGGTTGTACCGGGAGGACATCGCGGCGCCGTACGCGCCGCCCTGGGCGATGAGGACCACGTCGTCTTCCTTCGACTCGGGCAGTCGGCGGTCGGAACCAAGGATGTCGCCCGACTCGCAGATGGGGCCCACCACCTGATACATCGTGGTCGCGGGTTCGCCGAACCGGGAGAGGTTGGCGATCTCGTGCCAGGCATCGTAGAGCGCCGGGCGGATCAGGCTGTTCATACCGGTATCGAGGCCGAGGTAGCGCACATTGGCGCCCTTCTCCTTTTCCTGCGTGACCTTCGCCAGCAAGACACCGGCATCGGCCACCAGGTACCGGCCCGGCTCCATCCACAACTGGAATTGCGGGTACGCCTGGTGCACGGAGGTGAGCACGCGATCGAGCGCCGCCATGTCCAGCGCCGTTTCACCGGGATGCGAAGGCACGCCGAGCCCACCGCCGATGTTGAGCACGGAGATCGTGCCGATGCGTTCGGCCAGCGCGGCGAGCTGTGAATAGACTTCGCCCCAGTGCGCCGCGTCGAGGATGCCCGAACCCAGGTGCGCGTGCAGGCCGATCACCCGCGCGCCGGCCGCATCGGCCAGGCGCAGGAAGCGGTCCAGGTGCTCGATCGGCACGCCGAACTTGCTGCCGGTACCGCCGGTCTTCACCTTCTCGTGGTGGCCCAGGCCGCGACCCAGGTCCACGCGGAGCATGATGTCGCGCCCGGCGAACATGTCGCCCCAATGCTCGATCGGATGCAGCGCATCGATGGTGATCGTCGCGCGTGTCGTCAGAGCGGCCTCGAAATCGCGGCGGGCCGCAAAATTCGGGGTGAACAACAGCGGCACGTCGTCCGGCACGGCGGCCGAAACCGCCGCCAGCTCACCCGGCGAAACACACTCGAAGGCGAAGCCTTCCTCCGCCAGCACCTTGAGGATGCCGGGGTGGGTGTTCGCCTTCACCGCGTAATGCGCGCGATCGACCGCCTTCAACGACTTCACGCGTCGCGCCTGCGCACGCACGGTCGGCAAATGGTAGACGTAACGCGGCGTGCGTTCCCGGGCCAGCCGCATCAGGGCCGGGCGTTCGCCCTGCCACCACGCCGCGCTCGGCAGCCCCTGTTCACCGGCGCCATAAAGCGCCTGCCAGGAAGGGCCGAAGACGACGCTGTCGTCCGTACGCAGCGCACCGGCGCCGATCAGCAGTTCGTGCAGGCGAGGCAGCATGTCATCCACCACATCCTCGTCGACGACGAAGGTCAGGTTGAGGTTGTTCGACGACTGCGAGATCAGGTGCACGCGCAACTGGCCGAACTCGGCCAGCACGCCCGACAGCTTGTGCAGCATCGAACGCATTCCACGGCCGACGAGGGTGATGGCCGCGCACGGCGCGATCACCTTCACCCGGCAGACGCGGGCCAGATCCGCCGCCAGCGCGGCGATCGCATCGGAATCGAGGAGGTTCTCGGTCGGGTCGAGCGACACCGTGACGTTGGTTTCCGCCGAGCCGATCAGGTCCACCGACAAACCATGGCGCTTGAAGGCGTCGAATACGTCGGCGAGGAAGCCCACCTGCTGCCACATGCCGACCGATTCCATCGACACCAGGGTGATGCCCTTGCGCGCGCTGATCGCCTTGATGCTCGGCGCGTGCTCGCGCACTTCCGGGCCGATCGAGGTGCCTTCCAGTTCGGGCCGGTTGGTGTCCTTGATCAGCAAGGGCACGCGGGGTTCGCGCAGTGGGGAAAGGCAGCGCGGGTGCAGCACTTTCGCACCGGTGGAGGCGATTTCCTGCGCCTCTTCGTAATCGAGCCGCTGCAACAGGCGCGCGCCCGCGACCTGCCGGGGGTTGGCGCTGAACATGCCGGCGACGTCGGTCCAGATTTCCACGCGCGACGCCGCCAGCAGCGCGCCGAAGTACGCCGCCGAGGTGTCGGAACCGCCACGCCCGAGCAGGACCGTTCTCCCGGCTTCGTCCTGGGCGATGAAGCCCTGGGTGATGAACACCTCGCCGCGCTCCGCCAGCGCGGCCGACAGCGCCGCGTCGTGATGCGGCTCCACCATCGCCGAGAGCAGGCGCGTCCGTTCGTTCTGGTTGGGCAGCACCACCGAATGCAGGCATTCACGGGCATCGACCCAGGTGGTCGCCAGCCCGTTTGCCGAGAGAAAGGCCGCGCCGAGCGCGCTGGACATCAACTCACCATGCGCCTGCACGCGCGCCTGCCAGGCCAGTTCACCCAGGTCCGCGGCACCCGCCTCGGCGAGTATCGCCAGGTCGGCGAGGCGTGCGCCCAGGGTGGCCGGCATCGACAGGGACATCTCCGCGAGCAAGGCATGGTGGCGATCGGCCAGTGCGGAGGCCGCGTCCGAGCGGCGTTTGGGTTCCGTGTGCGTGCAAAGCTGTTTCAGGCCGTCGGTGATACCGGACAGGGCCGAGACCACGATCAGCACGCGTGCGCCTTCGGCGCGGCGGCTGGCGGCCAGCTCAAGGATATTGCGCCAGCGTGCGGCGGTGGCCACGGAGGTGCCGCCGAACTTCATGACGATCCAGGGCGCGTTGAGGGGCAACGGCGCGTTTGCGTTTTCGCTCACGGGACTCTTTGGTTTGGTGGGGAAAGCGTTGGCCGGCCGAACCGGCAAATCTCCCGAAGTGTTGCGCCGCAACGGGAAAAAGGCAATCAACCGTCTTTGTGCGCGATCTGGGCCATGCGCTGCGCATCGGCGAGTATGCCGTGCAGGATGCGCAGCTCGCGCGGCTCGGGCCGGGCGCGCAGGAAGAGCTTGCGCAGTTTCAGCATGATGGTCGTGGGCGAGCGGCCCTTGTGGAATTCGATGTCGTCGAGGGTCTGGCCGAGGTGGGTGAAGAATCGTTCCATCTGCTCGGCATCCGCCGGCGCTTCGTCAGGGTCGACCCCGGCCGTGACGGAAATCCGCGGCTCGTCCGCCAACAGCGCCGTGCGCAGTTCGTAGGCCACCACCTGCACGGCCTGCGAGAGGTTCAGGGAACTGAAATCGTCCACGCTGGGGATGCGCACCATGGCGTGGCAACGCGCCAGTTCGTCGTTCTCCAGGCCAGTGCGTTCGTTGCCGAACACCAGCGCCACCTGCTCACCACGACGGGCGGCGGCGATCGCCTGGGCCGCCCCTTCGCGCGGATCCAGTTCCGGCAGGTTCACCCCACGGCGCCGGGCGGAGAGCCCGAGGGAGAACGTGGCGCCGGCCAGCCCGCCGACCAGGTCGTCGTGGATGGCCGCGTTGCCGAGAACGTCGTCCGCGCCGGCCGCCAGCGCCGTCGCCTCCGGATCGGGGAAGCGGTGCGGCGCCACCAGGGTCAGGCGGTCGAACCCCATCGTGCGGATCGCGCGCGCGGCCGAACCGATGTTCCCCGAGTGGGAGGTGCGGACGAGGACGAAGCGGAGGCGGTCGTGGAGATCGGAAAGGGCCATGGGCGGCGGGCGATTGGCGGGAGGACCGGAAAGTCTACAACGGCAATGACTTGGGCGAGGCGCGGCAGGGTGGTAAACTCTGCGGCCGATGCGGCTTCGACCGCCTCCCTCGTTCTTTTACCAAGCCGATCCCCATGCCCAGACCCGCCGTCAATGTCGCGGCGCGCGCCGCGCGCTCCGCAGGAAACATCATCCTGCGCTATATGAATCGCATCGAAGGCCTTGCGGTCGTCGAGAAGCAGCGTATGGACTTCGCCTCCGAGGTCGATCGCCTCGCCGAAGCCGAGATCGTCAAGGAACTCCGTCGCGCCTATCCCACCCATGCCATCCTGGGCGAGGAGTCCGGACAGATCGGCAAGGGGCCGCTGACCTGGGTCATCGATCCCCTCGACGGCACGCACAACTACCTGCGCGGCATTCCGCACTTCTGTGTCTCCATCGCCCTGGTCGAGAAGGGCGAGCCGGTCTATGGCGTGGTCTTCGATCCCCTCCGCGATGAACTCTTCACCGCGAGCAAGGGCGATGGCGCCTATCTCAACGACCGCCGCATCCGCGTCGGCAAGCGCGAAGGCCTCGCCGGCGCACTCATCGCCACCGGCTATCCCTACCGCGCGCGCAACCACCTCGACGCGCAACTGTCCATGACGGCCGCCTTGCTCAAGGAAGCCGAGGACATCCGCCGCATGGGTTCGGCGGCGCTCGATCTCGCCTACGTGGCCGCCGGCCGCGTCGACGGTTTCTTCGAGCCTGGCCTCAATGTGTGGGACATCGCCGCGGGCGCCCTCCTCGTGCGCGAAGCCGGCGGCGTCTACGGCGATTTCGCCGGGCGCGAAGGCCTGCCGGAGAACGGCAACATCATCGCCGCCAATCACAAGGTGGCCGCCGCGATGACCGAGGTCATCAGTGCCAACGCCACGCCGCGCCTCCTCGGCGTGTAATCGGACGGCCAGCGCCGTGGGATAAACCCTGGCGCTGGTCCTTCCGTGCGCCTACATACGCGCGTGGGCGCCGCCTCCTAATCTGTCACTGGCGAACCGAATGTTCGCTTCTCCTACGACGGATCAAGGAAAATCCCCCATGCCAATCCCCACACAAGACATCGGCCGCCTGTCGGCCGCGCTCGCGCTCGCCGTCGCTTCGGCCTGCCTCGCCCCCACCGCGGCGGCCGAGGTACGCACGATGATCGTCACCTCCGACCCCCAGTACCCGTGGACGGCGAAGACGGATGCCGGCATCCCCCAGAGCGACGCCGAACGCAACGCCGAATCCGAGGCGCTGATCGAGGAGCAATACCGCAGCATCGTGGCCTACCGGGCCGCCCGCCCCGGGCAGGAGATCCCGGTGTTCATCAACGGCGACATCACCGCCTACGGCCACGGCGACGAACGGAGGGTGATGGCGCGCCTGTTGCGCACGCTCGGCGGCAACGTGCACATTGGCCTGGGCAACCACGACTACGAAAACAACATCCGCCGCGACAACGGCAGTGGCTGCTACAACAACGGCTGCGCACGGGACAGCATCACCGACCTGTCCCGCCACGTCACGAGCAAGCACGGTGTCGTCTCGTTCGACTTCTCGGTTCAGCCGGGAGCGTTTTCCACGCACTACCAGGGTAGCCTGGCCTACGCGTTCAACGCGCCGGGGCTGGACCGCGTGCTCAACCTGCAACTCCACAACCACCCCCTCTATGCCGTCTCGTTCGACACGACCGAGGGCATCCTCCCGGCCCGCTACGAGATCGAGTCGTCCGTGCCCTGGCTCGGGAACATCCTTCAGGAATACATGAGCGTGCCGCCTTTCGGCACGCGGGACGATCGTGCCTACGACTTCGCCATCGTCCATGTGCACGACCCGGACCGTTTCGACGGCGACTTCGCCCGGACGGTGGCGGACGCCGATGTCGCGGCGATATTCGCCGGCCACCTTCACCGACGGCTCGGATACCACCGAAGCGTCGCGGGGGTGCCGGTCTTTCTCAGCGGATCCGCCTCGCAACGCACCTATCTCGTCGTGGAACACGACACCGACGAGGCCGTGCTGCGGGTCTATGGCGTGCGTGACAACGACCCTGAGCACAAGCACCTGATCGACACCGTGCCAATCCGCAGGGACGCCTGAGTCAGTCGTTCTTGAGAAGGTTGCGCAGGAAGGGCACCGTCACTCGCCGTTGCGCGGCGAGTGACGCGCGGTCCAGCGTATCGAGCAGGTCCAGCAAGGTGCCGAGATCGCGGGCGTGGTGGGCGAACAACCAGTCCAGCACCACGTCGTCCAGTTCGATGCCACGCGCGGCGGCCTGGTCGCGAAGCACATCGCGGCGTTCCCTGTCCGCCAGCGGTTTCAGCACCGCCTGGGTCAACGAACCCAGTCGCGAGCGCAGGTCCGGCAAGGCGATCTCCAGCGACACCGGCGCGCCCATGGCCGAGAACAGCAACGTGCATCCGTCCGCGCGGTAGCGGTTGAACGTGTCGAACAACGCATGCTCCGCGTCGTCGTCGCCGGCGATGGAATCGATATCGTCGATCGCCAGCACGTCGCTGCCGGCCATGCCGCGAATCGCCGCCGCGCGCGATCCCCGCAAGCCGGCCAGCGGGAGGTATTGTGCCGTACGGCCAGCGTCGATCGCGGCCTGGCAAGCGGCGATCAACAGATGCGTACGGCCGCTGCCCAAGGGCCCGGCCACGAACACCCATGGCGCGGAGGCGTCCACCGCCGCCGCACGCACGGCTTCCACCGCCACCGCGTTGTCACCGGGATGGAAGTGTTCGAAGCGCTGGCGTCGCGGCCAGCGCAAGGCGAGAGGGAGCTGTGCCGTCATGGATGGCCGTCGCCGCCAGGAAGCGGGGGTTGCCCGTGCCGCGTGTTCACCGTGACGTCGACGTCCACGTCGACTTCCACCTGCTCGGCCGATGCATCCGCGGCCGGCTCCATGTAGAGGTCGCTCTCGCGGTAGCGCGCGAACGCGTAACGCATCAGTACCACCACGACGGAGGCGGCCGGCAGGGCCAGCAGCACGCCGAGGAAACCGAACAGATGGCCGCCCGCCAGCACCGCGAAGATCACCGCCACCGGATGCAGGCCGATCTTGCCGCCGACGAGGCGCGGCACCAGCACGTAGCCTTCGAGAAGCTGGCCGATGGTGAAGACCACGCCGACCAGGATCACGTGCGTCCAGTCGCCGTACTGGACGAGTGCCGCGATCAGCGCCGCGACGAAGCCGATCATGAAGCCGAGGTACGGAACGAAGCTGAGCAGGCCCGCCACCATGCCGATCAAGGGACCGATGGATATGCCGACGAGGGTGAGGCCCAGGCCATAGAACACGCCGAGCGCCAGCATCACCAGGAGCTGGCCCCGAACGAACGCGCCGAGCACCTGGTCGGACTCGCGCGACAGGTGCACCACGGTCGGCTCGATCGAGCGCGGCAACAGCCGCTGGATGTGCGCGATCATCGTGTCCCAGTCGCGCAGCAGGTAGAACGCGACGACGGGAATCAACACGGCGTTGGTGATCCACGTGACCACGCCCATGCCGGACTGCGTCACCTTGGCGACGGCCTTCGCGGCGATGGATCCCACCGATCCGATATGCTCGCGGATCGTCGCCAGCAGGCTGTCCGTATCGAACACGTTCGGGTCCAGCCGCAAGCGGGTCTGTATCCACGGCAACGCGGTGCCACGCACCCAGTCGACGTAGTGCGGCAGGTTCTCGGCGAGGTTCTCGAACTGGTGCTGGATCAGCGGGATGAGCAGCAGCACCACCCCGACGAAGACCAGCGAGATCACGGTGAACACGATGCTCACCGCCCAGGTGCGGCCCATGCCCAGCCGTTGCAGGCGATCGGCAAGCGGATCGCCGAGGTAGGCGAGCATGGCGGCGATGGCGAACGGCATCAGCACCGGCGCCAGCAACCAGATCACGAAGATGATGACGGCGGTGATCGCAAGGAGTTGCCAGCGGCGCGAAGTGTCGTGGTTCATGCGAGTCCTGATTCGTCGTAGGGGTAGCGCCGCCAACGTCCGGAGGCGGCGTGGGCGCTGAAGTCGCGGTTCGTCACGGAACCCAGCGCACGGCCAGGTCGGCGCCATCGTGGGCGTCGGCGGCCAGGATATGACCACCCGCCGCATAGGCCGCCACCAGGCGTGCCAGCGGGGCATTGGCGTTGACATTGAGCAGTACGCCGTCGGTGGTGGCCCCTACCGGCGCGACCGACTTGATCGAGGGGTCGTTCTGGAAGGTGGCCAGCAGCCCGGCGTAGTCGGCGGCGGAACGCAAGCCGGTCACCCATATCTTGCCACTGGAACTACCGCCCTGGGTGGCCGCGAACTGCCTGTCGAGCTTGTCCGCCATGGCGTTGGCGCCATTGGCGAGCAACGCGGCGCGGGCCTCTCCGCTGTCTTTCCAGTTGCTGGTCCGGCCGGCCGACACGAGGGTCCAGTCGGCCTGGTCGTCACCTACCTTGCCGACCAGCACCATGGCGGTGTTGTAACGGCGGGCCACGGTCGCCACGGCGCCGGCGTCGCCCTGGGCGATCGCTTCCGGGTCGGGTAGCGCGTCGGGCTTCGGCACGACGATCTGGTAGCCGCGCGTGTCGGCCATCTGCGCCAACGGCACCAGGTCCGGCTGGCCCAGCAGTTTGCCGCCAGCGTCGCGTGCGATCACCAGCACGGGCGGCTTCGGCGCCGCCACCGACGCGTCGCCTACCGCCAGTACACGGCGGATCGCGCCAGGATCGAAGACGATGTCGAGACTCAGCGGAGCCCCGTTGGCACCGCCGGTGCGGGCGTACTGGTATTGCTGGACGAGGCCACCGGGTTGTTTCATGGCCTCGGCGTAGCCGGGCTTACCGCGGGGGTCGGCGCCGTTGGAGGCTCGGGCCAGCACCTGGGTAAGCCCCGTGGCGAAGGCCTGGTCGCGCACGGCGGCACTGGTATCGGCCACTGGCACCGTCACCGTGTAGATCGATGTCTGCGCCATGGCCGAGCCGGCGCAAGCCACCACGAGGAGCATCCATAAGGCGAGGAAACGGGCTGGGCGCATGGTCGTGGCATCCCTCTGTGAAGGCGGGAAGTCTGCCCAAACCTTTGCATGACGTCCATCCAGGGCGTGTGCAGGGACCGGCCGCGCCATCGCTTGCTGCTATCATGCGCGGTTTCCAATACGCGCCGGTACCGCTTATGTCCTCCGACCAGGGCTCCCTCACCTATCGCGACGCGGGCGTCGATATCGATGCCGGCAATGCCCTCGTCGAGCGCATCAAGCCGATGGTCAAGCGGACCTTCCGGCCCGAGGTGATGGGCGGGCTCGGCGGCTTCGGCGGCTTGTTCGACCTCTCCGGCCGCTACAAGGAACCGGTTCTCGTCTCGGGCACCGACGGCGTCGGCACCAAGCTCAAGCTCGCCCAGCAGCTTGGCCGCCACGACACCATCGGCATCGACCTCGTCGGCATGTGCGTCAATGACGTGCTCGTGCAGGGCGCCGAGCCGCTGTTCTTCCTCGACTACTTCGCCACCGGCAAGCTCGACGTCGACACGGCCGCCTCGGTCATCAGCGGCATCGCTCGCGGTTGCGAACTTGCCGGATGCGCCTTGATCGGCGGTGAAACGGCCGAAATGCCAGACATGTATCCGCCGGGCGAGTACGACCTCGCCGGCTTCACCGTCGGGGCCGTGGAAAAGTCCGCGATGAACGACGGCTCGTCCATCGTCCCGGGCGACGTCATCCTCGGCGTCGCTTCGTCCGGTCCTCATTCGAACGGTTATTCACTGATCCGCCGGATTCTCGAGCGCGCGGGTTCGCCGCTGGAGACCGATGTCGGCGGCGTGACGCTGGTGGACGCGCTGATGGCGCCGACCACGATCTACGTGAAGCCGATGCTCGACCTGATCGCCAAGGTGGACGTGCACGGCATGGCCCACGTCACCGGTGGCGGGCTGAAGGAAAACATCATCCGCGTGGTGCCCGATGGCCTCGGCCTGTCCATCGACGCTTCCTCCTGGGAACTGCCGCCGGTGTTCCAGTGGCTGCAGCGCGAGGGCAACGTGGCCTCCGAGGAAATGTGGCGCACGTTCAACTGCGGCATCGGTTTCACGGTGTTGCTCGCGCAGGACCAGGTCGGCGCGGCGAAGGCGTTGCTTGCCGGGCATGGCCTGGACAGCTGGGTCATCGGTTCGGTCGTCGCCGCATCGGGCGACGACCGCGTCCACATCGCCTGACACCTCGCGTGGAACGCCGTCTGCGCATCGCCGCGCTCGCCTCCGGACGCGGCAGTAACCTTGCCGCGCTCATCGCCGCCCGCGACGCCGGCCGGCTGCCGGTGGAGTTCACCCTGGTGGGCAGTGACAAGGCACAAGCCGGCGCCTTGCGGATAGCCGCCGCGGCGGGCATTCCGACCATCGCGCTGAATCCGAAGGACTATCCCACCCGCGCGGACTTCGATGCCGAGCTGTTCGGCCAGGTCGCGCGCAGCGGCGCCGAACTGCTCGTTCTTGCCGGTTACATGCGGATCGTCGACGCCGCGGTGGTGGACGCCTGGGAAGGCCGGGCGATCAACGTCCATCCGTCGCTGCTGCCCAAGTACCGCGGCCTGCACACGCATCGCCGCTGCCTCGAAGCGGGCGATGTCGAACACGGCGCCAGCGTGCACTTCGTCACCGCCGAACTCGACGGTGGCCCGGTGGTCGCCCAGGCCCGCATCCCCGTGCATCCGGGCGACACCGAGGCCGACCTCGCCGAACGTCTGCTGGTGGAGGAACACCTGCTGCTGCCCGCCGTGGTCAGGGCGATCGCCTCCGGCCGCCTGCGCTGGAATCGCGGTCCGGTGTTCGACGGCGCGCCCCTGACACAGCCGCTGGCCCTGACGGACCTCTGACACCCCACAAAGCCCGACGGAGGCCGGCCTGCCCTCGGTGGGAGCCGACCCTGTCGGCGATGGGTGCTCGCCGTAAGCTGGCCCGCTGCCGCGGGATCGCCGACAGGGTCGGCTCCCACCAGCGATGTCGCCCCGCATTCAGCCGCCCCGGCTAAACTCGGTGGCATGACGACCATGACCTTCCTTCGCGCCGGCCTCGCGCTGGCCCTCGCCCTGCCCGCCGCCGCGTTCGCCACCGACGTGCCGCAGTCGTTCACCGCCACGTATCAGGTGCTCAAGGACGGCGGCCCCCTGGGCGAAGCCACCGTCACCCTGAAACCGGCCGGCAACGGACAGTTCGAGTATTCGAACCAGACCAAGGGCACCTCGGGCCTCGCCGCCATGCTCGGTGCCAACGTGGCGGAAACCTCGCGCTTCACGTGGGCGGGACAGGTACCCCAGGCGGTGAGCTATCACTACCAGTTGGACGCGGCAGTGAAATCCAAGACCCGCGACCTCACGGTCCAGGGCGGCACCGTGCAGGTGCAGGACAACAAGAAGAGCTTCAGCTATCCGGCCGTGCCGGGCATGGTCGAACGCAACACCTTGCCGCTCGCGCTTGGCCTGGCGCTACGCTCGGGCCAGCAGCAGGTCGCCCTGCCCGTCGCGGTGAAGCAGGCGGTGGAGAACCAGCAGTTCAAGGTGTCGGGCAAGGAAAAGGTCACCGTGCCGGCTGGCTCGTTCGACGCCGTCCGCGTGGATCGCACCGATGCGGACCGTGGTTTCAACGCATGGTATGTGCCGGCGAAGTTTCCGGTTCCGGTGAAGCTGGCGCAGAAGGACGGCGGCGACCTCACGATGGAACTGGTGAAGTTCGAGGGCCGCTGATCGCCGACAGGGTCGGCTCCCACATTCTCCTGTGGGGCCACCAGCCAGTTCTGCTCAACTCAGCCTCTTGATCGCCGACAGGGTCGGCTCCCACCGGGCTTGCGGGCTCTGGTGGGAGCCGACCCTGTCGGCGATTTCAACGCCGCGATTCCGGCAGCGGCTATGTCAGGCGATCAGCCCGGCAAACGGCGAATCTTCGCGCCCAGCACGCCGAGCTTTTCCTCGATGTTCTCGTAACCACGATCGATGTGGTACACGCGATCGACGGTGGTGTCGCCCTCGGCGACGAGGCCCGCCAGCACCAGGCACGCCGAGGCACGCAGGTCGGTGGCCATGATCGGCGCGCCACTCATCTTCGGCACGCCGGTGATGACGGCGGTGTTGCCTTCCAGGCGGATGTCCGCACCCAGGCGCTGTAATTCCAGTGCGTGCATGAAGCGGTTCTCGAACACCGTCTCGGTGATCACGCCCACGCCTTCGGCCACGCAGTTGAGCGCGGTGAACTGCGCCTGCATGTCGGTGGGGAACGCCGGGTAAGGCGCGGTCACCAGGTTCACGGCCTTCGGCCGGCGACCCTGCATGTCGAGTTCGATCCAGTCCTTACCCGTGCTGATGTGCGCACCGGCTTCCTCGAGCTTCTGCAGCACGGCATCCATGGTGTCGGCGCGTGCGCCGCGTGCGCGGACCTTGCCGCCGGTCATCGCCGCGCCGACCAGGAAGGTGCCGGTCTCGATGCGGTCCGGCAGCACTTCGTAGTGAGCGCCGTGCAGGCGTTCGACGCCTTCCACGATGAGCGTGGAGGTGCCGATGCCGTCGATCTTCGCACCCATCGCGATCAGGCAGTGCGCCAGGTCGACGACCTCGGGTTCCTGCGCCGCGTTCTCGATGACCGTGGTGCCTGACGCGAGGGTGGCGGCCATCAGGATGTTCTCGGTACCGGTGACGGTGACCATGTCCATGACGATGCGCGCGCCTTTCAGACGGCCGGCCCGCGCCTTGATGTAGCCGTTCTCCACGGTGACCTCGGCGCCGAGCGCCTGCAGGCCGCGGATGTGCTGGTCGACCGGACGCGAGCCGATGGCGCAGCCACCGGGTAACGAGACCTCGGCCTTGCCATGCCGCGCGACCAGCGGACCCAATACGAGGATCGACGCACGCATGGTGCGGACGAGTTCATAGGGGGCGACGCAGGAATTCTCCGGGCGCGGATCGATGTGCATCTTCATGCGGTCGTCGAGGACCACGCGCACGCCCATGCGGCCGAGCAGTTCGATAAAGGTGGTGACGTCGTGCAGGTGCGGCACGTTGCCGATGCTGACCGGTTCGTCGGCGAGCAGGCAGGAAGCGAGGATGGGCAGGACGGCGTTCTTGGCGCCGGAGATGCTCACCTCACCGTTGAGCGGCTGGCCGCCGCTGATCAGGATCTTGGCCATGGAGGGGGAATGCCTTGGGAAAGGGAACGGGCGGAGGATGGCCTCCGGCGCGCTGGTTCAGCGGCGGCCGGCGGCTTCTTCGGGTGTGAGGGTCTTCAGGCCGAGGGCGTGGATCGCACCGCCCATGAGGTCGCCGAGGGTGGCGTAAACGAGCCTGTGGCGGGCCAGGGGCAGCTTGCCGGTGAATTGTTCCGAGACCACTTCGGCTTCGAAATGGACGCCGTCGTCGCCACGAACTTCTACTTGCGCGCCGGGCAGGCCGGCTTCGATCAATGCCTGGATGCGCGCAGCGTCCATGGATTCTCCGGTAATGGGGGGTCGCCGCGCCGGTGAGGGTTCCAAAACGGACCCTGAACCACCCGTCGATGGCAGCGACTATAAAATGAGAATATGTAATGGTAATGGAAATCCGGTGTCGCAGAAATGGACATCCCGGGTAACCAGGGATTGCCCCACCCGGACAATGAGGTCACATGAACGCCCGCACCGCACCGCCCGCCGACGCCCTCCATGTGAACGCAGACACCGTCATCCGTAGCGCCCGCAACGTCATCAAGACCGAGGCGGCGGCCATCCGGGCGCTGGAAGCGAAGATTGACGCGGCGTTCGTCCAGGCCTGCCAGATGATCCTCGCCTGCAAGGGCCGCGTCGTCGTGTCGGGCATGGGCAAGTCGGGCCACATCGCACGGAAGATCGCCGCGACGCTGGCGTCCACCGGCACCCCGTCCTTCTTCGTCCACCCCGGCGAGGCCAGCCATGGCGACCTCGGGATGATCCAGCCGGACGACATCCTCCTGGGCATCTCCTATTCGGGTGAAACCGACGAGCTCCTCTACATCCTTCCGGCGATCAAGCGACAGGGCATCGGCCTGATCTCGATCACCGGAAACCCGCGCTCGTCGCTCGCCACGCAGGCCGATCTCAACCTCGATGCCAACGTCGCCTCCGAGGCCTGTCCGCATGGCCTCGCGCCGACCGCCAGCACCACCGCCGCCCTGGTCATGGGCGACGCGCTGGCCGTGGCGCTGCTGGAGGCACGCGGCTTCACCTCCGACGATTTCGCCCGCTCGCATCCGGCCGGCAGCCTGGGCCGCCGCCTGCTCCTGCACATCGCCGACGTGATGCACTCAGGCGACGACGTACCGCGCGTGCGCCTGGAAGCCACGCTCAGCGAGGCCCTGGTCGAAATGTCGCGCAAGCACCTGGGCATGACCGCCGTGGTCGATGCGGACAACCGCCTGCTGGGCGTGTTCACCGACGGCGACCTGCGCCGCGCGCTGGACGACGATGGCGTCGACCTGCGCAGCGCCTCCGTGGCCCAGCTGATGACCCGCGGACCCAAGACGATCGGCTCCGACAAGCTCGCCGTCGAGGCCGCCCAACTGATGGAAAAGCACCAGATCAACGCCCTGCTCGTGGTGGATGGCGACGGCCGCGCGGTCGGCGCGTTGAACATCCACGACCTGCTTCGTGCCCGCGTCGTCTGAACGACCGGGCCCCGGCGCGCTCCCGTCGCGCCGCATCGTCCCCATATAGCGAACCATGGCCTACACCCATTACACCGAGATTCCCGCCGACGTGGCCGAGCGCGCCTCCCGCGTGCGCGTGGTCGTGTTCGATGTCGACGGCACGCTCACCGACGGACGCCTCTGGTACGCCGAGGACGGCCGTGAGACCAAGGTCTTCCACGTGCACGACGGCCTGGGCCTGAAGGCGCTCGAGCGCAATGGCGTGAAGGTCGCGATCATCACGGCGCGGATCAGCCATCCGGTGTCGCTGCGCGCCGAGGAACTGGGCATCGCCCACGTCTACCAGGGCCAGAAAGACAAGCGTGCCTGCCTTGCGGGCCTGCTGGAGGCCCTGCGCCTGGCGCCCGAGGAATCCGCCTTCGTCGGCGACGACCTGCCGGATCTCCCCGCCATGGGCATCGCCGGGCTCGCCGTGGCCACCGCCAACGCGCATCCCTGGGTGGCCGAGCGCGCCCATTGGCGCACGCGCCTCTCCGGCGGCTATGGCGCCGCACGCGAAGTGGCCGACATGATCCTGGCCGCCCAGGGCAAGGCCGAAGCCGAAAGGGACCGCTGGCTGTGAGCGTGCTCAACCTGCTGAAGGATCGAAGTACCACGAGCGTTGCCGGCATCCTCGCCGTCGCCCTGGGCGCCAGCGTGCTGCTTTATTACTGGGCGGCGCCGGAGAAGAAGGTGCAGGATTTCGTCGGCCCGCCGCGCTCCGGCTACGTGCTGACCAATTTCGACCTCGATTCGTACAACGAGGAGGGCAAGCCGGCATTCAAGCTGATCGCGCCCCACCTCGAGCGCCGCGAGGGCGACGATTCGCTCTACATCAACGCCCCGGATTTCGTCCTCCCCTCGACCAAGGAGACCGACGTCCCGCCGTGGAAGGGCCATTCCCAGTACGGCTGGGTGAACAAGGACGGCAGCCTGCTCAAGCTGCAGGGCAAGGTCCACATGGAGCGGCCGGCCTTCGGCACGACCCAGGCGGCCAGCATCGACACCTCCGAGGTCACCGCCTGGCCCAAGGAGAACCGCCTGGAGACCGCCGAGGCGGCGCGGATCGTGCAGGGAAGCTCTACAATGGATGGCGTTGGCATGCGCGCCAATCTCGACACCAAGCACCTGGAGCTTCTCGATGCAGTCCACAGCACGTACCTGCCGCGCAAGCGCTAAGGCCGCCCTTCTCGCGGTGCTCGGCATGGCACTCGTGGCCAGCCTGCCCGTCGTGGCGAAGCAGTCCGACCGCAATGAACCGGTCGACGTCCATTCGAAGTCGTTCGACGGCTCGCAGCAGCCGAACGGCAAGGTGATCTGGACCACCAACGTGATCCTGACCCAGGGCACGCTGAAGATCACCGGCGACAAGGCCACGGGCTACCTGGATGCCGACAACAACATCACCCGCGTGGTGGTCGATGGCAAGCCCGCGACCATCCACCAGCTCGACGAGCAGAACGAGCCGATGGACGGCCAGGCGCTGAACATCGACTACAAGGTCGACCAGGATTTCGCCGTCCTCACGGGCAACGCCAAGGTCAAGCAGCCGGTCAAGGGCAGCGCCGAGGGCGACAAGCTCACCTACAACACCAAGGACAGCACGATGACCGGCGAGAGCAATGGCGCCGCCCCCGTGCACATGACCTTCCAGCCGAAGAACAAACCGGCCGCCGCTCCGGCGACGCCCGCGACGCCGGCACCCGACACGAAGAAGCCCTGACCCGATGCTTTCAGCCCAAGGCCTGCAGAAGCGCTTCCGCGCGCGCCAGGTGGTTCGCGATTTCGCTTTCTCCATCCGTGAAGGCGAGGTGGTGGGCCTGCTCGGCCCCAACGGCGCCGGCAAGACCACCTGCTTCTACATGGTGGTGGGCCTGATCCAGGCCGACGCCGGCACCATCAAGCTCGACCAGCAGGACATCACCGGGCTGCCCATGCACGCCCGCGCCAAGCTCGGCATCGGCTACCTGCCGCAGGAGGCCTCGGTGTTCCGGCGGCTCAGCGTGTCGGACAACATCCTGGCCGTGCTGGAACTGCGCGAGGGCATGACGCAGAAGCAGCGAGAGGACGAGCTGGAAAGCCTGCTCGACGAACTCAAGATCTCGCACATCGCCGAGCAGAAAGGCATCAGCCTGTCCGGCGGCGAGCGGCGCCGCGTGGAAATCGCCCGGGCCCTTGCCGCGCGTCCCCGCTACATGTTGCTCGACGAACCTTTCGCCGGCGTCGACCCCATCTCGGTCGGCGAGATCCAGCGCATCGTGCGTCACCTGAAGGAACGCGGCATCGGCGTGCTGATCACCGACCACAACGTGCGCGAAACCCTGGGCATCTGCGATCGCGCCTATATCCTCAATGACGGCGAGGTACTTGCGCGTGGCACACCACAGCACATTCTCGCGGACGAAAAGGTACGGGAAGTGTATCTGGGTCGTGAATTCCGCATTTGACCGGGCGGCGGTCCGGCTGACGGGCGTAGTCCGCTTCGCTGCTGGTTTGCGGAGCCCGTAAGGGGTTACGATGGATCGGGAACCCCAAGCGTCGAAGGCATGAAACCCGGACTCCAGTTTCGCCTCCATCAGCAGCTCACGCTGACGCCGCAGTTGCAGCAGGCCATTCGCCTCTTGCAGCTGTCACAGCTTGAGCTCGAGGCCGAACTCCGCCAGATCGCGGAAAGCAACCCGTTGCTGGAGTTCGCCGAGGACGCCGAGTCCGAGGTCGAGACCGCGGAAGACGCCGGGTACGAAGCGCCCGAGTTTCCTACCCGCGAAGACATCCCGGTCAAGGCATCCAAGGAGGACGAGGAGTCCACCGCCACGCCTTCCGAGGAACTCGCGCCGGAATGGGAAGACGACCGTTTCCACGGCGAGGCCGGCGACTACGCCGGCACGTCCTCGCGCAGTGGCAGCCTCGACGAGGACGGCTTCGAGCCACAGAACGCCGCGCCGGAAAGTCTCCAGCAACACCTGGAATGGCAGCTCAACCTGTCGCAGTTCTCGCCGCGCGACCACGCCATCGCCACGGCGATCATCCACGCGCTCGACGAGGACGGTTACCTGCGCGACGGCGTGGAAGCGGTGGAAGCCGCCCTGCCTTCGGAACTGCGCGCCACCGCTGACGAAATCGAGGCCGTGCGCCAACGCGTGCAGCGCTTCGATCCCACCGGCGTCGCCAGCCTCGACCTGCGGGACTGCCTGTTCTGCCAGCTCTTCCAGTTCTCGCTCGATACACCGCATCGCGAACTGGCGATCCGGATCGTGAACGAGGAACTGGAGTTGCTGGCGCGCAACGATGCCGCCAAGATCGCCCGCCGCCTCAAGGCGCCCGAGGCCCACGTGGCCGCCGCGGCAAGCCTCATCCGCAGCCTGGATCCCCGTCCCGGGGCGGCGCTGGACGCCACCCCCGTGGAATACGTGGCGCCTGACGTCTACGCCCGGCGCGAGAACGGCCGCTGGCAGGTCAGCCTCAATCCCGATGCCCAGCCCCGGCTGGGCCTCAACCAGCACTATTGCAACCTCATCGCACGCGCCCGCGGCGACGACGCCACCTGGATGAAAGGCCAGCTGCAGGAGGCGCGCTGGCTGCTCAAGAGCCTGCAGTCCAGGGCGGAAACCCTGCAGAAGGTGGCCGACGTGATCGTGCGCCGGCAGAGCGCGTTCCTCGACTATGGCCCTGAAGCCATGCATCCGCTGGTGTTGCGCGAGGTGGCCGAGGAAGTGGGCATGCATGAATCCACGATTTCCCGCGTGACCACGCGCAAATACATGCATACGCCGCGCGGCACCTTCGAACTGAAACATTTCTTCTCCAGCGGCGTGGCCACCGAGGACGGCGGCACCGCGTCCGCCACCGCGATCCAGGCCATGCTGCGCAAACTCATCACCGCCGAGGACGCACGCCGGCCGCTCTCCGACCAGGCGCTGGCGGAAGAACTCCATCGACGCGGTATTCAGGTGGCACGACGTACGGTGGCCAAGTACCGCGAGGCCATGCGTATCCCCAGTTCCAGCGAACGCGTCCGCGCCAGCTGACGCGCGCAGGGAACCCCATCGGAGGTCCACGGTCCCATAGGTTCTAGGCTAGAGGAGCGGTACCTCACCGTTCCGGTCTCGTCGCCACAAGGCGGCACCCTCAGCAAGAAGGAGGCGTCAATGCAAATCCAGATCAGCGGCCAGCACATCCATATCACCCCCGCCCTGCGTGAGCGCGTGGAACAGCAAGTCGGCCGCTTCGAACGCCTTTTCGACAACATCAAAGCCCTCGACGTGGTCCTGTCCGTCGACAAGAACGAGCACAGGGCCGGTGGCACCCTGCACTGCGCGGGCACGCGCCTGCACGCCGACGGCATCGCCCGCCTCGAGGACGACAACAAGAACGACACCATGTACACGGCGATCGACGCGATGATCGCGAAACTCGCCGACCAGCTGAAGAAGCACAAGGAAAAGCTGAAGGACCACCACAACCACGAGGTGCGCGACGGACGCGTCGCCAGCAGCTGAGGACAAGGCTCCGGGTGGAGCGGAGTGGGAAGCACACCGGTGGGAAGCGGCCTGGGCCGCGATGGGGCTTGCGGCAAGTCCCATCGCGGCCCAGGCCGCTTCCCACCTTTTTATGGGGCGCGACCAGCCCCTCTTCACCCGGGCCGCTTTCCACCCTTGTGGCACAATATGAGCAAGCCGGCCGCCCGCGTGCCGGCTTTTCTCTTCAAGGGACCCAAAGCGTGGACCGGCTCACCGCCAGACAACTCTTCGACGGGGTACACGAGCGCATGGCATTGCGCTGGGCCGCCGGCATGCGTGGGGAATCACGCGTCCTGGAGCCCAACGCCAAGCAGAGCCGGCGTCCTTCGCTGGTCGGCTACCTCAACGTGATCTACCCCAACAAGGTGCAGATCATCGGCACCGAGGAGCTCAACTTCCTCGACGGACTCGACTCGCGGCAGCGCTGGGAAGTCATCCACAAGATCGCCGCCTACCAGCCCGCCGCCCTGATCGTCACCAAGGAACAGTCCATCCCCGCCGACCTGCGCGAGGTGGCCGAGGAAACGGACACGCCGCTGTGGCAGAGCACCAAGCGCGGCCATGAACTGCTCACCTACCTGCAATACCACCTGGCGCGTACGCTGGCGCCACGAGTCACGCTGCACGGGGTGTTCCTGGAAGTTTTCTCGATCGGCGTGCTGATCACCGGCGAGCCTGCCTCGGGCAAGAGCGAACTGGCCCTGGAACTGATCAGCCGGGGCCATCGCCTTGTCGCCGACGATGCCACCGAATTCACCCTCATCGCCCCCGACGTCATCGACGGCGCCTGCCCGGAGCTGCTGCAGGACCTCCTCGAGGTGCGCGGCCTGGGCGTGCTGAACATCCGCGAGATGTTCGGCCACACCGCGGTGAAACCGTCCAAGTACCTGCGCCTGGTCATCCACCTCAAGCCGCTGCGCGAGGGCGAGGAAACCGACGCCATGACCCGCCTCACCGGCGACGTCAGCCGGCGCAACGTGCTCGATGTCGACGTGCCCAAGATCACCATTCCCGTCGCGCCGGGCCGCAACCTGGCGGTGCTGGTCGAGGCCGCGGTGCGCAACCACGTGCTGAAGGCCAAGGGCATCGACCCCGCGCAGACCTTCATCGACCGCCAGGCGCACCAGATGCGCCGTTTCTCCCCGTGGTGACCCCGTGAGCGACGAAGTCATGAGCCCCATCGTCGATCCCGATGCCATCCACCTGGTGGTGCTGACCGGCATGTCGGGAGGCGGCAAGACCGTCGCGCTGCGCGCGCTGGAAGACCTCGAGTTCTATTGCGTCGACAACATGCCCGCGGAGCTGATCCCGCAACTGGTCGCCGCGGTGAGCCAGGGTGAGCACGGTCCGCGCAAGCGCATCGCCGTGGGCGTGGACGTGCGCAACCGACGCATCGACCTCTCGCGCATGCCACACGTGCTGTCGGAGTTGTCGACTGCCGGCGTGCACGTGCACCTGATCTTCCTCGACAGCCGCGACGATGTCCTCATCAAGCGGTATTCCGAGACGCGCCGCCGCCATCCGCTCGCGGCCGAGAAGCTTTCGCTGGCCGATTCCATCGCCCAGGAGCGCAAGCTGCTCCGCCCGCTGGTCTCGATCGCCGAGAAGGTCATCGACTCCAGCGACCTCAACGTGCACCAGTTGCGGCGCCTGTTCGCCACGGGCTATGCGGCCGCTTCCGACGGCACCACCCTGTTGTTCGAGTCGTTCGCCTACCGGCGCGGGCTCCCGTCCGACGCCGATTTCGTCTTCGACGCGCGCTGCCTGCCCAATCCGCACTGGGACCCGCGGCTTCGCCCCTTCTCGGGCAAGGACCTCCCCGTCAGGGAATTCCTCGACGCGAACCCCCTGGTAGGCGAATACTATGCCGACGTCGCCCGCTGGCTCGACACCTGGTTGCCGCGCTTCGAGGGCGAAGACCGAAGCTATGTCACGGTCTCCATTGGCTGTACCGGCGGTCGCCACCGCTCGGTCTACCTGGTGGAGAAACTGGCCCAGCATTTCCGCTCGGAACGCGGCAACGTACTGACTTTCCATCGCGAGCTCGAGTGACCATGACCCAGCCCAAGCCATCACGAGACACCGGGCGATGAGCGTCGGCGTCCTCCTCATGACCCACGAAGCCGTCGGCAAGGCGCTGATTTCGGCGGCGCGGCACGTCATGCCCAAGCTGCCGCTGGACATCGACGCCGTCGAGGTGCCACCGAGCGCCGATCCCGACGTCATGCGCACGCTCACGGCGAAGCACGCCCGCGACCTCGACCACGGTGAGGGCGTGCTCGTGCTTGCGGATCTTTACGGCGCCACGCCCTGCAATATCGGCCTGTCCCTGAGCGAACTCGGCGTCCACCTGCGCTGCGTTTCGGGGCTCAACCTGCCGATGCTGCTGCGGGTTCTCAATTATTCGGAAAAATCGTTGCCCGAACTGGCCGAGATCGCGGCCAGCGGCGGCCGCGGAGGGATCTTCATCGACCATGCTTGAACGAGACATCGTGGTATCCAACCGGCTGGGCCTGCACGCGCGCGCATCAGCCAAGCTCGTCCAGCTGGTTTCAGGGTTCAAATCGACGGTCTGGCTCGTCAGCAAGGGGCGCGAAGTGAACGCGCAAAGCATCATGGGCGTCATGATGCTCGCCGCCGGCATGGGCACCTCGCTCACCGTGCGTGCCGAGGGGCCGGACGAGGAGGCCGCGCTCGCCGCCGTCGCCGACCTGTTCGACCGCAAGTTCGACGAGGGCGCCTGAGGCATGAACCACGTGCGCGAATCGGGGACCACATGAGAATCGTGTTGACCGGCACGCCGGCGGCGCGGGGCATGGCCCTCGGGCGCGCGCGCCTGGTCCAGCCGAACATCCTCGCCGTGGACATGCGGATGCTCGAGGACAAGGAAATCGCGCCGGAAGTCGAGCGGCTGCACCAGGCCCTGGATACCGCCCGTACGGAACTGCACGAATTGCGCGGCAAGCTTCATGGCGCCCTCGCCCGCGAAGTCGGCGATTTCATCGACGCGCACAGCCTGTTGCTCGACGACGAGGAGTTGCTCCGCGGCCTCGACGAACTCGTCACCGTGGGCCATTACACCGCGAGCGCCGCCCTGAAGATGCAGCGCGACCGCCTGGCGGCGGTGTTCGACGCGATGAACGACCCTTACCTCAAGAGTCGGGGCGAAGACATCGACCAGGTCATCGGCCGCGTCATGTCCGCGCTCAACCAGCAGTCCAGCCGCGAGGAACGCAAACTCGCCGCCCGTGTCGGCGAGATCGTCGTCAGCGATACGATCGCACCAGCCGACATGGCGGCGATGGCCGGCCAGGGCATGCTCGGCGTCATCGCCAGCGCGGGCAGCATCTACTCGCACAGCGCCATCCTGGCACGCAGCTTCAACCTGCCGATGCTCGTCGGTACCCGCGATGCGCTCGCCACCGTCAACGACGACGACCTCGTGCTCATCGACGCCGAGCACGGCGAAGTGATCGTCCATCCCACCGCGCAGGATCTCGCGCGCTACCGCCAGTGGCAACGCCAGGCGGCCGCGGAAGGCCGCCGGCTCGCCGCCCTGGCCACGGCCCCCACGCTCACGAAGGATGGCGCCCATGTGCGCCTCTTTGCGAATGCGGAACTGGCCGGTGACGTCACCCTCGCCCGCTCGCGCGGAGCGGATGGCATCGGCCTCTATCGCTCCGAATTCCTGTTCCTGCGCCAGCGGGGCCTGCCCTCCGAAGACGAACAGTTCGCCGCCTACCGTGACGTCGTGCTCGGCATGGGCGGCCTGCCAGTCACCATCCGCACGCTCGACCTCGGCGCCGACAAGGCGGACGCCGCAGGACTGGCCATCCGCGGCGAGGACAACCCCGCGCTGGGTGTCCGCGGCATCCGCCTCTCGCTGCGCTACCCCGACATCTTCAGCGTGCAGTTGCGCGCGATCCTGCGTGCGGCCTGCTACGGGCCGGTGCGTATCCTGGTGCCGATGATCACCCATCTGGGTGAAATGACCGACGTGCGCCGCCTGATCAAGAAGGCACGGGAGGACCTGGCCCGTGCTGGACAGGAACTGCCCGAACGGCTCGACGTGGGCGCGATGATCGAAGTGCCGGCCGCCGCGATCGGTGTCACCTCGATCCTGGAGAAGGCCGACTTCCTGGCCATCGGCACGAACGACCTGGCCCAGTACGTGCTCGCCGCCGATCGTAACAACGATGCGTTGGAAGGCATCTACGATCCACTGCAGCCAGCCTTCCTGCGCCTGATCGCCCACGTGATCGCCAGCGCGCGCCGGGCGAAGAAGCCGGTGAGCCTGTGCGGTGAAATCGCCGGGGATACCCAGTTCACCGCCTTGCTCCTGGCCATGGGCCTGGAGGAATTCAGCATGCATCCGGGGCAGTTGCTGCAGGTGCGCGACCGCCTCACCCAGCTCGACTGCGGCGCCCTCCGTCGCGCGGCACCCCGTCTGTTCCGTGCGCATTCGCGCGATGAAGTGGAGGAACGGCTGCTGGAAGTCGTGGCCCTACAGGACGGCTGCTCCGAAACCCGATAGCCGCGCCGCTTCCTGTGGGAGCCGCTCTGGTTGGGGCCCATCGCTGGAAGCCGATGGGTGGGAAGCCGCTTAAGCGGCGATGGGTGCTCGCCGTAAGCTGGCCCGCTGCCGCGGGATCGCCGACAAGGTCGGCTCCCACCGAGCACTAGGTTCGGCTCCCACCGAGCACAAGGTTCGGCTTCCACCAGGCACAAGGTCGGCTTCCCGCCAGGCACAAGGTCGGCTTCCGCCAAACGACAAAAAGGCCGCGATCGCTCGCGGCCTTTTCATTTCAAACGATGCCGTCGATTACGCGGCGCGTACCGGCTTCATCGCTTCCGCGTTGCGCACCACGTTCGCCCGCAGTTCCTCGCTGTCGAAGTCGTCCACCGCAATGAACTCGGCGACGCCGTCGCGCACGCGCTGCAGAAGCTCGCGCTCGGCGGGCGTGATGGCGCCGAGCTTCTCGGCTTCCGCCAATTGCTCGTTGTACGTGTGCGAGCGCAGCTGGCCGCCCTTGAACGCCTTGAGGAATTTGCGCTCCACCGGCTCCGCGGCGATGACGTCCGGCAGGATCGCGTTCATGCGGCCTACCGTGTTGTTCGCCGTCGGCGTGAGGTAGCTCCACGTGATGAGGCGGTCGCGAGCCTCGTTCGGAGCCGTGATCAGCGCCGCCACGCGACGTCCCAGACGATCCGACGGCGGCACCTCACGGCGGCCGAACGGGAACACCAGGGCACGTAGCAGCCACGCCACCGGACGGACCGGGAAGTTGCGGATCACGCCGTCCAGCGCCATCTGCATCTTCCACACGCACTCGTGGAACGCCCAGGCCAGCAGCGGGCGGTCCGCTTCGGGACGGCCGGTGTCTTCGTAACGCTTGAGCATCGCGCTGGCGATGTACAGGTACGAGAGCGTGTCGCCGAGGCGGGCCGACAGCTTCTCCTTGAACTTCAGCTTGCCACCCAGCACGCCCATCGATACATCGGCGCACAACGCCAGCGCCGCTGAGTAACGGTTGAGCTTGCGGTAGAAGCGGCGCGTGTAGGCATCGCCGGCCGTATCGCCGATCTTCGCCGCGGTGATGCCGAGGACGAAGCTGCGCACCGCGTTGGAGAAGCCGAAGCCGATGTGACCGAACAACGCCTTGTCGAAGGTGGCGAGGCGTTCGCGGTAGTCGGCGATGTTCAGTGCCTGCATTTCCTTCAGCACATAAGGATGGCAGCGGATCGCACCCTGGCCGAAGATCATCAGGCTGCGCGTCATGATGTTCGCGCCTTCCACCGTGATGGCGATCGGCACGCTCTGCCAGCCACGCCCCATGTAGTTCTTGGGGCCCAGGATCACGCCCTTGCCGCCATGGATGTCCATCGCGTCCGACGCGATCTGGCGGCACCATTCCGTGGCGTGGTACTTGGCGATGGCCGACGGCACGGCCGGCTTTTCGCCGCGATCGACCGCCGCGGCGGTGGCGCGCGACAACGCCTGCGTGGCATAGGTGAGGCCACCGATGCGGGCCAGCGCTTCCTCCACGCCCTCGAAGCGGCCGATGGCCAGGCCGAACTGCTTGCGCATGCGTGCATAGGCGCCGGTGGCGGCCACCGCCATGCGCGACGCGCCGGTGGCGTTCGACGGCAGCGAGATGGCGCGGCCGACCGAGAGGCACTCCACCAGCATGCGCCAGCCCTGGCCAGCCATGTGCGGACCGCCGATCAGCACGGACAACGGCACGAACATGTCCTTGGCGTGGACCGGGCCGTTCTGGAACGGCGTGTTGAGCGGGAAGTGCCGGCGGCCGATCTGCATTCCCGGCGTCTCGCGGGGAAGCAGGGCCAGGGTGATGCCCAGGTCTTCCTTGTCGCCGAGCAGCTTGTCCGGGTCGTACATGCGGAACGCCAGGCCGACGATCGTGGCGACCGGTGCCAGCGTGATGTAGCGCTTGTCGAACGTCAGGCGGATACCGACCGTTTCCTCGCCGTTCCACATGCCCTTGGTGACGATGCCGAAATCGGGAATCGACGTGGCGTCCGAGCCGGCGTAGGGGCCCGTCAACGCGAAGCAGGGGATTTCACGCCCATCCGCCAATCGCGGCAGGAAGTGGTTCTTCTGCTCGTCGCTGCCGTAGTGCATCAGCAGTTCGCCCGGCCCGAGCGAGTTCGGCACGGCGACGGTGGACGCCAGCGTCTGCGACATGCTGGACAACTTCTGCAGCACCGCCGAATGAGCGAGCGCGGAGAAGCCGAGGCCACCGTAGCTCTTCGGAATGATCATGCCGAAGAACTTGTTCTTCTTGATGAACTCCCACACGTTTGGCGGCAGGTCGGCCAGCTCATGGGTGATCTGCCAGTCGTCGATCATGCCGCAGAGTTCTTCGACGGGACCATCGAGGAAGGCCTGCTCTTCGACCGAGAGCTCGGGCTTCGGCTGGCGAAGCAGTTGCGACCAGTCCGGCTTACCAGAGAACAGTTCGCCCTCGAAACCGACCGTGCCGGCCTCCAGCGCGGTCTGCTCGGTGTCCGAAAGCTTCGGCGTCACCTTGGCGAACATCGACAGCAGCGGCGCGCTGATCTTCTTCCGGCGGAAGTCGACCATCAGCAATGGCACCGCCACGACCGCGAGCAGGACGAGCAGCACGATGGTGGTCGCCGGCGCGCCAGCGAGGAAGCCCACGACGAGGATCGTCGCCGCCGTCGCGACGGCCCACGTCTTCAGGGACGTGCGGTGGTAGGCACAGGCACCGGAGGCGATGAGCGCCGCCAGCACAACTAGGATCGCAGACATCGGTATCACCTCGTCACAGTCGGGTCGTTGCTACGTGTTTCGTGGAACGGTGGATCAAAGGGTTTCGAGGAACGTCGCGATCTCGCGCGTGAACGCGTCGTTCGCGTCGCCCGCCACCATGTGCGTGGCGTCGGGCAGGGTGACGTGGCGCGCATGCGGCACGAGACCGAGGAATTCGTCGACGGTGTGGCTGGACACGACGTCGCTGCGGGCGCCCGAGAGCAGAAGCACCGGCACCCTCACCCGCGCGGCTGCCGCGAAGAGGCGGGGCTGGTAGCGCTCGCTTTGCTGGATCGGACCGTCGAGCAGGGCCGGGTCCCAATGCCAACGCAGGCGACCATCGTCATCCTGGCGGAGCAAGGGCTTCAGCTGAGCCTCGGTCTTGCGTTCACGACGGTGCGGCAGGTATGCCTCGATCGCCGAGGCCGCCTCGTCGTAATTCGCGAAACCGCCCGGATGGGCGCGCATGAAACCGAGGATACGTTCCACGCCGGCGGTTTCCCACCGTGGCGTGATATCCACCAGGACCAGGGCCGAGAAGGGCTCCTTGCCCTCCTCCGCCTCGCCCGCGGCCAGCAGGCCGAGCAGGCCGCCCATGGACGCACCGACCAGCACCGGGGCCCGGCCATCCGCCGGACGGGCGTTGGCGGCCACCGTCAGCAGGTCGGCGACGAACTGCTCCATGTGGTAGTCGCCACGTGGCACGCGCTCGCTTTCACCATGACCGCGCGCATCGAAGGTGGTGGCATCGAATCCCAGTCCCGCCAGTGTCCGCGCCGTGCCATTCCACGCGTGGCGGGTCTGGCCGAACCCGTGCGCGAACAACAGCGACGGCGAGCGCTCGCCGTGCCAGTGCTGGGTGGCCAGCGCGACGCCGTCGAAGGAAACGAGGCTGGCGCGGGCTGAATGGACGGGGGAAGGGGTCACTACCATACGGTTGAGTATGTAGTGCATAACCGGATGCGTCAATACGCCCGCGTACGGTCATGTAACGGCTGACAAGTCAAGGTCTTATGCAACATGCGGCGGCCCTCCCAATTGCAAACCGCCGCGTCTCCGCTACCATGCGTCGATGAACGACGGTGCCAAGAACGAACGAGTCCGCCTCTCCGCCGAAGATTGGGAAGACGGCGCCCTAGCCCTCATCGCCGAGCAAGGTGTCGGTGCCCTCGCGGTCGAAGCCCTGGCGCGGCGCCTCGGCGTCACCAAGGGTAGCTTCTACTGGCATTTCCGCACCCGCGAAGCCTTGCTCCAGGCCTCGCTCGAACGCTGGGAAGAGTACGGCGAACGCGAGGTGCTCGCCGAAATCGAACGCATCCCCGACCCGCTGAAGCGGTTCCCGGAATTGTTCCGCCGCGTCGCGCACGAGTTGCAGCCGCATCGCGTGTACGCCGCGCTGCTCAAGGCGCTCGACCACCCGCAGGTCGTCCCGGTGATGTCGCGGGTCTCGCAGCGGCGCATGGAATTCCTCACGCGGCTCTACCAGGAAGCCGGCCTCGATCCCGTCGTCGCACTGCATCGCGCGCGCCTCACCTACGCCGCCTACGTCGGTTTCCTGCAGTTGAATTTCACCCTCGGCCTGCCCCGTCTCAGCCATGAGGAGTTCGACGCCTACGTCGAACATATGATCGCCACGCTCACACCGGCGCGCTCCGCCGATTGATTCTGAATGGCACGCGCGCGTTTGCTGCGCCGTGCCTTGCCAATACCAGGCAGCGCAAACTACTGTCTCCGCTTGCGTTTAACTGGAGACCACCAAGGATGCGATCGCACGGCAGTTCACTGGAAGCATTGAATCGATGGGTCGACGAGGTCGCCGCGTTGACGGAGCCCGCCTCCGTTCGCTGGTGCGACGGCTCGGAAGCGGAATACGCCGAACTCGTCCAGACGATGCTAGCCAGTGGCGACCTCCTCCCGCTCAATGCGGAGAGCAATCCCCGCAGCTACCTGCATCGCTCGCACCCGTCGGATGTCGCGCGCGTGGAACACCTGACGTTCGTCTGCACTCCGAACGAGGAAGACGCCGGCCCGAACAATCACTGGATGGCCCCGGCCGAAGCGCATGCCAAGATCGACGCGTTGTTCGCCGGCGCCATGCGCGGCCGTACGATGTACGTGATTCCCTATTGCATGGGTCCGATCGACTCGCCGCTCGCGCGCTGTGGCGTCGAGATCACCGACAGCCCCTACGTCGTCGCCAACATGCGCATCATGACCCGCATGGGCGCCCCGGCACTCGCCCGCATCGAGCGCGAAGGCCAGTTCGTGAAGGGCCTGCACTCCACGGGCGATCTCGACCCGGAGCGCCGTTTCATCATGCATTTCCCCGAGGAACTCTCGATCAAGTCGATCGGCTCGGGCTACGGCGGCAATGCGTTGCTCGGCAAGAAATGCCATGCGCTGCGCATCGCCAGCTATCAGGCGCGCCGCGAAGGATGGCTCGCCGAGCACATGCTCATCGTCGGCATCGAGAATCCCAAGGGCGAAAAGCACTACATCGCCGCGGCCTTCCCTTCGGCCTGTGGCAAAACCAACCTGGCGATGCTCATCCCGACCGAGGGCTACCGCAAGGCCGGCTGGAAAGTCTGGACCGTCGGCGACGACATCTGCTGGATGACTCCGGGAAAGGACGGGCGCCTCTGGGCGATCAATCCGGAAGCCGGTTATTTCGGCGTGGCTCCGGGCACCAGCGCCAGCACCAATCCCACGGCGCTGGAAACGCTCGGCCACGATGCGATCTTCACCAACGTGGCGCTGACCGCCGACAACCGTCCCTGGTGGGAAGGCCTCGGCAAAGGCGAACCCGTCACCGATTGGCAGGGCCGCCCCTACGATGGCGTCAACGGGCCGGCCGCCCATCCGAATTCGCGCTTCACCGTGAGCGCCAGGCAATGCCCGAGCTGGGCGCCGGAATCGGAAGATGCCGCCGGCGTGCCTATCTCGGCGATCGTCTTCGGCGGCCGCCGTCCATCGCTGGTCCCGCTGGTATTCGAAGCGAAGGATTGGGCACATGGCGTGCTCGTCGGCGCGGCCATGGGGTCGGAAACCACCGCTGCCGCGACGGGCGCCGTCGGTGTGCTTCGCCGCGATTCCATGGCGATGAAGCCGTTCTGCGGCTACAACTTCGCCGACTACTTCGCCCACTGGCTCTCGTTCGACAAGCCGGGCGCGAAATTGCCGCGCATCTTCCACGTGAACTGGTTCCGCAAGGACGCCGACGGGCGCTTCATGTGGCCGGGCTACGGCGAGAACCTGCGGGTGCTCGACTGGATGATCCAGCGCGTGGAGGGGCTGGCCAAGGGTGTGGATACGCCGATCGGAACCGTCCCCGCGAAAGGCGAACTCCACACCGATGGCCTGTCCCTGACGCCGGGCACGCTGGAGGAACTTCTCCGCGTCGACGTCGAGGGATGGCAGGAGGAACTGCGCGCCATCGGGCTGTACCTCGATGGCTTCGGCGAGCGCATGCCGGAGCGGCTGAAGGCCGAGCGTGAGCGTGTAAGCAAGGCGCTCGATGCCGCCTACGCAGGGAAGCGCGCGGCGCACGTGGCCTGACCTTGCGTTCTTACGGCCTGCCCCGACCTCGGGGCGGGCCGTGCCGCCGACAAGGTCGGCTTGTGTCTTTCCGAAGGGCTAGGCTTGGAGGTGAGAGCGGAGTGCGGCAAGCCGATGGACGGCAGTGCTGCGAGCACGTGTGGGAGCTAGGGCTGCCGCACTCCCTCCACTACAGCCCGAACAGTTGCTCGAGTCGTACCTCGAATTCACAAGCCGGGGCATGGTGGAGGTGCTCTCACTGCCGATCGTACTCCGGAGTGAAGCCATGAGCATCTTTGTAGGTATCGACGTGGGCAAAGCCACGCTGGACGTGGCCTGCCATCCCCGCGGCCCCGGCGGGCGCTTCGCCAACTCGCCCCAAGGGCACCGCGCGTTGCTTGATGCGCTGGCGCCACAGGCGGTCCAGCACATCGCCATCGAGGCCACGGGCGGTTACGAACGAGGCATTCTCGACGCCTTGGCCCAGGCCGGTTATTGCGTCACGCGCCTGGCCTCGCACCGGGCCACCGCCTACGCACGGGCCCTGGGCCACTTCGCCAAGAGCGATGCCCTGGACGCGCAGGTCCTGGCCCGCATGGCCGCCCATGTGACGCCCCAACCGTATCAAGCGCCCTCGCCCGGGCGAGCGGAACTGGCCGAGTTGCTGCGTTGCCGTCTGCAACTGGTCGGACAGCGCGATGACAACCGCCGCCGCCTGGCGCAGACCCGGCTGGCCGCGGCACGGCATGCCCTGCAGGCCATGATCGAGGCGGCCAAGGTCCAGATCGCCGACCTGGACAAGCGCATCGCCACGGCCACGACGGCGGCGGCGCCCGCGTCACGGTTGCGCGAGGTGCCCGGCGTGGGACCGGTGACGGAAGCGACGTTGCTGGCCTACCTGCCCGAGCTGGGGCGACTGTCGCGACAACAGATCGCGGCGCTGGTCGGTGTCGCGCCGTACGTCGACCAAAGCGGCCGGCGCGACGGGCCTCGACGCGTCCGCGCCGGCCGATGGGTCGTCCGACGTGCGCTCTACATGGCTACCTGGTCCGCCATCCGCGTCAAGGGCAGCGCCCTCGGCGCACGGTATCGCGCCCTACGGGCGCGCGGAAAGCTGGCCAAGGTCGCCCTCGTCGCCTGCATGCGCAGCTTCATCACCGCCATCAACGCCATCAACGCCATGGTCCGTGATCAGGTCGGCTGGCGATCTTCCGCACCTTGAGGAGCCAAAGCAAAAAGACAGTTGCTCCCACAAAGGCCGGGGCTGCCTTCCTCCTTGGCGGGCGGGCACCTTCTCGTTAAACCGTTTCCCCCTTGCCCGCATCCAAGCTGGCAAGATGAACGCCCTATGCATCGCCGCCACGTCCTTCATGCAGCCTGAGCTGCCCGCCGCCTCGTCGGACGACGACATCGTGCGCGCGGCCGTGGCCGGTGACCGCAGGGCCTTCGAAACGCTTTACCGGCGCCATGCGGATCGCGTCTACGGCGCCGTTCTGCGGCTGGCGGCTTTCGATCATGCCCGTGCGGAGGACCTGACCCAGGAAGCCTTCGTCCGCGCCTGGCAGAAGCTGGACGGTTTCCGTTTCGAAAGTGCCTTCGGAACATGGGTGTACCGTCTGGCGGTCAATGTGGCGCTGATGTCCATACGCGCCCGCAACGCCGATCCCGTCAGCATCGTCGACGACGAGCACCTGCCGGAGATCACCGACATCGACAACCCCGTCCGCGCGTTCGAGCGCGGCGAGCTGGAAAAAGCCATCGCATGCCTGCCACCGCGGGCCCGTGCCGTACTCGTGCTGCACGATGTGGAAGGTTGGAAACACGAGGAGATCGCCATCGAACTTTCGATGGCGGTGGGCTCCTCGAAAGCACAGTTGCACCGTGCGCGTGGACTGCTCCGCCGCGCGCTGGGAGATAAACCATGAACGAACTCGACTACCTGCGCCAGATGCGCTCCCTCAACCGCCCTGTCGTGCCCCATCGCGACCTGTGGACCGGTATCGAAGCCCGTCTCGACGAGGCGCCGGGCGCGTCCGCGATACGACACCGCCGGGCACGTCCCTGGCTGATGGCAGCGGCCATCGCCGGAGTCGCCGTCCTGGGTGGCGGGCTGGGCCTGCACCTGGTCTCGCCCACCGACCAGGCGGGCATGGCGGCGGGGCAGTCGTGGAAGCCCTCCGATCCGCGGCTGTCCGGCGCGGCGGTGGAACTCGACGCCGCACGCATGGAGCTCACGCAGGCCATGCAGGACTCCCCCGATTCAGCCGCGTTGCAGCGCCTGCTGCTACGCACCGAACGCCAGCGCGACCGTCTGCGCAACCTCGAAAAGCAAGCCGGCTAAACGCGAACAGCCAGGACACTACCCATGAAAACGCTATATCTCACCCCCCTGCTGCTGGCGCTTTCGATCGGCGAGGCCCTGGCCTCGACGCCGATCAACCTGTCGAAAGACATCCGCCCCAACGCGAAGATCAGCATCGAGAACGTCAAGGGCGAAGTCACCGTCACCGCCTGGGACAAGAACCAGGTGCAGGTCTCCGGCAGCCTTGGCGACGGCGCCCGCCCGCTCGAACTCGACGGCGACGACCGCAACGTGGAGATCCGCGTCGAAGGTGACGAGAAGAAGGGCAACTGGTTCAGCTGGGGCAACGACTCACGCATGCAGCCGACGATCCTCAACGTGCGCGTGCCCCGGTCCGTGGAAGTGCACGTGAACGTGGTCAGTGCCCCGGTCAGCATCGACGGCCTGGACGGCGGCAAGATCGACATCGAGTCGGTCAGCGGACGCATCCGCGCCAACGTGCGGTCGCCTCATGTCAGCATGCAGACCGTCAGTGGCACGATCGACCTCGCCGGCCGCGCTGGAGAGGCCGACCTGCAGACGGTCTCCGGCGACATCACGGCACCGAACATCGGCGACAAGGTGGATGCCCAGACGGTCTCGGGCCGCATGACCATCGGCGGCGGCCCGTGGAAGGAGGCCAGCTTCAGCACGGTGTCCGGCGACACGCAGGTCAACGGCACGCCGGCGCGCGGCGGCAAGCTCGACATCGATTCGATGAGCGGCGACGTGCAAGTCCAGCTGCCTGCCGACGCCTCGGCACGGCTCGAAGCCTCGACCTTCAGTGGTGACCTGCGCAGCGACTGGGGCAATCCCTCGCGTGGCGACGATGGCCCGGGCAAGGAACTGAAAACCACGGTCGGCGGCGGCGACGCCTTCATCCACGTCGAATCGTTCAGCGGCGATGTCCGCATACGCGGCGCCGGTCGCTAAGGACGGCGAAGGAAGCTGCCGGGTGGGAAGCGGGCTGGCCCGCGATTCGCCACCCATTTCGAGCGAGTGAGGCTTTGCATCGCATTCGGGCGAGCGGTAAAAGCCCGGCTTGATCAACTCAAAGCTTCCTTCGCGAGCAGAAGATTGAGCATCGCGGGCCAGCCGCTTCCCACCCGGGTGAGGGAGCCGTGACAACAGACGAATTCGCCCGAAGAACCTGCTTTCAGGGGCCGGCTGTTCGGCCTCAGAGATCCTGGTGGTACTGCACGTAGGGTGTGCGGGACTGGTCCGGCTCAGGGCCGGCGGGGCTGCTCGGGGCGTTACCCGAAGACCACACGTTCTGCGCGCCTACGGACAACTCACCGCGCCAGGGCAGGCGCCAGGTCACACCGAGGTCGATGGCGCTCCAACGACGGTCGGGATTGATGCCATTCACGGCATTGGCTTCCGGCTGCATCGTGCGTCCGGTGATCGAACCCGACAACGGGCCGCGATCCACGCCGAAACTCAGCGCCTTCTGGTCCACGGCGCCGATACCGAGCAGGTTGCCCGGCAGCAGGCGAATCCGGCCGATGCTCGCGCCAAGGTCGATCCCGCTGCGCGCGCCAAGGTCGACACGGCCGTGGGCATTCAATTCGGTGCTGGAGGAAAGCGCACTGATGGGCAATCCAGAAGCCGTGGCGAGGCCCGGAACGACGCGAGGCAAGGCCGCGCCGGTACCTGTCGGACGGCTGGACCCGACCCCTACGCCCACGCTGTAGCCCGTGCCGCGGAAGGTGGCGCCCAATTCGCTGCCGACGATGCGCGGAGGTGCGCCGGGCGTGCTGCAACGATCGGTGTTGCCGGCCGAGGTGCTGCAGGATTCCACCGAGTTGATCCAGCCCTGGCCACTGACACTGGCATGGGCCTGGACACGCGGTCCGAGGTCATACTGCAGGCCACTGGAAAGGAACGGACCCGAGTCCACCGGGCGCAGCGCCAGCGGCTTGGCCGGGTCGGCGCGGTCGTCGGACTGCAGGGACAACGTGCGGCCATCCGGGGCGCGCCACAAAGGCAGGCTGCCCTGGTCCGCGCGGCCCGACGACACCGGTTGCTGGCCCAGCAGCTGCGACGCCGTCGCGTCCGAACCCACCGGCGCGACTTGCCCTGCCGCGGCGAGCGGCATGAACAGAAGCATGGTGAGTAAGGATCTGCGCATCGTGGTCTTTATCGGCAGCGGCTGAGATTCCCCGAGGTCCCGCCTCAGCCTGACGGGAACGACATCAGTCTAAACCATTTTACTTTTTACTAACACCCCGGAGAGACCCCTTCAGTATTCGGATTAGCTGCCGTTTATGACGGCAAGGGAAGATTCGGGCACCCAGGCGCAGCGCCCGTGAGATTGGCTTTCACGCCCATCGCACGGCTGCGTTAACACATATAGACTGGCCCGACCACGACCGGAACCTCGTCAGGCGATGACTTTCGCTCCATCCCACAGCCCGACCTTGCAGGCGCCCGGTCACGGCGAGGTAGAGCCGTTGCAGGACGCCGTGGAAAGGTTGCTGCGCGCCGCGGACGCGGAGAGCGTGCGCGCGGAATGCGAAACCTTCGTCCAGTGCATCCTTCCGGACGCGAAGGTGGCCTGGCGGCCGGTGGGGAGTACCGAAGCGACCACACCGGGGGCGCTCGAGCTGGCCGTCGATCCACAGAGCGAGCGCATCCTGGATCTCGTCACCAGCGACGCCGACGTGTCCGCGGGCGGGGACATGCTCGCCTGGCTCGGCCGCCTGGCATCGGCCCGGCTGCGCCAGCTCGCTGAAACGGCGAACCTCTACGAGGCGATCTCGCGGCTGGCCCTCGCCGAGCGGCTGCAACGGGCGCTGTACGCGATCGCCGAGCAGGCGGGCGCCGAGCACAACATGAAGGACATGATGAGCGCGCTACACGGCATCGTGGGCAGCCTCATGTATGCCGAGAACTTCTTCATCGTCCTGTACGACGCGCAGAACCGCACCGTCCGCTTCCCCTATTTCGTCGATACGGAAGACCAGGACATTCCCGATCCCGAGGGTGTCCGCACCATCGAGGCGATCGAGAACACCCTCACCTGGCACGTGTTGCAGAGCGGCCGTTCGATGATGGGCGCCAGCAGCGAGCTGGAGAAGAACCTGCCCGGCCCGCGCGTGCCGATCGGACCGCCCAGCGACGACTGGCTGGGCGTGCCCATGAAGCGCGGTGAAGACGTGGTCGGCGCGCTGGTGGTTCAAAGCTATCGCGACGACACGCACTACACGGAAAACGACCGCGAGCTGCTCACCTACGTGGCGCAGCACGTGCAGACGGCGCTCGAACGCCGGCAGGCCCACGAGGAACTGGAGCGCCGCGTCACCACGCGCACGGCAGCCCTGCGCGAGGCCAACCGGGTGCTGCGCCAGCAGGTGCTGCAGCGCCAGCGTGGCGAGCGCTTGCAGGCGGCGTTGTTCCGGATCGCGGAACTCGCCAATACTTCCGATAGCATCGAGAACTTCTACGCGGCGGTGCACCGGGTCATCGGTGGCCTGCTGTATGCGCGCAACTTCTACATCGCCCTGCTTTCGGAAGACCAGAACAAGCTCACCTTCCCGTATTCGGTCGACGAGCTGGACGGCGTGCGCGAACCGCGTGAGCTCGGCCGCGGCCTGACCGAGTTCGTGCTGCGTAACGGCAAGGCCCTGCTCGCCGACCGTGACGAGATCGACCGGCTCAACCGCGACCATGTGCTCTCCCCGAGTGGAGCGCGTTCCCTGCACTGGCTGGGCGTGCCGCTGATCTGGAACGAGAAGTCCATGGGCGTGCTGGCCGTGCAGAGCTATACGCCCGAGCACACCTACAGCGCGCGCGACCAGGAACTGCTGACCTTCGTCAGCTACCACATCGCCAACGCCTTGCAGCGCAAGTACACCACCGAATCGCTGAAGCAGGCTTACGCCAGCCTCGAGCGCCGCGTGACCGAGCGCACGCGCGCCCTGGCCCTGGCCAATCGCGACCTGCGCGAACAGATCGCCGAGCGCGAGCGCGTGGAGCGCCGTCTCAAGTACGAAACCCTGCACGATTCACTTACCGGCCTGCCCAACCGCACCTTGTTGCTGCAACGGCTCGAGCAGGCGCTCAATCATTACCGCGAGAATTCCGCCGACCTGTTCGCGGTGCTCTTCATCGACCTCGACCGCTTCAAGGTCATCAACGACTCGGTGGGTCATCTCGTCGGCGACGACCTGCTGTTCCAGGTCGGCGGCCGCATCCGGGCCTGCCTGAAGACGCGCGACGTGGTGGCCCGCCTGGGGGGCGACGAGTTCGCCGTCCTGGTCGAAGGGATCGTCGATCCACAGTCCGCCACGCATATCGCCGAACGCATCATCGCGCAGTTGCAGACCCCGTTCCGGCTCGGGGCGAAAGAGATCTTCACCTCCGCCTCCATCGGTATCGCGCTGCCTACGCCTGAGTACACGCGGCCTGAGGAACTGCTGCGCGACGCCGATTCGGCGATGTACCGGGCGAAGGACGAAGGCCGCCACCGCGCGGCCGTGTTCGACGACCGCCTGCGCCGCGAAGCGCTGTCCTTGCTGGAGCTGGAAGGCGACCTGCGCCGCGCGCTCACGCGCAACGAGTTCGTGCCGTTCTTCCAGCCGATCGTCGACCTGGAAGACCACCGCGTGGTCGGTTACGAAGCCCTGCTGCGCTGGCGCCATCCGGAGCGCGGCTTGCTGTCACCTGGGGAATTCCTTTCCGTGGCCGAGGACACCGGTTGCTCGGAGGCGATCGACTGGCAGATCTTCGAACAGGTGGCCCGCCAGGCGCGCGCGTTGGTCGGCGATGAAGGCTTCATCAGCATCAACGTCTCCGGCAGCCACTTCCGCTCGCCGGACCTCGACCAGCGCCTGCTCGACCTGCTGCTCGAGCACAAGGTGCCCGCGCGTTCCATCCGCGTGGAAGTGACGGAACGCGCGCTGCTGGAAAATCCGGCCCAGGTGAAGCGCATCCTCGAGAACCTTCGCGACCATGGCGTGGGCATCGCGCTGGACGACTTCGGTACCGGCTATTCGTCCCTCAGTTACCTGCACCAGTATCCGATCGAGACCCTCAAGATCGATCGTTCGTTCGTGATCGAACTGCCTGCCGAGGACAGTGAGGCTCACAGCACCGCGGTCGTTCGCGCGATCCAGGCGCTGGCCGACTCGTTGCGCATGCAGGTGATCGCGGAGGGCATCGAAACCGAGTCGCAAATGCGCGCCCTGCGCCGGATCGGCTGCCGTTTCGGCCAGGGCTTCCTCTTCGCCCAGCCCGCGCCGGCGAGCAAATGGCTCGGCTCGCCATTGTCGCTGGACGCCTGACTACTGCAACGTCGAGGGTGACGGCGGCGTGTCCACCTGGGTGAGCAGGCGCTCCGCGTCCACGCGGTCGAAGATGTAGCGGGTGGCGCAGAACTCGCAGATCACTTCGATCTCGCCTTCGCGGTCGTCGAGCGTGGCTTCCACTTCCTCGCGCCCCAGCGCACGCAACATGCCTTCCACGCGTTCCTGCGAGCAGGTGCAACCGAAGGCCAGCGGTTTCGGTTCGTAGAGGCGGACCGATTCCTCGTGGTAGAGGCGATACAGCAATTCCTCCGGCCGCGTGGCGAGCATCTCGCTGGCGCTGAGGGTGGCCGTGAGATGGCCGACTCGTGCCCAGGCATCGTCATCGTCCTCGGCCGCGCTGTGGCCACCCTCGCCTGGCACCGGCTGCAGCATCAGGCCCACGGCGTGCTTGCCATTGGCGGCAAGCAGGATGCGCGCGGGAAGCTGCTCCGACCGTTCGAAATAGTTTTCCAGCGCCTGGCCGATCGACTCGGCGTCATCCAGGTCCACGACACCCTGGTAACGGCCGCGCTCGGCGTGGCCGATGGTGATGGCGAGCATCGCCTCGGGCAGGCCGCCCAGCTCGAGCCGCGGAGGCAAGGCTGCCGTGTCGTAGCGCGCAAGACCGCGCAGGCGGCCCTTGTCGGTGCATTCGGCGAAAAGCAGGTGCAGCGGACCCTGGCTCTTGAATTCCAGCGACAGCGAGCCCTCGAACTTGATGTTGCCCGTGAGCAGCGCGCTGGCGGCCACGGCCTGGCCCAGCGTGTCACGCAAGCCTGCCGGGTAGTCGACCCGCGAGGCGATCTCGTGCCAGCTGGCACCAAGGCGCACCAGTACGCCGCGCACGCCCGCCTTCTCGAGCATGAAGCGGTGCAATACGTCTTCGGACGCAAGGGTTTCGACGATCGAATCGGTCACGGCGGTCTCCTGGGTGATCCGACGGAAGATGGGGACTCGCCGGCGCGCCAGCAAGCCCGCGAAGGTCCAGGCCCTTATACTGCGCCATCCTCCGTCACCGCGCCGCCATGAGTCCGACGCCCCGTTCACCGCTCCGCCGGATCGCCCGCCTTATCGGCCTGCTGCTCGTTTCGTGGGTGGCCTTGTCGTGCCTGGTGGTTGGGGTACTGCGTTTCGTGCCGCCGTGGACCAGCGCGATGATCATGGAGCGCCGCGTCGAGGCACTGACCAGTGGCGAGAAGGATTTCACTTACCGGCACCGCTGGGTTCCGTGGGACCGCATCTCGCCGCAGGTCGGCATCGCGATGGTCGCGGGTGAAGACCAGAAGTTCCCCTTCCACCATGGCTTCGACGTGGACGCGATCCAGGATGCGATCGACGCCGCCGACGAAGGCAAGCGCCTGCGCGGCGCCAGCACCATCAGCCAGCAGGTGGCCAAGAATCTCTTCCTCTGGAACGGGCGCAGCTTCGTGCGCAAGGGGTTGGAAGCCTACTTCACGGTGCTGATCGAGGCCCTGTGGCCGAAGCGGCGCATCCTTGAGGTCTACATGAACATCGTCGAGCTGGGTAACGGCGTCTACGGCGTCGGCGCGGCAAGCGACGTGTTCTTCCACACCGCGCCCGACCGGCTGGGCGTCATCCAGGCCGCCCGGCTCGCCGCCGTCTTGCCGAATCCGCGCCGCTTCCGCATCGACGCGCCCACTGCCTACGTGCAGCGGCGTACCGCGTGGATCGCCCAGCAGATGGGCCAGCTCGGCGGGCCGGCCTACCTTTCCCGCCCGGCCGCCGTCGCCGGCCGGGTCCGTTGAGAACGCCCATGCCCTTCTCTCTCGCCATCGTCGTTCCCGCCTATAACGAAGCCCTGGTCATCGACAGCTTCCATAGCCGGCTGGGCGCGGTCCTCGACACCATCGAGGCGAGCGCGCACGTCGTCTACGTCGACGACGGCAGCCAGGACGAGACGTGGGCACGCCTGTGCGCGCTGGCCGACCGGGATCCACGCGTGGAAGCCATGCGGCTCTCGCGCAACTTCGGCAAGGAATCCGCCCTCACCGCCGGACTGGACCAGGTGGACGCCGATGCCGTCGTCGTCATCGACGCCGACCTGCAGGATCCCCCCGAAGTCATTCCCGCGCTCATCGCGCGCTGGCGCGAAGGCAACGACGTGGTCTACGCGACCCGCGGCGAACGCGACGGCGAGACACGCACGAAGAAATTCACCTCGGCCGCCTTCTACCGCGTGATGGAGCGCGTGTCCGACACCCCGCTGCCACGCGACACCGGCGACTTCCGCCTTTTGTCGCGGCGCGCGGTGGAAGCGCTGCGTGAACTCCGCGAGCGGCAGCGGTTCATGAAGGGCCTGTTCGCCTGGATCGGCTACCGGCAGGCCGCCGTCACCTACCACCGCGATGCCCGCTACGCCGGCAGCACGAAATGGAACTACTGGCGGCTGACCAACCTCGCGATCGAGGGCATCACCTCGTTCTCGACCGCACCCTTGCGCATCGCCACGTGGCTCGGCGTCTCCGCCGCCACGCTCGCCTTCCTCTACGGCCTCTGGGTGTTGCTGAAGGTCCTGATATGGGGCGACCCCGTCCGTGGCTACCCCACGCTCATGGTGGTGATCCTGTTCCTCGGCGGCGCGCAGTTGCTCGCGCTGGGCGTCATCGGCGAATACGTCGGCCGTACCTACTCCGAATCCAAACGCCGGCCGCTCTACTACGTGGAATCGCGCCGGGGCGAACGTCCGCCCTTCACCTGATCGTTACCCTGGCCGGCCCGCCGCGGCGGTAGACTGGAGCCCGAGCGGCACGCGCCGCGTCCATCCGGGGAGTCGAGCATGCAGCAGGTCAAGCATCTCCTGGCAGCGAAGGGCACGGCGGTGTTCGCCGTCGCACCCGAGGCGCCCGTCTATGAAGCGATCCAGCAGATGGCCGAGAAGAACGTCGGCGCGCTGGCGGTGATCCGGGGCAGCGAACTGGTCGGCATCGTTTCCGAGCGCGATTACGCGCGCAAGGTGATCCTCAAGGACCGTTCGTCGCGCGACACGCCCGTGGCCGACATCATGACGGCCAGCGTGGTGACGGTCGCACCGGATGCGTCCGTCGACGAATGCATGCGCCTGTGTACAGACGGCCGCCTGCGCCACCTGCCCGTCCTGGAAGGCGGTCGCGTGGTGGGCATGGTCTCCATTGGCGACCTGGTGAAAGCCACGATCTCCGAGCAGAAGGAAACCATCAACCAGCTCGAGAGCTACATCGTCGGCTAGGCGTCGTCCTTCGATTCCGGTTCGAGGTCCGGCGAGGTCGCGGCGCGCCGGGCCACATCGGTGGCGACGGCCGCCAGTCCCGCGCCGATCAGGCCGATACCCCCGATGCCCACGCCCACGGCGTGAAGACCGGTGAGACCGCTGGTGACGACCAGGTCACCGAAGCGCCAGACCGCCGTCTCGATGAAGTTCTTGCCCTTGTAGCGCGCCTCGCGCGGCATGCGCGTGTAGAGCGCATCCGAAGCGGGCTTGGTCATGCCGTAGGTCATCCCGCGCGTGACCACCTGCACGATCACGATCAACGGAACGGCGAATCCGAACAGCGTGGCTTCCGACGGACCATGCAAGGTCAGCAGCAGGAGCAGTCCCACGTTCACCACCGAGGGCAGCACGAGTGCCCAGAGGGGGCCGAAGCCACGCAACAGCAGCGGCGTGAGCGTGAGCTGCAACAAGGCGCCGAATCCGTTGATCCACAGGTCGAGGTCGGCGTAGAACGCCGTGCGAGCGGCGTTGTCCGCGAAATGGGCTTTCGTATAGTCGGCCATCAATGCGTAGGCCAACGTGGCGATGCCGTCGCTCAGCAGCATCAGCAGGGTCATGTAGCGCAGGAAAGGCTGTGAGAACGCCGCCTTGGCACCTTGCAGGATCGAGCCGCCGACGGGGGCTCCCCCACTGCGGTCGTTGCCTTCCTCGTCCGTAGGCAGCGCCAGGAGCGCTCCCAGGGCCAACAGCAACGTAACGGCCGACACCACGAGCATGGACGGCACGCCCAGGCGAAGCACCAGCGATCGCGTGAGCAACGGCCCCACCAGCGCGCCGGCCATCCCGCCGAACGCGATGAACGGGAATACCAGGCGCGCCTGCACGCTCCGGTACACGTCCGCCATCACGCTCCAGAAGAGCGAGACCACGAACAGGTTGAAGACGCTCACCCAGACGAAGAACACCCGCCCGAGCGCCACGGCGCCGATCCGGTCCTGGGCAGCGAACGCAGGGACGAAGGCGACCAGGCAGACGATGAAGGAAAGGTAGCTGCCCAGCAGCACCTGCTTGCGGGGAAACCGGGCGACGAGCCAGCCGAACACGGGCGTCAGCGCCAGCATGACCACGAAGACGATCGCGTAGAACATCGGCAGCGACGACGAGCCGGCCGCGCCGACGAGCTGGTCGCGCACGGGTCGCAGGACGTAATAGGAAGTCAGCACCAGGAAGAAGGCGATGACCGAGAGCGCCAGGGTGATCCCCTTGCTCCGGGTGGCATGCGGTGGTGCGTTCACGATGGCCGGCGTGTCCGGTGGAGTCGGTGAAGCCTAGCATGGCGAGGCGTGCCGTTCAGCGTCGTCAAGGCACCATCCGTTGTCGCGGACGAGGAAGTAAAAGACAATGCCGGGAACGACGTCCGGACTCCTCCCGGCGTCCCCACTCCGCGGCGTGCCCCACGCCTCGACCCCGCGAGAAAAGCATGTCGTTCCGTTCCGCTTCCCTGCTCGCCTGCGCTTTCGCCTGCGCCGTTGCCGCTCCCTTCGCGCTCGCCGCGCCGCCGCCGAAGCCGCCTGTCGTCCACGTCGATCCCGAGGCGGTCAGGCTGCCGCCGGAACGGGTCAAGGCGACCGTCGAGAGTTATAAGCAATGGCTCGACGCCGCCGAGGCCCGCGACGCCGCGCCGGCCATCGTCACCGCCGTGATCGTCGACGACAAGGTCGTCTATGAACGCGCCATCGGCTACGCGAATGCGAAGACCAAGGAACCCGCCACGCCGGAAACGGTGTTCCGCCTTGCCTCCCTGTCGAAGGCCTTCGCCACCGGCGTCACCGCCGTACTGGTGCGCGCCGGGTTCCTGAGCTGGGACACCAAGCTCATCGACACCATCCCCTACTTCAAGCTCAAGGACATGCAGGCGGCCCAGCAGGCCACCGTGAGGGATATCCTCGGCCAGCGGCTCGGCCTGCCACGCAACACCTACGATTCCATGCTCGAATCCGACGCGCCGTACGAGGAGCTCGTGCGCAAGCTCGACGAGGTCGACCTCTCCTGCAAGGTCGGCGAATGCTACGGGTATCAGAACGTCGCCTTCAGCATGATCGGCGACGTGATCTACGCGACCACGGGCGATTATTTCTTCCGCCAGGTGGAGCGCCGGATCTTCGCACCGCTGGGCATGACCACCGCCAGCTACGGCCGTGACGCACTCGAGGCGAGCAAGAGCTGGGCCCGTCCGCATCGCGGCGGTCCGCACAACTGGATTCCCTACGAGCCCAACGACAGCTACTACCGCGTCGCTCCGGCGGCGGGCGTGAATGCGAGCCTGCGCGACATGGAGCAATGGCTGATGGCCCAGATGGGCGGCCGTCCCGACGTGCTGCCCACGCCGCTGCTCGACGTGCTGCACGCGCCGGAAGTGGCGACGCCCTCCGAGGAGCGCTCGCTGCCCTGGCGCCGGGCGCGCGTGACGGATGCGCACTACGCGCTCGGCTGGCGCGTGTTCAAGTACGCCAACGAAGACCTCATCTACCACGCGGGTGCCGTGTCGGGTTACCGCACCATGATCGGCTTCTTCCCCAAGTACCACGCGGGCGTGGTGACGATGTGGAACGCCGCGGGGCCGATCCCGGCCGGCCTCATGCCGATGGTGTTCGACAGCCTGCTCGGCTTGCCGCATGTGGACTGGGCGGGCGTGGAAGGCTCGGCGCGCACCGCGCCGGTGGCGAAAGCCGCGAAGGCACCGGCGAAGTCGCGCGCGAAGGCGGCGACCAAGACCCCGGTCAAGAAGAGCGCGGCGAAGACGCCGGCCAGGAAGAAGAAACCGGATTGATCCAGCCGCGGCGCCGGCCACGGCTGGACCTGTCGTTACCTGCCGAGGTTGAACTGCAACCGGCGCCGTAGCGTCACGGTCATCGGTTCGCCGTTGCGGGTGGCCGGCTTGTATTCCCAGCGGCTGACGGCATCGATCGCGGAACGATCGAAGACGTGCTTGGGCTGCGCATCGACCACGGCGACGTTGGTCACCGTGCCATCCGTGCCCACCGTCAACTCCACGTCGACCCAGCCTTCCTGGTTCGCACGCATCGCGGCCGTGGGGTAGCGCGGGCTGACCTGGCGGATGAGCACGGCATCGCTGATCGCATCGGCGGCATCCGCCGCGGGTGCGCGCGGCGTCGGGGCGGCCGGACGCGCGGCCGTGGCGTTCGCCGCCTGGGGTTGCTGCGCGACCCGTGCCGCCTGTTCGCGAGCCGCCTGCTGGCGTTGCGCTTCGGCGGCGGCAGCCTGCTCCGCCTGCAGCTTCGCGGCCGCGGCGGCATTCTGCTGGGCGAGCTGCGCCTTCTGCGCATCGACCGCCTGTTGCTGCTCGCGATCCAGCGTCTTGCGCTGGGCGTCCAGCTTGGAACGAAGGATCGTGAGCGTGTAGTTCTCGGGATCGGCCTTGGCCAGCAGGTCGATTTCCCTTTGCGCCTCGTTGAAGTCGCGCTGGTTGATCGTCTGCTCGGTGGCGGCGGCGCCGTAGGAGAAGGTCTCGCGCAACGCGTCCGCGGCGACCGGATTGCCAGGCTGCTTCTGCAACACCTTCATGTAGAACTCGAAGGCGTTGTTGCCCGCCGGCGCGACGAGCCGCTGCTCGTTCATGGCGGTACGCGCCTCGGCCAACAGCTGGTCGACACTGAGCGCGTCCACGTTGGCCGGAGGCGCTTCGCGCGTGGCCGCCGCCTTTTGCGCGGCGGTGGGGACCGGTGTGGAACCGGCCGCCGCGTCGCGGTAGGGCTTGATGATCAGGAACCAGGCCGCGACCGCGAGCGCCAGCACGATGGCGATGACGGCGAGGGTGACGGGATTGATGGCGCCGCGGGCTCGCGAGCGCGCGGCAAAGCGATGACGGTTATCCATGGCGTTACAGAACGGACTCCGCAAGGCGCGCGCCCCCTGATGGCTTGACGCGAAGAACCCCCCGTCCTCCGCAGCGCGATGTGGCGACAAGGTAACCGTAATGGGCGCGTGAATCCAGTTGGGCGGCCTAGGAGCTTTTCCCGGGCGGAAAAATCGGTAGCCCTGAAACGAACGACCCCGGCCAGGCCGGGGTCAAGTTTTCGAAGTGACTCCCCGCGCTGGGCACCGCGGGGAGCTAATTCGCAAAACGTACTTTCTTATTGGAAGGTGACGCTTACTTGGCCTTGGCGGCCTTGGTCGCGCGGACCACCTTGGCGGCGGCGACCTTCTTCGAAGCAGCCTTGCGCGGTGCAGCCTTGCGCGCGGTCTTCTTGGCGGGGGCCTTGCGAACGGCCTTCTTCACCGCCTTCTTGGCGGCGACCTTCCTGGCGGGCGCCTTGCGGGCTACCTTCTTAGCAGCAGCCTTCTTCGCCGGCGACTTGCGGGTCGCGGCCTTCTTGGTCGCGACCTTACGGGTCGAGGCCTTCTTTGCCGGCGACTTGCGCGCGGCGGTCTTCTTCACGGTGGACTTCTTCGACGCCCTTTTGGCGGCGGACTTCTTGGCAGTGGCTTTCTTGGCAGTGGCCATAGTTCTTCTCAGCTCCTCATCAGTTGGCAGTGGTTGCCCAGTAAAAGCGTGGAGGAACGCTTCGACCAGCAGGTCGCTGTTCGTCGCGTGCCTCAAATTGTTCACCTGGCGGCGAGTACGTTCATCGGAAAGCAGGCGGAGGATGTGCAGCGGAATCGATACTGTGATCTTTCTAACCGAGCCCGCTTTCGAACCATGCTCCACGTACGGCCTGATGAATTTTCCTGTTTCCATTTCCGGTTCCCCGTCAATTGACGCAAAAGCTATTCCTGAACATTTCCGCTGTCAATAAATTTTGGCTCTAAATTGAAGACCTTGCGGACGCATAGCCGGGCCTTCCCTGCCACCGACGAGGTACGTTCGCACCCGTCGCGACGAGTGCCACGGATAATTGGACATCCAAAACAAAACATACCGAGCGAATTTATCGGTTCAGCAAACACCTTAAATAAAGGCATTTTTCGTTCGCCACGAGAAACGACGACGACAAGCGGCGACGTGAGATGGCGTTCGTGAGAGATCGCCCGGATGGTGTCGTCGGACCCCTTCCCGGGGGATGAACGGAGTTCAACTGGGGGCAAAAAATATTTTTGCCGGACCCGCCCAAACGGACAAAAAAATGCCGGTCGAGGTCGACCGGCACCATGTTCGGGGTTCGAAGAGGGGATCAGTGATCGTCGTTCTCGGCGAGTTCGGCGTACTCGTCCGGACCGAGCAGGTCGTCGAGTTCGGCTTTGTCGGAGATCTCCAACTTGAAGATCCAACCGTCGCCATAGGCGTCCTCGTTGATCGTCTCCGGCTTGTCGCTGAGCGCGTCGTTCACGGCGATCACCTTGCCGGAAACGGGAGCATAGATATCGGAGGCGGCCTTCACCGATTCGACGACTGCGACGCCGGCGTGAGCCGCGACTTCACTGCCCACTTCCGGCAGTTCGACGTAGACGAGGTCGCCCAGCGCAGATTGCGCGTGGTCGGAAATGCCGACGGTGACTGTACCGTCCTGTTCGACGCGGACCCACTCGTGGGACTTCTGGAATTTCAGATCGCCGGGGATTTCGCTCATGGGGTATGCCTCGTTGTCTCGGGACGGTCGCGGGTATGACGGCCGATTGTACCGTTCTATGGGTTCCAGGAAAGCGTTCGAGCCGGGTTGGGGAAGAAAAAAGGATGGAAAACTTCAAGGTTCGGACAGGCGAAGGACAGGCGCTACGCCGACACGAACCGGCGCCTCCGCCGACAGAAGACCATCGGCGAGGGCGACTACCTTGATGTTGCGGCTCGACTTCGGCGACGCCGCATCGGCATAGCCCTCCCCTCTCATCGGGCGACTGCCGACACCCCTGCGGTGCGAACCGCGAACCCATCATCCTAAGGAAGCCCCATGAAACGGATCCTCAAGACCACCCTCATCGGCACCGCGCTGGCCCTCGCTCTTTCTTCACCCATCATGGCCGCGGAGGTCACGTCGGTGAACCAGGCCCGGGAGGAAGTGGCCAAGGGCATCGCCGCCCTGGTCAACGACCCCACCTTCGACGCCACCTTTCGCGAACAGTTGAGCAAGGGCAAGGCGCCGCTGGCCGACGTGCTGCGCAACTACGCCGAACACGGCACGCAAGCCAGGGAGGACGCGACCGCCGACCTGCGCGACCTGGAACGTCAGGCCATCCGGCTGCGCGGTCTCGATGGCGCGCTGGAAGCGCTCTTCGATATCCGCGTGCATGGCGTGGACAAGGGCCAGCCGATCGCGAGCATTCGTGACTTCTGGACGGCGACCGTCAGCAAGGATCCGGCCACCGGAGAAAAACAGGTGGTCGCCTATGACGTTGCCGGGCAGGAGCGCCGCTTCTCACTCGACTCCACGCCGGACGTGCCGATGCTCATCGTCGAATCCGACAGCTCCGCGGCGATCCGGGCCGGCATGAGCGTCATGAACGAGGTGCTCCGCAACGGCGGCGTGCAGTCCAGCGGCGGGACCCGCACCTCGCGCGTGGCCGGACCGGAACAGCTGACCCTTCTCAAGAACATCCACCTTGAATCCGACCAGGAACCGAATGTGCAGGGTGATGCCGAGATCTTCGCCATCGTGTCCGGCGTCGGCCCCGATGGCAAGGCGCAACTCATCACGAAGGACATGCCCTGGCTCGACCACGACAAGCGTTGGTACACGCCGAACATGGACCTGATCAACTGGACGGACTACGGCAGCAACTACGTCAACGTGCAGCTCTTCGAGGAAGATGGCAACACCAACTTCAAGGCGCTGGCCGTGGCCGTCACCAAGGCGGTCGGAAGCCTGGCAACCGTGGTCTCGCCCGGCGCACCACCTGCCCTGATCGTCGCCGGTGTGTCGAAGGTGGGCGCCGAAATCCTCAACGCCATGGACGACAAGTGGTTCCAGAACGATGCGGACTACGTGGATTCGTTCTATGTGATCGAGCGCGGAGGGAACTACGGCACCACCATGAAGCCGCTGGTGGGCGCACGCGGCGGAGCGAAGATGATCCTCGCGCCCTATGAAGTGAAGGGCCGGTGATGTCAGTGGAGGGGTGGCCTCGCGGCCGCCCCTCCATTCCTCTGCCTGTATACGCCAAGGAACGGTATCGATATGAAAAGCGTCACGCCCGGCAGGCTCGCCCTGGCCGTCCTCGTCATTGGAAGCGCGTTCTGGGCGATCCCTGCCCGGGCCATCCCTTCAACCGGGGATGGCCATGCCAGTACCGCGACGACCATCCTTCGCCGCATCCTTTTGCGCGATGACAAGGAGCCTGACGCCGCCGGTGCCGCGGAGATCTTCGCCGTCGTTTCCGGCGTTGGCCATGACGGGAAGGCACGTGTCGAGATCCACCCCATGCCATGGCTCACCCACGACCGTCGCTGGTTTTACCCGGATCACCCGCTCGTCGACTGGAGCCTGTTCTCCGCGGGTTACGTCAACATCCAGCTTTTCGAAGACGATGGCGCCGCGCGGCACGACCGGTTGATCGACCAGTTGGCCGAGGTCCTGGCCTCCCTGGAAACATGGCTACCGGGATCCTCACTGGCGGCCGCGAGATCCCAGGTACAGACGATGGGCGACCTGGTCCTCGCCACCATGCGCACGCGCGCGTTCCTCAATGAAACAGACTACGTCGACTCGTTTTACGTGATCGAGCGCGGCAAGAAATATCTCAACCAGAACGGCGCCGCGAGGAACGCCATGCTCACGCTCGAACCGGGCGGGTGATCAGTCGACGATGCCTGGCATCGGCTGGCCGTCGCGGACGAAGGGGAACTTCACCACGCGCACCGGTACTTCACGGCCCCGAATGTCCACGCGTACGTCGCCGAGTTCGCCGGCCGGCACACGGGCGAACGCCACGGACTTACCGAGGGTCGGCGCGAAACCGCCCGAGAGGATTTCTCCCTCCCCGGCGGACGTCAGTACCTTCTGGCCGTGGCGCAGCACGCCCTTGTCGTCCATGACCAGTCCGACCATGACCCGCGGCACACCCGCCGCCTTCTGTTTCTCCAGCGCCGAACGGCCGATGAAGTCACGGCCTTCGTCCAGCGAGATCGTCCAGGCCAGCGACGCCTCCCACGGCGTCACCGTCTCGTCCATGTCCTGGCCGTAGAGGTTCATGCCCGCCTCGAGACGCAACGTATCGCGCGCACCCAGTCCGGCCGGGGCGACACCCGCCTCACGCAGCAGGTTCCACAACTCCACGACGCGGGTATTCGGGACCACCACCTCGAACCCGTCCTCACCGGTGTAGCCGGTGCGGGCGAGGAACAGGGGCATGCCGTTCGGGCCTTCGACCTCGATGGCCGCGAACTTGCCGAGCTTCGTCGCCTTCTCGCGGACTTCTTCGGGCAGCAGGCCGATCGTCTTCGCGCGGGCGTTCGGCCCCTGCACGGCGATCATGCCGAACTCGGGACGCTCGCGGACGGTGACGCCGAAGGCGGCCGCCTGCTTCTCGATCCATGCCAGGTCCTTGGCGCGCGTGGCGGCGTTCACCACCAGGCGGAAGAAGTCCTCGCGGAGGAAATAGACGATGAGGTCGTCGATGACGCCACCGTTCTCATCGAGCATGCAGGTATAGAGCGCCTTGCCGGGCTTGGCCAGCTTGTCGACATTGTTGGCCACCAGCTTGCGAAGGAACTCGCGGGTACGATCGCCGGTGAGATCGACCACCGTCATATGCGACACGTCGAACATGCCGGCGTCCTTGCGAACCGCATGGTGCTCCTCGATCTGCGAGCCGTAGGCGATGGGCATGTCCCAGCCGCCGAAGTCGACCATGCGGGCGCCGAGCTCGCGGTGGGTGGCGTTGAGTGCGGTCTTGTCGGTCATCGTCGTACCTTGCAGGGGAATGGCGGCGGGTGCAGCCTGGCATTATCGGGGCCCAGGGGCCTCTCGTCCAAGCGCGGTCGCAGCATCGGCGATTTCGTGCGGTAGTCCTGCTAGCCTTTGACGCATGGCGACAGCACCACCCCTCCCCGGCTCGGCCACGCTCACCCGCGACACGGGCGGAGCGCGGCTGGCCATCGCCGGCGACTGGACCCTGCCCCATTACTCCGACCTCCAGCGCCGCGCCAACGAGCTGGCCGGCTCGATCGGCCCGGACATCGCCGTCGATATCGACCGCCTCGGCGCCATGGATACCTCGGGCGCCTTCGTCATCGCCGAACTGCTGGGCAGTTCGCGCACGCAGGCACTGGCCCAGGACGAGGCGCTTCCACCGGCGCGCCGCGCGCTGCTGAAGACCGTGGGCGATGCCATCGATACCTATTGCACCGGCGTGAAGCGTCCGCGCGACGCCGGATTCGTCGCCGCGCTGGAGCGCATCGGCAAGGCCATGCAAGGCTTCTGGAAACAGACGGCCAAATTGCTGGCCTTCATCGGCATCACCTTGCAGGGATTCCTGGCCACGGTGTGGCGCCCGCGCCGATGGCGCGTCACCTCGCTGGTGTCGCACATCGAGCAGACCGGCCTGGATGCCGTGCCCATCCTCGCCCTGCTCTCCTTCATGGTCGGTTGCGTGGTCGCCTTCCTCGGCGCCACCGCCCTGGCGAGCTATGGCGCCAGCCTGTTCACGGTGGACCTGATCGGTTTCGCCTTCCTGCGCGAGTTCGGCGTGCTGCTCACCGCCATCCTGCTGGCCGGCCGCACGGCCAGCGCGTTCACGGCGCAGATCGGCTCGATGAAGGCGCGAGAGGAAATCGACGCCATCCGCACCCTGGGCCTCGACCCGGTGGAACTGCTCGTGTTGCCGCGCGTGCTCGCCCTGCTCGTGGCGCTGCCGCTGCTGACTTTCCTGGCGATGATCGCGGGCATCGTCGGCGGCGGCGTGGTCTGCATGGCCGTGCTCAAGATGTCGCCCTCGATGTTCCTGTCGATGTTCCAGGCGGATATCTCACTGACCCAGTTCCTGGTCGGTATCGCCAAGGCGCCCGTCTTCGCCTTCATGATCGCGGTGATCGGTTGCATGGAGGGTTTCAAGGTGGCCGGCAGCGCGCAGTCCGTCGGCGAACACACCACCTCGGCCGTGGTGCAGTCGATCTTCGTGGTGATCCTGCTCGACGCGCTCGCCGCCCTCTTCTATATGGAGATGGGCTGGTGACGCGCGAGACCGTCATCGAGGTGAGGGGCCTGGTCAACCGGTTCGGCACGCAGACCGTGCACGAGAACCTCGACCTGGACGTCTACCGGGGCGAGATCATCGGCATCGTCGGTGGCTCGGGCACCGGCAAGTCCGTGCTGCTGCGCACGATCGTCGGACTGGTGCGGCCAGTGGCCGGGGAGGTACGCGTGTTCGGCGAAGACCTGCTCGCCCTGTCCGACGAACGGCGGTCCCGGGTGGAGCGACGCTTCGGCGTGCTGTTCCAGAGTGGCGCCCTGTTCTCTTCGCTCACCGTGGCGGAGAACGTGGCCCTGCCCCTGGTCGAACACGCCGGTCTTCCCCGCGTGGATGCGCAGCGGCTGGCCGGTGTGAAACTCGCCCTCGCCGGCCTGCCCGTGGACGCGGGAAGGAAATACCCCTCGCAGCTTTCCGGCGGCATGGTCAAGCGCGCGGCGCTGGCCCGCGCCCTGGCCCTCGACCCGGAGATCCTGTTCCTCGACGAGCCGACCGCAGGCCTCGATCCGATCAGCGCCGCCGCCTTCGACAGCCTCATCGTCACCTTGCGCAATGCCCTGGGCCTCACGGTCTTCCTGGTGACGCACGACCTCGACACCCTCTACTCCACCTGCGATCGCGTCGCCGTGCTTTCGCAGAAGCGCGTGCTCGCCGCCGCACCCATCGACGAAGTGGCGCGCACCGACGACGCCTGGGTACAGGCTTATTTCAATGGACCGCGCGGCCGCGCGGCCACCCGCGCCGCTCATCCCGGCAAGGACTGAAGACCATGGAAACCCGCGCCCATCATGTCCTGATCGGACTGTTCACCGTCCTCGTCGTGCTCTTCGGCCTCGGCTTCGGCGTCTGGCTGGCGAAAGCGCATTCCGACCAGGAATGGAACTATTACGATATCGTCTTCAACGAGGCGGTGACCGGCCTGTCCCGAGGGGGCGCCGTGCAGTACAACGGCATCCGCCTGGGCGACGTGATGCAACTGCGCCTCGACCCGCAGGATCCCCGCCGCGTGCTGGCGCGTGTCCGTGTGGAAGGCGACACGCCGTTGCGCAAGGACACCCACGCCAAGCTCGCGCTCACGGGCGTGACCGGCGTGGCGATCATCCAGCTTTCGGGCGGCTCGCCGGGCAGCCCGCCGCTGGTGGGCCACGATGGCGAGGTGCCGGTGATCATCGCCGATCCCTCGCCTTTCGCCCGCCTGCTGGCCAACGGCGAAGACCTGATCACCAATATCAACCAGGCCGCCGCACGCGCCAGCGAGTTGCTGTCGAAGGAGAACGTGCACCGGATCGAGCGCACGCTCGATCACCTGGACAAGACCACCGGCGTGATCGCGGACGAGCGTGAGGACATCCGTTCCCTGATCAAGCAACTGGCCCTGGCGACCCAGCAGGCCAACGACACACTGGCCGAGAGCCGTACGCTGGTGCACAACGCCAACGGGCTCATCGAAGGCCAGGGCAAGGCGACGCTGGAAAGCGCGCAGCGCGCGATGGCCTCGCTGGAACACTCCATGGCCTCGGTCGACCGCCTGCTCAACGACAACAGCGACGCGATCAACGGCGGCGCCGCCAGCCTTGGCGAACTCGCGCCCGCACTGCGCGAACTGCGCGACACGCTGGGCTCGCTGCGTTCGATCACGCGCCGCCTCGACGAGAATCCCAGCGGCTATCTTTTCGGCCGCGAAAAGACCAAGGAGTTCACCCCATGAGCCGTGTCCGCTTCGCCGCTCCGCTGGTTCTCGCGCTGCTGACGGCGTGTTCGATCCTGCCCAAGGCGGAAACGCCACATATCTATACGTTGCCAGCGGCGCCGGGCGCTCGCCCCGCCGCGCCGACGCCCGTGAACTGGGCGCTGCGCATCGCCGCGCCCAACGCGCCGCGCGCCCTCGACAACTCGCGCATCGCGGTGGTACCGGAGTCGAACACGATCACGGTTTATGGCGGCGCCCGCTGGGCCGACACCTCGCCGCACCTCTTCCGCGAACGACTGGCCGATGCCTTCCGCGATACCGGACGCGTCGCCGCGATCAGCACCGACGACAGCAACCTGGCCGCGGACTATGAACTGGGCGGCGGCCTGGATGCGTTCCAGACGGAATACGTGGGCGGCAAGCCGGAAGTGGTGATCCGTTACGACGCGGTGCTGGCGAGCACGCGCAAGCACCAGATCGTGGGCAGCCGTCGCTTCGAGGTGCACGAGCCGGTCGATGGGAAGGAAGTGCCGCGGGTGGTCGAGGCCTTCGGCCGGGCGATGGATAAGGTGTCGGCGGATGTGGTGGGGTGGACGTTGCAGACGGTGCCGGGGAAGTAGGTTGTCGCACAAGAGCATCGCCGACAGGGTCGGCTCCCACCGGATTAACCGTAACCTGATGGATTAACGGTAACCTGGTGGGAAGCCGGCTAGCCGGCGATGCTCTTCGCCTCGGTGGGAGCCGACCCTGTCGGCGATGCTCTTGTGGGAGCCGCTTCAGCGGCGAAGCTCTCCAATAGAACGAAAGGTGAGGTTGACCCGCGGCCCCAATACCCGCTTCCGCACCGGCAACTCATGCTTGTACAAACGCTGCGTGCCCCCCGCCATCCGCAGCAGGCCGCCATGCGGAAGATCGATCGCCACTGGCTCGCCGCCCGCCTTCGCCCGGAAACGGAACGTCCTCTCGGCGCCCAGGCTCAATGAAGCGATCAACGGCTCCGGCCCCAGCTCCGGTTCGTCGTCGCTGTGCCAACCCATGCGATCGCCGCCGTCGCGATACAGGTTCGCGAGAACGCTGTTGAAACGGCCACCGCACGCCTCGGCGACGCGCTCGCGCAGCGCCGCCAACACCGGTGTCCAAGGATGTGGCACGAAGCGCGTGCCGGAATAGCGGTACGTCGCGTCGTCGTCACCGATCCATGCACTCAGCCGGGGCGAATCAACTACCCGGCCAAACATGCGGATGCGATGCACTTCCCAGGGCACTTCGTCGATCAACTTTGCCAGCAACGCGTCGGCTTCTTCGCGCTCCAGCCATGCCGGCGCGAAGGTGATGTCCGCGCCGGGCAGTGCGACGCGATGCCAGCCGGGGCTCAGACGGGTTCGACCGGGTACGGCGGCTCCGCGTCCAGCGACGACGCACATACGCCGGCCAGTTCGAGCAGGCGGAGATCCGAGCCGCGAGCGCCCACCAGCTGGAGGCCGATCGGCATGCCATTGGACAAGGTGCCCATGGGAATGCTCACAGCCGGGCAACCGGCAAGGCTGGCGAAGCTGCACAGGTCGGCCTGCGAAGAAGGCACCGGCCCATCGAGCGGGAACGCGCCCTGCGGGGTCGTGGGCAGCACCAGCACGTCGACCTGGGCGAACAGGCGGCGCATTTTCAGCGTGGCCGCATCGAGTACGAGGTCGGCCGCCACATAGTCGGCCGCGGACTTCCTTGCCGCGAAACCGACCATGTCGCGGAATCCGTTCGACACCGGATAGGCCTCATCGGCCAGTTCGGTCGCGAAGGTGTTGAGCATTTCGGCCTCCATCAGCAGGAGGCCGGCACGGCGGGTCCTGGCGAAATCCCAGTCGGAGAAATCGACCGTTCGGCGCTCGCCCAGTTCGCCTTTCAACTTTGACAGGGCGTCGTTGAAGACGTCGATGACATCCGGCTCCACCCCCACCGCCGCGAGATCCGGCAGGAAACCCGCGCGGAGATTGCCCGGTTCCCAATCCGGCGGTGAGAAGGCGACGCGGCGCCGGCGGGAGCGCGCGTCGTCGGCGTCGTACCCGGCCAGCGTCTGCAAGAGCACCGTGAGATCGTCCACGCCGCGCGCCAGCAGGCCCACCGCATCGAGGCGGCGGGCCGCGGGTACCAGGCCGCGGGTGGATATCTCGCCATGCGTGGGTTTCAGCGCATAGACACCACAGTAGCTGGCGGGCACGCGGATCGAACCGAGTGTGTCCGAGCCGATCGCCGCGACCGCGAGTCCGGCAGCCACGGCCGCGGCCGCACCCCCGGACGAACCGCCCGCTGTGTAGCCCAGGCGGTGCGGATTGTGCGTCGCGCCATGGAAGGGGTTGTTCGTGGTCAGGCCGAGGGCGCCTTCGTCCATATTGGTCTTGCCCACCAGCACGGCCCCCGACGCGCGCAGCCGCGCGACGATATGGGCGTCTTCCTCGGGAACGACGGTTCGCCGCCGCATACCGGCCCGCGTCGGCACGCCGGCCACGTCGAAATTATCCTTGATGGCGATCGGCATGCCGTCGAGACGGCCGATGACACCGTCGCGACGCCGCCTGTCCGCCGCCAGGGCCTGTTCCTGGATCAGGGAGACGCTGTAGTCGGCGAAGGCGTTGAGCCGGGGGTTCAGGCGCTCGATGGCGTCCTGGTAAACGTCGGAAAGGGCCTGTGGCTGGACCCGTCCAATGGCCAGCCAATGCAGGATCTGCAGCAGTGTGGCGCGTCGCATGTCGACATCGGCGACCGGCGGCATCGTATTCATGAAATCTCCTTGCGCGTGGGACGATTATGAACGCCCCACGTGAAGATCGTGCAACCCGTGACGTTTGAAACGCCGATTTGCCCCGCTCCCGGCGAAACCGGACAATGCCGGGTTGATCCCGCAGCCAGCCGTTGAGTGAGCCAGCCATGAGCGAACGCGAAACCATGGAATACGACCTCGTCGTCGTCGGGGCCGGCCCGGCGGGCCTGGCGTTCGCCATTCGTACGAAACAGCTCAATCCCGAGGTCTCGGTCTGCGTGATCGAGAAGGCCTCGACGATCGGCGCGCAGATCCTCTCCGGCGCGGTGATCGAACCGGCCCCGCTCGACCGCCTCCTGCCCGACTGGCGCAAGAACCCGCCGCCGGTATGCGTGCCGGTCGCCAAGGACGAGTTCTGGTTCCTGCGCGACCACGCCTCCGGCATCAAGGCGCCGATGACGCCGCCGCAGATGAACAACCACGGCAACTTCATCGTGAGCCTTGGCGCCCTGTGCGCCTGGCTGGCGCCGCAGGCCGAGGCCCTGGGCGTGGACGTGTTCCCGGGCTACGCCGCGGCCGAGGCCCTGCTCGACGAAAGCGGCGCGGTGAACGGCGTGCGCATCGGCGACATGGGCGTCGCGCGTGACGGCAGCCACAAGCCCGGCTACACCGAGGGCATCGACATCCGGGCCAAGGTGACCGTCCTGGCAGAAGGCTGCCGCGGCCATATCAGCAAGACGCTGATCAAGAAGTTCGACCTCGACGCCAACAGCGATCCGCAGACCTACGGCATCGGCATCAAGGAACTCTGGCAGCTGCCGCCCGGCCGGGGCGAGCCGGGCAAGGTGGTGCACACCCTCGGTTGGCCGCTGGCCAACGACACCTACGGCGGCAGCTTCCTGTATCACATGGACAACGACCGGGTGGCGGTCGGCTTCGTGGTCGGCCTGGACTACCCCGACCCGAACTTCTCGCCGTTCGAGGCGTTCCAGCAGTTCAAGCACCACCCCAACGTGAAGGGCCTGCTCGAAGGCGGCAGCATCGTGTCCGCGGGTGCGCGCGCCATCATCGAAGGCGGCGCGCAATCGCTGCCGAAGGTCGAGATGCCGGGCGCGATCCTGATCGGTGACTCCGCCGGGCTGGTCAATGTGCCGAAGATCAAGGGTACCCACCAGGCCATCGCGTCGGGCATGCTCGCCGCCGAACATCTCGTCGCGTCGCAGCTGTCGCCGGCTGGCTGGGATGCGAAGCTGCGCGGCTCCGCCGTCGTCGATGAACTGAAGAAGGTGCGCAACATCCGGCCTGGCTTCAACAAGGGGTTGTGGTGGGGGTTGATCAATGCGGCATGGGAGACGGTGACCGGTGGGCGTTCGCCCTGGACGTTGAAGAACCACGCGGACTGGTCGGCCCTCGGTAAGCTCGGCAAGTACGAGGCGCCGAAGAAGGACTATGTCGATCGGACGCTGGCGCCGCGTGACCGTCTGGCCAGCGTTTACTTCGCCGCCACCGAGCACGACGAAGACCAGCCGGTGCACCTGAAGGTGGCCGATACGTCGATCTGTATCGAGCGGTGTACCACCGAGTATGGGAATCCTTGCCAGCGGTTCTGCCCGGCGGGGGTGTACGAGATCGTGCAGGATGACGCAGGGCGGCGTTTGCAGATCAACGCGGCCAATTGCGTGCATTGCAAGACGTGCGATATCAAGGACCCTTATCAGATCATCACCTGGGTGACGCCTGAGGGTGGGTCTGGGCCGAATTACCAGAACCTCTGACCATGCTCGTTCGCCTGGGATGGCTCGCCTGGTTGGGCCTTGTCGCGGCATGCATCTGGTTGACGTGGCATGCGCTGTTCGACGGTACCGTCCGGGATCACGACATCCAGTTGGTGGCCCTGTCCCACAACCCCGTGGCGGCTGTCGACGCCCGCGTACGCTAGGCGCTAGAGGCCATGGAGCTCTGCGGCGAGGCGCACAAACTGAACGTGATTGGCGACAAGGCCGATCTTCGGCTATTGGATCTGGCCCAAAGGGACGATCAGCCCGGTAACATGAGCGGCCGGACCCGGAGGTAAGCGCCAGTGTCGACTCCCTTTTCTTGGCGTTATAAGCGCTTCCTGAGCATGACGCGACGCGTGCGCGCCAGCATCGCGCTGCGCGGGTGGAAGGGGACGATTGGGCGGATTTCGCAGGATCTGGCGCGGCGTCCGGATGTGGATGATTCGCTGAGTTTGTTGCCATTGGAGGCGGCTTTCACGTCCCTGTCCGTGCCCACGTCAGCGACGCCTCGCGTCAGTGTCGTGATTCCGGTGCACGGGAAAATCGAATACACCTTGGCCTGCCTGCGCTCCATCGCGAACGCCCCCCCGACGGATCCGTTCGAGGTGATCGTCGTGGACGACGCGTCGCCGGACAATACCGCAACGATCCTGGCAGGGATTTCCGGAATGCGCGTCATCAACAACGAAAGGAATCTCGGTTTCGTGGGCAGTTGTAACGCGGGCGCTGCGGCGGCTCTTGGCGAATATCTCATCTTCCTCAACAACGACACGCAGGTGACGCCCGGCTGGAGCGACGCGCTGCTGCGGTGTTTCGAACGCCATCCCCGCGCAGGAATTGCAGGCAGCCAACTCGTCTACCCTGATGGACGCCTCCAGGAAGCGGGCGCCTGGGTGTTCGCCGATGCGTCGGCATGGAACATCGGACGCTTCACCTCGCGGAAGAATCCCGCGCTTCGGTACGCCCGCACTGTCGATTACGTCTCCGGCGCATCGCTGGCCATCTCTCGTGACTTGTTCGACTCACTGGGCGGTTTCGACGCACGTTTCGCGCCAGGCTATTACGAAGACACTGACCTCGCCTTCGCCGCTCGCGCTGCTGGGCGATCGGTCTGGTACGTGCCAGACAGCATGGTAGTGCACTCGGAAGGCATCAGTTCCGTTGGCCTCGGAGACACAGGGATGAAGCGCTACCAAGCCGTCAACCAGACCAAGTTTGCGGAGAAATGGCGCGAGGCCCTGCGGAAGCAGCCGGCGCCTGGCACACCGCTGGCCGTCGTGGATCGCGCACGCCATCGCGGTACAGTGCTAGTGGTGGACACCGTCATGCCTGACGTGTCACGCGACTCGGGCTCGTTGCGCCTCGCTGGAATATTGAAGCTGCTGCTAGCGGATGGCTGGCACGTTGTCTTCGCGCCCGACGACGGGCACGCCGAGGACACTGCCATTCGAGAGCTTGGCGCACTCGGCGTCGAGGTGCTCGTCAAGCCATGGGTGAGCGGCGTGCCGTCTTGGCTCGCAGCGAATCATCGTGATCTGCACGCAGCCATTCTTTGTCGCCACACCGTGGCGGCGCAGTACGAAAGCCTGGTGCGTCGACACGCGCCAAGCGCCAAGCTGATCTTCGATACGGTGGACCTGCATTTCCTGCGGGAAGGGCGCGCCGCCGAACGCAGCGGCAACAGGGCCCTCGCCAGACAAGCCAGGGCCAGCAGGCGCCAAGAGCTGAGACTGATTGAGAAAGCCGACACCACCTTCGTCGTCAGCGAGTACGAACGCGACATGCTCTGCCGGTTGATGCCGGGCGCGAGGGTGGCGCTCCTCTCCAATATCCACGACATTTACGGACGCGAGGCGGGCTTCGAAGGACGGCGCGACCTTCTTTTCATCGGTGGTTATGGTCACCCGCCGAACGCCGATGCGATGCACTGGATGGCGGATGACATCCTGCCAGCGCTCAGGCAAGTGGTGCCGGACGCGCGGATATGGGTTGCCGGAGACGTGCCCGACGCCGAGCGTCGCGCCTTCTCCGACGCCGGGCTGGACATGCTCGGTCGCGTCCCAGATCTGGCGCCGCTGATGAACTCGGTCCTCGCGTCAATAGCACCGCTGCGCTTCGGCGCCGGGGTCAAGGGTAAGGTCAATATGGCCATGAGCCATGGATTGCCTGTGATTGGCAGCACCGTTGCCGTCGAGGGCATGCGGCTCGCGGACGGGCAGGAAGTCCTCGTCGCAAATGATGCGAAATCGTTCGCCACGGCTTACGCACGCCTCGCGGCGGACGAAGCACTCTGGAACCGCCTTTCCGATCATGCGCTGCAAAACGTGCGCACCCACTTTTCCGCCGATGCCGCCATGGCGACCTTACGCAAAGCGATCGACTGACGATGCGTCTCAATACCATTCTACGCTCCCTGCTGTTTCGCAGTCTCAGGCTTGGCTTCAGGCTGACACCGATGCCCGCGGCTACCCGCGATCGGATACGACAACGTTTCCTCGATCGTCATGGTTCATTGGTACCCACCGCCCCTGAAGGACGACCGGCACCACCGCACGCATGGCGTCCGTACGACCACTCGGCGCACCGCGCACTGGGATTCGTTCCCCGTCGCAATGAAGCGCTTCCCGTGCCGTTGCCAGCGACCGTTGTGGCGTTCTATCTCCCACAGTTCCACCCGATCCCGGAAAACGATGCATGGTGGGGCACTGGTTTTACTGAGTGGCACAATGTCACCAGGGCATTACCGCAGTTCGAAGGGCATCTACAGCCGAGGTTACCCGGCGACATCGGTTACTACGATTTACGCCTTCCAGAGGTCATGCGCGAGCAGATGACACTCGCTCGCGAGTACGGCGTTGGCGCGTTTTGCAGCTATTTCTACTGGTTCGCCGGCAAGACACTGCTTGAGAGGCCGATGAAGCAATGGCTGGCCGACCCGTCGATGGATCTACCAGTCTGTCTTTGCTGGGCGAACGAGAACTGGTCGCGTCGCTGGGACGGTCGCGCGGGCGAGGTCCTGATCGGCCAAGCGCATAGCCCCCAGGACGACTTGGCGTTCATCGAGTACGTGTCGGTCTATCTGCGCGACCCTCGCTATCTGAGGGTAGAAGGCAAGCCGATGTTGCTCGTCTATCGGCCGGGTCTGTTACCCGACCCACGCGCAACAGCCGATCGCTGGCGCGCGTGGTGTCGGGAGAACGGTCTCGGTGACATCCATCTCGCCTATGTACAGAGTTTCGACAACGTCGATCCGTCGACCATCGGATTCGATGCCGCCGTAGCTTTTCCGCCGAACAACATGAGCCTGGAACCTATCAATCCCGAGTATCGGCTCATCAATACTGATTTCGCGGGGCACCTCTATGATTGGCGAGATCTGGCTGCGCAGGCGATGGCCGCGAAGGAGCCGGCCTACCGGCTTTACCCCGGTGTGAATCCCGGGTGGGACAATGAGCCGAGACGTAGCACTCGCGGCAGGAGCTTTGTTCGCGCCACTCCCAGGGCCTTCAGCGCATGGGTACGCCACGCCATAACCACTGCAGGAAAGCGCAGCCCTAGCGCACCGCTGGTTTTTGTGAATGCATGGAACGAATGGGCGGAAGGCGCCGTACTCGAACCTGATGTGCGCCATGGCTACGCGTGGCTTGAAGCGGTGCGGACGGCGCTGGGCCCTGAGGTGCCGGTGCGGACGCGGCCATGTGTCGTGATCCACGTTTGGTACCCCGAACTGTTGGAGGAAATTGTCACTGCGTTGCGAGCTACGGGATTGACGTTGCGCTGGATTCTCACCGTCCCCACGGAGCGGGAGGAGGCTGTTCGGCGCGAAACGGCGAGACTCAATCTCGACGCGGAACTCGTCGTCGCACCCAACAGGGGGCGCGACATCCTTCCGTTCCTGCGCCTCGCCGGAAGGCTTCTGGATGAGGGCGAAGATGTGGTTCTGAAGTTGCACACCAAACGATCGACACATCGGCAAGATGGCGCTGCGTGGCGTGCGGAACTGCTGGAGCGGCTGGTTGCGCCGGACCGTACTGCCGCCATTGTCCGTGAGTTCGAGGGTGATCGACGGCTGGGTCTGGTCGCACCGGAGGGACACGTCCAACCGCTGAACTTCTACTGGGGCGACAATGCCGCCAACGTGGAGTACCTGTGCTCTTTCATTGGCATTGATGCGCCGAAGACCGACTCGGACACATTTATCGCAGGCAGCATGTTCTGGTGCCGCTTATCGGCACTGGCGCCACTGATAGACGCCCCCCTTTCCGAGTTGGAGTTCGCTCCGGAAGCTGGACAGGTCGACGGAACCATGGCACATGCGGTGGAGCGAGTGATTTCATTGACCGCCAGGGACGGCGGTTTCCGAACCGTTTCGGCCGGGTCACTGGTGGGCATCGAGGAACCAGGAGGGCCGTACGCCTATGCCCAACGGCATTGATCCGGAAAGATCGATGCGGGCCTTTCGCACTGCGTCAAACGCCAGTTTGAAGATTCGCTAGAATACGCCGTCAATTCAAAGCCCCCGGTGTCGCCGTGGGCATTCCAATGAACAGGAACCGCGAATGAAGATTCTGGTCGGCTACAAGCGCGTCGTTGACTATAACGTCCGCATTCAGGTCAAGCCCGACGGCACCGGCGTGATCACGGACGGCGTGAAGCTCTCCGCCAACCCGTTCGACGACATTGCCCTCGAGGAGGCCCTGCGCCTACGCGAGAAGGGCGTGGTCGAGGAAGTGGTCGTCGTGGGGATAGGGCCGGCGGACCTGACCGCGCACCTCCGCAACGGCCTTGCCATGGGCGCCAACCGCGCCATCCACGTGCAGACGGCGGACGCCGTCTCGCCGCTGACGGCCGCCCGCACCTTCCTGAAGCTGGTCGAAAAAGAGCAGCCTGGCTTGGTGATCCTGGGCAAGCAGGCCATCGATGACGACGCCAACCAGACCGGCCAGATGCTGGCGGCCCTATGGGATCGCCCCCAGGCCACGTTTGCCGGCAAGGTCGAGATTGCCGATGGCAAGGCCAGGGTTACCCGCGAAGTCGACGCGGGCCTCGAGGTCATCGAGGCCGATCTGCCCGCCGTCATCACGACCGATCTCCGCCTCAACGAGCCGCGCTTCATCAAGCTGCCGGACATCATGAAGGCAAAGTCCAAGCCGATCGACGTGATCGAACTGGGCTCGCTGGGCGTCGAGACCGCCGACCATATCAAGACCATCCATTACGCCGCTCCGCCCAAGCGCAGCAAGGGCGTGATGGTGAAGGACGCCGCCGAGCTCGTCGCGGCCCTCAAGCAGAAGGGCCTGCTGTAAGGCAGCCGACCGGAGAATCGACATGACCAAGATCCTCGTTATCGCCGAACACCTCGACGGCAAGCTCAATGGCTCCACCGCCCGCGCCGTCAGCGCAGCCGCCGCCGTGAAGCCGGACGCCATCGATATCGTCGTGCTATCAGACGCCCCGGAGGCGGTAGCCGCCGAGGCCGCCAAGATCGACGGTGTCAGCAAGGTGCTGACCGTGGCGCGCGCTGAAAATGCGCGCTGTCTCGCAGCCGTCTACGCGCCGCAGATCGTCAAGGTGGCGGCTGGTTATACCCACGTCTTCGCGCCGTCGACGACCTTCGGCAAGGACCTGGCCCCCCGCGTGGCCGCGCTGCTGGGCGTGTCCCAGGTCAGCGACGTCATGAGCGTGGAAGGCTCACACACTTTCAAGCGCCCGATCTATGCCGGCAACGCCATCGTGACAGTGGAAGTCGATGCGTCCTCCATCGTGGTCGCGACGATCCGCACCGCCTCCTGGCCGGCCGCCGCGTCCAGCGGCTCGGCGCCGATCGAAGCCATGAGCGTCGACGCCGTCCTGCCCTCGCACACCCGCTTCGTCGACTTGCAGCAGGGCAAGAGCGATCGCCCGGACCTTCAGGGCGCGCCCAAGGTTGTCTCCGGTGGCCGCGGCGTGGGCTCGAAGGAGAACTTCGAAATCATCTACAGGTTCGCCGACAAGATCGGCGCCGCCGTCGGGGCGTCGCGCGCTGCGGTAGATGCGGGATACGTCCCAAACGAAATGCAGGTTGGCCAGACCGGCAAGATCATTGCGCCGGAGCTTTACATCGCCATCGGCATTTCGGGCGCGATCCAGCACCTGACCGGCATCAAAGATGCAGGCACGATCGTCGCGATCAACAAGGACGCCGAAGCGCCGATCTTTGAGATTGCCGACATCGGCCTCGTGGGCGATCTATTCAAGGTACTCCCTGAACTTGAAGCGGCCATTGGCTAAGCAATGACGCTCGGCATGATGCTTATGCTGACCATGAGTGTGCGTTGAACCTTCTGGCGTATTGCATCGTTGCACTTGCGGGATGGACACTCGCCGCCAACGGAGTGGTCCTGGTTGGTGGCTCGCTTCGTCTATTGGTCATGGTCGGACCCGTCGCGAGCATCCTCGCATTAGTTGCCCCGCGACTATGGCGGCATACCTCCGAGGCTCCCGCAACAGTGAGTCCGCCGCTCGCTGTTGCGCCTGGGCCTCCCGAACGGAGGTCTGCGGCTCTCGTTTGCATGGCTGCGGCGATCACGGCCCTCCTAGGCTTTTCATGGGTGGCGTTCTGGGCTGCCGCAGTCTCATATTTCGTTTACACGGCAAGAAGCGCTCGATCACTTCCTGACGCTACGACTGGGTCGCATGAGCGCCAATGGCCTTGGCCATTGGCGCTCATGTGCATCGCGAATGCGCTACTCGCGCTTTGGGTTGTACGGCCAGACCAGGACGACGCGTTCTACGTGGGGGTATCAGCGTTTGCCGCCGGACACCCAGGCGAGGCTCTTCTCGCCTTCGATCCCATGTTGGTGGAAAGGTCGTGGCCCTTAATTTTCCCAAGTTACCGATTCGCCAGTTACGAGTTATTGGTGGCCGCGATCGCGCATGTCAGTGGTATGTCTGCGATCACCATCACGCATGTCGCGCTGCCTCCATTGGCCGCCGCCGCCGCGATCCTGGCGACGTATTCTCTGGCTCGCGAACTTCGGATAGGCGCCGCTCTCGTTACGACATTCGTCTTCATGTTGCTGACAGTCGTGCTCGGCGAAACGGCCCGCTCGCCCGCAAACTTTGGTTTCGATCGCATCTTTCAAGGGAAGGCGGTACTACTCTCGGTCATCATTCCATCGATATATACGTTTACGTTCAGGTGCGCGAGGCATCGGCAAGGCCGAAAGGACCTGTATGTTCTGGGCTGCGCGTACCTGGCCGCCATCGGCACATCAAACTTCGGCATGTTGATCGCACCCATCGCAGGCTTGACTGCTGCCGCGGCGACATACGGCGCTGATCGTTCATTCCGTCGGCGAAGCTTGGAAGCAGGCGCGCTCGCCCTCATCCCGTTGCCGTATCTGGTCTGGGTGGCTGCGGCCTCGCACGCAGGCTCAGCTTTGGCCAACGTCCCCCTCGAGAGTGCGGGGCAAATCTGGACCTCGACATTTGGTCGATACGGTCAATTTCTCATCGCATTTACTCTGCTCATAGCGCCAGCCCTCACACGCGATCGGGTAACACGTAGGCTGTTGTCCATTCCAACGCTGATCTTCTTGGGAGTGGGACTTAATCCCCTTTTGTCGGCTTACATCGCCCGCTTTCTCACGACACCGCCTGTTTACTGGCGGATGACCTGGCAGATGCCGGTCTTGATCGTTTCAGCAACTGCGGTCGCTATGTTGATAGGCAAGGTCGCCATCAGGAATAAACAACTTCCCCGCAATGCCATCTATCCCTGTGCCCTTCTGGGCATCAGTGCCATGCTGCTTTGGTTGACCCAGTTCAGTACGTGGAGCAAGGCCAACGGAACGTCCTGGGCCTTTGCTCAACCAAAGCTGATACCTGCAGACGCAGACACGGCAAAGATTGCTCTCCATCATGCCCAACCTACCGGACGAATTCTCGCGCCTGACAATGTGTCAAGCATCATGGCGATGACGGAGAATCATCCACCCTTGGTCGTTGCCCGCAGCATGTATATCTACATGCTGCGCGATCTCATACCCCGCGACGACTATGAAAAACGAATGCGCTTGGCCATGTGGGTCAACGGGAGCGCGGACATCGACAGCGCGCAATTAGCGAACGACCTTGGCGCCTTGGATGTCAGGGTTGTGGTACGGCAGAAAGACACTGCCGCAACGGCACTTCGTGAAGCGGGCTTCACCCCCGTCGCGGAATCCGCTTACGAGACGATATGGGCGTCAGACAGAGCGTTCGAGCGCGAGCCCTTCATGCCTCGCCGATGAATTGCTCTCCTCGGAACGGAAGCGATGTCGTAACCGATGAATGCCAAGAGCAGTTGCAGCCCCCAAATAAGACTGACTGCAGTAATCATGATCGTTCCGACAGGTGTCGAACGACCATCCGCTGCCGACGAAATCCAGTGCGTTCCTCCAAAGAGGATCGCAAAGAGCAACAGAACGACCGAAACGACGAGTTCGGCAGAAGCAAGCGACACGTCGCGCAAGAAGTAATTGTAGAAGATTCGCTTGAAGAAGTTTCTCGCGTGCTTGAAGACAAATTCCCCGAGTATCTGTCGAATGTGCAGATTACTTACTTCGTCTCCGTACTTTGCGTCCATTGGGATGTCGACCACGGCGGCACGCAGCGTATTCAACCGAAATAGAAGATCCGTCTCGAAGAAATAGCGCTGACTTATCCTATCGAACGGAAGCCTGCGAGCCACATCGGCGTGGATGGCCGTGTAGCCATTCGTAGGATCGAAGAGATCCCAATACCCGGTCGACAGCTTCGCCATGAAAGACAGCATGGCATTTCCGAAAATGCGAATCCCAGGCATGCTGCCAATGTTACGCAAATCAAAAAACCGATTGCCCTTCGTATAGTCAGCTTGGCCCGTCGCTATGGGAAAGACGAACTCGGGTATCAATGAAGCATCCATTTGGCCGTCCACCGTCGACCTTGACGATGACATCCATGTCAGCCGCGACGGCCGCACGATACCCCTCCATGACTGCACCTCCCACACCTGTGTTCTCTGCGTTGAAGAGCACGGTCACGCGCGGGTCCGACACATTATCCTGTACCAGCTTTCCGGAGCCTTCGGGACAGCAGTCGTCCACGACAAATATATGGTCGCAATAGCCCAGGAGCGAAAGGACGACGTCCACGATATGGCGCGACACCTTGTAAGCCGGCACCACGGCGGCAACCCGCGCCTGAACAGGAACCTCGGTACGTTGGGTATTCATCTGTAGATCCAATGCCGGGACACAAGAAAACTGACTATCGCGAGTAGAATTTCAATAACGGGTTTTATAATCCACGCGGTGACGAGCCCCAAGGTATGCGTAGCAAGGGCTAGCGCACCTGTACTCACAGCAGTGGCGGCAAGCCAGAACATCGCAAACCGGCCGAGATGCACGCGATGCAGGCGCTCATCCTCCTTCAAGAAGGTGATCTTGCCGTTGAGCCAGAAGCCCAACAACGCTCCGGCCATCCTAGCGACCACATTGGCAATGGGCACAGACAGGCCCCAGTGTGACAACCCAATGAAGGTCGCCGCGTCGACGACCAATTGCGCCCCGCCTACGGCCACGAACAGAAACACCTCAATGCACCATATTGGCAGGCGCCTTGCGAAGGGCTGCACGAACTGTGGTAAGCGCGAGGTGACTTTATGATGTGCCGTCACGCCAGCTCCTCGACTCGCCAGGAGCATGCCTGCTCGCGGATAAGCTAGAGAACATGGCGTCGCCCTTCCCACTCGCCGTCCTTGCTCGTAAGGAACAGGTCATCGCGACCCGGAGCATGATTGAAGACGCCTACGGCGTACCAACTGGGCTTTCTCGGTCCGGCAGGAAGCGACAGGACGTAATGGACCAAGGAGTCCTGCTGGATCGCGGTCTCGTGGATTGGAGCGTAGGCCTGGGTAAGCTCGCCCTGTCGGTCTATCGAATGAACAAACAAAAGCCACTGCGAACTGGAATTCGGCATCGGCGATTCCTGAGACACATACACGTCGACCTTGGATGTGCCGTCATCTCGGGATGTGACGGTCACGCCGCGTATCGTTGCGACCAGAGTTTCCCCGAAATAGAGGGATATGGGCTCACGGACGAGATTGCCATCAAGCCCCTTGATACCTTCTTCCGATACGGTGTCTGGGTTGCTGAATCCGTCGTGGAAGACTTGACGGAATGTGTGCCCCGGTAAAAGCCGTTGCCTCGCGGCCTTGGCCACAGCCGAAGGGTCCAGAATTTCCAGCACCCGCACGCCACCATCAGACACAACTCGAACGCCGTCTGCTTCCCCGAGAGTCGATAGCCAAGCACGCACGAGTGCCTGCTCCTTGTCGAAATCGTCAGCCACGCGAATAGTGGCTGCGACCGCACCTGCGTGCTCGTACGGTTCGAACACCACAAATCGGGCCGCCAGCATTTCATCCAGACGGTACGCATGTTCGCGAACCCAATCGATCGGCAAGGCTGGGTTCGAATTTCCGCCCTTAAGCCCGAGTACGCGATTCCAATCCATCACTGCTTCGAAGGCTTTGACCTTGGGTGCGACGCCGCAATAGTAGACGATGCTAGTCCGTCCTGGCTCACGACTGATAAGTTCAGAAATCTCTCTACCCTGCCTGACCTCTTCCGAATGGAGATTCGTCGTCAGGTTCAGCCCCATCACCCTTTGCATTCCTAGCGACGGGTGCGACTCAAGAAGTAGCAGACCAATGATACCGGTTGGAATGAGAAATAGTGCCGAACACGCAACGACAGCACCGCGCACCCTGGTGGAAAGCCAGATCAGGCTCGGAACCACGCATGCCAGCGCCATCACCGGGAAAGGGAAGAAATATCGGACGTGTTCGATATTGGTCTGCCCGAGCCATAACCATGTACCTCCGGCGAGGCAGACGATTGCGACACCCAAGCGATCCCAATGGCGCTGGAATGTCGTGCAGAGAAGACCAACAAGCAAGAGCACCAGACACGATATCCCGAAAGCCAGATTCAGCTTCTCGGCCACCTGGGCGAGCGTCGGGGTGTGAACCTGAGCGGCGTGCAGCAACTTCATGCTGCTAAGCCCGTACAGATAGTTTTCCTTTGAAAAGTAGGCGGAACGGTAAAGAATCGCGGCTACAAATGCGTAGGAGCCCGCGTAAATCGCCACTCCTTTCCAGAAAGTGCGCGGCGAGATCTTCCGGCGATAGAGCAAACCAAGCGCCATGAGACCCCACGCGCCGGCGATGAGCATCATGAGCGTGAGGCCGGCCGGCTTGATGAAGATGGTGAGCACCGCGATTGCAGCCGACAACAGGGTATCTCGCATCCAGCGCTCGGGGACGGACCGCGTTGCCAACGCTATACCCACCGCTCCAATCGCACCAAACAAGGTATCCACGAATCCCCAGCTTCCCATGACCGGGACGCCTTCCGCCGACGCGAACTGGTAATACGAAGGCAAACTAGCGGACACGACCAACAGTACGCAAAGCACCCAAACGCTTCGCGAGTCCCGCCACGCGGTCCGGCCGGCCGCGACAAGGATGGCGAACGCAAGGATTAACGCGGGAAAGAATGACGAAAAGAAGTAGAACGGCCTGAAGTCTTCCGTGAACCCATAAGGGTGAGTAAAAAATACCGTGCCAAACGGTCGGATCTGGGGAATGAGATTCAGCGGGTTGAAAAATATCCCGTGCTCTTTCACCGCCGACCAGAACGCCTGCGCTTTCTGCACATAAGAGAGCGCGTCGAAAACCGGCGGCTCCGTTTCCTGGCTAGCGTATCGCCAGATGCCGTAGGCCGACACGCCAAGCCACAGCAGCACAAGAAGCAGCACGCCACGGATGACGTAACTGCGACGATGCTCATCCGCCATGTGTGAAGCACTCATCACACAACCTCTGCATTGCTGGGCGGCAAGCCCTCGGAGTGGAAGGTTTCACGTAGAGTACTTTTTCTAACGATCATGTATCAGGCAACCCTGGACCAATATGAATTGCAACGATTTTCATTGATGTCGCTTGCGGAGCAAAAAGAATCGCTGGTCGTAACGCGCGCCATCGAAGGACTCTGCTACGACATCAAAGGTGTCGCTGAATGTCTTTCGAATGTAGGCAGATGGAATAAACGTTTCGCCATAAAATGTCTCATTACGGACGCCGCCCCCGCTGACCCCTTGCGATGTCGCGTGCACGAATTCCCCGCCCTCATAGCGACGCCGTGCATCTGCAAGGTCAGGAAACAGACTACCTAAGGCGGCGGTATAACCCGAGACGGCATCACCTTGCTCTTGCGCCCAGCTCAGATAATTGAAGAACGTAGCGTCACGCGTCGTGAAAGCTACGCAGCCCCCTGGCTTCAGAATTCGGCTGAATTCTGCGAACCATGCCTTAGTTGAGCTCTCCGATAGGTGAGAAAACACAGAGTAGGCACTTATGAGATCGAACGTACCGCCTTCAAACGAACTGGGCGGAAACGGCTCGCATACTTTGAAGTTTCCGCCTGGGAACAGTGCTTGAGTAAGTCTGACAAATTCCGGATCAACGTCTATTCCATAAATATTCGCCGCGCGCACGCGCTCAAGGAACAAACGGGCCACCCTTCCCCAACCCACGCCGAAGTCGAGAACGCGCGAATTGGCATCCAGGGTACGAACGCGGCCCTTCTTCATCCCCGCAATGATGTCGTCGTAGAACGAAAAGGCTTGTTCTACAGTATCTCGACCGGCGATGCCCGTCGTGTTCCGCTGCGTGACCTCGTCAGGGAATCCTGGAAGCGGATCTCCAAGTGGAGAGATCCGATTAGTCTCCACCAAGCTCGCCATTACGCTGTCAAACCACTTCCTGCTCTTGAACCACATAAATCCTCCGTAGTGGACTGCGGGAACGCGCGCGTTGCATCGCGAAGTCGGATCATGATCGATGTGTCAGCCCAGCGCCGGCTCCAGAAGACACGCCTCGCCTGCTGGCGTACGTATAGATTCGTCTTCCCGCCTTAACGAACGGCTCTTCGACCAATTTGTAGGTCACGAACGATAAACCAGAAACGATAAGCAGGGTCACCGCGAAGCAGACAAGAAGCGCAGCCGTCGCGGTAGGAACCCCTGCATAAATCTTTGCGTAGTACGGCGCCATGAAGTAGACGACGGTCGGGTGCAGCAGATAGAGCGAATAGCTGACCTTCCCAAGGAAAACCGTCAGGCGGTTGACTAGAAGAGCCCACGGCCAGAAGCACAGCCCGCACATCGCCAGCGAGTAAACAACGCCCTGCCAGTAATACTGCGCGCCGAATACATTGGGCAACCAGCCACTAAGTAGCGCCATGTAAAGGTAGATGGCCGCCAGGACTAGCATGAGCCCTACCGAAGCCCCGTGCGCACCGCGCCGACCGTCGAGGATTCTGTCCTTCAGTAGAAAATAACAGATGCCACCAAATGCAAAGATGGGTAGGTGGCGCAACACGAACCACTGCCGGACAGACTCGCGCATCGCGTTTTCGACGGGCAGGTAGTCGAGGACGTAGTTGAACACGTGCCAGACCAAAAGCGCGATCACAAAGAAGGCGACGGCACCGTACACCGAATTGACGCGCTTGTAGACCAGCGGGAAGATGGCATAGAACAGCATCTCTACACCAATGGTCCAACCGGCCCAGACAAAGCTTTCCTGTCTACCTGGAACAAGGTTGTACACGAAGGTCATCATCCCTGCCGTTTCCGACAACGAATGATCAACTCCAAATACAGCATGATCGCGCCATAGCGTCAGCAAGAGGACGACGTAGAACAATGGCGCGATGCGAAAGAAGCGGTGCAGATAAAAGCTGAAACGCGGGCTCGGCTCCCTCAGGCGAGCCGGCATCGTGTAGAAAAGGGAAAAGGTGCTGACGACGAAGAACAGGGTGACGCCTGAGCCACCATTTCCCGCAAGTGCCGCGAACCACGGTGGCAGCGCCAGATGAGGTGTCGGCAACAGCACCATGTGATACAGGATCACGTATACAGCCGCCAAGCCGCGTAATGCGTCCAGAAACTCAAGCCTGGCGCGCGGCTTTGCCATCCGTTCAGTCGACGTTGGATCCGCGGCTGCGGTTACGACTTCCATTGATTTTCCCCTTGTACACTGCGCCCCGACAGGGTGGGCTGCTCGATCGTTTCAGGAATGATGTTGCTTGACCCATTGCCAAGCGCGGTCCAGACCCTCATCCAGTCCGACACTTGGAGTCCATCCAAAGGCGTGCTTTGCACGAGTGATGTCGAGAACGACCCGACCCACATCAAAGCTGCGCCCGTCCATTCGACGAATCGTGGGCTCCAAGCCGGTAACGCGTCGGAGCTCCGATATGATCTCATTGACCGTGCAACCTGTCCCGCTACCCACGTTGAATATACCGGTTCTGGGTTGCTCTATAGCCAAGCGGATGAGATCTACCAGGTCGTCGATGTAGAGATAGTCCCTGACGACCTCACCGTCTCCCCAGACCGGAAGCTCGCTCCCCTCCGCAAGCTTGCCGAGGAAAGAGCCGATCAAGCCCTGGAGCCCTGACGTCACCTGTCCAGGCCCATAGGGATTGGACGGTCGCAAGATAACTGGCTCCAGATCGTAGAGGGCCTGATACATGAGAAGATATTTCTCTATGGCAACCTTCACCACGCCATAGGATGAAATCGGCCTAAGTTCATGCTCTTCTGGAATGGGTACGACCTTTGGATTGCCGTATACCGTACCGCCTGACGAAAGATAGACGATGCGCCGGACGTTGGAAGCGCGCATCGCGTCTAGAACATTAATCGCGCCAATCAGGTTCTGCTCGATGTCACGAACAGGGTCCAAATTGGACGTACTGGGCACCGTACTGCTCGCGCAGTGACATATGACATCGACACCCTCGAACACCGACGTCAGCGCGAATCGGTCTGAGAGCGATATGCGAAGGTAGTCTACATTGCGCCAGTTGAGGTCATGCCGCGGCTCGCCATGGTCGACCACACGTACGGAATGGCCCGTATCGCGCAACTTCATAACAAGGCGCGAACCGATGAAACCATTACCTCCAATGACCAATATCTTCACGCTCTCCCCTCGATCACATGTTCCACTGAGTATAGAAGCGGGTGCCTTCGGCTCAAGGCCCCGGCCCGCCTCTATTTGATCCATTGCTCTGTGAGCTTAGGGTCGATAACCGGCCGCTTCTTTCAACCGATCCAGTGAAGGCACCTCGGGAGTAGCCAATCCAAGCTGCACGAACAAACGTTCAGAGTAACTCCAGGCCCGGACCGCCACCTCGTCGGGAACAACGGATACCTGCCTAGCCAGTTGCTGGACACGAAGAACTTCCAGCAGATGCGGCATGTGCCTGGATCCGATGGTGACACTGGACGAGTGGCGCCGGTGTTGGTTCAGGGGCTCCGCGATATAGGCAACCTGCCCTTTGGCAGCAAGCAATATGTATGCGACCCAGTCGCCCGCAATACGGAAGGACTGAATCACCGGCGCAGCCTCTCGAAGCACATCGCGCAACTGCGGAGCCCGAAAGACAACGGCACTGACATTTGGGATGGTGTTCTTTATGGCCAACGCGTTGTGGATTTCGTCCTCGCCCGCGCGAATGTAATCGCCACGCCAGAGCACGGAATCTACGTCATCCGTATAGGCAAGATAATTGTCGGCGAGCAATTGTCCACTGTCACCGATTTGCTTGGATTGTGCATAGGAGAAGACAACATCCGGGTACTTCTGGAGCGGCGAAAGAACCTTCTCCAGGAATGACGGCTCGCTGGAGTCGTCGGCCTCCGCAATCCAAATCAGATCACCTCTAGCTAGCCCGACGCCCTTTTCCCATTGCTTGAAAACCGACCCGCTATTGACCGCGTTCTCGACCAACGAGAAGTCGGTACGCAGGATGGAACGCAACTCGGTCAATACCGCCAAGCTATCGTCCGTCGAATGATCGTCGAGCACGATCAATTCGTAAACGGGCACGGTCTGCGCATCGATAGAACGCAAGCGGTCGCCCAAAAGATGGGCGTAATTGTAGTTCGGCACGATTACCGACACCTTGGCTTGCGGAAGGCCGACTGCGTCAAGCAAGGCGAACAGGTAATGACGGAACGAGAATTCCTTTTCAACGAGATCCTGCCCAATCCGCCCCATCTCGGCGCGCAAGTCGCGGTCATCCAGAAGCTCGATGATGCCAGACGCAAGCGCCCCCGGGCTTACATCGTTCACCATCACTCCGCAGCCGCGTGTCAATATGTCGCTCGCACCGCCTGCGCCTGAGAACGCTACGACCGGAAGCCCGACAGAAAGGGCCTCCAATACAACCGACGGGAACGGATCTTCGCGCGATGCGAGCGCGTAGACATCGGCCCCCGCATAGTAATCCGCGGTCTCGAAGTCCATTCCGACAAAATGGAAGTTCTTTTCAAACCCCCGATCCTTAATTTCAGTGCTCAGCTCAGCGACGATCGACTCGCAGACGTGGCCCACCCATACGAAATGTGTGTCCCGCCCACGTCCGAGAATCTCCAGTCCAGCACGAACCAGAAGATCAACGCCTTTCCGAAGGTCGGCGTAACCGACGGCAAGCACAACCTCAGCATCCGTCGGGAGCCCCAGCTTATTTCGCAGCGTGCTTCGTGGCGTGCTGCGGTCCGACACGCCGCGCCAGCGATTTCGGGTGAAGGTACCTTGTGGCCGAATCTCGACTGACGTCTCGCTCAAGGACGCAAAGTTAGCAAAGCCGTCTCGAACGATAGTGGAGGGGAACAGCAGACGCCGTGACGACTTTGCCATGGTGCGTGCGTGCTCTTGCAATTCGTATTCACTGATGACACCCGGCAGCTCATGCACGAGCGAGGCTACCCCAAACCCTGCTGCAGAGAGCACTCCAGAGAACAGCCCGGACGCGGCGGAATTCACGATGGCATGGCGCGACGTGGCCGCCAAACGTTCGGCCAACTCAAGCGCCTCAGCGCCGTTTTGCGACACGCCGGAGAGAACATGCACGTCGGCGACTTCGCGAAACTTCGAAAGCAGCGGCCCATCGCCCAGAACGACGATATCGACCTGGAGGCCGAAAACCTCGCTGAGATCCCGCGCGATATGCAGGGACAGATATTGTGCACCGTGCGGGTGAGCGTCGTGCGAGACGATGACGATTCGCTCAGCATCGCTTCGCTTCGAACACGCACCACGCGTGGTCGACAGAAACGAGTAACCGTGCCCGGCATCGCCTGTCCCGCTCCTCTCCAAGAGCGCCTCACGCGTCGCCGCCAGAAACGAGTAACCGAACCTAGCATCAGGTTCAAGGTGCGCGCCCTCAGCCCATTCGTTCCAGGCGTTGACGAACACCATCCTCTCGCCCTCTATGGGGTTGCTGCGTGCGAACTCCAGGCTCTGACGAAGCCATCCGCGATAGCGCTCCGGGGTGGCGCCGTGAAACATGTATCCACGCCCCGGCTTGCGCGCCTCATTATCCCACGACGGAAAGACACCCCTGATGAGGTTGAATCCCTCGTTCCTCACCTGGGACGCGCGATCAACGATGGCCTGATAGTCCACGACGGCCCCGGAAAAATCCGGATTCAATCCCTCGACTAGGTGATTGATGGCCTCAAGGTTCCGCGCCAACTTATGCGGCGGGAATTCTATGGCGGCGTCAAAGCCATAGATTCGCGGATCGTCCACGTCAAATTGGACCATGGCCATGAAGATTTCGCCGACGCCTGCATCACGGCAATACGTCCGCCATCTTTCGAGAGTTGCCGCGGCGTCGGGCAAAACGGATGGGCGATAGACGATAACGAGTGGCTTTCCGTTGACCCGGATATAGCGAGGGTCCCGCACAAGGGGGGCGAGCGCTTCGATGAACGCAAGATCATCTTCGGGGGAATGGCTTTGACCGATGAGAACTTCCCCATCCAGGCCGTCCCAACGCCGAGTCCAATTCTCGTTTGCCCAGCAGATACAGAACGGAAACTGGATGTCGCTCTGGACAAACTGATTAATCGGGCGTTCCAAAAGGCGCTTGCCGCCAAACCAGTAGTAATGAAAGCAGAAGCCGGCGATGCCATACAACTTCGCCAGTTCGACTTGGCGCGCCATGACATCGACGATGCGCAAGTCATAAAAGCCTAGCTCGCCCGGAAGCTGGGGTTGATGGTGGCCCGGATACTGCGGTTTGGCCTTGGCGACGTTGGTCCACTCAGTGAAACCTCGCCCCCACCACCTGTCGTTTTCCGGAATGGGGTGAAATTGAGGCAGATAAAACGCTATCAGCCTGACATCAATCTCATCGCTCACCATAGGCGTCGTAGCGATATCAACGTAATCGTTGAAAGGCACGACCGTTGATGCGATTTGCGAATTACCCCACGCATCCGTTTGGACATGAGGAACGTCGGCGGACCCAGCCCGCATCGTCGGACGAAGGACACCCTCGACCGCCGCCTTGATTCGACGCTTGACGCCCACGCTCAGTGGAAGGCGCCGATAGAGAAAGCGCGCGCCGCGCCCTGCGACCGATCGGGCAGAGCCGTTAGTCGCCGTGCGTCGAATAACTCTGAGTGGCGCCATAAGCCGCCAGCTCTTCGACGACAGGACCGCCGACAGCTTTTGATTGACTTCAGCGTTTGCAAGCTGCAGGGACGCTAAACGCTCCTCGTAGCTCGCGAGCTGATTGAGAAGATCACTTTCGCGTTGCACCAACTGGGCTTCGCGCTGCCCCCGTCTCTCCAACTCTACCAACCTATCGGCAAGCACAGCCTTGGTGGATGCAAGTTCGGCACCCACACGCTCCTGCTCCCGACAGTGTTCCGCGTACTTCATCTCGAAGTCGGCACGCTCCTCCGTCATGCTCTGTAGCCGAGCGGCAGTGGCACGATCCTGGTCTGCCGCCCCCATGATCAGCGATGTGACGTCGGGCAGTATAGGAACCTGGAAGGTGGCGAACTGGGCGACACTGAAGTCGTCGCTCGTTCCATAGGCGAGCTTGCGAAGCAGACCATCCATTTCCACGTAGCGCTCAAGATCGGCCGTAGAAAGGTTCATTTGACACGCACGGAGGACGTCCTCCAAAACATAACGGATAAACACGTGTCGCTCGTCCGCGGGGCGACCGACCGCGCTGACCGATACCATCGCTACCGTAATGGCGCGATAGGCCAGGTAGCCAAACTCAACCCCCGCATGCCAACGCCATTCAAGGTCAATGAACTTCAGTTCACCTGAAGGCATCCGCATGAGGTTGCGAGGAAGAGCGTCGATCGTCCAACCGGCGAGGGACGAATACAAGTCTTTGGGCACATCTTCGCCCTGCTCCCGAAGAGCCGAATGCAATGCTTCCTGCCACTCTCTAAACCACGCAACCACGTCGGCGATTTGCCAGCCGGGCGCTGCGACGATACGTTCAAAGTGATCGGCGTGGTTCGAGCCGACGATGTAGTCTTCATCACGCAGATCGAGCGAAATGGGTCGCGATTCATACGCATGGAAATCACCGGCAAGCAAGGCCTTGCGCACCGTTATGCGGCCAACTTCGGGAACGAACGAAATCTGCTTGCAGTACGCCGCCAGTCGCTCGGTTGCAAAGTGATGCGCAATGGGACCGTTTGTAGCCCAGGAGGCCGGCTCGCGCCCCTTCCGGGCAACCAGGAGGAATGAGTTTGCAAGATCCGGAAGAAGTTCGTTTCGACCAACCACCCCCCATGCCTGACCAAGGGAAAAGAGAGGGGCGTGAATCAACTGCGCATCGGCCTTGACGCTTTGTCGCGCAAATGCCGATGCGTCAAATTCTGGGTAGCTCCCGTCACACGCTCTCGGTAAAAGTACTGACGTAGGCAACTTGTAGTCAGGGAATGGGAGGGCCACTTCGACAGACTCGAAGCCGGCATCCCGCAGCATGGACGTCAGCTCCACCCTCCCATAGGTCGTCGCTGTGCCCTTGGTGTACAAATCGTTGACGCCAAACATCGCCTGCGCCAAATGATCCTCAGGCATTCCAGCCAGGTATTTGAGCCCGAGCTGGTTCTCGATGGCAACCACAAGATGTCCGCCGTCTTCCAGACACTCATAGGCCTTCTTCAGCCACGCCCTGGCCGGATCTTCTGCCTTTCCATAAATCGAGGCGTACTCAAGCACGCCGATGAGCGTGACCGTGTTGAATTTTGAATCAACGGAAAAGTCATCGAAGACTTCGTTAATGACATTGACATTCGGAAGATCGCGGCAACGTGAAGCGGCAATGGCCGCTCGGCGCGCGCTCCCCTCTACACCGAGAACATCGCCGCCCAACTCGCCAAGGAATCGCGAAATGGCTCCGCAGCCAGAACCGATCTCCAGGACGCTTCCCGAAAGAATGTCGCTTATCGGGCGAAGAAGGTTGGCTCGCGTCGCGCTGAGATGATATCGAGCCGCCCAATCCGTTTGGGCCGACTTAAGCTCAGGCGAGAAAAGCGACACATCGTCCGCGCGAGAGATGATCGAGTAGATGCGATTCTCGGTATCGTCCCCATCCGAATAGCCGAACTCTGGCGCCTGTCCTTTCGGCAGCCAGAGCTTGTCGTGAACGTCGTATTGTGCCGCCAGGGAGGTCCTGATCTGTTCTTTCATATTCATATTCTTCAATTGGCGGGCATGCGCATCTGGAGCTCTAGGTTACTGAAGCCCACAAAGGACGATCCCAACACGTGCAGATGGATGGCGTCGTAGCGACGATCGTGCGGAATCACCTCGGAGCCGTCCCGACTGGCCACGCCAAGCGAGATGAAGTAATCGCCTGCTCCCATGGAGCAGTTAAAGTCGAGGTCTACACGCGCCGTAGTACCCGCTTCGCCAAGCTGGGGAAATTCCGTCACGTCAAGCATCTCAGAATTCGTGGCGTAAACGGTCACTCCTTCCTTGTTCTTGACGGCTATACCGAGTATGGGCCGATGAACCGTGCGTACAAACTGAATGGCCAACGCAAGCCTGATCGTTTCGCCGGTCGGAACGGACGTAGGATTCTGTACCCCCCCTGCTTGCAGGGAAAAATCGCGGAGGAGCGCGCGTCGATCACCCCAGCGATATTCGTGACTGTTGTAATTAGGCCGCATGGAAAACGGGTCGCTATGGCTCGGATCGCTGTCGTCGAGGAGATCCTGGCCTACGTGCTCGTCGGAATCGTTCATCGACAGGGCGTCGCCTTCCAGCGCTGGATTATCGACACCGAACAGCAGGTCGAGATACTGATTCACCACCACTTTGGGCTCCCCGTCAGCGACAACGACGCCTCCATCCAGAAGCACCGCGCGATCGCAGTGCGTGACTATCTGCTCGGTCGAATGCGACACGAACAGGATCGTCGTGCCTGCATCACGAAGATTCTTCAAGCGCGCAAAGCATTTCGCCTGGAACTTGGCGTCGCCAACAGCCAGTGCTTCATCGACGATCAAGATATCCGGCTTGACGTTGCTCGCCACTGCGAAGGCCAGACGCACGTACATGCCACTCGAATACGTCTTTACCGGCTGATCGATAAAGTCTCCGATGCCTGCAAACGCAAGGATATCCTCGTAACGTGCATCGATTTCATCGCGTGAGAGCCCCAGAAGGCTGCCATTGAGGTAGACGTTTTCTCTGCCAGTGAATTCGGGATTGAAGCCCGCTCCGAGCTCAAGGAGCGCGGCGACCCGGCCATTCACCTCGACCATGCCGGATGACGGGGACAGGGTTCCGCAGATGATCTGCAACAGCGTGGACTTGCCGGAACCGTTCCGACCGATGATGCCTACCGTTTCCCCTCGGCCCACGTCGAAACTCACTCCTCGCAATGCGTGAAATTCTCTAAACCATCGCCCCTTACTGCCTTTCGGACTGAGCATCTGCATGAGGCGGTGATGTGGCTTCTCGTAGATCGGGAATGCCTTTGCAACGCCAGCCACCGAGATCGCCTTGTCAGAGCACATCGGCAAAGCCTCGCTGCGTGGATACAAACCAACCGTATCCGACATACATCACCACGAGCGCGACGAGTCCGTAGATCCCCAGACCCTGCCAGTCTGGCATGCGGCCCCATAGGCACACTTCGCGTGCCTGATCAATGATGAACGTCAAGGGGTTCAACTTGAACCAGAATCGATACTGCTCAGGTATCGACGCGAGCGGAATCATTGCCGACGACATGAACAGAAGAGCCGTCGACAGCACACCCGTTATCTGTCCGATATCACGGAGATAGACACCCAGTGCCGCGAGACCCCACGAAATGCCCAGCGAAAGCATGGCCAATGGAAGGATCACGATCGGAAACAGCACCATCGTCCAGGCAACGCTCCCTTCCAGCAACGCACGCAGCACCATGAAGACCAGCGCGTTCATGAAGGCATGAAACAAGGCCGATAGGAGCATTGGCCAGGGAAGTATTTCCAGGGGAAAGATGACTTTTTTGACGAAGTTAGGCTGAGACACGACGAGGCCGGGCGCTCGGCTCAGGCACTCGGCCAATATGCCGTGCACGATCAGTCCGACGAAAAGAATAATGGAGAAGTGAGTCTCTCCACCCTCGACCTGCGGCCACTTGTTCTTCATGACAAAGCCGAAGGCGAGTGTATAGACACCGAGGATCAGAAATGGGCTGATCAGCGCCCACAGGAGCCCAAAACTCGCACCACGATACCGACCCAGCACGTCGCGCTTGCTGAGCTCCCAGACCAGGCTCCTATGCCAAAGAAGGGCCGAGAACGGCCCTATCAGCCGCCTGAACCAGGAAGGATTCCCCGTCGATGTAGATGTTGATAAGCCAGTCATGTGAACCGTACTGAGAAAAAAAGGGACGTCCGTGTTAGCGCAATGCCAAAGCGAGTTCGGCGCGCAGGTCTTCGACGTCTTCGACGCCCACAGATAAGCGGATCAGCCCGTCCGTAATGCCCAGACGCTTTCGGTTCGCGGCGGGAACAGACGCATGCGTCATGATGGCGGGATGCTCGATCAAGCTCTCGACACCGCCAAGCGATTCCGCCAGTGCGAAGAGCTCACAACGTTCGAGTATTTTCCTGGCTCGTGAAAGGCCGCCCTTGACCTCTACTGAGATAATTCCACCGTAGCCATCCATTTGACGACGGGCCAACGCATGTTGCGGATGACTCTTCAGGCCCGGGTAAATGACGCGGCTCACCGTCGAATGCCGTTCAAGCCAGTGGGCAAGATCCATGGCGCTCTGGCAATGCTGGCGCATGCGGAGATGCAGCGTCTTCACACCACGCATCGCGAGAAATGCATCGAAGGGACCTGCAATCGCGCCCACGGAGTTTTGCAGGAATGCCATCTGCTCGGCGACCTCGGCATGAGCCGCGACCACCATGCCACCGACCATGTCCGAGTGGCCATTCAGGTATTTCGTGGCCGAATGCAGCACCATGTCGGCGCCCCATTCAATGGGACGCTGAAGCATGGGCGAGCAAAACGTATTGTCGACGACCAGAAGGAGGCCATGCTTCTTGGCGAACGCCGCGACCTTGCGTAGATCGACGAGCTTCAGCATCGGATTCGTCGGTGTTTCGACCCAGATCATGCGGGTCGTCGGCTTCAAGGCGGCCTTGAGCGCCGCAGGGTTATTGAGATCGACAAAGTCGAACGCGAGCCCTGCGCTTCGCTTCCTCACCCGCTCAAACAACCGGTATGAACCGCCGTACAGATCGTCCATGGCGATGACATGGCTGCCCGAGTCGAGCAAGTCGAGGACAGTGGCGGCTGCGGCCAGCCCTGAAGCGAATGCGAATCCCGCTACGCCACCCTCGAGATCGGCGACGCAACGCTCGTACGCCATCCGCGTCGGATTCTGGCTACGGGAATACTCGTAACCCTGATGTTTGCCCGGGCTTGACTGTACGTAAGTGGACGTCGCATAGATCGGCGTCATGATGGCGCCGGTGCTCGGATCAGGAGATTGGCCCGCGTGGATAGCACGAGTACCCAATCCGCGGACGTCGGATGTCTTGGAGGTCATTGATTTTCCTGGGAATTGCGCCCGATATTCAGCTTGAATTTACATTCAATCTAGCCGGACCATCTGGACATATTACACTTGGCGACCCGCCAGATAGGCGCTGGCGCCGCCAGCCGACGTCAAACGGCGGCAGTAATACGGGCGCTACGCTGAACCGGGCCACCGCTGGCGGTCCGATAGGAAGAGGACAGTATGAAAACATTACTAGTTACGGGCGGCGCTGGGTTCATTGGCGCGAACTTCGTCCTGAAGGCCGTGGCCGCCGGTAACCGTGTCGTCAACCTGGACAAGTTGACCTACGCGGGAAACCTACAGACGCTCGCCGCGCTCGAAGATACCCCCCTGCACACGTTCGTCAAGGGTGACATCGGCGACCGTGAGCTCATCAAGACTCTGCTTTCCGAGCATCGACCAGATGCCGTGGTGAACTTTGCGGCTGAAAGCCACGTCGACCGCTCGATCGACGGTCCAGCGGCGTTTATCGAGACCAATGTCGTCGGCACCCTCGGCCTGCTCGAAGCCACGCGCGACTACTGGCGTGGTCTGGAAGGCGACGCGGTGGAATCGTTCCGCTTCCTGCACGTTTCCACGGACGAGGTCTACGGGTCACTCGGAGACGAGGGGTATTTCACGGAGACGACGCCCTACGCGCCGAATTCACCCTACTCCGCGTCGAAGGCCGCCTCGGATCACCTTGTCCGTGCCTTCCACCATACCTATGGGCTCCCCGTACTGACCACTAACTGCTCGAACAACTATGGTCCGTACCAATTTCCGGAAAAGCTCATCCCACTGGTCATTCAAAAGGCTCTAGCCGGAGAGTCGCTCCCGATCTACGGCGACGGCATGAACGTCCGCGACTGGCTCTTTGTGGAAGACCACTGCAATGCCATTCACCGGGTGCTCGAGGCCGGCCGCGTCGGTGAAACCTACAACGTGGGCGGTAATTCCGAACGGGCGAACGTCGTCGTCGTCAAGACTATCTGCGCCATCCTTGACGACGTTGCGCCGCTCGCGAGCGGCCAGCCGCACGAAAGCCTGATCACCTTCGTTCGCGATCGCCCCGGCCATGATCGTCGTTATGCGATCGACGCGAGCAAGCTCAAGAATGAGCTGGGCTGGACCCCAGCGCATACCTTTGAAACGGGCATCCGCGAGACGGTCCAGTGGTATCTGGAAAACAAACCCTGGGTACAGGGCATCCTCGACGGCAGCTACAAACTGGAGCGACTCGGCGCATGACGACCAAGGGCATCATCCTCGCGGGCGGGTCCGGCACCCGGCTCTATCCCATCACGCACGCGGTAAGCAAGCAGCTCTTGCCCGTGTATGACAAGCCGATGATCTATTACCCGCTGGCGACCCTCATGCTGGCAGGTATTCGTGATGTCTTGGTCATCAACACCCCGCATGAGCAGGCCCTGTTCCAGCGCCTGCTCGGTGATGGCAGCCAGTGGGGCATCAACATCACCTATGCCGTGCAGCCCTCTCCCGATGGCCTCGCCCAGGCTTTCATCATCGGCAAGGATTTCATTGGCAAGGACCCGAGCTGTCTCGTGCTGGGCGATAATATCTTCTACGGTGTGGGCCTGACCGAACGCATGAAGCGTGCTGCAACCCGGAGTAACGGCGCCACCGTGTTCGGCTACTTTGTAAAGGATCCGGAGCGCTACGGTGTGGCGGAGTTCGATGCCAGTGGCAAAGTCGTCGGCCTTGAAGAAAAACCGACTAACCCAAAGTCGAACTATGCCGTTACCGGTCTTTACTTCTATGACAACCGGGTCGTCGATTACGCGGCCGACCTGAAGCCGTCTGCACGTGGTGAGCTTGAGATCACCGATCTCAACCGCTGTTATCTGAATGACCATTCGCTACATCTCGAGCAACTGGGTCGTGGATACGCGTGGCTTGATACCGGAACGCACGAATCGCTGATGGAAGCCGGCGAGTACATCCAGACTATCGAAAACCGCCAGGGTCTGAAGGTCTGCTGCCCTGAGGAAATCGCCTACGTCAACAAATGGATCGATGCCGAGCAACTCCTGCGCCTTGCCGAACCGCTGGCCAAGACCGGTTACGGCCAATACCTCCAGAACCTGATCAACCAGGGCTACGTCGGATGAAGTTCATCGAGACCAACTTGCCCGGATGCGTAGTGATCGAGCCGCAGGTTTTCGGTGATTCCCGGGGCTTTTTCTACGAGAGTTACAACGAGGCGAAATTCCGCGGTGCGGGCATAGATCGCAAGTTTGTCCAGTCCAATGTCTCCCGCTCTGCGCGCGGCGTGCTTCGGGGCCTGCACTACCAGTGGCCCAATCCCCAGGGGAAGCTGGTCAGCGTACTCGAGGGAGAGGTCTACGACGTCGCTGTCGATATTCGGCGTGGCTCTCCCACGTTTGGCCAGTGGGCAGGCGTGATGTTGACTGCGGAGAACCATCGGCACTTCTGGATACCGGAGGGCTTCGCCCATGGCTTCTGCGTCGTGTCCGAACACGCGACGTTCTCATATCAATGCACCGACCTCTACGACGCCAAGGCTGACGGCGGCGTGCGCTGGGACGACCCCGCCATTGGTATCGACTGGCCAGTGTCGTCGCCCTTGTTGTCTGACAAGGATGCGAAAGCCCCGCTTCTGGCCGAGGTTCCCGCAGGCAGGCTCCCGGAGTACCTGGCGTGAGAATCCTGTTGCTGGGCGCCCAGGGCCAGCTTGGGCAGACGTTCATTGCCCAGGGCGGTCTCGCCGCTCGCGGTGAATTGATCGCCGCGTCCCGCGATGGGAACGTTCCCGCAGGTACCAGGGGCTTGCGGGCCGACATCGCCAACGAGAGCGCATTGCGAGCCGTCCTGGACGATGTAAACCCGGATCTCATCGTCAATGCGGCGGCGTATACGGCCGTGGACAAGGCGGAGACGGACGAAGCGACTGCTACGGCCGTCAACGGACATGCCCCCGGTATCCTGGGTCACTGGGCTGCGACGAGGGGTGCGGGAGTGATCCACTACTCCACGGACTATGTCTTCCCCGGGGACGCTCGAACGCCATACGTCCCCGATGCGGCCACCGGCCCGCAAGGCGCCTACGGTCGAAGCAAGCTCGCCGGCGAACTGGCGCTCCGTGCGAGCGGCGCGGACCACCTGATCCTGCGCACCGCATGGGTGTATTCGACGGTGGGGCACAACTTTCTGAAGACCATGTTGCGTCTCGGCCACGACCGCGATGAACTCAAAGTGGTTGCCGACCAACGCGGAACACCGACAACGACCACCCTTATCGTCGAAGGGAGCATCGTCGCCATCGATCGGTTTGTCGGGGAGTCCAACCGCTCTGCGCTCACGGGCACCTACCATCTGACCGCCAGCGGCGAGACGACGTGGCACGGCTTTGCCGAAGCGATATTCGACGAAGCCGTTACTGCCGGAGTCCTTGCGCGGCGGCCTGTGGTTCATCCCATTGGCTCGAGCGACTTCCCCACGCCTGCGCGCCGTCCTGCCTACTCGGTGCTAGACAACCGAAGCTTTGCGGAGACCTTCCGTCATGCCCTACCGGTTTGGCACGACGGCCTGCACGATATCGTCCACTCGCTCGCATCGCAGTGAGGCAACCATGCTGATCCCCCTCATCCTCAGTGGCGGTAGTGGCACGCGCCTCTGGCCGATTTCGCGTCGCAACCTGCCTAAACAATTCCTCTCCCTTGCCGGGAAGGAAACGCTGTTTCAGCAGACCATCCAGCGCGCTCGCGGTCTTCCCGACGTCGCCGCACCCATCGTCGTTGCAAGCGACGATCAGCGCTTCCTTGCGGCGGAGCAGTTGCAGGAACTTGGCGTGGAGGGAGCCAGCATCCTCCTCGAGCCGACAGCCAGGAACACGGCGCCGGCGATAGCGGTGGGCGCCATGCAGGCCATCCAGAAGGATCCGGACGCCCTGATCCTCGTACTTCCCGCGGATCATCTGATAGGCGACAGCGCCTCTTTCGCGGCCGCTGTTGCCCGGGCCCGTCCACTGGCCGAACAGGGTTGGCTCGTTACTTTCGGCATTCGTCCTGATCGTGCCGAAACGGGGTTCGGGTATATCCGTCGCGGCGAGGCACTTGAAGGCGACACCTTCCGGGTCAGCCAGTTCGTTGAGAAGCCAAAACAGGAGATCGCGGATCAGTATCTCGCCAGCGGCGAATACGACTGGAACTCCGGCATGTTCCTTTTCCGCGCATCTCGTTACCTCGAAGAATTGAACCAGTTCGCGCCGGCCATGCGGCAGGCCGTGGAAACCGCTTTCGGCAAAGCGAACAAGGATCTCGATTTCATCAGGCTTGACCACGAAGCATTCGCTGCCGCGCCTGGCGATTCCATAGACTATGCAGTCATGGAAAAGACGACGCGGGCTGCTGTGGTTCCCGTCACCTGTGGCTGGAGTGACATCGGTTCGTGGGACGCTCTCTGGCTTGCCGCAGAGAAAGACGCCAACGGCAATCATCTCGAAGGTGACGTCATCGCCCTCGACACACGCGGCTCCCTGGTCAGGTCCCACGACCGTCATCTGGTGGCCACGATAGGGCTCGATGATGTCGTGGTCGTCACGACGCCCGACGCCACGTTGGTCGCCCGCCGCGACGCGTCGCAGGACGTCAAGAAGGTCGTCGAACAACTGAAGGCCGCAGGCCGCACCGAACACGACCTCCATCGCGTCGTCCACAGGCCCTGGGGCAGCTACGACTCACTGGAATCCGGCGATCGGTTCCAGGTAAAGCGCATCGTCGTCAAGCCAGGCGCCGCGCTCAGCCTGCAGATGCACCACCACCGGGCGGAGCACTGGATCGTCGTTAAAGGCGTGGCCGAAGTCACGTGCGATGACAACGTCTTCCTGCTTTCGGAAAACCAGAGCACCTACCTGCCACTGGGCAGCAAGCACCGCCTTCGCAACCCGGGGAAGCTTCCGGTCGAACTGATCGAAGTGCAGTCGGGAAGCTACCTCGGGGAAGACGACATCGTTCGCTTCGACGACGTGTACGGCAGGGCGGGCTAATCCTGGATCAGCCGGGAAAGCTCGGCCGTCCGCACCGCCATGAGTGTGGAATCGCCTCGCGATTCCACATTGAGGCGCAGCAACGACTCCGTGTTCGACGAGCGTAGATTGAAGCGCCACGCTCCAAAATCGGCGCTGGTGCCGTCAATGTATTCCAGCGAAGGCGCATCTTTCTCGTAATACGCGAGGACGCGCGCGACTGCCGCCTTCGCATCGTCCACGACGAAATTGATTTCGCCGCTGCAGGGATAGGCGGCCATGCGTTCAGCCAGCATGTCCGCAAGACTCGTACCCACCCGCGACAATAGCTCTGCGACGAGCAGCCAGGGAATCATCCCCGAATCGCAATAGGCGAACTCGCGGAAGTAGTGGTGCGCGCTCATCTCACCACCGTAGATCGCGTCCTCAGCGCGCATCCGCTCCTTGATGAACGCGTGGCCCGTCTTGCTTTCGATGGCTACGCCACCTGCCCGTTTCACCATGTCGATCGTGTTCCACGTCAGCCGAGGATCATGGATGATCTTCGCACCCGGATGCTTCTCCAGGATCTGCGCCGCCAGCAAGCCGACGATGTAATAGCCCTCGATGAACTCACCGCGCGCATCGAACAGGAAGCAGCGATCGAAATCGCCGTCCCAGGCGATGCCGAAGTCAGCTCCATGTTCGCGTACGGCATCGGCCGTGGCCGAACGGTTCTCTGGCAGCAGTGGGTTAGGAATACCATTGGGAAAGCTGCCGTCGGGCTCGTGATTGACGCGCACGAACCGCAGCGGAAGGTGCGCCTCGAGCAGGTCGACGATCCTTCCTGCGCCACCGTTGCCAGCGTTCACCACCACCTTCAGGGGCTTGAACGTCGCAGGATCGATATAACCCAACAAGTGCCGGATATAGGCACTCTTGTCGTGATCATGGACAACGCCGCCGCGCACGGCGGACGGTTCGCCAAAGGCGTTTTCTTCCACCAAGCGCTCGATATCACGCAGCCCCGTATCCCCACTAATAGGCCGCGCGCCCTCGCGCACCAGTTTCATCCCGTTATAGTCGATGGGATTGTGGCTCGCGGTAACCATGATCCCGCCGGCGACCTCGCGATGGAAGGTCTGGAAGTAAACCTCTTCCGTGCCGCACAGCCCGATGTCGACCACGTCGCGACCTTCGTCAGTGAGCCCCCGGACTATGGCCTCCGCGAGACCGGGACTGTCACGCCTGATGTCGAAGCCAACGACGACGGCACCCTCGCCCACCGTACGCGCGAAAGCACGACCGAGTCGGTATGCGATGTCTTCGTTCAGCTCATCGGGTACACGGCCGCGGATGTCGTAGGCTTTGAAACACTTCATGAGCGTGGTTCCGGCAAGTCAGCGTTCTATTGTCGCCGTACGGGCCCCGCCCCTCAAGGCCGAGGGCCCTCGCCAAGGCTACCGAGCAGCCAATGGAATACCGGCTCGCCCTCCCGGGAAAGGAACGTACGAGGTTCCGCGGAGGGTACGCCGCTGACCTGCAAGACCCGCCGATAGCGATCCTCATCGCCTGCGTTCCAGTAAACGAGCCGAAATTCGGTGATGCCGTCGTTCTTGAGCTGGTCGATCGTCCGAGGCTCGACGTCCACGCGGTAGGTAACCCGGTTCCCCGTGAGGAAAGCGAACGAGGTGAAGAATCCCCAATCAGGGAACAGGTAGGCGACGTTCTTCGGTACGCCGCGCGCCTCGACGGCCAGCGTCGTCAACGCGTCGCTGCTGTGCCCCCGGCCTCCCGTCTTGACCAGCCATTCGTGAAAGCGAGCCTGCTGGAACAAGTTGCCGCCGACTGCCACGGTCGCCAGCACCACGAGAAGGGCGGTACGCACGCGGGGGAACGGTTGGCGAACCATCGCAAGGATCTGGGTCATCAGCAACGCGGGCAAAAGGTAGACGAACGGCAGCAGCACGCTGAAGTGGTGGGCCCAGAGCCGATGACCGAACAGGGAAGCGACCGCGACAAACGAGATCGGCATGAATGTCGGCAAGATCGCGATTGCTAAGCGCGGCTGACGTCCGACCACATGAAAGATGCCGAGTACGATCAGGCCCAGGATACTGCAAGCAAGCCACCATATCTTGCTTGCACCCCATGGATTGGATATCGCCTGGCCGAAGATCATGCCCTCGTTGGCGGCATCGCTCGTCGCCAAACCGACCATGTTCCATGCGTAAGCGAAGTTGCCCCCCGAAGCCCCACTGGCGTCGAAGGGTTTCAGTTGACCCAGCATCCCGCGCACGAACTCGAGCGTCGGCTCCAGGCCGTGTTTCTTCGCCAGCAGCGACAGGAAGCCGAGCAGGAAGGGGCTTACGCCCAAGGCGGCACCCGCTACCCAGCGCCCCCAGTCACGGCGCGGAACCCAGCATGCAACCAGCACGGCCATGGCGGGTGCGAAGAACGACAGGACGAAGTAACCATAACTGGCGAGGCCGAAACACACGCCGGACCAGAAAACCCTGCGTCGCACGATCCGGGATCCGGCCTCGGCGGGAAGTGCAAGCAGTATCGACAGGATGAACCACGCCGCGCCACCCAGCACGATGTAGAACTGCGTACGGAACGACGCGGTGAACGCGAGTTCCGTCGCGAGACCGACGCAGACGGCAACGGCCAGCCCGCGCGACCCCGTGAGCCGGCGGGTCAGGTGGTACAGCGCGAGGAGCAGGATAACGCCGAACACCGCCTGTTCGAGGCGCAGGGACGTGACGCTGAAGCCGGCTACAGCGAAAAAGGGCAGACCCAGGTAGGCGTTCTGCAACCCGTGGTAGAAGCTGCCGAGGATGGGGAAAATCTTCGACGGTATGCCCGCCCCCGGGTTATGCCCGCGATGCAGCCATTGCGCCGCGAGGAAGTCGGGGTTCGCCGCGTCCATGTAGATGCCGGGGAGGTCCGCATGGAAAAGGACGAGGCCCAGGAACATCGCCAGGGGCAGCAGCCAAGCCAGGCGCGACGTCCATGCTTCCTTCCAGTGAACCAAGGCGATCCCCTCTTTGGCACGCCCCGGTGGCGGCGCCGGCGATTATACAATCGCCGGATTGAAGCGCCCCGATCCTCCGAAGGACGAACGTCACATGCAGACAGATACTCCGGGCCACGGCCAGGAAGTCGCCGTACTGATCCCCTGCTTCAACGAGGCATTGGCGATCGCCAGGGTGATCCGGGACTTCCGCACCGCGCTACCGCATGCCCGCATCCACGTGTTCGACAATGCCTCCACGGACCGCACGGTCGATGTCGCCAGGGAGGCTGGGGCGATCGTGCGCACGGTGGGCCTCCGCGGCAAGGGCAACGTGGTGCGGCGCATGTTCGCGGACGTGGATGCCGACCTCTATGTCCTGGTCGACGGGGACGCGACCTATGACGCTTCCAGTGCGCCAGCGATGATCGAACGACTGCTGCACGACGGGGCTGACATGGTGGTCGGCGCTCGTAAGGACGACAACCTCGCGGGGGCTTACCGTAGCGGGCACCGGTTCGGCAACCGGCTGCTTACCGGCTGCGTAGCCATGATCTTCGGCGGCACATTCACGGATATGTTATCCGGCTACCGGGTATTCACTCGCCGCTACGTGAAATCCTTCCCCGCCCTGTCCGCCGGCTTCGAGACGGAAACGGAACTGACCGTGCATGCGCTGGAACTGCGCATGCCGTGGAGTGAAGTGGACACGCCCTACTCGACCCGGCAAGAAGGCTCGGAGAGCAAGCTTTCGACTTACAAGGACGGTCTGCGCATCCTGCGGATGATCCTGCGCCTGTTCGTCGCGGAGCGCCCCCTTCATTTCTTCGGGCTCGTCGGCGCGCTGTCGCTTGCCGTCGGCATCGCCATCGCCGTACCGTTGCTCACGACGTACCTTGCCACCCATGAAGTGCCACGGCTTCCCACGGCGCTGCTGTCCACGGGCCTGGCGCTCGTGGCGGCGATCGCGCTGGTGTGTGGCCTGGTCATGGACGCCGTCACCCGCGGGCGAAGGGAAATGAAGCGCCTGTTCTACCTGGGCATCCCCGGCCCCACGAAGCCTGACGACATCAGGCCCTAGACGGCGTCACCGCCATGGGACGGCGCGTCGTCCACATAACCGATCACGCGCGCGGGATTTCCGACCACAATCGCCCTTTCAGGCACGTCGTGCGTAACCACCGCCCCAGCGCCGATCATCGCCCTGGGGCCAATCTCAAGACCAGGCAGGATCGTGGCGCCTCCGCCTATCGATGCACCGGACCGGACCACCGTCTGCTGAAACGGCTGGCTGTACTCCCGCGACCGCGGAAACCGGTCATTCGTAAACGTCACATTCGGCCCGACAAAAACATCATCCTCAAGCCGCAACCCATCCCACAACTGCACCCCACTCTTCACCGTCACCCGATCGCCGACGACCACGTCATTCTCGATAAAACAATGCGAGCAGATATTGCAGTCGTCACCGATGGCCGCGCCCGGCAGGATCACGACGAACTGCCACACTCGCGTCCGCTCGCCGATGCGCAACGACTGCACATCGGCCAGGGCATGGATGTACGGCTGGTCGCTCATTCCACCGTCACCGACTTGGCCAGGTTCCGCGGTTGATCCACATCGGTCCCGCGCTGCACCGCCACGTGGTACGCCAGCAGCTGCATCGGCACGGTAAACACCGCCGGGGCGATCAGGTCGCCGCCGCCGTCCACACGCACGGTGGCGATATGGTCGGAGTCCGTGTCCATCTCGGCACGTTCATCGGCGAACACGATCAGCTCGCCGCCACGCGCCCGGACTTCCTGCAGGTTGGACTTCAACTTATCCAGCAGCGGACCGTTCGGCGCCACGGCGACGATCGGCATGTTCTCGTCCACGAGCGCCAGCGGGCCATGCTTCAACTCGCCCGCCGGGTAGGCCTCAGCGTGGATATAGGAGATCTCCTTGAGCTTCAGCGAGCCTTCCAGGGCCACCGGATACTGCGCGCCCCGCCCCAGAAACAGCGCGTGCTGCTTGTTGATGAAGTGGTCGGCGATCTTCAGGACCTCGGGCTCGGTCTTCAGCGCGTTCTCGATGTAGCGCGGCAACGACTGTAGCTCCTTGCAGTGGTCGAGATAGCGCGCGCCGTCCAGGCCACGGCGGCGGCCGAGATCCAGCGCCAGCAGCGCGAAGGCGGCCAGCTGGGTCGTGAAGGCCTTGGTCGAAGCGACACCGATCTCCGGACCCGCCCGCGTCATCAGCCGCAGGTCGGATTCGCGGACTACCGAGGACTCCGGCACATTGCAAATGGCGAAGGTGGCGAGGTAGCCACGGCGGCGCGATTCACGCATGGCAGCCAGGGTGTCGGCGGTTTCGCCCGACTGCGACACGGCCACGAACAAAGTGTTGTCCGGCACCACCACGTCGCGGTAGCGGTATTCGCTGGCCACTTCGACCACGACCGGAATACGTGCCAGTTCTTCGATCCAGTATTTGGCGACCATGCCAGCGTGGTAGCTGGTGCCGCAGGCGACGATGTGGATGCCGCGGGTCTTGTCGAGGATGGGGTCGGCGTCGATGCCGAAGATGTTCGGCAGCACGCCATGCGGACCGATGCGTCCTTCCAGCGTGTCGGCGACGGCGCGCGGCTGCTCGAAAATTTCCTTCTGCATGTAGTGGCGGTATTCACCACGCTCGACGGAGTCGGCACTGATCTCGCTTTCATGCGCGGTGCGGTCCACCGGGTGGCCATCGAGGTTGAATACCTCGACGGTGTCACGGGTGATCTCGACGACGTCGTCCTCTTCGAGGTACATCATCCGGTTGGTGACCTTGATCAACGCCTGCGCGTCGGAACCCAGGAAATGCTCGCCGATGCCGATGCCGACCAACAAGGGACAGCCACGGCGTGCGCCGACGATACGCTCCGGCTCGTCCAGGCTCATGACGGCGATGGCGTAGGCGCCTTCCAGTTCGCGCACGGCGGCGGTCACCGCCTCACGCAGCCCCTTGCCCGCCTGCACGTGCTCGTCGATCACCGCGCCCATCACCTCGGTGTCGGTTTCCGAGTGGAAGGTGCGGCCCTTGGATTTCAGCGACTCGCGCAGCGAGGCGTAGTTCTCGATGATGCCGTTGTGCACGATCGCGATGCGACCCTGCACATGCGGATGCGCGTTCTTCTCGCTCGGCACGCCATGCGTCGCCCAGCGCGTGTGGGCGATACCGGTGCTACCCGGCACCGGATCGGCGTCGTAGAGCGCTTCCATTTCGCGGACCTTGCCCTTCGCACGGACACGGCGAATCTCGCCGCCATCGGCGATGGCCATGCCCGCGGAATCGTAGCCACGGTATTCCAGGGCCTTCAGCCCGGCGATGAGAATGGGCGCGATATCACGCTGCGCGACTGCGGCGACGATTCCACACATGACGCTTCCCCTTTCCTTAATTGACTTTGCGGCGCAGGTAATTGAGCAGGTCGATACGGGTGATGAGGCCGAGGAACTGCTCGCCGTCCATCACGATCGCGACATGGCCCTTCTCGAACACGGGTAGCAGGGCCTCGATCGGCGAGGTGACCTGGAGCATTTCCGGCGACGCGATCATCGCCGTCGACACCGGGTCACGAAACCGGGTTTCGTCCGCATGCACGTGCAGGAGCACATCGGATTCGTCCAGGATGCCGACCAGGCGGTCATCCTCCATCACCGGCAACTGCGACACGTCGTACAGCTTCATGCGGTTGTACGCGGTGATCAGCATGTCGTCCGGCTTCACCACTACCGTGTCGCGCTGGGCGTACGGACGCAGGATGAGGTCGCGCAGGTCGCCGAAGCGCTCGCGTTCGAGGAAGCCGTTGTCGAGCATCCAGTAGTCGTTGTACATCTTCGACAGGTACTTGTTGCCGGTGTCGCAGACCAGGGTCACCACACGCTTCGGCGTGGTCTGTTCGCGGCACCACTTCAGCGCGGCGGCGAGCAGCGTGCCCGTGGACGAGCCACCCAGCACGCCCTCTTTCGCCAGCAGTTCGCGCGCGGCGAGGAAGCTTTCCTTGTCGCTGATGGCATACGCCTTCTTCACCATCGAAAAATCGCTGATCGACGGGAGGAAGTCTTCACCGATACCTTCCACCATCCAGCTGCCGGACTTTTCCGACAGCGTACCCTCGTTGATGTACTGGGCCAGGATCGAGCCGACCGGATCGGCCAGGACGATCTCGGTGTTCGGCGAATGCTCGCGCAGATAGGCGGTGAGGCCACTCATCGTGCCGGACGAGCCGCAACCGACGACGATCGCGTCGACCTTGCCATCGAGCTGTTCGAGGATTTCCGGCCCGGTGGTCTGCACGTGCGCCAGCGGGTTGTCCGGGTTACCGAACTGGTTGATGAAGTAGGCCCCCGGCGTTTCGCGGGCGATGCGCGCGGCCATGTCCTGGTAGTACTCGGGATGTCCCTTGGCCACGTCCGAGCGGGTGAGCACCACCTCGGCGCCCATCGCCTTGAGGTTGAAGATCTTCTCGCGGCTCATCTTGTCGGGGACGACCAGGATCAGCCGGTAGCCCTTCTGCTGTGCGACCAGCGCCAGGCCAAGGCCGGTGTTGCCGGCGGTGCCTTCCACCAGCGTGTCGCCCGGCTTGATCTTACCGGCGCGCTCGGCGCCCTCGATCATGGACCGGCCGATGCGGTCTTTCACCGAACCGCCGGGATTGGCGCTCTCGAGCTTCAGGAACAGTTCGCAACAGCCCGTATCCAGGCGCTGGGCACGCACCATCGGGGTGCGACCGATCAGTTCGAGGACGCTGTCATGAACACTCATTGGGACTCCGTGGGTTGATCCGGCGCGGCCCCTTCGACCTCGCCCTTTGGGCGCACATGATAAAGGGTGGCGCGCTGAACCGATGCCCGGCTTCTCGGCCGATCCAAAACGATGTATGGGATGACCATAAAAAAACGGGCACGTTCCCGTGCCCGTTTCCGTCCTGCACCGGCCAGCCGGTTCAGTGTCGTGATTTTTGCCAGCTTTCCCACATTCGCTGGAGTTTCTCCTTGGCCTGCAGCTTTTCCTTCTTGAGTCCGGTCAGGCTCTTGTCATCGATGGGCAGGCAGCCGATGTTGGCATCGTGCAGCTTGGTATCGAGTTCCTGGTGGCGGTAGAAGAGACGACGGGTTTCGGCATCGGCGTGGATGAACTTCTCGACGTCGTCGCGCTGCTGGTTTTCGAACATAGCAATCTCCTCGCGGTGGGATCGGCCCGCGGCGCGGACCGGTCGTGAGGGGAGACATGCGAGGCACTGTCCGCGCATCGGCGGAAGGGAGGATCGCGATGCGATGTGCCTGGTGAACGTACGCATGCTCCGGCAGGGCCGCCACGTGTTTTTCCCGTGACGGGAGTTCGAAGCTACTCCGCTCGCCAGGGGGGTGCAAGGGCGATTTTTCTGAATTTCCCGCAGGAAATTCGGTTGCTGGTGCAACGGTTTACGTGACAGGCATCCGCCAGCCCGCATGGTTGCTGGCGGTATGCCGTGGACCACACAAAGGTACGGCCTGAGCCGGTACGTGGGATGGGGAGGGGGTGGGTGGGAAGCCGCTTAAGCGGCGATGGGTGCTTGCATCACCCTGGCCCGCTGCCGCGGGATCGCCGCTTAAGCGGCTTCCCACCCTTCCCACCCTTCCCACCCTTTCCACCCAAATTCCACCCAGTTACAGGGAGGACGGCTTAGTTACCGCCGCCCTTCTTGCTCTTCTTCGGCGTGCTCGTGGCCGGCGAGGAGGCTGGGGCGCCGCCGTCGGACGAGTTGACGTCGCGCATCGCTCGGGCGGCGGCTTCCGCGAGCGCGGCCTGCTTCTTGGCGGCATTGGCCACCTTGGCCTGCGCGGCGGCAACCTGGCGGGCCTTTTCGCCTTCCGCCTTGGCCTGCTCCAGCGCCTGGGAATACTCCACGCCCTGCTGCTGCAGGCGGGCGGCCTCTTCCTGGATCATCTGGTTCTGCATGCGCTGCTGTTCGAGCTGGCGACGGGCCATCTCGGCGTCGAGGCGGCTGGCCTCGAGCAGGATGGCGTCGTGCTCGCGGTCCAGCTGGGCGCTCTTGTTCTGGGCATCCTGGTACTGGGCCATGGCCTTGGCGATGTCCACGCGGCGCTCGGCGATGTACCGGTAGTGGGCGTGTTCCTTGTCCTTGGGCTTGAACTGCGCCATCTGGTTGATCGCCTCGCGGGCACGCGCCTGCTCCGCCTGAGCATAGCCGCCGAGGGTGGGATCGGACGAGAGCTGGTCGAGGCTGGAATTCAGGCGGCGCACGTCGAGATCGTCGGTGGCGGCCATGGCGCTACCCGCCGAAACGGCAAGGACGAGCGCGGATAGGAGGAGGGTCGATCGTTTCATCACTGGCCTCCCTGGTTGTCGTTCAGGGGCTGGGTCTGGCCGCCGGGCGGCGGCGGGGTGTTGTCGGTCGGCTCCGGCAGGACCGTCTCCGATTCATGCACGTTGCTGGGAATGGGCACCGTGTCGTTGGCGTGGTTGTCGATCATCTCCACGCGCATCCGCGAGTTTTCCTGGCTCTTGGCGGTGTTCTGCGCGCGAGCCGCGCCAAGGCGCGCCTTGGCGCGAGCCAGTTCGCTGTCCGCACGGGACTCCTCGGCCAGCGCGGCCGCCTCGTCGTACTTGCGGCTGGCCATGGCCGCCTGGGCCTGGCGGAATTTGCTTTGCGCGTAATCGAGGTCGACCGGCGCATAATCGGCCGCCCCCGCATCGCGCGCGGCTTGAAGTTGGGCGAGGGCCTGGTTCATGGCGCCATCGGGCGGGGGCACGCTGGCACAGCCAGCGAGGGTGGCGATCGCCATGGCCAGGGCGGCCACGGCAAGGAGCCGGCGGCCCTGGGACAGGGCTTTCGACGGCAAGTTGTGCACCATCACTCGTTCCTCATACAGATTTGCGAGATATTGTCGATATACAGGTCAGTGAGACCGTCGTCTCGATTGTAATGCGAACGCCCGGGGGTTTAGGTGGATATCGGTTATTTCCTGAAGCTAATGGTGGACAAGGGCGCGTCGGACATGTTCCTGACGACCGGCGCCCCCGTGAACATCAAGGTGGAAGGCAAGCTTTACCCGCTCGGAAATACCGGCCTGCCGAGCGGCATGGTCAAGAAAATCGCCTATTCGCTCATGGACGAGGGCCAGGTGCCCCAGTTCGAGCGCGACCTCGAGCTCAACATGGCCCTGGCCGTGAAGGAAGCCGGGCGTTTCCGCATCAACGTGTTCAAGCAGCGCGGCGAGATCGGCATGGTCATCCGTGCGATCAAGAGCGAGATTCCCTCACTGGAAGAGTTGCGCCTGCCCACGATCTTCCGCGACCTCATCATGGAGCCGCGCGGCCTGATCCTGGTCGTGGGCGCCACTGGCTCCGGTAAGTCGACCACGCTGGCCGCGATGCTCGACCACCGCAACAGCAACAGCTCGGGCCACATCCTCACCATCGAGGATCCGATCGAATACCTGCACCGGCACAAGCGTTCCATCGTGAACCAGCGCGAGGTGGGACTGGATACCCACAGCTATCACGAGGCGCTGAAGAACGCGATGCGCGAGGCGCCCGACGTGATCATGATCGGCGAGATTCGCGACACCGACACCATGGAAGCCGCCATCTCGTTCTCCGAGACCGGTCACCTGTGCCTGGCCACCCTGCACTCCAACAACGCCGACCAGACACTGGAGCGCATCCTCAACTTCTTCCCGGAATCGGCGCACAAGAACGTACTGATGAACCTGGCCCTCAACCTGCGCGCGGTGATCAGCCAGCGCCTGGTGATCGGCAAGGACGGCCGTCGCATGCCGGCGACCGAGGTGCTGCTCAACACCCCGCTGATCCGCGACATGATCCGCCGCGGCCAGATCCACGAGGTGAAGGACGCCATGGATCGCAGCCTGCAGGAAGGCATGCAGACCTTCGACCAATCCCTCTACCGGCTATACAAGGAAGGCCAGATCACCCTCGACGAGTGCCTCAACAAGGCCGACTCGCGCGATGGCCTGGCATTGAAGATCCGGCTTTCGGAAGGGGCGTCGGGTAACGAGTTCGCGTCGAGCGACCCATACGGTATCGGCGTCTAGCGCCGCCCGATAGCGGCCTGGCGGGAGGCTTGGGTGGGAGCCGACCCTGTCGGCGATTCCGCCCTGCTCTGGTGGGAGCCGACCCTGTCGGCGATGCTCTTAAGGCGCATCCGGCTGCGCCTCAGGCGCGGCCCGCTGGAACGCCTCCAACGCCTGGCAAGCCTCCGCCACCCGCCGGATCGTCGGATAGGGCGTCAGGTCCACCCCCCAACGTACGGCGTTGTAGAACTGCGGCACGAGGCAGGCATCGGCCAGGGTGGGCGTATCGCCATGGCTGTAGCGGCCGGTCGGCCCCTGCGCCAACAAGGCTTCGAGCCCGTTGAACCCATGCGCTATCCAGCGGCGCGACCACGCCTCTTTCGCCGCGGCATCGGCGCCGAACTCCGACTCGATCGCCTTGAGTACTCGCAAGTTGCCCAGCGGGTGGATATCCGCCGCGACCGCCTGCATCAATTCGCGGACACGCGCCCTTCCCTGCGCATCGGCAGGCATCAGCGGCGGCGTGGGCCGTGTCTCGTCGAGGTACTCCATGATCGCCATCGACTGGCGGATGACGCGGTCGCCATCGAGCAGCGTGGGTAGCTGCGCCTGCGGCGACACCTCGCGGTAAGCAGGTTTCAGGTGCTCCCCGCCATCGTTGACCAGATGGATGGGGCGGGCCTCGTAATCGAGGCCCTTGAGGTTCAGGGCGATACGTACGCGATAGACGGCGCTGGAGCGCCAGTAGGTGTAGAGGACTAGGGACATGCGGCTTCCTTCTATGGCGTGGCGGATTCTAATGGGTGGCGGCGGGGAAGCCTTGCCGCGCCGCCGCGCGGATCGCCGACAGGGTCGGCTCCCACCACGAGCCGGAAAGCCTGGTGGGAGCCGACCCTGTCCGAGCCGGGACGCCTGGTGGGAGCCGACCCTGTCGGCGATCGGATTTGCCCCACCCTCCAAGGGCGCGGACAATATCCGTTTCCCCTCGACCCAGAGCTGGAGTCCACCGTGTCCGTCACCCGCATGCAAGACCTCGACCTGCGCGGCAAGCGCGTGCTGATCCGCGAAGACCTCAATGTCCCCGTGGAAAACGGCAAGATCACCTCCACGCAGCGTCTGGACGCCGCGCTGCCCACGATCGTCGCCGCCCGCGACGCCGGCGCGAAGGTCATGGTCATCTCCCACCTCGGCCGCCCGAAGGAAGGTGAATTCGACGAGGCCTCGTCGTTGAAGCCGGTCGCCGATTGGCTGGGCAAGAAACTGGGCAAGGACGTGCGCCTGATCCGCGATTATCTCGACGGCGTCGACGTGTCCGATGGCGAGGTGGTCGTGCTCGAGAACTGCCGCATGAACGTCGGTGAGGGTAAGGATGACGAAACCCTGTCGAAGAAATATGCCGCCCTCTGCGACATCTTCGTCATGGACGCCTTCGGCACCGCGCACCGCGCGCAGGCTTCCACGCACGGCGTGATTCGCTTCGCGCCGGTCGCCGCCGCCGGTCCGCTGCTGGCGAAGGAGCTCGATGCACTGGGCAAGGCGCTCGAGAACCCCGACCACCCGCTGCTGGCGATCGTCGCCGGCTCGAAGGTATCGACCAAGCTCGAACTGCTGCAGAACCTCGTCGGTCGCGTCGATCAGTTGATCGTCGGTGGCGGCATCGCGAATACCTTCATCCTCGCCGCAGGTCACAAGGTCGGCAAATCGCTGGTGGAGGCCGACCTGCTCGATACCGCGAAGAAGATCATGGCCGATGCCAAGTCGCGCGGCGCCGAGGTACCGGTTCCGACCGACGTCGTCGTCGCCACGGAGTTCTCCGCCAGCGCCACGGCCACGGTGAAGGCCGTCGATCAGGTGGGTGACGACGAGATGATCCTCGACATCGGCCCCGACACCGCCAAGCGCTATGCCGAACTGATCGCCAAGGCTGGCACGGTCGTGTGGAACGGCCCGGTCGGCGTGTTCGAATTCGACGCCTTCGGCAAGGGTACCGAAACACTGGCGCGCGCCATCGCCACGTCGAAAGCCTTCTCGATCGCCGGCGGTGGCGACACCCTCGCGGCGGTCGACAAGTACGGTATCGAAGACGGCGTCTCCTATATCTCCACGGGCGGCGGCGCGTTCCTCGAATTCCTCGAAGGCAAGGAGTTGCCGGCCGTCGCCGCGCTCCAGGCACGTGCGGATAGCAAGTAATGCTGATCCTCTTCGACCTCGACGGCACCCTGATCGACTCGGAGGTCGGCATCTTCGCGGGCGTTCGCCATTCGCTGGCGAGCGTTGGCGCCGAGGCCCCCGACGATACCGCCCTGCGTTCCTGGATCGGCCCGCCGTTGCGGGTGAGCTTCGGAGAAGTCCTCGATGGTGACAGCGTTCGCGTGGAAGCGGCGGTCGCCGCGTATTCGCAGCGCTTCCGCGATATCGGCTGGTCCGAACACACGGTGTACGACGGCATCGCGGATGCGATCGCTTCCCTGGCCAGTGCCGGACACCGCCTGGCGGTGGTGACGAGCAAGGTGCGCGCGCACGCCGAACCCATCTTGGCGCACCTCCCCTTCGGCCATCTCTTCGAACGCCTTTACGCGCCCGGCCCGGAAACGGCGCACAGCGAGAAGGCGGAGATGATCGCCGCGGCGCTCGCCGACTTCGACCACCCCGCCGACGACACGCTCATGATCGGCGACCGTCGCTTCGATATCGAAGGCGCCGTCGCCAATCGCGTGCGAGGTGTCGGAGTACTCTGGGGTTTCGGAGACCGCGAGGAACTGGAAGTCGCGGGCGCGTGGAAAGTGATCGAAAAACCAGCTGAGATCGTGACGGTAGCCGGGGTGCTCGTTCCTGGGTGACAAGCGACGCCATCTCTGCTGGATACGACTAGTCCCCACGCAACATTGCGGCCACATTCTGCGTTTTTTTCCGTCGAAATCCGTAGGAAGAGGACAATCGGCTCATCATCAACGAGCCAACGGACGGCACTACAAAAGGATCTCGCCGATACTCGTCAATTCCGGTACCGCCTATCGTTTACCTCGCCATCACCAGATGGCGAAAGGCAAAACATCCAGGATGGAAACATGACTACGATACGATTAGCCGGAATGACCGCGTTTGCCCTCGGCGCACTTTTCTCCAACGCGGCATGGTCGAGGGTGCTGGAACCAGGGCAGAGCATTACCGTCAACGAACCGCTCCTGTCGGAGGACAACCGCTATTACGGGACGCTGCAGTCAGACGGAAATTTCGTCGTGTATCAAAACTACGGAACCCGTCGCGCAGTCTGGTCTACACGCACGGTGGGAAAGGGAGCGGTCCGCGCGATGCTCCAGGCCGATGGCGATTTCACGCTACTCAATGCAGGCAATGCTCCCGTGTGGCGGACCAACACAAGGGGTCCTTATCGAAAGTTCGCAATCACTGAGCACGGCCAAGCCATGGTTCTGACGGTGACGGACTGGTGGACAAGCAAGACAGGGGACCATCGTTTCAAACAACAGAATGCACTGATTTTTCCCTTTGGATTTCATTTTGAAAAGGGACGGCAATACGAACAGGGCATGTACGGCTTTAGCTTGCAACACGATGGAAATATGGTGTTGAAGCGACACGGAACTCCGATCTGGGCGTCACACACATACGGCGCGACATACGCCTATGTCGGACCCGGACTGATCATCGGCGACGCGAGTGGCGAGCGATTTCGGATGAAGGGACGTTATAAGGAGGCCGCGCCGGGTACCATTCTCTACGCCAAACTCGGGTCGGTCGCCGTGTTTCCTGATGGGAATCTCGTGGCTTATCGCGCCACGCAAGTCTGGAGTTCGCCGCGCGACTGGTACGAGACCAATTGACTGGAATCTAGCGAATATCTATGTCAGCAAAAAAACGAGGCCCCCCTTTCGGGGGCCTCGCTCGTCTTACTTGATCACACTCTTCACCGCATCCACCACCGCCGTGGTGGTGATGCCGAAGTGTTCATACAGCTTGTCGATCGGGGCGGATGCGCCGAAGGTCGTCATGCCGACCGCCTTGCCGTCCAGGCCGATGTACTTCGACCAGAAGTCGACGCTGGCCGCTTCCACCGCCACGCGAGCGCGGCACCATGACGGCAGGACACCTTCACGATATTCGACCGGCTGCGCGTCGAACTCTTCCGTGCAAGGCATCGAGACGACACGAACCGGCACGCCCTGGTCACCCAGCGCCTGCGCGGCTTCGACGGCGATGCCGACTTCCGAGCCGGTGGCGATGATGATCGCCTTGAACTTCTCCTGCGACTCCCAAAGAACGTAGCCGCCCTTTTCGATGTCCGCGACCTGCTGCTCGGTGCGCGGATTGTGCTTGAGGTTCTGGCGCGAAAAGATCAGGCACGACGGGTTGCCTGCGCGTTCGATGGCCTTCTTCCACGACACCGCCGACTCCACGGCATCGGCAGGACGCCACACCCGATTGTTCGGGATGAGGCGGAGCGAACCCAAGTGTTCCACGGGCTGATGCGTGGGGCCGTCTTCGCCCAGGCCGATCGAGTCATGGGTGTAGACATGGATCGCATGCGCCGGGATCAGCGCCGACATGCGCACGCCGTTGCGGGCGTAGTCGGAGAACACCAGGAAGGTGGCATCGTAGGGAACGAAGCCGCCGTGCAGGGCGATGCCGTTTGAGATCGCCGTCATGCCGAACTCGCGAACGCCATAGTGGATGTAGTTGCCTTCGGCACCACCGGTGGCGATGTTCTTCGAACCCTTCCAGATGGTGAGGTTCGAGGGAGCGAGGTCGGCCGAACCACCGATCAGTTCCGGCAGGAGCGGACCAAAGGCGTCGAGCGCCATCTGCGACGCCTTGCGCGAAGCGACCACCGGGCCTTCCGCCTGCAGCTTCTTGATGTAGGCGGCGGCACTTTCCTTCCAGTTGGACGGCAGTTCACCGGTAATACGACGCTTGAATTCGGCGGCGAGTTCCGGGAACTCCTTCGCGTACGCGTCGAACTTGTCGTTCCAGGCCTTCTCGGCCTTGGCACCGGCGTCCCTGGCATTCCACGAGACGTAGATCTCTTCCGGGATCTCGAAAGGACCGTACTTCCAGCCCAGCCTTTCACGGGCGGCCTTCACTTCGTCCGGACCGAGCGGGGCGCCGTGCGAGGATTCCTTGCCTTCCTTGTTCGGCGCGCCGAAGCCGATCACCGTCTTGCAGATCACCAGCGACGGCTTCTCGCTCTGCGAGGTGGCGGCAGCGATGGCCTTCTTGATCGCCTCGGCGTCGTGGCCGTCCACCGGCTTGTCATCGTCCCCGACGACGACGTTCCAGCCGTAGGCACGGAAGCGCTCGGCGGTGTTGTCGGTGAACCAGTCGTGGACTTCGCCGTCGATCGAGATGCCGTTGTCGTCGTAGACCGCCACGAGCTTGCCGAGCTTCAGCGTACCGGCGAGCGAGCAGACTTCATGCGAGATGCCTTCCATGAGGCAACCATCGCCGACGAACACGAAGGTGTGGTGGTCGACGATGTCATGGCCCGGGCGGTTGAAACGCGCGGCGAGCACTTCCTCGGCGATGGCGAAGCCGACGGCATTGGCGAGACCCTGGCCGAGCGGACCGGTGGTGGTCTCGATGCCCGGCGTGTGGTGGTACTCGGGGTGACCGGCGGTGCGGAAGCCCAGCTGGCGGAAATGCTTCAGATCCTCGATGCCAAGGTCGTATCCGGTCAGGTGGAGCAGCGCATATTGCAGCATCGAGCCGTGGCCGTTGGACAACACGAAACGATCGCGATTGGGCCAGTGCGGATTGGTCGGGTTATGGTGGAGGAAATCGCCCCACACCACTTCAGCGATGTCGGCCATGCCCATCGGCATGCCCGGGTGACCGGACTTGGCGGCTTCGACACCATCCATGGCCAGGGCGCGGATCGCGTTTGCGCGTTCGCGGCGTGTCGTCATCGGCGTTCTCCAGTTAGCAGGCGGCGGAAAAACTACGATTGTCGCGCATTGGTTCCTGCTTGTCGTGGACGTTCGTGCCGCAACGCACAAGTTAACCTCGGCTTAATCTTTTAACATCGATTTTTGAATCTCTTCAGGTACGGGGGGTTCTAATCATTCACGGCCATCGACCTCCCCCATCCCCCAACGGACGGTGGCCGCCCCGAAAAGAAGAGGAATATCTCCATGAAAAAGGCAGCTCTTGCCCTTGCGGTTTCTTGCGTCTCGTTCGCGGCCATTCCGGCCTTCGCCCAGGACAGCAACCCTGCTGTGTCCGGCAATTACCAGCCCAGCCAGGCCGTGGGTAGCGGCAACTGGTTCATCGGCGCCAACGTCGGCCGTACCAACGGTAGCGACACCGGTGGCTTCGGCAGCGACACCGGCGGATTCAACTTCCTTCACGGCGAGAAAGACCGTCGCACGGGCTACGGCCTGCTCGGTGGCTATCGCTGGAAGGTCGGCCCGGACCTCGGCCTCGGCGTCGAGGCGGGCTATGCGGACCTCGGTAACTACCGTGTGAAGAACGTCTTCGAATCGGGCCAGGATGTGGACCAGAAGGGCACGCGCAACGCGCTGCGTGGCTGGATGGTCGGCGTCAACGGCAAGATCAACCTGGTGCCGCAGTGGTACATCAGCGCGCACGGTGGTTACTTCCGCGCCAATGACAACAACCAGAACTACAACAACAGCGTGGGTCAGGACCTCGGCTTCTCCAGCGGCGGCCGCCCGGATCGTGGCAGCTGGTACGCCGGCCTCGGCACCGGCTGGGACGTCAACGAGCACTTCGGCGTGGGTGTCAGCTATGACTACTTCCATGCCGATGCCGGCAAGGTTCGCAACAACGCCACGGGCGAAGTCTCCCGCGGCCTGAAGCGCTCCACCGGCATCGTGTCGCTCGCCGGCGAATACCGCTTCTAAGCTTCACGAAAAAACTGTCCTTCAACGACTGAGCCGCGACGCCACTCCCGTCGCGGCTTAATCGTTTCTTAATACTGCACTAAGCGGTATTGAATCTATCGGACGGCCCCACATCTAACGTTCTACGCACGGCACCCCCGCTCGTGCGTCGCAGCGCAGACGGCATTCCCCCGATGGCCGCGCCGCGAACAAGAACAAAAAGCAGGAGAGATCCACCATGAAGAAGACCCTTATCGCCCTAGCCCTGGTCGCCGCCGGCATGGCCGCGGCCCCCGCCTTCGCGCAGGACGCCAATGGCGCCGGCGGTTGGTTCATCAATGGCAACGTCGGTCGCACGTCGGTCGACAAGGACCGTTACGACGGCCACGACACCGGTTATGCGCTCAACGGCGGTTACCGCTGGACCGTGAGCCCGTGGGCCGCGCTGGGTGTCGAGGCGGGCTACAACGACCTCGGCAACATCAATGCGAAGAACTTCTTCAACGGCGACCGCGTCGTCGACCGCCGCAAGTCGGAGCTGCACGGTTGGACCGCCGGCGTGAACGGCCACTTCAACATCGACCCGAAGTGGTACATCAGCGGCCGCGCGGGTCTTTATGGCTGGAAGGGCCACGGCGTGAGCAATGACGACGTCGACCGCCACAACCTCGACAAGACCAGCTGGTACGCCGGCGTGGGCGTGGGCTACGACTTCACCCCGAACTGGAGCCTGGGCATCAACTACGACCACTACGACGCGAAGAAGGACGGCCTGGACCTGTCGACCAACATGACCTCGGTCTCGGCGGAATACCGCTTCTAAGTCCGCTTCGGTCTCGGCCGAAACGAAAAACCCGGTGCCTCGCGGCACCGGGTTTTCTTTTGCGCAGCGGGTCGGCGAGCTATCAGCCGCCCTTCTTCCAGCGGCCGAGCGCCGCGTCGCCGTTTTCCTTGGCACGTGCGTAGACGACGTCCTGCGCCTTCTGCACGTTGTTCTGCTGGTCCTTCGACCAGACGTTCAGCGCCTCGGCGACGAGGGCGCGGCCGTAGGAGAAGCTGACCGGCCACGGATGCGGGCCCATCTGGTTGATGAGGTTCAGGTGCTCGGTGGCCTGGGCGTCGGTCTGCCCGCCCGAGAGGAACACGATGCCCGGCAGGGTCGCCGGCACGGTGGTCTTCAGGACGCGGATGGTGGCGTCGGCGACTTCTTCCGGCGTGGCCTGGGCTTCCTTGGGCGCGTGCTTGCCCGGAATCACCATGCTGACCTTCAGAATGGTGCCCTCGAGCATCACGTTCTGCTCGTACAGCGCGTTGAACAGGCTGCGCAGGACGGCTTCGTGCACTTCGTAGCTGACGTCGAGGTCGTGCGTGCTCTCCGGGCCGTCCATGACGATTTCCGGCTCGACCATCGGCACCAGCCCGGCTTCCTGGCACAGCGCCGCGTAGCGGGCCAGCGCGTGCATGTTCGCTTCGATCGCGGTGGAGCTGGGATTGTCCTCGGTGATGTTGATCACCGCGCGCCACTTGGCGAACTGGGCACCGAGCTGGGCATATTCCTTCAAGCGGTCACGCAGGCCGTCGAGACCCTCGGTGATCATGTCGCCGGGAAAGCCAGCGAGCGGCACCGGGCCCTTGTCCACCTTGATGCCGGGGATGATGCCGGCCTTCTTCATGGCCTCGACCAGGGGCACGCCGTCCTTCGTCTTCTGCCGGATCGTCTCGTCGAACAGGATCGCCCCGGAGATGTGCTCACCGAGCTTCGGCGTGGTCAGCAGGAGTTCGCGGTAAGCGCGCCTGTTTTCCTCGGTGTTCTCGACACCGGCGGCGTCGAAGCGCTTCTTGATCGTGCCTGTCGACTCGTCGACGGCGATGATGCCCTTGCCCGTGGCAACCATCGCCTGCGCGATCTGTTCGAGGTTTTCGATGCTCATGACAACTCCGTGGAAGTAGTGGTATGCCCCGCGAAGCCTGGGGGGCGGATGCAAAAACCGGCGGAGTATATGGGAATACCCCGTGGACGCCGTTGTGCGGCGCGATCAACTGGTCTGGTCGTAGCCGGGCAGCTTGCACTGGCTGAGGATGGCCGCCTTGCGGGCCGCATCGTCCGGCAGGTTGAAGCCGGCGACGTAGTAGGTCTGCACGGGCTCGGCGGTGCCGTTCTGCGAACCCTTCACGTAAACCAGCTGGTTGACGATGCTCACGCCCACCTGGCCGAGATCGCCGTCGGGAACGACCTTGGCGATGGTGGCGTTCCGCGTCTTGCCATCCGAACCGATCATGTAGGTGACGGCGACACAACCGGGCTGGTTGAGGTTCTTGCCCGTGTTGGGCACGTCGGCATTGATGGACTTGTTGGTGAGGAACCAATAGCCGGTCAGGCGCTCGGGAGCGACACGGCGTACGGTCTGCGCCGCGACGGTACCTGCGGCGAGAAGGAGGACGGCGGCAATGGCGCCGGTGCGGAAGCTGATGCGGATCATGACGCCCTCATGGATTTGCCAGGGCATCGAGTTTACTCCCGCCGGGGGATGCGGTGCGTGTGAAATCGTGCGGTGGGCATCCCGTGCCGGCTCCACGAGGGCATCCGGGTCTCAAGGAGTCCTTTGTGGGGGGCCCTTTGTGGGAGCCGCTTCAGCGGCGATGGGGTGCTCGCCCGAAGCTGCATCGGTGAGAGGATGCCGCGATCGGGAATCGCGGACAGGGTCCGCTCCCACCAAGCCGGCTTCGGTAGCGCCAATGGCTCCGGGAAACCGATACTTAGTGGGAGCGGACCGTGTCCGCGATGGGCGCCGAAGGCAGCCCGTTACAAGTCGCGCAGGCTATCCGCGATGCCGTCTTCGCCGACAACCAGCAACTTCAGCGTGTTGGTACCGCCGCCCCGGCCGATATGGTCGCCATGGGTAAGGATCACGCGGTCGCCCTTGGTCAGCTTGCCCAGTGCGAACAAGTGCTGGAGCGCGGCGCGGGCGGTATGCGCGGGGTCGAGGTTGCTCTGCTCGAAGTCCACCGGCTGCACGTCGCGCAACACCAGCATGCGGCGGCGGGCCATGTCGGACGGCGACATCGCGTAGATGGGCACGGCGAAGCGATAGCGCGACAGCCACTGCGCGGTCGCCCCGGACTCGGTCAGCGCGACGATCGCACGGACGCCGACCTGGGCCGCCAGCAGCATCGCCGCGAGGGCGATGGCCTGGTCGGAACGGTCGATCGAGTGCGTGTCCGGGCGCAGGTCATCGCGCGGCTCGAACTGGCGCTCGGCACCGAGGCAGATGCGGCGCATCGCGGCCACGGCCTTGTCCGGATGGGCGCCCGCCGCGGTCTCCTGCGAAAGCATGACGGCGTCGGTGCCGTCGATCACGGCGTTCGCGACGTCGAGCACCTCGGCGCGGGTCGGGATCGGCGCGGTGACCATCGACTGCAGCATCTGGGTCGCGGTGATGACCGAGCGATTGCGCTGCACGGACTCGCGGATGATCTTTTTCTGAAGCCCCGGAAGCTCGGCATCGCCGATTTCCACGCCGAGATCGCCGCGGGCGACCATGACGACGTCGGAGGCGTCGATGATCTCGCCCAGCACGGGGATGGCGTCGGCGCGCTCGATCTTCGAGACGATGGCCGCGTCGCCGCCGGCCTCGCGCAGGAGACGGCGCGCTTCGTGCAGGTCCGCGGCGGAACGGACGAAGGACACGGCGAGGAAGTCGGCGCCCATCTCGGCGGCGAGCTTGATGTCGTTACGATCCTTGTCCGACAGCGCCGCGACCGAAAGGCCACCGCCCTGGCGGTTCAGGCCCTTGCGGTCGGACAGGCGGCCACCGATCGCAACACGGCAGCGGATCTCGCTGCCCACGACCTCGACGACCGCGAGCGCGACCAGGCCATCGTCCAGCAGCAGGATGTCGCCGGCCGCCACGTCCTTGGGCAGGTCGTAATAGCTCACGCCGACGCGGGTCTGGTTGCCGGGAGGCGCGTCAGGACGGCAGTCGAGCACGAAGCTGTCACCTGTCATCAGGTCGACCGGGCCACCCGCGAACTTCTCGATGCGGATCTTCGGACCTTGCAGGTCGGCCAGGATACCGACTTCGCGGCCGACCTTGTCGGCTGCCGCGCGTACCGCGGCGGCGCGGGCGCGATGGTCGTCCGGCTGGCCGTGCGAGAGATTCAGGCGGACGATGTCCACGCCTTCCTCGAGGATTTTTTCGAGCATGCCCGGCGCATCGGTGGCGGGGCCGAGGGTGGCGACGATCTTGGTGCGGCGTACCTGGATTTCGGTCATGGAGGCTTACCTTGTCTTGAATGCGGGGCGGATCAGTCCAGCGTCTTGTTGAGCAGGTCGGCGAGGCGCCGGGCCGCTTCGCGCAGGCGCGTCTCGGCGATCGGCAGGTTCTTCGCCACGTAGGCGTCGTCGACGCGGTGGCCGTCGGGATAGAACCCCGGTGTGGCGACGATCGAGCAGGATTCCTCCGCCCACTGCGCGTACGGGTTGTCGAACGGCGCGATCGGGCGCGGCAGCTTCACCGGGCCTTCGGCAGCCAGGCGGTCGGCGTAGGCCTGCCACTTGAGGTCACGCGTGTAGAGCATCTGCGAGTCCCACACGCGGTGCAGGTTCGTGCCCTTGCCGTCGAACTGCACCTGGTACTCGTTGCCGCCCTTGTCGTTACGGTTGCCCGCGTGCAGCGGCTGGTGCACGTCGCCGACGAAATGGACCACGAATTTCAGCGCCTCGGCACGTTCTACGTTGGACTTGTGCCGGTCGCCGAGGATGGCCACGTACTTCTCCAGCCCGCCGACGACGCAGCGGCCGTCGGCGCAGTCGCGCGGCGGCATGTAACGGCACTTCCCGTCGCGGAAATTCACGTAGTGCAGGGGTCCGGTGGCCTTGCCGAGGTCTTCCTTCCCGGGCATGTCGCGCAGGTGGTCGGGCCAGCTGGCGACATCCGGCAGGGAGTCCGAACCGTCGGCCTTCAACAGCCGGGTCACCTCGGCACGGGCCGCGGGGTCCAACTGGCGCCAGGCCAGCTCGGCGACGATCCGGTGGCCGATGTCGCCCCAGGCCTGCACGGTGGCGGCGAAGGCGGGAATGGCGAGAGCCAGCAGGGCGGCGATGGTGCGGCGCTTAGAGAGGGCTTTCATGGACCAGTAAACGTTTCCGGGCGGGCGAACGGGCAAGTGTGCCACAGCCGGGCTGAGGTCCGGATGACAAATCGCGGCGATGCAGCAAGCAGGCCCCGGCGGCCTTCCGTTACCATGGAGGTTTACACCACCCGCCCCTACTTCGTTAGCACATCCCATCCCGGAGGCTGCACATGACCATCAAGGTCGCCATCAACGGTTACGGTCGCATCGGCCGCAACATCCTGCGCTCGCTCTACGAAGCGAAGAAGAACGGCCAGGACATCCAGATCGTCGCGGTCAACGACCTCGGCAACGCCGAGACCAATGCCCACCTCACCCAGTACGACACGGCCCACGGCCGATTCCCGGGCGAGGTGTCGGTCGACGGCGGCGACCTGATCGTCAACGGCGACCGGATCAAGGTGTTCGCCGAGCGCGATCCGTCGAAGCTGCCCTGGGGCGAGCACGAGGTCGACGTGGTGATGGAATCCACCGGCTTCTTCACCTCCAAGGCCAAGGCCGGCGCGCACATCGCCGGCGGCGCGAAGAAGGTGATCATCTCCGCCCCGGGCGACAAGGACGTGGACGGCACCTTCGTCTTCGGCGTGAACCACGACAAGCTGACCTCGCAGCACCAGGTCATCTCCAACGCCTCGTGCACCACCAACTGCCTTGCCCCGCTGGCCAAGGTCCTGCACGAGAAGATCGGCATCGTGCACGGCCTGATGACCACCATCCATGCCTACACGAACGACCAGGTCCTGACCGACGTCTACCACTCGGATCTTCGCCGCGCCCGTAGCGCCACGCACAGCCAGATTCCGACCAAGACCGGCGCCGCCGCCGCGGTCGGCCTGGTGCTGCCGGAACTCAATGGCAAGCTCGACGGCTTCGCCATGCGCGTGCCGACGATCAACGTGTCGGTGGTCGACCTCACCTTCACCGCCGCACGCGCGACGACCAAGGAAGAGATCGATGCCGCCATCAACGAAGCCGCCAATGGCTCGCTGAAGGGCATCCTTTCGGTGAACACGCAGCCGCTGGTCTCGATCGACTTCAACCACAACCCGCATTCGTCGATCTACGATTCGACGCAGACGCGCGTCATGGAAGGCACCCTGGTCAAGGTCCTCTCGTGGTACGACAACGAGTGGGGCTTCTCGAACCGCATGCTCGACATGGCCAGGGCGTTGATGGCCGCGAAATAAGCGTCACGACAATCGAATAAGTACGGCCACGGGGGGCCCGCAGCGATGCGGGCCCTCCTTTTTTTTGCACGGAGAATGATCGATGTCCCAAGGTGTCATCCTGGCGGGTTGCCTGCTCTGGCTTCCGCTAACCGCCGTCGCGGCGCATTGCACCGCCACCCAGCCGTCGACGGCGGACATCGTGGACCACGGTCTGCTCACCCCGTCGATCACCGTCGAACGCCGCCATCGCCTTGCGGACCGCCTGCTCTGCTCGGCCCTCGCGGGGAACGCGGCAAGCCAGGAACTGGCGGGCACGCTCTACTATCAGGGACGGTCGCGCCAGGGAAACGTATTGCCGCGCGATGTCTCCCGCGCACGCCGCATGCTCACCGCGGCAGCCAACAAGGGACGCCGGCATGCGATGCATCGTCTCGCGGAACTGGAGCTATCCGACGGGCATCCCTACGAAGCGGCCCTGTGGAATCGCGTCGAGTACGTGATGCATGGCACCTCATTGCCCCCACTGGCCCACCTGAATCGAACGATCGAGAGACGGGTGTCGCCGGATGCGCGGCTGGAGGCCGACGTGCTCCTGAAGGTCGCGGCGATACGCGACGCGATGGTGGCGCCTATGCCTTGAGGATCGCCTGTTCGATGGAACCGAAGATGGACGCGCCGTGCTCATCGGTGACATCGATTCGCACCGTGTCGCCGAACGAGAGGAATGGCGTGCTCGCCTCGCCGTCGCGCAGGGTTTCCACGGTCCGTTGCTCGGCGAGGCACGAGGCGCCCTTCGATGTGTCCTGGTTGGCGATGGTGCCCGAGCCCACCAGGGTGCCGGCGGTCAGCGGACGGGTCTTCGCCACATGGGCCACCAGTTGCGCGAAATCGAACTGCATGTCCACGCCGCATTCGGCTTCGCCGAACCACTTGCCGTTGATCCACGTGCGCATCGGCAGGTGCAGTTTTTCCTCTCGCCACGCTCCGCCCAGTTCGTCGGGCGTCACGAATACCGGCGACAACGCCGAGCGCGGTTTCGACTGAAGGAAACCGAAGCCCTTGGCCAGTTCGGCCGGGATCAGCCCGCGCAGCGATACATCGTTGACCAGGCCCACGAGCTGGATGTGTTCCGCCGCTTGCGCCGGCGTGACACCCATGGGCACGTCGTCGGTCACCACCAGCACTTCGGCTTCGAGATCGATACCGAACTCTTCGCTGGATACGGCCACCGGATCGCGTGGCCCGAGGAAGCCCGCGCTGGTCGCCTGGTACATCAGCGGGTCGGTGTAGAACGACGCCGGCACCTCGGCCCCACGCGCCTTGCGCACGCGCTCCACGTGCGGCAGGTACGCACTGCCATCGACGAACTCATAAGCGCGCGGAAGGGGCGCGGCGAGTTTCGCCATGTCCAGGTCGAACGCACCGTCCGCCTTGCCGGCGTTCAGCGCTTCCGAAAGGGTGTTCAGGCGCGGCGCCAGCGCGTGCCACTCATCCAGCGCCGCTTGCAGCGTCGGCGCGATGCCGGTGGCCTTCACGGCGCGGGTGAGGGTCCGGTCGACGACGACGAGCGTCCCGTCGCGGCCGCCCTCCTTCAGCGAAGCGAGTTTCATGCTTTTCCTTACAGATCAGGTGGCCGATGGATCGAAGTGCTTCTTCAATCCGCGCCAGCATTCGTAGTAGTCGCCCTGCAGCGCCGTCGATTCGAGGGCTTGCCGGCTGGGGCGGATGACCTTGCGTGTCTCGAACATGAAGGCCATGGTGCCGACGATATGATCCGGACGGGACGTGTCGGCGGCCGAAGCCTTCTCGAAGCTCGCCGCATCGGGGCCGTGTCCGCTCATGCAGTTGTGCAGGCTCGCGCCACCCGGCACGAAACCGCCCGCCTTGGCATCGTAGGCGCCGTCGATCAGGCCCATGAATTCGCTGGCGACGTTACGGTGGAAGTATGGCGGCCGGAACGTGTGTTCGGCCACCAGCCAGCGCGGTGGGAAGATCACGAAATCCATGTTCGCGACGCCCGGCGTGTCGCTGGACGAGGTGAGCACGGTGAAGATCGACGGATCGGGGTGATCCACCGCGATCGAGCCGATCGTGTTGAAACGGCGCAGGTCGTACTTGTACGGCGCGTAGTTGCCGTGCCACGCCACCACGTCCAGTGGCGAATGGCCGATGGAGGCCACCCACAAGCCGCCCTGAAACTTGGCGACGAGTTCGAAGCCGCCATCGACGTCCTCGTAAGCCGCCACGGGCGTGAGGAAATCGCGCGGATGCGCCAGGCCATTGGCGCCGATCGGGCCAAGGTCCGGCAAGTGCAAGGACGCTCCGAAATTTTCCGCGACATAACCTCGTGCCTCGCCATCGGGCAATTCGACGAGAAAGCGGATGCCTCGCGGCACGACGGCGATCTCCAGCGGCTCCACCTCGAGCACGCCGAGTTCCGTGCGGATGTGCAACCTGCCCTGCTGCGGCACGATCAGCAACTCGCCGTCCGCATCGTAGAAGTAGCGTCCTTCCATCGACCGGTTGGCGCGATAGAGGTGGATACCGATACCGGCCTGTTCCGCCGCGCCACCGTTGCCGCCCATCGTGAACAGGCCATCGAGGAAATCGGTGGGCTGGTCCGGCATGGGCAACGGGTCCCAGCGCAGCTGGTTCGGCGTGGCCGGTGCTTCGTCGAAGCGGTTGTGGAACGTCGCATGCGGCCGTTCCGTGAACGGTGAATGCTGTGCCGCCGGGCGAATGCGATACAGCCAACTGCGCCGGTTACGGTGCCGGGGCGCGGTGAAGGCGCTACCCGAGAGCTGCTCGGCGTAAAGCCCCATGGCCACGCGTTGCGGCGAGTTCTGCCCCGTGGGCAACACGCCGGCCACGGCCTCGGTAGCGAATTCGTTACCGAAGCCGGTCTGGTATCCGCGGGTATCGTCCGTGTGGCTCATGGTGGTGACCCGGTGTCAGAGCACGCCGCGACGCATCTGGTCGCGCTCGATCGATTCGAACAACGCCTTGAAGTTGCCGTTGCCGAAACCTTCGTTGCCCTTGCGCTGGATGATCTCGAAGAAGATCGGCCCGATGGTGTTCTGGGTGAAGATCTGCAGCAGCAACTTCTTCTTGGTCTCGTCGTCGGCGTCGATCAGCAGCTTGTTCTTCTGCAGGCGAGCCACGTCTTCGCCGTGATCCGGAACTCGCACGTCGATCACTTCGTAGTACGTCTCCGGTGTATCGAGGAAGGCCACGTCCTGTGCACGCATCGCCTCGACCGACTCGTAGATGTCATCTGTGAACAGCGCGATGTGCTGGATGCCCTCGCCGTTGTACTCGCGCAGGTACTCGTTGATCTGCGACTTCTCGTCCGACGACTCGTTGAGCGGAATGCGCACGAGGCCATCCGGCGCGGTCATCGCCTTCGACACCAAGCCCGTCTTCGCACCCTTGATGTCGAAGTAGCGGATCTCGCGGAAGTTGAACAGGCGCTCGTAGTACTCCGACCACTTCTCCATGTTGCCGAAATGGAGGTTGTGGGTCAGGTGATCGATGAAGGTGAGACCGAAACCCTTCGGACGCCGGTCGACACCCGGCAGCCACTCGAATTCGGCGTCGTACACCTCGCCCCTGGCGCCATAGGTGTCGACGAGGTAAAGCGCGGCGCCACCGATACCTTCGATCGTCGGCACCTGGAGAGCCAGCGTTTCCACCTTGGACTCGATCTTCTTCGCACCGTTGGACAGCGCCGTGGCCTGGACGTCCGTGGCCGGACGGTTGAAGCGAATGGCGAAACCGCACGCGGACGGGCCGTGCTTGGCGACGAATTCCGCCGCGAAGGAATTCGGCTCCTCATTCACGAGGAAGTTGCAGTCGCCCTGGCGGTAGAGGGTGACCTTCTTCGTCTTGTGCTTGGCGACCGGCGTGAAGCCGAGCCTCGGAAACAGCGTATGCAGCAGCGCCGGATCCGGCGCTGCGAATTCCACGAACTCGAAGCCATCGACACCCTGCGGGTTTTCGAAGGTGGTGACTTCCATACCGATGTTGGGCTGGGCGCTCATTGGGCGATACTCCTGCGACGGGCACGGCTTTGGCCGTATACCGGCACTTTATAGTTTCACTTGTAACCATTTGCAAGGACCAGCGCAGCATGACATTCGAGACCGTCCCCGCACATGCCCCTTTGGAGCTAGAGCATTTCCTGCCTTATCGGCTTTCGATCCTTTCGAACACGGTGAGCCAGTCGATCGCTGCGGAATACCAGGACCGATTCGAACTCAGCATGACGGAATGGCGCGTGATGGCGGTCCTGGGGCGCTTCGCGGAACTGTCGGCTCGCGAGGTCGCCGAGCGCACGGCGATGGACAAGGTGGCGGTGAGCCGGGCGGTGGCGCGGCTGGTAGAGGCCGGCCGGGTGGACCGCGGCACGCATGACGGCGACAAGCGCCGCTCGGTGTTGAAACTGTCCGAGGCTGGCTGGGCCATCCACGACGAGGTGGCGCCGATGGCGAGGGCGCACGAACGGGAGTTGCTGGCGAAGCTCGACGAGGAAGAGCGGGCTCAGCTCAACCGGATACTGGACAAGTTGCTGGCGCCCTGAGGCGCGTTATCGCCGCTGAAGCGGCTCCCACAGGGTGTGGGACTCCTGGGACCGCGTCTGCCAGGGGCAGGCTATCGCCGACAGGGTCGGCTCCCACCGGCTAGCCAAAAGTCCGGCGACCTGGTGGGAGCCGCTTCAGCGGCGATGCGGCAGGGTCGGCTCCCACCCAGCCTCCGGGGCCCGGTGGGAGCCGACCCTGTCGGCGATGCTTCACTTCACCCCGTGCATCAGCCGGTTGATCAGGGGCGCGATCAGGAACAGCACGATGCCAGCCCCGATCAGCAGTTCGAAACTGAAGCTGAAACCGGACAACGCCGAGCTCACGGTCATGCCAGTCTCGCCGCTGATGTGCCCGGCCAACAGACCGGACAGGTTGTTGCCGATCGCGGTGGAGAGGAACCAGCCGCCCATCGCCAGCCCGACCACCCGGATCGGCGCCAGCTTGGTCACCATCGACAGGCCGATGGGCGAAAGGCAAAGCTCGCCGATCGTCTGCAGCACGTAACACGCCGCCAGCGGCCAGAACGGGATCAGGCCGTTGCCGCCGACCAGGCTCGTCAGCGCGTACATGAGCACGAGGAAGCCCAGCGCGTTGAAGATGAGGCCGAGGCCGAACTTGCGCGGGATCGACGGTTCCTTGCGAAGGCGCGCCGACCAGCCCCAGGCGAGCGCGACGATCGGCGCGAAGATCAGGATGGCCGCCGAGTTCACCGACTGGAACCATCCCGTGGGGAATTCCCAGCCGAACATCTGCCGGTCGACGATGTTCTGCGCGAGGAAGTTGAACGAACTGCCCGCCTGCTCGAAGAACATCCAGAACAGCACGTTGAAGGTAAACAGCAACAGCATCGCGATCACACGATGAATCTGGATGCGGTCGTGGCGCACCGCCTCGATCACCAGCATCACCGCCACGCCGATGAAGAGGATGCCGAGCAACCACGCGATGAAGATCGCGCCCGCCTTGGCCATCAGCAGGTAGACGAGCGGAATGGCGACGAGGATGCCGACGATCACCGCGACCAGGTTCTTCCCTTCGTGGCGCTCCGGCGGCGGCACGCCCACGCCCTTGAGTTGGTGCTTGCCGACGAGGAACCAGATGAAACAGATCACCATGCCCACGCCGGTGGCGGCGAACACGGCCTTGTAGTTGTCCTGCAGCGGCGTATCCGTCATCACTGACGCGAGCCAGCCCGTGACCAGCGGCGCGAGGAAACCGCCGAGGTTGATACCCATGTAGAAGATGGTGAATCCGCGATCGCGGCGGTCGTCGCCGACCGGATAGATCTGCCCTACCAGCGAGGAAATGTTCGGCTTGAACAGGCCATTGCCCACGATCACCGTGGCCAGGCCCGCAAGAAACACCTGCTGGTTCGGCACCATCACCATGAACAGGCCGGTCCCCATCACCGCCGCGCCCACGAGAATGGAACGCTGGTAACCCAGGATGCGGTCCGCCACCCAGCCACCGAAGATCGCCGAGGCGTAGACCAGCGCCAGATAGGCGCCATAGGTCCGGCTGGCATAGCCCTGTCCCGCCTGATCACCGTGGAAGAACTCGGCGACGATGTACAGCGTGAGGGCCCAGCGCATGCCGTAAAAGGCGAAACGCTCCCAGAATTCGGTCATGAACAGCATCCACAGGGGACGCGGATGACCCAGGGTCTGCGGGTAGTCGGGCACGGGCCGGGCGGCGGCTGGGGCGGTCGGTGTCATGGCTTTCCCTGTGGAAGATTCGTGCAGGGTGTTTAGCTGGACCGGCCGCATGCGTCAAATCCGCCGGCTTTTCAGGTCCCCAGGATCGTGCGCACTTCGATCAATTCCGGGAAGAAACTCTGCTCCAGGGCCTTGCGCAGGAAGGCTACGCCGGAGGATCCGCCGGTGCCGGGGCGGAAGCCGATGATGCGTTCCACGGTCTTCATGTGCCGGAACCGCCAGAGCTGGAACGACTCCTCGATATCCACCAGTTCCTCGCTGAGATGGTACTCAGGCCAGTGGTTGGCGGTGTCTTCGTAGATCCGCTTGAACACGGGCAACAGGGCGGGCTGGCTTCGCCAGGGCTGGGTCAGGTCGCGCTGGAGCAATTCCACCGGCACCGGGTGGCCGCGGCGCGCGAGGTAGCGCAGGAACTCGTCGTAAAGGCCGGGCGCCTCGAAGACCGTGCGCAGGCGTTCGTGCGCCACGGGATCGTGCTCGAACACACGCAGCATGTCGGCGTGCTTGTTGCCGAGCAGGAACTCCACCATGCGGTATTGCAGCGACTGAAAGCCCGACGAAGGGCCGAGCACGTCGCGGAACTGCAGGTACTCCGCCGGTGTCAGTGTCTCCAGCACCCCCCACTGTTCGTAGAGCTGGCGTTGAATCTGCTTGACCCTCGCAAGGATCTTCAGCGTGCCGTCCACGTCGTCGGCGCGCAGGCGCTCGAGCGAGGCGTCCAGTTCGTGGATCATCAGCTTCAGCCACAGCTCCGAGGTCTGGTGCTGCACGATGAACAGCATCTCGTCGTGATGCGCCGGCTGGCTGCGCGGATGCTGGGCGGTGAGCACCTGGTCGAGCTTCAGGTACTCGGCATAGGTGAGGCTCCCGTCGAGATCGGTGCGGATTCCGGGTTCGAGGTCGCGCCTGGGATTGGCCATGGGGACGAATTCACAATGAGGGGTTGACAGCCGCCAAACCCGCGCCATGACGCCATCCGTGGCCTCTGGCGGGGAAATCCATGCTGCGCCGTGCCTTGCCGCGCCATAATACCCCTGATATCTAGTCCGGCTCGCAAGAACCCAAAAGCCGTGTCGCGCCCCGCTGGATGGGCCTGGCCGCTTCCCCACTCGTGCGTGTCGTTTCTAACCTTCCCCTGGGAGCGAGTCGTGTCCATCGCCGCCAAGTTCGAAATCGAATACCTGCAATACCTTGACCAGGACGGCAAGGAAACCGGTAAGGAACTCCCCGCGTTCACCAAGGATCTCGACCATATGGTCGAGCTCTACAAGCTCATGGTCTCCACCCGCGTGTTCGACGCCAAGTCGATCGCGTTGCAGCGTACCGGCAAGCTGGGCACCTATGCCTCCTGCCTGGGCCATGAGGCCGCGCACGTCGGCATCGGCAGCGCGATGCGCCGCGAAGACTCCCTGGCGGTGTCTTATCGCGAGTACGGCGCCCAGCTGTACCGCGGCGTGAAGCCGCGCGAGGTCTACACCTACTGGGGTGGCGACGAGCGCGGCAACGACTACGCCGACGCCCCCGCGCACGACTTCGCGTGGTGCGTGCCCATCGGCACGCAGTGCCTGCACGCCGCCGGCTCGGCGCTCGCCTTCAAGATCCGCAAGGAACCGCGGGTCGCCGTCTGCACCATCGGTGACGGTGGCTCGTCCAAGGGCGACTTCTACGGCGCCATCAACGTCGCCGGCGCGCAGCAGCTGCCGCTCGTGGCCGTGATCGTGAACAACCAGTGGGCGATCTCGGTGCCCCGCCGCATCCAGACCGGCGCCGGCACGCTCGCGCAGAAGGGCATCGCCGCCGGCCTGCCCTGCATCCAGGTGGACGGCAACGACATCATCGCCGTGCGCGCCGCCATGGAGATCGCGCTGGAGCGCGCCCGCTCCGGCCAGGGCGCCTCGGTGATCGAAGCGGTCACCTACCGCCTGGGCGATCACACCACGGCCGACGATGCCCGCCGCTACCGCGGCGAGCAGGAAGTGAAGGACGCCTGGGAACGCGATCCCGTGCCGCGCCTGCGCAAGTGGCTCGAAGGCAAGGGCAAGTGGGACGACGCGAAGGAAGAAGCCTGGAAGGCCGAGTGCGACGACTGGATGGACAACGAAGTGAACGCGTACCTGGAAACGAAGAACCAGCCGGCGACGGCGATGTTCGACTACCTGTACGCCGAGCTCCCGGCCGACCTCGAAGCACAGCGCGAGCTCGTCGCTTCCCTCGATCGCAAGTCGTAAGGAATTCCGTCCCATGGCACAAATCACTCTTATTGAAGCGGTGACCCAGGCGCTCGCCTATGAGATGCGCAACGACGACAGCGTCGTGGTGCTCGGCGAGGACGTCGGCGTCAACGGTGGCGTGTTCCGCGCCACGCAGGGCCTGCAGGAACAGTTCGGCGAGATGCGCGTCATCGACACGCCGCTGGACGAAGGCACCATCGCCGGCCTCACCGTCGGCCTGGCCGCGCAGGGCATGAAGCCGGTGGCCGAAGCGCAGTTCGAAGGCTTCATCTACCCGATGATGGAACACATCGCCTGCCACGCCGCGCGCATGCGCAACCGTACCCGTGGCCGCATGACCGTCCCTGCCGTATGGCGCGCCCCCTGGGGTGGCGGCATTCGCGCGCCGGAGCATCATTCGGAAGCGAACGAGCATCTGTTCACGAACATCCCCGGCCTGCGCGTGGTGATGCCGTCCTCGCCGGCACGTGCCTATGGCCTGCTGCTCGCCGCCATCCGCGATCCGGACCCGGTGATCTTCTTCGAGCCCAAGCGCATCTACCGCCAGTACAAGGAAGAAGTGCCCGACGACGGCGAAGCCCTGCCGCTCGACGTCTGCTTCGTGCTGCGCGACGGTACCGACGTGACCCTGGTGACCTGGGGTGCGCAGGTGAAGGAATGCCTCGAGGCCGCCGATGAGCTGGCCCAGAAGGGCATCAGCGCCGAGGTGATCGACGTCGCCACGCTCACGCCGCTCGACTTCGACACCATCGCCGAATCGGTGACCAAGACCGGCCGCTGCGTGATCGTGCACGAGGCACCGAAAACCGCCGGCTTCGGCGCGGAGATCGCCGCCCGCCTCGCCGAGGAATGCCTCTACAGCCTGCTCGCACCGGTGGAACGCGTCACCGGTTTCGATACCCACATCCCGCTGTTCCGCCTGGAAATGAAGTACCTGCCCAGCGTGGAACGCATCGTCGAAGCCGCCCAGCGCACGCTGGCCGCCTCCTGAGGAACCGATAGAAATGGCCGATATCAAGACCTTTTTCCTGCCGGACCTCGGCGAAGGCCTTCCCGACGCGACCGTCGTGGAATGGCACGTCAAGGAAGGCGACACGATCAAGCTCGACGCCCCGCTGGTGTCGATGGAAACCGCCAAGGCCGTCGTCGACGTGCCTTCGCCTTATTCCGGCACCGTGAAGAAGCTGCACGGCGCACCGGGCGACATCATCGAGACCGGGCGCCTCGCTGGCCGACTTCGAGATCGACCCGAACGCGCGCCAGCGTGCAGAAGCCGAATCCACCGGCCATCACCACGGCCCGAAGAAGGGCGTGGGCAGCCCCGCCCCCGACGGCGCCTCCAAGGTGGTCGCTTCCGATGACGGCGGCGAGATCGACTCGGGCGACGGCAAGGCCGACCGCGAAGACGAAGGCACCGTCGTCGGCGCCATGGTCAGCGGCAACGCCGTGCACACCGAGCAGGTGAGCAGCGCCGGTGGCGTGAAGGCCGTGCCGGCCGTGCGTGCCGCCGCGAAGAAGCTGAAAGTCGACCTGACCCGCGTGCAGCCCACGGGCGCCGGCGGCGTGATCACCATGGGCGACGTGAAGAACGCCGCCGCCAACGGCAGCGCCGCCCTGGGTGCCGCACCGGCCCGCCCGGCCGCCGCCCAGCATCTCGCGCCCACCCTCCCCGAGCCCGGCCCGGCGCCGCAGCAGCGCACCGCCGTGTCGCTCGCCGGCAAGGCCGTCCGCACCGCGCCCCCCGGCAAGGAAGCGATGGGCCAGCCGGAGCAGCTGAAGGGCGTCCGCCGCAACATGGCGCGCGTGATGGCGGAGGCGCACGCCAACGTCGTCCCGACCACCATCGTCGACGATGCCGACCTCCACGCCTGGATCGGCAAGCAGGACATCACGGCGCGCCTCATCCGCGCGATCGTGGTGGCGTGCAAGACCGTGCCCGCGCTCAATGCCTGGTTCGACGGCAAGAACCTCAGCCGCACCCTGCATCCGCACGTGGACATCGGCATCGCCGTGGACACCGAGGACGGCCTGTTCGTGCCCGCGCTGCGTAATGCCGACGTACTCGACGGCGCCGGTATCCGTGCCGCGATCAAGCGCCTGCGCAGTTCGGTGGAAGACCGCAGCATCCCGGCTTCGGAGTTGTCCGGCTACACCATCAGCCTGTCGAACTTCGGCATGTTCGCCGGCCGCTACGCCACCCCGGTGGTCGTGCCGCCGACGGTAGCGATCGTCGGCGCCGGCAAGCTCAGCCATGACGTGGTCGCGGTGATGGGTGGCATCGAGGTACACCGCCGCATGCCGCTGTCGCTCACCTTCGACCACCGCGCCGCCACGGGCGGGGAAGCCGCCCGCTTCCTGAAAGCCATGATCGACGACCTGGGGCTGCCCAACTAAGCCGGTCGCCCGGCCAAAGCCTGATGGGAACAGCTCGGTGGGAGCGGACCCTGTCCGCGATTCGGGAGTATCGCTCCGCGGGAATCGCGGACAGGGTCCGCTCCCACCGAAGCCGCTGCCCCAAACCGTTCCTGCCAGCCCATGCTCTTGTGTGGGAGCCGCTTCAGCGGCGATAGCGGCTACCGCGATGGTACCCTTGGCACCATGCTCAACAACGACACCCTCCGCAGCATCCGCTACATGCTCGATCTCGGCGACGTCCACGTCGTCGAGGTCATGAAGCTCAGCGGATTTCCCGCCACCCGTGAACAGGTCGAACCCTGGCTGCGCAAGGAAGACGAGCCCGGCTTCGTTGAGATGCCCGATACCGCGCTGGCGCACTTTCTCGATGGCCTCATCATCCATCGCCGCGGGCGTGACGAGAGTCAACCGCCTCGCCCCGTCGAGAACCGCGTCAACAACAACGTGGTGCTGAAGAAGCTGCGCGTCGCCTTCGAACTCAAGGAAGACGACATCCTCTCCATCATGACCGACGCCGGATTCCGCGTGTCCCGGGGCGAGATCAACGCCCTCTTCCGCCAGCCGAAGCACACCAACTTCCGCCTTTGCGGCGACCAGTTCCTGCGTAACTTCCTCAAAGGCCTGACGGCGCGCTTGCGCGGCCCGTAAGCGTCGCCTCGACACCGGGCTCACGTCATGTCGGTGTCTCCGGTGATAGCGTCGGCCTCCCATCCCGTGGAGGCCCGACCATGCATCACAGCAGGCTTTGCACCCTGGTCCTCGACTGCCACGACGGCGACCTTGTCGCCGCCTCCGAATTCTGGAGCCGCGCACTCGGCAAGCCGATCGAGACCACCGACGACGACGGCGACGGCAAGTACGCGGTGCTCAAGATGGAAAAGGACGAACTGCGCATCCTGTTGCAACGCGTGGACCATCACAGCCACGTGCACCTGGACATCGAAACGGACGACCTCGAGGCCGAAGCCCGGCGGCTGGAAGCCCTGGGTGCGAAACGGATCGGCTTCGTGAAGCGCTGGTGGGTGATGGAAGCCCCGACAGGACACCGTTTCTGCATCGTCCCGAGACAAGGCGACGACTTCGGCCCTCACCTCAATCAATGGGACCGTCCCTCGTCTGGGGAATAGCAGTTCGCTGGGAGCCCGCAGCCCGCAGTCCGGTGGGAGCCGACCCTGTCGGCGATCCCTACGAAGCGCGCCTCTTCCAGACCACCTGGCGAATAACCAGCGCGACCACCAGCACAGCCACGAACGCCCCATACCCCCACAGCGCCGGCACCACCTGCTGCCAGATCGCCCCGCTCTTGGGCCCGAACTGATCCGCCGCCGGAAGCTCGACGGCATCGAACGCCAGCACGGCCGCCTGGATCGCCGCGACGGTCGCCGCCACCAGCGCCAGCACGTCGAAACCGCGCCGCGTCATGTTCGTCAGCAGCGACTTCGGATAGGCCCAATACGCCCAGCCAAGCACGACCAGCCATGGGGCGAGCAACATGATGGCGAGGTAGCGCATGCGTCAGGTCCCTTGCCGGGCGGCGTCCGCCTTGGCAGCCGCCTCTTCGGCGGTCGCGGCGGCCAGCACGTCCAGTGCCGTCCGTAGACGCAGCACGCCGGCGGCACGCGCTACCTCGTCAGGGTACGACGCGCCATTGGCCACGACCTTGCCCTCGATGAGCAGCGCGACGTGGTCGCCTTGCGATTCGATGGCGGCGTGCGCACCCCCCATCATGGAGAGCGTCTGGCGCAATGTTCCCGCCGCCTTGGGATCGGAGAACGGCACCGACAGCAACAGCTCTTCACCATCCGCGCCGAACAGGCGGAAACGGAAGCTCCCCTCGGTATCGCGGAAACTGGCGAAGCGAGGCGGCTTCGATTTCTGCTCCACCGGCGCGCTTGCCGGTTCCTCGGGCGTCTTCAGCCTGTGCCGGGCGCTGCGCAGGCCGACGGCATCGCGCAGCGTCTCGAGCAGCGGCCCGGCGATCGCACGTGCCTTGGCGGCCCCGGCAAGAAGGATGTCTTCCATGTCGTCCGGACGGGCCATCAGCGCGTCGTACCGCGCACGCATCGGTGCCACCTCGGCCTCGATCCGCTCGAACAGCACCTGCTTCGCCTCTCCCCAGCCGATGCCGCTATGCAATGCATCGGCGAACGCCGTCGTTTCCGAGGGAGAAGCGAATGCCTGGAAGATAGTGAAGAGCGCGGAATCCTCGGTGTCCTTCGGTTCGCCCGGCGCGCGCGAATCGGTGACGATCTTCATGATCGCCTCGCGCAGGCCCTTGGGGCCGCCCTCGAACAAGGGAATCGTGTTGTCGTAGCTCTTGGACATCTTGCGCCCGTCGAGGCCGGGCAACGTCGCCACCTGCTCCTCGATCAGCGCCTCGGGCATCACGAAGAACTCGCGCCCGTAGGTGTGGTTGAAGCGCTGGGCGATATCGCGCGCCATCTCGATATGCTGGATCTGGTCGCGGCCCACCGGCACCTTGTTCGCGTTGAAGGCGAGGATATCGGCCGCCATCAGCACCGGATACATGTAGAGGCCCGCGGTGACGCCGGCATCCGCGTCTTCCTGGGTTTCGATGTTGCGGTCCACGGCCGCCTTGTAGGCGTGCGCGCGGTTGAGCAGGCCCTTGGATGTCACGCAGGTGAGCAGCCACATGAGCTCGGGCACTTCGGGAATGTCCGACTGCCGGTAGAACGTGGCGACGTTCGGGTCCAGCCCTGCGGCCAGGAACGTTGCGGTGATCTTCAGCCGCGAGGCCTCGACGCGATCCGGATCGTCGCTCTTGATCAGGGCGTGGTAGTCGGCCATGAAGTAGAACGCGTCGACTTCGGGATCGCGGCTGGCCAGGACGGCGGGCCGGATGGCACCGACGTAGTTGCCGAGGTGCGGCGTGCCCGTGGTGGTGATGCCGGTAAGGACGCGGGTATGCATGGGGGGACCTGGGAGCCTGGACGGACGGTAACCGTTCGAGTGTAGCCCGCGTGACGGTTCCGGGGCGACCTGGCCGTGCGGCAGGTTGCCGCGCTGCGCGCGGATCGCCGACAGGGTCGGCTCCCACCCCTTCCGCTGGAGTCTGGCTGACAGGATCGGCTCCCACCTATTCCGCTGGTGGCCGGGCCCCGAGGGGGCTCTGGTGGGAGCCGACCCTGTCGGCGATACGAGCCGCCTCAGGCCATCAAGCCCCTCGATCCACCAACCCCGGAGCTTCGCAACACATCAACGCATCAACGTCGACTTCCCGAACAACGACTCCACCAGGTCCACCGCCAGCTTCGCCGTCTGGTTCCGCTTGTCGAACGCCGGGTTCAACTCCACGATGTCCAGCGAGCCGACCCGGCCGGTGTCCGCGATCATCTCCATGCACAGCTGGGCCTCGCGATAATTGGGCCCGCCCCGCACCGTCGTGCCCACACCCGGCGCGATCGACGGATCCAGGAAATCCACGTCGAAACTGATGTGCAGGTGCGTGTCTTCGTCCACGCCGGACAGCGCCTCTTCCATCGCCGCCTTGATGCCGATCTCGTCGATGTAGCGCATGTCGTAGATGTCGATCCCGACCTCGTGCACGAAGCGCTTCTCGCCCTCGTCCACGGAGCGGATGCCGATCTGACGGAACACGTCGGGCGTGGTCGCCGGCACCGTGCCGCCGATATGGGTGAGCGCGTCGGGGCCGTAACCGCACAGGCACGCCACCGGCATGCCGTGGATGTTGCCGGACGGGGTGATCTGGCTCGTGTTGAAGTCCGCATGCGCGTCGAGCCACAACACCCGGAGCTTCTTGCCGTTCTCGCGGCAATGCCGCGACACGGCGGAGATCGAGCCGATGGCGAGGCAGTGGTCGCCGCCGAGCATCACAGGCAGGTGACCCGCGTTCAACTCGGCGTAGATGGCCTCATGCACCGCTGTGTTCCAGGCGACAACGGCCTCGAGGTGACGATAGCCCTCCGTGGGCGGCAGCCAGGGGTTGAGCGGGCCGGAAAGGTTGCCGCGATCCACGACGTGCATGCCGCGCTTCGCGAGCCGCTCGCCGAGGCGGGCGACACGCAGGGCTTCCGGTCCCATGGAACTGCCACGGTGACCGGCACCGATGTCGGTGGGGACGCCGATCAAGGCGACCGAACGGGTGGTTGGACTCATGACGGGGGACTCAGGGTGAGGGATGTTCTTGGACGAGCGGCCGTCCTTCGGCACGCCAGGCATCGGCACTGCCCTCGAGCAGTTGCACGTGGGAGTATCCCAGCGCCTGGAGGGTGTCGCGGGCGCGGGCGGCGCGCTTGCCAGTCTTGCAATAGACGATGAGCTCGCGGTCGTGCGGGATGCCCAGCACGCCGTAGCGCGCGGCGACCTCGTCGACGGGCACGTTCAGTGCGCCAGCCAGGTGCCCTTCGCGGTATTCCGCGGGCGTGCGCACATCGAGAAGCAGCGGTGTCTCGTGCGCCGCCATCCGTGCGGCGAGCGCATCCCGGGACAGGTCTTGCGCCCAACTGGCGGCGGGAAGCAGCAAAACGGCAAGCAACGACACGCGGAAGCTGATCATTCCGCAAGTTTACACCGGACCTTGCAACAGCCACGTTGCAGCGCGTCAGGATGAAAAAAAGGGCACCATAGGCGCATACCTCGAGCGAAGCGCCGCGATGATTCGACTGGACGATGTGCAGATCTTCGTGCATACCGCCGATGCCGGCAGCTTTTCGGCAGCCGCCCGCCTGCTCGACAGCACGCCGGCCATGGCCAGCAACGCCGTGCAGCGACTGGAGCGCGAACTCGGCACGCGGCTGTTCGTGCGCTCGACCCGCAGCATGCGCCTGTCCGACGACGGCGAGCGCTACCTGCCCCACGCGCGGGCGATGCTCCAGTCCCTCGCCGGGGGCGCCCAGGCACTGGCCGAAGCCCGGGGAGACATCGCCGGGCCGCTTCGCCTCTCCGTGCCGTCCGACCTGGGCCGCAACGTGTTGTTGCCGTGGCTGGACGCCTTCCAGGCCAATCATCCCAACGTGTCGTTGCAGTTGCGGATCAGTGACCGCTCCGCCGATCTCCACCGTCACCCGATCGATGCGGCCATTCGCTACGGGACGCTGGACGATTCGGGACTGGTCGCACAGTCGCTGGCACCCGACAATCGCCGCGTACTGTGCGCTTCGCCGGACTACATCGCGCGCCACGGCGCACCGAAGCAACCCGACGACCTGCGTGAGCACAATTGCCTCTGCTTCGTCTGGGGTGAGCAGATTCACGACCGTTGGACCTTCGAACTGCCACGAGGCGCGCATACGGTGAAGGTTTCCGGAAACCGTATCAGCGACGACGCCGAGGTCACCCGCCGGTGGGGCCTCGCCGGCCACGGCATCGTCTACAAGTCGCACATCGACGTGGTCGCCGATCTCGCCGCCGGCCGGCTCGTCGACCTCATGCCCGGCATCGGCCAGCGCTCCCCACTGAACCTCGTGAGCGCACACCGTTCGCAACTCACTCCGGCGGTGCAACGGCTGAGGGACTTCCTGCGCGTGCGGCTGGGCGAGTTGCTCGGCTAGTCCTGAGTCTTCCGCGCCACGCGCGACCCCACGCGCAAGCTCCCATCTTCGTCCACCGTCACGGCAAAGCCCGTCTCCGGTGCGACGAATGCCAGGGCGGACGTCGGCACCAAGCCGGCCCGTCCGATATCCGGCAGATCCAGGAACCACCGTGCCCCCTCGCGAATCAGCGACAGATCGCGGTTTCCTCGCGAGTCGGCATCGGCGAACCGGTAGTGCCCGATGTACCGGGCCATCGTCTTTTCATCGAGCGTGGCCCGTGTCGCGACCCGAGGTGCGAAGTCGGGCCAGCCGTAGGCGGCAGCGACGGCCTTGATGAACTCACCACCCAGGTAGGAGCCGTTATCACCATCGGTCAAGACGACCACGCCGTTTCCGCTCGTCAGGAACATGACGTAGCTGCTCTTGAAGCCGAGATTGCCACCGGAATGCATGAAGCGGCGGTGTTCGCCTTCGCCGCTGACGAACACTCCCAGCCCATATTTGGTCATGCCTGGCGTGAGCATGGTTCTCGCCGCGCCGGTGGGCATGAAGGAAGGCCGTCCCTCCTCCGCATCACGCACCCCGATCAGCCAGCGCGCGAGATCGTGCGGCGTGGTCCAGAGTCCCGCGGCGGCGAGTTCGGGATAGGTATTGGCACCGCCGGGTACCGGCTTGCCGTCCGCGGCATGGCCTGAGGCATGAAGTATCGATGCCGGCAACGGTTGAGCGAAGGTGCTGTCGCGCATGCCTGCCGGCATGAGCACCTCACGCCGCATGAGGTCGGTGAACGAGGCGCCTGCGCAATGGCTCATGGCGATCTGGGCCACCGTGTACCCGCCGCCCGAATAGGCATACATGCTCCCAGGCGTCGTGGCGATCACGACGGCAGGCGAATTCGCCGGTGTTTCGCCACGTACGACCTGCTCCGGCGTCGGCACCGGCTCGCCGGGCGCATAACCGTCGAAACCGTTCACCGTCGCGCCAGACGTCTGGTGAAGAAGGTTGCGCAGCGTCACGGGATGCTCCGCGCCCTGCTTTCCCGGGGGTAGGGTCAGCGGGGCCAGGCAGGCGTCCACGGGGGCATCCAGTTCGATCGTCCTGCGCGCGGCAAGGATGGCGGCGAGACTGCCGGTCACGCCTTTGCTCAACGAGGCTGCCTGGAAGCGCTCCTTCGTCGCAGGAAGGCGGATGCTCCCATCGATCCCATAAGTGGCGGACCAGACAACGCGCCCGCCTTCGATAACAGCCACCGCCATGGTCGGAACGCGATAACGCCGCATCCGCTCGAAGACGTCCCACTGCATGGCTGGTTCACCGGCCACTTCCACGCGGGGCCGGAGGCTATGTTCCACGGCCTGCCGGTGGGAGTCGTCGCGCACTTCGTTCCCTGCACAACCTATGAGCGTTCCGAGCAGCGCGATGCTTGCCGTTGCCTTGAGCCCTGTCGATGCAAATCCCACGTTTCCTTCCCCTTCGCCATGAGGTGCGCACGAGCGGGATAGATGCCCGCGAGGATGGGAAGGTTTAGCCCGGCGAAGGCGGTCGATATCGCATCAGCGATGTCCGCATTGTCCGCGTTTTTGTGTCCGCGGACGTTCCGAGGAGACCACGCGAGGTGGCCAGCCGCCACCGCGCGGCGCCTTCGGGCTTGGCACACCCATTGCTGTCCTCCATGCATCGCAAGGACCTGCCGCGTGATCACTCCCTCGGACCTCAGACAAGGAATCCACCCTTTCACCCGCCTGCCCTGGCGGGTGCAGATGTTCGTCGTGTTCTATCTCCGGGCCAACGGCTATGCCTGCACGGAAGAAGAACGCGAGCTGGCCGCGGCGCTGCTCGAACAGCGCATCACCCATGGCCCGGTGGACCACCGTGCACTGTCGATCGTGCTCGATCGGCAATTCCCCCGCGAGCGCGAGGGCGGGGCCTCATAGCTGCAGTGTTCCACCCGACATGCGGATGCGACGAATTCCACCGCCAGCGGAGAGCTTCGCCCGCACCGGCTGTTGCCTATAAATTTTATAGTACGTAGACTCAGTCGACGCGCAGGACGATGCAGCCGAAGGCAATCATCATCACGGCATTTTGGGTGAAATGACATGTACCACTACCTGGAGTCGGGGCTGCCGAATATCTGGCTCAAGAATGGCTATGTTGAACAACAGTCTCCCTATGGCAAGACTATCGCCATCGACGATTTGCTTGGTCTGCACCGAACGATCGCTCTGGCGCTCGTCGAGAAGCCCCGGAAACTCAATGGAGCAGAAATCCGCTTCTTGCGCACGGAAATGGAACTGTCGCAATCAGCGCTTGCTGGCTTCATCGGCGTGTCCGCACAGTCGATTGCGCTGTGGGAGAAAGATAAAAGTGGAATTACAGGACCAGCGGAAAAATTGATACGGTTAATCGTCAAAGGACACTTCAACGGTAACGCCACGATCCGTCGCGCGATCGACGTGCTCAACGGGCTCGACGCGGCCGACCACCAGTCTCGATTGATATTCCAGGAACATGGAAGGAAGTGGTCGCACGCTGCTTGAAGCGAGCGGTTCAACCGCTCTGAAGTTGGCTAAGCGGTATGTCGTGTGACCGCATTCGATACGGACGTGTCCTCGACAGGCAGGCGCCTGAAAGTCAGGACGTGCATGGTGTAATTCCGGCAACTGACCTCGCGGCCCCACCACAACGTTCTCTCGAAACAAAACACCGCCACGACCGTCAGCCACGGCGCGATAGTCCAGCCTGTCGAGAACGCGATGGCCGCGACGATCGTCATGCCCACGAAGGCCGTATACGCCACCTGATGCAGGAAGACGTCTCGTTCCTGCTCCCTTCTCAGGTGGCCGTAGATCTCGCTCGCCGATCCATAGAAGGTGGTGAGGTCTGTGTGTGCGAGGCTTTTCATGTCCTGGTCCCCCGGTACGACTGGCTCGGTCGAGCATTCCCGGGGACGGACTTTGAGGGGGAATAGTCACCCATGCAACTACCCCTGCCGGCATGGTGCAATGCGGCGATGACCTCGGCGGATGGGGGGCGACAAGGTGAAGGTAGGCTGTAGGCGATCTCCTACAGACAGTTAGGCCCTCTCGGCGCAAAATACGCGCGAACTGACTGGACACCTGCCATGCGCCTCATTTGCCTGCTTAGTCTCGCCTGCGCCGCCCTCTCTGGTTGTGCCAGCACCCAGCCGCACTGGAGGACCGATGAAGGCTCTGTCGGCCCCGTCACGCCGACCGCACAATGCTCGTCCAGCGGAGGGAACGCCGGTCCGTGCGTTGCAACTATCGCTGTGAACGCAGTCATTCATAGCGTCCAGAAATAGCCCGGCATGAACGTCGACCGTTCCGAAGGCTGGGATGCCGTCGCCGAGCAGTTCATGGCCGTCCGCTCCGGCGTAGGCGCGGCGCTCGTACGATCCTGGGCGCGAGATCATCTACCGCCGTCGAGTTCGATCGTCGATGTCGGTTGCGGCTCGGGAACGCCGATCGCGCAAGCGCTCATCGAGGACGGCTTCACCGTCTTCGGAATCGACGCCTCGCCGATTCTGATCGCCGCGTTCCGGCGCCTGGTTCCTGAAACGCAAACCGCCTGCGAGGCTGCGCAGGACAGCGCGTTCTTTCACCGGACCTTTGCCGGGGCCGTTTCCATCGGTTTGCTGTTTCTTCTCTCCGCGGACGACCAGCAGAAGGTTCTTCGCGGGGTCGCGAACGCGCTGATACCAGGCGGACGATTTCTCTTCAGCGCACCGCGCGAAGCCTGCGAGTGGCGGGATAGGCAGACGGGCCGGCCGTCACGCTCGCTTGGTCAGCAAGCGTACGAACGGCATCTGGAAGCAACGGGATTACGCCTGATTGGCTGTCGCCTCGACGAGGGCGAAAACAATTACTTCGAAGCCATCAAGCCGTCCGTGGGCTAGATTTTGGCTGAGTTTCTGGTGCCGACACCCGGATTCGAACTGGGGACCTACCGCTTACAAGGCGGTTGCTCTACCAACTGAGCTATGCCGGCGAAGTCGCAGAGTTTATCAGAAGCACCCGGTGGTTCTAGCCGTGATGCCGGGGGTGCGAATGCTCCGGCGGATGTCGGTGCCGGCCTCGTCGGGGACGACCACGTCGAGCCACCAGACGGGCGTGGTCTCGGTGCGTTCGCTCATGCGCGCCGGGAAGCCGGCGGCGATGGCCTCGTCGCGGCGCTTGCGGGCATTGGCGGGGTCGTGGAACAGGCCGAGCGCGACCGAATTCTGCAGGTCGCCCTGGGCGGTGACCACGAAATAGTCCTTGATGCCCTTCGCATCCAGGCGGCGTGCCTGGGCGAGTGCCTGCTCGCGCGTGGCCAAGGCGGGCAGGAAGACCCGCCAGCCGTGCGACTCGCTGGTCTGCTCCTGGCGCTGGCGGCTGCGCACGGTGCGTGGCGCGATGGCGGTGCGTGCCGCGCGCAGGTCCACCTGGTTGGCGAACGGCCCCAGGGCCAGGCAGCGGTAGCTGCGGCGAGGGCTGGTCGGCGCGGTCTCGGCGGGCGCGAGAAGCATGTCCCCCGCCACGGCCTTCGTTGCAGGTTTCGCGGGCGGGCTGGCTGGCGATGTCGTGGCCGTGGCCACGGTGGATGCCGCCTTCGGCAACGCAGCGACGGATGCGGGCGCGGCCACGGCTGAGGATGCCGCTGGCGGCGCGACACTCCCCGGTGGAGCCGGCAATTCGGCCAGGAGTTTCAGCTTCGGCACGCCGCCATCCGTCGGATCGACCGCGTGCGTCGCGGAATCGCCCAGCAGGAGCCACGCGGCCACCGCGATATTGAGGGCGATCAGCAAGACGAACAGCAAACGCAGCAGCATGGTGGCCTTGGGCTTCCGGTGGTGGCCTGCGCGCGTTCCCCTGTAAGAACCGGCGGCGTCGGGATTCTAGGCGATATTGTCCGCGCGGGCATGCGTCTTCGCCCACACGGCGAGTCCGCGCAGCACCGCGTCCGGCACCAGGACGACCTCGTGTTCCAGCAAGGGGGCCAGGACATCCGCATCGCCCCCGCCCAAGGTCACCGTCGGGCTACCGCCAAGCAGCAGTGCCGACCGCTCCACGAAACGATCGACAAGCGCGGCGCACGCCTGCCAGCAACCGGAAGCGAGACCATCGGCGGTGTTGTCGGCGAGATCACGCACGGCACCGGCATGATCCGGCCGCACCTGGACCGTGGCACCGAGCACCGACTGCTGCATCAACAAGGGCCCCGGGGCGATCCACCCGCCGAGGTGCCGCCCTTCTCCATCCAGCGCGTCGAGGGTAAGCGCCGTACCGACGCTGGCCAGGACGCAAGGCGCGCGCGCCGCCGCCAATGCGTCGACCATCGCCAGGAAGCGGTCCACGCCGAGCCGCTGCGGTTCGGCATAGGCGTTCGTGACACCGCAGGCCTCGGCGGGCGTACGCACCCACACGGGTGTGCAACCGAAGGCCTTGTCGGCCGCCACGGCCACCGCCGTCTCGCGCGCGGAATCGACCACGGACGCGCCGACGATGCGCTCGGGTGTCGGCCACGATGCCCAGAGCGTGGCCAGTTCGTGCGCGATATCGGCATCCCAGCCGAACGCACCACGATGCGTGAATTCACCGCCATCCAGCATGGCGAACTTGAGGCGGGTGTTGCCCAGGTCCAGCAACAGGATCATGCGCCGCTCCGGCGCACCGAGACTTCGGCGCTGTCCACGGTGAGCCGTTCTCCATCGGCGCGGCGCACGCGCAAGGCACCGCGCTCATCGACGCCTTCGCCTACGGCGATGTATTCGCCGCGCGGATCGATGATGCGCAAGGATTCACCACGCAAGAGATCGTTCGCCGCGTACTCGTCGGCGAACGCGGCGAATCCGTGGCGCTCGAACGTGCGCAATCCGTCGGTGAGTTCCGCCACGAGGGCACTCGCGAAACGGTTACGGCCGGGCGGTTCACCACCGGTGACCGAGGCGAGGTCGGTGATCGGTTGGCCGGCGCGTTCGTGCAGGTCATCCGGAAGGCGAATGTTGACCCCCACGCCGATCACGGCTGCGCACGGACCGGAGTACTCGCCCGACAGTTCCACCAGGATGCCCGCCAGCTTGGCGTTGCCTGCCAGCACGTCGTTGGGCCATTTCAAACCGGGCGTGCGGACACCGACCTCCCCGAGCGCGCGGATCAGCATGACACCCACGGCGAGCGACAGGCCGGACAGCGATGCGAACCCGCTGTCGAAGCGCTTGAGCACCGACAGATACAGATTCATGCCCGGCGGCGACAGCCAGGGACGTCCTCGGCGGCCGCGTCCCGCGGACTGGCTTTCGGACATCACAAAGGCCAGGTCGTCCAGCACCGGAATGCGCCGGGCCAGTTCGCTGGATGTGGAATCGATCTCCCAGTGAACCTCAAGCATGCCCACGGCCGCAGAAACCGCGGACGGCAAGGCCGCACGGATGCGCTGGCCGTCGAGCAGTTCGGTCGGCCACGGCAGCCGGTAGCCACCGCCGACCTTGGCTTCCACCGGCACGCCCTTGAGACGCAAGGCCTCGATCTGTTTCCAGACGGCGGCGCGGGTCACCCCGGCCTTCCTGGCCAGGGTGGCACCGGACACGGCATCGCCGCCGGCGAGGGCTTCGAGGAGATCGCGTGCGAGCATGGTTGCCGTCGGGCCGTCAGGAGGCCGCTGTCGAGGGTGGGGAGAGCCGGGACATCCGGCGATTCTAGGGCAGTGGCGCCTTTTTCGCCCGTCCGGCACCCGGTGCGCCGCCGGGCGACCTCCAGCACTGGCACCCTCGTGAATTTTCTGCGAGGATCGGTTGTCCCCCCTTTCGTCCCGAGGGGCCTCAGGGTTTACCGATGAACGCCAGACCGTACATCTTCGGATGTCTGTGCCTCGTCGGTGCCGCCGGCACCGCCGCCGCTTCCGACATCGACCCGTCCAACGGTCTGCTCTCCATGGGCAGCACCTCGTCGACGTCGTTCGAAGGCAGCTCGCGATCACCGCAGGGCGGCGGCCGCGACGGCGGCGGTAACGAGATCGGTTCGTCGCGCCCCGTGAACTCACCGCACCGCAACGCCAGCCCCACGCCGATGCCCCCTCCGGTCGACGCCGGCGACGGCGTGCACGACGATGGCCTGCCCATGCGGTCGTCCTCGCCGAGCTGGCAGTCGCTGCTCCCCGGGTCGATGTTCTGACTCGTTCCGGTCGATCACCTTGGGCTTCTTCCAGTCGCTGATCGCGCGCTTTCGCGCGCCCGTTCCCCCGATCGACGATGCGGCCTGGCGGCAGGCCGTCCAGCGCGTGCCACTCGCGAAGGCCCTGGATGCCCCACGCGCGCACTACCTGCGGCAGCTGGCGGCGATCTTCCTCCACGGCAAGCGCTTCCACGCGATGGGCGATGCGCCCCTGGATGATTTCTGGCGCCTGGCGATCGCCATGCAGGCCAGCCTGCCCGCGCTTCCGCATGGCCCGAAGGCCTTCAAGGGCTGGACCAACGTGCTGGTCTATCCGGGGGAGTTCAACGTCAGGCGCAGCCACCGCGACGCCCCCACGGGCGTGGTGACGGACAGCGACGACACCTTGATCGGCGAAGCGTGGGAACGGGGTCCGATGATCCTGTCGCTCGCCGACGTGGCGCTCGACCTGGAAGCGCCATGGGACGGATTCAACGTGGTGATCCACGAGATGGCGCATAAGCTCGACATGCTCTCTGGCCCGGCGAACGGCGTACCGCCGCTACCCTCCTCGATGAACCGGCGGCAGTGGATCGAAACGATGCAACGCGGCTACGACCGTCTGTCCAAGGCGGTGGAACGAGGCAGAAGGACGGCGATCGACCCGTACGCCGCCGAGGCACCCGAGGAATACTTCGCCGTGACCAGCGAACTGCATTTCTCGCAACCGGACCTGCTCCGCGAAGCCGAGCCCGACGTGGCGCGCCTGCTCGACGCCTTCTACGGCCCCTCCCCACCACCTGACCAACACACCGAACACCCGTTGCCCTGGTGACCCGTTGCCTTGGTGGGAAGCCGCTTAAGCGGCGATGCCCCGCACCTCACCCCATCAAGGCGGCGGAAGCTTCACGCTAAACCGGGCCCCGCCCAGCTCCTCCGAGCGATCCACATGCAGCTCGCCCTGATAGGCCTTGACGATGTCCTGCACGATGGACAGCCCGATGCCATGGCCTTGCACGCGTTCGTCGCCGCGCACGCCACGCTGGAGGATTTTCTCGATCTTCTCGTCGGGAATACCAGGACCGTCGTCTTCGACGACCAGTTCGAGGCCACTGCGGCCACGCACCTTGCCGACGGACCGCGCCGTGAGCAGCACACGGTGCGACGCCCACTTGAACGCGTTCTCGACGAGATTGCCCATGAGTTCGAGCAGGTCGCCCTGCTCGCCAGGAAACGTCACGCCCTCTTCGAGTTCGAACTCGCAGAGCACATTCTTCGCCGCATAGACTTTTTCAAGGCTCTGCACGAGATCTTCGGCATGACCGGCGATCGGTTCCACCGAGGCGATGGTGCGCCGCCCCGAGGTTGCCGCGCGCGAAAGCTGGTACGCCACGATCTCGTCCATCTTGCGTACCTGGTCGAGGATGTCGCCGCGCAGGGTGTCGGCGTCGCCGCCACTCTCCAACTGCGAACGCACCACCGCCAGCGGGGTTTTCAAGCTATGCGCGAGATCGGCCAGCGTGTCGCGGTAACGCGAGCGCTGTTCGCGTTCGCTGTCGATGAATGCGTTGAGGCGACGGGTGAGCACCGTCAATTCGACCGGATACGGTCCATCGAGGTGATCCCGCGTGCCACGTTCGATGTGGGCGAGGTCACTGGAAACGCGGCGCAACGGCAAGAGGCTCCAGCGCAACAGGAACAGCTGCAGCAGCATGAGCATCATGCCGAGCATCGCCAGCCACAGGAACTGCGTGCGCCGGTACGTCGCCACCTGGCGCTCGAATTGGTCTTCCGTCTGCGCCACCGCGAAAGTCAGCGGCACGCTGCGCTTATCCGTACTATCCAGCGAGACGCCGTAGCTGAAGACATAGAGCTTGCCACTGCGTGTCTCCACCGGTTCGAAAGCGGTTTCGCCCGGCGACAGCATTCGCACGAAATCGAAATCGCGCCCCAGCGCGGACGAGGACTCCCAGCGAAAGCCGTCGTTGCCGACGATGATCGCGTAGAGGCCCGAACCGGGCCGCGAGAAGTCCGGATTGGGTTGGCTATCCGGCGTGGTGACCTTGCCGGCGCGGGTGATATCGGTGCCGGTGATGTACGCGATGGCGTAGTTGTGCAGCCGGTCGTGCATGGCCGACAGTTCGGACGCGTAGTTGGCCTTGTTCTGGGCGAGGCCCGTCAGGCCGAGAAAAGCGGCCAGCGCGAAGCCGGTCGCCAGCGCCGCGCGCGCGGCCAGCGAGAGGGGCCGGCGTTTGGTCGGGGAAGCGTTGTCCATGCTTCGAGCTTACCTGCGGGCGGCGCGGCATCGTGCCGCGCCGCCCGCAGATGATCAGTCTTCGTCCGCTTCGTTGCGTGGAATGGCGAAACGGTAGCCACGGCCACGGACGGTTTCGATGGGCTTCAGGGCGCTTTCCGGATCGAGCTTGCGGCGCAGGCGGCCGATGAAGACTTCCAGCACGTTGGAATCGCGGTCGAAGTCTTGCTGGTAGATGTGCTCGGTGAGATCGGCCTTGGAGACCAGCTCGCCCGCGTGCAGCATCAGGTATTCCAGCACCTTGTACTCGTAGCTGGTCAGGTCGACCTGGCGGCCTTCGACGGTCACCGTCTGTGCCGTGGTGTCGAGCTTGATCGGGCCGCAGGCCAGCACCGGCTTCGACCAGCCGCTGGCACGGCGCACCAGCGCGTTGATGCGCGCCAGCAGTTCCTCGACGTGGAAGGGCTTCACCAGGTAGTCGTCGGCACCGTATTTCAGCCCCTCGACCTTGTCCTGCCAGCTGCCGCGGGCGGTAAGGATGAGGATCGGATAGCGCTGGCCGTGCTCGCGCAGGGCCTTCACCAGGTCCATGCCCGACAATTTGGGCAGGCCCAGGTCGATGATGGCGAGATCGAACGGCACCTCGCGGCCGAGGTACAGGCCCTCTTCGCCGTCCTGCGCCGCATCGACGGCGAAACCGTCGCGCTTGAGGCGTGCAGCGAGGGTCTCGCGCAGCGGGGCCTCGTCCTCTACCAGCAGGATTCGCATCAATGTTTCTCCTTGTTATCCCCGGCGTTCACGTCCAGGGGCTTGGCGGTTTCGGTACGGACGGGCACCACCTTGACGTGTCCGTCGAGGGTGAGCACCTTGACCCGGTATTCGGTAATCCGGCCGCGCTCCACCAGCCGCGTATCCGCCGACAGCACCTTTCCCCCGGTATCTTTCTGCACCTTGCTTACCGCCTGCTCCAGCGTCAACGACTGGTCGGCCAGGGCGACGGCGGGCAAGGCAAGGCAGAGCGCGGCGAAAAGTAGCGGAAGAAACGTGATTTTCATGTCTGGCGCGAGGCGACCGGGGTCTGGCTAGTCGACCGATCATGCCCAGCACCGCCCAGCCCGAAGCTGAACGAAACTTAGGCGGCCCACCGCCGGACCCGCCAGGGCCTCACGAACTGGCCGGCAATCCGGTCCCTTTAAGCTGGATACCGGGCTACGGGACGCGCTCGAACATCGTCTGCGTCTTGCCCTTGTATTCGGCCTGGTCGAACGGCCGGTACCCGATGCGTTCGCCGAGCCGCACCGACGCCAGGTTCGCCGGATCGATCAGACAGACCGTCCGGCCCACCCCGCGGCGTTCGAAGAACCAGTCGTGTACCGCCAGCAGCGCCTCGGCGCCGTAGCCCTTGCCGTGCGCCGAGCGGGCCAGCGCCCAGGCGCCTTCCGGGAACGGATCGAACCGCTCGCCCAATCCACGGCGGAAGTGCGCCAGGCCCGCCTCGCCAACGAACCGGCCGCCGTCCTTCTCGCGCAGGGTAAATAGCCCATAGCCGAAGGAGGTCCAATGCCCCACGTTACGCAGCAACCGGATCCAGGTGTCTTCTCCCGGCGCGACACCACCGATGAAGTGCATCACCTCGGGGTCCGTCCTCATCGCATGGCAGTCGTCGAAATCGGAGACGGCGCTCGGGGTAAGGATCAGACGCTCGGTGACGATCATGCGGTGCGGACCTCGGGAAAGTGTCGGGGGTATCAGGCGGCCTGCCGGAAGGCGGCCAGCGCGGTTTCGATCAGACGCCAGTCGGCGCCGGGCAGATGGGCGCCTTCGGACAGCTGGCGGCGGAACCCGCGCGCACCGGGCTCACCCTGGTACAGCCCGAGAATGTGCCGGGTGATGTGCTTCAGCTGCGTACCGCGAGCCAGCTCGGCGTCGATATAGATGCGCATCCGTTCCAGGATGTCCGACCGCTCGGGCAGCGGCGTGCCATAGAGGTCGGCTTCCAGCTTCGCCAGGACGAAGGGGTCGTGATAGGCGGCGCGGCCGAGCATCACGCCGTCGACGTGAGCCAGATGCTCGCGCACGGCGTCCACCGTCGTGATGCCGCCGTTGATGACGATGGTGAGATCGGGAAACTCGCGCTTCAGCCGGTACACCCGCTCGTAATCCAGCGGCGGAATCTCGCGGTTTTCCTTGGGGCTGAGACCGTCGAGCCAGGCCTTGCGGGCATGGACCACCAGTATCCGCACGCCCGCCTCGATCATGGTCGTGGTGAAGCGTTGCAGATCGGCGTATTCGTCCTGATCGTCCACGCCGATGCGGCATTTCACCGTCACCGGCACGTCGACCACGTCGGCCATCGCACGGACGCATTCGCCGACGAGCTCGGGCTCGCGCATCAGGCAGGCGCCGAACTTGCCGGACTGCACCCGATCCGACGGGCAACCCACGTTGAGATTGATCTCGTCATAGCCCGCCTGCGCCCCCATCACGGCGGCCTTGGCCAACTCCACGGGATCGCTGCCGCCCAGCTGCAGGGCGACCGGATGTTCTTCGTGACTGTGCTCGAGCAGACGTAGCTGGTTGCCGCGCACCAGGGCGGCGCTGGTGACCATTTCGGTATAGAGGCGGGCGTGCGGAGAGAGCAGGCGGTGGAAGTACCGGCAGTGACGGTCCGTCCAGTCCATCATGGGGGCGACGGTCAGGCGGAAGGCGGAGGGGGCGGTGGGTTGCATGGCAATATTCTAGCGGACGACTCGCGTGGTCATACGCTAAGTGCACCAGTGACTCTTACCGCCGAGCCCCACGCGACCCTGACATCAGTGACCATGCATGTCCGCTGGCGTCCCATCGGACCATGTTCCCACCCCGACCAGAAATACCAAGATGGGCGGCAAGCCCTTCGTCTCGAACGGTCCTGTCCAACTCCTGCCTACCACGCACACGAAGCCGTTCTTGCCTTCGATCGCTGTTTCGTAACCTTTTCGTCCGAGAACCAGGACCGTCGCGTCACGGGAAACGGATGCAGGAGCGGCGCTTCGCGCCAGGGCGATTTCATCGTCCCGGTTCGCCATCAGGTACTGGTCGACCGGCGCCATTTCTGGATAAGGCGCTGTAGCGCCGGCCTTCTGCGTGCCCTGCGCCATGGCTTGCTGCGACATGCCGGACACCGCAAGAAACGCGAAACTCATGACGCCGATCGTCCGCTTGGCCTTGTGCATGGAAATCCTCCTGACGATGGGGCTGTTTCAGCCAACCCGTGAGAGGCGCCGATTGGCTGCCTTCACTTATCGTCGAACGAACAAGCCTGATTTCGACAGGTCATCGTGAAAAATACTGCCCTGCGCTCCTCATCTCCTCGCGTGGATTCCGCAGTCCCCGAATTACTTTGCTCGCTTGGCCGCCTTCCCACCAGACGCATTAAGAGCAACAGCGGCCCTAACGAGCGCCTTGAACGCATCCGCATCCACCTCCTCGCCCTCGCCGAGATCGATGGCACGCCTCACGTTCCCGTCCAGGCTGGAATTGAACAGCTTCGAGGGGTCTTTCAACGACGCGCCCTTGGCGAACGTCAGCTTCACCTTCGCCTTATAGGTTTCGCCGGTGCAGATGATTCCGCCGTGCTCCCATACCGGGGTGCCCATCCACTTCCACGTTTCGACGACCTCCGGGTCAGCCTCATGGATGAGTTTGCGCATCCTCGCCAACGCTTCTCCTCGCCAGTCGCCGAGACTCGCGATGCGTTCGTCGATCAGCCTGGAGGCCGATTCGCTTTCCGATACGTCCTTAGTCTTCATATCCCGTTCCTCCCCATCGTGGTCGCTACCCCGCGTCGGAGTTTATCGCCCCACGGGGCTGAACTGCTGGATCACCCAATCGATGAACACGCGCACGCGCGGACTCAGTTGGCGAGCCCGCGGATACAGGATGGACACCGGCCCTGGTGGCAGCGCGTAGGACGCAAGCACCCGCCGCAAACGCCCTTCGGCAAGGTCCCGCTCGATGTGGAACAGCGGCATCTGCGCAAGACCGAAGCCTAGCCTCACGGCTTCCAGGAAGCTCTCCGTCCCGGTGACGGATAATGGCACCGTCATGTCCACCTTCGTGACCTCGCCGGCCTCGACGAACTCGAAGGGCCGCAACGCGCCCGTGGTGACGGAGCGGAGGCAGACGGCCCGGTGGTTCCGCAGGTCATCCAGGCTCATCGGCTCGCCATGCGTGTCCAGGTAGCTTGCCGCGGCGCATGTGATGCGCTCGAGTGCCGTCACCGGTCTCGCGATCAGGTCGCTATCCGGCAACGCGCCGTAGCGCAGCACGCAATCGCAGCCCTCGCGAATGATATCCACCCACCGATCGCTTTCGCTCATGGCGATCTCGATCTGCGGGTACGTGGCGAAGAAGCGCGGCAGGCTGGGCATCAGGAAGTGGCGGGCCAGGGTGCCCTGCACCTCGATCCTCAACATGCCCTTGGGTACCGCTCCGCTGAAGGCGCCTTCCGCGTCTTCGATGTCATCGAGGATCGCCAGGCAGCGGCGGTAGTAGGCCTCGCCGTCGAGGGTCGGCCGTACCGTTCGCGTGGTCCGCTGCAAGAGCTTCACGCCTAGCCGGTCTTCCAGTTGCTTGATGACCTGGGTGGCGGTCGAGCGGGGAACCTCCAGGTCATTGGCGGCCTGGGTGAAGCTCCGGCGGTCGACGACCCGGGTGAACAACCGCATGGCATCGAGACGGTCCATTCGCTCTCATTGTTCGTATATATGGAATGGTGTTGCCAAATCTAGCTGGATTATTTGCGAGCTTCAAGCGCGGATAGTTCGTCCCACGCCACCCACCGCGGGTAGCCCTACTGGAGACGAAATCATGAACGAGACGAACAAGGTTGCCATCGTGACGGGTGCTTCGCGCGGCATCGGTGCCGCCATCGCCAGCCGGCTCGCGGCCGACGGCTTCACCGTCGTGGTCAATTACGCCGGCAACGTCAAGGAAGCCGAGCGGCTGGTCGCGTCGATCGAGTCCGCCGGTGGCCGGGCCATTCCCGCACAGGCCGATGTAAGCGACGGCGCCGCCGTGGCCCGCATGTTCGACGCCGCGCAGGCCGCCTTCGGTGGCGTGGACGTCATCGTCAACAACGCCGGCATCATGAAGCTCTCGAGCATCGCCGATACCGACGACGCGTTGTTCGACAGCCACATCGCCATCAACCTCAAGGGCAGCTTCAACATGCTCCGCGAAGCGGCGAAGCGACTGCGGGAGGGTGGCCGCATCATCAACCTGTCGTCCAGCGTCGTCGGCCTCTACCAGCCCAACTACGCCGTGTACGCGGCCACCAAGGCCGGCGTGGAAGCCATGACCCACGTCCTTTCCAAGGAACTGCGCGGCCGCAACATCACGGTGAATGCCGTGGCGCCTGGTCCCACGGCCACCGCGCTCTTCCTCGATGGTAAGCCGCAGGCCGTCATCGACCAGCTGGCGAAGCTCTCGCCGCTGGAACGCCTTGGCCAGCCGGAAGACATCGCCAGCGTGGTCGCATTCCTCGCCGGCCCGGACGGTGCCTGGATCAACGGCCAGGTATTGCGCGCCAACGGCGGCGTCATCTGATCCCTTCCGAACGACTTTCCATCCAGGACATCCCGTCATGAGCAAGAAAATCATCCTGATCACCGGCGCCTCCAGCGGCTTCGGCCGCATCACCGCCGAAGCGCTGGCCCGCGCCGGCCATACCGTGTACGCATCCATGCGCGACGTCGCCGGACGCAACGCCACGGACGCCGCCGAGATGACCCGGCTTTCGGCGTCCGAACGCATCGACTTGCGGCCGCTCGAACTCGACGTGCAATCGGAAGCCTCGACCGAAGCCGCCATCGAGGCCCTCATCGCGGAGAGCGGGCGTATCGATGTCCTCGTCCATAACGCCGGCCACATGATGTTCGGTCCCGCCGAAGCCTTCACGCCCGAACAGTTCGCCCAGCAGTACGACGTGAACGTACTAGGGACGCAGCGAGTCAACCGTGCCGCGCTTCCGCACATGCGCGCCGCGAAGCAAGGCCTCCTCGTATGGGTTTCCAGCAGCAGTTCGGCCGGCGGCACGCCGCCCTACCTGTCGCCCTACTTCGCCGCCAAGGCCGCGATGGATGCGCTGGCGGTGCAATATGCGCGCGAACTGTCGCGCTGGGGCATCGAGACCTCGATCGTCGTGCCGGGCGCCTTCACCAAGGGCACCAACCACTTCGCCCATTCGGGGCGTCCCGCCGACGACGCGCGCCTTGCCGAGTACGAAGCAGGCCCCTACAAGGACTTTGGCGAGCAGGTCCAGAAAGCGTTCGCCGAGATCGTCCCGGACGATGCCGACGTTGGCGGTGTCGCCAAGGGTATCGTCGACATCGTGGACATGCCCTTCGGTACCCGCCCCTTCCGCTTCCACTACGACCCTACGCAAGACGGCGCGGACGTGGGCTTCGCGGTACTCGATCGTCTTCGCGCGGAGATGCTCCACCGCGTGGGCCTGTCCGACCTGCTCAAGCCAGTCACACTGGCTTGAATCCGTCACCCGCGAGCTATGGCGAAAAGGCAGCCGCGATCGCCGCCACGGGTTTGCGCAGGATCGTTTCGTTGAAGGTGAGTTGCAACCTGCCTTCACGGACCGGGCCGACGACGATGTCCCGCTCCAGCAGGCGTTCCCGCAATCCCGTGGCCACCTGTTCGTCGAGCTTGAGGAAGACGATGTTGCTACCGTTCGGTACGCGCTGCACTTCGACTCCCGGCATGGCACCGAGCAAACCGAGCAACTTCTCCGCCTCGGCATGCACGCGAGCGAAGCGCTGGTCGAATCCCGCCAGTGTCTTCGACGCGATCGCCGCGGCCATCCAGCCGTGGTAGATCGTGCCGCCGAACACATGCCGTGCCAGGCGTGCTTTCGCGACGAAAGCTTTGTCGCCCGCCAGCACGGCGCCGAACGGCGCGCCCAGGTACTTGTAAAGCGATACATAGACCGAATCGAACGGCGCGCAATAGCGCTGGAGATCGAAGTCCGTCTTGCCATACATCAACAACAAGCGGGCGCCATCCAGGTGCATGCCCGTGCCCTTGCTCCGTGCGAGCTCTCCGATCTTCGACACGGTTTCCTGGGAGACCGCCGCACCATCCAGTCGCCGCACGGGACTCTCGACCGATACGGCCCCGATCTCGACCGGGTAGGGTTTCTCGGCGCTTTGCGCGAATGCCGCGGCCACGGCGTCGTAGAGGCCGTCGGACGCACCGCCATCCACCGGCACGGGGTTGATCGCGTTCATCACGGCGACCGCGTCGGCTTCGTCGCGATAGACGTGGCTTTCCTTCTGCAGCAGCACGCGCGAACGGTCGCCGCTCAGGAGACGGATGGCGATCTGGTTGGCCATGGTGCCGGTCGGCATGAAAGCCGCGTCTTCCTTGCCCAGCAACGTCGCGAACTGCGCTTCAAGGTTCCCCACGGCGCCCTCGGCGAGATACGAGTCGCCCACGTCGCTCGCGTCCTTCAGTATCTCCGCCAATTGGTTGGGGTACTGCGCCGGCTTCCTCGGCACGTTGTCGCCAGCCAGGGAAACGATCTTCTCGACCGGGATGTCCTGCATCGAACGTGGCGCCTTGGCGGCGGCCTCTGCGGCGGCCCAGGGCACGCCCAGGCTGGCAAGGGAAAGCGCGCCCAACGGCGCGGCCTGCATGAACTGGCGACGACTGACCATCCGACCCCTCCGGTAAGCGATGCCCCTGTGGCGGCCAAGACTCGCACGTCCACGTGGGCCCGCCAACGGCCGTCGGTCATGGGCCGCAAGGGCGCCTCCGATATTCCTGCACGGTTCCGCCACAGGCACTAGAATGCCGCCCCCGCCGTCGCGTCCGTCTGTAGCCGCATCATGCATATCGTCATCAACGAAGACCTCAAGGCCTACATCGATCCGCTGACACCGGACGAGTACGAGGCACTGGAACGCAGCCTGCTTGCCGAGGGCTGCCGGGACGCGCTGGTGCTCTGGGGCGACACGCTGGTCGACGGCCACAATCGCTATGGCATCTGCCGCAAGCACGACATCCCGTTCAATACGGTGCAGAACGAGCGTTTCCAGTCCATGGACGACGTGCACCTGTGGATGATCGAACAGCACCTGGGACGGCGCAGCGTCTCGGACTTCCAGCGCGGCGTGCTGGCCTTGCGCAAGCGCGAGATCCTCGCCGAGCGGCGCGCCCGCATGGCCGCGGCAGACGGAGCCGAGACACCGTCGGACGTGCCCTTCGACACCACTGGGGCACAGCCGGCGCAAGGGAAACCCGCGAAGGTGAATCCGGCAGAGAGCCGCAAGGACATCGCTCGCGAGGCCCGGATCAGCAGCAACCAGGTCGGAATGATCGAGAAGATCCGCAAGGAGGCCGCCCCGGAGGTCGTCGCGGCGGTGAAATCCGGCACTTTGTCGATCAGCGCGGCGGCGGCCGTGGCCAGCCTGCCCGAGGATGAGCAACGCGCCGCGGCCACGGCCGGCGACGCGGAACTGAAGGAAGCAGCCAAGCGCGTTCGCGAATCGAAGCGTAAACCTCGCGACAAGCCGACCGACGAGGTGAAGGCCTTGCGCGATCAGGTCGCCGAGCTGGAAGCGGAGAACCGCAACCTGCGCCGCGAGATCGACGCCCTGCGTGCCCGCCTGGGTGAAAGCGTGCCCGAGGACGCGGACGAGGCACTGGCGGAGTAAGGTGGCGGCAAGGCCGGGAACTCCGGTGGCGCCCCGGTGTTCCAAGGCCGGTACACCGGACGCGCCCTGATGCGTTCCATGGCCTAACCCGGAGCGTCCCATGAAACCCATCCTCGCCCTCACCGCCCTTTCCTTCCTCGCCACGGCCGCCGTGGCGCAGGAAAAACCGCTCAATCTAAGGTTGCCGTCGGACTATGTGCCTGCTTCCTCCAGCACCGCCGCACCCCCGGCCGCCACACAGGGTCCCGCCGGACCCGCGGTGACGAAAAGCGGCGAAAGCGTCGCCGTGACGCCTTCCCGCCCGAAAGATCCGCCCGGCACCTACTACGGCGACACCAGCGGCCGCATGACCGGTGCCGAGGTGGAAGACGATGGCCCCCGCTGCGATGACGCCACCTACAACAAGCCGCAGGTGCATGGCAGCGTCAGCACGGGCGTGGTCAGCGCCAGCCACGGTGGCAGCGGCAGCTATCAGGCGGGCACGGTGAGCCTCAGCCAGGCCTTCGGCAGCTGCGAGCATCCCACCGGCGGGGTCAGCATTTCCGTGGGTGGCGGCACCGGCCGCTTCGGCGGCGGCCGCATCCGCTAAACGGGGCACGCCATGCCGCAATCCTCCGCACTGTCCCAGCGCGGGCAGTTTCGCGCCATGTACATGGGCCTCAAGAGCCAGCACGCGCTCGAACACACGCCCGTGATCCTGTGCGAGGGCGACTCCTGGTTTTCCACGCCACTGGCCATGAACCTGCTCGACTGGATCGTGTCCCCAGCCCCGGAGGACGAGGCCCGTGGCGTGCCGCAGTTCGGTAAGGGCGGCCTGTTCTTTCGCGTGGAACGCAGCGGCGACCAGGCGGCCCCGCAAGCCGCGCGTCCCGGGCGGTCGATGTTCACGAAAGACAACGTCGACGACCTTGTCGGCTGGTTCACCCGCTATCGGTTCGACGCCGTATTGCTGAGTGCGGGCGGCAACGATTTCGTCGACACATGGCTGCGCGATGCGCTGGCCGGCCAGCACGGCCTGAGCGCCAGCGAGGCGTTCGACGTCATCGTGGCCACCGGCCGCTACGAACAGGTACGCGAGGCTTACGCGTTCTTCGTCGGGGCATTCCATGAAGTACGACCCGATGTGCCGATCATCGCGCACACATACGACTATCCGCTACGCATCGGCAGCGCGGCCGGGCTCGGCTTGCGCAACCTCGGTGCCGCGGCCTTGCTGAAGAAATCGGTCGGCCCGTGGATCGGGCCGGCCATCGAGACCGTGATCGACGGCGGCATCGAGGCATGGCGCGCGTTCACCCGCCTCCTGATCGATGGTTTCGTCGAGCGCGTACTCGAGCCGGTCAAACGCGACCCCGCTTTCGGTGGCATGTTCGATTACGTCGACCTGCGCGGACAGTTGACCGATGACGCCCAGTGGAACGACGAGATGCATCCCACCGAAGCGGGGTTCCATCGACTCGCGGGTATTTTTCGCGCGACGCTGATAAGCAAGTTACCACCCGCCAAGCGCTGATCGGAAAACCACGATCCGCTCCGCCGCCCCGGGATCGGGATCGTCGCTGCGCAGCCACGGTTGCCGCGCGAAGGTGCGCGAACAAGGGCCAAGCGTCACCACGCGGACGGGTCTTCGCCGCGCTTCCCGTTCGATGTTCGCCACGACGTCGCGCAGCACGCCGCCGATGAAGGGCGTGAACAGGTAGAAGACATTCGCCTCCGTCAGGTCCGCATCGCGCGCGTCGCCGACGCCCATCCGTACGTGGGACAGGCCGAGCCGTGCCGCGGCGTCCACCGCCCTCTCGACATACGCGGGTTCACGCTCCACGCCGAGCGTGCGCGCTCCCGTAAGGATAGCCACCAGGATCGGTACGTGGCCCATGCCCGCCCCCAGGTCCAGCACGACGTCGCCTGCCGTGATGCCTGCGCGCGCCACCCCGTCGACGATGTGCCTGGCCGGGCTCGGCTGATAGAACACCATTTCAGCCGGCAGGACGGCAGGCACCTCGGGTTCTTCGAGCGCGAGCACGCCGGCGAGCACATGGTCCAGCACGTCGTAATGCTGTCCCGTCGGAAAGCCGACATCGAGCCATGCGGCCAGGGCGGCGCGTCCTTCACCGCGGCGGATGGCCTCCCGGATCGAAGCGAAGCCCTCCGTGTCGACCGCTTCCATGGCGTCGATGAGCCGTACCGCACGCTCGCGCCACGCGGCGTCATGCGCGCCGATCAGGAGCAAATCGAGACGGTCGGCGGCCTCGGCGCGCCAGAGGAAGGCGGCGGGATCGCGCCATGCCGGTTCCTGTTCGAGCAGCGCGACGGTGGATGCCAGCGATTCCATGGAACGGTGTGTCTCCTCACAATTCGGCCAAGGATGCCTTGAGTGAGGGGGTGCCGTGTGGAATCCTCGACGATCGACCGTGACGCCCCGCCTCCCGCAGACGACAGGAACCGCCGGATGAAGCCCATACGCCGCTCGCTCGCCCTCCGCCGCACCGCCGCCGCGCTCGTTGCGTGCTTCAGCCTTCCCGCGTTGGCAACTCCTCCGCTGGCGACGCTGGTGTTCCGCGATGGCGGGCGGCCGGTGCTCACCATCACCGACCCGCATGGACTCACCCTGGTCGACGAGACCCTCGGCCTGCGCACGACGGACGCGGACCTCACCCACGGCCTGAAGCTCGTCGGCACCTCGCAGCGGCAGATCGCCGAGCGCTACCGCATGACCGTCGGCAAGCGCCTCGACCGCAGCGCCAATCTTTCCGAGACCCGCTACGCCTTGCAGAACGGCAAGGGACAAAAGCTCGACGTCGTCGTGCGTATCGCCAACGACGGCGTGGCATTCCGCTACGAGCTGCCGGGGGTGGCGCGAGCGACCGTGACGAGCGAGGCCACGTCGTTCGCCCTGCCCACGACGGCGAAGGCCTGGCTGCTTCCTTATAACCCGCAGTATGAAAAAGAGCGCATCGAAACCACCGCGGGAGGTGCCGCGCCGGGCGATTACGGCTACCCCTCGCTGTTCCAGGTCGGCGACAACTACGTGCTGGTCACCGAAGCCAACGCCGACGGCCGCTACGACGGCAGCCGCCTTACGCACACGGCGAACAGCGGCACATATGCCTTGACCCTCGCCGACGCCCGCGTGGAAAGCACCGGCGTCACGCCATGGCGCACGGTGATCGCCGGCGACCTCGCCACCGTCACCGAGTCCACGCTCGTCGACGATCTCGCCGATCCCGCGCGCTTCGCCGACACCTCGTGGATCCGTCCGGGCAGGGTCGCCTGGTCGTGGCTGAGCGAGCACGACAGCCCTTCGAATGCCGAGCGGCAGAAGGCTTATGTGGACTTCGCCGCGCGCAACCGTATCCCCTATGTGCTCGTCGACGAAGGCTGGAGCGAGAGTTGGGTACCGGGCCTGGTCCGCTACGCGAACGCGAAGCACGTCGACATCCTGCTCTGGTTCCACTGGTCGAAGCTCGACACGCCAGCCAAACGCATGGCCGAACTCACGCGGGTGAAAGGCTGGGGCGTGAAGGGCGTGAAGGTCGATTTCATGGAGTCCGATTCGCAAGCGCGTTATCGCTGGTACGACGACACGCTCGCGGACACGGCGAAACTGCACCTCATGGTGAACTTCCACGGCGCGACCATTCCGCATGGCCTCGCACGCACCTGGCCGCACCTGATGACCATGGAGGGCGTACGCGGCGCTGAAAACGATCCTCCCGCCGTGGGCAACACGATCCAGCCCTATACGCGCAATGTCGTCGGCTCGATGGATTACACGCCCGTGGCCTTCGATGCCGGCCGCAAGGAGGCCTCGATCGCGCACGAAGTGGCGTTGCCGATCGTCTTCGAGTCCGGTTGGACGCACCTGGCCGACATGCCGGAAGCCTACGAGCGCCGGCCGCAGGCCCTCGCCTTCCTCGACCAGATTCCTACCGTATGGGATGAAACCAAGCTGGTCGGTGGAACCCCGGGGCAGGACGCGATCTTCGCCCGCCGCAGCGGCGACCGCTGGTTCATCGGCGCGATCTCGGCAGGTCCGGCACGCCGCCTCAGCGTGCCGCTGTCGTCCCTGGGCGTCGGTCCCTGGCATGCCGACATCGTTCGCGACGGCAGCGGCCGCGGTGATGTGGTCCGCACGGCGCAAAACGTCACGGCCGATGGTTCGCTTTCGTTCGACGTGCCCGTGAACGGCGGTTTCGCCGCGATCCTGTGCCCGGCCGCCAAGGGACAGTTCGCGAACGGTTGTTACTGATAACGCAATGCCCGCAGGGCCCGGCTCAGCCATCCCGCCTGATTCGGGAAGGCCCGGGCCAACGGTAACCGCACGCCCACCTCGGTGCCGCTGTCCAGGCGTGTCGCGATGGACACGCGGCCGCCGATGGCGGCCGCCCGCTCACGGATGCCGCGCAAGCCCCAATGCCCATCGCGGCCGTCGCGCAGCACCGCCTCGTCGATGCCGCGCCCGTCGTCGCGGATCGAAAGCAGCAGCTCGTCATCCTCGACGCGCAGCTCCACGTCGACGCGACTGCCACCGGCATGCGTGACGGCGTTGTGCACGGCCTCGCGGGCGATGCCGTACAACTCGTCACGGACCAGATCGTTCAAGTTGCCGAGGTCGCCATAAGTGGTCACGACCACCGGCACCGTATGCTCCGCCGCATACGCGGCGGACAGGGCCTGCAAGGCGGCGTCCAGCGAAGCCGACTCCCCCGCGTGGGCGCGCAGGTCGCGTACACGGTCACGCGCTTCCACCAGGGCCTCGTCGGCGCGATCGAGCGCACGCTCCATCTCGACGCGCAGCGGTTCCTTCGTCGGCACGCGGTTGGCGATGGCCTGGAAGCGCATGGTCAGGCCCTGGATGCTCTGCAGCAACGTATCGTGCAACTCGCGGGCGATGCGTTCGCGTTCCGCATGCCGCTCCTGCAAACGCGCACGCAGCTGCGCGGCCATGCTTCGCAGGCGCAGGAAGAAGATGAGCCAGGCAAGGAGCGCGACCGCAAGCAGGCACAGGAGGAAGAACCAAGGCATCTGATAGAAGGCACGCGCGACGTCGACCTCGATCGATGCGCCCTGCTCGTTCACCACGCCATCTTCGTTCGCCGCGGTGACGCGAAACACGTAGTGACCCGGCGGGGGATCGGTATATACGGCTTCGCGATCGTTTCCGGCGTCGCGCCAGCGCGTGTCGAGCCCTTCCATGCGGTAGCGGAAACGTACACGCTCCGGCACGGTCAGGCTCGTGGCCGTGAACGCGATCCGTAGCCGCTCCGTGTGCGCGGGCAGATTGATCCGGGCACCCGCGGGCCAGGTACCCACATCGGTGGAGATGGACCGAATGGACACCGGAGGCGCCAGCGGATTGCGTGGCACGTCGGCCGGATCGATGGAGACGATGCCGCTCGTGGTGGCGAACCACAAGCGGCCGTCGTCAGCCACGACAGCCGTAGGCAACGGCCTGAACTGCGCGGGAGTGCCCGGCAAGCCATCGAGCGAATCGAACACGGTCACCGGCGGCCGGTAGTCCGGATCTTCGAGCGCACGCGCCATGTCGGCCGCCGCGATGCGGACCACGCCTTGCGCCGCGTTCGCCCAGAAGTCACCGCGGTGGTCGCGGACGAGCCCGGAAACGCCGCGCAAGGGTTCCCCGGTGATCGCGATCATTCGCGCATGGCCGGCGATGACGGCAGCGATGCCCAGTTCACCGCCGACCCACATGGCCTCGCCGTCTTCCAGCAACGCGGTGACGTTGCCCACCGCCAAGCCTTCACCGGATCCGATCAGGACATCCTTGTCCCGCGAACGCACCAGGATGATATTGCGGGCGAAGCCCATCCACAGGCGTTCATGCCGGTCGTTCACCAGGACCAGCGGCGCCGAGTCGACGGCGACGGCGGGTAGCGGGTCGTGCTCCCACCCCCCTTCGGTGAAATGAAAGATGCCAGGACGGTTGACCGACACCCAGGCACCGCCCTTGCCGTCTCCCACCACGGCCTGCACGCCCGAATAGTCGGGATAGGGCAAGGCCGCGAACGGCTCGGGCTGGCCGTCGTGCAGACGCCACAGGCCGCCGGGGCCGCCGAGCCACACGCCATCGGCGTCGCGGCTGGCGGCGGTGATCGCCTCGGTCAGCCCGACGGACTCGATGCCGGTGGCCTCGACGCGGCTGAGCGGCCGGCTCTTGGTGCCGACCCAGACGCCGTGGCCCTTCGCCGCCACCATCGCGAAGTCGGTGGCGCCGGAGGGAAGCGGCGCCGGCAGCAGGCGGCTGACCCGGAAGCGGTCGAGACCGCGGCTCCCACCTACCCAGATATTGCCTTCGCGATCCTGGATCACGCTGCTCGCGTAATCGGAACTGAGGCCGTCGCGCTCCACGAAACGCTGGGCCTCCGCGCTCTCCGCGCCGATCACGCGGCGCGGAAGGTCGCGTACGCGCGGCACGCGCCGGATGCCATCACCCAGGGTAGGCATCCACAACGCGCCGTCGCGGTCGAACAACAGGCCCGCGGACGACAATCGCAGCACGGGGCCGGCGTCGGAAGGTCCGGTGTCGCCCGCCCACGCAGGACGCACGCCACCATCAGCCTCGGCCACCCAGATCGAACCATCGGCGGCTTCGGCGATCCGGTTCACGCGCCCGACCTCGCGTGTCGCCACTTCGAAGCGCTGCCCGCCCCGTGGCAGCCAGGCGAGTGCGTCTTCGGTCGCCACCCAGAGACGGCCTTCGCGATCCACGAACAGATTCCGCGCGCGTGCGCCCGGCAGCCCCATCGAAGCACCCACAGGCCTCCAGCGGCCGTGGTCGAGACGGACCAACCCATTGAAGGTCGCCGCCCAGATGTTGCCGTCGGGCGTGCCGCCGATGGCGTAGAGCGTTCCGGTGGGCAACCCGGACGACGCCGCGTAGTGGGTGGCGCGGTCGCCATCGATGAAGCTGGCGACACCGTAGCGAAATCCGACCCACAGGCCGCCGGAAGGCGGCGCGTAGAGCGAGGCCACGCTGGACGCCTGGAAATCGCCGCCCTCGCGTGGGCGGTAGCGCTCGAAGCGCACGCCATCGAACCGGTAAAGGCCCGTCTGGGTGCCCAGCCAGAGATAGCCGTCGCGAGTCTGCGCCAGGGCCGTCACCTGGCCGGGCGCACCTTCGCGTACCGTCCATGCGGTGTGGTAGAACTGCGCGATGTCGCGGTCGCGGCTGTCGGCGGCCCGGGTTTCGCAGGCGAACGCCAGCCAGCCGGCAACCACCAGCCAGACGGATACCCACGCAGCGATCGCGCGGCTGAAGCGCACTCGGTCGACCTCCATCGGAACGGGCAAAGATAGCGCGTTGGCGCCCGGTCAGCGCGCGACGCCCATGTCGTGCAGGAACGCCAGCGAATCGGCCAGCACCCGGGCGGCGGCTGGCGAGCGCTCGGGGGAGGCGAGCACATGTGCGGCGTGGTCATAGGCCACCAGGCGCCGTCGCGAGGCCGGCGTCCCCAGCCAGCCGAACGCATCGCGCATCGCCATGACGGACGTGAGGGTATCCCGGTCGTTCTCGCCACCATCCCACAGGCCGAAGAACACCGGACAGGCGATGGCACGGAGGCGTTCGGGCCGCATCCACTCGATGAACAACCGCGCGATGGCCCGGTATCCGTCGGTATGGACCATCGACGACCAGTAGCGCCGCTGGAATGGCGAGCGCTCGCCGGGCGACGGCACCGCACCCTGCAGCAAGACCGCCGCACGCAGCTGTTCGGGGTCATGCACGCGGATGCCCGGAGACCACGCGACCACGGCCGCGATCGCCTCCGGACGGCGCACCGCCAGATCGAGCGCGAGCGACGCTCCCATCGAGGTACTCACGAGGACCACCTTCTCGCCCAGGCGCAGCCCCACTTCCAGTGCCGCGTCGGCGTCCGCTCGCCAGCGTTCCGGTGACGCACCGGCCATGGCGCCGGGCTCGTCGGTGCCATGACCAGCGAGCCGGTTGAGAAAGAGATGGGCCTCGCATGCGGCGGCGATCGTACGGTGTGCGGGCGCGCCCTCCGCCTGACTGGCGGTGAAGCCATGCAGATAGACGACGGACAGCGCCTGCCGCGTACGCGGCAGGCCGGCGCCAAACACGATGCGCGCCTCGTTGTCGGGCTTGATGCCCGGCACGTGGCGCTCGTTCTCGTCGATGTCGCTGGCCAGTTCGTCCAGGTTGGTCACGCGTTGGCCGCCACGCCCGCCTGCTCCCGCTGGATTTCCACGAAGCGCCGCACCGACCGGCCCAGCGCATCGATCTCGCCCACGGCTGCACGCATGTCGCCGCCGGCGTCCACGATCACCGCGATGTCGTCACAGACCCGGCTCGCTCCAGGTACGCCGAGATTGCCCAGCACGTTGCGCAGGGCGTGCACGGCCTCGGACGCCGCAGCCATGTCGCGGGAAACGATAGCGGATCGCAGCGACTCGAGATGGTGGCCCGTGGTGCGCGCACAGAGTTCGACGAAGTTGGCGAACTCGTCCTGGCTGCTGAGGGCGCGCATATCCTCAAGCGGGGTGCTGGTGTGGACACGGCCGTCGAGAGGGGAATCGATCGCCGGTTGCCAATGCCGCACCGCGTGTTCCAGCCGGCGCTCCTCCGCGATGGCTTCGATCACATCCAGCAGGCGTTGCGCAGCGATCGGCTTCGTGAGGTAGGCACGCGCCCCCGCCTTGAAGGCGATGCGCACGGCGTCGTGGCTCGAATCCGCGCTGAGCATCACGATCGGCGGCACGCTGCCGGTGCGTCGTGCCACCTCGATGCGGCCGAGCACGTCCCAACCGGAACTACCGGGCATGTGCAGGTCCATGAAGATCAGGTCGACGCTTTCGTTGGCCAGGCGCGACAGGGCCTCGTCGCCACTGGTACTGAACACGGGCAGGTGGCCGGCGCGCTCGAGTATCCGCCCGACGATCTCGCGGTTGGCGGCGTTGTCGTCCACCACGAGGCAACGCTGCGGACCCACGCGGCCACGGTGTTCGTCGAGCAGGTCGACCAGCGGTGTGTCGGCCACGCTGCGTGCCCCCGCGGCCGCGCGAGGGAGGGCGAAGCGCCAACTGAACACCGAACCGCCCATCGGGTTGTCGCCGACGTCGAGGCTGCCCTGCATCTGTTCTGAAACGTTGCGCACGATGTAAAGACCGAGCCCGACGCCCTCCTGGCGCCTGCTTTCGCCCACGCTCAACTGATGGAAGGGGTCGAAGATCCGTTGCTTGTCGCTGTCGGGAATGCCGATGCCGGTGTCGGTCACGGTGCAGACGATGGTGGGATCGCGTCCGGCCATGCCTTCCAGCAGTTCCACCCGCACGTCGACCGTACCGCCCGGCGGCGTGAATTTCAACGCGTTCGACGCAAGATTGGACAGCACCTGCTCGATACGGCCGGGATCGCCCTCGAACACTCCCTCGACCGAAGCATCGCGCGCGAGGCTGAAAGCGATCCGCTTCTCCGCCGCGTAGGGCCTGCACACGGCGCCCACGGTGGCCAGCACCTCGTCGAAGGCGAAGGCCTGGTGGCGAAGGGTAAAGTTGCCGCCGGCGAACGACGCGACGTCCAGCACGGCGTTCACGCGGTGCAGCAGCGCGTTGGCGTTGGAGGAAAGCAGGGCCACCAGCCGGCGCTGGTCTTCCTTCATGGCGGCCGTGTCGAGCAACGATGCCGCGTGGATGACCGTACCTAGCGGCGTGCGCATCTCGTGGCTCATCATCGAGATGAAGCGGTGTTGCGCCTCGCGCGAGGCGATCGCCTCGGCCGATACTTCGCGCAACGCATCCATCATGCGATAGAGCGTCATGGGCAGGACGATCACCAGCGCCAGCGCATACAGCGCATAGGCGGGCCGTGCGATCCAGAAGCCGTCCGGCGCCGCCACGGCCAGGATGACCACGGACGCGGCGACGCTGGCGGCGAAGGCCCACCGGCTGTAACGCACCCCGAGGGCGACCGAGAGGAAGGGCAGCACCGGTGTCAGCGTGATCAGCAGCATGAACGCCGACTTGAGCAGCACCGCGACCATGACGAAGTTCGCGATGCCGCCGACGGCGTCGATCGCCACGTTCTGACGCAGGGAGCCCGCCCGGATGCCGAGCATCCAGAAGGTACTGAGCACGAAAAGGGCGGCGGCGACGGGCACCACCCGATGGGCTTCGGTCGCCATGGGCGCGGGCCCCTGTAGCCAGGCGGCGGACCAGATGACGACGAATCCGAGGACCACCGTGCGCATCAACGACACGTGGTATTCGCGAAAGCTCGCAACGATGCGATCGATGCGTGGGTTGCGCAACCGCTCGGCGACCTCACTGAGCATCACCGGTTCGGCGCGCTTGCCGCTACCGCCATCGATCTTCATGCTCGATTGGTCCACCTCCCCCAATAGTCGCCTAGTCTATGAACTCTGTCGCCGCTGGCAAGTGCGGCGTGCGGATTCACCTTCGTGAAAACGTTTCCAGCCGCTCTACGCCCGCTTTCGGGCGGCAGCCGCCTTCTTTGCCGGGGCGCGCTTCCGGGCCGGTTTTCCCACCTCGATCCACGCCGGGGCGTGGTCGCTGGCCTTGGGTAGATCGCGAACCCAGCGATCGACGTTGGCGTCCTCGAGCCGGCCGGCGAGGTCCGGCGACAGCAGCAGGTGATCGATCCGGAGCCCCCGGTCACGCGGCCAATGCTGGCGAAAGTAATCCCAGAACGTGTAGATGCGCTCCCCCGGATGGATGGCGCGCAGCGCGTCCGTCCATCCCTGCGCCAGAAGCCTGGCGTACGCCTCACGGCTCTCTGGCTGGAGCAAGGCGTCGCGGCGCCAACCCTTGGGGTCGTAAATGTCCTCGTCCGTGGGCACGACGTTGTAGTCACCCGCCAGCACCACGGGGTGTCCGCTGTCGAGCAGGCCCCTGGCATGCCGGATGAAGCGCTCGAACCACGCCAGCTTGTAATCGAACTTCGGACCCGGCCATGGATTGCCGTTGGGCAGGTAAAGGCATCCGACGAGAACGCCGTGCGCCGCCGCCTCGAGGTAACGGCTCTGGGTGTCCTTTTCGTCTCCGGGCAGTCCGCGGCGGCTTTCCACAGGGTCCACTCCCTTCGCCAGGATGGCCACCCCGTTCCACGAGGTCTGGCCTGCCCATAGCGCGCCATAACCGGCATCGTTGATCGCCCCGATGGGGAATCCGCTGTCCGCCGCCTTCAGTTCCTGCAGGCAGGCGATATCGGGCGCCTCGCGCTCCAGCCACTCGATGAGGTGGGGCAAGCGGCTACGTATGCCGTTGACGTTGTAGGTCGCGATCTTCATCCGCCGGAATGTCGGTCAGACGAAGTGGAAGACGGGTGACGAGCGCGAGCGGTACCGACCGCGAGAACTTGGCACGAGATTTGCCTCGATCCAAAGCCGACGGCTTTCCAGATGTGCAGGAGGCGCCTGGAGGGAACCCGGGCGTAAATTTTTACGCCCGGGTTCCGAGTCGTCCCGGCACGTTTTCGGCAAGCTTTTTCGACCGCATAAATTCCCACAAATACCCATAGTTACTCCATTTTCTGCTGCGGCGCGGCATCGCGTTTGGACGGCTGGACGGCCATCCCCCGGGTACATTAGCGCTCTGGACAAGGCCGACGCCGTACTGTAAACCGTCGGCTAGACCCATTTGGATCGAGGCAAATGGGCACTACAGCGATGGAGTGCGGGAGGGGTCTTGCAGACTCCACATCACAGCGCCGGGCGGGGGCCCAGCGTCGCGGTCCCGTGCTGTCTTCATTTTTTGGCATCACTTTCCGGGGAAGGCATGAAGAAGCAGTTTCTCTCTCGCAGGAGCGCACTCGCACTGGCGGTATGTACCTGCCTGGGCGGCGTTTCGAGCGTATATGCGCAGTCCACGACGGGCGGACTCAACGGTTCGGTTCCCATGGGCGGCAATGAAATCGTCGTCGTCGAGAGCGGTACGGGTTTTCGTCGCGAAGTGCCAGTCGATGCGCGCGGCCGCTACAGCGCGACCCAGCTGCCTCTGGGCACGTACACGGTCACCCTCATGCGCGATGGCGCCGTCGTCGACACGCGCAAGGACGTGACCCTTCGCGTGGGTGCGAGCACCGACGTGTCCTTTGCCGCGCCAGCCGGCGCTGCCGCCAGCGACGCGGCGAGCCTGGAAGGGGTGACCGTTACCGGTACTTCCTTGCCGAGCATCGATGTCACGTCGGTCGACTCGCGCACCGTGATCACCTCCGAGCAACTCGCCAAATTACCGCTTGGCCGTTCTGCGGAGGCCATCGCGCGCCTAGCACCGGGCGTGGTTAACAACGGCGGCAACTTCCAGAGCGATACCGGCCGCTCGGTTGCCAGTTTCGGCGGGTCGGCTTCGAACGAAAATGCCTACTACGTCAACGGCTTCAACACCACCGACCCCCTCAACGCCTTGGGCGGGCTTCAGCTGCCCTATGGCGCCATCGACCAGCAAGAGGTCTATACCGGCGGCTATAGCGCCCAGTACGGCCGCTCCGATGGTGGCGTAATCAACCAGGTCGGCAAGCGCGGCACGAATGAATGGCATTTCGGTGCGCAGGTATTGTGGGAACCGGGCTTCGCCCGTGCCCGCCAGGACAATCTTTATTACTCGAATACCCCAGCATCTGCTCCGGCAGGCAGCCTCTACCAGCCCCGCAGTGAAAACAGGTCCTGGATAACGACGGTGAGCGCCTATGCCGGCGGTCCACTGATCAAGGACAAACTGTTCTTCTTCGTAGCGGGGGAGTTCGAGAAACAGAATAAGCGCACCGTCAACGAAGTCGGGAATAACACCCCCTCCTCGACCACCGAGTACCGCTCCCCGCGCTGGTACGGCAAGCTCGACTGGAACATCACCGATAGCAACATCCTCGAATTCACCGGGGCGTCGGACAAGCGCGAAGGTTCAGGGACCCGTTACAACTACGACTACGCCGACCGCGTACGCACCAGCACGATCGGGGGCCTGAACGACACCAAGACCGGTGGCGATCTTTATGTGGCCAAGTACACGGGTTACATCACCGATAACCTTACGATCAGCGCCATGTACGGCCAGATGCGTTCGAAGAACTACGACCAGCCGACCGACTACGACCCCGAACTGGTTCGCGTCGACAAGTCCCAGCTTCAGAATCCGGCGCTCAATGGCGGCAGCGCCATTCGCAACGGCCAGGTGGGTGACATCAGTTCACCGGGACGAGGCAACAAGTCCACCAACTTCCGTTTCGACGTCGCCTATGTCCTTGGCGACCATACGATCTCGGCCGGCATCGACAATGTGAAGTCGCGCGTCGATGACTTCGGCACGGCCAGCCCCGGCCCCGGCTACATCTGGAACTATGGCCACACCGACAACCCGAATGCACCGATCTCGGACGCTGCCGGCGTTAATTTCGTGCCTGCTCCCGCCTTGTTCCCGAACGGCCAGAGTGGCTACTACGTGAGCCGCAACATCGTTAACAACCTGGTCAACGTACGTGCCGATCAGCGGGCGCAATACATCGAAGACAAATGGCAGGTAAGCGATCGCTGGTTGCTTTCCATCGGCCTTCGCAACGATCAGTTCACCGATTACAACCAGTTTGGCCAGGCATTTATTGAACAGACAAAGCCGCAATGGGCACCTCGTCTTGGCGCGTCATGGGATGTCAACGGCGACGGCTCGTTCAAGGTGTTCGCCAACGCGGGCCGTTACTATCTCGGCCTGCCGCTCAACCCTGCAACGGGCGCCGCGGCGGGCTATGTCTCGACCCAGCAGTACTACACATATAGTGGTATCGACCCCAGCAACGGTGCGCCGACTGGACTCACGCAGATCAGCGGAGTGGTCTCGGGGAACAACTCGTACGGTATCCCTCCCGACCCCCGGACCGTCGCAGGCAAGGACCTCAAGGCAGAACACCAGGATGAGTTCATCCTTGGTTTCGACAAGTCCTTCGGGGAAAACTGGGTCTATGGAGCCAAGTTCACACGACGGATCCTGCGTAGCGTCATCGACGATTTCTGCGATATCGATGTGGTGAAGAACAAAGCCCTCGAACTCGGCCACACCATAGGTTCGACGAACAGCTGTTATCTCGCCAATGGCGGCGCATCGAACACGTTTACGCTACTGGATGCCGATGGCAATCCGTACAGCGTGCCGCTGAGCCGCAAGGAGATGGGATTCCCGGCAGCGAAGCGCAAGTACTACAGCCTCGAAACCTTCGTCGAACACAGTTTCGACGGCGTCTGGTACGGCAAGCTCGACTATGTGTTTTCCCGCTCCTATGGGAACACGGAAGGCCAGGCACGTACCGACACCCGCCAATCGGGCGCAGCCGGCAGCGTGGACTGGGACAATCATTATGTAATGGAATACTCCAATGGCCCACAGGGCAACGACCATACACACGTGGTCAAGGCTTACGGCTACTGGCAGTTCGCTCCTGAGTGGCAGCTATCCGGGAACTTGCAGGCTATCTCCGGCGCACCCCGGGTCTGCCTCGGCTATTACGGTCCCACACATAGCGATCCCGTTACTTACGGCAGCACTTATCACTACTGCGATGGTCAGCCGTCCCCGCCGGGGTCGCACGGCCGACTGCCGTGGACATTCCAGCTCGACCTGGGCCTGACTTATCGCCCGAATTTCGCGGACCAGAAGCTCGCATTCTCGGCGAACGTGTTCAATGTGCTTAATCAACAGCGAGCAATCTTCCGCTATCCGTCGAGTGAAGATGCACCCTTCACCGCAAACGCGATCTACGGTGTACCGCTTTACACCCAAGATCCGCGCTTTGCCCGACTCTCGGTCAGCTACGACTTTTAATCGAAGACCCCAGATCCCTGTGTGACACTTGCGCCCCCTCCGGATGCCGGCAACTCCCCGGCCCGCATCCGGAGACCGGGCGCCCTTTTTTTGATTCCTTGCGAAAGTACGCCTCGCCATAGGCTTCGATTCAAGCTCCCCAATCAATGGCTGATAATGGGTCGCTACTTGATCTTCCGTGATTCCAACCCGGTTGCTCGCTTCGCCGTTTCCGTAACGACACAACTTGCCGAATCGATAATGTCACCCTGCCCCGGACTTCCTGGTACAGCACAACGTTTTTCCTTCGCAACAATCCATTCCCGCTCTTCGTTCCTAAGCCTGGTTCGCTCAGAAGCGGAGGCGACAGACATCAAGCGTTTATAGACAAAATTCAGACGTTTATCTTGGTACGAGAACTCTGCGTTGATGCAATCTTGCATGCCAGGGGTAGTGCCGCCAGCAGCATCGAGGCAATGTTGGTAGGAAGGACGAAATTTCAAGGACGCACTGAATTCATCCAGGCCATACGGTGCGGGGCCTGTGCTCTGTGCACTGGCTGCCGGCACTACTGCAAAAAATGTTGCGCCAAGGATCGAGCTAAAGCACCTCTTCGTGACGGCTCGCATCTTTCGAACTCCCTATCTGGCACATGTATCTAACAAACTGCCCCGTCACCGCCGGGTTGTGGAGCCGATCCTGTCGGCGGTCCCACGGCAGCGGGCCAGGCTTGGGCAAGCACCCATCGCCGACAGGGTCGGCTCCCACCTGAAAAAATTGTGCGGAAAAGCATCCTCGCAGTACTCGCCCAACAACCCACCGCGTCATTCGGAGGGGAGTCGTCGGGTGTCGTTCTCTGAGCGATTCCGCAGGGAGGCGTAGGCCGGACGAGGACTTAGCGAACGAGAACGGCACCCGACGGCTCCCCCTGCTTCGACGCAACACAAAGGGCGATGGCGAAGCCGAGCCGAGCCCCAGACTTCCACTAGAAATTTTTATCGAGCCTCGCCCGAGGCCGCGACGACCATCTCGATGTAGCCGAGTATCTCGTTCACCGGGATGTCGAAGATGCCCGCGTCACCGTTGTCGTAGGCCTGGCGCCAGACGCCGTATCCGTCGCGCCAGCTTTCGTCCGCATCGGCCTCGCCTGCCAGAGCGAGCAGGCTCGCATCCAGCGTGGCCCGGGACACGGCGGCATGGTTCATGGCCCCCTGCATGCCTCCCGGCACCCGGTGATTGCGCAACTTCACGTCCAGGATCGAGACGTGGAAAACCTCGCCGTCTTCCGGTTCATGGTCGATGTGGCGGATCGCCACACGCGACGCCTCCTCGCCGGGGCGGGTACGGTAGGTCCAGGATTGGCCCACGGCGTAGTCGGGTTTGGGCACCGGAATTCTCCTGCTGGGCGGCCCCGCATCTTAGACCAGGGCGCGTTCAGGCGCCCGCAGGGCGGTCTCCGCCGGTTTGATTTAAACTTACGCCCCATGGGCGCGCACCTACGCGGGTGCGACGCCATGCGCGAGGCAGCGCGGCCCCGGGGCCGCTTCCCCAGCCGATCCCCAGGCTACGCGCACGGCGCGTTGGCCCGTCCCTTTCGTTTTTCGAGGTTCAAGCAACCATGGTGGCACTGGCGACCGAGCACGTCATCGACGTGCACCACTGGAATGACAGTCTTTTCAGTTTCCGCACCACCCGCGATCCCGGTTTCCGGTTCGAGAGCGGGCATTTCGTGATGATCGGACTGGAAGTCGATGGGCGGCCCTTGATGCGCGCTTACTCCATCGCGAGCGCGCATTACGAGGAGCACCTGGAGTTCTTCAGCATCAAGGTGCAGGACGGCCCGCTCACGTCCCGGCTCCAGCACCTGAAACCCGGTGATCCCATCATTGTCAGCCGCAAGCCGACCGGCACCCTGGTCCTCAACGACCTCAAGCCCGGGAAGCGCCTCTACCTGCTCGGCACCGGCACCGGCCTCGCCCCCTTCCTCTCGATCATCCGCGACCCGGAAACCTACGAGCGCTTCGACAAGATCGTGCTTGCCCATGGCGTCCGCCACGTGGATGACCTCGCTTACTCCACCTATATCGAGAACGAGCTGCCGAACCACGAGTACCTGGGCGACCTGGTGCGCGAGAAGCTCGTGTACTACCCCACGGTGACGCGCGAGGAATTCCGCAATCGTGGCCGTATCACGGACGCCATCGCCGACGGCGAACTGGCACGCGCCACCGGCCTGCCTCAGCTGAATCCCGCAGAGGATCGCGTGATGCTCTGTGGCAGCCCGTCGATGCTCGAGGACATCTGCATCCTTCTGGATGGCGAGGGATTCCAGGCGTCACCGCGTACGCGCGAGCCGGGCGACTATGTGATCGAGCGCGCGTTCGTCGAGAAATAAAGGACGCGCTGACGGCCTCAACGCCGAATGCGGCCCTGCCCTTCGTTATCCCAGTAACCGAAGATCCGCCGCGCGATCAGCTTGTAGAGACGCTTCCCGGTAGCTCGCCACAGCCGGGAATGCGCCGCCGGGCGCGCGAGCATCGCGCGTTGACGCAAGGAAAGTCGGTCCGCCGCGTATGTGCGCTTGTGCTTGAGCAAGTGACGCAGGTCCTCCCGGGCCAGCAGGCGGAATAGCGCCCCGCGCCGCCCTCGGGTCCAGGCGATCTGGAAATCCACCAGGCCAGGCGAGCCGTCCTCGCGGACGAGCCAGTTCGGCTCCTTGGCAAGATCGTTATGGACGATGCCACGGCGGTGCAGCACGGCGAGCAGGCGCAGCGCATCGCGGTAATAGGCCGCGTCCAGCGGCTTGCCCAGTTGCATCGGCTGGCCCGCCATGTAGCTGCGCTCCAGCACGCGGCCGTTCCAGGCGAGCAGGCGTGGCACCCCGTCGATACCGTCCAGCCGGGTCAACGCACGTGCCTCGCGCGCCGCGGCACGACGGGCGAACCAGCGGGCCCACCAGCGAGCGGCGCCGATGTCGCGACGGATCAGCAGCACGCCGTCGCGTTCCACGCGTTCGATGCGGCCAAGCTCATCGGCCTTGAGCAGAGTGACGGACTCCGTCATCACGGTATGCACGCTGGTCCTTCGATTCGTTGACGCGCTCTCCGCTAACGGGGAGCTACGGTAAGATGCGATCCTCGCAGGGAGAGACGCAACATGCTGGTGCGACACATCCTGTCGCTGGTCTTCGCCACGGCCGGGCTCGTGGCCTGCCGCGACGGCGCCGACCGGACGAACGACGGGGATACGCCACCGCCCGCCAAGGCGAACGTGGCTAAGGATACCCAATCCGGAAGGGAGGGCCTGTACACGATGGAACTGAAACTCCCGGAGTTGCCGCCGAAGGCGGCACCGTTGCGCGGTGCCATCGACCGCTACGTGGAGCGGCAAAAGGAATCGTTCCTCGCCAGCCTCGATGCGCCCGGCGCCAAGGCCCGGGCGCGCGAACTGCCCTGGGACCTCAACCTGGACATTGCCGTGGCCGCCCGTACCGACCGCTTCATCAACGTGCAGGTCGATGGCTCGGCCTTCACCGGTGGCGCCCATCCCGCACCGATCGTCGACAGTTTCACCTACGACCTGGACGACCAGCGGGTGGTCGGGATCGACGACCTGTTCGCCGATCCGCATGCGGCGGAAAACGCCTTCGCGGCGGAAGCGCGCCGGCAACTGCTTACCGCGCTGGACGACCAGGACGAGCCGCTCGCTTCCGACAGCGAGCAAATCGATGAAGGCACGGCGCCGGGCAAGGACCACTACCGGGTGTTCAGCCTGCTCACCGGGCCGGACGACAAGGTGCATGGCCTCACCTTCATCTTTCCGCCTTACCAGGTGGCTTCCTACGCCGCTGGCCCCCAGGCCGTCGATGTTCCCAGCGAATCGTTTTCGGCATACCTGAAACCCGAGTACCGAGAGGCTTTCCGTTAATGGAAGCCGTCCTCTACCTGCTCGCCGCCGCGTTGATCGCCGGCGGCGTGGTGGGTGCGATCCTGCCGGTGCTGCCGGGCATCCCCATGATCTTCGGTGGCATCTGGCTGGCAGCGGCCGTGGACGACTATCAGCACCTGGGCTGGGGCTGGCTGGTCGCCATCGGCATCGTCGGCGCGGTCGGCATCGCGTTGGATTTCATCTCCGCCTCGCTCGGCGCGAAGCGGATCGGTGCCAGTCCACGCGCCTTGTGGGGCGCGGGCATCGGGACCACCGTAGGCATGTTCTTCGGCATCCCCGGCCTGTTGATCGGGCCGTTCGCCGGTGCGGTGATCGGCGAGCTATGGTCGGGAACCAGCATCCTCCGCTCGGCCCACGTGGGCATCGGCACCTGGATAGGCATGCTGGTGGGCATCCTCGCCAAGGTGGTGATCTCCTTCCTGATGATCGGCATGGCCGGGCTCGCGCTGCTCCTCAGCTGATCGGCCATCAGGCACATTGGCGCGCGCCGTCCGCAGAAGCTAGTCTCGCCGGACTTCACTGGGGAGATACGCATGTTCCGACGACTCATCCTCGCCACTGCCGTGACCTTCGCCATCGGCGGCCTGCACGCGGAAACGGCGCAACCCGCCTGGATCGCGCGCAGCAACGCCGACGCACAGGCGCTGCTCGACGTCACCGCCCGCTTCAGCCCCGAATCCGCCACCGACATCGGCCTGAAGGGTTTCGATGAAAAGACGGTGGACCTGGGGCCCGATGTCGACAAGCGCCAGCGCGCCGCGCTGGTCGACGTACGCGCGAAGGTGAACAGGCGCCTCGCCGAGGAAAAGGATCCCAACGTGAAGCAGGATCTTCAGATTCTGCTCAAGCAGATCGACGGCAACATCAAGGGTATCGACCTCAACGACAAGTACCTGCTGCCATGGTTCGACGCCGGGCAGATCGTCTTCAGCGGTGAGTTCTCCTTGCTCAACGCCGAAAGCACGCCGGAACAGAACAAGGCCGCCCTCGGGCGCCTGAAGTGTTACGTAGGCATGGCGCCCGGTTGTGCGGCCCTCGTCGACCAGGCCCGCGCCCGCACCACGGAAAAGCTGGGCGACAAAGCCTTGCTCGGTCCCGTGAAGGCGGATGTCGAGCAGAAGCTCGGCAATACCCAGCGCTACGTCGACGGCATCCGCAAACTGTTCGCGGAAAAGAAGATCGCGGGTTCCGACGAGGCCATGGCGAAGCTGGACCAGCAGCTCAAGGACTACAACGCCTGGGTGAAGAAGGTCGTGTTGCCGCATGCACGCACGGATTTCCGCCTTCCCGAGCCGCTGTACGCGTACAACCTCGAGCAGGTCGGCCTCGACATATCGCCGCATGACCTGATCGATCGCGCCCAGCTGGAGTTCATGGAAACGACTTACGCGCTGCAGATGCTCGCACCCGTCGTCGCGAAGGCGGAAGGCCTACCCAACGGCGATTATCGCGATGTGCTCAAGGCGTTGAAGAAGAAGCAGCTTGCGAAGGACAAGGTCGAGCCGACGTACCACGACGTCATCGGCAAGATCGAAGAAACGATCCGCCAGCAGCGCATCGTCGAACTGCCGAAGCGTCAGATGGCCATGCGCCTCGCTTCCGAAGCCGAGAACGCGCGCACGCCGGCACCGCATATGGACCCGCCTCCGTTCGTCGGCAACACAGGCCAACGCGGCACCTTCGTACTCACCACGGGCAATCCGCCGGCCGATGGCGACAAGACCCAGATGTACGACGACTTCACTTTCGAAGCCGCGGCATGGACGCTCACCGCGCATGAAGGCCGTCCGGGCCACGAGTTGCAGTTCGCGGCCATGGTCGAGCAAGGCGTGTCGCTGACGCGAAGCCTGTTCGCCTTCAACAGCGTGAACGTGGAAGGATGGGCGCTGTACGCCGAAGCGGAGATGATGCCGTACGAGCCACCGGCAGGGCAGTTCATCGCGCTGCAATTCCGCCTGCTGCGTGCGGCCCGCGCCTTCCTCGACCCGATGCTCAACCTCGGCATGATCGACCGCGACCGGGCACGCGAGATCCTCGTGCACGACGTGGGCTTGTCCGAGCCGATGGCGCGGCAGGAACTCGATCGCTACACGCTCAACTCGCCGGGTCAGGCCACCGCGTATTTCTACGGTTATACCCGCATCCTGCAGTTGCGCGCGGAAACGCAGACGAAGCTCGGTGACCGCTTCGACCGCAAGGCCTTCAACGATTTCCTGATCGCCCAGGGATTGCTGCCCCCGGACCTGCTGGCCGAGGCCGTGCGCACGCGCTTCATTCCGGAGCAGGAGAAGAAGGCGAAGAAGATCTGAGCCTTCGAACCCGAGTGGGACCCTGTCAGCGAGCATCGCCGACAGGGTCGGCTCCCACCAGGTTATCGCCAGAAGGATGGCTTCCACCAAGCCGACGATTACTGGTGGGAGCCGACCTTGTCGGCGATCCCGCGGCAGCGGGCCAGGTCATGGCAAGCACCCATCGCCGCTGAAGCGGCTCCCACACGTGCTGAGGGAATCAACCCTGCGACGGCGCACCCGGGATCACATAAAGCAACACCGCCAGGTAATGCAGCACACTGCCGGCGAGCACGAAGAAATGCCAGATCGCATGGTGATACGGAAGTCTCCGCGCCATGTAGAACGGCACGCCCGCGGTATACGCCAGGCCGCCGCCGAACAACAGCATGAGCCCACCCGGCTGCACGTTGTCGCGCAGCGGTTCGATAGCCACCACCGCAACCCAGCCCATCGCGATGTACATCGCCACCGCTGCCTTCCGGTAACGCTTCAGCAAGCCCAGTTCGGCCGCGCTGCCGATGATCGCCAGCGCCCAGATCGTGGCGAACAGGCCCCATCCCCATGCGCCGGGCAGGGCGAGCAGCGTGAACGGGGTATACGTGCCGGCGATGAGCAGAAAGATCGCGATGTGATCGAGCGTGCGCAGCACGCGCTTCGCCATGTCGCCGGGAATGGAGTGATAGAGCGTCGACGCGGTGTAGAGCAGGATCAGCGTGGTGCCGAATACCGAACTCGCCACCACGGCGCGCGCGCCGCCGTACATGGCGGAAAACGCCACCAGCACCGCAAGGCCGGCGATGCTCAGCACCAGCCCGATGCCATGGATGACGCTGCTGGCGACTTCCTCGGCGTAGGGGTAGCGGGGCTGTGCGCTGTCGATAACCATGGATGTTCCGCTGAAGTGGTCGGTGCCGGTCGAGGGTAACCGATGCGGCACCCGGTGGAGACGAATCATTGACCTCGGTATCCCCGCCGTTGTTCCATGGGGCATGACCCACGAACTGCTCGTGCACATCGGACGGCTCCCGCCCCAGGGCGCGGGCTTGCGGGCCGCGCTGGCCATGGCCTCGCGGCTCGGCGCCCGCCTGGATGCCCTGCACGTGGTGGACCTTCCGGCTGCGGCGTTCACGGTACCCGAGGCGGTGCCGATGCAACTGGACGCGGTGCGCCAGCGTTCGACGGACGCGCGGGCGGTGGCCGGGGACTGGGCCGCCCTGCTCTCCTCCCACGGACTCCATGGCAACTGGCGTGTCGGCAACGGCGATACGGTCACCCTGCTTGCGCACGCTTCGGCGGGCTACGATCTCGTCGTCATGGAGCGCTCCTCCACGATGCGTGGCGATGCGCCGGTGGGATTCGGCGTCGTGTCGCGCACCGTCTTCGCGTCCAGCCGCGGCGTGCTCGTGGTGCCGGAGGCCTCGCCGGTCGTGACCCTCGGCGAGCATGTGCTGGTGGCATGGAGCGGCAGCCGTGAATCCGCCCTCGCCGTGCGCTCGTCGCTTCCGATGCTGCGCAAGGCGGCCAGGGTGACCGTCATCGACGGCAGCCGCGACGAAGACGTCGGCACCTGTGCCCTTCCGGATACCGACATCTGCGGCTGGCTGAAGACTCACGACGTGACGGCGGAGGTCAGGCGCCTCGACGAGGCGGCCATCGCCGCCCCCGGCCCCGCCTTGCTCGACATCGCGCATGCCGAGAACGCCGATCTCATCGTCATGGGCGCCTGGGGGCGTTCCCGGTTGTCCGAGATGGTGTTGGGTGGAACTACGCGGTTCCTCTTCATGCAATCGGACGTGCCGATGCTCGTCGCGCACTAGGCGCGACACGTCGGTCACCACTTACGAAATAGCCGTCCGGACGGCCCTGTTGCAAATGCTTTCGAAGGCAGCCTAACCTGCCATCGGACCTGAACACGATCCCCGCCGGTCCCCACCGGCCGTGTTCCCGACCGCGCATCACCTTCCCCCACGTTGCAGGAGGTGGCTCATGTCGTTCGCTCGTCCGCAATCCCACGCCGGAGTGCATCCGGACACCGTCCGAATCGTCGCCATGAGCGCGGCGATCGCCCTCAATGCCGCCGCCTTGATCGCCGTGATGCGGCCGATGATGGCGACGATATCGTTCGCGCCCCTGCCGGCGCCCTCGATTCGCCTCATCGACCATCCGGTGGAACCGAAGGTCGTTCCCCCACCACCGATCGAGCTGAAACCCCTGCCGGCGAAACGGGTGGAACAGCCGCACGCCGCGCAGCCCGTGCAGATCGCCCCACCCAGGGCGCAACCTGTTCCGACCGATGAAGGCAGCGCACAGGCGGCCCCGCCCGCGGCGTTCGACAGCACGCCGGTCAACGCGCCCGCCGTGCCGTCTGCTCCCGTGGAAGCCACCCTCGCCTATGTGTCGGCGCCGGCGCCGGCCTATCCCCGCGCCGCGAGGGCCGGCCATTTGCAGGGGACGGTGACCCTGCGCGTGCTCGTCGACGAAACCGGCAAGCCCGTCGAGGTGATCGTGGAGAGCAGCAGCGGGCATCCCGTGCTCGACAAGGCGGCACGTGACCAGATCCTGGCCCGCTGGCGTTTTCAGCCCGCGAAGACGGACGGCCAGCCGGTCCGCGCCTGGGCGCGGATTCCGGTGACCTTCAACCTGCGCGACATCTAGGGTTACTCAGCGGGGCATCACCACGACGTCGGGTTTGCGCGTGGCGCGGGCGATCGCCCAGACGATGATGGCCAGCAAGGCCACCGGCAGGAGGACCGGCAGGAGGGCCAGGACGACCACCGGCGCCATCGCCAGCATCACCACGCCGCCGATCACGGCGCCCAGGATGCTGCCGACGATGCTGAACACGCCACCGATGATGCCGAAGACCACCTTGAGGACGATCCCAACGAAGGCGAGGACCAGCCAGAAGGCGATGGCAAGGACGACGAGCGAAGTGAAGACGATCATGGCGTTTGCTCTCCGAGGACGGGGCCGCCCACGGGGCGGTCACGGCTTGGATGCGGCCTTCCGTGAAAGCGTTTAAAGGGCCGTGAAAGACGGAGGTTACGATGGTTTAACGGCCTGCATGCTCCACTTCCCGCCAGTTGATTTAGCGGACAGCCCGTCCATGGGTAAGCGTTCTTCCATCATCAGGACCTTGCGGGACATAGCGTTCGACCTCTCGGATGCCGAGCATCCGGACCTCGCCTCCATGGGGCGGGAGATCGGAAGCGTCCTGCACGGCCGCAGCGCCGACCTGGCCGCCATGCTGGGTCCCCTGCGCGAGCGCCGGCGCGGCTTCGAGCGCTGGATGCTCGCCGAGCGCGCACGTCCGCCCGTGAGCATGCTGGTCATGGCATGGCCTCCCGGCTATGCCACGCCCGTGCACGATCACGGCGGGCTGTGGGGGTTGGAAGCGACCATCGCCGGTGCGCTCGAGGTGGAATCCTTCATCAAGGACGACGCCGACCTTTCCCTGCGCAGCAGCGGCCGTACCTGGCTCGGCCCGGGCGATGCCACCTGGTTCGACGCCACGGAAAGCCACACGCACCGCTGCCGCAATTTGTCGCGGCACGACACGGCCCTCACGCTTCACGTGTACGGTGGCGATCTGGCACAGTACCTCGCGTATGAGCAGCCCGGTCCTTCCGGACACTGGATCGCACGACCGAGGCAATCGATCATCGCGGGACGCCTGACGGCCTGACGGTCTCACGGCCCTCCACCCCAGCCATCGGGCGAAGGACCAACTCATGTTTCATAAAGTCGCCATCATCGGCGGTGGCGCGGCAGCGGCGACCCTGGTAAGCGAATTGCTGGAGCGGCGCACGCAGCGCCCGCTTCATCTCGACTGGTATACGGGCGGCGTGGTGGCCGGCCGCGGCGTCGCTTATGGCACGCCTTCCGAGCGGCACCTGCTCAACGTGCGCGCCGCCTCGATGGGCATGTTCGTCAGCAAGCCGGGCGGCTTCCTCGAGTACGCCCAGGCGCTGGACCCTTCCGTGAAGGGCTCCGATTTCCTGCCGCGCCGCATGTACGGCGATTTCCTGCAGTCCCGCGCCGAAGAAGCCGTGAAGAACGCCGGCTCCTACGGCCACGACGTGAACGTCTTGCCGTTCGCCGCGGAATCCGTGGTGCCTTCGGCCGAAGGCGTCACCATCGGTTACGGGGATGGAGAAACGCAGGCCGAGGCCGCGGTGCTGGCCATCGGTTCGCTGCCACCGCGTCCGTTGCCGGGCGTGGAAGAAGCCGCGATCGCGAGTGGCCGCTACATCACCGACCCATGGCCGTTCCTTGCATCCGCCGGGCATGACGAGCGTCCCTTGCGCGTCCTGGTCATCGGCCTGGGCCTCACCGCCGTCGACGTCCTGCTGGAATTGTCGACCCGCTGGCCGAACGCCCACTTCGACGCGCTGTCACGTCACGGGAAGCTACCCGAGCCGCATCTCGCCGCCGCATCCGCCCCCAACGACGATGGCGGTGAACTGATCGAGTCGATGCGCGACGACGCCAACATCCGCGCATGGCTGCGCCGCTTGCGCGAAACGACGGCCGGCGCCGAAGACTGGCGTACCGTGATCGATGGCATGCGCCCGCATACGCAATCGCTATGGCACGACCTGCCACGGACGGAACGTGCACGCTTCCTCCGGCATGCCCGCTGGGCGTGGGAGCGCGCACGCCATCGCATGCCGCCGCAGGTCGCCGCGACGATCGCGGCGCTGGAGGCTGGCGGACGCTTCACCCGGGGCCGCGGACGCATGCGCGCCGTGCAGCTGTCGCACGACGGTACGCTCTCGGTCGTGCATGGATTACCGGGCGGGGGCGATTCCACCGACGCCTACGACGTCGTCATTCAGACGGTGGGGCTCAATACGGACACACAGCGCACCGAGCACCGCCTGGTGCGCCAGCTGGTGCTCGGCGGCCTCGTCACTCCCGATCCGCTCGGACTCGGTTTCGCCGCGCTGCCCGACGGCCACCTGCTGGACGGCAACGGCAAGCCGCGCCCGAACCTCTTCGCGCTAGGCAGCCTTCTGCGCGGTGCGCTCTGGGAATCCACCGCGATCCCCGAGATCCGCAAGCAGGCCCAGAACCTGGCCAACATGCTGCTGGCCGAGAAGCTGGAACGAGTCGCCACCCGGTAACGGTGGGATGTCAGGCGCATCCCGCGGCGAGGGAGACGGCGCGACGTTCGAGCGCAACGCTGGCCATCGTGGCCAGCAGGCCCGCCACGGTGACCGCGGCGCCGGCCAGGCTCACCACCGGCATGGCGTAACCCGCGGCCAGCACGGCGCCACCCAGCCACGCGCCGCCGGCGTTGCCGAGGTTGAACGCGGCGATGTTGAGCGTCGAGGCGAGATTGGGCGCGTCGCCCGCCACATGCACCACGCGTGACTGCAGCGGGGCCACCGTGGCGAAGGCCGCGATGCCCCACAGGAACACCGTGACGACGGCGGCGATGGTCGAGTGCATCGTCCAGGCGAAGATCACCAGCAACAAGGTCAGCGTCACCAGGATGCCCATCAGTGACGGCATCAGTTTCCAGTCCGCAAGCCGCCCGCCGAGGATGTTGCCGATCGTGGTGCCGAGACCGAACAGCACCAACACCGCGCCGGTCCAGTGCGGGCCGATGTGCGACTGTTCCTGAAGGATCGGCGCGATGTAGGTGAACACGGTGAACACACCGCCGAAGCCGAGCACGGTCATGCCCAGGGCGAGAAGGACCTGCGGTTCGCGCAGCACGCGCAATTCCCGGCCCATGTGCGGTGCCTTCAGGTGCGGCAGCGCGGGTACGAATCGCGCGACCGCCAGCGATGCCGCCACGCCCAGGCCGGTCACCGCCCAGAAGGTCGCCCGCCACCCCGCCCACTGACCGAGGAAGGTTCCGAACGGCACGCCCAGCACATTCGCCAGGGTGAGCCCGGCGAACATGAGGGATATCGCACGCGCGCGCTGGTTGGCGGGCACGAGATGAGCCGCCACGATGGCGCCGATGCCGAAGAACGAGCCATGGCAGAACGCGGCCACCACGCGGGCTATCATCAGCACCTCGTAATTCGGTGCGAGGGCGCACAGCAGGTTGCCGAGGATGAAAAGGCCCATCAGCAGGAGCAGCGCACGCTTGCGCTCCAGGCGGGCGGTCAGGGCGGCGAGCAACGGCGCGCCGACGGCCACGCCGAGGGCGTAGCCGGAAACGAGCATGCCCGCGGAAGGAATGCTCACCCGCAGGTCGGCGGCCACCTCGGGCAGCAGGCCCATGATCACGAACTCGGTGGTGCCGATCGCGAAAGCCGCCACGGCCAGGGCCAGCAAGGGCAGACGGGACGAGGGAAGGTTCATAGGATAGGCTCGAAGGAAAGCGATAACGTGCATTCTCCCGCCCGGGCCCTTATGCAAAAACACCTCCTGGCGCCAAACACTGTTGCCGGAAACTTGATAGTGGAGACCGCCCGCGCATGATCACCACCCTGATCGCCATCGCGGCGCTCTGCCTGCACGTCGCCGGCGTGTTCGCCGCCATGCACGCGGTGATGCACACCCGCACCGCGCAGGGCGCGTTCGCGTGGGTACTGGGCCTGGTGCTGCTGCCCTATGTCACCCTGGTGCCGTACCTGTTCCTCGGCGCGAGCCATTTCGGAGGCTACGTCGACCTGCACCGGCAGCGCCAGGCGCGCTTCTTCATGCTCCATGAAGAAGCCACGCACTCCGCGCGGCCCGGCGTGTCGCCGCCGGCCACGCCCATACACGACGCACGCTACGACGCCATCGGGAGGATGCTGAACACGTCGATGCACGGCGGCAACGCGCTGTTCCTGCACATCGACGGCGAGGCGACATTCGCCGCCATGTTCGCCGCCATCGCCAGGGCGGAGCGCTACGTGCTCCTGCAGTTCTTCATCATCCATGACGACGTACTGGGACGCCGGCTGAGTGAAGCGCTGCTGGAACGCGCGGCGGCGGGCGTGGAGGTATGCGTGTTGTACGACAGCATCGGCAGCCACGCCCTTCCCGACAGCTACGTGGAACGCCTGCGCGACGGCGGCGTGCTGGTGCGCCGCTTCGCCACGCGGCGCTGGCGCAATCGCTTCCAGCTGAACTTCCGCAACCACCGCAAGGTGCTCGTCGTGGACGGTGTGCGCGGTTTCGTCGGCGGGCTCAACGCGGGCGACGAATACCTCGGCGAGAAGCCGCCGTTGTCGCCATGGCGCGACACGCACATGGAGATCGAGGGACCAGCGGTGGCCGACTTGCAACGCGTGTTCGCCGAGGACTGGTACTGGGTTACGGGCGAACGCCCACCGTCGTCGCCACCGCCCGAACGGTGCGGACGGGCCGCCAGCCTCATCGTTGCCACCGGTCCGGCCGACCGCCAGGAAAGTTGTTCGTTGTTCTTCACCCAGGCCATCCATGCCGCAAGAAATCGCGCATGGATCACCACGCCCTACTTCGTCCCGGACCAGGCGGTGTTCGGGGCGTTGCGTCTCGCCGTGTTCCGGGGCGTGGACGTGCGTATCCTCATCCCATGCCGCCCGGACCATCGCACGGTGTTCATGGCATCCACGCTCTATGCGCACGAGGCGACCCTCGCCGGCATCCGGATGTTCCGCTACCAGCCGGGCTTCGTGCACCAGAAGGTGATGTTGATCGACGACGACACGGCCGTCGTCGGCAGCATGAACCTGGACAACCGCAGCTTCCGGCTGAACTTCGAGATAGCCGCCCTGAACGTGGACGAGGCTTTCGCCGCCGAAGTGGAGACGATGCTGATGACGGATTTCGCCAACAGCGAGGAAGTGAATCCCAACGACTATCGGCGCTTGTCGTACTTCCGCCGCGTGGCGCTGCATGTCGCCCGCCTGTTCGATCCCATCTTGTAGGTTCTTCGCTCATTCCCGGAAAAGCCCTGGTGGGAGCCGACCTTGGTGAGAACCGGCCTTGTCGGGAGCCGGCCTTGGTGGGAGCCGACCTTGTCGGCGATCCCGCGGCAGCGGGCCAGGTTGAGGCAAGTACCCATCGCCGCTGAAGCGGCTTCCCACCAGGTTACGGCAAGCACCCATCGCCGACAGGGTCGGCTCCCACAAGGTCGGCTCCCACCAGAGGCAAGCGCCACCCGGGTCTGCTGTCACCGAGTACTCCAGAGCCTTGCGATACGTCCGTTACTCCGCTTGACTCTACTACCTGTCCTCAGGGAACCGCCACGATGCTTCGTACCCTCGCCTTCCTCACCGCCGCCATCGCCAGCACGGCGGGTTTCGCTGCCCCGGCACGCTTCGTCGAGCGCTCCGTCGATGTCCACGGCAAGACCTACCGCTATCAGGTATTCGTGCCCGCGGATGTGAAGAAGCATCCGGCCGTGGTGCTGTTCCTTCATGGCAGCGGCGAACGTGGCACCGACAACCAGAAGCAGATGTCGCAAGGCCTGCCACCCTGGCTGAAACAGCACATGGATTTTCCGGCGGTGGTGGTGATTCCGCAGGCACCCGACGATGCGGAATGGACCGACCGGGCCGAGGCCGACATGGCGATGGCCGCGTTGGAGAACAGCGTGAAAGAGTTCCATGGCGACCGGAAGCGCCTGTATCTCACCGGCCTCTCCATGGGCGGTTACGGCTCCTGGCAACTCGCCGTGGATCACCCCGGTACGTTCGCCGCCGCGGCCATCATTTGTGGGGGCGTCACCCCGTTGAGCGACGAGCGGGCGCTTTACGTACACGGCGTACCGCAGGGCGACGATCCCTTCACCCGGGTAGCGGAAAAGATCGGCAAGCTGCCGGTATGGATCTTCCATGGCGGCGACGACAACGTCGTGCCCACCGAACAGTCGCGCAAGATGAATGCGGCGCTGGTCAAGCGCGGGGCGGAAGTGAAGTACAGCGAATTCCCTGGCGTGAACCACGGCTCATGGGAAAAGGCTTATGCGACACCGGATCTATGGGACTGGATGTTCAGCCACACCCGATAAGAACCGTCCTAAGGTAGGAACCGTCCTTGGTGGGAATCAACCTGGTGGGAGCCGACCTTGTCGGCGACCCCGCGGCAGCGGGCCAGGTTGAGGCAAGCACCCATCGCCGCTGAAGCGGCTTCCCACCAGGTTACGGCAAGCACCCATCGCAGACAGGGTCGGCTCCCATCAGGGCCGGCTCCCACAGGGCCGGCTGCCATGAGGGCCGGCTCCCAGCAAGGTCGGTTCCTACCTGCGTCGGCTCCTACCGGAGTCGGCTTGTCAGGAACTGCGCATGCTGGCGGACAGCTTTTTCAGCCCGCCGGCGAATACGAGCCAGCCGATGCATACGCCGGCCAACGCGCCGACGAGTTCGAAGAAGACGCGCAGGCCGATCGCATCCGGATCATGCACGGCGGCCAGCTTCAGCTTCAACAAGGTGAGTGACTGAAGCGGCGCCATGTTGAAGTAGAACAGGTCCCACAGGTCCTGCCCGGCGCCCAGTACCACGGAAAACACATAGGCGATGGCGATGCGCTTTCCATCGCTCCATCCGTTGCCCTTGCCGAAGGCATGCAACAAGCCGAAGACCACGATGCCGATGAGCAGCGCGATGGCGCCCGTTTCCAGGGCACCGACGATGCCGAAGCCCGTCCAACTGCGATCGTATGGCATGCGAAGAACTCTAGGGGAACCGAGAGCGCATTATGCCCGCGCGTTGGCCCGGTTATCGCGTACGTTTCTATCGCGGCCGAAACGCAGGTAGAGGGAGGCGGCCAGGAGCATCGCCGCCAGCGCGGCGAAACCGGCCAGCAGGAAGATCGCGGGATAGTCGTAAAGACCTGCGACCCAGCCGCCGACCGGGCCCGTAAGGCCCAGCGCGACATCGAGGAATACCGAATAAGCGCCCAGGGCCGCGCCGCGATTGTGCGTGCTGACGCGGCCGACCGCCTCGACACCCAGAGCCGGGAACACCAGCGCGAATCCGGCGCCCGTGAGCGCCGCGCCCGCGAGGGCGGCATGCGGCGTCGTCCCCTGCCAGAGCAGGATCAGGCCGAGGCACTCGACGAACAGCGAAGCGATCGCGACGCGATAACCGCCGAAGCGGTCGATGGCGTTGCCGAAGATCAGGCGGATGCCGATGAAACAGCAGCCGAACACCGATAGCGAAAGCGCCGCATCGGCCCAGCCGCGGCTCGCGTAGTAGAGGGCGACGAAGGTGGAGAGGGAGCCGAAGCCTATGGATGCCAGCGCGAGCCCCGCGCCGTAAGGCATGACCCGCGAAAGCACGCTCTTGAACGGAAGGCGCTCGCCATGGCTGGGTGCCACGCGGGCCTTCGCCAGCGCCAGCGGCAAGGCCACCACACCCAACGCGAAGGTCAGGATTCCCAGGGAGATGAAGCCGTGGTCTCGCCCCAGCGTCACGCCGAGCGGCGCACCCAGTGCGATGCCGCCGTAGGTGGCGATGCCATTCCATGAAATCACCCGAGCGGTATGTTCGCCGCCGATGCCGCCGATACCCCAGGTGATCGAACCGGTACTCACCCAGCTTTCCGCGAAGCCGAGGCCCAGGCGGCTGAGCAGGATCAGCGCCAGCGATAGGGCGGGAATCTTCGGCACCAGCGCGGCGAGCGCGAGGAAAAGACCGGAGATCGCCAGCACGATCAACCCGGCGACGACGGTCCGTTTCGGCCCCATCGCATCGGCCATTCGCCCCGCGTGCGGGCGGCTCAGCAGTGTCGCGAGGTACTGCGCACTGACCGCCAGGCCCGCGATGATCGTCGAGTAACCCAGGTCCAGGTGCGCGAATCCCGGCAACACGGCGAGCGGGATGCCGATGCACAGGTAACAGACGAAGGAAAATACGACGGCGGAAAGAATCCGGGCCGTGACGGCGAAACGCCGTCCGCGATGGGGAACGAGGGAGGGAAGAGACATGGCCGGAGGATTATAGCGCGCCGTTGTTGCAGTGCGTCATGGCTCGCCATGCGGCCACTTGAAGGGAGAAACCGCAGCCTCGTGGGAGAAACCGCTGTTTGGTGGGACCGAGTCTTAACCGGGATGAGCCGTATCCTGGTGGGAGCCGACCTTGTCGGCGATGGGTGCTTGCCTCAGTCTGGCCCGCTGCCGCGGGATCGCCGACAAGGTCGGCTCCCACCAGGTCGGCTCCCGTAAGGCCGGTCCCACAAGTTCGGCTTCCAACAGGCTCCCGGCAGGATGATCAGCCGAGTTCGACAGGCTGGCCGCTTTGCAGCGATTCGCGCAAGGCGATGGCGATGCGGGTCGCTTCCACCGCGTCGTCCATGGTCAGTTCGAACGGCGTGTCGTCGAGCACCGCGTCGACGAAATGCTTCGCCTGGGTCACGAAGGCCGGCGCGAACCGCTCGTAGAACGAGGGGACGACCGTGTTGCGCACGCCGCTCGCATCGGCGATCTCCACACGGTCGGCGCGCGGGTTGCGCCCGATGCTCACTTTCCCTGCCGTGCCGGTGACGTCGGTGTGCGTATCGTGGCCATGCGCCTGTGTGCGCGAAGCGTAGAACATCGCCATGCGTCCACCTTCGAACTCGACGATGGCTATCCCGTTGTCGACGTCACCCATGGCTTCCAGTGGCGGATACATCGCCACCGCACCCGTGGAATAGACCTTGGTCGCCTTTGGCCGGCCGAGCAGCCAGCGAGCGAGGTCGATATCGTGCACGCTGCAGTCGAGGAAGATGCCGCCGCTGGTCGGCGCGAACTTCAGGAATGCGCCGCTCGGGTCGGCGAGATCCGTCGTCTGCGAGTACACCAGGAACGGCCGCCCGATACCGCCACCCTCGATGTGCATGAAGGCGTGGCGATAGCTTTCGTCGAAGCGGCGGACGAAGCCGACCATGGCGCGCTTGCCCGCCTTCCCGGCATGCACGGCGGCGCGACGGCAGTCGTCCAGGTCCAACGATAGCGGCTTCTCGCAGAACACATGCTTGCCCGCGTCCAGGGCCTGCTCGATCTGCGCCGCATGCAACGACGTCGGCGTGACGAGGAACACCGCGTCCAGGGATGGATCAGCGAGCATTTCCTCGTACGAGTGATGGATCGTCCCTATGCCGAGGCTGCCACGCGCCCATTCACGCTCGGCCTCGACCGGGCTGCACACGGCGGCGAGTTCGGCGCGCGGCACGGCGCGCGCGAGGTTTTCTGCGTAGCGCTGGCCGAGCCGGCCGAGGCCGGCCAGGCCGATACGGAGCTTGCCCATGGTCAGATGCTCACCTCGACGGCCTTGCCTTCGCGCCATGAACGCGCGGCGGCCTCCGCCAACTCCAACGCCTTGATGCCATCGGCGATGGTCGTGCGTACGGGCGTGCCGCCGGAGAGCGCGTCGAAGAAGTGGGCGATCTCGGCGGCATACGCGTCGCGGTAGCGCTCCAGGAAGAAGTGCTCCGGGAGGTCATGGGCGATGTTCTTCGACGTGTGCGACACGACCTGGGTCGGCGCGACATTGCCCGCTTGCAGCATGCCTTTGCTGCCTAGCACCTCGAAGCGCTGGTCGTAACCGTAGGCCGCGCGCCGCGAGGTATTGATCTGGCAGAGCCTGCCGCTCCTGGTACGAATGGTGACGGCGGTGGTGTCGATGTCGCCTGCCTCCTGGATCGCCGGATCGGTCAGGCAGCTGCCGGTGGCGTGCACGCTGACGGCTTCGTCCGCGAGGATCCAGCGGAAGATGTCGAAATCGTGGATGAGCATGTCCTTGAAGATGCCGCCCGAACTCTTGATGTAGTTGACCGGTGGCGCGCCGGGGTCGCGGCTCGTCACGATCAGAACTTCAGGCGTACCCACTTCGCCCTCGTCGAGGCGCTTCTTCAGCGATGAGAAGGTAGGATCGAAACGTCGCTGGAAAGCGATCATGCAGACGACGCCGGCCTTTTCCACGGCGGCCTGGCACGAACGCGCGCGTTCGACATCGAGGTCCACCGGCTTCTCACAGAAAATCGCCTTCCCCGCCGCGGCGGCCCGATGGATGAGATCGGCATGGGTGTCGGTGCTCGAACCGATCACCACGGCACCCACGGCGGGATCGTTCAATGCCTCGTCCACACCGGCGACCTTCGCGCCGTGCTTGCCCGCAAGTTCCTGCGCCGAGGGCGCGTGCACGTCCACCACGTAGCGCAGGCGCGCTTCCGGGTGGCGGGCGACGTTGGCCGCGTGGATCTTGCCGATGCGACCGGCACCGAAAACGGCAACTTCAATCATCGTATTCTCCTCGGGGAATCGTTTCTTCGACAGTGAGTTCGAGCTTGTAGGCCAGCGCGACGAACAGCGCCTGGCACAGGCACATGGTGCTGGTGAGGCCGCGGAACGCGAAAGCGCTGCCCTCCTTCACCTTGAGTAGCACATCCGAATGCCGCGCCAGCGGACCGAGATCGCTCTCGGTGATGCCGAGCACGCCCGCCCGGTGTTGCTGGGCCACCCGCATGGCATAGAGGGTCTCCTTGCCGAACGGGGGAAAGCTGATGGCGATCAGTGCGTCGCCCTTGCCGATGCTGCGCAACTGTTCGCGGAACATGCCGCCAAGACCGTTCACCAGGTGCACGCGCTTTTGCGTGTGCTGCAGCGCGTAGGCGATATAGGTCGCGATGGCGAACGAACGGCGCACGCCGATCACGTAGATGTTTTCCGCCGCGGCGAGCATGTCCACCGCCTTCTGGAACCGTGCCTCGTCCAGCTCCTCCGCGAGTTCGTCGAGCCCCGCCCGGCTGGCGTCGATGAAGCGCGATGCGATCTCCACGGCGGGCATGCCGCCGGACCGGCCCTTGATGACGCTGCGGATGCGCTGCTGGTAGCTGCGCGACGGCGCGGACTGCGCTGCCCACGCGTCGCGGAACACCGCCTGCATTTCGGAGAACCCGGAATAACCGAAGCGCTGCGCGAAGCGGACCACCGCGGAAGCGTGCACGCCACAACCTTCGGCGATCTCACCCACGCGCTGGACCATGATGGAACTGCGATGTTCCTCAAGGTAACGGGCGACGCCCTGCAGCTGGCGTGGCAGGGCTTCGAATTCCTCCGCGATGCGCTGCATGAGGGCATCGGCTTCGCTGCGTTTGGCCATGGACGGCTCCATCGGGGACCGGCCGCATTGAAGCACGCGATGGAACGTTTTTTCCATTTATTTTTTTGCTGCAATGCAAATTGCAACCGTGGAACGGGGGGTCCATGCTCGACCCGCTTTCGGCAAACAGCGGCCGCAAGGCCGCATCGCACTTCGATATCCATCCATCCGACCGCAAAGCCGGTCACCTGTGGAGGCACTATGCGATCCAAACTGTTCCACGCCTCGTTGGCGGCAGCCCTAGCCCTAGGTCTTGGCCTCGCCGCCCCCGCCTCGCAGGCGGCTCCCGGCGATCGTTATGTTCTCGTTACCCACGCCGCCGATTCCGATTCCTGGTGGAACACCATCAAGAACTCGATCAAGCAAGCGGGCGAGGACTTCGGTGTCGATGTCGACTACCGTGGGTCCGGCACGGGCGACCTCAGTGAAATGGCTCGCCAGCTCGAATCCGCGGCTGCCCGGAATTACAAGGGCGTGTCTTTCGACATCGCCAGCTACGCGGTGCTGAAAGCCCCGGCCGCGAAGGTCGCCGCCAAGGGCATCCCCATCGTCACGATCAACTCCGGCACGCCCGACGAGAGCAAGAAGCTCGGCGCGATCATGCATGTGGGCCAGGGGGAATACGACGCGGGCAAGGCCGCCGGCGAGCGGGCCAAGGCCGCCGGAGTCACCAGCTTCGTCTGCGTGAACCACTACGCCACCAACAACGCCTCGTTCGAGCGTTGCCAGGGCTTCGCCGACGCCATCGGCCTGAAGAACTGGCGCAAGACTTCGATGATCGACACGGGCATGGATCCGACCGTGGTCGCCAGCAAGCTCAGCGCCTACCTGCGCAGCAATCCCAAGACGCAGGCCATCCTCGCGCTGGGCCCCAATGCCGCCGAGCCGTCGATCAAGGTGGTCCAGGACATGCACCTGGTCGGCAAGATCAACTTCGGCACGTTCGATCTTTCGCCAGCGATCATCAACGGCATCAAGTCCGGAACGATCCAGTACGCCATCGACCAGCAGCCCTACCTGCAAGGCTACATGGGCATCGCGGCCCTGGTGATCGCGCACGACCAGAACACCAAGGACCCGGCCAAGATCATCGCCGCGCTGAAGGCCAACCCGAAGTTCCAGGCGCGCCTGAAGCAGTACGACCTGAAGCCCGTCTACACCGCCACCGGCGTCAGTTCGGGGCCCGCCTTCGTCACCAAGGACAACGTCGCCACCGTAGAGAAGTACGCCGGCCAGTACCGCTGACCGGCAGGAGCAGAAGTCCATGAGCGCCATCAACGAGAGCGTCACGAACATGATCCAGAGCAACCGCGCGAAAGCGCCGGAAGAAGCGGCATCCACGGACGAACGCGTGCGGAAGATATCTCCGTGGCGCATCCTCCTCGACAGGCCCGAACTCGGGTCCATCGCGGGCACCGTGCTCGTCTTCGTCTTCTTCGGCATCTTCGCCGGCGGCTCGGGCATGTTCGCGCTCGATGGCGTGATCAACTGGGCGCAGGTGGCGGGCTACCTCGGCATCATCGCCGTGGGTGCCTGCCTGCTGATGATCGCCGGCGAATTCGATCTGTCGATGGGTTCGATGATCGGATTCGCCGGCGTCATGGTGGCCATCCCGCCGATGTACCTGGGCTGGCCGCTGTGGGCGTCGGTGATCTTCGCCTTCGCCGGCTCCATGGCGCTCGGTGCGTTGAACGGCTACCTCGTGGTTCGCACGAAGTTGCCGTCGTTCATCGTCACGCTGGCCTTCATGTTCATCCTGCGTGGCCTGACCCTGGTCCTTTCCACCGGCTTCGCCAACAGCACGATCGTCAGCGGCATCGGCGACAAGTTCACGGAGGACCCGGTCGTCTCCGCCCTGTTCCAGGGCACCACCCTGCACTGGCTGTTCAGCGCGCTCGCCGGGATGAACCTGATCGAGAAGCTGCCCAGCGGGGATCCGGTCGTGGCGGGCCTACCCAAGGTGCTGGTCTGGTGGATCGTGATGGCGATCGCCGCCGGCTTCGTGCTAGCCCGCACGCGTTTCGGCAACTGGATCTACACGGTGGGTGGCGATGCGAACGCCGCGAAGAATGTCGGCGTCCCCGTGCGCCGGGTGAAGATATCGCTATTCGTCCTCACCGCCTTCTGCGCCTGCCTGTTCGGCGTGCTCCAGGTGGCCGACGTCGGCTCCGCCGCGGCCGACCGCGGCCTGCAAAAGGAATTCGAGGCGATCATCGCCGTGGTCATCGGCGGCACGCTGCTCACCGGCGGCTTCGGCTCGGTGATCGGCGCCTGCTTCGGCGCGCTGATCTTCGGCGTCGTGCAGATCGGCATCTCGTACACCAATATCGATTCCGATTGGTACCGCGTGTTCCTGGGCGGCATGTTGCTGCTGGCGGTGCTGTTCAACCACTACATCCGCAGCCGCGCCGCGGCGACGAAATGAGGAGCGCCACCATGGCCGACGATTACATCCTCGAGCTCGACAACGTCAGCAAGTATTTCGGTACCGTGATCGCGCTCCAGGGCGTCACGCTGCGCCTGAAGCGTGGCGAGGTGCACTGCCTGCTCGGCGACAACGGCGCGGGCAAGTCCACCCTGATCAAGACCCTGGCAGGCGTGCACCAGCCCAGTTCCGGCGCGTATCGCGTCGATGGCGAGGAAGTGCGCTTCAACTCGCCGCGCGAAGCGCTCGATCGTGGCATCGCGACGGTGTACCAGGATCTCGCGCTGGTACCGCTGATGAGCGTGGCACGCAATTTCTTCGCCGGCCGCGAGCCGCGCCGCAAGATGTTCGGCGTCATTCCGGTCATCGACATGAACTACGCCAACGAGACCGCCCGCGACAAGCTTGCCGAGATGGGCATCCGCGTCCGCGACGCGAGCCAGCCAGTCGGCACGATGTCCGGCGGCGAACGGCAATGCCTGGCGATCGCCCGCGCGATCCACTTCGGCGCCAAGGTGCTGATCCTGGACGAGCCCACCGCCGCCCTTGGCGTGAAGCAGTCCTGCAACGTGCTCAAGCTGATCCACAACGCCCGCGAGCGTGGCATCTCGGTGATCTTCATCACCCACAACGTGCACCACGCCTACCCCATCGCGGACAGCTTCACGCTGCTCAACCGTGGCCAGTCCATGGGCACCTTCGCCAAGAGCGACATCACGAAGGAAGAAGTGCTCGACATGATGGCCGGCGGCACCGAGATCCAGAGCCTGGTCGATGAACTGGAAGGCCGCGCGGCCTGATACGGAACCCCTATGCGCAATCCCCTTCCCCGCTCTTCCTCCCGCCCCATCGACGTCGCCTGCCTCGGCCGGCTCGCGGTGGATCTCTACGCCCAGCAGATCGGCGCCCGCCTGGAGGATGTGACCAGCTTCGCCAAATACCTTGGCGGCTCGTCGGCCAACGTGGCCTTCGGCACCGCGCGGCTGGGCTTGCGCTCCGCCATGCTCTCGCGCGTGGGCGACGATCACATGGGCCGCTTCCTCACCGAAACCCTCGACGCGGAGGGCTGCGACGTGAGCCAGGTGCGGATCGACCCCGAGCGCCTGACCGCGCTGGCGATCCTCGGCATCAAGGATCGCGAGACCTTCCCCCTTCTTTTCTACCGCGAGAACTGCGCCGACATGGCCCTGGCAGCCGGCGATATCGATGAGCCCTTCATCGCATCCTGCCGCGCACTGGCCATCACGGGAACGCATTTCTCCGAGCCCGGCGTGCACGCCGCCAGCACGCGCGCCGTCGAACTGGCCCGCAAGCACGACGTGCGCACCGTGCTCGACATCGACTACCGCCCCGTGCTCTGGGGCCTCACCGGCCGGGGTGAAGGCGAAACGCGCTTCGTCGCCGCCGATCATGTCACCGCCCATCTGCAGGCCATCCTTTCCGGTTTCGACGTGATCGTCGGCACGGAAGAGGAATTCCACATCGCCGGCGGCAGCGAGGATCTGCTTGCCGCGTTGCGCGCCGTGCGTGGCATCAGCGCGGCCACCCTCGTGGTCAAGCGCGGACCGCTGGGTTGCAGCGTGATCGAAGGTACGATCCCTTCGGACATCGACGACGCGCCCACGTATCGCGGTACGCGGGTGGACGTGCTCAACGTGCTCGGTGCCGGCGACGCCTTCCTCTCCGGCTTCCTCGCGGGTTGGTTGCGCGGCGAATCGCTGGAGCGCTCCTGTGCCTTCGCCAATGCCTGCGGTGCGATCGTGGTGTCCCGCCATGGCTGCGCCCCGGCCATGCCCGGACGCGCGGAACTGGACGCGTTCCTTCAGCGCGAAGGCGGCATCCGCCGCCCCGATCTCGACGCCGAACTGTCACATCTTCATCGCACGGCCGTGCCGCGAAAGACGTGGGACGACCTCTACGTGTTCGCCTTCGACCACCGCGTGCCGTTCTTCGAACTGGCCAGGCAGGTCGGTGGCGACGAGGCACGCATACCGCGCCTGAAGGAATTGCTGGTGGAAGCCGTGGCCGCCACGGAACATGCCGGAAAGCTCCAGGGCCATGTCGGCTTGCTGGCCGACGACCGCTATGGACAGGACGCACTCAATGCCGCCACCGGCCGTGGATGGTGGATCGGCCGGCCCGTCGAGGTCTCCGGGTCGAACCCGCTGGAACTGGAGCGCGGCCGCTCCATCGGCAGTCAGCTGATCGCCTGGCCGCGCGAGCATGTGATCAAGTGCCTGGTCGCCTTCGACCCGGATGCGAGCCCCATGGACCGCGTGGAGCAGGAAACCCAGCTCCGCTCGCTCTACGACGCGGCGAAGATCAGCGGCCATGAATTGCTCCTGGAAGTCATCTCGCCGGGCTGCAAGAGCCAGGCGGAGCGCGACGAACTCGTGCTGCGTTCGCTGAAGCGCATCTACAACCTGGGCATCAAGCCCGAATGGTGGAAGCTCTGCCCGCCGCGCCGCGAGGCGTGGACCGCGATCGACGCGCTGATCCACGAGCGCGACCCGCATTGCCGCGGCGTGCTCCTGCTCGGCCTCAACGCGCCAGCGGAGACCCTTGCCGCCGGCTTCGCCGACGCTATCGACAGCACCACCTGCCGGGGCTTCGCCGTCGGCCGCACGATCTTCGCGGAATCGGCGAAGGCGTGGCTCGCCGGAAGCATCGACGACGACGCGCTCGTCGCCCAGGCGCGGGCCTCGTTCGAACGCATGATCGCCCTGTGGCGCGACGGCCGGCGCAGTCCCGAAACATTGAAGGAAGGCGCGGCCGCATGAGCGAGACGATCCGACTCACCTGTGCGCAGGCACTGGTTCGTTACCTCGCGGCGTTGCGCGGGCGCGACGCCGACCAGGAGGAATCCGTGCCGCTATTCAGCGGCGTGTTCGCCATCTTCGGCCATGGCAACGTGACCGGCATCGGCGAGGCACTGTACGGCGTGCGTGGACAGTTGCCGACGCTCCGTGCGCATAACGAGCAGGCGATGGCGCATGCCGCGATCGCCTACGCCAAGGCGAACATGCGCCGGCGCATGATGGCCGTCACCACGTCGATCGGCCCGGGCGCGACCAATCTCGTCACGGCCGCCGCGCTGGCCCACGTGAACCGCCTGCCCGTGCTCCTGTTGCCCGGCGATATCTTCGTCTCGCGCGAGCCCGACCCCGTGTTGCAGCAGCTCGAGGATTTTTCCGACGGCACGGTCTCGGTCAACGATTGTTTCAGGCCGGTATCGCGCTACTTCGATCGCATCGTCCGGCCGGAACAGTTGCTGACCGCGCTTCCCCGCGCCATCCGGGTGCTGACCGATCCCGCGCTGTGCGGACCGGTCACCCTCGCCCTTCCGCAGGACGTGCAAGCGGAAGCGTACGACTACCCGTTATCGTTCTTCGAGCCTCGCGAGATCGTCTTCCGCGCCCCGCAACCTACCGACGACGAGCTGATGGCGGCGCTCGACGCGATCGAGGCGGCGGAGCGCCCGGTGATCATCGCCGGTGGTGGCGCCCTCTACGCCAAGGCCACCCCGGCATTGCTCAACTTCGCGGACAAGCATGGCGTCCCCGTCTGCGAGACCCAGGCGGGCAAGGGCGTGCTGCCGTGGAACCACCCCTTGCACCTCGGCCCGGCCGGCGTCAGTGGGTCGACCGCTGCGAACGCCTTGCTCCGCGAGGCGGACCTGATCATCGCCGTGGGCACGCGACTGCAGGATTTCACCACGGGCTCGAACGCCCTGTTCCGCCACGTGCCCATTCTTTCGGTGAACGTGAACAGCTTCGACGCGCTCAAGGGTAATGGCCTGGAAGCGATCGGCGATGCGGCACAGGTACTCGACGACATCAGCTTCGGACTCGAGGATTGGTCGGCGCCCGAAGCCTGGACGACGCGTGCCCGTGAAGTGGCCGGGGAATGGGTGGACATCGTCTCCCGCATCACCGGCCAGCGCGATCCGCCCGCCGGGCGCTTGCCCTATGACGGTGAAGTGATCGGCGCGGTGCAGCGCTCGTCGCCGCGTTCCGCCGTGGACGACATCGTAGTCTGCGCCGCGGGCACCCTGCCTGCCGAGCTCGAAAAGCTCTGGCGTACCGAAACGCCTGGTGGCTATCACATGGAATACGGCTACTCGTGCATGGGTTACGAGATTGCCGGCGGCCTGGGCGTGAAGTTGGCCTATCCCAACCGCGAGGTCATCGTGATGGTGGGCGACGGCAGCTATCTCATGATGAACTCGGAGATCGCGACCTCCGTGATGCTCGACGCGAAACTCATCATCGTGCTGCTGGACAATCGCGGTTACGGTTGCATCAACCGGCTGCAGCAAGCAACCGGCGGAGCGCCGTTCAACAACATGTTCGAGGACTGCGTGCAGGGCCGTTATGGCGCTCCCAGCGTCGACTTCGCCGCCCATGCCCGCAGTCTCGGCGCGATCGCCGAGCACGTGTCCGACATCGCCGGGCTCGAGGCCGCCATGGAGCGCGCACGCGCCGCCGACCGTACCTACCTCATCAGCATCGACACCGACCACACACGCACGACCGACGAGGGTGGCGTGTGGTGGGACGTGGCGGTGCCGGAAGTTTCCACGCGGGACGCCGTGCGCGAAGCGCGCGCGGACTATGAGACCGCCATCGCGGGCCGCAAGGCCAGGATCACGCCAGCATGAAGAACGATCCCATCCGCATCGGCATCAACCCGATCTCCTGGAGCAACGACGACCTGCCATCGCTCGGCGGAGAAATACCGTTGTCCACCGCACTCACCGAAGGCAAGGCCATCGGCTACGAGGGCTTCGAACTCGGCAACAAATTCCCGAAGGAACCGGCGGCACTGCGTGAGCTGATGGCGGGCTACGGGCTCGATGTCGTCTCCGGCTGGTACTCGGGGCGTCTCGGTGAGCGCTCGGCGAAGGAGGAAAAGGCCGCCGTCGCGCAGCATCTGCGCTTGCTCGCGGAGAATGGTTGCAAGGTCATGGTCTACGGGGAAGTGGCCCACGCGATCCAGGGTGAGCCGGTACCGCTGTACAAGCGCCCCCGTTTTCGTCGCGACGACGAGTGGAAGCGCTACGGTGAAAAGGTGACGGAGTTCGCCCGCTTCACACTGTCGCACGGCGTGCGCCTGGCCTATCACCATCATATGGGCGCGTACGTCGAATCTCCGGACGATGTCGACCAGCTCATGGCGCATACCGGCGAGGACGTCGGATTGCTGTTCGACAGCGGCCACACCTACTTCGGCGGCGGCGACCCGGTCGCCGTGCTGGAGCGTCACATCGCGCGCATCTGCCACGTGCACTGCAAGGACGTGCGGCCCGGCATCGTGCGCCTCGCGCGTAACCGCCAGTGGACCTTCCTCGAATCCGTGCTCAACGGCGCGTTCACCGTGCCCGGCGACGGCGTGATCGACTTCGCCACCCTCATCGGCAAGCTGAAGGAGCACGGCTACAAAGGGTGGCTCGTGGTCGAGGCCGAACAGGACCCGGCGGTGGCACCCAGCTACGCCTTCGCGAAGAAGGGCTACGACACGCTCCGCACCCTGCTCGACCGGACACCGGTGAGGGAGGTCGCATGAGCCTGCTCGTTAAATCGATGCCGACCGGCGAGGCCATCGTGAAGGTCACGCCGCAAACGGCGCATTGGAAACATGTGGGCTTCGAGGCGCGCCGGCTCGCTGCCGGCAACCGCACCGAGATCACCCTGCCAGCCGATCGCGAAGGCTGCCTCGTCGTGCTCACGGGCAGCGTCGACGTAAGCGTGGGAGACCATGCATGGGAGAACCTCGGCGGCCGGGCGAGCGTCTTCGAGGACCGCTCCCCGCACGCCGTCTACGCTCCGCCATCATCGGTATTCAGGATCCTGGCGACGACCGACGCCGAGTTCGCCATCGCCTCGGCGCCCGCTTCAGGCCGGCTGGACGTGCGGCTGATCCCGCCGGAATCGATGAAGCGCTCGGTGCGCGGCACCGGCTCGAACACCCGCTATGTGTGCGACATCCTGCCCGAGACGGAGCCGGCCGAATCGCTGCTCGTCGTCGAGGTGCTCACGCCCGCCGGTCATTCGTCCAGCTACCCGCCACACAAGCACGATACCGACGCGCTTCCGGAAGAAAGCGTGCTGGAGGAAACCTATTACCACCGTATCGATCCGCCCCAGGGCTTCGCCTTCCAGCGCGTCTACACCGATACCCGCGACATCGACGAGTCGATGGCCGTGGGCGACCACGACGTGGTGATGGTGCCGCGCGGTTACCACCCCGTGGTGATGCCGCACGGATACCGGGGCTATTACCTCAACGTGATGGCCGGCCCCCGCCGTGAATGGCATTTCCGCAACGATCCCGCCCACGAATGGATGATCGCGCGCTGAGGCGCCGCGGTCGGAGTAACCAAGACATGTCCGCTCAACCGTCCAGCAACGCCCTTCCCCGCATCGGTCACTTCGTCGCCGGCAAGCCCTACGCGGGTACGCCCGCCGGCTCCGCTCCCGTCTACGATCCGGCGCGCGGCATTCCCGCCGCCGAGGTGGATCTCGCTTCCGTCGCCGACGTCGACGCCGCCGTGCGCGCCGCGCATGCCGCCTTCCCCGCGTGGTCGCAAATGCCCGCGCTAAAGCGCGCCCGCGTGATGTTCCGCTTCAAGGAGGTGATAGAACGCGATATGGACCGGCTCGCCCGCGTGATCGTCTCCGAACATGGCAAGGTGCTTTCCGATGCGAAGGGCGAGCTCGTGCGCGGGCTCGAAGTCGTCGAGTACGCGTGCGGCATTCCCGAATTGCTCAAGGGTGAATACACCGAGCAGATCGCAAACGGCATCGATGCCTGGACGATGCGCCAGGCCCTTGGCGTCTGCGCAGGCATCACGCCTTTCAACTTCCCCGCGATGGTTCCGATGTGGATGTTCCCGATGGCGATCGCCTGCGGCAACACCTTCGTGCTCAAGCCGTCCGAACGCGATCCCTCGCTCGCCGTGGAGCTGGCGAAGCTGCTCAAGGAAGCCGGCTTGCCGGACGGCGTGTTCAACGTCGTGCACGGCGACAAGACCGCGGTCGACGCCTTGCTGGATCATGACCTCGTGCGCGCGGTGAGCTTCGTCGGCTCCACCCCGATCGCGGAGTACATCTATGCACGCGGTTGCGCCAAGGGCAAGCGCGTACAAGCACTGGGTGGGGCGAAGAATCATATGATCGTCATGCCCGACGCCGATCTGGAAAAGACCGCGGATGCCTTGATGGGCGCCGGATATGGCGCCGCGGGCGAACGCTGCATGGCGATCTCCGTGGCCGTGGCGGTCGGCGAAGCCACCGCCGACGCCCTGGTCGCGAAGCTCGCGCCGCGCGTGCGCGCGCTTCGCATCGGCCATGGCATGGATGAGAAGGTCGACATGGGTCCCGTCGTTACCGGAGTACATCGCGATCGCATCACAGGCTACATCGATGATGGTGTCGCGTCGGGTGCCGAACTGGTCGTCGATGGACGCGGCTATCAAGTCGCCGGCTGCGAGCAGGGCTTCTTCGTCGGCGGCACGCTGTTCGACCGCGTGTCACCGTCCATGCGTATCTACAAGGAAGAGATATTCGGACCCGTTCTCTGCGTGGTGCGCGTTCCCGATTTCGCTAGCGCACTGAAGCTCGTGGATGAACACGAATTCGGCAATGGCACCGCCATCTTCACGCGCGATGGCCAGGTGGCGCGTGAATTCGCGCATCGTGTACAGGTGGGAATGATCGGTATCAACGTGCCCATTCCGGTGCCGATGGCCTTCCATAGTTTCGGCGGATGGAAGAAGAGCCTGATGGGAGACCACCATGCCCACGGCCCGGAATCCGTGCGCTTTTACACAAGACAGAAGGCCGTTACACAGCGTTGGCTGAACCACGATGAAAGCGCTGGCGCCGAATTTGCGATGCCCACCCATTAGTCCGACAAAAACACTATGATGCGGCGGTTGATCGCACGGGGAGCATTGTGCGTTGCAACTGAGATAATCAAAAGTCAATTACGAAAAAGCATAATTTTTTCTTCAGGGAGAAGGGTACATGCGCAATCAATTCAAAAAGCGTCCCCTTGCCGGACTGGTGCTGGCGTGCCTCGCGTTCGGTGCCACCGCGGCACACGCGCAAGATGATTCGATGAGGTCCGACCCCAGCCCGATGGCGAGCAGCAAATACCTGTTCGGCGACTGGGGTGGTGAACGCACGCGTCTTGAAGACAAGGGCATCTCGTTCGACTTCGGTTATGGTTTCGAAGCCGCGCACAACTACTCGGGTGGCGATCGCAGGATCACCCGCTATACCGACCAGTGGAAGTTCGGCAGCGCGTTCGACCTGCAGAAGCTGTGGGGATGGACCGGTGCCACGTTCAAGATCGTCATCACCGATCGTAACGGCCGCAACATCGGCGCGGACGCGAACATCGGCAACAACCAGCTGATCCAGGAAGTGTACGGACGCGGCCAGACCTGGCACCTGACGGTGTTCTCGCTGGAGCAGAAATTCTTCAACGACCGCCTGACCTGGAAGATCGGCCGCCTGCCGGTCGGCGAGGACATCAACCAGTTCTCGTGCGACTTCCAGAACCTGACCTTCTGCGGCGCGCAGCCGGGTAACATCGTCGGCGACTACTGGGTCAACTGGCCGACCAGCCAGTGGGCCACGGTGCTGAAGCTGGATACCTCGAAGGAAACCTTCGTGCAGATCGCCGCGTACCAGATGAATCCAAAGTACGTCGACGACTCGTACCAGCGCCACAACGGCCTGAAGCCGAACTTCCCGAGTGGCACCACCGGCGCGCTCATTCCGCTGGAGTTCGGTTGGAAGCCGATGGTGAACGGCTTGCCGGGTTCGTACCGCGCGGGCGTCTGGTACAACACCTCCAAGGGCGACGACCTGTACCTGAACGAGGATCGCCAGCCGCTGGCGATCGCCGGCGGTGATCCGCTGCAGCACGACTCCCGCAAGGGTGCGTGGATCACGTTCCAGCAGCAGGTGACCGGCGAAGCCGGTGGCAAGGGCGCCACCGTATTCCTGAACGTTACCTCGGCCGATCATGCCACCTCGGCGACGAACAACCAGATCGCGCTGGGCGTTGAGTACAAGGGCATCTTCGATCGCCCGAACGACTTCGTCGGCGCGGCACTCGGTGGTTCGCATGCCAGTGGTTACGCCGCGAAGAACCAGCGCCTGTTCAACGCGACGCATCCGGGCCAGGAAGGCATCATCAACGACGGCTACGAGAAAGTGGCCGAAGTGTTCTACAGCTGGTCGCCGATTCCCTCGATCGCGATCCGTCCGAACCTTCAGTACATCAAGGATCCGGGCGGCAGCAAGCAGAACGACGACGCCTTCGTGCTGGGCCTGAAGACGAGCGTGGCGTTCTGAGCGACGCGCTCATCCTGAGCGGTAGGTTCGTTTGACGTTGGAAGGCCCGGGGAAACCCGGGCCTTCTTCGTTTCCCGTTATCGCCGCTGAAGCGGCTCCCACATGAACCTTCGCATCATCCGGGAACCTCATCATCATCCGGAGCCCGCTGGGTTGTCAGGGAACCTGTAGTCATCCGGGGCAAGCCAGGCCTTGTGTGGGAGCCGCTTCAGCGGCGATTCCCTCACCCATCATTTTCCGCCGATGCGTGGAGTTCAAAGGTTTCGTCGCCTTCATCCACCGTCAGCCGCATCAGGATCGGACGGCAGCACACCTGGCAATCCTCGATATAGGTCTGGCTGCCCGCCGAGGTGTCGACGGCGACTTCGATGGTCTCGCCACAGTAGGGGCATGCGATATCGGTGAAATTGAACATGGGATGCTCTGGTGGGAGCCGACCCTGTCGGCGATGCGGTTCGCGGTATCCTATCCCGCTGCGACGAACGAGACTTGTACCCATGATCGATCTGGTCGGCTTCGACGGCGACGACACCCTCTGGCGCAGCCAGGAGTTCTACGATCACGCCCAGGAGGCCTTCGAAGCCATCCTCGGGCGCTATGTCGACCTCACCACCAAAGGCCTCCGCGACGCCTTGCTCGCCACCGAGCGCGGCAACATCGCCTTGTTCGGCTACGGCGCGAAGGGTATGGCGCTGTCGATGATCGAATCGGCGATCGAGTTGACCGATGGACGCATCGAAGCACGCGACATCCACCGCATCGTGCGCCTGGGCAAGGACGTCCTGTCCCACCCCGTGGAGCTCCTGCCCGGCATCCGCGATGCCGTGGAAGCCGTCGCGGCGAAGCACCGCGTGGTCCTGATCACCAAGGGCGACCTGTTCCATCAGGAGTACAAGGTCGCCCGCAGTGGCCTCGCGGACATCTTCCACCGCATCGAGATCGTCTCTGAAAAGGACCCGGCCGCGTATGCGCGCCTGTTCGGCGAGTTCGAGGTGAGCCCCGACCGCTTCGCGATGGTGGGCAACTCGTTGAAGTCGGACATCGTTCCGGTAGTGGAGCTCGGCGGCTGGGGCGTATACATGCCGTACCACAGCACATGGGCGCACGAACTGGTGACGGAATTCGCCATGACCGAGCGGGTGCTCGAGGTTGCCGACGCAAGTGGCATCGCGACCGCCATCGCGCGGATGCATGCGGCATGATGATCACCGGCGCACGCTGACGCCGCGCCGGTCCACGTTTCTTTCGCACCGTTCGCACGAAGCTTGCACCAGTCGAAACGGAGGTGGCGGCATGGATTCACGGTTGCACCTGGCCTGGCGCGTGGTCAGGACCACGGCGAAGGGTTTCAGCGACGATGAACTGATGACGCGCGCCGCGGCGCTCGCCTTCTATTCCGCCCTGTCTTTCGCGCCGTTGCTGGTGCTCCTCCTCTGGATCGTCGCCTCACTGCGGCCTGAGTGGCAGGCCCAGTTGATCGACAGCCTCAATGGGTTGGTCGGGCCCCGGGCCTCCGAGGCGGTGAGACTGGTGATAGAAAACGCAAGGCAACGACCCAGTGTGGGCAGCATGGCCGGCGTGATCGGCCTGGGCGTCACCCTGGTCGGCGCATCCGCCGTCTTCGCCCAGTTGCAGGGCGCGCTGAACCGGGTCTGGAGCCTGCAGCCCCGCCCCGGCTCGACCAGGGGTGCCATCCTCGGCTGGCTGCGCGCACGCATGCACGCGCTGGGCCTGCTGTTGTCGCTGGCCTTCCTGCTGGTGATCTCGTTTTCGGCCAGCGCGCTGATCGCCGTGTTCGTGCGCGGCGGGACCACCGGCTGGCAGATCCTGGAGATCGTTATTTCCCTGGCCGTGTTCGTGCTGATCTTCGGCGCGATCTACAAGGTGCTGCCGGATGCGATCATCGAATGGCGTGACGCGATGATCGGCGCGACGCTGACCGCGCTGCTCTTCGCCGTGGGCAAGTTCGCCATCGCCATCTATCTCGACCGCAGCAACGTAGGGGGCCCCTATGGCCCTGCGGGAGGCGTGGTCGTCCTGTTGGTATGGGTCTATTACTCGGCCCTGATCCTGCTGCTTGGGGCCGAGTTGACCGAGGCCGTGGCGGAGGAGCGCGGCACGCCGATTAAACCGCGGCCATACGCGATGTCGACCCGGGCGCCCCAAACGGCCGGGATTGACCCGTCCGTCACGAAGCCGGCGGTATCCCTGAAGGCCACCGAGAAGGAGGACCTGCCATGAAGACCCAGCTGCTCGCCGTCGCCGCGATCGCCATCGCCAGCACGGCTGCCGTTTCCACGCCGCCGGCCGAGGCCCAGGCCCGGCGGAGCCAGCACCAGGTCTGCGAGAACGTCCGGGTCAAGCAGATCAACTCCAAGGACGACAATCGCCTGATCGGCACGGGCGTGGGCGCCGTGGCCGGCGGCCTGATCGGCAACCAGGTCGGTGGCGGCAAGGGCAAGACCCTGGCCACGGTGGCCGGCGCGGTCGGCGGCGGCTACGCCGGCAATCGCATCCAGAAGAGCCACCAGGACAAGAACGCCTCGTACACCACCGAGCGCCGTTGCCGCTGGGTGGACGACTGAACCCACGGGCTGTAAGCGGACGCCGGTGACGCCGGTCTCATGGAAAGGGCGCCCAGGCGCCCTTTCCCGCTTCCGGAGGCTATATGCGTACCGATCCCGATCGTCGTCGTTTCCTCGGCGTACTGGCCGCCACGGCGGCCGCGTCGATCTCCCTGCCCTTCGTCCTGCGCGCGACCCGGCCGGCGATGGCGGCCGATGCACCCATGCCCAAAGGGGGCAATGTCACTCTGGACTGCTTCGGCAACGACAAAAAGCCGTTGGGGTCCTGCGTCGAGCCCCGCATCGTCCTCACCGACGAGCAGTGGAAATCGAAACTGAGCAGCAAGGCGTATTACATCACCCGCCACGACGGCACCGAACCGCCCTACACGGGCGAGGGCTGGGACCGGCACGACAACGGCATCTACCGATGCATCTGTTGCGATACGGCTCTTTACGACTCGGCCACCAAGTTCGATTCGGGCACCGGCTGGCCGAGTTTCTACCAGCCGATCTCGAAGCGAAACATCACCGGGAAGACCGACCGCAGCCTGGTCGAGGAGCGGACGGCGGTGAATTGCGCGCGCTGCGATGCGCACCTGGGCCATGTGTTCGACGATGGCCCCGATCCGACCGGGCTGCGCTATTGCATGAACGCGGCGGCGATGCGGTTCGTGGCTTATGCGGCGTAGCTGGTGGCGGGAATCGCTGCTGAAGCGGCTCCCACACAGTCTACCGGTGGGAGCCGACCCTGTCGGCGATGGGTGCTTGCCTCGACCTGGCCCGCTGCCGCGGGATCGCCGACAAGGTCGGCTCCCACCAGGCCCACCAGGCTGGCTCCCAGGACGGCCAGAAAAAAACCCCGCCGTCGAGGCGGGGTTTTTCGTTCAACCGCCCGGCGGCGTCATCGGTGTCAGCTCGAACTCCTTCGGCGGCGTGTCACCCTTCAGGTAACGCACGAAGTAGTCCCAGCGGCGGCGCGTCATGTACTGCGTGGCGGCGCCGTAACCGTGGTGGGCGTTGGGGATCATGACCAGGTCGAAATCCTTGTTGGCCTTGATCAGCGCGTCCACGACGAGCAACGTCTCGTACGGCGGGACGTTGTCGTCCGAGGTGCCGTGGGCGAGCATCAGGTGACCCTTCAGGCCCGACACCCACTTCTGGTTCGCCTGGTCATCGTAGTTGGACTTGCCGTCCTTGTCGGTAACCAACAGTCCCTGCCACTTCTCCGCCCAGTCGTCTTCGTAGTTGCGGTTGTCGTGGTTGCCCGATTCCGAGATACCGACCTTGAACACATCGGCGTAACGGAACATGGCCGTAGCGGTGGCATTGCCGCCGCCGGAGTGGCCCCAGATACCGACGCGATCGCCGTCCAGCCAGGAATACTTCTGCACCAGCTGCTTCACCGCGGCGACCTGATCGGGCAGCGTGTTGTCGCCGATGTTCTTGAAGTACGCGTCGTGGAAAGCCTTGGAGCGCCACGGCGTGCCCATGCCGTCGACGGCCACCACGACGAAGCCCAGTTCGGCCAGCGCCTGATTGTCACCGTGCGAGGGAATGAAGCTGCGCGTGCGCACCGAGCCCGTTTGCGGGCCCGGGTAGATGTAGACCACGAGCGGGTACTTCTTCGATGCATCGAAGTTCGTCGGCTTGAACATCTGGCCGTAGAGGTCGGTCTTGCCGTCGCGCGCCTTCACCGTGAACGCGGTCGGCGGCACCCAGCCCTTGGCCTTGAGACGCGAGATGTCGGCGCGCGCGATTTCCTTCACCGTGGCGCCGGTATCGGAGCGGCGCACCACGGCGACCGGCGGCGTATCGATCGTCGAATACGAGTCGAAGAAGTACGTGCCGTCCTTCGACATCGACACGCTGTGGTCGGCGTTTTCAGGCGTGAGCAAGGTCAGTCCCTTGCCGTCGAAACCGACCTTGTAGAACTGCTGGTAGTACGGATCGACGCCTTTCTCGCGGCCCACGCCACGGAACCAGATCGTCTTCGTCTTCGGATCGATGTGCAGCACCTGGGTGACGTTCCAGTCGCCCTTGGTGATCTGTTGTTCGAGCTTGCCGGTCTTGAGGCTGTACATGTACAGATGACCCCAGTTGCTCCGCTCGGAGAACCAGATCACCTGGTCGGTTTCTGGCACGTACTGCCAGTTGGCCATTTCGTTGCCGCCTTCGAAATAGGTCTTCGCCTTTTCTTCGAATACGGTACGGACCTCGCCGGTTTCCGGATTGGCCACCCGGAACCACTCGTGCGTGTGGTCGCGCGCGGTGGAAACGAAGGCGATGCTCTTACCGTCGTCGGACCAGCGCACGTCGTCCCACACGCCGGGGCTGCACGAAACGTCGTCGCAGATGGTCGAACGGTGCTGATCGGGCGGCATCTTGAAGCGGACGACTTTCTTCGTCGGCACGTCGATGACGACGCGCTCGATCATGGTCACGTCCTTGTCGCCCGGCAACGGATACTTCCAGGTGTCGACCTTCGGGTGGCCGACATTGACGCTGACCAGGGTCATTTCGCCGGTCTTGCGCTGGTCCTGCTGGAATGTGGCGATCTTCTTCGAGTCGGGCGACCAGACCAGGATGGCCTCGTCGGTATGCTTCCAGCCCGCGTTGTCGGTGGCGTAGCCGTAATCCTTGACGCCGTCGGTGGTCAACTGCGTTTCCGCGCCCGAGGCGATGTCGCGCACCCAGAGGTTCCAGTCGCGGATGAAGGCTTCGGATTTGCCGTCCGGCGACTTCAGCCCGGGCTCGTCGCCGTAGGTCTTGCCGTTCGCGTCCTTCCTCAACGCGGCGAGTTCGCACTTGCCGACCGCCTTGTCGCAGACGTAGCGCTTGCCATGCGAGGTGATGTCCAGGCCATCGTCCGGACGGACGACGAAGCCGGTGACGGGCAGCTTGGCCGCGTCGACCTTCTTGCCGGTCGCGGCGGAAAGGGCCGCGGCAACCTTGTCCCGATCGAACGCGCGGGTGGCTTCGCCGGTGGCGGCGTCCACCTTCATGAACTGGTCGCCGTCCTTATCGTGGTCGCGATACCAGAAGTGGCCATCGTCGATCCAGGTCACGCGCTGGACCGAATGGTCCACCAGCGGCATGGTGTTGTTGGCGAGGAACGAGTCCGCGCGCCGGTAATCGTCGGTGGTGACGGTCTGTGCCGAGGCGGAGGCCCCGATCAGGCCGAGGAGGACGGCGCCGGAAAGCGCCGCGTTGCGTGTGATTGACATCGATGGTCCCCGTGACGGCAGGGCGGCGCGGAAAGCGCCGCAAACCGGACGAGGCTAGCCCCCGCCGGTCGGCGGGGCCTATGCCAGAGGTCATGGGTGGGCTAGGCGTTGTGCGGCTCCGTACGGAAACGGCGGCCCTGGCGTTCCACCATTTTCAGGGCCAGGGCATCCGGCATGAGCTTGAAAAGGCCTTTTATGGCCCGGTTCACCCGGCCGTTCACGTACACCGCCTTGCCCGCATCCACGGCATCCAGCCCCTGGCGGGCCACCGTGGGCGCGTCCATCCACATGAAACCGGGCATCTTCGAGACCAGTTCGCGTGACCCGGTGACGTCGTGGAACTCGGAATACGTGAAGCCGGGACACACCGCCGTGGTGTGCACGCCCGTGCCCTTCCCTTCCAGCGCCAGCGACTGCGAAAACTTGATGAGGTAGGCCTTCGAGGCCGCATACAGCGTATGCCCCGCCGAGCCCGGCACATGGCCCGCGAGCGAGGCGACGTTGACGATGCGGCCGTAGCCGCGCGCCTTCATGCCCGGCAGAAGGCGATACGCCAGTTCGGTCGGCGCCGTCATCAGCACCTGGATGAAGGCCGCGTGCGTCGGCCACGGTTGCTCGTCGAAGTAGCCGGTGACGCCATAGCCGGCATTGTTCACCAATACGTCGATGGACAAGCCCTGGGCATCGAGCGCCGCCACGAGGGCCTCGGGACCGTCCGGCCGCGCCAGATCCAGCGGCGCGACGATCGCCTCGACCGCATGGCGTTCCCGCAATTCCTTGGCCAGCGCTTCGAGCCGGTCGGCACGGCGCGCCGTCAGTACGAGATCGTACCCGCGACGGGCCAGTTCGCGGGCGAACGCCTCGCCGATGCCCGCCGATGCGCCCGTCACCAGGGCGCGGCGATTGGATGTCATGGATGCTCTCCCGTGCAGCCTGTTCGAACACGAGTATGCACCGGCGAAGCATGAACGAAAGGGGGGCGTCGTCGCAGGCACGACGCGCCTTTCACGGTTCCATACGCCCTCGGGCCGCGAAGCTCATGTCCCTACGGCAACCCTGTCGGCCAATGAGGAGTCCATGACGATGACAAGCACCGACCACGACATCAAGGTTCTCAACACCCTTATCGAAACCACCATCGACAGCGCCGAAGGCTACGGCGAGGCAGCGAAGGATGCCGAAAATACCCGCTACGCCGCCTCGTTCCAGCAGCGCGCGGCCGAACGCCGCCAGCTTGCCCGTCGCCTGCAGCAACAAGTCAGCTCGCTCGGCGGCAAACCCGAGGACGATGGTTCGGTACTGGCCAAGGCGCATCGCATGTTCGTGGAACTGCGCGCGAAGATGAGTTCGAGGGACGACACGGCCATCGTCGACGAGGTGGAGCGCGGCGAGGACCACATCAAGGCGAAGTACGAACACGCCCTCGAAGACAACGACGTGACGGCCGGCACGCGCTCACTGATCAACGAAGCCTACGTCACGGTGAAGAGCGGGCACGACCAGATGCGCGACCTCAAGCATGCGCTTCACGGTTCGACGCACTGATCCAGACGAGGCCACTCCGTCACGGAGTGGCCTGGGTGGCGGCCTGTTCGATCAGCGCCGCCATCTCCTTCGGGTGCGACTGGTAGACGGAATGGCTCGCACCCTTGACCTCGATCGTGTGGCTCTGCGCACGCTTGGCGTACATACGCTCCAGGTCGGGATTGATGATCTTGTCGGCGGTCGCCACGGCGTACCAGCTCGGCTTGTCCTTCCAGGCGGGATGACCGGCGGGCGAGTCGAATACCGACGCCGCGGTGAGCCCCTGCGCATTCGCTTCGAACGTGGCCTGGCTTAGTGGAAGGTCCGCGGCGAAGTCGGCGGGATATTTCGCGGGATCGAGATAGAGGAAGCCATCGGTGGTTTTCTTGATGTCCTTGGTCTGACTCGTCGCGCTGGGGAAGCGCTTCCCGTTCGCCACCTCGGTCTCGCCCTGGTCGAGCGCATGCGCTGCGATATAGACCAGCCCCACTACCTTCGGATCGTTGCCCACGTCGGTGATGATGGCGCCGCCATAGCTATGGCCCACGAGGATCGTCGGGCCGTCCTGCATGTCGACGATGCGCTTGACCGCTGTCACGTCGTCGGCGAACGAGGTCAGTGGATGCTCGGCTACCGATACGTGGTAGCCGTTCTTCACGAGGATGTCGTAGACCGGCTTCCACCCGCTTCCGTTCACCCACGCGCCGTGAACCAGGACGATGTTTCGCACGGGAGTCGCCGCCATGGCGGAGCCACTGGCGAAGGCGCCTCCGAAGAGGATCGCGGCGAAGAGGAGCAGGGTCGCGCCTTTCTTGCTGTTCATCGGGAGAGGCCTTGGCGGAGGGAATCCGGAGAGAGCAAGAGCTGTCTGCCCGGTACCGCCCATTCTGGCTTCATCGGCGCGGTGTTATTGGCGAACCTTGCACCTAAAAACGAAAAACCCACGATGACTCGTGGGTTTTCGAACGTGCCGTAATCGTGCCCGTCGTGACGGTGCCTTAGAACGGTTGTGCCCACCTGAGCTACGTACTTTATGAAAGTACTTCAATTCGAACAATCACTTAGCCGGTCCAAACTCTACACCGAGCGACAAAATTGTCGAGATCTGGGGCGAATCCTGCACGAAACGCTACAAAAACGCTCCTTCTGCGGACGATGACGTTCGAGCCCTAGTGAGCCCACCATCTCGATTAACCATAGCCTGGCCAGAATGGGACGCCTATGGTTTAACTTAAGCGAAGTCAGTCTGCCGCGCTGGGCTAAACACCGTTCAGCGGCGAGCCTAGGCATTCACGACCTCGATGATCTCGTCGGCGGTCACGCGGACGGGGTGCCGGTTTCCGAGGCTTACGCGGATCGGATCAAAAACGGCCAATCGTCGGTTGCTCCTGGCGATTGTGTCGTGATGGGAGTTCAAGTCCCTTCCCGCGAATCGGCTGAATCGTCCCATCGTATCGATCAGAAACCGGGCCGCACTGTACTCGTCGGTCTCGTTGTTCCCGTCGAACCCTGGTAGGGTCGGTGCCAGAGTGGATTCGGTCTCGTCCAGTACCCTCTGCACATCTGCCGCAGGGAGTGCAGCGAATCCCTCCTCAATGAACGACCACATGTCCAGAACATCGACAACGTGATCAACGTACGGCGGATTTTCTTGGTCGCTCGACCACGGTAGCTGAACATCCCATCTAATGGCCCACTCGTTCCCGCTCCATAGCGCGTCGTGGATCAGCTTCGCGTTGATCCCGTTCTTGATCCCTGCCGCCTGATGCATCTCGGCGACCATCGCCAGCATGAGCTTTTCTGCGTCAGTCAGTTCCATGCCCTTCCCCTCGCGTTGGTTGATCCTCACCCGGGGACGGATGCTACAGCCATCTGGCGCACCAGGCGAAAATCGTCGGTTCCGGCCCAGCGGGAGGGCCGACCTATGCATTAGTGGAGTGGCCAAACTATGCCTTAACGCGCAGATTGCGCGATCCGCCATAGTTTGTCCGACTTCGCGAACCTTGACGGACTATGCGTTCACCCGAAGGTTGTCCGAAATGAGAGACATTGAATGAACTCGTCGATAGTTTGTCCGCGACTACCTCCACACGGTCGCCGGTGCCTTTCCCAACATAGAAAGGCGCTACGCATCGGTGGCATATGCGCGGACACTCTCCTCACTTGGAACCTCCCCCTTCTCCAGAAGTGTCACGAAGGCACGGACGAAGGCATCCTGCTGCTCCCGATACGCCGAATCCTTCGCCCTTATGTCCGCGTCCGCCAGGTAGTGCCAGATCAGTTCAGGGACGAATGGACCAAGTCCGCCCGCCGAGGTCAACGTGTCCTGGACCCGGCGAGCTTCGACGTACCAGTCACGCAATCCCTCTTTGGTCGAGATATCTTTCCTCATCAACTCAGACAGCAGGGTATGCAGCTCGTATATGCGATCGTGTTCTGGCTTCACGGTTTCTTTCTCCAACGCAGCCACCGAGGGTCAAACAACGTTATGTGACTGGCCTCTCCGCGAGAAAGGCGACCCACATTGAGATGCAGGATAGGCGTATTAGTGGGGTCACCCTTGTAGGGGTGAAGATCCAAGCGTATGCCCCACTGACTTTGCTTCCAACGGACCCCGAAGAGTCGTCCATTCGCATACGCTGCGCCCGGCGACGGACCATCGAAGCTAATATTCTTCCGCAGAGCCCGCGCGCCAACCGCAACCCCAGCCGCACCGCCAACCGCTTCGTAGCCCACGGCACCTGTCGCAAGGACGGTGAAACCTCCCACTCCCGTGGTCATCGCAACGCCACCAAGGGGATTGCCTCCGCCTGGGTTACCCATTGGATCGACGTTCCCAAACCACTCGTCCTGGTACTGGGACGTTGTGGGCTGCACGGATGTTCCGCCCCGCCGATCGCTGGTATCCCTCAAGCGCTGGACTTCGGGTGAAACCTCGGGCTGATTGTTGCCCGGCACTGGGCATGGCGTTTCGCCCCCCATATTGTCGATGCATTCCTCGCCAAACGGATCGGAATAGGTGGTCGGGTTGTCGTTCGCGTATGCATAGCGATTGAACGAGAACACGTCGGCCGGAAGTTCCTCTACCGGGTCGATGCTCAGGAAGCGACCCGTCTCGGGATCGTAGTACCGAGCCTGCATGTAGGTGAGATCGGTATCGATGTCGTTCTCATGTCCGACATAGCCCGGGCCCGCCTCTGGCACTCCGCTCACTTGGGCACCGTAAGGCCGGTAGTCCGCCGTCGAGAGCAAATTTCCGGCCGCGTCGGTGGTCGCCAGCACTGTTCCTTCGGCACTGGTGTAGAAGTAAGTGACCACCTCTGCGGCATGCGCAACACGGATACCTGAGGCGAGCATGAGGAAGCCGACCAGCGCGAGCAATCGCTTTAAATTAATCATCGCCATCGCCCTCATATCGCATTCACCCAGGCAGAGCAGCCCACCGCATTACAGGCACGCACCTGGTACCCGTAGAGAATGATCTCCCCGATCGGTCCCGTTTCGACTAGCTGCGATGTCGTCGGTGCGTTCACGTGCCACATCGTGGTCGTGTTGTTGCGGAGCACTTCGTGATATGTGGCCCCCGGTGTAGCGCTCCATGTGATGGTATAGATCTCGCGATTGCCGCTGAAAGAGTCGATGGCATGGACGTTGGAGGGAGCCGAGGGGACGTTGTTGACGGAGACTGTCGCAACGGCGCTGTTCGGACCGCAACCGCCGGTATTGCAAGCCGCCACGACGTAAGCGTATGTGCCGTTGCCTCGTCCCGCGGTACTCCAGCTACCCGCCGCATTGTTCTGGACAAGGCCCCAGTTGCCACCGTTCACACGCTCATACAGGGCGTAGCTGGCCGCGCCCGCCACGCCGGCCCAGCTTACCGTCCAGGCGCCGTTGCTCACGGTAGCTGGTGCGCTGATACCTGGCGCCGACTGCGGTGCGATCGTGACGCCGACGCCGACGCTAGTCTTGTAAGGCCCGCAGTTGCCGCCATTACATCCGCGCACACGATAAACGTATGTCCCCGTCGCCCCGACATTGAATGAGAATGACGTTCCCGCCCCGCTGTAGATAAGACCGAAGGCTCCACCGTTGAAACTCTGTTCCAACTGATACGTCGTGGCATATGTCGCTGCCGACCACGACACGACCATGGGCCCGTTGCTCGTTCCCGGCACGGAAATCGTTGCAGGTGCCGGCGGAATGTGGGCCACCGTAACGGTGTTCGAAACCTTCTCTACACTACAATTCGCGGCGACGCATGCGCGCACCCGGAAGGTCCATGTGCCGTCGGCGGGATTGCTTACCACCGTCGAGAGGTTCGCGCCTGTATAGAGCGCGGCCCAGGCGCCTCCGTTGTATTGCCGCTCCGCCTGGTAGGCCGTGGTACGCGCGGAGGCGGCCCAGCTTACAGTGATGGACGCAAGGTCGCCCGCCACGCCGGCGGATGCGCTCGCCGGCGTATCCGGTGCCGACGCCGAGGCGGGCACGATCGGAACGCCCGAATTATCGAGCTGCCTGTCGTCGCCACCAAGGTTCGAATGTGCCACCACGTAAATGGAAGCGCCGGCGTGGGCAAGGCGAGTCGCCTCCGGAATCGCGATGGCGAAGCCGTAACCTGTTCCCGTCGTTCCGCAAGCGACGGTATCTGTGCCGACACTGGGTTTGTTGGCCAGCACTGCGGGACCCATGGAGGTGCCCGTTCCAGCCGGCCCACCGATGAACACTTCCACCGGCACGGCATTCGTGGATCCCTGCGAACACGCCCAACCGTTGAGCGTGGCGTTTACGCCGCTCTCGGACACGCCGGCCACGAAACCAAGCAGGGTTTCCTGCACGTTTTCCGCCGCGGCCACGAGTTTCTTGCCCAGATAGATATAATCCTTGGCTGTCTGGGTATTCGGGTTGTATTCCCACATCAGTTGACCAGATGAGCTGTAGGCGGAGTATTTGGGCAGCAAGGCGCCCGAAGGCGTGTTCTTGACGCGACGACCGTTCGCGTCGTAGGTGTAACTTGCAATGCCGGCGATACCGCTGAGGCGGTCCGCCAGGTCGAAGGCCAGCACCTGCCCCGCCCGATTCGTCACATTGCCGTGCACGTCGTAACCGTAAGACGTGGCGACCCCACCAGACGTGGTGATCGACTCAAGGCGGTTCGATGTGCCGTAGTTATAGCTACGCCCCGTGGTCACTCCACCGTTCAGTGTGTCGACCCCGGTGATGTTGTTCAGCACATCGTAGTGATACGTGTCCACACCCCACAGCGGCGATGCCGCCGTGGCGAGACGATTAAGCCCGTCGTAGGAGAACGTCTTACTTCGCTGGGCACCCGCCGTGTGGTCGACTATACCGATGATGTTGTCGGCCGGGTCATACGCAATAGACTGGTCAATGATCTCCGCGCCGGCCTGACCGTATGCGAAATCTTGCAATGCCCGGCGTCCGTTCTGGTTCGCCACATACGCCGCGCCACTACCGAAGGCGAACGACGCAAGGTTCCCGTCGGGGAAGTAGCTCACCGCCGTGGCATAGGCACCGGCCTGTGTCGCACGGCCTAAGGCATCGGGCGCGTAAGTAACCACCTTGTCGTCTGGATAGGTGATCGAGAATAACGCACCCTTGGCGTCGTAGTCGTAGGCGATGTCCCAAGCCCGCCCATCGACCTGAAGATGCTCAAGGGCGATCAGGTTGAGGTTGTTGCGCACATACGACCAGATGGTGTCCGTTCCGGATTGGGCCGTTTGCGGATTGCCCAAGCCGTCGTAGAACAGCGCCACCGGTGGGGAACCATCGGGATAAGCGATCGAGGTCAGCCGGTTCATGGCGTCGAAACCACGCACGACAGTGGCCGCGGCGGGCATGTCGGCGGCGGCCACGCAAGCCGTGCCGGCGATGGAAAGGCCTCGCGCGATCTGGATCACGTTGTCCGCGCCGTCGTACTGCATCACCGTACTGCCCGTTTCGGGCTCAACGACACGGCAGACACGATGGAACTCGTCGTGCACGTACAGTTTATCGCCACGCGGATCGCCGCCCAATTGATGAATGGCACTCACTTCGCCATAAACACTTCGATCGATCACTTGATCCACGCCGGCGGGCGCCTGGACACGAAGCGCCTGATCGTACGAGGGTGTGTCGAAGGCCTGGAACGTGGTCGTGGTTTCGTTGCCGCGTGGATCGGTGATTTTCTGGCGCGCTCCGTAGAAGTACGTCGTGCCGGTGGTGACGACGCCGTCGCTGCCCGCGTCGCGCGCCACGTAGATTTCCCGCCCGAGGGCGTCGAACGTGTGCCTTACGCCTTCTGCCGCCACGTTATACGCGGCCGACCCCGCGATTGGATAGGACGCGTAAGTTCGATTGCCTCGCCAGTCGTATGCTGCGAGCGCGGTGATCGCAAGGGCGCCATCCGATGCCCGGCGTTGTTCGACCGACAGAGAACGAAGTAAGGCGTCGAAGCGCTGAATCTCCGCATGGTCGAACTGGTTTACTGTTCGTCGCCAGTGACCGCCGACGATACCGGGTTCGTCACCGACGAATTCGTAGGTGACGACTTTGGACTCCCAACCCTTGCCGTTCGGCTCGGATTGATAGTCGATCTGTTTGACCCGCCCGATGCTGTCGTATTGGTAACCGAACGTGACACCCATCTGGTTGGTCGCCGACACGATCTGACCCAGGTCGTCCACCACAGCGGACTGTGCGTGCCCATCCGGGTAGGTGACGGTTTGCGGAATGCCGCGCCGGTAATTGCTGAGGCCAGTGGTGTGCAAATTGGCGTCGGTTAACGAAGCCAGGTCGCCACCGTTCCAACCGTAGGTCATCACCGTACGACCAAAACTTTTCCGCTCAATCGGCCTTGCAAGTCCGTCGAAGATAGTCTCTGACACGGGTGTCGCCTGCGAGCCTTCCAGGACCTCCATCTTTCCCACCTGCCCAAGCACCCAATGGGAATGGTCATCGGCGTAGGTGGCGCGCTCCGTGCGGCTGCCCTGGCCCGGAATGCCGCCACCACGAACGACGGTTACCGGCCGTGCGAAGACATCAAAACCGCCTGCGGGCACCTCCCAAAGATAAGAATCCCCATCCTGCAGAATCGTGCGCTTCCGCACGGGCGACAGCATCTCCAGCTGATCGTGGTTCATCAGCAGCTGGAGGTTCGAGCCTAAGCGCGCGGGCCACGGGCCGGCGTTCGCTGCAGCGTATTCGTTAATGTCGGAGCGGATCGCCGTGGGGTTGCCGGCAGAATAAGTATCCTCTTGCCGCAGGAGCGTTTCCGTCGCTCCCCACTGGTTGGAGAAAGTGTGCCTGACACGGCTGCCGTCCGGATCCGTTTCTTCTGTCCATACGGTGTTGGCGCAACCGGCGGTGCATTCTGTATTCCAGCTTTGGTTCGGCGGGGAATACGCAAATGTCCAAACCTGCGTAACGCCGGCGCCCGTGTACTGCTTTTGGGTTACCGACGAAGCAATGTAGGCATGCGGAATGGTGATGCGATTCACCCCGCGATCCAGAATGCAATTCCGCGGGACAGCGGACCGTCCGCGCAATGTGGAAGTCAGCGTGAAGGTGCCGGTCAATCCCGAAGGATGCGTGACGGCGACTGTACCGACCTGGGGCGGACCCAAGACGTTGTACAGGCACCCGGTGTAATCCACGTGCAACTGGCCGGAACCACCGCCCTGCCCCGTGCCAAGCGCAAGCATATTGTCGAAGGTCCACCCCGAACCGTTGGGCAATGTCACTCCGGAAAGGACAGGCTCATCGGCCGTGCCGCCGTAGTTGTACGTCCAGGTGCGGTCGCCCGTCGACGCGTGCTGCGTCATCGTGGTCACGCGCTCGCCCATAGGGTAGACGCCCGCTGAATGCGTCCACTGCTGATAGGTAAAGGTGACGCTGCGGCCGTCGTCCGCCGTGATCGAGGTGAGGTGGTTGTCGACGTCGTAACCGTACGTGAGCGTCCTGCCGAAGCGATCCTCGGCATGACTGGCCTGCAGGGTAACAATGCGCCGCTTTAGCGCGCCGCCGCCGGGATGCGCCAGACCCGAGGTCGGTCGCCAGGACAGACGATCCAGCCAGTAGCGCGTACCGTCGGGGCTTACGGCCACAAAGGTTTCGCCGACCCCCGCCGTATTAACGCAACCCAGTACCCAGTTCGCGCGCGTGACTGCCGTGATTGGGATGGGCGAACCGTCGGGCATCGTCAACTGCGGCACGTTGTTGTTCGACGTGTCGCGCTTGAGCACGTCTTGAGTACCCGCGCCTGGGATCTTCAGCTGGATACCATGCCACCAAGTGTCCGGCTCCCACATCACCCCGTCTTCGCCGGGCTTCGTCGGCACGTCGATAGTGCCGGCCCCATAGAAGCTGCTACAGCGTTGCGGCTCCTCGAGGAAGTACCAGAAGTGAACGTCATGCCCGGAGGTATCAGTGAAATTCGTTTCCGCAGACAAAGTCTCTAGCTGCGGAGCCGTCAATTCCCAATCGGCGAAGCCTTGCGACATCAGTGGAAACACGTAGGCCTGCGGGCCACCGACAGGCCGCGCGTGGACGGTTCGTTCGACAATGATGGGAAGGCCATTACCCTTCGCCTCGAGATCTACTTGCCGAAACGACAGGGATCCGTCGTAAGTGCTAATGGATTCGCCGAGGGCATTGGGTCCTAACGGTTGAATGTCGTCGCTGACACGAAGCAGCTTCTTCCATTCCGACTCGATGGATACCGACTGAGCGGTGACCGCCGTCGCCAATGTCCCAACGACACACGCCAGCACAGCGTCGCGCAAACGCGACTGCCAGAAAGCACCCATCCGTTGTTTCCCCTGTAGAACTGCTTGTTCGGAACGAGGCGGCCGGACTAGGTGGCGGCCATCGTGCGCACTTCGTGTTGTAGGTTTATACGAAACTCTCGACGCCAAGAGCAAGCTATTGCGACCCTTAATCAGCACACATCTAAGAGCGCGGCGGGATGTTGCCGAAAATGCATACTCATCCGTCCATCCCAAGGCCAGCCCCACGTCCACACGGTGCCGTCGGCTTTCATGGCGAAAGGAACTGCGCGCCGACCGCTGCGTGAACAAAGCCGATTCCCACTTGCACCGGCTTGTTGTGAGTTTTCGTCGTGCAGTCCACGAACAGGCCCAGTTCATTGGCGCCCCACAGCCAGCGCGAGCCGTCCGACCCTACCTCCACCGCCGGCGCGGCTACCGGCCTGTTGATGAATAACAAAAAAGGACGATCTAGCAAATGACAAAGGCTTGGAACGAGCAACTGGTAGACGATATCAACAACATCATAGCCAGACACGGCATAGAAGCTCGCGTTCGCACTTGTGACCTGACATATACAGATAAAGTTGTCACGGATGGCGGTGCCTCTTGCCGATCCATATATTCGGAAAAGCGCTCGTTCCATCCGTGCCGAAACAAGTGTCCGTGGAGTCCTTTGAGTTCAGGCGATGCGGCGGCGATAGCCCGAATCACCTTCCGCTAGCTAGAGATAGAAAGGGGTTCCCCCTGCGTCGCTCCACTCTTATGAATAACAAAGAGAAAGACGTGTCGTCTTGCACCCGGCACCTTGTTGCGGTGCTTGACTATGTAGGTGTGCAGTCGATCGATGAGCGCGTCTCCCAAGGGAATGCGGCGATCGAGCGTCTTGACTAAGGGCTGGCGTTGTCGCGGATCCGTTCTTTCATCCGGGCGACGGGCAATCACGATCTGGCAGCGCTCCCAGTCAATATCTGTCGTGCAGAGGCTGAGGAGCTCTCCACCACGGATGCCTAGGTAGAACAGAAGATCAATGATCAGTGCGTTTCTTATACGCACGCTACTGTCTCACCAGAGAACCGCCACTTGCTCGGAAGTCGGCCCCCTCTTACCTCAGCGTATCGTCTTCCGATGGGCCGACGACTCGTCAGTCCACGATGAACCGGTTCAATTTGACGTGCGGCCGACTCATCCACTGCTGAACCCAGCATGGTGTAGGACAGCCAGCGCAGATAGTTGCCCATGTGCGTCAAGCGGACGTACTCGCTTCCCGTTTGTACCCGCTGGTTTGCCTTGTCATGCCGAAGAGGCACCACCACTGCGCTGTCATGCTTACCGAACCGTTTCTGGCATATGTCTCTGATTGCATCCAGCTCGGCGGGGTTCAAGAAGCGCCGATCTCTGATTCGGCCCTCCAGATCGATACTGCACGTGCTGCAGTGGGTGAGGAGTACGTTTAGAGCCGCACATACAGCATCCATGCTCGCCACTGACAGTGATCGATTACGCACCTGTGTCGTTACAAACAGGTTCGGATAGAAGAGTGGCATGCCCGAGCGGGGATCAACAAGCACTCGGTACCTTTCACCATCTTCCATGATGAAATCTCGAGTTCTGCATTTCAGTTGCATCTCCGCACTCCGATCAATGGTTCGTAACAGTTCTCAAGGTGCAGCTCAGGCGAGGGCTGGGAAACGAGCGCAACACGAAATTGTGCAGTCTTAAAAAGAAAAACCCCCGACGAATCGGGGGCTTGTAAGTCAAAACCGTACAAAGACGGTCTAAGGTATGTCCTAGAACGGGATATCGTCATCGTCGAAACCTTCGTTGGCCGGCGGAGCCGAGCGCTGCGGGGCGTTGCCGCCTCGCGGCTGGCCATAGTCGTCGCCGCCGCGCGCGCCCCCACCGAAGTTGCCACGTTGCTGGCCGCCGCCGGTGCCACCGCCGCCACCCGCGCCGCCGCCGAAATTGCCGCGGGATTGCTGCTGCGGACGGGCGCCGCCGCCCTGGCCGCCGGCGAAGCCGCCGCCTTCACCGCCACCCTGGCCACCGAGCATCTGCATCTCGTTGGCGATGATGTCGGTCGAGTAGCGCTCGACGCCGTCCTTGTCGGTGTACTTGTCCGTGCGTAGCGAGCCCTCGATGTACACCTGGCGACCCTTCTTCAGGTATTCACCCGCGATTTCCGCGAGCTTGCCGAAGAGTTTCACCCGGTGCCATTCGGTGCGCTCCTGCTTTTCGCCGGACTGTTTGTCCGTCCAGGCTTCGGACGTGGCGATGCGCAAGGACGTGATCGCCGTGCCGCTACCGGTGTAACGGGTTTCCGGATCCGCGCCGAGATTGCCGACGATGATGACCTTGTTGATGCCGCGTGCCATGGATTTCCCTCGTATGCGTGTCTTCCCGCCCATGATAGCCAGCCGGGGCCGGGGCTGGCGGGGTCGGACCGGCTAGTTTGGGCGAAGGGGGCGCGGAGGGCAAACCGTTTCGTGACGGCGGAGGCCGGTCCGCGAGGTAAGGTCTGGTCTCAATGCCATTGGATATCGATCTGGGCCTTGGCCTCGGCGTCCCCGGGCTTCAACGGCCCCACACGGACGTAACGGGCCTTGAAAGCCAGTTCCGGCGCCCCGCCCGCCCAGTCGAACTCGACCGAACCATCGGGAGGCAGGAGTTGACCATCCCCGGCACGTATCTCGATGGCCACTCCCAACTCTTCGCCTCGGGGGGCGATGTAGCGCGGGTCGGCCGGGTGGGGCTTGGCGCGCATCGTGACGCTCGCGGAGGGTTGGCCGACGCAGTCGACGCCGGCGAAACTGCCAGCCTGCCAACGGCTGCCGTCACCTACCGCTGCCAGCTCCGATGCGGAGACGGTTCCCAGATCGATCTGCACGCGGTTGAGGGCGAGGCCACACGAAGGTGTTATCGCTCCCCGCACCTCGAAATCGAGCGTATCGCCGGCGCGAACGCCGCCGCAGATGAAGGCTATGGCGACGACGCAAAGCACCGCCGTGGCGGGACGGCACCCGCATGGGGCATTCATGGTCATTCGCATGCTCCGAGATACCGGACATCGCCGGCGGCCGTTCTGGTGATGTCATGCAGACGCAGGACGCATTCGCCCGGGGATCCTTTCCACCGCACCGCCCAGCGACCTTCGGTGTCGGGTGCCCGCAGGAACATCCGGCCGGCCTGCCCGACGACGCCCACGGAACGGCCGAGCGCATCGATCACTTCGGCCCCGAAAGGCAGCGGCGTGCCATCGACGAGGCTCGCGGTCACCAGCCATGTCCTTGTCACGTCCGTATCGAAGGGCACGAGGACCACGGCACCCGGCGTGGGCGCAACGCGCCGGTGGGTGGAAACGACCGCCACGTCCATCGGAAGGCCGGTCGGATCGAGATCGACGCTGTTCCAGCGGAAGGGGGTGAGGTAGGGAACGATCGCATGACCACGCCGGTCGACACGGACTCCATGACCGCCGCCTATGCGTGCCCCCGTCGCACCGCGAGCCCGGACCAAGGCAACGGCTTCGCCCAATCGCTGGGAGAAGCTGATGCCCCCGGCATGGATCACGAGGCCTCCGGCCGCCGAGAGCGAAACCGCTTGCCTGGAGTCCGTCCGGTCCAGCGCCGCGGCGACCTCTCCCATCGGTAGCAGCCGGACAAGCGATACGTCCAACCGGCGTGCTCCGCGATGTTCGTAGCCAAGCGTCGCGCCATACAGGGTCGCTCCGCCCTCGCCCGAACTTCCCGTGACGCCCATCCGCGCACCGCCAACCGCCCCGCCCGTTATCGCGGTGTGCAGGTTCGTGGACGTGGCCGCGACACCGAGCGGAAGGGACACTCCGAACTGCCCGGACATGTCGTTTCGCCTGCTCGTCGCGCCGCGGCGGGCCGATCGGCGCAGCGACAGGTCCATCGTCGCGCGACGCCAGCCGCGGGTCCACGACACCGCCTGATCGCTGCCGCTACCATCCTGTTGTCCATAGGAGCCGTAGCTGGCGCTCAAGCTCAATGCGCCCCGATCGTCCCCCAGATCCCTTTGCATAGCGGTGTCCACCCGCCGCACCGCAGCCGCTCGCGTCCTCGCGCGCCACGAGCCGGGTGGAGGCGCTTCACGGCCCCGGGACGCACCGAAGGATAGGAGCGTCCGGTGATTCCACCGCTTACCGTGGCGCACGCGCCAGAGCCGCGCGTTTCCACCGCGGCGGGACGACGAGTAGGTGAGGTCCGTGGCGAACGCGCCGACGAGAGTGTCGGTGGCCGCTCCGACGAGACCGGAGGCTTGCCCCGGCCCCATGCGCGCCCCGGCATACGCCGTGATGCGGCGAGGAAACCCATGACGCCAAGTGCCCTGCACCATGCCCTGTGCATAGCGTGTGCCCACCAACGCGCGTCCCGCGCTGACGGCGTAACCGGTATGGTCCTCGCGCATCAACTCCGGCACCGGGAAGAAGGGCACCCGGAAGGACCACCGGCGGCCGTCGCTCTCTTCGACATTCACTTCCAGATCGCCGCCGCCCCCCGCCCCGTGGAGGTCGTCGATCGAGAAAGGACCGGGCGGTATCGTCAACTCGCGAAGCAGAATGCCGTTCTGCGTTACGCGGACCGTCGCGTGCGTCGCGGCCACGCCCTTTACCGGCGGCGTATAGCCGCTCGACGCATCGGCTGTCATGCGCGCGTCGCTGGCGATGCTCAGTCCCCGCAAGCGCAGGGGCGTGAACAGATCGCCTGCCAATGAGATGTCCCCGGCGCGAAGACGCGAACCCAACGAGGCCACATGCCGCTCGACGAATCCGTGCCTCCGCCGATAGCGCCCGCTCGACCATGCGCCCGCATGCCTGAGGCGCCAGGATCCCAGGTTCACTCCGGTGTCAGCGCCGAAAAAACCCGATGTGTGGCGACGTCCTGCCAACGAGGAGTCGCGGACGCTCATGCGCCAGGCGAGAAGGCCCGCCGTCACCCCGGCATCCCATTGGCCAGGTGGCACGACGCCGGGCCGGCGGCGGGCCATGGCAGCTTGCGGCACCTCGATATCGAGGCGCTGTTCACTGACGTCCAAGCGCGCCGTCGCGGCGCCGATGCGCTGCCCGATCTCGAGGCATGGATCGTCGACCGGCGGATGCGTGCGGTCGGGAGCGAGCCCGAACGAGACAAGATCGTCGTACGCGATGCACGGCGTCGCATCGGCGTCCCCGGAGCGGGCTTCGAACCGGATGGGCCTGCGAACCTGCCACTCACCGTTCATCCATAGATCCACGTCGTAGATTCCCGGGAGTACCGGGTTGCCGCGCGAAAACCGCTGCAGGTCCGCCGCAGAGAGGCCGTCCCCGGTGAGGAAGGCGGGATCGAACGCCACCACGCGCTCAGCCTGCGCATGCGCCCGCGATGCCGAGGCGGCACATCCACCGAAAACGAGGCATGCCACGGCAGCCATACAGCGAGAGACAGGCTTGCCTTGGCCTTCGCTGGCGGGACGTGGCATGGATTTACCCTCCCGCTCACGGACCGATCGCCGCGGAGCCGCCGATCGCTGCACCGAAGTCGTTGATCGTCACGAAGGCGACCTTGGTGAACGCCGTGGCAGGAGTGCTCCGGGAAAGCGAGAAATGTGTCGATCCGCCTGGCTTCACCATGCCTCCCCCGAGCATCACCGGCTTGCCATCCGTCCCGCCGGGCAGTTGCACACTGTTGAAGGACACGTGATAGGGCGAGGGATTCGTCACGCGAAGACGGGGCGTCCCGGCGTCCTTTTCGATCGACCACCGCAGCGTGGCCGCGGCGCGATCAGACGGCTCGGGAAGGCCTTGCGGCCGGTGAAAAAGCTTGAGCCGGTGACGAAAGGCCAGCTGCAGCACATTCTTGTCGTTCGCGCCGGTGGCCCTGGGTGGAATTTCCAACACGTTGAGCCAGTAGAGGGCCTCTCGGTCGCGTGGGTTTTCGTCGCCCACGTGCACGATACGCAGCGCATGCCGCTGGCCCGGGTCGATCCGGAACAGGGGTGGCGTTATCGCGAACGGAGCTCGTGCGGTCGAGGGTGTCGAAAGTTCATCGCCATCGTCTATCCACACCTGCACGAGGGCGGGGTCGTCTCCTTTGTTCTCTACCCGCACGGAAACATCGCGGGATGAAGCCGGGAAAACCACGCGCGTGCCGCCGATGACCACGGCGGCGTATGCGGAAAGGGGGCAAACCGCCACGGCAGTGGCCAGCAGGATCGGTATCGGTCGAAACATGACGACTCCTTCAGTCTTCGCTTCCATGAACCGCCCGGGCCGGTGCGACCCGGGCGTCGTGCACCCGGAGATGCTTACTCGTAGACGACCTGGAAACCGACCCTTGAAGCGGCAAGCCCCTGGGTCACGCCGCCCAGGCTGTAGTAGCGGGCGATGAGGCCGATTTCAGCGACGTGCCCGGCAATCGTCACGCCCTGGGAATCCTCGGTGTACATGTTGATCGGCGTGCCGTCCGAGTTCGTCATCTGGATCTGCACGTTGCTTGCCGCGCCACTACCCGCGTCGATGTTGAGCCGGCCGCTGCCGCGGTCGAGGGAAGGACTCGCGGGATCGAAGCGGACCTTGGCCGTGGTGCCGTCGGAGCATTCGGCATTTCCCCCGATACGGATGACGAAACCCCGATCGCCCGCCGTCGCGCCCGCGGTGGACAAGACGCCTTCACTGATGTCGCCGAGGTCGACGGCCTTCATCGCGGCGCCTCCACCGGGCGGCTTACCTTCCACCGTGCAGGTGGTGGCGACGATACGGCCGCTGATTTCGATGACACCGTCGTTGGCCGCTCGAGCGGCGGGAACAAGGGCGACGAGGGCCGAGGCGAGCAGTGGGATGGTGAGGTGCTTTCGATGCATGGCGGCTTCCTGGGGAAAGGGAATGCGCGCCGGGCGTTTCAACCCTCGGCGCGCAAAACCAGTCTGCACAGCGAGGATGGGCCATGACGATACGTAAAATCTGAAAAATCGGGCGCATCCACGGATTGCCGCCGGCATCCGGGGCTCCTGCGTCGGCCGCGGGAGGCAATATGTGAAGGAACACGCTGACGTCACCCTCCCCCGGCGGCAGGAACACGGAAGTGACGCCCTACCCCTATAATGACCGCCAATCTATCGATTACGACCCTGGTCCATGTCCTCCATCGCCGCTCGCTCCACCCCTCTCGATTTTGCCGGCGTCCGCGCCCTGGCGGCAGACGACATGAAGGAGGTCGATGCGCTGATCCGCCACCGCCTCTCGTCGGACGTGGTGTTGATCAACCGCATCGCAGATCACATCATCGCCGGCGGCGGCAAGCGGTTGCGTCCGATGCTCCACGTTCTTGCGGCACGTGCCGCGGGCTACCACGGGCAGCAGCACGCCAAGCTCGCCGCGATCGTCGAGTTCATCCACACCTCCACGCTCCTGCACGATGACGTGGTCGACGAATCCGATATGCGCCGTGGGCGCAAGACGGCGAACGCGCTCTGGGGTAACGCCGCGAGCGTGCTGGTGGGCGACTTCCTCTATTCGCGTTCGTTCCAGCTGATGGTCGAACTGGATGACATGCGCATCATGCGCATCCTCGCCGACACCACCAACACCATCGCCGAGGGCGAGGTATTGCAGCTGTTGAACATCGGCAACGCGGACGTCGACGAGAACGCGTACCTCGCGGTGATCGAACGGAAGACGGCGGTGCTTTTCGCCGCCGCCACCGAACTTGGCGGCGTGCTGGGTGGCTTACCGGAAACGCAGGTCGCCGCATTGCGCCGCTACGGCATGGAGCTCGGCTACGCCTTCCAGATCGCCGACGACCTGCTCGACTACGTGTCCGATGCCGAGACCCTCGGCAAGAACATCGGAGACGATCTCGCCGAGGGCAAACCCACCCTTCCGCTGATCTACGCGATGCAGGTGGCGGACGCGGACCAGCTGAAATCGCTGCGTCACGCGATCGAGCACGGCGGGCTGGATTCACTTGATCGCATCATCGCCGCCATACGCGACTCCGGCGCGATCGAGCGTACGCACGAAAAGGCGGTGGCACACGCCGCCGCGGCGCGCGAGGCGCTTACCGAACTGCCCGCCTCCAGCTACCGCGATGCACTCACGGCGCTGGCCGACTATTCCGTCGAGAGGCGGTTCTAGAACGCCTCGCCCAACCACGAGCGCATCGCGGCATAAGCGCGATGGGCAACCTTCGCGTCATAACGGCAGTTCCCCGTGGCCGCCGTCGCTTCCTTCTCGGTGAAGCAATGCACGGCGCCGCCGAAATCCTCGGACGCCCAGTCCACCTTGCCGCCGCGCATCTCCGCCTCGAAGGCGGCGCGCTGCTCGGCCGGGACGCTTGCGTCGTCGGCCCCGTTGAGCGCCAGCACCTTCGCATGGATGTTCGACGCGAGCTTCGGATCGTCGGTCGACAAGATGCCGTGGAAGCTGACCACGGCGGCGACATTCGCGCCGCTGCGCGCGAGGTCGAGCACGGCCGAGCCGCCGAAACAAAACCCGATGGCGGCGAGCCTGGCCGGATCGATCGGCGCCTGCCTCGCCTGGGATTTCAATTCTTCGAACGCGCGGGAAACACGCTCGCGCATCACCTTGCGGTCGGCGTAGAGCGGCTTCACGGCGGCGCCCGCTTCGGCCTCCGACGTCGGGCGAATGCCGCCGCCGTACATGTCGGTCAAGAGGATCACGTAATCCTTGCCCGCGATTTCCTTCGCCTTAGCCACCGCCATGTCGTTCACGCCGAACCAGTTCGGCACCATGAGCAACCCGGGCCGCTTCGCCGTCACGGCGTCGTCGTAGACGAGGAAGCTCTTGTACGTGACGCCCTGGTCGGTCCACTGCACCGGTTTGGCGACCATCGCCGCCGAAGCGGCACCGACATGACCGAAGACCAGCAAGGACAAGGCAAGCAGCGAACGGCGCATGGGCGTGGCTCCAGGGAAAGGTGCGCCAAGCATAGGCGCCCGCCCCGGGGGATGGAATGCGGCCTCAGAGGCCTGCCGCGTGCCTGGCGAGTTTTCGCTTCAACGGTCCCAGGGCCTCGAGCAGCCGGACACCGGCACCTCGCGCCGCCACCAGTGGCGCCGCCTTCCATCCGTAGATGCGCTCCAGCGCGTCGAACGTCCAGGCGTCGAGGCCGTCGGCGCTGCGGCGGCGGCGCGCGTAGCGACGCAGGACGTGGGCGGCGGCGATATCGCGGCCCGCCTCCCTGGCGTCGACCAGCGTCTGGCGCAGTTCGGCCACATCGCGCATGCCGAGGTTGACCCCTTGTCCCGCCAGGGGATGGACCGCGTGGGCGGCATCGCCAAGGAGAACCAGGCGCTCGGCCTCGTAGCGGTCGGCGAGCTTCAGGCGAAGGGGAAACGCGGCGCGGCGGCTGACCGGGCCAATGGGTCCCAGACGGAAGTCACTGGCCACGCCGAGAGCGTCGCGAAAGCCGCGGTCATCCAGCGCCAGCACATGCGCCGCATCGGCGTCCGGCAGCGACCAGACGATCGAACTGCGCCCGTCGGCGAGCGGCAGCAGCGCCAGGGGACCCGAAGGCAGGAACCGCTGCCATGCCGTCCGCTCGTGCGGGCGCGCCGTCTCGACATGCGCCACGACGGCGCGTTGGGCGTAGTCGCGCCCATGCGTACCGATGCCCGCCATGGCGCGCAACGGCGATTCCGCGCCGTCCGCCGCGACGATCAATCGGGCGACGACGATCTGCCCGTCGGCCAGATCCAGCTGGACCCGATCCTCGCGCGCCGCATAAGCGACCACTTCGGCCGGAACGATACGGCGCACGCCCGCATCGTCGAGTGCATGCCAGAGCGATGCCTGCACGAGGCTGTTTTCGACGATGTAACCAAGGACGTCGCGCGCCTCGTCCGCGGCGTCGAAGCGGATCGTCGCGCCGTTCTCCGCGTCCCACACCACCATGCGGTCATAGGCGGACGCGCGGGCGCTCCGGATGGACGTCCATACGCCCAGCTCGTCGAGCAGGCCGATGGACGACGGCGCCAGACCGACCACGCGCAGGTCCACCTCGTCCGTCGCGGCCCAGGGGGCGGGTTCGCGCGCATCGACCAGCGCGACGGAAAAACCGGCACGGGCCAGGGCCAGCGCGGCCGCCGCGCCGACCATGCCACCACCCACCACGGCCACGTCGAGGAGACCGCCGTTGCGCCGTCGCGATGGGGCGGCGTTGGTCCAGGTATCGCTCACGGCGTCTTCTCCCTCACGGCGAAGGGCGCGTGCGCGCGGAACCCCATGCCGCGCCGGCTAAGGGCATGCCGCAGGGGCGGCACGCGGTCGAGTGCCAGCATGGCCAGCGAACGCAGTGGTCCCAGCAAAGGCTGGTCCATGCATGCCAGACGCACCAGGCCGTGGCTCATCGCCATCGTTCCCTCGCGATCCGGCGTGCGCCGGCGCACGTATTCGTCGAGCAAGGCGGCATCCCCCGGATCGGTGGACGCCACCGCCAGCTCTGCCAGGGTCAGCGCATCACGCAGGCCCAGGTTGAAACCCTGCGCCCCGATGGGGTGCACCGTCTGTGCCGCATTGCCCACCAGGACCGCGTGGGGCGCCGTCAGGGATTCCGCGGCGACGCGGCGAATCGGGTAAGGAACGCGCTTCCCTGGCCGGGTCAGGCGCCCGAGACGCCAGCCGAAGCGCTGCTGGGCAAGCGCGAGGAAGGCCTCGTCGTCCATGGCTGCCACCTCGCCCGCCCGTTCGGCGGGTACCGTGAGGACCATGCCGACCCTCCGTTCCGCGAGCGGCAGGACCGCGACAGGCCCCTGGTCGGTGAACCGCTCGAAGGCTCGGCCGGCCGGATCGCGGTCGGGGGTCATCGTGCTGACGAACAGGGCCTGCTCGTAATCGTGCTCGCGGGTGCCGATGCCCAGCTGCTTACGTACGCCGGAAGCCGTGCCATCCGCGCCGACCAGCAAGGGGGTGGTCAGGCGGCGCCGCTCCCCGCCGGAAGCGATGGTCACCGCCCACCCCCCTTCGATGGGCTCGATGGCCTCCACCCGCGCCGGTGCAAGCCGGGTCAGGTGGTGGCAGGTGTCCAGCCGGTCCAGCAGGGCGGCGCCCAACTCCCGCGCCGGCAGGGTCCAGCCGAGGGCATCGACCCCCTCGGCCGCGGCGTCCATGCGAACGCTGCCGAAATCGCCGGCGCGGCTCGTATGAATATGGGTGATCGGCGTGGCGCGGTGACTGGCCAGGCCCCACACGCCGAGGGCCTGCAGTCCGTTCACGGTCGCGCGGGCGAGGGCGAGGTTGCGCTCGTCGTAGCTGGGCTGTTCGCCCACGCGCGGCGCGGATGCTTCCACGAGGATGGCGGGGAGGCCGGCGGTGTCCAGCGCGATGGCGAGGCTGGCGCCGACAAGGCCGCCGCCGACGATGAGGATGGGTTCGGGCAGGCTCATCCGCGGATCATACCCTCGCCGCGTGAAGGCGCCGATCCTGCGGCCCCCTGCCGCAGCGATGACGCACCCCGATAGAATGGCCCGATGGGCAATCGACTTTCGAAGATCTACACACGCACCGGCGACGACGGCAGCACCGGCCTGGGCGACGGCAGCCGCACCGGCAAGGATTCCCTCCGGGTCGGCGCCTACGGCACCGTGGACGAACTCAACAGCGCCATCGGCATGGTCATGGCGTCCGGCGGCGTGGACGACGACATCCGCGAGGCCCTGGTCCAGGTACAACACGAACTCTTCGACCTGGGTGGCGAGCTGTGCATCCCGGGTATGGCGATGATCCAGGGGCGCGATGTCGATCGCCTCGAGACGGTCCTGGACGCCTTCAACGCCGATCTTCCCGCGCTGAAGGATTTCATCCTGCCCGGCGGCGGCATGCCCGCGTCGACTTGCCACCTGGCCCGCACCATCTGCCGCCGCGCCGAACGCGAGGTGGTCGCTCTCGGCCGGGTCGAGGAGGTGCGCCCGGAAGCGCAGCGCTACCTGAACCGGCTTTCCGACCTGCTCTTCGTCATCGCCCGCGTGCTGGCCCGCCGCAGTGGCCACTGCGAGGTGCTCTGGCAGCACGAGCGCCGCCCGCGCGGCTGATCCGGCGGTGTAAGCTCGTCCGGCCGGTGCGGCGATCGCCGCCGCATCCTTCGAGGGATCATGCTCATGGGCGACGTGCCATCGTGCGGTGGGGTTGGCGATTCTGCTAAGTTGGCGACCTTTCGAACGGACAAGACCGAGCCTGTGACGTCACGCATCAGCATCCTGCCTAAACGCCGCCTGCTGGCGACCGCCGTCGCCCTCATCGTTTCGGGCGCCGCCTGCGACGCATCGGCCCAGACCGCCGCTCCGACGCAGGGGGAAACCCGCGCGAACGCGCCGGCGCCTGCGGAAACCTGCGCCCTGGGTTCGTTCGTCTGTCCGCCGAGGCCGGTCAGCTACGTCCTCTGCCGTCCCAACGCGATGCTCGATTTCTACGAGCCGGGCATCACCAAGGACAGCACGCTGCGCGACACGGCGGTCACCGACATCCACTCGGGCCTCGACGGCGACACCGGCGGCATCAAGGTCGAGAGCCCCGAGCCCAACCTCTATCACATGACCGGCGGCGTACGCCTCGAGCGCGCCGACCAGGTGATGCGTGCCGACGACGTCACGTACAACTCCGATTCCACGGCCTACGACGCCCGCGGCAATGTCCGCTACCAGGAGGCGGGCATGCTGGTGTCCGCCGACCGCATGACCGGCACCACCACGCCTAACCAGGGCGATGCCGACCATGTCCGCTACCAGCTGCTGCAATCGCGCGGCAACGGCGTGGCCGACCACGCGAAGATCATGGATCCGCAGCACGGCCGCTTCAACCTCGCCACTTACTCCACCTGCGACGTGGGCAACCACCAGTGGGAGTTTCGTGCGAAGACGATGAACCTGAACAAGGAGACGGGCGTCGGCACGGCGCGCAGCGCGACCATGCGCTACAAGAACGTGCCGTTCATGTACCTGCCCTACTTCACGTTCCCCCTGGACGACCGGCGCAAGAGCGGTTTCCTCTATCCAACCTTCGGCTCGTCGAGCCACTCGGGCACCTTCCTCAACCTGCCTTACTACCTGAACCTCGCGCCGAACTACGACGCGACGATCACGCCGGGCTACTACTCCGATCGCGGCGCCATGCTTGGCGGTGAGTTCCGCTATCTCTTGCCGCGATCCAACGGCACGTTCGACTTCCAGTACATGCCGCACGACAAGGGCCCGGACGACGACATCAGCAATACGAGCGACCGCGATGGCTCGACCCAGCGCTGGCTGCTGCAGGTCGCCAATTCGACCACCATCGCGAAGGGCTGGACCTTCTCGGCGAATATCAACCGGGCGTCGGACAACCAGTACTTCCGCGACTTCAGCAACGATCTCTATTCATCGGCGACGGGCCTGCTTTCGTCCAGCGCCTACGTCACCACCGGTGGCAAATACTGGAGTGCCGCCATCGGCGCGGACGACTACCAGAACGTCGACGCGGGCCTGCCCAACTACGTCGAGCCGTACCGCCGCTGGCCGCGCGCTACGTTCAACCTGGACACTCCGCTCAACAGCTGGCTCGATGCCGGCGTCGACACCGAGGCGGTGGCCTTCCGCAAGAGCGATCCGGCGCCGATCTCGCCCGGCTTCCCCGGCCAGGTCGACGGTAACCGTCTCGATATCGCGCCCTTCCTCGCCGCCGATTTCTCCGGTGCGTCGTGGTTCGTCCGGCCGCGCGTCGAGTACCGCTATACGGCGTACCGGCTCGATTCGGACTACCAGCACTTCAACTACGCCGAGCAGAGCCCCTCGCGCTCCCTGCCCATCGGCAGCGTGGACGCCGGCCTGATCTTCGACAAGCAGACCAGCCTGTTCGGCAACACCTATACGCAGACGCTCGAACCGCGCCTGTATTACCTGTACGTGCCGTACCGGAACCAGACCAACCTGCCCACGTTCGACACCAATGAGATGTCGTTCGACTTCTGGCAGCTGTTCACGACCAACCGGTTCTCCGGCGCCGACCGCCAGATGGACGCGAACAACCTGACCGCGGCGCTGACCACCCGCCTGCTGGACGACAACGGCGTGGAGCGGCTGTCGGCCAGCATCGGCCAGATCAAGTACTTCAGCGACCAGAAAGTGCAGATGCCCGGCGTCCTGCCCACCGACTTCAGCCGCTCGGACTACATCGCGCAGCTCGGGATCCAGTTCAACGACAAGTGGCGCCTGAACAGCTCCTACCAGTGGAACCCGAACAAGAAGCCGAGTCCGTACCTGAACGACGAGGGCCAGCCCTTCCAGCAGGGCCGTGACACCGACCTGGCCACGATCCAGCTCCAGCGCCGGATCAAGGGCGACGGCATCCTCAACTTCTCGTACCGGTACCGCCGCAACGTGATGGAACAATTCGACACTTCGGTGGTCTTTCCGGTATCCGATCGTTGGCGCGCGCTGGCCCGGTGGGTGTACGCACGTCGCGACATCCTGCCCACCACCGTCACCAACGTCGGCACGTTCAATACCTTCACGTTCTCACACCGGACGCTCGAGGCGGCCGCGGGCGTCGAGTACGACAGCTGCTGCGTCGCGATCCGCATTCTCGGCCGCCATTACGTACACGACTACACCCGTTCCACGGCCAACGCGATCATGTTCGAGGTGGAATTCAAGGGCATTGGCTCGCTCAACCCGCAATCGGGCCAGTACCTGCGGCGTGCTATCCTTGGCTATCAATAAATGGGGCAGGCGCCCCGGGCTCCCTATTCGATGAAGCAGATCCTCGCGTACTCCCTGCTCGCCACTTCCCTGCTCGTGGCCGTGCCTCCCGCCCAGGCCCAGTTGATGCCTTCGGCCCAGCCGTCGCAGGGCACGAGCGTTGGTAACGGCTCACTCGACCGCATCGTCGCGGTCGTGGAAGAAGACGTCATCCTGCAGAGCGAGCTCGACGAGGCCATCAATGCCATCGTGCGGCAGTACGCGTCGAATCCGGCGCAGTTGCCGCCCAAGGACGTGCTCGCCCGCCAGGTGCTCGACCGCCTGGTCCTGATGAAGCTGCAGGTCCAGCGCGCCAGCGACCAGGGCATCCGCGTCTCCGACCAGGACGTTGACCAGGCCGCCGCCAACGTCGCCCAGCAGAACAAGATGACCCCCGACCAGCTGCGTGCCGCGGTCGAACAGGACGGCTACAGCTACGCGGCGTTCCGTCAGCAGTTGTCCGACCAGATCGTCGCGCAGAAGCTGCATGAAAGCATCGTCCGCGACCAGGTCACGGTCACCGATGCCGAAGTGAACAACCTGCTGGCCAGCCCGACCTACAAGGCCGGCGAGGTCCACCTCGCGCATATCCAGATCAGCACCCCGGCCGGCGGCGGCGCCAGTGACATCGCCCAGGCCCAGGCCAAGGCCGAGGAAGCGATCAAGGCGATCCAGGGCGGCATGGACTTCAACGCCGCGGCGATCCGTTATTCCGACGCTCCCGACGCCCTCGATGGCGGCGACCTCGGCTGGCGCCGGCTCGATGAAGTCCCGCCGGCGTTCGCCGACGCCGTGGCCACGCTCAAGGCGGGCGAGAACACGCCGGCCATGCGCGGCCCCACGGGCTTCCACATCCTCAAGCTGGTGGAAACCCGCCAGCCGGGCCGGCAGATCGTCACCGAGTACCACGCTCGCCAGATCCTCATCAAGCCGTCCGAGATCGTCACTCCTGAGCAGGCCGAGAAGAAGGCGCAGGACATCTACACCCGCGTCGTCGACAAGAAGGAAGACTTCGCCAAGATCGCCAAGGACGAGTCCAAGGACAACACCACGGCGAACAACGGCGGCGACATGGGCTGGTTCGTGAAGGACGCCTGGGGCCAGGCCATCGCGGCCCAGGTCGACCAGTTGAAGGACGGCGAGATCTCGCACCCGATCCAGACCGATGCGGGCTGGATCGTGCTGCAGCGCCTCGGTAGCCGCCAGAGCGATCTCACCGATCAGCTCCAGCGTGACCAGGCACGTCAGGCCATTGGCAACCGCAAGGCGGACGAAGCCTACGAGAACTACCTGCGCGAACTGCGCTCGACCTCGTTCGTCGACATCCGCGTGCCGGAGCTGAAGGATCCCGACGACAAGCAGGTCTCGACCACGCCGTAATGCCTCGATGATCACCACCACCCTGCCACGGCTCGCCGTTACCGCCGGTGAGCCCGCCGGGGTGGGGCCCGAGCTGGTCGCCCGCCTCGCGGCGACCGATCTTCCCGCCGATCTCGTCGCGGTCACCGACCGCGAACTGCTGCGCCGTGCGGCCGGCCTCTGCGGGCTCGACCTCGACATCGTGGACGACGATGGAACGCGCATCGCCTCGCGTCCCGCTGGCCGTATCCGGATTCGTCACGTGCCGCTGGGGGCCGACATCCATTTCGGCCATCCTGATCCACGCAACGCGCACCATGTGCTCGATCTGCTGCGCATGGCCGCGGACGGCTGCATGGCCGGCGATTTCGACGCCGTGGTGACCGGCCCCGTGCAGAAATCGAGCATCAACGAGGGCGGCGTCGCTTTCAGCGGCCACACCGAATTCTTCGCCGAGCGCGCAGGCGCCGACGTGGTGATGATGCTCGCCAGTCCCGAACTACGGGTGACGCTGGCCACGACCCACCTGCCGCTTTCCGCGGTGCCCGCCGCCATCACGCCCGCCTTGCTGGAGCGCACGCTGCGCATCGTCGCCGCGGCGCTGACCTTGCTTTTCGGACTTCCCCACCCGCGCATCGCGGTGCTTGGCCTGAACCCGCACGCGGGCGAAGGCGGGCACATGGGCCGCGAGGAGATCGACACCATCATTCCCTCGCTGGAACGCCTCCGCGGCGAAGGCATGGACCTGATCGGGCCCCTGCCGGCCGATACCGCCTTCGTACCCGCCATGCGCGAGCGCTACGACGCGGTGCTGGCCATGTATCACGACCAGGCCTTGCCCGTGCTCAAGAGCGAAGCGTTCGACCGCACCGTGAACGTGACCCTCGGCCTGCCCTTCGTCCGTACGTCCGTCGATCACGGCACCGCGCTCGATCTCGCCGGCACCGGCCGCGCGGACCCGGCCAGCCTGTTCGCTGCCACGCGCCTCGCCCTCGATCTCGCCCGCCACCGGCGCCGACCATGAACGCACGCCCCAAGAAGAGCTTCGGCCAGCATTTCCTGCACGAGAAGCGCTATATCGAGCGCATCGTCGCCTCCATCGCACCGAAGGACGGCGATACCGTCGTCGAGATCGGCCCGGGCGAAGGCGCGATGACCCTGCCCCTCCTCGCGGTGGCCCGGAAGATGACGGCCATCGAGCTGGACACCGACCTGATCCCTGGACTACAGGCGCGCGCCGCCGAGATCGGCGAGTTGCGGATCGTCCATTCCGACGTGCTGAAGGTGGACTTCAGCCAGCTCGCCCGCGAACTCGGCACAGAGCGGCTACGTATCGCAGGTAATCTGCCCTACTACATCTCCAGTCCCATCCTGTTCCATTGCGTCGATCACGCGCCCGCGATCCAGGACATGCACTTCATGCTCCAGAAAGAAGTGGTCGATCGCATGGCCGCCGAGCCAGGAAGCAAGGTTTATGGCCGGTTGAGCGTCATGCTCCAGCTCGCCTGCAAGGTGACGCCGCTCTTCACGGTGCCGCCCGGCGCCTTCCGGCCGCCCCCCAAGGTGGATTCGGCGGTGGTTCGCCTCGTGCCCCTGCCTCCGGAACAGCTGCCCAAGGGCGACCCCGTGAAGATCCACGCCGTGGTGAAGGCGGCCTTCGCGATGCGCCGGAAGACGCTTTCGAACACGCTGAAGGGCCTGGTCGGCGAAGCCACCATTCGTGAACTCGGCATCGATCCGCGCGCACGCGCGGAAACCCTGGCCCCTGGTGACTTCGTGAAACTCGCGAATGCCATGTGAAGGCTGCTGCGGACTCACTTGCCCACCCCCTCCCCGTCCCTGACAATCGCGGCATGAATTCCAAAACCCCCTACACGATCGACGTGGAGGTCGCTTCCCGCTTCGTTCCCGACCAATCGCAACCCACCGACAACCGCTATGTGTTCGCCTACACGATCACGCTGCGCAACGTCGGTGACACCGGGGCCCAGCTGCTCACGCGGCATTGGGTGATCACCGATGCGAACGGCAAGGTCGAAGAAGTGCGCGGCGACGGCGTCGTCGGCGAGCAACCGTGGATGCGCCCTGGCGACACGTTCGAATACACCTCGGGTGCCGTGCTCGAAACCGCGGTCGGCACCATGGAAGGCAGCTATCGCATGGTCGCGGACGACGGAACGCATTTCGACGCACCCATTCCGGCATTCGTGCTTTCGATCCCCCGCACGCTCCACTAGGATCGACCCATGGATAGTGCGCACGCCGGGAACGGCATCACGGAGCAACAGTACTGATGGCCGTCTACGCGATCGGCGACGTCCAGGGTTGCTACCCCGAACTCCAGCGTCTGCTGGAGAAGCTCCGTTTCGACCCGGCCAGCGACCGGCTGTGGTTTTGCGGAGACCTGGTGAATCGAGGCGGCGAATCGCTGGCCACGTTGCGCCTGATCCACTCGCTGCGCGACCAGTCGGTCATCACGCTGGGCAACCACGACCTCTCGCTGCTGGCGATCGGCCAGCGTCGCGAAGACGCTCAGGCGCGGGTCAATCCCGAACTGCGTGAAGTGCTGTTCGCCGAGGACGCTCCCGTGCTCCTGGAATGGTTGCGCATGCAGAAGCTGCTGCACCATGACGAGGAACTGGGCTGGACGATGATCCACGCCGGCCTCGCGCCCATCTGGACACTGCGCCAGGCGCAGCGCGCCGCGCTGGAAGTGGAACGCGAACTCGGCGGCCCGCGCCATCAGCGCCTGTTGAAGAACCTCTTCGGCAATCGTCCGCCCGGTTGGAACAATCGGTTGCAGGGCGTCGAGCGTCACCGCGCCACGATCAACACGCTCACGCGCATGCGCTATTGCGACGTCAACGGCCGCATCGATTTCGAGGGCAAAGGCATTCCGGGCACACAGAAGCCCGGCATGTACCCATGGTTCGAAGTACCGGGGATGCGTCGTCGCGAGACGAAGATCGTCTGCGGGCATTGGTCCGCTCTGGGGCGTTTCGCGGGCCTTGGCGTCTATGCGATCGACACGGGCTGCGTGTGGGGCGGTCAGCTGACCGCCATGCGTATCGACGTGCCTGAGCCGGTGTATGTCACCGTCGATGCGGAGTCGTATCGGCAGAAGCCTAAGGGCGGCGGGGACTGAGGAAGGGGGAGCCGCCGGCTGCCGTTCTCGTTCGCTAAGTCCTCGTCCGGCCTTCGCCTCCCTGCGGAATCGCTCTGAGAACGACACCCGACGCCTCCCCTCCGGACGGCACGGCGGAGTGTTTGGCAAGCGAGCTCATCTCATCGAACGATGACCGCAAGCAAAGTGCCAAGGAACGCCCCGACAGCGACCAATAGCGCGCCGATGGCATGTCTGACCAGGAATTTTTTTCTTACGGATAAAAGGTGTAACTTCGCGCGACGAAGTCCTGGCCCATCTCCCGGCCGGACGAAATTTCCAGGGCGAAGTAAGTAATCGGCCTTCAGCGCAAAAGAAAAATGCATATCGAGCAGATCACTATCCTCGCGCGCCATATCCTGCGCTGCGACCAGTTCACGCTGAAATCCAAACATATTCTTCGCCAAATACATCAATCCCGGCGCAGCTCCTAAGAAAAAACCTAATGCACCGGAACTCATATATTTTCCTTCGGCAGCGTATCCTTATCGTCTTTCACTGGCTCCACCACGGGGGCGGGGAGCGGGCTGACTACCTGCGCTGGGCCAACGGTTACTGTTGGTGTAACGGGTGATGAGCCAACCCATGTACTTCCTATGGACTTTGCAACCGTTGTATGTATTTCCCCTGGCAACACAGCCAACTTTGGTCCAATAAGTAAAGTCCTCGTCGGTTGGCAGTCGCTGCACATGCTTTGTTCATAACCGATCGAAGCAGGCCCTAGGTTCACGGAACCGCCGACAGAGGCATCGCCGCCGTTGTCAGCCATTTCCTCGGCCGAATCGGCAGCTGAATGACTTAACGCCAATCCGACGCCAAGGCCTAGCTCCGTGCTCGCTGCACCACCGACGGAGCCAACGCCGCCAAGACGCCAAGTCGTCGGGTTAGCGGATGGAAAACTAAAGGTCAGCTGACCTTGAGCAGCGACACCACCCAACCACGATGCGCTCGCCCCAATTCCGATGGCAAAGGTATCTCGTCCATCCGGGTCTATATACCGATAGGGATTATTCTTCGCGTAGCCGTAACGTGTAAAACGGCTTGCATTCCTGCCAGACGGGCGGAGGGGGTCAGTAGTGAGGAAGCGCCCTATACTCGGGTCGTAGTAGCGCTGCTGCATATATGTCAGTGCTATGTCTGCGTCCGTTATATGACCCGTATATCCGGGTCCAGCAGAATTGTCGCCGAGCACTTGTTCGCCGTAAGGACGATAATCAAATGTCGCAACTATGTTGCCGGTGGCGTCCGTCTGTGCCAAGGGTGTGCCCTGTGGATCGGTGTAGTAGTACGTAACCTGTTTCTGGGCCATCGCCATAGGCCAGAAGTTACTCACGACGATCATCGAAACGACCAGAGCATTCTTAGGACATTTACTTTTACGAGCTCTTGCTCGAGATAACCCGAAGCATATTCTTCGCATTCCTTCGTTCCCCCGTAGTCCGTAATCAACCCACCTCTGTAGGCTAATACCTCGGGTGAGTGGTCTGCACTCTATGGCGCTTTTTATTCTGGTTCAAGATATTTAGATGTATCCAACACGATTTGATCCTGCCGGTTGGGAATACTGCCCGCTACCCGATGCTTGGCACTCGCTCTCCTCGATCCCGAGCAGTATTGAACTCACGGTCTCTGAGAAACTCGCAGAGTGACGGCCGATATGGCATCGCGGGGATGGACTTCAATGATGCGGAGTGAACAACTAATCGAGGCACTCCAGCCGAACTGTTCTCGTTCACCACAAAGAAAAAGCGCCCCTCTCACGAGGGGCGCCTTACTGGCCACGTTAGCAAATTTTTGCTCAATCCGCTCGGCCAGTCTTTTTTATTAGCTCAGTTGGCCGTGGCAGTGCTTGTACTTCTTGCCCGACCCGCAGGGACACGGATCGTTGCGGCCGACCTTGGGACCGTCGTTCAAGATCGGTGCCGTCGTCTGGTCGGACTCGGTGTTGCCGCCGCCCTGGCCCATGGCTTGTGCATCGGCGTGCTGGAACTGCAGGCGCTGCGTTTCCGCGGCGCGTTGCTGCTCCGCTTCCATCGCGAGCACTTCTTCTTCGCTGCGAATGCGAATGCGCGCGAGCATCTGCACGACTTCGAGCTTGATGCGGTCGAGCATCTCGGCGAATAGTTCGAACGACTCGCGCTTGAACTCCTGCTTCGGCTGCTTCTGCGCATAACCGCGCAGGTAGATGCCCTGGCGCAGGTAGTCCATGCTGGCGAGGTGCTCCTTCCATGCGTTGTCGACCACCGAGAGCATCACGTGCTTCTCGAGCGAGCGCATGGTTTCCGCACCGACCTGGGCTTCCTTCTCGGCGAACATGGCGTCCACCGCCTCGCGCACGTGGTCGAGGATGCCGTCGGCGTCGATGTCCTTCTGGGTCTCGATCCACTGAACCAGGTCGAGGCGCAGGTTCAGGTCGCTCGCCAGTTCGCGATCGAGGGCGGGGATGTCCCACTGGTCGTCGATGCTGTCCGCCGGCACGTACTTGCGCACGAGCGCCACGACGACGTCCTGGCGGATGTCGACGATCATGTCGGAGATATCGTCGGTCTCGAGCAGTTCGTCGCGCTGCGCATAGATGACCTTGCGCTGGTCGTTCGCGACGTCGTCGAACTCGAGGAGGTTCTTGCGGATGTCGAAGTTGTGCTGCTCGACCTTGCGCTGCACCTTCTCGATCTGGCGCGTGATGAGGCGATCTTCGAGCGCCTCGTCTTCCTTCATGCCGAACATCTGCATCCAGCGGCCGATGCGTTCGCCGCCGAAGATGCGCATCAGGTTGTCCTGCAGCGACAGGTAGAAACGCGAGGAACCCGGATCGCCCTGGCGGCCCGAACGGCCACGCAACTGGTTGTCGATACGACGGGATTCGTGGCGCTCGGTGCCGATGATGTGCAGGCCGCCCGCGGCGAGCACTTGTTCGTGGCGATTCTTCCAGTCCTCGCGAACCTTCTGGCGCTCCGCTTCCGTCGCCGTCTCCGGCAAGGTGGCGAGCGCGGCCTCGAGGCTGCCGCCGAGCACGATGTCCGTTCCGCGGCCGGCCATGTTCGTCGCGATGGTCACGGCCCCGGGGGCGCCCGCCTGGGCCACGATATGCGCTTCGCGTTCGTGCTGCTTCGCGTTGAGCACTTCGTGCGGGATGCGCTCCTGCTTGAGCAGGCCCGACACCAGTTCCGACACGTCGATGGAAGCGGTGCCGACGAGGACCGGCTGGCCGCGCTCGTGGCACGACTTGATGTCGGCGATGACCGCCTTGTACTTCGCTTCCTGCCCGAGGAATACGGAGTCCGGGTTGTCCACGCGGATCATCGGCTTGTGCGTCGGGATCACGACGACTTCCAGGCCGTAAACCGTCTGGAACTCGTACGCTTCCGTGTCGGCCGTACCGGTCATGCCGGCCAGCTTCTTGTACATGCGGAACAGGTTCTGGAACGTGACCGTCGCCAGGGTCTGGTTCTCGCGCTGGATGGGCACGCCTTCCTTCGCTTCCACCGCCTGGTGCAGGCCATCGGACCAGCGGCGGCCAGCCAGCGTACGGCCGGTGAACTCGTCGACGATGATGACTTCGCCGTCGCGGACGATGTAGTCGACGTCGCGCTGGTAGATGGCGTTGGCGCGCAGCGCCGCGTTCATGTGATGGACGACGGCGAGGTTCTTCGAATCGTACAGCCCGCTATCGGGATCGATGACACCCGCCTCGCGCAGCAGTTGCTCGGCGTGCTCCATGCCCTCTTCGGACATATGCACCTGCTTCTGCTTTTCATCGACGAAATAATCGCCCGGGCCGTCTTCCTTTTCCTGGCGCGTCAGGCCCGGCACGATCTTGTTCACCGCGATGTACAGCTGCGGGGAATCCTCTGCGGGACCGGAGATGATGAGCGGTGTGCGGGCTTCGTCGATCAGGATCGAATCGACCTCGTCGACGATGGCGTAGTGCAGGCCGCGCTGGTTGCGCTGTTCCTTGCTGAGCGCCATGTTGTCGCGCAGGTAATCGAAGCCGAACTCGTTGTTGGTGCCGTAGGTGATGTCGGACTGGTAGGCGCTGCGCTTGTCGGCGTGGTCCATGCCCGGATACACGACGCCGACGCTGAGGCCGAGGAAGTTGTAGAGCTTGCCCATCTGCGCCGAATCGCGACGCGCCAGGTAGTCGTTCACGGTGACCACGTGTACGCCCTTGCCTTCCAGGGCGTTGAGGTACACCGGCAGCGTGCCGACCAGGGTCTTGCCTTCGCCGGTGCGCATTTCCGCGATCCGGCCGCCGTGCAGGACCATGCCGCCGATCAGCTGCACGTCGTAATGACGCATGCCGAGGACGCGCTTGGCTCCCTCGCGGGTGACCGCGAAGGCTTCGGGCAGCAATTTGTCGAGGGTTTCACCGGCGGCGAGGCGCTGGCGGAATTCCTCGGTCTTCCCACGCAGGGCGTCGTCGGAAAGCTTTTCGTATTCCGGTTCGAGGGCGTTGATGCGCTTGACCGTCTTGGAGAGGTCGCGCAGGACACGCTCGTTACGGCTGCCGAAAATACTCGTCAGGGCACGATTGAACATCGATCATCCGGATCTGAAGCGAAAAGGGCTGCCGAACGGCCATGGCCGGCCGGCACGAAGGGACGATCATACTACGGGCGTCCCCGGCTTTCCTCGGGGTGGCGGCGGGCCCGGCAGGATTCAAGCCTTCTCAACGGTGGCTGCGGACGTAGGCGAGCGGGTTCACCACGCGGTCGTGGTACCAGACCTCGAAGTGAACGTGCGAGCCCGTCGAGCGCCCGGTGGAGCCGGCCTTCGCGATGGCATCGCCGACCCGGACGCGCTGCCCGGGGTGCACCAGGATAACGCTGTTATGGGCGTACCGGGTCATGTAACCGTTGCCATGGTCGATTTCGACGACGTCGCCATAACCACTGCGCTGACCGGCAAAGGTGACCATCCCTTCGGCGACCGCCGTCACGGGCGTACCCGTGGGCGCGGCGATATCGATGCCCGTATGGCGGGCGGCATGGCCGCTGAAGGGGTCCGGCCGCCCTCCGAAATAAGAGGAAATGTAGCCGTTCACCGGCATGCCGGTGGGTCGAAGGCTGGATTCGATGTTGCGGTCCATCAGCATGTCGCGCAACGCCTCGAGCTGAGCCTGCTGGGTATCGAACTGGCCTGAGAGCTGGTCGATGCTCTTGTCCAGCGAGGCCGGCAAGGCGTAGGCGGGGGCGTCGGCGCCGGTGGTGAGTTCCGGCCCGCCCTGGCCTGGCTCCTCGTCGAAATCGAATTCGCCGTCGTCCAGCTTACCCACCTGGGTCAGTCGTTCCCCGAGGGCATTGAGACGAACGGATTGGGCCTGGAGCTGGCCCAGCTTCACAGCAAGGGCGTCGAGGTCGCGCTGGGCGTCCCGCTTGATAGCAGCGACCCGGGCGTCCTGGTCGCCCACCCGCTGCGCGAGGCTACCGATATCCCCCAGCGCGCGCTGCTTCGGGCTGGCCACCGCGAGCGCCACGCCCGCCCCGGCACAGGCGATAGCCACGAAACCGGCCAGGCCCATCAGGGCGAATTTGCAGCGCAGGCGCCGGCAAGTCAGGTCGAGCGTTTTCGGCCCTTTCAGGCCGCGAGACACGAGTATGATCTGCATACGTTCCACATCGAATAGTTAAAGCCGGCCCATGCCACCGCCATCCCAGCCGCCCCGCCGCTCCACTCGTGGACTGACGTCCATCACGGAGTTCGGGCCTGTCGCATCGCTGGCCCAACGGGCCCGCCAACTCGACCAACTGGATCGCCAGCTGCGCGCGACATTGCCCTCGCCATTGCGTGACCAGGTCCGTTTCGCGGACCTGCGCGATGGCAGGCTCGTCTTCCTTGCGCCCTCGTCGGCCTGGGCTTCGCGGGTACGCCTTTACCAGACGCAAATCCTCGAAGCCGCTCGCGCCATCGGCACGAAGGCCCACTCGGTTGCCGTGAAAGTGGCCCCCCTACCGCCCGTGGAAGTGATCCCCGACCGGCACAAACCGCTTTCCACCTCGGCGGCCCGACATCTTCGGAGCGCCGCGGCGTCACTCTCGGACCCCACGTTGCGGGATCTGTTCCTTGAATTGGCCTCGAAGGCCGAAAATTCAGATTAATCCTAGGTTTGCGTTCACCTTCGGTGATCCGTAAGTACCCACGGATCCACAAGGGCGGCAAACTTTATAGCACGCATGAAGCGCCTGAGTGCCTAAATTGCACATAAATTTCACGGACGTGACGTGGGTCACGGGCGGTCTCACGCGTCCAGGAGGCCACTAACTGGCTTGGTAGGAAGCCGCCGCTTCAACTGTGGGAGCCGACCCTGTCGGCGATGGGTGCTTGCCGTAGGCCGGCCCGCTGCCGCGGGATCGCCGACAAGGTCGGCTCCCACCAAGGCCCCTGCTAAACCGCAGGGGTCCGCAATGAAAAAGGCCGCGATTGCTCGCGGCCTTTTTCATTGCGGATAGCCCGGAGGGCGCCGCCGGGGGTCGCCCCGAAGGGCGGCGCCTTACACCGCCTGGGCGGGGTGGGCGTAGGAGATCGGTGCCTTGGCGGGATCCTTGAAGCTGACTTCTTCCCACGCCGTGGCGTCGGCCATGAGGCTGCGGAGCAGCTTGTTGTTGAGCTCGTGACCCGACTTGTGCGCGGAGTACGCGCCGATCAGGCTGTGGCCCAGCATGTAGATGTCACCGATGGCGTCGAGGATCTTGTGCTTGACGAATTCGTTGTCGTAACGGAGCCCGTCTTCGTTGAGCACACGGTAGTCGTCGAGCACCACGGCGTTGTCCATCGAGCCGCCGAGCGTGAGGTTGCGCTCGCGGAGCATTTCGATGTCACGCATGAAACCGAACGTGCGGGCACGGCTGACTTCCTTGACGAACGAGGTCGTCGAGAAATCCATCTCGGCCTGCGAATTGCGCTTGTTGAACAACGGGTGGTCGAACTCGACGGAGAAACCGACCTTGAAGCCGTCGAACGGCTCGAGCTTGGCCCACTTGTCGCCGTCCTGCACGATCACCGGCTTCTTGATGCGGATGAAGCGCTTGGCCGCTTCCTGTTCCTCGATGCCAGCGGACTGGATCAGGAACACGAACGGACCGGCGCTGCCGTCCATGATCGGCACTTCAGGCGCCGAGAGGTCGACGTAGGCGTTGTCGATACCGAGACCGGCCATGGCCGAGAGCAGGTGCTCGACGGTAGAGACGCGAACGTCGCCATTGATGAGCGTGGTGGAAAGACGCGTGTCACCGACGTTCTCCGGGCGCGAGTGCAACTCGACCGGCGGATTGAGATCGGTACGGCGGAACACGATGCCCGTGTTCGGCGCCGCTGGACGAAGTGTCATGTACACCTTGTCGCCGGTATGAAGACCGACGCCCGTGGCGCGAATGATGTTCTTGAGCGTGCGCTGCTTGATCATGTTGGGTCGAACCTTGTTGGCAGCAGCCTAAAGTGGCGAACATGCTAACACAGTCTTAACCTCGGAATAAACAAACCAGACGGTACAGTCCAGCATTGCTTCACCGTTCCTTCAGCAAGAACCGCGATCCATTCTCATCTGGCCTGCGACTGAAATAGCGCCCATTCAATGACTTGCAAGTGACTGATATCGCTTGCAGGTTTTCCCGTCGAGGCACGGCGGTGCCCCGCCGCCCGGAACGGGACGGCGGCGAGGCACCGGGCGGCCCGGCGTCGTGCCGGGTCGGCCTCACGTTTTCCTTAACGTGCCTTCAGCGGTGAGTGCCGGTCAGTCGGCCTGGCGGCGCAGGAACGCCGGGATATCCAGGTAGTCGATAGCCGGTTCCGCGTTCTTCTGCGGCTGGGCGGGTTCCGAACGGACCGAAGGCATCGCATCGGCCTGCGCGTAATCCACCACCTCGTTGCCGGTGCCCGTGCGCAGCACGACCGGGCGCGGACGCTGGCGCATTTCCACATGCTGCTGGACCGGCTGACGCACCGGCTGCTTGGTGGCGACACCGCGGTTGAGGCCCGTGGCGACGACCGTCACGCGCACGTCGTCCTGCATTTCCGGGTCGAGCGAGGTGCCGATCACGACGGTCGCGTCTTCCGAAGCGAAGTCGTGGATCACCCGGCCGATCTCGTCGAACTCACGCATGGTGAGGTTCGGGCCGGCGGTCACGTTGACCAGGATGCCGCAGGCGCCGGCGAGGTTCACGTCCTCGAGCAGCGGGTTGTTGATCGCCGCTTCCGCGGCGGCCTGGGCGCGATCGTCGCCGCGGGCGGTGCCCGAGCCCATCATCGCCATGCCCATCTCGCTCATGACCGTGCGGACGTCGGCGAAGTCGACGTTGATCAGGCCGGGGGCCGTGATCAGGTCGGCGATGCCCTGGACCGCGCCCTGGAGCACGTCGTTGGCCGCCTTGAAGGCGTTGAGCAGGGTCACTTCCCGGCCCAGCACCGAGAGCAGCTTCTCGTTCGGCACGGTGATCAGCGAGTCGACGTGCTGGGAGAGGTCCTCGATACCCTTGAGGGCCACCTGCATGCGGCGACGGCCTTCGAAGGGGAACGGCTTGGTCACTACCGCGACCGTCAGGATGCCCTTCTCCTTCGCCAGCTGGGCAACGACCGGCGCGGCGCCGGTACCCGTGCCACCGCCCATGCCGGCGGTGATGAAGACCATGTCCGCGCCTTCGAGCATTTCCTCGATGCGCTCACGGTCTTCCAGCGCGGCCTGGCGGCCGACTTCCGGGTTCGCACCGGCACCCAGGCCCTTGGTGACGTTGCCACCGAGCTGGAGGTGGGTACGCGAAGCGCAGCTCTTCATCGCCTGCGCGTCGGTGTTGGCGACGACGAACTCGACGCCTTCGATGTTGGAATTCACCATGTGGGCTACGGCGTTACCGCCGCCGCCACCCACGCCGATGACCTTGATGACCGCATTCGGTGCCAGTTTTTCGATCAGTTCAAACATTTCCCGTCCTCCGCAGAACTTTTAGTTTTTTTGGTTTATGTCCCGTGTCCGACTCCTGTCGGCCGCGGGTTGCGGGCCTTCCTCGTGCCCCGGCGCCCCCCTTCCATCGGGCACCGACAATCCGGTGAATCGAACTTCAGAAGTTCTTGGTGAACCAACTCCGGAACTTCTCGACCACGCTGCCGACGTTGCCGACAGCCGAACTCGCATGACGCGAACCGGCGCTCGACCGCGAGCCATGCAGGAGCAGGCCCACGCCGGTCGAGTGCAGTTCGCTGGAAACGACGTCGCCCAGGCCCGAGATGTGCTGCGGGACACCGATGCGCACCATCTTGTGGAAGATCTCCTCGGCCAGTTCCAGGGCGCCCTCCATGCGCGAGGCGCCGCCGGTCAGGACGATGCCCGCGGCGACGAGGCTCTCGTACCCCGAGCGGCGCAGTTCGTCCTGGACCATCTCGAAGATCTCCTCGTAGCGCGCCTGCACCGACTGCGCGAGCGCCTGTCGCGCGAGGCGGCGCGGCGGACGGTCGCCAACGCTGGGCACCTGGATGGTTTCTTCCGCGTGCGCGAGCTGGGCCAGCGCGCAGGCGTACTTGATCTTGATCTCTTCCGCGTGCGCGGTCGGCGTGTGAACGCCATAGGCGATGTCGTTGGTGACCTGGTCGCCGCCGACCGGGAGCGATTTGGTATAGCGAATGGCGCCTTGCGTGTAGATGGCGATATCGGTGGTGCCCGCGCCGATGTCGACGAGGCAGACGCCGAGTTCCAGTTCGTCTTCCGTGAGCACGGCCTTTGCGCTGGCGACGGCCGCCGGCACGAGCTCGTCCACCGACAGGCCGCAACGCTGGATGCACTTGGAAATGTTCTGCACCGCGCTCGCCGCACCGGTCACCAGGTGCACGCTGGCTTCCAGGCGTACGCCACTCATGCCGACCGGATGGCGGATGCCGTCCTGGCCGTCGATGCGATATTCCTGCGATTCCTTGTAGAGAACCTTGCGGTCCGCCGGGATGGCGACCGCGCTGGCGGCTTCCAGCACCTGCTCGAGATCGGCCGACATCACCTCGCGGTCGCGGATGGCCGCGGTACCGTGCGAGTTGCGCGTTTCCAGGTGGCTACCCGAGATCGAGGCGTATACCGAACGAATATCGCAACCCGCCATCAGTTCGGCTTCCTCCACCGCGCGCTGGATGGAATGCACGGTGGATTCGATGTCGACCACCGATCCACGCTTCATGCCACGCGAGACGTGCGTGCCGATACCGATCACCTCGATCGGTTCGCCCGGTTCGTATTCGCCCACGATCGCGACCACCTTCGAGGTTCCGATGTCGAGGCCGACGACGAGCTGTTTGTCGTTCTTGTTTCTCATGGTTAGCTCAGCTTCCGACCTTGGGTGTGGCCGTGGTTTCCGGTTGCGGCCACCGGATGGCGAATCCGTTGGTGTAACGCAGGTCGGCATAGGCGAAACCGCCCTGCCGGCCTGCAACGAGTTGCGGGTAGACATCGAGGAAGCGCGCGAGACGGCGATCGGCCTGGTCGCGATCGCCGATCACGATTTCGGCACCGCTGTCGGTGGTGACACTCCAGCTCCCGCGCTCGCTCAGGCTGACGCCGACGATGGACAGGCCCGTGCGCCCCTCGAAGGACTTGCGTGCCTGCGCGTAGAAACTCACCACCTCGGCAAGGCGCGAATCGGGACCGCGCAGTCGCGGAAGGTCACCCATCTGGTCGGCACCCGGCGCGTCGAAAACGAGGCCCTGGCGGCTGATCAGACGGTCTTCGTTCCAGCGCGCGAACGGCTGCCGTTCGTAGATACGAACCAGCAGCGTATCGGGCCAGCGCTTGCGCACCTCCACCGACTCCACCCAGGGCAGCGCACCGATTGCATGGCGCACGTCTTCCAGATCCGTGGCGAAGAATCCCTTGCCGAGCCGCGGCAGCACGGCGCTGCGGATCTGTTCGGCGCTGACGTGCGCGAACTCCGCCTCGACCTTGAGCTGCGTCACCGGCCAGCGGCCGGCGGCGAACCAACCCTGCATCACGCCGACCACGGGCAACACCACCAGCGTGATGGCGATACCCCAGGCGACGATCCGCGTGGCGGCGACTCCCTTCATGCCTTCGCGCCCTCCCGCTGCATCGAGGTCTCGAGGATCCGCCAGCACAGGGCGGCATAGTCCAGGCCCGCGGCGGCAGCGGCCTTGGGCACGAGCGAATGCGAGGTCATGCCCGGCGCGGTGTTCACTTCGAGCAACCAGTTCTTGCCGTGATGGTCACGCATCACGTCGACGCGGCCCCAACCCACGCAGTCGAGCGCGTCGAAGGCCCGCAGCGCGAGCGCGCGCATGGCTTCCTCTTCCTCGCCCGACAGGCCGGGCACGATGTACTGCGTGTCTTCCGCGATGTACTTGGCGTTGTAATCGTAATATTCGCCCTTGGGGACGATCTTGATCGTGGGCAGCACTTCGCGGCCGAGGATGCCGACGGTGAATTCGCCACCTTCGTTCCCGTCGCCCTCGATGAGGGTCTCCATAAGCATGTCGCCCGGATACTTGCGCGCCAGTTCGACCGCCGCGTCGAGGCCGGATTCGTCGAACACGCGCGTCACGCCCACGCTGGAACCTTCCCAGGCCGGCTTCACGATCAGCGGGAAACCGACTTCGCGCGCTGCGGCGTGCACGTCGGCACCGCGCGGCAACGCCTTGAACTTCGGAGTCGGCAGGCCGAGGGCGATCCACACCTGCTTGGCGCGCACCTTGTCCAGCGCCAGCGCCGAACCCAGCACGCCCGAGCCCGTGTAGGGCACGCCGAGTGACTGCAGGGCTCCCTGCAGTTCGCCATTTTCGCCGCCGGCGCCGTGGAGGATGTTGAACACGCGCGCGAAATGGCCCGCGCGCACGGCGTCGAGCAAGGCGGGAATACCGTCGATCAGGTGGGCATCCACGCCACTGGAGCGCAGGGCCTCGAACACGCCGCGACCGGAGTCGAGCGACACGTCGCGCTCGGCCGAATTGCCGCCCATCACGACGGCGACGCGGCCGAAATCGGCGGCGTCCGTGACGGTGCGGGGGAAGCGGGTACTGCTCATCACGTACGAGTCCTCAGGTTGCCGGCGTTGGCCAGCTCGATGGCCGCCGCGCCGATGTCGCCGGCGCCGAGCAGCATGATCAGGTCGCCGTCCCGCGCGAGGGCGGGCAGCGTGTCGCGCAGGTCGCGCGGATGGTCGACGAGAACCGGATCGGTCTTTCCCCGCGCGCGGATCGCACGCGCCAGGGCTCGCCCGTCCGCACCGGGAATGGGCGACTCGCCAGCCGGGTACACCTCGGTCAGCACGAGCACGTCCACCTCGGCGAGCACCTTGGCGAAGTCGTCGAGCAGGTCGCGCGTGCGGCTGTAGCGATGCGGCTGGAAGGCGACCACGAGGCGGCGCTCGGGCCAGCCACCACGCGCGGCGGCGAACACGGCGGCCAACTCGCGCGGATGGTGGCCGTAGTCGTCCACCAACAACGCGCTGCCCGTATCCAGTGCGATCTCGCCACGGCGATGGAAGCGACGGCCGACGCCTTCGAAACGTGCCAGCGCATGCGCGATCGCTTCCGCTTCCACGCCCAGCTGCCAGCCCACCGCCGCGGCGGCGAGCGCGTTCTGCACGTTGTGCCGGCCCGGCAGGTTCAGCGTCACCGGCAACGTGCCGGCCATGCCGGGCAGGTGCAGGTCGAAATGCATCTCGAAACCGACCTGGCGCACGTTGCTCGCCGTCACGTCCGCGCCCGGCTTGTCGATGCCGTAGGTGAGCAGACGGCGCGAGGTGTCCTCGGCCAGCTTCGCCGTTTCCTCGTCGTCGATGCACAGCACGGCCAGGCCGTAGAACGGCAGGCGATGCAGGAAATCGCCGAAGGCTTTCTTCACCTGGCCGAAATCGCCGTTGTAGTTCTCGAGATGGTCGGCGTCGATGTTGGTCACGACCGCGATCACCGGGGAGAGCATCAGGAACGAGCCGTCGGATTCATCGGCTTCGGCCACGAGGTATTGCCCCGTACCCAGTCGCGCGTTCGCGCCGGCGGCGTTGAGCTGCCCGCCGATGACGAAGGTCGGATCGTAGTCGGCCTCGGCCAGCACGCTCGCCACCAGGCTCGTCGTCGTGGTCTTGCCATGCGTGCCGGCGATGGCGATGCCGCGGCGGAAACGCATCAGTTCGCCGAGCATTTCCGCACGGGGCACGATCGGGATGCGCGCGGCGCGCGCGGCGACGAGCTCCGCATTGTCCTGGCGGATCGCGCTCGAAGTGACGATCACGTCGGCGCCATCCACGTTCGAGGCTTCGTGGCCGATGTGCACCTCGATACCCAGCTTGGCGAGGCGTTCCGTGGTCGGCGAGTGCGCGCGGTCGGAACCGGACACGCTGTAACCGAGGTTGCACAGCACCTCGGCGATGCCGCTCATGCCAACGCCGCCCACGCCGATGAAATGGACACGGCGGAACGAGGTCATGAAATCTTCGTGGGCACGCAAACGACCGGGCGTCATGCGGAAACCTCCATGCAGTGACGGGCAATCGTTGCTGCTGCGTCGGGCTTGGCCAGCGTGCGGGACGCGTTGGCGGCTGAAAGGATCTGCTGGCGGTCCAGCATCATGTCGAACAGGATGGTCGCGAGCGCCTCCTCGGCACCGGGCAGATTCAGCGTGGCGTCGGGCACCAGCCGTGCGCCGCCGACGTCGACCATGGCGCGCGCGTTGACCGTCTGGTGGTCGTCCACGGCGTGCGGGAACGGCACCAGCAAGGCTTCGATACCCACGGCGCACAGTTCCGCCACGGTCAGCGCACCGGCACGGCAAACCACGATATCGGCCCACTCGTAGGCGCCGGCCATGTCTTCGATGAAGGGCACGATGGTGGCGGCCACGGCCGCCTCGGTGTACGCGTCGCGCGCTTCCTCGAGGCCGCGCTCGCCGGTCTGGTGGACCACTTCCGGCTCGGCGTTATCGAGGCTGGCATTGCCGCGCATATGCGCGAGCGCTTTGGGGATCACGAGATTGAGTGTGCGGGCGCCGAGGCTACCGCCCAGCACGAGCAGGCGAACGCGCCCGGTCCGGCCGGCCAGGCGTTCCTCCGGCGGTGGCAGGGCGGCGATCCGCGCGCGTACCGGGTTGCCCACCCACTCGCCGTTCGGCAACACATTCGGGAAACCCGTCAGGACCTTCCTGGCGAACGAGGCGAGCTTGCGGTTCGTGAACCCGGCGACGGCGTTCTGCTCGTGCACGACCAGCGGGATTCCCGCGATCCGCGCGGCGACGCCGGCCGGTCCGGCCACGTAGCCGCCCATCGAAAGGACGCAGCGCGGACGCAGCGTGCGCAGGAGTTTCAGCGAAGCGAACAACGCACGGGCGAGCATCAGCGGCGCGAGGACACGCGTCTTCATGCCCTTGCCGCGCAGTCCGCCGACCGCGACGGTATGCAGGTCCAGGCCATGCGCGGGCACCACGCGCGTCTCCATGCCGCCCTCGGCACCGAGCCAGGCCACGGGGATACCGAGCGAACGCAGTTCGTCCGCGACGGCTAGGCCGGGGAAGATGTGGCCACCGGTACCGCCGGCCATGATCAGCACGGGCGCGTTCATGCCATGCCTCCCGCCGCGGCGGCGGAATCGGGCACGGCGTTCGCGGGAAGGCGCACCGCCGTCTGTCGCGCGTCTTCGGCGCGGTTGATCTCGAAGGTGGCGCGCAGCAGCACGCCGACCATCGCGCAGGTCATCAGCACGGACGAACCGCCCGAACTGATCAGCGGCAGGGTGAGGCCCTTGGTCGGCAGCACGCCCAGGTTCACGCCGATCGACACCATCGCCTGAAAGCCGATCATCAGCGAGATGCCGTAGGCCACGTAGCCGGAGAAGCGATGACCGAGTTCAACGCCCTTGAGGCCCATGTAGAGGCCGCGGCCGACCAGCACGACGTAGAGGAAAATGACGACCATGATCCCGGCGAGGCCGAGCTCCTCGGCCAGCACCGCGAGAATGAAGTCGGTGTGCGCCTCGGGCAGGTAGAACAGCTTCTGGACGCTGGAGCCCAACCCCACGCCGGTCCATTCGCCGCGACCCACGGCGATCAACGCCTGGGTCAGCTGGAAGCCGTCGTTGAAGGGGTCTTTCCATGGATCGAGGAAGGAAGTGAGGCGCTTGATGCGGTAATCCTCCGCCGTGGCCGCGTAGATCAGCGCGGGCACCAGCGGCGTGGCGAGCACCAGCAGGTTGCGCATGCGCGCACCCGCCAGCCAGACCATGCCGACGGTGGTGGCGACGACCAGCGCGGCCGAGCCGAAGTCGGGCTGGGCCAGCAGCAGCAACACGATGAAACCGGCGACGCCCACCGGCTTCACCACGCCGAACAATTCGTACTCCACGCCTTCGCGATGACGCACGAGATAGCTCGACAGATAGGCGACGAGGATGAGCTTCACCGCCTCGACCGGCTGGAAACTGGTGACCAGCAGGTTCACCCAGCGCCGCGCGCCGTTGATGCGCATGCCGAACACCGGCAGGAACACCATCAGCAGCATGATGATGCCCACCAGCAGGAGCAGGAAGCTGTGCTTCTCCAGCGTCTTCAGTTCCGTACGCATCGCGGCGGCGGCGAGGCAGCCACCGAGGAACAGGAAGACGAGGTGGCGCTTCAGGTAATAGAAGGCGCCCTGGTGCGAGCCGTCGGCCACGGCGATCGAACTGGAGGTGACCATCACCACGCCCAGGGCGGCCAACGCGAGCGCGGCCACGAGCAAGGGGAGGTCGAAGCTCCCCCGCGGGCCCTGACGGCGTTTCGCCTGCTTGTTACCGAAGCCGAACATGCTTTTCTCAGCGCACCTTCAAGGTTGCAAGACCGATGAGCACCAGCACCACGCTGATGATCCAGAAACGGACGATGACCCGCGGCTCGGGCCAGCCCTTCAATTCGAAGTGATGGTGGATCGGTGCCATGCGGAAGATGCGCTTGCCGCGCAGCTTGAAGCTGCCGACCTGGAGCATCACCGAGGCGGTTTCCAGCACGAACACGCCGCCCATCACCAACAGCACGATTTCCTGGCGGACGATGAGCGCGACGCAGCCGAGCGCGGCGCCGATCGCCAACGCACCCACGTCACCCATGAACACCTGCGCCGGATACGTGTTGAACCAGAGGAAGCCGAGCCCCGCGCCGGCCAACGCGCTGCAGAAGATCGCCAGTTCGCCGGCACCGGGAATCGCCGGAATGCCGAGGTACTCGGAGAACAGCTTGTTGCCGGCGAGGTAGGCGAAGATGCCCAGCGCGCCCGATACCAGGACGCTCGGCATGATCGCGAGGCCGTCGAGGCCATCGGTGAGGTTCACCGCATTGGAGAAGCCGACGATGATGAAATAGCCGACCACCACGAAGAACACGCCGAGCGGGATGGCGACCTGCTTGAACAAGGGCACGTAGAGCGCGATCTCGGCCGGAAGCTGGTGGGTCTGGTAGAGGAACACCGCGGCGCCGAGACCGAACACCGACTGCCAGAAATACTTCCAGCGGCTGGCGAGGCCGCGGCTGTCCTTCAGCACCAGCTTGCGGTAATCGTCGTAAAAGCCGATCGCGCCGAACAGCACGGTCACCGCCAGCACCACCCACACGTAGCGGTTGCCGAGGTCGGCCCACAGCAGGGTGGCGATGCCGACCGCGAACAGGATGAGCAGGCCACCCATGGTCGGCGTGCCTGCCTTCGCGAGGTGGGTCTGCGGACCATCGCTGCGCACGACCTGGCCCGCCTTCAGCGCGGCGAGCTTGCGGATGAGCGCCGGCCCGAGCAGCAGCGAGACAGCCAGCGCCGTGAGCGCGGCCATGATCGCGCGAAAGGTGATGTACTGGAACAGATGCAGCGACGTGAAGTGCCGAGCCATCCATTCCGCCAGTTCAAGCAGCATGGAATGCTCCTTCAGCGTATTTCTTCATTGCCGCCGCGACCCGGTCCATGCCGGAAGAACGCGACCCCTTCACGAGGCAGGTCACGCCCTCGTGGATCTGCGCGCAGGCGGCCTCGATCAGTGCCTCTTGCGTCGCGAAATGCTGCGCCCCCGGACCGAAGGCTTCCACCGCCGCGGCGCTCCTGCTTCCCGTGGCGAGCAGGCGCTCGATGCCGCGCGCATGGGCGAGACGGCCGACGCCGGCATGAAGCTCCATGGTGTCCGGTCCCAGTTCCGCCATGTCGCCGAGAATGAGCCAGCGTTCGCCGCGGGCGAGCGCCAGCGTATCGATCGCCGCGGCTGCTGAACCGGGATTCGCGTTGTAGCTGTCGTCGATCAAGGTCCAGCCACCGGGCATCGGTTCGAGCACGAGCCGGCCGGGCACGTGCGGTACCTGCTCCAGGCCTTCGACGATGACGTCCACCGGCACGCCGAGCGCCGTGGCGATCGCCGCCGCCGCGAGCGCGTTGGCCACGTTGTGGCGACCCGGCAGCGGAAGGTGCACGTCGCCGTCGCCATGCGGCGTCGAGAGCACGAAGTGCGTGCCGTCGATGCGCTCTTCGACGATGTCCGCGCCGATGTCCGCGCGATGGTCCAGCGCATAGCGCAGGATGGTGCGCGAACCCGCCAGGTTGGCGAAGAATCCGGCGAAGCGCTCGTCGTCCGCATTGACGATGGCGATACCGTCGGCCGGCAGCGACCGGTACAACGCGCCCTTGGTTTCGGCGACGCCTTCGATCGTGCCCATGCGCTCAAGATGCGCGGGCGCGATGGAATTGACGAGGCCGATATCGGGCCGCGCGATGGCGGCGAGGTAATCGATGTCGCCCGGCTTGCCGGCGCCCATTTCCAGCACCGCATAGCGGGTGTCTTCGGGCATCGCCAGCAAGGTCAGCGGCATGCCGATCTCGTTGTTGAAGTTGCCGGCGTTGACGTGGGTTCGGCCATGGCGGGACAGGATCGACGCGGTGAGCGTCTTCACCGTGGTCTTGCCATTGGAACCGGTGATGCCGACGACGCGCACGTCGCGCTGCGCGCGCACGGCGCTGGCCAGGTCGCCCAGAGCGGCCTGGGTATCGTCGACGATCACCTGCGGAATCGGCGCGTCGACCGGACGCGTGACCAGCGCGGCGACGGCGCCACGCTCCGCGGCGGCGGCGACGAAGTCGTGCCCGTCGACGTGCTCACCCGGCAGGGCCACGAAAAGATCGCCCGCTCGAAGGCTGCGGGTATCGATGGAAAAACCGCTCACCTCGGCATCGGCGCCTTGCAGGCGGCCGCGGGTCCAGAGGGCGACGGCGGACAGGCGCATCATGCGCGGGCTCCCTTCTTGCTCGTCTCCATCGCCTCGCGGGCGATGGCGAGGTCGTCGAAGGGGCGCTTGCCCTCCGGACCTTCCTGATACGTTTCGTGGCCCTTGCCGGCGATCAGCACGACGTCGTCGGCCTTCGCGTCGGCGAGTGCCAGGGCGATGGCCTGCGCGCGGTCGCGCTCGACCATGACGGTGTCGGGATGGGCGAACCCGGCCACGATCTGGGCGACGATCGCATTACCGTCCTCGGTGCGCGGATTGTCATCGGTCACGATCACCACGTCGGCGAGCCGCTCGGCGATAGCCGCCATGATCGGGCGCTTGCCCTGGTCGCGATCGCCGCCGGCGCCGAACACGCAGATCAGCTTGCCCTTCGTGTGCGAGCGCAGGGCGAGCAGTGCCTGTTTCAAGGCGTCGGGCGTGTGCGAGTAGTCGACCACCACGAGCGGCTTGCGGCCGTCGCCGCCGAGGCGGCTCATGCGGCCATTCACCGGCTGCAGCGCCTCGAGCGCCGCTTGGATGCGGTCGAACGGCTCACCCAGCGCGCCGAGCACGGCGGCCACCGAAAGCAGGTTGGCCACGTTGAAGCGCCCGAGCAGCGAACTGCGCACGGTGCGCATGCCCCACGGGGTATTGAGGTTGAACGACAGGCCCTTCGCCGACGTGACGACGATGTCCGCGCGGACCTCGGCGTCCTTTTCCGTGCTGTCGCCCGCCATCGACACGCGCAATTTGGCGATGCCTTCGCCGAGGCCCTTGGCCAGCTTCGCGCCGAACGGGTCATCCACGTTGATGACCGCGCTGCGCAGTCCTTCGAAAGCGAACAGCCTGGCCTTGGCGGCGCCGTACGCCTCCATCGTGCCGTGGTAGTCGAGGTGGTCGCGGGTGAGGTTGGTGAACACGGCCACGTCGAAGGCGATGGCGTTCACCCGGCCCTGTTCCAGCGCGTGCGAGGACACTTCCATCGCGACATGCGTGGCGCCCGCGTCGCGGAACTCGCCGAGGAGCGCCTGCATGCGGATCGCGTCCGGCGTGGTGCGCTCGCCTTCGGCGATCGCGCCGTGCAGGCCTGCGCCCAGCGTGCCGACCGTGGCGGGCTTGCGGCCGAGGAAGGCCAGCGCCTGCGCGATCAACTGGACGGTGGAGGTCTTGCCGTTGGTACCCGTCACGCCGATGACATCGAGCGCGCGGGACGGGTCGCCGTAGTAACGCGCGGCGATGGGACCGGCCTTGTCGCGCAACTTGTCGACCGTGATGACGGGGACGCCCGCGTCGATGGCATCGAACGGCGGCTCGGCGAGGATCGCCACCGCACCCTGCCCGACCGCCTTGGCCGCGAACTCGATGCCGTGGCCCTTCATGCCGCGCAACGCGACGAATGCATCGCCGCGCACGATCTCGCGAGAATCCAGGGCGAGGCCCGACACGTCGATGTCTCCGGCGCTGGATACGTCGGCGAAGCCACCGAGCAAGTCGGTGAGGCGCATGGTCATGGCACCACCTCTTCGGCGGCGCTTTCGTCCGCCTGTGGCGGTTGCGCGTTGGTGGTGCCGATCAGGCCGCCCTGGCTCGGACCGCCCGCGTACCAGCGGCCCACGTTGTCCGGCGGGATGTCGAGCAGGCGCACGGCGCCTTCCATCACCTGGGCGAAGGCCGGGCCGGCCACGGAACCACCGTAGTAGTGGCCGCCCTTCGGGTCGTTGATGACGACGACGGTCACCAGGCGCGGCGCGCTCGCCGGGATCATGCCGACGAACAACGAGATGTAGTTGTTGGCGTAGTAACCGCCTGCGGAATTCTTGTGCGAGGTACCGGTCTTGCCCGCGACACTGTAGTTGGCGACGGAGGCGAAGCCATAACCCGTGCCGCCCGGCGCCATCACCGTTTCGAGCATGCGCACGAGGTTGTGCGCCACGTCGGGCGTGACGATTTGGTTCGGCGGGTTGTCCGCGCCCTTGATGAAGCTCGGCGAGCGCAACGCGCCGCCGTTGGCGATGGCGGCATAGCCCGTGGCCAGCTGCAACGGCGTGACGTTGAGGTTGTAGCCGTAGGCCAGACGCGATTTCTCGATCGGCTTCCAGGTGCGGCCCACGGGCAGGTAACCCGCCGCTTCGCCCGGGAATCCGCTGCCGGTGCTGTTGCCGAGCCCGAACGACTTATAGACGCCGTAGAGGAAATCGGTGTCCAGCGTCATCGCGATCTTGGCCGCGCCCACGTTGGACGACTTCGTGATCACGCCCGTGGGCGTGAGCGTGCCCCAGTTGTGGGTATCGCGTACCGGATGGCCGCCCATCATCCAGGTGCCCGGCGACGTCTCGATCAACGGCGAGGTCGGCGTGTACTTGCCACTGGTGAGCGCCGCGGCCATGGTGAACGCCTTCATGGTCGAACCCGGTTCGACCACGTCCGTGACGGCGCGGTTGCGCCGTTCCGACGGCGTGCTGCCGCGCACCGCGTTCGGGTTGAACGAGGGCAGGTTGGCCATGCCGAGCACTTCGCCCGTGTGCACGTCCATCACGACGATGGAACCGGACTCGGCCTTGTTCTTCTCCAGCGCGTCTTTCAGGGCGCTGTAGGCGAGGTACTGGATGCGGCGATCGATCGACAGGGTGAGATCGCGGCCCGGCTGCGGCTCGCGCACCAGTTCCACGTCCTCGACGACATGACCCATGCGGTCGCGGATGACGCGCTTCGCACCGGGCTTTCCAGCCAGCCATTCGTCGAACGCCAGTTCCAGGCCTTCCTGGCCGTGGTCGTCGATATTGGTGAAGCCGAGGATATGGCTGTTCACCGCGCCCGACGGATAGTAGCGGCGGTATTCACGCTGCGAGGCGATGCCGGGGATCTTCAGGTCCACGATCGCTTGCGCATCTTCCGGACGCAGCTGGCGCGCGATGTACATGAACTCCTTGTCGGCGCGCTGCACGATCTTCTGCTTCAGGTCGTCGGCGTCGACGTGCAGCGCCTTGGCCAGTTCCGGAATGCGGTCCTCGTTCTCCAGCACTTCCGGCGGATTCGCCCAGATCGAAGCCACCGGCGTGGACACCGCCAGGGGCTCGCCATTGCGATCGAAGATGGTGCCGCGCGAAACCGCGATGGGCATCTCGCGCAGGAAACGCGCGTCGCCCTGGTCCTGGTAGAACTGCTTGCGTACCACCTGCAGGTCGAACGCGCGCACCACCAGGCCCGAGACGGCAACGCAGAGCAGCGCGACGATCACCGTCATGCGCTTGCGCGGGCTCGGGCCCTGGCCGCGGCGGCGGCTCGGCACGACGGGCTTGCCGTAACGGGCCTTCATCGACGCACCAACTGGATGTCCTGCGGCTTCGGCGTGAACATGCCGAGCTTGCCGCGGGCGTCCGCATCGATGCGGCTGGGTTCGGCGTAGGTCGCCTGTTCCAGTTCGAGGCGGCCGTATTCGACGCCGAGATCGTCCTTCTGGCTTTGCAGCCGCGAGAGCTCGACGAACAGCACGCGGCTCTCATGGCGCGTCCACACCACGCCGATCGCGCTGGCGATGACCGCCAGCAGCAGGATCGAGAGGCAGGCGGCGCCGAAGGCTTTCATGCGAGTTTCTCCGCGATGCGCAGCACGGCGGAGCGCGAACGCGGGTTCGCGGACACTTCGGCGTCGGACGGGAAGATGGCCTTGCCGACGGGCTTCAGGCGGGCGGTCTTCGCCTCGACGGGCGGACCGCGGCGGCTGCCCTGCACGCGCCCCTCGTGACCGCGGATGAACTGCTTCACCGTGCGGTCTTCCAGCGAGTGGAAGCTGATCACCGCCAGGCGGCCGCCCACGTTGAGCAATTCCAGCGCGGCGTCGAGGCCACGCTCGACGGAATCGAGTTCGGCATTCACGCGGATGCGCAGCGCCTGGAAAGTACGCGTGGCGGGATTCTTGCCCGGCTCGCGGCGGCCGACGCAACGCGCGACCAGTTCGGCGAGTTCGCCGGTGCGCGTGATGGGATCGGTGGCGCGGCGCTCGATGATCGCCTTGGCGATGCGGCGGCTGAAGCGCTCCTCGCCGAAGGTCCACAGGACCTGTGCGATCTCGGCCTCGCCGGCATCGGCAAGGAACTCCGCCGCGCTGATGCCACGCGTGGTGTCCATGCGCATGTCCAGCGGCGCGTCGGCCATGAAGCTGAAACCGCGGCTGGCATCGTCGAGCTGAGGGGAAGACACGCCCAGGTCGAGCAGGATGCCGTCGAGGCCGCCTTCAAGGGCCGGCCAGTCGCCCATCGTGGCGAAGTTGTCGTGGCGCAGGGATACGCGGGGATCGGTGGCGAGGCCGGCTTCGGCCACGGCGATGGCGGCCGGGTCGCGATCCATGAGGAAGAGCCTGCCGGCGTCGGAGAGACGGGCGAGGATCGCCCGGGCGTGACCGCCGCGGCCGAAAGTCCCGTCCAGATAACGCCCGTTCTCGCGCAAGGCGAGGCCCTCCAGCACTTCGTCGAGCATCACAGGGATGTGCACATCGCGCCCCGCCATTGCCACATCCCGCTCCCGTTCCACCAAAAAACCTCGAAAGTTAGTTCGTCGTCACAACCGCAGCTCCGCCATGTCGTCGCTGATGTCGTCCTCGCCGATCGTCTGGCGGATCTTCGCGAGGTGGGCCAGTTCGCTCCAGAGCTCGAACTTCTTGCCCATGCCGAGCAACACGGCTTTTTTTTCTATGCCTGCCGCCGATCGTTGGCTGGAAGGGAGGAGGATGCGGGCCGCTCCGTCGGGTTCGACGATGGCCGCGGCGCCCACCAACTTCATCTGCAACGCCCGGTGGACGGCCTTCACGCTGGGCAGCGCATTGACCTGGTCACGCACCTGCTCCCACTCCGCGTACGGAAAGATCCAGAGGCAGCCGGTCTCGAACGGGTTGTAGGTCACGACCAGACGATTCGCGCACGCGTCAGCCACCAGATCCCGATACGACGTCGGAATCGTCAGACGACCTTTGTCGTCGACCGTGATGGCTGTCTCGCCTTGAAACATCTTCGTTGGCCGCCCCACCAAATCCCACGATTTAACACTGGGGCCCACGATAGTCTCGGGTCCTGAGACTGTCAAGGAATTTTTTCTTGTGAATCAAGGAGAAAGCTCACGTTCATGCCAATTTCCAGCCGTTTCTGAGGAAGGGGCGGAAGGTGGTTGAATCGTTGAGGTTTTTTGTGACAGATCTCGCGGTTCCAGCGGTCGCCGAACGATGCAAAACCACCCCCGACTGAACTCCACGTTCATCGAAGTCGGCTTCCGGCGATGGCGTCCGACCATTGGCAGCCGCCATGGTGGAACCCACCCTGGTGGGAGCCGACCCTGTCAGCGATGGGTGCTTGCCGTAATCTGGCCCGCTGCCGCGGGATCGCCGACAGGGTCGGCTCCCACCACGGCTCGCCACAGCCATCACAGCCCGGCCATCTGTTTGTCCCAGACCACCCGTACCTGGAAACGCCGCGGCGCCGTCTGTGAGACGGCGCCGCGATGCCTGGAAGAAAAAGGAGTCGGCCTGTAAGCCGGGTTCTGTGCGTCTTGCGACGTGACAGTCATTCTTCTCGGCCTGGCGTCACCGCCAGGCTCCAGCAACCTACCCGGGAACGACGCGGGCCGCGTCATGGTTCCCTTATTTGGTCTTGCTCCGGGTGGGGTTTACCGTGCCATGCGGCGTTAGCCCCGCACGCGGTGCGCTCTTACCGCACCCTTTCACCCTTACCTGATCCCCTTTCGGGGCCATCGGCGGTCTGCTCTCTGTTGCACTGGCCGTCAGCTCACGCTGCCCAGGAGTTACCTGGCACCCTGCCCTGTGGAGCCCGGACTTTCCTCGATACGCCCGAAGGCGCGACGCGACTGTCCGGCCGACTCCACCTGCGATTGTACGGCAGAAGCGGCACCTGCACGTAGAATGATCCGCCCTGTCCAGCGGATCCCCCGATGTCATCACCACGTCCCGGCACGCTGCACGTCGTCGCCACGCCGATCGGCCATCGCGACGACATCGGCGCCCGCGCCATCGAGACGCTGCGCCGGGTGAAGGTCATCGCGGCCGAGGACACGCGGCATACGCGCCCCTTGCTCCAGCACCTGGGCATCGAGACGCCACTGGTCGCGCTGCACGACCACAACGAGCGTACGGCGGTCGACAGCCTCGTCGAGCGCATGCGCGGCGGCGACGACATCGCCCTGGTCTCGGATGCAGGCACGCCGCTGATCAGCGACCCCGGCTTCCGCTTCGTCCGCGCGGCGCGGGCGGCGGGGCTGAGGGTCAGCCCCGTTCCGGGTCCCAGCGCGGTCGTCGCGGCGCTTTCCGTGGCCGGGTTGCCGAGCGATCGCTTCGTCTTCGAGGGCTTCCTGCCAGCCAAGGCAGGGGCCCGCCGTGCGCGACTCGGTGAACTGGCCGGCGAAACGCGCACCGTGATTTTCTACGAGTCCTCGCACCGCATCCTCGAATCGCTGCAGGACATGCGCGATATCTTCGGGGTCGAACGCGAGGCGGTCGTTGCGCGCGAACTCACCAAGATGTTCGAAACCGTGCTCGATGGCCCGCTCGCCGCCCTGGTCGAGCGCGTGGCCGCCGATCCGAACCAGCAGCGCGGGGAATTCGTGGTGATGGTCGCCGGCCGCGAAGCCGGCGAGGAGGAGCGCCTGGCCGAGGGCCTGCGTGTGTTCGCGATCCTCAAGGATGAGTTGCCTCCCGCCAAGGCGGCGAAGCTGGCGGCCGCGATCACCGGTGCGCCGCGGAAGGCGCTTTACGGGGCTTGACCGGCGGGCGGGCTATCGCCGACGGGGTCGGCTCCCACCAGGATCGGCCGGGAGCCGGATCAGGGTTGGCAGGGGCCGGATCGGCGCAAGCACGGGCCGGCTCACAACGGCCTCGCGGAGCGATGGGCTATGATCCGGTCGTTTCGGCGCCGGAGGGCGCCTTCGTGCAGTCAAGGAATCCGTTGCGATGCGATCGATCCGCGCCACCACCCTCGTCCTCCTGCTTTCCGCCGGCCTCGCCGGTTGCGTGACGCAGGGCGGAGTCCAGCACGGTGCCGCACCTTCGGGTGAAGCCACCCAGGCGGCGCAGGCGCTCTATATCAAGGGCCAGTTCGACCAGGCCGCGCAGGCCTACCTCGCGCTGGCCGCGCAGGACGGCGACCACCGCGACTATTACAAGCTGCTCGCCGCGGAGTCGTACCGTCAGGAAGGGGCCCTCGACCGCGCGGCTCCCATCGTCGCCGATGTTCGCCGCTCTCGCCTCGAAGGCGAGGACGCCTTGCGCCTCGATGCGTTGCGCGCCGAAGTCGCCCTGAAGAACAACGACACGAAGACCGCGCTCTCGCTTACCGGTAAGCCGTCGTCGCGTGTGTCGCCGCAGATCGACCAGCGCCTCGCCGAATTGCGCGCCCGCGCCCAGGCCGCCGCCGGCGATCCGTGGAGCGCGGCGCAGACCCGGATCGAACTGGACGGCCAGTTGCGCGGCATCGACCGCGAGCAGAACCGCAAGGAAATCCTCACCCAGCTCACGGGCCTCGGTGCGCAAGCGCTGGCCGAACGCGGTGGTGCCCTTCCGGCTAACGATCCGATGAAACCCTGGGTAACGGAAGCCCAGGCCCAGCTCGGCAGCGTGAGCCGTGCGCCGGCCGTGCTCGACCAGGCCGTCGGCACGGTCACCGGCGACAAGGGCGTGCGCGAGGGATACAAGGTGCCGACCAAGGTCGCGCTGCTGCTGCCGCTGTCCGGCCCGCTGGCCGGTGCGGGCGCCGCCATCCGCGACGGGTTCTTCACCAACTACATAGAGGCGGCGCATAACGATGCGCCCCGTCCGGAAGTGGCCGTCTACGATTCCGGCAACGATGCCCAGCATGCCGTCGCCGCCTACGACAAGGCCGTGGCCGAAGGCGCGCGCTTCGTCGTGGGCCCGCTCAATCGCGACGGCGTTTCCGCGATCTTCGCCAAGGGCGCCCTGCCCGCGCCGATGCTCACGCTGAACTACCCGAACGACAACAAGAACCTGCCGCCCGCCGGCGCCAACGAGTTCGGCTTGCTGCCGGAAACCGAGGGCGCCCAGGTGGCCGACCACATGGCCGATCGCGGCATGCGAACCGCCACGGTGATCGTATCCACCGACGATTTCGCGCGCCGTGCGGGCAACGCGTTCAAGGCCGAATGGCAAGCCCGCGGTGGCACGCTGGCCGGCCAGGTGACGCTGGACTCGGGGAGCATCGATTTCGCTTCGCAACTGTCCGAGCCGGTCGGACAGGATCCCGCCACCAGCGGCGTCTTCATCAGCATGAAACCGCAGCAGGCACGTCTCCTGCTGCCCCAACTGCGCCTGGCGAAAAACACGCTGCCGGTCTTCGCCACCTCGCACGTCTACGCGGGCGGTGACGATGCGACGGCGGATCGCGACCTCGAAGGCGTGGAGTTCTGCGACGCGCCCTGGTTGTTCGACGCACAGCCGGGACTGCCGCGGCGCGCGGATCTCAACAACGCGCTGCCGTCGACCAAGGGCGTGACGGCGCGGTTGTTCGCCTTCGGCATGGACGCGTGGGGCCTGGTGCCCTACATCGACTGGATGCGCGGTCATCCAGGCAGCTACCTGCCCGGCGCGACCGGCCAACTGGTCGCGGATGAGTTCGGCCGCGTGCGCCGCGTACTCATCTGGGCGCGCTTCGCCGACGGCGTGGCACGCCCCGTCGCGGGTAGCCTCGAACTCGAAGCGCCGGCCACGGCTCCCGACGTCGAAAGCGGCGGGGGCTGATCCCCCGCCGGCGCGAACCGGGAGTTCGCGTGACGGCAACGAAAAAAACCACTCCGCGCCGCGCCACCGGCGACCGTTTCGAAGGCGCGGCCCGGACATTTCTCGAAGAACGGGGATTGCGCCTCGTCCGCGCCAACTTCCTCTGCCGGCATGGCGAAATCGACCTGGTGATGCGCGAGGGCGATACCGTCGTGTTCGTCGAGGTGCGCTACCGGTGCAATGGCGCCTTCGGCGGCGCGCTGGGATCGGTGACGGCGGCCAAGCGGCGCAAGCTGATCAGCGCGGCGCACCTGTGGATCGCGTGGCATCCGCACGATGCGCGCAGGCCTTGCCGGTTCGACGTGCTGGCGTTCGAAGGCGATGGCGTGGAGTGGGTGCGGGGGGCTTTCGAGGCGTGAATCGCCGACAGGGTCGGCTCCTACCTTGAAGGCATCGCCGCTAAAGCGGCTTCCCACCCGAAGGCATAGCCGCTAAAGCGGCGATGGCGGTCGGTCAGGCCGCCGCCAGGAAATCCTCGCGGCGCATCGTCGCCAGCTCCGCCACCGTATCGATCGTGATGTCCGGCGGCGTCTCTTCCAGTTCCTTGCCCGCAGCGGCCGCATAGTGCCCCTGCTTCACGAACACCGTGGTGACCTTGTCGCCGAGCAGCTTCTTCAACGCCACCAGGATGCGCGGCTTGTCGTCCACCATCACATAGTGGTCCGCGGGATAACGGCGGCGCATGTCGTCGAGCATCTCTTCCTTGTGCACGTAGATCAGCACGTCTTCCCGGAACGCCTCCCACAGCCCCGCGCGGCGGATCTTGCGCGGCTGGAACACGGTGTCACCGTCGGACATGATCACCGGACGGCCGATCGTGCGCAGGTGCGCGATGGCTTCCAGCACGCCGGGGAAGCGGCGCTCGTCGAAGGGGTAGTCGAGCAGGAAGAACGACATCGCCATGAATTCGGGGCTGCTCGCCTGGCCGCGCAGGCGCTGCAACGCACCCAGGTAGTCGGCGTAGCCGACCTGGCCGCGGATGTCCTTGTCGATGGCCTCGTAGCGGGCACGGCCCTCCGCGCCGAAATCGCGTTCCAGGCGGGCACGGAGGTCCGCACTGAAGCGGTCGTTATCGATCAGGGTGTTGTCGACGTCGAACAGGAAGACGATGGGGTCGTGGTGGGACACGATGGATCCTTGCGCGGGTACATGACCGCCTATATGGGGCTGGTCATTCTGATTCGAAGAGGCCGCACCTTCTTGGCACGGCATGCCTTTCGCTGAACGCCCTTCGGCGGGTCACGCGCGCTTGGGCGGGACCAGCGACAGGCGCTTGCCGCCCGTGGCCCGTGGCGCCAGCAGGCGCTCGATCTCGTCCGGCGGCAGCGGACGCGAATACAGGAAGCCCTGTCCTTCCTGGCAGCCGGCGCGGAGCAGGAACTCATGCTGGCCTTCGGTCTCGATGCCTTCGGCGATCGTGTGCAGGTCGAGGCTTCGCGCGATAGCGACCATCGCTTCCGTGATCGCCACGTCGTTCGCATTCATCGGCAATCCGGTGACGAAGGAGCGGTCGATCTTGAGATACGCCACCGCCGGCAGCTTCAGGTAAGCGAGCGACGAATAGCCGGTACCGAAGTCGTCGATGGCCACCGCCACGCCCAGGTTGTGCAGGGCCTGCATGGCGCGCTCGGTATCCTCGCCCAGGCGCAGGATGGCGCTCTCGGTCAGTTCCACGAGCAAGCGCTTCGGGGGGATGCCGATCTCCTCCAGCGCCTGGAAGACGCCCTGCAGGAAGTCGGGATGGCCGAACGAACCGGCCGATACGTTGACCGCCATGCGCAAGGGCGGGAGGCGCGCCTCGTCCCATTGCAGCAACTGGCGGCAGGCCGTCTCCAGCACCCATTGGTCGATCTGGCGGATCAGGCCGAGGCTCTCCGCGATCGGGATGAACTCGTCCGGGCCGACGTTGCCCCGCTCCGGGTGGCGCCAGCGGATCAGGGCCTCGACGGCCACGATGCGCCCGCTCTTCATTTCGACGCTCGGCTGGTAGACGAGGTGAAATTCATTCCGGATCAGCGCCTGGCGCAACTCCGACGCCAGCTTGAGGCGGCGCCGCGCGTCGGCATGCATCTTCGGGGTGTAGAAACGCAGCGCGTTGCGCTCTTCGGTCTTGGCCACGTACATCGCCGCGTCGGCGTTGGCGATCAGGGTGACCGCGTCGTTGCCGTCCAGCGGGTAACCCGCGATGCCGATGCTCGCGCTCACATAGAGTTCGTAATCGCCCAGGTCGAAGGGGCGGGCCAGCGCGGCGAGCATGGTCTCCGCCACCACCAGCGCTTCCTCGCGCGAGCGCAGGTCGGCCAGCAGCACGGTGAATTCGTCGCCACCGATGCGGCCGGCGACGTCGTGCGGCGAGAGCTGGGCGCGGATACGCTCGGCGACGCGCATCAGCAAGGCGTCGCCCGTGGCGTGGCTGTAGCTGTCGTTCACCACCTTGAACGCGTCGAGGTCGACGAACAGCACCGCCACCGCGCCACGCTCGTGCGCCGCGCGGGTGATCGCCTCGGCGCAGCGGCGTTCGAACTCCGAGCGGGTGACCAGGCCGGTGAGCGGATCGTGCGTGGCGAGGTGTTGCAGGCGCTGGCGGTCGGCCTTGCGCGCCGTGATGTCCGAGACCACGGCCACGTAGTGCTGCGGACGTCCGTCACGGTCGCGGATGGTGCTGATGCTCATCAGTTCCGGGTAGGTGCTGCCATCCGCGCGGCGGCTTTCCACCTCGCCCACCCAGTTGTCGCCCGCCGCGATGTCGTCCCACAAGGACTGCGGCAAGGGACGGCCATCCGGCAGCGTCCGCGTGATGTCGAAGCGGGTACGGCGCAGCGCCTGCACGGGGTACCCGGTGAGCTTCGTATGCGCCGCGTTGGCGGTGGTGACCCGGCGGTCGGCGTCCGCGATGATCACGCCCTCCGCGATGCTGGCCAGCGCCTCGGAGGCGATCTTGCGCTCCTGCTCCATGGCCACGCGGTCGGAAATGTCGCGCACGATGGCCTGCGACACGCGACGCGCGCCCCAGACGACGAGGCTGCTCTGTGTCTCCACCGGGCGCAGGCTGCCGTCCGGATTGCGCAGGCTGCCGACGCCCGTGTCGGGCGAGCCCTCCACGAAAAGCTTCGCCAGTTCCATCCCGGTGAGTTCTTCGCGCGAACAGCCCAGCCACGCGGCGGCGCGGCGATTGGCGTCGAGGATGAGACCGCTCTCCTCGTCGACCATGAAAATGGCATCCGCGGCGCTGTCGAAGAGGAGGCTGTAGCGCTCCTCCGTGCCGCGGATCCCGGCGAGGATGCGTCCCGCCATGCGCAGCCAAAGCAACGAGGCCAGGGCGGCGACGCCGAGCACCGTGAAGAACAGCACCCGGCCAAGCCACGAGGCGCCATTGGCGATGTAAAGGGAAAACGCCTTGGCGCGGGGTTCGATGTAGTTGTTGAGCGTGGCGATCCGCGTTCTTTCGGCGGCGACGTCGGCCGGCTGCAACGTGCCGGCGCCATAGCCCTTCTCGAGGCGGTCGGCCGTGTCTTCGAGGTCGGCCAGGCTGCCGTCCACGGAACGCCACTCCGATACGGCCTCACGCACGTAAGGCATGCCGTCGAAGTACTGGAAGATGAAGACCATTCCCGGGATGGCCTCGGGGATCACCCCGCCCCGGGCAAAGGCGTCGTTGACCTCCGCATGGGAGAAGTCGCCGCTGGCGATCGCGTCGCGCGCCCAGCGGTCGGACATGAGCACGGCGTAGTTCCGCCTGAATCCGGCGAGGTCCGCCGGCCGGCCGTGGGCGGCGTAGGCGTCCAGGTCGATGACCGACTGCTTCTGCGCCTTGGACCAGAGACTCTCGCCGTTGAGAAAACCGGCGAGGGTCACCTGGGTCTGGAGCGCGACCCACGTCAGGGTGAGGATGAGGCCGACGACCGCCACCAAGGCATAGGCCAGCGGCCTGAGGCGCCTGGACAGAAGCTGCTGGTGATTGGCCTCGAGGCGGCGCATTGGATCCCCTTGTTCCTCAACCGGTCGTGATAGTGCTCCATATGACGCCCAACTTGCGAGTTACGCCGCCGCCTCGTTCCACTTGCGGATCGATCCGGCCGCGTCCATGCAACGGTCCAGCGTGATGCTCATGGACACATAACTGCGGCGAACGCACTCCTTGATGTGCTCGACCTGGTCCACCGGGGGGTTGGTCCCGAGCAGGGCGCAGACGATTTCCAGGGCCTCCCACGGGTGGGTATCGTCATACGCGGCGTGAAGCTGAAGCCAGCGAAGGCCGGCTTTCCGGCCGGAAACCGGCAAGCTTTCGGCATAAGCCTTGCTTTCATAGACGAGCTGCGACCAATCCCCCGTAGCTCCCTCCACGGCATAGTTGGTCGCGGCGATGCCGGCGGCCAGCGAGTCGTTGCGGGACACCTCCTCGCACCAGTCGGCCAGGGCCTGCGAGCCCTTGGGCGGCTCGGCCGCCAGCACGTCCTCGCGCGGCACCCCCGCGCTCTCCGCCCAGTTCAGCCAGTACTCGGCGTGGTTCTGCTCCACCCGGATGTTGCGGACCAGCCAGCGCCGGGCGAGATCGTCGCCCGGGCTGCGGCCATAACGGGTCTTCAACAGGCTATGCGACATATAGCCAGGGAACCGCTCGATCACCGGCCAGACCCCGACCATGAAGTTGCGCGTGGTCTGCGGGTCGAGGGTGGCGGCGCACATCGCCGTCCACATCTCATGGTTGACGATCCCCCGCCGGGTATCCTCGCAGGACGACACCATGTCCTGTGCCCAAAGCGGATAGCTGGCGATCTCGGTCTGCGAGCCGGTCAGTTCGAAACGTGCGTTCATAAAGATCTCCCTAAAGATCTGCTGCCAATGATGGTCGGGCGGGCCCGGGCGACCCGCGGCCCGCCCCGTTACCGGCCTCGTTGCGAAGCCGGACGATCATTAGGGCACATCCCCCCGGCTGCTTTGTGGGGCCCGTGAGGTGGCCTTGCGCCTAGTCCATCGGTCATGGACACAAGCGCCACGGCGAGGGCTATCGTGGGCGCCCCACCCGCAAGGACCCTTCCATGGCCACCATCCACCGGATCCTCGCCGCCTCGATCGCCTGCGGCCTCGCTTCCACGGGCGCGCTAGCCGTCGGCCAGCCCTCGGGCATCGATCTCAAGGGCATCGACCGCTCGGTGCAGCCCGGCGACGATTTCGACGGCTACGCCAACGGGAACTGGAAGAAGACCGTGGTCATTCCGGCCGACCGGGCCAGCACCGGCATCTTCCTGGAGGTGTTCCAGAAAGCCGAGAAGCGCAACGCGGACCTGCTCAAGGCGGCCAGCGACGGCAAGGCGGCGCCGGGCAGCAACGAGCGCCTCATCGCCGACTACTACAAGGCGTACATGGACGAGGCGGCCATCGAGAAGGCCGGTCTCAAGCCGCTCGAACCGGCATTGGCGCGGATCGACGCGATCAAGGACAAGACGCAGCTCTCGGCGGCACTCGGTGCGCAGCTGCGAGCCGACGTCGATCCGATCAACGCGACCAACCTCGACACCGAACACCTGCTAGGCCTCTTCGTCGCCCAGGGTCTCGAGGATCCCTCGAAAAACATGCCTTACCTGTTGCAGGGCGGCCTGGGCATGCCCAACCGCGACTACTACCTGAAGAACGACAAGGACATGGTCGAGACGCGCGAGAAATACGCCGCCTACGTCCAGGCCCTGCTCGCGCAGGCGGGCACGCCCGATGCCGCCGGCAAGGCGAAGGCCATCGTCGCCCTCGAAACGAAGATCGCCCAGGCCCAGCTGTCCATCGTCGAGAGCGAAGACATCCATAAGGCCAACAACCCGTGGCCGCGCACGAGCTTCGCGGGCAAGGCACCAGGCATGGACTGGAACGCGTGGTTCAAGGCCGCCGGTCTCGACGGCCAGCCGACTTTCATCGTCTGGCAACCGGCCACGGTGACGAAGTTCGCCGCCCTGGTCGCCAGTGAGCCGCTGGATACCTGGAAGGCCTGGTTGCGCTTCCACACCATCAACGAGAACGCTTCCGGCTTGCTGCCGAAGGCCTACGACGCCCTCGCCTTCGACTTCTACGGCAAGACCCTCTCCGGCACGCCGAAGCAGCGCGACCGCTGGAAGCGCGGTCTCGGCCGCGTGAACACCGACCTCGGCGACGCGATGGGCCAGCTCTACGTGAAGCAGTACTTCCCGGCCTCGTCGCGCGCGGAAGTACAGGACATGGTGAAGAACATCCTCAAGGCGTTCGACGCGCGCGTGGACACGCTCGACTGGATGTCCGCCGGCACGAAGCAGAAAGCCAGGGCGAAGATCGCCACCGTCAAGGTCGGCGTCGGCTATCCCGACTCCTGGCGCGATTATTCGAAGCTGGAGGTCCGGCCCGACGATCCGCTCGGCAACCATGCCCGCGCGGAACTCGCCGAGTACCACCACCAGGTCGCCAAGCTGGGCAAGCCGGTGGATCGCGACGAATGGTGGATGACACCGCAGACCGTCAACGCGGTGAACCTGCCGTTGCAGAACGCGCTGAATTTCCCCGCCGCCATCCTGGAAGCGCCGTTCTTCGATCCGAAGGCCGACGCCGCCTCCAACTATGGCTCCATCGGCGCGGTGATCGGGCATGAGATCAGCCACAGCTTCGACAACACCGGTGCCGAGTTCGATGCCCAGGGACGCCTCGCCAACTGGTGGACGGCAGCCGACGAGAAGCACTTCAAGGAAGCGGGCCAGCGCCTGGTCGAGCAGTTCAACGAGTACGAGCCGCTGCCGGGCCTGCACGTCAACGGCCAGCAGACGCTCGGCGAAAACATCGCGGACGTATCGGGCCTGGCGATCGCCTATGCCGCGTACAAGGAAAGCCTTGGGGGCAAGCCCGCGCCGGTAATCGACGGGCTGACCGGCGACCAGCGCTTCTTCCTCGCTTACGCGCAGTCGTGGCGCACCAAGACGCGCGATGCGGCATTGCGCCAGCAGGTGATCGGCGATGGCCACGCACCGGGTGAGTTCCGCGCGCAGACGGTGCGCAACCTGGATCCCTGGTACGACGCCTTCCAGCCGAAGCCGGGGCAGAAGCTGTACCTGGACCCGAAGCAGCGGGTGAGGATCTGGTGACCCCATCGCCGCTTCAGCGGCGATCCGACCGCCGCACGCGCCTCTCCACCGTCGCCAGCGCCGCATCCACCGTCAACGCCAGCACGCCCACCAGCAAGGCGCCCTGCACCACGTAAGCCGGATTGTTCCCCACCAGCCCCTCGACGATCGGCGAACCCAGCGTCGTCGCGCCGACCGCCGAGCCGATGGTCGCCGTGCCCACGCTGACGATCGCCGAAAGACGAATGCCCGCCATGATCGGCCCCGCCGCGAGCGGTAGTTCCACGTCGAGCAAGCGGCGCCAACGCCCATAGCCCATGCCGTCGGCCGCGTGCAACGCGGCGGCCGGTACCTGGTCCAGGCCCGCCACGGCCTGCCCCAGCACCGGCAGGACGCCATACAGCACCAGCGCGAACAGCGTCGGCGCGGCGCCGAAGCCGAGCAGCGGCACGGCGATGGCCAGCACGGCGACCGGCGGGAACGTCTGGCCGATCACCGCCACCGCGCGAACCGTCGGCAGCAACGAGCGGCCAGGCGGACGCGTCGCAAGGATGCCGAGCGTCAAACCGATGGCCACCGCGGCGAGCGTGGCGGCCAGCACGAGGACAAAGTGGGCCAGCGTCAGCGCGAGGAAGGAGGTGCGCGTGTAAAGCGGATGCGGAAGCGACGGCTGCCATGCATGGAACAATGGCGCCGAATGAGGCAGCGCCAGCAAGAGCGCGACCAGCACGGCGAGGGTCACCGCCAGCTTCATGGGCGCGCCACGAGGTCTGTCAGCACGATCGCCCCGACCTGCTCACCGCCCTCGCACACGGGCAGGCGGTCGCGGCCCTGCGCGAGCATCGCGCCCAGGGCGTCCTGCAACGATGCGCCCGCCTCGACCGCCTCGCCCTCGGCCCGTTCGCCGTTGCGCATGCTGTCGCGCACGGTACGCACCGCCAGTTCGCGCAGTCGCGCACGCGTGCCGCCGACGAAGTCGCGCACGCGCTCGTCGGCCGGGTGCCGGAGGAAGGCCAGGGGTGCGCCGACCTGGGCCAGCTTTCCGTCCAGCATGAGGCCGACCCTGTCACCCAGGCCGAAGGCTTCATCCATGTCGTGGGTGACGAACAGGATGGTGGTTCCCGTGTCGCGCTGGATCGCCTTGAGGCTCGTCTGCAGGGACTCGCGCGTCAGTGGATCCAACGCGCCGAACGGCTCGTCCATCAACACGATGCGCGGCCTGGCGGCGAGTGCGCGCGCCACGCCCACACGTTGTTGCTGGCCGCCGGAAAGCGTATGCGGATAGCGATCGGCGATACCGGGTTCATCCAGCCGCAGCAGTTCGATCAACTCCGCGACGCGCGCGCGGATCGCCTCCCCGGGCCAACGCAGAAGACGCGGCACGGTACCGATGTTCTCGGCCACGGTGCGGTGCGGAAATAGCCCGACGGACTGGATCGCGTAGCCGATGCCACGGCGCAAGGTCTCCACGTCGCGCGTGGCGACATCTTCGCCGTCGACACGCACCGTGCCCGCGTCGACATGTACCAGCCGGTTCACCGTGCGCAACAGGGTCGACTTACCCGAACCGGAGGGGCCGACCAGGGCGAAGAACTCGCCGTCGTCGATGCGTAGCGAAAGGTCGTCGATCACCATGTGCTCGCCGAAGCGCTTGCCGACGTGCTCGAACTCGATCATGCGTGACGCTCCGTGAGGGCGAGCAGGCCCTGGAAAAGAAGGTCCACGGCCAATGCCAGGACCAGAATAGCCAGCGTACCGAGCAGCACCATGTCGGTGGCGCCCTGCCCAATGCCGAGGAAGACGAAACGGCCGAGGCCACCGGCGCCGATCAACGCGGCGACGGCGGCAAGACCGATCGTCTGCACGGCGACGACACGCAGCCCCGCGAGCAGCACGGGCCAGCCCAGGGGCAGTTGCACACGAAGAAGCAACTGCATGCGGCTCATGCCCAATCCACGCGCCGCCTCCCGGGCGTCGGCGGGCACGGCGTCCAGGCCGGCCGCCGTGTAGCGCACGACGGGCAGCAGGGCATACAGCAGCAAGGCGAACACCGCGGGCGCCGCGCCCGTGCCACCGAAGCCCAACGAACCCAGCGCGGGCCACGCATGGGCCAGCCATGCGAATGGGCCGATCAGCAATGCGAACAGCGCGAGCGAGGGCACCGTCTGCAGGAAGGCGAGCACGCCCACGAGCAGGCCGTCGTTCCTTCGTCCTCGCCATACCCACCAGCCCAGTGGCGCACCGGTCAGCAAGGCCAGCACCAGGGTGATCGCGCTGAGCCGCAGGTGGACGGACAAGGCTTCGGCGAACGGCGCGCGCTGCGCGTGCCATTCACGCAGCAACGCAAGCCCGTCGAGCATGCCCGTGGCGCACTGGGCCACGACGAGCGCCAGCGCCGCCAGCCACGCCGTGGCTTGCACCGCGATGCGCGCACCACGCAACCGGTCGAGCAGCAACAGCGCGGCGGCGAGCCACATGAGCCAGAACCCCGCGCCCAGTTGAACGCGGGTCGACGGTGCGGCGTGGGCGAGGATGCGCTGCGCGTCGAGACCGGCGAGCAGCGGCAGGCCGGCCACCGCCGCCCAGGCGAAGGAGACGGCGACCAGACGATGCCGCGGAAGCCCTGACACGGCGCAGGCCATCACGATGGACCACGCGCCCATCCACAACCACGGGTGTGGATGGATCGCTTCGCCGGCGAGCAGGCGGTTCGGCGCGACATGCAGGAACGCCCCGAACGCCGCCGCCAGCAGCCCGATCACCGATAGCACGATGACCGGCAAGGCCTCGAACGGGCGAGCCCCCTTCATTTCAGTAATCCATGGGAGCGCAGGTAATCCGCCGCCACGGTCGCCGCGTCCTCCCCGTCGATCTGCGTACGCGCGTTGAGCATCCGCAGCACGTCGACGGTCAGTGGCCGGAACGCGGCCTCCAGCGCCGGGCGCATCGCGGGATAACGCTTCAGCGCATCCTCGCGCACGACGGGCGCGGGCTGGTAGACCATTTCCACGTGCTTCGGGTCCTCGAGCACCACCAGGCCCGTCACAGCGATCGCGCCGTCCGTGGAATAGACCATGCTCGCGTTGACGCCGGAAGTCCCTTCCGCCGCCGCCTTGATCGTCGCCGAGGTATCGCCGCCGGCAAGCACCAGCAATTGCCTGCCACGAAGGGTGAAGCCATACGCGGCCTGGAACGCGGGCAGCGCAGCCTCGCTTTCCACGAACTCCGCGGAGCCGGCGAGCAGCACGTCGCCCCCTCCGTTCACCCATCGTGCGAAATCGTCCAGCGTGCGCAGCCGCTCCTTCGCGGCGATGTCACGGCGGACGCCGATGGCCCAGTGATTGTCGGCAGGCGCGGGAGTCAGCCAGGCCAGCTTGTTCGCCTTGAGGTCGAGCGAGGCGGCCAGCGCATACGCCTTCGCCGCGTCGCGAAAGGCCGGGTCGTTCTCGCGGTGGAAAAAGAACGCGGCGTTGCCGGTGTACTCCGGGTAGATGTCCAGGTCACCGTTGAGCAACGCGCGGCGCACGATCGACGTCGGCCCCAGCTGCGTGCGGTCGACCACGGGCACGCCTTCGTGGCGCAGCACCTGCAACACGATCTGTCCGAGCAGCGCGCCTTCGTTATCGGCCTTGGAACCGACACGCAACGCGGGTTGCGCATGCGCGGCGCCGCCGAACACGACCAGTAGCAGGACCAGAAGCCGGCGCAACGGTCAGCGCCCCAGCCGGTCGGCGAAGGCGTGCTTGAACGCATCGTCGATCGGCGTGGCGTCCACGCTGGCGGCGAGCCCGGCGAAGCGCTCTTCGAAGGCACGCACGGCCGCCGTGAAGCGCGCCGCCCTGCCCTCGTCATCGCCCTCGTCCACGGCATACGCCAGTACACGGGCGGCCTGGCCGGCGAGGTCGACATCGTCGGGCAAGGCCGATATATCTCCCCACACCTGCTTGAGGTATCGCACCGCATCGGCGGCACGGCGCATGCGATGCAGCAATCCCGCCGGCGCGGCGTGTTCGGGAACGAAGCGAGCCACGACGTCCTGCGCCTCGTCCACGGGAACCAGGCCCAGGTCCACCCGGATACACAACCATGCCGCGTCGAACAGCCAGGACCCCGGTTTCGGCTCCGCGCTATAGGGCAGCGCCTCGCCATTCACCTCGACGCTTTCGGGGATACCGGCATCGAGGAACTCCACCACGTACGTGCGCTTCGCCGGGCGCCCCTTGTACCGTCCCTCCATGCGATCGATGTGCACCCGGTGCGCACGATCGCCATGCCGGTTGCGCACGCGGGTTCGAGCGAACTCGCCGCGCTGGTAGCCCTGGCTCGCCCCGTCGTCGTCGTAGAGTTCGGTGGCCCCCTGGGCACCGGGAAACACCTGCAGGATCAGCGTATCGGGGACACTGGCGAGGTCGCGCATGCCCTCCGGGTACAACGGGATCACGCTCCCCGGGCGCACGAAGATCGGGATTTCCTCCAGCGTGTACGCACGCTCCACCCTGCGGCCCCCCTCGAAGGCTTCCGCGCCGTCGCGGCTGTACCACTTGCCCGGAGGCAGCCATACGGGAAACGGCGCGGTACCGTCGGCACCGACAGGCGCGGTCACGGGTGCCACGAGGATATCGTTGCCGAACATGTACTGGGCCGGATGTGCGTACGCTTCCTCGTGCTCCGGCCAGTGGTAGTACATGGGCCGGACGATCGACACCGCGGTGTCGTAGGCTTGCCGCGCGGCGGCGTAGATATACGGCGCGAGCTGATAGCGCAGGCGGATCGCCGCGAAGATCGCGTCGCCATAGGGCGGTCCGAAGTGCCACGGTTCCTTGTGCAGGCTGGCTTCCTTCGCCGAATGCGTGCGCAGCACGGGGCTGAACACGCCCAGTTGCATCCAGCGTGCGTAGAGTTCCGGTTCGAGGTGCCGTTCCGGCCGGGGGATGTGCTTGTGGAAGGTGTGCCCACCGATGTCGTGGCTCCAGTACCCATAGAGCACGTTGGACGCCATCGCGGTGAAATGGGGCTGGTAGGCGAGCGACGTCCACGAAATCACGCTGTCGCCGGAAAAACCGATGGGATAACGATGGTTACCGAGGCCACCCCAGCGATGGTAGATGAGGCCGCGACGGTCGCCGTCGCGCTGCATCTCGGTGAAGAACACATGGTTGAGCCACCACGTGTTGGACAAGCCCGGGTGCGCCTTCGACTCCGGCCACTGTTGCCAGTCCAGCCACCAGAAGTCCACGCCCTGTTTTTCCAGCGGCCTCAGGATGGTGTCGAACAAGGCCCGCATGTACGGCTGAGACGTACCCTCGAACGGAATGGGCGCGTGCGTGGAGGTGTCCCACGACAGCGCTTTCGCCATCGCTCCGTAGTTTTCCTCGTGCGGCATCACGCCCGACGCGGGATGCAGGTTGAGCGTGACGCGAAGGTTCTGCCCATGGGCCCAGCGCATGAAGGCAGCCGGCTCGGGAAAAAGGCTGCGGTTGAAGGTATAGCCGGTCCAGCCGGACGCTTCGCCGAAAACGTCGTTTTGCTCATGGCCGGGACGCAATGAAAGCCCCGGCGTCGTGTGCCAGTCCATGTCGAGCACCAGCACGTCGAGCGGGATGCGCTCCTTCTCGAAACGCGCACCCAGCGTACGCAGTTCCTCGTCCGAATAATTCCAGTAGCGCGACCACCAGTAGCCGAAGACGAAGCGTGGAGGCATCGGCTGCGGGCCGGCGATGGCCGCGAAATCCCCCAGCGCCGCGCGGTAATCACGACCATATCCAAAGAAGTACAAGTCCTGCCGATCACCGTCGGGACGTTCCTCCACCCAGCCGTCGTCGTCCAGTCCGAAGCCGTGGGTATCGTCGACGACATGCCAGCCGTCGCGCGCGATCAGCCCCTCTTCGAGGGGCAGGGTGCTGCCGTCCTGCCAGGTGTCGCCGTCGTAGCGATCGAGCGTGCGGTAGGTGCCGCCAAGATTGGCCTTCTGCGCATCGCCAGGATTCCAGGTGACCTGCACGCCCTCGTGGCGAACCAGGATCGCGAGGTTGTCGGCGGCGAAGCGGCCGCCGCCCTTCTCGTAGCGCAGCCGCAAGACGCCCGTATCGATCTCGATGAAACGCTCGTCCTCGGCCAGGCCGAAGGGCGGCACCTCGAGCGCCCGGTGCACGACGACCTGCGTGCGACTGTCGCGGAAGCGGCCATCGCCACTCCATTCCAGGCGGACGAGTCGCGGGGTCAGCACCGTGAAGCGAACCTCGCCGCGTTCGATGATGGCCTCGGGCCGGGCGGCAGCCCCCGTGGAACGGCGGCGCTCTGTCGTGGCTTCCATGGGCGGGGTCACCCCTTTGCGAACCGGAGGTGGATCATTATGACGCGTTGCCGCATGGAGCCGGTGAAAGGATCGGCTTGACGGCGTCTTGGCGCCACGTGCACTCCGCTGACGTCACCGTGCACCCCGACATCACCGGAGAAGACGACCATGAACGAAGACCAGATCCGCGGCGCGGCCAATACCGTCGGCGGCCGCGTGCAACGTGCGGCCGGTGTCCTCGCGGGAGACCACGGCGTGGAAGCCGAAGGCGCCATCCGCGAAACCGCGGGCCGGGTGCAGGCAAAGGCCGGCGAGGCGGTGGAATCCGTGCGCGACGCCGTTAGCCACCGCCCGCTCGGGGCGATCCTCAGCGGTTTCGGCGTGGGCATCCTCGTGGGCATGCTGCTGGCCCGGCGCGACTAGAGAAGGACGCAGCGGTTCCGGCCCGCCCGCTTCGCCGCGTATAACGCGCGGTCGGCGCGGTCGAAGGCCGCGGCCGCGGTGTCGTCGACGCCGAAGCGGGTGATCCCGCCGGACATCGTCACCGTCACGGGCCTGGAGCTGGCATGGAACGCCAGCTTCTCCACCGTGGCGCAGAGTTCCCGCGCGAGTTGTCCCGCCGCGCCGGTATCCATGCCGGCGAACACGACGGCGAATTCCTCGCCGCCGTAGCGCGCGACGAAGGCTCTGCCCTCCAGTTCGCGGGCCAGCGTCTGTCCCACGATACGCAATACCGCGTCACCGGCGCCGTGGCCGTAGGTGTCGTTGATGCTCTTGAAATGGTCGATATCGAATGCGCCCAGGCAGGCCGTGCCACCACCCTCGCGGACCTCGCGTTCCACCTCCGCGACACGCCGCTCGTAGGCCAGGCGGTTCGGCAGGCTCGTCAAGCCGTCGGTGAGCGCGAGCTCGTGTTCGCGACGCAACGAATCCTGTAGCGAAGTCGCCTGGTTTTCCAGCTCCTGCACGCGGTCGCGCATGCGCTCGGCACGATCGCGATACGCGGCAAGACGCGCATCCTCGCGCTCCCGGTATTCGCGGAAATGACGGTCGATGAGGGAAAGCCTCTCGGCGACCTCGGCCTGCAAGCTGCCCAGGTCCGCCGCGGCCAGGGTCGTCTCGCCCAGCGCACGCATCTCCTCGCGCACCGTCGCGTCCAGCGCCCGCCCTTCACGATCGTCGAGGGCCGCGCGTTCCAGTTCGACCGCGAGGTATCGGGTCATGTCGCCGAGGCGGAGGCTCACCGCCGCCAGCAATTCCTGCAGTCGCGCGATGTCGGCACGCAGTCCGTCGATGCTGGCCGCGTCGGACTCTCCGCCGGCAGGCGGGAGATCGTCCGCGCTGGCGACGGCCGTCGCCAGCGCGTCGAGCAGTGGCTCGAGGGCCGCGAGTGAAGGAACGTGGCGGAGTTCACTGGCCAGGTGGTCGAGCAGGCCATCCAGTTCGCGGTCCTGACCCCGCGCGAGCACGGCGAGGCGTAACGCCAGGCGGCGCAACCCCTCTTCCAGCGCGCGGAAATCGCGCTCGTCACGCTCCATCCGCTCCAGCGCAAGATGGTACTTGCGCTCCCAGACATCCTGCTCCAAGCAACTACCCACCGGTCGTTCGTGGCCCTGGGGGCATCGTACGCCCAACCGCGGCCGGGTAGCGCGGCGGGTTATCCGCGGACAGGCCGCAACATGCGGCACAACCCCACGATCGGCCGGTGCAAGCCGCAGGGATCGGTGTTCCACGGGTAGCCGCGGTGCGCGGCGGCGACATCCTCGAACGAGGGCCGGCCGGGCCCCGAGGCGGAACCGCTCGCCATCGCGACGGCGAGTCCCGCGATAAGGGCCATGTATCTGACGGTGGGTCGCATCGGCCAGTCCCCCTGTGTGCGGCTTCGACGTTATGCCGTGGCGCCGGACGGGACAATAGACCGAACGGCAGGGATGGCCGTTCGAAGGACCACGCTCACGCGCTGGCCCGTACCGTGGCCCGCGTGGGTGACATGGCCCGCCCGCGATCGGCGGCGATGACCAGGCATTGCCCGGCCAGCGCCGCCACCGCGCCACGATGCGACACCACCACCATGGCGGTCCGCGGCAAGCGTCGCTTCATCGCGGCCAGGACGGCGATTTCCGATGCCGCGTCGAGTGCGCTGGTCGCTTCGTCGAGCACGGCCAGGACCGGCTGGCGAAGGATCACCTGGGCGAGCAGGAGGCGCTGCGATTCGCCCCCGGAAAAGCGGCTCGATGCGTCATCCAGCGGGGTGTCGAGGCCGGTGGTCGCGAGGCGGCTATCGAGGCCTACGTCGGCCAGCGCCTCGCGCAACGCGGCATCGCTGGCCGACGGCGCCGCCCAGAGCAGGCACTCGCGCACCGTGCGCTGCCACGGGCGCACACTCTGGCCCACGTAAGAGCCCTTCGACACACGCTGGCGGTACGCCTCGAAATCGAGGCGCTCGCTGCCCGCCCAAGCGACAAACGTCTCCGGAACCACCATCCCCGCCAGCACGTCCATCAGGCAACTCTTGCCGATGCCCGAGTCGCCGGAGACGAAGGTCAGCTCGCCCGGCACCAGGTCCAGGTCATGCACTTCGAGGCCGCCCGCGGGGGGAACCACGCGAACGCGCTGGATGCGCAGCGCGCCGGCGGGGTCCGTCGTCGCCCGTGACCGAGGGGTCGTTCGCGTCACCGTATCCAGTTCCATGTAGCGCCGCCAGAGCTCGAGGGCGGGCGCCGCAGAGCGCAGTTGCTGGAAACTCTGCCGTGTGGTGACGATGTAGGGCACCAGTCGTCCGAGCAGCAGGCAGACGGCGACCAGCGATGAGCCGTCGATACCGTGCCAGCGATGCGCGAGCGCGAACACCAGGGCGATGCCGACGGCGGCGGCCAGTTCCAGCACGAGCCGCCCGGATGCGATCAGCTCCAGTTGCCGTGCATAGCCCCGGCACAGGCGCGACGCCACGTCGGCATAACTCGCTTTCTCGGCGGCTTCGCGTCCGTACGACCGGACATGACGCAGCCGGCGCGGAAAATCCTCGCTGTGACGGAACAGGTTGGTCATGTCCGCCACGTAGGCGCGGCTCACCTCCGACTGTTCGCGGCCGAACCCGCGCGAACAAAGCAAGCCGAACACCGCCAGCGGGGGCATGGCGAGCACGAGCACCGGCGACACCCAACAAGCGGCGGCCACGCTCGCCGCGGCGGTCGCGCCCGTGACGAACAACTGCTGTGCCGCGCTCAGTCCCTGCACGAGACCTTCCGTGTTGTAGGTGAGCACGTTGGCGATTTCCGCCGAAGTCGCGTTCGCCAGCGCGGGCAAGGATGCATCGACGAGCCGCGCCTGCACCTGGCGGCGCAAGCCCATCCCATAACGTCCGAGCAGGCGGGCACCCCATCGCGCGGCATACCAGCGCGACATCGCGAAGATTCCCGTTACCAGGGCGAAGGCACTGGCCATCGCGTCCGTGCTCTCGCCCAGGACATGCGGCAGCGGCAGCGGCAGGGGTTGCCGTGGTTGCACCAGGGCCACCAGGAGCACGGTCGCGAGCGTGCCCGCGAAAGCGGATACCAGCGACAACGCGACGTACACCCCCGTGCCGAGGCGATGGTCGTGCGGCAATGAACGAAGCAAAGCGTGCAAGGGCATCGTCCGGTGGCGGGTGCCTTCGCGCACCGTCAACGGCCCGTGACGCCGGCGGCGAGCAAGGCGCGCAACGCGGCGATGGCGTCGCGCGGATGCTCCCCCCGACGCAATTCGTACACACCGAGGCCGCCGAGGCGATGGACGAAGCGTTCCCAGCCCGGTTGTCCCGCCGCATATGGCTGGTCGGCGGCGAGCCATGCGGCCACCTCCTCCCACGGCAGGCGACGCAACAGACGGGACGGATCGGCTGCCGTCTCCGCGCTGACCATGACGGCACCGGCCAGCCGCAACGGCATCGCCGCCGGGCGGCCGGTTCCCTCGCGCAGGTCGGCTTCGAACTTGGCGACGCCGCTGCGCCGGTGGATGACGGGTGAGGTTTCGATCCATGCACGCACGGTTTCGTCCTCGACGAAGCGGAATACATCCTCTTTCACGTGCAGGTAGTTCGCCACGCCGGTCGCCAGGAGGTTGTCCGGATGCACGAAGACGCCATCCTCGGCGAGGAAGTCCATGCCATCGAGCAAACCCTGCAGGGCGAGCGTCGACTTGCCCGCTCCGCTCGCGCCAAGCAGGAGGACTCCCCGTCCGTCCTGGCCGATGCATGCGCCATGCAAGGGGACCAGGCCCAGGCCGCGCGCGGCCAGCATGAAGACGGCGAACTCGATCAACTCGTAACGCACGTGGTACGGATGCGCCAGCATGTCTTGCGAAACGACGACCAGGCCGCGGTGTTGCGCGGGAACCAGCACCACGTAGTTCGCTTCGTCCATCATGCCGCAGAGCAGTCCGGCACCTGCCTGCGCGCGCACCGGAGGTGGCGTGGCGCGACCGGTGGCGGCTTCGCGTGGAAGCACGCGTAACTCGATGCGGAATTCCGGCGCGACGGTCGCGAAGCGATGCTCAGGCAAGCCCGCATACGCCGCATCCACGAGGGCCAGCAGGTCGGCGCTGTCGCTCTCGAAACGGAAGCGTCCGCCGAGTATCTGGCGGCGGACGGAAATGGTGGGGCGCAGCCGCTCTCCGAACGGGTCGGCGGCGGCTTCGCCCTGTGCATGGACATCGGTCGAAAACGTCATCGCCTGTCGATCTTCCCGGCTGGAACGGTTGAGGCGGTGAGTGCGGCGGCGGCGCGGGAAGGTTGTCGACGCGCGGTGTGGCATCGACGCAACCTCACCCGCATCGGACGGCACCTACGCCCATCGCAGCGGCGCTGGCGCGCCGCGCTCCCCTGGTCCAGTCCGAGGCCCGTCACCGATGTTGAAGATCCAGGTAGGCCACTCCTACTTCCTGCGCTACGACAGCAAGCAATGGGAACGTGGCAAGCCCTATCCCCCCCTGGCGACGATCCACATCGCCGCGTTGCTGCGCCGGATGGAACACGAGGTGACGTTGTTCGACTCCATGCTGGCGGATGGTGTGGAAGACTACGCGGCGGCATTCGACCGGGCCGGGCCCGGCCTGGTGGTGTTCTACGAGGACAATTTCAATTTCCTCACCAAGATGTGCCTGGGCCGCATGCGTGACGCGGCGTGCCGGATGATCGCCGAGGCACGCGCGAATGGCGCGCGCGTGATCGTGGCCGGCTCCGATGCCTCCGACCACCCTGAGCCCTTCCTCGAGGCGGGCGCGGACGCCGTACTGATCGGCGAAGGCATCGGCGCGCTGATGGCCCTGGTCGACCGCCTCGAACGACAGCCCGGCATCGATCGCGAAGGCTGGACGGAAGGTCTCCCCGGTGTCGCCACGATCGCCGGCGGCACGACGCGGATCACCCGCATCGGCGCCGTGCCACCCGATCCGCGCGTCGCCGGACAGCCGGCATGGGACCTGCTCGACGTCGAGCGGTACCGCGCCTTCTGGCAAGCCCGGCACGGCTTTTTCAGCCTCAACATGGCCGCGTCACGGGGCTGCCCGTTCCGCTGCAACTGGTGCGCGAAGCCGATCTGGGGCAATCACTACAACCAGCGCCCGGCGGAGGAAGTCGCCGCCGAGATGACTTACCTGAAGCGCACCTTCGCGCCTGATCACATCTGGATGGCCGATGACATCTTCGGCTTCCACGTGGACTGGGTGAGCGAGTTCGCCGCGCACCTCGACGCCAGCGATGGGTCGATACCTTTCACCATCCAGACACGCGCCGACCTCGCCAGCGAACGGATGTGCGCCGCGCTGGCGAAAGCCGGTTGCGCGGAGGCGTGGATAGGCGCCGAGAGCGGCAGCCAGCGCGTGCTCGACCGCATGACCAAAGGCACCAAGGTACCCGACCTCGTCGCCGCGCGGCGGCGCCTCGGCGCGCACGGCATCCGCGTCGGCTTCTTCATCCAGCTCGGTTACCTGGGTGAACAACTCGACGACCTGCTGGCGACGCGACAGCTGGTGGAAATGGCCGCGCCCGACGACATCGGCGTGAGCGTGTCCTACCCGTTGCCGGGTACGAAGTTCTTCGAGGAAGTGAAGGCGCAGCTGGGCGACAAGACACACTGGGACGATAGCGCCGACCTCGCGATGATGTTCCGTGGCGCCTACGATTCCGATTTCTATCGCCAGTTCCGCAACCTGCTGCACGACCAGGTGACGCTGCAGCAAGGCGCGGCGGACCTGCAGGCCCGGGCGTCCTTGCGTTCGCGCTGGAACGCCCTTGTCGCCAGCGAACAGGCACATCGCACGGAAACACCCACGCTGCCCTCTCCCGTGACGTCGCAAGGCGTCGCCCTTCCCCTCGCATGAGCACGCCATGTTGCCGCCACTGAAACTCGTCAGGCACGGCCTGCACCGCACGACGGAAACGTTGGCGGCCGAACTCGCCCTCGCCCAGCCCGGCACGCCGATGCCCGACTGGACCGATCTCGAATGGAGGCTCGCGTCGGCTGCCGCCGTCGCCCACGGCGTGTCGCCGCTGCTTTGCAGGTTCTCCACCTGGCAACGGCCTTCGTGGCGTCGCTTCCTCGTCGACCAGCGCCAGCACGTCATCCAGCGTCACGAGCGGATCGCTGCGCTGTTGCGCCGTATCGACGCGGGCGCCCGCGACGCGCAGGTGCCGATGATCGCCCTGAAAGGCGCGGCACTGCACGCGCTCGGACTGTACGCGCCGGGTGACCGGCCGATGGCGGACGTGGATCTCCTGGTGGACGAGGCCGATGCGGACACCACGGCCGCCATGCTTGTCGCCATCGGTTACGAGGAATCGTTCGCGCAGTGGAAACACCGTGTGTTCAAGCCGTCGGCAACCGATGCCGTGGCGGGGCTCGGCGAGCATCGCGACACGCCGATCAACATCGAACTGCACACGCGCATCCACGAAAGGCTGCCGCTGGACACGGTGGACATCACGCCCCGCGTCCGCCCCCGCGGCGCCCGGCCGGGCATCCATGCGTATCCGTCCTCGGGTGCGTTGATGAGTCATTTGTTGCTGCACGCCGCAGGCAACATGTGTGGTCGTAGCCTGCGCCTGATTCATCTCAACGATATCGCGCTGCTCGCCACGCGCATGCAGTCGGACGACTGGGACGTGCTCTGGTCCGGCGATCGTCCCTGGTGGGCGCTACCGCCGCTCGAACTGGTCGCGCGCTACTACCGCGGCGCCGTGCCGGCGACCGTGCTCAAGCGGCTCCGTCGCCATTGTCCACGCGTGCTGCGCATGGCCGCGCGCCGGCAGACCCTGACCCACGTCTCCTGTTCCAACCTGTGGCTGCATGCCCTTCCGGGTGTCGAGTGGTCGCGTTCGTTCGGCGAAGCGGCCCGGTGCCTGAAGAACCGGCTGCGGCCCACCGAGGAAAGCGTGAAGGAGCGCGCCGACATGGTGCGGACCCAGGTCTGGCTGCAGGACCAGAGCTGGGTGACCCTCGGCCATCGGCGCCGTCTCCTCGCCTGGCTTACCCGTCCGATACCGCGCATGGACACGTTATACGTGGTGCGCAAGGCGCTGGACGCCGTCGTAGCGGGCTGACACGACGTCGGGTCGTGGCCGTCACGGAAGCGACGGCCGCGACGCGCGGTACATGACTTCGAAAGTGGCGGCCGTATGGTCGGCGTCTTCCGCCAGCGCACGCCGCTGCGCTTCGTTCGCGAGACGCATGCGCAACGCATCGTCGTCCAGGAGGCGGGACATCGCTTCCGCCAGCGCGCTCGCGTCGCCCACCGGTACCGCCAACGCCGCCGCGCCAGCCCATTCGGCGATGTGGCCCACGGCCGTACCCACCGTCGGTACGCCCGCCACGGCGGCTTCCAGAAGCACCAGCGGCCCCGCTTCGTGCAACGACGACATCACCAGCAGGTCCGACGAAGCCACGAGGGGCCGCAACTCCGCCTGCGTATGGAACCCGAGGAAGGTGACACGCCGCTCGATGCCCAGGCACCGCGCGAGTTCCTGCATCTCGCCGCCGAGCGTGTCCACCCCGGCGATACGCATGTCGAAGTCGACCCCCGCGTTGGCCAGGATCGCCAGTGCGCGCAGCAAGGTCGCCTGGTCCTTCACGCGGTTGAGGCTGGCGACGTGGATCAGTTTCGCCGGCGCGTGATCGCGCGGCCGCGGCGCGAGCGGCCTCCATGCGCCGGTATCGACCCCGAGGGGCACGCGCCTGGCCGGTATACCCAACGCATGCAAGGCATCGACGATCGGCGCGCTCGCCGCGGTCACGATGTCCGCGAGGCGCAGGATCACCGCCTCGCGCAGCCGGCCTCGCCACTTCCGCCTTCCGCCGTAGCCGATGGCGTGCAGGGCGGCCAACTCGCCGCCAGCGATATGTACGAACACCGGGAGTCGCAGCGATTTCGCCGCCACGACGCCGATCAGGCCGCAGTGCCCGGAAAAGATCGACTGGACGATATCGAAGGGTGCGCCGCGATGTTCGGCGCGGATCGCCGCGATGGCACGCCATACGGTGCGGCCTTCGCCGATGTTGTGGATCGTCGCTCCCCGCAGGGGCCAGGTTCCGGGTTCCGGCTCCTGGTGCAACACGAACACGTGCACCTCGTGCGCTCGCGCAAGGCGCTCGATCAGGGCGAGGAAGACGGGTATCACCCTCTGCTCGCCTCCCCGGTCCACACCGCCGGGAAGCACCAGTGCGATTTTCATGCGGCGTTCCTTCCATCCACGAGCTGGCGGTACGCCTCAGCCCATTGACGGCCCAGCGCATCGAACGACAAGGAGGCGTCGAAATGCTCGCGCACCTCGTGCCGGGACGTAGCGGACGCAACGATGTCCGATGCCGCCGCGACGAGCGCCCCCGCCAGCGCCGCCGCGTCGCCGCGAGGCCACAGGTTGCCGACGCGTCCGCCCCCGGTGATCACGCGGAACGAGGGGATGTCCGTCACCACGGGACGGAGACCGCATGCCATCGCCTCCAGCAAGGCGTACCCGGAGCCCTCGGCAAGGCTCGCCGAGACGAACAGGTCGGCTGCATGCATGAGCCGCTCGATCCCTGCATGCGGCACGGCTCCCAGCAGGTGGACGCGCCCGGCCAGCCGGGCATCGCCGTCGATCCTCCTGCGCACCTCGGCCATCAACGGTGCCGTGCCATACGCGCACCACAGTTGCAGGCCGGGCAAGCGCTCGCAGGCCCGGGCCACGCCATCGAGCATGGTCAACGGGTCCTTGCCCGCCGCGAGGTGTCCGACGGAAAGTACGCAAGGATCGCCATGCAAGCCGGTGGCCGCGCGGGCGGCGTGCCGGTCACCGGGCGAGAAGCGACTGCTGCTTTCGGGGATCGCGATCAACCGCGTATGCCTCCCGAACAATCGCCGCCGCGTGAAGGGCTCGGCCTGTTCGAGCGCGGTGAAGACGATGCCGTCGGCCGCGCCATACCAGCGCCGCCAGGGCATGTGCCGCCATCGCGACGGCAGGCCGTTCGCGTGATCCTGCAGGACGACCGGCACTCCGGGAAGACATCGCGTCAGTACCGCCGCGTGTCGCGCGAAAGCCAGGCCGTGCACGTGCACGATATCCGCGCCCGCCTCACCGGCGAGACGTGCGGCACATCGGCCGAGGTCGCCGGCGCCATGCAGTTCGCGACTGTCGACGAAGCGATAGTCGACGCCGCCGCGTGTCACATGCCGGCTGAAGCCCGCCATCTGGATCACGGTCACCCGCGTGCCTCCGCTGGCGATGGCTTCGGCGATATCGGCCAACGATGGCCACCGATCGAAGATCGCATCCGCGTCGAGTGGCGCGGGCGCGGCGGCGAAGTTGATCAGGACGGCTCGCATGTGCGCCGCCTGCTCAGAGTCCGGAGACCTGCGGCAGGCGCAGCCGCACCAGGCGGTTGGCGAGATTCAGTTCCCAGGGCTTGTCGTATTTGCGTCGCTGGTAGCGCCACGACGCCATCGCACTCAGCCCGCGCTTGGCCCACGGCGGCGAGCGCAGATCCTGCACCGTCGGGTAGCGGCAACGCAGCACCGTGACGAAATCCTGGATGTGCCTGCGCAGGTCGTCCGACAGCCACGGAGCATCCGCATGGCAGGCGTAGTCCACCCACCGCTTCTGCGTCCATTCCTCGGGAGTCGACGGAAAGACCACCGGCTCGCCATTCAGGTCGAGCAAGGGCGTGGAAGCGCGCTTGCCACGGTCTTTCTCGTGCTTGCTCCCTTCCGGCAGCGGCGTATAGATGTAAACGATGATTTCCGATTGCGGGTTGATCTTCTTCAGTTCACGGATGAACTCGAAGGTGTGCAGGGTCTCTTCCTCGGTGTTCTGCGGCGGCGCGACCATGAACGAAAGCTCGGGAATCACGCCATGGCGGCGGCACAGTTCCGCCACTTCGAGGGTCTGGTCGGGCCGCGTGCCTTTGCGGATTTCCTTCAGCATCGCCCCGCTGGGTGACTCGGCGCCGATGTAGGCCATGCGCAACCGGCTCTTGCGCACCAGCTTCCAGGAGCTTTCCGACAGGTTGAGCAAGGCGTCGGAACGCGCGTAACACCACCAGGGCAGTTCCAGCTTCGCCATCACTTCCAGTAGCGGCACCATGTCCTCTTCGCGGTCGAAGAAGTTGTGGTCGAAGAACTGGATCGAATCGGCGCCCAGGCCGTGTTTGAGGTAGGTGAGGTCGCGTTCGAGGCGTGCCACGGCGGGCAATGCCGTCGTGCCACCGAACATCGCCGCCACGCCGCAGAACGTGCAGCGGAAACGGCAACCGATGGCGGCCTGGTGCGCCGCGGTGCGCCGGCCGAGGAAGGTCGGCGCCAGGTAACGGCGCGGATCGCCGAGCTTGTCGTACGGCAAGACGATGCCACTGTCGCCGAGCGAGAAGCGCCGGCTGGGGTTGTGCACGATGTCGCCGTCGCGCTTCCAGGAAAGCCCGCCGATGCGCGAGACATCGGCGTCGGGGCGCCCCAGCGCCGCCATCAGTTCCGGCAGGCTTTCCTCGCCTTGGCCGCGGATGGCGTAATCCACGTACGGTGCCGAAAGCGCGGTGTCGGTGTACAGGGTCGGGAAATAGCCGCCCCACACGATGGGCATGCGCGGGAAACGCTCACGGATCGCCTTCGATACGGCGATGGAGGGCTCCATCTGCGGGCCGCCCATGACACTGATGCCGACGGCATCGAAGCGCTCCGTCTCGATCGCTCGCAAGGTCGCGCCGACGACGTCGCGGTCGATGTTGCCGTCCACGACGCGGCTCGTGCCCGTGCGATCCAGCGCGGCGGCCAGGTGGAGCAACGAGAGCGGAAAGCGGGCGCTACCGCGTGAGGTGATCGTCGGGTTGACCAGCAGGGTATTCGGGGAAGAGGTCATGGGAGGCGGATCGCAAGGGTTCAGGAGGGCCGGCGCAGCTGGAAGACCAGGGCGACGGGCACGTCGAGCGCGAGGCGGTCGAAACGCGCGCCCTCGGGGATATCGGCGGCATCGAGCATGGGTTCGAGCACGTGTTCGATGACGAGGCCGAGGTGCGAGCAGGCCGCATGCCAGTGGCTGTAGAGGTGAGGGGTGTGGCGCGCGGCGTAACGCCGGCCACCGCTTTTGAAATCACGCAACCAGCCCAGCGCGTGGCCGGTGGGATGCACGTCGCTGCAAAGAATCGTGCCGCCCGGCCGGGTCACGCGGCGCAATTCGGCGAGCGACGGTTCGAGCCGCTCGAGGTGTCCGATCACCAGGCCACACAGCGTGATGTCGGCGTCGTCCGAAGGTAGCGGCAAACATTCGAGGTCACCCCGACCCAGTTCGACATGCGTGCTCGTGGCGACGTCGGCCAATGCGCCGGCCGCGCGTTGAAGCATCTCGGGCGAGAGGTCGACGCCGCGCACGCGTGCCGCGCCGCGTTCGACCGCATGGCGCACGTAGCGGCCGCTGCCGCAACCCGCATCGACCACGGATTGGCCGTGCAGGTCGACCGGCAACAAGCCGAGCATCGCGCGCTCCTCGGCACGCATCACCGGATTGTGCGCGTGGGCGGGGTAACTGTCGGCCCACAGCGCGTACGCGGCCGAGGGTTCGAGGATCGGCGTGGCGTTCACCGGGCACCCCCGACCCGGCGCCGTGCAGGCGCCGCTGGTGATACCGGCTCCAACCCCGGCTCCAGCGCGAGCAGGTCGTCGTCGGCGAGGTCGCGGGCGAGCAGCTTCGCCTTCCCATCGAGCGTCACCGCCACGGTCTCGATGCCGGCGGCGGCGAACCAGCCGGCGAAGTCGGGATCGGCAAGGCGCGGCAAGCCATCACGTACCACGGCGCGCAGGTCGGCGCGGGTGTGGCCGACCAGGCTGTCCACCTCGTCGCCACCGCGATCCGCGACGATCACCATGTCGCCCGTGCATCCGGGGTCGAGGCCACCGCGCCCGGCGAGGCGAAGTACCCGTGCGGCGGCAGAGGTCGCCAACGCAAGTAACGCGCGACTGTCCAGTTCACCGCGCGGGGATTCCTCGCGCCATTCCTCGAGAAGGTCGCGCGCCCCGCTGAGGCGCGAGTCGCTGCCGATCGCGAGGCGTCCCGCCGCGTGCAAGCGACGGGGATCGAGGGAACGGCCAAGCAGGCGCCGGTTGCTGCCCGGGCACCACACCACGGACGCTCCCACCGCGATGACGCGATCGATGTCGCGCTCGCCCAGACCCACCCCGTGTACCAGTACGCTGTTCGCGGCCAGGCAACCGAGCCGGTCCAGCCGCGTGAGCTCGCCGGCGGCCACCACGTCGGTCCCTTCGGCGAGATGGATGATCCAGGGGCGGGAAGGTGGCGTGGCCGCGAAGCTCGCCTGCACGGGCGGCCCGTAGGCGGGTCCGTCCAGGGTGTAGCTCCAGCCGTGGCCGCGCAGCAGCGCGACGGGAAAATTCCGCGCGTCGAGCTCGGGATGCCACGGATCGTGGTGCGCGACGCAGGTGACGCCCGCGAGCAGGTTCTTGAGCGCGCCATGGCGCAGCCGCCGCTGCTTGGGTATGGCCAGGGCGGCGGCCACGGCGGGATCGCTGAAATGCCGCTGGAACGCCTCGATCCATGCGTAGCTGTTCGGGAACGGTGCGTGAGCGGGAAGCGGCGGCACTCCATTCACTTGCAGGTGGTCATGGGCGTTGATCAATCCCGGAAAGACCAGGTGGTCGCGCAGGTCCACCGGGAATGCCGCCTTGGCCGCGCGCGATCCGATGCGGCCACCGGCAAGGTGCAGCGGTGCGCGCGACGTGCCTGTCGCGGTGACCAGGCCGGCGCCGGAAAGCGTGGTGTCCACCGCTCAGCGCCGGCGCATGACGATCAGGAAATGGTCGCCCATGTCGCGCAGCCAGGGCAATCCGCCGAGACGGTCATCCATGCGGCCCAGGCGCTCGTACCACCCCGGCCGGCGTCGATAGCGGTCGACCATGTAAGGCGGCGGCAGGAACAGGCTCAAGGCACGATAGCCACCCAGTTCGAAGTGTTCCTCGAACGCGGCGTAGAACTCGCGCGGCATGTAGTAGTACGTCCAGATGGTGTGCCCGTTCATGCCCACCGACCGCGCCCCGCGCGCGAAACGGATACCGGCACGGCCAAACCGCCGGCGCACGGCGTAGTGGCCCACCTCCCACGGGCAGATGCGGCCCATCACGGAAAAGACGAGGCTGCCGCCGGCGCGCACGAGGCGCGCGCATTCGTTCGCGACCGTGCGCAGGTCGGGCGCGCAGTTCAGCGGCCCGAAATTCGAGTACACGCCATCGAAGCGGCCACCCAGCTGGTCCAGCTGCTGCACGCCCAGATGCACCGCGCTCACCTTCGATCCCACCCCTTCCGCGGCGGCGCGCGTGCGCGTGCGTTCCACCATCTCGGGCGACCAGTCGCTGGCGACCACCTCGTAGCCATGCCGCGCCAGTTCGACGGCATCCAGGCCCGTGCCGCAGCCGAGATCGAGCAGCCGCGATCCGCTGGGCAGCAGGCCGCCGAGGGTCTTCCACATCGTGCCGCGCATGCGCTGGATGAGTTCGTTGTTGCCGCGCGGACCGTCGTAATCGGCCGCGACGCTGTCGAACGCCTTTTGCGTTTCCTTGAGTTGCGCCTCGTCGAGGCCTCCCGAGGACGGCAAGCGCTCCATCCGTGCCTGGCCAGTCATGTCGATCTCCGAACCCATGGTGTGATACCCATGAGTGCCGCTTGGGGCGCGTTTGGTTGACTCATGCCATGCGCACCGCGGCCGGGGCGCGGGCGTGGCGGCGGCGCAAGGCATGACGCGCGACCGCCGCCAGTGAAGCGAGGAAGGCCGCCGCCAGCGCGCCCATGCCCCAGGTCAGCAGCGCGTTGGGGAAAACCCTGCCTTCCGGCGCGTCGATCGGCCAGGGCATCGTCGTGGCGGAGGTGTAGTTCGCCGCGAGCCGCGTGACCAGGTCGCTGCGCGCCTGTTCGAGCGCGCGGACGTCGTCGTTCGCGCTCGCGAGCAGCAGGGCGGCCAGCCGTGCCTCTTCATCCTTGCCGCCGCTCGCCTCACGCGACAGCCGCTCCTGGTCCGCCCTGGCCTGCTTCAGGTTGGCTTCGACCTCGCGCAGGCGGTCGTGCGCCAGTTCCAGGGGCTGCGCGCCGAGGCGCGCGTGGATGGCCTGGAGCACCGAGACGGTCGCCGACGCGAGCTGGCTGGCGTCCTGCTCCGAATAGGCCCGCACATGGATCTTGATCATGTTCGCGTACGGCAGCGGCTCCAGCTTGAGGCTGCGCCGGTAAAGCCTCGCCTCAGGGGCTTCGACAGGTACGCCGACGCTCTTGAGCACGTCGTTCTGGAAAGCGACGGTCTCCAGCCGCTCCAGGGTGCGCTGAAAGGGTTCGATCTTGGGATCCTGCCCGGTCGGCGTGACGCCCATCTGGCCCAGTTGTATCCACGTCGTCGCTTCCCATTGGCTGCGCGATGCATGCAGGTAGGCGAAGGTGAGCATGAGTACGACGGCCGCCGTGCCGGCGAACCAGCGCCACTCGCGGACGACGATGCGCCACATGTCGATCAGGTAGATTTCGTCGGCTCGTTCCATGCGGGGGACTCGTCGGTAGGGCAAGGGGAAGGGTTTCGATTCGGCAGCAGCGCCGCCAGCAGCTGAAGCAGCAAGCAGATAACGAGGAAGGCGGCATTCATCCAGATGAAAATCTGGGGTGCGAAGGGCGACATGACCGCGACGTACGCGATGCGCAGGAACATCAGCAAGCCGAAGAGCGGCACGTTCGGACGCAACCGGCGCACGCACCAGATCAGCACGCCATACGCGGCGGCGATCGAAAGCAAGGCCCCCGCCGCACCCCAGGCGAGCAGGAACGGAAGGTATTCGGTGCCCACGTTGATGTTGATCGCATCGAGGGGAATGTCGGTGTCCGTGGTCAGCAAGGGGCCACTGCCGGGCACGAGCTGGTGCATCAGGAAATCGGCGTTGACGTAATGCTTGGCCAGCATCGCCCCGAAGTTGTACGGGCCCGCGCTGATGTAGAGGAGCAGCCACTTGATACCCTGGGGAGCCGCCTTGTAGAAGTCGCTGAAAGGCAGCGTCACGTTATCCAGCGACCCGGAGCGCAAGGCGCCGAGCACCGAAAAGACGACGCATCCAAGCAGGCCGAGCACGGTGATGGCCTTCCAGGGCAATGGCTTGCTGCCGTCACGGCGGAAGATCATGACAAAGGCGATCGAGAACAACGCCGCGAAGATGCGGTTGCGATCGATCACGAGGACGGGAAATACCAGCCCCACCGCGACGAGCGCATAGCGCAAGCCCGCGTGGCGCGTGCACAGCAGGCCGATGACGGGCAAGGTCCAGCACATGTCCGAGATATGCCGCAGGTGCTCCCGCCCGGGCTCCATCGTCGCGTACGACGACGGATCGTCGATCAGGGGGATGGGGAACAGTGCGAGGTCGAGGCCGCAGAACAGCACCACCACCGCGGCAAAGGCCAGGGCCACGAATGCCTCACGGGTTCCAGCGTATCGCCGCGCGCGAAACTGCGCGGGCGACGGCAACCGGATGCCCACCACCGCATCGAACGCCAGGATCGCCGCCGCCGCGAGGACCAGCAGCAGGATGCCCTGGCCGTAGCCGGATGGCAGGTCGTATGTCAGCGGCGTGATCGCGCAAGCAAGCAGGAGTGGCAGGCAAAGATAGGCCGACGGCAGGCGCAAAAGTCCCTTCATGCTTCGCCGACCCGATGACGCTGCGGGACGGGGCGTATGCGTGACAGCACGAACAACGACACATAGGCCGTCATCTGCACCGCGACCAGCCACGAGCGCCCCTGCAGGAAGGCGATCTTGGCACCGATGCGGAACGCCTCGGCACGAAGCAGGGTGCGATCGGGTTCGTCGAACATGCACAACCGGCGCAAGGCCACCTGCCTCGCTTCCGTGAGATTCACGATACGCGTGGCGGTATGGCGGGTCTTGCTGAAGTTCGCGCCATGCAGGCGGTAGGCGCAGACTTTCTCGTCGACGAAGCCGATGGCATCCCTCGCCGCGAGGCGCAGGAACAGGTCCCAATCGTCGATGCGCAAGCCCTCTGTCCAGCGGGCCACGGTCTCCAGCGCACTCTTGCGCAGCATCGTGACGGGGCCGCCGATCGCCCAGTGGCTGATCACGGCACGGCGGATGCCGTCGTCGGAGAAATACTGTCTCTTGTTCGCATGGTGGAGGTCTGACATTCCGCTGTCGAGGATCTTCGCGCCGTGGCGGTCCACGACGATGCAGTCGCCGATCGCCGCCCCCTTGTGCGGATGTTCGATGAGGTAGCGGACAAGAACGCCGGAGCCGCCGGGCAACAGGTAATCGTCGCTGGCGCCGATGCGCAGGTATTCACCCCGCGCGCGCGCCGCCAGTTCGTTCAACGTGGCCGCGATGCCCTTGTTCTCCCGGCTGACGTACTCCACGGCGATGGCCCCGCCATGGGTCGCCAGCCAGGCCTCGATGCGCTCCGCCGTGCGGTCCGTGGAACCATCGTCGATGATGACGATCTCTTTCGCCGGATAAGGGTCGTCGAGCACGCTGTCCAGGCAGCGCTGGACGAAGTCCTCGTGGTTGAACGCGGGTATGAGCACCGACACGAGCGGCATCGATGCGGGACTCGGCTTCTCCGTCACGGCCGGAGTCCTCCCAGGTAGCGCCGCACCACCACGACGTTGAAGCCGAGGTAGAGGGCATAGTTGGTGGCGAAGGCATACATCGCGCCAATCACGCCGAAGGTCATGGTGAAGGCGCAGACGAGCAGGACATAGGTGGCCGCGAAGACGATCTCGGAGACGATGAAAAGCCGGGTCATCGACTTCGCCAGCATCAAGTAGGCCAGGATGAAGGACGCGATCTTGAAGACGTCGCCCAGGAGTTGCGGGGCGTAGAGGCCGTTCGCACCCGCCATGAAGTCGGCGCTGAAAAGCAGGCGCGTGATGGGTTCACGCAGGAGATAGACGATCGACGCGATCGCCACGACCACCGGCAACAACGTCCGGTACGCCTGGCGGAACTCCACGAGCAGCGCTGCCTTGTCTCTCGTCGACGCCAGTTTCGGCAGGTAGTGGATCGTGATCGCGGTGACGAAGAACAGCAGATAGGCATCGGACACCCTGCTCACCGCCTGCCAATAGCCGACCTGCTCCCATCCGAAGCGTTGGGCGAGGTGGTCGCGAACCGCGATGTTGGCCAGGGGCGGTACCAGCGCCGAGGTCAGGGTCATCGTGGAGAACGCGGCGAGGCGGCCGGTCATCTCCCGGTCGAAGCGCACGCGCAACATGCCGCGGCGGAAATAGGAACTTTTCCAGCAGGCGGGAAAGGCCACCAGCAACCACAGGGACTGCCCCAGCACGAGCGCCAGCAAGGCGCCATAAAGATGCAGCCAGCGTGACAACCACAGCGCGGCGAGCATCGCCAGGATCGATCCGGCAACCTGGATCAGGGCCAGCCGCCGCACGTCCATGAATCCGTTGATCACCGCGAGCATGTAGTTGACGACCGCGATGCCCAACTGGGCGACGGCGAGCACGCGCACCAGGCCGGCGTAGCCGGCGTCGCCCATCAGCCATGTCGCGATCTGCCGGCTGAGCAGCAGGGTGCCCGTGCCGATGACGCAGGAAGCAAGCAGCGCGTACCACAGCGCGGCAGCGAGCAGGCGTGAAAGGCGGACGCTGTCCTCGCGATACTCGGCGACATATTTCACCACGCCCGAGCTGATGCCTCCGCCCGCGAACACGGCCAGCACGGACATCAGGCTCATGAACTGGCCGAGCCGTCCCACGCCTTCCGGACCGGCCGACGAGGCGACCAGTTTCACGACGACCAGCGCCGCGAGAAGCCGGGCTCCCGTGCCGAGGGCCGCATAGAATCCCGAACGGACGAAATTCATGGGCCGCCCGCGAACGACATGCATGCTTCGACCACGCGCTCGACCTGATCGTTGCGCAGGGTCGCGGCCATCGGCAGGCTCAACACCTCGGCGTGGAGTCGCTCGGTGAGCGGCAGGCTCAGTTCCCGTAGCGAGGCATAAGCCGCTTGCCGGTGGGGCGGAACGGGATAATGGACCTGCGCCTGGACACCATGCGCGGCGAGGTGCTCGCGCAAGGCCTGGCGGCGCGCGCTGCGCACGACGAACAGGTGCCAGACGTGCGCTCCGGGCGCACCGGCTGCCGGAAGATGGATGTGCGGATGACGTATGCGTGCGCGATACGCGTCGGCCACCGCGCGACGGCGGGCGTTGTCCGCATCGAGGTGGGGCAGTTTCACGCGCAGCATGGCCGCTTGCATTTCATCCAGGCGCGAGTTGCCGCCCAACCTGTCATGGCGGTACTTCTCCGGCGAACCGTAGTTGCGCAGGGCACGAATGTCCGCCGCCAGTTCGTCGTCGTCCGTGGTGACCGCGCCACCATCGCCCAGTGCGCCCAGGTTCTTGCCGGGATAGAAACTGAAAGCGGCGGCATGGCCCAGCGCACCGGCCTTGTGGTCATGCCAGTAGGCGCCATGCGCCTGCGCCGCGTCTTCGATCAACAGCAGCCCACGGCGCCGCGCGATCTCCGAGAGCGCCGTCATGTCGGCGAGGCGCCCGTAAAGATGCACCGCCATGATGGCGCGCGTGCGTGGACCGATGGCCGCCTCGACGTGGGTGGGATCGAGGTTGAACGACGCTTCGTCCGGCTCGACCGGCACCGGGACCAGCCGGTTCGCCGTGACCGCGAGGAAGCTGGCGATGAAGGTGTTGGCGGGCACGATGATCTCGTCGCCCTCGGCGAGCACGCCGCGGTCCAGGTAGGCCCGCAGGATCAAGGACAAGGCATCGAGGCCGTTGCCGACGCCGATCGCATGCGTCGTACCGCAATAGCCGGCGAACTCGCGCTCGAAGGCGTGGAGCTCTTCGCCCAGGACATACCAACCCGAGTCGATGACCCGGCTGGCCGCCGCCTTGAGCTCTTCGGCATACGGCGCATTCACCTCGCCGAGATCCAGGAACGGTACCCGTGGCGGGGCGACGCTCACCATCCCGCCACCCCTTCCACCCGCTTGCCGCCACGGACCTCGCGCAGGAAATCGTCGTAGTCGGTGATGTAGTCGTCGGGATCGTAATGCTGGTCGGCGAGGACCATCAGCACGCAGTCGTCGCTGAAATCGTAGAGGTCGCGCCAGACCATCGCGCCCAACAGGAGCCCCTTGGTGGGATCGTCGAGCACGACCTCGACCGGGCCGCCACCGTCGTCGAGAAGGAAGGTGACGCGGCCGCGCACGGCGATGGCCAACTGGTTCAGCCGCCGGTGCGCATGGCGGCCACGATGCACGTCGGGCGTGGTGGCGAACAGGTAGTAAACGCGGCGGATGGGGAAGGGAACGTTCCTCTCCTGCTCCAGCGCGACGAGCATTCCCCGGCTGTCGCCGTGCGAGGTCAGGGAAATCGGTTGGATGTCCATGCGATGGCCCGGCTGTGGCGGTGGCGGCAAGAGTCGGGATTGAGTGCCGGTGGCTTCCCCGAAGGTTGCGTCACCGCGGCGGCACAACCTTCCTCCGCGTTGCCGGCACTCAAGCGGAACACGAGGATGGATGGGGCACGACAGTGGACAACGACGACGCGGCACCGAGGCGCCCGCGAAAACTGGTGGCATTGCATTGGCTGACGGTCGTGTGCGTGTGCGTGGCCGCGACGCTGATCCTGCTACGCGACGAACTCGACGGCCGCGCCTTGCGCCAATGGCTGCTCGAAGGGCACCGCCACGCTGGCTTGCTGGTCCTGCTGCTCTTCGCCGTACGTGTGGGCCTGCGCATCCGCTACGGCAAACTGCCATCCGGCGGTGACCATTCGAGGCTCGTCCGCGTGCTGGCGGGGTTCACGCACGTGGCGCTCTACGCCTTGTTGCTCGCCCTGCCCCTGCTCGGCTGGGCCATGTCGAGCGCGGCGGGCACACCCGTCCACTTCTTCGGCCTCACCCTGCCCGCCCTCATCGGCGAGGACGAGGATCTGGCGGATACGCTTCAGTCCCTGCACGTGGACGCCGCATGGGCCCTGCTCGCGCTGGTCACGCTGCATCTCGCCGCGGCGCTATGGCACCACTTCGTGCTGCGCGACCACACCCTCCGAATGATGTTCCCGGGGCGCCGCCGCTGATGGGCGGCGGCCGCTTTACCGTTGCCACCGATCGACAAAGGAAGAAGGACCCCGCCATGTTGCCGATATCGCACCGACGACACACCCTCCGGGCCGTATTCACCGCGTTCCTGCTGCTCCTGGCCAGCACCGCGGCGCACGCGATCCCCGCCTACGCGAGGCAGACAGGCGCGTCCTGCGCGGACTGCCATGCGGGCTCCTACGGCCCCGCGCTCACGCCCTACGGCATGCGCTTCAAGCTCAACGGCTACACCGACACGGACGGCAAGGGCCACAAGATCCCGCTGTCGATGCAGTTGATCGAAAGCCATTCCGCACCGGCACGCGGCGAAAGCAGCACCCAGCTCAGCGAAGGCGACCTGTACCTGGCCGGACGGCTCACCGACCAGGTCGGCGGCTACGTGAAGATCGAAGCCGACCATACGGGCCACAACACCTATAACCCGCGGCTGAGCAATGTCGACCTGCGATTCGTCGCCAAGGACCTGAAGATCCACGGCAAGGATGCGCTGATCGGCGTGAGCGTGAACAACAGTCCCGGCTTCAATGACCCCATCGGCGCGCTGCCGTCGTTCTCGAACCTGGGGCCCTCCGGCGTCACCGGCACCTTGCTCAATCCTTCCAGCCCTAATTCACTGGCCAACCGTGTCATCGGCGCCAGCGTGTACGGCCTCTACGATTCGAACTGGTACGGCGAAGCAGGCACCTACCGCGCCTTGCCGACCTCCTCGCAAGACCACCTCGGCTACAACGTGGCCGGCGACCCCGGGCGGCTGAGCGACACGGGCTATTTCCGCCTCGCCTATATGAAGGACATGAAGCGGCAGTTCTTCTCCGCGGGCGTGGTGGGCCTGACGACGAAGCGCCAGCTCCCCCGTTCCGGGCCGACCGACAAGCTCACCGATCTCGGCTACGACCTGACCTACCAATACCTGGGCAACCGCGATCACATCGTCCAGGTGGCCTACGTGAACATCCTCGAACGCCGTGATTACGGCAGCGCCCCGGTGATCGGCGGCGTGCAGGCGCGCGACCACGGCAATGTGCATGACCAGACGGCGAGCGTCACCTACACGTTCAAGCAAAGCTACGGGCTTTCGGTCAGCCACATGACGAGCACCGGCTCGAACGACGTGGCGCGCTATGGCCCCTCGGGCAGCCCCGACACCACCAGCAACGTGTTCACCGTGTTCTGGACACCCTTCGGCAGGGACGACTCGTATACCTCCATCGCCAATCTGAAACTGGCGGCCAACTGGTTCCGCTTCACCCGCTTCAATGGCAGGGGCGACGACATCTTCTTCGCCCCGCCGGGGGCCCGTCCGACGAATGCGGGAGACCTGAACGCGTTTTACGTGACGGCGAGCCTCGCCTTCTAATCCCACCTCAGGAGCGACAGCGTGTTGAACCCGATCGTGCGACAAACCCTGCGCCTCGCCGCCGCGGCCCTGCTGGCCGGCGGCTGGGCCCTGGCACCGCCCGTCCACGCCGGCGACGCCAAGGCCGGCGCCGACGTCTTCAAATCCGAGTGCGCCGAATGCCATGCGGTGAAGGAAGGCCGCAACAAGAAAGGCCCCAGCCTGTTCGGTATCGTCGGTCGCAAGGCGGGAAGTGTGACCGACTACGAGTATTCCGATGCGTTGAAGCAAAGCCCGTGGACATGGACGCCCCAACAGTTGCATACGTATCTTTCGCAACCCGCGAAGATCGCCAACCCGGGCACCAAGATGAAATACGACGGCCTCACCGACGCCACGCAACTGGACGATCTTATTTCTTACCTCGACACCCTCCACTGAGGCCAGACCCAGCCGATGCTGGAGCACCGCCCCACTCACGCCCCGCCCCGGTATCGCTTCGGGGCGATATGGATGCTCCTCGCGGCGGGAGCGGCGGCGCCCGCGCAGGCGCAATCGACGTCATGGAGCGGCGTGGTGGCGCTGGGCTCGCAACTGGTCGACCGCGGCGTGGCGATCACGCCGTCCGGCCCGATCCTCCAGGGCGCGGGTACCTGGTCTCTCCCCGGCGGCTGGTCCGTCGGCGCCTCGGCGAGCGCACAGCTGCGCACGCCCCGGCGTTTCGTGGAGACCCTCGCCCAGGTGGCGCGTTCGTGGTCGTTGTCGGACGACTGGCAGATGCAGTCGAACCTTCTCTACTACCACTATCCCCGCCACGGCCAGGCACGCACCTACGGCCGCACCGAGCTGGGGGTGGGCTGGATCTATCGCGACGTGCTCACGTTCAACGTGTCGGCGGCGCACATGAACGACTACGGAGGGCAACGCCCGCGAGGCGCGGCCGACCTGGGCCTGCGCTGGCCCCTGGCCCACCGGTTCTCGGTCACGGCCAGCGCCGGCGTGGCGCAGGAGCTCATTCCGCCACGCGGTAGCGGCTACGACCGCCGCAACCACTACTACTATGGCCACCTGGGCCTCACCTGGAACGAGGGCCCGTGGCGGGTCGACCTGGCCCACATCATGAGCAATCGCGACAGGCTCGACTTCCAGCCTGATGTCTCACCTTGGGTTGCGACGGTGTCGTGGGCCTTCTGAAAGGTAGCCGGCGCAACCTTTCAGGCCCACCACGGTACTCATGAGTCCCATCCGAATGCCTTCCGAGCCCATGAGCGAAGCCGAACTCGACGCCGACGCCGCCGACCGCATGCTGCTACAGCGCATGTCGGCCGGCGATCGCGCCGCGCTGGCGGTCATGTACCGCGGATACCACGGGCGGCTCGTCCGCTTCCTTTCACGCCTGACCCGGCGCACGGACGTCGTCGAGGAAGCGATCAACGACTGCTTCTGGATCGCCTGGCAGAAGGCGGCCACGTTCCAGGGCGATTCCCGCGTATCCACCTGGATCATGGGCATCGCCTATCGCTGCGGACTGAAGGCGCTGCGACAGCACGGCAGCGAGCCGGTCGACGAAGACAGCGTGCCGGAAGACCGCACGCCCTCGCACGATCCCGGCGACGACCGCGAGATGCGCGACTGGCTCGGCAAGGGCCTGGACCGTCTTTCCGCCGACCAGCGCGTGGTGATCGAACTGGTCTACGGCATCGGCCATACGCTCGACGATGTCGCGACGATCATGCAATGCCCGGTGGGCACCGTGAAGGCACGGCTTTTCCATGCGCGGGTGAAACTGCGCAACGTGCTCCCGGGGCTTGCCGGCGAGCGAACCATCAACAGGGAGATCGTGCCATGACTTTCCAGAAGGACATCGGCCGGGATTGCCCGCGCGCCTGGGAAGCGATGCCCTGGGTACTCCAGGGTGACGCGTCGCCCGTGCAGGGCGCCTGGCTGAACATGCACCTGGCCGAATGCCAGGCCTGCCGCGAGGAATTCGCGCAGCAGGAGCGCCTGCGCGCCGCGCTGGCGTTGCCGCCGGATCTCGATATCGACGCGGAAGCCGGGCTCGCCCGCCTGCTGTCGCGCATCGAGGAAGCGGACCCGCAGCGTGTCCCCGCTTCGCGTTGGGCCGCGTCGTCGAACTGGCTGACCCGCGGCCTCGTCGCCGCGGTGCTGATCCAGGCCATCGGCATCGGCGTGCTCGGGATCAAGCTCGGGGGCGAAAGCGGCGGCCACGCGGCCGCGCCGGCCTACCGCACGCTGAGCCAGGAATCCGCGCCCGCCGCTCCCGGCTCGCTCCACGTCGTACCCGTGGCGACCCTGAAAGTGGCCGAGTGGAACAACCTGCTGCACCAGTACCACTTGCGCGTCGTCGGCGGTCCGAACGACGTGGGCGCGTATACGCTCGTCTCCACCGACGGCAATGCCCCGGCGCCGCAAACCCTGCAGCGCCTGCGCGCCGATCCGGGCATCCGTTTCGCGGAACCCGTCACCGACACCCCATGAAGCACGCCCCTTTCGTCCTGGCGGTGTTCCTTTCCACCCTCGCCGCCTGCGCTCCCGTGCGACCGGACGTGGCTCGGGGAGGCGACGCGCCTGTCCGTGGCGTCGTCGCCATGGACAGCGAACGCGACATCGTGCTCGTCGTGGCCAATCCCCTCGAACCGGCCCCGACGCATGCCGGTTCCAACCTGCTCGGCTATGCGCCGTCGGCAAACTATGGCGCGGGCCAGCGGGCCATCTCCGTGCTGTCCGACATCAAGCGCGCCTATGGCATGCATGAAGTCGCCGGCTGGCCGATCAAGGCCCTGGGCGCCTACTGCGTGGTGCTGAAACCGCCGCAGGGGACGGACCGCGACGCGCTGGTCGCACGCCTGGCCGGCGATGGCCGCGTGCAACTGGCGCAGGCATTGCAGGATTATTCGGTCTACTCGGATGCGCCCCAGGACGGAAAGAAATACAACGATCCGTACACCGACCTGCAACGTGGCTTCGTGGAAACCCATGCGGCCGTGGCGCATACGGTGACGCAGGGCCAGGGCGTGCACGTGGCGATCGTCGACACCGGTGTCGACATCTCCCACCCCGACCTGCAAGGCCACATCCACGACAGCGACGACGCCGTGGACAGCGATACCTCGGCATTCAACCACGACCGCCATGGCACCGAGGTCGCCGGCGTCATCGCGGCGGTGGGCGACAACCGGCAGGGCATGGTCGGCATCGCGCCGAAATCGCGGCTCAGCATCTACAAGGCCTGCTGGTACCCGCCCGGCCAGCGCGCCGCACGCTGCAATTCCTTCACCCTTGCCAAGGCGCTCGCCGCCGTCAACGACACCGATGCGCGCATCGTCAACCTGAGCCTGGGCGGCCCTGCCGATCCCCTGCTCGGCAAGCTGCTGGCGCAGCTGGTGGGCCAGGGACGCATCGTGGTCGCGGCATTGCCACCCGACGGAACCACCGGCGGTTTTCCCGACAACGCGCCCGGCGTGATCGTGGTCCGTTCCAGCGCCACCACGCCGGCGCCGACGGGCATCGTCAGCGCGCCGGGCAACGACATCCTCACCACCCAGCCGGGCGGCGGATACGACTTCACCTCCGGGTCGTCGATGGCGACGGCCCACGTGAGTGGCATCGTCGCGCTGCTGCTGTCCCTGGCACCGCGGCTGGACGCCCGCACGGCCCGCGACATCCTGCTGCGCACGAGCACCGTCACCAACGGCATGCTCGAGGTGAACGCCGCCTCGGCGGTCGCCGCGCTGCGCGCGAGCGAAACTCCCCACGACCACTGATCGGCGACGACCCATGAAGATCCTTTCGGACACGACGGGCGCGATGCCCGATGTCGCCACGCAGACCGCCCCGCGCTTCGGCGCCCCGTTGGAATGGGTGGGCATGGACGGCATCGACGCCCCCGTGGGCTTCGACGCCGGCGACGGCGTCACCCGGTTCGCGGCGGCGAAGATCGGCGCCTTCGTCAACCTCGTGCGACCGGACGTGCGTGGCATCCACATGTCCCGGCTCTACCTGATGGTGGACGAATACCTGAGCACGCGCGGCCTGGACACGGCGACGATCGACGCCATGCTGCAAGCCTTCCTGGCATCGCACGAGGGATTGGCGGACCGCGCGCGCATCACCATCCGCTTCCAGCATCTCGTGCGCCGGCGAGCCCTGCGCAGCGACAACAGCGGCTGGCGTGCGTATCCGGTGACGATCGAAGCCACGCGGGACGCGCACGGGTTCCGTCTCGGGCTGTCGACCGAGGTGACCTATTCGTCCACCTGCCCCGCCTCCGCCGCCCTGGCCCGCCAACTGATCCAGGAGCGCTTCACGGAGGACTTCGCGGCAGATGCTCCACTCGACCGTGCGGCCGTGCTGGCCTGGCTGGGCAGCGAGCAAGGCATCGTCGCCACGCCGCACGCGCAGCGCAGCGTCGCGCGCCTGAGCGTGAGCTACGCCGAGGGTGCCACTCCGAACCTCATCCGTTTGCTCGACGCCGTGGAAGCGGCGCTCGGCACGCCCGTGCAGACGGCGGTCAAGCGCGAAGACGAGCAGGCCTTCGCCCTCGCCAATGGCGGCAACCTCATGTTCTGCGAGGACGCGGCGCGGCGGATCCAGAGAGTGCTGGACGGTGACGCGGACCTCGCCGACTACCACGTCCGGCTAGAGCACCAGGAGAGCCTGCATGCGCACGACGCGGTGGCGTTCGCCAGTAAATCATGACGGTTGAAACGTCCAAAAACGTCATCGACCCTGCGTGAAACTTGATGTACCTTCCTGAATGAACGTCTGCGACCCTCCCCAAGGGAAGTCGCCGGCCACGTCGCCGCCTCCGACGAGGCGGCCTGTCTAGCCAAGTTCCTAGGGAGCTCAAGCGATGGCACTCACCCGCCGCGAGTTCATCAAGTTCACCGGCCTGGGCCTTGCCGCCTCCAGCATGGGCATGCTCGGCTTCGGGGGATCGGGCGTGGCGCAAGCCGCCGCCGTCCGTCCCTTCAAGCTCACCCACGCGACTGAAACGCGCAATACTTGTACGTATTGCTCGGTCGCCTGCGGCATCCTCATCTACAGCATGGGCGACCGGGCGAAGAACGCCCTCTCGAACATCATCCATATCGAGGGCGATCCGGACCATCCGGTGAACCGTGGCACCCTGTGCCCGAAGGGCTCGGCCCTGCTCGATATCGTGCATGCGCCCACCCGCCTGAAGACGCCGCGCTATCGCGAACCGGGAGGGACCGAGTTCAAGGACGTCTCCTGGGATTTCGCCCTGGACCGTATCGCCAGGCTGATGAAGGAAGACCGCGACAAGCACTTCATCGCCACGAACGCGGCCGGCACCACGGTCAACCGCTGGACCAGCACCGGCATGCTGGCGGCCTCGGCCTCGTCAAGCGAAACCGCCTTCCTCACCTGGAAGGTCGCCCGCTCCCTCGGCATGGTGGTGTTCGACAACCAGGCGCGCGTCTGACACGGACCGACGGTGGCCAGTCTGGCCCCATCATTCGGTCGCGGTGCGATGACCAACACCTGGCAGGACATCAGGAACGCCAACGTCGTCCTGGTGATGGGCGGCAACGCCGCCGAAGCGCACCCCTGCGGATTCAAGTGGGTGATCGAGGCGAAGATCGAGAACGGCGCGAAGCTCGTCGTCGTCGATCCGCGCTTCACCCGCACGGCCTCCGTGGCCGATTACTACGCCCCCATCCGGCCGGGCACGGACATCGCGTTCCTGAGTGGCGTGATGCGTTACCTGCTGGAAAAAGATGCGATCCAGCACGAATACGTACGCGCGTATACCAACGCCGGCCTGATCGTGAAGGATGGCTTCGACTTCCAGGACGGCCTGTTCAGCGGCTACAACAGCGAAACCCATAGCTACGACAAGTCGAGCTGGGACTACGAGCTGGACGAGCAGGGTTTCGCCAGGTCGGACGATACCTGGCAGGACCCGCGCTGCGTGATCAACCTGCTCAAGCGGCACGTGGCCCGGTACACGCCGGAAATGGTCTCGCGCATCACGGGCACGCCGCAGGACAAGTTCCTGCACATCTGCGAGTTGTTCGCGAGCACCGCCGCGCCCGACAAGGCCATGACCAGCCTGTTCGCGCTGGGCTGGACGCAGCACACGGTGGGCGCGCAGAACATCCGCGCCATGGCCATGATCCAGCTGCTGCTGGGCAACATCGGCGTGGCCGGCGGCGGCATGAACGCGCTGCGCGGGCATTCCAACATCCAGGGGCTGACCGACGTCGGCCTGCTGTCCAACCAGATGCCCGGCTACCTGACCCTGCCCAACGACAAGGAAACCAGCTTCGACGAGTACATGTCGACGAAGCTGTTCAAGCCCTTGCGTCCTGGCCAGACGAGCTACTGGCAGAACTACCGCAAGTTCGTGGTCAGCCTGCAGAAGTCCTTGTATGGCGACGCCGCCACGCAGGAGAACAACTGGGCTTACGACTGGCTGCCGAAGCTCGACGTGCCCCTGTACGACATCATCAAGGCGTTCGAAATGATGAACGCCGGGCAGATGAACGGCTATATCTGCCAGGGCTTCAATCCACTGCAGGCGTTCCCGGACCGCGGCAAGATCCGCCGGGGACTCAGCAAGCTGAAGTTCCTCGTCACCATGGATCCGCTGGACACGGAGACCTCGCGCTTCTGGCAGGACTTCGGTCCGCAGAATCCCGCCAAGCCCGCGGAAATCCAGACCGAGGTGTTCCAGTTGCCGACCACCTGCTTCGCCGAGGAAAACGGCTCGTTGGTCAACTCGGCGCGCTGGCTGCAATGGCACTGGAAGGCGGCCGAGGCGCCGGGCGAAGCCATGTCCGATATCTGGATCATGAGCGGCATCTTCCATCGCCTGCGCGAGATGTATCGCAAGGAGGGCGGCGCCTTCCCCGATCCGATCCTCAACGTCACCTGGAAGTACACCGATCCGGTCGCACCGGACCCGGAGGAACTGGCGAAAGACATGAACGGCCGCGCGCTGGTCGACATCACCGACCCGGCCACGGGCGTGACGACCAAGGCCGGCACGCTGCTGGACGCCTTCGCGCAATTGCGCGACGACGGCACCACCGCGTCGGGTTGCTGGATCTTCACCGGCTCGTTCACCGAGAAAGGCAACCAGATGGCCCGCCGCGACGCGACCGATCCACGCGAGCAAGGCATCGCCCCGAACTGGGCGTGGGCGTGGCCGGCCAACCGCCGCATCCTCTACAACCGCGCCAGCGCCAACCTCGAAGGCAAGGCCTGGAACCCGAAGAAACCGGTGATCGAGTGGAACGGCACGCGCTGGGTCGGCATCGACGTGCCCGACTACGGCCCGACCGTGAAGCCCTCCGACGGTGTCGGTCCCTTCATCATGAACGCCGAAGGCATGGGCCGCCTGTTCGCCCGCAACCTGATGGCGGAAGGCCCGTTCCCCGAGCATTACGAGCCGATGGAATCGCCGGTGGACAACGTGCTGCATCCGAAGGTCAATAACAACCCGGTGGCCCGCGTCTTCGCCGACGACCGCTCCGCCTTCGGCAACGCCAAGGACTTCCCGTACGTGGCGACCACGTACCGCCTCACCGAGCATTTCCATTTCTGGACCAAGCACGCGCTGATCAACGCGATCCTCCAGCCGGAGGAATTCGTCGAAATCGGCGAGGTCCTGGCGAGGGAGAAGGGCATCGAGCAAGGCGGCTGGGTGAAGGTGTCGTCCAAACGTGGCGAAGTGGTGTGCAAGGCCTACGTGACCAAGCGCATCAAGCCGCTCATCGTGGACGGCAAGCCTGCCCATGTGATCGGCGTGCCGTTGCATTGGGGCTTCACCGGCCAGGCCCGGAAGGGCTATGGCGCGAATACGCTGACGCCATCCGTCGGCGACGCCAATACGCAGACGCCGGAGTTCAAGGCGTTCCTGGTGAACGTCGAAAAGACCAGCGCACCGGTCACCGCCTGAGGCCCACGACATGTCAGACCTGCAATCCCAAGACTATGTCCGGCGCTCGGCCTCGACGATGACGCCCCCCGTGGCGCGCAGCCACGAGGACCAGGTCGCCAAGCTCATCGATGTGAGCCGCTGCATCGGCTGCAAGGCCTGCCAGTCGGCCTGCATGGAATGGAACGACCTGCGTCCGGAGATCGGTCACTTCGAAGGCTCGTACGAGAACCCCATGGACCTGGGGCCGAGCGTATGGACCCTGATGAAGTTCGCCGAGTACGAGAACGAACAGGGCAACCTCGAATGGCTGATCCGCAAGGACGGCTGCATGCACTGCGAGGATCCGGGCTGCCTGAAGGCGTGCCCGGCGCCCGGCGCGATCGTGCAGTACGCCAACGGCATCGTCGACTTCATCAGCGACAAGTGCATCGGCTGCGGCTACTGCGTGAAGGGCTGCCCGTTCGACGTTCCCCGGATCAGCAAGAAAGACCACAAGTCGTACAAGTGCACGCTGTGTTCCGACCGCGTCTCGGTCGGGCTGGAGCCTGCCTGCGTCAAGGCCTGCCCCACCGGCGCCATCATGTTCGGCTCCAAGAGCGACATGACCCATTGGGCGGGTGAGCGCATCGAGGACCTGAAATCGCGCGGCTTCGAGAATGCCGGCCTGTACGATCCGAAGGAGGTCGGCGGCACGCACGTGATGTACGTGCTGCACCACGCGGACAAGCCATCGCTTTATTCCGGCCTGCCCGACAAGCCGCGCATCAGCCCCGTGGTCGAGGCGTGGAAGGGCATCATCAAGCCGTTGGCCGTGGCGGGCATCGCCTTCGCCGCCATCGCCGGTTTCTTCCACTGGATCACCGTGGGCCCGAACGAAATCACGGAAGAGGACGAGGAAGCGGCCGCGCGTGCCCTGCGTGGAGAGCGTGAACCGGACCCGGAGGAGAAGTCATGACCCGCCCGAAGTATGCGATCACCCGCTACACCACGGTCAACCGGATCAACCACTGGACCAACGCCGGGCTCTTCATCCTGCTGCTCCTGTCCGGATTGTCCATGTTCCATCCGATGCTGTTCTTCCTGTCCGGCCTGTTCGGCGGCGGGCAATGGGCGCGGGCGGCGCATCCGTGGTTCGGCGTCCTCTTCATGCTCAGCTGGATCGGCATGATCATCCAGTTCTGGCGCATCAACGTGCCGAACAAGGACGACGTCGCATGGTCGAAGGCGATCGTCCAGGTCGTCGTCAACGACGACGAACACGTACCTCCGATCGGCCGCAACAACAGTGGCCAGAAGGCCGTGTTCTGGGCGATGACGCTGCTGGTCCCGGTGCTGTTCCTCACCGGACTGCTGATCTGGGAAGTCTATTTCGGCGGGGCCACCTCGATCGAGGTGCAACGCGTGGCCGTGCTCATCCATAGCCTGGCAGCCATCGCGGCCATCCTCGTCTGGGTGGCCCACGTCTATGCGGCCATCTGGATCCGCAACTCGGTGCGCAGCATGACCCAGGGCTATGTCACCCCGGGCTGGGCCTGGCATCATCATCGCAAGTGGTTCTTGGAGCTGGCTTCCGGCCAGCGCGGCAAGACCACGCCCAGGAAAGACCCGTGAAGCAAGCCGAGTCACCACCCAACGCCAAGTGGAGCGGTCCTTCCCACGCAGGCGTGAAGGCTCCCGATCCGATCGTGCTCGCCGATCCATCGCGACGCTTCGCGACGACGGCGAAGCGGCTCGACGATCTTGCGGCGGGCCATCCGATGGAAGCGTGGCTGCGCTTCATGGCCGGACTGGCACGCGCGCAGCACGCCGTCGCGACGACGCTCGGCCCCGCCGCCACGCTCGGGACCGATACCGTGGCGCAGGCGACCGAGGCGCGATTGCCGCCGCTGGCGGCGGACGGCCATCGCCGTGACGTTTCATGGCGCGACGGGTTGATGCTGCTGCTCGATCGCATCGACGTCGCGGGGTTGCCACCTCCCGCCCTCGACGCTATGGAGACGTTGCGACGTGGCGACCATGTCACGCTGGACAAGTTGGCCGACAACTTCCTGCGCGGGGGTCTGTCTACCGCGGACGCGGGCGCGGCGGTTTATGTCGCCGCTGCCCTGCAGGTCTATTTCACCTGTTCCGCCGCTCGATTGAACGTCGACGAACTTCGCCTCCTGGAGGAACGCGGCCTTTGCCCGTGCTGCGGTTCACCGCCGGTTTCGGGCGTGATCACCGCAAGCGGCACCACGCCCGGCACGCGCTACCTGCACTGCTCGATGTGTTCCACCGCGTGGAACCACGTGCGCGCCGTATGCATCACCTGCGGCGGCACGCGCCACCTTTCGCTCCAATCCATCGAGGGCGACAACGGCCTGGTCAAGGCCGAGACCTGTGCCGACTGCCACACCTACTCAAAGCTGTTCTTCCAGGTGCACGACATGCAGGCCGACCCGTTCGCGGACGACCTCGCTTCGCTGGGGCTGGACCTGTTGATCGCCGAGGCCGGTTTCGCGCGGCATGCGCCGAACCCCTTGCTGCTGGCTGGTGAGGACGAGGACCAATAACACCGGCCGATGCTTGCGCCGCACTGGCCGATCGGTGCGCCCAACGTTCATCACCGTTTGCCGGCTACGCTTCCTCCGTCGACAACGACGTATTCAGCGTTTCCGCTCTTCCATGTCGGGCTCCGCCTGTCGATACGAATGCAGGGCCGGCCGCCACAGGAGGTGATATCGACGTGACGCAACGCCTCCCGCACATCGGCGCGAACTTCGGCAGCACCGGCGCGAATTTCGGCATCTTTCAATCGGGTGTTAGCCCTGTTCAAGAGGAGCAGGAAGCCGGCGAAGAGCAGGATACCCAGGCCGGCCAACGCAGCGATCATCTGCCATGGCCGAACGATCCTTGGCCGCAGTGCCGCTTCGATGCGCCGGTGCTGCCCTTCATGCATGGTCAGGATATCTTGCATGAAGCGAGCTTCCTCCCGTTCCCGGGTAGCCCGAATCGCAGCTTGGGTATCTTCCGATTGCTTATGCAGCTTCTTGCTCCACTCCTCCAGGCGGCCCGATACCACCAGCATGTCCTTGAGCGCATCCGTCGTGTGTTCGTAGTTCATGGTTCCTCTCCCTGAAATCAGCGCGACATGCCTATGCTTTGTTGCTGATCGCGTTGCAATGCCTGGACGTGATTCATCTGTTCCTGTCGTTGCGCTTCCTCGGCAAGGCCTTGCAGGCTCTGCTCCAACGGCTGCGCCATCGCCTGCATCTTCTCCACGACGACGAAGCTGTCGAGAACGGCATTGCCCGGATGCTTCCATATGGCAGCGAGTCCTTCCCCGCCACGGACGGGATACAGATCATCGATGGCGGGCATGCGCCGACGCTGTGCTTCGTATGAGATGCTGCCTGCCATCTGTTCCATTTCTGTGCGGTTCCAATACCCCGCATCGTCCGGCCCAAGCCGTTCCAGGTGGCGTAGCGCCTGATCTAACAAAGGGTTATCGCGGCCTGGGATTCGATGGAGCTTCTCCAACTCCCATTGTTCGGCTTCGTCGAAACGTTGCCGCCCATAGTCGGATTTGGCCATTGCGGAAGCCGCTTCGCTCATAGCTTGTCCGTCACCGTTCCTTACGGCGGCGAGATAGTCATCGAGGATGATATCCGAAGGCGATTTCCGCCCGGGCAATGGCGGTGTCGGTTCGACGACTGCCGGTGTCACCTCGTGCCATGGGAACTGCCGGGCCAACGAGACGTCCACGGGATCGGCATCGTGGCAGAGATCGACGATCTTGCAGTTCGCCAGTTCATCCCGAAGATTGCGCTGGCCGTCATCGTCCATGCGCAAGCCGAAAGCGGCCGTCGCGCCCCTGGCCTGGAAAATCGTGTATTGAAACGGATCGTCGGGCACCGGGCGATGTTCGAACAGCGGTCGGTCGGTCAAGGCATTGAGGTAGTCGGCCATGCCGTTGAAGGCCATGGACTCGAGACCCGCCTCGCGATTGCCACCGCCGACGTTGGAATGACCACCCGGCACCGGCACGCTGAGGAAGCGTCCGTCATCGGACCAGTCCGGATCGAGGATGGTCTGGTGCGGAAACAATTCGCGTTGTTCGTCGCGGGCGATTTGCGAGAAACCCGACAGTACCGACTTCGGCAGGCGCGCGTCGTAGTTGCGCGGCATGTTGGTCGCCACGGGGTCGAACAGGCCGACGGCCTGGGCGACTTGGCCGGGAGGAATCAGCGTACGGGGTGCTTTCACCGTGAGGTTGCCGTCGGCATCGCGGCCGAACCTGAGATCATATGGACTGGAGATGCCGTGCCGATCCACGAGGCGCGCCAAACCGGGAACCAGGACAGCGCCACGGCTATAGCCGACGCCGACCAGACGAATTTTCGCCTGCGGGTCTTCTTGCTGCCATTGATATGCCTGTTCCGCCAACGCGTGATACATCTCCTTGATGCGATCATCCCAGGTATAAGCCAAGGCACCATCGGCCAGTCGTGCCACCGGATTCTTCTGCGTCCCTATGCCAGGAACATAGTGTGCCCCGATGTTGTTGGCTGGGTCCCTTTCCAGCAAATTTGCGCGCTTGGAAAGGACGCCGACATTGGTCGGCAACTGTGCAGGGTCGTCAACGTTTTGCCCTGTCCCATCGAACAGTGCGATGAACAGATACTCATGGGGGTCCTGGCGACGCTGCATCATGGGGACTGGCTGGTGCGCCAGCTGCTGGCGCATCCGTTCGTACAGTTCGATATCCTGCGAAGTAGCGGGACGCGATGCGCCGCCGGAAACAAGTTGCCCCATGGGCCGACACTCCCTGTGTTCAGTAGTTATAGGTCTTGACCCGGATCAGGTCATAGCGGACATCGCTATACGGGTTACCTGGAATCTGAAGATGCCTGGTAGGAATACCTGCACGCATATAGATTCGGATGGTGCGGTCGTTGACTTCCAACAGGATGGAGGGGTGAGTGTGTAGCACGCCATCCGGAACCTCGCGTATTTCTTCGCGTGGAACGTTATGCAGTGTCAATTGGTCCCGGAAGATCGCACCGATGTCTATCTCGGCATGATGTTCGGTTCCGTCCTTGGCACGCCACGTCACTTCGGCCGGTGGCGGAAAGTTGTCGAATGACATGCCTCCATTCCAGTTGTCGAGATAGCCGGTGCCATAGGTGGACGATGGAACCGACGGACGCTCGTCGCCGCTCTCCATGCCGCCGTACCAGATGCTGCAGTACTGCGTGTCATAGCAGCGAGCGCCGAAATTGTGCCGCTTGAACTTCAACGGCCACTTCACGGGCCGGTAGTTCATCTCCGCCCGGATCGCCGCTTCGTTCCGATCTGTCATGGCAATCTCCTTTTGCAACGACGGTGCGACGGTGGGTTGAACACAGGCCGCCAGGTACAGGCTCAACGGCACACTCAGTCGATTCCATTTCATCGTCGCTCCTTGCATGCCACGTGTGGCTTTCGCCTGCGCGACGAACCATTCGTGCTGCGGACAGGTATTCGTAATGCGCGAGTCTATCGATCATCCGACGCAATGAAAAATAAGTACATGAATCTATTCATATTTAGTGAGAACATTCTCACTCCGACCTCTTTGCTCGATACGGATCGCCAAATACCACGCACGTTTTCGCCTTGACCCTGTTCTATGGGAACCGCAGCATAGGTAAACCCTGAACCTTCGTTGCCTTGCTTCCGAACCGGAGCCGGGATGAGGGCGATGTCACTGGATGAACGTCATGTCCGAATCCGAGGCAACTTTCCTGCGCCAACTTCCCTCGATTGCCACCGTGTTGGCGACCGCGGAGGCGGCGCTGCTGGTGGAACGGCATGGACGGGTCGCCACCACCGATGCCATCAGGCAAGCCGCCAACGAAGCGCGCGCCTCCCTGCGCGACAAGCCTGCGACCGTTCCCGGTCCGAGCGAACTCGCGGCATCGGCCAAGGTGCTGCTGGAGGCGCGCGCACCGGGCCTGCGCCCGCTGTTCAATCTCACCGGCACCGTGCTGCACACCAACCTGGGCCGCGCGGTACTCGCCGAAGCCGCCATCGACGCGGCGGTGGAAGCGATGCGCCACGCGGTGGCGCTGGAGTTCGACCTGTCCAGCGGGGCACGCGGAGAACGCGACGATCACCTGCGTGCCCTGCTTCGCGAACTGACCGGCGCGGAAGATGCCACCGTGGTCAACAACAACGCCGCGGCCGTGTTGCTCTGCCTCAACACCTTCGCGCTCGGCCGCGAGGCGGTGGTGTCGCGCGGCGAGCTGATCGAGATTGGCGGCGCCTTTCGCATGCCCGACATCATGACGCGTGCCGGCGCGAAGATGATCGAGGTGGGCACCACCAATCGCACCCATCCCGCGGACTACCGCGACGCGCTCAACGAGCGCAGCGGCCTCGTTCTGAAGGTGCATACCTCGAACTATCGCATCCAGGGTTTCACCGCCGAGGTCGGGGCGCGCGCGTTGGCGGCGATCGCCAACGAGGCCGGCGTGCCGCTGCTCAACGACCTGGGTTCGGGCAGTCTCGTCGACCTCTCCCGCTATGGACTCGCCCGAGAACCGACCGTGCGCGAAGCGGTGGCGGAGGGCGCACGGCTGGTCACGTTCTCCGGCGACAAGTTGCTGGGCGGACCGCAGGCGGGCTTCATCGTCGGCGACCGCGAACTCATTGCAAAAATCAACCGCAACCCGCTGAAGCGCGCCTTGCGCGTGGACAAGATAAGACTCGCCGCCATCGAGGCCACGCTGAACCTGTATCGCGACCCCGACCGTCTCGTCGAACGGCTGCCGACCCTGTGCTTCCTGTCACGCCCCCTCGCGGACATCGAGGCACAGGCCCGCCGCCTGCGGGCACCGGTGGCGGAACGGATCGGCGATGCCTTCGTCGTCGAGGTCGGCGATTGCCATAGTCAGATTGGTTCCGGCGCGCTGCCGCTGGATACGCTTTCCAGCGCCGCGCTGTCGGTCCGCCCGGTCGGCAGCCAGCGCACGCTGGAAAACCTCGCGGCGGCGCTGCGCGCGTTGCCGCGTCCCATCGTCGGCCGCATCGGGGAAGGCGCGCTGCACCTGGACCTGCGCTGCCTTGCCGACGTCGACGAAGACGCCTTCCTGGCCACCCTCGCCCACCTCGCCCGCACGCCATGATCATCGGTACGGCCGGCCATATCGACCACGGCAAGACGTCCCTGGTCCGGGCCTTGACGGGTGTCGACGGCGACCGCCTGAAAGAAGAGAAGGCACGCGGCATCACGATCGACCTGGGCTTCGCCTATCTGCCGCTGGACGATGGGCTCGTCCTCGGCTTCGTCGACGTGCCGGGTCACGAACGATTCGTGCACACGATGGCCGCGGGCGCGAGTGGCATCGACATCGCCCTGCTGGTGGTGGCCGCCGACGATGGCGTCATGCCGCAGACGCTTGAACACCTCGCGATCCTCGACTTGCTGCGCATCGGGCGCGGACTGGTCGCGCTGACCAAGGCCGACCTGGTGCCGCCGGAACGGCTGGCTGAGGTGACGGCGCAGATCCGCGAAGCGACTGCGGGCACGATGCTCGAGAAGGCGGACATCCTGCCGGTGTCGTCGACGACGGGCCTGGGTGTCGACGCGCTGCGCGAGCGGCTCGCCATAGAGGCACGAGCGCTCGGCGAACGCCGTGTGGACGGGTGTTTCCGGCTCGCGGTGGATCGTGTGTTCACACTACCCGGCATCGGCGTGGTGGTGACCGGCACCGTATTGTCCGGCACCGTGAAGGTGAAGGATCAGGTCATGCTCAGCCCCTCCGGCCTGACCGCGCGCGTGCGCTCGCTGCATGCGCAGAACCGCCAGGTGGAGACCGGCCGCGCAGGTGATCGTTGCGCACTGAACCTCGCTGGCGACGGCATCACCAAGGACGCGATCCAGCGCGGCGACATGCTCGTCGATCCTTTCCTGCACGCGCCGACCGACCGCATCGACGCGAGCCTGCATATCCTTGCAGGGGAGCCCAAGCCCATCGGTGCATGGTTCCCTGCCCGATTGCATCACGGCGCAACCGAGGTCGGCGTGCGCGTCGTGCCGCTGGACGGCGAACAATTGCTTCCGGGACAGACGGCCGACGTGCAGCTGGTGTTGAGCGAGCCGGTCGCCGCGGCGGCGCTCGACCGCTTCGTGCTGCGTGATGTATCCGCACGGCGAACCATCGGCGGCGGCCGTTTCATCGACCTCCGCGCGCCATCGCGACAGCGCCGCACGCCCGAGCGCCAGGCACAACGAGCGGCGCTGGCGATCGACGATCCACGGAAGGCGCTCGCCGCGCTGCTCGATGCGCCGCCGTTCGCGTGGGACGTGCTCGCGTTCGGGCGCGATCGCGCGCTGGCGGCGGCCATGCTGGACGACATCGTCGCCGCGCTCGCACCGCTGGTGTTCGACGCGGGTGACGAGCGCGTGGCGATCGACAAAGTGCACTGGCAGGATTTCGTCGACGCCCTGGTCGAACACCTCGAAGCATTCCATGAGACCCATCCGGATGTGCAAGGCATCGGCCGGGAAAAACTGCGGGCAGCCTTGCGCCCTCGGCTGCCGCCCGCCGCATTCGCCTTGGCGCTGCAACACGATGACGTCGCCCACCGCGTGGTACGCGACGGTGCGTTCGTGCGCATGGCCTCGCACACCTTGCAGTTGAATCCGGAACGCGAGGCTGCCTGGCGGGCGGTCGAACCTTTGCTTGGCGGCGACGTCCGTTTCCGGCCTCCGCGAGTACGCGACATCGCCGCCGTGATCGAGCGCCCGGAGACGGAGGTCCGCCAGCTGATGAAATTCGCGGCCCGCGTCGGCCTCGTGGACGAAGTGGCGCACGATCACTTCTTCCTGCGTGCGACCGTGCATGAGATGCTGTTGATTGCCGCCGATGTCGCGTCGCACGCGGCGGACGGCCGTTTCACCGCGGCGCAGTTTCGCGACCGGCTCGACAACGGGCGGAAAGTGGCGATCCAGATACTGGAGTTCTTCGACCGCCAGGGTGTTACGCTGAATCACGGCACACTACGCCGGATACAGGCGCGTTACCTCGACCTGTTCGGCTCAGTGCCAGCGTGACCGCCATCCATGGAAGAGCATCGTTCCCGGTGGGACGTCCGGACTTCAAATCCGGGTGAGGCAGCCAGACTGCCTCGGGTGGGTTCGACTCCCATGCTCTTCCGCCATCCCGGAGTGACGGGTCGCGGGCCAGCCCGCTTCCCACCCGGTTGCGGGGTAGCCGGCTTCCCACCAGGGCGATGAGGTGTCAGGCCAACTCGACGCCGGGCGCGCCCGTTGTCGCCGTGCCGACGATGCGTGCGCGGGGGTAGCCTGCCGCCTCGATCGTCGCCAGGATCGCCTCGGCCCGTTCCGCCTTGCATGCCACCAGCAAGCCGCCGGACGTCTGCGGGTCGGTCAGCAAGGCGCGGCGCCAGTCCGGCAGGCCGGTGGGCAGGACGACGCCATCGCCGTAGCTGTTCCAGTTCCGCTTCGATGCGCCGGTGATGAAGCCAGCCTGGGCGAGCCGCTCGGCCTGGTCGAGGAAGGGAACACGATCTCCCTCGATGCGGATTCGCAGACCGCTCCCACGCGCCATTTCCAGCGCGTGTCCCAGCAAACCGAAGCCGGTGACGTCGGTGATCGCATGCACGTCATCGTCCTGTGCCAGCTCATGACCGACGCGGTTGAGCAGCGTGGTGGAAGCCAGCATTTCCGCGTATGCGTCCTCCGGCAGTGCCTCCTTCTTGAACGCCGCCGAATAGATGCCGACGCCGATGCCCTTGGTCAGAATCAGCACGTCGCCCGCTTGCGCGCCCGTGTTCCGGCGCACGTTGGCGGGCGTGCACAAGCCGATCGCCGCGAGGCCGTAGATCGGTTCGGCGGAGTCGATCGAATGGCCGCCCGCCACGGGGATGCCCGCCTCGGCGCAGATGGATTCGCCGCCAGCGAGGATGGCGCGGACGGTGTCGACGTCCAGCTTGTCCAGGGGCATGCCGAGGATGGCCAACGCCATGATCGGCTTGCCGCCCATCGCGTACACATCGGAGAGCGCATTGGCCGCGGCGATGCGGCCGAAGTCGTAGGGATCGTCGACCACCGGCATGAAGAAATCGGTGGTGGCGATCACGCAGGTGCGCTCGTCCACTTGCCACACGGCGGCATCGTCACTGGATTCGGTGCCGACCAGCAGTTGCGCGAACGGCATCGCCGATGGCTTGTCGGCCAGCAGTTGTCGGAGCACGGAAGGCGCGAGCTTGCAGCCGCAGCCGCCACCGTGGGCGAGTTCGGTCAATCGGACGGAGGTCATGGCAAATCCTGCGAAAGTCCCGTTGGTGCAACCGCGAGGTCACGTAGAGCATAGCGAAGGCAACGGAGCTTGAAGTATCTTCCAGCGAAAGTCTTGCCCCTCCGCAGCGCATCGGGCCTGCGGCTTCCGGCCGGCAACGTCGTGCCCTGTAGGGCCGTCATGTCACACCCTGTTCGGAGGGGTCTATGGACGCCGCTTTGCGGAAGGCGCGCACCGTGCGCTGGTCGGTATGGCTGTTGCTGGCGATCGCCGGCCTGTTCTATGTGAAGTGGTACCCGTACTACGGCCGCGCGTTCGTCGCGGCGGACCAGCATTCCATCGGCCATTCGATCCTCATGGGCGACCTGGCCAGTGCGCCTGCGCCCTCCTGGAACGCGGCCATCGACTATGCGCTGGCCTACGGCAAGGCCATCTGGAAGGCGATGGTGCTGGGCCTGCTGCTGGGGTCCGGCGTCCAGGCGCTGCTTCCGGTGAACTGGGTACGGCGCACCCTGGGTAACCGTGGTTTCGGCAGCACCCTCGCGGGCGGCCTGCTGGGCGTGCCGGGCATGATGTGTACCTGCTGCGCGGCGCCGGTGGTGGTGGGCCTGCGCAAGCACCAGGCGTCACCGGGCGCCTCGATCGCGTTCTGGCTGGGCAATACGATGCTGAACCCGGCGACGCTGGTCTTTACCGGCTTCGTCCTCGGCTGGCACTGGACCGCTCTACGCATGGTGCTGGGCGTACCGATGGTCTTCGGACTCGGCTATCTCGCCAACCGCCTGTCCGGCCTGGAACCTTCATCGGCCGCCGTCGCGCCGATCGCCGAAGCCGAGCCGCAGTCCCTGGCGGAGGTCGGCAAGCGCTGGGCGCGGATCTTCACCACGATGACGCTGCGGCTCATACCGGAATACTTGGTGATCGTCTTGCTGCTAGGCGCGGCGCGCGCGTGGATGTTCCCGCATATCGGTCCGGACATCGGTGAACACTGGTACTGGATCGCCGCGTTCGCCGTGGCGGGAATGCTCTTCGTGATTCCCACCGCCGGCGAGGTACCCATCGTGCAGGCGATGCTCGCGCTGGGCATGGGCGGCGGCCCGGCCGCCGCCCTGCTGATGACCCTGCCCCCGGTGAGCCTGCCCTCGCTGGCGATGCTGGGCCGGTCCCTGCCCGTGCGCTTGCTGGTGACGATCGCCGTGGCGGTCGTGGGTTTTGGCGTCCTCGCCGGCGCACTCGCCGCCCTGTTCGGGATGCATTGAGCGAATCGTGTAAAATCAATGCCATGCGCATCGGTCCCCACACCATCGCACCGGCCGTGGTGCTCGCGCCCATGGCCGGCGTCACCGACAAACCCTTCCGCCTCCTGTGCAAGCGCCTGGGGGCCGGCCTGGCTGTGTCTGAAATGACCACGGCCGATCCGCGCCTGTGGAACACGACCAAGTCACTGCGCCGGATGGACCACGAAGGCGAGCCGGAGCCGGTGAGCGTGCAGATCGCCGGCTACGACCCCGGCATGCTGGCCGAGGCGGCGAAGTACAACGCGGACAACGGCGCGCAGATCGTCGACATCAACATGGGCTGTCCGGCGAAGAAGGTCTGCAATGTCTGGTCGGGCTCCGCCCTGCTCCAGGACGAACCGCTGGTCGCGCGCATCGTGCAGGCCGTGGTGAAGGCGGTGGATATCCCCGTCACGCTGAAGATCCGCACCGGCTGGGACCGCGAGCATCGCAACGCGTTGAACATCGCGCGCATCGCCGAGGACGCCGGCATCGCCGCGTTGGCCGTGCACGGCCGCACGCGAGCGGACAAGTACGAAGGTGACGCCGAGTACGCCACTATCGCGGCGGTGAAGGCGAACGTCTCGATCCCCGTCCTCGCCAACGGCGACATCGTCGACCCGGCGAAGGCGCGCGAAGTGCTGCGTGCCACCGGCGCGGACGCGGTGATGGTCGGCCGAGGTGCGCAAGGACGTCCGTGGATCTTCCGCGAGATCGCGCATCATCTCGACACCGGCGGATTTCTGCCGGAGCCGACGCCCGGCGAAGTTCGCGGCATCCTCGTCGGCCACCTCGAGCATCTGTACGCCTTCTACGGCGAGCGGATGGGCGTGCGCATCGCGCGCAAGCACCTGGGTTGGTACGCCAAGGATCGACCGGAGAACGCCGCCTTCCGCCACGTCGTCAACCAGGCCGAAGACGCCACCACCCAACTACGCCTGACACGCGAATACTTCGACGCCCTGGAAGCCGGCGTCTCCCTCGCCGCCTAGGCCGCCTTCAACACCGCCGCCATCTTCGTCCGGTCCAGTTCTTTCTCCCACGCGCACACCACGATCGCCGCCACGCCGTTGCCGACCAGGTTGGTCATCGCCAGGCCGGTGCCGAGGAAGCGGTGGATGCCGAGGATGAGGACCATGCCCGCCACCGGTACCACCGGGACGACGCTCAGCGTCGAGGCGAGCATGACCAGCGCCGCGCCGGCGACGCCGCTGGCGCCCTTCGACGTGAGCATGCCGACGATGGCCACGGTGATCTGTTGTTCGATGGTGAGGTCGATGTTCAACGCCTGCGCGATGAACAGGATCGCCATGGTCAGGTAGATGTTGGTGCCGTCCAGGTTGAACGAGTACCCCGTAGGCACGACGAGTCCCACGGTTTCCTTCGGACAACCGAGTTCTTCCATCTTTCGCATCAGCGGCGCCAGCACCACCTCCGACGAACTGGTGCCGAGCACGATCAACAACTCGTCCCTGATGTACGCGCAGAAACGAAGGATGCTGAATCCAGCGATGCGCGCGACGATGCCGAGGATCACCACGACGAAGATGACGCAGACCAGGTAGAAGCTACCGATCAGTTCCATCAGCGGCACCAGCGACACGACGCCGTATTTGCCGATCGTGAACGCCATCGCGCCGAACGCACCGATGGAGGACACCGCGGTGATGTAGTGCACGATCTTGAAGAACACCTGGGCGCCCGCCTCGATCACGTCGTACACGGGCTTGCCACGTTCACCCACCGCCGCGAGCGCGCAACCGAACAGCACCGACACCAGCAGGATCGAGAGCACGTCGCCCTTGGCGAACGCGCTGACAAAGGTGCCGGGAATGATCGACAACAGGAAGCCGATGGATTCGATGTTGTGGCCCTGGGCGACGAGGTTGCCTATCTCACCCGCCTTCAGCGTGTCCGGGTCGACGTTGAAACCGGTGCCGGGGTGGAAGAGGTGCCCCGCCACGAGGCCGAAGAACAAGGCGATGGTGGAGATCATCTCGAAGTAGAGAAGCGCCTTGCCGCCGACGCGGCCGACCTTGCGCATGTCGCGCATGCCGGCGATGCCGGTCACCACCGTGCAGAAGATGATCGGCCCGATCACCATCTTGATCAGGGCGATGAAGCCGTCGCCCAGGGGTTTCATCGCTTCGGCGTACTTCGGCGAAAGGTAGCCCAGGACCACGCCCAGGATCACCGCCACCAGCACCTGGATGTACAGCTGCCGGTAGAACGGTTTGCGCGGCTTCTGCGACGAGGGAATGGTGGCGGCGATATCGGACATGCGTATTCTCGGTCGTGGGTCGATCAGGCGAAGTCGTACAGACGCGCCGGGTTGTCGACGAGGAGACGCTTGCGCAGGGCCTCGTCGGGACAGAAACGGAACATCAGGTCGACCAGCCCACCGTCATTGGGCATGTCCTTGGAGATATTCGGGTGCGGAAAGTCCGTACCCCACAGCACGCGGTCCGGTGCCGTCTCGATCAGGGTTCGCGCGAACGGAATGGCATCGTCGAAAGGCCGCTTGCCGACGGAGACCCGCTCCGCGCCACAGACCTTCACCCACGCCAGCGGATTGTCCCGCATGAGTGCCACCAGCAGGCGAAACGGTTCCTGCTCCAGGCCTTGGGCGGCCTGCACGCGGCCCATATGATCGATGACGAAGGGTACGCGGATCTTGGCCAGGACATCCTGGAGTTCGACGATATCGTTGGCATCCAGGTGGAGCACGACGTGCCAGCCCATCTCGGCCACGCGGTCGAGCACGCGCCAGAACACGTTCATGTCGGGCCTGCCACCCAGGTGCTGGACGAAGTTGAACCGCACGGCGCGCACGCCGCCACGATCGAGTTCCTGCAAGCCGGCCTCGCCGATACCGTCGTCGACGATGGCCACGCCGCGATAGCGCCCGTTGCCGCGCGCGATGGCGTCGAGCATGGCCGTGTTGTCGGTGCCGTGGCAGCTGGCCTGGACGATCACGCCCCGCTCGAATCCGAGGAAATCGTGCAAGGCCACCAGGTGTTCATAAGGCGCGTCCGGCGGCGTATAGCTGCGATCCGGGGCATAGGGGAACGTGTCCGCGGGACCGAACACGTGGCAGTGCGCATCGCAGGAAAGCGCGGGCATCGCGTGCAACGGCTTCGTGGGATTCGGATCGGGGGGAAGACAGGACTTCATCGGGTCACTCATTGGGAAGGTCGTCGACGTAGCGCAGGCCGGCTTCGGCCAGCTTCGGACGCATGTCGTAGATGTCGAGGCCGAGCTCGCCCGCGGCCAGCCGCGCGCGCTTCGACTCTTCGTTCATTACGCGCTTGCGCGATGCGGCGATGGCGGCGTCCACCGTGGCGTGCGGCACCACCACCACGCCGTCGTCATCGGCGACGATCGCGTCGCCAGGTTTCACGTACTGGCCTCCAATCACGACGGGCACGTTCACCGCGCCGAGGGTGGCTTTCACCGTTCCGCGTGCGTGAACCGCGCGCGCCCAGACGGGAAAGCCCATGCGGCGCAGCTCCGCGCTGTCGCGAACGCCGGCGTCGATCACGAGGCCGGCGACGCTGCGCGACATCAGCGACGTGGCGAGCAGGTCACCGAACATGCCGTCGGTATTTTCCGTCGTGCAGGCAACGACCAGGATATCGCCGGGGCGGCATTGCTCCACCGCGACATGGAGCATCCAGTTGTCGCCCGGCTGTGCCAGCACGGTGACCGCCGGGCCTGCGATGGCCACGTCCCGCTGGATGGGTGCGATTGGTGGCAGGAACAGGCCCGTGCGGCCCTGCGCCTCGTGCACCGTGGCGACCCCCATGGCGGCGAGCGACCCAGCCTGGTCGGCCGTGAGGGATGGGCGGTTGCGAACGACCACGCCGATCATGCGAGCGTGCCCTGGGTCACATGCGGGAACACGCGCTGGAACGCCTCGGCGTAGGTGATCTTGAAATCCGAGTTGCGCGTGGCCTGGGCGCCACGCTGCAGGCCGACGCGGGTGTAGTACTCCCACAGGTGCTCCTGCGCGCGCATGGTCTCGAACGCCGCGCGCTTCTTCTCCCATACCGATGTGATGTCGAGGAACAGTTCCGGCTTCCACTCGCACTGTTCCGGCTGGTGCGGTTCGAACAGGTATACCGGCGGCGCACCGATCACCGGCACGTCCGGTTCATGACCGTGCGCCTGTGCCACCACGCGCGCCTCCTGGGCGACGTGCGTCGCCAGCGGATGGTCGAAGTTATAGGGGTCCTTCAACGAGTGGCTGAGCACGAAGGAAGGGCGCAGTTCACGGTAGATGCCGGCCAGGTGGAAGACCACGTCCAGGCCGGCGCGCATGGGGTAATCGCCGATGTCGAGGAACTCGACGCTGGCGCCGAGGATGTCCGCGGCTTCCTTGGCCTCGGCGCGGCGGTCGGTCTTCACCTTCTCCATCGTCATGCCGGGCTGGCGCCAGAGCTTGGCGGATTCGCCACGTTCGCCGAACGAGAGGCAGACGATGTGCACGCGCCAACCCTGCGCCGCATGCAGCGCGATCGCGCCGCCGGCGCGCCAGACGAAGTCAGCGGAGTGGGCGCTCACGACGAGCGCGGTCTTGGATTCGGACATCTTCAGTGCTCCAAAGGGAAGGATCAGGCGGTGGGACCGCGCCAGATCGAGGGAGAAACGGGGACGCTGCCGCGCATCAGCAGGCGGGCCGTACGCAGCAGTGCCGCGCGGACGACGCGCGTGCCTTCCAGCCCGATCTCCACGCTGAATTCACCGGTGGGATGTTCGATGGAGAGCGTGCGGACGTCGCCCTGCCCCGGCACGGCGACGTCATGGGCCACGGAGCCGGGAAGCACGGCCGCCGTGGCGACGGTGACGGCGCCGAGCACGCCGATCGAGGTGTGGCAGTCGTGCGGTATGAACGTGCGCGTGCCGATGGCGCCACCAGCACGCGGCGGGGACACGAGCGTGATTTTGGGAATCGGTTTCCGGGTGACGTCACCGAGGTTCATCAGCAACGCGGCCTTCAGGCGCAGCGACTCGATGCGCGCCTTGAGTTCCATGTCGGCATCCAGGGCCTCCGGCCGCTCGTCGCCGCGCACGCCGAGGGCGGAGGCCGCGATGATCATCACCGGCATGCCATTGTCGATCAGCGTCATTTCGATGCCATCGACCGTGTCGCGCACGTTGCCCGTGGGCAGGAGGCTACCCGTGAGCGAGCCTTCCGTGTCGAGGAACCGGCAGCGCACCGGTGCGGCCGGACGCGGGACGCCGTCGATGCGTGCGTCGCCGTCGTAGAGGGGGACGCCCGCCGGCGTATCGATGTTGATCTCGGCGATGACGCCGGTGTTGACCGTGCGCACGCGCCGCGTCGTGGTCCCGTGGTCGCCCGCGATCAACCCGGCTTCGATCGCTGCCGGCAGGGCCGCCGCGAGCATGTTGCCGCAATTGGGCGTGGTGTCCACCGTGCCTTCGGCGATGCCCACCTGGCCAAACAGGAAATCGAGGTCGGCGGCACCATCGGTTGGCACCGAGAGGATGCCTGTCTTGCTCGTGAGGGGGCGGGCGCCACCAAGGCCATCGATCTGGCGCTCGTCGGGCGAACCCATCGCCGCGAGGATGACCGCGTCGCGGGTGGCGATGTCGCCGGGCAGGTCGCGCGCCAGGAAGAAGGGGCCCTTGGACGTGCCGCCGCGCATGTACCAGCAGGGAATCTCGTGTGCCATGGCATGTCGCCCATCGTCTGAAACAACCGGCACGATGGTCGTCCTGCCGCGACACGCGAACAACGCGATGGCGCGCCTATCTGCTATGCACGAATGGCATAGCTAGGCATGCACCATGCAATTGATGCAACGCGTCATCCGTCCTGCGGGTCCAGCTTGCCTTCCGCGATCAGTTCGTCCACGAGGATCAGCGCCTGCTCGGTGATCGCGCTCATGGGCCGCTGCGTGGGCGTCGCCACGACGAGACGCGTCACGATGTTCGGCATGACGATCGGTACCGCCCGCAATCCGTGCGGACCACGGCGGGCCAGCACGGCATTGCGCGAGAGGATGCCGTAGCCCACCCCGCGCTCGACGAGATCCAGCAGCGAGCGCACGGAGTCGATCTCAAGACGGATGTCCAGCGACACACCATATCGCGCGGTGTCGGCCTCGATCAGCTGGCGCACCGAATGCAGTGGCGAGGGAATGATGAGCGGATACTTGCCTAGCGTGGCCAGGGGAACGCTGTCGGGCAACTCGTGGCCGTCCTTCACGCTGCCGATGAGGTAGAGCTCCTCGGTGTGCACATGGCGGAACCGCATGTTGGCGTTTACCGACGGGTTGTACAGCAGCGCGCAATCGAGCCGGCCCAGTTGCAGCCACTCGAGCAGGCTGGCGCTCAGGGCTTCCACCACGCTGATCTGCGCCACCGGAAAGCGCTCGCGGAAGCGCATCACGAGATCCACCGTGAGCAGGCCGCCCACGCTGGGCGGGAGGCCGATGGCCAGCTTGCCGGCGTAGACCCCACGCGCCTTGCCCAGTTGCATGCGCGCGACTTCGACCTGGCGCAGGATGCCGCGCCCGTGCTCCACCAGCTCGCGCCCCGCATCGGTGGCGACGACGCCGCGGCCGTTGCGTTCGAGCAGGTGGGTGCCCAACTCCATTTCCAGTTGGCGCACCTGCCGGCTGAGCAGGGATTGCGAAACGTCGAGCGTGGCGGCGGCGCGCGTGAGGCTGCCGAACTCGACGATGCGGATGAAGCTCTGCAGGTGTTTCAGGTCCACGGGAAGATCACGCGCCAGCCGGCCAGGATGCCCCGATTATGTGCCCAATGCCGGCGCCCGCGCCTCATTGGCTGCCGGGACCGCCCATGTTCACCATCACCCGCAGCCCGATCACGATCGCGTTGGCCGGCACCCGCTTCACGCCCACCGTGTTGCCGAGGATGTCCGGGTGCACGATGTACTGCAGGTTGGGCACCAGGCTGACCACGGGGAAGAGCTTGTAGCTGTAGTTGAGCTCGGTCATCCATTCGTTGCGGGCGAAATGGTCGTTCGTGCCGCTATTCTTGTGGATGAGGTCGTCCTCGAAGCCCGTGGCCTTGCGGCTGAACCGGAACAAGGTGGCCTGGAAGCCGAGCGAATCGTTCGGCCGGGCGGCGGACAAGCCCGTCCAGAGCGCGCCGAAAGTGGATTGCAACGTGTAGTTCTCGGCGTTGTCCATCGGCCCGGTGACCGAGCCGAAGATCGCAAGATTGCGCGTGTTCGCGTTGGGATCAGGCTTCCAGACCACTTTGTCGGCCAGCACGTAGAGGCCGTAGCGCCCGCCGTCGTAGCTGCGCGCGGTGCCACCGGCGAGGCCGCGATGGAGGCCGCGCGTGTTGAGCTCCGGATCGGTGAACGGTGCGGAGTTGTACCAGCCGCCGATCTTCAGGTGCTTGGGGTACGGGTCGTTCGCGAAGCTGGTCTCGTAACCCACTTCGATGGGGATCATCACGCCGGTCGCGTTGTTGAGGCCCCAGTTCAGGCCATTGTTGTTGCGCCGGTCCGGGTTGATCTCGAAGGCGCCGATCGACACGTAGCGCGCGTCGGGCTGGTACTTCACGCGCGCGCCCCAGTTCACGTACGGAAAGCCGCTGAAACCGCCTGATGTATTGGTGAGCTGGTAAGGGCAGTCGGGCGCGCTGACGAAACGGCAGCCATACGTGGAACGGGCGAACTGCCAGGTGGCGTTGAGCCGGCCGGCAAGTACGTTGATATGACTGTCGGCGAACTGTTGCTCCCAACTGAGCTGGGCCAGCTGCCACTGGCGCTTCGGATACCAGTAGCCCTGGATCTTCTGGATCACCCCGATATCGTCCGCGGCGACGCTGTGTCCGTAATAGCGAGCGAAGGTGATATGCATCTTGCCGCCCTCGATGCCGGCGAGCTTGCCCATGTCCAGGTCGGCGCCGCCGACGGCACCGCCGCCATTCGTCGCACCCAGGCGCTCGCCGCCGCGCACGCTGGCCGCCCAGTCGTTCGCCCAGACGAAGCGGAGCGAGACGCCTTCGTCGCGAAGGCGGTCCACCGGCCCCTTGCTGTCCTGCGGTGGGACCGGCGCGACCTGACGCGGCTGTTGCGCATCGGATGTGGTCTGGGCGGTTGCGGCCGATGCGGCTAGCGTAACGACGGCGGCGATGGCGAAGCGACGGAACATCATGTGCTGTGGAACCCCCGATCCCGTCGGACAGGCGACGGTGCCGGGCGATCCTCGCCGCTGCGTGGGCCGGGGAACAACGCGATGGCGGAACTATCAGGTATGCGGAAGATGCATGACTTGCGTTACGTCATGACCATTGTGCATCGCAACAAGGGACGCGAGCGCCACGTACCTTGGTTTAATTGTCCCTTTTGGTGCGGCGTAGAATGATGCGGCCATGAATGAAAATCCTGTTCCCGGTATCGACGACTACGAGGGTCCCGCTGGCGGCTGGGGCGCGCTCGGCGCTGTGGCCCGTGCGCTCAGCGGCCAGATGGCCATCGCCCGCGAGTCCATCGCCCTGCACAAGGTGAACCAGCCGCAAGGCTTCGACTGCCCGGGTTGCGCCTGGCCCGACCCGAAGGAGACTTCCTCCTTCGAGTTCTGCGAAAACGGCGCGAAAGCGGTTTCATGGGAAGCCACGGCCAAGCGCGTGCGGCCGGAGTTCTTCGCCAGGAACACGGTGGCGAACCTGTGGAACCTTAGCGACTACACCCTGGAGGGCCTGGGACGGATCACCCATCCCATGGCGTACGACCGCGCGAGCGACACCTATCGTCCGATCGCATGGGAAGAGGCGTTCCGGCGCATCGGCACGGCCTTGCGCGCGTTGCCGGACCCGAACATGGCCGAGTTCTACACCTCGGGCCGCGCCTCCAACGAAGCCGCGTTCCTGTACCAGCTGTTCGTGCGTGAGTTCGGCACGAACAATTTCCCGGACTGCTCGAACATGTGCCATGAGGCCACGAGCGTGGGCCTGCCGCAATCGATCGGCGTGGGCAAGGGCACGGTGGTGCTCGAGGATTTCGAGCACTGCGACGCGATCTTCTGCATCGGTCACAACCCTGGCACCAACCATCCACGCATGCTTTCGACCTTGCGCGAGGCTTCGCTGCGCGGCGTGCCCATCGTGGTGCTCAATCCACTGCCCGAGCGCGGGCTGGAACGGTTCACGTCGCCACAGCATCCCCTGGAAATGCTTACCGGCAGATCCACGCGCATAGCGTCCACCTATTACAAGCTTAAGATCGGCGGCGACGTCGCCGTGCTGAAGGGCATGATGAAGGCCGTGCTCGCGGCCGACGAACGCGCCGTCGCCGCCGGCATGCCCCGCGTCGTCGACCAGGCCTTCATCGAGGCCAACACGGCCGGATTCGAAGCGCTCGCGGCCGATGTCTCCCACACGTCCTGGGAAGCTGTCGAACGCGCCTCCGGGCTTACCCGTGCGCAGGTCGAAGACGCGGCCGACATTTACGCCAAGGCGAAGAACGTCATCGTCTGCTACGGCATGGGTATCACCCAGCACGTGCACGGCACCGAGAACGTGCAGCAGATCGCCAACCTTTTGCTCTTGCGCGGCAACATCGGCCGACGCGGCGCCGGCATCTGCCCGCTGCGTGGCCATAGCAACGTGCAAGGCGACCGTACGGTGGGCATCACCGAGAAGCCGACGGATGCCTTGAACGACGGCATACGCGCCACTTATGGCTTCGAGCCACCCACGGCGCATGGGCACGATGCCGTCGCCGCGGTCATCGCCATCCGAGAGGGCCGCTCCAAGGCCCTCGTCGCGCTTGGCGGCAACCTGGCCGTGGCGATGCCCGACACGGCGGAAACCTTCGCGGCGATGGCGAAGCTCGACCTCGCGGTGCATATCGCCACGAAGCTCAACCGGTCGCACCTCATCCTGGCGAAGGAATCGTTCATCCTGCCGTGCCTGGGCAGGACGGAACTGGATGTGCAGGCCACCGGCCCGCAGTCGGTCACCGTGGAAGACTCGATGTCGATGGTGCATGCGTCCGCCGGCACGCTCACGCCTGCCTCGGAACACCTGCGTTCCGAGCCGTGGATCATCGCCGGTATCGCCAAGGCCACCCTGCCCGCCACGCGCGTGGACTGGGACCGGCTCGTGGGTGATTACAACCTCATCCGCGACGACATCGAAAAGGTGTTCCCGATCTTCCGCGACTTCAACAAGCGTGTGAACGTGCCTGGCGGGTTTCGCCTGCCGGTGCCGGCGAGCGAGCGCGAATGGGCCACGCCCGACAGGCTCGCCCGTTTTCTCGTCGCGCCTGGCCTCGACGAAGATCCACCGCTGGAAACAGGGGGTCTCATGCTGACCACCATCCGTTCGCACGACCAGTACAACACTACGATCTATGGCCTCAACGACCGTTACCGTGGCGTCACCGGGCGGCGCGACGTGGTTTTCATGCATGCCAACGATCTCGCGGCGCGCGGCCTCAAACATGGCGACCGCATCGATGTCTTCGCCACCGGGGCCAATGCCGCCGACGGCAGGGAACGCGCGGTGCGTGGCTTCGTGGCCGTCGCCTACGATATCGCCGAGGGATCGGTCGCGATGTACTACCCCGAGGGCAACGCGCTCATCGCGCTGGAAAGCCACGATCGCCGCTCGGGTACCCCGGCCTATAAGTCGGTGCCGGTGAAAATCGAAGCCTCGACCGTGCGCACGGCCTCCCCGGCACGGCCGAAGGCGGAACATGCCGCCTGAGCGTCACCCTCCTGCCGGTTGCGCCACGCGTCCGGTGACACGGGTCGATCGCGGCTTGCGCACGACCGACGACGACCGGCTCGCGGAAGAGGTTCCCGTGGCGATGCATTTCGACGGCTCTCCCTTTGCCGTGATGATGGCGACGCCGGACGATCTCGAGGATTTCGCCCGGGGTTTCGCATTGACGGAGGGCAAGGTGGCGACGGTGCTGGAGATCGTCGATATCGAAGTGCGCGAGGTGTTGGAAGGGATTACGGTGGATGTGCGCACGGCCTCCGGACTATCGCCGACAGGGTCGGCTCCCACCACCCCCCGCAGCCCGGTGGGAGCCGACCCTGTCGGCGATTCCTGCAGCTTGGTGGGAGCCGACCCTATCGGCGATTCCTGCAGCCTGGTGGGAGCCGACCTTGTCGGCGAATCGGGCCCGATGGCCCGGCAACTCCCCGGCCGCAGCGGCTGCGGCATCTGCGGAAGCCGTGAGCTGGAGGACGTGGTGCGCCATCCCGCTCCCGTGGCAGCCGGCCCCGTGATCGGTGCCGATGCCATCGAACGCGCTCTCGAATCGTTGCGCGGCATGCAACCGATCAACGCCTTCACCGGCTCCGTGCATGCCGCGGCCTGGGCGACACCCGACGGCACGATCGTGAAGGTTCGCGAAGACGTCGGCCGGCACAATGCGCTCGACAAACTGATTGGCGCGATGCTCGTCGACGGCAGCGATCCGCGCGACGGCTTCCTCGTGATCACGAGCCGCGCCAGCTACGAAATGGTGACCAAGGCGGCCGTCGCCGGCATGACCATCGTCGTGGCGATCTCCGCGCCCACGGCACTCGCCGTGCACCTTGCCGAAGATTGCGGCGTGACCCTGCTGGGCTTCGCCCGCCCGGGGCGATTCAATATTTACAGCCGTCCCGAGCGCATCGCCTGACCGCTCAACCCTTGCGACGGCGCAGGCTGTCCTTCACGTCGACATCGAAACGCACCGTGGTGGCCACGGTGTCGTGGCCGGGTATGTCGAAAACCAGGCCGTCCTTGCTCGGCAAGCGCGACTGCAGGTCGCGCAACGCCGTGCGCGGCACGCCCATGCGCCACTCGTGGGCGTTCCCCGAAAGCGTGCATGCGGGTCCATCGGTGGCATCGATCGAGTAGCGCATGGTGAATGCCTTGCCGAACGCGGTCGAGCCCAGCAAGGCGATGTCGTCGAGCAGTTCGCCCAACTCGTCCTCGTCGATGCGGACACGAACCGTGTCGTCTTCCAGTTGCACTCTCATGCGTTCGCCTCGTTCCATTCCTCGGGGGTGTTGCAGTTCAACAGGCAGCGCGTATCGATACCGTCGAGCGGCAGTCTCGCGGCGCCGAGCCGCTCCTGCAAGGCGAAGACCGACCGTTCGCGCCCGCTCAGCGCCATGACGCCGGCAAGCGCCTCGCGCGTGGCCGCATTCATCGTCAGGCGCATCGGCAGCGGATGACCCTGCCAGCTGACCGCCGCTGGCGTGGCGGCGGAGAGCAAAGGCCGGAGCACCCGCTCGTGTAGCCGCGGCATATCCACCGGAATCACCAGCCACTCGCCATCCGGAAGCGCATCGGCCGCGCTTGCGATGCCACCGACGGGGCCTGCACCGGGCCAGCGGTCGGGTATTCCGCCCGTGCGCGTTCCGCTGATGGCCACCCGTTCCGCGCCAGCGGATTGCAATACCTCCACGCTGCGCTCGAGCAAGGTGCGGCCGCCAAAGCGCATGAGCGCCTTGTCCTCGCCCATGCGCGACGAACGGCCGCCGGCGAGCACGAGACCGACGATCACGCCGCGTCCGCCGGATCGATCGGCCACGCGTCGGCGCCGTCCGCGCTGCCGGCCGTCAGCCAGGTGTTCGCCTGCGTGTAAGGAAGGATGCGATACGCGGCCTGCGCATCGGCAAGATAGGCGACCTGTCTTCCTTGCGCATCGTTCTCGATACGTCCCAGCGCGAATTGCCGCATCCCTTCGCGCCCGGCGAAGGGTTCCGCCATGGTGACGCGCGTGGGCCGCTCGGCGGCGAGACCCGCCATGGCGCGTAACACGGGCGCGACGAAGAAGCGATATCCCACCGCCACCGCGATGGGATTGCCGGGCAAGGCGAGTACCAACGGACCATCGTCGAAGCGTGCGGCGAGCAATGGCTTGCCCGGCCGGATGGCGACCTTGTGAAAGAGCTCCCGCGCACCGAGCGACGCCAGCGACGCAGGCACGAAGTCGAAGCGGCCCGCGGACACGGCGCCGGTGGTGACGATGAGATCCGCGCCGGCGGCGCGTGCGTCGCGCACCGCCGCATGGAACGCGTCGCCCACGTCGGGCACCCGCGCGCGCCTGACCGGCTCGACGCCCCAGGACGCGAGGCTGGCGGCGAGGAAGGGCCCGTTGGAATCATGGATGCCTCCCGGTGGCAAAGGGCCGGTGGCGTTGAGTTCGCTGCCGGTCGCGATGACGGCCACGCGAGGCCGGCGTACGACGTCGACGCGTTCGATACCCAGTGCGGCGAGCAGCATGACCGCCCCGGCGTCGATGCGCCGTCCGCGTTCGAGCGCGAGCGCGCCTTCGCCGATGTCCGCACCGGCGTGCCTGACGTTCTGCCCGCGGCGTTCGTCGGTGAGGAACCGGACCTGCGCTCCCTGCCTTTCGCAGCGCTCCACGGGCACGACGGTGTCGAATCCTTCCGGCATGCGCGCGCCGGTGGCGATCTCGCAGGCTTCGGCGCCGGGGTACGCGTCGGCCGTATCGCCGGCCGCATGCATCGCGGCCACCGTGCGGACGGTTCCGGCGGGAATCGTGTCGCTTTCCGCACGCAGGGCGTAGCCATCCATCGCCGCGTTGTCGAACGATGGCAGCGCGAGGGGGCTGGCGATGTCGGCTGCGAGGAACCGTCGCCGCGCGGCGTCGATGCCGACCTGCTCCACGTCGAGCAGCCGGACTTCAGCAAGCAGGAGCGCCAGCGCTTCGGGATAGGAAATCATGGGTGAAGCGTAACCCGCCCACGCGTCACCGTGTAGGAGCAATGGGCGGCCACATGGCCGCCCTTGCCTCGGGTCACGCCGAACGGCGTGACTGTTCCTGCGTCGCCGCCGGCCGGTAAGCGTGGAACGCCACCGTGGCCGAGGCGCGGCCCTGGCTCAACGAGCGCAGGGCGGTGCTGTAGCCGTCGAGTTGCGCCAGGGGCACGTCGGCGTCGATCTCCGTGCGTTCCTGCCGGTCGACCAGGTTGACGATCTGCCCGCCGCGGCGTTGCAGATCGCCCAGCACATCGCCCACCGCCGAACCCGGCGCACTCACCGACACGCGCATCACCGGCTCCAGCAGCACCGTGCCGGTCGCTTCCAGCGCCGACTTCACCGCGATCTGAGCCGCGCGATGGAACGCGGCCTCGTTCGAGTCCACCGCGTGAGCCTGCCCGTCCAGCACGGCGACCGCCGCACCGACCACGGGATAGCCTCGCGGGCCTTCCACCAGCGCCGCGGCGACGCCTTTCTCCACCGCCGCCTGGAACTGTTTGGGAATCACGCCGCCGGTAGTGCGGTCCTCGAAGCGGTTGGTTTCCTCGCCGGTCGGCGTGACCGACAACACCACGCGCGCGAACTGCCCGCTGCCACCGGTCTGCTTGGCGAGCTTGCCTTCCACGGCGCCCGAAGCCGCGGCCGGTGTTTCCTGGTAAGCCACGCGCGGCGAGCCCGTGCGCACCTGCACGCCCCACTCGCGGCGCAGACGCTCCACCATCACTTCCAGGTGCAGTTCGCCCATGCCCCAGACCAGGGTTTCGCCAGTATCCGGATCGGTACCGACGCGGAACGATGGATCCTCCTGCGCGAGGCGGGCCAGTCCGTTGCCCAGCTTGAGCAGGTCGGCGGAACGCTCGGGCGACAACCGCCACGACAGTACGGCCGGTTGCGCCTGGATGGTCTCCAGCCGCACGCGGCGGTGCGTATCGGAGAGCGTCTCGCCCGTCGCCACGTCTTTCCAGCCCGCGATCGCGACGATGTCTCCGGCCTCGGCGACGTCCACCGCCTCGGTGTCTTCGGCACGCACGACCGCCAGTCGGCCGATGCGCTGCACGCGATCGGTACCGCTACGCCACACGGCGTCGCCCACGTTCAACCGGCCCGAGTACACACGGATGAAGGCCAATGGACCGTGCGCCTGGTTGACCACCTTGAAGACGAGCGCCGCCAACGGCGCGTCCGCGTCGGGCGCGACCATCACATCGCCATCGTCGGCATGCCCGACTACGGGCGGACGATCCAGTGGCGACGGCAAGTATGCGACGAACGCATCCAACAGCGGTTCGATACCGACGTTGCGGAACGCCGAGCCCGGAAGCACCGGTGAACCGGCACCCGCGAGCGTGCCGCGTCGAAGCGCCGCCGTGAGTGTCGCCGCGTCGATCGGCTGTTCCGCGAGCCAGAGTTCGGCCAGCGTATCGTCACGATCGGCCACGGCGGCCACGAGTTCGGCACGCGCGTCCGCGTACATCGCACGTTCGGCTTCCGCCCACGGTTGGACCGCAGGCGTGCCTGCTTCGTCGAAACGCCACGTGCGTTCCGCCACGAGGTCGACCAGGCCCGTCATGTGTTCACCTTCGATGATCGGCCGCGCCACCACCCACGGGTTCGCGCCGAGCTTGTCGCGCATCTGTCCCACCACCGCGTCGAAATCCGCGCCCGGGCGGTCCATCTTGTTGACGAACGCCATCAACGGCACGCCATGCCGGCGTGCCTGGTGCCAGACGGTTTCGGATTGCGGCTGCACACCGGCAACGCCGGAGAACACGGTGACGGCGCCGTCGAGCACGCGCAGCGAGCGTTCGACCTCGATGGCGAAATCGATGTGCCCCGGCGTGTCGATCAGCGTCAGGCGATGCGGCTGGCCACCTTCCGGCGTCCAGTTCGCGCGCACGGCGGCGGCGCCGATCGTGATGCCACGCTCGCGCTCGAGTTCCATATGATCGGTGGTGGTGGCGCCGTCGTGCACCTCGCCGGTACGGTGGATCGTGCCGGTCTTGTAGAGCAGGCGTTCGGTGAGCGTGGTCTTGCCCGCGTCGACGTGCGCGATGATGCCGAGGTTGCGCCAACGGCCGACGGGAATCTGGGTTTCGCGGGGGGTACTCATGGCTAACGGTTCCTGATGGGGTCGCCAGGGGCTCGGATGTCATCTCGAGCGAGGCACTCCCCGATCCGTTTACCGCCGCCCCTGGCTAAGCGGGACGGTCAGGATCGGGGGTCGCGGCAGTTCTTCATGGCACGCTGCTCCAAAGTCAAAAAAGGTTCTTCACGCTCGGGAAAGCTCTGGCGGGAGCCGACCCTGTCGGCGATGGGTGCTTGCCGTAATCTGGCCCGCTGCCGCGGGATCGCCGACAGGGTCGGCTCCCACCAGAGCTTTCCCTGCTCGAAGCCGGGCCTGACACCGGACAAAAAAAAGCACCCTTGCGGGTGCTTTTGGTGTTCTCGGAGGCCGGTGCGCCGTCTTACGACGAAGCTCCGCCAGGCACGGAACGCGCGCACCCGCGACGCGCCCATGGGGCGACCGGTGGGACATGCATCAAATCGTGCTTGCAGCGGAACATGGCTTGGCTCTCGTGACAGGAGGCGAATGCTACGCCCGGACTGGTTGACCAGCAAGGCGCGCCGTCTTCGCGTTGGGCCCTAGTTAGGGACGCCAGGGCCAGTTTCAAGGGGGCGGCGTTCCTGCCTTCGCTATCGTGTCGGTGGCAGTCCCGCTTCACATGACGCGATTGTCATGCGTGACGGTGACTCCTGGCATTTACAGTAGTCGATGGCAGGTGTATCCGCTTCGGATAGCACCGCATCCCCACATGGCCTGGAGTCCCGCATGCGCTACGTCAAACTCGGCCGTACCGGCCTCGACATTTCTCCCCTGGTCCTCGGCTGCATGACCTACGGCGTGCCCGAGCGCGGCAACCACGCCTGGACGCTCGACGAGGAACAAAGCCGTCCCTTCATCCGCAAGGCGCTCGACCTCGGGATCAATTTCTTTGACACCGCGAATGCGTATTCCGATGGCACTTCCGAAGAAATCGTCGGCCGTGCGCTGAAGGATTTCGCACGGCGCGACGAAGTCGTGATCGCCACGAAGACCTACTTCCATTGGCGCAAGGGTCCCAATGGCGGCGGGCTTTCACGCAAGGCGATCTTCCACTCCGTCGACGACAGCCTCCAGCGCCTGGGTACCGATTACATCGACCTGCTGCAGATCCACCGCGCGGATCACACCACGCCGATCGAAGAGACGCTCGAAGCGCTGCACGACCTGGTGAAGGCGGGGAAGGTGCGTTACCTCGGCGCGTCGTCGATGTACGCATGGCAGTTCGCGAAGATGGTCTACACCTCGCGCCTGCACGGCTGGACCGAATTCGTGAGCATGCAGGACCACTACAACCTGCTCCAGCGGGAGGAAGAGCGCGAGATGATTCCGTTCTGCATCGACCAGAACATCGCGGTCCTTCCCTGGAGCCCCCTGGCGCGCGGCCGCCTCACCCGCGACTGGGACGAAACGAGCACCCGCCAGGACAGCGACGTCTTCGGCAGCACGCTGTACAACGCGACGGCCGATTCGGACAAGGCGATCGTCGCCGCGGTGAAGAAAGTCGCCGACGGGCGTGGCGTGCCGCGCGCGCAGGTCGCCCTGTCGTGGGTGGCCCACCGTGCGGGTGTCACGGCGCCTATCGTGGGCGCCTCCAAGCCCCATCACCTCGACGACGCCGTGGCGGCGATCGATCTCGTACTGAGCGACGAGGAGACGGCGATGCTGGAGGCGGCCTATGGCCCGCACCCCATCGCCGGATTCGAATAGGCTTGACATCTGTGCATATGCACGAGCATGATGCCGCCCATGGACAGCCGTAACGTCTTCTGCAATTGCTTCGCCGCCCGCCAGGCGGCTCGGGCGTTGACGCGCGACTATGAGCGGCACCTCGCCCCCAGCGGCCTCACGAGCAGCCAGTTCTCCATCCTGATCGTGGTCGAGGAACGGCCTGGGGTCGGCATGCGCGAACTGGCCGATGAGTTGGTGATGGACCGGACCAGCCTCGTGCGCGCCCTGAAGCCCCTGCAACGGGACGGTCTGGTGGCCGTCGGCGCGGCGGGATCGGGCGGTCCCCGGCAAAACGCCCTGCGCCTGACGCCAGCGGGCCTGGCAAAACTGGCCCAGGCGATACCGCTGTGGAACGACGCCCAGAACGAATTCGTGGAACGCTTCGGCGGAGCAGGCCCCGCCGCCGAGGCCCGTGCCGCGCTTCATCGTATGAGTCAGCTGGCCTGATTTTTCTTCACCCATAACTGTGCATATGCACGACACTCGACAAAGGTATTCGTCATGACCACCCCTAACCCCGGCATCGCCCTCGTCACCGGCGCCTCCACCGGCATCGGCGCGATCTACGCCGACCGCCTCGCCCGCCGTGGCTACGACCTCATCCTCGTCGCCCGCAACAAGGACAAGCTCGACTCCCTGGCGAAGCACATCGCCGCGACCACCGGCCACAGCGTACGTGTCGTCGCCGCCGACCTCACCGCCGAGGTGGATATCGCCCGGGTCGAAGCGGTGATCGCCGAGACGCCGGAAATCAGCCTGCTGGTCAACAACGCCGGCGTGGGTTCCACGGCGAAGCTGCTCGAAGCAGACGTTCGCAAGATGACCGACATGATCGCGCTCAACGTGACCGCCCCGACCCGCCTCATCTACAAGGCCGTCCCCGCTTTCGTGGCGCGCGGCGGTGGCGCGGTGATCAATATTGCCTCGATCGTCGCCATCGCACCGGAACTGCTCAACGGGGTCTACGGCGGCAGCAAGGCCTTCGTGCTCGCCCTCACCCAGTCCATGCACCACGAACTGGCGGACAAGAACATCAAGGTACAGGCCGTTCTTCCCGGCGCCACCGCCACGGACTTCTGGGACATCTCGGGCACGCCGCTGGAACACGTGCCGCAGGCGTGGGTGATGTCCGCGGAAGACATGGTCGACGCCTCGCTCGCCGGGTTCGACGCCGGTGAGCTGGTGACCTTGCCCGCCGTGGAAGACAACGCCCTGATCGACGGTTTCGAGTCGGCAAGGCGCGCGCTGTTCGGCCAGCTGTCGGGCACGGCGCCCGCCTCGCGGTACGGAGTGGGGTCCAGGGTGTCCGCCTGAGCGACAGGCATCCTTCCAAACGGAGGCCGCTGAACATCCATGCAACCGTCACCCCCGGGCGCTACCCTTCCCCCTGCAAACCGGCCCGGAGGCGTGTATCATGGCGCGCCCTTTATCTCTTTATCCGTAAAGAAGGATATATCCCCGCGATGAGCAACTACCTCTTCACCTCCGAGTCGGTCTCCGAAGGCCATCCGGACAAGATCGCCGACCAGATCTCCGACGCCGTTCTGGACGCCATCCTGGCCCAGGATCCGCGCGCTCGCGTGGCCTGCGAGACGCTGGTGAAGACCGGCGTCGCCATCGTCGCGGGCGAGATCACCACCAGCGCGTGGATCGACCTCGAGGCGCTGACCCGCAAGGTCATCCTCGACATCGGCTACGACAGCTCGGAAGTCGGTTTCGACGGCGAGACCTGCGGCGTGCTGAACCTGATCGGCAAGCAGTCCCCGGACATCAACCAGGGTGTCGACCGCAAGAAGCCCGAAGAACAGGGCGCGGGCGACCAGGGCCTGATGTTCGGCTACGCCACGAACGAGACCAGCGAGTACATGCCGGCGGCGATTCACTACGCGCATCGCCTCGTCGAGCAGCAGACCAAGGTCCGCAAAAAGAAGAACTCGCCGCTGCCGTGGCTGCGCCCGGATGCGAAGAGCCAGGTCACGCTGCGTTACGAAAATGGCGAGGCCGTCGCCATCGACGCCGTCGTGCTGTCGACCCAGCACGATCCGGACGTGAAGCAGAAAGACCTGATCGAAGGCGTGCGCGAGCTGATCCTGAAGCCCGTGCTGCCGGCGAAGCTCCTGCACAAGGGCACCAAGTTCCACATCAACCCGACCGGCAAGTTCGTCATCGGCGGCCCGGTGGGCGACTGCGGCCTGACCGGCCGCAAGATCATCGTCGACACCTACGGCGGCTGGGCCCGTCACGGTGGTGGCGCGTTCTCCGGCAAGGACCCGTCCAAGGTCGACCGTTCGGCCGCCTATGCGGCTCGCTATGTCGCCAAGAACATCGTCGCCGCCGGCCTCGCCGACCGTTGCGAGATCCAGGTCAGCTACGCCATCGGCGTGGCCGAGCCCACCTCGATCTCGGTGACCACCTTCGGCACCGGCAAGATCCCCGACGAGAAGATCGAGAAGCTGATCCGCAAGCACTTCGACCTGCGTCCGTACGGCATCATCAAGATGCTCGACCTGGTCCACCCGATGTACCAGCCGACCGCGTCGAACGGCCACTTCGGCCGCAAGCCCTACGAGATCACCGACAAGAACGGCAACACGTTCACGGCGTTCTCCTGGGAGAAGACCGACAAGGCCGACGTCCTGCGCGACGCCGCCGGCCTCGGCGCGACGGTCGCCCGCCGCAAGTAAGCGGCACTTCCGGCAAGGCATGAAAACGGGCGCCCAGGCGCCCGTTTTCTTTTGTGAAGCCAGCTTTCGGTGAGGGCCTAGCTTTGGTGGGAGCCGACTCTATCGGCGATCCCGCGGCGGCGGGCCAGCTCATCGCAAGCACCCATCGCCGACAGGGTCGGCTCCCACCAAGCCGTGTCCCATGGGGCTTGCAGCGCGGCCTCCGCTTCCTGTGACTACTGGCCTCGCTTCCGCCTTGGTCACAGCCATTTCATGGCCCGGATGCGACATCTAGGGAGCCTACAGCGGAGAAGCCACCATGACCCATCGTCCTGTCCGTGCCCTCGCCACCACCTTCCTCGCCGTGGCGCTCGCGTGTGCCGTTCACGCCCAGGAGAAAGACACCCTCGGCGGCACCGCCACCGATGCGGGCTTCTTCAAGAACGCGACTGCGTCCGGCATGGCCGAAGTCCAGGCGAGCGAACTCGCCCTGAAACAAGCGACGTCGGCGAAGGTCAAGGCGTTCGCACAGCGCATGGTCGACGACCACACGAAGGCGCACGACGAACTCAAGTCACTGAAGATGGGCGACAAGGGCTACCCGATCGCTCATGACCCCCTGCCCGACAGCGAGAAGCGCATCGACGCCCTGTCGCGCTTGCACGGCGCAGACTTCGACCGCGAATACGCGAAGCTGATGGTCGCCGATCACGAGAAGGCCGTGGCCATCTTCGAGGTGGAGATCGAGAAAGGTTCTAACGACCAACTGAAGGCCTTCGCGAAGAAGACACTGCCGACGTTGAAGGATCATTTGAAGCAGGCGAAGGCGCTTCCTTGATCGTCCCATCGCGGCCTTGTGGGGCCGACCCGGTGGGAGCCGACCCTGTCGGCGATGCTTTGGCCAGCACCCATCGCCGACAGGGTCGGCTCCCACCATGGGCTGGCTGGGTGTCATGCGTGGCGTTACGTCCGGTGTCTGACGAAGCCGCGGAGGGTCAGTCCAGGGGAAGTGACGAAGACGGTTGAGCGCGGCTTTCCCTCATCCGATGCGATGAAGAGGAATTCGTCATCGCTCAGCTTGTACGTGGCTGGGAGCAGCTTTCCCGCGTCATCGCCCATGCTGTCGATCCAGGTGATCGATTTCGGGTGCGTCGTCGGGTCGAGGATGAAACGGCCGGCGAGGAGGAGTTCGCCGTGGGACGACCTGACGGCGAAGCGGTCTCCTTCGATGGTGGTAATGGCGCCGGTGCCGCCGTGGATATCAGGCGGTTCGATGACGCCGTTCTCCTCAAAGCGGACCTGTTTCCAGGCGCCCTGGAGTAGTTGCAGGTCGTCCATGATTTCCCTTTCCGTTCGTTGAAGTTTATCGCGAGCACCCATCGCCGACCCTGTCGGCGATGCTTTGGAATCAGGCGATACTTTGGAGCCAGCCGATGCGTGGCATCAGCCGTTGCGATTGGAGCCGGAGAGGACATCCACCCAGACGGCCAGGGCGAGGATCACGCCCTTGATGATCATCTGCCACGAGTTGTCGACGTCCATCAGCTGCATGCCGCTGTCGAGGCTGGCCATCACCAGCGCGCCGATCAGGGCGCCGTAGACCGTACCCGAGCCACCGCGCATGGACGTGCCGCCGATGAAGCAGGCGGAGATGGCATCCAGTTCGCCACCGGTACCGGCGGAGGGCGAGCCCGAACCGGTGCGGGCCACGGTGATGATGCCGGCGAAGGCGCACATCAGGCCCATCAGGGCGAACACCACCAGCTTCACGCGCGCCACGTTCACGCCGGACAGGCGGGTGGCTTCCATGTTGCCGCCGACGGCGTAGATGTGCCGGCCGAACACCGTTTGCGTGGATACGTAGGTGAACACGGCGAGCAGGCCGAGCAGGATCATCACCGGGATGGGGATGCCGTTTGCGTCGTTGAGGATGCGCACGAAGCCGAAGATGAAAGCGCCGATGGCCACCAGGCGGGCGATGTCGATCCACAACGCGCCCTGCTGCAGGCCGAGCTTGCCGCGGCGAACGCGGCGGCGCACGGTCAGCGCGATCATGGCGAGGAAGATGACCGCGCCGATCCAGCGCGACAGCGCGGGCGGAACGAAGCCCTGACCCAGTGCGATGAGGTCGTCCGGCGCCGGGGCGATGGTCGAGCTGCCCGTGATGTAGAGCACGATGCCACGGAAGGCGAGCATGCCGCCCAGGCCGACGATGAACGACGGCACCCGCATCTTGGTGACGACGAAGCCGTTGAACGCACCGATCACCAGGCCGAGTCCGAGCACGGCGAAGATCGCCGGCCACGTACCCCAGCCCTGGTTCACCGTCAGGATCGCCACCACGCCGCCGAGCAGGCCGAGCTGCGAGCCGATGGACAGGTCGATCTCGCCGGCGATGATGATGAACACCATGCCGCAGGCGAGCATGCCGGTGATCGCCATCTGCCGGAACAGGTTGGAGAGGTTGCCCGGCGTGATGAAGGCCGATTCGGTCTTCAGGTGGAAGAACACCCAGATGATCGCCACCGCGATGAGCAGGGCGAGGATCTTGTAGCGGACGAACAGTTGCTGGACTTTCTGGGCCTGCATGAAGGCTTCCCTGGTAACGCGTGAATGGTTTTCGGAGGATCAGGCCGCGTGCGCGGGCCCTTCGGCGGCATGCGAGATCGCCGCGGCGAGCACCTGCTCCTGGGTAAGGTCGACGTTCTTGAAATCGCCGCGTAGCTTACCCTCGCCCACGACCAGGACGCGATCGCTGACGCCCAGCACTTCCGGCATCTCCGACGAGACCATGATGATGGCGACGCCCTTGGCGGCCAGCTCGAACATCAACTTGTAGATGTCGTACTTGGAGCCCACGTCGACGCCGCGGGTGGGTTCGTCGAGGATCAACACCTTCGGCTTGGGCAGCAGCATCTTGGTCAGCACCGCTTTCTGCTGGTTGCCACCGGACAAGCCGACGATCGCCAGTTCAGGGCTCGCCGTCTTCACGCGAAGGCGCTTGATCTCGGCATCGACGGTCTGCAACTCGGCCTGGCGATCGATCTGTCCCGCATGGGAATAATGCGAAAGCGTCGCCAGCGTGATGTTGTCGCCCACACCGAGCAAGGGCACGATGCCCTGCCGCTTGCGGTCCTCCGGCACCAGGGACAGGCCGGCCTTGATCGCCTGTTCGGGCGACCGGACCTTGATCGGTTTGCCTTCGAGCAGCAATTCCGCCTCGTAGCGCCCCGGGTAGGCGCCGAAGATCGCCGACACCAGTTCGGTTCGGCCGGCACCGACGAGTCCTGCGACACCGAGGATCTCGCCACGGCGGATCTGGAAAGAAATATCGTCGACGCGCTTGCGGTTCGGATTGGCCACGTCCCAACAGGTGACGTGCCGGGCCTCGAAGATCACTTCGCCGATGTCGTGCTCGACCTTCGGGAACAGGTTCTCGATGTCGCGTCCGACCATGGCGGTGATGATCGAATGGGTGGTCATCTCGCTCATCGGCTTGGTGACGATGTGCTTGCCGTCACGGATCACGGTGACCGTGTCGCACACCCGCGCCACTTCCTCGAGCTTGTGCGAGATGTAGACGCAGGCCACGCCGTCGCGCTTGAGGTCTTCGATGATCGACAGCAGGGTGTCGGTCTCGGACGAGGTCAGCGAGGAAGACGGCTCGTCGAGGATCAGCAGGCGGGCGTTCTTCGCCAGCGCCTTGGCGATCTCGAACAATTGCTGGTAGCCGCCGCCGTAATTCATCACGGGAGCCGCCACGTTCACGTCCTTGAGCTTCAGGCGGGCGAGCAACGCCTCGGCCTTGGCATACATGGCGTCGTAGTCCATCACGCCGCCGAATTTGTGGATCTCGTTGCCGAGGAAAATGTTCTCGGCGACGGAAAGCTGAGGTACCAGCATCAGCTCCTGGTGGATGATCACGATGCCGGCATCCTCGCTGTCACGCACCGAGTACGCCTTCAGCGGCTTGCCGTCGAACAGAATCTCGCCTTCCCACGTGCCATAGGGATACACGCCGGACAGGACTTTCATCAGGGTGGACTTGCCGGCGCCGTTCTCGCCGCACAGGCCGACGCACTCGCCGGGCCGCACGGCCAGGTCGATGCCATTGAGCGCGCGCACGCCGGAGAATTCCTTGACGATCTGGCGCATCTCGAACAGGTATTCGCTCACCGCTACTCCTTTCGCTGGACGATGCCCCGCCGCACAGGGCGGGGCATCGCCGATCTTACGCTTACGGGCCGACTTGGGCCTGGGTGTAGAAGCCGTCCTTGACCACGAGATCGACGTTCTTCTTGGTCAGCATGGTCGGGGTGAGCAGGATGGTATCCACATCCTTCTTGCCGTTGTTCATCTTCGATGTGAACTTCGGCGCGGTACCCTGGACCAGGCCCACCGCGAGGTTCGCCGCTTCCGTGGCGATTTCCTTGATCGGCTTGTAGACCGTCATGGTCTGCGTGCCGGCCTTGATCCGCTTGATCGCGGCGAGGTCGGCATCCTGGCCCGACACGGCCACCTTGCCGGCCAGCTTCTGGCCATTCAGAGCGGCGATGGCGCCACCGGCGGTACCGTCGTTGGAGGCGACGATGCCCTGGATGTTGTTCTTGTTGGCGGTGAGCGCGTTCTCGATGATCGACTGCGCGTTCGAGGCCAGCCATTCGTTGGTCCACTGCTGGCCGACGATCTTGATGTCGCCCTTGTCGACCAGCGGCTTCAGGACCTTCATCTGGCCTTCGCGAAGGATCTTCGCGTTGTTGTCGGTCGGCGCGCCGCCGAGCAGGAAGTAATTCCCCTTCGGCGCGGCATCGACGACGCCCTGGGCCTGCATCTGGCCGACCTTGTCGTTGTCGAACGAGATATACGCGTCGACGTCGGCATTCAGGATGAGGCGGTCATAGGAAATGACCTTGATACCGGCCTTCTTCGCCTCGGCGACGACCGTGGTCAGCGTCTTGGCGTTGAACGGCACGATCACGATGACGTCGACCTTGCGCGAGATCAGGTTCTCGATCTGCTGGATCTGCTTCTGCTCGTTGGCGTCGGCGGACTGCACCGACACGGTGGCACCCTTGGCTTCCGCCGCGGCCTTGAAGTAGTCGCGGTCGCGCGTCCAGCGCTCCACGCGCAGGTCGTCGATGGAGAAGCCGATCACCGGCTTTTCCTTGCTGGCGTGCGCCTGAGGCGCCGCGAACATGCCGGCACCGATCATCGATACGGCCAACAGCGTATATAGGGCCTTCTGCTTCATGCTCATCTCCATGCTTATGGGATCGCCCTTCAGGAGGGGCGGAAATCGTCGCCGCGGACGGCGTCGGAATACAGCGGCTTCAACTGCTCGTAAGAGCGGCGGAACAAAGGGTGGCGCGTTTGCAGGAAATAAGCATGACGCGCTGCATCGGGCTCGCGCACGGCGGTGACCGGGGGCATCGGGCATACCACGTCGAGCGAGGCGCCCGGCTCGATGGCCAGCCGCGCGAGGCGTGCCGCCCCGAGCGCGGGGCCCACCTCGCCGCCACTGCGCAGGACGAGGCGCTTGCCGAGGATATCGGCGAGCATCTGCGTCCAATAGGCACTGCGCGAGCCACCGCCGATCACGGTGATTTCCTCGGCCACGAGGCCGGTCGACTCCACCGCCAGCAGGCCGTCGAGCAGCCCCAGCCCCACGCCTTCCAGCGTGGCATTGGCGAGATCGGCGCGATCCATCCCGGGGCCCAGGTTGGTGAAGGAGCCGCGCGCATGCGCGTCGTTGTGCGGCGTACGCTCGCCCGTGAGGTAGGGCAGGAACAGCGGACCGTTCTGCCGAAGACCCGTGGCCTCGGCCTCGGCGAGCAGGGCCGGCACGTCCTTCTGCCCGGTGAGCTTCGCGGTGAAGTCGAGGCAGCTCGCCGCGTTCAACATCACCGACATCAGGTGCCACGTATCGGGCAACGCATGGCAGAAGCTGTGCACCGCCTGCTCGGGACTCGAACGGAAGCCATCGGACACCGCGAAATAGACGCCCGACGTGCCCAGCGACAGCATGGCCTGGCCATGGCGCACGATGCCCACGCCCACCGCGCCCGCCGCGTTGTCGCCACCGCCGGCGGCGACTGGGACGGTATCCATGCCCCAGCGTTCGGCCAGTTCCTTGCGCAAGCGACCCGCAGGCTGGCTACCTTCGAAGACCTGCGGCATGTGCGAACGGTCCAGGCCCGTCGCCGCGAGCATGGTGTCGCTCCACCGGCGCTTCTCGACGTCGAGCCAGAGGGTGCCGGCCGCATCGGACGCGTCGGTCATGTATTCGCCCGTGAGGCGAAGGCGCAGGTAATCCTTGGGCAGCAGCACCTTGGCGACGCGATCGAAGACCTCGCGCTCGTGCTTGCGCACCCAGGCGAGCTTCGGTGCCGTGAAGCCGGGCATGGCGAGGTTGCCGGTGATGGAACGAAAACCCGGCACCTTTTCCAGTTCCGCGCATTCGATATCCGACCGGCCGTCGTTCCACAGGATGGCCGGCCGCAGGATAGCGTCCGACTTGTCCAGCAGCGTGGCGCCGTGCATCTGCCCGGACAGGCCGATGGCCGCCACGCGGCGGGCATCGGTTCCCTTGAGGACATCCGCAACGGCCGCCTCGGTGGCGCTCCACCACGTGGCCGGGTCTTGCTCCGACCAGCGCGGTTTCGGATGCGAGACCTCCAACGGGCTGGTCGCGCTGGCACGCACCTCGCCGGCCTCGTCCATGAGGACGGCCTTCACCGAGGACGTGCCCAGGTCGATACCGAGGTACATGCGTGCCGAAGCGTCCATGTCGGGAGTCATATCACCCATAGATATAGCGGTTGACGATGTTTTCGAGCAACTCCTGGCCGCCGGAGACATGCCTCGGATGGATGTCGCGGGCGATCGCCTCGTCAGACAGCGAGGCCAGCGAGAAGCCACCCTGCAGGATCTTCTTGCCGAAATCGGCATCCCAACCCGCGTAGCGCTTCGCCTTGAAGTCGGCGAGCGCATCACGCTCGATCATCTTCGCCGCGCGTTCCAGGCTGAGAGCCAATGCATCGATCGCGCCGATGTGGCCGTGGAAGAGATCTTCCGGCGCGCTGCTCTGGCGGCGCACCTTGGTGTCGAAGTTGAAACCGCCCGTGGTGAAACCACCGGCCTTCAGTATCTCGTAGGTGACCAGGGTCAACTCTTCCACGCTGTTCGGGAACTGGTCTGTATCCCAGCCGTTCTGCGGGTCGCCGCGATTGGCGTCGATCGAGCCGAAGACGCCCAGCGCGATCGAGGTCGCGACCTCGTGATGGAACGAGTGGCCGGCGAGCGTGGCGTGGTTGGCCTCGAGGTTGGTCTTGACCTCGTTCTCCAGGCCGAACTCCTTCAGGAAGCCGTAAACCGTGGCGGTGTCGTAGTCGTACTGGTGCTTGGTCGGCTCCTGCGGCTTGGGCTCGATCAGGATCGTGCCCTTGAAGCCGATCTTGTGCTTGTGCTCGATCACCATCTGGAAGAAGCGGCCGAGCTGCTCGCGTTCGCGCTTCAGGTCGGTGTTGAGCAGGGTGTCGTAGCCTTCGCGGCCGCCCCACAGCACGTAGTTGGCGCCGCCCAGGCGGTGCGTGGCTTCCATCGCGTGGCGCACCTGCGTGGCCGCGTAGGCGAATACTTCCGGCTGCGGATTGGTCGCGGCACCGGCGGCATAGCGCGGGTTGCTGAACACGTTGGCGGTGCCCCACAGGAGGTTCACGCCGGTCTCGGCCTGCTTCTTCTCGAGCACGTCCACCATCGCCGCGAAGTTCTTCTTGTAGTCGGCGAGACTGTCGCCTTCCGGCGCCACGTCGGTGTCGTGGAAGGTGTAGTAAGGCGTGCCCAGGCGGGAGAAGAAATCGAACGCGGCATCGGCCTTCTCGCGAGCCTTGGCCATCGGCTCCCCTGCCGTCTGCCAGGGACGCTCGAAGGTGCCCGCGCCGAACACGTCGGAACCCGGCCAGACGAAGGTGTGCCAGTAGCAGGTGGCGAGACGAAGGTGCTCGGCCATGCTCTTGCCGAGCACCTGCTTGTTCGGGTCGTAATGATGGAACGCCAGCGGGTTATCGCTGCCGGGGCCTTCGAAGCTGATCTTGGGGACGCTGGAAAAGTACGACATAACAATTCCTTGACAAACGTGGGGACGAATCCCGTCGATCCTGACGAGCGGTGCCTATGCCGCGCAATTGCGATTTCCGACGGGGCTGGGCTCTTTTTCGATGCCGCGCTGCGTCATGGTCAGATAACGCAAAGCCTGATAGTTTTTGGCGACTGGCGATCATCGCCGACAGGGTCGGCTCCCACCGATCCCCGCAGAAGGTCCAGGTGGCCTCGCATGAGGTCCGAATGGGAGCCGACCTTGCCGGCGATGCCCCCTCGACGGAAGCCCATGTCTCCCCACAGAATCGCTTTGCTGTTCAATGCCAACAAGGTGTACGACCGCCAGGTCATCGCCGGCATTGGGCATTACCTCAACAGTACGCGCGTGGAATGGGACCTCTTCATGGAGGAGGACTTCCGCAGCCGCATGCGTGATATCCACCAGTTTCGCGGCGACGGCGTCATCGCCGACTTCGATGACCCGGAAGCGCCGGAAGCCTTGCGCGACCTGCACATTCCCGTGGTCGCGGTGGGCGGCTCGTATCACGATCCCGCCGACTATCCGCCGGGCGTGCCTTATATCGCCACGGACAATGCGCGGCTCGTCCGGCTCGCCTACGACCACCTGATCGAGCAAGGCCTCGGCCGCTTCGCGTTCTACGGCATACCGCCCCACCCGGGCAGCCGCTGGGCGCAGGAGCGCGAGCGCGCCTTCCAGGCGATCGTGGACGAGGAATCGATCGACGGCGTGATCTACCAGGGCTCGCCGACCAGCGCGGGCGGCTGGGGCACGGCGGTGGAGGAACTGGTCACCTGGCTGGCCGAGCTTCCCAAGCCCATCGGCATCATCGCGGTCACCGACGCTCGCGCCCGGCAATTGTTGCAGGCATGCGTGATGGGTGGCTTCGCGGTGCCCGAGCAGATCGCCATCGTCGGCATCGACAACGACCCCATGGCGCAATTGCTGACGCGCATTCCACTCACCTCGGTGATTCAGGGCGCGGAGGAAATGGGCCGCACCGCGGCTCATCTGCTGCACCAGATGCTGCGCGGCATGGATTGCTCGGGCACGCGCGTGCTGGTGCCGCCGGTCGGCATCAACGTGCAGGTATCGAGCAAGTACCAGCCGATGCGCAGTCCGCACGTGATGCGGGCGAGCCATTACATTCGCCAGTACGGTTGCCTCGGCATCAAGACCGAACAGGTGGCCGACTACGTGGGGGTATCGCGCACGGTGCTGGAAGAACACTTCAAGCGCGAACTGAAGCAGACCGTGCACCAGGTGATCCTGAAGCACAAGCTCGATACCGCCTGCGACCTCATGGCGAATTCGGACACCCCCCTGGCCGACATCGCGCTTCGCTGTGGTTTCACCTCGCTCCAGTACATGTACGCGGTGTTCCGTCGCGAATACGATTGCACGCCGCGCCAATACCTCGACCTCCATCGCAAGACGGCGGCGACCTGATCGCCTTCCGCAGGGAAACGCTTCACCCATGCCCGTATCCAACGCCACCGCCTGGGGCCAACTCCCCGACGGCCGCCTGCTCCATCGCTGGACCCTGCGCAACGCCCGGGACACCCAGGTCGAGATATCCGACCTCGGTGGCACCCTGCTCTCCTGGCAGACACCGGACCGCCAGGGCCGCATGGGCGAGGTCCTGCTCGGTCACGCCGACGCAGGGCAGTACATCGATTCGAACGCGTATATGGGTGCGATCGTCGGCCGATGGGCCAATCGCATTCGTGGCGGACGCTTCCGGCTCGATGGCATCGACTACAAGGTCGACCGCAACGACGGCGGAAACCACCTGCATGGCGGCAACTATGGATTCCACCTGCAACGCTGGGACGTGGAGCCTGAAGGCGAGGACCTGGTGCTGCGCCTGGTGTCGCCCGAGGGCGATGGCGGGTTTCCCGGCGAAGTGAAGGTCGAGTTGCGCGTGCGGCTCGACGATGACGGCACGCTGGACCTGCGCTATATCGCCACCAGCGACGCCCCTACCCCGCTCAGCCTGACCGCGCATCCGTATTTCAACCTCAACGACCGCCGGCCGGACATCCGCGACCACATGATCCGGATCGACGCGGACGAATTCCTGGCCATCGATGCGGGGGCGATACCGGTGGGACGCCAGCCCGTGGCCGGCAGCGCCTTCGATTTCCGAGAGGCGGCACCAATCGGATCGCGCCTGCACTGGCCCGATCCGCAACTGCAGCTGGTGGGTGGCTTCGACCATTGCTATATCCCACGCCCGTCAGCGGCCCAGGCGCCACGTGTCGTCGCGGAGGTCGTGGAACCTTCGAGCGGCCGCCGTCTCACCGTCGAGAGCGACCGCCCCGGCCTGCAGTTCTACAGCGGGCAGAAACTCACCGGGCAACCGTCGCGAAACGGCGACAGCTACGGGCCGTTCGCCGGCTTCGCGCTCGAAACGCAGGCCTTTCCCGACCAGGTCAACGGCCCTGATGCGGAAGGCGCGATCCTTCGCCCCGGCGCGGTATGGCGCCAGCACACGCGCTACCGGGTGGATACACCTTAACGCAGCGGCCTGATGGAACAGGCCAGCCCTGGTGGAACAGGCCAGCCCTGGTGGAACAGGCCAGCCCTGGTGGGAGCCGACCTTGTCGGCGATCCCGCGGCAGCGGGCAAGGTCGAGGCAAGCACCCATCGCCGACAAGGTCGGCTCCCACCAGGGCTCCCCACCTGAGCGGGACCTTCTACCAACGGGCGGTGTCATGAGGTGACAAGGCGTCACCGGGTACAATATCCGGATGTCCCTTATCCAACTCCTCAACGTCGACTTCAGCGTCGGCGGCCCGCTCCTGCTCGAACAGGTCGACCTTTCCCTCGATGCCGGCGAGCGCGTCTGCGTCGTCGGGCGCAATGGCGCCGGCAAATCGACGCTGATGAAGCTCATCGCCGGTGAACTGCACCCGGACGACGGCGAGATCCGCCTGCAAGGCGGCACGCGCATCGCCCGTCTCACGCAGGAAGTGCCGCAGGACACCTCGGGCAGCGTCTTCGACGTGGTAGCCGATGGCCTGGGCGAACTGGGCCACTTGCTCGCGCGGTACCACCACCTCCTCGAAACGGGCGACATGGACGCGCTCGGCGACGTGCAGTCGCAGATCGAGGCGCATAACGCATGGGATCTCGATTCACGCGTACAGCAAGTGATCGAACGCCTGGAACTGCCGGCAGACACCGATTTCTCCGAGTTGTCCGGCGGCATGAAGCGCCGCGTGCTGCTTGGCCAGGCGCTCGTGCGCGACCCGAACCTGCTCCTGCTCGACGAACCGACCAACCATCTCGACATTGAGGCGATCGCCTGGCTCGAAACCTTCCTCAAGGGCTTCGCCGGCAGCATCGTCTTCATCACCCATGACCGCAGTTTCCTGCGTGCGCTGGCCACGCGCATCGTCGAGATCGATCGCGGCCAGGTCACCAGCTGGCCCGGTGACTACGACAACTACCTGCGCCGCCGCGAGGAACGCCTGCATGCGGAAGCCCAGGCCCAGGCGCATTTCGACCGCAAGCTGGCCCAGGAAGAAGTGTGGATCCGCCAGGGCATCAAGGCACGGCGCACCCGAAATGAAGGCCGCGTGCGCGCACTGAAGGCGATGCGCAACGAGCGCGCCCAGCGCCGCGAACAATCCGGCAACGCCAGGATCACCCTCGCCACCGCGCAATCCTCGGGACGCAAGGTGATCGACGCCAAGCACGTCACTCAGGCCTACGGCGGACGCACCCTGCTGCGCGATATCTCCACGACGATCATGCGTGGCGACCGCGTCGGCATCATGGGCCCGAACGGCGCGGGCAAGTCCACGCTGCTGAAGATCCTGCTGGGTGAGCTCAAGCCGCAGGAAGGCGAAGTCACGTTGGGCACGGGGCTGGAAGTGGCTTACTTCGACCAGCACCGCTCCACGCTCGACGACCGCTTGAACGCCCTCGACAACGTAGCCCAGGGCCGCGAATACATCGAGCTCAACGGCCAGCGCAAGCACATCGTCGGCTACCTGCAGGATTTCCTGTTCTCGCCCGAACGATCGCGCGCGCCGATCACGCGGCTTTCCGGCGGCGAACGCAACCGCCTGCTCCTCGCGAAGCTGTTCGCCCAGCCGTCGAACCTGCTGGTGATGGACGAACCGACCAACGACCTCGACGTCGAGACACTGGAACTGCTCGAGGAACTGCTGAACGAATACACCGGTACTCTGCTGCTGGTATCGCACGACCGCGACTTCATCGACAACGTGGTGACCAGCACCCTGGTGCTCGAAGGCGATGGCGTGGTCGGCGAATACATCGGTGGTTACAGCGATTGGCTGCGGCAGAGGCCCGCCGTGGCCGCGAAGCCTGCCGGGTCGAAGGCTGCCTGGTCTTCGTCGACGTCAGAGGCATCGGGGCCGGGGGCGACGCAAGCCTCCACTTCTGCTTCGGCACCGACGGCCATAGCCGCGCCCGTCGCAGCTACGCCGAAGAAAAAGCTCTCCTTCAAAGAGCAGCGGGAGCTCGAATTGCTGCCGGCGAAGCTGGAGGAACTGGAATCCGAGATCGCCCGACGTACCGCGGCGATGAACGATCCGAAGTACTTCCAGCAGGACGCGGCGACGATCACGCGCGGCAACGAGGAACTGGCCAGGTTGCAGGCAGAACTGGATGTGGCGTTCGCGCGGTGGGAAGAGCTGGAAGGCTGAGTTCTCTCCGCCACCGGCATGCACTCCTGGGGTAGCACCGACACATGGAAAGCCCTCACCCCGGTGGGAGCCGACCCTGTCGGCGATGGGTGCTTGCCTCGACCTGGCCCGCTGCCGCGGGATCGCCGACAAGGTCGGCTCCCACAGGTCTATTCCTAAACTGGCCTACCCGATGCTGTGGTGGGAAGCCGCTTCAGCGGCGATGGGTGCTTGCCTTACCTGGCCCGCAGCCGCGGGATCGCTGACAAGGTCGGCTCCCACCAGAGCATCGCTTTATAGCTGGAACACCTCGACCACGCGGGCCAGTTGCGCGGCCTGGTCTTCCAGGCTCTTCGCGGCAGCCGCGGCTTCCTCGACCAGGGCCGAGTTCTGCTGGGTCGAGTCGTCCATGCGCGAAACGGCGTGGTTGATCCGGCCGATCTGTTCGGACTGTTCGCTCGAGGCCTGGCTGATGTTGCCCATCAGGTCCGCCACCGCGCGGATGCGGCCCAGCACCGTTTCCATGTTGCGCCCCGCATCCGTTACCAGGCCGTGCCCCGCATCGACCTGGGCCACCGACTCGGTGATCAACGACTCGATCTCTTTCGCCGCGGATGCGCTGCGCTGGGCGAGATGGCGCACCTCTTCCGCCACCACGGCAAAGCCCTTGCCCTGTTCGCCCGCGCGCGCCGCTTCGACGGCGGCGTTGAGCGCGAGGATATTCGTCTGGAAGGCGATGCCGTTGATGATGCCGATGACATCGGCGATACGCTGCGCGGAGGCCTGGATGCCGTTCATCGCTTCCACCGCCTCCTGCATCGCGCCTGCCTCCTGCTGCACCGCCACGCTCGCGTCGGCCGCCAGCGCGCTGGCGCGGGCGGAATGGCCCGCGTTATCGCGGACGGTACGCGTCAGCAGGTCGAGGCTGGACGCTGTCAGCTGAAGCTCGTGCGCCTGGGTTTCCGTGCGGGAGGAGAGGTCGGCGTTGCCTGCCGCGATCTCCGAGGTGCTGCCCGCCATGCTGGCCGCGGCCTTGCGCACGGAACGCGCGATGTCGCCGAGGCCGTCGCCGATGCCGTCGATGGAACGCATCAACTGGCCGATCTCGTCGCCACGCGCGGAGGCGAGCCGCGCCGTGAGGTCGCCTTCGGCGAGACGTCGCGCGGCCTCGACCGCGTCGGATAGCGGCCGGGTGATACGCATGCGTATCGCGAAGAACAAGAGCAGACACAAGACGACGACCAGGGCGATGCTGGTGGCGGCGGCGATGAGGCGCATGTGCCGCACCGGGCCAAGGAGTTCATCCATGTCCACGGTGCCCGCCACGAGCCAACTCCAGGCGGGATCGGTCGCGTAGACGGCCAGGCGGTCCACCGGCCGGCCGTCCACCTCGACTCGATAGCGCAGTTCGCCCTTCCCGCCCGACAGCATGCGGCCGAAGATGGGCTGGCCATCCACGTCGAGCATCTTGAGCGCGGCGCCAGGCGCGTTCGCGGCCTCGTTCTTCATCGCCGGATCGACGATGAGGGTGCCATAGCGCTTTCCGGCACTGGCGTCGACGACGGAGTAGTAGCCGCTCTGGCCGATGTGGATCGCGGCGATCTCGTCCCGCAGCGATTGCATCTCCTTGCCGATCTCCACCCCGACGAAGAAGACGCCGAGCACGTTGCCCGCCTCGTCCTTGATCGGTTCGTAACGCGTGATGTACGGACGGTCGAACAACACGGCCGGGCCACCGTACGACTTGCCCGTGAGCAGCAAGGGAAACGCCGGGTGGGCATGGTCGATGGAGGTGCCGACGGCACGCGAGCCGTCCTCCTTCTTCAACGAAGTGGTGACACGGACGAAATCGGGTCCGTCGCGGACGAACAGCGTCGCCACCACGTGCGCACGCGCGGAAAACTCGTCGGTCAGGGAGAAGTCGTTGTTCAACGATTTGCCGTCGTGCAGCAGCAAGGGCACGGTATGGTCCGCCATCGTGACGCGGTGTTTGTCGTCGACCGTGAACTTCCCCGGGAAATAGCTCTTGTACACGCCGAGGAAACGGTCGGACTCGGCCAGCAGCGCACCGCTGAACGTGTTGACCGTGCCGATGATGGCCCGGTTGCCGCGGGCGAGGTCCTCCCGGGCCCTAGCCTCCAGCTCGCGCGAAGCCATGGTCGTGACGACGACGGTGAGCAAGGCGATGCCGAGGGCGACGATGCCGACGACGAGCAGGGTCAGTCGAGCGCCGACACTCATCCCGCGCCGGCCGGCGCGGTCGCTGTTCTGTTTCATGGAGTCCTACCGGAGTGGCGGAGCACCCCGAACGGGTGCCCATGGCCGCTGTGTCGGCAGACCCCGGCGTGGCTTTAGGCCTCAGCCGGTGTTTTGTAGTCCTTGTGAGACGCCGTTCACACAAGCGACCAAGGCGCTGAGCAGGGCGTCGTCCTGCCCGCCGGTGGCGCGCCAGCGCCGCAGGAGGTCCACCTGGAGCAGGCTCATCGGGTCCACGTACGGGTTGCGCAGACGGATCGACGTGGCCAGCCTGGGTTCGGCGGCCAACAACTCCTTCGCGCCCTTGAGTCTGAGCAGCCAGGCGACGGTCCGCGCGAACTCCTCGCGGATCATCGGGAAGAAGCGCTCGTGCAGCGGGCCGGCCAGACGGGAGAAGGCCTCGGCGATGTCGATGTCGGCCTTGGCCAGCACCATTTCCACGTCGTCCAGCATGGTGGAGAAGAAGGGCCAGTCCCGCGCCATGCGCACCAGCGCCTCCTCGCCGCATTCCCGCGCCACGGCATCCAACGCGGCGCCGAGCCCGTACCAACCAGTGAGCACCGCGCGGCACTGGGTCCAGGAAAACACCCAGGGAATCGCCCGCAGGTCCTCGACGCCTTTCATGCTGCGCCGGCGCGCGGGGCGCGAGCCCAGGGTCATCCGCTCGATCACATCGATCGGCGTGGCGCCGCGGAAGTACTCGACGAAGCCCTCGGTGTCGACGAAGGCGCGGTAAGCCTTGCGGCTTTCCTCCGAAAGTCGCGCCATGGTTTCTTTCCATGCCACCTCGCGTGATTCGATCTCGCGAGGGCGCAGCGAGGCACGCATCACGGCGCCGAGCGTCTGTTCCAGGTTACGCACGGCGAGTGCGCGGATGCCGTACTTGCGATGGATCACCTCGCCTTGTTCGGTGACACGCAGCACGCCACCGACGGAGCCGCGTGGCGAGGCCATCAAGGCAGGCGTGATGCGCGATCCACCGCGGCTCGCCGAGCCGCCGCGGCCATGGAAGAAGGCCACGCGGATACCCGCCTTCGACGCGACCTCCAGCAGTTCCACCTGCGCGCGCTGAAGGCTCCACTTGGAAGCCACCGTGCCGCCGTCCTTGCCGCTGTCGGAATAGCCCAGCATCACCCACTGCCGGTTCCCGCGTGCCTTGAGGTGCGCGCGATACACGGGGTCGTCCAGCAAGGCCTGGAGGGTTTCCGCGCCCCCGGCGAGATCGTCGATGGTTTCGAACAAAGGGGCGACGTCGAGCGGCACGCGACCGTCTTCCAGCAAACCGCCTCTTCGCGCGAGCGCCAGCACGGCGAGCACGTCCGCCGCCGTCTCGGCCATGCTGATGATGTAGAGCCCGGTAGCCTCCGGTCCGTAACGCTTGCGTGAATCGGCCAGCGTGGCGAACACCGCGCGCAGCATCCCGGCGGCCTCGTGATCGTCGCCGGCGACGAAACTGCGCTCGCCCGCGGCGTACGGCCGCAGCGTCTTCACGCGCGTCGCCGTGTCGCGGTTGGCCCAGTCGCCGTCGCCAAGCAAGGCCGCCAGCGCCTCGTCGTGGACCCGCGCATCCTGGCGGACGTCCAGACGCGCCAGATGGAACCCGAACGTGCGTGCGCGCCACAGGAGGCGATTCACCGCGTACGCACCGGCATGCGCGCCGCCATGTTCCACGAGACTCTTCTCGACCAGCGCGATGTCGCCGATGAACTCGTCCGCCGACGCGTAACCCTCGGAACCTTCGTGCAGCGTGGCGTCGAGGCGCGCGGCAACGAAGGTGAGGAAGCGCCGGTAAGGCATGTCGGCATGCCGTGGCCGGATACGCTCCGCGGCATCGGGAAGGCGCTCGCCGTAGTTCTCGATGCGCCGCTGCAAGCTGTCATCCAGTTTCACGCGATCCTCGGTCTGGCTGAGCAGGCGGCCGAGGGCAGCTACGTCCTCCATGTATCGCTCGAGCACGAGCGTCCGCTGCGCCGCGAGGGTGGCGGCGATGGTGTCCGCGTTGACGTTGGGATTGCCGTCCATATCGCCGCCCACCCAGGTGGCGAAGCGGAGCAGGCGCGGAATCGCCACGCCTTCACCGTAGGTTTCCGCGATGGCCTGCTGCAACGACTCGTACAGGGCGGGCAGCACACGGTAGATCGGACGGGAGATGTAGAAGCCGACGTGGTCGAACTCGTCCTGCACACTGGGCCGGACCGGCGAGGCTTCGGCGGTCTGCCATCCCGCCGAGAGCGCCATCAGGATGCGCGCGTCGTCGTCGCGCAACTCCTGCGGCGTGCGCGTGGGATCGAACTCATCGACCAGGGCGCGGACGATTTCCTGTTCTTTCTCCAGTAGCGAGCGGCGCACGGCTTCCGTCGGGTGGGCGGTGAACACCGGCTCCACGTCCAGCCTTTCGAGCAGACGGACCAGCTCGTCGCGGCCGACGCCGTCTTTCTTCAGCAGGGCGAGCACGGCCGCCAGCGACTCCGGTTGCGGCGCCCCGCCCTCGCGCTGGTAATCGCGGCGGCGGCGGATGCGATGGACCCGCTCGGCGGTGTTCACGGCCTGAAAGTAGGTGGCGAAGGCGCGGGCCAATGCCTCGGCATCCGCCGCGTCCAGGCCGGTGAGCGATTCGGCCAGCGCATCCACCGCCGCTCCGCTGCGCCGGCGGTGGATCGCCGCCGTGCGCACGTGTTCCACACGCTCGAAGAAGGCCTGACCGCCTTGTTCCGCCAGCATCTGGCCGACCAGGGCGCCGAGGCGGCGTACGTCCTCGCGCAGGGGGCCGTCGTGGGGTAGGAACTCGGGATCGCGTGCGGCTTCCATGGGACTCTCGGTTGGCGTCGAAACCCCGAGAGTACCGAAAAAGATGTGTTCATCCCTGCATCCGGATTCCGCGATACAATCGAGGGACCGTTTTGCCCGCCGAGGGGCGCTGCGACCGTGGGACCATCCCATAGGCCAGGCTCGGCGCGGCGTCCCACCAAACGGCGCCCCCGTGAATCTCCGGAGCTACGCCAGATGAACGCCGTCACCAAAGACACCTTCCAGGATTACAAGGTCCGCGATATCTCGCAGGCCGCCCTCGGCCGCCGCCGCATCCGCATGGCGGAAGAGGAAATGCCGGGCCTGATGCAGATCCGCGCCCGATATGCCAAGGAAAAGCCGCTCCAGGGCGTGCGCCTCTCCGGCTCCCTGCATGTCACCAAGGAAACCGCCGTGCTGGCCGAGACGCTGCGCGAGCTGGGCGCCTCGGTCCGCTGGGCTTCGTGCAACATCTTCTCCACCCAGGACGACGTCGCCGCGGCGCTGGCCGCCGGTGGCCTGCCGGTGTTCGCCTGGAAGGGCGAGTCGCTGGAGGAATACTGGGACTGCACGCTCGACATGCTGACCCACCCGGGCGAGCTCGGCCCGCAGCTGATCGTCGACGACGGTGGCGATGCCACCCTGCTCATCCACAAGGGCCTCGAACTCGAGCAGGGTTCGGACTGGGTGAACTCGCCGGGGGCCAACCACGAGGAACAGGTCATCAAGGACCTGCTCAAGCGCGTCGCCAAGGAGCGCCCGGGTTTCTGGACCAAGGTCGCCGCCGAATGGCGCGGCGTCTCCGAAGAGACCACCACCGGCGTGCACCGCCTCTACCAGCTCGCCGAAGCCGGCAAGCTGCTGGTCCCGGCGATCAACGTCAACGATTCGGTCACCAAGAGCAAGTTCGACAACCTCTACGGTTGCCGTGAATCGCTGGCCGACGGCATCAAGCGCGCCACCGACCTCATGGTCGCCGGCAAGGTCGCCGTCGTCTGTGGCTACGGCGACGTAGGCAAGGGCTGCGCCCATTCGCTGAAGGGCTTCGGTGCCCGCGTCATCGTCACCGAGATCGATCCGATCAACGCCCTGCAGGCCGCGATGGAAGGCTTCCAGGTCACCACGATCGAAGAGACCCTCGGCTTCGGCGACATCTACGTCACCACCACGGGCAACAAGGACATCATCACGCTCGAGCACATGGCGGCGATGAAGAACAACGCCCTGGTCTGCAACATCGGCCACTTCGACAACGAGATCCAGATCGATCGCCTGAACACGGCGAAGGACGTCACCCGCGAGACGATCAAGCCGCAGGTCGACCGCTACACCTTCGCCAAGGGCAACAGCATCTACATGCTGGCCGAAGGCCGCTTGGTGAACCTCGGCTGCGCGCACGGCCACCCGAGCTTCGTCATGTCGAACAGCTTCTCCAACCAGACGCTGGCGCAGATCGACCTGTGGAAGAACAAGGACACCTACGAGAAGACGGTGTACCGCCTGCCGAAGAAGCTCGACGAGGAAGTCGCCCGCCTGCACCTGGAGCAGATCGGCGTGAAGCTGACCGTGCTCACCAAGGAACAGGCCGACTACATCGGCGTGCCGGTGGAAGGCCCGTACAAGCCGGACCACTACCGCTACTGATCGAACGATCAACCTGCAACATCGAAGGCCCCACCCACAAGGTGGGGTTTTTTATGGTTCTTCGCGCATGTCCGGGGTCCTCCTGGTGCGGAGCTCGGCTTCGCCCTCGCATTAGCATTCGCCGTGTGCGGCGTCGTGGGGGAGCTGCCGGGTGGGAAGCGGGCTGGCCCGCGAATCCTCGACCTCGCCGCTGGCGAAGGAGACCTTGCGGTGATCGGGCGAGGCTTTTCACCGCTCGCTCGCATGCGATGCATCGCCTCGTTCGCTCGAAACAGGATGACGGATCGCGGGCCAGCCCGCTTCCCACCCGGGTGAGGGAGCCTCGCAAGGCGCGACGGGACACCAGCCATAGAACATGGCCGCGCAGCGGCACCCTTTCCCGAGCGACGGTGTAACCGAAGCGACGAGGGTGACGGCGGATCAGCCATCTTTCCATCTGGATGGAAAGATATTTATACTGCGGACATCCACGCGAGATCGCCCATGCCCGCCATCAGCTTCGAATTCTTCCCGCCCAAGACCGACGAACAGCGCGCGCAGCTCGATGCGGCCGTCGTCCGTCTCAAGGCGCATGCGCCCGACTACGTCTCGGTGACCTTCGGCGCGGGCGGATCGACGCTCAGCTACACCGACGACACCGTGAAGCGCATGCGTGCCGAGCACGGGCTTTCGGTGGCGCCACACCTGTCCTGCATGGGTGGGACGAGGGCGGAGATCGCCGCGCTGCTGGAAACCTACAAGGCCACGGGCTGTCGCCGCATCGTCGCTCTGCGCGGCGACCTCCCTTCCGGCATGGCCACCCCTGGCGATTTCCGCTACGCGGCGGAACTGGTCGCCTTCATCCGCGAGCATAGCGGCGACCATTTCCATATCGAGGTCGCGGCCTACCCGGAAACCCATCCGCAGGCCGAGAACGCGTTGACCGACCTCAGGCACTTCAAGGCCAAGGTCGACGCCGGCGCCAATGGCGCGATCACCCAGTACTTCTTCAACGCGGATGCCTATTTCCGCTTCGTGGATGACGTGGCGAAGCTCGGCGTGCAGGTGCCGATCGTGCCGGGCATCATGCCGATCGCCAATTTCAGCCAGCTGCGCCGGTTCTCCGAGCAATGCGGTGCGGAAATTCCTCGCTGGATCGTGAAGCGCATGCAAGCCCATGGCGACGATGCGGCCGCGGTACGCGACCTTGGCGCCGAGGTGGTGGCGGAACTGTGCCAGCGCTTGCTAGACGGCGGCGCGCCCGGGCTGCACTTCTACACGATCAATCGCGCGCGGGCGACGACCTCCGTGCTGGAGCGGCTCGCCGCACGCTAAACGTGCGCGCCGTCACCCTTCGCTGAGGCGCCGCCGGGGATGATGGCGCACCGCTCGCCACCGTGTTCCGCCCCGTGATCCGCGCCATCGCCCTGCTCCTGCTGCTTTTCCTCGCCCTGCCCACCGCCGCGCAGACCGCGATCCATCGCTGTGTCGGTTCCGACGGCCGCCCCGTCTTCAGCGACCAGCCGTGCACCAGCCTCGGCGCCACGTCGATCATGCCCGCGACGGCTTCCTCCGCTTTGACGGCCACACCGAACGGCCCTTCGGCCGGACTGCTCTGCGCGAAGGATCTCGCCGAATTACGCGACGGCGTGGCGCAAGCCTTCGCCTCCCGCAGCGCCAACCGCATCGGCGGGCTGATCCTGTGGAACGGCCACGGCAGCGGCGGCACCGTGGACAGCCTGCGTTCCATGGAAGCGTTGGTACGGCAGCCCCTGGTCTCGCTCGAAGGCAGCGAGGGTGGAGGCATCGACGCGGTGACCTCGGGACCGGGCGGTGACGGATCGACCCGCCGTGCGCACTTCGGCGTGGTGAGGGATTCCGGATGCCTGTGGCTGCGCCCGCCGGGGTGAGACAGGTGTTCCATCCGCCGCCGCACTGACGCGACGCGCCATGTGGGTGGCGGCCGTACCCGTTATCATGGGCGGTCCCCTCCGGAGCGTACCCATGTCGCAGAACTATCCCGATTGGATCTGGCAGAACGGTCAGATCAAGCCGTGGCGCGAAGCCACCGTCCACGTGATGGCGCATGCGCTGCACTATGGCTCGTCGGTGTTCGAAGGCATCCGCAGCTATGAGACGCCCGATGGCGCCGCCATCTTCCGCCTCACCGACCACCTGAAGCGCCTGTTCCTCTCGGCGAAGATCTACGACATCGAGATCCCCTATTCGGTCGACGAACTGGCCGAGGCCTGCCGCGAGGTCGTCAAGAAGAACGATCTCAAGGCCGCCTACCTGCGCCCCGTGGCCTTCCGCGGCCTCGGCGGTTTCGGCCTTTCGGCCGAATGCCCCACCGACGTGGCCGTGGCGACGTGGCCCATGGGCCCTTACCTCGGGCCCGAGGCGCTGGAAAACGGCATCGACGCTTGTGTATCGAGCTGGCAGCGTTTCGCGCCCAACACGATTCCGGCCGGCGCCAAGGCCGGCGGCAATTATCTTTCCGGTCAGCTGATCGCCCGCGAGGCGCGCCGCCTGGGCTTCGGTGAAGGCATCGCATTGGCCTCTACGGGCCTGCTCAGTGAAGGCGCGGGCGAGAACCTGTTCCTCGTTTTCGACGGCGTGCTGCACACCACGCCGGCCAGCGCCTCGATCCTCACCGGCATCACCCGCCACACGTTGATGACGCTGGCGCGCGAGGAAGGCATCGAGGTGGTCGAGCGCGACCTGCCGCGCGAATACCTCTACCTCGCCGACGAAATCCTGATGTGCGGCACGGCAGCCGAAGTCACGCCGATCCGCTCCGTGGACGGCAAGAAGGTCGGCAGCGGCAAGGGCGGCCCGATCACCCGCCGCCTCCAGGAACTCTTCTTCGGCCTGTTCACGGGCAAGACCGCAGACCGCTGGGGTTGGTTGGAGCCGCTGTAACCCTCTGGCGTGGAGTGCGGTGGGGTGGGAAGCGCGCTGGCGCGCGATCGGTCTTGCCGCAAGCCCGATCGCGGCCCAGGCCGCTTCCCACCCTAGATATCTCTTCCTACCCTAGACCGCTTAGTTGCAGAAGCCGTTCGGGTACGTCGACGACTTATAGGCGTAGAGCCAGCTAGTCTTGCCGCCGTCGTTGGCGATGTTCCAGCCGTTGCCGATCGACCCGATCGCCTTGTTCAAGGTCTGCGAGCGGGTGAGCACCGGCGTGGTGAAGTAGTTGTCCGCGTCGGCCTCGACGCGAAACGACAACTCGGCCAGCGCGGGAGCGGACGCGCCGTTGACGTACCACAGGGTCAGCGTGAACTCGGCTACCGATTGACCGATGTCGGACTCCGGGCCGTCGTACTCCTGCTGCGTCACTGTGACACCCGCCACCGGCGAAAGCCCGGCGGTGGAGATATCGGACAACGCCGACGCACCCGGGAACTGCTTGATCAGGGCCGAGACGGTCGTAGGCGTGGTGGTCGCGTCCTGCTTGGTGGAATGTGCGAGCACGAGGCCGCCCGGCGTGACGTCGGTCTCCAGCTTGGTCTCCTTGTTCTTGCCCGCACCCGACACGTCCGTCCAATAGGACAGCTCTTCATCCGCGTGACGGAACTTGAACTGGATGTCGTTGTGGTCGCCGGCGCGCGTGCGCACCGAGTAGCCACGATTCATCAGCGAGCAGCTGTGCGGCGTGTCGTAATAGGCCAGCGTGTCGCGGTCGCCCGCGCTGAAGTTGCCGGTGATCGTCTTGTCGAAGGCAAGCGCGGACAGACGCACCGAAACATCGTGCAGGAGCGTGGCCGCCGCGCTGGACGGATTGCTGGCGAAGCGCGTGGGATCGAGCAGCACCTTGTATTCCTTGCTGTCGACGTAGGCCGGCGTATTGGCATGGCTGGCCGTGGCGCCGAGAAGCAGCGTGGCCGACAACAGGGATAGAACCGTACGTTTCATCATGCGCATGACCCTTCAATGGTGGTGGGAGGCGGCGGTGGAACGCATGCCCGGCAAGGTCAGCCGGTACACGAGGATGCGGTTGTCGTTATCGATGGCGGAATCGCAGCGCCGCCCTTCCATGACGCAGTGCTTCGCGATGAAGTCGTTGTCGTTGCCGACCAGAAGGAACCAGTCGTCGGGATAGGCCGGATCGAGCACGGGGACGAGGTCCATCGCTTCCCACTTTTCGGAAAGCATCGCCATGCCGGGCTTGTCGCGTTCGATCGACAGTCCGACGCGTGCGAGATCGGCGGGGTCCAGCAGATCGACCAGCGGTTTCCAGGAGGCCGGGTGGATCCCGGCGCGCAGGCTGCCATCCTGCCCAAGTATCGACGTCGTCGATGTCTCGTACGTGGTTCCCGCGAGGTTGCTGGCACCATCCGTATCCACCAGCAACACGCTCTTGAACACGATGGGCTTGCCGTTTTCGGCACCGTAGCCATTGCCGTCGCGGGCGAGCATGAGGAAACGGTGGTCGTCGATGACCCGGATCTCGCTCTGTGCGGCTGTCTTGTTCGGCGTGCTGCCTTCGCCCTTGTCGTCGTACGCGGGAAGACGAACCACGTAGTGCGCCACGGGACGTCTCGGCGCCGCATTCCGGCTCACGTCGTAGACGAGCACACGCGTCAGCGTGCGGCCCGAGGCATCGCCGGGAGCACTGTCCTGAACCAGCGCGCTCTGCAACACGACGAACAGACGCTTGCCGTCTGGCGAAAGCGCCATGCCTTCGACGCCCTGGTTATTGCGCCGGCCGCTGGCGGGCGTACGCAGGGACGTGAAATCGGGCTTGCCGTCGGCGTCGAGCGGTCGCACCGACCTCGGCGGAACGAGGACACCAACGAGCCGGCCTTTCGCGTCGAAGCGATAGACGTTGGCGGCGTACTCGTCGCCCACGTAGAAGCCGCCATCGCGTGTGAACTGCAGCGATTCCGCGTCCAGCGACACCTTGCCGGCGCCCTCTCCCGCCGAGGGTGAAGGCAGCACGATGCCCCGCTCCGTGCGCAGGCCACCTCGTGGCTCCGCTCCCGTGAACGGCTTGCCGTCAAAGTCGCGCAACTCGCGTCCGCCGCCGGGCACCAACACAAGTCGCGCCCGCCCCACCGTCATGCTGAAACGAAACCGGTGCAAGCGCCCCCGGTAATCGAAGAACACGTCGTGCTCCGGATCGTTGCGCCCACGGTCCGGCAGCGTCCATAGAACCCCGGTATACGTGTCGCCTTCCCGCTTCCAACTACCCGGCTCGATCATCAGCGACGAGAACGAGCCCAGCGTGTCGCCGAGGAAATCCACCGTGCCAGCCGGCAACGACCCCGCGGCGACCAGGCCCTTGTCGACATAGGTCGTGCCACCCACCTGAACGGCGCGTGGTAACGGCGTCGAAGCGATATCCGGCACTCGCACCTCGCCCGTCTGTGCCATGGCGCTGCCCAACAGGAGCGCCCCGGTGAAGGCGGCGACCGTGCGCAACATCAGAAGCGCACGTCGAGATTGGCGAAGTACTGCCGCGGCGCCGAGGCATGGAACACATACGCGGTGCCCTTCGGATCGCTGGGAACGAAGGCGCTCGAATCGAAGTTGCTCGCGTAGCGCTTGTCACCGAGGTTGGTCACGTTGAGCGACAAGCGGATGTCCTTCGCGAAGGACACGGGCCCGAAGTCGTAACCGCCGGAAAGATCCCAGACGGTGAAGCCGCCGAAGCCCTGATCGTTCGTATACGTGTAGAAGCGCTCGCCCGTGTACTTGCCGCGCAGGGAGGCGAACCAGGCGCCCTGGGTCCAGTCGATCTGCGTCGCGAAGAGCTTGGTCGGCGTGTCGGTCTGGATCTTGCCCTTGGTGTGCTGGACGACACCTGCCTGAGTGTAGTCGCTGGCATAGGTGGAGCGGTTGTACGAGGCCGAGTTGTACCAGCGCAGGTGGTCGGTCGGTGTCCAGACGAAGGTCACTTCCACGCCATGGCTGTCCACGCCGCCCACGTTGTAGAAGCGGTTGCCGCACGAAGGGCCGACCGGCTGGCGCGAGTCGCAGGGGTTGTACTGGAGCAAGCGGTTGTCGAAACGCACGTTGTACGCGGCCAACGAGGCGGCGATCGGGCCCGTCTCGATGCGGTAACCGGCTTCGATGCTGCGCGACTTCTCGGGTTTGAGATCGCCCTGCGTGTCCCAGATAGCCTGGCTCACCGCCTGCGGGCCCAGCTTGAAGCCACCCTGGAACATCGCGATGTTCTTCGCGAAGCTGGCGAACACTTCCTGGCCGTCGGCGATCTTGTAGCGCGCGCCGAACTGCGGCAACAAAGCCTTGCTCGCGCTCAGCTTGCCACTGGCGAACTGGTTGTTCGACGTGGGCTTGATCGGCTGCACGGCGTCACCAGGAAGCGCCGTGGCTTGCGAGGTGACGTGCGGGCTCTTCACGCCGACGTCGACGGTGAGGGCGTCGTCGAGAAAGCGGATCGTGTCCTGCAGGAAGGCCTGCCGCGTGTTCCATACCGTGCGCTGCGCGAAGACGCCAAGATCAGGCGTGCTGTCGATGGGAGCGCTCAGGTCGCGCGGCCCGCTCACATAGCTGCTGTAGCGCGAGGCGCTGGAGACGTTGTGCTCGTACCACACGCCGCCTTCGATGTGATGGTTGGCGAAATCCCATGCGGCGGAAAGGATCGCCCCCGAGCGGTTGATCGTATACAGCGTGTTGCGGAAGATGATCGGCAATTGCCGCGGCGTGCCCGGATACGAATAGGTGCCGCTGTTCCAGTTGTGCCCCTCGCCGGCGTCCTCGTGGTGATAGACCTGTGCGTGGAGGGTGACCGTGTCGCTGGGGAAGAAGTCGCCGGCCAGATAATAGAGATCGTCGTCGCGCAGGATCTGTCCGGCGGTGAAGGCGCCGTCGGCATCGGTGTCCGCGCCGCTCTTGTCGCAGAGCTTCGCGTTGAGCGTGCCGGCGTTGCAGTACGCCTTGCCGATCGCCCGTTGCCAGTCCGGCGCGTAGCCGCCCCAGTCCCAGCCGAGCCGGCGCGCCAGCTCGCTCTTGGACAGGTAGAAATAATCGGCTTGCGAGGTGCGCGACGTATCCGCGAAGCCCGTGAGGCGGCCCCAGTCGAAGTCCCACACGGCCTTGCCGTTGAACTGCTTGGTGGTCGAGCCGTTATAAACGCTCTGGTTGTTCCACAGGTCGGATGTCGTGCGCGCGCCCGAGAGGTACATCGAGAACCCGTTGTACTCGCCGGTATCGAAGCGGGCGAAGGCGTGACGATTCTGGTCGCTGCCGAAGCCTTGCACGACGCGGCCACCCATGGTCTTGAGCGGGTCGCTGGAACTGTAGGCGATCGTGCCGCCGAGGTTGCTCGTGGAAGGCGTGCCGAGGTTGCCGATGCCTTCGGAAAGCTCGGCACCGGCGAAGTTCTCGGAGATCAGGGCGCGGTTGATCGAGAGGCCGTTGTAGTTGTTGTACGCGCTGTCGCCAAGCGGCATGCCGTCCAGCGTGTAGCCGAGCCGCGTGCCGCTGAAGCCGCGCAAGCTCAGCGTCATGGATTGTTCGTTCGTACCCAGCGCATCCGCAGACTGCGCGTTGACGCCGGGCAGCACGTTCAGCACCTTCTGCAGGCTGGTTCCCGGCGGAAGCACCTTCTGGTCGGAGGTACGCAGGCGCTGCACCTGGCGCGTCTCGCCGGTGCCGATGACGGAGACGGCGTCGAGATCCTGCGCCTTGTCGCGCCTGGCCGCGGCATTGGCGGTATCGGCCGTGGTGTCGGTGTCCGTCGCCTGGGCGACGGAAGCGAAGGCCATGCCCAGGGCGATGGCCAGAACGGTCTGCTTCAACAAGTGCGGCATCCTTACTCACGCTGACGCGCCGCGGCACCTCCCCTGAGGCAGCCCGGTACACGCCGTGGAAGCGTTGGATAGTCGGGCGTCCAAATGAAATCTTGATGACAGCCGAGATGACAACAGGGAGCCGCGAGGGCTCCCGTGCTAGCGGAAGTCGATCGTCGAGATCGCGCCGGCCATCTCGGGGCGGGGACGCAGGGAAACGTCCCAGTCGTAGAGTTCGCACAGGCGACGAACGATGGCGAGGCCAAGGCCCGCGCCGCCACCCGTGGCGCTTTTCACCGCGGATGCCTCGCTGAAAGAGCTTTTCGGCATCCTCGGGCTTGATCCCCGGGCCCGTGTCGATGACGTCGATGTGGCCATCGAGCACGCGCACGGTGACCTTGCCTTCCATCGTGTACTTGATCGCGTTGCCGATCAGGTTGGTCAAGGCCACGGAAAGCACCGACGCGGGTGCGTTCACGGTGACCGATCCATCCGCGATCAGTTCGATCTCGATCGGCTTGCCGCCCATCTGCGGACGCTGGCTTTCGATGACGTCCGCGGCGACCCTGGCCACGTCCGTGGTCTCGCCACGCGTCGGCCCGCGACGCTCCGCGCGTGACAACAGCAGCAGCGCCTCGATCAGCTCGGTGGCCTGGCGCGAGGCACGCTCGATGCGCTTCAGGCGCTCGCGCAGCTTGTCGGTGAGATCGGGCGAACCTTGCAGCAGTTCCGTCGTGCTGGCGATGACCGCGAGCGGCGTGCGCAACTCGTGGCTCACGTCGGAATTGAATTCGCGATCGCGCTCGACCACCGAGGTCAGCCGCATGGCGTATTCGTCCAGCGCGACGGCCAGCTCACCCACCTCGTCGTCGGCAAAATGGGGAGCCAGGGCCTCGGCCTTGCCCACGCGCCGGAAGTCGCGCAGGCGGCGCGCCAGGTCGGTCACCGGCCGCAGCACGCGCGACGACAGCCACACGCCCAGAACCAGCGAGAACAGGCCGAACAGGAAGACCGCGGCGACCACGCTGGTGATCAGCTGGCGCTTGCCCAACTCATCGCGCGAGACGTCGAACTGCAGGAAGTTGATGATGCCGCCTTCGCGCCGCACCGCCACCTTGTAGTGGTGGTTCTTCCCGTCCTTGTCCGTCTCGTAGAGGTCGTGCACGCCGGTACCGAGCGACTGCCAGTTCAGCGGCGCCTTGTAGATCGTGCGATCGCTGAACGTGGCGCCCTTGACGATGTCGAACTGCGGCCGTTCCTCGGGATTCGCGCGCACTTTCTCGTTCAGCGAATCGACCTCGTCCTGGAGGGCCGAGTTGATCAGCTGCTCTTCGACGCGCTCACGGATGTTGATCGCGGCGAACGCGAACAGCGCGCTCAGGCCGAACCCGAACAGCGTGAACGTGACGATCAGGCGGAAACGAAGCTTACGTCTGGACCGCATCCGGATCGACCATGCGGTATCCGATACCGTGACGCGTGTGGATCAGAGGCTCTTTCTTGAAGGGCTCTTCCATGAAAGGCTTGTCGATGGCGGCACGCAGGCCATGGATATGCACGCGCAGCGAGTCGGAGTCGGGCAGTTCCTCGCCCCACACGCGCTGTTCGAGATCCTGGCGGGTCACCACCGACGGGCTGGCCTCCATCAACGCCTGCAACAACTTCAGGCCGATCGGGTTCAGCTGGATCGACTTGCCTTCACGGGTCACCGTGAGGGTGTCGAGGTTATAGGTGAGGCCGCCGACCTTGAGCACCCGGCTCTGCGGGCCCTTGCCGCGGCGAGCCAGCACTTCCAGGCGCGCCGCCAGTTCCTGCAGGGCGAACGGCTTGGTCATGTAATCGTCGGCGCCGGATTCGAACCCGGTGAGCTTGTGTTCCAGCGAGTCGCGCGCCGTGAGCATGAGCACCGGCGTCTGCTTGTGCGCCTCGTGGCGCAATTTCTTGGCGACATCGAGCCCATCCATCCCCGGAAGGGTCAGGTCGAGCACGATGACGTCGAAATCGTGCACCACGGCAAGATGCAGGCCGGTAACGCCGTCGCCGGCGAAATCGACCACGTGACCACGATCCTCGAGGTAGTCCCCGATGTTGGTCGCGATGTCGGTATTGTCTTCGATGACCAGAACGCGCATGCGGCACTCCGTTGTGCGGTCGCTTGAGTCTTATGAGTATTGCGACGGCAAGCTTAACGGGGAAACCGTGAAGCGGACAGGACTAAAAGAGAGGCCCGGACGGGGGGAACCCGCCCGGGCCGAAAGAACTACTGCCCCGATACCGTCACCCCGCGTCGCGGAATCACAGTGGGACCTTTATAGGGGAGCGCCCTTTAAATCGCTGTTAACCCCTTCGGGGCCTTGGGCCGGCGGGCCTTGGGCACCGCCGGGCGCCCCGCCAGCCGGGCCTCGCAGTGGGCCACGATGGCGCCGGCCACGTCCACGCCGGTGCTGCCCTCGATGCCCTCCAGACCCGGCGAGGCGTTCACCTCCAGCAGCAGCGGCCCTCGCGAGGAGCGCAACAGGTCCACGCCGGCCACTTCCAGCCCCAGCGCGGAAGCCGCCTCGATCGCCACCCGGCGCTCGTCCTCGGTCAGCGTGACCTGGGCGGCGCTGCCACCGCGATGGAGGTTCGCGCGGAACTCGCCCGGTGCGGAGGACCGCTGCATCGAGGCCACCACCTGGTCGCCGACCACGAAGCAGCGCAGGTCCTGGCCGTTCGCCTCGCGGATGAACTCCTGGACCAGGAAATTGGCGTAGAGGCCGCGGAACGCCTCGATGACGCTCTGCGACGCCGAGCGCTTCTCGGCCAGGACCACGCCGGCGCCCTGGGTTCCCTCGTTGAGCTTGATGACGTGCGGCGGGTCGCCGAGCATCGCCATGAGGTCGGCGGTATCGTCAGGGTTGTCGCCGAAGGCGGTCAGGGGCATGTCCACGCCCCGGGCCGCCAGCAATTGCAGGCAGCGCAGCTTGTCGCGGGCGCGCAGCACGGCGTCGGAGGGGTTCGGGGTGAAGACGCCCATGAGTTCCAGCTGGCGCAGCACCGCGGTGCCGTAGAACGTGCTGGAGGCGCCGATCCGGGGAATCACGCAATCCACCGGCCCGAGGGGCTTGCCCTTGAAGTGGATGGCGAAGGACTGCGGCGCGATGCTCATGTAGCAACGCAGTGGGTCGATCACCCGCACCGTGTGCTTGCGCTTGCGCGCGGCCTCCACCAGGCGCTGGGTGGAGTAGAGCCGCGCGTTGCGCGACAGGATGGCGATCTTCATGAGGGGTCCCGGACGGCGCGGCGCGGCGTCTGCGAGTAGGAAAGCGAGGAATCGACCAGGAACCGTCCATCGAGGGCGGTCCGGCCGAGCAGAAGGGGAAACAGCATGTGCCGCCGGTCGGTCAGGTTGATGTCGGCCATGAAGTGGCGGCCCGCCAGTTCCACCTCCGTCCTGATGAACCAGCGCGTCGTCGTGTGGCCGCCCGAGTCGGTGACCGCGCGCTGGCCGATGGCTTTCGCCTCACACGGCGCGGATACGCCACCCTTGCGCGTGGTACGTACCTGGAAGCGCAACCAGGCACCGTCGGCCCGCTGGTCCACCTCCAGCCATTCGACGTGCAGCGACGACGAGCGCGCGCCCGTATCGAGCTTGGCCTTGAGGATGGGAACGCCGAGCGACGGAAGTGCGAGCCGTTCGCGCCAGCCTAGGGTGATGACGTCAGTCATGGGGTCTGGAGCGACAGGTAGGGGGACGACGGTGGGGCGCGGGGAACGACCCGGTGTTCGCGGCGGCATGCCTCGATGGGAAAAGCATGCCGAAGGTACGAAGCCGGCGCAACTGCATAGGGCGGCCGCTCGGCCGCCCTCGTCACGGGCATGAAAAATGCGTGAAGCGCAAAAAGCGGCCGGCCCGCTCAGGGCTGCTCCACGCCCTTCCCTTTCCGCATCATGTAGAGACCGCTGGCGACACCGACCAGGGCCACGAGGCCGACGTAATGCGCGGGCCCGAGGCCGCCCGAGGTTTTCGCCAGGTAACCCACCAGTACCGGGGTCGCGGCGCCGCAGATGGCATAGGCCACGTTATATGACAGGGAAATGCCCGAAAAACGAATCGCCGGCGGAAAGGCGGCGACCAGCACCGATGGCACGATGCCCGCCACGCCGGCGAACAATCCGGCCAGGGAATACAGCACCAGCATGTTGCCACCCCCGTTCCTCAGGTCGAGGTACAAGGCGTAGGTGCTGGCGGCCAGTCCCAACGACCCCACCAGCATCGCGCGCGCCTTCCCTTGCCAGTCCACCAGCAGGCCACCCAGCACGCAGCCGATGCACAGCGAAAACGCGGCAAGGCTGCCTCCGGTGAAGGCGCGCGCCGGTGCGACGTGGAAGGCCGTCTGCATCAGCGTGGGGGTCATCAGGATCACGACCACGATGGCCGCCGTGAGCACCCAGGTCACCACCATCGACAAGGCCACGCCCGGCAGGTGGTCACGCAGCACCACCCACGCCGGCAACTCCGTCGTCAGTTCCTTGCGCTCACGCATGCGTGCGAACACGGGGGTCTCGCTGAGCCAGCGGCGCAGGTATACCGCGAAGAACCCGAACACGCCGCCAAGGAGGAACGCGATGCGCCAGCCGTGGTCGAGCATGGCCGCTTCGGACATCCGCGCGCTCATGGCCGCGGCCACCAGCGAACCGATGAGGATGCCGAAGGTCAACCCGGAACTCAGGCTCGCGCATGCCAGCCCGACCCGGTGCCGCGGCACGTGCTCGGCCACGAAGACCCAGGCCCCCGGCACCTCACCGCCGATCGCGATGCCTTGTATCACGCGCAACAGGGTCAGCAGGACCGGCGCCAGCACGCCGATCGTCGCGTACGTGGGCAGGAAGCCGATGCACAGGGTCGGCACCGCCATCAGAAAGACGCTGAGGGTGAACATGCGCTTGCGGCCGATCCTGTCACCGAAGTGCGCCATCACCAGGCCGCCCAGCGGCCGCGCGAGATAGCCCACGGCGAAGATGCTGAAGGCTTGCAACTGAGCGACCCAGTCGGATGTTCCCGGCGGGAAGAACAGGTGCCCGAGCGTCTTGGCGAAGTACGCGAAGATGACGAAGTCGTAGAACTCGAGTGCGCCGCCGAGCGCGGACAGGATCAGCGTCTTGGCGTCGCCGCGGCCCAGTGGCCGCCGGTCGGTCATGTCGGTATCGATGATGGCGCTCATGGGGATGTCCGGGGAGTGATCGCGCGACTATAGGTGCTTATCGCTCGAAAGAAATCACCCAGACGGAGTACGGCGGCAGGATCGTGCCGTCCAGCTTGTCCGACCGGCTCAACGAGGCGTCGCTGGCCGCCAGCGTGCGCAGGCCGTGGCCCTGGACACCCGACGTGAGCGGCCGTGCCTCGCCGCTGAAATTCATGGCGACCAGCACCGGCTCCTTGCCTTCGCGCACGTAGGCGAGCACGTCGGGGTTCTTCGTGTCGACGAAGGTCATCGCACCGTCGCGCAGCGCGGGGTTGTCGCGGCGCAAGGCGATCAGCTTGCGATACCACTGCAGGAGGGACGATGGGTCGGCCATTTCGCTGGCGACATTGACGGTGCGGTAGTTGGCGGCCACAGGAAGCCATGTCTTCGGGTTCGTGGAGAAGCCCGCCTGCGGCCCGGCCGTCCATTGCATCGGGGTGCGTTCGCCATCGCGCCCTTTTTCCTGCGGCCACCCGGTGATCCCGATGGGATCGCGCACGTCTTCCTTGCGCGTCGGCGTGCTCGTGGTCATGCCGATGGGAGCACCGTAATAGGTAAGCGCCGCGCCGCGGTTGGTCAGCAACATTGCCGCGATGATCCGGGCACGCGCGATGTCGTTGCGGCCATCGCCGAACCGGTCGATGGAACGCGGATTGTCGTGGTTATCGAAGACCATCAATGGCGGCAACCCGAGCAAATCGGTCTGCGCGGCCTGCAAATGTTCACGGAACCAAGCCGCATCGAACTTCGCCTGCCAGCCGAAGCCGGGAATCAAGTCCATCGGCAGGTGCAGTTCATCCTGATGCTCGCCGCCATACCAGGGCAGCAGATCGCTGGTCTTCGGCGTATAGGTTTCGCCGATGAGCACGCGGTCGCCGGCATAGCCGTCCACCATCTTCCGCATGCGGCGCATCACGTCGTGCACTTCCGGCAGGTTATCGCTGTACTGGTTGTGCAGGTTCGGATCGCCCTGCGCATTGGTGCCGCCCCGCTCGGGGTCGTTACGCAACTTCGTGTCTTCGAACAAGGTGGAGATCGCATCCAGACGAAACCCGGCGACGCCACGGTCGAGCCAGAAGCGCATCGCGTCGAACATCGCGGCTTCCACGGCGGGGTTACGCCAGTTCAGGTCGGGTTGCTGCCGGTAGAAGCGGTGGTAGTAGAACTGCTTGCGCGCCGGCACCCATTCCCAGGCCGACCCACCGAAGACGGATTCCCAGTTGTTCGGCGGCACCCTGCCCTCGTGCACGAAACGCTTCTGGAAGGCCGTCACGCCCGGCGCATTCGCATCAACGCCGTCGTTCCAGACGTACCAGTCGGCCCTGGCGTTCTGGCGCGAGCTGGCCGATTCCACGAACCAGGCGTGTTTGTCGGAAGTATGGTTCAGCACCATATCGAGGAGCACGCGGACATGGCGCTTCTTCGCCTCGGCCAGCAGCCGGTCGAAGTCCGCCATGCTGCCGTACTGCGCGTCCACGGCGCGGTAATCGGAGATGTCGTAACCGAAGTCGACCTGGGGCGAGGGATACATCGGCGCGATCCAGATCGCATCGGCACCCAGCGAGCGCACGTCGTCGAGATGGGCCGTGATGCCGTTGAGGTCACCTACGCCGTCGCCGTTGCTGTCACCGTAACTGCGCGGATAGATCTCGAGGATCAAGGAGTGCTTCCACCATGGTGAAGCCGCGTGAGGTGCGGCCATGGTCATGCCGGCGACGAGAACGGTGGCCATGCCGGCCAGGAGACGGCGCATGCGCTGGGGCATCGGAGGGGGCATCCTCGGGGAAAGATCCCGATGAAAGCGCGCGGCGTCGATAGCGTCAACCGGCTTGAGGGAAGAAGGTGAGGCGTGTCACGATCCGCCGCGTGACCGACCGCCCCGCCCCGACACCGCATCTGCGCGACCTGGCAAGGCTACGCCGGGTCCGCGATCGCATCGATCGCGAGTACGCCCAGCCATTGGACGTCGAAGCACTCGCCAGCGGCGTACACATGTCCGCGGGGCACCTCAGCCGCCAGTTCCGGCTCGCCTATGGCGAATCGCCCTATGCCTATCTGATGACGCGCCGTATCGAGCGCGCGATGGCGTCGCTGCGTCGCGGCGACCTCAGCGTCACCGATGTCTGCTTCGCCGTGGGTTGTTCTTCGCTCGGCACCTTCAGCACCCGCTTCGCGGAACTGGTCGGCATGCCTCCGAGTGTCTATCGCCAGCGGGAGGCGCAGGCGGTATCCGGTATCCCGTCGTGCGTGGCGAAACAAGTCACGCGACCGGTCAGGAATCGAGAAGCGCGCGCTTCGGCATGACGTCTAGCATGACCGCTCCCAATCAATGAGCACTGTCGCCATGGATATCACCATCCACGCCAGCTTCCTGCCGCACAACGACCCGGAGGCGTCCCTGGCCTTCTATCGCGACATCCTCGGCTTCGAGATCCGCAAGGACGTCGGGTACAACGGCATGCGCTGGCTCACGGTCGGGCCCGCTGGCCAGCCGGAGACGTCGGTCGTCCTGTACCCGCCGGCCGCTTCGCCAGGTGTCACCGAGGACGAGCACCGCACGATCGCCGAGATGATGGCCAAGGGCACCTTCGCCATCCTGCTGCTGGCGACGAGGAATCTCGCGGAAGCGTTCGACCGGATACAGGCCAGTGGCGCGGAAATCGTCCAGGAACCCGCCGATCAGCCGTATGGGGTTCGCGATTGCGCCGTTCGCGACCCGGCGGGAAACCTGATCCGCTTGCAGGAGTTACGGTGACTCCCGATAGGCGCAGCCTCTTGTCATCATAAGATCAATCAATTTCTGCAATGCTCGCAATCGGCCCATGATCCAGGCACTACGTAAACCACGAGTCGCCGGCGCTCGGTCCTTCGTCCCGGCAAGCCACAGGAGTCGCGCTGATGTCGAGCGAAGCGAAATGCCCTTTCAATCACACCGCCGGCGGCGGCACGACCAATAGCGACTGGTGGCCGAAGCGCCTGAGGGTCGACCTGCTCAACCAGCATTCGTCCCGGTCCAACCCTCTGGCGCCGGACTTCGACTATGCCGAGGCGTTCAAGAAGCTCGACCTCGCGGCGCTGAAGAAAGACCTGGCTGACCTGATGACCGATTCGCAGGACTGGTGGCCAGCCGATTTCGGCCACTACGGCCCGCTATTCATCCGCATGGCATGGCATAGCGCGGGTACCTACCGCATCGGCGATGGACGTGGCGGCGGTGGCCGTGGTCAGCAGCGCTTCGCTCCGCTGAACAGCTGGCCCGACAACGTCAGCCTCGACAAGGCGCGCCGCCTGCTCTGGCCGATCAAGCAGAAATACGGCAACAGCATCTCCTGGGCCGACCTCCTGATCCTCACGGGCAACGTCGCCCTCGAAACCATGGGCTTCAAGACCTTCGGTTTCGCCGGGGGACGCGAGGACACCTGGGAACCCGACCAGGACGTGTACTGGGGCAACGAGACCGAGTGGCTCGGTGGCGACCACCGCTACGGCAAGGTCACGCCGGACAGCGAAGGCGTGCTGGTGGCCGATCCCCATCTGCACGGCGAGGAAGAAGACCGCACCGAAGGCGGGCGCCATCTCGAGAATCCGCTCGCCGCCGTCCAGATGGGTCTTATCTACGTCAATCCGGAAGGCCCGGAGGGTAAGCCCGACCCGATCGCGGCGGCGCACGACATCCGCGAGACCTTCGCGCGCATGGCGATGAACGACGAGGAGACGGTCGCCCTGATCGCGGGCGGCCATTCCTTCGGCAAGACCCACGGCGCGGCCGACGCGGCCAACGTGGCGGCCGAGCCCGAGGCGGGCGATCTCGAACAGCAAGGATTGGGCTGGAAGAACAGCCATGGCACCGGCGTCGGTCGCGACACCATCACCAGCGGCCTGGAAGTCACCTGGACGCAGACGCCGACGAAGTGGAGCAACCTGTTCTTCGAGAACCTGTTCAAGCACGAGTGGGAACTGACGAAGAGCCCGGCCGGCGCTCACCAGTGGGTGGCGAAGGATGCCGGCGATGTCATTCCCGACGCGCATGGCGGTCCCGCGCGCAAGCCGACGATGCTGACCACCGATCTGTCCCTTCGCCTCGACCCGGCTTACGAAAAGATCTCCCGCCGCTTCCTCGATCATCCGGAAGAATTCGCCGATGCCTTCGCGCGCGCCTGGTTCAAGCTGACCCATCGCGACATGGGCCCGCGCTCGCGCTACCTCGGTCCCGAAGTGCCCGCCGAGGAACTCATTTGGCAGGACCCGGTGCCCGCCGTCGATCACCCGCTGGTCGACGAGAACGACATCAAGCAACTCAAGGAAAAGGTGCTGGCCTCCGGCCTCAGCGTGTCGGAACTGGTCTCGACCGCCTGGGCCTCCGCCTCCACATTCCGTGGTGGCGACAAGCGCGGCGGAGCCAACGGTGCGCGCATCCGTCTCGCGCCGCAGAAGGACTGGAAGGTCAACCAGCCCGCGCAACTGGCGAAGGTGCTCGAACGCCTGGAAGGCCTCCGTGCCGAATTCAACGGCGCGCAGGCGAGCGGCAAGAAGATCTCCCTGGCCGACCTGATCGTGCTGGCGGGCAGCGCGGCCGTGGAGAAGGCAGCCAGGGATGCTGGCAATAACGTTGCCGTGCCCTTCGCGCCGGGCCGCACCGATGCCTCGCAGGAGCAGACTGACGTCGCTTCCTTCGAGCCGTTGGAGCCTGCGGCGGATGGTTTCCGTAACTACGTGAAGGGCCGCTACAGCGTGCCGGCCGAAGCGTTGCTGATCGACAAAGCGCAGTTGCTGACCCTGACGGCGCCGGAAATGACGGTGCTCGTGGGAGGCCTGCGCGTGCTCGGTGCGAACGTCGAAGGCAGCAAGCAGGGTGTCTTCACCGATCGCCCGGGCACGCTGACCAACGACTTCTTCCGTAACCTGCTCGACATGGGCACGGTGTGGAAGGCGACCTCACCCGCCAGGGAGTCGTTCGAAGGCAGCGAACGCGGCACGGGCAAGCTGAAGTGGATCGGCAGTCGCGTGGACCTGGTCTTCGGATCGAATTCCATCCTGCGCGCGCTGGCCGAGGTCTACGGCAGTGCCGACGCACAGGAGAAGTTCGTCGGCGACTTCGTGGCCGCCTGGACGAAGGTGATGAACCTCGACCGCTTCGACCTTCGGAAGTAGCCCCGAGAAGGAAAGGCCCGCCACGCACCGCGTGGCGGGCCTTTCTCGTCTAGACCACGCGGTGTTCCGTCATGGGGGCGTGTGCCGCATATGTCGCTTCATCATCGCGACGCCGCGTATCGGAAACGATGCGCCCCGCTTCGAGCTTGATCACGCGATCGGCCAGCGAGAAATACCGGTCATCGTGGGTGATCGCCACGACCGTCTTGCCGCGGGCCTTCAGCTCGGGCAGCAAGCTGCGATAGAAGTAATCGCGGAAGTGCGCGTCCTGGTCGGCGGCCCATTCGTCGAAGAAGAAGATATCGCGGTCTTCCGCATAGCACTGCAAGAGCGCCAGGCGCTTTCGCTGTCCGGTGGAAAGGGTGAGCTTCGATAATTCCCCCTGCGTCACCTCGACCTGCGAGCCCAGTCCCAGCGCTACCAGCAGCGTGCGGATGCGTTCGTCGGGAAGAGGATGTCCCGCCACGTCGAGCACGTGCGGAAAGAGGAAGAAATCGCCGAACACGCCCGTGAAACGCTCACGATGCCGCTGCCTGTCGAGTTCCAATGGCACGCCGTCGACGAGGAGTTCGCCCGTGCGTGGCGTGAGCAGCGAGGCGAGCAAGAGCAACAAGGTCGACTTGCCACTGCCGTTGCCTCCGACGATGAAGAGAAGTTCGCCGCGCCGGATTTCCACGTCGACCGGGCCGAGCGCTATCCGTCCGTCCTCCTCGCCGGCATAGGCATAGGTGGCGCCCCTGAGCGCGATGCTTCGCCATTCGTCGCCGGTGCCCGTATCCGCCTCGTGTGCGGGTGGATCGACCTCACCACCAAGATCCAGGCCGACGCGTTGGAGATGCCGCAAGCTGGCGGTACCGACGCCCACCTGCCGCGCCGCGCTCACGATGAACGCGACCGGACCACTGAGGAACAGTGCGCCGATCACGAACCGCATGAGTATCGCCTGTGGCAATGCCAGGCTCGCGTAACCGACATAGACGATCACGAAGACCGATGCGTAGATCACCGCCGACGACCACGCCTCATTGAAACCCAGCCCCGTATGCACCTGGATCATCAAGCGGCGGGAACGGCCGATGGCCGGACGGATGAGTTCGTCGGCCACATGCCTGGCGCGTGCGGCATTGAGCGCCAGTTCTTTCTTTCCTTCGCTGAGATAACGGAAGTATTCGAAGACCTTTTCGTTCGCTTCGCGCAAGGCGTCGAAACGCCGGCGAAGAAACCGCTCCAACGCCAGGGAGACCACGACCGTGACGCCGAGAAAAGCGGCGAGGATACCCAGCAGAGGCGGCGAAACGCTGGCGAGGTAACTCGCATACAGAACGAGGAGCAGCCCGTTGTACGCCAGCAAGGGTGCGACGAGCACCAGCGGTGCGATGCTCGCCACATCCTCGATCAGCGAGCCGAAGATCGCGTGCTTCTCGTTGGCCAGCTTCTCGTACTCAAGGTCGATGAAGCGGCGCGAGAGATCGATCCGCAGTTGTGCGACGAGGTCGCCGCCCAGGCGAGCCAGGATAAACTGCGACATTGCGCCTGTCGCGAGCACGGCGAGCAACCAGCTTGCACCCGTCAGCAGCGGCGCCGTGCGGCCGGCATGCACGCCGTTGGCCGCCAGCTCGTTGATATGCGACAGCAGCATCATGGTGGACAGAGCGCTCGCGGCGGACAGGGCCACGGCACCGAGGACGAGGCCACGGTGTCGAAGGATGAAGCGCTTGAGGATCATCGATGCCTCCTTCCACCCGTCGTGACGGCGTCATCGCATGGTGCCAGACACCGGTCGCCGGCATGTGACGCGTATTGCGCGCATATTCGGCAAACCATGCAAATCCTTGTCCCGGAGTCATCAGAATGCTCCGGCGGCGTCGTCGTGGACGCGCCCGCCGCGACGCGCTTCTTCAACGTCCGGGCGCACATTCGTAACACCTAGGAGTACTCGTATGCAGACCGACAAGATCCTGGCGGGATGGTTGAGTGGCGCCGACAGCGTAGGTGGGTATGACAATCCGGCGGGTTCGCTCTACACCGAGGGCCACGCCCAGACGGTGATGGCGATGACCAGCACGGACATCGCACTGATTTCCAACTGTAGTTCCTGTACGGCCTCCCGGCCGGGCGTCTGCTGCTAACACGCGGTAGCCGCGATAGCCGTGGCCAACCACCACGGCTATCCCTTCACCATCCTAGAAACCGCAACGGTATCGCCGGGACCGCCCATGGATGCATCCGCGTCGCAGAATGCCTTCGCCCCTGTCATCGCCTTCCTTACGGACCACGTACGCCGGCGGCTCGCCGAAGACATCGCCCGCCAACCCGGACTCGACGACATGGAGCGCCTGCTCGTCGCAAAGGTCGCGAAACGCGCCTTGCTCGACAACGCCGAACGAAAACTCAACCGCGTGCTCCTGCTGGAGCTGCATGCGGCAAAGCTCTCCGGTGATCTTCCCGAGGGGACCGAAGCCTCGCGTTTCGCCGCCTTCGTCATGCAAGCCATGACACCGGAATTCGTGGCGGCGATCGATCGCCGCTATCCCGTCCTGACGCCTCGCCTCACGAAGGTGCTGGACCAGCAACGCCATGTCATCGTCACCATGCTTTCGCGGCTGGCCGCCGATCGTGAAACCTTGTCCCTCTTCGTCGGAGCCGATCTGGGCGAGTTGCGCTCGCTGTACCTCGGCGAGGGCGATGTCCATGAAGGCGGGCAGTCCGTGGCGCGTCTGACTTTCGCGGGTGGCACGGTCATGTACAAGCCGAGGTCACTGCGGGTCGACGCCGTGCTCGACCGCTTTCTCGACACGGTGCTCCACGACGATCCTTCACGCATACGAGTACCCGCAGTGCTCGACCGGGGCGACTACGGATGGAGCCGCCACGTCGACCATGTCCATTGCACTGACGACACGCAGCTTGCCGTCTTCTATCGCAACATCGGGCATTGGCTCGCGGTCATGCGCTTGCTCGGCGGTACCGATATCCACTACGAGAATCTGATCGCTTCGTCCACCATCCCCTACGTGGTCGACGTCGAGAGCCTGTTCGTCACGGAGATTCCCCTCCCGCCCTCGCAGAAGGGCGAAGCGGTCGATCTCGCGCAGGCACTCATTCGCTCGTCGGTGCTGCGCACGGGGCTGGTACCATTCAGGGCGCCGGTGCTGGGCCTGGACGGCGTCGACATCTCCGCCATCGGCGCGCTTCAGGGCGAGCAACCGAAGATCCGCGTCCCGGAGATCGTCGATGCCGGGACGACCGACGCCCGGGTGGGGCTGGTCAGCGTCGAGATCGAGACCGGCAAGAACCATCCCTGCACCAATCCCGACATCTCGCGCTTCTGGGAAGACATCGTCACGGGTTTCCGCACGATGACCGATGCGCTCATCGAACGGCACCGCTGCGGGGCGCTCTCGCCCTTGCTCGAAGCCTTCGTCGGTTGCCGCATACGGCGCATCCGGCGTCCGACACAGGCGTATGTCGAAGTGATGCGCATGCTCTGGCATCCCGCATCGCTGCACGACGAACCGGCCGCCATCGAGCGCGCCCGCGATCTCCTGGTGCGCAATGCCGCCGTCTCGCCCGTCGCCTCTTCCGACCCGGCCATCATCGCCAGCGAGATCGACGACATGCGTTACGGCGATGTTCCCGTCTTCGCCAACGTTCTGGACGAGTCGCAACGGGACGAGGTATTCCGTGCCTGGCTGGACATGCGCATCGAGCTGGAAGAACTGACCATTCGCGGCGCCCTCGTTACCGCTCACCTCAACGTGCGGCTCAACGACGACAAGCGTTCGCCCTACGACCTTTCCGCCCGGAACGCCCATGCCGTGGACCTGGACCGGAGGCGGCGGTCGATGGCGCGGGAGACGCTCGAACAACTCCTGCGCCTTTCTGTGCGCGGCGACGATGGGACGATGACCTGGATCAGTCCCATCCTGGGGCGCGGGGGATGGACGATGCGCACCTTGCAGCCGAACCTCTATGTCGGCCTCGGCGGCATCGCCATCGCACTTGCCGGCTATGCCGAGGAGATGCGTCACGGACGGCTCGACGAGGTCGACGGCACCATGAAGGCGTTGAATGGCGTGCTTCGCATCCTGCGCACGGCGGAGGACACCGACGAAGCCGAGGCGATCGGCGGTTTCATCGGCCTGGGTTCGCAGGTACAGACGTGGCTGACGCTCGACCACCTTCACCCCGGCGAAGGTTTCCTCGCGCGTGCCATTGCGCAGGCGACGCGCATGGAACGCTGGGACATCGAGAACGAACGCGTGCTCGATATCCTCGAAGGCGTGGGCGGCGCAATCGTTCCCCTGCTGAACCTCGCCGACGTCACCGGCGATTCGCGCTGGCTTGCGCTCGCCGGGCGCGCGGGCAGGCATCTCGAAGCGGCGGCCATCGTCGATGAACGCGGGGCACGCTGGCCCGCTTCCATATTCGACGAGCCGATCGGCGGGTTCGCCCATGGCGCGACAGGCACCGGTTGGGCTCTCACGCGCCTCGGCCTCAGCGATGCGGGCAACACGGACGACCGGCACCGTTGGCTCAACCTCGCGGAACTGGCATTCGATTTCGAAGAGTCGCTATTCGACATGAAGGCGGGCAACTGGATCGACGTGCGCAAGCCCGACAGCGGCGACTTCGCGAACACCTGGTGCCACGGCAGCGTCGGCATCGGTCTGGCCGCGTGCGACCTCTACGACCGAACGAGGCACCCGCGCCACCTGGATACGCTGCGCCGCGCGGTGCGCGCGGCCGCCGACGGCGGCTGGGGACACAGCCACACCCTGTGCCACGGTGACCTCAGCACCTGGGAGTTGCTGACGCGCTCGGCGCGGCTCGATCTGTCACTCGTGCCGAACACAGGGCTGCCAGCCGCGGCCATCGTGCTGTCCAGCATCGAGGAACACGGCATCGTCGGCGGCCTCGCACGCGACGCATTCACCCCCGGGTTGATGAGCGGTGTCTCCGGATCGATCCTGCAGTTGGCCCGGATGCACCCGGCATGCCGGATGCCGTCGCCGTTGCTGATGGAGTATCGCGTGGCCGTGGCGCCGCACGACACGGCTCACGAATACGACGTGGTGGCGACTTAGCGGTCCCTGCGGGACATATCCGAGGTCCGGCAGCATGCCATCAGTCATGCCAACCATCCCGTCAGGGCCGGCATCCCACCCGCTCACTCGTCAGTACGGGAATCACATGCATCGCTGGATATCCGCCACCCTTCTGGCCCTGGTTTCCGTCACCGCCACGGCGCAAGAACTGCCGAAAATGATGTTCCTCGGCTCGGGCCACCTGGCCAACCACAATCGCGACGTGGCCAATACGCATGTGGAAGACGTGCGGACACCGGCACGCCAGGCCGAGATCGAGCAGATGGTCGCGCGGCTCGCCGCCTGGAAGCCCACGCACATCGCGATCGAATACCCCTATGCCAAGCAAGGCGAGCTTGACAAGCGCTATACGGATTATCGGGCCGGCCGTTACACCTTGTCGGCAGACGAAACCGACCAGATCGGATTGCGGCTGGCCAAGCAGCTTGGGTTGCCGCGTGTCGATGCCGTCGACTGGAATGGGGATGCCCCCGGCAAGGACGCCGACTACGACTGGATGGCATGGGCGAAAGCGCACGGCAAGGACGACTTGCTGGAGAAAACCGTCGCTCCATGGAAGGCCGCGGCGGCAAGGGAGACCGAGTACCTCAAAGGCCACGGCGTGACCGACTGGTACCTCATGTGGAACGATCCCAAGCGCATGAACGAGGACGCGAAAGGCTACTTCAAGCTCCCGCTCTTCGGCGACGACACCAACAACCCCGGCGCGGCATGGGTCGGCCAATGGTATGCGCGCAACCTGCGCATCTTCACGCATATCCGCGCACTGGCGACGAAGCCGGGAGATCGCGTGCTCGTCGTCTATGGGGCGGGCCATGGGCCGCACTTACGCAAGAATGCCGTGGAGTCCAACGTGTTTGAACTAGTCGAACCGCAACCATGGCTGACCGGAAAGGCGGCTGACCGTTAGACGACAAGGAAATACGCTCAACGGCATCGTCGATCTATACGTCTTCGATTACCGCACGGCTGGCAGCATCACCGAGTTGATTCCCCATCTATTTCAGCGGATGGTGAACGACCCGCTCGGGTACTGCTGCGCCATGAACTCCACGAAGGCCCGCACCTTCGGGCTTTGCAGGCGTCGTGACGTATGCAGCACCCAAAGCTCGACGTCCTCGCCCGCGATCCCCCATGTCACGAGGTCGCCGCTTTCGAGCAGGTTTCCCACGATCGATTGCGGCAACAAGGCAACACCCGCGCCCGCGGCAACGGCATCGCGAACCATCAGTAGCGACGACAGGCGCAACACGGGTTGCGGCTCGATGGCGAGCTTGCCGTTGCGAACGGTCCACACATCGCCGTCGCGATAGGTGGACATGACCACGGCCGGCATGGGGAAAGGTCCGTCGCGGCGACCCTTGGGCATCGGGATGGATGGCGCCGCGGCGAGAACCAAACGATCCCGGGCGAAGCAACGCCCGACGAGGTCGCTGTCCTTCTGCGGATTGATACGGATGGCCACATCGAAATGTTCATCGATCAGGTCGACGAAACGATCCTCTGATACGGTCTCGATCTGTACTTCCGGATAGCGCTCCAAAAACTTCGCGGCGAGCCCTCCCAGGGCGAGTTGCGAGAACAACTGCGGCGCCGCGATCCGTAAGCGACCGCGCGGCGTTGCAAGCCCATCGCGTACAGCGGCGAACGCTTCGGCGATCTCGCGCATGGGTCCTTCCGTGCGTCCCACCAACAACTGGCCTGCGTCCGTCAGCTCCAGGCGTTGCGTGCCGCGCTCGATCAGACGCGCGCCCAGTTCCTCTTCCAGATCCCCAACCCGACGCGACAGCGTTGCCTTGGAGCGGCCCGTGGCACGGCTGGCCTTTCCAAAGCCTCCGTGGGTTGCCACGAGATGGAAGTCATCGAGCGCATTGATATCCATGGTGTCTCGTATTTGATACCAGGCGTCTCGATTCTATGGTCTGTGTATCGAATGTGGAACCCCCTATTGTTTGGTCCGTACCCGCCAAACACCAAAGGAAACGCATCGATGAACACTATCCGCGCCCTGCAACTCGCCGCGTACGGCGGCCCGGAAACCATCCGGACGTCCTCCGTCGACGCCCCTGCTCCCGAAGCCGGCCAGGTCCTGGTCCGCGTCCACGCCGCCGGAGTCAACGGGCTCGATTGGAAAGTCCGCGAAGGCTACGTGCGGGATATCTTTCCATTGCAACTGCCGACCACGCTGGGCATCGAACTCGCCGGGGTCGTCGAGGCGGTCGGCCCCGGCGTGACGCGGCTGCGTCAAGGCGACCGCGTCATGGGCTCGCTCGGACGACTCGGCGCTTATGCCGACCTGGTCGCCGTCGACGAGGCCAATCTCAGCCTGGTGCCCCAGTCATTGGGTTTCGTAGAAGCCGCCGCGTTGCCCGTCGCTTCCGTGGCGGCATGGCAGAGCCTGCATTTCGCCGGTCCGATACACGCCGGCCAGCGCGTGCTGATCCATGGTGCCGCGGGTGGCCTCGGCGGCTTCGCCGTGCAGTTCGCACACCAGGCGGGAGCGGAAGTGTTCGCCACCGCGCTGGGCGATCACGCTGAATACGTCCGCGGCCTTGGTGCGGATCACGTCATCGCTTACGACCGGGAACAGTTCGAAGACCGCGCCAGCGACATCGACCTCGCACTCGATTACGTCGGTGGGGAGGTGTTGAGCCGCTCGTGGTCCGTACTCGCCGATGACGGCGTCATCGTCAGCACCGCGTCGCCGGCCATCGAATCGAACACACCCGCCGGACGCCGTGGCCTCTGGTTCGTGAACACGCCAGACGCCGCCCGCCTGCACGCGATCGCCGAGGACGTGGCGGAAGGCCGCCTGCAATCCAAGGTCGCCGCCGTCGTGCGCTTCGACGACCTCCCCGCAGCTATCGAACGCAACCGGACCCAGCCGCAGCTCGGCAAGGTCGTCGTCGATTTCTCCCTCTGAATCCGTAACCCCTCCCTCATTTAAATCACCGGAGTAAACATCATGACCATTCTCGTTACTGGAGCTACCGGCAATGTCGGCCGTAATGTCGTCGAACAGCTTGTGAAACGCGGTGCCGACGTCCGCGCACTCGTACGCGATCCCTCGAAGGCTAACTTCCCGGCGAACGTTACCGTCGCCCAAGGTGACTTGCTCGACGTCGACTCCCTGCGGGCAGCCTTCTCAGGCGTCTCCACGCTGTTCCTGCTCAATGCCGTGACCGCCGACGAATACACGCAAGCACTCATCGCGCTCAACATCGCCCGCGAGTCAGGCATCGAACGCATCGTCTACCTGTCGGTGATCCATAGCGACATCTACGTGAACGTTCCTCACTTCGCGGGGAAACATGGCGTCGAGCGCATGATCGAAGACATGGGCCTCCACGCGACGATCCTGCGTCCGGCCTACTTCATCAATAACGACCTTTCGATCAAGGACGTGGTGACGGGGTACGGCATCTATCCCATGCCCATCGGCAGCAAGGGCCTGGCGATGGTCGATACGCGTGACGTCGGCGAGGTCGCGGCCATCGAACTGCTTCGTCGCGAGCAAGCGGCCGAACCGCTGCCGCTCAACCGGATCAACCTCGTCGGCCCCGACACGCTCACCGGAGCGGATGTCGCTGCGATCTGGACGGACGTGCTTGACCGCCCGATCGCCTACCCGGGTGAAGACATGGCTGGATTCGAGCAGAACCTCCGCCAATACATGCCCAGCTGGATGGCTTTCGACATGCGCCTGATGGGCGAGCGGTTCGTTACCGACGGAATGGTGCCGGAGGCTGGCGATGTCGAGCGGCTGGCGACGTTGTTGGGGCGGCCGCTTCATTCGTATCGGGGGTTCGTGGAGGAGGTTGTCGCGGCAGAACGAACCGATTGATGTCCATCGCTCAACACGGTGGGGCCTGGCGCGTGACTAGTGGCAGGCCCCGCCCGAACCTACGATGGACGCGGCCTTCGACTCGACGACGGAAAGATTCAGATGACGGATGCAGTGACCCCATTGAACGACGCAGGCCGGGCGCCAGCGTTTCGCTGCGACAGCGGCGGGATGAGGTCCGTATGACCAATCACGTGGATTTCCTGCGGCGCGGACTGCTACGCGGCGTCGCGGCGGGTGCCGGCATCGCCGGCCTGCACCTGGCTCTGGGCGGCAAAGTGGCGTCCGCCAGTGGCATCGGATCACCCGCCTTGGCCCTGGCGCATTTGAAGAATGTCGATGCCGGTGTCTTGAACATCGCCTACTACGAAGCGGGGCCGGTAAATGGGCCCGCGGTGGCGCTTCTGCACGGGTTCCCGTACGACATCGAGGCCTACGCGGAAGTCGCGCCCATCCTGGTGGCCGCGGGTTGCCGGGTGATCGTTCCCTATCTGCGCGGCTTCGGCCCCACGCGTTTCCTGAGCGCAGACACGCTTCGTTCGGGCGAGTTCGCGGCGTTCGGCGCAGATCTGCTGGCACTGCTCGACGCATTGTCGTTGCCGCGCGCCGTGCTGGCGGGATACGACTGGGGCGGCAAGGCGGCCAGCGCCGTCGCGGCCCTCTGGCCCGAACGCTGCGCGGGCCTGGTATCGGGCAACGGCTATGCGTTCGCGGACCCGGCTGCAGCGTTGATCCCGGCGAAGCCCGAAAGCGAGATGCCGCTCTGGTGGCAGTTCTACTTCCAGACCGAGCGAGGACGCGCCGGTTACACAAAGTACCGCCGTGAGTTCAACCGGCTTTTCTGGAAGCAATGGTCACCGACCTGGCGCTTCGACGACGCGACCTTCGCACACACGGCCCCATCGTTCGACAACCCCGACCATGTCGAAGTCTCCATACATTCGTTCCGCCACCGATTCGGCGCGGTCCAGGGAGACCCCGCCTATGCCGAAATCGGTCGCAAGCTTGCGTCGCTGCCCGCGATACCGGTGCGGACGGTGACACTGGATGGCGGCGACGATAGCGCCCATCGGCCGACCGACGGTTCGGCCCAGGCCGCGAAGTTCACGGGTCCACGCATACACCGCGTGATACCAGGGGCGGGACACAACCTGCCGCAAGAGGCGCCGAGGGCATTCGCGGACGCGGTGCTTGAGCTGGTTCGCGCGGAGCGTGGCGCAGGCTAGTCGTGGCCGGGAAGCTCATTCTGGATGCTGACATCCCAGAGACGGACGCCGACGCGCGCCCGTCTTTTCGCTCTTACAGCCTCATGACCGGTCCGCTCATGGATTGGGCCTGGTTCTCGGCTTGGGTACGTTCCAGCGTCTGCTGCTGACTCTGTTGACGCTCATGCTCGTGATTCTGGAACTGCTGCATGGCCTCGGGCCACCTGGCACCACGTTTCTCCATCGGTGTGAGCGCTTCAGCAGTCGGCACCTTCGTGGTGAGATCAAAAACATGATCCTTCTGACCAGGAGGCGTTTGCGCACCCCAAAGAGCATTACCATCTTGCGACAAGGCGACCTGATCGATCGGTGTAGCCCGCAGGCGCGCGCCTGTACCTTCAATGCGGACGCGATACTGTCAGTATAGTGATCGGGTGGACGTCCCAGGGTCCTAGGCAACTATGTCTGATGAGCCTCACCACATCTTGCGCTTCGACTCTGAAGCTGATAATCAAAACGGGGGGCAACAGGGGCAATGGAACTTCGCGCACTGGGGCGTTGGCCGCCAAGAGCGCGACAGGTTCGAATGCGCTTGGCGCGGCCACTCGGTAGACACCTAACCCGATTTCCCCTTCGGCTAAGCCGAAGCAACATCGGCCACGGTGTTTCGACATCTCACGCTATCACTATTTGGATGAAAGACATCCTGAGGACGGAGATTCCATGCTCACCCTGGTCCAAGCACGAGTAACCAAGTACAAGTCGATCGAAGACTCCTCCGTCGTCGAGATCGGGCCTGCTGTAACAGTGCTGGTGGGAAAGAACGAATCCGGGAAAACGGCCTTTCTCGAAGGACTGCACAAGTCATTGCCCCTAGACGATGCAGGGTTTGATTTCATTGCCGATTACCCCCGAAAGGACCTCATTCGGTATCGGCAACGGCACAATGCCAAGGACTACGAAGAAGTCGTTCATCTCACTTTTCGCATCGACAAGCCGTTGGCCGACCGCATCAACGCGGAAGTCTTCGGCGGCCATGAAATTATTCAAGCAGGGTTGCGGTTCACGCGCACTACAACCATTGCGAATACAAACACCCTCGGTTTTCATATCGACGATAAGGCGGCTATAGCCGCTCTGCGCGCCCCGTTAGCAGACCTCGAACACTCGGACGAGGTTTTCGATGGGTCGAAGTCCCTATCTGAAACGCTGGACAAGATTGATGCTCTAGGGCTTCCTTCCGACGGGAAGTTGGCCACGTTTGCTGCGCAGTGGAGAAAACGAACTCCCAAAGCGAACGGCTGGGGACTGATAAACGGTTACATCTATCAGCACTATCTGCATCCAGCGCTTCCGAAGTTTCTCTACTTCGACGACTATAAAATCCTAGAAGGAAAGATAAATCTTCCTTCTTTGCAACAGCGGATTGCCGCAAAGAAAATTACTGAGGCGGACGAAACCGCTCAAGGGCTCCTCGAGCTAGCGGGCACGACGCTGGACGAACTAATCAGCGAGGAAGGCTACGAGTCAGCCAAAGCAAAACTCGAAGCCATAGGACTGAGCATCACCCAAAAGGTCTTCGAGTTTTGGAAACAGAATGGCGACCTCGATGTTGAGTTTGATGTAAAAACAGACAACAAAGACATTGCGCCGTTTAACAGCGGCCCCAACCTCTACATTCGCATCAAGAATCGCCGTCACGGTGTCACGGTGCCGTTTAGCCAGCGAAGCAAGGGCTTCATTTGGTTCTTCAGCTTTCTTGTGTGGTTCGATGCCGTCCAGTCTCGAGCGGAAACCAGCGAGTCGCTGATTCTCCTTTTAGACGAGCCCGGTCTTAACCTGCACGCCTTGGCCCAGGCAGACTTCCTAGCTTACATCCGAGAGCTATCCACACATCATCAGATTCTGTATTCGACCCATTCGCCATTCATGGTCGATGGCGCAAGGTTGGATGAGGTTCGCGTCGTCGAGGACCGTATCAAAGAAGGCACCAAAGTCACTGGCGACCTCGCTGGCTCTTCCGATGAAAGCCTATTTCCGCTTCAAGCCGCACTCGGATACTCCATCGCGCAGAATCTTTTCATTGCCAAGAAAAATGTTCTTGTCGAGGGCGCGGCCGACCTTATCTTGCTACAGCATGTGGCAGCATTGTTCGAAGCCGAGGGAAGCCAGGGTCTTAGCGACGCCATCTTGGTGCCTGTCGGAGGTCTCGACAAACTGGCTACTTTCGTAGCACTTCTTGGGTCGAACAAGCTCAAGATCGTGGTGCTGCATGACCGGGCGAGCACTCCACACCAGAAGCTGGAAGACCTCGTTAAACAAAAGCTCATCGAGCGAAAGCGTGTGATGGATTTTTCGATGTTCATCGAGCCCACACCGCCAGAGGCTGACATCGAAGATTTGCTCCCGCTGGACGTTTATCTTTCTGCATTTAACTCAGCATATACGAAAGAGCTGGATGGAAAATCAGTCACCGCTAATGCTCTAGGAACACATCCGCGCGTTGTTGAGCGAATCAATCAGTGGTTGAAGAGCGAGAAGTTGTCGCTCATGAAAGATGGGGGATATAACCACTATCGCGCCATGCAGGCGGTATTGCCTCTATTAGATGGAAAAAGTCTGACTGCGGAAAGTCGACGTAGCTTCGAACAAATTTTTGCGCAAATCGGAGCCATGCTGTAACGAGAGTTATTCTGTAGTACGTTCGAATGTCGCGGACATTCTCACTACATTATGTTGCTTTTGGCGCCCACCGTTTTTCGGGGGGCGTGCACGGCGGGGGCCCTTCTTTCACAAAAAACACCTCCCCTCTAGTCGAGCCCTAGCCTCCCGTTCTCGCTCCGTCTTCTGGTGAGTCAAGTAGGTATCAAACCGACTGGGACAGGGGGGCGGAATGTGGGGAACGGGCAGGCTATCGAGCACCGTTTGTCATTCAATGACGGTGCCCTCTGCGATGTAGTGCCTCCGGTCGATGCCATCGCCCGGGCTGTGCACCTGATGGTGTGGATGAGGCTGTCAGCGACCTTGTTGCGCGCAGGTCGTAAAGGGGCGCGCGCATCGAAGTGGTGGGCGAACTGGAGGGAAGCATGGCAGCGCATGTAAGACGGGGGCCATATGATAACGCCCACAGAAAACCGTCAAAAAAATTGCCGAATTTGCTTAGCGCGCTCCTGGGATGCCTATTACATGCAATTAGGGTGACGCTCAACGGCTGGTCAATCCGCATCACCCGCCTATCGGGAACTCTTTTGACAACGTGCGAGTGAGTCGCGACACTCTCGAACATGCTCGGCATCCGCGAATGCCGCCATGGGCAAGGGGGAATCGTGGCACGAGTGATTCAGATAGAGGGGCTGAAGCATATCCGGACACTCCGGTTCGAGATGCCTGGCCGGGGAGTGCATCTTCTTGCCGGGTCGAACGGAGCAGGCAAAACCACGCTTTTAGCCTGCCTCCGCCGCATCGCATACCCCCAGGCGTTCGCTGTCCATTTCCCGTCGTCCAGCAAGAGCGAGCGGCTCGATAACTTCGCTAATGCACGCATCACTTACGAGCTTGGCACCGCCTCTGTCACTTATGCCTATGGCGGTGAGCGTTGGGTGCCTCGCCCTCGCGCGAATAATCGCCTGCTTGACCGCTTCGGCTTCAAGGATGTGTTGTATGTGGGCGCTACCGCTGACCGGATTACACCGCGACCTGAGGACTTCGAACCACGGAGGGTCCGACCGGCTCACGAAGGTGTCCGTGCCGCCGCGAACGAAATCTTCGAGACCCAACGCTTCGACGACTTGAAGACCATCAATTTATCGAAAGGCGTTGGCAACGCCGCTTTCCTCCTTCAGACAGCGCGTGCCACCTACTTTTCAGAGAAGAATTTCAGCCTGGGCGAACTGTGCGTGCTGAAAATGATTCGCTCCCTCCAGCGCATCCCGGTGGAATCGCTCCTTCTCGTTGACGAATTGGAGCTTGCGCTGCATCCCCGAGTGCAAATCAATCTGGTCCGGTATCTCGAACGCATAGCCGCGGAAAAGCGCCTCACGGTCATTTTCTCGACGCACTCGGTCAGCCTCATCAAGTCCGTCCCGCGAAATAGGCTCCTGTATCTTGAGAATACAGATGGGGCGGTTAGCACCATCCCAGGCTGCTTCCCAACCTATGCTTTGGGTGCCATTGCTCTTGGAGAGGAGCGCGCGCCGGACGTCGTCATCTACGTGGAGGATGTCAACGCCGTTGAAGTGGTCGAAGCATTCGCGTCAATGTTCAAGGCGGAGCGTTTCGGGCACGACGGCCGATTGGCACCCACTGTGAAAGTTGCACCCATTGGTCCTTTCATGAGCGTTGTCCGATTTATGGGCCACGGGCGCTCGATTCTCCCGGAGTCAACGCGCGTTAAAGCAGTCCTGGACGGCGATGTTAAGGACGAGACGATCGCTGGATGGGAAGCCTCGGGCGCCCACGACCGGCTGGCAGAATTTCAAGCCCACGGCGATGCACTCAACTACCTGCCTTGGGCCCCAGAACAAGGACTGGTCATTCATTTTTTGACCGCGCACCGGGCTGAAGCGCTCCGCCGCTTGCAAAAGAAGTTTGAGGACAATCGGATTCAACTCCACACGAATGTCACGAACATCGATCACGGGCTGCAGGGGTCCAATCTGCGTAATGCCTGCAAAGCATCGTTCCTGGCTTTGATGGCTCACATCATGCAGGCGAAGCCCGGCATGTCGGAAGATAGTGTCCGCCGGGGCATATTTCAGACATTCTGTGAGCACTATTTTGATGCTAATAAGGCCGACGTCATGCAACTGATGGGGCCCGTTCTGGCCTAGCTGCCTTCTTCCGCATACAGGGCAACTACGCCACTATTGGTCTCTCCTTTTGACTGGAGCAGACTGGTGGAAGATAAAGTTTTGCGCAGGCGATGGGCCTAGCCATCGAGTTCCATACCAGTCTCTTTCCGCAGCGCCGCGACGAGCCCCGGGCAGCTTGGCTCGACCTTCTCGGCGAGGAATGCTTGCACATAGGGCACCACCCAGTCTTCCGAGCCGTGTTCCGGGCTGATCCCACTTCCAGCGCATCCATATAGTCGGACGACATCATGTAGCACCCGCTCAGGCAGAAGGAATATGCCAAGTACAAAATGATGATGTCGAGCGTGTCGGCCTCAGCTGTCCAAGCCATTCGGCGCGATTCTTCAGATAGAACGTCCCGTCGTTCAAAAGGAGGCGGTCTAGGAAGTTATGGTGGTCTGGTCGTTGCACCGTTCACGCACACCGGCATAGTCAAGCGCACTCAGGCAAGGGCGGACCGCCGTTAGCTCGGGGGCGGCGTCCACATACTTTGTGATTTCACCTGTTCTCGGAAGCGCTTTCGCCCGGGTAATCCACCATCGATGCGCGCGACCAAGGGCTCTCCAGGCTACGCATACCGCTGGAGATACACATTGAGGTAAGTGCCAATCAGCGCAGCATCGTAGAGCTTTCGCGCCAGTGCATAGGCATCGTTGATGCTGCCCAGTTTTCAGAAAAGACGTTGCAGAAAAGGCACTTAGCGCGCTGGTGGCACTGAGTGGAGCGGGTGAAGGGAATCGAACCCTCGTCAGTAGCTTGGGAAGCTACAGCTCTACCATTGAGCTACACCCGCGTCGGGCATGGATGGTAATACGACAGTGGCGATGGGGGAAAGGTGGCGGGTGGCTGAACGCGTCCGTGGGTTCTTACGCCGGCTCCGGGCCTCGGGCGCATAATCCGGCGAGGGAATCCCTACGAGGGTCAGGCCATGCGTCGCGCGCTTTCACTTTCCATCGCCATCGGGCTCGCGCTCGGCGCGGGTGTCGCGGGTGCGCAATCGCGCACCGTGTCCACGGCGGACATGCCCAAGCCGGGGGTCAGCTATATCTCCGGGCCCTCCGTACCCGTTCGCAAGGACACCGTGAGCACCGGAAGCCTGCCCCAGCCGCCCCGGTTCTATGTGGGCGGACAGGTATCGGTGGGCGATGACGGGTACCGGGACCAGTACGGCTATGGCGATGGCTCCGTGGCGGAAAGTGGCTACTACTACGGCGGCGGCTATCCCCCGGGCTACGGCTACGGCTACGGCTACGACCGGGACAACCGGCGCGGGCATGGGCATGACGGCCACGACGACGGGCATGGCCATGATCACGATGGCCCGGGCGATGGTCACGGTGGTGGTCACGATCACGACCATGGCCGGAACGGTTCGTTGAGTCTGGCAGCGCCGTCCGGCGGGAATGCCTCGGCCAGCGGAGCGGGTGTGAAGCTGGCGCCGCAGCGGCCTCCGGAGCGGGATGACCGTTGGCGGAATGGTTGGAATGGTGGTTATGGGAATCCGCAGCCTCAGCCGGGGACGGGGATGACGAACAGCCGGGCTCCGCAGCCGGGGACGGGTATGGGGTCGGGGAATCAGCCGGGGACGGGGGTTCCTTTGCGGGGTGGTGGTGAGGGGTGGCGGGGGCGGTGAGGGGGTTCGCGGCCTAGGCCGCTTCCCACCCTGCTCGGCCACCCTGCTCGGGCGCCTTGCATGCCTCCCTCATCCTAGGCTGCTCTCATCTTGGTTTCCCAAGCAGGTGGGTTGGGTACAATTGGGGGATGCTGATCACTCTTAACGGCGACGCGCGCGAATGCGCGCCCGGCACTTCCGTGTCCGCCCTGCTCGATGCCGCCGGTTATGCCGGCAAGCGCGTGGCGGTGGAGGTCAACCTCGAGATCGTGCCGCGCAGCGCGCACCCGACGCACCTGCTTGCCGAAGGCGACCGGGTGGAGATCGTCCACGCCATTGGCGGCGGCTGACGCCGCGCCCTCCGACGGATAGCCCGCATGAACCACTTCTCTCCCGCCGCCGACGACCTGCTCACCGTTGCCGGCCGCACGTTCCACTCGCGACTGCTCACCGGCACCGGCAAGTACAAAGATTTCGACGAGACGCGCCGGGCCACCGAGGCCGCCGGTGCGCAGATCGTCACCCTGGCGATCCGCCGAGTGAACATCGGCCAGGACGCCAGCCAGCCGAACCTGCTCGACGCGCTGCCGCCCGACCGTTTCACCCTGCTGCCGAACACGGCCGGCTGCTACACCGCCGAAGACGCCGTGCGTACCTGCCGCCTCGCACGTGAACTGCTCGACGGGCACAACCTGGTGAAGCTGGAAGTGCTCGGCGACGAACGCACGCTCTATCCCGACGTGGTGCAGACCCTGGTCGCGGCCGAGAAGCTCGTCGCCGATGGGTTCGACGTGATGGTCTACACCTCCGACGACCCCATCCTCGCCCGCCGCCTGGAAGAGATCGGCTGCGCGGCGATCATGCCGCTGGCGGCACCGATCGGTTCGGGCCTGGGCATCCAGAATCGCTACAACCTGCTCGAGATCGTGGAGAACGCGAAGGTTCCGGTCATCGTCGACGCGGGCGTCGGTACCGCATCCGACGCATCCATCGCGATGGAACTGGGTTGCGACGGCGTGCTGATGAACACGGCCATCGCCGGCGCGAAAGATCCCGTGCTGATGGCGCACGCGATGAAGCTCGCCGTCGAAGCGGGCCGCGCCGCCTTCCGCGCCGGCCGTATCCCGCGCAAACGTTTCGCTTCTGCATCGAGCCCCGTCGACGGGCTGGTCGGTTGAGCATGGCACACGACGACGAGACATCGGGCGACGCCCCGTTCCACCGCCGCATCCGCAGCTTTGTGCTGCGCGAAGGTCGCATGACCCCGGCGCAGCAGCGCGCGTTCGACGATCACTGGTCACGCTTCGGCCTCGACTACACGGGCCATGAGCGCGATCTCGATGCGACCTTCGGGCGGCACGCGCCGTGCGTGCTGGAAATCGGTTTCGGCAACGGCGAAGCGCTGGCATGGGCGAGCGAACACGATCTCGCGCGCGACTACATCGGCGTCGAAGTGCACGGCCCCGGCGTCGGCCGCCTGATGAACGCGCTGGCTGCGCGCGATGCGTCCAACGTGCGCCTGTACAAGCACGATGCCGTCGAGGTACTGGAAAACGAAATTCCCGCGGGCAGCTTGTCCGAGGTACGCATCTGGTTTCCCGACCCATGGCACAAGAAGCGCCACAACAAGCGTCGCCTCGTGCAACCCGCGTTCGTAGCCTTGCTCGCGTCGCGCATGGCGCCCGGTGGCTTGTTGCACCTGGCCACCGATTGGGAAGCCTACGCGGAGCACATGCGCGAGACGATGGAAGCCGCCGAAGGCTGGCGCAATCGTGTCGGGCCAGGCGAAACCGCGGAGCGTCCGGCGTGGCGCATCGAGACGCACTTCGAGCGCAGGGGCACGCGACTCGGTCATGGCGTATGGGATTACCTATACGAATGGATAGGCCCGACGACGGCCTCTTGACCGTCGTCGCGGCATAACATGGAACTTCGTGCCCACGGAGTTCCCCCATGACCATCTCCAACCTTGCCGACCTGATCGCCGAAACCCTCGAAGAAGCCGGTATCCGTCGCATCTACGGCGTGGTGGGCGACAGCCTCAATGCCATCACCGATTCGTTGCGCGAGCGGAACCGCATCGACTGGGTGCACGTGCGCAACGAGGAAGCCGGTGCATTCGCCGCCGGTGGTGAATCGCAGCTCACGGGGCAACTCGCCGTTTGCGCAGGAAGTTGCGGCCCTGGCAACCTGCACCTGATCAACGGTCTGTTCGACTGCCACCGCTCGCGCACGCCGGTGCTGGCCATCGCCGCGCATATCCCGAGTGCGGAAATCGGCAGCGGGTATTTCCAGGAAACGCATCCGACAGAACTCTTCCGCGAATGCAGCGTGTATTGCGAAATGGTGTCCGATCCGGCGCAGATGCCCTTCGTGCTCGACGCGGCGATCCGTGCGGCGGTCGGGCAACGCGGCGTGGCCGTGGTGGTGATCCCAGGCGACGTCGCGATGCGCGCGTCGCCGGTGAAGAAAGTGACACCCGCGGCGGGTTTGCTTCCGCCCGCACCGAAGGTCATTCCGGCCGAACGCGAACTCGATGCCTTGGCGGCACTGCTTAACGCGGGCAAGCGCGTCACCCTGCTTTGTGGTCGTGGCACGGCCGGTGCGCACGGCGAACTCATCGCACTCGCCGATGCACTGAAATCGCCCATCGTGCACGCGCTGGGCGGCAAGGAATATGTCGAGTACGACAATCCCTTCGACGTGGGCATGACCGGCCTGATCGGATTCAGTTCGGGCTATCACGCGATGGAGGATTGCGACACGCTGCTGATGCTCGGCACCGACTTCCCGTATCGCCAGTTCTATCCGGAGGACGCGAAGATCGCGCAGGTGGATATCCGTCCCGGCAACATCGGCCGTCGCTGCCGAGTGGACCTGGGTGTGGTTGGCGATGTCGGCGAGACCCTGCGCGCACTGCTTCCGCGCATCGAACCCAAGCGCGTGCGAGGCCATCTCGACCGCTGCCTCGCCCACTACGCGCGTGCCCGCGAAGGTCTGGACGAACTGGCGAGGATCGAGCCCGGCCACGACCTGATCCATCCGCAGCAGGTGTCCCGCCTGGTCAGCGAACTGGCCGAGGACGATGCCGTGTTCACCTGCGACGTGGGCACGCCCACCGTATGGGCCGCGCGCTACCTGCGCATGAACGGCAAGCGCCGCCTGCTCGGCTCCTTCGTGCACGGCTCCATGGCCAACGCCATGCCCCAGGCCATCGGTGCGCAGGCGGCCTATCCGGGCCGCCAGGTCATCTCGCTCTCCGGCGACGGCGGCTTCTCGATGCTGATGGGCGACTTCATCACCCTGGCCCAGGAAAAGCTGCCGGTGAAGGTCATCGTGCTCAATAACGGCACGCTCGGCTTCGTCGAGCTGGAGATGAAGGCGGCGGGCCTGCTCGAGACCGGCGTGGAATTGCGCAATCCGGACTTCGCCGCCATGGCCAACGCGATGGGTATCCATGGCCGCCGCGTGACCCGCGCCAGCGACCTGCCCTCGGCCATCGCCGAAGTGCTCTCGCACGAAGGCCCCGCGCTGCTGGACGTGGTGAGCAACCGCCTGGAGCTGTCCATGCCGCCGAAGATCACCGCGGAACAGGCGAAGGGCTTCAGCCTGTACGCGCTGAAGGCGGTGATGAGTGGCCGTGGCGACACGATCGTCGACCTGGCGCTGAGCAACCTCAGCCGATGAGCGGATAAGAACCACCGAGGGTCCGGTGCCGCAAGCTTCAGCCGGGAGCCACGCCCAGCGCGTATACTCCTGCGGCAATATCCACAGCCTGGCAAGACCATGCCACCGCACGCCTCAACCGACCGGATCCGGACAGCCGGCTAGTGGCACTGACCCTCACTCCCGAAATGATCCTCGTGCTGGGCCTGGTGGGCTTCACCATGCTCATGCTCGTTCTGGAGTGGATCCGGGCCGACATGGTCGCCCTGCTGGTGGTGGTCACGATCGGCCTCACCGGGCTGATCCCCGGCGACCAGGTCTTCAACGGCTTCGCCGGCAACGCGGTCATCGCCATCATCGCGATCATGATCATGGGCGCGGGCCTGGACCGCGCCGGCGTGCTCAACCTCACCGCCGCCTTCGTCATGCGCATGGCCCGTGGCGTGGAATCGCGCCTGGGCGTGGTGATCAACAGCGTCACCAGCCTGTTCAGCGCGGTCATTCCCAGCCAGGCGCTGGCCGCGCTGATGATCCCGGTCACCAGCCGCCTGTCCGCCCGCACGGGCGTGCCGATGTCGCGCCTGCTGCTGCCGATGGCGTTCTGCATCCTCACCGCCACCAACACCACGCTGATCGCCAACTCGCCGCTGATCGTCCTCAACGACCTGATCGCCAGCGCCAACAGCAACCTGCCGCCGGGCGCGCACACGATCCCGAAGTTCGGCCTGTTCAGCGTCACGCCCGTGGGCCTCGTGCTGGCCGTGACCGGCGTGCTGTTCTTCTACTTCTTCACCCGTAAGCTGCTCCCGGAGCGCGAGGACGAGCGCCTCAAGGTCACCCCCGGCCGTACCGAGAGCTACTTCGCCGACACCTACGGCATCGCCGGCGAGACCGCCGAGCTGACCGTTACCGCCGAGAGCCCGCTGGTGGGCATGAGCATCGGTGAGGTGGAGCAACTGCACGGGGCGCCGCTGATCCTCGCTATCAAGAACGGCAACGAGAGCCGTGTGGCCCCCCCCTCCGATCAGATGATCTGGGTGGGCACGGTGCTCGGCGTGCTGGCCCCGCGCGATGCCATCAACGCGTTCGCCAACAATCAGCTCTGCCGCGTGTCCATGCGCATGCGCCAGCTGGGCGATCAGTTCAACACCACCCGCGCCGGTATTTCCGAGGCCGTGGTACCGCCGAGCTCGCGCTTCATCAAGCAGACCGTGGGCGACCTGCGCCTGCGCAAGCGCTTCGGTATCTCGGTGCTGGCCGTGAACCGCGGCGACGAGGTCTACCGCGAGGACGTGCGCGCCGTGACCCTGCGCGCGGGCGACACCCTGGTGCTGCACAGCAAGTGGCGCGACCTGATGCTGGCCGAGGAAGACCGCGACATCGTGGTGGTCACCGACATCCCCAAGGAAGAACAGCGCCCGGGCAAGATCTGGCAGGCGGTGGGTTTCTTCGTGCTGGCCAAGTGCCTGGCCCTGTTCACCCACCTCGACCTGTCGGTGGCGATGATGACCGGCGCGGTGGGCATGCTGCTCACCGGCGTGCTCAACATGGACGAGGCCTATAAGGCGATCAACTGGAAGACGATCTTCGTCACCGCCTGCCTCATCCCGCTGGGCTGGTCGATGGATTCCACGGGCACCGCCTCGTGGATCGCCCAGGAGGTGCTGGCCATCCTCGGCCACGCGCCGCAATGGACCCTGCAACTCTCCATCGCCGTGCTGACCCTGATGTTCTCGCAGGTGATGTCGAACGTGGGCGCCACGGTGATGATGGTCCCCATCGCGATCAGCGTGGCGGTGAGTACGGGCGGCAATCCGTCGGCATACGCGCTGATCGTGGCGGTATCGTCGTCGAACACGTTCCTGCTGCCGTCCGGCCATCCCGCCTTGATGATGGTCGCCGGCCCCGGTGGCTACCGCTCGAAGGACTTCCTCCGCGTGGGCCTGCCGCTGACGATCCTGATACTCACGCTGACCCTCGTTACGATCAATCTGATGTATCGCTGACGCCGGCCTCAGGCCAGCCGCACGGCGCCGTCCACCACGGCGAGCGGTACCCCGCGTAGCCGGTCGCCCCGGCAAGGGCCAGCCGTACAGTCGCCACTCTCGGCCGTGAACGTGGCCCCGTGTGCCGCGCAGATGATCTGGCCGGCGCGAACGAGGAACTTGCCCGGGGCGTAGTCCAGGCGTCGTCCCGCATGCGGGCAGACATTGAAGTAGGCGCGGGCTTCGTCGCCGTGCCGGTAGACCAGCAGGGACTCCACCTCGCCGTCGACCAGGGTCTCGATTTCGACGGCGTTGCCGTCGGGAATGTCCGCCAGCAGGCAGAGAGGAGCGGTGTCGGCGGTAGTGGTCATGGCACTTGTCTATGAGGATCGATTGCCCCAAGGTAAAGGGGCACGCACGCATGTCATTGTGCCATACGGATTTTTAACCAATGCGCTTCATTTTCCCGCCCGTCCGCCGTTCGCGTAATCCTCTCGTCCGCGCCCTGTCGCTGGTGCTGGGCCTCGCCGTGGTGGGGGTGCTGCTCGTCTTCGGCGTGGTGGTGCTCGGCGTGCTCATGGTGGGCGGCCTGGTCTTTCTCGCCGTTCGCCAGTGGAAGCTCGCCCAGGGCCGCGTGCCGGCCTCGCGGCCGTCGCCCGCGAAAGATCCCGACGTGCTGGAAGGCGAATTCGTGGTGATCCGGCAGAACACGCCCATCCACCACTGACCGGCTCCGCAAGAAGCGGATGGTGACGGGGCTCCGCCCCGCCTACGCTGGCCTTCCATGAAGGAGGCCACCATGAACTCTCAGGCTTACGCCATGCGTCCCGCCGCCGACGATGCCCTCGAACGCGTCCGCGCCGCCATCGAGCAGGCCGACGGCGTCACCGATCTCGCCAGCCTCGCCGCCATCGCGGGACTGAGCCCCACCCATCTGCAACGCGCTTTCCGGCGTCGCTACGGCGTGAGCCCGGCGGAATACGCGCGCGCCCGCCGTTTTAGCCAACTGCGCGAGGTCCTGCGCGAGGGGGCGGCGGTCACCGACGCCGTGTACGAAGCCGGCTTCGGCTCCGGCAGCCGGGTCTACGAAGAAAGCGACCGCCGCCTCGGCATGACCCCTGCCAGCTACCGGGCCGGCGGCGCGGGCGCCTCGATCCGCTACACCACCACGCAGACACCGCTCGGCCGGATGCTCGTCGCCACGACGGCGAAGGGCATCTGCGCCGTGACCCTCGGTAGCGACGACCACGAACTCGAGACGCGGCTGGCGGAGGAATTTCCGCTGGCCGGCCGGGAGCGGGTCGACGAGGGCCGCGAGGAATGGCTCGACGCGGTGATCGCACGAGTGGCCCACGATCTTGGCTGGAGCCATCGCGACGCACCGGCGATGCCGCCGCTGGATGTCGCGGCGACCGCGTTCCAGTGGCGCGTATGGGATGCGCTCACGCGCATTCCCCGTGGCGAGACATTGAGCTACGGCGAACTGGCCGCGGCGCTGGGCGTACCCAAGGCGGCGCGCGCCATCGGCCGCGCCTGTGGCAGCAACAAGCTGGCCCTGCTCGTCCCCTGCCATCGCATCATCCGCGAGGACGGCAGCCTCGGCGGGTGGCGCTGGGGCATGGACATCAAGCAACAACTGCTGGCCACCGAGCGTGCCATGAAAGCCACTCAAGGCTGACCGTCGAACCTTTCGCTACCGTCCATCCGGTAGCGGCGATATCTTGCGGGATTGCGCCGCACGACGCGGTGCGCGCCCGCCCCTGGATTCCCCCGCATGTCAGACGCCGCCTGTAGTACCAGCCAAGCTCCCGCCACCGCCCTCAGCGATCCGCGCTGGATGGTGCCGCTGTCGCTGTTCGCGCTCTACGTGATCTGGGGCTCGACCTATCTCGCCATCCGCTATGCCCTGGTGAGCTACCCGCCGTTCCTGCTCGCCGCCATCCGCTTCGCCGTGGCGGGGGTGTTGCTCTTCGCCGTGCTGCGCCTGCGCGGGGCCGCGCTGCCCACCGCGCGCCAGTGGAAGAACGCCGCCATCGTCGGCACCCTGCTGCTCGCCGGCGGCAATGGCCTGGTCTGCTTCGCCGAGCAAACCGTAAGCTCCGGCATCGCCGCGGTGGCGGTGGCGAGCATGCCGCTGTTCGCCGCCCTGTTCGGTGGCATCTATCGTGAGTGGCCCACGCGCGGTGAAACCGCCGGCCTGTTGCTCGGCTTCGTCGGCGTGATCGTGCTGAACCTGGGCGCAGGCCTTTCCGGCTCGCCTCTCGGCGCCATCGCGCTAATCTGCGCGGCCATGGCGTGGGCGTTCGGTTCCGTGTGGTCGAAGCGCCAGGACATGCCGAAGGGGCCGATGAACACCGCCGCGCAGATGCTGTGCGCCAGCGTCTCGTTGACGATCATCGCGGTGCTGCATGGCGAACGCTTCCCGGCGCACCCGGAAACCGGTGCCACCGCGGCGCTGGCCTACCTCGTGGTCTTCGGTTCGATCATCGCCTTCAGTGCTTACCTCTATGTGCTGAAGACCGTCCGCCCCGCCCTCGCCACGAGCTACGCGTACGTGAATCCGCCGGTCGCCGTGTTGTTCGGCGTGGCCCTGGCCGGGGAACACGTGGGTCCGTTCGATCTCGCAGGCATGGCGATCATCCTGGTCGGCGTGGGCATCATCACGATGATGCGCGTGCGCAAGGCCTGATCGCAGATACGCGTGCGGGAATGTGACGCAGGTCGCAAGACGGCCGGCAGCGGGTGTTTTTCAGAATCCTTCGATGTCCATGCGAGATACGACTCCCTAGGCTGCCCTCCTCGTTCGTGGGAGAGATTCGATGGCTGGAGCCGGATCGGCGCGCTTCGCCTGCTCGCGCAGGCTTCGATGGTGGATGGCACGCATGACGACGGTATTCGGCATCGGCATCGCCGCGCTGGCGGCGTGCCAACCCTTCCGGGAAGGCACGCCCGGCGACGCTACAACTCCCGTAACGCCGTCGTCACCGGCACCCGCGCCGCACGCAGTGCTGGGAACAGTCCACCGATGAACCCGATGGCCAGGGCCCACTTGATGCCCGTCCACAGGAGTTCGCCACTGACGTGGAAGCGGAAGACCACCTGACTGAAGTTCGCACCCAGCGTGGACGCGGTGTAGCCGTTGAAGATGATCCACACGATACCCGCACCGACGATGCCGCCAAGCAGGGCCAGCAGCATCGTCTCCAGCATCACGGATACCACCACGGGCACGCCGCGGAAGCCGATGGCCCGAAGCGTGGCGATCTCGCGGGCCCGCGCCTGGATGGCGGCGAACATCGTGTTGAGTGCGCCGAACACCGCGCCGATCGCCATGATGATGCCTACGGTGATACCCACCGCGCGCAGCACCTTGGTCAGCCCTTCGGACTGCTTGCCGAAGTATTCGCGGGTCGTCGAGACGTCCACTTTCAGGCGCGGGTCCGCCACCAGCGAGGCCTTGAACGCGTCGAACACCTTGGGCGAGTCGAGCAACACCGTCACCGATTGCACGCTGCTGCCGCGACGGTAGGCCGAAGCGACGCTCTGCGTGTCACCCCAGAGTTCCGACTCGAGGGCATCCTTCGATTCGAAGGCGCCGACGACGGTCCACGTCTGCCCGGCAAGCCGGATGGACTTGCCGACGTCGAGGCCTGCGAACTGGGCCTTGGCACCCTTGCCGACGATCAGCTCGCGCAGCCCGGGCTGGAACTTTCGGCCCTCGACGATCTTCACCTGGTCACGCAGGCTCCAGACATCTTCGCTCACGCCACGGATGGGCACGTTCGAGTCACTGTCGGGATCGCCTTTGCGTGGCAGGTTCGCCACGACCACCAGTTCGCCGGAAGCGATCGGCCGCCCCTTGGCGTCCTTCTTCACACCCGGCGCCTGCACGACCACGTTGGCGCTATCGCGATCGAGGATCGAATTGAGTTCAGCCTGCGATCCGCCGCGAAGGACGATGGCGGTGTGCTCGTTTCCCGTGGAGCGCAGCGTCTCGGCGAAGCCCTCGCTCATGGCTAGCATGGCCACCAGCACGCCCACCACGCCGGCGATTCCCACGACGACGACCGACGAGGAGCCCAACCGCTGGGTGACCGTCGCCAAACCTACCTTGGTCACTTCCCATGTCTGCTTGCCGCGGCGGGTCAGGGCCATCCACAGGGCGAGCGCCACCGCCAGCGCCACGATGCCTGGCCACGGCAAGACGACCCAGACCATCAGGAACACCGCGATCACCAACAGCGTGAGGATGCCGGCTCCGAATTTCTTCAAGGATTTCATCGTGTGTTCCCTCAGCGCCCGGCGAGCGCGTCGACAATGTTGAGGCGCATCGCGCGGATCGCGGGCAACAAGCCGACGAGCGCGCCGATGACCAGCATCAGGACGATGCCCAGCACCCATGTCTGCGTGCCGATCGGCGGCAGGTTGAGCATGCCTCCGCTGCCCTTCGCCACGATGGGCACGAGCACGCCGGCCAATGCGAGGCCGATCACGCCGCCCAGCACGAGCAGCAGGACACCTTCCGCCAGCACCATGCAAAGCACGCTCCTGCTGGAGAACCCGATCGTCTTCAGCACCGCGAGTTCGTTGGTCCGTTCGCGGACGGCCTGCGCCATGGTGTTGCCAGTGAGCAGGATCAGGGTGAAGAACACCGCGCCCATGATCGCCGAGACAATCAGGCCGATATCGCCCAGCTGCTTGGCGAACGAGGCATTGAACGCCTGCTCGGTCTGCGTCTTGGTCTCGTGATCGGAGTTGGCCGACAAGGCGTCGATGGCCTTGGCCACGCGATCCGCCTGGTCGGGCGAGGTCAGCTTCACGACGTACCAGCCCACGGTCGTGCCGACGTTCTGGAACGCGTTCGCATCCTCGAAATACTTGTGATGGAAGAAGAACTGCTGGTCGGTGCCGTTGGCCGCGCCCTTGGCCGGCGTGTAGATGCCGACGATGTCGAACGGCCAGGTCTTGTCGCCGTTGCGTTGCGGGAAGATCGTGGATTGCAGCGGGACCTTGTCACCGACCTTCCAACCAAAACGCTTCGCCAGCGCCTCGCCGACGATCGCGCCGGTGCGTGTCGACTCGTACGCCTTGCGCTGCTCCGGCGGCAGCACGATCTCCTGGTAGATATCGAGGTAGTTGTCGCTCACCGCGAAACTGAGCACGAAGTTCTTCGGGTCCTGGTAGATACCGCCGAACCAGTTCGCATGACCCACCGACTTCACGCCGGGCACCGCTTCCATGCGCGTGGAGAGGCTGGCGGGGAGCGACTGGATGATGGAATAGCGCGACGTGGTGATGAGGCGGTCGACGCCGATCACGCTGCCGCCCGAGGAAAAGGCCGCACGCGTCGCATCGAGCATGCCGAACAGCAGGAACGCGGCGAGGATCGAGATCAGCGTGAAGAACGTGCGGGCCTTGCGCCGGAACAGCGCGGCCCAGATGAGGTGCAGGTATTTCATGCCGGCATCCTCCGCGTCAGGCCACGGACTGTTCGACGAGGGTGCCCTTGTCGAGATGCAGGGTGTGGTTGGCGTATTCGGCGGCCTTGGGATCGTGGGTCACCATCACGATGGTCTTGCCGTGCTCCCGGTTGAGCTCGCGCAGCAAGCCCAGGATCTCCTCGGCGGACTGACGGTCCAGGTCACCGGTCGGCTCGTCGCAGACCAGCAGGGTGGGATCGGAGACGATGGCACGCGCGATCGCCACGCGCTGCTGCTGTCCACCGGACAGCTCCGAGGGCTTGTGTGTCGCCCGGTCGGCGAGGCCGACCAGTTGGAGGGCGATGGACGCGTTCTGCTTGCGTTGCGCGCCCGATAGCTTCGTCAGCAGCAAGGGCAGCTCGACGTTGCGCTGCGCGCTGAGCATCGGCATGAGGTTGTAGAACTGGAAGACGAAGCCGACGTGCGCCGCCCGCCACTTCGCCAGCGCACCGGATCCCAGCTGGTCGATACGGTCGCCGCCCACCGTGATGCTCCCGCCGGTCGGCGTGTCCAGGCCGCCGATCAGGTTCAAAAGCGTCGTCTTGCCCGAACCCGACGGACCCATCAGCGCGAGGAAGTCGCCTTCCTCGATGCGCAGGTTCACGCCGTGCAGCACTTCGACCTTCTGCCGGCCGCGCTCGTAGACCTTGGAAAGATCCTGGATGTCGATCAGGGTGGCCATCGCTATGTCTCCGTGCGTATCAGGGTGATGGGGTTGCCACGCGGACGGCGGTGCCATCGGCGAGGGCTTCGGGAGGGGAAACGATCACGGTGTCGCCGGCGGCCACGCCATCGGTCACCAGGCGGAGATCGCCCGCGTTCTGCTTCGCCGCCGTGACGTGCCGCCGGGCAGCCTTGCCGTCGACGATGGCGTAGACGACGTCTTGCCCGTCGCGCCGGACGATCGCCGCGCTGGGTACGAGCACACCCTTCGGCGCGCTGGCCTGGGCAGGAGCGCGACGCTCCAGGAAAGACACGCGGACACCCATGTCAGGCACAATGCGCGCGTCCTTGTTCTCGAGCGCCACGCGAACCTTCACCGTGGCCTTGCCGCGATCGGCGGCGGGCACGATGGCGATCACGTGCGCTGGAATGCGCCAGTCCGGATAGGCGTCGAGCACCGCTTCGGCAGGCATGTCCGGTTGCACGCGGCCGATGTACGCCTCGTTGACGTCGACGTCGATCTCCAGCGAATCCATGTCGACGATCGTGCCGACGCCCGTGCGTGTGAAGCCACCACCGGCCGACAGCGGGGAAACGATCTCGCCCACCTGTGCCGCCTTGTCGGTGATCACGCCGTCGAAGGGCGCGCGGACCACGGTGTAATCGAGGTTCACCTGACCCACGCCCACTTGTGCCTCGGCCGCATCGGCCTGTCGGCGCACCGTGTTGAGTTGAGCACGCAACGTGTGCGCCTGGGTGCGGCTCTGCTCAGCGAGTTGCTTCGATACCAGCCCCCGGCCGACCAGGGCTTCCTGGCGGTCGGCATCGCGCAACGACTGATCGAGTTGCGCCTGGCTCTGGGCCACATTCGCATGCGCCGCCGCGGCGTTGGCACGGGCCGACGCCAGGCTGGCGCGCAAGGCGTTGTCTTCCAGGCGGGCCAGCACCTGGCCCTTCTTCACCCGGTCGCCCTCCTCGATCAACACCTCGACGAGGGTGCCGGTGATCTGTGCCGACACGGTCGCCTGCCGCCGTGCGGTGACATAGCCCGTGGCCTGTAACACCGCCCCCGCCTCCGTGTTGGTGCCGGGAGACACCGCGGTGGCGGTACGCACTTCCAGAGGCTGTCGGGAGAGGAAAGCCCAGGTGCCGCCTGCAACCAGCAGCACGAGGACGAGCATGCCGGTCACGATCAGGACGGTGCGTCCGCGCGGTCCACCCCCGTTTCCGTGCGTTTCCTTCTGCGACTTGTCGATCTTCAGCTGCCGCAGCAGCTCCTTGTTCGAGTTCATGTTCCCCAGGATCCCCGTGATGTCGGACGCATGACCGCCGCCCCAGCAAGATCATGCGATTCGCGCGGACCGTGCACCACTTTCCGCTATCAGTCATCTGTCGTGACAGGTGTCACCTGATACGCTTAGGGCATGAATACCGTCATCCCATCGCCGGCCCAGCCGAGCATCCCCGTCGTCGGTCGTGCCGAGCGTTTCCCGGTCCGCCGAATCTTCTGCATCGGCCGCAACTACGCGGACCATGCGCGTGAAATGGGCGCATCGGTCGACAAGGTGAACCCGATGTTCTTCACCAAGCCCGCGGACGCCATCGTCACCGACGGCGCCGACGTGCCCTATCCCTCCGCCACGAACGATCTCCACCATGAGGTGGAAATGGTGGTGGCCCTGGGCGCGGGCGGTTCGGACCTCTCCGTCGAAGAAGCGGCCAAACTGGTCTGGGGCTACGGCGTGGGCCTGGACCTCACCCGTCGCGACCTCCAGGCGCAGGCCAAGGCCAAGGGCGCACCATGGGACGTGGCCAAGGGATTCGACCATTCGGCCCCCGTCTCCGCCCTGGTTCCCGCCAGCGACGCCGTTCCGGAAGCCGGCACGCGCATCGCGCTGGAAATCAACGGTGAAACCCGTCAGCAGGCGACACTCGCCGATATGGTGCTCGACGTGCCCGAGATACTCAGTGCGCTGTCGAGGCTGTTCGAACTGAAGGCGGGTGATATCGTCTACACGGGCACGCCGGCGGGCGTCTCCGCCCTCCAGCGCGGCGACCGTTTCCGTGCCACGCTGGAAGGCATCGCCACGCTCGAAGGGCGCGTAGTCTGACTTCGCGAATGTTTTATTGCCATGCCATGAGGAGAAGGGCCGATGAGTTTCGTTGCGGAATTCAAGAAATTCGCATTGCGCGGTAACGTGGTCGACCTCGCCGTCGGTGTCGTGATCGGCGCCGCGTTCGGCAAGATCGTCACGTCGCTGGTCGACAACATCATCATGCCGCCACTCGGCTGGGCCATAGGCGGCATCGACTTCTCCGACTGGAAGTGGGTACTGAAACCCGCCGATGCGGCGACCAAGACGGCCGAGGTCGCGGTGCAGTACGGCGTCTTCATCAATGTACTCATCCAGTTCGTCATCATCGCCTTCGCGATCTTCCTCGTGGTCAAGGCGATCAATCGCCTGACCCGTCGTGAAGAGGAAGCCCCCGCAGCTCCCCCGGCCGACGTGGCCTTGCTCACCGAGATCCGCGACCTGCTGAAGTCGCAACAGCGGCCGTAAGCTTGATACGAGGCGGGAGCCGTCGGGACCTGTTGCCTCGACGCCTCTGGTGGGAGCCGACCCTGTCGGCGATGGGTGCTTGCCTCGACCTGGCCCGCTGCCGCGGGATCGCCGACAGGGTCGGCTCCCACCTTGAATTGCCACCGATCACCACGAAGCGTGATTCATCGACCGCGGCGGGCTGGATTCCGCAGGATGGCGAGCGGCTGTCATCTCGCATGACGGCTCGGACGGGCGCATCGGCGAACGCCGGCACGGACCCGCAAACGACGGCTACGAGCCCGAGGGCCAGCACGACCCACCTCTTCCTTGACGATTTCCCCTGTCGATGACCGGTGCGCCATCGCGCAGCCAGCATAGCCTAAACACGGGAAACATCATGGAGTTAGCCAGGGTTTGGGGACATGGCGCGTGGCACGGCATCAACCGGTCGGGCAGCGAGTTTTTGCGGTGCAGCGTGACACCTTCGATACCGCCGTCTTAATTTGCGCCCCGGGGGAAATTAGATCGATCCAAGTTCTGGTGAGTCGCGTCCTTGCAACGGCCGCGGAATATCCGGAACTGGAACGGGAGGGGATAACCGCGACCTGCGCGTGTGCGCCGCTTGCGTGTTGCCGCCTCTCCCAAGACCTGTCGAACGAATGGGGAGTCGTGACGTGAAACCGATAACCGCTCGCATTTTCACCGTGTCCGACGCATGCGCGGCACGTTCGGCCGCTTCCCCACAGCGAGCCTCGACCACCCGGGCGGCCGATCCGTCCAGCGCCTTCCCCGACACGGTCCTGTCGTAGCGACTTCCTGAGCTTCCCCATCCACGGTCGACGCACCGGCGACCGTGGCACGCCAAAAATTTGGATCGATCCAAGCCACTGACAGGAGGAGGACGCGTGCATCGATAAGCCGCACACGTAGCAGTGATCCAACGGGGGAGTACCGCGCCGAATCCACACAGGCGCATCACTGAGGGGACATAGAAAAAAATGACTTACCTGCCATACATGCTCAAGCGCAAGCCGCTCTACGCCGCGTTCGCCTCGGCGACCTTGTCGCTTGTCGGCTACCTGGGGATTCCCTCGGACGCGTTCGCACAGACATCAGGGCCGGCCACCGCGCCGGCGTCCTCGCCGGCGCAAACGTCCGATAGTTCGACGGCGGCCCAGGACGACAAGCAAAAGAAAGCCGACAAGGAGAAGAGTGGGCAGTCACCCACCAATCTCGACACCGTCGTCGTCACGAGCTACCGCCAGTCGATCGACCAGAACGTGCTGGACAAGCGCGAAGCCAACTCCATCGTCGAAGTCATCAACGCGCAGAACATCGCGCAGTTCCCCGCGAAGAACATCGCCGACGCGCTGGCGCACGTTCCGGGCGTGGTCATCAGCCGTGAATCGGGCGAAGGCAAGACGGTCAGCATCCGCGGCCTCGCGCCGGAACTGACCTATACGCAGTTGAACGGCAACTACGTCGCCTCGGCCGATACCTCGGCGGGCCTGACGCGTTCGTTCAACTACACGCTGTTCCCGGCGAACATGTTCTCGGACATCAAGCTCTACAAGAGCCTCGAGGCACGCCTGGACGAAGGCGGTATCGGTGGCAACGTCGACCTGCGCACCCGCCGTCCGCTCGAAATGGGAGCGAACGAAGGCTTCGTCACCGGCACCGCCGCGAGCTCGGATACCAGCGCGAAGACGGAACCGCAGGGCGCCGCGCTGTGGTCGTGGAAGAACAAGGACGAGACCTTCGGCGTGCTCGTGGCCGGTGCCTACCAGAAGCGCCAGGCGACCACGTACTCGGCGGATGCGTCGAGTTGGCACTGGTGGTCGGATGCCTGCAAGGACCACGAAACCTGTACGCAGCCGCCGGTGGACATCCACGGCAATCCGTACAGCTCCGGGGTCAACAACAACATCGACCTGTGGGGCAACGGCGTCGTCGATCAGGCCGGGAACATCTCCAATGGCTTCTGGATGCCGCAGCAGTTCGCCACGAGCCGCAACGACCTGACCCTGAAGACCAAGGGCGCCCAGGCCACGATGCAGTTCAAGCCGAGCGACCACTTCCTGCTGACGGGTAACTATTTCCGGTTCGAACGCGAGCAGACACAGATCACCAACACCCTCGAAATTCCCGAGTGGGGCCTGCCGAACAATTCGAACTACGCCGACCAGAACGGCAGGCTCCTCGCGCCCAATGGGCTGACCTTCGACAGGTCGGGCACCATCGTCACCGGTGCGAACTACGTGCTCCCGCCCGCCGGCGTCGGCTGCAACTCCACGGTGAACCCGGTCACCGGCGCCACCCGCCAGGCGGTGGACGTGTGTAACACGGAGATCCCGTGGCTCAATGGCAACTATTCCGTCGAGAAGGCGACCTCGCAGACTCTCAACCTGGAAGGCGAATGGGATAACGGCGGTGACCTGAGCGGCTCGTTCAACGTCGGCCGCACCTGGGCGAAGGGCGGTCCGTCGATCGAACTGGGCATGGCCGCCAAGCCACGCAATTTCGTGAACGGCCAGTGGGTGAATGGCAGCACCGGAGCCGCATGGAACCTCAGCGGCAAGCCGGGCATCACAGCCGATCCGGCCGTGTTGCAGAACATGCAGTCGGGGGCCGGCCAGGTCGACCTTGGTTCGACGGGCTCCAACATGGTGAATACCCGCAATTCGCAGAACTTCGCGCAGGCGGACTTCACCTGGGCGTTCGACTCCTCATGGTTGCAGTCGCTGCAGTTCGGCGCGAAGTACAGCGATGCGAATGCCGAACAGCAGAGCAACGAAGTGCGCTGGTACTGCAAGGGCACCACTTTGCAATTCCAGACCTGCGACCCGAACGCGGGCCAGCTGCCGGCCGGCTTCCTGCTGTCGAACTACCTCAATGGCGTGAACCACGCGTATGGCGACAGCATTTTCCCGGCCATCAACTATCCGGCGTACTACAACTACCTGAACGACACCTACGACCGGACGATCTACAACAAGCCGCAGAACAAGTCGTCGATCGGCGAAAAGATCGCCGCGGCTTACGTGCAGGCGAACTTCGACACGGGCACCGTGCGCGGCAACGTCGGCGTGCGCTTCGTCACCACGAAGCAGGACCTCACTGTCGCCAACCAGGTCACCACCAACAACGCGGTGTACTACCACGACGCAGGCGGCAACATCCTGATCTGCCCCGCTTCGGGGGTGAACGCAGGCGGTGGCGCGTGCGCACCGGGCGACTTCCAGTACCTGCCGCGCGAGGTGGCGGTGATCGAGAACTTCAACAACTCGACGACCAACAAGCGTTACAACAAGTTCCTGCCGAGCTTCAACGTCGCGTGGACGATCGCGGAGAACTTCGTTCTTCGTGCCGCTGGCTCACAGGCGATGGCCCGCGCCAACTACACCGACCTGGCCCAGCTGGGCCAGCTGACCAACAACACGCAGGAGTACTACAACGACCGCAAGCAGTTCGGCGCCCCGCTGCCCGGCTGGTACGGCTCCGGTGCCAACGCCGAGCTGAAGCCCTTCACCGCCACCCAGTTCGATCTCGCCGGTGAGTGGTATTACGCGCCGCACGGCGTCGTCGGTATCGACTTCTTCCAGAAGAAGGTGAAGAACTTCGTCGTGCCGGTCACCGTCAACGACATCGACGTGAACGTGGGCGGCACACAGACGAACTTCAAGCAGTACAGCACCAATGCCAACGGCCGCTCCGGCACGTCGAAGGGGATCGAGATCTACGCGCAGCACACCTGGGACACGGGCTTCGGCTACATCGCCAACTACACGCTCAACCACACCAACGAAACCGCGGTGTCGCTGGGCGATACGCAGGTCGGCAAGGCCGAGCTGATCGGTAGCGCCAAGTACGCGGCGAACGTGTCGCTATTCTATGAAAAGGACGGCCTGCTGCTGCGTGCCAGCGACAACTGGACGGGTCGCACGATGGAAGGCCTGGCCGCCGGCCTGCCGATCTACGCACAGCCGTACCACCAGATCGACCTGAATGGCGATTACGAGTTCAACAAGCACTTCATGGTCACCGCGTCGATCATCAACTTCAACAAGGCGAGGCCGCACACCTACCTGGGCGGCGACACCCGTTCGCGTCTGGTCCAACTGCTGTATCCGGGCCGCCAGTACTACGTTGGCGTGACCTACAAGTTCGGTGGTGACAGCAACAAGTAAAAAGCGGCGGGGTCGGGCATATCGCCCGGCCCCGTCTTCTTTCCAAGCGAAGGAATCACACATGAACCCACCCACGGCACGCCCTCCCCACCGTGCCCTCGCCATCGCGCTGTCGATGCTCGTCGCGACCACGGCAACGGCCCTGCTGGCCAAGGACAACAAACCCGCGACATCCTCCGCGGCTTCGGCTTCGGTTGACCTGGCCAACCCCCTGGTGGGAACCGCCTCGCTCGACAACCAGGCGCTGCTCGGCAACGCGCCGCCGCCCGGTGAGCCCACCTACACCGGCATGACGACGCCGGGCGCGAGTCTTCCGCAGAGCGCCACCGAGGCGGCGCCGGTCAACATCAACGCCGACCTGGGCTTCGCCACGGGCGTGCCGGTGGCGTACGACTACCGGCGTCCCGTCATGTTCGGTTTCACCGGCGGTGGCTCGACGTATGGGGCGCGCGGCGCGCCGATGGTCATGCCCGTGGTGGGCGACTGGACGGTACCGCCCGACTATGCGACTTCGTATTACGACAAGGCGACCGAGAAGGCGTCGCCGGGTTACTACACGGTCGACCTTGCGACGTTCCACACCAAGGTGGAACTGACCGCGACGCAGTGGACGAGCCTGATGCGCTTCACCTTCCCGGAGAGCCACCGCTCCAACGTCGTGGTCAACCTGCGCCGCGCGGGCGGCGACGTGGAAGTGGTGGGTGACCGGGTCATTCGTGGCGTCGCCACCGCCGGGCGCAGGGACAGGGACGCCGACGGTCCCTTCTTCGTCGCCGAATTCTCGCGGCCGTTCGCGAGCTTCGGAAGCTTTCACTCCGAGGTGACCCACACGGGAGAAGGGCTGGGACGCGAAGACGTGGAGGCAGGCCGTCGCACGGTGTCGGGCGACTACGCCGGTGCTTACGTCACCTTCGACACGAAGGCAGGCGACCAGGTGGTGGTGCGCATCGCCCATGGTCACAGTGCGCAGGAAGCCGAGCAGCGGCTTCGCGCGCAGGACAGTGACGCGGACTTCAATCGCGTGCATGCGAAAGCCCGGGCGAAGTGGGCGGAGCTGTTCGACCGCGTCGAGGTGACCGGTGGCACGCCGAAGCAGCGCACGCTGTTCTATTCAACGCTATATCACTCCTTCGCCAGCCCGCGCATGATCGCCCGCAAGGGCGAGCACTACACGGACGCAGAGGGCCGTGACCAGGTGGCCGACTACGACCACTACGGCCCCGTGCCGTTCTGGGACACCGGCCGCAACCAGATCGCGCTCCTGATGTTGCTCGCGCCGACCGTCGTGCAAGACATCATGCGCTCGGAACTCGACCGTGCGCGCGAACGCGGGTACATGAACACGTCGTTCCACGGCGACCACGCTGTATTCCTCTACGACGGCGCGATGCAACGTGGCGTTCCGTTCGATTACGCCGCCGCGTACGAGGCGCTGTACAAGAACGCCACCGATCCCAAGGGGCCGCGTGGGTATCTCGCCGAATACATGAAGAACGGCTGGATCTCCGACATCGTTCCTCCAGGGAATCCGAGTCCGCCTTACGCGGGCGGCAAGGCCGGCGTCGCCACCACGCTGGAATATGCCTGGGACGACCACGCACTCGCCGACATGGCCCACCGCCTCGGCAAGAACGACGATGCCGCCATGTTTCTCCGGCGAGCCGCGAATTACCGCAACGTATTCGATCCGTCCGTCGGCTTCTTCCGCGGCCGGACGGATGACGGCAAGTGGATCTCTCCCTTCGACCCCGCCGAGCCGTACTACAACTTCATGATGAAGGAAGCCTCGGGCTGGTCCACGCTGTGGCTGGTGCCACACGACGTGCAGGGGCTGATGACCCTGCTCGGTGGACGCGATGCGTTCAACGCCAAGCTCGATACGTTCTTCAACACGCCGTATCAACCGAAAGGCATCTGTCGCGACTGCACCGGCGTCATCGGACAATACGTGCAGGGTAACCAGCCGGACCAACAGGCCGCCTATCTCTACGCCTGGAGCGGGCAGCCCTGGAAGACGCAGGCGCTCACGCGCCGCATCCTTGCCGACCTCTATGGCAGCGATGCCACGGGATACGGTTATCCCGGCATGGACGACCAGGGCTCGACATCGTCGTGGTACGTGCTGAGCGCGATGGGCTTCTATCCGGTCGATCCGTCCCGCCCCGAGTACATCATCGGCAGCCCGATTTTCGATCGCGTCCGCCTGCGCATGGGCAACGGCAAGGTGTTCGAGATCGTCGCGCGCAACAACTCCGCGAGGAACATGTACATCCAGTCCGCCACCCTCGACGGCAAGCCGTGGAACAAACCCTGGTTCAGCCACGCGGATATCGAGAACGGCGCGACGCTGGTACTCACAATGGGGCCGGAGCCCAGCAAGACGTGGGGCACCGATCCGCACGACGCACCGCCGTCCATGTCGACGAGCACATCGCCGGGCACCGCGACGGTACCAGCGACGGACCGGACGGCTACGTGGAGCGGCAAGGAGGCGCCCTTGGCGACACCATGGACGGCGGAGGTTTCGCCCGAGAACGCCTTGCCCGAGTATCCGCGCCCACAACTGGCGCGACCATCGCTGGAACATCCTCGATGGATGAGTCTCAATGGGCTGTGGCAGTACACGGCGGCCGACGAGCAAGCCGCCCCGCCCTTCGGCCGGACCTTGAAGGATCGGGTGCTGGTTCCGTACCCGGTCGAGTCCGTGCTTTCCGGCGTGCAGCAGCATGCCGACTTCATGTTCTACCGACGGCTGGTGGATGTTCCCGCCGCCTTCACCGCGAACGGCCAGCGCGTGCGACTGAACTTCGGCGCCGTGGCCCAGGACGCGACGGTATACGTCAATGGGTCGGAAGTGGTTCGCCATAAGGGTGGCTACACATCCTTCGGCGCGGACATCACGCAGGCGCTTCGCGCCGGCGGTCCACAGGAAATCGTCGTCGCCGTGCATGCACCCGTTGACGCCGTGAACGTGATGGTGGGCAAACAGCGGCTGAAGCCCGAGGGAATCTTCTATACCGCGGCCTCGGGCATCTGGCAGTCGGTGTGGTTGGAATCGGTAGCGGCCACCAGTCTGGCGCAACTGGATTTCACGCCCGCTTCGAGCCTGGATGCCTTCACGGTGACCTCGAAGCTATACGGCGACGGAAGCGATGCAACGCTGCATGTCACCGCCTATGCCGATGGCAAGCCGGCAGGCGAGGCGAAGGGCCCAGCCGGCAAGCCGCTGTACCTGGCCATCGCGCATCCGCGCACGTGGAGTCCACAGGACCCGTTCCTCTATACGTTCAAGGCCACGCTCGCGCAAGGCGATCAACGCGATGAAGTGACCAGCTACGCCGGCCTGCGCAGCATCGCGATCGCAAAAGTGGGTGGACGCAACCGCATCGTGCTGAACGGCAAGCCGACCTTCCTGCTCGCCACGCTGGACCAGGGTTACTGGCCCGACGGCATCTACACCGCGCCCACCGACGAGGCACTCAAGTTCGACATACAGAAGACCCGCGACCTCGGCTTCAACACCATCCGCAAGCACATCAAGGTGGAGCCGGCGCGCTGGTACTACTGGGCCGATCGTCTCGGCCTGATGGTGTGGCAGGACATGCCGTCACTTCCGAACGGCCACAACGACAAACTCAGCGAGACGGACAAGACCGGTTTCCGCACGGACGTCTCGGCCATCGTCGAACAACTCGCGGGTACGACCTCGATCATCGGCTGGATTCCGTTCAACGAAGGCTGGGGCCAGTGGAGCATCCCCGCCGCCGCCGAACTGGCGAAGCAGATCAAGCAACTCGATCCCTCGCGCCTGGTGAATGCTCGTAGCGGCCTCAACTGCTGCGACACCAAGGGCGATCCGCACGCCGGAGACCTCTACGACATACACGATTACCAGGGCCCCGGGCTGCCCCACCCCGACGCCACGCGTGCCTCCATGGACGGTGAACATGGCGGCCTCACCTTGGGCGTCCCGGGACATATGTGGCCCAACACGGCCATCAACCCCTATGGCGAGGTCAAGGACAACGCCGCGCTGAACGACGGCTACGTCGCCAACACCGCGGTGCTACGCGACAAAGGTCCCGCCATCGGAGTATCCGGCAGCGTCTACACCCAGATCACCGACGTCGAGGGCGAACACAACGGCCTGTTCACCTACGACCGCAAGGTCGAAAAGGTCGACGAAGCCAGGGTACGCGCCATCAACGAGGCCACCATCCGCGCCGGCGCAAAGCCCTGAGCGACTGAAAGCAATCCTGACCAGCCGGGTGCACCAGAATTAGCTGGTGCACCCGCGACTGGTGGGGTGCCCCCGTGACTGGTGGGAGCCGACCTTGTCGGCGATTCCGCGGCAGCGGGCCAGGCTAGGCAAGCACCCATCGCCGACAGGGTCGGCTCCCACAAGGGCAATCCCACCAAAGCAGCCTACAGACGCATCACCGGACCGCTGATCTCCCGGACCTGCGAAACCTGCTGCTCCTGCGCCTGCTGCACCTGCGCTTCCAATGCCGCGATGCGGTCCTCCATGTCCACCTGCCGCGCCGCCTCCATGTGGAATTCCCGTGCGGCATCGGTCTGGCCGATCTGTCGAAGCGCTTCCATGAAGCCCTGATCGTCCTGCTCCATCGCCTTGCATAGATAGTCGAACATCTCGTCCGTATCGGCGGTCGCCGCCAGTGGCGGCATGGCGGCGTGCTCCTGCTGCTCACCCAGCATGTGCCAGGGCGCCGACAGATCCAGCGGAACACCGCGGGGCAAATCGTCCAGCGGACGATGATGCACGTCGCGCATGTAGTTGTGCGCGAACACCGCCGCCGGTTGATTGCCCTCCTTGTCCCAGAAATTGCCGATGCCGTGCGCGCGGCCCACGGCACCGACCTCGCCGACCGGTGACAGACCTCCCTGCTTGTGGCGCTGGTAATCGGCGTGATCCATGTAGTCCACGCTGCGCCCGATCGAATCGGCGAGCGTCGATACCGGATCGTGATACATGCGGTGGTTGACGACGCGATCCTCCGCGGCCCGGACATCCAGGCCCAGCCCCTCGGCCATGGACCGGGCGCCATAGGAGTTGAAGGTTTCCGCGTGTATGCCCGCCGACTCGGGCATGGCGGCTTGCAGTTGTGCGAGGGCGCCGCCGAGGGAGTGGCCGGTGATGCTGATGTCGCTTACTGGAATATTTTCATCCGCAGCGTAATGCAAAGCCCAGCGCATCGTGTGGGCAGCCTCCGGCCATTGAGTGGGCGCACCCATCATGCCCATGCCCACATCGGCGGTGATGTCATGAATGCTGGAAGGGTCGGTTCCTTTGTTAATGACGATGAGCTGCGATGTATCTTCGTCTTGAACTACCGCACCACGATAATTAGTGGCTGAAGGTGGAGATACATAGACCACCTTATATTGACGAACATCGCTTTCGATATTGCCCTGGGGCAGAGGGCCATATATCGCATGAGCAAGAAAAGCATATTGCTCGGATGGAAGAGGCATATCCGTTTCCTTGGATAGAAGTGACTATCGATCGTTATTGATCGCCCGGTGAAGGCGAACTAGGTGCACTGTCTGACGTTACCGGCTTGACAAAATTTGCGGGACTGAAGAAGCCCTTCGTGCGTGGACGTAACGGTGCCGAGTTCGCGGAGACGTGAACGGTGATGGGGACACGACTGTAATGGAGTCTGTCTGGGACCGGCCGCCTTCCATAGCAGTTTTGCGGGAATTCCGTGGCTTTAAACTGGCAAACAGCCTTGTACTCCGTGCCTGGGACCAGATCCTCATCAAGACCCCAGTGCCCGAAGGCATCACGTCCCGTATGGGTGTCATGAACCGTGAAGTCGGGCGCAGCGAGTTCCCAGTTGCAGCTATCTTCGTTGTACCGGTCCAAATAAACATCGAACCGGGCCTGTCTCGGATCCCGACTCTCATTGGGAATATCGAATGTTCCGTAGGGATAGACAAAGCTGCCGCCGCCCCGAAGCGGGTCGAAGTAACCACATTCGCGTTGCTGGTTCTGATAAAGCGCTTTCATCGTGACGCGGTAGCGCTTCGCATCCTCGGGATGATCGAACGTCACCGTGACGTGCAGCGCCTCCTTCGGATGCGGATTCAGAGGCGGCGGGCTGAGATCCTTTTTCTCGGCGCACGCGGCCAAGGTGGGAAACAACAGCAGCGAAAGCAGTGTCCATGCGCGAAGATTCATCGGGACAGCTTAGCGATACCGCATGAGGACATCTTTAGAAGAATCCTCAAAAGTCCGTGCTTTTTCATGCGCGCCAATCGAGACAGGGCAAGCGAACATTTGCCACTCGACCTGATGAGGCAGTGCCCGACCCAACTCCCGTCTACGTACGAAAGAGCCGGCGAGTGCCGTCCTCGGGGTCGTTAGCGCAGGCGAGTGATCCAGGCGGATCAGGCCCGCAGGGGGCCAACCATGGATGGTTGGCCTTCTTCGCGAGACAGGATGTCGAGTCGAAGAACCCCGGCTGGTTCACGACCCGGCCGCAGGCCATTGATACACGGCCGCGCCAGCGGCCCTTCCTTGAGGGGTCGCCGGAGGCGTGGCCCCGAGGGCGGCGCTCGCCGGCTCTTGCCTCGACGTGCACCCACGATGCCGAAGGCGAGCCCGAGCCATCCAACACTTACCGAAAAAAAGAGGCCGCCGATTGGGAGATCGGCGGCCTATCCGGGGAGATCGTTGCGCCCTGGGAGGAGAGCCGGGAAGGCTCGGGCGCTTATTGTTGGTATGCGAAGGTCGGGCTGGGATCAGAAGTCGTAGTTGATGCCGAAGCGCACGTAGCGCGGCGTGCTCCAGTACGTAACACGGTCGTAGTTGGTATTCACGGACGTCGAGCTGCCGTGGAGAACGTAGGTAGCCGTGGCGACCGACTCGTTGAGTGCGTTATAGACCATCACATTGAAGCCAAGTTTCTGGTCGGCCCACTTCGGACGGTATTCCGCCGAAAGCGAGACGATGTGCTGCCAGGGCTGGCGACCGGCGGCGCCCGGTGCGGAAGGCAAGCCATCGCAGTAGTGGTAATAGCTTCCGTAGCCGACCGGATTGCTCTCGTCCGCGCCGTAGAAGCCCAGGCACGTCTTCGGCGTGCCCGACAACAGGGCGATGTTCGCCGAGAGCATCCACTCCGGCGCCGCCTGCCATGAACCGTAGACTTTCAACTGGTGCTTGCGGTCGTTCGAGAGCAGGCCGTTGGAGTTCTCCATGAGCTTGCCGAAATCCCAGTCGACGGTCGCCGAGACGTCGGTCTGGCCGATGTCCGAACGCACCTGGCCTTCCGAGTTGCCGTAGCTCTTCGAATAGACATAGTCGACCTTAGCCTGCCACGTTCCATCGAACGGATGTTCGAGGAAGGTCTCCAGGCCATAGTAATTACGCTTGGCCGAGGGCATGCCGAAATCGCCGGCCGTCACGTTGACGTTGTAATAGCCGCCAGCGCTATCGGGGATGCGGTAGGTGTTGCTGCGGCCCGGGTTGGACAAGTAGCAGCCGTTGAGCGTCGACGGATCGATGTCGTAGCCGAGTGACTGCGCCTTCCCGGCGATGGTGTCCGTGTCGCAGATATCGTCGAGGATGTTACGCAGCTTGCGTACCTGCGCCTTCATGCCCCAGACGTAATCCTTGTTGATCTGCTGGGTGAACCCGAGCAGGTACTCGTCCTGGTATTCGGACTGGATCCCGCTGGCGGCCACCGTCTTCGCATCCGGCGCCTGGCCGTACTCGTTGTTGGCCGACACCGCGCCGCCCGTCGAGGAAGCGAGCTGGGTGAGGCCGGTCGGGTTGCCGTTTCCGTCGATGCCGGTATAGGTGTAGTACTCATTGGTGTAGAGCGATCCCGCGGCGGCACGCAAGGCCACGGAGGCCGGCATGGCGAGGTAGTACCGGCCCGCGTTGCCGTACACCTTCAGCGTGGAATCGCCGTTCACGTCCCAGCTGAAGCCGAGGCGCGGTGCCCACTGGGGCTTGGTCATGCGAAGGAAGGCGTCACCGTTCGGGTTGTAGTTGGTGAACTGGTCGTTGCGCAGGCCGATCTTTACCAGCCAGCGGTCGTCGATCTGCCAGCTGTCCTCGATGTACTGGGCGCGCTGCTTCACACGCACGGATGCGGACGTGCTGTAGAGGTACTTGGACACGTAGTAGCCGTTCTCTCCGCCGGCGCCCGTGTTGGGCGCGGCGACGAAGGGGCTGTCGCTGATGGGGCTGTCGGCATCGCCGAAACCGTAGATCCAGGCCGTACCGGTCTCGCCATCGTTCATGTCGTGCGAGTTCTGGTTGTCGATACCGGCCGTGATCGTGTGATCGCCGAGTTTCCACGAGAGGTCGAGTCGCAGGTTGTTGCTCATCGCACGATGCGTCGGATCGGCAGCCGTGAGCACGGTCTGCGAATTGACGATCGAGTTCCCGCCCGTGATGTCGGGATTCTGGAACTCGGACCCACTGATGTACGTCAGGCTCGGATCGTACCCGGGCGTCTCGCTGTAGTACGTCATCTTCTGCTTGCCGTAGAGCGCGGTAAGCGTGATGTCGTCGGTGATATAGCTGGTGAACTTGGCAACATAGACCGACGCGCTGTTCTTGGTCGACGTGTCGAAGCTGTTGAGATCGCTGGTGCTGTTCGTGGCGTAGTCGTAGTTGTACAGGTTGCCCTTGTACGAGGTCTTCGTCGACGCACCGGTCAGTTCGAGGATGTTGTTGTCGTTGATGTTCCAGTCGATCTTGGCGTACCACTTCGGATTGTGGTACTCGTACTTGGTGTCGTACGACGATGTCACCGCGCCGACGCTGTCACCGGACTGCTTCTGGCCTTCCACGGCGGCGAAGAAGAACAACTTGTCCTTGATTAGCGGACCACCCACATGGGCGCTCTGGGTCGCCTGCCACGACTTGTTGTCGGAATAGCGGCGATAGAGGGTATCGGCCTTGGCGCCGGACACGTAGTAGGACCCGGGGCTCACGCCACTGGCGAAGGCCGGCGTCCACTGCACCTGGGCACCGAAGTGCCATTCGTTGGTGCCACGCTTGCCGCTCTGGCTGATCACGCCGCCGTCGGATCGACCGTACGCCGCGCCATAGCCACCGCTGAGGATTTCCTGCTGGTCGATCGCGCCGTATGGCAGGGTGATGCCGCCGAAGCCACTGAGCGGATCCGTCGTGTTGAAACCGTTGAGGTAATACGCGTTCTCAGTGACCGACGAGCCACTGAAGGAGACCAGCGAACCGCCGGTGGTGGTACCTGTGAAGCCGCCGTAGCCGGGCACCACGCCCGGTGCCAGCAGCGCGATCGCTTCCGCGCTGCGCGCGAGCGGAAGCTTGGCCAGCTGCTGCGAGGTGATGACGGTGCGTGCATCGACACTGCTTACGTCGATCGCCGGCAAGGCGTTCGCGGAGACCGTCACGGAGCCAAGACTGGTCGCATCCGCGCCGGAGGCCGTCGCGAACGACACCTCGGTACCGGAGCCGACACGCAGGGTGATGTCGGTGCGCGTATCCACGACCTTGCCACCCTGCACGAGCGACACGGTATAGGTACCCAGCGGCAGCGACCCTACCGTATAGCGGCCATCGGTACCCACGGCGACTTCGCGCGTCACGCCGGAGGTGCTCTTCACCTGGACCGACTCGCCCTCGGCGGCCGGTGCCTGGCCGAAGACACTACCGGTCGTGGACTGCGCGTACGCGCCGGCGCCACTCATCGCCAGGCCCAGCGCGAGGCTGATCCGGCTCAGGCGCATCAATTGCAGTTTGTTCATCAGCACAGCGAGAAGCTCCCCAAGAGATGGATGTGCGGCGTCCCCGGACCGGCGCCTTGGCGGGGCGCCGTCTCCACCCGGTCCATGGACGCGTGAATGACGTGGTGAAAGGTGGCGGCGAGGCCACACCTCAATTTAGTGTTAAGAAGACGTCCGCATATGGCGGAAACTGCTTCGTAACTTGATCATTCGTTGGACGTATGGACGTCCATGCGAGAAACGATAGCCCGCACGCCGGATATCGCCGTCTGTCGATAGGCGCGGGGCGACAGGCCGAAACGTTCGCGAAAGCAGCGGCTGAAGTGGGTCATGTCCCCGAACCCCCACGCGTGCGCGATCTGCGCGATGCTGCGATGGCGCAGGCTGGAATCCGCAAGTTCCCGCTGGCAGCGCGCGAGGCGTTCCATGCGCACCCAGCGCATCAGGGTGATGTCGTCTTCGGAAAACAATTCGAAGAGATGGCTTGGCGAGAGGCCGACACCCTTGGCGATCATTTCCACGCACAGCGCCGGGTCCGACAAGTGCTCGCGGGCGAACAGGCGCACCTGCCGCTTGTGGTACTGGCGCAACCGCGAGGGCGAGGTGGCCGCCACGTCCATCGATTCGAGGGCGGCGGCGAGCATATGCGGTATGGCATCGGCGAGCCGGTCGGCCACTGCTTCGGTGAGGCCCGAGGGATGCGCGAACATCTCCTGGTAGAGCACGCGCAGGTACCCGACCGAACCGAGGTGCCCGTGCAGGCTGACCGCCGAGACCTCGTCCAGACGTGGCACCGCCTCGCGCAGGACGGCCAGGGGAAGATGCACCGTCTGCACCGTGGAGCGGCCGATATCGAGCCTGAAAGGACGTGAAAGGTCGATCAGACAGAAATCACCGGGCTCGATCTCGCTTCGCCGGTCATGCTGTTCCACGCTGGCGCGGCCATTGAGCTGGAGGGTGAGCAGCACCGCCTGACGGTGTTCGCGTGGCAGCGCGTCGCCGGTCAGCACGTGCGGCATATGCCGGAACGTGCCCAACCGCAACCGCTCGCCGGCATAACCGTCGACCAATGTGCTCGTGGCGATGGCGTGCCGGGCCGTTCCTTCCGCGAATCCCTGCCAGAACCGCCGTGCATTGGCACGATTCACCCCGGCATCGAACGCCCCCGGGGAGTGGGACAGGCACTGACTGGAAAACAAGACACGGCTCCGGGATACGCGATACGGCTCGCCCAAGCTACCGGGCCGGCGTCACCGCCGGTTGTCCTTGTGTGTCAGCTTCGTGTCGGTTCTTTTGCCGTACCGGCACACGGCGCATAGACTGATCTGGTATCTAGCCACGGATGCCCATGGACCTGAAATCGTTCATCCTCGTCGTCGACGACGACCCCGAACTGCGTGGCCTGATCACCACCTTCCTGGGTGGCCATGGGTATCGCGTGCAGGCGGCGGAGAACGCCGCCCAGATGAACGCGGCGATCGAACGCGAGCGGCCGGACCTGGTCGTGCTGGACGTGATGATGCCCGGCGAGGACGGCTTGAGCGCGGCGCGCCGGCTGGCGGCCAGCCATGGTCCGCCGGTGATCATCCTCAGCGCGCTGGGCAGCGACACCGACCGGATCATCGGCCTGGAGGTGGGCGCGGACGACTATCTGGCCAAGCCGTGCAACCCGCGCGAGCTGCTGGCCCGGGTTAGGGCCGTGCTTCGCCGATCGGGCGGCGCGGAGCCTGTCAAGACCGAGGACGTGCGGCCTTATGGCTTTGCCGGCTGGCGCCTGGACGTGACCCGGCGCGACCTGCGCGATCCCACCGGCATCTTCATCAATCTTTCCGACGGAGAGTTCTCACTGCTGCGCGCCTTCGTCGAGCATCCCCAACGCATTCTCAGCCGCGACCAGCTGCTCGACCTGGTCCATGGCGGACGCGCGGAGGTATACGACCGCGCCATCGATACACAGATAAGCCGGCTCCGTCGCAAGCTCAACGATCGCGCGCAGGAAGAGATGATCCGCACCGTTCGCAACGAGGGCTACATGCTGCTGCCGAGGGTCTCGCGCCTGTGATCGCCCTTTCGCGCCTGTCGATCTTCGCCCGCAGTTTCCTGATGACGGTCTGCGCCCTGTTGCTCTCCGTCGCCATCGGGCTCGCGGTGCTCGTCGTGCGGCCGCCGACGCCACCACCGATGGCTAGCCTGTTCGACGTGATCGCCACGTTGCAGCCGGACATGCCCCCGTTCGCCATGCGGCCATTTGATCGCGAAGGCTCCCCCCGCGACGAGGTGCCGCCACCCGGTGGCACCGACCTCGACATCACCACGCAGGCCGAACCACCCTCGCCGCCCGCGAAGTTCGACGCCGCCCTCTCCGCCCACCTGACCACGCGGCTGTCCGACCTGCTTCTCCAGCCGACGGACAAGCTCCGCGTCTACGCCATCGCCAGCGCCATCGAACGCCGGCCGGGTCCCATGCATGCGGTGCTCGGTGCGGGGTCCATGATCGGCCTGCGCCAGGATGATGGCCAATGGCGGGTGGTCTCCGTGCCACGCGAGGCCTTTCCCGACATGTTGCAGCAGGAACTGCTGTGGCTGTTCGGCCTTGGCGCGCTCGCGCTGCTACCGGTGGCGTGGCTTTTCGCGCGGGCGCTCGCCGCGCCGATCGACCGTTTCGCGGAAGCCGCGCAACGGCTGGGTGCGGATACCCATGCGCCACCGGTACCACGCGAAGGACCGCCGGAGATGCGCAAGGCGGTGGATGCCTTCAACGCGATGCAGGCGCGGGTCAACCGTCTCCTGCAGGAACGCACGCACATGATCGCCGCGATCGCGCACGACTTGCGCACGCCGCTCACCCGCCTGTCCTTCCGGCTGGATGGCCTGCCCAGTCCGCTCGGCGACAAGGTCGACGCGGATATCCAGGAGATGAAGGCGATGATCTCCGCCGCCCTGGACTTCATCCGGGACCGCTCGCTGTGCGTTCAGCGGCAACCGTTGGACTTCCGCCTGCTGGTCGAGAGCGTGGCGGACGACCTGGTGGATGTCGGCCACGAGGTCAGCGTGCAGTCCGGGCCTGCGATCACGCTGCAAGGCGATCCGGTCGCCCTGCGGCGAGCGGTCGTGAACCTGGTCGAGAACGGCCTCAAATACGGTCACCGCGTCCGCCTGCGCCTGCGCACCAGCGGCGACGACTGCGTCCTGGAAGTGGACGACGACGGCCCCGGCATCCCCGAGGCGATGCAGCAACATGTGTTCACGCCGTTCTTCCGCCTGGAGGCGTCGCGCAATCGCGATACCGGCGGCATTGGTCTGGGACTGGCCACGGTGCGCGCGATCGTCCTCGACCACGGGGGAACGGTTGCGCTGCGCAACCGCAAGGATGGAGGGCTCCGCGCCGTGGTGACGCTGCCGGTCGAAGGGTCCGCCGCTATCTGACATGCATGACTTCCTACCTAGGCCGGCGGACCCCATGACGGGGCCATAATCGACCTTTCCGTCCCCGGGGGTCATTCATGCGTCATACGTTCCGCCTTCACGCGCTCGCCGCGTGCCTCGCGCTCGCCTTCTCCGCCCATGCCGCCGACAAGGCCACCACGGTTCCCGATCAGGCCGTCGCCGCCGCCACGGCGCTGCGCGACCGCGCCATGAACGACAACACCGGCTACGAATTCGTCTCCGGCCTGACCACCGAAGTCGGCGCCCGCGTGGCCGGCAGCGCCGCCGATGCTCGCGCGGTGGCCTGGACGGTCGCCAAGTTCAGGGCGATGGGCTTCGACAAGGTCTATACGGAGAAGGTCAGCTACCCGTTGTGGCAGCGCCGTAGCGAGCATGCCGAAATCGTCGCGCCGTTCCCACAGCCGCTGCTGCTCACGGCCCTGGGTTATTCGGCAGGCACGCCGGCGGGCGGACTCACCGCCGAGGTCGTCGGCTTCGACGACCTGGACGCCTTCAAGAAGGCGGATCCGGCGACGGTCAAGGGCAAGATCGTCTACGTCTCGACGCACATGCAGCAGCAGAAGGACGGCCACGACTACCGCATGGGCTCGGCCACCCGTACCGGCGGTCCCGTGCTGGCGGCGAAGATGGGTGCCGCCGCGTTCCTCTTGCGCTCCGCCGGTACCGACCCGCACAGCCGTACTCCGCACACCGGCGTCACCGGCTTCCAGGATCCCAAGAAAGCGATTCCGGCCGCCGCCTTGTCGCTGCCCGACGCGGACCAGCTCGAACGCGTGCTCAAGGAAGGCAAGCCGGTGACCCTGAAGCTCGACCTCGACGTCGGTTTCGCGGGCACGTATGAAGGCGCCAACGTCATCGCCGAAGTCACGGGCCGCAAGCATCCCGATCAGGTCGTCGCGATCGGCGGCCATCTCGACTCCTGGGACCTCGGCACCGGCGCGATCGACGACGGCGCGGGCGTCGCAATCGCCGCCGCCGCGGCGAAGCTGATCAAGGACATGCCGCAACGCCCCGACCGGACGATCCGCGTCATCGCCTTCGCTAACGAGGAAATGGGCCTGTGGGGCGGCCGCGCCTACGCTGAAGCACATGCGAAGGAAGTCTCGAAGTTCCAGCTCGGCACCGAGTCCGATTTCGGCGCGGGCCGCATCTGGCGCATGACCGCCAGCGTCAAGCCGGAAGCGCGCGGCGCCATCGAGCAGATCGCCAGGGTGATCGAGCCGATCGGCGTGGCCTACGACGCGACCAAGCCCGGCGGCGGTGGCTCCGATCTCTCGCAGATGCACGCCAAGGGCATGGCCGCGCTGTCGCTCACCCAGGACGGCACGGACTATTTCGACTACCACCACAACGCCAACGACACGCTCGACAAGATCGACCCGAAGGCGCTGGCGCAGAACGTGGCGGTATATGCGACGTTCGCGTACATGGCGGCCCAGGCGAACGGTGATTTCGGCTCGGCTCCGGGCGCCTTCGCGAAGGACGGCGCGCACGACTGACCCAAATCGTGGCTGGAGCCGTTTCCTTTAGGGGAGCGGCCTTCCGGTGGGAAGCCGCTTCAGCGGCGATGGGTGCTCGCCTCACCCTGGCCCGCCGCCGCGGGATCGCCGCTGAAGCGGCTTCCCACCGTGGGGCGGTTTCTCATCGGGGACAGGCGGTCCTGCAGGCGATTCATGTAGAGGTAGATTACCGGCGTGAGGTAGAGCGTCAGGATCTGCGACACCACCAATCCGCCCACCACCGCCAGGCCCAGCGGGCGCCGCGTTTCCGCGCCCGCGCCGATGCCGAGCGCGATCGGCAGCGTACCGGCGAAGGCCGCCATCGTGGTCATCATGATCGGGCGGAAACGCACGCGGCAGGCCTCGTAGATCGCATCGAACGGCGTGGCGCCTCCCTCGCGCTGACGCTCCAGCGCGAAGTCGATCATCATGATCGCGTTCTTCTTCACGATGCCCACCAGCATGATAATGCCGACGAAGGCGAACAGGTCGAGCGACGCGTTGAAGATCACCAGCGTCAGCAGCGCGCCGACCGCGGCGGCCGGCAGGCCCGACAGGATCGTCAGCGGGTGGATGAAACTCTCGTAGAGGATGCCGAGCACGAGATAGATCACGAACACGGCGAGCAGAAGAAGCAAGCCCATGCCCTTGACCGAATCCTGGAACGCCTGCGCCGTGCCTTGCACGCTGCCGCTCAGGGTCGGCGGCAATTTCATCTCCGTCGTCGCCCGGTCGATGCTCGCCACCGCGTCGCTCAGCGACACGCCCGGAGCGAGATTGAACGACACCGTGACCGCCGGCAGCTGTCCCTGGTGGTTCACCGTCAATACCTGTGGCTTGCGTTCGAAACGCGCCACGGTGTTGAGGGGTATGAGCTTGCCACTGTCCGAGGTGACGTAGAGCCTCGACAGCACGGCCGGGTCGTCCTGCATGCGCCGCTCGACCTGCAGGATCACCCAGTATTGGGTGGCCGCGCCGTAGATCGTGGATATCTGGTTCTCGCCGAACGCCGTGCCCAGCGCCGTCTGCACCTGATCCATGGTGAGGCCCAGCGGAGCGAGCTTGTCGCGGTTGACCGTCACCACCATCGACGGGCTGTTGAGGTCGAGGTCGGTCGTGACGTCCTGGAATCCGGGCAGCTTCTGGAACGCTGCGACCAGCTTGCCGGACCAGTCGTACAGCGCGTGCAGGTCGGTCGATTGCACCGTGTACTGGTACTGCGCCTTGGACTGGCGGCCGCCGACCTGGATCGCGGGCGGGTTCTGGATATAGGTGCGGATGCCGGGCACCTCGGCGAACTTGTGCCGCAGCTCCTGGATGATCTCGTCGGGCGTGGTATGGCCACGCTCGCTCCGATCCTTCAGGCGCAGTAGCATCGAACCGGAATTCACGGTGGCGCGCGCGCCACCGGCGCCCACGCTGGACATGACCGCCTCGATATTCGGATCCTTCTGCGCGATCTCGGCCAACGACTGTTGGCGAGCGGACATCGCCGCGAAGGAGATGTCGGTCGGGCCTTCGGTCGTCACGCGCAACTGGCCGCTATCGCCGGCGGGGATGAAATCCTTGGGGACGATAACGAAGAGCAGCGCGGTAGCGGCCAGGCTGAGCGCGAACACGCCCACCACGGTGCGGGGATGGTTCATGCACCAGGCCAGCGTGCGCGTATAGCCGGAGGTCACGGCGGAAAACCCGCGATCGAACCACACCACGATGACGCTGCGCTTCGCATGATCGTGCGCCTTGACGAAACGGCTGCACAGCATCGGCGTGAGGGTGATGGAAACGAAACCGGAGATCAGGATGGACACGCTGATCACCACGGCGAATTCGTGGAACAGACGGCCCACGATGCCACCCATGAACATCACCGGGATGAACACGGCGACCAGCGAAAGGGTCATCGAGAAAATGGTGAAGCCGATTTCGTTGGCACCTTTCACGGCGGCGTCGAAAGGCGCCTCGCCCTGCTCGATATGCCGCATGATGTTCTCGAGCATCACGATCGCGTCGTCCACCACGAAGCCGACCGCGAGCGTGAGCGCCAGCAGGGAAAGATTGTCGAGGCTGTAGCCCAGCGCGAACATCGCGCCGAAGGTGCCGAGTACCGAGATGGGCAGCGCCACGGCGGGAATCAACGTGGCGGAGGCATTGCCGAGGAACAGGTAGATCACCAGCACCACGAGGACGCCCGCGAGCACGAGGGTGAACTGCACGTCGTGCACGGAATCGCGGATGGATTCCGAACGGTCATACATAACGCTCAGCTTCACCGATGGCGGCAGTGTTTCCTTGAACGCGGGAAGCAAGGCGAGGATCTTGTCCACCGTCTCCACCGTGTTCGCGCCGGGCTGGCGCTGGATGGCCAGGGTGATCGAACGGTTGCCGTTGAACCAGCTGGCCTTCTGGTCGTCCTGCACGCTGTCGCGCGGCACGGCGATATCCGACAGGCGCACCGGCGCGCCATTGCGATAGGCCACGACCACCTGGCCATAGTCGGCGGCGTGCATCAGCTGGCCGTCCGAACGGATCGAGAGCAACTGCCTTTTTCCATTCAGCGAACCCGTGGCCTTGTTCACGTTGGCCGCGGCGATCGCCTCGCGCATCTGGTCGATGCCGATGCCGGTGGCAGCGAGCCTGTCCGGATCCACCGCGATACGCACGGCGTATTTCTGCGACCCGTAGACGTTCACCTGGGCCACGCCGTCGACCATCGACAGGCGCTGCGCCAGCTCCGTCTCCGCATAGTCATCCACCGTGGACAAGGGCAGCGTCGAGGACTGCATGGTGAGGAACAGGATCGGCGCGTCGGCCGGATTCACCTTGCGGTACGTCGGCGGCGTGGGCATGTCCTGCGGCAGCTGGCGCTGGGCGGCGGAAATAGCCGCCTGGACGTCCTGCGCCGCGCCGTCGATGCTGCGATCCAGCGCGAAGGTGACCGTGATGGTGGTCGAGCCCAACGAACTGGACGAGGTCATGGAGTCGATGCCGGCGACGGTGGACAACTGCGCTTCCAGGGGCGTCGCCACCGACGAGGCCATCGTCTCGGGCGATGCTCCCGGCAGGCTGGCACTGATGTTGATCGTGGGGAAGTCGACGTTGGGCAGCTCGTTGACCGGCAACCTGGGGTAAGCCGCGATACCGAAGATGATCAGGGCCGCCATCAGCAACGTGGTCATCACCGGCCGGCGGATACAGAGTTCCGGAAGATTCACGATGGGACCCTCAGCCCTTGTCGATGCGCACGCGGGCGCCATCGACGAGCAACATCTGGCCTTCCGTGACGACGCGCTCGCCCGCCTGCAAACCCTTGTCGACGACGACGCGGTCCCCGCTCGTCGCCCCGGTGGCGATCGTGCGTTGTTCCACCGTGTCGTCCGGCTTCACCACGAAGACGAACGTACCCGCGGTCGAACTCTGCAAGGCCACCACGGGGATGCTGATGGCGTCGGCAAGGCGCGTGGTCGGCAGGGTCACCTCGGCGAACTGGCCCGGAGTGAGCCGCCCGTCCGCGTTGGCGAAGCGGCCCTTCAGGATGATCGTGCCCGTGGTGGCATCCACCGCGTTGTCGACGAACTCGAGTTCGCCCGTCAGCGGTTCGCCGTCGTCGCCGGGAATCTTCGCGTGGACGGGCAGCGTGCCGCGGCGCAGGCTGTTACGCACGGCGGCCAGGCTGTCCTCGGGAATGGCGAACGCGACGCGAATGGGATCGACCTGGTTCAGCACCACGATGTCGGTCGTGTCGGCGGTCAGCGTCGCGCCGGGATAGGCCAGCGGCGCGCCGGTCACGCCATCGAACGGGGCGACGATCGTGGTGAATTCGAGCTGGGTCCGCGCTGCGCGGGCGGCGGCACGATCGCTTTCCAGCGCGGCGCGGGCGACGCCGAGGTTGGCCTTGTAAAGGTCGTAGTCCGCACGGCTGACGAATCCCTTGCCGAGCATGTTCTGGTAACGCTCGAGGTCGGCTTCGGCCTTCACCAACTGTGCCTGGTCGCGGGCGACATTGCCCTGTGCCTCGTCGTAGGCCGCTTTCAACGGGCGCTGGTCCACGCGGGCGAGCAGGTCGCCCTTCTTCACGTGGGCGCCCGGGGTGAACGCCAACGACTCCAACTGCCCGTTGACCCGCGAGCGAACGTTGACCGTCGAATACGCCTCGGCGCGGCCGATCACCTTCAGCGAAAGGTCGATTTCTCCCTGCGTGGCCACGGCGGTCGCGACGGGCACGCCGGCGGCCGCGGGCTTCCCGGCATTCTGGGTCTCCTTGCCCCCAGCGTCGTGACGCCATAGGCCGACGCCGACGGCCACGACGGCCACGAGACCGACGACGAGTAGGAGTTTCTTCCCTGGGGATCGCTGCATCTGGGCTCCGGCCGAATCCTGGGGCTTCGGTCGCCGCGCTGGGGGAACGCGGTCGTAGGTTTTAGGGCGGGTATCCGTAAAAGCTAACGCACATGGCTGCCGACCGGTTGACCGCCCGCTCAGCCCTCTTCGACAGGTCCGTCGAGCCCCTGAAGGTTTTCCTTCATGCGATCCAGGACCGCCAGCATGGTCTGCAGATCGTCGGTGGAAATCCCCTGGGTGGCGTCCCGGCGCAGGCCACGGGCGATATCTTCCATGTCGTCGATGACACCCCGTGCCTGCTCGGTGTCGTGGAGACGCCAGGCGCGCCGGTCCTTAGGATCGGCGCGACGTTCCACGAAGCCGGCCGCCTGGAGACGGTCGATGACACGGCCCACCGCGATCGGTTCCATGTCCAGCTGTTCGGCCAGCTCGTTCTGGCGCATCCCGGGCCGGCGATGCAGGGCCTTGAGGGCCCGCCACTGGGCGCGGGTCAGGCCGAAGCGCACCGCTCGCCGGTCGAAGTGCTTGCGGAAGAGCAAGGTCACGTCGTTGATGAGATAGGCGAACGAGATGTCTTCAACTTTGAGCTGGTCGGCCATAACCTTCGGCTGCATGGATAGAACTGACAGGTGTCATCGTAGCTAAATGCTGGCGAGCCGTCACAAGGAGAAAAATCCCATGCCTTTCGAGGTGATCCAGGCGGATATCACTACCCTCGCGGTGGATGCCATCGTGAACGCGGCGAACGAGTCATTGCTGGGTGGGGGCGGCGTGGACGGCGCCATCCACCGGGCCGCCGGACCGGCCTTGCTGGCCGCTTGCCGGGACATTCCCGAGGTTCGCCCCGGTGTCCGCTGCCCGACCGGCGAGGCCCGGATCACCCCTGGCTTCGCCCTGCCCGCGCGTTTCGTGATCCATACCGTGGGCCCCGTGTGGCATGGCGGTGGGCGGGGGGAAGAAGCACTGCTGGCCGCGTGCTATGGGAATTGCCTCAAGCTCGCGCACGAACGAGGGTTGGCATCGATCGCCTTCCCTGCCATCAGCGCGGGGGTGTACGGCTATCCGGCCGACGCCGCGGCGCGCATGGCGGTTGACGCCGTGCGTGCCGCCGCATGGGTGCCGGCGCGGGTGGTCTTCTGCACCTTCGGCGGCGCGATGACCGCGGTCTACGCCGCGTTGCTGTAGTTCCTAACGGGGGTAGAGCGGAGGCAGGCCCATGCCGTCGTTCGCCGCGGCGGATGGCGACCAGTCGAAGCCCTTCGCGAAGGCGCCATGGAGCGCGCGGCCGGGGGCCTCGCCTCCGGCGAAGCGTGCACGCTGCAAGGCGTTGATCGCATCCCGCTGCGGCCCTTCGCGCAACGCCGCCGAAAGCTCGCCCAGCGTTCGGATGGAAGGCCTGACGATGCGCGCCCATTGGAGCAGCGTCCGCTCCATGCTGGCGAGATCGTCACCCGCCGCAGCCTTGAGAAAAACCTCATGCGCAGGGCGTTCACGGGTCGCCGCGGGTACGGCGGGAGCGCCAGGACCGGCAGGCGGCGTCTTTTCGCGATGGCGACGGCCGAAGACGAACCATGCAGCGAGCGTCGCCAGCCACAGCGCCAGCGCAGTGATGAAAAGCCAGCGCCACGGTATGTCCGGCTGGGCTGGCGCCGTCAGCGCGCTCCCACCCGCCGTCGATGCGTGTGCGGGCTCGGCTGCGTGTCCATCCTGCGACGCGGGCGGGAATGCGACGGGTGCGCTCGCGGCGGAACCGGCGCTCACGACGATGTCGTGCGCGGGAACCGTCGCCACCTCGGCCTTGTCGGTGACGACGTTCCACCAGTGCAACGTCGTTTCGGGAATATGCAACGTGCCGGGCCGGGTCGGCACCACGGCGAAGCTCTGCTGCCGACGTCCGGTGACCCACGAGCCGCTGCTGCCACCGCCGGTCACGGCCTTGTCCGGGTAGACGTCCGCGCCGTCGAGCTTCGGCAGCGAGAGCGCGGGCAAGGCCTCGAACGGCATGCCGGTCGCTTCGAGACGCATGTTCAACGTGATCGGTTGCCCGACGCGCGCCTTGCCATCCGCGGGAACGCCCTCGAGCGACAGTTTCAGCTCGCGCGCGGGAATCCACGCGCCGTCCGGCGCCGATGCCGGCCGCGCCCGCACATCAATGCGCACGCGATCCGCCACGGCGCTGACCGGCTCACCGGCGCCGAAGAAGGAGTTCGCATCCGTCGGATCCACCGCCGTGCCCTGGAAGGTCGGCGGTTGGATTTCGAGCGTGCCCGCGTGCTGTGGAAAGATGGCGTAATGCCGTTCGACGACGTTGAAGCGCCGGCCGCCACGCATGGTCTGGTAGTTCGCGTCCTGGCCGACACGGCGCACTTCGGCCCCCTCGGCGGAGGGGTCGCCCAACTGGCCGTCGGCGAGGTTCACCGCGAAGTACAGCCGCAGTGTGTAGTCGATCTGCTGGCCGACATACGCCTGCGACGGCTCGGCCTTGCCTTCCAATGCGACGGGACGATCGGCCGCCGCGCCACCGCCGTCGCCGGACGGTGCCACGTCGAGCGACAGCGGCTGGGTGCGCTGTCCTGCGATCGACAGCGCGGGCACGGTGAGATGCCCTTCGCGGCGGGGACGCAAGGCGATGCCGAGGATCGTGTGCGATTCCCGGCGACCGTTGACGATGCTCAACGAGTGGTTGGTGGACGTGCCCAACACGACGAAATCAGGCGTCAGTGGCGATAGATCCGGCGCGTCAGAGGTCTCGTCGCCGATCTCGATGTTCAACGTCACCGTCTCGCCCATACCGATCTTGTCGCGGTCGAGCGATGCCACGGGCGCCGCGGGCTGCGCCCAGACGAGCACGGGCGCGAAGACGAGCATGAGGCACAACAGGAACCGGGGCGATCTCATTCTTCCGGCTCCGCGCCATGGCGTCGTTGATACTCGAGCATGAACTTCCTCCGTAACAAGCCGCCGGGATCGTCCGGCACGCGCATCAACGCGCGCTGTACATCGGGCGGCAATTTCGACGAGGGATCCTTGTCGGATACCGCGCCGAGGTCGTGCGCCCGATCGCCATCCTTTCCTTCCTTTCCTTCCTGCGGGGCCGTCAGCGCGGCATCCATCTTCTGCTTGAGCGCGTCCTGGGCCTGCTTCGCCTGCGCCTGTTCGGCCTGCGATTTCGCCGCCGCGTCACCCTGGGGCGCTTGCGCCTTGCCGCTGTCCTTGCCGCGATCGCCGCCCTCGCCTTCGCCGGCATTGTCTTTCGCGCCTTGCTCGTCGCCGCCTTCCTTGCCGTCGGCGCCCGATGGCTTTCCACTTTCGCCGTCACGGCCATCCTTGCCGTCCTGCTGGCCTTGCTGCCGATCCTTGTCCTGGTCGCCGGACTGGCCTTGCGGGTTCTTGTCCTGCTGGCCCTTACCGCCTTTCTTGTCTTGCTGCTTGCGCTGTTGCTCCTGCTGCCGCTTCAGGAATTCCGCGACGGCTTTGCGGTTGGCGGCGGCGTCCGCATTGCCCGGGTTCGCTTTCAGCGCGCGGTCGTACGCGGCGATCGCATCCTGGTAACGCTGCTGTTTCGCCAACGCGTTGCCAAGGTTGTACTGCGAGTCGCTGTCGGTGCCATGCGCCAGCGCCGCCTCGGCCGCGGCGTAGTCGCCTGCGCGATAGGCGGCCGCCCCGCGCAGCGCGGGATTCCGCGCCAGTGCCTGCGCGCGCTTGGCATCGCCCTGTGCCAGAGCCTGCGCGGCCTGCTGGTCACGTGTGCGGAACACGTCGGCGACACCATCGGCACGCGCGGGCGAGAGAGGCAGCACGGCAAGAACGAAGATGAGCAACCAGCCGCGGCGAAAGGCCAGCGCCACGATCGGCAGCAATGGCAGCAACAACCATGGCCCGCGATCCTGCCACTGGCCGGAGGAAACACCCTCGACAGCCTTGCCATCGCCATCGCCCTGCAAGAGTCCGGCAAGCGCGGTCACATCGGACGCGTCGTCCGCCACGGGAAGATAGCGTCCGCCGCCGGCTTCGGCCACGGCGGCCAACGAGGCGTCATCGCGCGGCGCCATCACGATAGCGCCGCTCTCGTCCTTGAGGAACCCGCCATCGGTAGCGGCGATGGGACCGCCGCGCGTGGTGCCGATGCCGAGCACGGAGACCCTGTCCCCCGCCGTGCGCGCCCGGCGCGCGGCCGCGACAGCCTCGGCATCCGCGCGATCGGTCACCAGCACGATGGAACCGCCGCGCAGGTCGGCATGCCGGATCAATTCAGCCGCCTGGTCGATCGCCTTGCCGGGATGATCGCCCTCCACCGGCATGGTGTCGGGCGCCAGGGCGGTGAGCAGATCATCCACGCTGTGCGCGTCGGTGGTCAGGGGTGCCACCGTGAAGGGCTCGCCCGTATAGGCGATCAGCGCGTTCATGCCATCGCGGTTGGCGGCATAGAGTTCGCGCACCTTGTAGCGCGCCCTGCTCAGCCGGTCGGGCACCACGTCGTGTGACGACATATGCGGCGACATCGAAACCACGACCACCTGTGCAGCGCGTTCGGCGAACAGCGGTTGCGCCTGCCTGTCCCATGCCGGTCCGGCCAGCGCGAGGACGGCGAGCAAGGCGGCGGCGACGAAAGCGACGACCGGCGCACGCGATGCCGAGGGTGTGCCGTCGAGCAGGTAAGGCAACAGCGCGGGATCGGCCAGACGGGCCAGTGCGCGTTCCTCGCCGGGGCGCCGCCCGACGAACCATGCGATGACCGGCACGAGCACGAGCAACCACAGCCAGCGCGGCTCGATGAAATGGAAATCGGCGAACCAGCGAGTCATGCGGCCGCCCTCGCACCCGTCACATAGCGCGGCAGGGCCGCGAGCGCGAACAGCAGCAGCGCGGCGAGCAATGGCCAGCGGAACAGCTCGTAGTGTGGCCGCAACGACGCACCCTGCTGCGGCACCGGTTCCAGCGCGTCGATGGCGCGATAGGCCTGGGCGAGTTCATCGGTGTCGGTGGCCCGGAAGAAACGCCCGCCCGTCTGGTTGGCGATGTCGGTGAGCATGCCGACATCGAGGTCGGCGGAAGGATTCACGACGCGGCTGCCGAAGAAATCGGGCACGCGCATCGCGTTCGCACCGATACCGATGGTGTAGACGCGCACGCCTGCCGCCTTCGCCGCGCGAGCCGCCTCGCGTGGCGCTATGGAGCCGGCGTTGTTGACGCCGTCGGTCAGTAGCACGACCACGCGGGCCTGTTCGGGCATGTCGGCCAACCGCTTCACCGCCACCGCCAATGCATCGCCGATGGCCGTCTCGCGCCCCGGCAACCCCACCACCGCGCCGTGCAGTTGCGCACGCACGGCATCGAGGTCGTAGGTGAGCGGCGTGACGAGATAGGCTTGGGAACCGAACAGGATGAGGCCCAACTCATCACCCGCGCGTCGATCGATGAAGTCGCCGGCGATCGCCTCCACGGCGGCGAAACGCGTGACCATGCGGCCGGCCAACTGCATGTCGTCGAGCGACATGCTGCCGGAGAGATCGACCGCGAGCATGGTGGCACGGCCACTGCGCCGCTGCGGCTCCGGTGGGCCGAGGTGCTGCGGCCGCGCGGCGGCGGCCACCAGGCAGAGCCATGCGAGTGCGAGCAGCAACGTCGCGGAGAAAGGCGCCCTGGTCAACGAGGCCTGCACGAGGACGAGCCCCGGCTGCGGCAGGTTCAGAGCCTGCGCCGGCTTCACCGGATGCAATACACGGCGCAACAACCACGGCAACGGCAGGGCGAGGAACATCCACGGCCACGCGAACTCAGGCAGCGACATGAGCGCGCCTCCCGAGTCGCCCATTCACGATGGTCCGGGGCTTCATGGCCACGCGCACCCATGCTTCGACGTCTCGCGCCGTGGCGGCGACATCGAGATCCACACGGCGCCGGAATTTGGCGGCGTCCAGCGCGACGAGCGCGTCGACATCGCGTTTCGGCGCCATGGCGGCAAGGGCATCGCGCCACGCTTGTCCCGACTTCGTCACACTGCCGGCGTCGCGGCTACGGGCGACACGGCGGACGAGTTCGCTCGCCGCCGCCGCGAACGCCAGCGTGTCGCCGTCCACGGCATGCCTCGCCACGGCCTCACGCAGGCTCGACAGTGTCGCCTCCACGTGACGTCGCCACGCCCCACGCCGGCGCAGGAAAATCACCAGGCCCACGGCCAGCGCGGCGAGTAAAGCGAGCAGGAACCACCAGCCGGGCGCCAACGGCCACCACATCGATACCTGCGGCACATGGATGTCACGCAATGCCGGGCCGTTGTCTGGCATCAACGCCCCCTCGCCGTTCCAAGAAGCGCCACGACGGCGTCGAGTGGATCGGCACTTGTGTCGAGCGTGCGCTGGCGCAAGCCCAGGCCCGTGCAAAGCCCGGTCAGCCGGCGATTGCCTTCACCGAGGCCGCGTGCGAAATCGGCGCGTTGGCGTTCGCCATGCAGGACCACGTCGTAATGCGTGCCTTTATGCGCGAACGGATAGCGGCCTGCGGGGGGTTCACCGAGTTCGAGCGGATCGGCCACGGCCAACACCGCGACCTCGGCCTTCGCGACCAGCCCCAGCATCCGGCCTCGCGCGGCCTCGTCCACCGCGAAGCCGTCGCTGACCAGCAGTACACGCGAGGCGCCATGCATCAACCTGCCCGCTCGCTGGAGCGCGGCGGAAAGGGTCTCGTCGTCGCCTGGCGGCAAACCATCCCAGGTGGCGATGGCGCCTGCCACCGCAAGCGCTCCGCGCGCGCCACCCTGGGGACGCAACAATTGTCGTTGCCCGCCGAACGCCAGCACACCGACACGATCCGAGCCGCGCACGGCGTACCACGCGGCCATGGCCGCCACGCGCGCCGCTTGCACGGACTTGAAACGTGTGCGCGTTCCGAAACGCATGCTCGCGTTCGTGTCCAGAAGGATCAGCAAGCGCCCCTCGCGCTCCTCCTGGAACAACTTCGTGTGCGCGACGCCGCTGCGTGCCGTCAGGCGCCAGTCCATGCGGCGCACATCGTCGCCTGCCTGATAGACGCGCGATTCCGCGTAATCCATGCCGCGGCCGTGCAACCGCGCGGGCTTCTGCCCGCTGCGCTGCGCGCGTGATACGACCGGCGGCGAAGGCGCGCGCGCGACGCGCGAGCGCAAGGCGATGAGTTCCGGGAGCGACACACGGACGCGCCCATCGGCGATGGGTGCTATGGCGTTCACGGCAATGGGACGAGGTCCAGCAAACGGTCGATCACGGGCGTCGATACGCACGCCCTCGGCCTCGGCCTCGTAGCTGGGAAGGACGCGGTGACGGAGTACTTCATGCGCGATGACGTGGATGTCATCGGGCACGACATAGTCGCGTCCGGCGAGCCAGGCGTGCGCGCGGGCGCAACGATCGAGCGCGATCGTTGCGCGGGGGCTGGCGCCCCATGCGATCCACCGGGCCAATTCCGACCCGTATTTGCCGGCCTCGCGCGTCGCCACCACGAGTTGGGTGATGTACAACTCCAGCGGTTCGGCCATGTGCACATCCAGCACCGCGTCGCGAGCCGCGAACACGTCGGCGGGGCGCAACACGTGCGACGGCGGCGGTACGGGATGCAATGCCTGGCGGGCCTGCTCGCGAGCGAGGCGAAGGATGGCCAGTTCCGCGTTGGCGTCCGGATAACCGATGGTCACGTGCATGAGGAAGCGGTCCAGCTGGGCTTCCGGCAAGGCGAAGGTGCCTTCCTGCTCGATCGGGTTCTGCGTCGCCATGACCATGAACAGGTCGGGCAGCGGCCAGGTACGCCGGCCGATGGTGATCTGCCGCTCGGCCATGGCCTCGAGCAGGGCCGACTGCACCTTGGCCGGCGCGCGATTGATCTCGTCGGCCAGCACGATGTTGTGGAACAGGGGACCGCGCTCGAACTCGAACCCACCTGTCTGCGGCCGGAAGATATCCGTGCCGGTGAGGTCGGCGGGAAGCAGGTCGGGCGTGAACTGAATGCGGTGGAAGTCGGCCTCCACACGTGTCGCCAGCGCCTTGATCGCGGTGGTCTTGGCCAGGCCCGGAGCCCCTTCCACCAGTAGGTGGCCGTCGGCCAGCAAGGCGATCAGCAGGCATTCGACCAGATGCGGCTGGCCGATGATGCCGCGTGCCAGCTCCTCACGAAGACGAACGAAGGACGCCTGGAGAGGCGTTGCATCGGTTGGCGATGTGGTCATCTGGGCAACTCGTAACGCGGAATGGCTGATGAGACCACACTCGCGCCGAGAAGTTTAGCCAACCACCGGCAGGGGAGCTCGCCGTGGTGGGAGCCGACCCTGTCGGCGATGGATGCTTGCGGTGGACTGGCCCGCTGCCGCGGGATCGCCGACAGGGTCGGCTCCCACCCAAAAAAAACGCCCGCGACGAGCGCGGGCGTTCGGACAAGCGGGTGACGGAACCTTACTGCAACGTATCGCTCAGGATGCGTGGCGTGACGAAGATCAGCAGCTCGGCCTTGTTGTTGCCGCGATTGGTGCGGCGGAACAGCACGCCCAGACCAGGGATATCGCCAAGACCGGGCACCTTGTCCGTGGTGTTCGACTTGGTGATCTCGTAGATGCCACCCAGGACCACGGTCTGACCGTTGTCGACCAGTACCGAGGTATTGATCTCGCGGGTGTCGATCGACGGGACGAAGCCACCGCCCGGCGACGGCGTATTGCCGGCGAGAGCGTCTTTCTTCACGTTGATCTTGAGGTAGACGCGGCTGTCCGCCGTGATCGTCGGCGTCACGCGCAGTTCGAGCACCGCATCCTTGAACTGGACGGTGGCATTGGATGCACCACCGCCGGTGCTGGAGGCCTGGTAGGTCACGTAACCGATCTGGGTACCCTGCTTGATCACCGCTTCCTGCTGGTTGGCGGTGATGACGCGCGGGCTCGAGATCACTTCGCTGCGGCCTTCGGTCTGTGCGGCCGAGAGTTCGAGATCGACCAGATAGTTCGCGCCGAGGATCGCCAGGCCGATGCTGCCGGCCGGGTTCGAGACGGGCAGGTTCACGTTGTAGCCGCCCGGCAGTTCGTAGGCGTCGCGTGTCGGCAGGTCACCGGTTCCACCGTTCGCGTTGTACTGGTTGACGGCGTTGGCGTAGTTCACGTCGCTGTTGCGGACGCTCGTCACCAGGCCACCAGTGCCGGTGCCGTCCGTGCCGCCGCTCAGGTTCGGCGTGGTGCCGACGATCTGGTTGGCGTTGTTATGGTTGAACGCCTGCGCGCCCCAGCGGACGCCGAGCTGGCGGGTGAACTGGTCGGTGGCGACGACGATGCGTGACTCGATCAGCACCTGCTGTACCGGGCGGTCGAGCGTGCCGATCAGCTCGCGCAGGTCGCGGATCTTGTCCGGCGTATCGTTGATCAGCAGGGTGTTCGTGCGGTCGTCGAAGGAGACGCTGCCGCGAGGGGAGAGGAAGCCGCGCGTCGTGTTACCACCGCCGGACGAGCCACCGCCCTGCATGCTGCCCGAGGTCAGCAGCTTGGCGATATCCTCCGCCTTGCCGTAGCTGATCGGGATGTAGTCGGAAATGAGTTCCGCGGACTCCTGGGCCTTCTGGCGGGCGTCGGCGAGGCTCTGCTCGTAGTTGGCCAGTTCCGCCTGCGGCGCGATCCAGACGACGTTGCCGCTGCGGCGCTTGTCCAGGCCCTTGGCGCGCAGGATCACGTCGAGCGCCTGGTCCCACGGCGTATTGACGAGGCGCAGGGTGACGCTGCCGCCGACGCTGTCGGAGGCGACGAGGTTGAGCTTGGCTTCGTCGGCGATCAGCTGCAAGGCCGAACGCACGGGAATGTCCTGGAAATTGAAGGTCAGGCGCGAACCCGAATACGTCGGTTCCTGCCCCTTGGCGTTCTTTCCAGTCGGTGCGGCGGCCTTCTTCGGTGCCACTTCGACGGCATATTCGGTGCCGTTCTGGTAGGCCGAGATCTCGATCTCGCCCTTGGTGCGGATATCCAGGCGGGCACCGCCCGGCCGTGAGCTGGGCTCGATCGACTGCACGGGTGTCGCGAAATCGAGCACGTCCAGGCGCTGGGCGAGCTTCGGCGGCAAGGTGGATCCCGGCAGGCTGACGATCACGTGATCGCCTTCGCGGTGCATTTCCGGCGTCGAGGCGCTGCTGCCGAGCGTCACCAGTACCCGGCCTTCGCCGTTCTGGCCGCGACGGAAATCGATGTTCGACAGCGGTACACCCGCGCTGGATGGCAGTGCCTTGGTCGGATCCGACACGGTGGCCGTCGTCGTCGTGGCGCTGGTCGGGCCGTTGTTCACGGTCACGATCAGGTTCTTGCCCTGGACGCGCGTCCTATAGGCCGAATCGCGGAACAGTTCGACGGTGACACGCGTGCGCCCGCCGGCGGAAACCACCGAAACACCCGAGGTGGCGCCCTTGCCGATATCCAGATGGCGGGTGCTGTAGGCGTTGGTCGTATCCGGCAGGTCGATCGCGATGCGCGGCGGATTGCTGGTCGTGAAGACCTTGGGCTCCGGGGCGGCGTCCGAGAAGGCAAGGGTCAACTCGACGCGGCCTCCCGGCTGCGCATCGTAGGTGACGTTCTGCAGGGAGTTGGCGGCCATGGCCGTGCCCGCGAAAGCTCCGGACAAGGCCAGTGCGGCGCCGAGGATCCAGCGGCGCGAACGATGGCGCGCGCTACCCGGCAGATTGAGTTTGGTCGTCATGTGCGTCATCCCCGAGTTCTTATTTTTCGCCGACCGCGATACTTGCCGGACGCTCCATCCAGCCACCGCTGCCGTTCGGCACCAGCTCGACCAGATCGATCCGATCCTCCCCGACGGCCGTGATACGGCCGTAGGCCTGCCCCATGTACTCATTGCGGTGGACGCGATGGATCACCCCACCGGGATCCTTCACGAGCGCCTCCAGCTTGGCACCAGCACCGACCGTGCCAACCATCTTCAGGCTGTCTAGCGAGAACATTTCCAGCGGTTCCTTCGGACGGTTTTCGTCCGGGCGTGGGCCGTTCGAGACGCTCGTGTCCATTTCCGCCGTGCTCGGGCTGAACGGGTCACGGGCGCCCTGGTCCTGGTAGGCGAACGTTTCGAACGTGCGGATCACCGGCAACGGTGGAATCGGCTCGCCCTTCTTGTGTTTCTCGGCATCGACCCACTCACGCAGGTCCGAGGTGCCGCGCGTGCAACCGGCAAGGGCCAGGACGCTGAACAAAGCGATGGCGGCCGGCCGAAGGATGGCATGTGCGCGTGTCATCACTTCTTCCCCTTCACCGTCTGCGCGGGCTTCGGTGTTTCATCGTCGTCGAGGTAGCGGTAGGTTTTCACCGTGCCCTGGAGGACGAGTTGTCCGGAGCCAGCCTTGCCATCCTTCGCGTCCTTCGGGCTGAGCGAGACGTCGTGCAGCGTCAGGATGACGACGCGCGGGAGCGACGCGACGCCGCTGATGAAGGTGCCGAACTGGTGATAGGTACCGATCATGCGCAACGTGATCGGCTTCTCCGCGTAGAAGTCCTTGGGCGTTTCCGGACCGGGCTGGAACAACTCGGTTTCGATACCCGCGGCCAGCGCGGTCTGCGAAATGTCGATCAGCAGTTCCGGCATTTCCGTCTTGCTGGGCAGTTGGCGCAGCAGGGTGCGCAGCATGTCCTGCATGTCCGACAGCTGCTGTTCGAGCGCCTCGAGATTGGCCGATTTGGCTTGCTTCTGCGAGAACTCGGTCTTCAGCCGGTCTTCCTGGCTTTCGGCGTTGGTGAGGTCGTCCTGCTGGTTGCTGATCTGGAAATACCAGCCCACGAGCAGCACCACCGCGAACACCAGGATGGTGAAGAACAGCTTGATCGACTTCGGCCAGCCGCCGACGTTGTGGCGGTCCAGGTTGCGCAGGTCGTCGAAGAATTTCATGGCTTGGCTCCTGCCGGCGCGACCGGGGCCGGGTTCGGGGCCGCACCCGCCGGGGCGGTAGCGGGGGCCTGCCCCGGCGCCGCGGGCGCCGGTGACCCACCGATGGCCTGCGCGGCATTGGCCAGCGGCGCGGGGACGACGGCGGCCGGGGCGGGCGCGGCGCTCGTCGAGGCGCCCGCCGGGGCGCCATCAGGCGTGTCGCCGGGCTGGTTCAGGCGCACGTCCAGGCCGAAGCGATACGGCATCCGCGAGGCGTCGTGCGTGTTCTCCGTCTTGCGCAGGTCGGCATGGCCCATCCAGGGCGACGCCTCGATGTTGCGCATGTACTCGGCCACGCTCGAGTTGGACTGCGACACGCCGTCCAGCGACATCGAATCGCCGGACTGTTTCATGCCGGCCAGGCGGGCGCTGGAAGGAATCGTCTTCACGAGTTCGTCGAAGAGGTGGACCATCTGCGAGCGGTTAGCCTGGAGTTGCTCGATGATCTGCTTGCGCTGGAGGAGGTCGGAGCGGACCTTCTCCAGGTCCTTGATCTTCGCGATGCGGTCGTCGAGCTGCTTGATTTCGGTCTGCAGGTACGTGTTCCGCTCGCCCTGGTTGTCGATGCGCGCATCCATCCAGAACGACCACCCGATCAGCACCACCAGCGCGGCGCCGAAGGCGAGGCCCAGCTGGGTGTAGAACTCCCTTTCCCGCTGCTTGCGGCGTTCGGCACGCCAGGGAAGTAGGTTGATGCGTGCCATCAGTCGAAACTCCTCATGGCCAGGCCGACGGCGATCATCAACGCGGGGGCATCCTGGGCGAGGGTCTGGGCCTGCACGCGGCTGGACAGGGCCATCCGCGCCAGCGGGTTGGCCACCACGCAAGGCACGCCCAGTTGCTGTTCGAGCAGTTCGGTGATGCCGTCGATCGAGGCGCAACCGCCGGCCAGCACCACCTGGTCCACACGGCTGTACTCGCTGCCGGCGAAGAAGAACTGGAGCAGGCGGCTGACCTGCTGGACCAGCGATTCCTTGAACGGCTCCAGCGCCTCCATCTCGTAGGACTCGGGCAAGCCACCCTTGCGCTTGGCCCGGCCGGCTTCCTCGTAGGACAGGCCGTAGCGGCGCATGATCTCGTCGGTGAGCTGCTTGCCGCCGAAGACCTGCTCGCGGGAATAGATCGTCCGCTGGTTCTTGAGCACCGCGAGGGTCGTCATGGTCGCGCCGATATCGACCACGGCGACCAGGGCGTCACGCGAGACCGCGAGCTGGTCGGCCACCATGCCGAAGGCGTTTTCCATGGCGAACGCTTCCACGTCGATGACCCGCGCGGTCAGGCCGCCCAGGTCCAGCGCGGCGATGCGCATGTCGACGTTCTCCGTCCGCGAGGCGGCCAGGAGCACGTTGTTCATCTCGGGATTGTCGCGAACCGGCCCCAGCACCTCGAAATCGAGGCTGACTTCCTCGATCGGGTAGGGAATGTACTGGTTCGCCTCGACCTGGATCTGGCCTTCGAGGTCGTCCTCGGAGAGATCCGCCGACATGGGGATGATGCGGGTGATCACGGCCGAGCCGGCTACCGCCGCGGCGGCGTGCTTGAGCTTGGCGCCGGAACGGGCGAGAGCCCGTCGGATGGCCTCTCCCACCGCCTCGACCTCGACGATGTTCTTTTCCACCACCGCATTGGGTGGAAGCGGCTCGACGGCGTAGTGCTCGACGCGATAACGCCCGCCGGCTTGGCTGAGTTGAAGCAGCTTTACCGCGGTCGAGCTGATATCGACGCCGATCAACGGCGCCGCCTTGGGTGTAAAGAGCCCCACGATTCCCCCTTCCCCGCGCCTTGTCGGAATTGGTCTTCGGCGCGAAGGCATTAGATCTAAAACTTAACAGATTGGCAACGGCCGGTCGGGGCCGCTTACCGGCACTAATTCACAAATCCAGTCACTGGGTTAGCGAAACCCCCTCATACCGGGTCGAACCTCGCCCGCCCCGCCCGTCCCCCGGCTTGGCTCTATACTTCGCCACGACCATACGGCGGTGACCCCTCCCCATCCATGCGAATCCTCAAGCGTCTGCTGCGCTATGCGCTGTACCTCGCCCTGGCCGGCATCCTGTTCGTGGTTGGCGCCGTGGGCGTCGCCTACTGGCTCCTGGCACCGCGCCTGCCTTCCGTGGCGGTCCTGCGCGATTACCACATGCAGGTTCCCCTGCGCGTGCTGAGCTCCGACGGCCGCCTGATCGCCTCCTTCGGCGAGACCCGGCGCATTCCCGTGCGCATCGCCGACGTGCCGGCGCGTCTCAAGAATGCCGTTTTATCGGCCGAGGACGCCGACTTCTATAGTCATCCGGGCGTCGACTGGCACGGAATCGCCCGCGCGGGCATCCACGTGATCCTTTCCGGCGGCGACAAGGGACCGGGTGGATCCACCATCACCCAGCAGGTGGCGCGCAACTTCTTCCTCAGCCCGGAGAAGCTCTACTCCCGCAAGCTGACCGAGATGTTCATCGCCCTGCGCATGGAAAACGAGCTGACGAAGGACCAGATCCTCGAGCTCTACATCAACAAGATGTTCCTGGGCCACCGCTCCTACGGCCTCGCCGCAGCCGCGTCGTATTACTACGGCAAGACGCTGGACCAGCTCACGGTGGCCGAGAGCGCCGCGCTGGCCTCCACCTTCCAGTTACCCTCCGTGGTCAATCCGCTGAACAACCCCAAGCGCCTGCTCGCCCGCCGCGACTGGGTGCTCGGGCAGATGCTGAGCAACCGTTTCATCACGAAGGCGGAGTACGACGAGGCGATCAAGGAGCCCAACGACGCCTTCCCGCACGAGCAGCAGATCGAGGTGGACGCGCCGTACCTCGCCGAGATGGTCCGCCAGCAGGTGCTGGAGAAATTCGGCAACGATGCGCTGACCGAGGGTTACGTGGTGCATACCACGGTGCCCAGCGACAGCCAGGCCGCCGCCAACGAGGCCTTACGCGGCAGGCTCTCGGCCTATGACCGCCGGCACGGCTACCGCGGCCCCGAGGGCCACGAGGAACTGCCGGCCCAGGCGGGCCCCGAAGATTACGACCGCGTTCTCGCCGGCTACACGAGCGTCGCGGGCATGATGCCCGGCATCGTCACGGAGACCGGCGCAAAGGAGGCCAAGGTGTATCTCTCGCCCAAGGAGACGGTCACGCTCAGCCTGGAGTCGATGGCATGGGCTCGTCCGTACGTCAATGAAGGGCGCGCGGGAGCCGCACCCACCCGCGTGGACGCCGTACTGAAGCGCGGCGACGTGGTCCGCCTGTTCCGTGCCGCGAAGGACGACGTGAACGAGGATGTCGCCAGCGGCGCCCCGGAGGAGGGCAAGGAGGCACCGGCAGCCAGGGTGGAACCAGCCCGGCTCGAATGGCGTCTCACACAGATCCCCGCGGTGCAGGCCGCGTTGGTCTCGCTCGATCCCGAAGACGGCGCCGTACGCGCACTGGTAGGCGGTTTCAGCTTCGTTCGCTCGAAGTTCAACCGCGCCGTGATGGCGGCCCGTCAGCCTGGCTCCAGCTTTAAGCCCTACTTGTATTCGGCGGCTTTCGAGCGTGGCTTCACGCCGGCGTCCATCGTCAACGACGCGCCCGTGGCCTTCCCGGATCCGTCGCGGCCGGACGGCATGTGGACCCCGGCCAACGACGACAACAAGTTCGATGGCCCGATGCGCCTGCGCGAAGCGCTGGTCAAGTCGAAGAACCTGGTCTCCGTGCGCCTGCTCGACGCCATCGGCCTGCGCTTCGCCCGCGAATACATGACCCGGTTCGGCTTCACGCCGGATGCCTTGCCACAGAACCTCTCGCTCGCACTCGGCACGGCATCCGTGTCGCCGATGAGCATGGCCCGCGGCTATGCCGTGTTCGCCAACGGCGGCTACCTCGTCACGCCATACTTCATCTCCCGGATCGACGATCGCGACGGCAATCCCGTCTACGTGGCCAATCCCGAGCGGGCCTGTGCGGAATGCCAGGAACGCCTGTTGAACCCGACGCTTCCGGGACCGCCGACCCAAGCGTCCACGGCGTTGATTCCGGCCCGCCCGGCAACGTCGAGCACCGCCGCCGGCAGCGGAACCGGCGATGCCGTGCTCCCCGCCGACGCGCACGCCAGCACGTCGGAGCCACCGAAGCTGGCGCCGCACGTGATCGACGTGCGCAACGATTACCTGGTCACGTCGTTGATGCAGGACGTGGTGAAGCGCGGCACCGGCGCCGCGGCCAAGGCCCTGGGTCGCGACGACATCGCGGGCAAGACAGGCTCCACCAACGACCATCGCGATGCCTGGTTCGTCGGCTTCAACGGCGACGTGTCGACGGCGGTCTGGGTCGGTTTCGACGACTTCAGTTCGTTGGGACGTGGCGAGTTCGGTGCGAAGGCCGCCCTGCCCATCTGGATGGACTACATGGGCGCTTTCCTCAAGGACAAGCCGTCCCATATGTTGGCGATGCCGCCGGGTATCGCGACGGTGCAGATCGACCCGGGCTCGGGCCTGCCCTCGCCCGGCGGGATGAACGAGATCATGAAGGTCGAGGACGTCGACCGTCTCCGCGAACAGGCGACACAAAAACAGCAGGAGGAACAGCAGGAACACGCCTACGACATCTTCTGACGCGCGCGCCGAGCCAGCGGTCGCGCGCCTGGCACACGTTCACACCACACGGGGGTGAGTCATGGCACGAGGCGAACACCACAGGATCCATGCCCAGGACCGGACGCAGCGTAACCGCGTCCTCGTCGCCCAGGAGGCGGCGCGCCTGATGAGCGAGCATGGCATTCGCGATTTCCACCACGCGAAAGTGAAGGCCGCCGAACGGCTCGGCATCGTCGATACGCAGGCCCTGCCCCGCAACAACGAGATCGAGGACGCACTGCGCGAGCACCAGCGCATCTTCCACGCCGATACCCAGCCGCAGGCGCTTCGCGCCCGGCGCGAAGCCGCGGTGGAAGCGATGCGGTTCCTGCGTGGCTTCGATGCGCGCCTGGTCGGCGCGGTTCTCGAGGGTACGGCCGATGAGCATTCCGCCGTCTGCCTGCACGTCTTCAGCGACGACCCGGAAGCGCCCGGGCTGTTCCTTCGCGAGCAAGGCATTCCGCTGGAGACGCAGACACGCCGGTTGCGCTGGTCGGGCACGGCGCAGAGCGAGCATCCGGTACTGCTGTTCGGTGCCGACGGCATTCCCTTCGACCTGACCGTGTTGCCCATGGACGCCTTGCGCCAGGCTCCCCTGGATCGCGTGGACGAACGGCCCATGCGCCGCGCCACGGCAGCCATGGTGCAGGAGCTGCTGGCGGAAGAGGACATCGCCGCTTTCCAGGCGTCGTCCTGACGGCCAACCCAAGGGTGAGAGCGCCCTGTGGGAGCGCTTCTCCACTCCCGGCGCCGGCACAAAAAAAACCCCGCTTTCGCGGGGTTTTTTCTCAGCGCTTGTCGTTCGGTACGTAGTCGCGAACGTCGGCGCCGGTGTAGATCTGGCGCGGGCGGCCGATGCGCGATCCCGGCGTCTCGTGCTGCTCGATCCAGTGCGAGATCCAGCCGGACGTGCGCGCGATGGCGAACATCACGGTGAACATCTCGGTCGGAATGCCGAGCGCCTTGTAGATGATGCCCGAGTAGAAGTCGACGTTCGGGTACAGCTTGCGCTCGACGAAGTAGTCGTCCTTGAGCGCGGCTTCTTCCAGCTTCATCGCGACATCGAGCAACGGGTCGTTGACGCCGAGTTCGTTGAGTACCTTGTGGCACATCTCGCGGATGATCTTCGCGCGCGGATCGAAGTTCTTGTACACGCGGTGGCCGAAGCCCATCAGGCGGAAGGAGTCGTTCTTGTCCTTCGCGCGCTTGACGGCGGTCTCGACCTTGTCAGCGGAACCGATTTCCTCGAGCTGCTTGAGCACGGCTTCGTTGGCGCCACCGTGCGCCGGGCCCCAGAGCGCGGTGATGCCGGCGGCGATCGACGCGTACGGATTGGCACCGGTCGAGCCGACCAGGCGAACCGTCGAGGTGGAGGCATTCTGCTCGTGGTCGGCGTGCAGGATGAAGAGCAGGTCGAGCGCCTTGGCGACGACGGGATTCAGCTCCAGCGGCTCGCTCGGCACTTCGAACATCATGTGCAGGAAGCGCGTGACGTACTCGAGGTTGTTGCGCGGATAACGCGTGGGCCAGCCGATCGAGTGGCGATAGATGGCGGCGGAAATCGTCGGCATCTTCGCGATCAGGCGGATGGCGGCGAGCTTGCGGTCTTCCGGGTTATCGACGTCGAGCTTGTCGTGGTAGAACGCCGAAAGCGAAGCGATCGAGCCGGCCAGCATGGCCATCGGGTGCGCGTCGTGGTTGAAGCCGCGCAGGAAGAACTTGAGGTTCTCATGCATCATCGAGTGATGCGTGATGTCGTGCTCGAACTTCGCGAACTCTGTCTTGCTGGGCAGTTCGCCGTTGAGCAGCAGGTACGAGGTCTCCAGGAAAGTGGACTTCTCGGCAAGCTGCTCGATCGGGTAGCCGCGATAAAGCAGCACGCCCTTGTCGCCGTCGATGTAGGTGATGGCGCTCTTGGTGCTGGCGGTGCTGCCGTAGCCCGGATCGTAGGTGAAGTAGCCGGTGTCCTTGTACAGCGTGCCGATGTCGACGCACTCGGCGCCGAGCGTGCCGCCGATGACCGGCAGTTCGCTTACGGGCTTGTTGGATTCATCGACCAATTTGACGGTTTTGGCGTCGGACACGGCGAGCTCCTCTTCGTTCTCGGCGATTTTGGGGAAACGGCACCCTGGGGAAGGCGTCGTACCGGCCACTACGTGCAGCCGAAGTTCCCCATTATCGCACAGAGGCTGTTCGAACGTCCGTTCGATCCCGGCGATCCACGGACGCAAAAAGACACGGGGCAAGCCATGGGCTCGCCCCGTGTCCGTCGATCCTCGCGAAACGCCACCCCGCAGGCGGCGCGCGGATTTCGTCGCGGTTTTTGTGCCGCTTTCCGGGTATTACTTCTTGCCGTAACGCTGGCGGAACTTGTCGACGCGGCCGCCGACGTCGAGCGTCTTCTGCTTGCCCGTGTAGAACGGGTGCGAATGGCTGCTGATATCCAGCTTGATCACCGGGTATTCGTTACCGTCTTCCCACTTGACGGTCTCCTTGCTGGACATCGTCGAACGCGTCAGGAACGCGAAATCGGACGACAGGTCCTGGAAGACCACCGGCTGGTACTTCGGATGGATGTTCTCTTTCATGGCTTGAACCTGAGAAATAGCGGGGTGAAAAGAGCGGCATTGTAACCAGCGCGGCGGGTGGCGGCAAGCCTGGCCATGTTGACGCCCCGGGGGTCCGGCTCAAGGTGGGAGCCGGCCCCTGTCGGCGATGGATGCCTGCTTCGAGGTGGCCCGCTGCCGCGGGATCGCCGACAAGGTCGGCTCCCACCAGTCTCCCGCCAGCCCCCTCCCGCTATTTGGCTCCCCACCAGCCCCCCACCAGGCCCTACAGGGCTTAGCGAGCGCCCAAGGCCCCGGCGATCAAGTCACGGAAACGATCCTGGTCCACTTCGAGCACGATCCGGGCGTTGGCCGTGCCACCGAGACGCCGGTGCCAGTCCACGACCGTGGCGCCACGGGTCAGGCGGCCGTCCAGTTCGATCGCCACATGACGGGTCTCCGCTCGGACCACCATGGCCGGATCGAGGGCCACCGCCATCGCCAACGCATCGGCCGCGATGAAGCCCGTGCGCTCGTGCTCGGCGTTGAAGCGGCGCGCGGTGCCGAAGATCTTCTCAAAAAAAACCGCCCGGCCATCGCCCTTGGCTATCCATCCCTCGTAGACCTCGTCGGCAAAGGCGTGGCGGACGGTCGCCTCCCAATCCACGAGGTCGAACATCTCGAAGGCCTCGAACACGACATGGGCCGCCTCGGGGTCGAAACCGATATTGAACTCCGCCGGGATCTTGCCGGTGTTTCCATGGCCGGTGACGGCGCCTCCCATCACGACGAGGCGCTTCACCCGCGACGGGAACGCCGGATCGAGGCGAACGGCCAGCGCCAGGTTGGTGAGCGGGCCCAGCGCCACCAGGGTCAACTCGCCAGGGCGCTCCCGGGTCAGGCGAATCAGGGCGAGCGCGGCGTGCTCGGCCTGCGCGGCGAGGGCGGGTTCGGCGAAGCCGACATCACCGAAACCGTCGGCACCGTGGACGAACGCCGCATCCTCGTCGGGCGCACGAACCAGGGGCGAGGGGCAGCCCGGATGCACGGGCGTCGCAGCACCGATCAGTTCCACCAGCGTGCGCGCGTTACGCACCGTATGCTCGAGCCCGACATTGCCCGCGGCAACGGTCAGCGCGGCGACGTCGGCGTGCTCGTGGGCCATGAGGATGGCCAGGGCATCGTCCACGCCGGGGTCGGTGTCGATCAGCAACGGGGTTCGGGTCATCGGGATCGTGTCGTTGAGCGGCCGGACAGCATACCGCCGCGCACGGCTTCAGGCACCCTGTGCCGCCAACTCACCGTGTCCGGAGAAGTCGAAGCCGAGCTCCGTCGCGACCTGCCCAACCCCTTCGCACAGCGCGTCGAGCGCGGGCGTGCGCGTGGCGATGCGCGGCCGCAGGTCGAGCGTGCACGCGAGCCCCATCTGCAACAGGTCCGCGTGTGCCAGGTGCAAGGTGTCGGCCTGGGCCTGGGTGAACAATCCCGCCTCACGCAGCACGTCGATCAAGGTACTGCTGGCGTGCGTGTCGAGCACCGACGGATGCGCCGCCGCGTGCCCGAGCACCATTCCCTGGAGGATGAACTCGATGTCGATGAGGGCACCCGCGCCCTGTTTCAGGTCGACATGCGTGGCATCGGAACGGTCGCGTTCGCCGCGCCAGCGCGCGCGCATGGCACCCACCTCCGCACGAACGCGCGCGGCATCGCGGGGGGCGCCGAGGATTTCGCGCCGGATGCCCGCCAGCGCGGCCCCAAGCCGCGTGTCGCCAGCCACCGGCCGCGCACGCAGCAACGCCTGGTGCTCCCAGGTCCATGCGCGGTCCCTCTGGTAGGCCTCGAACGCGTCGACACTCGCGACCAGCAGTCCCTTCGATCCGTCCGGCCGCAAACGCGTGTCCACGTCGTAGAGCCTGCCGGCATGGGTCTGCACGCTCAACCAGTGCATCACGCGTTGCGCGAGGCGCTGGTACCAACGCGTGCCGTCGACAGGACGCGGGCCGTCGCTCATCGCGTTGGCCCGCTTGCCGTCGTAGACGAAGACCAGGTCCAGGTCGGAGGCGAAGCCAAGCTCCTCGCCGCCCAGGCTGCCATAGCCGAGGACGACGAAGCCGCTGCCCTCGCCCGGCAGGCGGCCATGCTGGGCGGTGAGTTCGCGCGTGGCCAGGGCGAGGATCGCCGCGACCACCGCCTCGGCCAGTCCGGCGAGGCGCCGCGCCGTGGCCGTGGCGTCCGCGCGGCCGTCGTTGAAGGCCAGTCCGAGGCGAAAGGCGATGCTCGACCGGAATTCGTTGATGCGTTCCAGTTCCTGCTCGGCGTCGCGTTCGTCCAGCGCACCGAGGGTCCGCGCGATCTCCGCCGAAATATCCGCGCGCTTGAGCGGCAACTGGTCGATGCGCGGATCGAGCACGTCGTCCAGCAACAGCGGTTGCGCGATCACGCGCTCGGCGAGGAAGGCGCTGTCCGCGAACACGCTCGCGACACGGCGCCGCGCGTTCGGTTGCTCGTCCAGCAGGGCGAGGTAGGACGAGCGCCGCGCCACGGCCTGGACCAGGCGCAGCATGCGCAGGAGGCTGGCCACCGGCGCCACGCTGCCACGCGCCGCGCCGATCAGTTGGGGCATCAGACGCTCGATGCGTTCGGAAGACCGCGCCGACATCGATCGCACCGCGGCCGTGCGCGGAAGCTTGACCAGCTCGGCGGCGGCTTCCTCGCCGGGGCGAAAGCCCGATGCCTCCATCGTCGCGGCATCCAGTGTCTCGTCCCGCGCCGCCTGCCAAAGCGCGACATCGGCGACCGGTGCCGTCGCGGTTCCACCCGCCTCGGGTACGAGCACGGCGGCGAACTCGGACGACACGGCGTCGCGATGACGGGCGAGGTCGAGCGCGAGATCTTCCCAGGAGGGGTAGCCGAGCCCGAGCGCCAGCCGTTCGCGCGACAAGACGTCGTCCGGGATGTCGTGGGTCTGCGCATCGCGCAGCATCTGCACGCGATTCTCCAACCTGCGCAGGAACACGTAGGCGGAGCGCAACAGCTTCGCCCGTGCCGACGGGATATAACCTCGCGCCTCGCAGGCCCGCAATGCCGGCAGCAGGCCTCGCACGCGCAGCGCGGGGTCGCGGCCGCCGCGGATCATCTGGGTGAGCTGCACCACGAACTCGATTTCACGAATGCCTCCGGGCCCGAGCTTCAGGTTCCCGGCGAGATCCTTGCGCGCCACCTCCGCATCGATCAGCGCCTTCATCTCGCGTAATCCCGCGAAAGCGGTGTAGTCCAGGTAGCGGCGATAGACGAAGGGCCGCAACATGTCCTGAAGCTCGCGCCCGGCCACGCGATCGCCGGCCACGGGGCGCGCCTTGATCCATGCGTAGCGCTCCCAGTCACGGCCCTCGCGCTGGTAGTACTGCTCCATGGCCGCGAAGGGCAACGAAAGCCTTCCCGCATTGCCGAATGGACGCAATCGCAGGTCCACGCGCGCGCAGATGCCATCGACCGTGGGCTCGGCCAGCAGGCGCACGAGCTGGCGCGTTTCGCGAATGAAGTACTCGCCATTGTCCAGCGGACGCGGGCCATCGGTTTCTCCACCCGACGCGTACGCCAGCACGAGGTCGATATCCGACGAGAAATTCAGCTCGTTGCCGCCGAGCTTGCCGAAGCCGAGCACCACCGTGCGCTGCGCCACGCCATGCGCGTCGCGCGGCTGGCCGTAGCGCGCATGCATGGCGTTTTCCGACCAGCGCAGCGCGACCTCGAGCAGGGTTTCATACAGGGCGCTCGTCGAGGACAGCGTTTCGTCCAGGTCGTCCAGGCCATTCACGTCTCGGAAGACCAGGCGCACCGCCTCCGCATGCCGGAAGCGCCGCAGTACCGCCATGCAGCGGTCCTCATCCACGGGCAACTCCAGCGAGGCACCGCGCGTTCCGGCATCCGCGTTAGCGCGGAGCCGTTCCAGCCCTGCGGGCGCGAGCAGCTCGGGCTGGCGTCGCAAGATGTCGAAGGCGAAATCGGACGCCAGCAAGGTTCGCCGGATCCGTTCGGCCACGCCGGCATCGTCGTACAGCGGGATGCGCGCGGCACGGCAGGCCGCCATCACGTCGGCATAACGGGTGTCGATCAGTGCGCGTAGTTCAGGGCTTTCGCGCGGAGCCGTCGTCGATGCATTCATGAGGCGGTCATTGTGCCTCAGCCACGGCATGGCGCGCTTTCCGGCACCGGATTGCGATTCGTCTCATGCCTCGTCGACGAGCCGCAAGAACGCACGCGTCCGCGCCTGACAACCGGTTCATGTCCGCTGCGTTACAGTCCCATCCCCCTCGCTTACAGGGGCGTGACAAGAGGACGTTATGACTTTCGATTCAAAGCGTTGGCGTGACGTGATGGGCCGGGTGGCATTACCGCTCTGCCTTGCCGTGGCGTTCGTCCTCTACACGGGCTTTCTCGACGGCAACCCAGGCGTTTCCAGCGCCGAATGGTCCAGCCGGCCGTGGCATCTGTTCGCGAACGCGTTCCCGGGGTTGCTCCTCGCCTCCCTGCTGCTGGTGCTGACGCGTCGCGCATGGTTGTCGTTCGGCATCGCATTCATGGCCCAGGGGGCGGTCCTGGTGGTCAGTGCCATCAAGATGAAGAACCTGGGCGCGCCGCTGCTGCCGGCCGACTTCAGGATGGTCGGCCAGTTGAAGAATGGCGGCCTGCACCTGCTCGGCGGATACCTGCCGGCCAATCCCTTGCCGTACCTGGCCATCCTCGGGACGGTCGCGCTCATCGTTCTGATAGCGCGCTACGAGCCGCCCCTTTTCGCCAGGCGCACGAAAGGACGCCGCCTCGTCGCCGGTGTGGCGCTCGTCGCACTCATGGGAACCCTGTTCGCGGGCGTTCCTGCATGGTCCACGATCTACAACAAGGACCGCCTCGGGCTGCAACCCTGGTCCGCCGCGGCGAACGCCGGCTACAACGGGGTGGTGACGACCATCGTGCAATTCCGCCTCCAGGACGCAGGCAAGAAGACCAAGGCCGATCCTGTCGAAGCCGGGCGCTTCCTCGCGGACACCGGTCCGGCGTTGCGCGAGCACATGGCGACGGCGGCGGCCAACGGGCGGCAAACGCCCGACATCGTCGTCGTGCAGAGCGAGTCGTTCTTCGACCCGAGCGCGATTCGCGGGCTGGAAAACGAGGACTTCGCGCCGAACCTGCATCGTCTCGCCGAGCATGCGAGCACGGGACGCCTGCATGTGCCGACATTCGGCGGCGGCACGATCCGCACCGAATTCGAAGTGCTTACCGGGCTGTCGCTACGCTACTTCCCGACGATGCAGTTCCCTTACCTGCAGATGCATTCGGGCGTCGTCCCGGGCATGGTGCGCACGCTGCGTTCGCACGGCTATGAAACCATCGCCGTCCACGGTAACGACGCGTCGTTCTGGAACCGGAGCACGGCGTTCAAGTCGTTGGGCTTCGACCGCTTCGTGTCGCAACCGGATTTCCCCAGGGACTTCCGCAAGGACGGTGAGTACATGGCCGACAGCGCGATGACCGACGAGATCATGAGCCAGCTGAAGGACTCCGGCCCGCCGCGCTTCGTCTTCGCGATCAGCATGGAAGCGCATGGGCCCTACGACAAGAGCGTGAACATCGACACGCACGAGCGCGACGCCATTCCCGTCCCGGATGGCATCAGTGACGAGGCGAAGCTGCAACTGCGCAACTACATCTATCACATGCGCCACGCCGACGCCGAACTCGGCCGTCTCGCCGAACTCCTCAAGCAACGCGAGCGACCGACGTTGCTCCTGTTCTACGGCGATCACCTGCCCGCGCTCACCGAAACGTACGACAAACTCGGCTTCACCGATGGCGCCGGCATGTTCAACCAGACGGTGCCGTACATCCTCATCGATACGCATGGCGATGGCCCCGCGCCGGAAAAAGCCGACCTCGCCGCCTGGATGCTGCCTGGCAAGCTGCTCGAGCAAGCTGGCGTGCACGACGATCCCTATTTCGCCCTCACCCAGGTCGTCGCTCCACGCCTCGCCGCGCTCACGCATGCACCGGACGCACCCACGCCGGCAGAGGATGCCCTGCAGAAATACACGGATCTATCGATGAGCAATGTCGCGATGCTTCGCCTGAAGCAGAAGCTGGAGCCGCTGGTTGCGCAGTACGCCTTGCCCGATGCGGCCGCATTCGCTCGTCAGCCAGGCATGGCTGAAGAAAACGCCGCGGCGGGCGCCCATCAGTAGCACGCCGTGATTCGTCGATGACCTATACCGCCCGCTCCCTGATCGCAACTTCTTGCGGTTCCTCGCCGGCATGGCGCTTGAACATGCGATGCGATGCGCATCGACGGCAAGCTGCGACGGAGTGGTACACACATCACACTTGAAGCGATCCGCTCGCCCCTAGCCTGACCGTCCGCGCATCATGCGCGGCGGAACAGGGGGCGGCACCGGCGATGACGCCGGCGTCACATGGACGACATCCTTTCCAATGCAGGAGTCGTTTACATGAAGAGGTTCGCTTTGATCGGCGCGATGTTGTTCATCGCCATGGCGGCATCCGCCGCGCAAGATCCACAAGCCGTTCGCGGCCAGGAACTCACGCGCGTCGGCGCCATGCCCGCCTCCGCGAAACCCGCGGGTGTCCCCGACGATTACGTGGTCACCCCCAATGGCTACTTCTCTCCCGATTGCGTCGCCACCGTGCACGAAGGTGATCGCCTGCAAAAGAACGGCCTGATCCAGCGCGCGTCCGGCGCACTGGAGAAACCGGCGACCTGCGGCAAGGCGAACTACACCTTGCGTGGCGACCGCGTCGAAGCCGACGGCCGCCGCACCTTGCGCGCCACCCCGCCACCCGAGCAGAGCGGCTGGGTACAGGCCGCGAACTACGCCAGCAATACACCCATCGGCCGTATCGTCGCGACATGGACCGTGCCCTCCGCACCCGCGACGAAGGACGACCAGGTCATCTACTTCTTCCCCGGTCTCGAGCAACTGCCGAACGTGCAATCGATCCTTCAGCCCGTGCTCGGTTGGAACGGATACAACGACAAGGCGTGGACCCTGGCGAGCTGGAACTGCTGTGTCGACGGCACCACGTTCCACAGCGATCCGGTCCCGGCGAAGGCGGGCGATGTCGTCGTCGGCGATACCTATTCCACCTGCGCGGCGGGACAGGACTGCCCCACGTGGAAGATCGATTCGCGCAACACCACCACGGGCCGAACGAGTTCGCTCACCACCGACCCCTATGACGATCTCACCTGGGTCTTCGGCGGCGTGCTCGAGGTGTACAACGTCTCCACCTGCGGCGAATACCCCGGTGGCCCGATCACCTTCCACAACATCCAGGTGTACGACCGCAACAACGTCCGCGTCGCGTCTCCGCCCTGGGGCGGCAGCGATACCTCGGGCATCAACCCGCAATGCAACTACGGCCTCAGCACGACGGCCACCTCGGCGACCATTTCCTACTGAGGCGGAGGGTGGGTGGGAAGCGGGCTTGCCCGCGAGTGCTCACCCTCGCCGCTGGGGTGAAGGATCGCGGGCAAGCCCGCTTCCCACCCGAATGCGGCAAGTGACAGGGCGAATGCGCGGGCGAAGCCGGGCCCGAAAAAGAAAAGCCCCGCTTTCGCGGGGCTTTTCGTGACGAACCAGGGAGGCGCGGACTTAGAAGTCCATGCCGCCCATGCCACCCATGCCGCCGGGGGCACCGTGGCCGTGGCCGTCGTCCTTCTTCGGCAGCTCGGTCACGGCCGCTTCGGTCGTGATGATCGAGCCGGCCACCGAGGCGGCGAACTGCAGCGCCGAACGGGTGACCTTGGTCGGGTCCAGGATGCCGAACGCGATCATGTCGCCGAACTCGCCGGTGGCGGCGTTGTAGCCGAAGTTACCCTGGCCATCCTTCACCTGGTTGACGATGACCGAAGCCTCTTCGCCAGCGTTGGTGACGATAGCGCGCAGCGGGGCTTCCAGCGTGCGACGGGTGATCGCGATGCCGAGGTCCTGGTCCGGGTTCTTGCCCTTCAGGCCTTCCAGGGCCTTCAGCGCACGGATCAGGGCGACGCCGCCGCCCGGGACCACGCCTTCTTCGACGGCCGCACGCGTGGCGTGCAGGGCGTCTTCGACGCGGGCCTTCTTTTCCTTCATCTCGACTTCCGTCGCGGCGCCGACCTTGATCACGGCGACACCGCCGGCAAGCTTGGCGACGCGCTCCTGCAGCTTCTCGCGATCGTAGTCCGACGAGGTCTCTTCGATCTGCGTCTTGATCTGCTTGATGCGCGACTGGATGCCCTCGGCTTCGCCGGCACCGTCGATGATCGTGGTGTTTTCCTTGGTGATCACGACGCGCTTCGCGTGGCCGAGGTCGTTGATCGTGGCCTTGTCGAGAGCCAGGCCGACTTCCTCGGAGATGACCGTGCCGCCGGTAAGGACGGCGATGTCTTCCAGGATGGCCTTGCGGCGATCGCCGAAGCCCGGCGCCTTGACGGCGGCGACCTTGACGATGCCACGGATGGTGTTGACGACGAGGGTGGCCAGGGCTTCGCCCTCGACTTCCTCGGCGACGATCAGCAGCGGCTTGCCAGCCTTCGCGACAGCCTCGAGCACCGGCAGCAGCTCACGGACGTTCGAGATCTTCTTGTCGTGGATGAGGATGAACGGGTCGTCCAGTTCAACCTGCTGCGACTGCTGGTTGTTGATGAAGTACGGCGAGAGGTAGCCGCGGTCGAACTGCATGCCCTCGACGACGTCGAGCTCGTTCTCGAGGCCCGAGCCTTCCTCGACCGTGATCACGCCTTCCTTGCCGACCTTGCCCATCGCGGTGGCGATGATGTCGCCGATGTTCGAGTCGGAGTTGGCCGAGATCGTGCCGACCTGGGCGATCGCCTTGTCGTCGGCGGTCGGGTTCGAGAGCTTCTTCAGCTCGGCGACGGCAGCCGTGACGGCCTGGTCGATACCGCGCTTGAGGTCCATCGGGTTGATGCCGGCGGCCACGGCCTTCAGGCCTTCCTGGATGAATGCCTGGGCGAGGACGGTCGCGGTCGTGGTGCCGTCGCCGGCCACGTCGGAGGTCTTCGAGGCGGCTTCCTTGACGATCTGGGCGCCGATGTTCTCGTACTTGTCGGCGAGTTCGATTTCCTTCGCGACCGAGACGCCGTCCTTGGTGACGGTCGGGGCGCCGAAGCTCTTCTCGAGCACGACGTTGCGGCCCTTCGGACCGAGGGTGACCTTGACGGCGTTGGCGAGCGTGTTGACGCCCTTCAGCATGCGTGCGCGGACGTCTTCGCCGAAGCGGACTTCTTTAGATGCCATGAGTGAAAATCCTTGAGATCAGTTGTTTGGGATAGCCGGGAGGAACGGGGCGAGCGGGGGCTCAGCCTTCCAGGACCGCCACGATGTCGTCTTCCTTCAGGAAGACCAGTTCTTCGCCATCGACCTTGATTTCCTGGCCGGCGTACTTGCCGAACAGGACGACGTCGCCTTCCTTCACGCCCATCGGGCGGAGCTGGCCGCTGGCCAGGAGGAGGCCGGTACCGGCGGCGATGACCTTGCCGCGGGTGGGCTTCTCGGTGGCGCTGTCCGGGATGACGATGCCACCGGCGGAAACACGCTCTTCTTCGAGACGCTTGACGATGACGCGATCGTGCAGCGGGCGCAGTTTGCTCATGACTTCTCCAACCATGTGATTGACGGATAACGAAATTGGTCCACCCTGTTAGCACTTGCCAAGGGTGAGTGCCAGAATTTTAGCCAAAGCTCTCCACGAATCGGAAGAGCCCCAGGGTGATCGACAGATGGCGCCTGCGCGAAACCGTTCAAGGCCCCCGGTACAAAAAAGACCACAATCGACCCATGTCCGAACCCATCGCCATCCTCGTCGCCTGTCCCGCCGGCGAACCCGCCGCCACCCTCGCCCACGGCCTGGTGCAGGCCGGCCTCGCCGCCTGCGTGAACCACCTGCCGGGAATGCGGTCCACCTACCGCTGGAAAGGCGAGGTGGTCACCGACGCCGAAGACCTCCTGCTGGTGAAGACCACCCGCGAGGCCTTCGCGGCGGTCGAGGCTTTCGTCGTCGAGCACCATCCCTACGAGGTGCCGGAGGTCGTGGCCCTGCCGCTGGTGGAAGGCCATGCGCCTTACCTCGCCTGGCTGGAAGCCAGCGTCGATGCAAGCTAATAAGGGTTTGCCCGGTCATAATGACCGACGCCCCACGCGGTTCGTCACCGCACCGATCCCCGGAGTCGCCATGACGTCGTTCGCCCGCCTCGCGCGGAACCTGATCGCCGGCCTCGCCTTGTTCGCCGCCCTGCCGGCGCTCGCCCAAAGCGACGACGACCTGCTGCCGGTCACCCAGGCTTTCCACCTCACTTCCGATGCCAGCCAGCCCGGCATGGTGAAGCTGCACTGGCGGATCGCGCCGGACTATTACCTCTACCGGGGCCGGATCAAGATCAAGGCGGCGGAGCCCGCGGCGGTCACGCTGGGCGAGCCGACGCTTCCCGATGGCCTGAAGAAGCACGACGAATTCCTCGGCGACGTGGAGATCTACCACGGTGATGTGGAAGCCAGCGTGCCGTACACCCTCGTCGACGCCGCCACCAGGACGCTGGCCCTCGACGTCCAGTACCAGGGCTGCCACGAGGTGGACCCGAAAATCTGTTATCCGCCGAACACCGAGCACCTGAAGCTCGCGATAGGCGGCGCGTCGACCATTCCCGCCGCCGCGTCCCCGGTCGCCAACGGGGCCGCGCTGCTCGGAGGCCCCACGACGACCGCGTCGGCTGGCGAGGCGCAGGCGCTTCCCGTCGACCAGGCGTTCCGCTTCGAGGCACTGGTCAAGGACCACGGCAGCCTGCTGCTGCGCTGGACCATGCCCAAGGACTACTACCTCTATCGGGACAAGACGCAGATCACGGTGGCGTCGCCCGCCGGCGTGACCGTGGGCGAGCCGGACTGGCCCAGCGGCACCGCCCATCACGACGAACACTTCGGCGACACGATCGTCTACTTCGACCAGGTGGAGCTGCCGGTGCCGCTGAATGGCGCCTCGGGCGCCACGGCGGTGGCGATCGACGTGGCTTACCAGGGCTGCCTCGAAAACGGCATCTGCTACCCGGTGATGACGCGGCACATCAAGGTCGACCTGGGCGCGGGCACGGCATCCGTCGGGGCGCCGTCCGAGGAGCAGCCTGCCGCCGCGCCGGCGGATGTCGCACCGACCCCGCCGCCGCCCGGCCTGGCGCCAGGCGGTGACGCACCTGTCGGCTTCATCGCGGCCATCGGGCTCGCCTTGCTCGGCGGCCTGGTACTGAACCTCATGCCGTGCGTGTTGCCGGTGTTGTCGCTGAAAGCCATCACCGTCCTCGAAAGCGGGGAAAGCCCGGGCGCCGCACGCAAGCACGCGCTCTGGTACACGGCGGGCGTTCTGGCCGCCTTCGCCGTCCTGGGCCTGGTCATCGTCGGCATCCGCGCGGCGGGACATGGCATCCAGTGGGGCGCTCAATTCCAGCAGCCGCTGGCGATCGGCCTGCTCGTCTACGTGATGCTGGCCGTGGGCCTGTCGATGTCCGGCGTGTTCGAGATCGGCGGCTCGCTCGGCAACGTCGGCAGTGGACTCGCCGCGCGGTCCGGCCCTTCCGGCGACTTCTTCACCGGCGTGCTCGCCGTGGTCGTGGCCAGCCCCTGCACCGCGCCTTTCATGGGTTCCGCGATCGCGTTCGCCTTCGCCGCGCCGCTGGGCGTAGCCTTCCTGATCTTCCTGGCGCTCGGCCTCGGCCTCGCCCTGCCCTTCCTGCTGATCGGATTCGTCCCGGCGATCGCGCGGCTGTTGCCACGCCCGGGCCGGTGGATGGAGACCCTCAAGCAGTTGCTGGCGTTTCCGATGTACCTCACGGCGGTCTGGCTGCTATGGGTACTGACCAAGCAACGTGGCGCCGACGCGACCGCCCTCGTGCTCGCCGGCGGCGTGCTGTTGGCCATGGCCCTGTGGTGGTACGGCCGCAGCCGTGGCGCACGCTTGTCCTGGGTGTTCACCGGCGTGCTGATGGTCGGTGCCGCCGCTGCGCTATGGGCCGTGCACGGCCTGCCGGCCCAGGGCGCGGCCCTGCGCGTGGCCGCCGACGGGTCGGTCCCGTATTCGCCGGAGAAGCTGGCCGAGCTGCGTGGCGCGGGAACGCCCGTGCTGGTCGACATGACCGCCGACTGGTGCATCACCTGCAAGGCAAACGAAAAGGCGGTGCTCGATACCGACGCCTTCAAGGCACTGCTGACCCGCACCGGCACCGTCTACATGAAGGGTGACTGGACGGACGTCAACGCCACCATCGCGGCTTTCCTGGAGCAGTACCATTCGGTGGGCGTGCCGCTCTACGTGGTCTACCCGAAGGGCGGTGGCGACGGCCGCAAGCTTTCCACCGTGCTCACCTACGACAGCGTCGAAAAGGCGCTCGAGGCCGCCGCGCATCCATGAGCCGCGGCCCGACCTTCTGGATCGTGGTGCTAGCGATCGCCGCCACGTCCACGGGCCTGTACCTGGAGCATCGCCGCCTGAATCCACCACCACCGCAAGGCGTCACGGTGTCGGATATCGGCGAGCTTCCACCACCGGCTACCTTCCTCACCGTCGACGGCAAGCCGCGCCAGCTTTCGGACTGGCGCGGCAAGCGCCTGCTCATCAACTTCTGGGCGACCTGGTGCGCGCCCTGCCGCCGTGAAATGCCGTTGCTGAGCGAAAACGCCGGGCGATATAAGGCACGCAACGTCGCGATCCTCGGCGTAGCCGAAGACACGGCGGGTTCGGTGCGTGCCTATCTGGCCGCGCAGCCGGTGGACTATCCGGTGGTGCTGGCCGACAGCGACGCGCCTGGTGGCTCGCTGTCCTTCGGCAATACCCGCCGCGTCCTTCCCTACAGCGTCCTCATCGGCGAGGACGGGCGTATCCTGCGGCGCAAGCTCGGTACCTTCAGCCAGGCGGAACTCGACGCCTGGCTCGCGCCCTGAACCACGGAAACCTCGCATGGACCCCAAGCTCCCACCCGACCAGGCGATCGAGGACACGCGCCGCTGGCTCGAGCGCGCCGTCATCGGCCTCAACCTGTGCCCGTTCGCCAAGGCGGTGCACAAGAAGGGCCAGGTCCGTTACGTCGTCAGCGACGCCACGCAACCTTTGCAACTGCACGCCGACCTGGTCCGTGAGCTGGAACTTCTTCGCGACACCGATCCGGAGGTGGTGGACACCACCTTGTTGATCCATCCTCACGTGCTCGACGATTTCCTCGACTACAACGAGTTCCTCGAAGTGGCGGACGAGACAGTGGCCGACCTCGACCTGGAAGGGGATATCCAGGTAGCGAGTTTCCACCCCGCCTTCCAGTTCGAAGGCACCGCGCCCGATGACATCACTAACTACACCAACCGCTCGCCGTATCCGACCCTGCACCTGCTGCGCGAGGCGAGCATCGACCGCGCGGTGGCGGCCTTCCCGGAGGCCTCGAAGATCTTCGAGGCGAACATGGAGACGCTGGACCGGTTGGGAATCGAGGGCTGGCGGGCGTTGTTTGCTCGCCGATGAGGGGCGGAATCGCTGACAGGGTCAGCTCCCACAGTTGGCAGAAACATACGCGAGCGTCTGGAAAGTCGCGATCTCCAGCGAACTGCGCCGAACTTCACCGAACTGGACAAGGGTGGGCGACAGGCGCACACTTCGCGGCGTTCCGGAGCCCCGGACCCACGGCACAGGTGAACAGTGGCCAGGATCCTCGTCCTGCACGGACCCAACCTCAATCTCCTCGGCGTGCGCGAGCCTTCGGTCTACGGGCATGAAACGCTCGCCGACATCAACACATCGCTGCAAGCCCGGGCACAAGCCGCCGGGCACGACCTGGGCTGGTTCCAGTCCAACGCGGAACACGAACTGATCGGACGGATCCACCAGGCCCGCGACGAAGGCACGGCCTGGATCCTCGTCAATCCGGCGGCCTTCACGCACACATCGGTCGCCCTGCGCGACGCGCTGGCCGGCGTGGCCATTCCGTTCATCGAGATCCACCTGTCCAATCCGCACGCACGCGAGCCGTTCCGGCACCACTCGTACGTATCGGACATCGCCGCCGGCGTGATCTGCGGCTTCGGCGGCGACAGCTACCGGCTGGCGCTCGAGGCCGCGCTGCTCCGGCTGGCCCTGCCCGCCGCCTGATTCCCATTCGCGGCGCGCCCCCGGGGCGCCCGCATCCACCACCAGAAGGTTTGTCCCATGGACCTGCGCAAGATAAAGAAGCTCATCGACCTGCTCGAGGAATCGAACCTCGCCGAGCTGGAAATCAAGGAAGGCGAGGAAGTGGTGCGTCTTTCGCGAGTGCCCAAGGGCACCGCCGCCGCGCCGCAGATGATGGCCGCGCCCGCGCCCGTCGCCCCGGTCGCTGCCGCGCCTGCCGCCGCTCCCGCCGCGCCGCCCGCGGAGCCCGGCCTGCCGCCGGGCCACGTGGTCAAGGCGCCGATGGTCGGCACGTTCTACGCCGCCTCCACGCCGGGCGCTCCGGCGTTCGCCAGCATCGGCCAGCAGGTCAAGGCCGGCGAAACGCTGGGCATCATCGAAGCGATGAAGATGTTCAACCAGATCGAGGCCGACGTATCCGGTACCGTCGTCGCCATCCTGGTCGAGAACGGCCAGCCGGTGGAATTCGACGAACCGATGTTCGTCATCGCCTGAGGCCCCGACGCATGCTCGAGAAGGTCGTTATAGCCAATCGCGGCGAGATCGCGCTGCGGGTGCTGCGCGCGTGCCACGCGCTCGGCATCAAGACGGTCGCGGTGCACTCCACCGTCGATCGCAACCTCAAGCACGTCGGCCTGGCCGACGAATCGGTATGCATCGGCCCGGGTCCCTCGGCCGACAGCTACCTCAACATTCCGCGGATCATCGCCGCCGCCGAGATCACCGACGCGGGCGCGATCCATCCGGGGTACGGCTTCCTCTCGGAGAACGCGAACTTCGCCGAGCAGGTTGAGCAATCCGGCTTCGTCTTCATCGGCCCCACGGCCGACGTCATCCGCCTGATGGGTGACAAGGTGGAGGCGATCCGCGCCATGAAGGCCGCGGGCGTGCCCTGCGTGCCCGGTTCCGGCGGCCCGCTCGGCGACGACACGGACGAGAACATCCGCATCGCGCGCGAGATCGGCTATCCGGTGATCATCAAGGCGGCCGGGGGCGGCGGCGGTCGCGGCATGCGCGTCGTGCGTACCGAGGCCCATCTAGCGAACTCCATCGTCATGACCAAGCAGGAAGCCAAGGCGGCTTTCAGCAACGATCAGGTCTACATGGAGAAGTTCCTGGAAAACCCACGCCACGTGGAAATCCAGGTGCTCGCCGACGGCCAGGGCAACGCCATCCACCTCGGTGAACGCGACTGCTCGATGCAACGCCGCCACCAGAAGGTGGTGGAAGAAGCACCTGCGCCGGGCATCACGCCGGAACTGCGCGAGCAGATCGGCAAGGTCTGCGTGGACGCCTGCATCCGCATCGGCTATCGCGGCGCGGGCACGTTCGAGTTCCTGTTCGAGAACGGCCGCTTCTACTTCATCGAGATGAACACCCGCATCCAGGTGGAACATCCGGTGACCGAGCTGGTGACCGGCATCGACCTCGTCCGCGAGCAGTTGCTGATCGCCGGTGGCGAGAAGCTGTCGATCCGCCAGGAGGACATCGTCCTCAACGGTCACGCGATCGAATGCCGCATCAATGCCGAGGATCCCGACACCTTCATGCCGAGCCCCGGCACGGTGAAGCGTTTCGAGGCGCCGGGTGGCCCGGGCGTACGCGTCGACACGCATCTGTACGACGGCTACCGCATCCCGCCGAACTACGATTCGATGATCGGCAAGATCATCGTCCACGGCCCGGACCGCGCCACGGCCATCGCGCGCATGCGCATGGCCCTGACCGAGACGGTGATCGAGGGCGTGAAATGCAACATCCCGCTACAGCAGCGGATCATGGCCGACGTCGGCTTCCAGCAGGGTGGGCAAAACATCCACTACCTGGAAAAGCGAATGGCCGAGCAGAAAGAAACGCCATCCACGTAACGAAGAAAATCCCGCCGCAAGGCGGGATTTTTTTGGTCAAGCCTTGCGGCGGCCGCTGATGCGTACCCAATCCTCGAGCGTGCGCACTTCCAGTTCATCGAACCATTCCGCGTAACGCGCGAGCAATTCCTCGTGCTGCCCGGAGAGGATGCCCGAGAGCGCGAACGGTGCGCCGGGCTTCACGGCCGCGGCGAAGGTCGGGGCGAGCTCGCCAAGGGGGCCGGCGAGGATATTCGCCACGAGCACGTCGGCTTGCCCGGCGGGCGCCTGGCCAGGTAGATACACGTCCAGATCGTCGTGGACACCGTTGCGCTCGGCGTTGTCACGCGACGCGAGCAAGGCTTGCGGATCGTTGTCGATGCCGACGGCGCGCGCCGCGCCGAGCTTCAACGCAGCGATGGCAAGGATGCCCGAGCCGCAGCCGTAATCGAGGACGAACTTGCCCGCCATCTGCTGGCCATCGAGCCATTCCAGGCACATCGCCGTGGTGGGATGCGTTCCCGTTCCGAAGGCGAGGCCCGGGTCGAGCCGGACCACGACGATTCCGCCCTCGGCCGGCGGTTCGATGTTCCATGGATAGACCCACAACCGGCGGCCGAACGGCATGGGCTTGAACTGGTCCATCCACGCACGCTCCCAGTCCTGGTCCTCCACCTCGCGCCAGGTGATGTGGGCGGGCTCGATGAAGGGCAGGTCGTCGGCGATGGCGGCGGTCAGGCCACGCTTGTCGGCATCGGCGTCGAACAACGCGTTCAGCACGATCTGGTTCCAGAGCGGAATCTCGCCCACCCCGGGTTCGAAGATGGCCTCTTCGTCGGGCGTTTCCGCGTCGGCGTCCTGCAGCGTGATGGACAGCGCGCCCAGGTCTTCGAGCGTCGCTTCGACACGCGGTTGCTCGGCGGCACGGATCGTGAGGGATAGTTCGAGCCAGGGCATCGTGGGGCCAGTGCGGTGGACGGATCCCCGATTCTACCGGGCGAGCACGGGCTCGGCGTGGCCGTTATGATCCGGGCCTATGTATACGCAGTGCCCCGAGTGCCTCACCGTCTATAAGCTGGAAGCGGAACTTCTGGTCCACGCCTGCGGCTGCGTGCGCTGCAGCCATTGCGACGCGGTGTTCAACGCGCTCGGCACGCTCGCCGAGCAACTGCCACCGGAGCCCTTCACACACCTCGCCGAACATGCGCTGGACAGGGATCCGCCGACGGCCATGGTGGCGGTGTTCCGGCCTCGCCCGCATGTGGGCGAAGCTCCGTTCGAGACCGAGGCGAGCACTTCGGCGGAAGACGACGCCACGGCGGAAGCCGGTGAAGACTTCTCGCAACTGACCTTCACGCCCCGGTTCGCCAAACGGCAACGCCGCTCATGGCACACCGCCGCGTGGGCGGCCGTCTGCACGGTGCTGATCCTCGGCCTGGGAATACAACTGGCATGGGCCAAGCGCGAGGCCCTCATCGCCGATCCGGCGATCGGCCCCATGCTGGAAACCGGTTGCGCGATGCTGGGCTGCCGCCTGCCCCTGGTGTCCGATCCCTCCCGCTTGCGCCTCCTCGCGCGCGACGTCGAACAACACCCGTCGGTCACCGACGGCTTGCTCATCACCGCCAGCGTGCGAAACGACGCGTCGTTCGCGCAACCGTATCCGGTCGTGACCATCGTCCTCACGGACGCCAACGGCCAACGCCTGGCCATGCGCCGCTTCCAGCCCGAGGACTATGCGGGCGATGCCGCGGCACGTTCGCGCGGCCTGGGCAGCGGCGTCACCACGGCCATGGTGTTCGAGGTGCAAGACCCGGGCCAGAAGGCGGTGGCTTTCGCATTCAGCTTCGAGTGAAGCGTTCGAAAAAATTTCTTTTTGCAAGCCTGCACTTCACTCTCCGGGGCGAGTACACTCGGTTCCCTTCGCGACTTTTCATCACCCCGACGAGGTGAACGGGTCGCTGCCCAAGAAGCACCATACCGATAAGAACCGACCGGAGACCTGCGCTCCGGTCTGCGAGAGGGGAATGCCTTGAACGCTGTGAGACTGTCTGCCGGCGAGGCCGCCAACGAAACCTCCATGCAGAGCGCCCTCAGCGAATGTGTCAGTCGTACGGTTCGTCGCTACCTGGCCGATATTGGTGATACCGAGTTCGGTGAAGGCCTGCACGCCCTCGTGATCCGGGAAGTCGAAGGCCCGTTGCTGCGCGAAGTGCTCACCTTCCACGAAGGCAACCAGAGCCGCGCCGCGGCCGCCCTCGGTATCAACCGCGCCACCCTTCGCAAGAAGCTCGCCGCCCACGGGATTTCCTGACTGGCGCATCGCCGGGCCGCACGGACGTCCGGGCGGCTATAATGACGCGCTTTCGTCCCCGGAAGTGCCCATGCCCACGCCCGATCTCGTTCCCGTCCGCCGCGCGCTCGTCAGCGTTTCCGACAAGCAAGGCCTGACCGGGCTGGCTCGCCGCCTCGCCGCCGCGAACGTCGAAATCCTTTCCACCGGTGGCTCGGCGAAAGCCCTTCGTGAAGCGGGTATTCCGGTGCGCGACGTGGGCGACCTCACCGGATTCCCGGAAATCATGGACGGGCGGGTGAAGACGCTGCATCCGCGGGTCCACGGTGGCCTGCTCGGCCGGCGTGGCACCGACGACGCGGTGATGGCGGAACACGGCATCGTCCCGATCGACCTGCTCGTACTCAACCTGTATCCCTTCGAGCGTACCGTGGCCGATCCGGCATGCTCGCTGGAAGACGCCATCGAGAACATCGATATCGGCGGCCCGGCCATGCTCCGCGCCGCGGCGAAGAACTGGAACGATGTCGGCGTGTTGACCGATCCATCGCAGTACGACGATGCACTGGCTGAGATCGAGCAGAACGGAGGGCTGTCGCGGGCCACGCGCTTCAGGCTCTCGGTCGCCGCGTTCAACCGCGTATCGAATTACGATGCCGCGATCAGCGATTATCTTTCCGGCGTCACGCTCGACGATACGCAGACGGCGATCGTTTCACGCGCGGAATTTCCCGGGCAGTCGAATGGTCGCTTCATCAAGGTGATGGACCTGCGCTACGGCGAAAACCCGCATCAGGCCGGCGCGTTCTACCGCGACCTCTATCCCGCGCCCGGCACGCTCGCAACGTTCCGCCAGCTGCAGGGCAAGGAACTGTCGTACAACAACATCGCCGATGCCGATGCCGCATGGGAATGCGTGCGCCAGTTCGATGCGCCGGCCTGCGTGATCGTGAAGCACGCGAATCCTTGCGGGGTCGCCGTGGCGGCCGACCCGCTGGCGGCCTATGAACTCGCCTATGCCACCGACCCGACCTCGGCCTTCGGCGGCATCATCGCGTTCAACCGCCCGCTCGACGCGGAAACCGCGAAAACCATTCTGAAGCGCCAGTTCGTCGAGGTGCTGATCGCTCCCCAGGTCGACGCCGGGGCGGTCGACGAAGCCGCGAAGAAGGCCAACGTGCGCGTGCTGGAGATCCCGCCGGGTGACGGCCGCAACACGCACGACGTGAAACGCGTGGGCTCGGGCCTGCTCGTGCAGACGGCCGATCACCGGCAGGTCCAGCGGGACGAACTGAAGGTGGTCAGCAAGCGCCAGCCCACCCCGGGCGAACTCGACGACCTGCTGTTCGCCTGGCGCGTGGCGAAGATGGTGAAGTCCAACGCCATCGTCTACGCCAAGGACAACCGGACGATCGGCATCGGCGCCGGCCAGATGAGCCGCGTCGTCAGTGCGAAGATCGCCGGTCTGAAGGCCGAGGAAGCCGGCCTCGTGGTGCCGGGCAGCGCGATGGCCTCGGATGCGTTCTTCCCGTTCCGAGACGGCATCGACGCGGCCGCCGCGGCGGGTATCCGCGCGGTCATCCAGCCCGGCGGCTCCATGCGCGACAGCGAGGTGGTCGCCGCCGCGGATGAGCACGACATGGCGATGGTGTTCACGGGCGTTCGCCACTTCCGCCACTGACGAAGCATCGCCGACAGGGTCGGCCCCCACCAAAGCAAAGGTTGAACTTGCCCTGGTGGGAGCCGACCCTGTCGGCGATTCAAGCTCGCCTCACCGCCCCGCACCGCCCGCGACAAACGCCGCTTCAGCCCCCTCCCTGCGCAACGCATAACGCCTTGCCAGCACCGCGCACGCCATCAGCTGTATCTGGTGGAACAGCATGATCGGCAACACGATCAACCCCAACGGATGCCCCGCGAACAACACCTTCGCCATCGGGACGCCCGAGGCCAGGCTCTTCTTCGAGCCGCAGAACACGATCGTGATCTCGTCCTCTTTGTCGAAGCCGAGCGCCCTCGCGCCATAGCGCGTGATCAGCAGCGCGCAGGCCAGCAGGACCGCATTCACCACCACCAGCCCCGTCAGTACCGGCACCGGCAGCTGATGCCACAGGCCCTGCAGCACCGCCGCGCTGAAGGCGGTGTAGACCACCAGGAGGATCGACCCGCGGTCGACGAAAGTAAGCAGCGTGGCGTGCTTGCGCACCCAGCCGCCGATCCATCGCTGCGCGATCTGCCCGGCCACGAACGGCACGAACAATTGCATCACGATCGCGCCGACGGCGTGCCAGGAAAGCCCTCCCTGTCCCGTGCCCGCGATCACCACGCCGACCAGCAACGGCGTGATGAAGATACCCAGCAAGCTCGATGCAGACGCCGATACGATCGCCGCCGGCACGTTGCCACGCGCGATCGACGTGAAGGCGATCGAGGACTGCACCGTGGAGGGCAACGTGCAGAGGAAGAGGATGCCGAGATAGAGGTCCGGCGAGACCAGTGGTGAAAGCACGGGCTTCAAGACGATGCCGAGCAAGGGAAACAGCAGGAACGTGCTCGCCAGCACGGTGAGATGCAGTCGCCAGTTGGTCATGCCCGCCACGACCGCGTCGCGCGAGAGCTTCGCGCCGTGCAGGAAGAACAGGAGTCCGATGGCGATGTCGGTGACGATCTCGAAGACGCCCGCGGCATACCCGCGGCACGGCAACAAACTGGCCAGCACCACGGTGGCGACTAGGGAAAGCGTGAATCCATCGGGTAGGAAGCGGCGCATGGCAGCCATCGGCAAAGGAGGAGGGAGGGGAGCTATTCCACCGCCGGCCGATCCATAAGGCAAATCGTTTTATCTGATCCAGTGATACATTCCAGTCATGAATGTTTCCCTCCGCCAGCTTCGCGCCTTCCTCGCCGTCGCCGGGCACCGGCACTTCCGTCGCGCTGCGGAGGCTCTGCACCTCACCCAGCCCGCGGTGAGCCGTCTGATCGCCGACCTGGAGGCGGAACTGGACGTACGCCTGTTCGACCGCAGCACCCGCGAGGTCGTGCCGACGGAGGCGGGCAGGTACCTGGAACAGGCCGTGTCCCGCGTGCTGGATGAACTCGACGGCGTGCTGACCCATGCCCGCGCGCAGGCCGATCCGCTACGCGGCCGGGTGCGCGTCGCGGCCGTGCCCACTCTTTCGGCGGGCCTCCTGCCCACCTGCATCGGCCGGTGTGCCGTGGAGCACCCTTCGCTGGAAATCCTGCTGCGCGACCAGACCCAGGCGCAGGTGCTGGATGCCGTGCGCGGCGGCGAAGTCGACTTCGGGCTCACGGTCGAGCCTGCCACCGTGGAGGAGTTCGACACGGAGACGATCCTGCGCGATCCGTTCCGGCTGGTCTGCCGCGACGATCATGCTTTCGCAGCGAAGCCGGTCGTACCGTGGAAGGCGCTGGCGCGAGAGCCCCTGATCCTGCTCGACCATGCCTCGGGCAGCCGCCGGCTGATCGACGCCGCGTTCGCCACCCAGGACATTCCGATGCACGTGGCACTCGAGGTGGGCCATCCGCACACCGCCTTCCGCATGGTCGAGGCGGGCCTCGGCGTCACGATCACGCCCGCCCTGTCGCTGGACGCCTTGCGTCCCGGCCTGTCCGAACGGCCGCTATCGCCACTGGTGGATCGCGAGGTGACCTTGTTGAGACGCCGTGCGCGTTCCCTGTCGCCACCGGCACAGACCGTATGGAACATGCTGCGGGACATCGCGCTCACGTTGGCTTGAGTGCGCACGTCTCATCATCCGCGCTTTCATCGCGGGAGCCTGCCGATGAGCTATCGGTTGTATTACTGGACGGGCCTGCAAGGCCGCGGGGAATTCGTCCGCCTGTGCCTGGAAGATGCCGGCGCGGCGTACATCGACGTCGCCCGCGAGGAAGGCGACGAGGTCATGACGGCCTTCCTCGGGGCAGAAAAGGAGGGGGCCCTGCCCTTCGCGCCGCCGTTCCTGACATCGGGGCGACTGGTGATCGCGCAGGTGGCGAACATCCTCCAGTACCTCGGTCCGCGGCACGGACTGGTCCCCGTGAGCGAGTCGAAGCGTCTCTACGCCCATCAATTGCAGCTGACCGTCGCCGACCTCGTGGCCGAGGCGCACGACACGCATCATCCGGTGTCGACGGAGCAGTACTACGAGGACCAGCGTGCCGAGGCCAGGCGCCGTGCGAAGGACTTCCGCGAGTCGAGGATTCCGAAATTCCTGGGTTACTTCGAACAGGTGCTGGAACGCGCCGGTGGAAAGCATCCGCTGCGCGAGCATTCCTACGTCGACCTGTCGTTGTTCCAGGTGATGGCCGGACTGGATTACGCCTTTCCGAAGGCGATGGCGCGGCAGAAACTGCCGCTGCTACGTGACCTGGCCAGGCGCGTGGCGGATCGTCCGAATATCGCGGCGTACCTCGCCTCGGAACGGCGGCTGCCATTCAACACGAACGGCATCTTCCGGCATTACCCGGAGCTGGATGGGTGAGGCAAGCACCCATCGCCGACCTCAGTTCGAACCAGCAGGTTTGGGCGCCTGACCCCATTCGTAAACCTTGTAATACACCGGGTTCACTGGCCCATTCTTCGGGTCGTGATGGAGTTTCCCATCCGGATCGGCCATGTAAGTCTGCGGCACGCCGTTCTTCGGCGTCACCACCACCATGAACAGCTTGCCGCCTGTGCGGTATTCCTCGACGCGATCGTCGCCCTGCTGGCGCACGGTCACCTGCGGCGCCTGCTGGCCGCGGGCATCGACCGCGCCATTGTCCTGCATCGAGGGCAGCGCCACGGCGGAACGCGAACCGCCATTGGCATCCGACGTGGCCGGCGTGGTCTTGCCATCCTGGGCCTCGTCGTAAGTCACCGGCCGCTCGACCGGCTTCAGGCCCGAGCGGTCCGCCTCACCCGCCTTGACGCCCGGGTCGTTCAGGCCCGGCGGTGGCGGCGCCGGCTTGAACGACGACGGATCCTGGGCGTTCTGCGCGATGGCGGGTAGCGTCAGGACCAGGGCAAGCGCGGCAGCGAGAGCATGCGAGCGGTTCATGGGAATCTCTCCATAGGGGACAGCGAGGATAGCAATTCCCACCCCTCCGGCCACGTGAACGGACGACCCGCGCGCGGCCATGAGAGAATCGGAAAATGCCTACGCTCACGCTCATCGACGGGTCCTCGTACCTGTACCGCGCGTTCCACGCGCTGCCGCCCCTGACCAACACCTACGGCGAACCCACCGGCGCGCTGTTCGGCATCGTCAACATGCTGCGCACGACGATGAAGGCCGGGTCCGACTATGTCGCCTTCGTCTGCGACGCGCCCGGCCGCACCTTCCGCGACGACCTGTACCCCGAGTACAAGGCGAACCGGCCGTCCATGCCCGACGACCTGCGCGCGCAGATCGATCCGATGATGAAAATCGTGGGCGCACTCGGCTTCCCGATTCTTTGCGTACCCGGCGTCGAGGCCGACGATGTCATCGGCACGCTGGCGCGGCAGGCTGCCGACCAGGGCATCGACACGATCATCTCCACCGGCGACAAGGACTTCGCCCAGCTGGTCGGCGCGCACATCGTGCTGATCAACACGATGACCAACACCACGATGGACATCGACGGTGTCATCGAGAAGTTCGGCGTGCGTCCGGAACAGATCGTCGATTATCTCACGCTCATGGGCGACAGCATCGACAACGTGCCGGGCGTGGAGAAATGCGGCCCGAAGACGGCCGCGAAGTGGCTGGCGGAATACAACGACCTCGACCAGCTGCTCGCGAACGCGAACAAGATCGGCGGCAAGATCGGCGAGAACCTGCGGGCGGCGATCCCGCGCCTTCCGCTGTCCCGCGAGCTGGTCACGATCCGCACCGACGTACCGCTGGAGCAAGGCCCTGCCGACCTGCGCATGCGCGACCGCGACGTCGAGGCCCTGCGCGAACTCTACACGCGTTACGACTTCAAGGCGGCCTTGAAAGACCTGGACGCGGCCGCCGCGGGCCCTGCGGTGCCGGGCGCCGCGACACCCTCGCCCACCCCGGCGCCGGCGGCCCACGTGGCTCCCGACGCCGCCCTCGGCGCCGAGGGCGAATACGAACTCATCGTGACCGAGGAACGCCTTGCCGCCTGGCTGGAAAAGCTGGAGACCGCGCCGCTGATCGCCTTCGATACAGAGACCACCAGCATCGACGCGATGCAGGCGGACATCGTCGGCCTGTCGCTGGCCGTGGAACCGGGCAAGGCGGCCTATGTTCCCCTCGCCCACGATTATCCGGGCGCGCCCACCCAGCTGTCGCGGGAACACGTGCTCGGCGCCCTGAAGCCGATCTTCGAAGATCCCAACCGGCCCAAGGTCGGCCAGCACGGCAAGTACGACATCAACATCCTGTCGCACTACGGCATCGCGTTGCGGGGCCTGGCGCACGACACGATGCTGGAGTCGTACGTGTTCAACGCGACCGCGACACGTCACGACATGGATTCGCTCGCATCGCGCTACCTCGGCTACACGACGATCAAGTACGAACACGTCGCGGGCAAGGGGGCGAAACAGATCTCCTTCTCCCAGGTCGATTGCGACACGGCCTGCCGCTACGCCGCCGAGGACGCCGACATCACGCTGCGCCTGCATCACGCGCTATGGCCGAAGCTGGAAACCGAGCCCACGCTGCGCGACGTGTACGAGAACATCGAGATTCCGCTCGTTCCCGTCCTTGCGAAGATGGAGCGTATCGGGGTACTGATCGACGCGAACGAGCTGCGCAAGCAGAGCCAGCAACTCGGCAAACGCATGGTCGAACTGCAGAAGCAGGCCTACGCCTCCGCCGGCCACGACTTCAACCTCGATTCCCCGAAGCAGTTGCAAGCCGTCCTGTTCGACGAACTGGGACTGGCGGCGAAGATCAAGACACCGACCGGCCAGCCGTCGACGAACGAAGAGGCGCTCGAGGCGATCGCCGATACGCACGAACTGCCGCGCCTGATCCTCGAATACCGGGGCCTGGCCAAACTGCGCTCGACCTATACCGACAAGCTCGCCGGCATCGTCAACCCGCGCACGGGGCGCGTGCACACCAGCTATCACCAGGGTGCCGTGGCCACGGGCCGGATCAGCTCGTCCGACCCGAACCTGCAGAACATCCCGGTGCGCACCGAGGAAGGCCGGCGCATCCGCCAGGCCTTCGTCGCCCCCGAGGGGTGGCGCATCCTCGCGGCGGACTATTCACAGATCGAGTTGCGCATCATGGCCCACCTCTCCAACGACGAGGGCCTCCTCCGGGCCTTCAAGGAAGGCGGCGACGTGCACCGCGCGACGGCGGCGGAAGTGTTCGGCGTGGCTCCGGCCGACGTCACCACGAACCAGCGCCGCGCGGCCAAGGCGATCAACTTCGGCCTGATGTACGGCATGAGTTCCTTCGGTCTGGCCCGTCAGCTCGGCGTCGACCGTGGCGAGGCGTCCGACTACATGGGCCGTTATTTCTCGCGCTACCCCGGCGTGCGCGCCTTCATGGACGCCACCCGCGAACAGGCCCATCGCGACGGCTACGTACAGACGCTGTTCGGCCGCCGCCTGTATCTCGAGAACCTCAACTCGCGCAACCAGGCCTTCCGCGCCGGCGCAGAACGCGCGGCGATCAATGCCCCGATGCAGGGCACGGCCGCCGACATCATCAAGCGAGCCATGATCGCCGTGGCCGCGTGGATCGAACCCCGGAACGACGTGCGCCTGCTCATGCAGGTGCACGACGAACTGGTCTTCGAGGTACGCGAGGAGGCCGTGGACGAGGTGCGTGCCGGTATCGAGAAGCACATGACAGGTGCTGCCACTCTCAGCGTTCCGCTACAGGTCGATATCGGTGTCGGGGCGAACTGGGACGAAGCCCACTGACCGGGTGGATAGCCATCCAAACGTAAGATTTCCGTATAGTCGTTCAGGTAGGGCGGCGCCAAGCCACTGATTCATAGGCTCATGAACGCCGGCTGACTTTTTTTCGATCCGCGTTGCAACTTCGACCGCTTCCGGACGTCTATATCTTCGGACGCACGCAACGGCGTCCCATCGGTGGACTCCGCTCCTGGAGTCACCCTGCGGACGGTCCGATCTTCCCCTGGGTCCGACCGTCCACCGGCCCCGAGAGCTCCCCTGGCTCTCGGGGTTTTTTTTGCCGATGGCAAAGACAAAGCCTGCACATTCACACCCGCATCCTCTCGGCCACATCGAACCAGGAGGGGAATGCATATGCGCGCAGGTCTAATCATCGTCGGCGTCATCCTTATCGGCCTCGGCCTCTGGGTGACCCTGGGCAACGGCAGCTACAGCAAGACCGACACCGTCGCATCCATCGGTTCGGCCAAGATCGAAGCCACCCATGACAAGGCCATTCCCCAGTGGGTGGGCATCGCCGGCATCGTTATCGGCGGCATCGTCGCCGTGGCTGGCATCGCGCAGAAGCGCTGACGCGGCTCGGGGGCCGGCACGGCCCCCAACCGCTACAATGGGCGGATGGATGTTTCCCACCTTCTCGACTCCCTCAACGACGCCCAACGGGAGGCCGTCAGCGCCCCGCCCGGCCATTACCTGATCCTTGCCGGTGCGGGCTCCGGCAAGACGCGCGTCCTGACCAACCGCATCGGCTGGCTCACGCAGGTGGACCGCGTGCCGCCGTGGGCGATCCTCGCCGTCACCTTCACCAACAAGGCGGCAGGCGAGATGCGCACCCGCCTGGATGGCGTCATCCCGGGGGGCACGCAAGGCCTCACGGTCGGGACCTTCCACGGCATCGCCCATCGCCTGCTGCGCCGTCACTGGCGCGAGGCCGGCCTGGTCGAAGGGTTCCAGATCCTCGATTCCGACGACCAGCAACGGCTGATAAAGCGCGTGATCGCCGGCATGGGCCTGGACGAGGCGCGCTTTCCGCCGCGACAGGCCTCGTGGCAGATCAACAACTGGAAAGACGAGGGCAAGCGCCCCGACGCGATCGAGCACCGCGACCACCCGGTGACCCGCACCTTCGTCGAGATCTACAAGGCCTACGAACAGCAGTGCCAGCGCGCCGGCCTGGTCGACTTCGCCGAACTCCTGCTGCGTGCGCACGAGTTGTGGCTGAAGGACCCGCAGGTGCTCAAGCACTACCAGGATCGCTGGCGCTATCTGCTGATCGACGAGTTCCAGGACACCAACACACTGCAGTACGCCTGGATACGCGTGCTCGCGGGCGATACGGGCCAGGCCTTCGTCGTCGGCGACGACGACCAGGCCATTTATGGATGGCGTGGCGCGAAAGTCGAGAACGTACAGCAGTTCCTGCGTGATTTCGCGGGCGCGAAGACGATCCGCCTGGAGCAGAACTACCGCTCCACCTCAACGATCCTGAAAGCCGCCAACGCGGTCATCTCGCGCAATGGCGGCCGCCTCGGCAAGCAGCTATGGACCGATGGCGGTGAAGGTGAGCGCATCGCCTTGTATGCCGCCTACAACGAGCAGGACGAAGCACGCTTCGTCATCGAACGCATCCGTGAATACATCGCCGAGCACGGGAACGCTCGCGACTGCGCGATCCTGTACCGCTCCAACGCCCAGTCGCGCAACTTCGAAGAACAGCTGATCCAGCGCGACCTGCCTTACCGCGTCTACGGCGGGCTTCGCTTCTTCGAACGCGCCGAGATCAAGGACGCCCTCGCGTACCTGCGCCTCGCGTCGAATCGTCACGACGACGCCGCGTTCGAACGCGCCGTGAACACACCGCCACGCGGCATCGGCGACCGCACGCTCGACGAACTGCGCCGGCGCGCGCGCACCGACGGCAGCTCGATGTGGGAGGCTTCCCTCACCGAGGCATCCATCGGTTCGATGGCCGGCCGCGCGAAGAACGCCGTGAAGGCCTTCATCGGCCTCATCGACAACCTCGCGCGCACCTTCGCCGGACGCGGCGACGGCGACGCGGCGGACGACGATGCGCGGGACGCGCTCGGCCTCGCCGAACAGATCGAACACGCCATCATCCATACCGGCTTGCGCGACTTCTACGAGAACGACAAACGCGGCAACGGCGAAGCCCGCGTGGAAAACCTGGACGAACTGGTCAACGTGGCCAGCCGCTTCGAGATGACGCCGGAAGACGTCGACGCGGGGCTCAACGAACTTTCCGCTTTCCTCTCGCATGCGGCACTGGAAGCGGGCGAAGGCCAGGGCGAGGCCTGGGACGACTGCGTGCAGTTGATGACACTGCATTCGGCGAAGGGCCTCGAGTTTCCGGTGGTCTTCCTGGTCGGCATGGAAGAAGGGCTTTTCCCGAGCCAGCGATCCACCGAGGAAGACAACCGCCTCGAGGAGGAGCGCCGGCTCGCCTATGTGGGCATCACCCGCGCCCGCGAGCGCCTCTATCTTTCCCATGCGGAATCGCGCCGCATGCACGGCACGGAAATGCTCGCCCGGCCGTCGCGCTTCCTCGGCGAGATTCCACCGGAACTGATCGATGAGCTGCGTCCGCGCGTCCAGGTCTCGCGGCCGGCCTATGCCGACCGCTACGCTTCCGCGTCCATGGAAGAAGCATCACCGGTCCGACTCGGACAGCGGGTCAGCCACCCGAAGTTCGGCGAAGGAACGATCGTCAGTGCCGAGGGTGCCGGCGCCCACATGCGCGTGCAGGTGAATTTCGAGGACGCCGGAAGCAAGTGGTTGGTTTACGCTTATGCGAATCTGACCGCGTTGTAAGGGACTTCCGGGGGGAAGGGGACCGCATGATCGTCGGCATCGACCTGGGCACGACCCACAGCCTCGTCGCGGCGTGGCTGGACGGTGCCCCGCGGCTGATTCCCAATGCACTCGGCGGCGTGCTGACACCGTCGTGCGTCGGTGTCGACGAAGATGGCAGCATCCTCGTCGGGGAAGCGGCCCGTGAACGCCTTCAGACCCATCCGCAACAGACGGCCTCGCTGTTCAAGCGCTACATGGGCAGCTCCCGCAGCGTGCGCCTGGGCGACCGCGATTACCGCGCGGAGGAACTGTCCGCCCTGGTCCTGCGCTCGCTCAAGGCGGATGCCGAGGCTTTCCTCGGCGAGCCGGTCACCAGGGCCATCGTAACCGTGCCCGCCTGCTTTTCGGACGCGCAACGCAAGGCGACCCGGTGGGCCGGCGAGCTCGCGGGCCTCAAGGTGGAGCGCCTGCTCAACGAACCGACCGCCGCCGCGCTCGCCCATGGGCGGCACGACACGGGGAGCCTGGCGCGGTTTCTCGTTTTCGATCTCGGCGGCGGCACGTTCGACGTATCCATCCTCGAAATGTTCGAAGGCGTCGTGGAGGTACGCGCCAGCGCCGGCGACAACATGCTCGGTGGCGAGGACTTCACCAGGTCGATCGCGGATCTCGCCTTCGCGAACGGCGTGCCTGAAGCGGCGCGCGACGATCCACGCTTCATGCAGCGCCTGGTGGCCAGCGCCGAACGGGCCAAACGGGAACTGAGCGCCGGCGGCACCGCCACGCTGGACGTTCGTTACGAGGATCGTTCGACCCGGGTCGCCATCGACGCCGCCGCATTCGAAAAGCTGGCCCAACCGCTGCTCAACCGCCTCTGGCGCCCGATCGAGCGCGCCATGCGTGACGCGCGTATCCGTGCCGCGGATCTCGACAGCGTGGTGCTGGCCGGCGGCGCCACGCGCATGCCGGTGATCCGCGCGCTGGCCACGCGCATGTTCGGCCGCTTCCCGGCCGTCGGCCATAACCCCGACCAGGTGGTCGCCATGGGTGCCGCGGTGCAGGCGGGCATGAAGATGAAGGACAAGGCGCTCGACGAGATGGTGATGACGGACGTGTGTGCGTACACGGTCGGTACCGACGTCGTGCGCCAACTCGACGACGGATCGCAGGCACCGGGCTTCTTCGTGCCGGTGATCCAGCGCAATACCGCCGTTCCCGTCAGCCGCGTCGAGCGCTTTTCGCCAGCGACGCCGGAGCAGAAACAGATTCGCATCGGCATCTACCAGGGCGAGTCGCGCATGGTCCGCGACAACATCACCCTCGGCGAACTCACGATACCCATTCTGCCCGGCCCAGGACACGGCGACGGCGTCGATGTCCGGTTTACCTATGACGTGAACGACCTCCTGGAAGTCGAGGTGAGCGTCGTCGCCAGCGGCGAAGTGAGGCGGCTGGTGATCGAAAGCGGCGAGGCGCACATGCCCGCGGAGGAGATCGCACGGCGATTGCAGGCGCTGTCGATCCTCAAGATTCACCCGCGTGACACGCTCGAATACCGCACCCTTCTCGCGCGCGCCGAACGTCTCTACGAGCAATTCCTAGGCGAGCCCCGCGAGCGGCTCGGCCGCGTCATTCTTCGTTTCGAGCAGGTGCTTGCCACGCAGGATCAACGACTGATCGTACGCGACGCCGTTGCGTTCCGCGAGTCCTTGCAGGCGATCGAGCGTGACGATCGATTCGCACCGGACCCGGCGTGAGCACGGCGCTTCCCTGGCACCTGGACGTCCTCGGGCTTCCCGCGCATGCGGACGAGATCGCCGTGCGCCGGGCGTATGCGGTGGCGGTCCGGAAGGTCGATCCGGCAACCGACCCAGACGCCTTCCAGCGCCTTCGCCAGGCCTACGAAGCCGCACGCGCGTGGTGCGAGCAGATGGATACCACGGTGGCCACGAGCGGCGAAACGCCTGTCGACGGGTCTGCACTCACGGCCGGTGGCGCGGCGGACAAGCCATCACCGGACGAATCGCCGTCCCTCCCGGTCGACTACACGGTGACGCTTGCCTGGCGATTCGCCGCCGACGTCGGCGCACATCGGGCCGAAAGCATACCGCGCATGCTCGACGACATACTCGCGGAGTTGCGCACGCAGTATATCGACGCACCTGGCCAGTTCGAGGAACACCTGATCGATCTCGTCGGACTTCAGCGCATCGCGCACCGGGCCGAGGTGTTCGCCGCCGCCGAAACACGCTTCCACTGGAATGAGGTAGGACACCTCGCGGCGTTGAGACAGCGTGGCCAGTGGGTCGGCGTGGTGCTGTCCCAACGAGAGGCATGGCTCACGCTCCCGGCGGATCGGAGACGGACATGGCTGGAACTATTTGCGCAGGCCGAGGCACGCCTCGATAGCGCCGTGTTGCGATATTGGCCGGAGATCGCGAAGCTCAACGAACGCTTTCCCGCATGGCTCGGTCTCCATCTTGCTGGCGAAACGCTTCAAGCGTGGCGCGCAGGATTCGATGCTCAGGCCGCCGCTGCGCCTAAGCGCAGCTATCGAAGAGTCGGGTGGTGCGCCGCCGCCATCCTCGCAGTGGTCAGTGTCGGCGGACTCGCGAGTATCACGGTCAGTGACTTACTACGTTCGCCATCCTTGTCGCCTATGCCATTTCTCAGCGTGTCCTCCCAAGGAGACACTCTGAATCGATGCATGGAGCTCTACACGGAGTTGGACAAACCGGATGCATTCGCTGGCAAGCGACCTGACGAGGTCGACGCGCTGAAGACTCGCGCTCATCGCTGCCAACGAGCCGGCCGCTGGCACGAGCAAACGAGCCCGTCTTCGAGTTTGTCCGACACGGCGCAATGAAGCGCTGACCCTCCTCTAAACCGTTACTGCAACGGATTTACGTGGCCACACAGAAGCTCACAGCTGAGTGTTCACCTAGTTAGGACGCGGGTATATCCGATTTGTATCAGGGAAAATTTCTGACAGCATCACAAGGGCTAGACAGGACAGCCAAGCAACCCGCGACCTTGGCAATCTTGTGTTGCCAATCCCAAGCGATTCGTTAATGTCGACGAATCAATGGAGACGCCGGAGATAGGGATGAAAAGACAGATATTGATGCTGGTCACCGGATCGCTGGTCTTTGCTGGCCGTGCATTTGCCGGTGGACAAGAAGAAAACCGCGAACTGGAAGTTTCGCTTGAAGATGCCAGCAGACCCTCGATGTGGAGCAACGGAACCGTCTCGGTCACGCTGAAGAACAATGGCAAGTCGACGATCTATCTTCCAAGGGTTCATACGCCTCTGTACACACCCGAAAATCACCTCATGAACAATGTCTTCAAGGTGGTCGATGAACGGGGTGATGCAGCAAAATTCATCGGCCGCCTTGTTCGGATATTGCCGGAGGATGGTGATAGCTATTACGGCCGCCTGGCACCCGGCGAAACACTCTCGCACGAGGTGGACCTCACCGCGGATTACAAGCTTCTACCTGGTACCCGCTACGAACTGAGCTATGAACAGTCATATGCCTACGGATACAGTCAGGAGGATGGTGGCCGAGGTCAGCTCAAAGACCATCGCTTGATGGAGCGGAGCAACACGATCACGTTCACGTACATGCCAAGGAAAGAAAGCGCTCAGACACATAGAGCTGAGCCGGACCCCGCGAAGGAATGCACCACTGAGCAATACTCGGCGATCTCCGCAGCCAGACTCGACGCCCACGTATGGGTAAGCAAGGCGCGGACGCGCATTGAAAATCTCTACTTCGTCGAACTTGGCGAGGATGACCTCGGCAATACGACCTATTCGGGCCGGTTGAAGCAAGATAATGTTTACGACTACTGGTTCGGTGTGGCGAGGAACCAGGCGGAGTCATATCTTTCACGGCCTTCCTATACCGACTACTGGCGGAAAGACGATGACTATCTCATGGTGAAGTCGCTCAATTCCGTCGGACTCCGATTGGGAGGCGAAGCGTATCTTTGTGGCTGCCCGAGCACATATCCGTGGAATACGGCCGCATGGACGCAAACCGAACCAAGGAACATCATTCATCTTTGCGATCGATTCTTCGAACTCCCCGTGAGCGATGGTGCGTATGACAGTCAACGACTGACCATAATCCACGAAGTCTCACATTTCGTGGATTATCGAGGTGGAGAGACGGCGGACTATGTGTACGGCCGGAATGGAGCGCACGAGTTGACGACATCCAACCGAGCGAATGCTGTCAAAAATGCAGACAACCTGATGTACTTCGTTGGTGCTGCCAACCAGTGATCAGGGCGACAAGCGCGGCACGCCATGCTGGTCGCGCTCTTCCACCGCCGTGACGCGGGTGTCGATGCGACGGCTGCGCAATTCGTCCGGCAAGGCCTCGGTCGCTTCCTCACGGGCCAATGCCAGGGCATTGCGATAACAACGCTGGGCGAGTTCCGGATGGTCTTCGCCGACGTAGACATCCCCGAGGGCTTCCCAGGCGGCGGCATTCGGCTCGATCGCCAGCGCACGTTCGAGGTACGGCTTCGCCTTGCCCCAAAGGCGCACACGCACGCACATGCGAGCGACGGCGGTGAGCAGCACGGCGTCGTTGGGATGGGTATCTATCCAGCTTTCGGCACGACGCAGGCGCTGTTCCAGGTCTTCCGCGCCCATGCTTCCGTAGGTGGCGACAAGCGACGGCGACCATTCGCGACGCAGCGCGGTTTCGATCTCGTCCATCGCGGCCATCGTCTGGCCGAACCGCGCGGCTTGCTGCGCATAGGCGTCCACGGCGGCAGGCAGGCGGCGCTGGCCCTTCGGCAACTGCGACCACAACGTGGCCAGCGAAGCACCATCGGGAGCGCTGCGTACATAGGCGGCGATGACGCGCGACTCGATCTCGGCGTAGGCACGCGAGCCCAGCTCGCCACTCTTTTGCAACGGATCGAGGGCACGCAACGCATTGCGCGGCTCACCGGTCTCCAGCGAAGCCTCGGCGAATTCGATCCAGCCCGCGGGTGTCAGTCCACCGCTGTTCGCCTCGGGAGCCAGCAACGCGGCTGCCTCGCCCGGCCGTCCGGTACGACGCAGCAGACGCGCGCGCATGACCCGCGCGGCGCGCGGCGCCTCCTGCGCGGCCTGGTCGAGTGTTTCCAGCGCGCGGGCCGATTCGCCATGGCGTTCCGCGGCTTCGGCCGCGGCGAGCAACGCCGGGCCGCGAACCGACGGATAGCGTGCCGCCCGGTTGAGGTCGCGTTCCGCTTCCCCGTGGCGTCCCTCGATCAACGATACGAGGCCGTCGGCGAGACGCTGCCGGCTCAGCCGGCGATGGCGCCGGGTCATCGCACCGAACGGCCACCGGATCAGGGCGACCAGCACCGAAACCGCCGCCCAGGCGAGCAGCAGGAGCACCACCGCCGTCACCACGGTCATCTGCACGTTGGTACCGCGCAGATGGATAAGCACGTAGCCCGGGTCGTCGGCGACCCAATGCCATGCGAAGGCGGCGATCGCCGCGATGAGGATCAGGCCGACAATCCAGCGCCAGAGCTTCATGGCGTGTCCTCATGCGGTGACGCGGCCGACCCCGCATGCGCGGGAGCCGCCGTGGATGCGCCACCTTTCAACGCGTGCACGGAGCGCAGGTTGCGCAATTCGGTCAGCGCCGCGCCGAGCTTCGGTTCGGCTCCCTTCGTCTGGCTGGCCAGCAATGCCGATACGCGCGAACGGGCGGCCTGCACCGCCGGCGCGGAGGTATCGAATCGCGCGGCGAGCGCGGCGTCGACGCGCTTCAGCGCCGCTTGCCGGTTCACGTCGTCGTAAGCGAGCACTGCCGCCTCGGCGTGCGCGACATCCAGCGCGGCGAGTTCGCGGGCGATCCGGTCGTCGGCGAGCCCCAGAGGCGTGCCGTCGTCATGACTGACTTTCACGATGCTGCCGAGGGCGTTGCCGGCTCGCTGCCAGAAGTCACGCTGCCCGTTGTCGGCCGTCTTCGCATCGGAACTCTTCAGGGGCAGGGTCGGTAACTGCGCGCGCAGCTCGGCCAACGCCGCCAGGTCGTTCGCGCGTGCGACGGGCGCCACGGCGGCGAGCGCCTCGCGCTCGGCCGCCACGTTCTGCCTCACCGCGGCGAACGCCGCGTCGTTCACGGCAGCGAGCGTCTTGTCGGCGAGGTCGTAGGCGGACAACGCGCCACTGGCATCGCCGAACAGCGCGAAGCGCTCCTTGGCCATGCGCAGCAACGACTCGGCCTCGTCCAGCAGCATGGCGTCGTGCCCGCTGAGGCTGCGTTCGGAGAGGTTCGCCACGGCGTCCTCGAGGTTTCGCGTGCGCTCGGAGACCCCGAGCATTTCTTCACGCGCCGAGCGGTTGACCCCATCGGCGTCGCTGATCCGGCGGCGGAGCGTGGCGTTGTCGTCCCGCACCCCCTCGACCGCCGCCTGCAACGTATCGACCTGTCCACGCAAACCGTTCGCGGCGCCGACATCCTGGCGCAGGTTCCACACCGTCCATGCCGTGTAGCCCGCCGCACCCAGCGCAGCCAGGGAGAACAGGATGGCGACGGCGAGGGTGCCTCCACCCCTGCGAGGCGAAGGATCGGGCGGCCGTGCGGCGCGAACGGGCGACGGCGCGGCGGCCGGGGCCGGCGAAGCCGGGGCGGTATCGGTCGGAGGGGTCTCGTTCGTCATGCCGGGCATGCTAGCAGGCCATACGCCAACGCATGGAACACCTCCCTCAACGGCGGGTGAACGAGACCTCGGTGGCGGCCTGGAGGAGATCGGTCGGAAGCGCCGAACGCGCCACCGCCACGCGCTCGAAACCTGCCTCCACAGCGATCTCCCGCAAGCGGTCGCTGCTGACCACCGCCACGGCCTGGACCAGCTTCCGCCATGCCGGAGCGATCAGGGCGCGGCGCAGGTGATCCAGGGCCTCGGCGCTGGAAAGCAGCACCGCCGAGCGGCGCCCGAGCTTCAGCAAGGGGTCGATATGACGCCGGTCGATACGCGGCGCCACCCGATGGTAGACATGGATATCCTCGATCAGCGCGCCGCGCAGGGCCAGCTGCTCGCGGATCAGCCCTCTGCCGCCGGGCGCGCCGACCAGGGCCACGCGCTTGCCTGCGACGGCTGTCAGTTCCGGAAGGGCGAGCACGCCCTCGCTGTCTTGAGAGGTTTCGGGGAAACGCACGTCGGCCACGCTGGCGGTCTTCAACGCGCGTGCCGTGCCACGGCCCACGGCGATCACGGCGGCACGGGTGGCCAGGGGCAATACATCGGCCGCGAAACGCACGGCGGCCGGGCTGGTGAACACGAGCACGTCGCCCTCCAGCGCGCGGCGCAGGGCCGCATCGACGGCCGTCGCGTCTTCCGTGGCGCGCAAGGAGAGCCCGGGCACGCTCACCGGGATGCCGCCGAGCTTGCGAACGCGGCGGGCCAGGGGGCCGGCGGTACCGGCGGGACGGGTGATGACGACGGTAACGTTACGAAGGGGAAGGGAGCGGCTCACTTCAAGGCATCCTGCGAGTGACAGGTCAGGATAGGAAGGTGGGGGCGTGACCACCAATGCCGAAGGTTGGGGGGAAGCCATACGGATGCGAACGGATCGCCGCGCCTCGTAGACTTGACCGCTTATGACCATGATTCAAGCTGCCCTGGCCGATCTCGAGCGCTTCATCCTCGACGGCATTCCCCTGGCCCGCGCCATGGAACTTCGTATCGCCGCGTTCGACGGCGAGCGCCTGACCATGACCGCGCCGCTGAAGCCCAACATCAACGACAAGGGATGCGCGTTCGGCGGCAGCCTGGCCAGCCTGATGACGATCGCCTGCTGGGCCCTGGTCGAGGCCTGCCTGCGCCGGCGCGGCGACGACTGCGACGTCTTCGTGGCCGACTCCACCGTGCGCTATCTCGCCCCGGTGTGGGACGACCTCCGGGCGGAAGCCAGCCTGGCTCCGGGAGCCCGCTGGGAGCCCTTTTTCGCCACCCTCGATGCCCGTGGGCGGGCCCGGGCCGATTTCACCTGCGTGGTACCCGGCGCCGACGGCAAGCCGCTGGCCAGCCTCGATGCGCGTTTCGTGGCCAAGCGCCGGGCATAATGCCGCCCGACGCCCCGAAGGAAGCCACCATGCGCCCGTTCGCCCTGCCCGCCCTCGCCCTAGTCCTCATGGCCCTCGCGGGTTGCGCCGCCGACAAGCGCAGCGAGGCGCTCAACCGGACCCTCATGGGCTACGCCTCGGCGATCCGCTGGGGCGACTTCACCCAGGCGCAGACCTTCATCGACAAGGACTACGCCGAGGAACACCCCATCAGTTCCGTCGAACAGGGCCGTCTCCAGCAGCTGCGTGTCACCGGCTACGACGAGGGCGCGGGCCCCCGGCCCGACGGTGACGACGATGTCGTGCAAGTGGTCCAGATCAGCGTGGTGAACATCAATACCCAGTCCGAGCGCAGCATCGTCGACCGCCAGCGCTGGCATTACGACCGCGAAAAGAACAAGTGGCGCCTGATGACCGGGCTGCCGGACTTCTCGCCGCGCTAAGCCGATATAATCGGCCGTTTATCCCCCTGGGACGCGAAAAGACACGATGAACGACGTACTGCAGAAGTTGCCCGCCTTCGTGAGCAACCACACCGCGCTGGTGGCGCTTTTCGTGGTGATCCTGGTCGCCCTGGTCGCGGGCGAAGTCGGACGTCTGTTCCGCAAGTGGAAGAGCCTGACGCCGGCCGGCCTCACCCAGCTGATCAACCGCGACACACCGCTGATCGTCGATCTCTCGGCCAGCGCCGATTACGAGAAAGCGCACATTCCCGGCGCGAAGAACGTGGCCATGAGCCAGTTCGACCCGGAGACCCAGAAGGATCTCTCGAAGGCGAAGGACTTGCCGGTGGTGCTGGTCGACAAGGACGGCCGTGGCGTGGGCAAGGCGGCCAACCGTCTGATCAAGGCCGGTTTCAGCAAGGTGTTCGTGCTCGAAGGTGGCACCTATGCCTGGCAGACCGCGCAGCTGCCCGTGGTGAAGGGCAAGAAATAATCAGAGCCCGTGGATGCCGGCGCGGCCGCGCAGGATCGCGTCGAGCACATCGGGCGCCACGTCGAACGAATCGAAGTAGAGCCGGTCCTCCGGCAGGTTCGCCTCGACGAACAGTTGCCGGCCCGCCGCGATCATCGGCGGTGGGCCGCTCATGTACAGGTCGAAGTCGCGGAGATCGGGATGATCTTCCAGCACCGCCTCATGGATCAGGCCTTCGCGCAGGCCGCTCATCCGCGCCGCCTGCGGGTCCGAGAGCACCGGAATGAAGGTGATCGTGGGCAATTCATCGGTCCAGCGCCGCGCCAGGTCGATGAGGTAGAGGTCGGCTACCGTGCGTGCGCCCCAGTAGACGAACATCGGCCGCCGCGTGCCTAGCGCGATGAAATGCTCGACGATCGCCTTCACCGGCGCGAAGCCCGTGCCGCCGGCCACGAGAAGCATCGGCCGTTCGGAATCCTCACGGGGCACGAAGGTGCCCAACGGCGCCTCGATGGTCAGGCGGTCGCCCACGCGCAGCGATTCATACACCCATGAGGTGAATCCGCCGCCCGGGACGTGACGCACGTGCAGTTCGATCCTCCCGTCCGTGCGCGGGCCGCTGGCGATCGAGAACGGACGGTGCTTGCCATCCTCGAGGATCACGTCGAGGTACTGGCCAGGCAGCCAGTTGAGCCGCTCGTTGTCCGCGGGCAGCAACCACACGCCCACGACGTCGGGAGCCAGGGCACGCCGTTCCACCACGACGACCTCGAGCCGGCGGTGCGGGATGTCTTCCACCGAGGCGATTTCCCGTGCCTGGATGGCGATATCGCCACACGGTACGGCCTGGCACAGCAGGATCGCCCGGTGCTGGCGCGCCGACGCCGACAATGCGACCGGTGGGTTGCGCGGATAACTGCATTGCCCTTCCACGAGCGTGGCCTTGCAGCTTCCGCATACGCCACTGCGGCACGAATACGGCAGGGCGATTCCCGCGCGCTGGGCGGCTTCGAGGACGGTCTCGCCCGCGGCGGCGTCGAATCGCTTGCCGGACGATGTCAGGGTTACGGTGGGCACCTGCGCATTGTAGGACAATGGCGGCTTGCCCCACAGGATCACGCGGAACATGGCCATCTGGAAGCAACCCCTCGACCTCGCCCGGATCAACGGCTGGAGCCGCGGCACGATGATGGAGACCCTCGACATCCGCTTCACCGCGTTCGGCGACGACTGGCTGCGCGGCACGATGCCGGTGGACCACCGCACGCAGCAACCGTTCGGCCTCCTGCATGGCGGCGCGTCGGTCGTGCTCGCCGAGACGCTGGGCAGTTCCGCCGCGCTGCTCACGCTCGACGTGGAAAAGGAGCTGGCGGTCGGCCTGGACATCAACGCCAACCACATCCGTGGCGTGCGCGGCGGCATCGTGACCGGCACCGCCAAGGCCGTGCACCTTGGCCGCACGACCCAGGTGTGGGAGATCCGCATCGAGGAAGAGAGCGGCAAGCTGGTCTGTCTTTCGCGCCTCACCATGGCGGTGATTCCCTCCACGGGTGGCGCGCCGGGAAACCTGCGCACGTGAGCGATGCCGCCCCGTACGCGGCACTGTCGCCCGATGTCGTGCTGGCCGCCGTCGACGCGGCGGGCTCGTGGAGCGACGGCCGCCTGCTCACGCTGAACAGCTACGAGAACCGCGTATTCCAGGTCGGCCTCGAAGACGGCGGTTTCGTCGTCGCCAAGTTCTACCGGCCGGGCCGCTGGACCGATGCTGCGATCGAAGAGGAACACGCGTTCGCGCTCGAACTTGCCGCGGCGGAGTTGCCGATGGTCGCGCCGCTCGTTTTCAACGGGCGCAGCCTGCTACGGCAAGACGGGTACCGTTATGCGCTGTACCCGCGCCGTGGCGGACGTGCACCGTCGCTGGAATCGGCCGATCAACTGGAGTGGCTCGGGCGGCTGCTGGGACGGATGCATGCCATCGGGGCGCGCGAGCGCTTCCGTACGCGTGCCACGCTAGACCGGCCGACCATGATCGAGGCGCCCATGCGCGCGACGCTCGGTTCGGACCTGTTGCCCGCGCACCTGTTCGACGCTTATCGCCAGGCGGCCGCGCGTGTCGACGACGCCGTGGCGGCACGCATCGACGCCATCGGTCCCGTACATTCCATTCGCCTGCATGGCGACTGCCATCCGGGCAATGTCCTGTGGACCGATGCGGGTCCACACTTCGTCGATCTCGACGACGCCCGCATGGGCCCGGCGGTACAGGACCTGTGGATGCTGGCCGGTGACGAGGCGATGATGAACGCGCTGCTCGAAGGCTACGGGCAATTTCGCGACTTCGATCCCACGGAGCTTGCCCTGGTGCCCGTGCTGCGGGCCATGCGGCAAGTGCACTACGCCGGATGGATCGCGGAGCGCTGGCACGATCCGGCGTTCCCGGCGGCCTTCCCCTTCGCGGCCGAGCCGCGTTGGTGGGAACAGCACATCGCCGACCTGCACGACATCGCCGACGACCTTTGACACAACCAGGAGCATCCATGCATTCGTTCTTCATTCGTATCATCGCGGTATTCGAGATCGCCGGCGGGCTCTTCGGCCTCGTTCACCAGTTCGACCGGCTCCTGGGTGCGCGCGTGGTCGGCATGGATGCGATCGTGGCCGTCCTCGGCGTGCTGCTGTTCGGCTTCATGCTCGTCGCCGGGGTATTTCTGGCGAGCAACGACAGTCGCGGCACATCCATGTCGATCTGGGCGCAGTTTCTCCAGGCACCCCTCGTGGCGACGCCCTTCTTCAGTTATGCGCTCTCCAGCGGCGCCTTCGCCAACCTGTCGATGACCCTGCAGCGCTCGCCGCGCCTCGGTTTCGACTGGGCGATCGCCGAGCACGGCTGGCTGCTGGCCATCGCCGGCCCCTCGGCCGCCCACATCGGTATCAACCTGCTCGCCCTGGTTTCGTGGCTCGTCCTGCGTTTCGGCCGCTAAGCCCCGGTATCATTCACCGATGAACAATCCCGCCGTTCCCAGCATCCGCCTCAAATCCGACCGCGTCCCCGGCCACCCCTGGGTCTGGTCCGCACAGATCGTCAAGCCCGACGAGCGCCTGCCCCCGGGCAGCGTGGTGGACGTGCTGGACGCCAAGGGACGATTCGTCGGCCGCGGTTTCTGGAACGGCCACGCGCGCGTCGCCCTGCGCCTCCTGACCACCGACGCGGACCAGGCCATCGATGACGCCTGGATCGCCCAGCGTATCGCCCGTGCCGTGGAACTGCGCCGGGAGTTGCTTCGCCTGGACGAGGTGAGCGATGCATGGCGCGTGGTTCACAGCGAGGGCGACGGACTGTCCGGCCTCGTGGTGGACCGCTATGCGGGACACCTGGTGGTGGAATATTTCGCCGCCGGCATGTGGCGCTTCCGCGAGACGATCCACGCCGAGCTGCTGCGTCACTTCCCGGGGGCGTCGCTGCACTGGTTCGCCGAGCAGCACGTGCAACGCCAGGAATCCTTCGACGTGCGCTCCAACGATGCGCCCTCGGCGGTCGACGTGCACGAGCACGGGTTGGCGTTCCATGCCGCACCCGGGCTGGGCCACAAGACCGGGTTCTTCGCCGACCAGCGCGACAACCGTCGCCGCTTCGCCGAACTGGCACGCGGGCGCCGCGTCCTCGACCTCTGCTGCAACGCCGGCGGGTTCGCCGTGCACGCGATGAAGGCGGGAGCGCGCGAGGCGACCGGCGTGGACGCCGACGCGGCCATCCTCGAGGTCGCGCGCGAGAACGCCCGCATGAACGGCATCGAAGCCCGTTTCGAACAGGGCGACGTCTTCGAATGGCTGCGCGCGGCGATAGCGCGCGGCGACACCTGGGACGCCGTGGTCCTCGACCCGCCCAAGCTCACCCGCGACCGCAACCAGGTCGTGAACGCGTTGAAGAAATACTTCGCGATGAACCGTACCGCGCTGGACGTGCTGGCACCGGGGGGCATCCTGCTCACCTGTTCGTGCACGGGCCTGGTGGGCGAGGACGATTTCCTCGAGATGATCCGTCGCGTGGCGTTGAACGCGGGCCGCGATATCCAGGTACTGCATATCGCCGGCGCGGGCCCCGATCATCCCGTGGCGAGCAACGTGCCGGAGAACCGTTACCTCAAGGCGGTGTTCTGCCGCGTCGGCTGACGGTACGTTCACCCGGCCTTGATCGGCCGCCGGACCATAGTGCCGGCCATGTCCAGGAAACCTCCGGCCGACGCCCTCACGGTGGCGAATCTCGAACGGGCCCACGCGAAAGCGGCGGGCCTCGTTTACGTGTGCGACACGGATCCCGGCATGACCCGCTGCAAGCGGGGCCGCTCGTTCCAGTACCTCGATGCGGACGGCAGGCCCGTGACCGATCCTTCGGTGCTCCAACGCATCCGTTCGCTCGCCATTCCCCCGGCCTACACGAACGTGTGGATCTGCAGCAACGAACGCGGGCACCTGCAGGCCACCGGACGCGACGCGCGGGGGCGCAAGCAGTACCGCTACCACGCGCGCTGGCGAACCACGCGGGACCGCGGCAAGTTCGAGCGGATCCTCGAGTTCGGCGAGGCGTTGCCGAAGTTGCGCCGGCGCCTGCGCAAGGATCTCGCCCTGCCGGGCCTGCCCCGTGACAAGGTGCTTGCCCTGGTCGTGAGCCTGCTGGAGGAAACGATGATCCGCGTGGGCAACGACAGCTACGCGAAGCAGAACAACTCGTACGGATTGACCACGCTGCGCTCGCGCCACGTGGCCGTGCGCAGGGGCCGCATCACCTTCCATTTCCGTGGCAAGAGCGGCCTGTGGCGGGATGTCGAACTCGACGACCGCCGGCTGGTGAAGGCGGTGCGGCGCGTGCAGGAACTCCCCGGACAGCGCCTCTTCCAGTACATCGATGACGAGGGCAACCCCCAGCCGGTGGATTCGGGCATGGTGAACGATTACCTGCGCGAGGTGACCGGCGGCGAATTCACGGCGAAGGACTTCCGCACATGGGGTGGCACCGTGCAAGCCGTGGCCGTGCTCGGCGCGACCGCGCTGCCCGGTGAAGGTGGCGAGCGCGCCGTGAAAACCACCCTCGCCAGCGCCGTGAAACAGGTCGCGACCGTACTAGGTAACACGCCGGCGGTATGCCGCGCCTCGTACATCCACCCGGAGGTTTTCTCGGGCTGGCTGGAAGGCGAATTGCACCGGCGCATTCCCGAGGCGTCGCTGCGGTATCCACGGAAATTGGAAGCGCTGACCCTCGCTTTTCTGCGTCGGCGACTTCGTGGCGCGAACCGCTCCCGCTGAGGCGAATGGATGGCTATAGTGCGCGCACGGGGTTCGCGTTCGATTATTCAGGGGTTGTTGTGACGATGTCGCGGTGGAAGGTGATTCCCGTATTGGCCGGCCTGGCGGCCGGCATGGTCGCCAGTGCGCAGGAGGCACCAGCCAGTCCACCGTTCGCGGTGCCCGATGCACGGAGCCATCGCGGCGTCATCGACGACACCTGGATCATCGCGCCCAAGCGCCTGGCCGAGGCCACCCTTGCCGCTGTGAAGAACTATGCGGACGAGGGCGACATCGCGGCCGGCGTATCGCTGCGTTACCACGTCGACAAGGCGGACTGGATCATCGCCGACGTGTTCATCTATCCGGCCGGGGAAGGCGACAACGCGACCATGTTACGCCGCGCCGCCGACGACTTCCGCGAGTCGGTGGCCTTCGCCGAGCGCCAGCAGATCTATCGGAACGTGTGGTGGGGCGACGAGGCCGCGTACACGGCGCGTCTTGCGGGTGGTAAGAAACTGGAAGGCCGGTTCCTGCCGATCGTGTTCGATGCGCAGCAGGACATGCTCACCTCACGCACCTACCTTTTCTACCGGAAGATGTACTTCGTGAAGATCCGCCTCACCACGACGGTGGACGCCGTGGACTCCCTGGCGGAAAGCGCGGACCGGTTCATCGCCAGCCTGCTCGACGGCGTGGACATCGTGAGCGTGGGCACCTGCGGAAAGAAAATGGATGTCATGGCGCTGGCGCCCGGGCAGTCGGCCCCGGCCGAATTCCAGGACGGGGTCAGCGCCGACGGTTACCGCGTGGCGATCAGGGGCGAGCGCAAGGGATCGCCGGCCTATGCCAGCCAGATGGCGAAAGCCATGACCCTGGCGGTGAAGCGGCAACTCGCCACCGGCTGCACGACACTGGACTACAACCCGCCCCTGGAAGACGACACGAAGGCGGTGCTTCATCTCTCCTTCGGCCCGGAAGACTGGGGCGCTTCCCCGAAGCCGTGAGTGTGCGACGAAGAACGGCCGGGGCGCGTCCCACGCCCCGGCCGTTGCCGTTCACTGGCCAGCACAGGGCTCAAGTCCTTGAGCCAACCGCCCCGGCCTGCGGCGACCCATGCATGATGGGGGACTCCGCCTGCATGGCACATAGAAGTTTTCTGAAAATCGTCACCAATTTCGCCTACGCCGCCGCGCTCGACATCCTCATGCGCTTTGCGGAGCCGCCTCGCCCTGGCGCCAGGCGCGCAACCCGATCGCCGCGAGAACCACGAACCCGGCATAAAGCACCGCCGTGATCGGCAATGACTTATAGGCGTACTCGCCCACGTAGATCACGTCCACCGCGATCCACAACCACCACGCCGCCGCATGACGTCTCGCCTGCCACCACTGGGCCACGAGGCTGAAGGCGGTCAGCGCGGCGTCCAGCCAGGGCAGCGAGGCATCGGTGTAGCGGTGCATCGCATAGCCCAGCGCCAGTGCCGCCGCCGTACCTACCGTCAGGTGCAGCAGTGCGTCACGGGGCGGCAGCGATGCGACGCGGACATGGCCGCTGCCGTCGAGGTTACGCAGCCAGCGATGCCAGCCATACACGATCAGCACGGCGAAGATCGCTTGCAGGATGGTGTCGGAGTAGAGCTTCGCGTCGACGAAGATCCACGCATAGGCGATGACCGATACCAGTCCCACCGGCCAGCACCAGGGACTGCGCCTTGCGGTCAGCCACACACCCGCGGCACTGACCAGCGCCGCGAACAGTTCGAAGAGGGAAAGCTCAAAGTTCATAGGTCATCGACAAGCGAGCCAGCCGGGGCATGCCGGGGAAGAGATAGCTATCGCCTCCCGAGGTACCGGTGTCGCGCCAGTAGAAATGATTGAACACATTGTCGACGTTGAGCCGCAGCGTCGTCGCGTGACCACGGATGCTCGTGGTGAAGCGGAGCCCCGCGTCGAACACGTGGTAGGCGGGCACGCGCGTCTGGCCGTCGGGCGTGGCGACGTTGGTGCCCGCGTAGCGCCAGCCACCGAGGATCGCGAGCCCCGGCGCGAACGGGAGGCTGTAGTCGGCGTAGACAGCGGTGCGCCAGCGCGGCACGTTCACCACCTGGTGGTCTTCGTAGGACGGCGTACCCGTATTCTCGGCGCGGGCACGGATGATGTTCGCGCTGGCGGTCAGGCGCAGGTTGTCGGTGATGCGGCCGGCCGCGTTGAGTTCCAGGCCTGTGTGCATTTCCTGGCCCTGCTGCACGAAGGTGAAACCTTCCGCCGTGTCGTCAGAACGCGCGAACTGGTACGACTGGCGGATGCGGTAGACGGCCGCCTGCACGTCGAGCGCATCGTTGACCGCGTACTTCACGCCGGCCTCGACCTGGCGCGAATGCAGCGGCGCGAGAGTCGTTCCCCCGTTCGACGTCCAGTAAGGCGCCTCGCGGCCCAGCGACAGGCCTTCGCCATAACTCACGTAGGTCGTGAGTGGTGCGTTCGGCTGCCAGAGGACCGCCGCCTGCGGCAACGTCCTGGTCATCCGCGTCGTCCGCTCGAGTGCCCCGGCATCGTCGTATGCACGCTCGTTCAGGCGAACGAAGCGCGCGCCCGCGAGCACTTGCCACGCCTCGCCGAGATGGACGCGGTCGATGGCGAACAGCGTGCGCTGCCAACTGGTGAGACGCCGCGCGGAAGGACCGGGCTGGTTCGGTGATGGGTCGAAGGGAGGCACGACCCAGTCATCGATATTGGCGGTGCCCACGTAGTCGTAGACATAGGGGCGCTGATCGACCGTGCGCCGGAAAGCCGAGGCGCCCAGATTGACCTCGTGGTCCAGGGCGCCCGTCGCGAACGTACCCGTGAGCACGCCGCGCACTTCGTCGTTCTGCCGGGTGTCGTCCGGGCTGCGGAAGTCGTAGACGTCGTAGTCGCCATTGGGCGCGAAGAAATAACCGGGTGTGGCACCTGAAGCGCAGGAGGCCGCGTAGAAGCAACCGTACGCGAAGGCGACGTTGTCGTCGATCACGGTATGACTGTGGCCAGCCGAAACCTGTGCGTTCCAGTTGTCATTGAAGCGATAGTTGAAGCGCAACGACGTGTTGCTCGAGTGGATGCCGACCGGACGCTGCCACGACTGGTAGCCGAGCAACGCCGTGCGGCTCGGATGCGCGGGCAGGGTCGTGCCACCAAGCAACTGATAACCGGAGGCGGAACGCTGGCCGCTGGTCTGGTAATCGGTGTCCAGCAGCAGCGTGGCCTTGTCCGTGATCTTCCAGTCGGCGCCGATCGACAGGAAGCTGCGCCGGCCATCGGCATGCTCGATGTAGGAGTGCGTCTTCTCGTTCGCCGCGTTCACGCGCACGCCGAATGACGGCGAGAACCACGCCCCCAGATCCAGGGCCTCGTAGTTCGATCCGTGCGAATCGGTGCCGACGGTCACCGTATGGACGTCCGCCGGACGCTTGCTTACGTAGTTGACCAGGCCGCCCGGCTCGACCACGCCGGCCTCGAGGCCGCCGAGCCCCTTCAACACCTCGACGCGGTCCTTGCCTTCGAGCGCCAGCAACTGTTCCGCGGACATGATCATGCCGTTGAAGCGGAAACCGGTGGCGAGGTCCAGCGGGAAGCCGCGGATGGAGACATCCTGGTAGTAGCCCACCGGCGCGTAGTTATCGTTGATGGCGGCGTCGCCGCGCACCAGTTCGCTCAGCGAACGCGGCTGGCGGTCGTCGATCTGCGCCCGGGTGATGACGGTGATTGCCGCCGGGGTGTCGTGCAACGGTGCATTGCCGAAGCTGCCGAAGGTGTCGAGCTGGGAATCGGCGGCGCGGTACCCGCCGGCGGTGGTCGCGTGGACGTCCACGGTGGGCAGCGTGCGCGCTTGCTGCGGCTGCGACGAGGCATCGTCCGTGGCGTGTGCCACGGTGACAAGGGAAAGCAGGGCCAGGGCGAGCGGGGTACGGGTGAGGGTCATCGTCGTCTTCGGGGTTCACGGACGAAGCGACGGCGAACCAGGTCACCCCGAGGGGGATTCCATGGCTCTGCAAGCTCCCTACGCCGGTATTAACCGGGTCAGGTTCCAAGGGACTCTCTCAGCCTGGCGTTCGCCGGGCACCCCCGCTTCTAGAACGTCTATTGAACCACGAAATGTCAGGCAATGCCGCGAATGGCCGCGAGCAGGGCCTGCCCGTGGACGCCGGTGAACCAGGCGGCGTGGCCACGCAGGAAGGTGTGGTAAGCCACGTCGGCGTGGTCGCGGCGGTGGGTGATCCCTTCGAAATACTCCACTTCGGACAGGGCGAAATCCAGATGGACAATGGGCAGGAGGTTCGCCAAGATGTGGAGTTGGGCCGTGTCCAACGACCTGACGGAGCGGTATCCCTCGACGATGGCCAGTGCGAGGTCGTGACGGGCGATATCGCCTCGCTCGACGTCGAGCCAGGCGATCGCGTTGCGCTCGATGGCGGTGGCTAGGTCGAACAAGGCGAAAGTCACGGCAGACAAGCCGAAATCCAGCACGTCCGTGATGTCCGCGTCGCCGTCCGTCCCGCTCCAGCAGAGGTTGGAAACATGCCAGTCCCCGTGTGTCCAGAGAGGCGGCTGCGTCCGCAGGGCATCGGCCACCCGGGCATGCCAGGGCTCGACCGCCGCACCGATCTCCGCTCGCCAGTTGCGCTCGCCGAGATAGGCGGCCAGAGCCGGCCGCGCGGACAACTGTGAAGCGATCGCCGCGAGAGGATCTGGCGAGGCGAGGATCTCCGCGCGTGCGATTAGGATATGCGTGCCGCGTTGTGGCGCGTGGAAATCCTCCGCCGCGGCATGCAGGCGCGCGAGCATGGCGCCAGCGGCACGGGCGTGCCGCACGCCGCCGATGGGCGACCATGAGAACGCATCGCGGTAAGCATCCACGCCACGTGCGGGCTCGTGCAACTCGAAGACCCAATCGCCTTCGATGAACACGGACTCGCCCGAACCATCGCGGAGAACGCGCGGTACCGGGATGCCCTTCGCCCGTAGGAAATCGGTGAATCGGTGCTCTTCGCCCAGCGCATGCGTGTCGCGCACGCTCCGGTGATGTCGCTTCACGAACACCCGGCCCGACGATGTCGTCGCCAGCGCGGCCGCCGAGAGCGGCCGCGGGCTACGCCAGTCGATGGAGAGCAACGAGCCAAGCGCCGGCACGCGAGCCACGACGGCGACGACCTCGTCTACCGTCAGCGGCGGCCAGTCGGGCTCCAGGTGGTCACCCGCGAGCCCATGGGCGAGATGCGCGTCGTCGATCATCGGTGCAGTTTAGCCTTATGGCCACCGTGCTCTTACATCCTCATGACGGGACCGCTCATGGATTGGGCCTGGTTCTCGGCCTGAGCGCGCTCCAACGATTGCTGTTGGGTCTGTGCCAGTTCCTGCTCATGCCCCTGGAACTGCTGCATGGCTTCAGGCCACTTCGCCCCGCTTTGCTCCATCGGCGTGCTCGCTTCCGCAGTCGGCACCTTCGTGGTCAGGTCGAAGACGTGGTCCTTGCGTCCTGCCGGGGTTTGCGAGGCCCACATCGCCTGGCCATCGGCGGATAGGGCGATCCGGTCGACGTGACTGAGGCCATCGGCCCGTGCCTGCACGGTCAGTGCCGATGCGATGTTGTCGGTGTGATGGTCCGGGGAACGGTTGAGGCTCCTGTCCAGTTCGACCACGTGTCCCCGGATTTCCTTGAAGAAGGCGTGATCGGGATGGTTGGGATCGTCCAGCCGTGTCGGCAACGCGGGGGCGACGTGCGGATGAGCCAGGGCCACGCTGTCTACGCCCTTCTTCAGTCCTTGGGCTACGCGCTCCGACGCATCCAGTTCCTCACGCAGGTTCTCGTGAGCGGAGCGGCTTCCAAGCAGCGTGTCGCGGGACCACTGGCGGTCACGACCGTGCGTATAGGTGTGGCCGTCCGACGCGAGGATCTGGTCGGCGGGCCGCGCCACGGCATGGGCGACGGCCTCGGGCATGGGCCCATGCCGATCCCACCCTTCCCGCTCGTAGGCAAGCTGATAGCGCTGGGCGACACCGAGCGACGACTCCGCGATGTTCTGCTGGATCGTGCGTTCCGCAAGACGATCCAGTTCCGCCGCACGCTGTGGACTCGCCACCTCCACATGGGAGCGGGTCATGCCGTGCTCGAGCCGCTGGTCGGTTACCTGCCGCGTCCACTGGTGCGTTTGCGTCTGATGCGTCCAGGGGGCCTCACGGAGGCTGGGCGTGTCGGCGGGTGACGCCGGCTGGACGAACGGATCGCGTGCCGGGTACTCATTACCCAAGGCCAACTCGACCGCCCTATTGCTGGCCTGGTAGGACAACTGACTGGACAGGGCGGCATCCGCGAACAGCCGTTGCCCACGTGGATGATCCGGCAGGGGTGGGACGTCGATCGTCCATCCTTGCCGGTCGTCGTGATGCCAGGTGTTGCCGTGCGAATCGTTCTGATTGCGGATGCGGTACTGGTCGTAGGCATCTGCGATCTTGTCGCCCGCCACGAAGCCGGCGACCCCGCCGATGGCACCGGTGACGAACATGCCTGGGCCGGACTCGATGCCCAGGGCGGCGCCGGCTGACATGAGGGATTGGGCGCCGGCCCAGCCGGCAGCGTTCCGACTAAGGGCGTGCACGAGGTGGGAGTCCGCAGCCGTAATGTTCCCGTCGAGGTCATTCTTCAAAACTGATGCGGCTGTTAAACCGACATCCACTACGGTCCCTGCGACACCCACCCGCCGAAGAACAGGACTCGCCATAGGATGCGGCCGTCCCGCTCTACGCATGTCATCGGACGATGTTGTCTCAGGCTGGGACGGCGCCACGATGTTCATCCCAGGACTTCCATCGACGTATGTCAGACCTTTTAGCAACGTCCGATCCACCGGCAGCGGCCCATGCGGCGCCGGTCCAGCATGCTCGACGTGACGGGGCGCAAGCCGCTCGTTCGTGCCGCTGGGCTTGCCACGCGTGGCTTCCCGAGGATCGAACCGAAACACATCCATACCCTTGTTCGAGTGATGAATGACATTCATGCGCTGGTCCGCCGGAACGGGTTCCCTCTGGAGATACGGCTCGTCACGAAGCGCATTGCAGTAATCACGCATAAGGTTGCCGCAGAGAGTCGATGCGCCGTTACGGAGGTAACCACCTCCCACGTCCGAATGGGCACCGTGCACCATGATGTTGAGGAAGCGACCGTCAGCCGATCGACCCGGAAGAATGATCTGGTCGGAAGGGAACGCCATGCGGCGTTCGTCGGCGGCGGTGATCTGGAGGCCGGAGACGACCGACGGGGGTAGGCGGCGATCGAAGTTCATCGGGGCGCCGGTGGCTACTGGGTCGAATAGGCCGACTGCTTGAACAACCTTCCCCGGCGGGGCGATATAACGTTGGTAGCTAATGGTTCCGTCAATCGCACTAACCCTACTACTAAGGTCCGGTATCCCGTTCTCATGAACGAGCCTCGCAAATGCCGGCACTTGGCTGGCACCTCGACTAAAGCCAATGCTGTGGACGCGGACGATCGCAGCTGGATCCTTCAGCCTCCACTCGTTAGCCTTGACAACCAGATCATCGTAAGCCTTCTCAATATTTGATTCGTAACTACGCCCAGTAAGCGAGTCTCCCCACCTCTCGATCCTTTGCGCCTGAGTACCCGGGCCTTCGACGTAACGGGCATGCACTTGGCCGCGTCCCATCGAACGCCACCACATAGAGCTTCTCGTGAGCATTCCCCGCGTTCACCAGAACTGGAACCTTGAAATCCGCCAGGGCTTCACTGGCTTCCTTGTAGAGCGCCATGTGCCTTGGGCTCATCAACTCATGCCCGACTCTGTCGTCAGGAAAACCATCAACGCTTGTACGAATATTTGTCACTTCGAGCACTCCCTGCTCAATAGGTTCTTGTCCACGCCCGAATCAAGTCATTGCGGAAATGGCTAAAGCTGTTCCCAGGAACCTGCTCGGCCTCTGTCGCTACCATCGCCCGCATAAAAACGCTAACGACGCGATCGTTGACCTCTACGAGGATGTCAGGACTGACAGGAGATATTGACGCTGCATTAAGCCAAGCCTCCTTCACCTCATCGCGGCGCACGACATGAAGAACGAGGCGTTCACTAAACATCTCATCAAAGTCAATCAGTGCGGCATGCTCGGCGCCATCCATTGACGTCCAATGAAGCTCCAACGGGCCAGAAAACGTTTGTCCTGATACAGCGACGAAGCTGTGACTTCCCGTCCAGTCGTCCCGCCAATCGTCAGCGGGCGGTGGACCGGAGGGTCCATCTTGGACCTCAGCGTACGCGTCCAACTTGCGTGTGCCGAACTCATGACCGTGATAAATGATGCTGCAGGCGAGTGTGTTGAAACAGACCGCGCCAAAGCCGTGCGTGTGAAATCGCAAGGGCCATGGGTCCTTTCCGTATAGCGGTCCGGCAAGTTCCGGATTGGGTTTGTACGATGTCATTTGCGATCCTCCAGATCAGCTACTCCTGCATGGCAGGCATGAACTCACCTTTTGGATTCAACCGCAATAGAAGGGTTCTGAAAAACTGCAAATACTGCGTATGAAACATTGATGACGAAAGAAGCATTCATTGATTCAGGTCAACCCGGATACGAACTCGTCTCAGCGGCGTAACCCGCGAATCATGCCTTCGGCCGTCCACGCGCCGAGGCAGCCACCGGCAATACGTGCCGTGCGCTCAGGGTCGTGCGTGCGTCCGAGGTATTCGCAGAGTTCGCCGAAGCTGGCCCCGGTGAGGGCAAGATCGAGACAGGCGGATTCGTCCGCCGTCATGCTGGCGAACTGGGGCGAAAGGCCATTGCGCCACACGCGTGCGCCCACGCCTTGCTCTACGGTGACAGGTGCCGGAGGGGCGACGCCATCGGCGATCGCGCGCCAGATGGCGACGGCGTTGCTTCGCATGGGGCGGAAGCGCAAGGTCGGCACGAAGTCGATTTCCACGCGATCCCAGTCATCGGCCGCGAGGTCCCCTACCCCGATGGTCTCGGCGTCCGGTCCTGAGAACGCCCGGCGCAGATGCCAGTCCAGCCACGCCAGTTCGGCCACTTCATCGTCGGCAGGATAGGACTGTTCGAGAAACAGCACGAACGATTCGCCATACGCGTCCAGCGTCCATGACGAAGGGATATGCCTCTCGACGTAGCGCGACGCCACCGCATCGAAGACGTCATCGCCCAGCCATAGCGCCGTTTTTCCATAGGTGTCACGCAGACACGCCACCAGTTGGCAGCGGTAGTTGGCGGCGTAGACCGACATGCCGCGAGGATCGATATCCTCGGGAACGGTTCCCGCGAACAGCGCGGAGGCGAAGGCGCGCTGGCGGTCGCGCAGATTCATGCGGCGCGCTGGCGAACGGCATCGGCGAGATCGCGCGCGTGAGCGACTTCCGCCAGCAGTTCGGGAAGGGGCGGGATGCTGTCGTCACGTTCGATCATCACGGCGACATCGCCGAGCCGCTCGACGAAACGCGTATACAACGCCCATACCGGATCGGGCACGGGCGTGTCATGTGTGTCCACGAGCATGTCGCGCCCCTGACTGTGGCCAGCGAGGTGTACCTGGCGCACGCGATCCAGCGGAAGACGTTCGATCCAGTCGTCAGGATCGAAGCCGTGGTTCGTCGCGCTGACGTAGATGTTGTTCACATCCAGAAGCAGGAAGCAACCGGTGCGATCGCAGAGTTCGTGGAGGAAGGCCGCCTCACCCATGGCCGTCTCGGGAAAGTCGAGATAGGTCGATGGATTCTCGAGTACCAGGGCACGGCCCAATGCATCTTGTACGGCATGTATGTTGGCCGCGACCAAGGCGAGCGCTTCGCCGGTATAGGGCAACGGAAGCAGGTCGTGCGAATTGTGGCCGTCGATGCCCGTCCAGCACAGATGGTCCGAAACCCATAGCGGTTCGATACGATCCGCCAGTCGACGCAGGCGGCGCAGATAGGGGATGTCGACGCCGTCGGACGAACCGATGTTCATCGACACGCCGTGCAATGCCACGGGGTAGCGCTCGCGAACGCGCATGAGCACATCGAGTGGTTTGCCGCCTTCGACCATGAAGTTTTCCGAGATCACCTCGAGAAAATCGACCGGCTGTGGCGTCTCCAGGAAATCGGTGTAGTGCGGAATGCGCAAGCCGAGTCCGAATCCATGGAACGGGGTCGGCGATGGATGGGACATGACACGCTCCGCGAACGAAATGCCCGGCCGACAGGCAGCCGGGCGATGGTCGAAAACCTTTACTTGGCCGGTGGCGTGGTGCTGCCGCCCTGCGCCGTGCACTCCTGCACGGACACGGCCTTGAAGCCCTGGCCCTTGCAGTCGTTCTGGCCCTTGCACTCGTGGTTGCCCGACTTGCAATCGGACGTGCCCTTGCAGCTGTTGATGCCATAGCAGTGCACGGTCTTGCCGGCGGCCTGTTCAGCGGCGTGGGCCGGCGCCGAGATCGCGGCGGCCGACACGGCGAAGATGGCGGCGGCCGCGGCGATGCTGTGGGTGGCGGTATGCATGGTCGTTCTCCGTACGAAAGGAATGCCGGGATGGCATGGACGGATTCGCCGTGACGAGACATCCGGTTACAGCTGGATACGCTTTTTTTCAGCGGATGCCAAGGGCACGGTCGACAGAAAGGCGACCGCCACCGCGGGCGACGAGGTAGAGCTGGATAGCCGCCCAGGACAGGTGGGTGGGCCAGGCGTCCGGATAGACGAAAACCTCGATCACCGTGGTCATTCCGAGCAGGACGAAGGCTGACAAACGCGTGGCCAGCCCCAACACGAGCAGGATCGGCACGAAGGTCTCGACACCGGCGGACAGGTGCGCGGCTATCTCGGGCGGAATCAGCGGAACCTTGTACTCGCTGCGGAACAACTCGTACGTGCCCTCGGTGACGGTAAGAAAACCTTCCACCTTCGTGCGGCCCGACTGGAAGAAGATGGCGGCGATGGAGAGCCTCGCGACGAGGGCCAGGAAATCGTGTCCGATCGAACGCTCCACGCGGTCGGCGAGTGCGTTCCAGCGCGAACGCGGCGACCGGCGCGCGTTGACGGCAAGGGTGGTCGATGCCATGGCAAGTCCTTCAGGGATGGGCGAAAGCGCCGGACCGCAACAGTCCGGAAACGGTGAGTTCGATGGAAGCATCGGGATGTGCCGTGGCGACCGTGGCGGCGGCCTCGCCCATCGTCGCGCCACGACGGCAGGCTTCGAGCAAGGTCAGTTCGGCACGTGACGCGGGAAGCATGCTGACCTCGCCGGCCACGCGCACGGCGATCGAGCATTCCGGTTGCCACGCCAGCTCGCCACCGACAGCGACGCCATTCCGGCTCGGTCGCCAGATCGAGAGCGCGGGGAAAGGTGACGCAAGCCATCGCGTCGCCGGATGGATGTGCAGACGGGTGGCCGCCAGCACGGACGGTGCCACTCCGACGAGACGATCCGTGTCCAGCGGCTCCGCGTCGGCGGCGTCGCGACTTTCGTTGTAAAGCCGATCGAGGCGAGCCACGTCCGCCAGGTAAGGCAAGCCCGCCGCCGGCTCGAAGGCCTCGAGGAACGCCGGAAAGTCGTCTCCATAACGAGCGAGCCGTGGATCTTCCGGCAACGATTCCCTGGCATGGATACCCGCCGCGGCACGAAACCAGTCGCGTCCGACCAGGCAAAGCACGGCGGGGAAGTTCGCTTCCAGCGCATCGAGGCAGGCGCGCATGACGGTATTGCGATACACGGCGAAAGCGGCGTGGCCCGCGGGGGCGAACGACGACATCTCGTCGTGCAACGCGGCCACGAAGGCGTCATGGAAATCGGCGAGCGCGTTCATGCGGCCATTCCCTTTGTTTCGAGAAGGTCCCCCGCCCTCGCGCATTCCTGGAGCAAGACATCGAACGAAGGCAGGTTGCCGTCACGCTCGATCAAGGTGGGGCGCGGGCCGCCTCGCGAAAGCACGTGGCGATACAGTCCCCAGACGGCCTCGTCCACGGGAGCGTCATGGGAATCGACCAGCAGGGTCGCCGGAAAATCCTCATCCACGCCGTGCCCGGCGAGATGTATCTCGGTCACGGCGTGCAACGGGAAGGCATCCAGGTACGCCAGTGCATCGACGCCGGTGTTGTGTGCGCTGACATGCACGTTGTTGACGTCGAGCAGCAGCCCACACCCCGTGCGGCGCACCAGTTCGGACAGGAAGTCGGTTTCGCTCCAGTCGTGGCCGTCGAGCACGAGGTAATGGGCGGGATTCTCGATCGAGATGCGGCAGCCCAACGCGTCCTGGCTACGCAGGACGTTCGCGGCGACACGTGCCAGTGCCTCCTGCGTACGGGGGAAAGGCAAGAGATCGGGCAGGTATTGTCCTCCCCACGCCGACCAGGCCAGATGTTCGGAAACCAGCGCGGGCTTCACGCGGTCGACCAGGCGACGCAACCGGTGCAAATGGCCGGCGTCGGGCGGTGCCGCCGCCGCGAGTGACAAGGACACGCCGTGCAGCGACAGCGGGTGGCACTCCGCCAATGCTTCGAGCATGGCCGGGCGCGGCCCGCCGTCGGCCATGTAGTTTTCCGGATGTACTTCGAACCACAGACCCGGCGAGGCGCAGTGAAGCGCCTCCTCCATGTGAGCGGGCTTGAAGCCCATGCCGGCGGCGAGCGGCGGCGGCATGCGAGATCAGCCCACCTTGGTCAGCGAGCCCATGCCGTTCGGCGTCTTGATCGACGTGCACGTGCCGGCGGGGACATTCTTCCAGGCGTTCTTCTGGTAATCGGCCTTCGCCGTGCCGGCGCAGGTCGTACCCGGGCCAGCGGCGCAGTCGTTCTGTCCGGCCTTGGCCACACCCCAGCATTTCTCGACGGCGGGCTTTTTGGCGTCCTGGTTTTCTCCGGCATGGGCGACGCCGGCGACGAGGGCGGCGAGGGTGAGGGCGAGCGAGGCGGCGTGACGGTTCATACGGTGCTCCTTCGAGAACGGACACGATGTCCGGGTCGAGGGGAAGTTCGCGACCGGCACCCTAACGGTTACAACGAAACTTCCCGCGAAGCTGTAACCAAACCGCGCCGCGCAGCGAACAACCCGGCATGCACACCCGCGCGTCGCCATGGCCCCTCGCCTTCCCGGCACCCTACCGGCGCCGGTTCCCCTCCCGTCGAGGCTCTTGCGATGCCCCAACCAACGCGGCTAAATCCCTGTCGATGGAAAGCCGGGAGATGACCGCCCGCTCCGAGGAAGGACAAGACGCGAGCGGCCTGCCGACAGCCGAGGCGGAACTGCGCGCTTCTTTCGTGGCCGGACTCGCCGGGGACGCGGCGCGCTACCGCCAGTTCCTCGATGGCCTGTCGGGTCATCTCCGGGCCTACCTGCGGCGCCGCCTGCCTCGTGCCCGTGCGGACGTGGAGGACATCCTCCAGGAGACCCTTCTCGCCGTGCACAATGCGCGGCACACGTATCGCACGGAGCAGCCATTGACCGCCTGGGTCCACGCGATCGCCCGGTACAAGCTCATGGACTTCTTCCGGGCTCATTCGCGTCGCGAAGCCCTGCACGAGCCGTTCGACGACGACGGAGGCCTGTTCACCGCCTCCGATGTCGAACCGGCCGACGCACGGCGGGATGTCGGCGTGCTGCTCGAGGCCCTGCCGGATCGCCACCGCCTGCCCATCGTGCTCGTGAAGCTGCAAGGCCTCTCGGTCGCCGAAGCGGCGGAACGGTGCGGCATGTCCGAATCGGCGGTGAAGGTGGGAGTCCACCGTGGCCTGAAGGCGTTGGCCGCGCGCATCCGGAGCCGCTCATGAAAACCGACGACCTCGTCGCCCTGCTGGCCAGCCGGGCCCCCGCCGTCGACCGCCGGGGACCCGCGCGGCGCTTCGCGTTGGCCTGGATCGCCGGACTGGGTGGCGCCTTGCTGCTGATGATCCTCCTGCTGGGTGTCCGTCCGGACATCGGCGAGGCGGTCCGCGTGCCGACGTTCTGGTTCCGGCTGGCCTACGCGAGCGCCATCGCCGCGGCGGCGCTGTGGGTCACCTCGCGACTGGCCCGGCCCGGTGTCCGCGTGGGCGGCGCCTGGGCGGTGCTCGCCGTCCCGGTGGCGCTCGGCTGGGCGGCGATGGCGTGGGTCCTCGCCCGTGCCGCCCCCGGCACCCACCTGCCCCTGATCCTTGGCCACACCTGGCGGGTATGCCCTGTCCTGATCGCCCTGCTGGCCATGCCGGCCTTCGTCGCCATGCTCTGGGCGGTGCGCGGCATGGCCCCGGTACGTCCGCGCCTGGCGGGGGCGGCCGTCGGCCTGCTGGCAGGGGCGACAGGAACGGTGGCCTATTGCCTGCATTGCCCCGAGATGGCACCACCGTTCTGGTCCACCTGGTACCTGCTCGGCATGCTCATTCCCGCCGCCCTGGGCGCCCTGGCCGGGCCACGGGTCCTGCGCTGGTAAGGCCCAATCGGGGCCCTTAATCGGCAAATCCTCGGAAACGGGCTTCAATCGATGGCGGCCCGGCCGCTATAGCCTCAAACTAGCCGTAAGCGGTCAGTGGATGAAGTGCCTCGTCATCGGCTGGCCAGACCCGGTCCGGACGAGTGAGGCGAGGGGCATAACGTGGGCGGAACGAACAAGGATCCGTTTGTCTGGGGGCGATATGTAGCCGTCGCGGGTGCCTATGCGGCGTGCTACGAGCTGACCCGGTATTTTTCGTTTTCGCATTGGATGTTGCCCGCGGGCCTTCGCCTGGCTTGCCTGCTGCTGGTCCCTCGTCGCTTCTGGCCAGCGCTCGCCATCGGCGAGGCTCTGCCCATCGCCGAGATGGCGGTATTGCACGCGTCGGCCTTCGGCGTTTACTTCGCCATCGTCGCGTCGATCCCGCCCATTCTGTTCTGCATGCCCGCCATTGCCTGGCTGCTTGCGCGCACGACACTCCTGCGCGCCGACGGACAGATAAACATGGGCATGATCATGGGAGCGGCATTGGTCTGCGCGACCGCCACGGCCGCGAGCAATTCGGCTGCGCTCGCATCGGTGGTCATGGGCGACGGCTCGGTGACGCCTCCCGTGACGACATCGCTTTTCCTCGCCTGGATACTGGGTGCCTATCTCGGTGCGCTCACGCTCACGCCGACGATCATGGCGCTACGCGAACGCCTGACACGGCAACCGGGTAGCGTGGTCACGTGGCGCGCCGTGTGGCATAGCCCCCTCACCCGCGACGCGCTGTTTTTCGTCGTGCCAGCATTGGCACTGTTGATGGGCCTCGCCTCCCAACTGAGCGACGGCCCTCTCCAGTACGCGCGTGTCGCAATGGCCATTCCCGTGCTCGGAATGACCTGGCGGCATGGATGGCACGGCACCGCGATCGGCGGGATGCTCGCGAGCATCGCGATGGCATCGACCGCGTTCGAGCTTCAGGATCCATCGATGATCCAGGCGCAGGCGATATTGTCCTTCGTCATTTCCACATCGCTGTTGCTGGGTGTGAAAGTCGCGCGCCGTATCGCGGCGACGCTCGTGTCGCGGGCGCGCGAAGCATCGGTCAGCCCCCACCATCGATAAGGGAAGGGCCGCAGCAGCGGCCCCTCCCCCGCTCTCGAACACGGCCGCTTTCACGGACCGCGGCTGGCGCATTCCGGCGGTGTCTTGCAGTCGCTACCGACCATCATCATCTGCATCGTACCGTCCGACTGGGGCGCCACGAACAGCTTCACCGCGCCGTCGTCGTAGACGGTCTCACCCGTCGTGCTCGCCGGCACCGGCAGCGGTTCGTCCGGCGTCGCCAGGCGCGTGGCATCCACACCGATGGGCAGGCCGACCAGCGCGTATGCCGTGCGTGCGAAGGCGCCGCGCACCGTTCCGTTGGCATCGTTGACCTGGATGTAATGAGTGGCACCACGCTGGAACACGTACACGTGATAGTTCGGGCTGGTGCTGACGTCCGTGGCGTTCGGCCAGGACTGGCCTAGCCCCGAGAGCGAGGTCTGCGCGTGGACCGCGCCCGTGCCGAGCGCGACGGAGAGAGTGATGAGCGAAGCAAGCAACGAACGGGCATGGATGCGCATGGTCGTGGTCCTCGTGGCTGGTAGGCAAGTCTGAGCCTGGAATGGCGCAGATCCTGCGACTCGGCCATGGCGAATCCATGGCCGATCAGTCCACTTTCCCCCATCGTCCGGGGCACCATTGGGGCGCCTGCCGAATTCGCGCATACGTCGATCCCTTCCTGAACGTACCGCGCCGCGATCCGTTCAGGACCGGCCTCAGGCCGACTCCGCGCCTTTTCTCCTCCTGCGTGAAAGCCACGTCCAACGGAACATCAACGCCGCGGCGCCCACGTTGACGATGGCTTCGCCCGGCCAGATGACACCGTAGGTGAAGCCGCCGTAGTGACCCAGGGCGGCGATCATGCCGAGCGAGTTGACACTGCCACCGCAGGCCACCAGCGCGCAGTTGATCCGCACCGCGCGAGACATCGTTCGCTCGGTGAGCAACCAGAATCCACACAGGGACATGATGGCGCTGCAGCAGAGGTTGACGATCATCAGGTCGAGGTTCATTTGCCGTCTCCCCCCGCGATGCGATCGATGACCCGGTTGGCCAGCGATTCGCCACGGTTGTCGATCAATCGTTGTGCGATCACGGCCAGCTTCAGGCCGAAGCAGCCGACAAGGAACGACACCCCGGCCTGAATCTCCGCCGGCGAGTCGGGCATGAACCGCCGCTCGAGCGCGGGGGCCAGGAAGATGGCCATCAACGCGCCGCACACGACCTGGACCAGGGCGCGTCGCCGCGACTCTTCATTGCTGAGCGCCACGGGAAGGATCGCCCCGCCGACGGCGGCGAGAAGTAACCAGAAGGCGGGTGAGCAAGACAGGATCCATGACGTTCTCCTAGGGCGACGTGGCGGGACCGGAGAGATCGCCGGTCCATGTCGTGGCGTTCTTCATCGCGATCGAGAGGGTGACCTGCTTCGTCCCGGGCGTCGCGACGAGGTCGCCTGGATAAAGGCGGGTGCAGAAGTCGCCGCCGTTGGTCGATGGCTTGAAGCGATAGCGTGTCGAGACGCCATCCTTGGCGAGAAGGTTGGCGACGATCCGGCAGTTGTAGGGCTCGTCGAAGTGGAGGCTCACGCTCGTGGCATCGAACTGCGCGTCGACCGCCACCACGCTCTTCGTATTCGATGTCAGGCTGCCCCGCCATGTGCCGCTCGTGGGAATGGATTGTTGTGCCGACGCCGCCGCGCAGAGCGCGACGAGCATGGCGCTGGCCAGAACGGAAAAAAAACGCTTTGAACGATTCATGCGAAACCTCCAGTCAAGGGTGGAAGAAAACGACGGCCGCGATGGCCGCCGAGACGACGGCGAACGCCGCGATGGCTGCGGTGACCCAACGGCGGCGGCGATCGACGACCGGTACGACGACGGCCAGCAGAGCCGGCTCCCACTGCGCGGGAACGTGCAAGCGGGTCAGGTGCTTCACGATGGGTTCCCCGCCACGCACATGCCTGGCAGGTCGATGGATTTTCCATCGATCTCGACGAACGGCCGCCACGCGTCGATCGACCGATAGGAGATACGAACGTGGTGCACGACAGCCCGTGAGAACCAACGGAACCGGGGCTTTCCCATCTCGATGACGAGTCGTGGCTTCGACGCGTTCCGCTCGCGCCGGAGGACGAACCGGCCCTCGAATTCGATGGACATGACGGCGATGTGCGGCCGGCGGTGATCGCGAAAGAGCCGCAACGGGATGATCACCGGCTCCAGGGCCGCGTCGGTCTCGGGGGAGGCCGGAACCCAGGCATGCAACGCATGCGTATCGTCATCGCGCCGCAACGCCTGGCGACGCGCATGGATCGATTCATCGGCGGCGCATACGGCATCGCGCAAGCCATAAAGCAACGTGTCGAAGTCACAAGAAGCCATGTCGGTCTCCTAGGCCTCCTGTAGCCAGCCAGGCTTGCGTGGGAAACCCACGTGATAGCAAAGCCACTGCAGCACCACCTGGTGCTCGCCGATCTGCAGGATGGTGAAGCTCTTTTCGATGCCGAGGATGGAACCTCGCGGTGAATCGGTGAGACAACGGTTCAACAGCGCACGCGCGTCCTCGACCTGCGCTTCCGAGCGCATCTGGTTCGGGTTGTCGCTGCCGACGACCACGCGCTTGATGAACTTCACATCGGTGAGATCGAACATCGGTGGGACTCCGGAAAATCGCGGCGCCGACCAGGGCGCCGCGAAGGGGTGACGCACGCGAAAGAGGCGTGCTTACTTCGGCGGCGGGGTGCTCGCATCGGGGACGGCCACCGCCGGGCCGATCTTGCGCGGGGCGCAAGCGGTCTGCAGGATGTCCATCACGCGGGCCAGGCCTTCGGGCATGCCCTTGTCCTCGGCGTGCACGGCGACGTGGTACTTCGCCGAGTTGTCCGACGTACGCGTGTTTTCCTTGTGCGTCGCGACGGAACCGGCCACGTGGACCTTGGCCGAGAAGATGCCCCAACCGATCGACATGTCGGCCGCGAACTCGGCCTTCTTGTCCTCGGATTCCTTCTGGCTGAAGGACGACTTCACTTCCATGTCGAAGGTGATGTCGACGTTGGTGATGCTCAGGTTGGGCACCTTCACGATCGCCAGCAACGGCACTTCGAGTTCGACCTCCTCCTCGAAGATGCCGGTACCCGCCGGGTTGTCGACCGGTCGCTTGAACTTGAACGACGCCGTGCGGGTGGCGCCGACGCCCGTGGGATCGTTGGCGGCGGCGGGCGGCAGGAAACCGATGACCTTGATGAAGTCAGCGGTGGCCTGGGCGAGCTTGACCTGTGCTTCGCAAGCCGCGCTCAGCGGGGCCCCGATGAGGTCCCCCATCGGCAGGCCCTTGAACTGGCTGGACATGTTGACGAGTTCGTCAGCCATGGCGTTACTCCTTTACGGTTGGCATGACGCGGCACGCCGGATGCGCGCCACGGTTCGCTACGGACGACCGCTTCAGTCGCCGGGCTTGAACGTCTGGAAGACCCCCTGGGTCTGCGCGAGATGATTCATCAGTCGAGCCGCGCCGTCGGTCGGCTCGCTCCCTTCCACGCGCAGGACCACGTGCACGGCACCGGCCTTGCGATCGCTCGCCCCCACGGCCGTATCCACGCGCACATAGGGCTTGGGCGGCCTCTGCCTCACCCGCCAACCCCGCGTTTCGGCCGGGGCCTCGGGCGTGTCCGGCGGTGGCGCCGCGTCCTGGATCAGGCTGCCCAGATCCGCGTCGAAACGGATCTCCACGTCCTTGATGCGAAGGACATTGGTCGACACCAGCGGAAGGATGGGCGCGCGGTACAGGTCTTCGTCGCCCTCTCCCGCTCCCGGCTGCAACGAAGGCATGCGGATGACCACGCTCTTCGGGCGGTTGTCTTCGTCGAAGTAGTCGCTCAGGTGCGACATCTGGTGTTGCTCGATGCGGTCCTGGGCGTCGATGACCGCGCCGGCCAGCGCTTCGATCAGGTCGTTGAGGGATGTCTGCGTGGCCATGCGTCACACACTCCCCGCCGTCGGCGGTGTCAGGTCGGGAAAGGAAGCGACGCGATTCAGCCAGCCCTTGAGGAACTTGCCGAGCGCGGGACGTTTCTGCACGAGCGCACGGTAGTAATCCGCCCGGCCCTGCTTGAAGCGCGCGTACACCGCATAGGCGTCGGATGCGTCGAGGGCGGCGAGCGTGCCGGCACCGATCGCGCCGTCCACGATCAGTGGCGGCTTGGTGCCCAGGTCATTGAGTACGCGCTGCAGGAGCTTCGCGGACTGCGAACCGGCGTTCACCTGGAAATCGAAGACGATCTCGGCCAGCGGTTGCAGGGCGATGCGATCGCCTCGGATCGCGTCCCAGTACAGCGCTTTGTAGATCACTCCCGCCTGCTGGTCGGTGAGCGCACGCAGGGCGTCCAGCGAGGGCGCGATGCCAAGAAGGCGCTGCGCGCACTGGCTGAAAGTGGCGATGGTGATGCCCTTGTTCGTGGCGCCGCCGGGATCGGCCGGATCGTTGACATAGCCCCCCTCGTGCTTGAGCAGGGTGGGCAGGAAGCGGTTGAAATCGGCCATCGGCGTGCTCTCCGTTTCGACGCGGCAATGGCGTCGGCGGGAAACACTATCGGTGCGGCGCGGCGCGCCCGGCATCGGCAAAACACTGATTCCGCGCCTTCCAAAAGACTGAAACCGCGGTCCCGGAAAAAATCAGTTTTCGCCTGATGCCACCCTGGTTGCCGTGTCGTCAGGCTGTCGTGCCGGCACGAGCCGGTGCCAACGAGACACGCCATGAGCGATAAATTGATCGACGTCTACATGGGCTTCATGGACGAGGAAGTGAACACCGTCCTGAATGGATTGCTTGAAGCGGAACTGAAAAAAGGGGCCGGCAAGCGGCGGCCCGTCGTGCTGATCGAGCGCGGCCTGGTCGATCCGCGAGGCCCTCTGCTGGAGTGGCCGCTGGAACGTTATGCGGCACCCATACGGCACGTGGCGCACGCGGACGCCGGGCACGTGGACCATGGCGCGGAGCCGGACGCGCGCATCGAAAGCGTCCTCGCCCGCGCCATCTCGGTGTTCCTCGCCAGCGACGAGGAAGCGGAGGCGAAGTTGCGTGAGGCGAATCGCCGTGTCATCCGCATGATCGACGTGCATGAACTGCAGTCGCTGCGCAGTAAGGCGAAATTGAAGGTGCCGCTCGACGGCCCGGGACCGCAGTTCTCGGTGGTGCGCTTCGACCTGGGCGAAGCGGCGTCCGGAGAACCACCCATCGTCGTGTTCCGCGCGCCCGAGATGGGTTTGCAGCCGAGCCTCATGGCGCCCTACATCATCTTCCTCCTGAAGATGATCTCAGCGCTTTCGAGCGAGCTGGCGCATCGCGCTGGCGACACATACGAGTGGCCGCTGCGCGTGAGTTGCTTCGGCGCACAGGGCGGCGCGTCCGCGAGCGGCCGGCCGGGTTCGCTCTCTCCCATCTGCGCCAGTCTCTATGTCGGACTCGAGTACACCGGGGGCGAAGCGTCGCCCTCGATCGCCTTGTGCTCGCAGGGTGGTGTCTACCATTTCGCGCCAAAGGCGGGAACCGGCCTGCCACCCATGCCTGGCGACGACACCCTCGCCCAGTGGTTCGTCGATCATCACGCGCACCTCGTGATCGACGAAGTCGACGTTGACGAGCGTTACCGGCGCAAGGAAGAGGTGGGCCTGACGCGCGGCGTCGCTCTGGACAGCGCCATCGCCGAACTCGTGGGACGGTATGCAAGGGATACGGTCAAGCCGGAAGTCAGCGGCACCTCGTCGTGGTTCATCGGCGAGGACCAGAAGCGCGCTTTCGCGGCGGTGGGCGTCACCGGCTGCAATATGGAGGACTACTGGGTCTTGCGAGCCTTGCGCGACATCGTGCTCCACCGCGGAGTCGTCGAACCGGGCGAACGTGGCATGGAGCCCGTCCTGGCCAAGGGATTCGTCACGCGCGTCAACGCCGATCCGCTGGTGATCGAGCCGGCCGTCGTCGAGGCCTTCCAGCGCGATCTGCGGCAAAAGCGGCTGACGCGCGCGGACTACGTCGATCTCCTGCGTTGGGGCCTGCTCGGGCTGCCACTGGAAGGCGATGGCGAGCGCGGCATGCCTCCGGTGGCGGTGTGGCGTTTCGTTTCCGACGAGGTATTCGACGAACCGGGACGCAAGACCTTCGCGAGGCACCTCTACGGCTTCCTCGTTCACGGCCGCGACGACGTCGTGGTGCCCGATCCGTTCTTCATCGAGCTCGCGACCGACTTGCTCAAGGATTGCGCCCGGCTGCCCGCCAGCAAATCGGATGTCTTCCTCGAGGCGCCCGCGCACGAGCGCCTCGAGGAGATAGGCGAGGCCGCGCGCCAGGCCCTCCAGGCCTGGCGTGACGCAGGCCAGGTGCCCGTCGGAGCCGTGACCGCGGCCCTGCGGCGCTTCGTCGATACGCTGGCCGACCGCGCGGGGTTCGGCCTGGACGCCGACGAGATGAAGATATGGCTGCGCCCGGGCAAGTGGAAAGGCATCCGCCGTGGCACGCTGCAAGACGCGCGCGGCGAAGTGTTCAGCCATGCCGCCGTCGACCGCGCCTTCTACAAGGCGTCGAACCTGGTCGCGTTGCGGGAGAACACCCGGCACGCCTTGCGTAAGTGACATCGAGGGCCGCCGCCTGCGAAGGCGGCGGCTCTCAAGGGTCGAGCGTGGTCAGTCCCTCGCGAATGGCATAGCGGGTCAATTGCGCGATGCCGTGAAGACCGAGCTTCGCCATGATGTGCTCGCGATGCGTGCCGACCGTCTTCACGCTCACGTGCAACCGCTCGGCGATCTCCCGTGTGGCGTAGCCTTCAGCGAACAACTGGGTGATCTCGCGCTCGCGAGCGCTCAGCACCACCGGCTCGCCGACCGCCGGGCCTCCGCGCCCCCTGCCGTTTCCCACCAGCAGATGCGCGATGTCGGGGCTTACGAAGTAACGAGAGCGAAGCACGGTCTCGATCGCCTCGTGAAGAACGTGAAAACCACCCCGCTTCAGCACGTAGCCGTGGGCGCCCGCATCGAAGGCGGCGCGTACCCAGCGTGAATCCTCATAGGCCGACAGGCAAAGCATGCGCGTTTCCGGACATCGGGGCGCGATCCGGCGCGCCGCCTCGAGACCGCTCAGGCCATGCATGGCGCAGTCGAAGATCAGCAGGCCGGGGGGATCTCGCAAGACGAGGCGCACGCATTCACGCCCGTCACCGACGCTGCCGACGATGTCGAGGCGCGGGTCGCCGGCGAGCAACGCAGCCACGCCTTCGCGAAACAGCGCCTGCTCATCGGCCAGCACGATCGTGACGCGCGTCACAGTGAGGGTCCGTGGTGACGGGGGGAGGCGTGTGACAGAATGCGGCCGGCGTGGCGACCGTGTTGCGGAAGACCATGCATGGGGGAATCCGGATGGAAGGTGCGCGAACCCTCGTGGTTGGCGCACGCATGCGTCCTTCCGGAAACCTTACGGTTGGTATACCCCTGTCGAAGCAGGGACTTGCCGTTGCCGCCGCATCCGCCGGCGGCGGGAAGGGGACATGCAGCGCACGGGAGACCCCGTCTTTTTCAGCTTCGGCGACTGGACCGTGCGGCCTGCGCAGCGCTCGATCGAACGCCCCGGCGAACGCCTGGTGCTCGAACCCAAGTTGATCGACGTGCTGACCTACCTGGCCGGAACGGACGGGAACGTCGTCAGCGCCGAGCAGCTCCTCACCGACTGCTGGCGCGGCACGTTCTATGGCGACAACCCCGTGCACAAGACCATCGCCTTGTTACGCAAGGCATTGCGCGACGACGCGCGGAACCCGCGCTATATCGCGACGGTGCGCAAGAGGGGCTATCAGGTCGTCGCACCCGTGCTGTTCGCCGACGGGCGCGGTCCCGGAGGCGCGGCACGAACGTGGCACGGCGGCTCTCCCTATCGCGGCCTGCTGGCATTCGGCCGCGACGATACCGACGTGTTCTTCGGCCGCACGCGCGCGACGTCGGATGTGCTCGCGGCCATGCGGCGGCAGCATCGCGCCGGCTGCGCCTTCATGCTCGTGACGGGACCCAGCGGCTGTGGCAAGTCATCGTTGATCCAGGCGGGCATCATCCCCGCCCTGCTGAACCAGGGCGGTTACGACGGCCTCCGGGCGCTCGCCTGCTGCGCCATGACGAGCCGGACGCCAGGCCTGACACCGCTGGAAGGCCTGGCGTTGGCCATGACGCGCTGCGAGATTCGCGGCCGTCCGCTGTTCGTGGACGCGGAGCGTCGCGCCCTGGTCCATGCGCTGGCGAACGACACGGATTTCGTCATCCGGCGCATCGCGTTCTGCCTGTCCGAGGGACGGCCATCGGGCGGCGACGTGCTCCTGCTCGTCGTGGATGCGCTCGAGGGCCTGGTCACCGGCTCTTCCGCACCGGACGACGCGGCCCTCTTCGTCTCCGCCCTCACTCGGCTCGCGCACAGCGGGACGGTCGCCGTGATCGCGCTTTGCCGCAACGACTTTTATCCGCGGTTGATGGCGCTGCCGGAGCTTCTCGCGCTCAAGCGCGACGGGGCCTCCTACGACCTCGCCGCGCCAGGGCCGGGCGAGGTGGCACAGATGATCCGCCTGCCAGCGCTTGCCGCCGGTCTGCATTTCGAGCGTGACGGTGCCACCGAGAGGCAACTGGACGATGTACTGATCGAGGCCGCGTGCCGTCGCGTGGGCAGCCTGCCGCTGCTTCAGTACACGCTGCAGGCGCTTTACGAGGCGCGCGATGCGAAAGGCACGCTGACCTTCGCCGCCTACCGCCAGCTCGGCGGCATGGAAGGCGCCCTGGGCCAGCGGGCTGAACAGGTACTCGATGGACTGGGCGCGAGTGCCGCCCTGGCGTTTCCGCGCATCCTGCACAGGCTCGTGGTCCTCGCCACCGATGGCGACGAAGTGACCGCTCGCGTCGTTCGTTGGCGGGACCTCGACGACGGCGAGCGGGTCCTGCTGCGCGATCTGGTCGACGCACGGTTGCTGGTCAGTCTGCTGGAGGACGACGAAGCCTGTTTTACCGTGGCCCATGAGGCGCTGCTGAGGCATTGGCCCCGCGTGGGAGCATGGATCGATGCGCACCGTTCCATGCTCCGTTCCCGCTCGCGCATCGCCACGATGTGCATGCGCTGGTTCGACGAAGACCGCCGCCGCGAACACCTGCTTCCGCGCGGACAGCTTCTCGCGGATGCCCGCATCCTCTATCGCTCTTCGCAGCCGCCCCTCAGCGAACGGCAACGCGAATTCGTGCGCCGGTCGCTTCGGCAAGCGCGTCTTCGCACGGGGACCTTCGTGGCCATGGCCGCGGCCATCGTCATGCTGGCAGGCGTCTCTTCTCTGGCCGCGGTGGATGCACGGCGAGCGGAAACGCACGCCGAAGCGCGGCGCGCGGATGCGGAAGGCTTGCTCGACTTCATGCTCGGCGATATGTACGAACGCCTGGATGCCCTGGGCCGCCTCGACCTGCTCGATGACGTGACGCGCAGGGCGATGCTCGTGCTCGGTCACGATTGGCAGGCGGACGTTCCCGAGGCGGTGCTCCGGCAGGCGCGCGCGTTGCGCCAGGTCGGCGAGATTCGATACGCCCGCGGTGACGTCGACGCGGCCGCGCAGGCTTTTCTCGCGGCGAACGCCAGCCTGCGCCACCTGTTCACCGCCGTCCCCGACATCGCCGCGGCCTACGCCGAGCGAGGCAAGATCGATTTCTGGCGCGCACAGGTCGCCGCCAGTCGAGGCCGTGCCGACGAGGCGCGACTGGCATGGCTGGCCTACCTCGAGGATGCGACCCGGCGCGCCGCTCTCGAACCGGACGATCCCGACGCCTGGCTTGAACTGTCCTATGCGAACAACTGCCTCGGTTCCGCCGCGCTTCGGCGAGACCGGTTGGAGGAGGCCATCGCGTATTTCGACACGTCGGCCCGGTTCAAGCACCGGGTGCTGGGCATGCGCCCGGCGGACCGCTCGACGTGGCTCGAACTCGCGGACACGATGAGCTGGATGGCGATGGCCGAGCAGCAACGGGGCGACCTGCTGACGGCGCTTCGCATGCTGGAGATGGAACGGCAGGCGGTGCTTGCAGCGCGCGAGGACGGTCCACCCACGAATCGCTGGCTATACCGCCATGCGCTCGCGGAACTTCACGTGGCGAGGGCACAGGCCGACCTCGGCCGCGTGGCGGACGCCGCCTCCGGTTATGCATCGTCCGCGGCGACGTTCGTCGCGCTCGTGCGGGACGTGCCCGACAATCGCAGTTGGCAACGCGATCTCGCCTGGACGAGAACCCAGCAAGGCTGGCTCGCGCTCGCCATGGACGATACGTCCCAAGCCGGACATTGGCTCGGCGAGGGGGAACGTCTATTGCGGGGCCTGCTCGCGATCGACGGCAAGGTCGTCGACTGGCGCAACCTGCTCGCACTCAACCGTACCTACCAGAGCACCGCGTTGTTGCGCGGCGGCGCGACGCGCCAGGCACTGCGCACCGCCGTGGATGCATCGGACCTTCTCAAGCCTGCGCCGGGGGCCAGGCCCAACTCCTCGACGCGTTTGCTGGCCGCCTCGGCGAGCATTGCCGAAGGCGAGGCCGCCGGGGCGCTCGGGCGCCGTGACGAGGCGGCCACGCACTGGCGCCGTGCCGTCGACGAGTTGCAGGAGCAGGCCGCGCGAAGCAGCGATCCCCGCCTGCTCGATCCTTATGTCCGTGCGCTTCTGCTACTGGGTCGCAGCAGCGAAGCGGCCATCTATCTGGAGCGCTTGCGCCATGCGGAATACCGCGCGCCGGCGTTCGAGTCGTTCGTCCATTCACTTTAGGAGAAGCACGCGTGCCAAGCCCCAACGCCATCATCGACGTATCGCTGACCATCACCGACGCCCCGCCAGGACAAGGCCAGACCAGCGATCGCAAGTACGACTACACGTTCAATCCCGACCGCGTGCATGTGACGGAAGGAAATACCGAGATCGTCTACCGCCTCGAAGGCAAGCATCATGATCGCTTCGAGATGTCCGATATCTTCACGACCGACGCACGCAGCCAGTTCAGTGGTGTCGAAGTCATCGAGGGGGGCAATGCGATCCGGGTGTTGCATGCCAATACGGTGAAGCAGCTCACCGTGGTGCTGGTCGTCGTAAAGGACCGCGAGAAGCAGCAGAGCATCGGCCTCGATCCGCAGGTCACGAACGACCCGACGCCCTGACGATCCGAGGATCCCCTGCTCAGGCAGGGGATCTTGCGTGAGCGCTCAAAGCATCACGCGTAGGTGCCATTCCACGGCGTCCAGCCCCAGCCGCCGTGTTCGGCGAACGCGGCCTTCAGGTCGGCGTTCTTCTGCCCGGTGTTGCAAAGGAAATAGCGTTTCGTGCTGCCGCCGCCACCGGCCCCCTCGTCGCGGTGCGAGAAGATGCGAAGCGGCACGTTGGCATAACCGCACGCGGCGACCAGGACGGGAACACGGAATAGGCATCCATCGAACTCGCCATCGCACGGCATGAGTGTGCAATCGATCTCGATGCGCTGGACGCCAGCGACCTTGGCAATCCGCCTCGGGTCCCAGTAAAGCTGGTCCGGGTGGTTCGCCGGGCCCTTGCCCGACCCTTCGATCACATCGCGCAGCCGTGTCGCGTTACCGCCGGCGGTGATCGCATGCGCGACGTACTGGATGCTGCCATTGTTCTCCCACAGATCGCCGACGAGGGCGTAGATCGTGGCCTGCTTGGGACGCGGAAGATCGGGAAGCATGGGGCGTACCTCGTTGTCGGGTGGTGTGCTGGCAAGGTAGCCAGTGGCTCACGTGCCCGACATCGGGTAAATGCTGATTTTGTGTGGTGAGTCGACGATGTGACGAACAAAGAAAAAGGGCCTCGATTTCTCGAGGCCCTTTTCTGTTTGGCTGGGAGACTAGGATTCGAACCTAGATAAACGGAGTCAGAGTCCGTTGTCCTACCGTTAGACGATCTCCCAATAAACCGGGATTCGACGCGCTCTGACCTTGATGCGTCGAATTTTGAAGCGCGTGTATTAGCGCTTCGAGAACTGCGTGGCGCGGCGGGCCTTGTGGAGACCGACCTTCTTACGCTCGACTTCGCGGGCGTCGCGGGTCATGAAACCAGCCTTGCGCAGCGGCGACTTCAGCGTTTCGTCGTATTCGACGAGGGCGCGGGCGATGCCGAGGCGGATGGCGCCGGCCTGACCCGTGATGCCGCCACCGGCGACCGTCACCATGATGTCGAACTTCTCGACGTTGTCGGTCAGTTCGAGCGGCTGGCGCACGATCATGCGCGAGGTCTCACGACCGAAGAACTGCTCGATCGGCTTGCCGTTGACGACGATGCCACCGGTGCCCTTGCGGAGGAACACGCGGGCGGCGGAGGTCTTGCGGCGGCCGGTACCGTAATTCTGCTGGATAGCCATGTCGATTCCTTAGATTTCCAGCGCCTGCGGCTGCTGTGCGGTATGCGGGTGCTCGGCGCCGCCGTACACCTTGAGCTTGCGGTACATGGCGCGACCCAGCGGGTTCTTCGGCAGCATGCCCTTGACGGCGATCTCGATCACGCGCTCCGGGTGCGTGGCCAGCAGATCCTTGAGACTGGTGGTCTTCAGGTTGCCGACGTAGCCGGTGAAGCGGTGGTACATCTTGTCGTCCAGCTTGGCACCGGTCACGGCCACCTTCTCGGCGTTGATCACGACGATGTAGTCGCCGGTATCGACGTGCGGGGTGAACTCGGGCTTGTGCTTGCCGCGGAGGCGACGCGCAACCTCGGTCGACAGGCGACCCAGGGTCTTGTTCGTGGCATCAACCACGAACCAATCGCGCTTGACGCTTTCCGGCTTGGCGGTGAACGTTTTCATTTCAAATACCTGGTTTGCCGCCTGGACAGACGGAACACGGAATCGGTGAAAGCAAAGGCGCGAGAGAATAGCGGACTTTTCCCTCATCGCGCAAGCCCACGTTGCACGTGAGCTTTGGGCCGACAATCATAACATGATGACCGGGCCGCTTCACAAGCCTGCCCGGTCAATGGGAAGGCGTCCGCGACAAGCGGCCGCAGCGCCTTCACCTGGCATCGGGCTGTGGGCATTGTAACGTGTGTCATCCCCGTACGTCAGGAGCCTTCCATGTCCGTTCGATCTCTGAACCGCCTCGACCGCCTGCTTTCGGGCCTCGAGCGCGCCATGGAGGCCGTCGCCGGCTCACCGGAACCCGTGCGCCGTTCACCGGGCGACGCGGTCCCTGACGCCCCCATGGACGAGGCGGAGCGGCGTCATGCTGCCGGCCTGATGCGGATCAACCACGTGGGTGAAGTCTGCGCCCAGGCCCTCTATGTCGGCCAGGCGGCGCTCGCGCGGACCGAAGAGACGCGGGGGCACCTGATGCACGCCGCGCAGGAGGAAACCGACCACCTGGCCTGGTGCGCCGAGCGCCTCAAGCAACTCGACAGCCGCCCCAGCCTGCTCAACCCGCTGTGGTACGCCGGCAGCTACGCCATCGGCGTGGCCGCGGCCGCCGTCGGCGACCCCATCAGCCTGGGCTTCGTCGTCGAGACCGAGCGCCAGGTGGAAGCCCATCTTGCCGAGCACCTGGAACGGCTGCCCACGCAGGACGAGCGGTCCCGCGCGATCCTCCGCCAGATGCAGGCCGACGAGATCCGCCATGCCGATGCCGCACAGGCCCGTGGCGGTGTCGACCTGCCCTGGCCCCTGCCGCGCCTCATGCATGCCGCCTCCACGGTCATGAAAACGGTCGCCTATCGCCTCTGAGCGGCGTCTCACCGGCAGGCGCCGAAACCGCCACCTTGAAGGTGGAAGTGCGTGCGATGCGCCGCGTTGTAGTCAGGGCCGAGGAAGGCTCCGAAGTAGCGGCAGCCATCGCGTTGCAGGCCGCGGAGGAAGGCTGAACCATCCCGGCTGGTCCAGTCTTTCTCCACGCTCAGTCGCCGTCCATTCGCCAGGCGCCAGCCGGTCACGTCGATGGCGTCGGCCTTGGCGTGGCGACTCAGCGGCGCCTGGTCCCGGTGATAGACATTCCGGCAGGCATAGCTGCCCACGTGATCGATCGTCCGCACCGGCGATCCGAATGCGGCCTCGGCCCCGGGCTGGACCACGCGGCGCTGGAACAGCACGAGGGATGCCGCGAGTGGACAGGTGACCATCGCCGGCGATGCCAACCGTGCTTCGCCGATCGACGAAAGGCGCACCGCGTCCGTCCAGCCGCAGCCGCCGGCCTCCTGGCGATCAGCCATAGGGGTGAAGACCGCCCCCGCACCCCGCAGCGCCGCGTGGCACATGGCGGGATCGTCGCCCAGCCGGGCCAGCTTGAAGCGCAGGAACATGTCCGGCTCCGCCCGGAGATCGAGCGGAGCCCAGGGGTTGTAGCGATCGGGCGGGCGCCAGCCACGCAGCCACGCGGCGGCGACCAGGGCCAGCAGGAGGACGAAGAGCAGCAGCGGGCGCATGAAACGACGCTAATGCGGCAGGTGTGAAGACCGGATGCCTCTTGATGCCTCGATGCCAAAGGAGTGACCCAAGGGAAGGGCCGGAGGGAGAGGCTCTGGTGGGAGCCGACCCTGTCGGCGATGGGTGCTTGCCGTAGCCTGGCCCGCTGCCGCGGGATCGCCGACAAGGTCGGCTCCCACCACGGCAGCCCTTTCATCCCACCAAAGAAAAAGCCCCGCTTTCGCGGGGCTTTTCGTCACATCAGGTTGCGGCCGTGGAAGAGTTCCTCGATCTCGCGGCGGAGCAGCGATTCGATGCGCTGGCGCTCCTTGAACGAGAGATCGTCGGCCTGCGCCTCGAACAGGTAGGTGTCGAGGTCGAAGTCCTTGATGTGCATCTTCGTGTGGAAGATGTTCTCCTGGTACACGTTCACGTCGAACATCTCGTACTTCTGGCGGATGTGCTTGGCCAGGTAGTCCTGCACCGAGTTGATCTTGTGGTCCATGAAGTGCTTCTTGCCCTTCACGTCGCGCGTGAAGCCACGCACGCGGTAATCTGCGATCACGATGTCCGACTCGAAGCTGTCGATCAGGTAGTTCAGAGCCTTCAACGGCGAGATGACGCCACAGGTGGCCACGTCGATGTCGGCGCGGAAGGTAGCGATGCCGTTGTGCGGATGCGTTTCCGGATACGTATGGACGGTGATGTGGCTCTTGTCCATGTGCGCCACGACCGCGCCCGAGATCGTGTCGCGGCCGAGCTTCTCGACCACCGGTTCCTCGGAGATGAGGATGGTGACCGACGCGCCCTGCGGATCGTAATCCTGGCGGGCGATGTTCAGGATGTTCGCGCCGATGATCTCGGCCACGTCCGTCAGGATCTGGGTCAGGCGATCGGCGTCGTACTGCTCGTCGATGTATTCGATGTAGTTCTGCCGCTGCTGTTCGGAAACGGCATAGCAGATATCGTAGATGTTGAAGCTCAACGCCTTGGTAAGGTTGTTGAAACCTTGCAGGCGAAGGCGGGGAAGCGGTTTGACCACAGCGACTCTCCGAGGCCGGGGGAACGGCCAGCAGCAGACGCGGGTTAGCAGCAAGGGTCCCCGCAACGATGAAAGACGACGAACGAGACGAATAGTCTGCCCGGCGCTTGTGTACGGCGTGAGACAAGGGGTCTGGACGCCGAGGGGGTGAAATTATGAGGCAAGATGGTGAAGATTTGAACACGCCGCGCGCCGCTCCCCCCAAATGGTGGATTTTGGCGCCCGGATGTCTGCAATAATCCCCAGGGGACATGGCGAGTCGGCGACGCCTGACGGAATTCCGTCGGCAGACCGCTGAAGGGGGACGCCATGCCATTGAGGCTCAACGGAATCTGCTGTGGCTCAACTCAAATATCTGTTGCAACAGGCGTTCGAACGGTCGCAGGCTCCCTCGAGCTTCGCGCCCGACCCGGCCTCCATGGGCCGTTTTCTGGATGCCTGCCATCGCCGTCGCTATCCGGGGAAGACGGCGATCATCCGGCCGGGCGACCCGGCCAACACGCTCTATTACGTGGTCGACGGCTCGCTTGCCGTCTGCACCGAGGACGAAGAAGGCCGGGAACTGATCCTGGCGTATATCAATCGTGGCCAGTTCATCGGCGAAATGGGGCTTTTCGTGGAACAGGCCCAGCGTGAGTCGCTGGTCCGTACGCGAACCGCCGTGGAGATGGCAGAGATCAGTTACGAGCGGCTCTTCCAGCTGCTGGAAGGACCGCTGGCCGCCGAATGTCCGAAACTGCTGTTCGCGATCGGTTCGCAGTTGACCCATCGCCTGCTGCGCACGTCGCGCCAGGTGAGCCGGATGGCATTCATGGATGTGACGAACCGGGTGTCCCGCACCTTGCTCGATCTCTGCCAGGAGCCGGATGCCATGACCCACCCCGACGGGACGCAGATACGCATCTCCCGCCAGGAGGTCAGCCGTATCGTCGGCTGTTCCCGTGAAATGGTGGGCCGCGTACTCAAGCAACTCGAGGAAGAGCGGATGATCGACGTCGCGGGCAAGACCATCGTGGTTCGCGGCACCCGGTAAGGCGCCGCGGATCGCTCAGGAGCCCTGATAAACCATGTAGACGTCCGCCCGCTCGTAATGCGAGCCGGGACGGACGGATGCCTGGCGAACGAAACCCGCCCGTTCGTACATGCCCAGCGCCCGGTCGAGGCGGCTGTTCGACTCCAGGAACAATTCACGGCCGCCCCGGCGGCGATATTCCGCGATGGCCTCGTCGAGCAGCTTGCGCCCGGCCCCGAGTCCGCGGTAGTTCTCGTCCACGCCCATCTTGGACAGTTCATAGACGCCTTCGCTTTCGCGAATGAGCGCGCACGTACCCACGACCTCCCCCGCGTAGAGAGCGAAGAAAATCGCCCCGCCAGCGCCGACGATCATCCCTTCCGGGTCGGCGAACAGCGCGCGGTCGACCTCTTCCACACGGAAATAGCGCTCCAGCCATTGCTGGTTGAGCCGCCGGAAATGTTCGCGCAGACCGGGTTCGAACGGCACCACCTCCACGGAGGCGCGCGACAGCGTGGCCCGTTGGGCGAGGATCGCGGCGACGAGGGGCCGCTCGGCGAGGGCCTGTTCGCAGCCGTCGATGGCCTCGAGCAGGGCGAGGCCCCGCGGCCCGAGCGAGTCGGCCATGCCCCGACGGATCGCGAGCCATACCGGACCGAGCGCGCCGAGCGCGCGTTCGCCGGCATCCGTCAGCGCCAGCACGCTGCGGCGGCCGTCGTGGGGATCGCGCTGGCGCACCACCATGCCGGCATCGACCAGCCGGTCCGCCAGCTGGCTCACCGCCGAGTGTGTCTGGCCGATCGCCAGCGCCATGTCCGTGACCGTGGTGGGGCCTACGTCGCGCAGGTAGCGCAGCACGGGGAACCAGCGGGACTCGATACCCGCTCCGCACGCCTTGTACACCTCGTCGACCGCCTGATAGAACTGGTCGCTCAAGGCCTTGAGACGACTGCCGAGCGCCAGTTCGCGCAGTGAGGAGAGGTACATCGGACAATCCAATGGGGAGGTGGGGAAAGCGAGGCTAGCGGCGTCGCGATGCCGCACGCAAGGGAGGCGTCCCTTCTTCATGCCGGGATCGCATCCACCTCGTATATCGTGGTTCCCGACACTCCCGGTGGACGGTACATGGACTGGACCCAATTCCTGATCTTCGTCGGCGTCGGCTTGCTCGCCCAGCTGGTCGACGGCGCGCTCGGCATGGCCTATGGCGTGGTCTCCAACGCCGTCCTGCTGGCCCTGGGCTTGCCGCCGGCCGTCGCCAGCGCGACCGTGCACACGGCGGAGATATTCACGACCGGCGTTTCCGGCGGCGCCCATGCGCTGTTCGGCAACGTCGACTGGAAGTCGTTTCGCCGGCTCGCCATTCCCGGCGTGATCGGCGGGGTGATCGGCGCGTGGTTCCTCGCCAGCGTGCCCGGCGACGCCATCAAGCCATTCGTCTACGCCTATCTCCTGATCCTGGGCGTGGTCGTGCTGGTGCGCGCGGCGGGCAAGGTGGTTTCCCACCACCGCGTACGACACAAGGGAATCCTCGGCTTCGTCGCGGGCCTGCTGGATGCCATCGGCGGCGGTGGCTGGGGGCCGATAGCCACCTCCACCCTGCTCGCGCGCGGCGGCGCCGTGCGCCACACCATCGGCACCGTGAACGCGGCCGAGTTCGTCGTCACCCTGGCGATTTCCACCACGCTGATCGCGCACATGGGCGTGCAGCATTGGCCGATCGTGCTGGGCCTGCTCACGGGCGGAGTGATCGCGGCGCCACTGGCCGCGTGGCTGGTGAGACACCTGCCGCCACGTTACGTCATGGTCGCCGTGGGCTGCCTCATCGTCGGTATCAGCCTGTACCAGCTGGGCAACTACGTCCTGCGCTAGAACCAGTAAAGGATTTCCAGCTTGTCACCCAATACCCGGCCGGCCTTCTTCGCGATCTTGGGCGTGGGATTGACCAGCTTCGCCGCGTCGGCCGCCTTGAGCATGGGCAGGTCCGACAAGGAATCGCCATAGGCGATGTTCCAGGGGCGAGGAACACCGGCCTGTTCGATAGCCCGGACCTTGGCGCGATCCACGGCATGCCGGACGAAGTGCATGCCGAACAAGCCGCCACGGGTCTGCGAAGCCACCAGTTCGTGGCCGTCGAGGTTCACCTCGTCGAGGATCGCTTCGACCATCTGCCGGTCGTTGCCACTGACGACGATCACGCGGTCGCCGGCGTCCACGTGCCGGCGCAGCGTCGCCACGGCATCGCGGAAGAACACGCCCGGGCGCCGCGCGTAGGTCCGCGCATAGGCATCGATCATGCGGCGGTAGGACGCTTCGCGGCGGCCGAACGTGGTCACGCGCAGGAAGACCCGTCCCAGGAATCGATTGCCACGCACGCTGCCGATCAGCAAGGGCACCAGCGGCACGACGGGAAGCGCCAGCAGCAACCGCCAGCGTCCCGCGCCCGACAGGCGTTCGCGAAAGAACATTTCCAGCGTCTGGTGGCGGACGATCACGCCATCGAAATCGAACAGGACGACGCGCCGCGCATCGGCGGCGGTGTCGTCGGCCACCGCCGTCGCGATCCCCTGGTCCATTTCGTCAGTGTCGGTGCGGTTGGGGTTGCGTGCCGAAGAGCTTCTGCAATTCGGCCCCCGGATCGGCCGCGCGCATGAAGGCCTCGCCCACCAGGAAGGTGTGGATGCCTGCTTCGCGCAGCTTGCGCACGTCCTCGGGCGTATGGATGCCGGACTCGGCGACGATGGCCGTATCCGGACCCACGCGGTCCTTGAGTTTCAGTGAGGTGCCCAGCGATGTCTCGAACGTGCGCAGGTTGCGATTGTTCACGCCGATCAAGGGTGCCGGGAGGCTCAGTGCCACTTCGAGTTCTTCCTCGTTGTGCACCTCGACGAGCACGTCGAGGTCGAGTTCGGCGGCGAGCAGGGAAAGCTCGGTCAGCCGGTTCTCGTCGTAGATGACGTCTTCACCGCCCTTGTCCGCGAACGCGGAGACGATCAGCAGGATGCAGTCGGCGCCGATCACGCGCGCTTCGTACACCTGGTATTCGTCGATGATGAAATCCTTGCGCAGGATGGGCAGCGAACAAGCCTTGCGGGCCTGGTCGAGGTAGTCCTCGTGACCCTGGAAGAAGTCGGCGTCGGTGAGCACGGAAAGGCAGGCGGCGCCGCCGCGCTCATAGCTGCGTGCGATCGCCGCGGGATCGAAATCGGCCCGGATCAGCCCCTTGCTCGGGCTGGCCTTCTTGATCTCGGCGATGACGGCGGGCTTGCCGTCGTGCAGGCGCGCATCGATGGCGGCCACGAAACCACGCGTATCCTCGAGGTCGGCGATGCGCGCGGCAAGGTCGTCGAGTGAACGCTTGCGGCTGCGCTCGGCGATCTCTTGCACCTTGCGGTCGAGAATGCGATGGAGGATATCGGGCATCGATGGACTTCCTTGGGTAAGGCCAGGGCTTTCGGGGAGCCCCGACGATATCAGGCGCCGAGCCGTCGTGTCGCGGCCACGAACGCTTCCATTTTTACACGAGCGGCGCCGCTCGCGATGGTGGCGCGGGCCAGGTCGATACCCGCCTGTATGGAAGGCGTGACGTCGGCCGTGTACAGCGCGGCACCGGCGTTCAGGCAGACGATGTCGTGAGGCACGCCAGGAACTCCCGAGATGGCGTCCAGCAGCATTCCCATCGACTCCGCGGAGTCTTCCACGCGAAGGTTACGGCTGGATGCCATCGAGAGACCGAAATCTTCCGGCTCGATCTCGTACTCGCGCACGGCGCCGTCGCGCAGTTCACCCACCATCGTCGCGGCGCCCAGCGAGATCTCGTCCATGCCGTCGCGACCCCATACCACCATGGCATGCCTGGCGCCGAGCGCCTGGAGCACGCGAACCTGGATGCCGACCAGGTCGGGGTGGAAGACGCCCATGAGGATATTCGGGGCACCGGCCGGATTGGTCAGTGGCCCGAGGATGTTGAAGATCGTCCGGACTCCCATTTCGCGGCGCACGGGCGACACGACCTTCATCGCCGGATGATGGTTGGGCGCGAACATGAAACCGATGTCGGTTTCGTCCATGCAAACGGCCACTTGTGCCGGAAGCAGGTCGATCCGTGCCCCCAGAGCCTCGAGCACGTCGGCGCTTCCGGACTTGGACGAGACGCTGCGGCCGCCATGCTTGGCGACGCGCGCCCCGGCCGCCGCGGCGACGAACATGGATGCCGTGGAGATGTTGAACGTGGATGCGCCGTCACCGCCGGTGCCCACGATGTCGAGGAAATGAGGGTGCGGACCCGCATCGACCTTCGCCGAGAGGTCGCGCATCACGCGTGCGGCGCCGGTGATCTCACCGACCGTCTCCTTCTTCACGCGCAACCCGGTCAGGATGGCGGCCGTCATCAGCGGGCTGACGTCGCCGCGCATGATCTGGTGCATCAACTCGATCATCTCGTCGTGGAAGATCTCGCGGTGCTCGATCGTGCGCTGCAGCGCCTCGGAGGGAGTCATCGGCATGGCGCTTGGATCCTTCTTACGCGGCGAGCGGCAACGGCATGCCGAGGAAGTTGCGCAGCAGGTCGTGCCCATGCTGGGTGAGGATCGATTCCGGGTGGAACTGCACGCCTTCGATATCGAGCGTGCGATGACGCAGCCCCATGATCTCGTCGATCGAACCGTCCTCGCGTTCGGTCCAGGCGGTCACCTCGAGGCAGTCCGGCACGGATTCCTTCTCGACCACCAGGGAGTGGTATCGCGTGGCCTCGAACGGATTCGGCAAGCCGGCGAACACGCCCTGCCCACGATGCCGGACCGGCGATGTCTTGCCGTGCATGATTTCCCGCGCGCGGATCACCTTGCCGCCGAATACCTGGCCGATGGCCTGGTGTCCCAGGCAGACGCCGAAGATGGGCACTTCGCCGGCCATTTCGCGCAGGATGTCCATGGACACGCCCGAATCGTCCGGCGTACCCGGCCCCGGCGAGATCATGATCCGCGACGGCGCCAGTGCGCGGATGTCCGCGATGGTGAGGGCGTCGTTCCTTACGACTTTCACTTCCTGCCCCAACTCGCCCAGGTACTGGACGAGGTTGAAGGTGAAGCTGTCGTAGTTGTCGATCATGAGGAGCACGTGCTTATCCTATTGATTTGCGGAGCCATTAAAGGACCGGATAGCCGAAGTATCACGCGTTTGTCAGTCAGCTGACCATTATCCGACTAACCCGCCGGCACGGACAGCCCGGGGTTCGGGCGGCCGCGGGGCATGACCCGCCTCGCTTGTCCGCATCTCCCGCACGGGCGATCCTAGGTGCCCCCTTTCCCGGAGAACGCCATGCCCTCGCTGGGTGCCGTCACTTTCCTCGTCCGCGACTATGATGAAGCGATCAGCTTCTTCGTCGACGCACTCGGTTTCGACCTGATCGAGGATTCGCCGCAAGGCGAAGGCAAGCGCTGGGTCACGGTGGCGCCGCGCGGATCGAGCGGGACACGCCTGTTACTGGCCCGTGCCGTGAACGACGAGCAACGCGCGCATATCGGCAAGCAAGGCGGTGGACGGGTATTCCTGTTCCTGCAGACGGACGACTTCGCGGCCGACCACGCGCGCATGCTCGCCCATGGCGTTCGTTTTCGGGAAGAACCGCGGCATGAACCTTACGGCACCGTGGCGGTCTTCGAGGACATCTACGGTAACGGCTGGGACCTGATCCAGTCCGCCTGAAACAGGAAACGGTCATGAACGACGCAACGATACGTATCGCGGTGCTCGACGATTACCAAAAGGCGGCCGTGCGTTGCGCGGACTGGTCGCCACTCGATGGACGCGCCGAGATCACGGTGTTCCACGATCACGAGGCGGACCATGACGCCCTGGTCCGGCGCCTCGCGCCCTTCGACGCCATCTGCGTCATGCGCGAACGAACGCCGATGACGGCCGATCTCATCGCGGCGTTGCCGCGTCTCCGCCTCATCGCTTCCACTGGCCGAGGGAACGCGTCGATCGACGAGGCGGCCGCCGCCGCTCGTGGCGTCGACGTGGTTCACACGAACTACTCGTCCACCCCGACCATCGAATTCACCTGGGCCGCCATCCTGGGGCTGGCGCGCGGCATCGCGGACGAAGCCGCGTCGGTTCGCGCGGGCGCATGGCAAGTCGGCCTGGGTGTCGAACTGCACGGAAAGACCCTGGGCATTCTCGGCCTCGGACGAATCGGTTCGAAGGTGGCCCGTATCGGCCAGGCGTTCGGCATGCAAGTGATCGCATGGAGCCAGAACCTCGCCGAGGAAACCGCGAGTGCGCTCGGTGTGCGCCATGTCACGAAGCAGGAGCTTCTCGCGCGGTCCGACTTCCTCACCATTCATACCCGACTGAGCGAACGCACCCGGGGCATGATCGGCGCCGGTGACCTCGCCGCGATGAAACCTACGGCCCGCTTGATCAACAGCTCGCGCGGACCGATCGTGGACGAAGCGGCGCTGATCGATGCGCTGAGGCACGGCCGCCTGGCCGGCGCGGCGATCGACGTCTTCGACGAGGAGCCGCTACCGCCGGCGCACCCTTTCCGTACCCTGCCCAACGTGCTGGCCACGCCGCACATCGGCTACGTCACGGAAGAGATGTACCGCACCTTCTACGGGGACACGGTCCGCAACGTGCTGGACTGGCTCGACCGGCACGCCGCCTGAGGATCGTTCAGGACGAAGCGACCTTCTTCGGGTCGCCATCGTCGCGATCGTGATCCTTGCTGTCCTTGGGCTTGATCGTCATCAATTCCAGCGGCTTGCCGTCGGTGGTACGCACGTTCCAGCCGCGCTGCAGGTCCGCGAGGTCGTTGAGTTGCGGACAAATGGCGTCGGCGCGAGCCTCCAGAGCCTTCGAACGCTTGTCCATTTCGCGATCCATGGCCTTGTCGAGCGATTCGGCGCGCGCCTGTAGCGCCGCCACCTTGCTCGAATCGCCGGAAAGCGCGGCGGTCACGGCGCTCGATGTCACCGAGCCGACCAGTTCACCCACCGAATCCGACACCGAACCGGCCACCGTCTCGGTCATGCGGTCCGACGACCAGTGACCGGAGCCGATGCCTTCGTCGATCTCACGCAGTGCCTCGCCCTGCTTGCGCTTCAACTTGTCGAGCATCCGGGCGCGCTGGTCGCCGTCGGCGAACGCGAGCGTGACCGATGTCATGGCCGAGAAGCCGATCTCGACGCCATCACGGGCGATGGAGGCGATCTGCGGCATGAGCCGGCGCACGCCATCTTCGTAGCGGCGCAGCGAATCCGCGTCGCTCCGGGACACCGCCACGTCCTTGCCATCCACGCGCAACGAGCCATCGTGCAGGAAGATCTGGGCCGGCACCCCGTCCTTGCGATGGAAGGACAGCCCATTGGCCGTGACATCGACATCGTAAGGCGTGGAATAGTCGTGCTTGCAGGTGTCGGTGCTGAAATTGACGCCCCTGGCCAACCCGGCTGGGGCGGCGAGGGCCAGCGCGAGGGCGGTGGTGCCGGCGATCAGTGCATGGCGCATGGTTTTTCTCCCCAGTGAACGATTGGCCCCGGGTAGGATGCGCCCGGGCCATCCAAGGTTTAAGCCGATTCCACCGGCTCCACATGGGCGGATGGTCATGCCCTGACTTCCAGCAGGGTCAGGAGGAGAGGCCCCTTTCCCGGGCATATTCGGATAGCCGGCTGTCATGATCGATGCCGAGCTTGCGCATGGCGTCGCGCTTTTGCCGGCTGACCGTCTTCACGCTGCGGCTGAGACGCTCGGCGATCTGGGTGATGGACATACCGCTCACATACAAGCGGACGACTTCGATCTCACGCGCCGAGAGCCGCGTGGTGTCGGTCGCGCTGTGCACGCCGGCCTGGTCGAACTGGCGCCGGATCGTCTCGCTGAGATAAGGCCGGCCCGCCGCCGCGTGGCGCACCGCCACGGCCACTTCCTTCAATGGCGCCCGCTTGTCGCAGAGGCCCAGCGCACCCCTGACCCGCATCGTCTGCAACACCGCGGCGTTGTTCACCATGGTGAGCACCACGATAGGCAATCGCGGATAACGCCGCCGCACGAGGTCGATCAGCGACAGGCCATCGCCGTGGCGTCCACCAGGCATGGAGAAATCGGTCACGATGACGTCGCACGGGCGAGAGGCCAGCAGGTCGACAAGCTGATCGCCATTGGCTGCTTCTCCGACCACATCGATATCGCCTGCCGCTTCGAGCGCCGCACGGGTGCCCATCAGGACCACCGGATGATCGTCGGCAATGATCGTGCGCAGAACCATTTCTTCCCTCGCCGGCAGATAAGTGCTGCCGCTCTCCATGAGATGTGCTACTCGTCGTACCATCGCGGAGATTACAGTAAACGTCCGCTCGTGGTCGAAGGAACGCCATGCAGCAAGTGAGAATCCTGGTCATCTTTTCGCTGGCGCTTTGCGCGCGCGATGCCCCCGCCGGTGCGTCCGGTCCCACGCCACCCTCCTCGTCTTCAAGCCGGATGTCCTCGTGCCTGGCGTTTCCCGCGCCCCTGAAGACACACGAGCCGACCACCCGGGACATTGGCGACAACTCACGCCATTCCCATCCGTCCACTGGCTCCCGGGGCGCCGCGAACCGCTGTTCCGATGGCGACAAAGGCTCACATGCCACCGTGGGCGCGCAGAGCGACGTGACGACGAAGGCCGGGGTGCCCGTGACCGCCGCGGAACGAAACTGGCTGGCGCAGTTGCCCGTGCTGCGCGTTGGCGTCGATCCCACATCGGCACCCTTGACCTTCGTGGACCGGCATGGAGAGCCTGTCGGCCTGTCCATGGATTATCTCGATGATGCCCTGGCGGCGCTGGGCGTCGCCCACGTCGCCGTGCATGCGTCGGACTGGGCGGACACGGTGAAACGAGCGGGTTCCGGCGACATCGACATCCTGCCCGCGGCTTCCCCGCGAAATGGCGAGCTTGGCAGGCGGTTCGGTTTCACCCGGCCCTACATCGAGTTCCCGGTGATGATCGTGACACGCGAGGACACGGCCACCATCGCGGGGCCCGCGGACCTGGGTGGACGCCGTGTCGCCGCCAATATGGCCCAGGGCGCGGTCGCCGCCGCGGTCCGCCACCTCCCACGCGTCGAACCGGTCGATGTGCGTGATACGGCCGAGGGGCTGGACGCCGTGGTGACGGGGCGTGTCGACGCCTACGTGGGCGACATCGCGACAGCCGAGTACGTCATGCGTCGGGACTATCCCGCACGATTGAAACTCGCCGCGCCGACGGACGAACGCGCGGAATTCGCGATCGCGGTCGAGCACCGCTACGCGCCCTTGATACCCTTGCTCGACAGGGCGCTCGCGCATGTCACCGAACGCCGCGCCCAGGCCGTCCGCAACACATGGCTGCGATCCCGGTACACATGGGGAGGCTCGTGGCGGGAAATCGCGCGCAAGGCCGGCCCGGCGGGGGCGGCGATACTCGCGCTTCTTCTCGCCGTTTCCTACGCGTACCTCCGCCTGCGTCACGAAACACGCAGGCGCCGGTCGAGCGAAGAACGCCTGGCGGATATCACGCGGCATATTCCCGCGGTGTTCTACCGCTTTCGCTACCACACGGACGGGCGCATCGAGTTCATCCATGTCGGCGGCAATCCCGAGCCCATCTTCGATGTCACCGTGGAGACGTTCCTCCACGACGAGGGCCGCGCGTTCGCGAGAATCGATCCACGCGACCAGGCGGGCCTGCTCGCGGAGGTCGCCAGGGCCGCGAGCACGCTCACCCCCATCCACGCGGAGATGCGCATTCGCGATGCCGTGCCGGAGCGTTGGGTCGCCTCGCATGCGCTTCCGCGAATGGCGGCGGGTGCCGTGGAATTCACTGGCTACTGGATCGATATATCCGACCGGCATGCACAAGCCGCGCAATTGGCGGAGGCGACGCGCATGGCCGAGGAAGCCACGGCGGCGAAGAGCCGGTTCCTCGCCACCATGAGCCACGAGATCCGTACGCCGATGCACGGACTGATCGGGATGCTCGAGATGCTTCGCGACACGCCGCTGCGAAAGAACCAGCGCCACCTTCTCGGAACGGCTGAATCGTCAGCCGAAGCGCTGCTTCGCATCGTCGATGACGTGCTCGACTTCTCGCGGATCGAGGCGGGTGCCGTCGAGATGGAGTACACGGCGTTCGACCTTCGCCGGCTCGTCGACGACGTGGTGGCGCTTTTCGGGCGGCAAACGCGGATAAAAGAGCTCTCGGTGGATATCCGCGTCGATCCGCGCCTTGCGCCATGGGTCATATGCGATGCCGCCAGATTGCGCCAGGTACTGCTCAACCTTGTCGGCAATGCCGTCAAGTTCACGACCGAGGGCGGCATCGGCATCGTTGTCGATGTCATGGAAAACGACGCGGCGAGACAACGGATTCGCATCGATGTGGTCGACACGGGTATCGGCGTCGTGCAGGCCGATATCGACCGGCTGTTCGCGCCCTTCAGCCAGGCGGAGCCTTCCATCGCACGCCGATTCGGTGGAAGCGGGCTGGGCCTCGCCATCAGCCGGCGCCTGGTCGGCCTGATGGGCGGTGACCTCGCGATGTCGAGCGAAGCCGGTGCGGGCACGCGGCTCACGATCCTTCTCGACATGGAGCGGTCGCCGCACCCCGGCGAAGACATCGCCGATAGCACTGTCTCCATGCCTTCGGCGGGAAACGCGGCGCTCGGCGTCCTCGTGGCCGAGGACAATCCGGCAAGCCGGCAGTTGATCGCCGCGCAGCTGGAACGCCTGGGTCATCGTCACGTGATCGTCGCGGACGGTGCAGCGGCGTTGGAACGCATGTCCACGCAATCATTCGACGTTTTGCTGACCGACCTTCATATGCCGGTGATGGACGGATATGCGCTCGCGCGTGCGCTGCGCGAACGAGGATCGACGGTACGTATCGTGGCCATGACCGCCAATGCCACTGCTGGCGAAGAAGCGCTTTGCCGCGCCTGCGGCATGGATGGATTCGCGCTCAAGCCGTTGCGACTGGCTGCCCTGGCCACGTTGCTCTCGCAACCGCCCTGGGACCTGGATGCGTGGCGGGATACCTATGGCGATCTCGCCCTGCTCCCGGTGATGGTCGCCCGGTTCGAACAATCCGCGCACGAGGACACGGCAGGACTCGTCTCCCTCACCGACCCGGCCGCGGCGGCCGATGGAGTGCATCGCATCCTCGGTGGCATGCGCATATTCGGCCCGTCCCCCGAAGCCGCTTTCGCGGAACGGCTGGAGAATGCGCTTCGCGGCACCCACGGCGCGGCGGCCATGCGACGCCTGCCCGAACTGGCATCGGTCGTGGGGCGCTATGCGGCGCGATTGCGCGCGGCGCTCGATGCACAGTGCACTGAGCATATGCTCAAAAAATAGTTGGCATTTTCAGACTAGTCCGATTTCCCCCGCGTCCTTTCGTCGTCATCCTGACGCCACTACGCCGTCAGGCGTCCGGCGAAGGACGAGGCATGAACGACGAACACGCTATCGAGTATCACATCGCGGATATCGGCGAGACATGGGGCATCTTCCGTGAGGGCGTGCAGATCGCCGTGCGCAGCGACCCCGTGGACGCGATCGCCTTCGCCAATTTCTTCGCCGATCGAGAAACTCTGATGTCGTCGTTTCCGGTGCGCGTTTCCGCCGACATCCACATGCACCGCACCCTTCTCGACCTCCGCCTCGCCGCGTAAGCGGCCCTCAGCGGCCCGCGGCGCTGCCAAGGTTGGTCATGTCGAGGTGCAGCAGGCGCAGGCGCGCGATATGCCTGCCGACCATGGCGCGATCGCCGGAACTCGCCTCCAAGCGCAGGAAAGCATCCAGAAGACGACGCTCCATCTGTTCCAGTGTCCGGATATACGTCACGTCGGGATCATGCGAGAGCTTCACCGAAGCTTCCATCATCGTCCGGCGCACGCCGCTCAGGGGACCGCCGGCCGTCGCCGGGCGCACACCCGAGGACGACACTTCGTCCTGCAGATCGGTCGCAATGGCGGAAAGGGAAGCGGCGGATTCTTCCAGGATGGTCTTCAGTCCCGGCTCGCGAACGCCGCGTGCGGCCTGCAGGTAGAGGTCGCGGTCTGCAATCACTCGCCTGATCAGGCCGTTTACCACTCGGGTCGAGTTGCGTTCCATGGGACAGGACGTTAGTCCCGCGGGACTTAGCCGGCCTTAAACGCGCCGGCCGCCGGTCAGCCGGCGGTCATCCACCCGGCTCCAGAAGCAGCAGGGGCCTGCCTGCCGCATCGTGCAAGCCAGATTGCAGATCGCTCAACTGCCGGATCGATGGGCACAGCGCCTGTATGCGCGGCTTGAGCGCCGCCTCCAGCCGTGCCACGACGCGGGCTTGTCCACCCGTGGACACGGAGGCGACCCTGTCCCGAAGCGCCGCGGCTCCTTGCAGATCGCCGTTCATCGCCAACTGCATGGCCTCGCCACCGACGTCCTGGGTGAGGATCGGTGTCACGTCGGACACGATTTCCTGGGCATAGGCGCGCATGGCGTCCTCCTGCCAGTCCCGCGTGCTCTGGCTGGCGGCGATGCGCCGCTTGATGTCCGCCACCCGGCCGTTCAACACACGATCGAGTTCGCCGCTGCTGATGGCGCCGGGCGCTGCCGTCGCCGCTTCGTCCCGCACGGCGCGCGCGGCGAGGTCCACGCCATCGTTGGCGATCGCCTTGACCTTCGGGACCAGCGCCCGGACGTTGCGCTCGAAAAGAGCCACGCGGTCCTGCTCATCGGGTCGCAGCGACACCGGCCGGCCATCGGTGCTCAGGTTTCCGTCCTGCATGCGAACGGTACGCGGCGCCACGTCGGCCCTTTCGAACACGAGACTTTCCGGCCGTACCGACAGGTCGTAGGTGCTTGCGACCTGGCAGGTGGTGCCCATGTCCTGGGCGGCCGCGCCACCTGCAAGACAGGCGGCGACAGCGAAGACGAGCAAGCGTGGGGTCATATCGGGTTCCGGCGGAAAGAGCTTCGATAGCCTGCGGCGAACGAATGCGCGCTGAACCGATCAGAGTGCCGGCTGGGCGAATTGCTGGCGCACCGAGACGCTGCCCATGACCCATGACAGCCAGGCCAGCACGGGAACCGACACGACCTTGAGGAGCAGGCCGACCAGAAGGATCGTCCTGTGCTTCTGTCCGGCCGCCAGCAGATCCGCCGGCAGGCCGGCCTGGGACAGCACCGTGCCGAGCTGGCTCCACTGGTCGAACGAGACCCATGCCGTGTAGGCCGCCCAGACCATCAACAGCAGGGCCACGATCCGCATCGACCGCCGGCCCCAGTCGCGCCATCGCAGCGTGCCCAGGCTCAGCGACATCACGGCGAAGGCCGCCAGCGCATACGCCAGTGACCACGCCAGGCCGATGCGTGGATCACCCGCGCCCGCGGCGATCGCATCGGCACTCACCGAACCCACGGCGTGGGCGAAGAGCACCGATGCATAGGTATTGATCACGAAGCCCACGGCCGCCAGCAGCATCACCAGCCAGACCACGATGCGCCACGCGGCGAACGGACGGGCGTGCCGGGCGCCCTTGACGGCCTGGAACACGATCAGGCGCCCGCTTTCTTCAGCGCGGCCAGATCGGCCAGGACCTGGCCCGAATTCTTCTCCGGGTCGACGTCCTTGTAGACCTTGACGATCTTGCCCGCGGGGTCGATCAGGAAGGTCTCACGCAACGCGTACTTGGTGTCGCCATGGCTGGTGAGCACCGCGTACTTCGTCGCGACGGCGCCGTCCGGGTCGGACAGCAGCGGGAACGGCACGTGGTACTTCTCGGCGAACTCGGCATGTGACTTGACGTCGTCCAGGCTCACGCCCAGCACGACCGCCCCTGCCTTGTGCAGCTTGGCGATGTCGTCGCGGAAGGTGCAGACCTCGGTGGTGCAACCGGCCGTGAAGTCCTTCGGATAGAAATACAGGACGAGCCACTTGCCCTGCCCGGTTTGCAGGGTGTGCCAATCGCCCTTCTGGTCCTGAAGGCGGAAATCGGGGGCCTTTTCTCCCGCCACGGGGCTGGACGCCCAGGCGGCGGCGGAAACGATGCACAGGGCGATGAGGCTGAGGAGGCGGCGCATGAGGGAACCTCGGTGGGTGGGGATCGCGGTGAGTGTACTCGCGAGCCTCCCAAGGTTGCGCCGGCGATGCCGAAACGCAAGAAAAAAAAGGGCACCCATGCGGGTGCCCTCCGGACCGCGGAGCGACGTTTACTTCCGCGAGATCTCGAACTTGCTGACGTCCACGCCGAGGTTGAAACCACGGCCGGTGCCGGTGACGGCGAGGGATACCTCACCCTTGGTCATCGCCAGGCTCTCGGCGCTCTTGACCGCGCCGGCGTTGGCACCGGCCGTGGCGTAATCGCCGAAGATCTCGTTGATGTTCTTGACGTTGGTGAACTCGCCCTTGCCGTTCTCGATGCTGAACTTGCCGGCCGTAAGGCCGCCGCCGCGGACGTGGATCATCACGGTGGCGGACTGGCCGTTATCGCAACGCACGTGGCCTTCGCCGTCGGCGCGCTTGTAGATCGCCGCCCAACCGCTCGTGCTGAAGGTCATGTGGCACTTGGTTCCGGCCTCGGCGGCCTGGACCGGCTGGACCGCGAAAGCACCTGCCGCCGCCAGAACCAGGGCGGCCATACCCGTGATGCGCTTGATCATGTTCGTTTCTCCGTTGAAAGGTGGCAGGGAACTGCGAGGCGGATTCTCCACTCACGAATGTGAAGAAACACGGAGCGGCCGTCGGGCCGTTCAGGAATGGCCGGGCTACATGGAGGATGCGTGAATCGGCTCCCCGCGGCGGTGGCCTGGTCCTAATATCGAGGCGTATCCGCTCGAAAAATGAGGATTCCCCATGCCCAAGAACATCCTGGTCGGCTACGACGGTTCGGAAACCGCCCGCCGCGCCTATCTTTTCGCCCTCGAACTGGCCACCTGCTCCAAGGCGAAAGTCCACGTGGTCTCGGTGATGCAGGTGGACAACGGCGCCGACACGTCCGCCCTGATGATGACCGACGTCCTGGAGGAGCGCCTGGGCGGCCTCCGCGAGGAGATCGCCGCGCTCGGCCAGCCCCCGGGGGTGCCCGTGGAGGTCGGGCTGGTGCATGGCAGCCCAGGCGATGCCCTGCTCTCCTTCGTGGCCGGACACGGCGTGGACCACATCGTGATCGGTCATACCGAACGAGGCGCTCTCGCCCGCTGGCTGGTCGGGTCGACCTCCACCGATGTCCTGGCCAAGGCGCATGTGCCGGTGACCGTGGTGCGTTGACGCGCCGCCTTTGTCACAATCCCGTCATTGTGCCCCCGGGCACCGAGACCTGTGATCGAGGAACATTCCGCAGTGAGCTACGCCGCCACCTTGCCATGGACGCTCGAAAAACTGGACCTCTCGCGCATCGACGTGGAGAAGGTCAGGCACAACGAAGACCTTTTCCTGCTCCTGTGCAGCTCGTCGTTCGTCGAAAGCGGGTCGGACCTGTACACGCACAACCTCGTCGACCATTTCGCCGGCGACGAGGAACTGCAAGGCTGGCTGCGCGACCACTGGGAGCACGAGGAAATGCAGCACGGCCGCGCGCTGGCCGCCTATGTGCGCCACGTGTGGCCCGACTTCGACTGGGACGCGGGCTTCAATGCCTTCTTCGCCCATTACGGCTCGGTCTGCACGTCCGAGGAACTGGAACCGAACCGTGGGCTGGAGCTGGCCGCGCGCTGCGTCGTGGAGACCGGCACGGCAAGTCTGTACCGTGCGCTCAACGAGGTCACCGACGAACCGGTGTTGCGCGAGCTGACCAACTACATCAAGGGCGACGAGGTGCGTCATTACAAGCACTTCTACCAGCACTTCCGCATCTATCGCGAGCGCGACGGCATCGGCCGCCTCAGCACGTTCCGCACGTTGCTGAAGCGCCTGCGCGAGATCAAGAACGAGGACAGCGACATCGCGCTGCGCCACGTCTTCAACGTGCGCTACCCGGACAAGGCCGGCGACGACGCGGAATTCCGCCGCATCACCTCGCGCGCCGAGGGCCTGCTCAAGAGGCACATACCCGCCGAAATGACGGTGAAGATGCTGCTACGCCCGCTGGACCTGCCGCCGAAGGTGAACTCGATGCTCGAGTGGCCGCTGACGCGGATCACCGAGAAGCTGTTCCTGCACTGAGGTCATTTCTTCTTCGGCAGGGGTGTCCACTTCTCCGGGTCGAAGCCACCGGTCTCGAAGACGAGCGTGGTCTCGCCACGGCTGATCGTCACCACGTCGATGGTCAGCCGCCTGGTCTTGGCCAGGTCCTTGAGGAACTGCGCGTCGTTGCGGAACAGCAGCGCGGGTTCACCGGTGGGCGGCCGGAACGCCTTGATCGTCTTCGCCTTGCCGTCGAACGTGGCCTTCAGCGAGCAATCGCCCTTGCACACGAAGCCCTTCCCGGCCGTGGCATACAGGAAGACGCTCTGCCCCCAATCGGTATGCCGGCGAAGGATCAGGCGCACCGTCTGCTCGCCCGTGGGCCGCGAGGACTGGATAGTGGCCGTGCTCTGCGTGCCACCCTGCATGGGCGAGGTCTGGTAAAGCCACAGCGCGGCGAGGCGGGCTTTCTCGCTGGCCGCCTTGTAGCTGGCCTCGAGCTCGTCGAGGGTCTTCTTTACTTCGGCCGCCGCGGGGGTGTCGGGGTACTTGTCGATGATCTCGTGCCCAAGCTGCACCGCCGGGCCGTCGTTGTGCAGCTTCAGCAGTTGCTGGTAGGTCTCCAGCTTCTTCGCGGCATCCGCTGCCTGATCGTTCGCGGCCGATGCCGGCGCGGCGGCTTGCTGGTCCTGCGATGAGGAACACGCCGTGGCAAGGACGACGATGGCGAGGAGGACGGCGATACGGCGCATCATCTTGCGATTCCTGCTGGAAAGCCCCTAGCTTCGCCGCTCGATGCCGCGCCTGGCAAGGCGCGGCGTAAAATGCGGGGGACGCCCCAAGGATTCCCCATGCCTTCGCCCACCACGGAAGCGGTCTCGCTCCTGCGCCATCGCGCCTTCCTGCAATTCTGGTTCGCCAAGAACGCCTCCAGCTTCGGTTTCCAGATGATGTCCGTCGCCGTCGGCTGGCAGATTTACGAACTGACCCACCGCGCGTTCGACCTTGGCCTGATCGGCCTCGCGCAGTTCGTGCCATCCGTGCTGCTGGCCCTTCCGGCGGGTCATATCGCCGACCAGTTCGACCGGCGCCGCATCGTCACGGTATGCCAGGCGATCGAATGGTTCGCCATCGCCTTGCTGGCCGGATTCAGCCTGACGGGCCACCTGACCGAAACGGGCATCCTGGCGCTGGTCTTCGTGGTCAGCGTCGCCAAGGCCTTCGAGTTCCCCGCCCTTCAGTCGATGCTGCCGGCGCTCGTCCCCGCCCATGTGCTTCCGCGCGCGATGGCAGCGAACGCCTCGGCCGGCCAGGCCGCGATGATCGTGGGACCCGCGCTGGGCGGCCTGCTGTACGTGGCGGGACCCGCCACGGTCTATGGCGTCTCCGGCCTGCTCTACCTCGTGGCGCTCGTGTTGATGTCGCGCCTCGCCTACGACCACCTGCCGCCTCGGCGCGAGCCGGCCACCTTGAAGACCCTGTTCGCCGGGGTTCACTTCATCCGCCGCCGGCCGGCCGTCTTCGGCGTGATCTCGCTCGACTTGTTCGCCGTGTTGCTTGGCGGCGCGACGGCGTTGTTGCCGATCTTCGCCAAGGATGTCCTGCATACGGGCCCCTGGGGCCTTGGCATCCTGCGCGCCGCGCCGGCGGTCGGAGCGTTGCTGATGTCGGTATGGCTGGCCCGGCATTCGCTGGAACGCCGGGTCGGCCCGATCATGTTCGCTTCCGTCGCGGGCTTCGGTGTCGCCACGCTCGTCTTCGCGCTCTCCACCACCCTCTGGCTGTCCGTGGTCGCGCTGTTCGCCCTGGGAGCCTTCGACATGGTCAGCATGGTGATTCGCGGCGCGCTGGTGCAGCTGGAAACGCCGGACGACATGCGCGGACGGGTGAGTGCGGTCAACGCCATCTTCGTGAATACCTCCAACCAGCTCGGTGAATTCGAGTCCGGCCTGCTGGCCGCCGCCGTGGGTGCGGTGAATGCGACCCTGGTCGGCGGCATAGGAACCCTTCTGGTGGTGGGCCTGTGGATATGGTGGTTCCCCTCGCTGCGCCGCCGTCAGGGCCTGGTGTCGGACCCGGAGCCGATCGAGGGCGCCAGCGGAACGATCTGACACCGCGCCGGAAACGTGCTATTAGGTGGACGTCTATACCTCCAAAGGGTGGGGTCCACCATGAAGCGCCTGCTCGTCGCCGTTCTCGTCATGTTCGCCGCGCCGGCCTTCGCCGCGCATGAGACACCCGCCAGCCTCGATGCCGCGCTCGCCCAGGGCAAACGCGAGCACAAGCCGGTGCTGATCGATTTCCAGGCCGTGTGGTGCTACTCCTGCTACTACATGGCCAGCCATGTCCTCAACGGCAAGGAATGGAACGACCTCGAAAGCAAGGTGGTGTTCTACGAAGCCGACGCCGACAAGCCCGCCGACCAGGCATGGATGAAGAAGCTCAACGTCCACTTCCTGCCCACATACGTCGCCATCGGGCCCGACGGCGAGGAACTGGGACGCATACTCGCCGAACGTCCGCGCGAGAAGTTCTATCCCGAGATCGCGGGCCTTCTTTCCGGCGATGCACGGCTCTCCAAACAAAAAGCTGACGCCGCCAAGGGCTCCATGGCCGCCGTCGCCGACGTGCTGGACACCTACCAGCAGCGTTACCAGGGCAGTGAGGGCATGGCCTGGTTCGATACCTTGCCAGCGATGGTGCGCAATGTGTCCGACAAGGATAAACGCGTGGCGCTGGCCAAGCAGCGGCTGCTCCTGTTGCAGGCGAAGGACCGCAAGGACGACAAGGGCATCGCCCAGGCGGCCACGAAAGTCCTCGCCGGCAACATCGGTTGCGAGCGTCCTTATGTGCTGGATGACCTGATCGGCGCCACGGAAGCGCAGCACCCGGATTCCCGCCAGTCGGCCCTCGCGCCGCAGCGGGCACCTTACGAGCAGTTCCTCGCCACGCAGGTATTCACCGCCACGCCCACATGCGCCGACCAGCGCAGCGCGGTACTGACGGCGGCGGACCTCGATGCGGCGCTCGGCGACCACGCGGCCGAACAGGCCGTGCTGCGCAAGGCGATCGACCTCAGTCGTGAAAAGCTGCACGGCGACCTGAAGAGCGACCGCAACCTGGCCGATAACCTGCGCGTGTACCTTGTCCGGGCGAAGGCCGGCGACGAACTGGACACCCTCGAGAAGCAGCTGATCGCGGCCTATCCGGACGACTACGTCTACAACTACCGCTACGGCCGTCGCCTCGTCGAAAGCGGCAAGCCCGCCGAGGGCCTTCCGTATCTCGACGCGGCATCGAAGAAGGCGTACGGCGCGAATCGCTTCGCGGTGGCGACGTACCAGGTGAAGGCCTTGCGCGCGCTGCACCGCGACGACGAAGCGCGCAAGCGCGTAGCCGACACCGTCGCGGCGGAAGGCAAGGCGTTTCCCGAGCAGACGAAGAAATTGCAGGAGGCGCTGGCCGCGGCGGGTTGATCGATTCGGGCTCCGGGTCATCGCCGACAGGGTCGGCTCCCGCCACATCCCGCCATAGGTAAGTCTGGCGGAGCGAGCTGGTGGGAGCCGACCCTGTCGGCGATGGATGCCGCGAAAGCACCCCTGTGAGCCATACCGCATCCCCGCTGCTAACCTGCGCATATCTCCCGGTCCGAAGCAGCCATGATCGTCATTCATCATCTGAATAATTCGCGGTCCCAGCGCGTGCTCTGGCTGCTCGAGGAACTCGGCCTGCCGTACGAACTCGTGCGCTACCAGCGCGACCCGAAGACGATGCTGGCCCCGAGGGAGCTTCGCGACATCCATCCCCTCGGCAAATCGCCGGTGCTCGTGGATGGCGATATCACCCTGGCCGAATCCGGTGCCATCGTCGAATACCTGGTTGGCCGCTATGGCGAGGGACGGCTCAAGCCGGTCCGAGGCACTCCCGACGCGCTGCGCTACAGCTACTTCCTGCATTACGCGGAGGGGTCCGCCATGCCCCCACTGCTGCTCAAGCTCGTGTTCATCCGCATGGAATCGGCTCCCGTGCCGTTCTTCGCCAAGCCCATCGCCCGCATGCTGGCGCGCGGTGCGCAGAAGGCCTTCGTCGACCCGCAGATCAAACTGCACCTCGACTACCTGGAGGGCGAAATCGGCAAGACCGGCTGGTTCGCGGGCGACGAGTTCAGCGCGGCCGATATCCAGATGAGTTTCCCGCTGGAGGCTGCGTCCAGCCGCGCGGCGCTCGACGCCACCCGCCCCGGTCTGCATGGATTCCTCGGACGTATCCACGCCCGCCCCGCCTATCAAAGGGCGCTGGAGCGGGGCGGCGACTACGACCTCGTCCCGGCCCGACCAGGCTGAATCCCTCTTCAACCCTCGCGCGTCTGTTTACACCACGCTCACGAGGCGGACCGCAAAGTCGCTTTCCGACAGTAACGTTGTAGAGGGAGCCATCCGATGAGCAGAAACCGCGAGTTCGCCCGTCAGGTCGAGAGCGCCGTCAACGGCGTGTCGGGGCGCGTCCGCCACTATGCCGACGAAGCCTCCGGTGTCGGCAGCGACCTGCTCGACCGCAGCCGTCGCGTGACCAACAAGTTCGCCAAGCGAAACGGCATGAGCAGCCAGCGCATCCGTTACCTGGCCGAAGACGTCGCCGACGAGGCCACCTACCAGTACCGCAAGCTGCGCAAGCAGGTCCGGCGCAACCCGGGCCTCACCATCGGCATCGCCGCCGCGGCCATCGGCACTTTCCTGTTGATCCGCCACGTCTTGCGTGACGACGATTGAACCTGTCGCTAGGGGCAGGGAAAGGCCGGGAGCGATCCCGGCCTTTTTTTGTGGGCGCGCCGGTCGACAGGAGAGCCGGTTGTGGTGGGAGCCGACCTTGTCGGCGATGGATGCTTGCCTCACGCTGGCCCGCTGCCGCGGGATCGCCGACAGGGTCGGCTCCCACCAGGATGCGGTTTCACTTCACCGGGTGCTGCTCCACCACCTTGTCTACATGCCACGTCACCCGTGACGCATCCGCGGGTGCGTCCTTCGCGTGCACCTCGGTGATCTTCAGCAGGTATTCGTTGCCGGGCTGCCAGTCGAAGCCCTCGATCGGCACGTAGGTCAATTGCCAGGAGTCCGTGGCCTCTTCGCGGTACTGGAAGCACTCGGTCTTCATGACGCCGTTCGTGCACGGCGCTTTCGCCGCGGCGATGTACAACAGGCGGGAACGCGAACCATGGTCGGCCGGCGCCATGGCGCACGCGGTCAGGCTCAGGGCGGTAGCGGCAAGGAGGGCAAGGCGCATGGCGTGGATCCGCGTTCGTCGACAGGTCGATAGATAACAGCATACCCATCGACGCAGCGTGACGCGAAAACGACGAAGGCCGGATCGCTCCGGCCTTCGTTCACGTTCCATCGCGCTGGCGGTCAGACCGTCATCGGGTTGGGCTTGTCCATGTCGAGCTTGTATTCCTTGATGGCACGGCTGACATCCCTGGCGTTGACCTTGCCGTCCTTCGCCAGGGCGGCGAGGGCCGCGTGCGCGATCCAGTAGCGATCCACCTCGAAGTGGCTGCGCAGGTTCGCACGCGTATCGCTCCGGCCGAAGCCGTCCGTGCCCAATACCGTGTAACGCATGCCGTCCGGCATGAAGGCGCGGATCTGATCGGCGAATTCGCGCACATAGTCGGTGGCCGCGATGGCGGGGCCCTGGCGGTCGGCGAGCAGGCCGGTCACGTACGGCACCCGCTGCGGGCTTTCCGGATGCAGGCGGTTCCAGCGCTCGGCATCGAAACCTTCGCGGCGGACTTCCGAGAAGCTCGGCACCGACCAGATATCCGAGGTCACGCCGAAATCCTTCTCCAGCAATTCGGCGGCCGCGATCACTTCGCGCAGGATCGTGCCCGATCCCATCAGCTGCACGCGCGGCTCGTTCTTCTTCGCCTTGCCGCCGTCCTTGAACAGGTACATGCCCTTGACGATGCCTTCCTCGCTGCCCTTGGGCAGGTCGGGGTGGGCATAGTTCTCGTTCATCACGGTGATGTAGTAGTAGACGTCTTCCTGCTCCTGCATCATGCGGCGCGTGCCGTCCTGCAGGATCACCGCCAACTCGTAGGAGAAGGTCGGATCGTAGGAGATGACATTCGGGATGGCGCCGGAAAGCAGGTGCGAATGGCCGTCCTCGTGCTGCAGGCCCTCGCCATTGAGCGTGGTACGCCCCGAGGTGCCGCCGATGAGGAAGCCGCGCGCGCGCATGTCGCCCGCCGCCCAGCACAGGTCGCCGATGCGCTGGAAACCGAACATCGAGTAATAGATGAAGAACGGCAGCATCGGCACGTTGCTGATGCTGTAGCTGGTGGCCGCGGCGAGCCACGCGCTCATGCCGCCGGCTTCGCTGATGCCTTCCTGCAATACCTGGCCCTTCTGGTCCTCACGGTAGTACAGCAGCTGGTCGGCATCCTGCGGACGGTACTTCTGGCCGAACGGCGCGTAGATACCGATCTGGCGGAACATGCCTTCCATGCCGAACGTGCGGGCTTCGTCGGCGACGATGGGTACGAGACGCGGACCGAGTTCCTTGTCTCGCAGCATGAGGTTCATGCCACGGACCAGGGCCATGGTGGTGGAGATCTCGCGATCGCCGGTGCCCTTGGTGATCTGCTCGAAGGACTCCAGTGCCGGCGCCTTGAACGACTGGCCTGCCTTGCGGCGACGCTGCGGCAACGATCCGCCGAGCGCGCGACGGCGCTCGAGCATGTACTGCACTTCCTCCGAGTCCTTGCCCGGATGGTAGTAAGGCACCTCGTCGAGCTTGTCGTCGGGTACCGGGATGTTGAAGCGATCGCGGAAGGCGCGGATCGCGTCGGTGTCCATCTTCTTCTGGTTGTGCGCCGGGTTCTGCGATTCACCCGCGGCGCCCATGCCATAGCCCTTCACCGTCTTGGCGAGGACGACGGTCGGCATGCCCTTGGTGTTCACCGCCGCGTGGTAGGCGGCGTATACCTTGTGCGGATCGTGCCCACCGCGGTTCAGGCGCCAGATGTCGTCGTCGGACATGTTGGCCACGAGCGCAGCCGTCTCCGGGTACTTGCCGAAGAACTTCTCGCGCGTGTACGCGCCGCCGAAGGCCTTGCACGCCTGGTACTCACCGTCGACGGTTTCCATCATCAGCTGGCGCAGCTTGCCCGTGGTGTCGCGGGCCAGGAGGGGATCCCAGTAGCTGCCCCACACCACCTTGATCGCGTTCCAGCCGGCACCACGGAAGACGCCTTCCAGTTCCTGGATGATCTTGCCGTTGCCACGCACGGGACCGTCGAGGCGCTGCAGGTTGCAGTTGATGACGAAGATGAGGTTGTCGAGGCCTTCGCGGCCGGCCAGCGAGATCGCACCGAGCGACTCCGGCTCGTCCGACTCGCCGTCACCCATGAAGCACCAGATCTTGCGGTCGCTCTTCGGGATCAGACCGCGGTGCTCGAGGTACTTCCAGAACTGAGCCTGGTAGATCGCCTGGATGGGACCGAGGCCCATCGACACGGTCGGCACCTGCCAGTAGTCCGGCATCAGGTAGGGGTGCGGATAGGACGACAGGCCGCGACCCTTGCCTTCCACTTCCATGCGGAAGAGGTCGAGCTGGTCTTCGCCGATACGGCCTTCCAGGAAGGAACGCGCGTAGACGCCCGGCGCCGAATGGCCCTGGTGGAACACCAGGTCGCCCGGATGGTCGGCGCTCGGGGCGCGCCAGAAATGGTTGAAGCCGACGTCGTACAGCGTGGCCGACGAGGCGAAGCTGGAGATGTGGCCGCCGAGGTCGCCGGGCTTGCGGTTGGCGCGCACGACGGTGGCCAGCGCGTTCCAGCGGATCAGCGAGCGGATGCGCCATTCGATCGCGGCATCGCCCGGGCTGCGCGCTTCCATGTGCGGCGGGATGGTGTTGACGTACTCCGTGGTCGGGTCGAACGGCAGGTAGCCGCCCGCGCGACGGGTGGAGTCGACCATGCGCTCCAGCAGGTAATGCGCGCGCTCGGTGCCGTCGTGGTTGATGACGGCGTTGAGCGACTCGACCCATTCACGGGTTTCGGTGGGGTCGAGGTCCTGGTGAAGGATATCGTCGATCTGGTCCATGGATGCTCCGCTCGCGCGTGACGCGCGCTCATGGGGACTGAAGAAGGCCGCTGGGGTGGCGGGAAAACCTTTCCATGATAACTCAAGGTTCCCGCGTACGCGGCGGTATGGGGGATTTGGATCGTGGCAAGTTGGGTACTGGCCGGGATTTGGCGGGGTGGCCCGCTGCCGCGGGATCGCCGACAAAGTCGGCTCCCACAACAGCGCCAGCTCCCACAACGGCGCCGGCTCCCGCGACAGGGGCTGTTTCCGCATCAGGGCCGTTTCCGCCTAGCCCTGGTGGGAGCCGACCCTGTCGGCGATGGGCCGAAGCCCGGCACCGCCAATCAATCGGTTACGACCGTCCTCGGCTTCCCCGCCCGGATCTGCGCCTCGACACAGGCCACCGAGGTCATGTTGACCACCCGGCGCACCGTGGCCTGGGGCGTGAGGATGTGGGCCGGCTTGGCCACGCCCATGAGGATCGGGCCGATGACCACCCCGTCGCAGAGCACACGGACCATGTTGTAGGCGGTATTGGCCGCGTCGAGATTGGGGAAGACGAAAACGTTGGCCTTACCTTCCAGGCGCGAGTTCGGGAAGATCCGCTCGCGGAGTTCAGGCGTCAGGGCCACGTCCGCCTGCATTTCGCCCTCGACCTCGAGCCGGGGGACTTTTTCCCGGATGATTTTCAACGCGTCGCGCATCTTGCGGGCGCTGCGCGTCTCGCGGCCCCCGAAATTCGAGTGCGAGAGCAGTGCGATCTTCGGCTGGATGCCGAACAGCTTCAGGCGGATGGAGGCCTGCAAGGTCGCCTCGGCGATCTGCTCCGCGCTGGGGTCGTCCTGCACATAGGTGTCGAGGAAGAAAAACGTGCCCTTCTCCGTCGCCACGGCCGCCATCGCGGATGCCTCGGCGATGCCTTCGTCCAGGCCGATGATGTTCGTGATGTATTCCAGCTTGCTGTGATACGTGCCCACCAGGCCGCAGATCATCGCGTCGGCTTCGCCACGCTCGACCATCAGCGCGGCGATCACGGTCGGCCGCGAACGCACCACCGCCTTCGCGGAGGCGGGCGTCACGCCCTGGCGCTCCATGATCGAGTGGTAGAGGCGCCAGTAGTCCTCGAACCGCGGATCGGAATGGATGTTGCACATCTCGAAGTCCACGCCCGGCTTCAGGCGCAGGCCCGCGCGCGCGATGCGCCGCTCGATCACATCCGGACGCCCCACCAGGATCGGCCGGGCCAGCCCTTCGTCGACCACCGTCTGCACGGCGCGCAGCACGGTCTCCTCTTCGCCTTCGGCGTATACCACGCGCTTGGGGTCGGCCTTGGCGCGATCGAACACCGGCTTCATAAGCAGGCCGGTGCGGAAGACGAAACTGGTCAGTTTCTCGATGTAGGCGGGGAAATCCTCGATGGGCCGTGCGGCCACGCCGGAATCCATCGCCGCCCGGGCGATCGCCGAGGGCAACTGGATCAGGAGACGCGGATCGAACGGCTGCGGGATCAGGTATTCCGGCCCGAAGCTCGGCGGCTTGCCGCCATAGGCACGCGCGCTCACGTCGGAGGCCTCGCGGCGCGCCAGCTCCGCGATCGCCTTCACGCAGGCGACCTTCATCTGCTCGTTGATCACCGTGGCGCCGACATCCAGCGCGCCGCGGAACAGGTAGGGGAAGCACAAGGCGTTGTTGACCTGGTTCGGATAGTCCGAGCGGCCCGTCGCCATGATGCAATCCGGACGCACGGCCTTCGCGTCTTCCGGAAGGATCTCCGGATTGGGATTGGCCAGCGCGAAGATGATCGGCCGCGCGGCCATCGTGGCGACCATCTCCGGTTTCAGGATGCCGCCGGCGGAGAGGCCCAGGAAGATGTCGGCGCCCTCGACGATCTCGGCGAGCGTGCGCTTGTCGGTGTCGCGCGCATAGCGCTGCTTGTCCGGGTCCAGGTCGGTGCGACCCGTGTGCAGGACGCCATCCCGATCGAAGGCGAGGATGTTCTCCTTCCTCATGCCCAGCGTCACCAACATGTCGACGCAGGAGATGCCAGCCGCGCCCATCCCGGTGGTGGCGAGCTTCACGTCCTCGATCTTCTTCCCGGTGACCAGGAGCGCGTTGATGACGGCGGCGCCTACGATGATCGCGGTGCCGTGCTGGTCGTCGTGGAAGACCGGGATCTTCATGCGTTCGCGCAGCTTGCGCTCCACGATGAAGCACTCCGGCGCCTTGATGTCCTCGAGATTGATGCCGCCGAACGTCGGTTCGAGGCTGGCGATGATCTCGACGAGCTTGTCAGGATCGGCCTCGTCGATCTCGATGTCGAACACATCGATGCCGGCGAACTTCTGAAACAACACACCCTTGCCTTCCATCACCGGCTTGCTGGCCAGCGCGCCGATGTTGCCGAGCCCGAGCACCGCCGTGCCGTTGGAGATCACCGCGACCAGATTGGATCGCGCCGTGAGTTCGGCGGCCTCGCCGGGATCGGCGACGATCGCATCGCACGCGGCGGCGACGCCGGGCGAATAAGCGAGCGAGAGATCGCGCTGCGTCAACAGCGAGGTGGTCGGCGTGACCTTGATCTTGCCCGGTCGGGGAAGGCGGTGATATTCGAGAGCGGCTTGCCTCAGTTCCTCGGAGATGGCCATGGGATCCTGTGCGACGTAACGGAAGGGGATGCGGACGAGGCGGCGGGACCGCGACGTAAGCAGCCATGTTAGCACCGCGCTACGCGGTCTCCGCCGTCAGCGGTGTGTTGCATTGCGACAAGCAGTGATACCGATTCCGACCTATCAACGGCGTGCATACCTGCATTGCGAAGCCATGCGCCTGCGTACGCTCGGTGACCTTCCATTATCGGGGATCTCCATGGTCCGCCTTACCTTCCTCCACGCGGCGCTCGCGGGCGCCATGGCCTGCGTCATGCCTTTCGATCCGTGCACGGCGGCGACGACGTTTTCAGCTTTGAAAAAGCAACTGGCCCGCTTGCCCATGGATGGGAAGACGACCGCCACCGTAAGCCTTCCGTTAGGCGACGGCCGGCACGGCCCGTTCATCGTGCGGGACTCGAAAACGCTGCCGCCGGCGCTGGCGGCGAAGTTTCCCGGGCTGCGCAGTTTCCGTGGCGTCGCCGCCGACGGAAGGACGGTCCGGCTCGACCTGTCCCCGGACGGAGTGAGGATGAGCATGCGTGACGGGCCGCACGAATGGACGGCCCGCGCACGGACGGCTGCGGAATGGCGGTCACTCGCCGTGCGCAACATGGAGGCGCCGGCTTTCACGGCGGCGGTCGCGGATGCCGCCGCTCCCCTTGCATCAGTCACGAATCGTCCGGCCTCGCGGGGAGGTGACGTCCGCTTCGATTTCCGCCTCGCGATGGCCGCAAGCAGCCGCTACGCCGCGCATTTCGGCGGCACGGTCGAAGGCGCCCTCGCCGAGATCGCCCATGTGGTGAACCAGGCCAATGAGGTGTTCGAGACGGATGTCGGCGTCCATTTCACCCTCGTGGCCGGCAACGACCGGTTGATTCGCGCGCTACCGTCCCGCGATCCCTTCCGGTCGGAAGATCCGGGCCCGGCCGCGGTCAACCTGATCGACCGCGAAATCGGCGCGGGAAACTACGACATCGGCCATGTGCTCACCGACTACGACGGCGGAGAAAGCCACGTCGGCACATCCTGCATCGATGCGCGCGACGCCGACTTCCTCGCCACGCACAAGGCGGCCGCCTGGAGCGGACACGCTCGGCCCGCGCATGCCGCTTCCGAGGCCGTCGGCTTCACGATCCACGTCCTGGGCCGTCAGCTGGGCGCGTGGCCCACGGCAGACGGATGCCACGAGGCGACACTTGAGGACCGGGCGTTCGAACCGGGGAGCGGCAGCACCGCGATGGGCTTCGCACCGTTCGCCTGTGGGCACGGCAGGCCGCTCCAGGCGCGGGCCGACCGTTACTTCCATGCGGTCAACCTGGCACAGATGCAGGATTGGCTGGCATCGAAAGGCGGCCGCTGCGCGTCGAGACGGATCAATCCCGCCAGCGCGGCCTGGATCGACCCCGCGTCCCTCGCCGAGCAAGCCGTCATTCCCGCGCACACGGCGTTCGCCCTCGACGCGCGGGCGGAGCCGGTCATGCAAGGCCGGCGGCTGAGCTACACGTGGGAGCAGATGGACGCAGAGCCTCTTTTTCGCTCATTCCCGCCTTCTCCAAGCGCTCGAAGGGTCTTTCCACGGATGGCGATCCTGCTCGGCCATGAACCCACCGACGCAGGGGAAACCGTCCCCGACGTGTCACGCACGCTGAACTTCCGACTGACGATTCGCGACAACGGTGGCGACACCTCGACCGTCGCCCAGGCAGACACCCGCGTGCGGATCGTCGATACCGGCCGGCCCTTCGCGATGCTCGCCGATGAGTCTTCGGAAGCCGCGGTCGCCGGTGGCTCGATGACGGTGCGCTGGGACGTCGCCGACACGAATGCGCCGCCGATTTCCTGCCATTTCGTGTCCATCGACGTCTCGCTCGACGATGGGGCCACGTGGCGTGAGCCCGCGCTCGCCGTGGACGAGCCCAACGATGGCGAAGCGCGGCTCGCGCTGCCGCCCGATGCCGGCGCGGATCGGGCCCGGCTGCGAGTGCGCTGTGACTGGAGGCCGTTCTTCGCCGTGTCGCCACGGTCCTTCGCTATCAGGCGCACAGCAAGCAACTGACGTCCCGGATAGGTATTGGCCTACAGATCACTGAGCGGCAATCAGGTTTCATGAATCGCCCGACGCGATGCCGGGTGCCTCTCCCGAAAGGATTCACCATGTTCCGATACCACCCCCTGGCTCTCGCCGTCGTCGCTCTCCTTGCCACGGGCGTCGTCGACGATGTCGCGGCGCGCGAACTGTGGAGCGACGCAGCGACACCGGCGGTCATTCCTGCCGCGCGCTCCGCCTCCGCCCTCCCCAGGAAGTACCGTCGCGTCACGCTGGACACCGCCGTGCTTGCCGAGAACACCCGCGCAGCGCGTGGCGCCTCCCGACGTTCCATGGTCCTGCCCCTGCCAGGGGGCGGCACCAGCCGGTTCGAACTCGAAGACGCCGGCGTGCTACCACCCGGACTGGCGGCACGTTTTCCCCGGCTCGGTAGCCTCAAGGGCCACGACGCCGACGGCCGCCGGATACGCCTCGACATGACCGCGGAGGGTTTGTTCGCCGTGGTCCGCGACCGCCAGGGTGACTGGATGCTCCAACCGGAATCCGCCGGACAACCCACCAGTCGTTCGACGGCACGCTCGCATATCGTCTTTCGCCGCGCCGACGCGCCGGCGGCCCCGAGGGAAGAACATGGCGAGATGCTCGACGCCACGGCGGCGTGGCCTGAAGCGGCCACGGCACGCGGCAGTGCCAACGCGGTCCTGCGCACGTTCCGCATCGCGATGTCGGCCACCCATTCCTATACCGGCCACATGGGTGGCACAGTGGAAGACGGCCTCGCCGGTATCGTCCGTGCCGTCAACCGCGTCAACGAAATATTCGAGAACGACCTTGGCGTGCATCTCGTGCTCGCCGAAGGTAACGACAAGCTCGTGTTCACCTCGGCAAGCACCGATCCCTTTGCCAAGGTGTCCACCGACGACCTGAAGATCGCGCTGCAAAACGTCAAGGTCGCGGAGGAAATGCTAGGCAAGGACGCCTTCGATGTCGGCCACGTCATGGACGGGCAGCGAAACGCCGGCATCGTCGGAGCCATCGGCAATACGTGCCAGGCGTGGTCGGGCGAGCATGCCCATCGTCCTTATTCGAAAGCGGCGGGCATGACGGGAAGCACAAGGCCGTTCGAAGACGCCTTCCACGTCGATTTCGTCGCCCATGAACTCGGCCATCAGTTCGGGGCGCGGCACTCGTTCAACGGGTGCCGCGCGGGATCGCGCGACGAGGCGAGCGCCTTCGCTCCCGGCAGTGGCTCGACCATCATGGGCTACGCGGGGCTTTGTGGTTCCCACGACCTGCAACCGCACAGCGATCCGTATTTCCATGCTGCCAGCATCGACCAGGTCCAATCGTGGATCGGAAGTGTCGGAGGCTCCTGCGCCAAGGCCCGCCTGAATACATCGCCGTCACCCCTGCTGGACATCGCAGGCTGGAACCGCCCGCTGGTCGTGCCGGCACGCACACCGTTCCGCCTCACTGCCCTGGCCCGCTTCAGCGACCCCGCGGCGCGCATGACCTACACCTTCGAGCAGATGGATGTCGGTGATATGCAGGCTCCGGGAGATGCCTTGTCGGATTCCGGCTCCGGCCCCTTGTTCCGCTCGCGGCTGCCGCATGCGGAAACCGAACAGACCTTTCCTTCGATGGCCGTGCTGACGGGCGAGGAACCTGTCGGACGCGGCGATGCCCTTCCCGAGACCTCCCGCGACCTGCGCTTCCGCCTCACCGCCAGGGACAACCGCGATTTCCGTTCTCATGTCGTGACCGCGGACCGCACCGTGCGCGTCGTGGATACCGGCAAGCCGTTCGCAATGCTCTTGCCGAAGGCGGGAGCGGCGCTTCAACGTGGCAAGGCGAGGCAAGTGCGCTGGGAGGTGGCTGGCACCGTCGCCGCCCCGGTGTCATGTCGCCGGGTACAGATCGACCTCTCGCTCGATGGAGGGCGGACGTTCCTCGACGTGCCGTTGGCCGGCGATGTGCCGAACAAGGGCCGGGCGACCATCACGATCCCGGAGAGCGTGCCCACGTCACGGCACGCACGACTACGCGTGGGCTGTACCGATGGTCGCTTCTTCGCCTTGTCGCCCGGCGAATTGACGCTCCGCTAGCCGGACATCAGAGGCCGAGGGAGATCTCCTCGGCCTCCACGCCGGCCATGTGAATGTGGTTCACGAAAAGCGAGAAAGCCAGTTTCCCCGCGAGTCCGTGCACGTGCTGCATCCATGGCGGAAGGTAACGCGGCGCCGCTATGTCACCGCTCGCGAAATGCGCCTCGAGACTCATGACATCGTGCAAAGCGAGCTTCCCGGCGAACAGGTTGCGCAGGAGATCGAGGCGGCGCTGCCGCAACGCCCAGCGGAAGAACGTATGCACCGCGAGCAGGCCGCTCAGATATACATTGTCCTTCGCGAATGCCGATCCTCCGGTAAGCGGCACGCCGCGAAACACACGTTGCGTCGAGTGGAAACTGTCCGCCACGTTCTGTCCGCAATCGCGGAAATAACGGAATACCTCGACGAAATCGGCACCGTTGAGTGCCATGTCGATCGCAAGGATGCGCAGGCTGATACGCTTCAGGCGCGAGATATCGATCGCTCCCGACATCAACTCGGCGAATACGGCCAAGCCTTCCTGCGTCGCCGTCACGCGCGGCGAAGTGCGGGCCAGGGATGCGAGCACGGGCTGCTCGCGTCCGTTCAGCGCCGTGAGTGAATGCACGAAGGCTTCGTGAGCGAGCAACTGGTGGCGATCGTATTCGGTGAAACTCACGCCGCCACGAAGGCGGATCCGGGTGGCGCCCGCCGCGGCCTTCGCGGTGAGTTCCGGATCGACTTCCACGGAAATGGTGCCGGGCGCGAAGAACGCATCCAGTCTCTCCGACATGTCCTGCCGCAATTCGTCCGCGGGAATGCTGCCCGTGGCATCTTCCGTGTCCAGGTCAGCGCCCAGCTCGTCCGCCAGGTTCACGAAATATCGGGCGGCATCGAGGTTGCTCCGGTTGCTGCCCGGGATGGCGTCGCCCGGTTTCCCATAGAGGGCGATGGACGCCTCGGTCACTCCGTCGGTGCCGGCGGCGTCCAGCATGCGGGTGGCGATCCGCCAGGATTCCGCCGTGCGCCGCAAGTACTCGGCGATCGGATGGTCCTCATCGACCTCCGCCTCGATCCCCTCCAGCTCGGCCCGGGTCTCCCCCAGGTCCGGCGGACGGTAGCGAATGTCGGGGATCGAGAGCCGTCCCGCACCGAACTCCTCGATCAGCCGTTCTTCCACCGACGCCGGCCAGGAAATCGTGGCGAGGATGCGGACGGCGCGGACCGCGGCGAGGAGGCGGTGGTCGAGCGCCGCGTAACGCCGCATCTCGGCCGACAGGTGGGACGGGGCGACGTGAGCATGCATGGGGCCGGATTATAGGCCGATCGGCCGACCGGGCCCTACCCGGTCAACGCGACGAGATGTATTTCTCGCGGCGAATCTGCTGCACGGCGAGACCATGCTCCTTCAGTGCCGCGAAGGCGGCATCGACCATGTTCGGGTTGCCGCAGAGGTAGGCGATGTCCGTTTCACCGGAGGGTTCCAGCTCCGCCAGCATGTCCTGCACATAGCCGAGGCGGTCGTGCGGCCGCGGATTCGGCCGGGCGCCCCGCGACAGGCATGGATGGAAGGAGAAACCTTCGTGGGTCCGGGCGAAGGCCTCGAACTCCTCCCCATAAAGCAACTCCCCCTCGTTGCGCGCGCCGTAGAGGAGCACGAACCGGCAGCCGCGGCTGGCCATCAAGGCCTCCATCTGCGGCAACATGGCACGGTAGGGGGTGACGCCGGTACCGGTCGCGATCAGGATGTAACGCTGGTTCCGGTCGGTGTCCATGAGGCAGAAACGGCCATACGGGCCGCTGGCGTCGATCGTGCCGCCGGGCTCCAGCCCACCCAGCAGCCTGGTCGCGGCGCCTCCCTCGACGTAGCTCACCGCTATCTCGATCCGCTCCACCGGGCCGCTGCCGTCGCCCACGGTGCCGACCGAATAGCTGCGCTTGGTCGGCTTGCCGTCGTCGTAGTGGAAGTGCACCTGGAGGAACTGGCCCGGCACGAAGGCCAGCGGCTGGCCATCCACCCGCTCGAAGGACAGGTGCCGCACGGTGGGCGCGAGCATGAAGCTGTCGGCGAGGCGGAGCTGGAATTGTTCGGCCATGGAAAGTCTCTGTTGACGCCGGGGAACGAGGTGCCCCCGGCAAAGCCCGGTATAATAGGCGGCTTGTCATCCCGGCGCAGCCCATGACCACTCCCGCATTACACGTCAACGATTTACGCAAGACCTACGGCAACGGCGTGGAAGCCCTCAAGGGCATCTCCCTCACCGTCCAGCCGGGCGATTTCTTCGCCCTGCTCGGGCCCAACGGCGCCGGAAAGTCCACGCTGATCGGCATCCTCTCCTCCCTCGTCAATGCCTCCTCGGGCGACGCGGAGGTTTTCGGGGTGTCCATCCATAAGAACCGCAGCGAGGCCATGCGGCTGATCGGCCTGGTTCCCCAGGAAATCAACTTCAACCAGTTCGAAAAACCCTTCGATATCTGCGTGAACCAGGCGGGCTTCTATGGCATCGGCCGTGCCGAGGCCGCTGTCCGCGCGGAGAAGTACCTGAAGGAGCTCCGTCTCTGGGACAAGGCGCACCACCAGGCGCGGATGCTTTCGGGCGGCATGAAGCGCCGCCTGATGATCGCCCGCGCCATGATGAACGAGCCGAAGCTGCTGATCCTCGACGAACCGACCGCCGGCGTCGATATCGAGATACGCCGTTCGATGTGGCAGTTCGTCAGCGGCATCAACGCCGCGGGGACGACGGTGATCCTCACCACGCACTACCTCGAGGAAGCGGAGCAGCTCTGCCGCAACATCGCGATCATCGACCGTGGCCGCATCGTGCAGAACACCACCATGAAGAGCCTGCTCGCCACGCTCGACGTGGAGACCTTCGTCCTCGACGTATCGAGCGTGCCCTCCTCGCTTCCGGCCCTGCCGGGCGTCGTCCTGCGCGCCATGGACGACCACACCATCGAAGCCGAAATGTCCCGCGCACACGATCTCAACTCCTTGTTCGCCGCGCTGTCGACGCACGGCATCACCGTCACCTCCATGCGCAACAAGGCCAACCGCCTCGAGGAGCTGTTCGTCCGCCTGGTGGAACACGGCCGGGAGAACGCGGCATGAGCGGCTCGACCAACCTCGTCGCGCTGGGCACCATCGTCCGCCGCGAGATCATGCGCATCATGCGCATCTGGACGCAGACCCTGATCCCGCCGGCCATCACGATGACGCTGTACTTCGTCATCTTCGGCAAGCTGATCGGTAGCCGCATCGGCCAGATGCACGGCTTCACTTACATGCAGTACATCGTGCCCGGCCTGGTCATGATGAGCATCATCACGAACAGCTACGGCAACATCTCGTCGTCGTTCTTCGGCGCCAAGTTCGGCCGCTTCGTCGAGGAAATGCTCGTATCGCCGATGCCTAACTGGGTGATCCTGCTCGGCTACGTGACCGGCGCGGTCACCCGCGGCGTCATCGTCGGGGCGCTGGTGCTCGTCATCGCGCTGTTCTTCACCGACCTGCACGTGGCCCATCCCATCACCACCTTCCTCTCGGTCGTCCTGGGCGCCACCGTGTTCTCGCTCGCCGGCTTCGTCAACGCCGTGTTCGCCAAGAAATTCGACGATATCGCGCTCGTGCCGACCTTCGTGCTCACGCCCCTGACCTACCTCGGCGGCGTTTTCTACTCGGTGGACCTGCTCGGCGAGCCATGGCGCAGCATCTCGCTGGTCAACCCCATCCTGTACATGGTGAACGCTTTCCGCTTCGGCGTGCTGGGTGTCAGCGACGTACCCATCGTCACCGCCTTCGTCGTGATGCTGGTGTTCGTCGTGGGCTTGTCCGCCGTCGCGCTGCGACTGCTCAGCCGCGGCGTGGGGCTTCGCTCCTAAAACGCATGCGGGTCAACAAGTACATCAGCGAAGCGGGAGTCTGCTCGCGCCGCGAGGCCGACGAGTTGCTCGTCGCCGGCCGCGTCACGATCAACGACGAAGTGGTCGGCATGGGTGCCAAGGCGCTCGACGGCGACGTCGTCAAGGTCGACGGCGAAGTGGTGGTGGCACGCACCCTTCTCGCCAGCCCGGTCAAGAGTCGTGGCGTGTACATCGCCCTGAACAAACCGGTGGGAATCACCTGCACGACGGATACCACGGTCGACGGCAACATCGTCGATTTAGTCGACCACCCGCAGCGCATCTTTCCCATCGGGCGGCTCGACAAGGATTCGGAAGGGCTGATCCTGCTGACCAGCAACGGCGACATCGTCAACGAGATCCTCCGTGCGGAGAACCACCACGAGAAGGAATACCTCGTGGCGGTCAACAAGGCCGTGACCGATGAATTCCTGAAGGGCATGGCCAAGGGCGTGCGCATCCACGGCCAGATGACCAGGCCCTGCAAGGTTCGCAAGATCGCGAAGTTCGGTTTCGCCATCATTCTCACGCAGGGGCTCAACCGGCAGATCCGCCTGATGGCGGCCGAGTTCGGCTATCGCGTGACGCAGCTGCGCCGCGTACGGATCGTCAACGTGAAACTCGGCCACCTGAAACCGGGGCAGTGGAGAAACCTGACCGAGGCGGAACTTCGCGGACTGCTGCCCCAACGGACACAGTGGTAGCAGGCATGACGGGCCACCAGGCTCGGCAAAATCCGCACCCGTCGACGGGACTTCCGCCGACATAAAGCACCGGGTCCTTGTCCAATACTGCACCCGCCGATCCCCACGGCAAGCAGTGCACCACAAGGATTTCCCCCGACATGAAGTCACACCTTCGACTGGCGTTCCTCGCCGGCCTTCTTCCCATTGCCGCGACGGCCACCGATTCGCGCGATATCTACCGTGACTTCGTACGCTTTCGTAGCCAGCACCTGGGTGCGGACCGAGCGTTCGATTTGACCACGCACGGCTTCCTCAGCCAACTGGTAGACGATCCCACCGCGTTTTACACCGAACTCAGCGGAACGCCGCTCATCACCAACGAAATATGGTGGAGCCTTTTCCTCGATGGCATCCCCGGCGACCCGGCACTGGCGTCGCGCAGCGCGCTCGAGGCACTGAAATGGCAATCAGGCCTGAGCAAGGCCCGGCCAGGTATCGATGTCCTCATCGACGACAACGCCATCGCCACCTACGGCAACCGCGAAGCCGCCGCGAATGCGCGCAAGGCCGGCGTCGATCCAGACATCTTCCTGAAAGCCGCCGACATGAACGGCACCATGAAAACCGTCGCCGCCGGATATGCCGTCGCCTTGCAGATCGTGCGCGATCAGATGAAAGCCTACCAGCCAGCGGATTACGCGCGCCGTGCGATCAGGCCCGACGTGCTCGATCGTTACATGAAGCAAACCCATCCGGACCGCATAACGGAATACGACGAACGTTATCTGCAGGACATCCTGCGTTACGAGATCGGGCGAAATGGCAGCGCCACGGACGCAGGTAGCCGCCATGCGCTTCCTGCCGCCTATCGTGTCGCGCGCACGGCCGCCGCCTATGCCGATCGCGCGGGATATATCAGTTCGCGATCCTATTGCGTGGTCAACGAGCCCGCCGCCTGGTTGCCGAGGAATGCCGAAGAATGGCAGTACAGCCAACCCCTGTGTTTCATCGCGGCCACCGACCGTGCCGTCCAATCATGGTATCGGCACGAATTGCGGCGGGAGAAGGCGGCGCTTCACCAGCGAGGCCATGCGGCATCTTCGCCGGTCATGCATCTAATCGGCACCGTGCTGGCACTGGTCGACGTCGTGTCATTCGTAGAGGTCGTCGAGGCCGTCGTCGCCGAGGACCTGGCCAGCGCGGGCGCTATCGACGAAGCCGGAGCCGAGTTCGCCTCGAACCGCTCTACCCGCCTCGCCTGCAGGATCAACCGATGAAGAAGATGAGAAAGATACGCGCGTTACTTGCGGCGTTCACCCTGACCTTGCCTTCTTGGCATGTTCAAGCGGGTGAGATCGCGATCGAAACGGGTGAGGGAAATGTCGCCGCTCTCCTGGAACGTGATGCCCATGACTTCACCGACGCCGTCGGCAGGGCCCTCATCGACTTGACCGATTCGCCTCCGTCGGGGAAGACCTTCGCATGGCTCCGCAGCAAGGTACAAGGCGCGACTCTGGCGCGGATCGAGTATGCCTTCGAGAAGAACGGCCAGCGAGTGATGCGCGTGTACCACGGGCGCAGCGGCCACTCGTTGGAGACGATCATCGAAAAAGCGACGAGGAGGAGCGCGTCCCATGCCTCGGGCACCGAATCCTCGGCCACGGAATCAGGCGACGGCATCGACATTCCGGAAGCGGACGATATCGCAAGAGATGCCGCCGAAGCGAAGTATTACCGGCGGGAGACGGAATTCGATGTACGGGCACCGAAACTGCCCGAGGACACGTCGAGGCTCGAAGCCACCGTCGTCGATAATATGAACCACTCCTGGGACGCGGAGCTCAAGACGCTCCGCCGTATCGAGTCCGACATTCAGAACAAGGTGGTGCCGGCCGGCGGCCGGTTGACAGGCTACGTCAGCAAGACTGTCTGCGAGTCATGCCGCGAAGTCATCGATACGTTCGCCCGGGTGTTCAACGCCGAAGGGACCATCTACCAGTTGATCGAACCGGGGACTGGTGCGGTCACGGGCGGTGGCGCGACCGCCATCCAACGAAGCAGGGCGGCCTCGAACGATCTTCTTGCCGCGCGGAAAGCGTACGCCAAGGCGAACCTCAACCCGGCGCGCTACGTGGCCATGCGCGAAGAAGGGGCATCCACGCTCGCCGACGTGAGCAGGCTCGAGGAGGAAAGTGTCGTTCTCCGGGACATCGACGGAGACCCGTGCGCCCCATGACGCAGCCGAAGCCCGCTCAACGAAAGACGTCTCTGCACATGGCCTTCGCCGCGTCGCTCACCGTGGCTGCGCTCGACTGCATGGCCACGACGACGATCGGCGTCGACGTGCTGTCCTACCTGCAAGCGGCACGCATCTCACGCCAGGGTGCCGCCGACGCGCTGGCGCATACCAACACGACCTTCGTTCGCCAGATGCTCGTGGAACCGGCGTCGCCCTACAGCGGCTTGATAGCCGAACCCGCTTTCACGAACGACGTGGAATGGCCTGAACTACTGGAACGCATACCCGGTGGGCCACTGACCTCGAACGAGGCACTTGCCGTGATGCAGTGGGATCTGGGCATGACACGCGCCCGCCCCGGCGTGGATATCGAGACGAAGCCCGGCTACCGCCACGACTTCGCGGCGGCAAGCGCCATCAAGGCCGATGTCGACCCGGACATTTTCTGGCATGTACTCGACCTCACCGGGTACGGCCATTCCGCCAAGGGTGCCGGGTACGCGGTGGGCCTGCAGATACTTCGACGCCAACTGGCGAAAACCCCGGACGACCGGCGGATCGCGCTGAATGTCGATCCAGACGTCTTCATGCGCTTCATGCGGGCGCGCCATTTCGATGAAGTCACGGAGTACGACCTGCGCTATCTGTCCGCCCTCGTCCAGCAGCGCCTCGTTCATTGGCGGGCCGGCGAGCGGACGCCCGCGGGGCGAAGGGAGTTGCCGATCGCCTATCGCATCGCGCGCACGGCGGCCGCCTATCGTGACCTGGAAGGCTATCTGGCCGGGTACCCGTGCGACGCGGCCGCGCGCCCTGTCGAAGGCACCGCCGGCACCGGAATGGCCGGCGACGACCGCCCGCTCTGCTTCGTCGCGGCGACCGACCGCGCGGTACACCGCTGGTATCTCGACGAGTACCGGCGCCAGGGCCGCGTCGTACCTCATATCGAAAGCGGTCTGGCACGTTTTGCGCGTTTCGCGGGCGCGATCCTCCCTCTGGTCGACCTCGTGGGCGCATTGGAGATCGTGGAGGCGCTCATCGCCGACGATCTCGTCACAGCCGAGGTCATCAGTCCCGCGGAAGCCGAATTCGCCGCCGAACGCGCCGATATCCTCTCTTGCCGAATTCCGGAGTGATCGTCATGCCCCGTACCGTACTCGCTACGCTCGCCTGCTCGCTCTTCTGCCTCGTTTCCGGCAAGGGAAGCGCCGCATCCGTCACGGTCGATAACATCGGCCTCGACGAGGGCAACACTACGGGCTTGCTCGAGGCCACCAGCCAACGCTACGTCGACGCCATGCGCGCGATCATCAGCGACCGGTACAAGGACGAGTACCTCGCGATTCGATGGGAAGCGCTGGAAACCGCCATGACGAACGCCAGTGTCGCGCGCGTGGAGTACCGTTTCGTCCAGAACGGTGAAACACGCATCCGCGTCTACCATGCTCTGGGCGGGCCGCCCCTGGGCGCGATGGCCCAATCGGCCTTCAGCGGTCCCACGCCGGCGGTGACACCGGGCAGTCCTGAGCCTCCCGACGAACTCGAATGGCCGGACGGCCGGCCTTCCCCAGCCGCCGATGCCGTGGATTACGCCACCACCGATGCGGAGGACAGCGCCTTCTTCAGCGGCTTCGGCGAAAACGATCTGCGTGCGCGCATTCTTCCGCCGGGAAGCTCGGTGCTCGAACCCTTCGAGGTGGATGGCATCGACCGTGCGTTGGATCCGGAATTCAAGGTGCTACGTGCGATCGAGCATGACCTGAAAAGCGATGTCATCCCACGTGGTGGCAGCATACGCGGAGCCGTCGGCGGCGCCACATGCGGCTCCTGTCGCGAAGCCATGCGAGCGCTCGCCGATACCTATGACATCGACATTCGCCTCACACAGATGTTCGGGTCCTTGCCGGGTACGCAGAGGGACGCACTGGTCGCAGCAGGCACGGCGAAGCTTCGCGGCCGAAGGCTCGTGGCCAGCGAAAGCGGACGGCCCCTCCTGGCGCGCGACGTCCTGGCCGATGCCCGCGAGCAACAAGTGAGACGGAGCCTGAATCCCTCGTCGTTGGAGCGGTCCTTCAAAGGCGTGCCCTGGCGCCCGCGATCTTTCCGTCTCGGCCCGCCGCGCCAGTCCCAGGCGACCGAAAGCTCGACATGGCGCGACCCGGCGGCGCCGAATGCGGATGCGACGGAGCTTCCTCCACCACAATGTTGAACGAGGGCGCGCAGGAGCACGCGCGGCGGCCCCCGGAACGTTGGATGCCCGGGCGTGCGATCATAGGCGGATGAATGATTTCCAGCAGACGCCCCTGTCGCCCGCCCTCCTGGCCGCCGTCGAGAACCTGGGCTACACCTCGATGACCCCGATCCAGCGGGAAAGCCTCCCGCCCATCCTCGAAGGTCGCGATGTCATCGCCCAGGCCCGGACGGGCAGCGGCAAGACCGCCGCTTTCGGGCTGGGGCTGCTCCAGCGCATCGACGTGCAGCAGGTCCGTTTGCAGGCCCTGGTGCTGTGTCCGACGCGCGAACTCGCCGACCAGGTAAGCAAATCGATCCGCCGCCTCGCGGCGAACATGCCCAACGTCAAGCTGCTGACGCTGTGCGGCGGCATGCCGCTCGGCCCTCAATTGGCGTCGCTGGAACACGATCCCCATATCGTCGTCGGTACGCCGGGCCGCGTACAGGAACACCTCAAGAGAGAAAGCCTGCACGGCGGCGGCATCAAGGTGCTGGTGCTGGACGAGGCCGACCGCATGCTCGACATGGGTTTCGAGGAAGCCATCGACGACATCGTCAAGCGCATCTCGAAACATCACCAGACACTCCTCTTCTCGGCGACGTATCCGGACGCCATTCGCGCCGTGAGCGGCCGGGTACAGCACGATCCTGTGACCGTGACCGTCGAGGAATCCCACGACGAGACGACGATCGAGCAGCGCGCCGTGGAAGTCGAACCCGCCCAGAAGGCCGACGTGCTCACGCGCATTCTCACCCAGGAGAAGCCCGAAGCCGCTCTGGTTTTCTGCAATATGCGCAAGGACACCGAAGCCGTGGCGGCGGAACTCGACCGTCGCGGATTTTCAGCACTCGCCCTGCATGGCGATCTCGAACAGCGTGACCGCGACGAGGTGCTTGTACGCTTCGCCAACCGGAGTTGCTCCGTGCTCGTCGCCACCGACGTGGCGGCGCGGGGGCTCGACATCGCCCACCTGCCTTTGGTGGTCAGTTATGACCTGGCCCATGACCCCGATACCCATACGCACCGAGTCGGCCGCACAGGGCGCGCGGGGTCGACGGGGCTGGCCATCGTCCTGGCTGGCTCGCGTGAAATGGGCAAGCTCCGCCAGATCGAAGAGCACGTCGGCAGGGCACTCGCGCGCTATCCCGCCAAACCCGTCAACGAGGCCCGCAAGGTGTTGAACCTGGCGCCTATGAAGACGCTTGTCATCGACGGCGGCCGCAAGGATAAGATGCGGCCCGGCGACATACTGGGAGCCCTGACTGGCGACGCTGGCCTCGATGGCAAGGACATCGGTAAGATCGATGTCTTCGCCACGCGTGCCTACGTAGCCATTCGGCGCGACTTGGCCAACAAGGCGATGGAGCGGTTGCGGGCAGGCAAGATCAAGGGCAGAAATTTCAGGGTTCGTTCACTGGCCTAGAACCAGTGTCACGGGCGCATACAAACCGAAGCCGATGACGAATCGTCATCGAGCGGATCCTCGGTACCCGGAAACGTATGCGCGACCGGCGCCGAGAACAGGCTGACGAGGTCGTTCACGATGCTCTCCCGCGCATGGCGCAGCGCCGCCCAGGCCGGCGTCCGAAGACCGTCCTGATTGGACCCGAAAACATAATTGACGTGAACCTCGGCGCCAGTCTCGGCGACGAACTGGCGCAACGCCGGCTCGCACGACTCACAGGGCTGCTTGCTGACGAAACCGAGCAGGTGACCGCCCGCGCCGACCCTCCCTTCGCTTATGTCACGGATGATCGCCTGGAGCACCTTGATTTCGGCATCGTTGCCGCGATTAGGTATGCCCTGGCGTGTCGGCTGCGGCGTGACGCGGGAATCGGCGTTGGGCGTACCCGCCAACTCGAACGTCACCACGTCGTCTTGCGCGAAGTAGTCGCCGTCCGGTCGGTCCGGTGCGACCAGATCCGGATGCCGCGTATTGATGTAGGTGGCGAACCCTCTTCCCGATGCGGCAAGGTAGATCCGCGTGAACGTGACGCCTTCGAGTACATAGGAGTATTCGAAATGCGCGAACGTCGCCCGTCGCAACTGTTGCTGGAAACGCGACAGCGCTTCGGGCGACACCATGCCCCCGTGATGACTCGAAGCGTCGGCAAGCCATTTTGCCAAGGCATTCGCATAATGCTCCATTGCCACCCCGATCCATGTCTGCATCATATGATCGTCGTCTTGATCGACGGACAGGAACGTCACGCCGCCAGCAGGCGGCGCCTGGGCGGCGGATTGCGATGCACCACCCAGGGCGATGATGAATGCCGCGGCGAGCGCGACGCGTATCCGATGCCGAATGACCATCGTCAGAACCTCCTTCCGCAGGAAAGCCGCAACGCGCGCCTGGAGGCATCGAAGGCGTCGCGATACGGCAAGTCACCGGCGGCGAGCAGCTGACCGACCACCTTTGCTTCCACGACCTCGATACGCGTGACATCCGCTATGACGTCAGTTCGCGGGATGCCGATCCACCCCTGGCGGCTGGATCGCAACGGCGCCGCCATGCGCCCCAAGTGACTCGTGTCCTGAACGCTTATCGAGTCGAGCTCGTGCACCAGTTCGTGGGCGTACCACGCATGAACGGCGCGATCGGTGGCATCGTCGAAGCATAGCGGCCGTCGATCGTGCATGCCTGTTCCGGCATGCGCTGGATCGTGCTTGCCGTTCTCCTGGCAGGGCTCGTTATCGAACGGCATGCGTTGCCGGTACGCGCCTGCAAGCCTCCCCAGGCGAAGCGGTGCTGGCAACTGGCGAAAACCGTAGACACTCGTCGCGCCCGCGTCCCACGTTGCCAGGGCACCGTCGAGAAACTGGATCAGGTAGTGAAAATCGTGCGCATGCATGAATTCGCCGCGAACGAAACGATCGAGCACGTCATGGCGAAGGCCACGCACTTTCCACAAGCTGCTGGGCGTCGTTGCCAACTTGGCGCGCAGCATTTGCGCGGCCAGAGCATAGTTCGCGGTCAAGGCGGGAAAAACCGAGCCCTGGTTTCGATTGGCCTGAACATAGATATCGGGCTCGACGCCGGCCTTCACGATGCTCCAGGCTCCTGGGGTGTAACGCAACTCCCGCGGCATCACGAATGTCTCGCTCGATATGGGGGTTTTCGTGAACCCGAGATCCCATACCTTCAAATCATGGAGATCGCGCAGGTTCACGGGATGCTCTCGTGTCGACACGCTATCGATGGCGCGTCGCGTCGGTGCGTCGGGCTCCGGCAGCGATACCCACCTGAGGTTCGCATAGGGCGATTCGGGACGATCGAGGACGTAGCGCGCGTACGACTCGTCGGTGCCACTGGTCAGATATTCGGCGCTGCTACCCTCCCGTGAGTATTCGCGAATGAGCGCGGCCATCGGATCGGCGGTAAGCGTCGTGGCACAAGCTGCGGGTGCGACCGCGCACGCGGCGATCGCGAGGAGCACCGGGCACGTTTGCACCCGGAAGCGCGACAAGATCATTGGGATTCCTCTCGTGCGGGACGCCCGCACATGCAGAACCCCTATTTGACCGCTACAGCGGACACGGGAGGACCGGCGGAACCCTCGGCGGCTCATGCCGGGAAAGGCCACGCCGCGTGGGCGATCGGCCGCCCTTCGTGAAGGATCACGTACCTCGGGGCTTGGCCCGATGGGTCGCCACCGCCGTCCACGGATCGTCCGGCCAGGGATGCTTCGGGTAGCGCCCCTTCAGCTCCTTCCTGACTTCCGGGTAGGTACGGTTCCAGAATCCGGCGAGGTCTTGAGTCACCTGGATCGGCCGTCCCGCCGGTGACAGCAGGTGCAGCATCACCGGCACGCGTCCGTCGCCGACACGCGGCGTGTCGGGCAGGCCGAACAGTTCCTGCAGCTTCACGGCAAGCACCGGCGGCGCTCCCGGATCGTCATCGCGCGTGCCGTAGACGAGCCGGCGGGTCATGCCGCTGGGTACCTTCAGTTCTTCAGGGGCGTGCGCATCGAGGGCCCGGCGTTGTTCGTAGTCGAGCATCGCCGACAACGCCTCGGATAGCTCGGCCGCCTGCAAGGCCTCGATACGGCGCTTGCCGTCGAGGTACGGCGAGAGCCACATGTCGGCCGTGCGTGACAACGCATCGTCCGAGACATCGGGCAGGCCCAGTTCCGGGCGCCATGCGCGCAACGCGCCGATGCGGGCACGCAGGTGCGAGGCATGTTCGCTCCAGGGCAACGCCGCCATGCCGCGCGCGCGGATCGCCGCCAACAGCGCGGGCAGCGCGTCGGCACCCGTGATGGGAACAGGCTTTCGCGAAATCAGCAAGGCATCGAAGCGACGCTCTTCGAAACCTTCCGCGATCTGCCGCTCGTCGTCCCAGCGCAATACGCGTTCCGTGACGAAGCGGTCCGCATGGTCGCGGTCGAGCACGCCGGGATCGAACGGTGCGGCGGCGAAGATCAGGCTGTCACGTGCCTCCAATCGCAGGTCGAGGACCACGAGCCAAGGCTCACCGTGCAAGGCGCTCGCTTCGTGCAAGCGCGCTCCGCGACCATTGGCCAACTGATAGCGTGACGGCTGCGCGTCGTCGCGGCGCGCGACACGGTCGGGAAACGCATGGACGAGAAGATCGCCCGCCGTGTGCGTGCCGGGCACGCCACTGGCGGCCGTGCGCGCACCGAGGCGGCGGCGCCAGCCCGAGGATGCCTTCTCTATCGCCGCGAGCGCACCCACGTCGGCGAAGCCGGCGCGCGCGGCGCGCGCGCCACCGTCGCGCCAGAGGTGCAGCGCCGCCAATCGATGGCGGAAATCATCGGAACGGCCCTGTTCGCCTCGCAATGGCGACTTCGCTTCCACCAGGGCCAGCAGGTCGGCGACCAGCGGCCGCTGTTCCGGCGCCGCCCGCAAGGCCGCTGCCGCCAGGCGTGGCGAGGCGCCTAGCACCAGCATCTCGCGGCCAAGGGCGGTTATCGTGGACGCGTCGTCCAATGCGCCAAGCCGGCGCAGCAGATCGCGCGCCTGGCTCATCGCACCCGCCGGCGGCGCGTCCAGCCAGGGCAGATCGTCGCTTCCCCAGCCGGCGAGTTCGAGGGCGAGTCCGGAAAGTTCGGTATGTTCGATCTCGGCCGTGCGCGACGGGTCCAGGCGACGGCTCTGGGGCCACAACCGATAGGCGACGCCTTCGGCGACACGCCCCGCGCGCCCGGCACGCTGGTCGGCCGATGCCTGTGAAATCGCCACCGTCTCGAGGCGCGCGAAGCCCGAAGGTGGATCGAAGCGTGGTTCGCGCGCAAGACCCGAATCCACGACGGCACGGATGCCCGGCAAGGTGACGCTGGATTCCGCCACGTTCGTCGCCAACACGACGCGGCGCGTGCCGGGATCGGCCGGTGCCAACGCCAGTTGCTGCTCGGCCAGCGAAAGCTCGCCATGGAGGACGATGATTTCGGCGTCTTCGACCTGCCGCTCCAGCATCGAACGTACGCGCTCGATCTCGCGGCGCCCTGGCAGGAAGGCCAGCACGTCGCCATCCACCTCGCGAAGCGCCTGCGACACGGCACGCGCGAGGTGTTGCTCCACCGCCTCCTGCGGACGTGCTGCCGGATACTCGACACGCACGGGAAAACTGCGCCCCGGACTGCTGAGCCTCGGTGCATCGAGCCACCGGGCGATGCGCTCGCCATCGAGCGTCGCCGACATCACCACCAGGCGCAGATCCGGACGCAGGCTCGTCTGCACATCCAGCGCAAGCGCCGCGCCCAGATCGCCCGCCAGATGGCGCTCATGAAACTCGTCGAAAAGAACCGCGCCCACGCCATCCAACGTCGGGTCGGCCTGGATCATCCGCCCCAGGATGCCCTCCGTGACGACCTCGATGCGCGTGCGCGGGCCGACGCGCGACTCGAAGCGGATGCGGTAACCCACCGTGTCGCCCACCTCCTCGCCAAGTTGTTTCGCCATGAACGAAGCCGCCGCCCGTGCCGCGATCCGTCGCGGCTCGAGCACGACGATGCGGCCATTGGCCAGCCACGGCGCGTGCAGCAAGGCCAGCGGCACCTGGGTGGTCTTACCGGCGCCCGGAGGCGCCTCCAGAACGAGGCGTGGCCGTTCCGCCAGGGAAGCCACGATCTCGGGAAGGAGGGCCGAAATGGGAAAGATGGGACTCATGCACCGGCTATGGTACGCAAGCCTGCGCCTCCGCGGCGACCTATCCCTCGGCCTTGTCCGCGCCCGTGACCGGGGAGACTTCCGCCGCCGTCTCGAACGGCCGCAGCGAGCGGAACGCACGCCGGTAATCGTCCGATATGCGTTTGGCGTCCTCCCCGCTGGAGATCACCTTCGGCGTGATCAGCACGATCAACTCCGTCCGCGCTCCGGCATCGCTGCTCGAGCGGAACAAGGCGCCGAGGAAAGGAACGCGCGAGAGGAAAGGAACGCCGTTTTGCGACCGGGATTCCGCTTCCTGGATCAACCCTCCCAACAGGACCGTCTGCCCACTCTGAACGGCGACCTGGGTGGTGAGTTTACGTTTGACGATGGGTACGTTATCGCCCACGGCGGTCCCCGCACGGCTCACTTCCTGCGCGACATCGAGGTAGACAAGGCCGCCGGGATTGACGCGTGGGCGAACGTCGAGGATGACACCGGTGTCCTTGTATTCGACCTGTCCCACCTGGCTGTTCCCGCCCAACGAGGTATTCACGTAGGTCTGGGTCACGGGGATCTGATCACCGACCTGAATTCGCGCCTTGCGATTGTTCACCACGACGAGCGATGGCGCCGAAAGCACCTTGGCATTGTCGTTATGTTGCATCGCATGCAGGGCGACCTGCAGATCCTTGTTGATGAACGAGTAGTACAGCGTGTCCGGCCGTACGCTCGAGACGGGTCCTCCACCCAGGGCCCATCGTTGTTTGTTGCCCGGCTGGGCTACGCCACCATTACCGCCAGCCAGGCCTTCGAGGTACCACTGCACGCCGAAACGGAACTCGTTCTGTAGCGTGACTTCGAGGATACGGGTCTCGATCTGCACCTGGAGCGGAATCGCATCGAGCCGCTCGAGCGCCTGGCGAATCTCCGACCACTGGGAGGGACGCGCCCGCACCATCAACTGGTTGTTGGAATCGATAGCGGTCACCCGGATACCCGAGGCACCGTCGCCACCCGCCGGCGGCGGATGTGCGGTTGGCGGCTGGAAGAATGCCGATTGCTCGGGGGCGGAATCGTTCCCGCCGGAGTCACCCTCACCCGGATCGGTATCGCCGCCGCCCAACGCCATGGGCGTAAGTCCGGGCGCCAAGGCAGGTGCGGGAGGGGCCGAGACCGAGCCTCCGAAGACGTTGGTCACGTAACGCGCGAGATCCGAGGCGAGCAGATGGCGGACGTCGTACACGAACAGACGCGGCTCGTTGCCGCCACCGCGATCGATACGGGCTATCCAGTCACCCACCTGGTCGAGATGCGCGGCCTTCGTCGCGATCACGACGAGCGCGTTGGTTCGCTCGATGGGCATGAAGCGGATCAACCCCGCCACGGGCGCACCACTCTTCTCGCCGAACACCGAATCGAGCGCCGGAAGCAGTTCGCCCACCGACGCATGCTCCAGGCCGAACACGCCGACGGACATGCCGGCGACCCAGTCGACATCGAAGGTATCGATCGTTTCACCGTAGTTTGCCAATTCGTCGCGGGTTCCCGCGACGACGAGCACGTTGCGCGCGGTGTCCGCGAGGAGGATGGCATCGGCGGTCGCGAAAGGCGCGAGCAGCTTGGCCATGGCGGGGGCCGCCACGTGATGCAGCGGAAAGAGGCGTGCGCTCAGGCCGGCCGCCGGCTTGGCCGCCTTGAGACTCGGCACGAGGCGCCCGGCAACCGCCTGGTGCGCAGGCAGGATGCTGTAGCGTCCGTGCTCGCGCACCAGCGCGTTACCCGTCCACGCGAGCAGCGTTTCCAGGATGGGCAAGGCGTCGTCTCGCACGACGGGACGCGAGGTGGAGAAGGAGATGGTGCCCTGCACCCCCGGCGCCACCGAGTAGTTCTCGCCAAGCAGGTCGCCCAGGATGGCTTTCACCACCGCCTCGATCGGCTGGTCTTCGAAGTTGAGCGTGACCGCACCCTTGCCGCTGGCAGCCGGGCGAGGCTGATCGGCCGCACGGGGACGGATGAAGCGTCCGCTGCCATGTTCGATCTCGCGGGTAACGGGGGTGCTTATCGCGCGGGGCATATCGGATTCCCCGCCCGCTTCCCCTGCCAGGGGAAGCGAGGTGGGAACCGGCCGGTCCACTCCTTCCAGCGCGGCCTTCTCGATGGTTCCGGCACCTGGCCGGGTCTTATGCGGGGCGCAAGCCGCCGTCAGCAAGGCCGTGAGCACGGCCAAGCCGATAATGCTGCGTTTCATGGTATTGCTCCTCCTTCCCTGGGGGCGCGTCGAGCGCCCGCTACTGCGAATCCACTGATTGCTGGCGCTGTTGCTGTTGTTCCATGCGCCGTTTCTGCACCGCTTGCTTCAAGGCTTCGATGCGGGCCCGTTGGAGTGCGTCGTCGTCTTGCCTCGGAGGCGCCTCGCGAGCCGACGATGCCGCCGCCGGACGGGGAAGCGCTGGGCCGGTCATGCCCTGCGAAGGCAGTTGCTCCACGTGGACGCCATTGCCGGATGGGCCCGGCTGTTGACGAGGCGGTTGTGGTGGCTGGCCGGGTTGACCGGGCGGCATGCCGGCAGGACGTTGCCCGTTCTTGGCAAGAGGCTCGGGAGCGGCCACTTTCAGTGTCAGTTCCCGGTGCTCACCGCCGTTGTCGAACACCGCGCTGCGTGGCGTCAGCGACGCGAGAGTCCAGTGGCCATCGGCCAGCGCCGCGCCTTCCTTCACTCGCACCGTCGAATCCTTGCCGCGGTCGCGGAGCAACGCCATGCGCAATTCGGGCGTCATGATGATGCCGGTCAATTCGAGATCGCCGATGTTGCTCGAGGAGTCATCGGCGTCGGCCACGGCGACCGGTTTGCGGTCCGACATGAACAACGGCCGCTGCCAGACTTCGGCGAAACGTGCGAGCGGCGTCGGCGCCGGCATGTCGACAGGACGCGCGGCAGGGAGCGGCTCCGCGGCCACCGGGTCGTCCCAGCGCACCCCGCGCCCCACCCCGAAGACGAGCGATGCGAATACCGTCGCGAGCACCACGGTGACCACGGTGAGGACCGGCGTCAGCCGGCGTTGTCCGGCGGCATTCACGAGGCCGCCTTCGCCGCGCGCGCGGCATGGATGTAACCGGACACGGTGAACTGCACTTCCATCGGCGCGGCGGTGCCGGAACGCGCCGCCACGGGATTGCGGTAGATGCTGAAATCCTCGATGAAGAGGTAAGGGGTCTCTTCCTCGATGTCGTGCAGCACGGCCGTCATCGGTTGCACCTGACAACGAAGACTGATGTTCACCGTTACCTTCCGGTACGGGTCGCCGGCTTTTTCCTGGCTGGGCACCGGCATCTTCTGGACGACATCGCAGGCACCGTCCTCGCGATGCGCGGCGGCGACATCGACGATGCGCTGCATCAGGCCAGCGGCGGCGGCGTTGGTATCGTCCCCGGGCAGGAAGGCGTCGCTATGGGTCTGGCCCTGCTCCAGCGACGCGAGTCTCTTTTCCAACTGGGGCCGCTCGGCGATGGCGGCGGCGTAGCGCCGCTGGGTATCGCGCAAATCGTCCATTTCGTCGGCCATCGCCAGTTGCGGGGCGACGAACCACCAATGCACGAACAAGAAATAGCCGGCCACCAACGCGAGCACGAGCAACAGGATCGCGGCAATGCGGGATTCAGCGGGCTTCATGCGCATCGGCGGTCTCCTTGCCTTGGACGGACGCGGACTTCGCCGGTGCCGTGGAGGCGGGCGCGGGTTTAGCCGACGACGCGCCCGCGACGGGCGCGGCCCTGGCCGGCACGGTTTCCGGTTTGGGCACCAGCGCCTTGGCCTGCATGTAGAAACGTTCCTTGCCGGAGGTCGGATCCGCCTGGATGGTGCCCTGGAAGCTCGGATCGCCGATGGTACGCGCGCCCTTCAGTGCGTCGATCAGGCGCGCGGCCTGGGGGCTCTGACCCTGAAAGCCCAGTTGGCCGCTCGCGTTGAGGGTGAAGCGCTCGAGCCAGGTATCGTCGGGCAAACGGCGGGTCAATTCCTCGAGTACGGGAAGAACGGCCGCGGTCCCTGTCTTCTTTTGCGCGAGGAAGCCCGACGCGCCTGCGCTCTCCGTGAGCCGTTGTCGCAGCGCCTTGACCCGCTGCGCGTCACCCTGCATCGCCTCGACGTCGGCACGCATGGTTTCGAGCGCCGCGTTCCGATTGTGTAGCCATGCCGCCATGACGGCGAACACGAGCAAGACGATGGCGGCGACCAAGGCGGCGTTGAGTCGCCGGCGCCGGTCGACGCGCCGTGGTGCGCGTGCGGGTGGCAGCAGGTCGACGCCGGCGAGAGCATGCCCCTGGCCCACGTCGACGCGATCGGGAGCGACGCCGAGCGATGCGAGTTCGTCGAGCAGAGGATCGAGCATGGCCCGCGGAGTGGCGGCGAGTTCGGCGACGAAGCGCCCTTCGGGGCCACCCTCGCCGAGCTCGCGAACGCCATAGTGGATGTCCTCGGCACGGAACGGCGTCTGCCTGTCGAGGTCGTAACCGACCACCTGGCGCAGGTTGTCGCGCGCCGCGACGGGCAGGACCAGCCGGCGGCGCAATACCCCGGCGGCGGGCAACACCAGGGCGACACGGCGATCCGTCGGATCGGCCTCCCCCAGCGCCCGCGCCAGCACGGCGGCGCGATGCTCCGTCCCATCGATATCGGCGACTTCCGCCAGGACCACCGATTCGCCAGCGCGGCGCAGCCGCCATCCCCCGGTGCCACGCTCGATGACGTACCAGCGCTCGCCACCCGCGAACAGCGCGCGCCAGCGCACCGGCACCAGGGCGGCGAGCTCGCCGCCCCACCAGCGCAGGAAGCCCGGCAGCGCGCTGCCGCGCCAGGCACGGCGCAGTCGGTCGAGCTGGACCTGGGAAGCTTCCTGCAATGTGCTCATTCAACATCTCCTTCGCGCCAACGCAAAACAGCGTAGGGCTGGTTTCCGGATCTTATCCCACGCAAACGGATCGTCGATGTAAGGGAACTCCTGGTTCCGTCGTCAAGGATCGCCTCCGCACGTATCGTGTGCGTGACACCGTTGCCACCCGCCACCGCCGCGCCGTTGCTCTGGCCGCGGCTTGCCAGGATCGCGTCCGCACCCGCGCTGCCCAGGCCCGGGATGGATGCCAGCGCCAGCGGCTGCGCATGCTCGGTGTTCGGGCGTTCGCGCCCCGACCAGATGGTGAGCGCCGGCGCCACCGCCGCCCACAGACGCGCGTCCATGCCCAGGACCATGCGGGCCTCCTCCACCGTCGCGAAAGGTCCGTTGCGGGGGCCGTAGGCCAGGCCGGCGGCCTCGTATTGGGGCTTCTTCGCGCCGTTGGGCGAGGCCGCGTCCCCCGGGCGGCGCCAGTCCTGGATGGCGGCGGACAAACCGGCCGCCTTGTCATCGGGCGCACCGGCGGCCTTGAACAGGCCCGTGAGCACATCGCCGGATGCGGCGTTGAGATCGACCTTTCCATCCTCGTCGACGATGGTGATGTTCACGGTCGCATCGTCGAACGCGAAGACGTACGGCCTGCCATCGGCGACCCAGCGGGACGCGGCGTCCGGCGTCTGCAAACCCTCGATAGCGCGCATGACGCCGGCCTCGGCGGCGTAGTGCGCGCGAGTCTGCGCGAACTGGTACCGCGCTTGCAGCCCCTCCGTGCGGGCGAGCGCGGCGAAGCCGCCCAGCATGATCGCCAGCAGCGTGCAGCCCCACAGGACGATGAGCAGGGCCACGCCCCGGTCGCGGCGCACGGTCATCGCAGCACCGCCCCGCGCGTCCCACGCATCGATCCGAAGCCGTTGCGCGATGCGGATGGATCGATTCTGATCGGCGCGACGAGCGTCGGGAAAGCCACGTTGCCTCCGACGTCGAGCGCGATGCGGACCAGTGACGGCATCCGCCGTCCGTCGGTCCAGCTGTCTTGCCAATCCCCCGGGCGGTTCTGGTCGTCCATCCCGCGATAACTGATCGCACCCTTGCGAATGCCGCGCAGGAGCACCTCGGGCTCGCCCAGCGGCTGCGGATCGCCGCCATCGGGAGGCAGCAAGGCGAGCGCCACTTCCAGCCGGTAGCTCGCATGCCCGTCTTCCACGAGCGAAACCGATTGCAACTGCGGTCCCATTTTCGACAGGTAGCCCGGCATGGGGGCGACGAAACGCAACGAATGATCGTCCCCCGCGAAGACGATGGGATCGCCATCGTCGGTCTGCGCAAAAGGAATCACCAGCGCCTGGGCCAATTCGCTGCGCAGGAACGACTGCGCCGAGCGGATTTCGTCCATGCGTTCGATGGCGTCGCTGCCGCTGCGCACGATGCGCGTCGCCGTGCTGATTCCGGAATACACGCCGAGCAGGACGATCGTCAGCAAGGCCAGCGCCGCCAGCACTTCCATCAGGCTGAATCCGCGTTCGCGCGTCACTGCGGATTGCCCCCGCCCGAACCGGCGAGGCGCAGCGTCGAGAAACGCGCGTGCCGCTCGTCGCCGCCCTGCCCCCAGATCACGTCGAGGTCGAGCCTGTACATGCCGGTCGCCGCGAATCCGTCCGCCGCCGGCTTCCCGTCGGGCGGCTGATAGCGGCTCACGTTCATGCGCCAGCGATAAGTATCGTCGAAGCGCCCCTCGCTGCCGCCTTCACGTACCGGTTCCATCACGAAGGCGCCATCGAGCAGACTGCGCGCACGCAAAGCGGCCTGCGTGCGTTCGTTCGCGCGCGCGGTGAGGCTGAGCGAACTGCCCGCCACCTGCATCAGCGCCGCGAACGCGATGGCGAGTACCGCGATGGCGGCGATGACTTCGAGCAGGCTGAAGCCTTGCTGGCGTAGCCGCCTCATCGTGTGTCCACCACGCTGACCGCGCCCGTCAGCCAACCGACATTGACATGCCATTCGCGCTGGCCGCGCTTGAGCGTGATGCGTCCACCCGTGGAACTGCCGTCGGGAAAGAAACGGATGCGTCCCGTGCTGGCATTGGCCTGGTCTTCCCGCGCGCTGGTGATCGAGACCCGCATGTCCCTGGGCAGGCGCACGTCGGGTTTACCGGGCGCCTTGTAAGTAGAAGCGGATGTGTCGACCTCCAGCGCGAGGCTCTGCCCGCGTACGATCGATTGGGCGCGCGTCCAGCGCAGCGCCGCCGCAAGTTCGCCGCTGGCGGCATTGACCCGCGCACTGGCCAGTCCCTGAGTCACCGGGATCGAGACCGCCGCGGCCGCGATCCCGATCAACAGGATCACGGCCAGCATCTCGAACAGCGTGAATCCGCGTGCGCGCATGGCCGTGACCCGTACCCCTGCCGCCGGTTACTGCCAGTTGCCGACGTCGGCCGAATAGCCGTCGCCACCGGCCTTTCCGTCCTGGCCATAGAACACGAGATCGAAGCTGCCGTGCTCGCCCGGGTAGCGGTACCCGAAGGCATGACCCCACGGATCCTTGAGATCGGAAGCCTTCGCGTACGGGCCCTGCCAACTGCTCGCATCGGCGGGCTTGGTGGTGAGATCGTCGAGCGAATGCGGGGGCGTGCCGTTGTCGAGCGCGTAGTTCTCGATCTTCTGGCTCAGCGTCGTGAGCTGCGCCTTGCCCGCGCCGTACTTGCCCTTGTCGACGTTCTTGCCGACCTGGGTGACCACGATGGCGCCGATGATGCCGATCAGCACGATCACGGCGAGCATTTCCAGCAGCGTGAAGCCGCGGGCGTGGCGGTGGCGGAGGGTACGGTTCGCGCGCATGGGAAAGCTCCTTGGAACGGTTTGATCAGTTGATGTTGCTGGTGAGGCTGAGCAGCGGCAGCAGGATCGCCGCCATGATGAAGGCGACCATGACGGTCATCACGATGGTGAGGGTCGGCACGAGCGCGGCGAGCAAGCGATCGATAGCGCGCTTGGCTTCCACATCGAAGGTGTCGGCCACCTTGAGCAGCATGGTGTCCAGTGCGCCGGCTTCCTCGCCGACCTGGATCATCTGCAGGGCGAGCCGCGGGAACCTTTCGGTCTGGCTCAACGCGCTGCCGAGGCCGGCACCGCCCTTGACGCGCTCGGCCGCTTGTTCGAGAGCGAGGTCGAGGGCGCGGTTGGACGTGACCTGGCGTGCGATGGCGAGTGACGAGAGCAAGGGCACGCCGTTCTTCAGGAGCGTGCCGAGCGTGCGGGCGATGCGCGCGGTCTCGACCTTGAGCAGCAATGGCCCCGCCACGCGCATCGTCAGCAGGCGGCCGTGGAAGGCCAGCCGGGTCTCCGGGTCACGAAGGCGCAGGCGCAGGAACATGGCCAACACGGCGAGGAACGCACCGATGGCCCACCACCAGTCGCTGATCACCGTGCCGATCGCCAGCACGACCTTGGTGATGAGCGGGATCGGCACCTGCATGTCCGCGAAGATCGGCACGAACTGCGGTACCACGTAGGCCAGCAGCAGCACCAGCGAGCCGAGCACGCCGACCATCAGGAAGGCGGGGTAGATCAACGCGTTGATGATGCTGCCACGCAATGCCTGGGAGCGCTCGAGGTAATCGGCGAGGCGGCGCAACGTTTCATCGAGCGAGCCACCGGCCTCACCCGCGCGCACCAGGCTCACGTACAGCCGGGGAAACACACCGTTTTCCTCGTCGAGCGCCGTCGAAAGCGTGGTGCCGCCACGCACCCTGTCACGGATGCGCTCGACCATGTTCTTGGCGCGCTCGCCCTCGGGCAGGTCGAGCAGGATGCCGAGCGCACGATCCAGCGGTTGCCCCGCGCCCAGCAGCGTGGCGAGCTGGTGGGTGAACTGCGCGAGCTGGTCTCCCGTGAAGGCGCCCTTGCGGAACATCGCGGCGATGCCGCTGCCGGACGATTCACCATCGGCTGGCGCGGCTTCGAGCGGGGTATGCCCCTGGTCCTGCAACCGGGCAACGACATCCTCGACGGACGATGCTTCCATGCGGCCCGTCAGGGCCTCGCCGGCGGCGCTGATGGCTCGATAGCGGAACTGGCTCATGCGAAGGCCTACGATTCCTGCGTGACGCGCAGGACTTCCTCGATCGTCGTGATGCCGGCCACCGCCTTGGCCAGGCCGTCCTCGTACATCGTGCGCATGCCTTCGGCGCGCGCCTGTCGTTCGATCTCGCCCGCGTCGGCGCGCTGCATCACCAGCCGGCGCAAGGGATCGCTCATCACGAGGAATTCCACGATCGCGCGGCGGCCGCGGTAGCCGGTGGGGTTGGTGGCGCTGGTACCGGGCTTCCATAGCCGGATGGGACGTTCGTCCGTGTACTTGTGCAGTTCGAACTGCTCGATCACCTCGGGCAGGGCCTCGTAGGGAATCGCGGTTTCGGGATCGAGACGGCGCACCAGGCGCTGCGCGAGGATGCCATTGACCGTGGAGCCGAGCAGGTAATCCTCCACGCCCATGTCGAGCAGGCGGGTGATGCCGCCAGACGCGCTGTTCGTGTGCAGGGTGGAGAGCACCAGGTGTCCCGTGAGCGCGGACTGGATGGCGATGCGGCAGGTTTCCAGGTCGCGCATTTCGCCGATCATGATCACGTCCGGGTCCTGGCGCACGATCGAACGAAGGGCGCCGGTGAAGTCGAGCCCGATCTGCGGCTTGACCTGGATCTGGTTGATGCCTTCGATCTGGTATTCGACGGGATCTTCGACCGTGATGATCTTCACGTCGGGCGTGTTGATCTGCGACAGGGCTGTGTACAGCGTGGTCGTCTTGCCCGAGCCGGTGGGGCCGGTGACCAGCAGGATGCCGTGCGGCCGGTCGAGCACTTCGACGAAACGGCCGCGGAAGTGCTCGGTGAAACCGAGCGAAGCGAAGTCGAACACCACCGACTCGCGGTCGAGGATACGCATCACCACCGATTCGCCGAAGCTGGTGGGCACGGTGGAGACACGGAGGTCGAGTTCCTTGCCCTGCACGCGCAACTGGATGCGTCCGTCCTGCGGCAGGCGCCGCTCGGCGATGTTGAGGCGCGCCATGATCTTCACGCGCGAGATCACCGCCGCCGTGGAACTCGAAGGCGGCGCCTCCACCTCATGAAGGACGCCGTCGATGCGGTAGCGCACCTTGAGCCGGTTCTCGAACGGCTCGATGTGAACGTCCGACGCGCGCTGCTCGACCGCGCGTTGCAGGATCAGGTTGACCAGTCGGATCACCGGCGCCTCGGAGGCGAGATCGCGAAGGTGTTCCACGTCGTCCTCGACGGCGGCGTTGCCATCCAGGCTTTCGACGATGCTTCCCATCGCGGACCGGCCCTGGCCGTAATAACGTTCGATGAGGTCGTCGATCTCCGAGCGCAGGCCCACCCGCAACGGGATGTCGCGGCCGGTGGCCAGGCGGACGGCCTGCAGCGGATACGGATCGGCGGGGTCGGCCACGAGCAGAACGACGCCATCGTCGCCGTCGCGGACCGGCACCACGTGGTACTGCTTGAGAAAACGGAGAGAAAGCTCGGTATCGGCGGGCGGCAGTTCCGGCGCGTCCTTCGCCGCCAGCAAGGGCAGGCCGAGCAGGTCGGTCCAGGCATCGGCGAGATCGCGCTCGGAAACCAGGCCGAGCCGTGCCATCAGCGCCGTGAGCGTGCCCTCCGGCGTTTCATCGTGCAGGCGGCGGGCCCGCGCAAGGTCGGTATCCTTGAGCCGGCCATGCGCCACAAGGTGCGCGCACACCTGGGCTTCTCCCGGTTCCCCGGTAAGCATGTCCCTATGCTCGGTCATCGCAGACATGCCATCTCCACCACGTTCCGTTGATTGCGTCGTCCGCCCGGCGTTCCTGACCTGACGGGCCGCTATTGGTAGCACATACCGTGCGTCGGCGGCGACCGTGATCCGCTTGTTTCGCGACGGGGCGCAACAAGCGAAAGCCGGCGTTTCCGCCGGCTTCAAGGACTTGGCGGCGCCTTGCGGGCGCCGCCGGGGTTGTTTTACCAGCCCACGCCTACACCGACACCGCCGGAAGTCTCACCGCCACTCACGGCGGCACCGAAGGTCAGGCTGGCGTTTGACGAGATGCTCCGTGAGTAACCGACCGACAGGGCTCCCTGACCCTTATAGCCACCGACGCCCACGCCCAGCCGGTTGTCGCCATTGACACCCTGGGTGCTGAACGCCATCTGCGACATGGCCGCCCCCATCGCGCCCACCTTGTTCAGGCGGTCGTTGAGGTTGCTGAAGCGACGGTCCACCGTGCGCTTGTACTCATCGAACGCCCCGCCGCTGACCACGTCTCCGAACTTCTGGTCGGTATAGGCCTTGGCGCTGCTCAGCGTCGCGGCGTCCCCCTGGTCGGAGTAGGACTTCGCCGTGGCGACGGCCTGGTCGACCTGGCTCACGTTGGCCGCGTCGGTCGGTGCCGTGCCGGCGGCGACGTTGGTGACCCGCCGCTCCGCGCCGGCGCTGCCCACCGACACCGTGTTGGCCTGGTCGGCGACGGAATTGGCGCCGAGTGCGACGCTGTTGGTCGCCGCCGCCGTGACCGTGGCTCCCGTCCCGACCGCGGTGCCGTTGTCGGCGCCCACGCTGGCATTGGTGCCGACAGCGAGGTCGGTCGGATCCTTCGCGTAGCTTCCGGAACCGATGGCGGTGCCATTACCCGTGCCATCGACGACGGCCGCCGTGACCGGCGCGGCCGCCGCGGCCTGCACCGGGGCGGACACGGCTTGCGCCGCCATCGGTGCCGCCACGCTGGCGCCGGCGGTCGACGCCGACATGACGCTGTTGCGGCGCATGGGGGTGGTACCCGGCAGCGTGCTTCCACCGGCACCCGACTCCAGGTTGTTCACGCGGGTGTCCAGGGAAGACAACGCGCCATCGAGCGCACCCACCGCATCGCCGACCGTGCTGTATGAGCCGCCCTGGACACGGTACACAGGGCCCACGAAGCCCGTGGCACCCATCGTCGCCCCGCCTCCAAGGGCCATCGCCACCGCGTTGCCGGTGACACTCGAGGTGCCGGCGAACGCCCCCGACAACGCCGTGTTCAACTGGCTCAGGTTCACCGCGTCGGTCGCCTGCGTACCGGCGGCCACGTTGGTGATCTGGCGGTTGTTGCTTCCGCTGCCGACCGAGACCGTGTTCGCCCGCGTCGCCAGCGAACCGCTGCCCAGGGCCACCGAATTCGCCGCGAGCGCACGCGCGCTGTCGCCGATCGCCGTGGCACCCGCGGCGCCGGCGTTGGCGAACGCACCTACCGCCGTGGAGGATTCCTTGCTCGCCACCGTGAAAGCGCCGCTGGCGGTGGAAAGATCGCCCGTGGCGCTGCTGCCCGCGCCGGTGGCCGTGGCGAGCGAGCCCGTCGCGCTCGCATCGTCGGACCCGTCGCCCGCACCCGTGGCCGAGACGTAATGACGGGCGCTGGCGACACTGTCGGATAGCTGGGTCAACTGATCGACATTCACGGCGTCGGTTCCCTGCTCACCCGCCGCCACGTTGGTGACCTGGCGTTCGCTGCCGCGTGCGCCCACCGACACCGTACCCGCGCGATCGGCAAGGGCGTTCGAGCCGATGGCCACGCTATCCGCCGCGGTGGCCGTCGCATTGGCGCCCAGGGCGACGCTGGCGGCGCCGCGGGCCGTCGAGAAATCGCCCACCGCGACACTGCTCGCGCCGGAAGCCCAGCTGTTGATGCCCAGCGCCGTGGCATTGGCACCCGGCGCATAGGCGAAGTAACCCAGCGCCGTACTACCCACGCCCTCGGCTCCCGCGATGGCACCCAGTGCCGTGGCGAAGTCGGCGGTCGCCTGCGCACCGGCACCGAACGCCGCCGCGCTGTCGCCGGTCGCGCCGGTATAAATGAGTCCCACGCCGGCCAGATTGCCCGGCCCACCGACCGCGACCGATCCGGCACCCGAGGCCGTGGTGGAGGTACCCACCGCCGTCGCGTAGTCACCGGTGGCATTAGCCACCGCGCCCAACGCCGTGGATTGCGCACCACTGGCGTAGGCACCGACGCCGGCCGACGTCGCCGCGAAACCGGCGGCCTGCGAACTGGCGCCGACCGCCGTGCCGCCCACGCCGGCACTGGTCGCGCCGGTGTCGACCGGGTTGCCATTGCCATCGGCGATAAGCGGGTTCCCGTCGTCGTCCACGGCGTTTCCACCTACCGCGACACTGCCCGCACCCGTCGCCTGTGCGCCGGCGCCGAACGCGGCCGCGTTCTGGCCGCTGGCCGTGCTGCCGTAACCGGTCGCGGTCGCGAACTGGTTGGCGGCCACCGCACCGGAACCGGTAGCCGTGGCGCCGGCGCCGGCCGCGAGGGCGCCCGAACCGGAAGCGGTGGCGTAGTCACCGCTCGCCTGTGCGTCGTCGCTACCGTCACCCAAACCGTTCGCCTTGAAGTAATGACTTGCGTCGCCGACGCTGGTGGCGAGCGAATCCAGCTGTCCCTTGTTCACCGCGTCGGTGGCTTCGGTACCCGCCGCCACGTTGGTGACCTGCCGCTCGCTACCGACATCGCCGACCGAAACGGTATTCGCCCGATCGTTGAAGGAGCCCGCGCCGAGGGCCACGGAGTTCGCCGCCGCGGCGATCGCCGATTCGCCTACCGCCGTGCTGCTCACGCCATCCGCGTAGCTGTTCCAGCCCAGGGCGGTCGCGTAGTCCGCCGTGGCCCATGCGCCCGTGCCGAAGGCGGACGAGGCATAGCCCGAGGCTTGCGCCGGAATCAGGCCGAAGAACGTGCTGCCACCGACGGCGACACTTTCGTCGCCCGTGGCTCGCGCGCTTTCGCCCACGGCCACGCTGCTCGCCCCGGTCGCGGAACTCTGCGTGCCGATCGCCGTCGATAGATCGCCGATCGCGTTGGCGACCGCGCCCACCGCCGTCGCCTGCGCACCACTGGCATAGGCGCCCACGCCGAACGACGACGCGGCGAAACCGTCCGCCTGTGAACTCGCGCCGACCGCCGTGCCGCCGACACCCGCGCTCGTCGCGCCGGTATCGACCGGCACGCCACCATTGGTGATCAGCGGATTGCCCTCTTCATCCACCGCGACGCCGCCGACCGCGACACTGCCTGGACCGTTGGCCTGCGCACCCGCACCGTATGACGCGCTGTTCTGTCCGGAAGCGACGCTGCCATAGCCTGTGGCCGTCGCGTTGACACCCGTGGCGACCGCACCGCTGCCGTTGGCCGTGGCACCCGTGGCACCCGCGAAGGCGCCCGAACCGGAAGCGGTGGCGAAATCGCCGACCGCCTGCGCATCGTCGCTACCGTCGCCCAGCCCGTTGGCCTTGAAATAATGGCTGGCATCGCTCGCGCCACTGGCCACGGCATCGAGCTGGCTCTTGTTCACGGCGTCGGTGGCTTCGGTACCGGCCGCCACGTTGGTGACCTGCCGCTCGCTGCCCACATCGCCGACCGACACCGTATTGTCGCGATCCGCGTACGAACCCTGGCCCAGGGCCACCGAGTTCTCGCCGATCGCCCACGCGTTCGCACCCAGCGCCGTACCGCCGTTGCCCAGCGCCCAGCTCCCCGCACCGATCGCCACCGCGTTCGCGCTCTCGATGCCGAACAACCCGAAACCGGTCTCGGCATAGTTGCCGATCGCCACGCTGCCCTCGCCCGCCGCGCTCGCGCCACCGCCGATCGCCGTCGCGCCGCTGCTATAGGCAGACGAGCCGTAGCCGGTCGCCACCGACAGATCGCCATCGGCGAAGGCCTGCGCACCGTTCGCCACCGCGCCCGCACCGGAGGCCTGCGCGAGGAAACCGCTCGCCGTCGACTGCTCGCCTTGCGCGAACGCCGCCGTGCCCAAGGCCGTCGCGAACTGGCCCTCGGCCTGCGCGCTCGCACCCACCGCCGTCGCGGCCAGGCCCGAGGCCGTCGCCGGGCCGACGGCTTCGCCGGTCGCCGTGTACGTGATCAGCGGATTGCCATCCGCGTCCAGCGCCTGTCCGCCGATCGCCGTCGCGCCATTGGCCGAGGCCTGAGCACCCGAACCATAGGCCGAGCTGTTCTGACCGGACGCCACCGAGCCATAGCCGGTGGCCGTGGCGAAATCGGCGTTCGTGCTCGCGCCGCTGCCGATAGCGGAAGAACCAGTGCCTTGCGCGATCGCGCCCTGGCCCACCGCTGTCGTGTAATCGCCGCTGGCGAAGCTACCCGCACCGAAACCCGATGCGCCGTAACCGCTGGCGATGGCGCCATGGCCGTTCGCCGTCGCCTCGTCGCCGATGGCGGTGCTGCTTTCGCCGGTCACCGTGGAGCCGCTACCCGTGACCGACGTGTTCGCACCGACCGCCGTGCTGTTTTCGCCATCGATGATGGTGCTGGCGCCAAGGCCCGTCGCATTGTTGCCACTGATGGACGTGTTGCTGCCGTAGGCCGAGGCGTTGTCGCCCCAGACGAAGGAGTTGGTACCGACCGTCGTCGTCTGCACGCCGATGGCGCGGCTCAGGAAACCGACCGCGACCGCGCCGACATCGAGCGCACCGGCGTTCGCGCCAACCGCCGTGGCATTGAGATGATCGGCCGTGGCCGACCAGCCGATCGCCGTGCTGTAATCGGCCGTACCCCATGCGCCTGCGCCGAAGGCCGACGCGCCGATGCCGCTTGCGAGCGTGGGAATGAAGCCGCCGTAGGCCGTGCCACCCACCGCCACGCTTTCCTCGCCCGTCGCCTGCGACGATTCACCGACGGCGACGCTGCTCACGCCGGTCGCCGCGCTCTGCGTACCCACGGCCGTCGAATAATCGCCGATCGCGTTGGCGACCGCGCCCACCGCCGTCCCTTGCGCACCGCTGGCATACGCACCCACGCCGATCGCGGACGAAGCGAAGCCGCCCGCCTGCGAACTCGCGCCGACCGCCGTGCCACCCACCGCGGCCGTCGTCGCCGCCGTGTCGACCGGAACACCTTGATGGGTCACCAGCGGATCGCCGTCCTCGTTCACGGCGACACCACCGACCGCGACGCTAGCCGGCCCTGTAGCCTGCGCACCCGCGCCGTAGGCCGCGCTGTTCTGTCCCGTGGCGACGCTTCCGCTGCCGGTCGCCGTCGCATTCGACGCCGTGGCGACCGCGCCGCTGCCGAACGCGCTCGCACCGTCGGCGCCCGCATAAGCGCCCGAACCCGAGGCCGTCGCATACTGTCCCGTGGCCTGCGCGTCGTCGGAACCGTCGCCATTGCCCGTAGCCTTGAAGTAACGCGTCGCGTCGCTTACGGAGCTATCGAGCTGTGCTTTGTTCACCGCGTCGGTGTCTTCGGTACCGGCCGCCACGTTGGTGACCTGCCGCTCGCTGCCCACGTCGCCGACCGACACCGTGTTGTCGCGATCCGCGTACGAACCCTGGCCCAGCGCCACCGAGTTCTCGCCGATCGCCCACGCGTTCGCGCCCAGCGCCGTACCGCCGTTGCCCAGCGCCCAGCTCCCCGCGCCGATCGCCACCGCGTTCGCGCTCTCGATGCCGAACAGACCGAAGCCGGTCTCGGCATAGTTGCCGATCGCCACGCTGCCCTCGCCCGCCGCGCTCGCGCCACCGCCGATCGCCGTCGAACCGCTGCTATAGGCAGACGAGCCGTAGCCGGTCGCCACCGACAGGTCGCCATCGGCGAAGGCTTGCGCGCCGTTCGCCACCGCGCCCGCGCCCGAGGCCTGCGCGAGGAAACCGCTCGCCGTCGACTGCTCGCCTTGCGCGAACGCCGCCGTGCCCAGGGCCGTCGCGAACTGGCCTTCGGCCTGCGCGCTCGCACCCACCGCCGTCGCGGCAAGGCCCGAGGCCGTCGCCGGGCCGACCGCTTCACCGGTCGCCGTGAACGTGATCAGCGGATTGCCCTCTTCGTCCAGCGCCTGCCCGCCGATCGCCGTCGCGCCGTTGGCCGAGGCCTGCGCACCGGAACCGTAGGCTGAGCTGTTCTGTCCCGAGGCAACGGCGCCATAACCCGTCGCCGTGGCGAACTGCTGCGTCGCCACCGCGCCCGAACCGAATGCGCTCGCGCCCGTCGCACCAGCGTAGGCGCCCGATCCGGAGGCCGTGGCGTAGTCGCCCGTGGCCTGCGCATCGTCGCTGCCGTCGCCGGCGCCGTTCGCCTTGAAGTAGTGCGTGGCATCGCTGACATCGTCGGCAAGCTGGTTCACTTGCGTCGATACGCCATCGACGCGGGTGGACAGCGTATCCACGCGCGCCGATACGCCGCCGACCGATGTCGAGACCTTGTCCAGTTGCCGCTTGTTGACCGCGTCGGTCGCCTGCGTGCCGTCCGCGACGTTCACCAGCTGACGCTCTTCGTTGATCTTGCCGATCGATACGGAGTTAGCGCGATCCGCGATCGATCCGTCACCGAGGGCCACCGAGTTCTTCGCCGTGGCGCGCGCATCCGTGCCGAATGCGGAACTGGCCGATCCGCTCGCATAGGAGGACTCGCCGACCGCGACACTGTCCGTACCGACGGCGCGAGCGTTTTGTCCCAGCGCCGTCGCGTAGATGCCGGTGGACTGCGCGTTCTGTCCCAGGGCGACGCTGTACGCGCCGCTGCTGTTCGCCGCCGTGCCCACCGCCGTGCTGTAGTCGCCCGCGGCCTTGCTGGCGGTGCCGCAGGCGAAAGCGTCATCGCCCTTGGCAACAGGCGCCTTGCCCTGGATGCCGAACAGGTAGCCGCCACACACGTTGCCCGCGTGCACCGGTGCGCTGCCCAGCGCCAGCATCGCGCCGGCAGCCAGTGGCAACGCCGCCAATGCGGCACGCACGCGTCGTGACGCACCACCCTTGCCGCTGGCCCGGGCCAGCTCCGAAGCCACGACCAGAATCCCGAGTGTCTTGTTCCAGACCTTGCTGTAGATGGTGTTCACGTCAGCCTTCCTCCCAGATGTCCGCATGTGAGCGATCGATGCGCGGGCGCGCGGCGCGCGGCCCTTCGCCAGTCCGTCGCGACCGCGGCGGACGAGGTATCCCCAAGACCGGCGCAAGCGCGCCGGCCGCTCGAACGTGTTCGGTGTGTGTCCCCCGCCCGCGTCGCGGGCGCGTCACGGTCGAGGCCCCGGCGAACCGGGGCCTCTTCCTGTCGTGCGTCAGAGCGTGTACGCACCCAGGACGCTTACGCCCGAGTACGCCTTGACTCCCTTCACGGTCAGCGTCCAGGTACCGGCCGCCGGCTTGCCCGCCGTGAACGGTTCGCTGTTGCCTGGGCGGTTCGGCTGCTCCTTCACCTTGCCGCTGGGATCGGTCACCGAGATCGACACGTCACCCGAGCCACCGAAGGTGCGCAGGGTCAGCGTCTTCGCGTTGGCCGGCACCGTCAGGAGGTACACGGTGCTCGCACCGGCCGCACCCTTCTGGTTGCCCAGCGCGGTGTTGTTGCTCAGCACGATGCCCGGAGGCGCCGGCGGCGGACCCCATTCGTCGTACTGCGACCCGGTCTCGGCGTCGGACAAGCACGCATTGAGGCTGGTGGCCTGGCCTGCCGTGATGAGACCGTCGGTGGCGAGTTGGCCGGCATAGGCACGTACGGCGGTGCGGTAGTCGCCGACATTCGCCGCGGCACTGGCGAGGATCTGGGCGTTGGCGATGACGTTCGCGCCGATGATCACGCCGCCCGGGACGAGGGTCGGGATGCCGGTATCGCAGGTGAGCAGCTTCTGCGACGTGCGGTTGAGGCCCCAACCGATGTCCTGGAACAGCGCGGGCGTCAGGTCGACGTCGATCTGGCCGACGAGATCCTGGCTGATCGCGTATTCCATGATCGCGTTCGGGGTCAGGCGGGTGTCGTAGTGCGAGAACGACGAACCCTGGGCGAGCACGGTCGGCGCATACAGCTGGACGTTGCCCTGGGCGTCGGTGCCGGCGAGGCCGGTACCCGTACCCACGGCACCGGTCAGGCCGGTGAGGTTCGCCTTCAGCTTGTTGCCGTCGACCTGGCTCACCGCGATCACCGGGATGTTCACCGGCGAGGCGGGCGTGCCTCCTGGCGTGATCGCGCCAGCCTGGTTGTTGGCGATGAGCACGGCGGAAGCGCCGGCCGCCTGCGCGTTGAGCGTCTTCACGGTGAAGTCGCAGGTGCCACGGTCGATCAACGCGATCTTGCCCGCGATCGCCGAGCCGTTGGTGATCGCCGCGCAACCGTCGGCGGGAGAAGCCTGGGCCACGCTGCCGGTGAAGTTGGACGAGGTCGCCGTCGGGCCGAACGCGGCCTGCGAATAACCGTAGTCACCTGCCGCCGCGGCCGGTGCCGTCACGCGGAAGACGTTCGGCGTGCCGAGGGCCAGCGGGGCCTCCGCCTTCACCGTGGCGCCGGTGAACACGAGGTTGCCGTCGTCCAGTGCCGCAGTGACGCGCTGTGCCGGCGTGAGGTCGTACCACTTCTTCATCTGCGTGTCGTTGAAGACGAAGGTGGAGTAGATGTCCGGACGTGCCACGCCGTCGTCGCCGACATACGGCGAACCGGTGGTCAGGCTGTTGAAGCCGGAGAAGCCCAGGCCGTGCGCCATCTCGTGGAGCACGACGTTGAGGAAGTTGATCGAACCGGCCGGTGTCTTGCCGTCCAGGCCGAAGTACCAGCGCGAACCTTCCAGGCATCCGGGCGTGCCCAGCGCGCCGTTGAACTGGCTCTGGATATCGGCTTCGCCCGGCACGCCGTCTTCGTGGGTCAGGGCATCGAACAGCGCCGAGTGGTACCAGGTGTTGCGCACGGCACCGGGTGGCAAGGTGCTGGTGTCGTCGAAATAGAAGATGTACGTGGTACCGGAGGAACCGAGCACGCCCGAGGTGGCATCGCACGACAGCGGCTCGAAAGTCGCGTTGTTCACGATCGTGACGTCGCTCTGCAACACGGCGCCCCAGATGTCGGCGGCGAACTGGTAGACGTTCAGTGCCTGCTTGCCGACGGTGGTGCCGGGATTGCCGCCGACGGGCGTGGCCGGCGTCGGATCGTCGAGGCCCTGGCCCGTGCCGACGTCCTGGTTGACGATCTTGATCTCGGCCGCCTGGACGCTGAGCGCGCCGAACATGCCGGCGGCGGCGAGGGCCGTGAAGAGGAGGCTGCGGCGGATCATCGTGTCACCTCCGGCGCCTTCGGTGCGGCTTGTACGCCGTGGTCGTCGTGATGCACGCTCAGCGTTCCGTCGGGAGCGCGTTCGGCCACGACGCTGCTCATCAGTTCCTGCGGCACGCGGACGGCCTTGGCGCGGACGCCGTTGCCGAGGCTCACGGTGCGGAACGTGGACTTCGCGTCGGCTGCCGTGCGCGGCTGCGCCGACAACGACGAAGCCCTGCTGGAGCGAACCTGGAAAGCCTTCGAAAGTGCCGCGCGTTCGGCAGCCGTCGGCTCGCGGAGGCGGCCGGTCGAAGGATCGATGGCCACCTGGACGCCCTGGACCATGACGGTCTGCGGCTGGGTCGAATGCGGCGTGTCGGCGGCATGCGCCGCTCCCGCCACCGTGAAGATGCCCGTCAGCACGAGACCGAGGGCCTGTGCCAGTGATCGTGAAGTCATTACCCATACCTCCCTAGTGCGGCGCCGGGACCCCTCCCTGCACGCCCACCGGCGAAGACCCCCTCGCCGGCGTAAACACTCGAGGATTCGACGTTCCCCTCAACGCCAATCCCGACCCGCCAGCGCGCGAGCGCCGGCGGCTACGATTCATGACGTCGTGGTGCCCCAGTGAACATTCGAACGATTTACCATCTGCACTACCCCTTGCCCGTGGTACTGCTGGCGGACGGCCGATTGCGGGCCGTCTCCCTTTTGATGTCCTGGCGGACGTCCCCTGCGAAAAGGTCGATCCGAGATCCTTCCCGCCGCTCTCCTGCGCGCCGTCTTCTTGACGGCGGTCTTTGGAACGTAGCAGCAGGAAAATGCGAACGTCAATCTTTTGACGCAAATAGATGCGCCGCCGGAAGGACTACGCCGAAAAGCCCGTGCAAACCACCATCGAGTACCCGGATAGGTTTTGTGTTCAGTGCCTTGCGCGACAATAACGCGCTGTTACATCTCTAAAACAAATATTCCAAAGCGAAAAAAATCATGGACTTGATCGACATCGGCGCCAACCTCACCCACGATTCCTTTCGTCAAGATCTTGACGATGTGCTGGCACGTGCTACCGCACATCGGGTCGGACGGATGATCGTCACAGGCGCTTCACGCGAAGGCAGCACGCACGCCCTCGAACTCGCCCGCGCCCATCCGGGACGTCTCTACGCCACCGCCGGCGTGCATCCGCACCACGCGATCGAGTACGACGACGAAACCGACACGCTGCTGCGGCGGCTCGCGCGAGAGCCGGAAGTTCGCGCGGTGGGCGAGACGGGGTTGGATTACAACCGGAATTACTCGCCGAGGGATGTCCAGCGGGAGGTGTTCGAACGTCAACTGGAGATCGCCGTATCCGTGGGGAAACCGCTGTTCCTGCACCAGCGCGACGCTCACCACGATTTCCTCGCCATACTGAAGCGATACCGCGATCGCGTGCCGGCGGCTGTCGTGCATTGTTTCACCGACACCGGCGAAGCGCTGCGCGACTATCTCGACCTGGACTGCCATATCGGCATCACCGGCTGGATCTGCGACGAACGCCGGGGCGCGCACCTGCGCGAACTGGTGAAGATGATTCCCGCGAACCGCCTGATGCTGGAAACCGACGCGCCCTACCTGCTCCCGCGCACGATCCGGCCCATGCCGAAGGACCGCCGCAACGAGCCGATGTACCTGGCGCACATCCGAGACGAGGTGGCGAAGGATCGTGGCGAGACGCGAGAGGCCTTGACCGAAGCAAGCGTGCGCACGACGGAAGCCTTCTTCCACCTCGGCACCTGACCATTCGCACCCTCGGTGGCAACCGCCCCTGGTGGAATCCGGCTCTGGTGGGAGCCGACTTTGTCGGCGATCCCGCGGAAGCGGGCCAGGCTCCGGCAAGCACCCATCGCCGACAGGGTCGGCTCCCACCAGGGTCGGCTCCCACCAGGGCCGGCCTCCACCGGAGTGGGCCGCCACCGTGCCCCTATACCTTCAGCCCGAATGCAGTCCGGTCAACGCCGCCTCGGCGAGATCCACCTCGCGCAACAACGTCTGCAAGGTCTCGTCGTTGATCTCATGGCTGCGGCGTAACGCGTACAACTCACGCCGCTCCGCACGTAACGCGGCCAGCCGCATCACGCGCTCGGTCCCCGCTTCGGCACGCGCCTTCTCCGGAACGTCGCCTTCCTCGCCCGCGGCCTCGAGCCGCTGCTGGTAGTCCGCCATGACGCGCGCGGCGACGCGCGACGCCAACGCCACGGCGTTCTCGTCGCCACTGGCGTCCACGCGTTGCTGCTCACCGGCGATGCCGCGCAACGCCGCTTCCGCGGCCAGCGCGCGCGCCTTGCGCTCTTCGCGCACACGCGGATCTTCGCCGGGAATCTTCAACCCCTTCACGGACAACGGCAAGCCGATCGCACCGAACAGCAGCGTGCACAGGATGACGCCGGTGGCGAGCAGGATCATCAGGTCACGCACGGGAAACGGCACCGTATCGCTCTTCATCAAGGGCAGCGAAAGCACGCCCGCCATGGTGATGGCGCCACGCACGCCCGCCAGCGCCGTGGTCCAGACCAGCCGCGTGCCCACCTTCGGACGCTTCTCCCCGCGATGCAGCGCGCGCATCAGCATGAAGCGCAGCGACACCCACACCCAGATGAAGCGCAGCACCACCAACGCCAGGGTGATGGCGACCACATATGCCGGCAGGTGCCACATCGGCCCTCCGCCCGCCTGGACCAGATCGTTCTTCGCGCCGTCGACGATACCCGGCAACTGGAGCCCGAGCAGGAGGAAGATCAATCCGTTGAAAACGAATTCCACCATCGACCACACGGCGCCGTTCTGCATGCGCGTGGCGACATAGCCGCCTTTCAGCACGTCGGTGTAGTTCATGGTCATGCCCGCGGCGACGGCGGCGAGTATGCCGGACACGTGGAAACGCTCCGCGAGCAGGTACGCCGCGAAGGGGAGCAAAAGCAGCAGGGCCACCTGGCTGGCGGGATCGACTTCGTCACTCCAACGTACCAGCCGGCGGCGAAAAATGCCGAACGCGTACCCGATGAACGCACCCGCGGCGACACCGCCCAGCGCCATCACCGCGAAATCGCCCGCGGCCGACGCGAGCGAAAACCTGCCCGTGATCTCCGCCGCTATGGCGAACTGCAATACCACCAGGCCCGACGCATCGTTGAGTAGTGCTTCGCCGGACAGGATATGCATCAAGCGCGGCGGTATCGTCGCATCGCCGCTGATCGAGGAAACCGCCACCGCGTCCGTCGGCGACAAGACCGCGGCGAGGGCGAAAGCCACGGCGAGCGGCACCGTCGGGATCATCCAGTGCACGAAGTACCCGATACCGAGGATGGTGAAGAACACCAGGCCGATGGCGAGCGCGAGGATCGGCCCGCGCAACAGGAACAACTCACGCTTGGGGATGCGCCATCCGTCGGCGAACAGCAACGGCGGGATGAAGAGCAGGAAGAACAGCTCGTGGTCGAATTCCACGTGCATGCCTAGCGGCCGGGCCAGCAGGGCACCCAGGGCGATCTGCAGGAGCGGCAAGGGCAGCTTCACCGGCAGGACACGCACCACCGCGCCGGAAAGGGCAACGACCAGGAGAAGCATGAGGATGGTGATGACGAGGTCCATCGCGCGACGCTAGCCGGGGCGGCGCGGCCAGGCAAGCGTTGTCGTGTCTTCCGCGGGCAGAGAAAATCTTTCGTTCCTGATGAAATCTTTTTCATCCCAGGCTTAACGCGCCGCGCATCTTCCTGCGCCCTGCGGGCTTCGATGGCCCGCGTCCGCCGCGCCCGCCTTGCGATCCTCCCGCACGGACCTTGCGCCTGCGATACGCGCAAGAGGGACAAGAACTTTCGTTCATGCAACTCGCATTGAGTGCCGATGTCGGGCGGGCGTAGTTTCCATCCGCTTGTTGCAGTTTCGTTAACGGCGGCAGGCGGCGCATCGATGCGGAGGAGATCGACGTCATAAGGGGCCTGGATGGCCACCACGTGAACCACTCCGCTCCGTTCGTCGAGGGATGACGGGGCGACTTGCAGCATTTGGCCAATGGCCGGGGAGATCACCATGGATTCGCGTCACTCAATGGAGCGCACCAGGCGGCGCTCGTTATCGTTCGCCATCGCGCTGGGCCTCGGCCTCGCTGCCACGGGTGCCTTCGCGCAGAGCACCGTCGGTGCCGTCTACGGCACGGCGGACGCGGGAGCGCAGGTCACCGCGACCAACAACGGAAGCGGGTTGAGCCGCTCAGCCACCGTCGGCAACGACGGCCGCTTCAACATCTCGTCGTTGCCGCCTGGCGACTACAAGATCACATCGACCAAGGGTGGCCAGAGTTCCACGCGGGACATCCAGATCGTCGCCGGTCAGGGTTTCAACCTGAACCTTGCCGGCGGTAATGCGGGTGGCGCGGCCAACGCCGGAGCCCAGGACCTGACGACGGTATCGGTGACCGCGAACGCGTTGCCGCCGATCGACATCACGTCGAGCCAGACCAACACGGTCATGACCGCCGAGCAGATCAAGCAACTTCCCCTGGCGCGCAACCAGACCGCCGTCGCGCTGCTCGCGCCCGGCGCGACCAAGGGCGACAGCGCCTTCGGCAACCTGGCGTCCTTCGGCGGCGCGTCCGTAGCCGAGAACAGCTACTACGTGAACGGCTTCAACGTCACCAATTTCTTCCAGAGCCTCACCTATTCGCAGGTGCCGTTCGAGGCGATCGACCAGGAAGAAATCCAGGACGGCGGCTACGGTGCCGAGTACGGCAACTCCACCGGCGGCGTGATCTCGGTGAACACCAAGCGCGGCACCAACGAGTGGAAGGGCGGCGTCGACTTCACCTGGGACCCGTACCAGTTCCAGGCCAAGCAGCCGAACATCTACCTGCAGAATGGAAGCCTGCTGCAAAACAACCGGCACAACAGCAACTACGTCGTCGGTAACAACAACACCGGTAACGCCACCGACTTCGGTCAGCGCTGGAACGCATGGCTGGGTGGCCCCCTGATCAAGGACAAGCTGTTCCTGTTCGCCCTCGTCGGCGGCACGCGCACGGCCGATGAACACTACGGCGATTCGTCGGGCGGCGGCAACTTCAACAAGACGACGATCAAGGATCCGCGCTACCTGGTCAAGCTGGACTGGAACATCAACGAGAGCAACATCCTCGAGTACACCGGCTTCAGTGACAGCAGCACGCAACAACAGAGCATCTACGGCTACAGCTACGACGCCGATGGCCAGCCACATCGCGGCGACTACCTCGGCCAGGTCTACGACAAGACCGGCGGCATGAACAACATCCTGAAGTACACCAGCTACATCACCGACGACTTCACGGTGTCCGCGCAATACGGCAAGAGCACGAACCGGCGCGACGAGCGGGCCACCACCGCCGACGGCACGCTGGAAGAGTACGACGGCAACATCTTCAACGCCGTGAACTCACCTGGTTGCCCGTTGATCAACGACAACCGCATCCCGGTGGCAAACGGCGGCATGGCCGCGCCGCATTGCTCGTTCACCAGCGGCTCCCTCAATACGCCCGACGGCGAAGACAAGCGTAACGCCGGCCGCATCGACTTCGAGTATCACCTCGGCGACCACGAGCTGAAGGCGGGTTGGGCCCGCGATCACTTCACCACCGATACCGGTACCGCCTACGAGGGCGGCAGCCGCTGGACGTACATCTCCCAGCCGGAAGCCATCCTCGGCCATGCGCCGGGACTCGATCCGGCGGATAGCGTCGTCGAGCAGACCGTGTTCGCCACCGGCGCCAAGGTGGGCATCACGCAGAAGTCGTACTACCTGCAGGACAACTGGCATATCACCGACAACTTCGTCGCCCGCATCGGCGTGCGCAACGACGGCTTCGAGAACTCCAACAGCCTCGGCCAGACCTATGTGAAGCAGGTGCACAGCTGGCAGCCGCGCCTGGGCTTCTCGTGGGACGTGCACGGCGACTCGACCCTGAAGGTCTATGGCAGCGCCGGCGACTATTCACTGCCGCTGGACGGCAACGTGGCCCTGCGTGGGGCGGCGGCTTCGCTGTACCAGAACCAGTACTTCAGCTACACGGGCATCGACCCGGTGACTGGCGCGCCCACCGGCCTCGGCGCCTTGCCGGCCGCCTATGCGACGGCCTTCCCTTCGCGCACCGGCATCATCTACTCGAACGGCGAAGCCGGCGTGGTTCCGAATCCCGGTGCCGTCGCCACCAAGGACCTGAAGCCGTTCAAGCAGCGTGAATTCATCCTGGGCGCGCAGCAGCAGGTCGCGGACTGGACCTTCGGTGCCAAGGCCATCTACCGCAAGGTGCTGACGGGCATCGACGACTCCTGCGACTTCCGTCCGATCGCCAAGGCGGCCAACGCACAGTACGGGCTCAATCTCGACACCACGAGCCTGACGCCCGCCGACGCCAACGTGCCGGGTTGCTACATCTTCAACCCGGGCAGCTCGGTGACGCTGCGTACGCCGGTGGACGCCACCGGCACGCTCTACAACATCCACCTGCCTGGCGTGGACGTGGGCGAGCCGAAGTACAAGCGCTCCTACCTCGCGTTGCAGTTGACCGCCGAGCGCAACTTCGACAACACCTGGTACCTGAAGACGTCGTATGTCTTCTCGCATACGCGGGGCAATGCCGAAGGCGGCGTCGACTCCAGCAACGGCCAGGCCGACACCGGCACGACCGAATTGTTCGACTATCCGGAAATCATGGCCGGATCGAACGGCTACCTGCCGAACGACCGCAAGCACACGTTCAAGATCTACGGCGCGTGGCAGATCAACGAGCAGTGGCTCGTCGGCGCCAACGGCGTGTTCCAGACGGGCCGCCCGGAGAACTGCTACGGCCTGAACCCGATCGATTCGCAGGTGGTCGGCGGCTACGGCTCGGGTGCGTACCTCTACTGCGACGGCATGGTGATCCAGCGCGGATCGGTCGGTCGGACGCCGAGCTACTGGAACATCGACCTGAACGCTTCGTACAAGCCGGTATGGGCGAAGGGCGTCACCCTTTCGGCGAACGTCTTCAACGTGTTCAACAAGCAGCACACGACGTCGATCAACGAAGTGGGCGAGGACGACAGCGGCAACTCGCTTTCGGGAAGCACGTACAAGATCCCGACGAGCTTCCAGCAGCCGCGCTACGTCCAGCTTTCCGCCGAGTACGACTTCTCGCTCTGACGCTCCACCACAAGAAGACAACGGCGCGCGCCCCCCGGCGCGCGACCGATGCAACCTCCCCAGATCGCCGCCCGCTCCCACGGGCGGCCTTTTTTATGGAAGGCCCTGACGGAAACCGACCAGTGGAAACCAAAAACTAGTGGATACCAAACCTGGTGGGAGCCGATCCTGGTGGGAGCCGACCCTGTCGGCGATGGGTGCTTGCCGTAACCTGGCCCGCTGCCGCGGGATCGCCGACAAGGTCGGCTCCCACAGGTCTGTTCCTACCGGGTCTGTTGAATACTGTTGTGGGAGCCGCTTCAGCGGCGATGGGTGCTTGCGGGAAACCGGCCCGCTGCCGCGGGATCGCCGACAAGGTCGGCTCCCACAATGGTCCCCATATCAGCGCGACGAGCACGCCCAGGACCAGATCGGTTTCACGGCTCGCCGTCGTCTTCGAAGCGCAGGTGCTTCACGCTGCGGCCGTGGCGGCGGACGAGCTTCAGTGCTTCGACGCCTACCTTGATGTGCCGTTCGACGAAGGTGGCCGTGACCGCGGCGTCACTGGTTTCGGTCTTCACGCCTTCCGGGATCATCGGCTGGTCGGACACGAGCAGGAGCGCGCCGCAGGGGATGTGGTTGGCGAAGCCGGCGGCGAAGATGGTCGCGGTTTCCATGTCGATCGCCATGCTGCGGGTGCGCCGCAGGTATTCCTTGAAACCGTCGTCGTGCTCCCAGACCCGGCGGTTCGTGGTGTAGACGGTGCCGGTCCAGTAGTCGTGGCCCAGGTCGCGGATCATCGTGGATACCGCACGCTGCAGCTGGAACGCCGGCAGGGCCGGGACTTCCGGCAAGAGGTAGTCGTTGGAGGTGCCCTCGCCGCGAATGGCGGCGATCGGCAGGACCAGATCGCCGATGGCGTTCTTCTTCTTGAGGCCACCGCACTTGCCCAGGAACAGCACGGCCTGGGGCTCGATCGCGCTGAGCAGGTCCATGACCGTCGCCGCGTTGGGGCTACCCATGCCGAAGTTGATCAGCGTGATGCCGTCGGCTGTCGCGTTGGGCATGGGCCGGTCACGCCCGTGCACCTCCACGCCGTGCTCCAGGGCGAAGCGCTCCACGTAGTGGCCGAAGTTGGTCAGCAGGATGTGCTGGCCGAATCCCTCCACGGGCGTGCCGGTATAACGCGGCAGCCAGTTGGAGACGATCTCGTTCTTGGTTTTCATGTCGAATCCGGGTGCGCATGCGCCGGCGGCGTTCGCCTTTGCTTGCCGACGGCGCGGTTACCGGCGACGCCACGCCGGCGGAGTGCCAAATTCATTCGCGCAAGTGTAGCATCCGGCCCAGCGGGGCAAGCCGGGACGCATCGGGTGTTTCGGGCGCCGCGGGGCCGTCTGGCCCACGATGGGGGGGTAGTGCCCGATGCGAATCGGCGTAGCGATCGACGCGGCCTGCGACTTGCCGCAGGATTTCCTGGAACGCAACGGCATCGCGGTGATGCCCATCGCCGTGAAGGTGGACCTGCAACGCTTCAAGGACGACCGGGACCCGGTCGAGATCCAGCGTTTCCGCAACCAGAAGCTGGGTAGCCGCAGCCATTCCGCCGAGACCGAGGCCAGCTCGGTGGAAGACGTGCAGAACCTCTTCCTGCAGCGGATGGTGAAGGAGTACGACTGCGTCGTCTGCCTCACCATCATGGCCACGCGCAGCCCCATCCACGACAACGTGATCAAGGCGAGCTTCGCTATCCTGAAGAACTACCGGCCGATCCGCGAAGCCGCCGGTATCGGCGGACCCTTCCTGATGCGCGTGGTGGACACCCGCAACATCTTCGCCGGTTCCGCCCCGGTGGTGGTCGAGGCGGTGCGCACGATCCAGGCGGGCAAGTCCCCCGCGGAGGTACGCGAACGCGCCGCCCATATCGCCGATTGTTCCTACGGCTACATGCTGCCGCGCGACCTCAACTACCTGCGCTCCCGCGCCCGCAGCAAGGGCGACCGCAGCGTGAGCTTCCTGAGTTCCATGCTTGGCACCGCACTGGACATCAAGCCGATCCTGCGCGCGCATAAGGGCGAAACCGGCCCCGTGGGCAAGGTCAGGGGATTCGAGCACGGTGCGCAAGCGCTGTTCGACTATGCGGCCCGGCGAGTGCAGGCCGGTCTGCTCGTGCCTTCGCTCTCGCTCAGCTATGGCGGCGACCTGGACGACATGCGCAACCTGCCCGGTTACCACGCGCTCACGCGCGTCTGCGCCGAGGCGGGCGTGGAGATTCTGGAAAGCCCCATGGGCATCACGGGCATGGTCAACGTCGGCGAAGGCGCGATGACCCTCGGGCTCGCTTCCGAAGAACACGTGGCCGAGTTCTGAACATGCGTCGCGTGCGCGTCCTGTTCGCCGCCCTCGCCCTGGCGACGGGCGGCGACGTGGCGGCGGAGACGGTCTACAAGTGCCAGGCCGGTGGGCAGACGATCTACCAGCAGACGCCGTGCGCGAAGAACCAGCGCCAGCAGGCGATCCGGTTGCAGGACTCCGCACCGGCGGACGGACACGTGGCGCCAATGCCCGGACCGCCGCCAGCGCCACCCCGCGAAGCTGTCGACGGGATGCCTCCGCCTTCCGCTCCCACGACTCCGGCTCCCGTGCTCTACGGTTGCATCCGCGCCACGGACGGCAAACCGTATACCAGCGACAACGGCCATCCCGAACCGTACATGGCACCCTTCGGCGTCCTTGGCGCGGTGACGCCGTCGCTCGCCGATACGTATGGCAGCCGCGACGCCGCCGTCGCTTCCGCGCCGGAACTCAACCGCGGCAAGGGCAACGCGGCGGCGGTGGCGACCAGCAACTATGTGTGGGTACAGGACCAGTGCCGCCGGCTCAGTCCCGCCGAGGCCTGCCAGGCCTTGCGTAGTGATGCCGAAGCGAACCAGCGGCTGCTCCGCAATGCGTTCAAGAGCGAGCGCGCTCCGCTGGAGACGAAAGACGCACGGCTACAGGCTCAGTTGAAGGGCTGCGGCTAGCTCTTGTGGGAGCCGCTTCAGCGGCGATGGGTGCTTGCCTTGACCAGGCCCGCTGCCGCGGGATCGCCGACAAGGTCGGCTCCCACCAGGTCGACTCCATCTTGATGGCGGCGAGTCTTGCTGTGGTGGGAAGCCGCTTCAGCGGCGATGGGTGCTTGCCATGAGCTGGCCCGCTGCCGCGGGATCGCCGACAAGGTCGGCTCCCACAAGTGCAACAGCGCAATGGCCCCAATGAGGGCTCGATCAGGCGGCCGCGACGGCGAGTCCGGAGACCACGCCCAGTGACGGGTCGCCTTCGACCATGGGGATGCCCGGGAAGCTGTCGCGCACGGCCGCCTTCACGACCGGCGAGCGCGAGGTGCCGCCGGTCAGGAATACGCTGGCGGGCACGCCGGGCCATTCCTCGCGAACCTCGGCGAGCAGGCGCTGCATGCGGTGGATGAAGGGTTCCACCGCTTCGTCCATGTCAGCGCGAGCGATGCTCACGCCGAGACCCGATTCGAGGAAACCGAGGTCGGCATGTGTCTCGTCGAGGCCGCTCAAGATGATCTTGCTGCGTTCGGCGGTCTGGTTGAGGCGTGTCGTGGCGCCAGGCTGCTGCAACGCGCGCAAACGCGACTGCCAGGGCTCGTCGACCATGCGGTAATCCTGGCGGCGGAACTCGCGCTGCTTCGGCAGGTTGTGCACGCTGGCCGCTTCGACGAAATGGTGGACCGGCACGCGGGTGACGTTGTTGCCCAGTTGGGGCATGAAGCTGTGCATGCTGAGGTTGATGTCGAGGTCGGTACCGCCCTTGGCCAGGCCCCACGTGCGCACGATACGGGGCAGTTCGTCGCCGCCCAGTTCGGCGAAGGCGACGTCGGTGGTACCGCCGCCGATGTCGACGATGAGCGCCGCCTGCCGTGTCGCGAGCCGCTTGTGATAGTGCATCGCCGCCGCCGCGGGCTCCTCGAGGAACGACACGGCATCGAAGCCGGCCACGGCGGCGGCTTCGCGGAGGATCTCCACCGCCTGTTCCGATCCCTTGTCGCCCATGGAACTGCGGAAGTGCACGGGACGTCCGATCACCGCGGTGCGCACCGCCTCGCCAAGCTGGCGGCTCGCGGCCAGGCGGATGTGTTCGAGGATGTGCGTGGCGATGTGCACGATCACCTTGCGCACCTGCGGATCGAGGCGATAGCCGAGCATCGACTTCGGCGATTCGATGAGGTTGCCATCGCCGTATTCGAGGTAGGCCTCCACGGCGTCGTCGCCGAACAATGCATGCTGGAAGCTTTCCACCGTGGCGGTCGGCGATTCGGCGGCACGCCGCTCCATCCACTGGCGTCGCACCGTGCGCAACGCATCGCGACGCAATTCGTTATCGCTGCGTTCGACGAAGGCGCCACCGCGCTGCTGCGCCTCCACGGCGAACTGGCGTTGCTGGGCGCGCGCCGAGCGGATATGGGCCTCGACCTGCGCGTCGAGTTCGGGCGTCAGCTGGAAGTCGTTCGGATCGGGCACCACCTCGGGAAAGAAGACGGCCGTGCGAAACTGCCGGGCATCGCCGAAGTGGATCAGGGTCAGTTCGTCGCCGACGAAGGTCGCGGCGGCGGAATAGCTCGTGCCGAAGTCGATACCGATGTTCATGGGGCTCTCGGGGGCAAGACAGGCGGGCGGCATGGCGCAGCGGCGCGCCGGCGGCCCCGGGGAACCGCCTATCTTAAGGCCTCAGAAGCCGTAGCGCAGGAACCCGCCGTCCACGGCGACGATTTCGCCGGTGACGTAGCTCGATGCCGGCAGGCAGAGGAAGGCCACGGCCCCGGCCACTTCCTCGGGTTCGCCGATGCGGCCCATCGGCGTGCGGTCGAGCACTTCTTCCAGGTATTCCGAATCCGCCAGCGCCGGCTCGCTGCGTTGGGTACGGATGTACCACGGCGCCACCGCGTTCACGCGGATGCCGTCCTCCGCCCATTCGACCGCGAGGTTCCGGGTCATCTGGTGCAGGGCGGCCTTGGTCATCCCGTACGCGGATCCCGTGCGCACATGGGTGATGCCCGAGACGGACCCGACATTCACGATGGCGGCATTGGCATGCTGCACGAGGTGCGGGTAGGCCAGGCGACTCATCTCGAACGCGGAAAAAACATTCAGTTCGAACAGCGACCGATATTCGTCTTCTTCGTAATCCAGCGTCGGACGGGGCGTATTGCCGCCAACGTTGTTCACGAGGATGGAAAGGTTCATGCCCAGGTCGACGACCCAGTCGAATACCGCGAGACGATCTTCGTGGTCGGACAGGTCGGCCGCCATGCCGAGCACTTCCACGTCCGGGCATTCTTCGGCCAGTTCGTCGCGCACTTCCTGCAGCACGAGTTCGTCGCGCGCCACGAGCAACACGTCGGCACCGAGGGCGGCCAGCTCGCGTGCGCAGGCGTAGCCGATGCCCTTGCTTGCGCCCGTGACCAGGGCGGTGCGCCCGTCGAGGCGCCAACTGGAAAGTCGTGGATGCATGTCGGTCTCCTTTGCAACGATCGTACAAGGTATCGCCGCCGGGTCCGAGAGGCCGGTATGCTCGGGAGCATGGATACGTCGACACCGCTGCTTTCCATCGACCGCGCCACCGTGCTCCGCGACGGTCGCGCCTTGCTCGACCAGCTGTCGCTGGCCATCGCCCAAGGCCAGCACACCGCCATCCTAGGACCCAACGGCTCGGGCAAATCGACCCTGGTCAAGCTGATCGAACGCCGGGTCTACCCACTCGTCCACGACGACGGTTCCGCCGTGGTCCGCATCTTCGGACGCGATCGCTGGAACGTCGCGGAGTTGCGCACGCTGCTGGGTGTCGTCTCGTCGGACTTGCGCCGCGAGTTCGAGGCCAGTAACGAGGTGGCGCTGAACGCCGTGCTTTCGGGCTTCTTCGCCTCGATGACGCTGGGACTCGACCACGTTGTCGACGATGGCATGCGCCAGCGCGCCATGGAGGCACTGGAACGGGTCGGCGCCTCGCACCTGGCGCCGCGCGACGTCTCGACCTTGTCGACCGGCGAGGCGCGCCGCGTGCTGATCGCGCGGGCGCTGGTCCACCGACCCCGCGCGCTACTGCTGGATGAACCCTGCGCCGGACTCGATCCCGGCACGCGCCGGCGCTTCCTCGACCTGCTGCGCGAGCTCGCACGCGACGGAACGACTTTGTTACTGGTCACGCATCACGTCGAAGAGATCGTGCCGGAGATTTGCCACGTGGTGATGCTGCGCGACGGCGCCCTGTTCGACCAGGGCCCGAAAGAACGGCTGTTGGCGGACGAACACCTGTCGAGCCTGTTCGACTGGCGCATGGAGGTGGAACGGGCCGACGGTTTCTACGGTGCGCGATTGCGCTGACCCGACAGCCGCGCGAGACTCGGGCCAGCCCCGGAGGAACCACGTCATGACCCGCATCGTCGCCCTGCCCATCCTGGCCGCGCTCGCCTGCGTGGCCTGTTCGAAACCGCCACAGCCGAACGAACCGCCGGCGCCGCAAGCGCGTGTCGAGACGCCGTGGGATTCGTTGGAGGCCCAGAAGAAGAAAGCGCAGGACGTGCAGAAGGTCGTCGACGACCAAGCCAAGGCGCAGGCCAAGGCGGTGGAGGCACAGGCGCAGTAGACGGGCGCGATAGCTGGGTTGTCGCGACCCATCGCCGACAGGGTCGGCTCCCACCAGGCCGGGAACGGTCAGCGACACAGCGCCTTGGCTTGGTGGGAGCCGCTTTGCTCTGGTGGGAGCCGACCCTGTCGGCGATGCTCTCGATCAGCGCGGCGAGCAGAAGCAGTAAGCGTAAACCTGCGGCTTACCGGCTTCCGCCGTGCGGAACAGCGCCCATTCCGGTGCCAGGCGCGGCAGTTGGGCCACCCATGAAGGCAGGCGCAATCCCCACGACATCGCCACGCGGGCCTCGGAACTGTCACCGATGCTGGTCAGGAAGCGTTCGAACGCGCCCATCGGTTTTTCCGCATAGCGAACGCTGAAGTCCTTGCCGAGGTTCGCCTGCTGCGCGGCATCGCGGATGGCATCGTCGAGGCTGCCCATGCGGTCGACGAGGCCACGCTCGAGCGCCTGCTGGCCGGTCCAGACACGGCCCTGTGCGATCGCGTCGATGGCGGCGAAATCCTTGCCTCGCGCCTTCGCCACGTTGCCGACGAAATCGCGATAACCCTTGTCGATAATGCTCTGGATGAGCACGCCGACGTTGGGGTCGAGCGGGCGGGTCATGTCGAAGGCCCCGGCGAGCGGGCCGGTGGCGACGCCGTCGCTTTTCACGCCGATCTTGGCCAACGTGTCCGGCACGGTGAAGAACATGCCGAAGATGCCGATGGAACCGGTGATGGTGTTCGGCTCGGCATAGATCCGGTTCGCGTTCATCGAGATCCAGTAGCCGCCGCTGGCAGCCACGTCGCCCATCGAGACCACGACCGGTATGCCGGCTTCACGGGTGAGTTCGACCTCACGGCGGATCTGCTCGGCCGCGTAGACCTCGCCACCCGGCGAGTTCACCCGCAGTACCAGCGCGCGGGTGCGGCGATCGTTGCGCACCGCGCGGATCAATGCGGCGGTGGAATCGCCGCCGATCGTTCCCTGTGCCTGCTTGCCGCCCGTGATCTCGCCCTCGGCGACGACCACCGCCACGCCGGGACCGGTCTGTAGCACGTCGACGCTGGACAGGCCGCGATCGGCAAGGTAGCCGCCAAGATCGACCTGACGGAAACCCTGGTCTTTCTTCCCGGCGGGCACGCCTTCCTTGCGCAGCATCTGCACGAACTGTTGCTCGGTGGCGATGCCGTCCGCCAGCTTTTCCTCCACCGCCAACTCGGCGAGGCTGCCCTTCGCGTCACGCACGCGTTCGGCGAGACCGTCCACGTCGGCGCGCAGCGCGGCGGGATCGAGGTGGCGCATCGTCGCCACCTCGTCGATCCAGGTGGTCCACAGCCCGCCCAGCCAGAACGCATCGGCTTCCTTCGATTCCGGCGACGCGTGGTCGAGGATGAAGGGTTCCGCCGCGCTCTTGAACTGGCCCACGCGGAAAAGGTGCACCTGCACGCCGAGGCGGTCGAGCATGTCCTTGTAGAACAGGCGGTAGTTCGCGAGTCCCGTGGCCATCACGCCGCCCTGCGGGTCGAGGTAGACCTTGTCGGCGTGAGCGGCGAGATAGTACTGGCCCTGGTCGAGGCTGGCCGCCCAGGTGAGCACCGGCTTGCCCGTGGCGCGGAAGCGGTCGAGCGCGGCGCCCACTTCGCGCAAGGCGGCGAAGCCACCGGCCTGCAGCTTGTCGGGCCGGAGCACGATGCGGCTGACACGATCGTCCTTGGCGGCCGAGTCGATGGCGCGCACCAGGTCGCGCACCTGCACCTGTTTCACGCCGTCACCGGACATCCGGCCCACGGCGCGCGAGAACGCGTCGGCGCTGTACTGCTCCACCAACGCCCCTTCCGGGGCCAGCACCAGCACGGTTTTGTCGTCGACCCGGTTAGCCCGTCCGCCGACGAACAGCAGCAGGAGGAACACCGCCAGCAGGCCGAAGAAGATCACGTTGATGATCACCAGCCGGGTGAGGTTGATGCCACGGCCAAGGCCACGCATGAAGCGGCCGAATCCTCCACCGCGGCGCGGCGGCGGGCCCGGCTGGGGGCGGCCCGGCAGGGGCGGCGGCACGGTGTCGTAGCGATCCGGCATCTAAGCGGTTTCCTCGAGGATTGTGCGCAGCGTAGCGCGTCGGTGCGTTGGCATCACGTGTGGAATGGCATGGGCTTCGCGGTGTCGGGATCGTCGCGCCAGCGGCCCTTCGCGCTGCTCCGCCAGAACCGCGCGAACAGCAGGATGGCCGCCATGCTGAGGCCGGCGATCAGGCCCATCCACATGCCGCGCGCGCCGAGGCCATGGCCGAAGGCGAGCCACCATCCGATCGGCATGCCGACGATCCAATAGGCGAACAGGGTAATGCCCATGGGCACCCGGGTGTCCTTGAGACCGCGCAGCGCACCGTTCGAAGCCACCTGGATGCCGTCGGAAAACTGGAAGAAGCCCGCCAGGATGAGCAACTGCGACGCCATGGCGATCACCGCCGCGTCATGGGTGTACAGGCTGGCGATCGCCGCCGGGAAAAGCAGCATCGTGCCGGAGGCGACCAGCTGGGTGACCAGGACCAGCGCGATGCCGGAAAGCCCGGCATAACGCACGCCCGCCACGTCGCGCCGCCCGGCCGCGTTGCCGACCCGCACGGTGATCGCCATCGACAGCCCCAGCGGGATCATGAAGGCCACCGAGGCCACGTTCAGCGCCACGTGGTGGCTCGCGGTGACCGTCTCGCCCAGGCGTCCGATCAGCAGCGCGACCGCGACGAACAGCCCCGCCTCCATCAGCAGCGTCACCGCCATCGGCAGGCCGACGTGCAGGAGCTGGGCGATCTGCCGGCGGTCCGGCCGCGCCATGCGCCCGCGCAGGTTGAGGTCGCGGTAGTTGCGGTGTTTCAGGACGTAGATGGCGAACCCCAGCATTTCCAGCCAGAGCACGATCGCGGTCGCGATGCCGCTGCCGCGCGCGCCCATCACCGGGAAGCCGAGCTTGCCGTACATCAGCACGTAACCCAGCGGCGCGAGAACGACGAGCCCGCCGAAGCTGAAATACATCGACGGACGCGGCATCGACAGGCCTTCGGAAAGGCCACGCAACGCGAAATAAGTGGTCAGCGCCGGCGCCGCGAAGCAGATGGCGTGGAGGAAGGCCTCGACATCGGCGCGCATGGATTCCACGACGCCGAACAGCATCATCAGCGGCGAGGCATGCCAGACACCGAAGCCCAGCAGCAGGCCCAGGCCCCAGGCGATGTACAGGGCCTGATGGAATACTGGTCCCACCTCGGCGCGGCGGCCCGCGCCGTCGAGCTGCGCGACCGTCGGCGGCACGGCCATCATCGTGCCGATGCCGGTCACGATGGCCAGTACCCATATGTTCGCGCCGGTCACGACCGACGCCTGGGTGTGCGCGCTCTGGTGGCCCGCGAGCACGGCGTCGACGACATTGGTGCCGATGGCGGAGAGTTGGGCGACGATCATCGGCAAGGCCAGCCGGGTGGTGGCGCCGATCTCACGCCGCGCGCGTGCACGGTCGATGGACATGGGGAAAAGTGGCGGAGGGTGGCCGCCCATTGTAGCGGTTGCCGTGCCATCATCCGAATTCGCAAGGGGAAAATTCGGGGAACCTGGGAATGAACGAACTGAAGCCGTCGCTCGGCCTGATGTGCGCCAACTGCGGCGCTGAGCTGAAAGGCGAGTTCTGTCACGCATGCGGCCAGTCGATCAAGAGCGTCATCAAGCCCGTCTCGCACATGCTCGAAGACGCCGGCGACCTGTTCTTCCATCTCGACGAGCGCATCGTCCACACGCTGCCGCCCCTGTACACGAAGCCGGGCTTCCTCACCCTGGAATACTTCGCCGGGCGCCGCGTTCGCTATATCGCGCCGTTCCGCCTGATGTTCGTGTTCTGCCTGCTGGCCTTCTTCTTCGTCCACCTGGCGATCAGCGACACGCGTATCGGCGGGGCGGACGGCAAACCGGCCGCCAGCGACGATATCGCCGCGATCCGGCAAGCGACCACGCCGGAGCGGGTCCGCGAACTCTACGAGGAGCAGCACCGGGATCTGACCGAGGCGATGGAGGCGCCGGGCCTGCCCGCCGCGGCAAAGCCGGGTCTCGACGCCGCCCGCGACCTGGTCCGGGAATCGGCGAATCGCCGCCTGGCCGAGCTGAAAGCCGAGCCAATCGCCGCGGACCCCGCGGAAGATGGCGGCACGGGGGAGAACCCGTCCGGAAAGGTGAGGCGGCACAACAGCTGGTTCAGCCAGCCTACCGTGGTCGATATCGCCTGGCTGCCCGACGCCGTGACGCGCCGCCTCGCCGTGGGCATCGCGCACATGAAGGCGAACATCGTGCAGATGCAGGCCGGTGGCCCGCAAAAGGAAGAGGCCCTCCGCCGGGTGATCGAGGGCTTCTTCTCGGTGATCCCGCAGACCCTGCTCGTGATGATCCCGGTGTTCGCGCTGATCCTGAAGCTCTTCTACGCGTTCCGCCGCCGGCTCTACATGGAACACGTCATCGTGGCCCTGCACAGCCACGCCTTCCTGTTCATCTCCCTGCTCGGCCTGATGATCCTGGCCTTCGCCAAGGAGGCCATCCGCCCGCACGCGCCTTTCGCCGCGTCGGTCATTTCCCTGGTCCAGGCGGCGATGTGGGTGTGGATGCCGATTTACCTCCTGCTGATGCAGAAGCGGGTGTACCGGCAGGGTTGGCCGATGACCCTCCTGAAGTACTGGCTGATAGGCAGCGTCTATTTCTGGCTGGTTCTTTTCGCCCTTTCCGTGGCCGCTCTCATCGCTGCGGCGCACTAGGATTTCTTCCTAGGAGCGGGTGGTTGTGCACAGGGGCGGAGATGCCTTCGCGTTTGTCAAGGCTCGATGGACAAGTAGTGAAGGCGTGCCGGGACCCGATTCGTAAGTCAATGAATTAGAAATATATTTCAGCTTGGTTAAAATGTACCCAAGCTAACCCCAATGGCTCAACCATGCGCCTTGGATGGCCCCCATCCGAAGCTCATCCACAGAGTTATCCACAGGACTTGTGGATAACACGGAAAGCGTTCTCGGGGCGGGCACTTAGCACCTGTTCCTCTTTCGGGGGATGCCATTCGTAGGCAAACCCATGTGTGGATGGTCAATCATTGACCAGCAAAATCGGCATATGCCATTAAACTAGGCCTCGCATGACCGCCGTCCTCCGCGTCGCCCTTCCCGTCCCCCTGCTGACCCTGTTCGACTACCTGCCCCCCGCGGCGGGTGAAGCGCGGGCCGGATCGCGCGTCCGCGTGCCCTTCGGGCGCGGCGAGATGGTCGGCGTGGTGGTCGATCCGGACGCCGAAGCCACGGTAGGCGCCAAGCGTCTGAAGCGGGTCAGCGAGGTGCTCGACCCCTACCCGCTGCTCGATACCGAACTGCTCGCGACGCTGGCATGGGCCGCCGATTACTGGGCGGGCGCTCCGGGCGAAGCCTTCGCCAACGCCCTGCCCCTGGCCTTGCGTGAACCGCGCCCGCTGCCGGCCACCGGGCGCGAGGTCTGGGCCCTGACCACGCAGGGCCGCGGCGCGCGCGACGCGAAGAGCCGCAAGGGCGGTTCGGCCAAGCTGCTGGAGGCGCTCTACGATGGGCCACGCGCCGCCGACGAACTCGCATTCGCCCTGCCGGGTTGGCGCGCCGCCGCGAGGCGTCTGGTCGAGGCCGGTCTCATCGAGAAGCTCGAACTCGAGGAGACCTCGCTTCCCGCGCGGCCGGCCCCCGGTCCGGCGCTGAGCGAGGAACAGGCCGCCGCCGTGGCTGCCATCGGCGAGGGCTTCGGCGGTTTCCAGCCTTACCTGCTCGACGGCGTCACCGGCAGCGGCAAGACCGAGGTCTACCTCGCCCTCATCGAGCGCGCCCTGGCCGACGGGAAGCAGACGCTGCTGCTGGTGCCCGAGATCGGGCTGGCGCCGCAAACCGTGCGCCGCCTGCGCGAACGCCTGGGCGTGGCGGTGGAGGTACTGCATTCGAACCTGGCGGAAGGCGAGCGCGCCCGGGCGTGGCTGCGCGCCCGCGACGGCACGGCCCGGGTCGTGCTCGGCACGCGCTCGGCGGTATTCACGCCGCTGCCGAACGCCGGCCTGATCATCGTCGACGAGGAACACGACGCCTCCTATAAGCAACAGGAAGGCTTCCGCTACCACGCCCGCGATCTGGCGCTGGTGCGCGCGCGGTCACTCGGCGTGCCGGTGGTCCTGGGCTCGGCCACGCCATCGCTGGAGAGCCTCGGCAACGTGGAAGCGGGGCGCTATCGCCGTCTCGTCTTGAAGGTGCGGCCGGGCGCGTCGCAGCCGACGCGCGTGCAGATCGTGGACATGCGCGCGCAGCGGCTGGACCACGGCCTGTCGCCGACGCTCGTCCATGCGGTCGCGCAGACCGTCGGCCGTGGCGAACAGGCGCTGGTCTTCCGCAATCGCCGCGGCTATGCCCCCGTACTGCTCTGCCACGACTGCGGCTGGCACGCCGACTGCCCTCGCTGCGAACGGCCGATGACCCTGCACGCGGGGCGGCGCCGCCTGATCTGCCACCATTGCGACAACACCATGGCGGTGCCCGCCGCCTGCCCCGCCTGTGGCTCGGCCAACCTCAGTCCGCAGGGACAAGGCACCGAGCGGCTCGAAGAGGCGCTCGTGGAACGTTTTCCGGACATTCCGGTGGTCCGTATCGACCGTGAGACCACGCGGCGGCGCGACGCCTTCGGCGACATCCTCGATGGCCTGCGCGAAGACAAGCCCGCGATCCTCGTCGGCACGCAGATGCTGGCCAAGGGCCACGACCTGCCCAATCTCACGCTGGTGGCCATCGTCGGCGTCGACGAAGGCCTGCACAGCGTCGACTTCCGCGCCGGCGAACGGCTGGCCCAGCTCGTGGTCCAGGTAGCTGGCCGCGCCGGCCGGGCCAGCAAGCCGGGCAGCGTCCTCCTGCAGACACATCATCCCGATCACGCCATGCTTCACGGCCTGCTTCGGGGGGGGTACCCCGCGGTAGCCGCCAGCTTGCTCGAGGAACGCCGGTTGCTCGAACTGCCGCCTTACGCACATCAGGTCCTGCTGCGCGCCGACGCGCTTGGCCGGGCCGAGGTGGACGAGTTCCTCGGCCAGGCGCATGCGGCCATCGGCGACCCCGGTGACCTGCGTGTGGCGGGACCCATGCCCGCGCCCATGCCCCTGCGCGCGGGCCGCCATCGTGGACAGCTCCTGGTGGAGGCGGTATCCCGGGCGCGCCTCCATGGCTTCCTGCGGCCCTGGCAGCACGCCCTCGCCGGTCTGCCCGCGGCGCGCAAGGTGCGCTGGTCGCTGGACGTGGATCCGATCGATCTCTATTAGCGGCGCCGGTGGCCCCTCCGCTTGATTCGCACCGGACGCGCTCACACATCGTGTGGATATCGCTGAACCGATACCTTCGGATGCCTACATTTGCGAAGCGATCGGCGCGACAATGAAAGTCTTAACCAGGTAACGGGACCCCGAACGTGACCACTCAGCTCGAGCAACTCCGCAAGATCACCACCGTCGTGGCCGACACCGGCGACATCACCGCGATCGCCAAGTACAAGCCGGAAGACGCCACCACCAATCCGTCGTTGCTGCTGAAGGCCGCCGGCATTCCCACGTATTCGGGCTATATCGACGAAGCCGTGCAGTGGGCGAAGGGCCAGAGCAACAGCCGCGACCAGCAGCTGGTCGACGCCAGCGACCGTCTCGCCGTGCTGGTGGGCCGTGAGATCCTCAAGATCGTGCCGGGCCGCGTTTCCACCGAGGTCGACGCACGCCTCTCCTTCGACACCAAAGCCTCGATCGACAAGGCCAGGCGCCTGATCGGCTTCTACGAAGAGATCGGCATCGACAGGAAGCGCATCTTGATCAAGCTCGCCTCCACGTGGGAAGGCATTCGCGCGGCGGAGCAGCTTCAGAAGGATGGCATCGACTGCAACCTGACCCTGCTTTTCAGCTTCGAACAGGCCGTGGCCTGCGCAGAAGCGGGCGTGTTCCTGATTTCCCCGTTCGTGGGCCGCATCTTCGACTGGTACGTGGCCAACACGGACAAGAAGACCTATGCGCCGGCGGAAGATCCGGGCGTGCAGTCCGTCCGTCGCATCTACGACTGGTACAAGCTGCACGGCTACGAGACCGTGGTGATGGGCGCCAGCTTCCGCAACATCGGCCAGATCCAGGCGCTTGCCGGTTGCGACCGCCTGACCATCTCGCCGGACCTGCTCAAGGAACTGGACGAGAACACCAGTGACCTGCCGGTCGCCCTGAAGGACAGCGGCCGCCGCGAGGATCGTCCCGCGAAGATCGACGAGGCCAAGTTCCGCTGGGGCCACAACGAGAACGCAATGGCGACGGACAAGCTCGCCGAAGGCATCCGCAAGTTCGCCGCCGACCAGCGCAAGCTGGAAGAGCTGCTGGGCGCGAAGCTGTAAGCGATCCTCTAGCCGCGACAGACGAAGGGGCCGCAAGGCCCCTTTTTCGTGTGCCGCTTTTCATTGATCGCCTTCTTCATGAGCCCGGCTCTGGTGGGAGCCGACCCTGTCGGCGATGGGTGCTAGCCGTAACCCGGCCCGCTGCCGCGGAATCGCCGACAGGGTCGGCTTCCACCATGTTGTCTCCACCTTGCCCGCTGCCGCGGGATCGCCGACAAGGTCGGCTCCCACCATGCTGCTTCGACCTGGCGGCGGGTGACTAGCCGTTGTTCCAGCCGCCGCCCAGGGCGCGGATCAGTTGCACGCTGGCGCGCAACTGGCGGGTTTCGAGATCGATCACGCTGCGCCGCGCGTCTAGCTCGTCGGCCTGGGCCTGGACGACGTCGAGGTAACCCACCGCGCCTTCCCGGTAACGTTCAAGCGACAGGTCCACGGACCGCTGCGCCGCGTCGGCGGCCGCGCGCTGGTCGGTGAGCGCCGCGCCCAGGTCGCGCAGCAGCGTGAGGTTGTCCTCGACCTCGGCGAACGCGTTGAGCACCACGCCGCGGTACTGCGCGCCCGCCTCCTCGGTCGCCGCCTTGGCCGCGTCGACACCGGCCTTGCGGCGGCCTCCGTCGAACACGCTGAGGAACAAGGTCGGGCCGATCGACCAGAAGCGATTCGGTGCGGTGGCGATGCTGCCCCATGCACTGCTCTGCCAGCCGCCTTGCGCGTCGAGCGTGAGCTGTGGAAAGAAGGCGGAACGGGCGATGCCCACGCGCGCGTTCGCCGCCGCCGTGCGGCGCTCGGCCGCCGCGATGTCGGGGCGCCGCTGCAGGATCAGCGAAGGGACTTCGAGAGGTATCGTGGGAACTCGCACGGCGTCGTCATCCGTCGCCAGCGCAAAGGTCGAAGCGGATTCGCCGACCAGCACCGCGATCGCATGCTGCACCAGCCCGCGTTGTGCCTGCGCTTGCGTCAACTGCGATTTCGCGTTCGACAATTGCGTCTGCGCGCGCGCCACGTCCAGCCCGGACGCGATGCCGCCATCGTGGCGTGACCGGGTCAGTTCCAGGGCGCGGGTGAACGCGTCGATACTTTCGCTGAGCACCTTGATCTGGCGATCGAAGCCGTTGAGCTGGAGATAGTCGTCCGCCAGTTGCGCCTGAAGGCTCAGTTGCACGGACGCCAGGTCGGCTGCCGACGCGGCCTGCTCGGCGGTACCGGCGACGACGCTATCGCGAACGCGCCCCCAGAGGTCCACTTCGTAATCGAGCTGGGCGCCCACGGTGTACGAGTTGTAGTAAGCGGGCGACGTGGCGCCGCGCAAGGGCCGCGTGTCGGACTCACGATTGCGCGTGGCGTTGCCGTTCAAGCCGATCTGCGGGAACAGGCCCGCGCGCACTTGCCGCGTGAACGCTTCCGACTGCTCGTAATGCGCGAGCGCGGCCGCCAGCGTCGCGTTGTTCGCAACCAGCTTCGACTGAAGTTCGTCGAGGCGGGGATCGCCGTAAAGCTTCCACCAGCCGTTCCGATCGAGGTGATCGGCTGGCTTCGCCTCCGTCCACGGCGTGGCCGCGTTCGCGTACTGCGCCGCCACCGGCACGTCGGGGGTCTTGTAGACCGGTGCGAGCGAGCAGGCCGACAGGCCGAGCGACATCAGGGCGGCCGCGACGCTGGCACCTGCCCAGCTCCGGTGGGAGCCGACCCTGTCGGCGGGGGCAGCTTGCCGCAAGATCGAATCGCCGACAGGGTCGGCTCCCACCAAGGGACCGGCTCCCACCAAGGGACTGGTCCCCACCAAGGGAGCGGCTCCCATCGGGACGGTGTCAGGCCTTGGCATGGTCGCCTTCCGCCTTCTTCGCCTGCCCGTCTTCCGCCTTCTTGGGTGGATTGATGCGCACAGTGTCGCCATCGGCGAGGCCGTCCGGTGGGCTCTCGATCAGTCGGTCGCCGGCGGCGAGGCCCGAGCCGAGCTGAATCGTCTTGCCGAAGTCGCGCGCGATGGTCACGTCCTTGAACTTGACCTTGTTCTCTCCATCGACCACGGCGACGCGCAGGCCCGAGTTATCGAAAACGAGGGCGCTCGCGGGGACGCGCAGCAACGACGCGTTCGACGGAAGGTCGAAGGTGACGCTCGCATAGCCACCGGGCAGCAACTTGCCGTCGGCGTTGTCGACCGACACCTGGACCAGCGTGGTACCGGACGCGGCGTTGATCGCCGCCGACGACGATTCGACGATGCCCGTGAAAGTCTGTCCCGGATATTCAGGCACGGCGAGTTTCACGGTCGCACCCTGCTTGATGGACGGCGCGTAGTTCTGCGGCACGTTGACGTACATGCGCAGCTTGCGCACGTCGGACACGACGAACAGTTCCTGGCCACCGCCCCCGGCATTGATCAGCGCGCCGACGTCCGTCTCGCGCGCGGTGACCACGCCGTCGAACGGTGCGACCAGCCGGGCGAAGCCCTTCAGTGCCTCGATCCGTTCAAGATTCGCCTGCGCGGCCTGTGCCAGCGCGTGCTTTGCATCGTAGTCGCCGGTCTTTTCATCCACTTCCTGCTTGGACACCGAATCGGAGTCGCGCATGGCCTGCCAACGCGCGGCCGTGGTCTTTGCCAGTGCCTCGTTGGCGCGCGCGCTGGCGAGGTCCGCCTTCGCCTGGAGCAACTGCTGGTCGAGGTCGGGCGTCTCGATCTCGGCGAGCAACTCACCCGCCTTCACTTTCTGCCCGATGTCGGCTTTCCAGTACTTCAGGTAGCCGCTGGTGCGGGCGAAGATCGGGGCCCGCGCATACGCTTGCAGGCGGCCCGGGAGGTTCAGTTCGCCACCGCCCTGCCCGCCTTCGGGCGTGACCACGTCGACCGTGGGCACGGATTGCGCATCCGTCCATTCGCGCAACTTCCGGGAGTCGTTGGCGCGTGTCGCCACGCCAGCCACGACGACGGCCAGCACGACGATCGCGGCGATGATGCCTGCGAGCCGGAGCCGGCGCGGCGGGGGGGATTTCAACGTATCAGGCGACATGGACGGGCTCTCCGGAGGTATTCGCCGGTGTGGGTGACGGATGACCACGACGCGCGTGGATGAGGCTGAAGACGACGGGAACGAAGAACAGCGTGGCCGCCGTGGCGAAGACGAGGCCGCCGATCACGGCACGGCCCAGCGGCGCGTTCTGCTCACCGCCCTCGCCCAGGCCGAGCGCCATGGGCGCCATGCCGATGATCATCGCCAAGGCGGTCATCAACACGGGGCGGAAGCGGACGAAACCGCCTTCGAGCGCGGCCGCCGTGGCATCGCCGAGTTCGGCCAGACGCTCGCGGCAGAAGCTGACCACGAGGATCGAGTTGGCGGTAGCCACGCCCATGCACATGATCGCGCCCGTGAGCGCGGGCACCGACAGGGTCGTATGCGTGGCGAAGAGTATCCAGACGATGCCGGCGATCGCCGCGGGCAGCGCGGTGACGATCACGAACGGATCGCTCCACGACTGGAAGTTCACGACGATCAGCAGGTAGATCAGCACGATCGCGCCGAGCAGGCCGAGGATCAGGCCGGAGAACGCGTTGTTCATGGTCTGCACCTGGCCGAGCAAGGCGGTGGTCGAGGCCTTCGGCAGGAACTTCTTGTTCGACTCGATGATCTTCTGGATGTCGGCGGCGACGGCGCCGAGGTCGCGGTCCTGCGTCGTCGCGTAGATCTCCACCACCGACTGGATGTTGTACTGGCTCACCACCGCATTGGTGGCCGCGCGCGACACCGTGGCGAATCCGCCGAGGATCTGCGAGCCCGCGCCGCCCGTGCTCGGGCTGATCGGCACGTTTTCCAGGTCGGGAAGGCTGTCGAGGCTGTACTGCGGCGTCTGCATCACGATCGGGTAGGAGACGCCGTTCTGCGGATTCAGCCAGAAGGTCGGGGCGATCTGGCTGGAACCGGCGAGGTTCACGCCAAGGCTGTTGGTCACGTCGCGCTCCGTGATGCCGACCTGCTGCGCGCGGCTACGGTCGACATCGACGTTGAGCGTGGGGTTGGCCCGCGACTGCTGGATGCGTGCGTCGGCCACGCCGGGCACGCGGCGGATCTCGCGGAGCAGGCGGCTCGCGTAGTCGAAGTTGGCCGCGAGGTTCGGGCCGCGGATCTGCAGGTCGATCGGCGCGGGCGAGCCGAAGTTGAGGATCTGGCTGATGATGTCCGCGGGCGGGAAGGAGAATGTCGTGCCCGGGAATTCGCGCGGCAACTGTTCGCGCAACCGGCGTACATAGTCCGCGGTCGGTGCGTGGCCTTCGTTCAGCGCAACCTGGATGTCACCGTCCTGCGAGCCGATCGTGCCGGTGTTGTTATAGGTGTTGTTGATGCCGGACGAGGACAGGCCGATGTTGTCGACCACGGTGCCTAACTCTTCCTTCGGGATGATCCGGCGCACGGCGTCCGTCACCTCGGCGAAGAGCCGTGCGCTTTCCTCCACGCGCGTGCCCACCGGTGCGCGCACGTGCATCAGGATCTGGCCCGAATCCACCGCCGGGAAAAAATTGCGGCCGAGCATCGGCACCAGCGCGAAGGAGAGCACCACGAAGGCCATGAAGCCGATGGTGAACGCCTTGCGATGGTCCAGCGCGAGTGCGAGCAGGCCGTGGTAGCTCTCGCGGATCTTTTCGAAGCGGGCTTCGAAGCGGCGCTGGAAACGGACCAGTGGATTGTGCGACGGCTTCCTGCCTTCGCCATGCGGGTCGTCGTGCGAATGCGGATGCAGCAGGTACTTGGCCATCGTCGGCACGAGCGTGCGCGACAGGATGAAGGACGCGATCATCGCGAACATCACCGCCTCGGCCATCGGCACGAAGAGGAAGCGCGCCACGCCATCGAGGAAGAACATCGGCACGAACACGATGCAGATGCACAGCAACGAGACGAAGGCTGGCGTGACGATCTGTGCCGCGCCGTCGAGGATCGCCGTCTCGACGTCCTTGCCGTGCTCCAGGTGCCAGTTGATGTTCTCGATGGTGACCGTGGCATCGTCGACGAGGATGCCCACCGCCAGCGCGAGCCCCCCCAGCGTCATGATGTTCATCGTCTCGCCCATGGCCGACAAGGCGGCGATGGAACCCAGGATCGCCAGCGGGATCGACGTGGCGATGATCACCGTCGAACGCCAGCTACCCAGGAACAAGAGGATCATCAGGCTGGTGAGCGCGGCGGCGATGATGCCTTCCCGCGCCACGCCTTCGATCGCCGCGCTCACGAACAGGGACTGGTCGCCGATGGGCGCGATCTTGAGGTTGGACGGCAGCGCATCCTTCATCGCGGCCACGCGTTCCTTGATGCCCGCGATGATCGCCAGCGTCGAGGCGGAGCCGTTCTTCAACACGGTCATCAGCACGGAGCGGTCGCCGTTGACGTGCACGATGTTGGTCTGTGGCGGCGAACCATCGCGCACATGGGCGACGTCGCGGATGAACACCGTGGCGCCGTTGACCGTCTTTACCGGCAGGTTGCCCAGCTCGTCCACGTTCGATGGCGAGTTGTTGAGCTGCACCGTGTATTCGTACTGGCCGATCTTCTGCGTACCTACCGGCGTGATCAGGTTCTGCGCGGCCAACGCGTTGGCCACGTCCTGCGCGGACAACCCCCGGGCCTGCAATGCCGGCGGGTCGATGTCGATCTGCACCTGGCGTGTCTTGCCGCCGAAGGGAAACGGGATGGCCGCGCCGGCCACCGAGGTGAGCTGCGGACGGATGATGTTGAGACCGAGGTCGCCGAGGTTCTGTTCGGTCAGGCCCGCGCCGGACAGCGCCAGCTGGATGATGGGTACGGTCGACGCGTTGTAGTTGAGGATCAGCGGCGGCGTGGTGCCTTGCGGCAACTGGCGCAACAGGGTCTGCGCGACGGCTGTCACCTGGGCATTGGCGGTCCGGATATCGACCGTGGGCTGGAAGAAGATCTTGATGATGCCGAAGCCCTGGATCGAACTGGCCTCGATGTGTTCCACGTCGTTCACCGTCGTGGTCAGCACGCGCTCGAACGGCGACGACACGCGCCCGACCATCTGGTCGGGCGGCAGGCCGTTGTACTGCCACACCACGGCGATGACCGGGATCTTGATGTCGGGGAAGATATCCGTCGGGGTGCGCAGCGCGGCAAGCGGACCGACGATGAGGATCAGCAGGGCGAGGACGACGAAGGTATACGGCCGCGTGAGTGCGATCCGGACGATGCCAATCATGGGGAGACGGATTCCGAGCGCGATGTTGCGTCGCGGCGGATTTTGCGCCCGGCGGATTCCGCCGCGTAGTTAAGATTTATTTAGGCGGCTGGACAGGTGACGGAGAACACGGCGCCCTTCTCGTTCCCACCCACCGACAACGAGAATCCGTGCAACCGGACGATGGCGCTGACGATGGCCAGGCCCAGACCGCATCCGGGCTTGGTGCGGGTCTCATCGCCGCGATAGAACCGGCGGAAGACCGCCTCGCGCTCGTTCGGCGGAATACCGGGACCGGTATCGGCGATATCCACGCGCGCGTCACCCGCGGGATCGGTGAGCGCGACGAGGCGGACCGCGCCGCCATTCGGGGTGAACTTGATCGCGTTGCCCACGAGGTTGGCGAACGCCTCGAACATCAACTGGGGATCGCCGCGCAGCGGTGGCAGGCGGCCCACCTCGACCTCGAACAACTGCCCGCGGTCTTCGGCCAGCGGCGCGTAGAACTCGTGCACGTTACGCAGCACGGCGCCCAGGTCCATGTTCTCGAAGCAGGCGCTGCGCTGGCGGTCCTCCAGTTCGGACACGCGCAGCAGGGCGCGGAAGCGGCCCAAGACGGTGTCGATCTCCGCGACGCAGGCATCGAGTTGTTCCGCCTCGGGCTTGCCTTCGAACTGCTGCTGCAAGCGGTACAGGCGCGTGCGCATCCGCGTGAGGGGTGTACGCAGGTCGTGGGCGATGTTGTCGCTCACGCCCTTCACTTCGCCGAGCAGGCGTTCGATCTCCGTCAGCGTGGTATTCACCGTGGCCGCCAGCAGGTCCACTTCGTCGCCGCCCCGGGTCACCGGCAGGCGCACGCTGAGATCGCCCTCGCGGATCGGCTCCATCGCCCGCTGGATGGCGCGGATGCGCCGCGCGGGGCCTCGCGCGATCAGGATGCCACCGAGCAGGCCGGGAATCAGTGTCAGCGACAGGCCCCAGAGCAAGCCGCGGCTGATGATCGCGCCGATGCCGTCGATGGTCGTGCTTTCCTTGGCCACGACCAGGCGGTCGCCATTGGGCAGTACGCGCGTGATGCCGCGTGCACGCAGGGTGGCGTTGCGCGTCGGGCCGGCGAGACTGGCGTTGACCGAGCGCACGACGCCGTCGTCGGTCAGGTCGTCGGGCACCTTGCTGATGTTGCCCGCGATGCGCGTGCCTTTCGCATCGAACAGGCCGATCCACATGAAACCCTGGACATCGATGGCGCTCGCCGCCTCGACGGTCGAGGGCAGGCGGCGTTGATCGGTGTTCTCGAGGTAGTGGATGCGTGCGGCGAGCATCTGGTCGACCACGCCGGACAGGTAACGCGACGCCTCCCACTGCACCACGCCCAGGAGCACGACGCACCAGATCGCGAACAACGCGCCATAGATGATGATCAGGCGCGAGGTGGCGGAACGCCAGGCGTCAGTCAGCGGGCGCAAGGACATACCCCGAACCACGCACGGTGCGGATGAGTGGCGCCTGCCCTGCGCCGTCGATCTTGCGACGCAGGCGGCCGATGTGGACGTCAATCACGTTGGTGCCGGGATCGAAGTGGAAACCCCACACGTGCTCGAAGATCATCTGCCGCGTCACCACCTGGCCCGCGTTGCGCATCAGGAATTCGAGCAGGCGGAATTCCGTGGGCAACAAGGTGAGCGCCTCGCCGTTGCGCTGGGCGTTGTGCCGGACCAGATCGAGTTCGAGGTCCGCGACGCGCAGGCGCGTGTCGTTCGCGCTCGGCCGGCGTCGGCGCAGCAAGACTTCGGCGCGCGCGGCCAGTTCGTCGGGCGCGAAAGGCTTGGTGAGGTAGTCGTCGCCGCCGGCGCGCAGGCCGCGCACACGGTCGTCCACGTCCGACAGGGCGCTGATCATGAGGACGGGTGTATCCACGTTGCGCTTGCGCAAGGCGGAGACCACGTCGATGCCGTCCATGCCCGGCAGCATGCGATCGAGGGTGATGATGTCGTAGCCGTCCGCCAGCGCGCGCTCGAGGCCGTCGCGGCCGTTGGCCACCCAATCGGCGGCGAGACCGTGCGCACCCAGCTCCGCGACGATGTCGCGGGCGGTCACTTCATCGTCTTCGATGACCAGGGCCCTGGGCATCAGGGTTCACTCCGCATGGGCTGAAAGCAACGGAAAACGGCCCCTCGCGGGGCCGTTCCGGATCTTACGCCAGTTCCGCGGATCAAGCGGCGATGGCGACGCGCATCTTCTTCATGGCGTTCGCTTCGATCTGGCGGATGCGCTCGGCGGAAACACCGTACTCGTCCGCAAGATCCTGCAGCGTGGCCTTGTTGTCCTCGGCCAGCCAGCGACGCTGGATGATGTCGCGCGAGCGGTCGTCCAGGTTACCCAACGCAGAGGACAAGGCGCCCATCTGGTTGTTGCTGGCGTCTTCCTCGGCGAGGTTGTCGTACGGATCGGCACCTTCGTCGACGAGGAAGGCGGCCGGGGCCGGCTTGTCGTCGTCATCCGCGTCGGCCGGGGCCTCGAAGCCCACGTCGCGGCCGGACAGGCGCGATTCCATCTCGCGGACGGTGGCTTCCGGCACGCCCAGGTCCTGCGCGACCACGCGCACTTCCTCGGCGTTCATCCAGCCCAGGCGCTTCTTGCTCTTGCGAAGGTTGAAGAACAGCTTGCGCTGCGCCTTGGTGGTGGCGACCTTCACGATGCGCCAGTTGCGCAGGATGAATTCGTGCATTTCCGCGCGGATCCAGTGCACCGCGAAGCTGACCAGGCGAACACCCTGGTCCGGGTCGAAGCGCTTCACCGCCTTCATCAGGCCGATGTTACCTTCCTGGATGAGGTCGGACAGCTGCAAGCCGTAGCCGTTGTAGCCTCGGGCCACATGGACCACGAAACGCAGGTGGGACATCACGAGCTGCTTGGCGGCGTCGAGGTCGGCGTCGTCGTGGAAGCGGCGCGCCAGCGACTGCTCCTCGTCAAGGCTGAGCACCGGGATGCGATGGACCGCCGAGATGTAGGAATCCAGACTGCCAACGACGCTCGGTAGCCCGTAGTTACGGGTGGCGAGGGCTTGGGACATGTGTGGAACCTCCTGAAAGTCTGTATGCAGATTAGCAGTCTCGAAGTGAGAGTGCTAAGTCAGCCCGAAGTTCATCGGTTAACTGTACGCAATGGTACAGAAATACCCTCCGGCTGTCCAGAGGACTCAGGCAGGTATTCAGGAGGCGGATGGCAAGCCGCCAGGAAGCTGGCTGGCTGGCGCTGGCCGGCGCTGGCCGACTGTGGTGGGAGCCGACCTTGTCGGCGATCCCGCGGCCGCGGGCCAGGTCACGGCAAGCACCCATCGCCGACAGGGTCGGCTCCCACCAGGGGTGGGGAACCTCGGGCGTTGCGAGAGGCTATGCCGCTGTTGCGCCTACTTATATTTAGGCAGAAATCCGATTTTAAAGACGCCGACGCAGCACTACCTTTGCTCTCCCCTCCCCACGGAAGTCCCATGTGAGATACTTGAGCCTCCCAAAGGAGATCACCCTCATGACGGCACGGCGTTCGGACAAATCGGCGAAACCCGTGGCGCAACCCTCGGAGCCCTCCGCAGCCAGGGCACCCGCCATGCAAGGAACGGGGTCGCCGGTGAGGATATGGACGCTGAAGCGAACCAGCCATTCGCGAACGTCCTTCCCCGGTTATGCACATCTGCTTGTTGGCTCGATGGACGAGCGCGTGAGCGCGGTGCGGGCGGGCTTGCCATCCGACCAGGTGAAAGACTTGGCCAACGCGCTTCGTATCGGCGAAGACAACTTCATGGGTTACCTGGGCCTCAAGCGCTCCACGATGCGCCGGAAGATCACCCAGAGGCGTTCGCTGGCGACCGACGAATCCGAAAAGCTTCTCGATGTGGGCCTGCTGATCGCCCAGGTGGAACAGATGGTCGGCGAGAGCGGCGACCCGGAAGGCTTCGATGCCGCCGCTTGGGTGGGGCAATGGCTGCAACGCCCCTTGCCCGCCCTGGGAAACCGCAGGCCCATCGAACTCCTCGACGTTTCGGAGGGGCGTGCGACGATCTCGAACCTGTTGCGTCAGGCGCAGACCGGAACCTTCGCTTGAGCGGCGAGGATGCGGCGACCGTCGTCTGGCGCATCGCCACCGAAGCGCCCAATTATGGTGCCGACGATCTCGGCGGTGCCGGTGCCGCCGTCTCCGGAGGCCGCTGGAATCGCCCCGGAACGCCGCTGGTCTATTGCGCGCCATCGATCTCGCTGGCGACGCTGGAAACGATCGTGCATCTGGGCGTGGGCGACCTGCCGTTGAATCGTTACCTGATCCGAGTGGACTTGCCGGCGGACATCGTCGCCGAGGCGCAATCGGTCCATGCGGAGGACGTCGCGGGCTGGGACGCGCATCCACCGGGGAAAAGTTCGCTCGACGCCGGGGAACGCTGGGTACGCGGCCGCCGCTCCGCGCTGTTGATCGTGCCTTCCGTGGTCGTGCCGGAAGAAACGAACGTGCTGATCAACCCTGTTCATCCGGACTCGAAGCGCATCAAGGCGACCCGGATAAGGCGCTATACCTACGACGCCCGCGTTCACGCGTAGCGACGAGTACTAGGCGGCGAGTTCCGCCTTCGGCGGCAACGACCAGTCGATCGGCGGCTCACCCCGTGACTCCAGATAAGCATTCGCCTGGGCGAAGTGGCCACACCCCATGAAACCGCGGTGCGCGGACAACGGCGAGGGATGCACGCTGCGCAGGATCTTATGGCGCCTGCCGTCGATCAGCTGGCCCTTCTTCTGCGCGTGGCTGCCCCAGAGCATGAAGACCAGGCCTTCGCGCTCGCGGTTCAAGGCGTCGATGGCCGCGTCGGTGAAGCCTTCCCACCCCTTGCCCTGGTGCGAACCCGCCTGCCCGGCTTCCACCGTGAGCACGGCGTTGAGCAACAGCACGCCACGGTCGGCCCACGGCGTGAGGCAACCGTGGTCGGGGCGCGGAATACCGAGGCAGTCCTCGATTTCCTTGAACATGTTTTGCAGCGAGGGCGGCACGCGCACGCCGGGCCGCACGGAAAAACTGAGGCCATGCGCCTGGCCGGGGCCATGGTAGGGGTCCTGACCGAGGATGACGACGCGCACCTTGTCGAAGGGCGTATGCGCGAACGCGTTGAAGATATCGGGGCCCGGCGGATAGATCGTCTTGCCTCGCGCCTTCTCCTCGCGAAGAAAAACCGAGAGCGCGCGCATCTCCGGGCGGTCGAGATAGTCGCCGATCCTTTTCTTCCAGGACGGTTCTAGCTTCACGCGATCGTTCAATGTTCCGCCCTGTCGCGAAGGTGCAAGGCCACACGGAGCTGGAACAGCAGCTTGGTGATGAGCAATTTTTCCTCGACGGGTTTCTCGACCAGATCGTTGGCCCCGGCGCGCAGGAGGGCCGCCTGGTTCGCCGGATTCTCGTCACCGGTCATCACCAGCGTCGGAAGCTGTCCCTTGCCGTAGCCGAACTCGTTGCGGATGCGCTCGACGAGGTCACCGCCGGTGAGTTCGCCCTTGAGGCTGACATCGGTGAGGACGACGTCGGCACCGACTTCGCCACGCGCTCTCGCTTCGCGCAGGTGCGTGAGCGCATCCTCGGCACTGATGACATGGCGCACCGTGAGACCATACTTTTCCATCATGCGTCGCGTCGCGAGTGCCACCACGCGGCTGTCCTCGACGTAGAGCACATCGCCCTCCGCGCCACCCTCGGGACGCACATAACCCCGGATGAATTCGGCGAGCGCGCCGAAGCCCAGTGATTTGTCGAAGTAGTCGGTGACGAACTCGCCGAGTTCGCGCCGGTGCAGACGCGCCTCGACATCGCCGGACACCACCACGATCGGCATGTATATCTGTGGCGCGGACTCACGCACGAAGCGCGCTACGTCCAGGCCGTCCATGTCGGGAAGGCGCAGCGCCACGGTCACGAAATCGAAGACCCCGCGTTGCAGTTCGGCCTGCGCCTCGGCACCGGTGGACGCGCCGACGATCTCCACCCCGGGGACCTCCGCGTTGACCACGCGGGCGATCAGCTGGCGGACGACTTTCGAGCCATCCACCACGAGAATGCGCGGCGTCGCGCCCGCGACACCCGAACCGATGTGAGATCCCACCCCGCCCCTCCCCTGTCAGGCCGCCGCGGCGCGGCGAATCTGCCGCGCGCTGACGAGCCGCGCACCGAGCCACCCCAGCACGGCCGAGGCGAAGGGTACCGAAAGCAGGAGCCACGCGGGGAGTCCGCCGAAGCTCACGCTGCCGTCGTACGCGGCGGCCAGCCGGCCGACGGGCCCGGCAAGCGCCAGCTCGAGGACCACCGCGAGGGCCACGGCAAGGACCCCCGCCAGAAACCCCAGCCAGATGCCCGCGTACAGATAGGGACGGCGGACGAACGGACGGCTGGCACCGATGAGCAGGAGCACGCCGATCTCCGCACTGCGGCTCTGGATGTCGACACGTATCGTGTTGCCGACCACCAGCAGGGCGGCGACGCCCAGCAGCAGGGCCAGCAGGCTCACCGCGCGCGTCCCTACGCCGAGCAGGGCGTCGAGGCGCTGCCGCCACGCACCGGTGTCCTGGACCATGTCGACGCCGGGCGTCGCCTTCATCGAATCGACGAGGCGACCGATGTCCTCGGCCGACAACCCGGGCTTCGGCTGCACGGAAAGCACGAAGGGCAACGGATTGGCGTCGAGCGACTGCAGCGCGCCGGAGAATCCCTGGACCTCGGCGAGTTCGTCGAGGCCATCCTTCGGCGTACGCACGACGATGTCGGCAACCTCCGGCCGGCCACGCAGGGCGGAAGCGGCGGTTTCGGCCATGCCCGCGTTCTGGCCCGGCTTCATGAAGGCGCTGATGGACTGGTTGCGGCCGAGCGCGTCACCCATGCGCTGCACGTTGCCCAGCAGGAGGTAGAAGGTCAGCGGCAAGGCGAGGGCCACGCCCATCACGGCCACGGTCAACAAAGTGCCGAGTGGCCGGGCGCCGAGGCGGCGCAGGCTGATGGACATGCTCCAGGCGTGGTGTTCGCGCCACGCCCCCACTTTGCGCGGTTCGCTGCGACGGGTCTTTTCCGGCTCGGGGGCGCGACGCGGTTCGCGGACGGCGTTCATACGATCTCCATCGCGGGCACGTCGGCGACGAGCTTGCCGTGGTCGAGCACCACGACGCGCTTCTTCATCCGCTTGATCAGCATGAGGTCGTGGCTGGCGATGAGGACGGCGGTACCGACCGCCTGGAATTCAGCGAACAGGCCCATGATCTCCATGGCCAGTTGCGGGTCGAGGTTGCCGGTGGGCTCGTCGGCGATGAGCACCGCGGGCTTGGCGACGATGGCGCGCGCGATGCCCACGCGCTGCTGCTCGCCCGTGGAAAGGGCCTCGGGCAATTGCTTCTCGTAACTGAGCAGGCCGACTTTTTCCAGCGCCGCCCGCACGCGGCGGCCACGATCGGCTGGCGAGACGCCGGCGATGATCAAGGGCAGTTCGACGTTGGCGAAGACGCTGCGATCCAGCAGCAAGCGGTGATCCTGGAAGACCATGCCGAGCTTGCGCCGGATCTTGGGGATTTCCGCCGGGCGCACGGTGTTGAGCTTGCGGCCGTCGAGGGTCACCACGCCGTTGGTGGGGCGCTCGATCATCGCCAGCAACTTGAGCAGCGTGCTCTTGCCCGCACCGGAGTGACCGGTGACGAAGGCCATTTCGCCCGCCTCGACGCTAAAGGACACATCGGTAAGGGCCTGGTGATCGCCCTCGTACCGTTTGCTCACCAGATCGAAACCGATCACCGCGTCACCCGTTGGCCCGTGAAGCCACAGAGGATAAGGGATGTGGTGTTGGTTTTGCGGTGAGGCGCCCGACTGGGTTCAGCCAACCGCCGCTTCATTGTGGGAGCCGCTTCAGGCGCGATGGGGTGCTTGCATCAGGCTGGCCCGCTGCCGCGGGATCGCCGACAAGGTCGGCTCCCACCAGGCCGGCTCGACAGGGTTGGCTCGGCGGGGTTGGCTCGGTGGGGTCGGCTCGGTGGGAGCCGACCCTGTCGGCGAAGGGTGCTTGCCTCAGCGCCCGCCGAACAAACGGCCGATACGGCGCAGCAGGCCGACCTTTTCCTTGGCGGGCGGAGCCGCGGTGGCAGGCGTGGCCGCCGGCCGGTTCGCCGTTACCTGTCGCGACGGGCGGCGGTTCGGGTTCGGCTGGCCTTCCGCATGCCGCGGAGCACCGGACTGCTGTGGCTTGACCGAGGACCGTGTCGAGGCGCCATCGCCCGTCGCCGAGGCCTCGCGGCCGCCGTTCGAGCCTGCGCGGCCGCCGTTGCGCGGCCTCGCTCCGTTACCGGCACTGCCGGCGAGGCCCTCGTTGCCGCCCTCGGCACCCTCACGGGCACCTCGGCCACGACCGCCGCGACGGCGGCGCTTCTTCGGCGAGGAGGCATCGGCCATCGCTTCGGCGGCGGCCGGAAGTTCGGCGACCGTTTCCGCGACGACCACGGTCTTCATCGGCACTTCGGTCGAGACCGCGTCCGCTGCGGCCGCCGGCCTGTCTTCGCGCGGCGGGCGCGGGCGGCGCTCGCGATTGCCCGAACGCTCACCGGAACGCGGGCCGCCGCGGCTATCGCGACCGCCACGGCCACCCTTCTCCGGCGGCGCGCCGCGCGTGGGAATGTGGCCATCATTGTCGTTCGGGTCGTCGATTTCATCCTGCACGCCATCCGCGCGCGGACGCGGCGGCGGCATCACCAGCATCTTCGCCTCGATGGACGCAGTCGGAATCTTCTGGTTGATATAGGCCTCGATGTCGGGCAGGCCCATGGCATAGAGGTCGCAGGCGAAACTGACCGCATCGCCCTCGGCGCCGAGCCGCGCGGTACGGCCGATGCGGTGAACGTAGTCCTCGGCATCCTGCGGCAGGTCGTAATTGAACACGTGGCTGACCGCCGGGATGTGCAGGCCACGGGCGGCCACGTCGGTCGCCACGAGCAGGTCGATCTGGCCGTCCTGGAATCGCTGCAGCAGCTTCTGGCGCTTCACCTGCGGCACGTCGCCGGAGATGGCGCCGACGCGGAAGTTGTGCCGCTTCAGGCGGTCGGTGATGCGCTCGGCGGCGGCCTTGGTGTTGACGAAGATGATGCTGCGCTCGGTCTTGCTCTCTTCGAGCAGGTTGAGCAGGAGCGGCATCTTCTCTTCCTTCGACGGGAAGTAGACCACCTGGCGAACGCGATCGGCGGTGACGTTCTCGGTCTCCACCACGAGCTTTTCCGCCTCGTGCATGTGCTCGTACGCGAGCTCGAGCACGCGGTGGCTCAGGGTGGCGGAGAACAGCAGCACCTGGCGCGCCTCGCGCGACGGCAGGCGGCGGAAGATGAAGCGCACGTCCTTGATGAAGCCGAGGTCGAACATGCGGTCGGCTTCGTCGATGACCATGACCTCGACGCTGCCGAAGCCGAAGACATCCTGCTTGTAGTAATCGAGCAGGCGCCCCGGCGTGGCGATGATGATGTCGCAGCCGTCGCGCAGTTGCTGGCGCTGCTTGTCGTAGTCGACGCCGCCGTAGATCAGGGCGCTGCGCAGGCCGGTGGCCTTGCCGATGGTCTGGAAGTCCTTCTCGATCTGGATCGCCAGTTCGCGGGTCGGCGCGATGATCAGGGCGCGCGGATCGGAATCCTTGCGATCCGGATGGGCCGGAGTCTTGAGCAGGCGGTCCATCAGGGCGACCAGGAAGGCGAAGGTCTTGCCGGTGCCCGTCTGGGCTTGCCCGGCGACGTCGCGGCCGGTCAGGGCGATCGGCAGGGTCAGCGCCTGGATCGGCGTGCAACGCGTGATCCCGGCGGCGGCGAGGCCCTGCTGGAGAAGCGGATGGAGGTCGAGGTTTTCGTAGAAGACGTCGGTGAGAACGGTTTGGGACATGTGGATGAGTGACCTGGAGTCTCGCGCCGCGCATACGCGGCGTCGCCCCGGCGGCAGGAATGGGCCGCGGGGCGGTGGGGGATCCGGTCGGCGGCGTCACGGGAGAGTCGGCAGGCGCCGGTTGCCAGACCGGGGGCCATACGACGCGCCCGGCGCACGATGGCCGGAGGCGGCGGCGCGCGACCCGAGGGTTCCCGCTGGCATAGGTGAAAAGGCTGTTAAGCGCGAGCGTGCTCACCTATGTCAACGAGAACCATCCCGTCGGCGCCCTTGAATCGCTTGAATCGCGCCCCTAGTTGGGTTGGAATGAGGGCCGCCGGCTGCAATGGCCAAGACCTTCGGTTCCGGTTGGACCCGCGACATGGGGCTCCTTAGTGTAGCCGATGCGGGCGTCACGGTCGTCAACCCCCTTAACCCCTCCTTGGAGATCCCGGTGAGCGAAAAGATCACCCACACGAGCGACGCTGCGTTCCAGAAGGACGTCCTCGATTCCGACACCCCTGTTCTGCTCGACTTCTGGGCGGAGTGGTGCGGTCCCTGCAAGTCGATCGCCCCGGTCCTGGACCAGCTCGCCGACCAGTACGACGGCAAGCTGAAGATCGTGAAGATCAACATCGACGAGAACCAGAATACCCCGCGCCAGTTTGGTGTTCGCGGTATCCCCACCCTGATGGTCTTCAAGGGCGGCAAGGTCGAGGCGACCCAGATCGGCGCCGTCGGCAAGAGCCAGCTCGACCAGATGATCCAGAAGGCGATCTGATCGTCTTAAAGCTGTACGTTTCACTTCAGCCGCCGCGTGAGGCGCTTTACGCCGCGCCTCACGCGATGCTAGGCTTCAGGAGTTCGCCGGGACACCGCTTGTCCCCCACGTCGCGAACCCTCTCCCATTCTTCTTTCAACGGCGCCCCGTGAGGTTTGCCCGTGTCCGATATCGAAACCAAAGATTCCATCGACGCCAAGGGCGCCGGCGACCAGCCTGCGACCGAACCGCGTCCCCGCACCCGTCGCAAGGCGCCGGCTTCGGCCGAGGCTCCGGCGGTAGAGACGAGCGCTCCGTCGCCGGCTCCGGCCCGGGCGGCGATGCCCCCACCCACGCCACCACCGCTTCCGCCGGCCCCGCAGGCCGAACTCCAGCTGGGTAACACGCAGCAGCAGCCCACGCCGCAGAACGAGCCGCGTGACGGCAACCAGGGAGCATCCCAGGGTGGCGGACAGCCGAACAACCCGCAGCAGGCGCGGGGCGACAACCCGAACCCGCAGCAGAACCCCAATCGCGCCAACGACCGCAACGAGCGTGACGGCCGAGGCCGACGCCGTCGCAACGAGCGCAACCAGCAGCGCCAGGGTGGCGGTGGTGGCGGCAGCCCGGGTAACACCAGTGGCGGCGGTGGCGGTGGCGGTAACTACCAGCATCCGCGCAACAACAACGGCTATCCGGTCGACGACGACGAGAATGCCGACGCCGGCAGCAACGATCGCCTGATCAACCTGACCGAACTCAAGCGCAAGAACGCCATCCAGCTGCTCGAGTTTGCCGAATCCCTCGGTGTCCGCGAGGGCGTGGCGCGCCAGCGCAAGCAGGACGTCGTCTTCAACATCCTCAAGGCGCACGCCCGCTCCGGTGGCGGCATCTGGGCCGAGGGCGTGCTCGAGATCCTGCAGGACGGCTTCGGCTTCCTGCGCTCGGCCGACGAGTCCTACCTGGCCGGTCCGGACGACATCTACGTCTCGCCCAGCCAGATCCGGCGCTTCAACCTGCGCACGGGCGACTACATCACCGGTCGCGTCCGCCATCCGAAGGAAGGCGAGCGCTACTTCGCGATGCTCAAGGTCGACGACATCAACGGCGATCCGCCGGAGGCGTCGAAGAACAAGCTCCTGTTCGAGAACCTCACCCCGCTGTTCCCGCGCAAGTCGTTCAAGCTCGAGCGCGGTAACGGGTCCACCGAGGACATCACCGGCCGCATCCTCGACCTCGTCGCCCCGATCGGCCGCGGCCAGCGTGGCCTCATCGTCTCCCAGCCGAAATCCGGTAAGACGATGATGCTGCAGAACATCGCCCAGGCCATCCAGTACAACCACCCGGACGTCCACCTGATCATGCTGTTGATCGATGAACGTCCGGAGGAAGTCACGGAGATCGCCCGCACCGTTCGCGCCGAAGTCATCAGCTCCACCTTCGACGAGCCGGCCGTCCGTCACGTGCAGGTCGCCGAGATGGTGATCGAGCGGGCCAAGCGCCTGGTCGAGCACAAGAAGGACGTGGTGATCCTGCTCGACTCGATCACCCGCCTCGCCCGCGCCTACAACACCGTGGTGCCCAGCTCCGGCAAGGTGCTCACCGGCGGCGTCGACGCCAACGCCCTGCAGCGCCCGAAGCGCTTCTTCGGCGCGGCGCGCAACGTCGAGGAAGGCGGCAGCCTCACCATCATCGCCACCGCCCTGACCGATACCGGTTCGAAGATGGACGAGGTGATCTACGAGGAGTTCAAGGGCACCGGCAACATGGAAGTGCACCTGTCCCGCCGCATCTCCGAGAAGCGTGTCTACCCGGCGATCGACATCAACCGCTCGGGTACCCGCCGCGAAGACCTGCTCATCGATCCGGACCTGCTCGCGAAGATCTGGATCCTGCGCAAGCTGCTCCATCCGATGGACGAACTGGCCGCGATGGAGTTCATGCTCGACAAGATGAAGAACACGAAGTCCAACGACGAGTTCTTCAATTCCATGAAGCGCTGAGCGCTCCACGGGATATTGCGAAGAGGCCGCCCGATGGGCGGCCTCTTCGTATCCGCGCCCCGCCCAGCGGCTTTTGCTACGCTGCGCCGCCGGCCATCCCTTTTGGGGGTGGATGTGCGCCCCCATGTGGAGCGGCTACCGGCCCAAAGCCCAACGTCAAGGAAAGTCCGTGTCCATCCCCAGCGCCGCCAAGAGCACGCCGATCGGCGACCGTCACGACCTGGTCGCCTACCTCGCCGAGGGCGAGAAGCCGCGCGAGGCCTGGCGCATCGGTACGGAACACGAGAAATTCGGCTTCTACACGGATGACCTGACCCCGCCACCCTTCGTGGGCGAGCGGCCAGGCATCCGCGCGGTGCTCGAGGGCATGGCATCCCGCTTCGACTGGGACATCGCCCGCGAGGGCGAGACGCCCGTGGCGCTGACCAAGGGCATGGCGAACATCACGCTGGAGCCTGCCGGCCAGCTGGAATTGTCCGGTGCCCCACTGAGGTCCGTGCATGAGACCTGCGACGAGGTGACGAACCACCTGAAGGAAGTCCGCTCGGTGGCCGAGGAACTCGGCATCGGCTTCCTCGGCATGGGCTTCCAGCCGAAGTGGCGCCGCGACCAGATGCCCTGGATGCCCAAGGGGCGCTACAAGATCATGCGTGAGTACATGCCCAAAGTCGGCTCGCTCGGCCTCGACATGATGACCCGCACCTGCACCGTCCAGGTCAACCTCGACTACGCGAGCGAGGCGGACATGGTGAAGAAGTTCCGGGTCGCACTGGCCTTGCAGCCGATCGCAACGGCGCTGTTCGCCAATTCACCCTTCACCGAGGGCAAGCCGAACGGCTACAAGTCGTACCGCTCGCACGTCTGGACCGATACCGACGGCGACCGCACGGGCATGCTCGATTTCGTCTTCGAGGATGGCTTCGGATACGAGCGTTACGTCGACTACATCCTCGACGTACCGATGTACTTCAGCTATCGCGACGGCCAGTACGTCGACCTCTCCGGACAGGACTTCAAGAAATTCATGCGCGGCGAACTGCCGGCGCTGCCCGGCGTGCGGGCGACAATGAAGGACTGGGCCGACCATCTGACCACGGCCTTCCCCGAGGTACGCCTGAAGCAGTACCTCGAGATGCGCGGCGCCGACACCAGCACGTGGAACTCGCTTTGTGCCCTGCCCGCTTTCTGGGTCGGCCTGCTTTACGACGATGTCGCCCTGGACGCGGCGTGGGACCTGGTAAAGGACTTCAGCAGGGCCGAGCGCCACGCGTTGCGCGACGGCGTGCCGAAAGAAGCACTGGACCTGCGCTTCCGCGGCCACACCGTGCGCGATCTTTCGCTGGAAGCGCTGAAGATTTCCGAGGCGGGCCTGAAGCGTCGCAACCAGCTGGGGAACCGCGGCGCGGATGAATCGATCTACCTCGAGCCCCTGATGGAGATCGCGATCTCCGGCAAGACGCAGGCCGACGTGAAGCTGGAACGGTTCCACAAGGAGTGGAACGAGAGCGTCGACCCGGTCTTCAACGAATACGCCTACTGAAGCAACAAAAAACCTCCCCGTCGCCGGGGAGGTTTTTTTTGACTTCCTATCAGCCGATCGCCGGAGCGATCAGAACTGGTACCGGGCCGACACGCTCAGCAGGTTGCCCTTGTCGTCGTTCTCGCCGACCAGACGATCGCCCGTCGAGCTCGACACGCCCGCGATGTGCGCATTGTTCACGAAGATGTGCGCGTAGCCTGCGTTGATCTCGAAGCGCTCGGTCGCCTTGTAGCCGAGACCGAAGGCCACCCACTTGCGGGTCGAGTCCGGCACGCGCGGGGAGCGGGTGTCGTCGTAGGTCGGGGTGCTGTCCACGGCCACACCGGCGCGCAGGGTGAACTTGTCGTCGAGGTAGTACTCGCCACCGACCGAGGCGAACCAGCTGTTGCGCCAGCTGTAGTTCTCGCTCGTGGACGGCTGGTTCGGGTTCGAATAGTTGACCGTGAGGTCCTTGAACGAATCCCACTTGGTCCACGACAGGTCGAAGCCCAGGCCGAACTTCTCGTCCTGATGCCAGAAGCTGGCGGTGGCGATCGCGGGCGTGGTGAAGCCGGCGCGACCGTCGGTGTGCGTGAACGGCGGCTGGCCGCTGCCCAGCAGCGCGCCCACGGTCGGGTTCGACAGCACGGCGGTGACGTTGGTCGGCATCGTGAAGTTGCCGGTGCCTTCGAGGTTGTGCTTGATCTTGCTGCGATAGTTCAGCGCGATGCGATCGTTGGGCGTGAGCTTCCACAGACCGCCGACCTGCCAGCCATAGGCCCAGTCGTCACCCTTGATCTTGGCGTAGCCATCGCTGCCCGGCGGCACGACCGCGGCGTACTGGGCGGCGAGCGCACGGGCGACGGCCGGGGACAGCTGGCCAGCGGCCGCGGCGCGCTGGATCAGGCCCAGGCCGACGGTGTTGTAGTTGATCGCGCTGGTCAGTTCCGCGCTCGTCTTCTGCGCGATGGCGCTGACGCCGACAGCGAAGTCGTCGGTCACGTCGAACGAGGCCGACAGCGTCACGTCGAACGATTTGAAGTCCGACTTGATGCCGTTGTAGCGGCCCTTCCAGTCGGAATCGTATTCGGTCTTGAAACCGAACGGCGCCGTCAGGCCGAGGCCGAGGTGCACGCGGTCGCTGACCTGGGTCGCGAAGTACATCGCCGGGACCGGGATCGTGGTGCCGGCTTCGCCGCCGTTGCCTCCACTGATCGGACGGCCCTGCGCGTCCGTGGCCGTGCCGTGGAACTTGGTGCTGAAATTGATGCCGGTCACGTCGGCCTGGAACACGTTGCCCTTGAGCATGGACATCGAGGCCGGGTTGTTGACGATCACTGAGGCGTCGTCACCGGCGGCGGTGGAGCCGGCGAATGCGCGGCCCAGTGCCTTGGCGCTGTTTTCCTTCAGCTGGAAGGCGCTGGCGTGGGCGGCCTGCGGAGCCACCAACGCACCGGCAATGGCCAGCGAAAGGGCGGCGATGGCCAGCGGACGGGTCGAAAGGTTCAGCTTCTGCATGCGGAGTGGCTCCTGCTTTTGTTCTGCTCGGGGGCGACGTAAAGCGCGTAGAAAGCGTAAAACTTTCCCCTTTTCATACGCGCGTTTAACAATCTGGCTGCGAACTCTGGACGAGTTGACGGCGGTTTTGCAAGTGCTAATGCAACAAAGATGAAACGGTTACCGCTTACGAGGCCCCCGAAAGGGCGGTGTTTTGCTACGGTAGGAACTCACGCCGCCAGCGAGACCTGCCGTCATGCACTGCTTCGTCTACGCCAGTCAGCGCAAACCCGACACCTATGTCTGGCTCACCCGCCGCGAGGGCTTCGATGTCCTCCCCGAGCCGCTCGTCCTCCTGCTGGGTGAGCTCAGCTTCGTGCTGGAGGTGGAACTCACGCCGCAGCGCCGCCTGCCCCACGACGATTCGGAGCGGGTGCTGGCGAACCTCGCCGGCCAGGGCTGGCATATGCAGACACCGCCCAACGAAACGCTCAGCGTCTGCAACCAGCCGAACCATAACCGCGAGATCGATCCTGACCAGATCGTCGTCCGCGCCTGACAACGCCGAATCCCCGCATGGACAAGACGTGCAGCGCGGGTTAACGCGGCGTTACCGCGTGGGCGGTTTCCGCTCCGTATACTCCTGCGCATGGCCAATCCCAAACGTCGTCGACCGCCGCTGATCAAGGCGCTGCCCTGGTTCCTTCCCGCCCTGATGGCCGTCGCCTGCGCGGGACTCACGGCGTCGCCGCTCGCGCTGATTCCCCTGCTGCTGGCAAACGCGCTGGCGATGAGCGCGGTGTGCCACGCCATCGGCTTCGATCCCGAGCCGAGCTACCTGCGCACGGTCCTGCGCCGCGGATCCGCCTACGTCGTCATGTTCACGGCCTACACGTTCGTCGTGTTCATCCTGGTGGCGTGGCCGCTACTGAAGTTGACCCAGGCGCCGAGCCTCGGCGCGGCGCTGCTTCTCGCGGCGACACTGGTGGTCGCCCTGACCGCGCTGTGGCGGGTCTGGCCCGCCTTCGGCCTCGTGTTTCTGTGGGACGACGCCTATCCCGCCCAGGGTGGCGACGGCTCGTGGATATTCACCGCCATGGCCCGGTCGATCAGCTTCGGCCGCCACCTCTCGGCGGAAGACCGGTTCTTCTCGCACTTCCTTCCGGCCGCCCTGGGCCTGCTCGTGCTGGCCTTCAGCGCCGTGGCCTTGTCGGGCCTCTATGGCGTGCTGCCGGCGGAGATGCGTCTCGCGGCGCTCGGCATCTATGCAGTCGTGCTCCTGCCGTTGGGCTGCATGGTCATCGCCAACCGTACCTTGCGTGCCCTGCTCTGCGACCGCCGGGGACACATCCGCACCGCGCGCGCGGAACCGCGGCGCGATGTGGACTCGCCCCCCGTCGCTGCCGTACCGGCCCCCATCCCCGTGCTCAGCAACGAGGAAAGCCAGCCTGGTGTACGCGAACGCGCCCTGCTGACGGCGACCCGCGAAGGTGACATCGCACGCGCGGTGGCCCTGGTGGAAGCCGGGGCCGATCCGAACACCGCCGCGGAGCCGGGCGACCGCGACCAGCGCCCCGTGCTCACCCTCGCCGCCCTCTCACCGGACATCCGCCTGCTTCGTGCGCTCATCGCGAAAGGGGCACAGGTCGATCGCGTCCACAACGGCATGACCGCGCTGCTGGCCGCGAGCCGTGACAGCTGGCACGGCCGCCCCGAAGCCGTGCTTACGCTACTGACCAACGGCGCCAACGCGGCCGGCACCGACGCGGAAGGCAATACGCCATTGCATGGGGCCGTGCTCAGCGCGGAGCCGACGGTCGCCGCGATGCTGCTCGACGCAGGCGCTCCCGTGGATGCGGTGAACGCCGCTGGCGACACGCCGCTGGCGATCGCCTGCCGTGCCGCGAACTGGGCACTGGTGCGCTTCCTGCTCGAGCACGGCGCGAAGCCGGCACCCGTGGGCGGCGAGCCCGCGCTCGTGGCGGCAGCCGGTATCGCCGACGACGACAGCGAAGGCGTCCGCGTATTGCTCCGGCACAAGGCGCCGGTGAATGCCGCGAACGCGCACGGCCGCACGGCGTTGATCGCAGCCGCCGCCGAAGGCCACGAACAGATCGCGCGCGCCCTGCTCCAGGCCCATGCCAACCCGAACCTCGCCGACCGTCATGGCACCACGGCACTGATGGAAGCCGCCCGAGCGGGCGCGCATGGCATCGTGCAACTGCTTGCCGACGCTCATGCCGACGCCGCGCCGCGCGATGGGCATGGACGCGATGCGCTCACCCTCGCCTGCCAGTCGCCGCGCGCCCAGGCCGCCACGGTGCGCGCCCTGCTCGCACTGGGCGCGCAACCGAAGGAAGCCGGCGCGGACGGTCGCAGCGCCCTGGACCATGCCGCCGCCACCGGGCGTTGGGATTTCGTCGCCTTGCTCGATCCCGAAACGCCGTTGCCGACCTCGCTCAGTGAGTCGGTGGTGCCGGAAGCCGGTGCCGATTCGCCGCCGCACTTGTACGACGCGCTGCGATTCGGTCATTGGGCCGTCGCCTCCACCTTCGCGACGAAGGTGCGCGAATGGCCGGCGCACGAGCTGGCCGCGCTTTACGTGGATCTCGCCGGCGCCGGTTTCGACGCCGCACGGGCCTGGTTGCTCGACCATGGCCTCACGGCCGAAGCACGGCTCGCCACGCTCGCCGACGAGGAAGGCACGCTCGGCCGCCGGTTGTTCGACGCCTTGTTACCCCAGCTGCCGCATTCCGCCGACGCACTGCTCCAGCTCATGCGCGCGGGCGCGTCGCCGGCTGGCGCAGGATTGCTCGGGCAGGCGGTGTGCCGCCTGGAAGGTGCTGACGAGCGACTGACCCTGGCGATGCTCGAAGCAGGCGCTGACCCATTCGGCCCCGACGCACGCGGCCGTACGCCCGTGCACATGGCGGCGGCCACCGGCCGCGTCGCCCTGCTCGGCGCCTTGCTTGCGCGTGGCCTGGACCCGAACGCGCGTGACACCGGCGGCCGCACGCCCCTGCACGCCGCGCTGGAACAGGGTGGCGAAAGCTTGCCACTGGTCCGCCTCCTGGTCGCCCATGGTGCCGACCCCGAAGCCGCCGACGTCAATGGCGAGACTCCTTACGGGCTGGGCATCGGCCATGGCGAGGTCGAACGCTGGTTGAGCTGGCCGTCGTGGCAGCTCCCGCGCCGCGCGCTGCGGGCGGACGATCTTCCCGCCGCCGCGGCGGCGGGTGATACACAGGCGGTCGACCGCCTGCTGGAACTCGGCTTTCCCGTCGACACGCGCGACAGCCACGGCGCGAGCGCCTTGCTCCGCGCGGCCGGTGCGGGCCAGCGCGATGTCGTGGAACATCTGCTCACGGCGGGAGCCGATCCCACCGCGGCCGCGGCATCCGGCGTGACGCCCCTCGCCGCCGCGGTGAATGCACGGCGTGAAGCGGTGGTGGAGTTGCTGCTCGCACGCGGCATCGCCGCCGATCAGCGCCTGCCGGGCAATGCCACCGCACTGATGATCGCCGCGACGCTCGGTTATCCCGAGATCGCCGACATGCTGCTCGCCGCCGGCGCCGACGCTTCCGCGGAGGACGCCCACGGCCACACGGCACTGCATGCCGCCGCCCAGTACTGCTTCGGCAGCAGCGACAGCCTGCGCGCGCGCCGCCTGCTGGATACCGTGATCGGCAAGGGTGCCGACGTGAACAAGGCCGACAAGGACGGCGTGACCCCGCTACTCATGCTGCTCGGTGCGCACATGCGTCCCGGCGTCGGCGCCGATGCGACGCACCTGGGTGCGCTCGTGCCGGTCCTGCTCGATGCGGGCGCGAAGATCGAGCATGCCGATCACCGGGGTGTCAGCGCGCTCCACGCCTGCGCCATGCACGCCCTGCTCCCGCCCGCGCGCTTGTTGCTGCACCGGGGTGCCAGTCGTAACGCCGCGGACGCGTTTGGCCGCACGGCCGCGGACGTGGCCCGTCATCTCGGGTATGTCGACATCGCGCACGAACTCGGCAGCCGTGCGGGAGCCGCTATCCCCAGCGTGCGACAGACGCTACGCCAGCCCGCACAGCCGGACTGATCACTTTTCCTCGTCGCGGACGCGCTCTTCCACGGCGTCCGCCTCGAACAGCTGCTGCAGATCGTGCAGCGCTTCCTTCGTGGTCTGCACCAGGGCGGTCTCGTCGTCGTACACCAGGTACTGCGCTCGCAGCACCTGATCGTCGTGCTTGCGAAAGCGGGCGATCCGGCTTTCGACGACATCGGGCGCCATGTCCAACGATTCGAGCACGTGGCGGGTCATTTCCAGGCTCGAATAGAACGTCTCGCGCACCGGATCCTCCACGCCGATATCCATCAGCCGGAACGCGTGCTGGCGATTGCGCGCACGGGCGACGATCTTCAGGTGCGGATACTGGCGGCGCACGAGCCGCGCCGTGCGCAGGTTGGCTTCGGGATCGTCCGTGGCGATGACGAAGACTTCAGCCTTGTCGGCCTGGGCGGCGCGTAGCATTTCCGGACGTCCGGGGTCACCGAAGAACAGCGAGGTGCCGCCGAACCGGCGCGAGGTTTCCACCTGTTCCACCGAGCTCTCCAGCGCGACGAACTGGATACCCTGCGCGCGCAACACACGGGCGACGATCTGGCCCATGCGGCCGAACCCGGCGATGATGACGCGGGGCGTATCGGTTTCGATGGCGTCGAACTCACGGTCCGGCTTGCGCACCCGCTCATTCACCAGGCGCGACGCGGCGAGCACGAGCAGCGGTGTCAGCGCCATCGACAACGAGATGGCCATCACCATCAGGCCGCGCTGATCGCCGTCGATGAGACGGTTCTGTTGGGCGAGGTTGAGGATCACGAAGGCGAATTCACCGCCGCAGGCGAGCACGGCCGCCAGCCGGACCGAATCCGCCGTGGTCAGCGCGCCTACCAGCTTCCCGAGCGGCATGATGAGGACGGCTTTGACCGCGAGCAGCAAAGCCACCATGCCGAGCACGAGCAAGGGCTTCGCCACCAGCATGCCCAGATCGACCGACATGCCCACGCTGACGAAGAAGAGGCCCAGCAGCAATCCCTTGAAGGGCTCGATGTTCGATTCGAGTTCGTGACGGTATTCCGAATCGGCAAGCAGCAAGCCTGCGAGGAAGGCGCCGAGCGTGGTGGAAATACCGGCCAGTTCCATCAGCCAGGCCGTGCCCATCACCACGAGCAGGGCGGTGGCCGTGAACACCTCGGTGCTCTTCGCACGGGCCACGAAACGGAAGACGTGGCGCAACAGCAGGCGGCCGCCGATGATCACGGCGACGATCGTTCCGACGACGCGGATGACGCTCATGATGTCCGGCGCATGCGCGTCGTGGGCGATCGTGCCGCCGAGCAACGGTACGGCGGCGATCAACGGGATGGCGGCCAGGTCCTGGAAGAGGAGGATGGCGAAAGCCTGCCGGCCGTAGACGGTGCCGGCCTCCTTGCGTTCGGCGAGGATCTGCAAGCCGAATGCCGTGGAGGACAGGGCCAGGCTGCCGCCCACGATCACGGCGGCCTTCCAGGTCAGGCCGAACAGGAAGTAGCCGATCGCTCCGATCGCGAGCGCGCAGGCGAACACTTGCAGGCTGCCGCTACCGAACACGGCGCGGCGCATCACCCACAGGCGCGACGGCGAAAGTTCCAGGCCGATGACGAACAGCATCAGCACGACACCGAAATCGGAGATCGCGGCCACGCCTTCGGTGTCGCTGACCAGCCCCAGCACCGAGGGGCCGATGACCACGCCCGCGAGCAGGTAACCCAGTACCGCGCCGAGCCGGAATCGCTTGGTCAGCGGAACGGCGACCACGGTCGCCAGCAGGAAGACGACCGCCGTCTCGAGAAAGTGATGCCCATCCATCCTGCGACTCCCGGAATATCGCGTTGGATTATGTCACGGGGACATCGGTGGGATTTGCATGAATCCCCTTTCCTTCGCTTCTTCGACGCTATCGCCGACAGGGTCGGCTCCCACCAAGCAGCAGGCCTGGTGGGAGCCGACCCTGTCGGCGATGTTCAGCCCTTCAGCCAGCGCGCCACGTCGATCGCGAAGTACGTGAGGATCGCGTCCGCGCCGGCGCGCTTCATCGCCAGGAGCGACTCCATCACGACGGCTTTCTCGTCCAGCCAGCCATTCTGCGCGGCTGCCTTGATCATCGCGTACTCGCCGCTGACCTGGTAGACGAAGGTCGGGGCGCCGAAGGCGTCCTTCACGCGGCGGACGATGTCGAGGTAAGGCAGGCCGGGCTTCACCATGACGGCGTCGGCGCCTTCGGCGAGATCGAGTTCCACCTCGCGCAAGGCTTCGTCACTGTTGCCGACATCCATCTGGTAGGTGTGTTTGTCACCCTTGCCGAGGTTGGCCGCGGAGCCCACGGCATCGCGGAACGGGCCGTAGAAACTGGACGCGTACTTTGCCGAATACGCGAGGATGCGCGTATGGATGTACCCGGCATCTTCCAGCGCTTCGCGGATGGCGCCGATACGGCCGTCCATCATGTCGGACGGTGCGACGAAATCCATGCCCGCCCCGGCCTGCGCCAGCGACATCTTGATGAGCGCATCGACGGTTGGCTCGTTCATCACGTAGCCGTTCTCGTCGATCAGCCCATCCTGGCCGTGCGTGGTGTAGGGATCGAGGGCGACATCTCCGATCAGGCCCAGCCCGGGGAAGCGCTTCTTCAACTCGCGCGTCGCGCGCTGGAACAGCCCCTCCGGATTCCAGGCCTCGCGTGCGTCTTCCGTCTTCACCGACCCGTCCACGGAGGGGAACAGGGCCAGCGCGGGGATGCCGAGGGCGACGCATTCCGCGGCGAGCTTCACCAGTTCATCGATCGAAAGGCGGTCCACGCCCGGCATCGAGGGCACTGGCTGGCGGACGCCCTCGCCCTCGACGACGAAGGCGACCATGATCAGGTCGGACACGGTGAGCACGTTCTCGCGCATCAGGGCGCGGGAGAAAGCGTCGCGGCGCATGCGCCGCATGCGGACAGCGGGGAAGGTCATGGGACGTCGTGCCTTTGCGTTGGCGATCCGGTGATTTTACTCCCTGGCGCCCCGACGCCGGAGGGCAAAGCGTCGCATGCCGTCAGGCGTCTATCCGCGCCGTGCTTTCCGGGTCGAAGAAGTGCAACCGCTCGGCCTGGAATCCCAGGGCCACGTCGTCGCCCGGCTGGATCGTCGTGTGCGGCGGCACGCGTGCGACGAGTTCGTCATCGCCGTGACGCATGTTGAGGAACACCTCGTTGCCGACCGGCTCGACGACATCCACGTGGGCATGCAGGCGCTCGGCGATACCCGGGTGATCCGACACCGTCAGCAGGTCTTCCGGGCGGATGCCGACGATGACGGGCCTGTCGAGGTGTGCGGCGAGGACGGGCGAGTCGGTCCCCAACGGGAACGACCCGCTCGTCATTTCCAGGCACAGCCCATCGGCGCGCCGCAGCGTGCCGTGGAACAGGTTCATCGCCGGGCTGCCGAGGAAGCCCGCCACGAACAGGTTCGCGGGCTTGTTGTAGAGGTTCATGGGCGTGTCGAGTTGCTGGATAACCCCGCCGTTCAGCACGACGATGCGCTGGCCGAGCGTCATCGCCTCGATCTGGTCGTGGGTGACGTAGACCATGGTGGCACCGAGCCGCCGGTGGATGCGCGCGATCTCCACGCGTGTCGACAGGCGCAGCTTGGCGTCGAGGTTCGACAGTGGCTCGTCGAGCAGGAACACCGCCGGATCGCGAACCAGTGCACGGCCCAGGGCGACACGTTGGCGCTGACCGCCGGAAAGGGCCGCAGGGCGATGGTCCAGGCGCTCGTCCAGCCCGAGCATGCCCGACGCGTCGGCCACGCGGCGGTCGATCTCCTCTTTCGGCGCATTACGCAGACGCAAGCCGAAGCCGAGGTTCTCGCGGACGGTCATGTGTGGATACAGCGCATAGTTCTGGAAGACCATGGCGATATCGCGATCCTTGGGCGGGACGTCGTTCACCACGCGGTCGCCGATCGTCATCGTGCCGCCCGAGATCGACTCCAGGCCGGCGATCATCCGCAGCAGCGTCGTCTTGCCGCAGCCGGAGGGCCCGACGAGCACCAGCAATTCGCCGTCGGCGATGTCGAAGCTGGCCTCCTTCAGGGCCACATGCCCGTTCGGATATACCTTGCGCACCTTGTCGAGGCGAACGGCTGCCATCACGTACTCTCCCGTTGGGTCCCGGTCTGTCAGGCGATGCCTGACATCGATCCGGGCAATACGGTATTCTGCCGACGTAATCGTTTACATCAAAGTGTCGGTTTCCACCGTCGCGTGTCGGATGTCCCTGACTCCCCGAAGAGCCAGAAGGTAAGTCCTCACTAGACGCCAGCCCCCGCGCGAGGCACCCTTGAGTGCTTCCGTGACACGACAGGTTTTACAACATGGCCAACGTTAGCGCCCCGGCGCCGACCCTGCTCGCCGATCTCGGCGGCACCAACGTGCGTTTCGGCATCGCGCATCCGGATGAAGATCAACCACTTATCCAGGAGAGCATCCGGCGCTACCACGTGAAGGATTACGCCTCCCTGGGCGACGCGGCCAAACAGTATTTCAAGGAGACCGGCCACGAGGCGCAACGCGCGATCATCGCCGCCGCAGGCCGTATCGACAACGGCGAGACGGTGAAGGTCACCAACAACCCGTGGGCCATCTCGGCGAAAAACCTCACCAAGGAGCTGGACCTGGAATGGGTCCACCTGGTGAACGATTTCGCCGCGCAGTCGATGGCGGTAATGCTGATGACTGACAAGGAAGACGCCAGCGGCCATCGCGACCTGGTTCAGGTGGGCAAATCGGCGATCCCGAAGATCGGCAGCAAGGAAGAACAGACGTTCGTCGTCGTCGGTCCGGGCACCGGCCTCGGTGTCGGCGGGCTGCTGATACGCGGCGACAAGGTGAGCGTGTTGCAGACCGAAGGCGGCCACGCCGGCTTCGCCGCGCACAGCGCCGAGGACATCGAGATCCTGAAGGTGCTCAACCTGCGCTACGGACGCGTCTCGAACGAACGCCTGATCAGCGGCGCCGGCCTCGTGAACCTCTATACCGCCATCTGCGAGATCTCCGGCCAGAAGCCGGACGAAACCATCACGCCGGAAGAAATCACCCGCCGCGCCACGGACGAAAGCTGCGTCATGTGCGGCCGCGCCGTCGAAACCTTCGCGGGCATCTTCGGCAGCGTCGCGGGCGACCTCGTGCTCACACTGGGGGCATGGGACGGTGTGTACCTCACCGGCGGCATGACGCCGATCCTCCTGCCGTGGATCCAGAAGGGCAATTTCCGCGAGCGCTTCGAGGCCAAGGGCCGTTTCCGCGACACCATGGAAGTCGTGCCGACGCAGGCGATCATGAACCCGGAACCGGGCCTGATCGGCGGCACCGCATTGGCTATCGTCGAGGCTGGCGGCACGCCGCTGCGCCGTTGAGCCAGTCGCCCTTCCCTCGGAAGGGACGCTCTTGTGGGAGCCGACCTTGTCGGCGACGGGTGCTTGCCTCGACCTGACCTGCTGCCCCGGGATCGCCGATAAGATCGGCTTCCCCAGGGTTCGGCTCTCCAATGAATCAGGCGGACGGCTGAATCAGGCAGGCGGCGCCAGCAGCGCGTCCAGGTCGGTTTCGTCGAAGCTGAGGCGTTCGCGACTGCCGCCACCCTCGAGCACGGCATCGGCCAACTGGGCCTTGCGCGCCTTCAGTTCCTCGATGCGCTCTTCCACTGTGCCCGCCGTGATCAGGCGGTACACGAATACGGGCTTGTCCTGGCCGATGCGGTGCGCGCGGTCGCTCGCTTGCGCCTCGGCCGCGGGGTTCCACCACGGGTCGTAATGGATGACCGTATCGGCGCTGGTGAGGTTGAGGCCGACACCGCCCGCCTTGAGTGACAGCAGGAACAGCGGGACTTCGCCATTCTGGAAACGCTGCACGGGTTCGGCGCGGTCGCGCGTTTCACCTGTGAGCGTGACGTAGCTGATCCGGCGGCGATCGAGTTCGCCGGCGATCAGCTTGAGCATTTCAGTGAACTGGCTGAAAAGCAGTACGCGCCGGCCTTCCGCCAGAAGCGCGGGCAGCATGTCCATCAGGAGTTCGAACTTCGCCGAGTCACGTACGCCGCGCGCGGCTTCGAGCTTCACCAGCCGCGGGTCGCAACACACCTGCCGCAACTTGAGCAACGCGTCGAGCACGACGATGCCGCTGTGCGCGATACCGCGCTGCGCGATCACCTCGCGCAGTTCTTCCGCCAGGGACAGGCGCAAGCTCTCGTAGAGGTCGCGCTGCTTCGGTTCCATCACGACCCGTCGCGTGATCTCGGTCTTCGCCGGCAGTTCGGAAGCGACCTGCGCCTTCGTGCGGCGCAGGATGAACGGCGCGATGCGGCGATTGAGGCGTTCCTGGCATTCGATGTCCTGGTGTTTCTCGATCGGCAGGCGATAGTGCCGGCGGAAGGCGCCTTCATCGCCCAGCAGGCCCGGCACGGCGAGATCGACCTGCGACCACAACTCACCCAGGTGGTTTTCCAGCGGCGTGCCGGTGAGGCACAGGCAACGAGGCACCTTCAGCGTGAGCAGCGCACGGCGCGCCTGCGTGCGCGGATTCTTCACCTGCTGGGCCTCGTCGAGCACGACCAGTGAGAAGGCCTGCTTCTTCAAGGTCTCGACATCGCGCGGCAACAGCGCGTACGTGGTGAGGATCACGTCGTGTTCCGCGATCCGCGCGAAGGTTTCCGCGCGTTGCGGGCCGTGCAGGGCCAGGAGCGTGAGGTCCGGTGCGAACCGTGCGACCTCGGATATCCAGTTGGGCACGAGGCTGGTCGGCACCACCACCAGCGCGGGCGACGTGAGCCCGCCGCTTTCCTTGAGCGCCAGCAGGTGGGTGATCAACTGCAAGGTCTTGCCCAGGCCCATGTCGTCGGCGAGCACGCCTCCCGTACCGGCTTCGGCTAGCGCGTTCATCCAGCGCAGGCCGTCACGTTGATAAGGACGCAGTTCCGCGCGCAGGGTGGCCGGGACGATGTCACTGGCCCGCTCGGCCGCTTCTCGCAGACGCTTGGTGAAGCCCCGCAGGCGCTCCGGGGCCTCGAACGAGCCCCCGCTGGGCAACGCCTGCGCCAGTTCCTCCAGGCGGCCGGCCTGCACACGCGGCAGGTGCAACTGCTGGCGCGGCTTCTCGAGGTATTCGGCCAACGGAGCAAGCAGACCGCGCAATTCCTTCAGCCGAACCGGCACGCGGCGGCGCTCGTCCACCGGAGCGTACCAGACGGAATCCTCGGCTTCGCCCGGCGAAGGACTGAGGCTGAGTTGATGTTCGGCGAGGGCCTGGGCCACGGCGGGCAGCAGGTTCACCCTCTTGCCCTCGATCTCGATGCCGATTTCCAGGTCGAAGGCGCGGTCGGCGTCATCCTCATGCGCCTGGCCATACCAGCGCACCGGCCCTTCCAGCACCTCGAAAGGGAAGCTCGGCGCGTACTCGAGGACGAAGCCATCCGCTTCGAGCTTCGGCCGCAGCGCCAGCCAGCGGGCCGGCGTATTCACTTCCAGCGCGCCCGCGTAGCCCTTTCCGGGAAAGAGCCAGGCATCGTCGGGCAGGGTGTCGGCCATGTCCCAGGGCAGGCCCTCGGTATCCACGGCGGGGTTGAGGCCGGCGTTCTCGAGGTTTTCCATCGAGGCCAGTTCCTCCGCACGGCGGCGGCTGATCTCCAGGAGGAGACCGTTGCGCACACGCCGGACCAGCGGCTCACCGCCCCGCCCCGGCAGGCGCTCGCCCGCGTAGTCGAACGCGAGCCGGCCGTAGGCCAGCGGCGGCGTGCCGGCGGCGAGCCGCGCGTGGCGCGTGAGGGCATGCAGTACCAGCACGGGACGCGGCGAGACTTCCGCACGGCGCATTTCGCTGAATACCTGCGGCTCGGGCACGCGCGGTCCCATGCGCGTCGATTCCATTTCCGCCCGGAACGCGGCGGTGTGCTCCGGCGGCAAGGGCGGCAGGTCGAGCCATGCGGTTTCGGCTGGATCGCTCTCGAGCGGGCCCACCTCGGCGTGCTCGGCGTCCAGGAACCAGAGCGAGCCGACGCGAAACAGGCGCTGGCTCGACGGCACGTCGGGCAGGAGCTTCTGGCTACCGTCCTTTTCCAGGCCCCAGCGCCAGCGCAGCGCCTGCGGCTTGCCACGCGACAGTTGCAGGCCCGCCACGCCCCCGAAGAAACACGGCGCGGCATCGAGCACCTCGGCCAGCAGCTGGTCGCCCAGCGCGCCGGTGAAACGAGCGTAACTGCGGCTCTTACGCAAGGTTTGCGGCAGGCCCAGCAAGGTCGCCGCCAGACGTTTCTCGTTCACCGTCAACGGCGTATCGGGAAGATGGCGGCTGTCCAGCGGCAAGGGCCGTGAATAGCGGCCGTCCTCGCTCACCGTGAGCAGGACGGGGGCGACATCCAGATGAGCCGCTGGCTCATGGTCGTCGTTGACGCCTTCGAGGAAGAAGCCGAGCACCGTGCGATCGGCGGGAGTCGCGGCGGCGGGCTCGTCGAGCGCGCGCCGCCACGCCTGCGGCAGCGAACCCGCGATGTCGTTCCGTCTGCGCTTGTCGTCCGGCTGATGCATCCGTAGCGTTCCCGCCCGCGCGACCAAAACAGGAAGCTTAGCAAAGGCGGGAGAAGGAACTCGTAGGACTTTTTACCCGGTGGATCGTCCCGGTTCAGCGAGCCGCGAGGCGCCGGGGCGGTCAGCCGCGGCGGTTCGGGAACAGGTCGACGGGATACTCGGCCTTCTGCTCCCGGCTCATCAGCGTACGCAGGCCTTCCGCCGGCGTGACCTCGCCGTGGAGCACGGCGCGTACGGCCGACGAGATCGGCAGGTCCAGCCCGTGGAATCCCGCCAGCCGCGCCACTTCGTCGGCGGTGACGACGCTCTCGACCACCTGGCCGATCTGACGCACGGCCTCGTCGAGCGGAATGCCCTTGCCCAGGGCCAGGCCTAGGCGGCGGTTGCGGGAGAGATCGCCCGTGCACGTGAGCACGAGGTCACCCAGACCGGCGAGACCCATCAGGGTTTCCGCGCGGGCACCGAGCGCCACGCCGAGGCGCAGCATCTCGTTCATGCCGCGGGTGATCAGGCCGGCTCGCGCATTGAGGCCCAGTTCCATGCCGTCGGCGACACCGGTGGCCACGGCGAGCACGTTCTTCATCGCCCCGCCGAGTTCGGCGCCGAGGATGTCGTTACCGGTATAGGCGCGGAAATTCGGTGCGTGCAGGAGCACGGCCAGCTCCTTGCCGAAGGCCTCGTCCGTGGCGTGCACCGTCACCGCGCTGGGCAGGCCGGCGGTGACCTCACGGGCGAACGAAGGACCGGTGACCACCGCCGCGGGACGGCCGGGCAGCTTCTCGTCGACCAGCTCGTGCAGGAATCGCCCGGTGCCGGTCTCGAAACCCTTGGTGGCCCACGATATTTTCGCGCCCGGCTCCAGGAGCGGCACGATCTGGTCGAGCAAGGCCGCGAACGCGTGGCTCGGCACCACCAGCAGGACGATGTCCGCGCCACGCAGGATGGTGGCGAGATCGGCCTCGTACGTGAGTTCCGGCGGCAGATCGAGATCCGGCAGGTAACGCAGGTTGCGTCGCGCCGACGCCATGGCCGCCAGGGCTTCCGCATCGCGTCCCCACAACCTCGTGGGAACGTCGTTGCGGGCCAGGAGCGCGGCCAGCGCGGTGCCCCATGACCCGGCGCCGAGTACGGCGACGGTGGGTCGGGAAGTGAAGCTCATCGATCAGCTGTTGAGCGGATGGGCCCCGGCGCCTTCGAGCTGCTGGCGCTGCTGTTCGGCGTAGAGGGCGTCGAAGTTGATCGGCTGGAGCAGGAACGGGGGGAAACCGCCTTCCTGGATCATGGACGACACCATCTGGCGCGCGTACGGGAACAGCAGGTTCGGGCAGTACGAGCCCAGGATGCCGTCGCGGTCGTCATTGGTGAAGCCGCCGATACCGAAGATGCCAGCCTGGTGCACTTCGGCGAGATAGGCGGTGCGCTCGCCCAGGTTGCAGGTGAGCGTGAGGCTGAGCACGACTTCGAAGAGATCGTTGCCGAGGTCGACGGCCTTGTGGCCGAGGTTGAGCTGGACCTGGGGCTGGGCCTCGGTCTCGCCCATTTCCTGAAAGACCTGCGGGGCGTTCGGGGCTTCGAAGGAGGCATCCTTCACGTAGATCTTCTGCAGCACGAGCTGCGGCTGGCCGGCCTGGCCGTTGGCGGTGATTTCTGCCATTGCGTGGTCCTCGAAAAGGCGTCGTGTGGGCTGATTGCGTGCCACTGGCACGAAAGCGGGGATTGTTTCACACAACCCGTCGCGCCGCACAGTCCGGCTTGCGCAGACCTGTGGGATTCTGAGAGAATGCCCGGCTTCCCTATGCCGACCCGACACGTCGGGCAGGCCCGTCATGCGATGCGGGCCCCATCGGCGGAAGCGCTCCACCCGCCAGCCATCGCGTGGCGACCCCTTTCCCGGGTCGCGGCTGGGCCGTCGCCGTCCTGGCCAAAGGATGGTCCAACGAATCTAGAGGAGGCCACCATGGCCCGTAGATGCCAAGTCACCAATAAGGGTGTGCAGACCGGTAACAACGTCTCGCACGCGAACAACAAGACCCGTCGCCGCTGGTTGCCGAACCTGCACGAGCGCCGCTTCTGGGTCGCCAGCGAGAACCGCTGGGTGAAGCTCCGCGTTTCCAACCACGCGCTGCGCACCATCGACAAGAACGGCATCGAAGCCGTGCTGGCCGACCTCCGTTCCCGCGGCGAAAAGATCTAAGGAGATCGAACCATGGCAAGCAAGCGCGATAAGCACCGCCTGATTTCCACCGCGGGCACCGGTCATTTCTATACGACCACGAAGAACAAGAAGAACACGCCGGAAAAGATGGTCTTCATGAAGTATGACCCCGTCGTCCGGAAGCACGTGGAATACAAGGAAGGCAAGATCAAGTAACGCACCGCGTTCGACGCGCAGCGTTCCCTGACTTCGAAGAACCCGCCTCACGGCGGGTTTTTTTGTGGCTCCGTATGAGCCCTCGCCCGGGTGGGAAGCGGCGGGCGACATTTGCGAGGATCAAAAAAAAAACCCCGCCATGAGGCGGGGTTTTCGGTGATTCAGGCTAGGCGGGAGGGTTACGCACCCACCGCCGAATAGCCCTTGAGGCGTTGAGCGAACTGCTGCAGCGAGCGGATGCCGCTCTGCTCGGCTTCCACGATCCACTGCTGCAAGGCCTTGAGCGACTTGTCGGCGCCACGCTCTTCCATCAGGGCCACGAGCCGGGCGCGGAACTCGCACACGGTGCGCAGCGCGGGACGATTCGCCAGAGCGGCCTGCAAACGCTCGCGAGCATCGTTGTCGAGCCAGCGGCCGCCGTCGGCCAGGGCACGACGCAGGCGGCGCGGCACGGACTTGATGCTGTCCCCGGCCTGGCCCATTTCCTCGCGCATCGTCGGCAGGATCACGTTCCGGTAATAGTCCGTGGTGGCCTGGAAACGCAGGGTCAGCACACCCTTCAGCGTCTCGGCATCGGGCAGGTGCACGTTCGGGCGGATGTTCAGGGTGGGCGCGACACGCAACACCTTGGCCAGGCCCAGGAAACGCAGGCTGCAGATCGCCGCCCAGCCGATATCGAACTCCCACTTGCGCAGGGCGAACTTCGCCGAGCTGGGGAAGGCATGGTGGTTGTTGTGCAGTTCTTCGCCACCGATCCAGAAGCCCCAGGGCGAGATGTTCGTCGCCTTGTCGGAGCTCTCGAAGTTGCGATAGCCCCACCAGTGGCCGATGCCGTTGACGAAACCAGCCGCCCAGAAGGGGATCCAGATCATCTGCACTGCCCAGATCGCGAGGCCGATCACGCCGAACAGCGAAATGTCGATGATGGCCATGAGCGTCGGGCCCCAGTAGGGGTGACTGCCGAACAGCTTGCGCTCGAACCAGTCGTCCGGCGTGCCGCGGCCGTACTTCTCCATGTCGGCCTTGTTGTAGCTGGCCTCGCGGTAGAGCGCCACGCCGTCCAGGAAGACCTTCTTGATGCCGGCGATCTGCGGGCTGTGCGGGTCTTCCTCGGTTTCCACCTTGGCGTGGTGCTTGCGGTGGATGGCCACCCACTCCTTCACCACCATGCCGGTGGTAAGCCAGCCCCAGAAACGGAAGAAACCGTTGAGGGTCCAATGGAAATCCACGCCACGGTGGGTCGCGCTGCGGTGGTAGTAGAGCGTCACCGTGAAGATGGTGAGCTGCGTGACCACGAGCAGATAGACCAGCATCTCGCCCCAGCTTGCGCGGGTGAGTCCGTTGGCCAGGAAATCGAGCAGGGTGTCGAGCATCGAGTCGGTACCGCGCGGGAAGTGAAAGGAGGTATACAAGTCCAGTCTAACCAGCAACATCCATACCCACCAGCACGGAAAACGGCAAATTGTGAAAGGAGTTGTTGTGGGATCGCGAGCCCATTCCGCACAATCGCCGGATGACATCCCGCCTAGCCGTTCAGACTGATCAAGGCCGCCTCGCACGTTGGGTGCAACATGCGCGGCATAGCGCGACGATCGCCGACGTAACCGCATGAGCACGAGCCATCTGCTGAATATCGAAGGGGTTTCGCGACGAAGGGCGGGCCGGGATGCCGTCACCGACGTGTCCTTCTCCCTGAACCGGGGTGAAGTGCTGGGCCTGCTTGGCGTCAATGGAGCAGGAAAATCCACGACGCTGTCGATGCTTTCCGGCGCACTCCGCCCGGATCACGGGCGGATCGAACTCGACGGGCGTGATTTCGTCGCCCACCCCGCGATCGCCCGCCAACTCGTCGGCTGGCTCCCGGAGAACGCGCCCCTGTGGGCCGAACTTTCCGTGGAGGAACACCTCGTCGCCTTCGCCCGGCTGCGCGGCGCCGCGCGGCAAGCGGCACGGCGGGCCGCGCAGTCGATCATCGCGCGGTTACAACTGGGCGACCTGCGCCGGCGTCTCGCCGGCGTTCTCTCGCAGGGCCAGCGCCAGCGCCTCGGCCTCGCATGCGCGCTGGTGCACGACCCGGCACTCATCATCCTCGACGAACCGGCCAACGCCCTCGATCCCGTACAGGTCGGGGAACTGCGCAAGCTCATCCGCGAGCGAGCCGCCGCCGGCTCCGCCGTCATCCTCTCCACGCATGTCCTCGCGGAAGTCGTGGCCGTCTGCGATCGGGTCGCCATCCTCCACGAAGGACGCCTGCGCCACGACGCCCCGCTACGAGGAGACGAAGGCGGCGCCTCGCTGGAATCGATTTTCTTCGGCATCGCCACGGGAGCCGCGGCATGAGTGTCGCCGCCGTCGCCCGGCTCGAATTGCGGCGCCTCGCCGTTCGTCCACTGGCATGGACACTGGCGGCGCTGACCATCGCATGGCTGGCCTGGACCTTCGTGCTCGGCCTGGGCCAGTTCCTCGGGGCGCAGGTGAAACTGGCCGCCGTGGCGGACGCTCCGGGCTTCACCGACCTCGTGGCGATTCCCCTCCTCGCCGAACTGGCCAAGCTCGCCTTCCTCGTCGTCCCGCTGATGACCATGACCCTGATCGCCGGTGAACGCCGTGCCGGCACACTGGCCCTGCTCTCCTCCACGGGCTTGCCGCCGTGGCGCATCGTGCTGGGCAAGTACCTGGCCGTGCTCGTATGGCTGGCCCTGTGGCTGCTGGCCACCCTGGCGATGCCGCTGGTCGTCGGCCTCGGCTCGACGGCCGACTGGGGCAAGCTCGCCGCCGCCACCCTCGGCACGGCGCTCTTGCTGGCCGCCCTCGCGGCGATCGGCATCGCGTGCTCGGCGGCGACGAGTTTCCCTGCGATCGCCGCGGCGATGGCTCTCATCGTGACGCTCGCACTCTGGACGATCGACCGCGGAGCGCAGGCCGCCGGCGTGAGCGGCGGCTTTCTCGAGTGGCTCGCCATGGCCACGCACCTGCAAAACCTCCTGCGCGGACTCGTCGCATCGAGCGACCTCGCCTGGTTCGCGCTGGCGATCGCCTTGTCGCTAAGCCTCGCGATCCGCCGCTTGTCCTTCGACAGGGAACGCCAGTGATGCGCCGGCTGGACCGCTGGCTCGTGCTGCTCGGCCTCCTGGTGGCCACCGGCTGCATCGGCTTCCTCAGTTCGCGCCATGTATGGACCTTCGACTGGACGCGCGGCGCGAGGGCCAGCCTCGCGCCTGAAAGCGTCGCGGTCCTGGACAAGCTGCATGGTCCCGTCGAAGTCGTCGGCTATATCTCGCCCACGGGGCCGTTGCGCGAACAGATCGCCGCTGTCCTGGAGCGCTACACACGCGAGAAGAAGGACCTCGTGCTGTCCTTCGTCGATCCCGATGTCGATCCCGCCGCCTCGCGCCAGTTGGGCATAGCCGGCGACGGCGCATTGCTGATCCGGTACCAGGGTCGCGAAGAGCGCGTGGAAAGCCCGATCAACGAGCGCAACCTGTCGAACGCCCTGGAGCGGCTCGCCCGCGGTGGCCAGCGGATCGTCGCCTTCGTGACGGGTGACGGCGAACGCCAGGCGGACGGACACGCCAATGCCGATCTCGGCGTCTTCATGAGCCAGGTCGAACGTCGTGGCGTCCGCGCCGTGCCGCTCAATTTCAGCCAGACCCAGGGCGTGCCCGAGCACACCGACCTCGTGGTGCTCGCGAGCCCCACCGCGCCCTTGCCGCCGGCCACCGTGGGAGCGCTTGTCGATTACGTCCGCACCGGCGGTAACCTGCTGTGGCTGACCGAGCCGGGCGACGACGACCTCGGTACCGGCGCGCTCGCCGACGTGCTCGGCGTGCGTGTGCTTCCCGGCGTCCTCGTCGACGGCCAGGGAAGCACGCTCAACGTCAATGACCCTCGTATCGTCGTGATCGGCGACTATCCCTTCCATGCGATCACCCGGGCCTTCCGCGACACCACGCTGTTCCCCCAGGTGTCCGCGCTCGCTCAGGTCTCCGACCACGATTGGGCGGTCGTTCCCTTCCTTCGCTCGGGGGAACGCAGTTGGACGGCGTTCGGCGGGATCGACAATGACGAGGCTTCCACCGTCGCCTTCCATCCCGAGGCGGGCGAGTTGAAGGGACCGCTCGATTTCGCCTTCGCCCTGAACCGCCTGTCGCCGAGCCCGGTCAAGAGCGAACAGCGCGCCGCGGTCATCGGCGATGGCGATTTCCTCTCGAACACCTACGTCGGCAACGGCGGCAATCGCGCCCTGGGCGAGCGCATCGTCGACTGGCTCCTCGGTGACGACGTGCTCGTCGACCTGCCCGCCCGTGGTGCGCCGGACCGCGTGATCTCGCTCTCCCAGGAGGGCCTCAACGCCGTCACGCTGGGCTTCCTCGTCGGGCTACCGCTCGTGCTCCTGGGCCTGGGTGCGGGCATCGCCTGGCGGCGACGGAGGCGCTGAGGTGAAAGCGAGGCTGGCGGGGCTTGTCCTTATCGTGCTCCTCCTGGGCGCCGTGGCGTGGCAGTGGCGCGCCGATGAAACCGACGCGCGCGAACACATTCTCACCGCACTCGATCCAGACTCCGTGCGACACATCGAGGTATCCCTGAAAGGCCTGCCTGCGCAGCGTTTCGAACGCCATGATGGACACTGGACCGCATCGGACGGCCCAGTGGACGAAGGGCGGGCGCAAGAGCTGGCCACCCTGGCGGCGACCCCCGTAACGGCCTGGGCACCGGCGAGTGGTTTCGACGCCGCGAAGATCGGACTGGCACCGCCCCTGGCTGTCGTGGTGCTGGACGGTACTCGCATCGAATTCGGCGAGATGACCGCCCTGGGCAAGCAACGCTACGCGCGCGTGGCCGGGCGCATCGCCTTCGTGCCTGCCCAGGCGCTGCCACGCGCACCGCGGACGGCGTCGCTGCCGACGACCTCCACCGCCCCGTAGCTTTCATCATCGCCCTGCCGCGAACGTGGCGCCCCTCCGGGGCGACGCTTGCCAGGCGGGGCCGTACGCCCCATCTTTCACGCATGCCCGAACTGCCCGAAGTCGAAACCACTCGTCGCGGTATCGCCCCCCATGTCGAGGGCCATCGTGTCACCGGCGTCGTGCTGCGCCGTCCGGACCTGCGCTGGCCGATACCGCCGGAGGTTTCCATACTGCTGCCGGGACAGACGATCGACTCCGTCGACCGAAGGGCGAAGTACCTGCTTTTACGCACCCAGGCCGGCACCGCGCTGCTGCACCTGGGCATGTCGGGCATGCTGCGCGTGCTCCCCGCCAATACCCCCATCGGCAAGCACGACCACGTCGACATCGCGCTCGATTCCGGCCAGGTCTTGCGCTTCACCGATCCGCGGCGCTTCGGCGCCCTGCTCTGGCAGATGCCCGGCGAAACGCACGAGTTGCTCGAAGGCATCGGACCCGAGCCACTTACCGAGGAGTTCGACGGCGACCTGCTGTGGCGGGTGTCCCGCGGACGCTCCGCCGCGGTGAAGACATTCCTGATGGACAACGCCGTCGTCGTCGGCGTCGGCAATATCTACGCGAGCGAAGCCTTGTTCGCCGCGAAGATCGATCCCCGCCGTGCGGCGGGCAAGGTGTCGCGCGAACGCTATCGGAAACTGGCGACGGAGGTGAAGCGGATCCTCGCCCATGCGATCGAGCGTGGCGGCACGACACTGCGCGATTTCCTCGCGCCGGACGGTGCGCCAGGCTATTTCTTCCAGGAGCTGTTCGCGTACGGGCGTGCCGATGAACCCTGCAAGGTTTGTGGAACGGCTATCCGCGTGGTGACCCTGGGCCAACGTGCTTCGTTCTATTGCCCGGCCTGCCAGAAGTAGTGAGGACGACGCCGGGTGACGTCGTAAGACTACGGCGTCGCAAGGGTGCCACTTCTAAGCTTTCGTGCACCCACCCTGCATGGAAGCACCATGAACAGCCTCCGCCCGATACAGGCGATCCAGCGCATCGCCCTTCTCGCCCTCGCCCTGGCGGCGAACACGGCTCTCGGCAGCACGACCGCAGGCATCCCGGCGGACATGAGCCGGCCTTTCGATCGCTACAGTTGGGTGACCAGCCACAACGCCTTCACGAGCAACGGAACCATTCCCAACCAGAGCCAGACCATCGACCGCCAACTGACCGAAGGCGTACGCGGCCTGATGCTCGACCTTTATTACGACCGGGGGCGCGTGCGGCTCTGTCACAGGACATGCCTCGGCGATTCGCAGACCTTCGCCGATCTGGTCAACAAGACCCTGCTGCCCTTCCTCGAACGCGAGCCGAAGGCGATCGTGAGCCTGCATCTGGAGGATTTCACCAGCAGGCGCCATCTTCTCGCCGAACTGGAGCGTGCCCCAGGCCTGGTAGGCAGGACCTTCGACCCCTATGCGTGGTCGACACCGGCGTGGCCCACCTACGCCGAGATAGTCGAGAGCGGACAGCGCATCCTCGTCTTCAGCCTCAACACCGACAACAGCGGCGCGTTGATGACCGGCGCCGGCGCCATCCACGTCATGCCCAGCGAGGTTTTCACCGTGGAGAACTACTGGAGTCTCGGCGCGACGATCTTCCAGCACGACAACGAATGCCGTAGCCGCTGGAACGGCACGACGCACCCGCTCTCGCGTCGCGAGATCACCGAAAAGCCGGGCTGGCGGCCATTGTTCACCATGAACCAGTTCCACGGCGTGCCGCTCAGGCTGCACGCGAGCACCGACAATCGCTTCGAACGATTGAGCGAACGGTACATCGAGTATTGCCGTCCGGTGGCGCGGCGCAAGCCGAACTTCGTCGCCGTGGATTTCCACGAGCGCGGCGACGCGGCGACATTCGCGACGTGGCTCACCTTGTGGGCACCGGACGCCATGCCCTGAGGCCCGCGGTCAGTCAGGCCAGCGCATGTCCGCGTGGGAATTGTTGAAGGCCGGGTCTTCCTCGCTGCCGGACAAGGTCACCGACAACCCGCCGTCCACACCGTCCACCTCGATCGGCTGCCGCGGATCGAAGTGGGCGCCAAGCGCTCCCAATTCCACGAAGCGCTCGGCCAATGCGCCGGCGCGGTCGATTTCCCGATCGGGCACGTTGGTGAGGCTGACGTCGGGGCGGCCGAACTTGCGCATGCCGCGCGTGCGGATCCAGGAACGGCCCTTGGTTTCCTCGGGGCTGCACAGGATCAACACATGATGCCGCGGTGGCGCGCCCCCCTGGACGAGGTAGTGCTCGCGCCAACCGGCTGCGTCGAACAGCGTGAGGATCTGGGGATCGACGACGGCCTTGCCGCCGGTATCCGTGAGCGCGGCGACGACACCGAGGGTGTCTCGCAGGTAATCGAGGCGATCGCGGTCGGCGAAACGTCCACGGATGGCCACGACGTGCGGCGCGGCCTTGGCCGCGGCGAAGGCCTCCGGATTGTCCTCGCGCAGCAGCTCACCCAGCGCGCCGGACAGGGGATAGCCTTCCCAGCGCGCAAGCACCGCGTTCTGGAATCGCTGCAGCTCGACCCCTTCCGGCAGGCCAGGGCTGCCGTAGCGCGCGGCCGGAATGGCGAGGTCCTCGGGGAAGGCGCCGAATACGAAGAAAAGCAGGACCGCCTGTTCGTCGCTGGGCTTCCAGTAGGGGCGCGGCCATTCGGCGGCCTGGGGCGTCGTCGTCTCGGTCACGCGTGGCTTCCTTCGTCGGGATCGTTTTCTCCGAGCGGCAGCACCGATTGCTGCAACTCGATACGGCCGTCGCCACCGGTGATGCTCTTGAACTCGGCACGACTCACGGAGACATAGCGGTCGTTGCCGCCAATCTCAACCTGCGGGCCCTGGGTCACCGCGCGGCCATGTTCGTCCACCCGCACCACCATGGTGGCTTTCTTGCCCGAATGGCAGATGGTCTTGATCTCCTCGAGGTTGTCCGCCCAGGCGAGCAGGTACTTGCTGCCCTCGAAAAGCTCGCCGCGGAAATCCGTGCGCAAGCCATAGGCGAGCACGGGGATACCGAGGCGGTCGACCACGTCGGAGAGCTGCCAGACCTGGGCCTTGCTCATGAACTGGGCCTCGTCCACCAGGACGCAGTGGAGCGGCCCGCGGCGCCGGATGTCGGCTTCCACGAGAGCGAAGATGTCGTCGTCGCCAGCGAAACGCATCGCGCGGGCTTGCAGGCCGATGCGCGAGGCCACGATGCCCTCGCCATACCGATGGTCCAGCGCCGGCGTGAGAATGAGCGTGCGCATGCCGCGCTCGTGGTAATTGTGCGCGCTTTGCAACAGCGTCGTGGTCTTGCCGGCGTTCATTGCCGAATAGTAGAAATAAAGCTTGGCCATGCGATCGGTCCGGTGCGTGACCGCCCATGGTACCGCCAAGGCCGCCGGCCGGCATACGGCCCGCCTTCCCACCTGCTAACATCCGGGGCCTCGTCCGCCTGTCCTACGGCCGATCCCGATGCTCAACCCGCAACAACACGCGGCCGTCGAATACTGCGACGGTCCCCTCCTCGTGCTGGCCGGCGCCGGCTCCGGCAAGACCCGTGTCATCACGGAAAAAATTTCCCATCTCATCTCGCGCCGGCACCTGGCCGCCGAGAAGATCGCCGCCATCACCTTCACCAACAAGGCGGCGAAGGAAATGCGTGAACGCGTCGGCAGGCTCATTTCCGATGACGCCGCGAAAGCCCTCACCGTCTGCACCTTCCATGCGCTGGGGCTGAAGTTCCTGCAGATCGAGCACGAGCGCGCGCAGTTGCGCCGCGGCTTCTCCGTGCTCGACGCCGACGACAGCGGCAACATGATCAAGGAGCTGTCGCCCAAGGGCGTGAAACCGGAAGTCATCCAGGGTATTCGCAACCTCGTGGGCCGCGCGAAGAACGCGGGCCTGACGCCCGAGGAAGCCATGGCCTCGGCACGCAGCCCGCGCGAGATCGAGGCGGCCACGATCTACGACCTCTACCAGCAGCGCCTGGCCGCCTTCAACGCGGTCGACTTCGACGACCTGATCCGCCTGCCCCTGCGCATCCTCGAAAACGATGCCGATGCGCGTGCCATCTGGCAGGAACGGCTGCGTTACCTGCTGGTGGACGAATACCAGGACACCAACGACGCGCAATACCGCCTGCTCAAGACGCTTGCCGGCCCGAAAGCGAGGTTCACCTGCGTGGGCGACGACGACCAGAGCATTTATGCCTGGCGCGGCGCGAATCCGGAAAACATCGATCAACTGGGTCGCGATTTCCCACAGTTGCGCGTCATCAAACTCGAACAGAACTACCGCTGCGCGAAGCGCATCCTGCGCGCGGCGAACCAGCTGATCGCGAACAACCCGCACGCGCATGAAAAGAAGCTGTGGAGCGACCACATCGAGGGTCCACCCATCCGCGTGATCGAGTGCAAGGACAGCGATCACGAGGCGGAACGCATCGCCGCCATCGCGGCGAACCTGCACGAGAAGTACAAGGACAAGGGTATCCGCTGGGATGACTTCTGCATCCTGTATCGAGGCAATTTCCAGGCGCGCGCCCTCGAGAAGGCACTCCGCCTGGCCCGCGTGCCGTATCACCTAAGCGGCGCGCTTTCGTTCCTCGATCGCGCCGAGGTGAAAGACATCCTCTGTTACCTGCGCCTGCTCACGAATCCCACGGACGACGCGGCTTTCCTCCGCGTCGTGAACGTGCCCAAGCGCGAGATCGGCGCCACGTCGCTGGAAAAACTTGGCCAGATGGCGCAGGCGCGCAACGCGTCGCTGCTCGATGCCGCGCGTAGCGACGCCGCGCTGAAAAACATCTCCCCACGCCCGGCGTCGGCGCTTGCAGGCTTCGCGCGCCTGATGGACGAACTGCGCAGCCACGCGGTGCATGAGAGTGCCGCCGACCTCGTCGACACCGTGATCGAGAAAACCGGATACGGCGCGCAGATCGCCGCATCCACGCCCGACGAGGCGCTGCGCGAACGCCGCCTGGGTAACCTGCGTGAACTCGTCGACTGGTTCCGCGCGATGGGAAAGGATGGCGGCCGTACCGGCGACATCGCGGCGCAACTCGCCCTGCTCAGCCACGCCGACCGCGACGACCCCGGCAACGCGTTGCGCATGATGACCCTGCATTCGGCCAAGGGGCTGGAGTTCCGGTTCGTTTTCATCGTCGGCTGCGAGGACGGCACGCTGCCGCATGAAGGGGCCATCGACGAAGGACGCCTCGACGAGGAACGGCGCCTGATGTACGTGGGCATCACGCGGGCCAAGGAGATGCTGACGCTGTCGTTCGCGGCCCGCTCACGCAAGTACGGCGAGATCCTCAACAACGATCCCAGCCGCTTCCTGGAGGAACTCCCGCAGGACGATCTTCACTGGGACGGCAAGGATCCGGACGCCGATGCCGAAGTGAAAAAGGAAACGGCCGAGACGCACATGGCGAGGATCAGGGCCATGCTGGCCGGCGGCGCCTGAAATCTCGCGGGTTCAGATGAGCTTTTCGGCCTCCAGTTCGCTCTTCAGGTAGGCGTAGTAGATCGGCGCCGCCACCAGGCCCGCCAGACCGAACGCGGCCTCGAAGACCAGCATCGCCACGAGCAGTTCCCACGTGCGGGCACGGATCTGCCCACCGACGATGCGCGCGTTGAGGAAGTACTCCAGCTTATGCACGACGATCAGGAAGCCCAGCGCGGCCACGCCCACCCATAGCGAGACGGACAGCGCCGCGATGGTCACGAGCGTGTTCGATATGAGGTTCCCCACCACGGGCAACAGGCCCGTCACGAAGGTCACCAGCACCATCGTCTTCGCCAGTGGCACGTGTACGCCGAACGACGGCAGTGCGACCAGAAGGAAGACCGCCGCCAGCGCGGTGTTGATCGCCGAGATCTTCAGTTGGGCGAAGATGATGTTGTGGAACGCATGGGCCAGCCGCATCGCGCGCGTCGACAGCTCGAACGACAGCGGCCGCGCCGGACGGCCACCCGCGCCATGGGTCACCGCCACGATCGCCCCCAGGACGAGGCCGATGAGGATGTGCGCGAACACGCGCGCCGTCGTCGTGCCGGCCAGGCGCAGGTCGCCCGAATGCTCGTGCATCCAGGCCATGCCCTGCTCGCGGAAATCGACGAAGCTGTCGGGAAGGCGCGAGGTCAACCAGGGCGGCAACTGCTCATGGGCCTTGCTTAGCAGGGGCAGCAGTTTGCTGTCCCACAATTCCTGGGGATCGCCGATGTCGCGCCGATAGAACGACAACGCCGCCACGACGATGAGGATGATCGCGCCCACCACGACCACGGTGACCACGCCGACCGCGATCAGTCGCGCGCGTTCGCCGGGAATGACGCGCCGGATGAGTGGCGTCAGCGCTTCCACGACTTCGTATACCAGCAAGCCGGCGAGCAGCGCCGAGATGAGGTGAAGCATCAGGATGCCCCATAACGCCAACGCCGCCAGCACATAGGTGGCGATGCGGATGCTGCGCGGGTCCTGCGTGATACCTGCCATGCTGCAACTCCTCGAGGGTGGCGCGATTCCAGCAGCCGGCCGATGAACGCTAGATCAAGCGTTCCGCTTCCAGTTCGGCCTTCAGGTACGCATAGAAGATCGGTGCCGCCACCACGCCGGGCAGGCCGAACGCGGCTTCGAACAGCAGCATGGCCACCAGCAGCTCCCACGCACGGGCCCGGATCTGCCCGCCGACGATACGTGCATTGAGGAAATATTCGAACTTGTGGATGACCACGAGGAACGCCAGCGCGCCCAGCCCCACGTACAACGATACCGACAAGCCGACGACGGTGATCGCCGTGTTCGACAGCAGGTTGCCGATGACCGGTAGCAACCCGACGATGAAGGTGATCACGATCAATGTCTTGGTCAGCGGCAGGTGTACGCCGAAAAGCGGCAGCACGCAGAGCAGGTAGATCGCGGTGAACAAGGTGTTGAACAGCGAGATCTTGATCTGCGCGAAGACGATGTTGTGGAACGCGTCGGCGAGCCTTGCGCTGCGCAGGCTGAGTTCCGCGGCGAATGGGCCTATCTGGTGCGTGGGCCGGGCCCGGCTCAGGGCGATGATGGCGCCCAGCACCAGGCCGATGAGGATGTGCACGAGAACCCGAGCGGCCTCCTTGCCGGCCAGCTGCAAGGTGACGGCGTGCGAGCGCATCCAGTCCATCGCCGTGATGCGCAAGGCGTCGACACTCTCCGGGAGGCGATCGACCACCGCCGGCGGCAGTTGCTGGCGCGCGCGCTCCACCACGGGCATGAGTTTGTTCTGCCAGAGGTCTTCCGGGTTGCCGATCTCGTTGCGGAAGAAGCTGATGCCGCCGAGGATCAGCAGGGTGAGCAAACCGACCACGATGACGCCGACGAGGGCGACGGCCAGGGCGCGGGCACGGTCGCCCGACAGCTTCCGCCCCATGAGGGGAGCCGTGGAGACCACGACCTCGTAGACCAGCAGGCCCGCGAGCAAGGCCGGGAGCAGACGCAGGTAGAGGACGAGGAACAGGCCGAGTCCGGCGGCGATGTAACTGGCGATGCGCACGGCGTGCGTCCGCGAAGGGGCGGCTTCCATGAGCGGTCTCGTCGTGGATGAGGGCGCAGTCTGTCAGGACGCGGGGTGGTCGCGCCAGAGGCGTGCCGCCGTCGTCATGCTGTCGTAAACTGCCCTGACAATCGCCGCCCCACGGGCGCGATGCCTGTTTGCCAGGGGTTTTCATGATGAAGTTCGTCCCGGCCGCGTTCGCAGCCGCCTTGATCCTCGCCGGCTGTGCGCACGTACCGCAGGCGGCGGCTCCCGTTCCCGTCACGGCGACGCCGGCAGCCGAAGCTCCCGCCGCCCCTTCCGCCGATGACAACCTGAATGCCGTGGCCTGGTCGCAGAACGCGAGCGAGCACGATTTCATCTACTTGCAGACCTACCGCGACGCCCGGGAGAAACTTCTCAAGGCGAAGAAGGACCCCACCTGGGATGCCTTGCCGAAAGACGATCGTGCCGCGCACCCCTCGCTGAAGGGCCTGAAACCCGCCGTGGTGCTGGACATCGACGAAACCGCGCTCGACAACTCGCCGTACCAGGCTCGCCTCATCCGGTCGGGCGGCGAGTTCAACGAGGCGGAATGGGCCGCGTGGTGCAAGGAAGCCATCGCCCGGCCGCTGCCTGGCGCGCTCGAATTCACCCGGTTCGCGGCCGACCACGGCATCGCGGTGATCTACATATCCAACCGCGCGAAGGATCTGGACGAAGCCACGCTGGCCAACCTTCGCTCCGCAGGCTTCCCCGTCGCGGGAAAGCAGTCTTTCCTCGGTCTCGGAACCTTCGTCGAGGGCTGCGAGCAGGTCGGAAGCGAGAAAGGCTGCCGGCGCCAGCTCGTGGCGAAGGACTATCGCGTGCTGATGCAGTTCGGCGACCAGATCGGCGATTTCGCCAACGTGCCGGGCAATACCGCCCAGGGCCGTGCGAAGGCCATGGCGCCGTACACGGCATGGATCGGCGAACGCTGGTTCGTGCTGCCGAACCCGACCTATGGCGCTTGGGAATCGGCCTTGTTCGACAATGACTACGGGCTGCAGCGCAACGAGCGCCGCCAGAAGAAGATCGACTCGCTTCGAACCAAGTAAAATCAATGACTTAATAGCATGTAGCTGACATATTGCTTTAGCAATGTCGGCCAACTATCATTTCTCTCGCCGAAACCTGCGGTGCCCAAAGCAAAGCAGGCAAGGCCATTTCCCTTTCCGGCTTCGGGCTGGATAACCCCGTGAGACGTCGCGTCTCCGGGGTTTTTTCTTTTAAGGCCGCCCGGGCGAGGTGGCGCGCGACGCCCCCATCGATACCGGGCGCCCTGTATCCTCCACCTCCCCTTCGCCAAGCGCCGCCGACCCCGCCATGCGCCGCCATCGTCCGATTGTCTGGATCCTCCTGCTGTTCCTCACGCTGCTTGCCGCCTGCAACAAGCAGAAGGAAGCCCCGGGAACACCGGGCGGCGGTTCTCCAGAAGACGCCACCCGGGAGTCGCTGGCCCTGCTGCGCGAGGGCAAGTTCGACCTGTTCTGGAAGCACGCGCTACCGCCGGCGGACTTCGCCACGCTGCGTGCGGACTGGCCGCTGCGCAATGCCGCGCAAAGCCCGGTCACTCCGGACGACCGGGCGAAATTCGAAGCGGGCGTGAAGCGCCTGACCGAGCCGGATGCCGAGAAGAAGCTCTTCGCCGACCTGCGCCCCATCCTCCTGCGCTTCAACCGCGACTACAAGGACCAGATGCCCTTGCTCTCGGGGGTAGGCCAGTCGATGGCGTTGACCGCGATCGATCAGGCGAAGGACCTCACGCTGTCCCAGAAGCGGCAGCTGCGGGAGATCGTCAACGCGGTCGCGCCGTGGACGCAGACGGTGGACTGGGCCGACCAGGCGAAGGCGAAAGAGGCCATCGGCGTCCTCGTCGACACCGCGCGCAAGAGCGGTCTCTCGACCCCAGAAGCGCTGCACGCCATGAGCTTCGAACAATCCATGGCCACCTGGTCCACGGCCTGGATGGGCCTGAAGCGCCTGCTGGACGTCTATGGTCTGTCGATCGACAAGAGCTTCGAATCGGTAAGCATCGACGCGCTCGAAAGCAATGGCGGCTCCGCCCACGTGAAGATCACCTATACGGTGCTCGACAAGCCCATCCAGACCGACGCCACGCTGGTGCTGTTGGACGGCCGCTGGTACGACAGCGACCTGCTCCAGCGTGTGCGCGACGAACACGCACGGCTGGTACCGCCGGCGCCCGCCTCCAGCGTGCCCGCGCCTCCTTCCACCGCGCCGCCCCCGCCGCGTAACCCGGGCGCCCCGGTCGCGGACGCCCGGACCCGCTGAAGCCGTACAATCCCACGATGCCCGAAATTCCGATGAGTGCGGATCCGCACGTCCATGTCGCCCGTTCGCCCTGGTGGTTCAAGCTGCTGGGTCGATTGCTCGAACCCTGGGTGCGGATCAAGCGTGATCCCGCCGAACCCGCGACCCTGCTCAACAGCGGGGCGGCGGTCTGTTATGCCATCGAGCGCGACGGCACGTCCGACGTGCTGATCCTGGAACGCGCCTGCCGCGAAGCCGGGCTGCCCAGCCCGATGCAGTTGATCAACCTGCCCGGCCGCCGCCGCCGTTCCGTGTTCTCCCTCAGCCGCCGGCAGGGGTGGATCTTCGGGCGCACCGACTCGCGCGGACCCAAGGAGCCGATCGGCCAGTTGATCCGCGCGATCCAGGACGATCCTTCGCGGGACATCCAGGTGGTGCCGGTATCGATCTACGTCGGCCGTGCGCCGAACCGCGAAAGTGGATGGTTCAGCGTGCTGTTCGCCGAAAACTGGCTCGTGGTCGGCCGTTTCCGTCGCATGCTGGCCCTGCTGCTCAACGGTCGCGACACCGTGGTGCACTTCTCCACGCCGGTATCGCTGCGCTCGGTACTCGGCGAGTCGGGTGGCCTGACGCCCGAGCGCCTCACGCGCAAGATCGCGCGTGTCCTGCGCACGCACTTCCGCCGCATCCGCGCCGCGGTGATCGGGCCGGACCTTTCGCATCGCCGCACGGTGGTCGATGCCGTGCTGAACACGCAGCCGGTGCGCGATGCGATCTCGGCCACGGCGAGCAAGGAGAATATCTCGCTGGCGAAGGCGCAGCGGCGTGCGCGCGACTTCGCCCTCGAGATCGCCGCGGATTACTCGCATCCCGTGGTGCGCTCCACCTCGTTCCTGCTGTCGAATTTCTGGAACAAGCTGTACGACGGCATCGCCATGCACCACTTCGACAAGGCGCGCGCCGCCGCGCCCGGCCACGAGGTAGTGTACGTGCCGTGCCATCGCAGTCACACGGACTACCTGCTGCTTTCCTACCAGCTGCATCACTCGGGTGTCGTGCCTCCGCACATCGCCGCGGGCGTGAACCTGAACCTCCCCGTCGTCGGTCCGATCCTTCGCCGCGGTGGCGCCTTCTTCCTGCGCCGTAGTTTCAAGGGCAATGCGCTGTATTCGGTGGTGTTCAACGAATACCTCGCCCAGCTCGTCGATCGCGGCGTGCCGCTGGAATACTTCATCGAAGGCGGGCGCTCGCGCACTGGCCGGCTGCTCGCGCCACGGGCGGGCATGCTCGCGATGACCTTGCGCGCCTTTCTCCGCGCGCCGCGCCGTCCCGTCCTGTTCCAGCCCGTGTACATCGGCTACGAGAAGCTGATGGAAGGCAAGTCGTACATCGGCGAACTATCAGGCAAACCGAAAGAGAAGGAGTCGTTGCTGGGCCTGATCCGCGGCCTGAAGGTGCTGCGCCAGCGCTATGGGCATGTGACGCTGAACTTCGGCGAGCCCGTCCTGCTCACGCCCCTTCTCGACAGCGCCGCGCCGAACTGGCGCGAAGCGACCGCCGATCCCGATGTGAAGCCGGAATGGATGAGCGGCGTGGTGGACGACCTCGCCGAACGCATCCAGGTGAACATCAACCGCGCGGCGGACGTGAACCCGATCAACCTGCTCGCGCTCGCCCTGCTGGCGACGCCGAAACACGCCATGGCCGAGGCGGACCTGCTCGCCCAGATCGAACTGACCAAGGCGCTGTTCCAGGAGCTTCCGTATTCCGACCGCGTGACCATCACGCCGATGAACCCGCAGGGCGTCGTCGCCTACGGCGAGCAGATGGGCTGGATTCGCCGCGTCCGCCATCCGCTCGGCGACGTGTTGATCACCGACGGTGAGCAGGCGGTGCTCCTGTCGTACTTCCGCAACAACGTGCTGCACCTCAACGCGGCCGCCGCGTGGGTGGCCGCCTGCTTCCTCAACAACCGGCGCATGTCACGTTCGTCCGTGCTGCGCCTCGGGCAGATCATCTACCCGTTCATCCAGGGTGAATTGTTCCTGCCCTGGGACAGCGCAGGGTTCGCCAACCAGGTGGAGGAGACGATCGAGTTCTTCGTCCGCCGCGGCATCCTGGAATCCAGCGCCGAAGGCCGCCTGCTCGAACGCGGCCCCGGCCAGGACGATGGGGCTTACCAGCTTCGCGTGATCGCGAGGAGCATGCTCCAGGCGTTCGAGCGCTATTACATCGCCATCGCCGCCCTGGTGAAGAATGGCCCGCACACGATGAGCGCCGGCGAACTGGAAACCGCCTGCACGCTCACCGCGCAACGCTTGAGCATGCTCAACGAACTGTCGGCGCCCGAGTTCTTCGACAAGGCGCTGTTCCGCGGTTTCATCCAGAAGCTCCGTGAAGCCAAGGTGGTCTGGACCGACGACGCGGGCAAGCTCGATTTCAGCGATGCGCTGGAGGACATGGTGCGCGATGCCCGCGTGATCCTCGCCCGCGAGGTACGGCACTCGATACTCAAGATCACGCCCGGTGGCGAGAACGACCGCGACTTCGATGCACGGCCGCCGGTCGATCCCGATGATGGGTCCGCAGGCGAGTCACTGCACGATCGCCACGTGTCCAACGAACATACCCGGCACGACAAGCATCATTGAAGCGCGTCGTCGGCTGTGGAAGGCCGACACGATTGCGAGAACGGGCCTTGTCTAGCCGGGGCATTGGCTGACGGCGGTGGGAATGATGCCTTGTCTACACTGCGGCTCCCCCGCACTGAAGGATCGCCAGACGGATATGGCGCCTCCGCGAGCTGCCCGTGGCAATGCCACCGGGTCCAGCGCATCGCACCCGCGCCGACCGACAGGCGATTGAAGTGACAACCACCGCAAGGAAGCAACCATGGATATCCAGACCACGCCTCATGAGGCGGTACAGAATGAAAACCAGGCGGCGATCGACGCGCTACGCCGTCTGACGGAGACAAGGGACGCGCTCTTTCGGCTATGTGAGGCCCAGCCGACGCTGGCGGAGTCCAATGCGGAAGGCGCACGGGATCTGCTCGCGAAATTAAGCCAGTTCTGGCATGCCCCGGCCACGGAAGGAAACGATTCACGCACCGTCGTCCTGGGCCGCCGACTTGCCGAGGCCATGAAGGAACAGGCCACGCTGCGCGGACTCGACGGAACACTCGGCCAGGAAGCGGCATTGCTCGCGAAACGCATCTCCACGCTACACGACGCGCCGCTCCCGGAAGGAATGCACGCCCGCGCGCTCATGCTTGGTGATGCCGCACATGCCGGGTCGTTGATCGTCGACGACGACGGCACGCCGGGGCTCGCGCTTCTCTTCACGGCCCACGGCGGGTGGGAGGCCTTCGACTCGCTGGAGAAGCTGCTGGAATCGACTCGCCGCAGGTTGTTGGAGTCGGTGGACCTCGCTGACGGAACCGGCCTGGAGAATGACGAATTCACCGATGCGAAGGCACGAGGCGTCGTCGGCTCCCGGGATATTCCGGACCACGTCTTCACCACACTGGCGACGCGGATGGTCGAGGTCCAGTCGGGGCGCATCGCACTGGCGGCGGACGACCATGTCCTCGACACGGCCGGGACAGGAACCGGAGCAGAGGCCGCCAAGGATCTCGGCGACCGGATTCGCGGTGAGCTATCGTCCGATGCGCTGCTGGACATCGCGGGCATGGAGCAGCTGCGCGAAGCGCTCCTGCTCGAAGGCCTCGTCGCCAGCCGGCTGGCGAACGTCCCGGACCCGGTTCGCACGGCGTGGTACCGGGCACGCGATAGATATAACGAGTCGCTCGCGGCGGTAGGGATGCTCCGGGCGGTCACTGGCATTCAGCCACCCATGACCTTGCACGCCTTCGCTTCGCACCAGCTCGCGGGCAGGCTGGCGGCATTGGGAATCGACGAGTCGCCTGAAGCGATCACCATCGAAGCCGCCCGGATCAAGGTCCTGCCGGAAGCGCTCGCCCCGCTTGATCCGTTACCGGGTTCGACGCAGGTGCGGCGCATGTCGCTCGTGGACCTGGCCTGCCAGAATGTCGGCCGTTTTTCGCTAGAGACACTGCACGCCATCGACGAGCAAGGCACGTCGTTGCGCGACCGCCTCGGCCACGGGGCGATCCGCGATATCGTTCGCGACCTCGATATCGCCAACCGCTATCAGGCGCACCTTGAAGAGCGGCTTCGCGAGGGCCCCACTGGCGCCCTGGCCCGTAAGATGGCCATGGCCGTGCAGGCGGCGGAAATGCGATTTCAGGCCGCCCAGGCGCGCCTGTCGTACTACCTTCCCGGCGAACCGCGTTCATTCATCGACGACCGCGAGGAGCGCGGTTTCCGATGGGTTGAAGCAGCACTCGACGCCCCGGCAAGCCATCGCAGCGTCGGCGGCCACGACATCACGGTTTTCCAGGTCACCTACCAGCAGGCGCCCATGGACGGCATCCTCGTCTTCGCCGTGCGCACACCGAACAGCGTGCCCCGCGTGGTCATGTATACGCCGGGAGCACCAGACGGGCTGACTTTCAGGGAGTTCAGCGACAGGCAGGATGCCGCGCGCCGCTTCCTCTATCACCCTGCCTTCCGCGAGTACCTGCTCGATCGCCTTCCGGCGGAATTCGCCACCCTGTCGCCTAACGGGGCGAGCCGTCACTTCGCCGGAGACCGGCTCGCGCACTGGGTATTCGGAGCCAGTGGAAGCATCGCGTACACGCTCACCGCCGCACCGTTCGGCGAACACCAGGTACAGGGGGATTTCCTCGCCGCGGCCTATGACGCCACGGTCGAGAAATACCGGCGCGATACGCGCTTCCTTGCCCGCTCCACATCGGGCGCGGACAAGGATGCGTTGTTCGCCTACCTGGGAGGCCGTTTCAATATCAATCCGGCAGCCGGCCTGGCGGCAACCGCGCTGACCGAGCTACCCGCCAGCCTCGCACGCCTCGCGCAGGCGTCCTGGCGTTTCTACGATCATGCGAAGGCAGGCGACACCGGGCAGGCGTTCGTCGCCTTTACCGACGGCTATGTCAACGCGCTGAACCTCGTCGTGCCGCCGTTCGTCGGTGGGCGCCACATCGCGGCGTCCATCGTGCGCTCACGCACCGCGGCGAGCGGCGTGGCAAGCGCTCCTGTCCGGTTGACGCCTCCGCGTGTGCTGTTCGAGGACCGATATGCCGCACGGAATCTGCGCAGGGCGGGCAAACCGGACGACGAGGGCATCTTTCGTGTGCGCGACCAGGCTTACATAGAGCATGAGGGGAAGTTTTTCTTCGTTCGGCATGACACCGATTATGGCCGCTGGCGACTTGCCCCGGCGAAAGGCGCCCTCGATGCCCGCTTCACCGGGCCGTTGATCGAACGTGTCGATGGTAAATGGGTCTATGCCCAGGATGCGGGACTGCGCGGAGGCATGCGCCGGATGCGCCGGTTGCTCCGTCGCTTGTCCCTCGAAGAGCAGGCACCACCCGCGCCGGTACCGGCGCACGAAGCGCCTGCCCTCCCCGCCCCCGCCCCGGCCGCGGCGCAGGCCATGCCGTTACCGCCGGTGCTCGAACCGATGCGTGCCGAGATAACCACCGCCTTGACGGACAACCCGAGCGCGATCGCGCTGGTGCGACCCGACGGAACGCACTTGAAGTTCGCGGTCCAGCCACGCAGCGCGCTACTGATCGACCCACACCTGCATCCCGACATCGTGGAATTGAACGCCCACCAGCGACGCGTCTTCTTCCATGAGGTCGACCGCCAGTTCCCGCTCGTCACCGAGCGTGCGGAAGTCATGAACATCGCCGGGTACGCGCGCTACGACGGCCGGCGCGTCCCGTCCCCGCCGGGCATCCCCCATGGCGTGGACGACCAGGTTCCATCCATTTCCTCGTCCACGGGCGATGCAAGCCCGTCGGCACCGGTGCTGACTCCAACGCAGAGGCAGCGGTGGGAAGAGGCTCTCACGGTGGCCAGGAACGCCACGCGTCAGTCCCCGGATCCGATCGCCTCCACCAGCGGTGCGATAACCCAGGCTTCGCCAGCCGCCGAGGTCGTCAACTGGCACGATTGGCCGGAAAAGGTCTGGTATTTCAGCGAGAGTCCGTTCGAGTCGGAATTCTGGCCGGCCGCAAACCTCAGAGGCGTCACGCTGACGCACGAACCGATATGGGCTGGCGCACCCGATGGCCCACGTACCTATCCCGTATCGGCGCTTCCGCCGGAAACGCCACCCGCCCTGCTCTCCGATGTACTCGGCACGTCACCGGTCCACCAGACAGGGCGCCGTGATCCTCTGGGCTACTGGTTGCAGATCGACATGATGCGTTTCCATCACCGGAACGTGGGCGACGGCCGCATCCTTCTCGAGCCGGAGGCGCCGTTCCAGGTGCGCCGGCGTCCCCTGCCGGGCGGCGAATATCAGTACACCCTGCACAGCGAACGGCCTATCCGCGTTCCCTCGACGCACATCCTCTCCGTGGGCGAGCGTGGCGGGCGCCCAAGGCCTCTCCCCCCGATGCACCCGTGATGCGCCGAACCCGAGGGACGGCTGCCTGACGGGGCCGAACGGAGTACCATGCAGGGCATGGAAAACCAGAAAACCACTCACTTTGGCTTCCGCGATGTGCCCCTGTCCGACAAGCAAAAACTTGTCGGACAGGTTTTCACATCGGTCGCTCGCAATTACGACCTCATGAACGATCTCATGTCGTTCGGCATCCACCGTTTGTGGAAGCGCCACTTCGTGGCCGTCAGCGGCGTGCGGCGTGGCGACCGCGTACTCGACCTCGCCGGCGGCACGGGTGACATCGCGGCGCTGCTGAAGCCGGTGGTGGGCGACGAGGGTGAAGTGGTGATCGGCGATATCAATGCCGCCATGCTGGGCGTTGGCCGCGACCGCCTGACCGACCGGGGCCTCGTTGCCGGCTTGCGTTGGGCCCAGATGAACGCCGAGGCGCTGCCCTTCCCCGACAACAGCTTCGACGCCGTCACGATCGCGTTCGGCTTGCGCAACGTCACCGACAAGGACAAGGCGCTGGCGGACATGCATCGCATCCTGAAGCCGGGCGGCCGGGCCCTGGTACTGGAATTCTCCAAGGTGCAGAGCCCCCTGCTTTCCCGCCTGTACGACGTGCACTCTTTCAAGATCCTCCCGCGCCTGGGCCGTCTCTTCGCCAACGACGCGGACAGCTATACCTACCTCGCCGAGTCGATTCGCAAGCATCCGGACCAGGACACCCTCAAGGCGATGATGCTCGCGGCCGGCTACGGACACGTGGAAGTCCGCAACCTCAGCAATGGCATCGTAGCGATCCATCGCGGCTACAAGATCTAGCCTCACGGCGTCAGGGATTCCGCACTTCGTCTCGCGGGCCGCGACGGGATCAGGAGCGACTCGCGCCGCTAACCCGTATAGATGTCCATTTATACACTTTGCGTTGGATTTCCCCACGCAAAGGACGCACCATGGACATGCTCCCGCCCGAGGCACCGCCCGCCTCCACGCAATCCGTTTACCAACAAGGCGTCAGCGCCTTCGATCGTCTCTCGCGGCTACAGGCGTGGCTGGCAACGGAACAGGCCAGCAAGCCTGCCTTGCCCGACACCATCGACGAGGCCGGGTTTCAGCCATACCTCGCGGAAGTCGCCGTGTATTGGGATACGGCACCCGCGGATGCCCCGGATGGCATATCGCGGCGCGCCGCCCTTGCTGATCGGATCGCCGGCGCAGCCTCGGACCTCGCGTTGCTGGGTCATGAGGACGGCGTTCTGGACGACCGCTCGTTCGACATCGTGCGCACCATGGTGGCTAGCCGCCATTCCGGGATGCCCCCGCACCTCGAAGCACGCGAATTGACCCTCGGCGGCACCGCCTACTCGGGCGTACTGCTCGTCCACGACACGCAAACGCCGGGCCCGACGCTCGTCTTTTCTTCGGAGCGGGGTTGGGAGTCGTTTCCGACGACGGCCGATGCCCACGCCGAGATGGAACGCAGGCTCCGCCTTGCCCTGGTTTCGACGCCCGGCCTTCCGGGCATGGCTCACCAACACACCGTTTCCCTTGGCGCCGATCCGTTCGTCGCGTCACGTCCCACCGGCGGCGATCCCTTCGCCGCGTTCGTCGACCGGATCATCGACGTGCAGCGCGACAAGCTCGACCAGGCGTGGTTCGAGTTCACGCTGGCGGGAAGCGGTGATGCGCGCGTACCGGTTCTTATCGATACCGTGGAGGAGGCCCTGAGCATGGAACATGCGCTCGACGTGGCAAGCGTCCTGGCCACCCGCCATGCCTCTCTCCTGGAAACATTCAACAGGCAGCGGCTCGCACGTGCTCCCGCACAGGTCGCCGCGGACTGGGTGGATGCGGAAGACATTTACACATCGACACGCGGCTCCGTCATTGCCAGCGGCGCAGAGGCTGGCTTGCAGCCGCTTGCCTCGTTGCCTGAATACGCGGCCGCGAAGCTGGGCGAACGCTTGCGCGCCATGGGTGTCACGGATGCCCCCGCGGATATCCTGGTACGGGTCGATCGGGGCGCCGATGCCGCGGCACGCCTGGATTCGCTGCAGGCACTGTTCCAAGGGCCGGCCCCCGCGGACATCCGCCTGCTGGATCTCGCCTACCAGAACATCGCCACGTTCGACCCGGTGCGGCTCAGTGCCCATACCGGCGACGGCGCGGCCATCGCCAGGCTGGACGACCGCGCCATACGCAACCTCGTGCGTGAACTCGACCTGTCGACACGCTACCAGGCCGACATCGACGCAACGTATCGGTCCGGAGCCCAGGCGACGATGCGGCGCGAACACGCGTCCCAGATGCAACTGGCGCACATGCGCTTGCAGGCGGCGGAAGCCCGCCTCTCATACTATCTGGACGGCTTGCCCCGCTCGTTTCGTCCCGACCGCGCCGATCGTGGCTACCGCTGGGTGGAGGCCGCCATCGATGCGCCGGCAGCATCCGGCCGTGCACGCGTCGAGAACCACGAGATCGTCGTGCGCCAGATGACCTACCTCGGCACGCCGCTGCGCGACATCGTGTCCATCGGCGTGCGTGACCCGCGGAGCGTTCCCTCCATCGTGCTGTACACGCCCGATGCACCCGACGGCGTCACCTTCCGCGAATTCGACGACCGCGCCGAGGCGGGCCGCCTCTTCTTCTATCACCCCGCTTTCCGGGAGTACCTTCTCGATCGCCTGCCTGCCGAGTACGCGCGCGTCCTGCCCAATGGGAGCGCACGCGAGTTCGCTGGCGACCGCCTGGCCAACTGGGTGCTCGGTTCCAGTACATCGTCCGCCTATACGCGAACCGAGGCGCCGTTCGAGGAACGCGAAGTTGCCGGGGACTTCACCCTTGCCGCCTACGATGTCGACGTACAGCTCGGACTGCGCAACGTGCAGCGCTTCACGCGCAGTGCGGAGCAAGCCCAATGGACATGGCTGGTGGAATGGCCGCGCAGCATCCTGTCGCACAAAATCATCGGAGATGCGATGAAAGGCATCGTCCTGGCTCCCGTGCACGTGGCGCAATCCTCCTGGCGTCTCTATGACAGTGTGAAAGCCGGAGACTCGTCGCAAGCGTTTGTCGATTTCGCCAACTTCTACGTCGCCTCGCTCGGACTGCTGCCGTTCCACTCACTCGCTTCGACAAGCACGATGAACGGCATCGTCGGCGCACGCTTCCTCGCGGCGGGACGTCTCGTCCAGGCGCGGCCGGCGGTGCAAGCCGTCGTCGCGTTCGAACCGCGCTTCGTCGCACAGGGGGTACGAAAGACCGGCAAGGCCGACCACGAGGGCATCCTCACCATCCAGAGAAAGAAATACATCGAACACGATGGACGGCTGTACTCGGTCCGCTACGATGGCGATTACGCCACCTGGCGGCTCACCCGGCCCAATGCGCCCGACACTTTCCGTGGGCCGGCGATCCAGCGCACGCCAGCCGGCCAATGGATCCATCACCGCGTCGGCTTGCGTGGTGGGATGGATCAGGGAGCGGCAGCTCAGCCGACGGGCCTTTTCAGCCGGTACACCGATGAACTCGAGCGGGCATTCCCGGAGCCGGTGGTGCGCGAGCGCGTCGGCTCCCGCATGCGAAACAGGACAGGCACGACGATTCCCGAAGGCGTTACTCCCGAGCAGTACGAACGCTGGCTGGCGGCGGTGGAGCGCGCACGAGTCCGAACGGCGAACGAAATTGGCCACACGCCTGCGGCCGCCGTTCCGATCAATATGAGCCCGGGCGGTCTGCGAAGCATCGACTTGGCCGAGGCTCCTCCGATCCTGTGGTATTACGGAAGGAAGCCGGTCCTCAACAGCGAGTTCGTCGGCCAGCAGAGAGGAAGCGGACGTCTACACCAGGGTTACCAGCAGGGTACCGGTGCCATCCGGACGAGATACATCGAGCCCGGCGTGGTCGGGGTACGCTTCACCAACCTGCCGCCGAACGCTCCCATCGAGCAGATTCGCCAGGCGATGGGCACCCCGGACCTGACCGAAGCGAACATGTTCGCCGTTCGCATCTCTTCGCAGTCCGTACTGCACCCCGTGTACAACGCCAGCCGCCGTGTATCCATGTATGTCCGAAACGGTGAAGCGGCGAACGTCTTCTACCTGAGGCCGGGTGCGGGCGAATTGCTCCACCTTTACCCGTTCGACATCATGTTGCGGCCACTGAGGCAACGCTGGTACTAGGCGCCAGGCCGCCCCTCGCCATGCGCGGGGCGGCTCGTGCCGGGGCTGCGCGCGGTGACGCGGGCAGCCCCGGTGTCGCCGATGGCATACTGCTGGTTCTCCTTTCCATCGGAACCAGCAATGCGCCTTTTTCCCGTCGCCGTCCTCGTCATGGCCATGCCCGTCGTGGCCTTCGCCGCCGATCCGCATTCATACGCGCAGCCCGATGCGGTCCGCGTCACGCATCTGGACCTGGACCTCAAGCTGGACTTCGGCAAGCGCGAACTCGCCGGCCATGCCACGCTGAAACTCGACTGGAAGGACGCCAAGGCGAAGGATCTGGTCCTGGACACGCGTGACCTGAAGATCGCCAGCGTCGAGGCGCTCGACGCATCCGGCAAGTCATCCCCGCTGAAATACGCCCTCGCCCCGCGTGATAAGGAACTGGGTTCCAAGCTCACGATCGAGGCTCCCGCCCATCCCACGAGCGTGCGAATCGGTTACGCCACCGTGCCGGAAGCATCGGGCCTGCAATGGCTCGCGCCGGAACAGACGGCAAGCAAGAAGCTGCCCTTCATGTTCTCGCAGTCCGAGTCGATCCATGCCCGCTCATGGGTTCCGCTGCAGGACTCGCCCGCCGTACGCATCACCTACGACGCGCACATCACCGCGCCCAGGGATGTCCGCGTGGTGATGAGCGCGATCAACGACGCGAAGCATCCGCTCGACGGCGAATTCTCGTTCGACCAGCCCCACCCGATTCCCTCCTACCTGCTCGCGATCGCCGCAGGCGACATAGCGGTGAAGGAGACCGGCCCACGCAGCGCCGTCTATGCCGAACCTGGCGTCGTCGACAAGGCCGCACACGAATTCGAGGATACCGAGAAGCTGATCGAGACCACCGAGAAGCTCTATGGTCCGTATGCATGGGGTCGTTACGACATCCTCGTGCTTCCACCGTCGTTCCCGTTCGGCGGCATGGAAAATCCGAACATGACCTTCGCCACGCCCACCGTGTTGGTCGGCGACAAGAGCCTCGTCTCGCTGGTGTCGCATGAACTGGCGCATTCCTGGTCGGGCAACCTCGTCACCAACGCCGCCTGGCGCGACGGCTGGCTGAACGAAGGTTTCACCACGTACGTACAGGGACGCATCACCGAGGCGGTCTACGGCAAGGCACTCGCCGACGAGGAAGCACTGCTGTCCGCGCGGGAACTGCAAAAGACCATCGGGCAGATGCCCGCGAATGCGCAGAAGCTCACGCCCGATCTTCGCGACACCGGCGCGGACGATGCCTTGTCCTCCGTCGCTTACGATAAGGGTTCATGGTTCCTCCGCACGCTGGAGCAGCGCTTCGGCCGCGACAACTTCGATGCTTACCTGAAAGGCTATTTCGCCCACTTCGCCTTCCAGAGCATCGACACGGACACGATGTTCGCCTACTTGAAGGCCAACCTGCTCGATAAGTACCCGGGCAAGATGAGCGAAGCAGAGGCTCGCGCATGGATCTGGCAACCCGGCATCCCGAAAGATGCCCCGTTGCCGACGTCGCCACGCTTCGATGGCATCGATAAGCAGCGCGAGGCCTTCCTGAAGGGCACGCTCGCCGCCGCCAGGCTCGATGCGAAGACCTGGAACACCCAGGAGTGGATGTACTTCCTCGACCGCTTGCCCGATGTCACGCCGCTGGACCGTATCAAGGACATCGATGCCGCCTGGCACCTCACCGGCACGCCGAACGCCGAGATCGGCATGCGCTGGTACGCCCACGCCATCGCCGCCGGCGACAAGGACGTCTGGACGGCGGCCGCCGAGCACATGACCCGCATCGGAAGGCTGTACCTCACCACGCCGGTCTATCGCGCCTTCGCCCGCACTCCGGAAGGCCTCGCCTTCGCCAGGCAGACGTACGCCAAGGCGAAGAGCGGCTACCATCCCATGACCCAGCAGGCCGTGGAACGCATTCTGGCCGGCACGTCGAAGAAGAAATAACGCACGAACTTGCGGTGCCATTGCGGCCGCAACACTTGCATCCTTCCGCGACGCCCCGCATCTTGCGGGGCGTCCTCCGTTCCAGGCTCCCCATTTCATGGCCAAGACCCCGATTCCCGCGTCCCCCGTCAGCCGCCCGCTCTGGCAGCGCCTGCTGCTGCGCCGGCTGAAGTTCCTCGTCGTGGTGGCGCTGGTGCTCGGCATCGGTGCCGGGCTGGTCTATCTCTTCGCCCCTTCGCTGCTGCTCAAGGCCGATGCGGCACGCCTGGCCATGGCATCGCATGTCGAGAAGAAAACGGTCGTCGCCGGCGATACCACCTGGTCGTACTACGAAGGCGGCGATGGCCCGACCATCGTTCTCCTGCATGGCTTTGCCGCGAACAAGGAAACCTGGCTGGAGATGGCCAAGGGCCTGACCGACCACTTCCACGTCGTCATCCCCGACCTGCCCGGCTGGGGCGAGTCGTCGCGCAACGAAGGCGGCGACTATGGCGTCCCGGCGCAGGCAGCACGCCTGGAGGCCTTCGCGGCAGCCGTCGGCGCGCAGCGCTTCCTGCTGGTCGGCCAATCGATGGGGGGCGCGATCGCCGGCGTTTACGCGGAGCAGCATCCCGAGCGCGTCGCCAGCCTCGTGCTCATGAGTTCTCTCGGACTCACCTTCAAGGACAACGACTTCACCCGCGAAGTGAAGGCCGGAACGAACCCGTTCCTCTACAGCGATCGCGCCGGACTGGAAGCGTTGCTGGCACGCATCTTCCTCACGCCGCCGAACATCCCGGGACGCCTGGAAGACGCGCTGGTCGCGCGCAACCAGAAGGACCACGCGTTCATCGAGCGCACCTTCAACCAACTGAAGGAGCCGGCACAGGCGTTTTCGCTCGATCCCCTCATCGGCAAGTTGCCCATGCCTGTCCTGGGCCTCTGGTGCCGCGAAGACAAGATCATCGACGTATCGGCGCTGGACACCCTGCGTAGCGGCCTGAAGAGTTCGCCCTCCATCGGCGCCACCGTGCTGAATGGTTGCAACCACATGCCGATGCTGGAGAAGCCCGAAGAGACCGCGCGCATCATCACCGGCTTCGCGCTCGCGCACTGACTCGCGAGGAGCCTAATCCGCCACGTCCGCGATAAGCCTGTCGAGCTGCATCTTGAGTCCGCTGCCGTTCGCGCGTAGCCAGGCGCGCTGTTCCTTGTAGTCCGGGAACACGCTCTCGACCCAGTGCCAGAACTTCGGCGAGTGGTTGCGCACCTTGAGGTGGCAGAGCTCGTGCACCAGCACGTAGCGCAACGCCGCGGGGGGCGCCAGCGCCAGGGCGAGATCCAGGTTGATCCTGTCCCGCGTGTCGAGGCTGCCCCACAGGCTCTTCAACGGCCTGATGCGCAACGCCGTCGGCGCCGCGTTGATCTGGGGGATATAAGCCGGCAGCCAGCGCGAGACGTCGCGGCGGATCTGTGCCTCGAAGTAGGTTGCCAGCAGGCCCCGGGCGACGAGCAGGGCCCGCGTATGCGGCCGGGGAAGGGCCAGGGTCAGCAGACCGGGCTCGTGCTCGACCCGCGGGTAGGAACCTTCCGACCAGTCGAGCGTGATTTCCTCGCCACGGAAGGGAAATGTCGTGGGTACACCGACGCGTAGCGGCGGCAAGGGCTGGGCGTCGAGGTGGAACTCGCCGAGCTTCTGTTCCAGCCAGTCGGCGTGATGACGGAGGAACGCCGTCATCTGGGCCGTGTGGGTGCCATTGGGGTAAGTCAGCCGTGCACCCTTGGGGGTCACTGTCAGGCGCAGGCGGCGGGCACGCGGATGCGCCGCCTTGAGCACACGGATGGTGCCACCCGTGGGGGTCGCCAGTTCCAGCCAGTCATCTTCGTCCGATGCCATGTCGCGAGTCTCGTGTCGATCCCGACGAACATCCCACCAAGCCATATCACACCCTGCGACTCCGACGCCCGATCAATCCGGACGCGGCAGCTTGAACCATTCTTCCAGCTTGCCCAGCAGGCGCTCGTATTCGAGCGCCATGAGCGAGAAATTCGCATCCATTTCCGCCGCGGCCGATTCAGGGCTGTCTGCCTGCTCGTCCAGGACGACGTCGGTGAACTTGATTTTACGCAGGATCAGGTCCTCGCCAAGTACAAAGGAGATGCGGTCGTCGAACACCAGACCCAACTGGAACACCTGCTTCCCGGTCCGCAGGTGCTCACGAATCTCATCGGTGTCGAGATCCTGGCGACGGCACCGCGCGATGGCGCCTGACGCCGTCGCCGGATCGCGCAACTCGCACTCGTCACCCAGCGCCAGTCCGGCGGGCAATTCCCCCGACGCGACCCAGTGGGTCATGAGGATCCGGGGGGATTCCTCGGGCGCCAGCGGCACGGCCGGAAAGCTGCCCAGCGCCTCACGGATCTGGCTGAGCGTGTTTTCCGCCGATTTCCGGCTGGACGTGTCCAGGATCAGCCAGCCGTTCTTCTTGTCCGCGTACGCTTTCATGCGCGAACTGCGCACGAAGGCGCGCGGAAGCAACTCGTTCATGACGTCGTCCTTGATCTTCTTGCGCTCCCGGCCACCGACCTTGCGGCCCTCTTCCTCGGCGATCTTCTGCACGCGGTTGGCCAGCTCGTCGTTCACGACCGAGGACGGCAGGAGCTTATCCTCGCTTCCCACCGTGACCATCGTGTTGCGGCCCACGCTATGGGTCAGGCCTTCCTCGTTACGGCCCAGCGGCGAAACGAAGCCACGCGTGGTCAACTCCATGGGGCCCACCGGGCGCAGCCGGTGCTCGGGAAGCGCCTCGTCGAGACGCTCCAGGTCGGTCGCGACGGACTCGGAAAAACGAAACAGGGTCAGGTTGCGAAAGAACATGTATCGATGAATCTCATGCGAAGGGATGGCCACGGCGGGCGCTGTGCGCCCACCGGCGAAAGGATGTTTGCCGGGGATCAGACGACGCGGGCGATCGCGTCGGCCACTCGGTCGATATTGCCCTGGTTGAGCGCGGCGACGCAGATACGCCCCGTGCTCACGGCGTAGATGCCGAATTCCGTGCGCAGGCGTTCCACCTGCGCGGCCGACAGCCCTGAATACGAGAACATGCCGCGCTGGCGCTCGATGAACGCGAAGTCGCCGGCCCTGGCCAGGCGTTCGGTCAAGCCGCTGCGCATGGCGCGGATGCGTTCACGCATGTGACCGAGTTCGTCTTCCCATGTCGCGCGGAGATCGTCGTGGTTGAGAACGGCGGACACCACGGCGGCGCCGTGCGTCGGCGGATTGGAGTAGTTCGTGCGAATCACACGCTTCAGTTGCGACTGCACGCGCACGGCCTCGTCGTGCGACGCGGTAATGATCGACAGTGCGCCGACACGCTCGCCATACAACGAGAACGACTTGGAGAACGAACTGGCGACGAAAAAGGCGACCTCCGCGCCGGCGAACAGGCGCACCGCCTCGGCATCCGCCTCGATACCGTCGCCGAAGCCCTGGTAGGCGATATCGAGGAAGGGTACGAGACCGCGCTCCTTCACCGTGGCGATCACGCGCTTCCAGTCATCGGAGCCGAGGTCGACACCCGTCGGATTGTGGCAGCACGCGTGCAGCACCACGATCGCGCCGGCCGGCAGCTTCGCCAGGCCGTCGAGCATCGCCTCGACGTCCACGCCGTGCGTCGCGGCGTCGTAGTACGGGTACTCCACGACCTGGAAACCCGCGCCTTCGAACAGTGCGCGATGGTTTTCCCAGCTCGGGTTGCTGATGGCGACTGGAACCGACGGGTTCAACCGCTTGAGGAAATCGGCGCCGACCTTCAATGCGCCCGTGCCACCGAGGGCCTGCGCGGTGACCACGCGCCGTTCGGCCAGCAAGGGAGAAGCCTGGCCGAAAAGGAGTTTCTGCACGGCGCTGTCGTACAGCGCGATGCCGTCGATGGGAAGGTAACCGCGAGGCAGCTGGGCTTCCAGCCGCGCCTTCTCGGCTTCGCGCACGGCCCGCAGCAGCGGCACGTGGCCGTGCTCGTCGTAGTACACGCCCACGCCGAGATTGACCTTGTCGGTACGGGGGTCGGCACCGAAGGCTTCGTTGAGGCCAAGGATCGGATCGCGCGGCGCGAGTTCGACGGAAGAAAACAGGGTCATGATCGGCAGGCCTTGGAACGTGTGAAAGGAGATGATCAGTCGTTGTCGTCGACCGCGTCGCCACCCGCGAGCCATGCGCGTGCGTCGGCGCGCGACGCGTCCTCGCGTGAGCCGAGGGCGGCGAAGTCGAACAGGTTTCGATCGGTCAGTTGCGACGGGGCGATGTTGCCCATCGCGCGGAAGATGGTCTCGCTACGGCCGGGATGGGCTTTCTCCCAGTCGGCGAGCATGCGCTTCACCACCTTGCGCTGCATGTTTTCCTGCGATCCGCAGAGGTTGCAGGGAATGATGGGGAAGGCCCGGGCCTCGGCATAGGCGGCGATATCGTCTTCGCGACAGTAGGCCAGCGGGCGGATCACCACGTGACGGCCGTCGTCCGAAAGCAGTTTCGGCGGCATCGCCTTCAGGCTTCCCTGGTAAAACATGTTCAGGAAGAACGTACCGAGGATATCGTCGCGGTGGTGGCCCAGCGCGATGCGCGTGATGCCGTTGTCGGCCGCCCACTGGTACAACGCGCCGCGGCGCATGCGCGAGCACAGGCTGCACATCGTCTTGCCCTGGGGAATGACCCGGGTCACGACGCTGTAGGTGTCCTGCTCGATGACATGGAACGGAACACCGCGGGCCTTCAGATACTCGGGCAGCACGTGTTCAGGGAAATCCGGCTGCTTCTGGTCGAGGTTGACCGCGATCAGCTCGAAACGGACGGGCGCCTTCGCCTGCAGCGAGAGCAGCATGTCCAGCAAGGTGTAGGAATCCTTGCCACCGGAGAGACAGACCATGACCTTGTCGCCGTCCTCGATCATGCCGTAGTCGGCGATCGCCTGGCCGACCTGGCGGCGCAGGCGCTTGGCGAGCTTGCCTGTCTCGTAGGTCTGCTTGCGCGTGGCTTCGGGGATGGCGGACATGGTGCGGCGAGGGCTTCGGGCGGGACGGGGGTCCCTATTGTAGCCGCTGCGGGGCCGCCCGCCCGGAGTTACAATCGGCGCTTCCCTCGCCGCCCGGCCCAACGCCATGCAGGTCCAGGACCCAGCAGAACTCAACCAGCGCCTCGCCGAACTCAAGGTGGAGCACCGCGACCTCGACACCGCCATCGAGCACCTGGCGGCCGCGATCACCCGCGACGAGCTTCAGCTGACTCGCCTGAAAAAGCGCAAGCTCCTGCTGAAAGACACCATCGCCCGGATCGAAAGCCGGCTGATTCCCGACCTCGACGCCTGAGCCCGCCCATGATCCCCGCCCGCCTGGAAAACGCCTACGTCACCCTGGAGCCGCTCGCCCTGGCCCATATCGGCCCGCTGGAACGGGCCGCCGCCGACGGGAACCTCTGGGACCTGTGGTTCACCTCGGTACCCGCTCCGGGCCGCATGACCGAGTACGTCGAGTCGGCGTTGCGCGGCCAGGACGAAGGACGGATGTCTCCATGGGTCGTGCGCGAGAACGGCAGCGGGGAAATCGTCGGCTCCACGCGCTACTACGACATCGTGGCCGACCCCTACCGCGTGGCCATCGGCTACACCTGGTATGCGCGCCGCTGGCAGCGCAGCCACGTCAACACGGCGTGCAAGCATCTGTTGCTGGCCAACGCCTTCCAGAACGAAGGCGTGGTCGCGGTGGAGTTCCACACCGACGCCTACAACCAGGATTCGCAGCGCGCGATCGAGAAGCTGGGCGCCAGGCGCGAAGGCATCCTCCGCGCCCACAAGCGGCGCCCCGATGGATCGCTGCGCGACACCGTCTGCTACAGCGTCCTCGCCACGGAATGGCCCGACGTGGACAAGTGGCTCGAACTGCGGTTGAAGCGGCTCGCGCCCAACGGGCCCTGAGCCAGGCACGCCCCCTGATTCAGCGCGAGGCGACCGCCTCGCCACCGGATGGCCGAACCACCAGCGTCGCCGTCATGCCCGCGGCCAGCACCGTGCCCGGCGGCAGGTGGGTGGCGTCGATCTTCACCCGGACGGGCACGCGCTGGGCGAGGCGTACCCAGTTGAAGGTCGGATTCACGTCGGCGAGCAGGTCGCTGCCGGTCGGATTGTCCGCGTCGGTGATGCCGCGGGCGATGCTTTCGACGCGGCCTTCCAGGATCACGCCGCCGCTCATCAGGCGGATATCCACGGGATCGCCCACCCGCAGCCCGGGCAGCTTCGTCTCCTCGAAATAGCCGTAGATCCAGTACGAGTTGCTGTCGATCAGGGCGAGCCGTGCCGTACCCGCGCTGGCATAATCGCCGACGCGGACATCCAGGTTGGTGACATAGCCATCCACCGGCGCGCGCACTTCGGTCCGGTCGAGATTGAGTTGCGCGGAAGCCAGTTCCACCCGGGCCTGCGCCACGGCGGCCAGCGCCTGCTGCTGCGCGGCGCTGGCCTGCTTCGTGCTCGCCTGGGCCTGTTGCCATCCGGCACGCGCGGCGTTGGCGGCGGCCATGGCGTTGGCCTTGTCCTCGGCGGAGATCACGTTGTTGATCAGCTTCTGGCGGCGTTCGGACTGCGCCTCGTACATCTCGTAGTTAGACCGGCTCTGCTGGGCGCCGGCCGTGGCGGCGTTGATGTTCGCGCCAGCGGCGCGCGCGCGCGGCCTCGGCGGCGGCGAGATTGGCCTGCGCCTGGGCGACGGCGTTCTGGTAGCGCGCCTTGTCCACCACGAAGAGCAGGTCGCCCTTCTTCACCGTCTGGTTGTCGACGACACGCACGTCGGTGACGAGGCCAGCGACATCGGGCGCGATCCGCACGATCTCCGCACGCACGCGTCCATCGCGCGTCCACGGGGAATACATGTAGTGCTTCCACAGCGCGTGGCCGACGAAGGCCGCGACGATCACGACCACGGCGGTCACGGCGAAACGGATGAGGCTGGCGAATTTCATGGTGATATCACTCAGTACAGGAACAGCGCGAGGGCGCCGAAGACACAGACGAAGACAGCGAGGCGGAACAGCGGCGGATGCCAGACCAGCCGGTACAGGCCGAACCGGCCCGCGAGGCCATCGAGCAGCCACAGCAGAAGCAATGCCAGGACGAAGAAGACGAGCAGCCCGGGGACCAGGGCGTCGCCGAGCGCGATCTCACGAGGCATGGATGATCTCCTTGCTGAGGGGCGCATCGGGCATGTACGCGGCAAGCACCGACTCACTGTCGAGCAAGGCCATGCGAACGAGATGCAGGTGTTCGAGCAAGTGCGCGACGCCATCGTGCTCGCCGACACTGGCGATGGCCGTGGCGACCGCATCGCGCGCCAGCAGATAACCCGGCGCATCGGGGTTTTCGTAGAAACGTGACAAGGTGCGCAACGCCTCTTCGAGGTATGGGCGCAACGTGGGCGGCAATTCGCCGCGCGCCATGTCGTGGCGTAGTTCGATCAACGCCCGGCCCGTCTCGTGCACCGCCAGCGCCCACGCGATCAGGGCACGCGAATCGGCGCTGCCCGGCTCCGTCTGGGCGACCACCTGGCTCACGAGGTCATGGTTGACGCTCTCGAAGCGATGGCGAAGGCCCGGCAAGGGTGCTTCCGCGGCGAGCGCCACCTGCCCGCGCAACCGCGCCAACTGGCGCCGGCGCAGCCATGCGCTGCCGATGGCCGGCGGAATCACCACGAAAGACACGGCCGCCGCGCCGAGCCCGATGACCTGGGCGATCGCATCGTTGATGAAATGCGCGGGATCGTAGGTCTGCACGTTCTTCAACGCGAGGATATACGCGAAGCCCATGGCCCAGCCGAGCCCGTACGACGCGAGTTGCTGGGTCATCATCATGACAAGGCCCACGGCGAGAAACGGCGTGACGCCAGCAACGAGCAATCCATACCCGTCCAGTTGGGTGAGCACGAAGAATTCGCAGACGAAGCCCGCGATCATGCCTGAGAGGTAACCGAGCATGACCAGCCAGGTCACTCTCGTGGGGTTGGGCGTGGTGGCGAAGAGACCGGCGAAGATCGTCGCCAGCAGCATCGCGCTGGAACCCATGGGCCACGCGCTCAGGACCCAGAACGCACCCAGCACCAGCATGGTCAGTGTCGTACGGACGGTGGCGATACCGGCGCCGAGGAAGTCGTTGCTGCGATCGAAACGTATACGCTCCGCCGAGCCGGCGATGACACGCGGCGTTTGCAGGGTCGCCGCCGCATCGACGTAGTCGTGCAGCTCATCGACGAACCGCAGCAGCAGCGCGGCACCCGTATCGAAGTCGCGCAGGTCCTGCGTGTCGTCGAGCGTGGCGCGCAAAGCGCTCGTATCGCCGCGCATCGCGTCGCGCGCGGCCGCCAGTCGTGGCAGCAGCACGCGCGCCGCCGCACCGGCTTCGATCGGCGCGTCCAATGCATCGCCCAGCGGCGCGTAGAGACGGATCAACAGGTTCGCCACCGTGTCGCGGCGTGCCCGCTTCAGGCGATTGATGAGGTGATGCAACGACTGAAAGCTGGTCGAAGCCGCCATGAAACGCTGGTTGAAGAGCCGCAGGTGGTTGCTGCGCGCGCGTGCCTCGGCATCCTCGAAGATCACCGAACTGCGCAGGTCCTCCAGGGTCACCGCCGTTCGGACGAAACGCAGGTGCGCCTTTTCCATCGCTTCACGGGGAATGGCGCCGCCGATGCTGTCGCGAATGAAACCGACGAAGTTCGCGAACTGTTCGCGCGCCGTGCGCCGCAGTACATCGCGCATCCGACTGGGGAAGACCACGTCGCTGACGACGCCGCTGACGAAGAGGCCCAGCAGAACTTCACTGATGCGCGCGGTCGCCGAGTCGAAAACGCCCGGAGGATTCTCGATGACAGGGATGGCGACGATGGCGGCGGTGTAGCCCCCGAGCACGAAGGCATACGACTTGAAGTTCCGGTACAGCGTCGCGCCGCCCGCGCAGATGCCGATCCACAGGGACAGGGCCAGGAGGAACAGGTCGCGCTGTTGCGGGAAAGCGGCGACGATACCGACCGCCGCCGCGGCGCCGGCCAGCGTACCCAGCGCGCGATAGAAGCTCTTCGCCAGCACCATGCCGGCTTGCCGGTTGGCGACGATGATCGTGGTCAGCATCGCCGTGGACGGTGCGGGGAGATCCAGGCGCATCGCGATCCAGCCGGTGAGGAAGAACGCGGTCAGGGTCTTGACCACGAACAACCATACCGACGCTTCCTCGCGAAGCGTCTCGACGACGACCTGTCGCGTCACCGGGGCACCAGTTGAAAGATTGGCAGCGGACATGACGCGCTCGTCTATTCCCCGAACCCGGCTAGCATTTTCTTGAGCAGGCCTTCGAGCTGGTCCTGTTCGCCCGCGGTGAGGTTACGCGTCTGCCGGTGAAGCAACGTGACGATATCGGGGAGGAAGCTTTCGATGAGCGCGAGGCCTTGCGGCGTGAGCGTGAGCGTCACCTTGCGGCGATCCTCGTCGTTTCCCGAACGCGCGATGTAACCCTTTTCACAAAGCTGAGTGGTGAGCCGCGTGACGTTCGCGGATTTTTCGCCGGCGGCATCGGCCAGTTGCGAGGGATGAAGACTGTTGTCCGGCGAGCCGTACAACATCATCAGGATGTTGTATTCGGGATGATTGAGCCCGTAAGGACGCATCACCGCGTTCGCCTCGTCGGTGATGTCCTTGAAGAGATGCTTGACCAGGCGCATGAGCGCGGCAGGCCCGCGCGGGAACGCCGGATATTTTGCCCGGGTGATATCTAGACGAGCTTCGGTGGGGGCGAAACGCTGCATGGGAGGTCCTGCGATGGTTACCTCATAAGTATATAGTTCATTTGTGTATATTCAACAGAGGTAATTGTTCGAGGCCCGACATGCCGCCCTGGTTTTCATCGACGGCGCCACACCCCTTCAGGACGACCGCGTACCGAAGTCCCTGGTCGCCATCCAGGACGACCAGCGGGCCCGGATGCCGTATGACAGGCCGGCGAAGAGACGCGTCATGCGGGCCCCTTCCCCGGCCTGCCCATCTTGATTCTTTCGAGGGACCCGGCATCCATGCCGTCGAACTGGCCGGCGGATCGCGAAAGGCAGTGACCATTACATCCACGTGGACCGGCCGGCGCTGGTCGTGCGGGAAGTCACGTCGATCGTCGAAGCACTTCGCCAGGGGAAGGTGGCGTATTCGCGAGACGAGCCGACCGTCGAGAAGTGAGGAGCGGCGCACGTGGCGCCGCCGGATCAATTCTTCAGCGGAACGGTTTCGAAGCCGCCTTGCGGGGCCGTGTTCTGCGACGGCGGCGGAGGCGCGTTGCCACGCGCTGGCTCCACGGCGCGGCTACCGCAGCTATAGGCGCCCCACGGCTGGGACCCTTCGCTGGGTTCCGCGAGCGGCTTGATCGTGTCGGCACCCATCTTCGCCGCCTCGTTGCGAGCCAGCACCTCGAGTTCGTCACGGACCTTCAGATCGCTACGGTCGACGGGGCCGACCCGGTTCATGACCGACACGGTGACCTTGCCCTGCTCCTTACAGCTGCCGACATCGCCGTTCCAGGCGGTGCGCACGTTACGCGCGCCATCGTCGAGCTTGATGCCCCAGGTACAGGCCGAGAGGACGAGTGGAACGAGAAGGACGAAGGCTTTGCGCATGGGGGAACTCCGGGGAAACGACGAGGCATATGCTAACGGATGCCGGCGAGGGCGCGATTTCGTTCATGCCCTCGCCGACGCTTTACTTACTTTCCGACGATGCGACCGGGGCACCGCGGGTCTTGCCCGTCGAAGCGCCGGCGTGGCTGGCCTTCACCGGATTGCCATCGGCATCGACCACGTGCACCTCGCCAAGGTTCAACGCACGCACGGGTGCCTCGATCTTGCGCAGGTCGCCGACGATGACCCAGGTCAGCGCATCGGGACGTATCACGGCCGCCAGCGCGGCCTCGGCGGCCTTGCGGTCCACACCTTCGATACGTGCCTTCAACGTCTGCACGTAATCGTCGGGCCGGTCGTAGACGACGATGCCGGTCATGGCGCCGAGCACCGCGCCCGTCGTCTCGAAGCTACCCGGGAGGGCACGGGCACGCTGCGCACGGATCTTCGCGATCTCGTCGTCGGTCAACGGCTTCGGGCCGATCACCGCCTTCGCTTCCTTGAGGATTTCGGCTGCCGATTCAGCGGTCTTGTCGGTTTGCACCGGCGCGTAGAACAGCATCGGGCGCTGACCCTGCGCGTCGGAGAGCATGCTGCCGGCGCCGTAGGCCCAACGCTTCTCCTCGCGCAGGTTCATGTTGAGCCGCGACGTGAAGGTGCCGCCGAACGCGCCGTTGGCGATGCCTAGGTCTATGGCGTTCTTCGCCTTGGTGGAGGGAGCGAGCAAGCCGGCGAGGATGAGCGACTGCGGTGCATCGGTGCGGTTGATCAGGAAGACACGGGGCTTCGGCTGCGCCGCGACCTGGCCGATGTTTTTCTTCGGCACCGCGGATGCGGGCGCTGTCCAGTCGCCGAAGACGGCGTCGAGCTGGGGCAGGATCTGCGCCAGGGTCGTGTCGCCCGCGACCAGAATGCGCACGTTGTCCGGACGCAGGAAATCCCGCTGGAACGCGGCGAGGTCGTCCGCCGTCAACGAAGCGATGGCCTTCTCGGTGCCGCTGCCGGTGAAGGGAATGCCATAGGCATGGCCCTTGCCGTAGAGCAGCGGCGGGAGCGTGCGCAACGCCAGTCCCGTGGGCTCCGTCTTCTCCTGCGCGATGCCCGCCAGCCACTGTCCACGGACGCGTTCGATGTCGTCCGACTTGAACGCCGGGTGGCGGACGATGTCCGCGAACAGGTCGAGCGACGGCTTCAGCTCGGAGTTGAGCGCGTTGAGGCCCACCCCGCAGGTATCCAGCGAGCAACTGGCATTGACGAAGGCACCGAGACGTTCCTTGCGACGTGCCACTTCGACCGAGTCCAGCGTCTTGGTGCTTTCCTCGATCAACGCGGAAGTGAAGCTGGCCGTGCCGAGCTTGCGGCCCTCGTCGGCGGCGTAACCGGCGTCGAACAGCAGTTGCACCTGCGTGACCGGCACCGTGTGGCGCTCCGCCAGCACCACTTCGATGCCGTTCTTGAGCTTGCCGCGCTGTAGCTGCGGAAAGACCAGGTCGGGGAAGCTCGTGACCGGCGGCACGCCCTTCGAGCGGTCCACCGCGGATTTCGCCACCGCATACGATTTGGCGGGCGGCGTGACTGCGGCCGGACGCCCCTGTGCGGGACCGAGTGCCGTGACCGCCTTGTCTTCCGCGGCAGGATCGAAACCCGGCGCGGCCGGGAGAACGGTGAGCGTGTAGTCACCCTTGGTCAGCCATCTCTTCGTGGCGGAAAGCACGGAAGCCACGGTGGCCGCCTGCGCGCGCGCGAGGTCCTTCTTGTAGGCCTCCGGATCGTCGCGGTACACCTGGCCTTCGGCGAGGATCACGGCCTTGCCGCCCGAGCCCCCGACCTTTTCCAGGCCGCGGACGAAGCTGGCGCGGTTGGCGACCTTGGCGCGGACGAGTTCGTCGTCGGTGGGGCCGTGCGCCAGGAATTCCTTCCACACGTCGGCCACCGCCGACTCGACCTTGGCCGGATCGACGCCGTTCTTCACGTCGACCGTGAGTTGCACCTGGCTGGCCAACGCGAATGGCGCGATGCCCAGGCTGACGTCGTCGGCCAGCTTGTCCTGGTAGACGAGGCGCTGGTAGAGACGCGAGGTCTTGCCGCCACCGAGGACGGTCGTCGCGAGATCGAGCTGGATGGCATCGTCGCTGCCCAGCTGCGGCACGATCCACGTGCGCACGACGCGCGTCTGCGCCACCTGGTCGTGCTGGATGCCGCGCGTCGACGTCGTCAGCGGGGTGATCCATGGCTGCTGGCGCGGCACGGGCGGGCCCGCCGGGATGTCGCCGAAGTATTCCTCGGCCTTCGCCTTCGCCTGGGCGACGGTGATGTCGCCGGCGAGCACGAGCGTGGTGTTCGCCGCGCCGTAGTAATCGTGGAACCACTTCTTCACATCGGCCAGCGAGGCGGCGTCGAGATCCGCCATCGAGCCGATCGTGTCGTGGTGATACGGGTGGTTCGCCGGATAGGTGTTGACCAGGACATTCTCGTCCACGCGGCCATACGGACGGTTTTCATCCTGCCGCTTCTCGTTCTGCACGACGCCCCGCTGGGTATCCAGTTCCTTCTGCCCGATCGCGCCGAGCAGGTGACCCATGCGGTCCGATTCCATCCACAGCGCCATGTCGAGCGCCGTGGTGGGCACGGTCTCGAAATAGTTCGTGCGATCGAACCAGGTGGTGCCGTTCATGTCGGTGGCGCCGGCGAGTTCGAACGGCTGGAAATAAGTGCCCTTGCGATTTTCCGAGCCGGAGAACATCAGATGCTCGAACAGGTGGGCGAAACCCGTCTTGCCCGCGGGTTCGTCCGCCGAGCCCACGTGGTACCAGATGCTGACCGCGACGACGGGGGCCTTGTGGTCCTCGTGGACGACCACGGTGAGCCCGTTGGGCAATTGGAAACGCGTGTAGGGGATGTCGGGAATCGCGTCGGACGACGCGGGAGCCGCAGTGGCGGCACCGACCAGGGAAATGAGCCCGGCGGCAAGCAGGGCGAAAGGACGCTTCATGTACGGCTCCTCAGGGGCCTTCGTGGCCTCGATCCCGGTGAGGCTAGCCCGCGCCGTCCTCCGGGCGCAATCCGCATCCGGGCAGGGTGCGGACGGTGTCCGTTTACAGGTGGTCAGTGTCCGCGGACAGGAAAGCGTCGCCGACGCTCATGACAAACCTCATGCGAATCAGCTGATTGCGCGCCCTTAAAGGCTGGCACGGCGTTTGCGTTACTAGTCCCGCCAAGCCGGACCGCTCTCGACCCGGCACCCCGATGAGGAGAACGCCATGAAGTACGAAATGCTGATGCTCCGCAGCCTGCTCGCCACCTCGATGCTGATCTGCGGCCTCACCCTCGTGCAGATGTTCTGAACACTCTTTCCGACGAATCCACGAATCAAGGCACACCCACCATGAAACACGAACTCCTGATGCTGCGCAGCCTGCTGGTCGCCTCGCTGGTCGTCTGCGGCCTGATCCTCGGCAACATGCTGACGTACTCCGGCAACCCCATTCAGCTGGCTCGCGTCGGCACCGCCGTCAGCGTGACGGCGACGGCTTGCGCCCTCCCGCCGGACGGCATCGTCTGCCCGCGTTCGGCCTCATAATGGGGGCATGTCCCACGTCATCCTTTTCCGACCCGAGATACCGCCCAATACGGGCAATGTGATTCGCCTGTGCGCCAATACCGGCGCGGATCTGCATCTGGTGCGACCGCTCGGCTTCGAGCTGGACCACACCCGCCTGCGCCGCGCCGGCCTGGACTACCACGAGTTCGCCCGCGTGGCCGTGCACGACGACCTCGCATCCTGTCTTGCCGCCATCGGCCATCCGCGTGTCTTCGCCTTCTCCACGCGCGGCCGCCGCCTGCATACCGACGTGGCGTTCACCCCGGACGACGCCCTCCTCTTCGGATGCGAAACCGAGGGCTTGCCCGACGATGTGATCGACAGCCTCCCCGAGGACCAGCGCATACGCCTGCCGATGCGGCCGGGAAACCGGAGCCTCAATCTTTCCAACGCGGTCGCCGTGGCAGTCTTCGAAGCCTGGCGCCAGGCGGGTTTCGAAGGCGCGGCACCGCAGGCCTGACGAACCGCGGGTACGGGCAAGCTACAATCCGGCGCATGACCTCCGATCGCCCCGCGGCCGACGCCGGCCCCAACCGATTCCTGCCCCACCCGCTGCGCGTCCTCGCCGGACGGGCCATGGAGTCCGCGCTCAACCGTGCCGTGGATCTCGACCCGGACACCCGGGCACGCCTCGACGTGCTCGACGGCCGTAGCATCCAGGTGTATCTCAGCGGGCCGGAACTGGCCCTGCGGATTTCCGTGGAGAAGGGCGGCCTACGGGTCGGGCCGCCGGAAGAAGGCGGCAGCCTTCGCGTGACAGCGTCGCCCGGCAGCTTGCTCGCCATGGCCCTGCGCCGGGACGATGACGGCGTGGCGCCCGGCAAAGTCGACATCGCGGGCGACGCCGAACTCGCCCGCCGCCTGGAACGACTGGCACGGCAGTACGCGCCCGATGTCGAGGAGGCCTTCGCGAAGACCTTCGGCGACGTGATCGGCGTGCCGCTGGCGAAGGCCATGCGCGAGGCACTCGGCCATGCCCGGGAATCGGCCGCGCACTTCACCGAGGACGCCGCGGACTGGCTGCGCGACGAAGGCCGCGTGGCCGTGGCGCCGGCCGAGATGGATATCTTCCTTGACGGCGTGGACGCGGTGCGCGAGCGTACCGAGCGCGCGGAAGCACGCCTCGCCCGCCTGGAGCGCACGCTGAAGGGGTCTCGCGCATGACGTCGCTGCGGCTCGTCCCTCGCCTGCTGCGCGTCGCCGCGGTCCTGTTGAAATACCAGCTCGACGAACTCGTCGACGGAGCCCATCTCTTCCGCCCCCTGAAGCTGGTCCGGCCGCTTTTCCCGAAGCCTTCCGCCGATGTGCGCGGCATGCCACGGGGCGCGCGCCTGCGGCTTGCGCTCACGGAGCTTGGCCCGATCTTCGTGAAGGCCGGCCAGGTGCTGTCGACGCGACGCGACCTCGTGCCGGCCGATGTCGCCGACGAACTCGCGCTTCTGCAAGACCAGGTACCGCCCTTCCCCGGTGACGAGGCGCGTGCCATCGTGGAGCGCGAACTCAAGGCGCCGGTCACCACGCTGTATGCCGCCTTCGACGAGGTCGCGCTGGCTTCCGCCTCGATCGCGCAGGTGCACGCCGCCACCTTGCACGACGGTCGCGAGGTCGTGGTCAAGGTCTTGCGGCCCGGCATCGACAGGCGGATCGCCCGCGATGTCGACCTGTTGCATGCCCTCGGCGGACTCGCCCAACGATGGCATCCGAATGCGGACAAGATCCGTCCGCTCGAAGTCGTCGCCGAAGTGGAGAAGATGCTCTCGAACGAGCTCGACCTCCAGCGCGAAGGCGCGAGCGCCAGCCTGCTGCGGCGCAACTTCGCCAGTGGCATCGATCTCTACGTGCCGGAAGTGCACTGGGACTTCAGCACGGAACGCGTGCTCACGCTCGAGCGCGTGCATGGCGTGAGCGCGGACGACGTCGTCGCTATCGACGCGGCGGGCCTCGATCGCAAGCACCTCGCCGCCAAGGGAGTGCGCCTCTTCTACGAACAGGTCTTCCGCGACAACTTCTTCCACGCCGACGCGCACCCAGGGAACATCTGGGTCGACACATCGCGAGTGGACGAGCCCCGCTTCATCGCGCTCGACTTCGGTATCATGGGCTCGCTGCCGGAGGCTGACCAGTATTGGCTCGCCGAGAACTTCATCGCGCTGTTCGAGCGCGATTACGCGCGCATTGCACAGTTGCACGTGGCGGCGGGGTGGATGCCGGCCACCGTCCGCATCGATGAACTCGAAGCCGCCGTGCGTACGGTGTGCGAACCCTACTTCACCCGGCCACTCGCGCAGATATCCATCGCGGAACTCGTCGTGAAACTGTTCCAGACCGCGCGACGTTTCGAACTCACGCTACAGCCTCAGCTGATCCTGTTGCAGAAGACCCTGCTCAACATCGAGGGTGTCGGGCGCATGCTCGATCCGGAGATCGACATCTGGGCCGTCGCCCACCCGGTATTGCGGCGCATCCTGCGCGAGCGTTACAGCATGCGCGCGACGCTGCGCGACGTGCGGCGGCGCCTGCCGGAATGGATCCACAGTGCCCCCCGCATGCCGGAACTGGTGCGGGATGCCTTGCGCGAGGTGTCCAGCGGCCAGCGCCAACAGGTGGCCGATCCCGTGGCGCTGGCCTTGGTTCGCGACGACGCGCGACGGATGCGCCGGCTCGTGGCCTGTAGCCTGCTGGGCGCCGCCCTCCTGGTTTTCGCCGCCCTGGTCGGGACGCTCGCGCCACGCGGCATGTGGCCGGCCATGGTCGCCGGACTGGCGGGGCTGGCCTCCTTCGCTGCCGGCTGGCCGCGTCGCACCCCCTGACCGCCGTGCTCGAGATCCTCTACCAGGACGACGACATCGTCGCCGTCAACAAGCCCGCGAACCTGGCCGTGCACCGCTCGAAGTTCGTGGGCCCGGACGATGCCTTCCTGATCGATCTCCTGCGCGAGCAGGTGGAGGGACGTCTGCACCTGGCGCATCGCCTCGACCGCGCCACCTCCGGCGTGCTCCTGGTCGCCCGGTCTCCTGAAGTGGCGGGCCAGCTCGGCGAGCAGTTCATGGGCCGCAGCGTGCGCAAGCGCTATCTCGCCGTGGTGCGTGGGTGGCCGGAGCCGGAGGAAGGGACGGTGGACTACTCCCTGCCCGGTTCGCGCGATAGCGGCCCACGGCGTGACGCCAGCACCGACTATCGCCGTCTTGCCACGATCGAGGTCGACATTCCGCTGGGACGCTACGAGAAGCAGCGCTATGCACTCGCGGCGGCCGAGCCGCGTACAGGCCGGTTCCGGCAGATCCGCAAGCACTTCGCCCACATCCATCATCCCATCGTCGGCGATAGCCAGCATGGCCGCGGCGATCACAATCGCCTTTTCAAGCAACACTTCGCCTCGCACCGGCTACTCCTGCATGCCGCCGCCTTGTCGTTCGTGCATCCGGTGACAGGTGGGCAACTGACGCTGCAAGCCGACTTGGACGAGACCTGGGTCAAGTTGCTCGAACGCTTCGCGTGGGCCGAAGCCTTCACGAACTGGCGCGACACCCTATAAGAATCGCGCCGCAGCATGCCAAGCGTCGTGCCGCTGCTAGAATCCGTTCCGCCATGCTTATCGTGACCCCCTCCATCGCCATTCCCGACGCCGAGTTGATCGAGCGCTTCACGCGCGCCGATGGCCCCGGCGGGCAGCATGTCAACCGCACAGAGAGCGCGGTGGAGTTGCGCTTCGACGTATCCAGTTCGCCGTCGCTTCCCGAAGAGGTCCGTGCCCGCCTGCTGGCGCGACGCGACCGCCGCATGACGGACGCCGGCGTCCTCGTCATCCAGGCACGGCGCTTCCGCGATCAGGCCCGGAACCGTGAGGACGCACGCGACCGTCTCGCGGATATCGTGCGCGAGGCGACGGTCGTGGCGAAGAAGCGCGTGGCGACGAAACCGACGCGCGCCTCCAAGGAGCGACGCCTCACCGGCAAGACGCAGCGTGGGCAGGTGAAGCGTACGCGGTCGCGCGACTGGAGCCACGAGTGATCGGAGTTCCCGAGCGACTTCCGCCACAGGTGCCGTCGCTGCCCGATTCATGGTGGAAACGCTCCTGCCGCTGGGCGATCGGCCTGAGCGGATGGCGCCTCGTCGGCGAGTTGCCCGACTTACCCAAGGTGGTACTCATCGGTGCGCCGCATTCCTCCTATTGGGACGGCGTATGGGGCCTGCTGATGAAGTCGGCGATCGGCCTCGACCTCGGCGTGATGATCAAGCGCGAAGTGCTCAATGGCCCTTTCGGCCCCATCGTGCGCCGCCTCGGCATGATCCCCATCGACCGTTCGGCGGCGACGAACGTCGTGGACCAGATGCTGGAGCGTTTCGCCACGCACGACAAGATGTGGCTGGGCATCGCACCCGAGGGAACGCGCAAGGCGGTGAAGCAGTGGAAGTCCGGCTTCCTGCGTATTGCCCGTGCTGCCGACGTGCCTATCCAGACCGTCTTCATCGATTATCCGACGAAGACTTTCACCGTGGGGCCGCTGGTGAATGCCAGTGCGGACATCGAAGGCGATCTCGCCTCCATCCGTGCCATGTTCGCCGGGTATCGCGGCAAGCACCGCGGGGTTTGAGCAAACTGGAATTCAACCGAACCCGTAGCGATAGCCGACGTTGTAGCTGATCCTCGCGTAGCCGATATTCTGTATCACCAATCGGTAAGAACCGGGACCAAGCGCAGACACACTGATCGATGGGCCTCGCCGCACTGTGTCCCATCCTGATCCATTTGCGACTTGCAGAACGAGCGTACCGCCATTTGTGGACGCTGCCAGTGGACCTGTGCATGTCAGCGACCACTGGACGACGGTTGCGCTTTGTCCGTTTACGAGCGTCCCGACTGAACTCTTCTGTGGAAGGTTGAAGGGGCAATGCCTTCCCATAGCGGCTCGCGCGTCAGGTGCTGTAGCGCCCACTGCAGCGAACGGCAGGAGGGTCATAGCAAGCAGGGGCGTAAGTCTTGCGAACGAAATCATCGTATGGCTCCGATTAGCGCCGAACGCGCAAGAGCCACTTTAATCACGGACAGGCCCCTGTCTTTCTCCTCTTACGTTGGTGACGCCGATACCCGACGCGATTTTCCGAAAATGGGAGCGACGGAGGATGCGATAGCGTTTTCAGGAAAAAACCACAGGTGCCCATGGAAACCGCCGATACCGCGCGCTCTGCAGGCTGGACATTCTCGCGGCTTGACCGTCGAGGCAGTTGCATGAAGACCGAACCATTGGCACCCGCGAAGTTGCCACCAGCACCGACACTCCGCGATCTGGGCAGTGGACCGCGGGGCAAGAAAGACGCCACGAGGACAGCGGAAGGAATGTCGGATAACCTTCAGAGCATGCTGAGGAAGCTGGACCTGACGAAAATCCGGCCCAGCCAACTGGTGCGCGTCGCGACGCGGCTGTATGAGGAAGGAAAGATTTCCGAGGACACCGCTAGTGAATTCCTGCTAGCAAGACGGCCGCGTGCGGATAAGTTATCAGACGACCTTCCATTCAACTTGATAGACGCCATGCAGCAGGGCTTCAAGCGATCTGGATCTGTTACAGGAAGATATCCTTCCTCCGATACCGGGCACTGGTATGCGGAAGCCGGCACTGCAGCTCGCGGCCTGGGCGAGGTCATCGCCTATCTGCGCAAGCATCCGCGCGTAGACGTCCACGTGTGACCTGCTGGCCATTTCACCGATCCGAATGCCCCGACTCATCGTAATCGCGATGCGTCAGCAGGCCTGGGCGAATCAAGTCGATGAACGCACGCGCTTCCGGGCTGAGGAACTTGCCCTTGCGCATGACGACGCCATAGCTGCGCTGGGGAAAGAACTGGCGCAGGTTGCGCACGGCCAGGCGCTCGCGGTCGGCTTCCGTGATGCAAATACCGGTGACGATGGATATGCCCAGCCCCATCGCCACGTACTGCTTGATCACGTCCCACCCGCCCACCTCGATCGCCACCGTGTACGGCACGTGCCGTTGCTGGAACACCATGTCGACCAGTCGGAAGGTGGTCAGTCGCTGAGGTGGAAGGATCAGCCCGTACGGCGACAGGTCCTCCAGCCGGATGTCGTCGAGCGCGGCGAGCGGATGATCCGGCGGCATGATCAGCATCGGATCGTAGTGATACACCGGTGCCCACGCGATGTCGTTCGGCACATCGAGCATCGAGCCGATGGCTATATCCGCTTCGTCGGCGCGCAACAAGGCGAGGCCGTCCTTGCCCGTGACGTTGGCGAGTTGCAGGTGCACCGACGGGTAGCGCTCACGGTAGGCCTTCACCAACTCGGGCAGCAGGTACTGGATGGTGGACGAACCCGCCGCCACCGTGAGTTTCCCTCCCTGGGCGCCACGGGTCTTCGCGTGGAACTCGCGATCCAGGTTTTCCAGGCCTTCCACGAGTGGGCGGGCCATCTCGTAGAGCGCCTCTCCGGCATCGGTAAGGGTGATGCGACGCCGGGTTCGCTCCAGAAGCGGAGCTCCCAGTTCCCGTTCGAGCGCCTTCAGCTGCAGGCTCACCGATGGCTGAGACAGGAACAGGGCCTCGGCCGCACGGGTGAGGGTGCCCAGACGCGTGATGTAGACGAAAGCCCGCAGTTGCTTCAGGCGGTTGCCCTTGTAGTAGAAGCGTGCGGCGGCATCGCTTGCCACATCACCGGCCCGCGCCTTGCCAGAACGCTTCGTGGCCCTTTCACTGAGAGTGTTCAGCTTCTTAGCCACCAATAATTACTTCCTACTCAAATAGTTATATCAATCATTGATATAGTTAAAGTTAGCCTTTGAAACATATGCTTTGTCAAAAGCATAGCCCCGGGCATAGCGTGGACACCAGACCCACGCCCGGAGGCTTATTCCCATGGCAGTTCCCAAGATCGCGATCGACCCGCAGGCCGGCATCCGCTTCGGCGACGAGAGCGGCGCCTACAGCGACATCCTGACGCCCGCCGCCGTCGCCTTCGTGGCCGGACTTCATCGCCGGTTCGACGGCCGCCGCCTCGCGCTGCTGGCGGAACGAGTGGCCCGGCAACAGCGATACGACGCTGGCCAACTGCCTGACTTCCGCGCGGATACTGTTGCCATTCGGGAAGGTGACTGGTCCGTCGCTCCCATTCCCGATGCACTTCGGGACCGCCGCGTGGAAATCACGGGCCCGGTCGAACGCAAGATGATCATCAACGCGCTGAATTCGGGCGCCAGGGTGTTCATGGCGGACTTCGAGGATTCGAGCGCGCCCACCTGGGCCAACCAGATGGACGGTCAGCGCAACCTCCGCGATGCGGTGGACGGCAGCATCGAGTTCACCAATGCGGAAGGCAAGGTGTATCGCGTCGGCGAGAACCCCGCCGTGCTGGTGGTGCGTCCACGCGGCTGGCACCTGCCGGAGCGTCACGCGGAAGTCGACGGCGACGTGGTCGCCGGCGCTCTGGTGGACTTCGGCCTGTACGCGTTCCATAACGCGAACGCGTTGCACGAACGGGACCGCGGCCCCTACTTCTACCTCCCCAAGCTGCAGAGTATGGAGGAAGCCGCGCTGTGGAACGATGTGATGTCGCACGCTGAGGTGGAGCTTGGTCTTCCGCACGGCGCGATGAAGGCCACGGTTCTCATCGAGACCCTGCCTGCCGTGTTCCAGATGAACGAGATCCTGCACGCGCTGCGTGATCGCGTCGTCGGCCTCAACTGCGGTCGCTGGGACTACATCTTTTCCTATCTCAAGACGTTTCGTAACCATCCCGACCGCCTGCTCCCCGAGCGCGGACAGGTCGTGATGACCGTGCCCTTCCTCAAGGCGTATTCGGAGTTGCTGATCCGCACCTGCCACCGCCGCGGAGCGTTCGCGATGGGCGGCATGGCCGCACAGATTCCGATCCGCGGCGACGACACCGCGAATGAGGCGGCGATGGCCAAGGTGCGCGCGGACAAGCTACGGGAGGTCACCGCAGGCCACGACGGCACCTGGGTCGCGCACCCGGCACTGGTTCCGATCGCGCAGGCGATCTTCGACGAGCACATGCCGACGCCGAACCAGCTGCATGTGCTGCGTGAGGATGTCGAGGTGACACGCGACGCCTTGATCGCACCCGCCATCGGCACGATCACGCGGCAAGGTTTCGACAACAACGTCGAGGTGTGCCTGCGTTACACCGCCGCCTGGCTGGAAGGACTTGGTTGCGTGCCGATCCACCACCTGATGGAAGACGCCGCCACCGCCGAGATCGCCCGCGCACAACTATGGCAATGGCTGCATCACGGTCCGCTGGAGTTCAGCGATCACGCGCACATCGACATGGCGTTGTTCGATCACGCCCTGGCAACGCATTGCCATCGCCTTCGCGAAAGCACGCAACCCGGTGCGGGCCGCGCCGAGGAAGCCGCCGCGCTGATCTCCGCGCTCACCCATGCCCCCGAACTACGCGATTTCCTCACCCTGCCCGCCTACGAACAACTGGCCTGAGTCCTTCTTTCCAAGGAGCCTTACGATGAAGACGCATACCGCTGAACAGATCACGCTCGACTGGAAGAACAACGAACGCTGGAGCAGCGTCGAACGCCCCTACTCCGCCGAGGATGTGATCCGCCTTCGCGGCACGATCCAGGTCGAGTACACGCTCGCACGTCGCGGCGCCGAGCGCCTGTGGCGCTCCATCCATGACAAACCCTACGTCAACGCGCTGGGCGCTCTGACGGGCAATCAGGCGATGCAGCAGGTGAAGGCGGGCTTGCAAGCCATCTATCTGTCCGGCTGGCAGGTGGCCGCCGACGCGAACACGGCAGGCACCATGTATCCCGATCAATCGCTGTATCCGGTCGACTCCGTGCCGAACGTCGTCCGCAAGATCAACAAGACCCTGCTGCGCGCCGATCAGATCCACCATGCGGAAGGCAAGGACAACATCGACTGGCTCGTGCCGATCGTCGCCGATGCGGAAGCCGGCTTCGGCGGTGTGCTGAACGCGTACGAGTTGATGACCCACATGATCGAAGCCGGCGCCGCCGGCGTGCATTTCGAAGACCAGCTCGCCAGTGCGAAGAAGTGCGGCCACATGGGCGGCAAGGTGCTCGTGCCGACGCAGGAAGCGGTGCAAAAACTGGTCGCCGCCCGTCTGGCCGCCGACGTGGCCGGCGTGCCCACTCTGATCGTGGCGCGTACCGACGCCATGGGTGCGGGCTTGGTTACCTCGGATGTCGACGATTACGACAAGCCCTTCCTCACTGGCAAGCGTACGGTCGAAGGTTTCTATGAGAGCCGGCAGGGTATCGAACAGGCCATCAGCCGTGGCCTCGCCTATGCGCCGTACGCGGACCTGATCTGGTGCGAGACCGCGACGCCGGACATGGAGCAGGCGCGCCGTTTCGCCGATGCGATCCACGCGAAGTTCCCCGGGAAGAAGCTCGCCTACAACTGTTCGCCGAGCTTCAACTGGAAGAAGAACCTGGACGAAAAGATGATCGCCACCTTCCAGAAGCAGTTGGGCGAGATGGGCTACGCCTTCCAGTTCATCACCCTCGCCGGCTTCCACGCGCTCAACTATTCGATGTTCCAGCTGGCACGCGGCTATCGCGACCGCCAGATGGCCGCCTACGTCGAGTTGCAGGAAGCGGAATTCGCGGCGGAGAAGGACGGCTACACAGCGGCCAAGCACCAGCGCGAGGTCGGCACCGGGTACTTCGATACGGTGAACCAGGTGATCTCGGGCTCCCTGAGTTCGCTCTCGGCGCTCAGCGGTTCGACCGAAGAAGAACAGTTCCACCCGGCCTCGGCGGCCTGACGACGACGCCAGAAAGTAAAAATCGGCCAACGCCAAGGAGGCGGGCCGATCCGGGCAACGAGTGGAATGCCTCGAGAAGAAAGGCCGGGTCCCGGTGTTGGAGCGGGGGGAGGGAGGGGTATCCAACACCGGGACGGGGCGGGCAGCCCATTAAGAGAACCGCCTGGTACAGAATTCTCCGCTCGACCCCACTATTTGTCAACCCGTCAGTACATGAAATAAGTATTAACTCTTACGAGGGAGTCTTGGCCTTCGGTTTGCAATGCATGACGGCCGTCGTTCGAGCAGAAATGCCGTCTGCGTCAATGAAACGCACATTCCACTTCATGGTGAAAGGCTCCTTCGCAAGGCAACTGTGAGAAATCGCCAAAGGGGCGGTCGGTTCCTTGAAATAACCAGCAAGGGGCCAGCACATGACCCCGGAAGGGCATTCCGCAACAACGGACTCCAGCCTCACCGGGAAACGGGGGAAGCCAGCGAACGTAATTGATGCCTCGGCGGTCGAGTCGGACATCACTGTCACGTCCGAGTAGGTTGCACCAAAGGGAACGCACCCATTGCCTTGTTTAAACATCCGGTAGGCCTTTTCAAGGCCCCGCATCGTTAGTACTTGGAAGCTATCACTCTGGATAGCATCGGCATCGTCCTTGTTCGTGTGAAAACCCAGCTCCGCGATTATGCTAGCCATATCTGCCAATCTGTTCTCTGCATGATTCTCTCGACTTGCATGCGACAAGATCGGAAAATTCGCATAGAAAGCATTGGAGCTCAGGCTTTCTTTCATGTAACACAGTGCAAGGCCCGCGAAGTGCTTGCTCTCAGGACTCTTGACGTGGTGGAAGACCCTGATACCACGAGTCTCTGGACTGGCGTCGGCATTTGTATGCAAGTGTATTGCCGCATCAACACCCAGATGATTGGCGAATAGCGGCCTGCTTCGGATATCTTGGTCGCGCTCTTCCATACCAAGTGCACTTTTACCTGGGCTATTCCATACGGAAGGAAGTTCCGGAAGCATCGCCTGTATATGGTAGCGGGCAGCCATGTAGTGCCATGGCATGTCACTATCTACATGTCGGGCTCCCTCGTCCGACCTTGCCTGAATGACTTCGGCTCCGCCTCGTGCCACAAGAAATCTCTCCAGACGTCGCGCAAAGGCGGGCGTCGAAAAATCCTCCACCATATGATTTACAGGATCTCGCTGAGCCCTCCAGTCTTTGTAACGTGAGTTGTAATAGACCCCGTGCCCCGCCGAAACCAACACTCGCCCATTCCCAAGATCTCTTTTAGGCCGATGCTTCGCTTCTGGAACTGATTTCGGCACAACTCTATCTTCCGGACCTCGCTCTTCTGGAAAGTAGAAGAAAATATCCTTCCCTTCGAACCATACATCCACGTTGTAGATTGGCGTACGTTGCTGCGTGTATGTAATCAACAAGCTAACGATAGCGTTGACCTGCTCTTCAAACGTTATCGTGTAATCGGTAGGCAGATAAGCCTTTCCTAGCTCGACATTCAGCACATCACCTGTGTCGCTATACCAGACATGCGGTATGACGATCGGCTGTTGTCCTGGCAGTCGTTCCTCTGCGGCAACGTGACTTTGCACGATAGCGGTGAGGATCGGCTCCAGTTCGAAACGTTCCTCTGGTGGCGCTGCGGGGGGAACCGAGGCGGTTCCAGCCACAGGAACATGTTCTATTGCGCCTTGTGCGTGAGCCACCATTGCCCCATCGTAAGAGCCACAATCATTGCCCATGCGATTCGACCTACAGTCCATCGCGACGACATATCCATCGAAGTCCTCCTGGGGGACGAGACGCAGAACACCGTGCACCGGCATTCACTGCCCGATCACTCTCGTCTCTTCGATGAAGGTCCCATAGCGGATCTCGCCCACGCTACCCGGTAAGGATCGGGCATTCAAACGTAAGCCGCCCCGTGACGCATGCATACGTATCACCGACTGACAAACGCATTAGAACCGCCGGTAATGCAAAGCTTCCGCCAGATGCGCCTGTTCCACGCACCCGCTGCCACCTTCGATGTCTGCGATCGTCCGCGCCACGCGCAAGATGCGGTGATACGCGCGTGCCGAGGCGCCGAGTTTGTCCAGCGCACTCTCCAGCCACTCGCGCTCCGCCGACGGCAGTGCGCAATCGCGTTCGAGGTTGACCACGCTCAACTCGGAATTGGGCTGGCCGGCGCGCAGCAAGGCTTTCTCGCGCGCCTTGATCACGCGCTGCCGTACCGTTGCGCTGTCGTCGTCATGGGGACCGCGGGCGGAGGAAAGTTCGGCGATGGCGACGCGTGGTACTTCGACGCAAAGATCGATGCGATCGAGCAGCGGGCCGGAGATGCGGCCGCGGTAACGCTGCACCTGGTCAGGCGTGCAACGGCATTCATGCAGGGGATCGCCCGCATAGCCGCAGGGACAGGGATTCATCGCGGCGACGAGCTGGAACTCCGCCGGGAAAGTCGACTGGCGCGCGGCGCGTGAAATGACGATCTGCCCCGACTCCAATGGCTCCCGCAGGACTTCGAGGACGTGCCGGCTGAATTCGGGGAGTTCGTCGAGGAACAACACGCCGTTATGCGCCAGGGATATCTCACCGGGACGCGGCGACGATCCACCGCCCACGAGGGCCACGCCCGATGCCGTATGGTGCGGCGCGCGGAATGGACGCCGGCGCCAGCACCCGGGATCGATCTCCTCGCCCGACAACGACCGGACGGCGCAGCTTTCCAGCGCCTCGGACTCCGTCATCGGCGGAAGGATGCCGGCCAGGCGTTCCGCCAGCATCGTCTTGCCCGTGCCAGGAGGGCCGATCAGCATGAGGTGATGACGACCGGCCGCCGCGATCTCAAGGGCGCGCCGCGCCTGATACTGGCCGCGCACATCTCGCATGTCCGGGCCGCAGGTGGGCATGTCGTAGAAGTCCGCGGCGGCAGGCGCGGCCAGCTCGGCATGGCCACTCAGCCAGGCGCAAACCTCGGCGAGACTGTCCGCCAGCAGGACATCGCCCTCCCCGATCAACGCGGCCTCGGCCGCGTTGGCGCGCGGCACCACGATGCGGCGGCCACAACGGCGGGCGCGGATCAGCGCCGGGAGGATACCCGGGACGGCACGCAACTCACCGGAAAGGGCGAGCTCGCCCAGGAATTCGCAATCGTCGAGACGTTCGCGCGGCACCTGGGATCCCGCGGCGAGGATGCCGAGGGCGATGGCGAGGTCGAACCGGCCGCCGTCCTTGGGCAGCTCCGCTGGCGCGAGATTCACCGTGATGCGGCGATTCGGGTATTCGAAGGCGGTATTCTGGATCGCCACGCGCACGCGGTCGCGCGCTTCACGGACCGCCGCTTCGGGCAGTCCGACGATGGAGGTGGATGGCAGACCGCCGGAGAGGTGGACTTCGACGACCACTTGCGGCGCCGTGACACCTTCCTGCGCGCGCGAGAGGGTGACGGCGAGGCTCATGACGATGAATATCGTAACGGGTAACGGATCGTCTGGGAGTACGACCACGCGCGATCCGTGAAGGATCCGGCTCGCATACGCACTCCTTGCGCTCTCTGGGAAAATAACCGCCCCCGACCGCTCTCGGGGTGAGGGTGACGGATCGGGGGCGGTCCCGGGACCTGTGGCCTTCCTACTGGCCGTGTTGCGTGCTTGCCTCGAGCTCGGCAAGCCGTTTTTCCAAGGCTTCCAGCCTTTCGCGCGTACGGGCCAACACCTGGCTCTGAACGTCGAATTCTTCGCGGGTTACGAGATCGAGGCGGCGAAGTCCTTGCGCCAGAATGTCTTTGAAGTTGGCCTGCATGTCCTCACGCGCTTGCGCCAACCCTGGCGGAACCAACGATGCCAACCGCTGTGCGAGTTGATCGATACCCTGCACATCCATCTTGCGCACCTCGATGTCGTGGATGAATTCTAAGTGATGGGATTGTAGGCGCTATAGGCGTTCGCCCACACGTCGTGTAGGGTTTTTCCTACAAGCCACCGTATGGAGACGATTCGGGACCCGGATGGCACAATGGTCTTTCGCGCGCCGGCGGCCGGCCGCGCCCCGAGGAGTCATACATGAAGCTGGTGGTCGCCATCATCAAGCCGTTCAAGCTGGACGACGTCCGCGAGGCCCTCGCCGACGTGGGCGTCCAGGGCGTGACGGTGACGGAAGTGAAGGGTTTCGGCCGGCAGAAGGGCCACACCGAACTCTATCGGGGCGCGGAATACGTGGTCGACTTCCTGCCCAAGATCAAGCTCGAGGTCGCCGTGGCGGACGACCAGATCGAGCGCGTGGTCGAAGCGATCCAGCAGGCCGCGCGGACGGGCAAGATCGGCGACGGAAAGATCTTCGTCAGCCAACTGGATCAGGTGGTCCGTATCCGCACCGGTGAACTGGACAACGACGCCCTCTGACCGAGGGCGTCGCGGATGAAGTGAGGTGTCAGGCTGCCTGCCACTGCCGCTTGTGACGACGGTGATGAATCAGCACACCGGCGTAATAGGCCAGGTAGTAACCCACGGTCAGGCCCACCACGAGCATCGTCAGCGGGCTGTTGCCCGGGGCCGGTCCCTGCACCGCCGTGCCTGCCCCACCGACGAACGCCGGCGCCAGCACCAGGAAACGCCACGCCAGCCGCCCCAGCAGCAGGGCCGATAACGCGCCCCCGACCCAGGGATTGGGAATGTAGAAGTCGGTACCGTCGGTGCCTTGCTCGAACCGGGTCAGGCGCAAGCCCACCAGGAGCGCCAGAGAGGCACCGATCGCGGCCCCGCCCAGCGCGCCCTCGGCCAGCCGGATGTCCTGCAGGCCGGAGAGCATCATGAGGCCCACGATGACGGCGAACATGACCACCCGGACGGTCATCCGCTTCGTGCGGATCGGCTGCCTGCCGAAGCTCCCACGGACTCGGCGATAGATGGCGAAGGCCATCAGCGGGGCGACGATGAACGAAATGGCGGATGGAGCCAGCATGGCATGGGCCTCGGTTGGTCGGTGTGAGGCTAGATTAGCGAGTCGCCATTTTGGTTCGAGGGGCGGTTGTGACCCATCGGGGGTGACGGATGTCACCCTCCCCATCACGGGCCCGGGTCGGCTTCTTACTTGGCCTTGCCCTGATTCGCCACGGCGGCCATCTTGGCCTCGATCTCCGCCTGGTCGCCCAGGTAGTAGTGCTTCACGGGCTTCAGGGCCGCATCGAATTCGTAGACCAGCGGGATACCGTTGGGGATGTTCAACTCGGCGATATCCTCGTCCGAAATCCCGTCGAAGTACTTCACCAGCGCACGCATGGAATTACCGTGCGCGGCCATCAGCACGTTGCCACCCGCGCGGATGGCCGGCGCCAGTACTTCGTGCCAATAAGGCAGCACGCGGGCCACGGTGTCCTTCAGGCATTCCGTCAACGGGACATCGATGCCCTCGTAGCGGCCGTCGTCGGCGAAGGATGTCGCGCCCGGCTCCAGCGGCGGCGGCGGGGTGTCGTAGCTGCGGCGCCAGATATGCACTTGCTCGTTGCCGTACTTGGCGGCGGTCTCTGCCTTGTTGAGGCCGGTCAGGGCGCCGTAATGGCGTTCGTTGAGCCGCCAGTCGGTCACGACCGGGATCCACATCAGGTTCATCTCGTCCTGTACGTGCCAGAGCGTCCGCACGGCGCGCTTCAGGTACGAGGTGTGCGCCACGTCGAACGTGAATCCGGCGTCCTTGAGCAGGCGCCCAGCCTCCCGGGCCTCGGCGATGCCCTGCTCGCTGAGGTCGACGTCGGCCCAGCCGCTGAAGCGGTTCTCGAGGTTCCAGGCCGACTGGCCGTGGCGGATCATGACGAGCTTGTACATGGCGTTCAACGTGTGAAGGGAAAAATCCGATGTTGGAACCTGCACAGGAACCCGTCAACTTCGGGCGGCACCCACCACGCCACCCGTGCCGTCAGTCACGCTAAACCTTCCCCGGTTCAGGAGCATCCTAGGGGTCCAGTCCCGTGGAGTCCCACACATGCGCCGCACCCTTCTTTCCCTGCTCATCGCCCTTTCCGTTTCCGGCGCGGCCCTGGCCGACGACGACATCAGCAAGGTCAACGGCAGCGCCACGGTCGAGGCCGGGCAGCACGCCGGGGACGTCCATTCGGTCAATGGTTCGGTTCGCATCGGCGACCGCGCCGTCGTACAGAAAGCCAGCACCGTCAATGGGGCCGTCGAGCTCGGCGAATCCGCCACGGCGACCGTCCTGAAGACGGTCAATGGCGCCGTCACCCTGCACGAGAAGGCGAAGGTCAGCGACGAGGTGGAGACCGTCAACGGCCGGGTGCGGCTCGATCGCGGTGCCGACATCAAGGGTCACCTGTCGAACGTCAACGGCGAGATCTCGTTGGACCAGGCACACGTGGGCGGCGGCATCGAAACGGTCAATGCCGATGTCACGATAGGCGAAGGCTCCCAGGTCGAAGGCGGCCTCCTCGTGAAGAAGCCCTCGATGAGCTGGTTCAACAACAACGACCGCAAGCCGAAGATCGTGATCGGCCCGCATGCCGTCGTGCAGGGCTCGCTCACCTTCGAGCGCGACGTCGACCTCTACGTCAGCGATTCCGCGACGGTCGGCAAGATCGAAGGTGCGACCGCGAAGAAGTTCTCGGGCAGCGCACCGTAAGCAGCGTCAGATCCAGTCGCGCGGCTTCAGGTATTCCTGCAGCCGCGCCTCGGGACTGCCCGCCTCCGGCGCATAGGCGTACTCGAAGCGCACGCGTGGCGGCAGGCTCATAAGGATCGATTCCGTGCGGCCACCCGACTGCAACCCGAACAACGTGCCGCGATCGTAGACGAGGTTGAATTCCACGTAGCGGCCGCGGCGGTACAGCTGGAACTCGCGTTCGCGTTCGCCCCAGGACATCTCGCGGCGGCGCTCCACGATCGGCAGGTACGCATCCAGGAACCCTTCGCCGATGTCGCGGGTGAAGTCCATGCAGCGATCGAAGCCGCCCTCGTTCAGGTCGTCGTAGAACAGGCCACCCACGCCGCGCGTCTCGCCCCTGTGCTTGAGGTAGAAATATTCGTCGCACCAGCGCTTGTAGCGCGCATATACATCGTCGCCATAGGGCTCACAGAGGCTTTTCGCCACGCCGTGCCAGTGGCGCACGTCCTCGTCGAACGGATAGAACGGCGTGAGGTCGAACCCGCCACCGAACCACCAGACCGGCTCCGCGCCTTCCCTGGATGCCTCGAAGTACCGCACGTTGGCGTGGGTGGTGGGGATATAGGGATTGCGCGGGTGCAGGACCAGCGACACGCCGGTGGCGATGAAGCTGCCCCCGACGAGGTCCGGCCGATGCGCCGTGGCACTGGGCGGCAGCGGCGAGCCGGACACCCGCGAGAAATTCACGCCCGCTTGTTCGAAGACGCCACCTTCGCGCAGCACGCGCGTGCGCCCACCACCACCGGCGGGACGCGTCCACGCGTCCTCCTCGAAGCGTGCCTTGCCATCGACCGCTTCGATGGCGGCACAGATGCGGTCCTGCAACCCGCGCAGGAACGATTCGGCAAGGTCGGCTTGTCCGGACATGGGAAGGCGTGGCCTCTGAGGGGTGGGATAGACGGAGCTTAGCAAGACGTGGCGACGAGGCCGCTGCGGCACGCCGCCGCGTGGAGCGGACGGATCAGGTGATGCGCCCTGCCATGCGCCGGTTACCGGTCAGCGCCGCCCAGCGCATGCCGGTGTCGATCCACATCAGGTAACCCGCCTCCAGGAAGAGCCTCGTCACATAGCGCCGGGTCAGCGGCAAGCGTTCTTCCGCGGCGAGTGGCGTGGCGTCGAAGCCCAGGCGGCGGGCGAGGTAGAGGCAACGGGCGAGGTGATAGCGGCTGGTGACGAGACAAACCCGTGGCAGGGGAACATCGTCGCTCTCACGCAACAGCACCCGCGCGTGCCGCAGGTTCTCGAGGGAGTCGATCGACACTTGTTCCAGCAGCATCGGCACGGTCGGCGGCCAGCCTTCGGCCGACAACCAGCGCTGCCCGGCTTCCGCCTCGCTCACCGTTCCGCCGCTGAAGCCACCGAGCAGGAGCACGCGTTCCGCCGTCCCTTCCAGCGCGTGTTGCCGGACGCGGGCGAGGCGTCCGATGAAATCGCCCTCGAGACGGTCATGGACGAGCCGGCGGCCGAAGACGAGCATGATCCGGCGTTCCGTCACCCGCGAAGGACTACGGCCGGCAAGCCAGCAGACACGGACGAAATGCGCCACATAGAGCAGGCCGAGGCTGGCCGCGAAGAGGATCGCGGTCACCAGCGCCGCGACCAGGATGTCGCGGTCGCTCAGGTACCGCCAGACACCGCGGCGCAGGATTTTGGGTGCTTGGATACCGGACATGGGGACGGTCCCGGGGAGACGCGCAGTCTGCGTATTCCGGGCACGGCGTGCAATCGCCTGAACGCCTGTCCGCGTTCACGCGACGCTATCGATCAAAAAGGATAGGCTCGTCGCATGCCCCATCCCATGCCTCCGCTCGCGATCCGTGCGTACACCGCCACCTCCGCCCTAGGCCGCGGCCTCCAGGCCCACGCCGACGCCCTCGCCGCCTCACGCGGCGGCCTTTCGCCCAACGACTTCAGCGTCGCTCCGCTCGACTGCTGGATAGGCCGCGTCGGCGGTGTCGAGGACGAACCATTGCCAGCCGGACTGTCCCAGTGGGATTGCCGGAACAACCGGCTGGCCTGGCTGGCGCTGCGCCAGGATGGCTTCGCCGATGCGGTGCGCGCCACGCGCGAACGTTACGGCGCGGGACGCGTCGCGGTGCTGCTGGGCACGTCGACCGCGAGTATCGGGGCGACCGAGGAAGGCTACCGGCGGCTCGACCACGGGCGCATGCCGGCGGACCTGCATCGGCCGGTACTGCACACACCCCATTCGCTCGCCGGTTTCGTCGCCGCCGCGTTCGATCTCGACGGGCCCTGCCTCACCGTCGCCACCGCCTGCTCGTCGAGCGCGAAGGTGTTCGCCAACGCGGAGCGGATGATCCGGCTAGGCCTGGTCGATGCCGCCATCGTGGGCGGCACCGACAGCCTGTGCGATAGCGTGCTATTCGGGTTCAACTCGCTGGAGCTGGTGTCGCCCGACCCGTGCCGTCCGTTCGATGCGCGGCGCAGCGGCATCTCGATCGGCGAGGCCGCCGGCTTCGCCATCGTGGAACGGGTGACGGAACCGGCCGATGCGCCGCTCCTGATCGGCTATGGCGAAGCCAGCGACGCGCACCACATGTCCACGCCGCATCCGGAAGGCCTCGGCGCCGGACTGGCGTTACGCGACACGCTGGCCCGCGCCGGCATCGAGCCCGGCGATGTCGACTACATCAACCTGCACGGCACGGCCAGCCAGAAGAACGACGAGGTCGAGGCCGCCCTCGTGGCGCGCACCTTCCCCGCCAGCACGCGGGCCAGCTCCACCAAGGGTTTCACCGGCCACACGCTGGGCGCCGCCGGTATCCTCGAGGCGGTGCTCACCTTGCTGGCGATGCGCGACGGGCGCGTCCCCGGCAGCCTCGGCGCGAACGAGCCCGACCCGCTGTGCGGACCGCAGATGGCGTGGCAAACCGAGACTCGGGACATCCGCATCGCGCTGAGCAACTCCTTCGGCTTCGGCGGGAACAACGCCTGCCTCGCCTTCGCCCGCGCGGGACACGCCGCATGAGCGCGGCGTTGTCCGTATGGGTGAAGGGCATCGGCCTGTGGGCGCCGGGCGCGGTGGACTGGCACGCGTTCCGCGAGATCGTCACCGGTGCCGCCACGCCGGCCGCCAACGAGCGGCCGCGCGCCGAGGTCCTGCCACCGAACGAGCGTCGCCGCGCGCCGGAAAGCGTGTTGCTGGCGGTGGCGGTGGCCGGGCAAGCGGTAACGATGAGTGGCCTCGACGCAGCCACCCTGCCCTGTGTTTTCGCCTCGGCGCACGGTGACCAGGTGATCACCGACTACATGTGCGAAACGCTGGCGCGGGCGCCCATGGAACTGTCGCCCACGCGGTTCCACAACTCCGTGCATAACGCGCCCGCTGGCTACTGGACCATCGCCACCCATTGCCACGCCAGTTCCAGTGCCGTTTCCGGCGGCGAAGACGCCTTCGGCGCAGGCCTGCTCGAGGCGGCCACCCTGGCCGTGGCCGACGAGCGTGACGTGCTGCTGGCCAGCTACGACATCGCGGGCACCGGTCCGCTGGGTGGCATGACCAGCACCACCGGGCCGTTCGCCGTGGCCCTGGTCTTGTCGCCACGGGCGGATGGTGCCGCTGTGCGCCTCTACATCACGCCGGAGCCCGGCAACAGCGCAAGCGAAGCCCTTGGCGACGCATGGCTCGACGGCATCGCGTCCAGCAACCCGTCGGCACGCGCCATACCTCTCATGCGCGCGCTCGCGGTGACCCGTTCCACGGCCCTGCGCCTGCCGGCGGCGCAGGGCCTCGATCTCCATATCGATGTGGAGGTCGCCCCGTGAGCGCCGCCGCTCCGCGCTACTGCATCCTGATTCCCTGCCTCAACGAGGAACGCGCCATCGGCCGCGTCGTCGGCGAAGCGCTCGAGCTCGGCCTCCCCGTGATCGTCGTCGACGACGGCTCCGACGACCGCACACCAGACATTGTGAGCGCCCTGCCGGTGACCCTGCTCCGCCACGAAACGCGTCGCGGCAAGGGGGAGGCGCTACGCACCGGCTTCCGCGAGGCCCTTCGTCACGGCTACGACGCGGTGGTCACCATGGACGGCGACGGCCAGCACCTCGCCTCCGACATTCCGGCCATGCTCGCCGCGAGCCACCGCTATCCCGGAAGCATCGTGATCGGAGCACGCCTGCTGCAACGCGAACAACAACCACCCGGCCGTCGCCGTGCCAACGCGGTGGCCGATTGGGGCATCTCCTGGGCGTGTGGGCGGGCCATCGCGGACACGCAGAGCGGACAGCGCTTGTACCCAAGGGAAACGCTGGACCTCGTGGATCTGCCGGCGGAACATTTCGTCTTCGAGGCCGCCGTGCTCATCACCGCCTGCCGGGAGCGCGGGGTGGGCGTGGTGTCGGTGCCCATCGCTTCACGCTACCAGGGCGAGTTCCGGCTGAGCCATTTCAGCCCGGTGCGCGACGTGAGCCGGATCACCTTCTATACGCTCGGCCGCATCATCCACTACGGCGAGGCCGTCGCCAGTTACCGCCGATCGCGTGCCAGACCGACGATCGTCGACGAACGCGAGACACGGCATACGGAACACTGATCCTCCAACGCGCACGAGGTCGAATCGATGGATCGCAAGCCGCACGACGCCGTCATCATGGGAGGAGGCCTCGCGGGGTTGACCCTGGCCATGCAGCTGAAGGGTGCGTACCCCGACATGGACATCGTCGTGCTCGACCGGCAGGTCCGTCCGCTGCCGGAAGCGGCGCACAAGGTGGGTGAGTCGACCGTCGAGATCGCAGCGCATTACTTCACCGATACCCTGGGGCTGCGCAGCCACTTCGAGGAGGCGCACATCCGTAAGTTCGGGTTCCGTTTCTTCTTCTCGGAGGGACGGGACGATCTCGCCGACGTGACCGAGCTGGGTGTCAGCGCGGTGCTGCCGACCCCCAGCTACCAGATCGACCGCGGCATCCTCGAGAACTTCCTTGGCGAGGAAGCCGTCCGCCGCGGCATCGATCTGCGCGAAGGCGCCACGGTGCGGGGCTTCGACATCGGCAAGGACGGATTGGCGCACACCGTGCGCTTCGAGACGTCCCAGGGCAGCGAAAGCATGGGGGCACGCTGGCTGCTCGATGCATCCGGCCGCGCCGGCCTCATGCGCCGCAAGCTCGACCTGACCCGGGACAACGGACATCACGCCAACGCGGTGTGGTTCCGGATCGACGACAGGCTGGAGATCGACGGCTGGTGCGACGACACGGCATGGAAAGGACGCTGCGAGCCGCCGGAGCGCTGGCGATCCACCAATCATCTATGCGGGCCAGGCTATTGGGTGTGGCTGATCCCGTTATCGTCGGGCGCCCATTCCGTCGGCATCGTGGCGGATGCGTCCATGCACCCGCTGGAAACGATGAAGACCTTCGACCTGGCGCTGGAGTGGCTGCGGAAGCACCAGCCCGTCGTCGCCCGGCAGGTGGCCAGCCGGCGGGACAAGTTGCTCGACTTCGCGTTCTTCCGGCATTTTTCGTATGGCTGCGCGCGGATGTTCTCTTCCGACCGCTGGGGCCTCACGGGCGAAGCCGGCGCGTTCCTCGATCCGTTCTACTCCCCCGGCAGCGATTTCATCGCCATCGCAAACACGTACATCACGCTGCTGGTCGGCCTGGACCGGGAAGGCGAGAAACTCAACGCGCATGCGCGCCACTACGAGCGGCTTTTCTTCTCCTTCTACGAAGGAACGCTGCGGATGTATCGGGGACAGTACAACCTGTTCGGCGATCCGGAAGTCCTGCCGATCAAGGTCATCTGGGACTACGCCTATTACTGGGGCGTGCTTTGCCAGATCGTTTTCCAGGAACGCCTGGGCGACGGGGAATTCATCACCCGCATGGGGCCCGAACTCATGGCATCGGCGGATCTCAACACGGAGATGCAGGCGTTCTTCCAGCGCTGGCACAGCGTGTCGGAAGGCCGCAACCGCAAGGTCATGATGGACCAGCGCGACCTCACCTGGTTCGCGACGATGAATGCGACGTTGCACGACACGCTCGACGACGAGGCGCTCGCTTATCGGCTACGCGAGAACGTCCGCATGATGCGCTCCCTGGCTGCCAGCATCGTCGAGCGCGCCGCGGCGGATCACCCCTCACTGCAAGAAGGTAACGAGCACCTGCTCGCGCAGGACGCGCGCATGGCCCTCTTCGCGCGCGTCGCCTGAGACCGCCCTGTCGCGATCCGTGAGACGGGCGCCGCGCAGACTCTCCTGGCCGGCCCGGAGGGAAGCGGTCAGGCTCCTCATCAGTCCCCTTTCAAGCAGCCCCTCCGGGCCGGCCGTCATCCCGCCGGGTGAATGACCGCGGCACGGCCGGAGGCGATCTCGCGCCCTTCGTGCTCGATGCGGAAAGCGTACTGCGCGCCGCCTTCGTCCGCGATCAGGCATTCGGCATGCACGTCGAGCGCGCCTTCCAGCCTGTCGATATGCTCCACGCCCAGCTTCACGCCGCGCAGGCTCACCAGCATGCCGGGCCGGGGTTCGGTCGCACCACCTTCGCGCGCCAGCAAGGCGCCGTGGACGGCCATCGCCTGTGCGCCGTATTCGGCCAGGTGCACCGCATGCAGCCCACCCTCGCCACGCAGCGGATGCGACACCGATACATGATTCGTGCTGGTCGCGTGGATCGACGAAGCATCCCACGCCACCACGGCGTCGAGCAGGCACATGTCGCCCGCATGGGGCACCAGGTCAATGAAGTCGGTCTTGGCGAGCATGGGGTGCCATCAGGATGGAGAGGCAAAAGTGGAAGGCGACGCCGAGCGACACGGTGAGGCCGATGGCACGCAACACGGGGATCGACGACCACGCGAGCATGCCGAACACGAGCAAGGCGGAGATCACGCACACCACGGTCGCATGCAAGGTGCGCCGTTGCTCGGCGGGGTCGCCCGTGTCGCGCTCGAAGAACAGCGCGTAGTGCAGGCCAAGGCCGGCGGCGAGGATCAGGGCCACGAGGTGGAACAGCGATATCGGAATGCCCGCCATGCGTTCCACGGCCAGCACAAGGAAGGTCGCCAGCGTCATGGGCGCCAGCACGTGCCACGCGCGGCGCACGCTGCGCAGTGCCAGCGTGATGGTGACCAGCAACAGCAGCGTCGCCGCGAGCAACGCGTGCAGGATCCGCGTGCGGTATTCCGCCACCAGCGATTCGGACGCGTCCTTGAGATCGAGCAGGCGCGCATTCGCGCCCGCCGATGCCACGGCTGAGGCGACGGCCGCCGCGTCGTGCACGCCGCTCAACGCGGACAGGCCCACCCAATGGTCGCCGCGCGGCACCAGCATCGCCGCGAGCCGTTGCCCGAGGGGTGAGCGGGCGAACGCCTCCGGCGTGAGCAAGGGCGCGCCGCGGGCCGTCTCCACGTCGTCCACGAACGGCGCGAAGAGATCCTTGCGAAATGGCATGCCGTCCAGCGCACCGTCGAGCGCCGCGTCCAGCGTCGCCCTGTCCGGCAACTTCGCCTGGCGTGCACGCTGCGTCGCCAGGTCGGGCAGGTAGATCGACGGCAATTCGAATCCGTCGAGCGTCTTCGCCGCCACCTGCTCGCGCAACCGTGGCTCCAGCTTCGCCGATGCTGCCAGGACACCATCAGCCGTCGGGGCTTGTACGACCAGCAGATAGCGCACATCGGGCGCGCCCAGTTCGCCACGCAGTCGCGCGTCGGTCATCAGCAGGTCGCGCGGCAGCGGGGTCAGGGCCGACAGGTCGTTCTGCCAGAAGGGCCCCGGAGCGAACACGAGCATCGCCACCGCGGCCGCCGCCACCGGAACCGGCAACCATCGCGGGCGCGGCAAACCGTCGAGCCAGCCACGGAAGCGGGCCAGCCCCGGCGTATCGGCCACGTCGCGTGCGCGCTCGGGCAACAGGTAGGGAAGCGCATAACGGGTGGTGAATCCCGCGGCCAGCAAACCGGTGATGGTGAACACGGCGAGTTGCTTCAGGCCGCCCACGCCGGAAGCGTAGAACGCGAGGTAAGCGATGCATGCCGACGCGATCGCTGTCAGCAGGAGCGGCCACAGGCCCTTCACGCTCGCCACGGCCGACTCACCCGCACGGCGGTGGCTGAGCAGGCGAATGGGGTATTCCTGCGCCACGCCGAGCAGGGTGAACCCGAAAGCCAGCGTGATCCCGTGCACTTCGGTGAAGCACACGGTCATCACGGCGATGCCGGCGAGCGCACCGGTCGCCACGGGCAAGGCGCCGAAGACGAGGCTGCTCACGCTGCGGTAAGCGGCGAGCATCAGCACGATGAAGCCGATGGTGGAGATCCGGCCGATCCAGTCGGCCTGGTCACGCGTCTGCGCATTCACCACCACCGTGAAATAACCGGGACCGCTGATCGCCAGATGGGAAGCGGCGCTGCCCGGCAATGCCGCGAACGCGGCGCGCAAGTGGCCGATCGCTTCATCCTGCGCACCGGGATCGAAGCCTGCGCCGCGCGTTTGCGCCAGCATCAGCGCTTCCCCGCGCGAGGAAAACCACACGCCTTCGCGCACGTCGGGCGAACGTACCGGCGTCCAGCGCTCGGCGAGTTTCAGGGTCTCCAGCGTGGGGTCGCGAGGCAACAGACCCTTGAGCAGGGTCGCCGCGGGCGATCCCAGATCGTCCAGGCGTTGTTGCAGCTGGTCGGCGAGGTAGTCCTCGTCCAGCGCCTGCGTGTCCAGCGTGGGCGACAGCAGGAACCGGTAGGGCAGCAGACGGGTGTCCAGCATGCCGAGATCGAAATCGCCGTTGACCACCTGGGTGAAGGCGGGATCCTTGCGCAACGCGGCGGCGAGTCCGCGGCTCAGGGCGGCCTTGCCGGCGTCATCGCCGCCATCGATCGCGACGAGGAGCAGGCGCGAACCCGGACCCTCGCCCACCTGGTCCATCAATAGTTTCTGGTCCGGAGTCGTCGGCGCCGGCATGAAGCTGCGCAGATCCGTCCCGACCTTCAGCTGCGTGGCGACGACAGCGCCAAGGAGGCCGAGCGCGGCGAGCCAGGCGACGAGTATGCCGAGGCGAGCGCCCTTCACATCGCGCCGCCGCACTGCGCGATGAGGCCTTCGCGGGTCGGTTCGGCCGGCATCTTCGTGGCGAGGTCGCCGAGCAGGTCGATGGACGTGTCGCCATCGCTTTCGTCCATGCGCATGCAGCGGGGCGTGTTGCCGCTACCGTACACGTGGATACCCGCGATCTGCTTCGCGATGCGTGGATCGCGCGGCGTGAGGGTCAATTGCCAGCGATCGGCATCACGCCCCAGGCTGACTTCGAAGGATTCGCCGAGCCGTGAGGGATCGCCGGCGAGCAGCGCGACGAAACTGTCGAGCAACACCTTCAGCTGCGGCGCGCGCTTCAGCGAAAAGCTTCGCGGTTTCTTGCCCTCCCGTTCCTGGGTGACTTCCCCGTCGGCGATCGTGGAGGTTTCCTTCGTCGGCTTGTCGACACGGCGCTCGAGCCGGTCGCCTCCGAGCCACGCCAGCTCACCCGAGACCACCAGCGGCTTGTCGAGCACTCGCATGAAGCGAGCCTCGGCGAAAGCGGTGCGTGCGGGTGCGGGCCGGTTGAGGCTGGTGATGAGTGCCTTGGCGGCGTCCGCGTCAGGCGTCGGAGTGGCGACGCAAGGCAGCGGCAGCAGCAGGCTCGTCAGCAGGACCAGTTTCTTGCCAGAAGTCATAGAAATTGAACCAGTTGAAGGGATACAGGCGCGCGTAGTGCTCCACGCGCGCCGCGTAGCGGGCCACGACACTTTCGAGGGCAGCCGCGCGTCGCGCCCGCGGAATGTCGATGCCGTCCGAGAATGCCTCGAAGATCAGGCGATAGCGATTGCCACCGAGATAGATGCCCATGCACAGCACCACGGGAATCTTCAGCGCCGACGCGAGCAGCCACGGTCCGGCCGGGAACGGCGCAGGCGTGCCCAGGAAGGGAACGCGGCAAGTGGCCTCGCCCTGATGGCCACGGTCCGCGAGCAGGGCGACCATGCCACCCTGCGCGGCGCCTTCGGCCATCGCCAGCGCGACGGATGCGCCGCCGCGCGAAGCGTCGATCACCGCGGCGCCCACGTCCGGCGCGAGCGCCTCGAGCATGGCGGTGAGCGCCGGTGTCTTCTGCTTGTCGAGCACGACGCGCAAAGGTACGTCCGGCCGGCGGGCGCCGAGCGCGCGCAACGCCTCGAAACTGCCCTGGTGCGAACCGATCAGCAGCACGCCACGGCCGGCGTCGATGCAACGGTCGAGTTCGGCCAGGCCCTCCACATCGACGACGAAATCGCGTTCGCCGTGGGCGAGGAAGAACATGCGGTCCAACAGGGTCGCGGCGAACATGTGGATGTGGCGGAAGACGTCGTAGCCCGAGACCGGACGATCCAGCACGCGCGTCAGGTACGCACGCGAGGCGGCGCGTTCATCGGCGCGGCGCAGGAAGAAGTACAGGGTGATCGGGTAGAGCAGCAAACGGGCGACACCGCGGCCGAGCTTCAGCGCGATCGTGCGGATCAGCCAGATGGCGAACAGGCCACCGCCTTCGCGTTGCTTCCAGTGACTCATGCCGCTCCCTCGATCGTGCCGCGCGCGAGGGTCTCGGTGGCGCGGCGGATCGTGAAACGGAAACGGGCACCGTCGATCGCGGCGAGTTCGATCTCGGCGTCCTCTTCAGGCAGGAGCGGTGCGAGGAACTTGGCATCGATCACCTGGCGCACCGCCAGTCCCCGCCATTCCCGCAGCGCCGAAGCCACCGCCTCGAGCAGCAGTACGCCTGCCACGATCGGGCGCCCCGGGAAGTGACCGGCAAAACTGGGATGTGCCGCGTCGAAACGCAGCGGGCGCACGCAGGGTGCGATGTCGGTCGGATCGGTCATCGGTATCTCCGGAGCACGATCGGGGCCATGCCGGCGAGAGCGGCTCGCACCTGGTCGTCCAGGGCGAAGCAAAGCACGCCCCGGGCAAGTGCGACCTGAACGACGGTCAGGCCGCGGCGCGGTGCTGCTCGATGTGCTCGGACAGCGTGCGCAGGCTCGTGAAGATCGTCCGGTTGTCCGGATTGTCGGATTTCAGCTGGAACCCGTAGCGCTTGGACACGGCCAGGGCGATTTCCAGCGCATCGATGGAATCCAGGCCCAGGTCGCCGCCGAACAGGGGTGCCTCGGGATCGATGTCAGCGGGTTTCACCGTTTCGAGATTGAGGCTGGTGACGATGAGTTCGGCGAGTTCGTGCTGTGCTGCGGTCTGCGTTGCCATTGGTGTTTCCAGGTCCTGGATGTTCCTGCCTCCCCCCGGATGGCAGCGACCGCGAAGCTTAACACAGGGGTCTTTGGCGTCGCTTAGGGACGTGTTCAGCCTGATGGACGCGCGTTCACGCTCCGGGCCGGCGTGGGGGCGATATCATGCGCCCAACGCGCAGGACGGAAGACTCGATGCTCCCAGGAAGTGAAATGCGTGAGCGGTCGCCGCTCACGGCCCCTCCCTCGCCACGGGTGGGCTACCGGCCCCCGGCCGGGGCCTTGTCACCCTCCACCCTGGCGGCCTTCGGCTTCGGCGGCGCGGCTCCCGCTCATGATGATCCCCGCTGGCTGCGCGTCGCGCTGGAACCATTGGGTGATGCCCCCGCCGAAGTGTGGGACGTGGACGGCGAAGTGAGCTTCGGCCGCGAGGGCGACCTGCGCTGGTCGCGTGGCGGCGGCTGGCTGTACGCCGCGGTGGAGTGCCACGAGGATGCCCACGGCGGGCCCGAAGGCGCAGCGCGGTACGCGTATGGGTTGCTGTCGCGCTTCGTGGCCACGGCCGACGAGCGGCACGTCCAGCGCATATGGAACTACCTTGGCGCGATCAACGCGGGTACGGGTGACGAGGAGCGGTACAAGCACTTCTGCACCGGACGGATCGGTGGCATGGGTGAGATCTTCGCCCAGGGATTTCCCGCTGCCACGGCGATCGGGCATCACGCCGATCCGGGGCTGCTGCAGGTCTACCTCCTCTCGACGGACCGCCCCGGCACACGCGTGGAAAACCCGCGCCAGGTGAGCGCATGGCGTTACCCGCGCCAGTACGGGCGTACTCCGCCGAGCTTCGCGCGCGCCACGCTTTTGCCCGCCAAGGACGTGCTGGCGATATCCGGCACCGCGGCGGTGGTCGGTCACACCTCGGCGCATGCGGGCGACATCGACGCGCAGCTGGCGGAAACGCTGCGCAACCTGGAGACGTTGCTGGATACCGGCGGCATGCCGCGTGGATTCGGTCCGCACGCGCCGCTGAAGGTTTACGTGCGGCGTCCCGAGGATGAGGAGACCGTGCGCGATTTCGCCGCGGCGCACTTCGCGGACGCTCCCTTGTTGCTCGTGCACGGTGATGTCTGCCGCGCGGAGTTGCTGGTGGAGATCGACGGCTGGCGCTACCGCGCCTGAATCGCCGACAGGGTCGGCTCCCACCAGACATTCGGGCTTCACGAGGAGCCGTGTTGGGTGGGAGCCGACCCTGTCGGCGATGCTCTATCCCTTCTTCGTAGGCCGGTGCCAGCCCTCGATCGTGCCCTGGCGGGCACGCGACAGGGTCAGCGCATCCGGCGGGGTGTCCTTCGTGATGACGGATCCCGCGCCGATGGTCGATCCCGCATGCAGCGTGACCGGTGCCACCAGGGCGCTGTTCGAACCGACGAAGACGTTGTCCTCGATCGTGGTGCGGCTCTTGTTCACGCCATCGTAGTTGCAGGTGATGGTGCCCGCACCGATGTTCACCTTGCTGCCGATGACGGTATCGCCGAGATAACTGAGGTGGTTCGCCTTGGATCCTTCGGCGATCCGCGCGTTCTTCGTCTCGACGAAATTTCCGATATGCACGCCCGCGGAGAGATCCGTGCCCGGGCGCAGCCGCGCGAAGGGACCGATCGTGCAGGGCCCATGCGTCACCACCCCATCGAGGTCGCAGTGCGCGAGTACCACGGTGCCGGTGGCGAGCTTCGCGTTGCGCACTCGGGTGAAGGGACCGATACGCACATTGTCGCCGAGTTCCACGTCGCCCTCGAAGATGACGTTGACGTCCACCTCGACATCCCGTCCGACGATGACCTTGCCACGCACGTCCAGTCGTGACGGATCGACGAGACGGGCGCCCGCCATTGCCAGCGCCCGTGCGCTCCGCTCGCGGTAAAAAGCTTCGAGGCCGGCCAACTGCCAGGGATCGTTGGCGCCGGAAGCCTCGACCGCGTCGCAATCCACGCAGGCGGCGGGGTTGTTCTCAGCGGCGGCCATCTCGAAGATATCGGTGAGATAGAACTCGCCCTGCGCGTTGTCGTTGCCAAGGCGCTGCGTCCACGCGAGCAGGCGCGACGCGTCGGCGGCGACGATGCCCGTATTGACCAGATCGATCGCACGCTGCGCCGCGCTCGCATCCTTTTCCTCGACGATATGGCGAACCCTTCCGGTGGCGTCGAGCACGACTCGCCCGTAACCCCGGGGGTCGGCGAGGCGGGTCGCCAGCATGGCGAGACCGTCGTCGGCGGCCACGAGGGCCTGCAGTGTTTCCGCGCGGATGAGCGGCACGTCCCCGTACAGGACGAGTACACGGCCCTCCAGCTTGCCTGCCGCCTGCATGGCTTCGAGCGCGGTACGCACGGCGTGGCCCGTTCCAAGGCGTTCGCGCTGCTCGATCCACGCCAGCGACGCGTCGTCCACGAAAGCGTCGCGCACCTGTTGCCCGTGATGGCCATGCACGACGTGGATGCCCGCGGGGTCCAGCGTCCGGGCGGTGTCGATCACGTGCGCTAGCAAGGGTCGCCCGGCAAGCGGCATGAGCACCTTTGCGGTCGCGGACTTCATCCGCTTGCCCTCGCCCGCGGCGAGGATCAGGACATGGAGTGGCTTGACGGTCATGGGCACGCTTGCCTGCCTGTAAGGGAGGGCCGCACTTTCGCGCGTTTACGCCGCCGTGCCAAGTCGGCTAGTCGTCCTTCGGCCGCTCAGTCAGGTGCTCGAGGTTCGGCTTGTACGCCTCGACGAAGGCATTTCGCAGGATGCCGAGGATCGCTTCGCCCGCGGAAACGTTCTTGTCGTCGATGGTGCCCGAGATCGGGACGCGCGTCGCGAACTGGTCCTTGGAGTGGTTCTTGAAGATCTTCGTCACCCCCTCGGCGACCACCTCATAGGCGAGCTTCAGGGGATTCTTCTTTTCCTGTTCGACGTCCTGCTTCCAGCTGAAGATCTGCAAGCCGTGGAACAAGGGCTTGGCATACCCGCTGAGGCGGCGATCCCTGGCCTGCAATTCCATGAAGAAATCGCCCTCGCCTCCCGCGAAATCGAGTCCGGAGTAAGCACGGGCCAGATCGTTCGCCTTCACCAGCTTGATGTCGCGGATGCTCAACTCATAGCGGAAGTCGCCCAACCGCTCCAGCGGGTCGAACTCCGCCCGCGTTTCAAGGGGCGCGTCGCCGAGTACTTTCGCGGTGGCATGCAGGTGCGCCACGCGCGATCCTCCCTCGCGCTGCACGTTCGTGAGGTTGGTCGCCGTGCCATTGACGTCGGTCATCTTCAGGTCCACTTTCGGACTCGAGACGAAATTGCGGAAGGTGATCGTGCCGTTGAACACGTTCACCTCGTCGAGCTGCGTCGGCACCAGGGCGCGCAATTGCGCCCGCCAATCCACGCCCTTGCCCGTCTGGGTGTCGCCCTCGCCGCGGCCATCGACGAAGTTCACGACGGGCTCGTGGAAATCGATCTTTCCACGAATATGTCCTTTCGCGATCGCCCGCCAGCTGAGGGAGATATCCGCCCGCGCGGTATCGAACAACGGCACCGGCACCTTGCCGTCCACCTTGGTGACCGTGAGCCTGTCGATGGAGTAGGCGCCCCGCCAGAGGTGGATGTCGATGTCGGAGATATGCCCCGAATACGCTCCCATGCGGGAGAGGCGGCCGTTGAGATAGTCGAGCACCACGTACGGCAGGGCCAGCCGCGCCGCGATGAGCACGACGGCGGTGACACCGATGATCCAGAGGCTGCGACGGTAATGGATGCGCATGATGCGACTAAAGTGACGTAGTCATCGAGTGTTGCGCCGCCCTAGTCATTTTCGGATGAAGACTACCGGTTCCGGTGGAAACTGCGGGCCCTGGTAGGGGACTACTGGCTCCCACCAAAAGCACCACGCCAACTCGGCTCCCACCAGAGCGGGCTCCCACCAAATGGGAGCCCAATAACGAAAAAGCCCCTCCTGGGAGGGGCTTCCTTGATCGGTATTCGCCGGTCAGTGCTTGAGCGTCTTGCGCATGCGTTCGAGTGCCTGGAGCTGGGCCAGTGCCTCCGCCAGCTTGGCCTGGGCTTCGGCGACGTCCATTTGCGGGCCGCGGTTGGCCAGTGCGGCCTCCGCCTCTTCCTTTGCCTTCAGGGCGGCCGCCTCGTCGAGGTCGGCCGCGCGGGCCGCCGTGTCGGCGAGGATGGTCACGACCTGCGGCTGCACCTCGAGGATGCCACCGGAGACGTAGAACTGCTGGCGCTCACCGTTGGCGGCCACCACGTCCACGTGACCGGGCTTCAGGCGAGTGATCAGCGGGGCATGACGCGGCGCGATGCCCAGCTCGCCAAGCTCACCGGTGGCGACCACGAGCGTGGCTTCGCCGGAGTAGATCTCGGCTTCGGCGCTGACGATGTCGACGCGGATGGTATGGGTCATGGGCTGGTCTTCCGTTGGTCGAGGATGGGGAAAGAGGGCTTATGCAGCCTTCTTCGCACCCATCTCCTCGCCCTTCTTGATGGCTTCGTCGATGCCGCCGACCATGTAGAAGGCCTGTTCCGGCAGGTAGTCCAGCTCGCCGTCGAGGATCATCTTGAAGCCGCGGATGGTTTCCTTCAGCGCCACGTACTTGCCCGGCGAACCGGTGAACACTTCGGCCACGTGGAACGGCTGCGAGAAGAAGCGCTCGATCTTACGGGCGCGCGACACGGCTTCCTTGTCTTCCTGCGACAGCTCGTCCATGCCGAGGATGGCGATGATGTCCTTCAGTTCCTTGTAGCGCTGCAGCGTCATCTGCACGCGGCGCGCGGTGTCGTAGTGCTCCTGGCCGATGACGGCCGGGTCCAGCTGACGGCTGGAGGAATCGAGCGGATCCACCGCCGGATAGATACCCAGCGAGGCGATGTTACGGCTCAGCGTCACGGTCGCGTCCAGATGCGCGAAGGTGGTCGCCGGCGACGGATCGGTCAGGTCGTCCGCGGGAACGTAGACGGCCTGGATCGAGGTGATCGAACCGGTCTTGGTCGAGGTGATGCGCTCCTGCAGGACGCCCATTTCCTCGGCCAGCGTCGGCTGGTAACCCACGGCCGACGGCATGCGGCCGAGCAGCGCGGACACTTCGGTACCGGCCAGCGTGTAACGGTAGATGTTGTCGACGAAGAGCAGGACGTCCTTGCCCTTGCCGGTCTCGTCCTTCTCGTCACGGAAGAACTCGGCCATGGTCAGGCCGGTCAGGGCGACGCGCAGGCGGTTGCCCGGCGGCTCGTTCATCTGGCCGTACACCATCGCGACCTTGTCGAGAACGTTGGAATCCTTCATCTCGTGATAGAAGTCGTTACCTTCACGCGTACGCTCACCCACGCCGGCGAACACGGACAGACCCGAGTGCGCCTTCGCGATGTTGTTGATGAGCTCCATCATGTTGACGGTCTTGCCCACGCCGGCGCCGCCGAACAGGCCGACCTTGCCGCCCTTGGCGAACGGGCACATCAGGTCGATAACCTTGATGCCGGTTTCCAGCAGTTCGCTGGCGGCTGCCTGTTCGTCGTACGACGGGGCTTCGCGGTGGATGACCCACTTTTCCTGCTCGCCGATCGGACCGGCTTCGTCGATCGGATTGCCGAGCACGTCCATGATGCGGCCGAGCGTGGCCTTGCCGACCGGCACCTTGATGCCTTCGCCGGTGTTGCGGGCGATGAGGTTGCGGCGCAGGCCGTCGGTGGAACCGAGCGCGATGGTGCGCACGATGCCGTCACCGAGCTGCTGCTGCACTTCGAGGGTGATCTCGGTGCCGTCGATCTTCAGTGCGTCGTAGACCTGCGGTACCTGGTCGCGCGGGAATTCGACGTCGACGACCGCGCCGATGATCTGAACAACTTTACCCTGGCTCATGGAATGCTCCGGATGAATCTTCTTTAGGTTCTGTAGCGGCGCCGCTTTCGCGTCGCCATGGCTTGTTCGGTCAGACCGCGGCGGCGCCGCCGACGATTTCCGAGATTTCCTGGGTGATCGCGGCTTGGCGCGCCTTGTTGTAGACGAGCGTCAGTTCACCGATGACCTTGCTGGCGTTGTCCGACGCGGCCTTCATGGCGACCATGCGCGCGGCGTGTTCGCTGGCGAGGTTCTCCAGCGCCGCCTGGTACACCACCGACTCGATGTAGCGCGTCATCAGGTGCTCGAGCACCGTGCGTGCGTCCGGTTCGTAGATGTAATCCCAGTCGTGCGTCTGCTCGACCTTCACGCCCTCGGACGTCTTGCCTTCCGCGTTCTCCAGCTCCGTGGCCACCAGCGACAGCGGCAGCAGGGCGTCGATGCTCGGCTTCTGCACGATAGTGTTCACGAAGTCGTTGTAGACCAGGAAAACGCGGTCGAGCTTGTTGTCGGAATAGGCATCGAGGACGACCTTGATCACGCCGATCAGGTCCTCGAGCTTGGGCTTCTCGCCAAGGTGCGTGGCCGAGCCGATCAGGTTCACGCCCTTGATGCGACGGAAGAACTGGACGGCCTTCTGGCCGATGGCGACGACGTCGACCTCGGCGCCCTTGCCCTGCCACTCGCGGATCGAGGTCAGCGTGCGGCGGAACAGGTTGGAGTTGAGGCCACCGGCGAGGCCGCGATCGGTCGACACCACGATGAAGCCCACCCGCGCGACGTTCTCGCGTTCGGTGAGGAACGGATGGGTGAAATCGGTGCTGGCCTGCGCGACATGCGCGATGACCTTGCGCATCAGACGCGCATACGGGCGCGAGGCCTTCATCAGGTCCTGCGCCTTGCGGATCTTCGACGCCGAGACCATCTGCAGCGCGCCGGTCACCTTGCGCATGTTCTGCGTGCTTTTGATCTTGGTTTTGATTTCGCGGCCGCTAGCCATGGCTTACTCGTCTTTGAAAGGTGTCGCCAGCTCGCGGGGCCGGCCTTCCGGCCTGCGCCCCGCGCGTTTCGCTCTTACCAGCTACCGGTCTTCTTGAACTCGTCGGCGGCGGCCTTGAAGGTCGCCTCGATGTCCTTGTCCCAATCGCCGGTCTGGTCGATCTTCTTCATCAGGTCGCCGTGGTTCTGGCGCATGAAGGCGTGCAGGCCCTTCTCGAACGCCAGCACCTTGTTGACCGGCAGGTCGTCGAGGTAGCCCTTCTCGGCCGCGTAGACCGACACGCCGAGTTCGGCGATCGAGAGCGGCGAGTACTGCGGCTGCTTCATCAGTTCGGTGACGCGCTGGCCACGGTCGAGCTGCGCGCGCGTGGCGGCATCCAGGTCGGAGGCGAACTGCGCGAACGCGGCCAGCTCACGGTACTGGGCGAGTGCCAGCTTCACGCCACCGGACAGCTTCTTGATGATCTTGGTCTGGGCGGCACCACCGACGCGCGACACCGAGATACCGGCGTTCACAGGCGGACGGATACCGGCGTTGAACAGATCGGTCTCGAGGAAGATCTGGCCGTCGGTGATCGAGATGACGTTGGTCGGAACGAACGCGGACACGTCGCCGGCCTGGGTCTCGATGATCGGCAGCGCGGTGAGCGAACCGGTCTTGCCCTTCACTTCGCCGTTGGTCATCTTCTCGACGTACTCGGCGCTGACGCGCGAGGCGCGCTCGAGCAGACGCGAGTGGAGATAGAACACGTCGCCCGGATAGGCTTCGCGGCCCGGCGGACGCTTCAGCAGCAGCGAGATCTGGCGGTAGGCCACGGCCTGCTTGGAGAGGTCGTCGTACACGATGAGCGCGTCTTCACCGCGGTCGCGGAAGTACTCACCCATGGCGCAGCCGGAATACGGCGCGACGTACTGCAGGGCGGCGGCTTCCGAAGCCGAGGCGACGACGACGATCGTGTTGGCGAGCGCGCCGTTCTCTTCCAGCTTGCGCACGACGTTGGCGATCGAGCTGCGCTTCTGGCCGATGGCGACGTAGATGCACTTAATGCCGGAGTTCTTCTGGTTGATGATCGCGTCGATCGCGACGGCGGTCTTGCCCGTCTGACGGTCGCCGATGATCAGCTCGCGCTGGCCGCGGCCGATCGGGATCATCGAGTCGATGGACTTGTAGCCCGTCTGCATAGGCTGGTCGACCGACTGGCGCCAGATGACGCCCGGGGCGACCTTCTCGACGGGGCTGGTGCCCACGGCGTCGATCGGACCCTTGCCGTCGATCGGGTTGCCCAGCGCGTCGACGACGCGGCCGAGCAGGCCCGGGCCGACCGGCACTTCGAGGATGCGGCCGGTGGTCTTGGCGGCATCGCCTTCGCGCAGGGTGCTGGTATTCACCGAGCACCACGGCGCCGACCGAGTCGCGCTCGAGGTTCAGCGCCAGGGCGAACGTGTCGTTCGGCAGTTCGATCATTTCGCCCTGCATCACGTCGGCCAGGCCGTGGATGCGCACGATGCCGTCGGACACGCTGATGATCGTGCCTTCGTTGCGTGCCTCGGCGCCGAGCTTGAACTGCTCGATGCGGGTCTTGATCAGCTCGCTGATCTCGGACGGATTCAGAGTGGTGCTGGACATGGTCGGTTCCTTGGGTCGCGCCGCTCTCACGGCACCCGGTGGTATGAGAAGCTCGTATCAGTGCGTCAGCGCGCTGGCCAGCCGTTGCAGGCGGCCTCGCGCCGAACCGTCGATGACCTGCTCGCCCGTGTCGATGACGACACCGCCGAGCAACGCCGGATCGACGTGCGTATCCAGTTCGATCTCGCGCTTGAAGCGGCGCTTCAGCGAGGCGCGCAGCTGTTCGGCCTGCGCCGTGTCGAGATCCAGTGCGCTCGTGACCTTGACCTTCAGGGTCGACTCCGACTCACGCTTGTAGTCGTCGTAGAGCGCGGCGATTTCCGGCAACAGCACCATGCGGCCGTTCTCCGCCAGTTCCGCGAGGAACTGGCCGAACGGCGCATCGGCCGCCACGCCGGGGGGCAGGTGCAGCGCGACCAGCTGGGCCGGCAGCACGCGCGGATCGTTACCGAGGCCGGCGACACGCGGATCCACCGCGACGGCGGCCGCGAAGTTCAGCGCCGCCAGCCATTCGGCGAGCGAACCCGACGCATGCGCCACTTCGAAAGCGGCGCGTGCGTAGGGACGAGCGAGGGTGAGCGCCTGGGCCATGATCAGATCTCGGCAGCGAGCTGGTCGAGCAGGACCTTGTGGGTCGCCGGATCGATCTCGCGCTGGACGATCTTTTCGGCGCCACGGACGGCGAGCGCGCCAACCTGCTCGCGCAGCTGCTCACGCGCACGCTGGGCCATCGACGCGATCTCGTCCTGGGCCTGGGCCTTAAGGCGATTGATCTCGTCGGTGGCTTCGGCGCGGGCCTTCTCGAGGATCTGGTTGCCCTGCTGCTGGGCCTTGTCGATGATCTCGGTAGCCTGCAGGCGGGCCTGCTTGATTTCGACGGCAACCTTGGCGTCGGCATCCTTGAGCTCGGCGCGCGCGCGCTCCGCGGCGGCCAGACCCTCGGCCACCTTCTTCTGGCGTTCTTCGATGGCACCGTTGAGCTGGGGCCAGATGAACTTGGTGGTGAACCAGACCAGGATCGCAAAAGAGATCATCTGGCCCAGGAAGGTCATGTTGATTTCCATGATCTCTCCAAAGACTCCGAACGCTGGGGTACTGACGGTCGCCGTGACCCCAGGGGATCACGGCGACAAGACGAACGGCTGCTTAGCCGCCGACCGCGGCGCGCACGACACCGACCAGCGGGTTCGAGAACGCGAAGAGCAGGGCAACGGCCAGGCCGATGATGAACGCAGCGTCGATCAGGCCGGCGAGCAGGAACATACGGCCCTGGAGCAGCGGAACCAGTTCCGGCTGACGAGCGGCCGACTCGAGGAACTTCGAGCCCATGATGGCGATACCGAGGCAGGCGCCGAGCGCGCCGAGGCCGATGATCACGCCGATGGCGATGGCGGTCATGCCCTGGACGTGGGCGAGAAGCGAGGCGAGTTCCATGGTGTTCTCCTGGGATATACGAATAGCGAAAGGGTGGAAACGAAACGGTTCGAAATGGAAGTTCTAACGTCGGTGCGGTGAGTTAGTGGTGTTCCCGCGCCGTGGCGATGTAGACGATCGTGAGCATCATGAAGATGAACGCCTGCAGGGCGATGATCAGGATGTGGAAGATCGCCCACGCCGTGTTGAACACGACGCCAGGCACGAAGCTGATCCAGCTCACCATCAGACCGGCAATCAGCATGAACACCAATTCGCCGCCGTACATGTTGCCGAACAGTCGCATCGCGAGCGACACCGGCTTGGACAGGGTTTCGACGACGTTGAGAAGGAAGTTCGGGATCACCAGCACGAGCTTGGCGATCGGGTTCTCGGCATGGAACGGGGCCGTGAGCAGCTCCTTGCCGAAGCCGAAGCCGCCCTTGGCCTTGATGCCGTGGCCGATCACGATGAACAGCACGGCGACCGAGAGGCCCACGGTGGTGTTGATGTCCGCGGTGGGCACCATGCGGAAGTACGTGTGGTGGGCGACTTCATCACCCGCGAATACATGTACCAGCCAGCCGGCGAGATCGACCGGCAGCAGGTCCATCGCGTTCATGAGGAACACCCACATGAAGATCGACAGCGCCAGCGGCGTCACCGTGCGGCGGTCGCCATGGAAGGTGTCTTTCACCTGCGTGTCGACGAACTCGATCGCCAGTTCGACCAGTGCCTGGCCCTTCGACGGCACGCCCGACGTGGCCTTGCGCGCGAACAGCCAGAACCACAGGCAGAACGCCGCGCCGAGGACGAACGAAATGATGATCGAGTCCGCACGAAGGTTCCAGAACCAGAAATGATCGGCGCTGAAATTCACCGTCATGTGGTTCAGATGGTGCTGGATGTATTCGGTCAGACCGCCTTGCGGTTCGCTCGCCATGCCTCAACCCTTGAATCTGAATGCAAATACGTTGACCGCGTAGCCGGCCACCAGTCCCACCAACGCGGGCAAGGGTGGCAGCTTCCACTGAACCAGGATGAGCGCCAGTCCACCAATGAGGACGATCCAGCGAAGGATCATTCCCACGAGGAACCTCATGAACGTCGCTCCCGCTCCACCCAGCGCGCTGAACGCTCGCGCGGCAAGCAGCGCGGTTGCGATGGCGACGACCAGGGCACCCCCGAAGGCGGCCAGCGCGGCTGGACGACCCTGCAGGGAAAAAGCGAGTCCCGCTATGACGGCCACCACCAGCTGCGCGATGACGATGCGCATGGCGAGGTGACGACCGGCTGCAAGACTGTTGAGCAACGCGAGGCTCCCGTGGTTTCGCTCGAAGGCGGCACCAGATGGTTCAACGGGCCACGGTTTAATCTGGAAAAGTATACCAGTGCCGTAAACGACGGGACAAGCGACGAAAGGCCATAACCACCCGCCGGCGCGACCATCCGTCGCGTCGTTGGCGAGGAGACGCGGTCGGTCAGGCCCTCGCGGGTACGCCTGCCAATGCGCCGGGCGACGATGGCGTCCACGTCGCCGGCGCGGCCTGCCCGGCGAAGCGGGCAAGATCGGCGTAAGCGTTTACATGGGACATCGCGGCAACCGCTGGGGAACGGGGAGTGTCGGAGTGTAGACCCGCCCCGGACGGGGCGGCAACCACGAATTGTTGCGCAGGCAGGTTTCGGCCGGGAGCCTTTGCTCAGGCGGCGTATTCGGCGCCGGAAGTACAGGTCTCGTGCACCACGACCTTCGCCAGGCCCGGCACGTCCGTGCGCAGGCGCTCGAAGATCCAGCGCGCCAGGTTTTCGCTGGTCGGATTCTCGAGGCCCTCGACGTCATTGAGGTAGTGATGGTCGAGGCGATCGTAGAGCGGCTGGAAACGCGCCTTGAGGTCGCCGAAATCCATCACCCAGCCCAGCACCGGATCCGTCGGACCCTCGACATGCAGTTCGATGCGGAATGAATGGCCGTGCAGGCGCGAACACTTGTGCCCTTCGGGCACATTCGGCAAGCGATGGGCCGCTTCGATGTTGAACGTCTTGAATATGTGCATGGGGACGGCGTCTTTCGCGGGTGACGCCGCATTGTAGCGGAGGGCGTGCCGGTGCCCCCGTGGAAGTGGTATTCACGACGGATGTCGCAGTTCGGCATATCCGCGGCCGCGGTTCATGGACTTTTCATCGGGAAACGGTTGCAGTGGTAACTACAACGGGTGAAGCGAGGGGGCTTCACCGGCTTCCCACGCGTACATTCAGGAGGCATCGATGTGCCTTGCTAGTGATTCGCTCGACGGCTCGCACACCTGCGGGCTGGCCGAGGAAGTATTCGCCGCCCTGCCCTGGCCCTGCGTCGTCTGGCGCCACGAAGGCGGTCGCGCCGTGATGGTCAATGCGGCCTTCCAGCGCGAATTCGGCATGACCGCCAAGGGACGGGCGGGCCCGGCATGGCTCGACGAACACCTTCATCGCACGGATCATGCGGACGAATTCATCTTTCGCGACCGGCATGCGCCTCCCCGCCGCTATCGGCTCACCCGGCAACTGCTCGACGTGCCACCCGCGGCTTTCCATGCGGTCTTCCTGATGCCTCTCCCGGACGATGAACCCGGCAGCGAGGAACCGGCGGCGAACGTCTTCGCCAGTCTCCGTCCCGACGTCTCGCTGACCCGCCGCGAGTCGCAGGTACTGGACGGAATCATGGGCGGCAAGCTCAACAAGGTCATCGCCAGCGAGTTGAACATCAGCCCGAAGACCGTCGAACTGCACCGGGCGAACCTGATGGCCAAGCTGCGCGTCCACAACGTGGTCGAGCTGGCGCGGGCCGTCCTGGATACGCCACCGCGCATCGACGATCTTCCGCTGGTGGAACGCGAGGCGTCCTGATTCCCGGACAGGTCATCACATCAAAGAAAAAGGCCGCGCCCATGGGCGCGGCCTTTTGCATTGGTGGCTAGAGGCGGGCTCGAACCGCCGACCTCAGCATTATGAGTGCCGCGCTCTGACCAGCTGAGCTACCTAGCCATGGAACCTGGTCGTTCACGGGCGGACCCGCGAAGGCCGGGCAGTTTAATCGGCGCGGGCCTCCCGTTCAAGTGGCGCCTTGCCCGCGCTTCTCGCGCTGTGGTTGAATCGGGCGCATCGAGCGCATCCGGCCTGCCGCCGGAAGCGCCGAACTGGTTCGTGGAGGGCGGATGATCGACGCGGATGGCTATCGACCGAATGTGGGGATCGTGCTCCTGAACGGAGACGGCCGCCTGTTCTGGGCGCGCCGCGTCAATCGTGACGGCTGGCAGTTCCCCCAGGGCGGCATGCGCAGCGACGAAACGCCGCTGGAGGCCATGTATCGCGAGCTGGAAGAGGAAACCGGCCTGCTCGCCCAGCACGTGGAAGTGCTGGCGGAGACCCGCGGCTGGCTGCGTTACAGGCTCCCCAGCCGTTTCGTGCGCCATCACCAGCGGCCCACCTGCATCGGCCAGAAGCAGGTATGGTTCCTGCTTCGCCTCAAGTGCGGCGAGGACGCCTTCCGTCTGGACGCCTGCGAGAAGCCCGAATTCGATCTCTGGCGCTGGGTGGACTTCTGGTATCCGGCCAACCACGTGGTGAACTTCAAGCGCCAGGTCTATGAGCGGGCATTACGCCAGTTCGCCCCCACGGTGGAGACGGTGTGCTCGGTGACCATCGGCACCTGCCCCCAGCAAGCCGAAGCGGAGCGGCTGGCACGCGGCGGAGAATGAACGGCTGCCCGCCGGCCGGCTGCGCCTTCACGTTCGTGTAGTTGACAATCGTTCGCATTCGCGTTCGAATGCGCGCCATGTACATCTGCATGTGCAATGCCGTCACCGACCACGCCATCCGCCGCGCCGCGGCCGAGGGCGTCGAATCCTTTGCCGAGCTTCAGGCCCGCACGGGTTGCTCGGATTGTTGCGGAGCCTGCGAGTCGGAAGCCCGCCAGTGCCTGCGCGAGGCGGTCGCGGAAACGCGCTCCGTGCTCACCTTCCTGCCCTCGCCGGCCTGACGCGCCCCGCGCCCATTCGCGGACGCAAACCACCTTCATTCTCGTTACGTCATGCCCGCGCCAGGGCACGTATAGTCGTGCCCTGCACACTCAGGGAGACCCCTCATGAAGGGCGACGCGAAGGTCATCGAATACCTCAACAAGGTCCTCTACAACGAGCTGGCCGCGATCAACCAGTACTTCCTGCATTACAGGATGTTCAAGGACTGGGGCTACAACGAACTCGCCAAACACGAGTACGAGGAGTCCATCGAGGAGATGAAGCACGCGGACAAGCTCATCGAGCGGATCCTCTTCCTCGACGGCCTGCCGAACCTCCAGCACCTGGGCAAGCTGCGCATCGGCGAGAACGTGGTGGAGGCCCTTCAAGGCGATCTGGACCTCGAGATGCTGGCCACCAAGGACCTGCGCGAGGCGATCGCTTACAGCGAGGGTATCCACGATTTCGTCAGCCGCGACCTGTTCAAGTTCATCCTGGGCCAGGAAGAAGAGCACATCGACTGGCTGGAAACCCAGTTCAGCCTGATCTCCGACATCGGCCCCGAGCGGTACATGCTCAGCAAGGTCGGATCGCTGCACGACTGACCGAAGGCCGCCGCGAGGCGGCCTTCTCCGTTATGGGGATGGGTTCCTTGACCCATGGGGAAGGCGGGGGCTATACCATCGGCGTCTTCACGTCTTCTCCACGGTATCGTCCATGGCTTCACGCCCACCGCCGCGTTTCGTCGTGCGCTCGCTCGACGACACCGTCAGCGCGCGCCGCAAACGCCTTGTCCTGATCGCCGCCTGGGTGCTCAGCCTGGTGTTGGTGGGTCTCGGTGCGTGGTTCGTGGCGGCTCGCGGGCCTGCCACGATCGCCGATCGCGGTGGGGTTCGCCAACTCGCCGCCGACAACGAAGACCTCCGGCAGCAGCTGGCCAACCTGCAACGATCCGCACAAGTGGCGGACATCGCGGCGAAAGAACTCAAGCGCAACATGGCCGAGCGCGATGAAGAGATCAGTGGCCTGCGCACCGACCTCGCTTTTTATTCGCGCCTGGTCGGCGGCGGCGGCCAGCGCGACGGGCTGAAGATCCAGGGGGCCCGCACCGCGCCGGTAAAGGGCACGGCCAACGCGTGGAACCTGGTGGTCACCCTCACCCAGAATGCGCGCCGGGGGGAGGTGGTGAAAGGCTCACTGAAACTCGCCGTCGAGGGTATCCAGGACGACAAGGTCGCGACGCTCGACGGCGCCGCGCTCGGCCAGGGTGATCAGACGGCGGGACTCCCCTTCTCCTTCAAGTATTTCCAGCAGATCCAGGGCAGCTTCACCTTGCCGGAGGGGTTCAGACCCACCCGTCTGCGCCTGGTCGCCGACATTACCGGCGATCAGGCCGTCACCGGCACGGTGGCGTGGACCGATGCCCTGCGCAACGACGAGGCCAATGATGTTCAGCAATAACCGGAAGAACCAGGCTCCCGCCGTCGGCGCGGCCGCTACAAGTCTTATCGCCCGTGGTGTCACCTTTCGCGGCGACGTTATCTTCAGTGGTGCGTTGCACCTGGACGGGACGATCGAAGGCTCGATCCATGCCGATCCTTCGGGGGACGGCGTGCTCACGATCAGTGAGACTGGACGTGTCATCGGGCACATCGAGGTGCCCCAGGCCGTGATCAATGGTGGCGTCACCGGCGACATCGACATCTCGGAACGCCTGGAACTGGCTCCCCTGGCCCGTGTGGAAGGCGACGTGCGATACCAGGTGCTCGAGATGGCGGCCGGTGCGCAGGTCAACGGCAAGATGGTGCACCGGGCCCCGCAGACGGTCCGCCAACTGGCCCAGGCGGCGATCGAGGCCACCCCGGCGCTCAGCGAGGCTTGACCTGACACGGAACGGCGCCATTATGGGCGGCATGAATAACCCATTTCCCATGGCTCCGAGTTCGGCACCGGACTATCGGTCCGCGGGCGCGCCGCTCGTCTTCACCGAAGCCGCCGCCCGCAAGGTGCACGAGCTGATCGAAGAAGAAGGCAATCCGGGCCTCAAGCTCCGCGTATACATCAGCGGCGGTGGCTGTTCGGGTTTCCAGTACGGCTTCACCTTTGACGAGGAACAGGCCGAGGACGATCTGGCCGTGTCTCGCGAGGGCGTGACGCTGGTGGTGGATCCGCTTTCGCTGCAATACCTCACCGGCGCCGAAATCGACTACGCCGAATCGTTCAGCGGTTCGCAATTCGTCATTCGCAATCCCAACGCGAAGACCACCTGCGGCTGCGGTTCCTCGTTCAGCGCATGACTGGTCGGTGAGCGTGAGCGTCGAGCAGGAGCGGGACAAGGCGGTCGCCAGCCGCGCTCGCGAGAACGTCTTCGCCGGTATCGACATCGACCGCATGGCGGAGCGCCGCGACGACCGGTTATGGGTCGAAGAGACGGAACGCTCGCCGGACACCCGCTTCCTCGTACTCGACAGCGAGGGCCAGGCCTTCGTCCACCCGGACGCGGATGCGCCCTGCTGGATGGCGCCGTCGATGCGTTCGGAGCGCTTCGGCGATCTTCCCTCCACCCTGCTCGGCCTGGCCGGTGAGCGTGCCTGGTTCACACTGGTCGTGGACGAAGCCCATGCGGAACTATTCGTTTCACTGACCGGCGCGCGGCGCATGTCATTGCGCGAAGCCGGGTTGATCCTGCCGGCATTCGAGGCCGGCCTCTTCGCCTATGCGAAAGGCATCACCCACTGGCAGCGGCAGACCCGGTTCTGCAGCCAATGCGGCTCGCCTACCCTGGTGGTGGCTTCGGGCCATCGCGTGCAATGCACGAACCCCGACGGCGCGCACATGCATTTCCCGCGCACCGATGCCGCGATCATCGTCATCGTGGAAGACGGCGACTCCTGCCTGCTCGGACGCCAACGCGGCTGGCCTCCCGGCCGCTATTCCACACTCGCCGGTTTCATCGAGCCGGGCGAATCGCTGGAAGACGCCGTCAAGCGCGAGGTGCGCGAGGAATCCGGCGTGGAAGTGCTACACGCTACCTACCATTCGTCGCAACCATGGCCCCTGCCCGCCTCCCTGATGGTCGGCTTCACCGCGACCGCGAAGACCCGTGACATTCGCCTGCGTGACGACGAGCTCGAGGATGCCCGCTGGTTCACCGTCGACGACATCGTCCAGGGCATGGCTTCCGGGTCGCTCGGGGTACCACCGCCGCTCTCGGTGTCGTATCGCCTGATCGAGCACTGGCTGGGGCTTCGCGGCATACAGCTGGACGACCTGGTCGCCAACGCGCCTCGCCGCTGAGAGCGATGCTTCGCCTACAATCGGGGCAACAACTCGCGGATTCACTTACGCCATGGCTCTACGTCTCCTCGCCGTCCTCATCGCCCTCGTCGTCGCCTGGAGCGTGCCGCAGCTCGCCCGCTGGCGCGACGATCGCTGGTTCCGCCACTGGGTGAACCGGCTGGGCGACATCTCCGGGCCGGCACGCGTGGCCGTGGTGCTGCTGGTCCCCGTGATCGCCTGCGCCCTTCTCGCGGGAATCCTGCGCTCGCTGCCGTTTTTCGACCTCGGCTGGCTCGCGTTCGCGGTGATCGTGCTCGTCTATTCGCTCGGCCCGCGGGAAATCGAGGCCGACATCGACGCGATCCTGCGCGCACCGGATACCCTGCGCCGCGATGAAGCCATCGCCGCCCTGCGCCACGACGATGCACCGCTGACGTGGTTCGCCCCGGTGATGGTCGAGGCCGCGTTCTACGGCGCGCTGCGCCGCCGCTTCGGCGTGCTGTTCTGGTTCTTCCTGCTCGGCCCCACGGGTGCGCTCGGTTATCGCCTGGCCCAGATTCTCGGCCGCGAGGCGGCGCTGGCCCTCGACGCGGTCACGCGAACCACCGCGCGCCGTGTCGCCGATGCGCTCGACTGGATCCCGGCCCACCTGATGGTCTTCGCGATGGCGCTGGTGTCCGACTTCGACGCCGTCATGGGCGCGTGGAAACAATGGCATCGCACGTCGGGCAGCCCCCGTTCGCGGCTGGACCCGGACTTCCTCGGTGCCGTCGCCCGCGCCGGCGTCGACGCGGACGTGGAGGCCGGCGACGGCTACGTGCAGGATGTGAGCGATCCGGTCGCGGAACTGGAGGACGCGCGGCGCGTCATCCGCCGCGTATTGATCGTCTGGCTGGCCGTGGTCGCGGTGATCGTCCTGGCTGCCTGGTTCGCCTGACCGTCAGGGCTTGTCGCCGCGCAGTTCGGTGACGCGCGCTTCCAGTGCGGCCGCGTTGGCGTCGCCTGCGGGCACGGGCGTACCGCCCACCAATTCGATCTTCGACCAGAACCGGCGTGGCAAGCGCGCACGGTGCAAGGCACTGTCGCGGCGGCTGAAGATGCTGCCCCACATGCCGCGCAAGGCCAACGGCACCACCGGCACCGGCCGGCGCGCGAGAATGCGGTCGACGCCCGGGCGGAAGTTCTGGATCGTGCCGTCGCGGGTGATGCCGCCTTCGGGAAAGATGCAAACCACCTCGCCATTCGCCAGCGCTTCATCGACCAACTCGAACGCGCGCTCCATCAAGGCAGGATCTTCGTTGCGCCCCGCGATGGGGATCGCCCTGGCCGTGCGGAAGACGAAACGCAGAAGGGGAAGATTGAAGATCTTGTAGTACATCACGAAGCGCATCGGCCGGCGCACGTTGGCCATGAGGATCAACGGGTCCATGAAGCTGACGTGGTTGCACACGACCAGCGCCGCGCCTTCATCAGGAACGTTCTTCAGCCCGTCCACGCGAACCCGGTAGAGCGTGCGCACCAGCACCCAGGTGATGAAGCGCATCATGAATTCGGGCACGAGCGTGAAGATGTATACCGCCACCGCGACGTTCACGATGCCCGTGATCAGGAAGATCGTGGGCACATCCAGCCCCAGCGCGGTCAGGCCGATGCCGAAGCCCGAGGCCACGCAGATCAGCAAGGCGTTGACGATGTTGTTTCCCGCGATGATGCGCGACAGACGCTCACGCGGTGCACGGCTCTGCACGAAGGCGAACAGTGGCACCACGTAGAAACCGGCGAACGCGCCGATCATCGTCAGGTCGAGCATCACCCGCCATGCGCCCGGCGTGGAAGCGAAGGCGAGCCAGCCGAGGCCCGCGCCGGACGCGACCATCGGGCGCGCGAAGAAAAGGTCCACGGCGAACACGGTGAGGCCGAACGCGCCCATCGGCACGAGGCCGATTTCCACGCGCTTGGCGGAAAGCTTCTCGCACAACAGTGAGCCGATGCCCGTACCCAGCGAGAACAACGTCAGCACGAGCGTATTCACCGAGCCATCGCCGCCCAGCGTGTGCCGCGTGTAGTTCGGCAACTGGGCGATCATCACCGTGCCGAAGAACCAGAACCACGAGATGCCCAGCACCGCGTTGAACACCGCGCGATCCTCGTGCGTGATCTTCAGTACGCGCCATGTCTCGCTGAACGGGTTCCAGTTGAAGCGCAGGCCGGGTGCCGTCGCCGGTGCGGTGGGGATCGAGCGGCTTACGACATACCCCGCGCATGCGATGGCTATGGTGGTGAGCGACGCGGCGAGCGTGCCGTAGCCGGCGATCAGCATCAGCGAGTTGCCGAGGATCATGCCGGTGAGCATCGCCAACTGGGTGCCGGTCTCCACCAGGGCGTTGCCGCCGACGAGTTCGCTACGTTCCAGGGCCTGCGGCAGGATCGAATACTTGATCGGCCCGAACACCGTGGAATGCACGCCCATCAGGAACAACACGACGAGCAACAAGGACACGTGGTGGGTAAAGAACCCGATCGCGGCGATCGCCATGGCGGCGATCTCGAACAGCTTCACGAAGCGGATGATGCGTGTCTTCTCGAACTTCTCGGCGAGCTGCCCCGCCGTCGCGGAAAACAGGAAGTACGGCAGGATGAACAACGCGGGCGCGAGGTTCGTGTAGAGCGATACCTGCGCGTCCGGCAAGGCCATCTGGAACGCCAGGAGCATGACCATGGCGTTGCGGAACGCGTTGTCGTTGAAGGCACCGAGCGCTTGTGTCCAGAAGAACGGCGCGAATCGGCGCTTGGCGAGTAGGGAGAACTGCGACATGCCGTGGTCCCTGCGAAAAGATGGACGCCAGTGTAGCCGAGCGCACCGGCACCCTTCGGATCAGCCGCGTGCCAGCGCGCGATGGGCGATGTCGTGGCGATAGAAGCCGCCTCGGAAATGGACGGCGCCCAGCGCGGCGTAAGCCTTCTCGCGTGCCTGGACCAGGTCGTCGCCGAGGGCGCACACCGTCAACACGCGGCCACCCGCCGTGACCGGCTTGCCGTCCACGCCTTCCGACGTTCCCGCATGGAACACCTTCACGTCCGTACCGAAGTCGGTGTCCGCGCCTTCGATGACGTCGCCCGCACGAACCTTGCCGGGGTACCCTTCCGCGGCCAGTACGACGCCCAACGAGGGACGATGGTCCCAGGTCGCCGTGGCCTGCGCGATTCGGCCATCGAGCGCCGCCTCGACCAGGTCGACCAGGTCCGAGGTGAGCCGCAACATGATCGGCTGGGTTTCCGGATCGCCAAAGCGGACATTGAACTCGATGACCTTGGCTGCACCGGCCTTGTCGATCATCAGCCCCGCATAGAGGAAGCCGGTGAAGGGAGCACCGTCCGCCGCCATGCCGGCGAGCGTCGGCTCGATGATTTCGCGCATCACGTGGGCGGAGACCTCGCCGGTGACCACGGGCGCCGGAGAGTACGCGCCCATGCCGCCCGTGTTCGGGCCCTTGTCGCCGTCGTCGCGGCGCTTGTGGTCCTGGCTGGTGGCCATTGGCAAGGCGTGTTTCCCATCGGCGATCACGATGAAGCTGGCTTCTTCCCCGTCGAGGAATTCCTCGATCACCACACGGGACGAGGCATCGCCGAAGGCTTGCTGGCCGAGCATGTCGTTCAGCGCCGCCTCGGCCTCATCGAGCGTCATCGCCACCACGACACCCTTGCCCGCGGCCAGGCCGTCGGCCTTGATGACGATGGGTGCGCCCGTCTCGCGGACATGCGCCAGCGCGGGTGCCAGTTCGGTGAACACGGCGTAGTGGGCCGTGGGAATGCGATGCCTGGCGAGGAAATCCTTCGCGAACGCCTTGCTGCCTTCGAGCTGTGCCGCCGCGGCGCCCGGTCCGAAGCAACGCAAGCCTTCGCGCGTGAAGCGGTCGACCACGCCGGCGACCAGTGGCACTTCCGGACCGACCACGGTCAGGCCGACGGCTTCGCGCTTCGCCAGCGCCACCAGTCCATCGATATCGGTCACCGCCACGGCTTCGTTGCGCATGCCCGGCTCACGCGCCGTGCCGGCGTTGCCGGGGGCCACGATCACCTCATCCACGCGCGCGGATTGGCCAAGTTTCCAGGCCAGCGCGTGCTCGCGCCCGCCGCCGCCGATGACGAGGACTTTCATGCGTATCTCCAGACGTTGAACCGCTTATTCTACCCGGCGTCTCCGGGCACTGCCCGCGAAACGCCACACGGGAGCCCCGCCCCTTGCCCGTCGCGGAAGGAAGCTCAACGCCCCAGACCAAGGAGATCGCCCGCATGGCACGCCTGCCCCATTTGCTCACCGCGTTGTTCGCCCTCGTTCTTGCCACCTCGTCACACGCCGCCGGATGGCGAGAGCATCCGGAGTGGGGCAAGGTCTTCGCCGATGCCCATGTGCACGGAACCCTCCTGGTGTACGAGGAGGGATCGGGAACGACCCATGTCTTCGACGCGGCACGCGCTCGCAAGCCCTACATCCCCGCGTCCACGTTCAAGATCTTCAATGCGATGGTGGCCATCGATACCGGCGCGGTCGCCGACGAGTTCGATCCGGTCGCCTGGGACGGCAAGGTCCGCAGCATGGGCGGCAAGCCGATGGTCGAGTGGAACCGGGCCAACAGCCTTGCCAGCGGCATGCGCTACTCCACGGTTTGGCTCTACCAGGAGGTGGCGCGGCGGGCCGGACAGCAGCGGATGCAGTCGTGGATCGACAAGGCCGGCTACGGCAACCGCGACATCGGCGGAGGTATCGACAGGTTCTGGCTGGACGGCGCACTGCGTATCTCCGCCGAGCAACAGGTCGCCTTCCTGCGGCGGCTGGCCGACGGCACGCTGCCCTTCTCGGCACGCGCACAGGAGATCGCGCGGCGCATCACGATCTACGAGGCAGGCACCGACTACGTGCTGCACGCCAAGACGGGCTGGGCGATGCACGGTGCACAGAACAACGCCGACGCCTCCAAGGCGGACGACATCGGCTGGTACGTCGGCTGGGTGGAACACGGCGGCAAGCGCTGGTTCTTCGCGCTGAACATCGATATCGCCAAACCCGAGGACGGCGGCAACCGCGTGGCGATCGCGCGCGAGATACTGGAGACGATGGGCGCGTTCGGCTCCCGCTGACCGCGCTTCAACGCGCGAACAGGATCGCCAGCAACTGTCCGCGCGGCAGCTTCCCCGTTTCGTTGCGGGGCAGCGCATCGACGAGGCGCAATGGACGAGGCAGGAAGACCGGATCCATGGCGTCGCGCAAGGCGGCCATGACCGCCTGCTCGTTCATTCCGGGCGCGACGACAAGACCGGCGATGCGGCGCACACCCGACGCATCGGCCTCGTCGAGTTGGAACAACACGCCATCGTGCACGCCGTCGATGGCGAGGAGACGCCGGTTGAGGTCGCCCAGCGAGGCGCGCTTGCCGGCGATTTCCAGCAGGTCGCTGTTACGGCCGCGCAAACGGAACAGGCGGCCGTCGCCGTGCAGCGTGACGATATCGGCCAGGGCGATGGCTTCCGCCAGTTGCGGCGCATCGACCAGCGTGCCATCGGGCTGCGGATGCAGTGTCACGCCCGGATAGAGTGTCCAGTCCTCGTCGGTCGAGGTGCGCCGGCTGGCGAAGACGCAGGTTTCCGTCGAACCGAACACTTCGTATAGCGGCGCACCGAAACGTTGCTCGGCGGTTGTCGCCAGTTCGACCGGCATGGGCGCCGTCGCCGAGACGAACGCCGCCAGCGTCGGCAGTGTCACGCCCGATTCCACCAGCGCGCGAAGGTGCACGGGAGTGGTGACGAGAACACGCGGCTCCGGCATCGTTGCCAGCGCCGCCGCCACATCGGCGGGGAAGAACGGTCGCCCGGCATGCACGCTCACCTCGGAAAGCAGGGGCATCAGCACGGACATCTCCATGCCGTACATGTGCTGCGGCGGCACGGTGGCGACGACATCGAACGCCTTGCCGATGCTCTTGCCGAGCATGCTCGCGTTACCGGTGTTGCTGGAGACGAAGCTGCCCCACGTCTTCACGTTGGGCTTGGGCTTGCCGGTGGAACCGGAGGTATAACCGATGGCGACCACCGCGTCGGCGGCGACCATGGGGACCTCGGTCTCCGCGGGGAAGCGGTCGTCGAGCGCCGGCATGCGCACGTAGCCCGCCGGCGCGGGCGACAGGTCGAGTTCGCCGATCGCGTACGAGCCAGGGTGTCCGGCCATCACTTCGTCCACCGCATGCGGCGCTCGCGACGGCGGCAGGAGATTGGTCTGGCCGCGCACGATCAGCGCCGCGAAGGCGACCAGGAAGGCGTAGCGGTCTTCGCACAGGTTCACGGCGCTGCCGGCGTCAGGCAGGAGCGAGGCCACCTGACGTACGTGGCCGAGGAACACCGCGGCGCTCACGGGTTGTCCGGCTCGCCATGCGACTGGGCGTGACAACGAGCCCACGAGCAAGGGCAGCCGCGGGCCCGGAGCCCGCCCGGCAATCTCGGATACGTTCGACGACAACGGCTTCTCCCCCTATCAGGCGCGGATGATAGCGCCGCTCAGGGCGTCACGGATGACGGTGGGGCGGTCCAGACCACCGAGTTCAGCGTCCAGCACGCCGTCGAGCCGGGCCCCGAAGTAGCGATCCAATGTCGGCAGATCCCGCGCTGGCGGTTCCCCATGGGGGTTGGCGCTGGTCGATACCAGCGCACCACCGAACGCCGTGCACAAGGCAGCGGCGGGCGCGTGCGCCGTGATCCGCAGGGCAATGCCGGAGTGGGTACCCGCGACCCATTCGGGCACGTGCGCGCTGCGCGGGAAGATCCACGTGTTCGGGCCCGGCCAGGAAGCCAGCACTTGCTCCAGCGCCTGGGCGGAAACCTTCGTCAGGTCGATGTATGGCGCCACCTGCAGGAAATCCGCGGCGATGAGAAGCACGCCCTGTGAGTAAGGCCTGCCCTTCAGCGCGAACAGGCGTTCGAAGGCGGTGCGGTCGTGCGGGTCGCAACCGAGGCCGAAAACGGCCTCGGTGGGATAGGCGAGCACACCGCCGTCGCGCAGGAGCGAGGCGGCCTGATCGATGGCGGCCGGCGTGAAACGACGCATGTCAGTCGGCGAAGGGCGCGGCCGCCTTGCTCGCCGTCTTCTTCACGGCGGCCTTCTTCGTGGCGGTCTTGGCAGCCGTCTTCTTCGCGGTGGCCTTTTTCGCCGCGGTCTTCTTGCTTGCGGTCTTCTTCGTAGCCGCCTTCTTCGTAGCCGCCTTCTTCGTAGCCGCCTTCTTCGTCGCCGTCTTCTTCGTCGCCGTCTTCTTCACGGCCGTGGCGTCCTTGGTGGTCACCTTCTTCGTGGCCGCTTTTTTAGCGGTCGCCTTCTTCGCCGCGGTCTTCTTGGCCGCGCGACCGCCGCGCGGCTTCTTCACCGGTGCGGCGGCGAGCAGTTCAGCGCATTCGGCCTCGGTGAGCGTCTTCGGCTCGCGGTCCTTGGGAATCCGCGCATTCTTCTCGCCGTCGGTGATGTACGGCCCGTAGCGGCCGTTGAGCACCTGCACACCATTGCCGAAGTCGAGGATCGTGCGGTTGGCGATGGCCTCGAGCTTCTCCTGCACCAGCTGCAGCGCACGCGGCAACTCGATGACGTACGGGTCGTCCTCGGGCTTGAGCGAGGCATACGTGTCGCCCTGCTTCACGAAGGGCCCGAAGCGGCCGATGCCGACGGTGACGTCTTCGCCGGCGTCGGACTTGCCCAGGGTGCGCGGCAGCTTGAACAACTCCATCGCCTCTTCGAGCGTGATGGTGTGCATGCTCTGCCCAGGGCGCAGGCTCGCGTAAGTGGGCTTGGCTTCGTCGTCCTTGCTGCCGATCTGGGCGTAGGCGCCATAACGGCCCAGGCGCACCGACACCGGCTTGCCCGTTTTCGGATCGTCGCCGAGCTCGCGCGCGCCCGTGGCCTCGTTGCGGTCGACCGACTCGGTCTTGTCGTCCACCAGGGTCTTGAACGGCAGCCAGAAGCGCTCGAGCAACGGCACCCAGGCTTCCTCGCCACGGCTGACCGCGTCCAGTTCATCTTCGAGGCGGGCGGTGAAGTCGTAGTCGACGTACTGGGCGAAGTGCCCCGAGAGGAACTGGCTGACCGCGCGGCCCACGTCGGTCGGCTTGAAGCGCCGGCTTTCGAGCAGGACATATTCGCGGCTGAGCAGCACCTGGATAATGCTGGCGTAGGTCGAGGGACGGCCAATGCCGTATTCCTCCAGCGTCTTGACCAGGCTCGCCTCGGAGAAGCGCGGCGGCGGCTCGGTGAAATGCTGGTCGGCGGCGATCTGCGAGACCGGCACCACGTCGCCCTGCTTGAGGCGTGGCAGGCGGCGCTGTTCGTCTTCGTCCTCGCCCTTCTGGTCGCGGCCCTCCTCGTAGACGGCGAGGAAGCCGGGATCGATCACCGTGGTGCCCGTGGCGCGGAACGCCGAGTCGCCGACGGGGAATTCCACGGACACCGTGTTCAGCGTGGCATGGACCATCTGGCAGGCGACGGTGCGCTTCCAGATCAATTCGTAGAGCTTGCGCTGGTCGTCGTTGAGGAACGAGGCGACGCTACGCGGCGTGCGCATGGCCGAGGTGGGGCGCACGGCTTCATGCGCTTCCTGGGCGTTCTTCGACTTCGACTTGTAGACCTGGACGGCGTCTGGCAAAGCTCCCTTGCCGTATTCGCGCCCAATCAGGTCGCGCAATTCGGCCACGGCGTCTTCCGAGAGCGCCACCGAGTCGGTACGCATGTACGTGATGAGGCCGACGTTGCCTTCGCTGCCCAGACCCACGCCCTCGTAGAGGCCCTGGGCGATGCGCATGGTGCGGCTGGTGGAGAAACCGAGCTTGCGCGCGGCCTCCTGCTGCAAGGTGGATGTGGTGAACGGCGGCGCCGGGCGGCGCTTGCGCTCCTTGCTGGTGACCTCGCCGACGGTGAAGCGGCCGGCGGCGGCCTTCTCCAGCGCGGCCCGCGCGGCCATGGCGTCGGCCTCGTTGGTGAGGTCGAACTGCTCGAATTTCTTGCCGTCGAGGCGGACCAGACGGGCGTCGAACGCGCCGTCCGGGTGGGTCAGGTTGGCCTGGATGGTCCAGTACTCGCGCGCCTTGAAGGCTTCGATCTCGAGTTCACGCTCGACGATCATGCGCAGCGCCGGCGATTGCACGCGGCCGGCGGACAGGCCGCGCTGCACCTTGCGCCAGAGCACGGGCGACAGGTTGAAGCCGACCAGGTAGTCCAGCGCCCGGCGGGCCTGCTGGGCATCGACCAGGTCGTGCGAAAGCTTGCGCGGGTTGGCCACGGCCTCCTTGATGGCCTTCGGCGTGATCTCACTGAACACGACACGCTGGACGTCCTTGCCTTCCAGCAGTCCCCTCTCGCGGAGGATCTCGCTGATATGCCAGGAGATGGCCTCGCCTTCGCGATCCAAGTCGGTCGCGAGATAGATGCTGGTGGCCACCCGCGCCGCCTTGGCGATGGCATCGACGTGCTTCTCGTTGCGGTCGATCACCTCGTAGGCCATGGCGAACCCGTGTTCGGGATCCACCGCGCCCTCCTTCGGCCGAAGGTCGCGAACGTGGCCATACGACGCCAGTACCTGGAAGTCGGCTCCCAGGTACTTGTTGATCGTCTTGGCCTTGGCCGGCGATTCGACGATGAGGAGGTTCTTTGCCATGCGTTACCGATTCCGAGGGGAGCGCGGGGGCGAGTGAACCCCAGCGTATGTATATATTTAGTTGGAAACATATCGCCGTGACGGCTGTCAAGCGTCGGCGATCAGGCCATGCGCTGGTAGCGGTTGCCCGGCAGCGTCGCGATTTCGCCTTCGAGTTCCAGTATCAGCAACATCGACGACAGCGCTCCGGGAGCGAGGCCCGTCGCGTCCACCAAGGCGTCGAGGGAGGCGGGATCGTACCCCATGACGTCGAGCAGGCGGCGATATTCCTCATCCTTGCGCCAATCGAACGGGCCGGTCTTGCGCCGGCCGACCCCGGCCGGGCTCTCGGTCCGCTCCAACCGGGCACGTAGCTCCGCGCCCAGTTCCAGGGCCGCGGGGGCCAGGGTGGCGAGGACTTCGTCGGGTTTCTGAACGAGACGGGCACCCTCTGCAATGAGGGCGTGGCAGCCCTCGGCCAAGGGGTTGTGGATCGATCCGGGCAAAGCGAAGACCTCCCGCCCTTGTTCCCCGGCTTGCCGGGCGGTGATCAGCGAACCGGAGCGGCGCCCGGCCTCGATCACCACCACCCCGAGGCTCAGCCCGGCGATGATCCGGTTGCGCTGGGGGAAATGGTGGACCAGCGCGGGCGTGCCCGGCGGGTATTCGCTGACGATGGCGCCCTGGGCGGCGATGCGCCGGGCCAGGGCATGGTGTTTCCTCGGGTAGACCCGGTCGGGACCCGTGCCGATCACCGCCACCGTGGGCTGGCCGGCCTCCAGCGCGGCCTCGTGCGCCGCCCCGTCGACCCCGTCGGCCATGCCGCTGGTGACCAGAAGCCCGGCCACCGAGAGTTCGGCGGCGAAGCGCCGGGCGTTGGCCAGACCCGGTGCCTGGGCGCGCCGGGCCCCCACGATCGCCACCTGCGGGCGCAGCAGCAGCGAAGCATCGCCCTTGACGAACAAGGCCGCCGGGGGATCGGGAATGGCTTCCAGTTGCGGCGGGAAGTCTTCCTCGGTGCAACGAAGCAGGCGCTGGTCTCCGCCGGCAAGCCAGGCGATATCCCGGGCAAGCGCGGTTTCGTCGGGTTGCTCGATCCACGCCCGGCCCTCGGCGTCGAGGGTGTCGGCGTGGCGCGCCAGCCAGCGCAGAAGGGAAGCGGCATCGCCGCGAGTGGCCAGGCCCTCACGAACCCGCCGGGCGCCCAGCCCGGGGGTTCGCAGCAGGATCAGCCAGTCGCGGAGGTCGTCGGAATCGGTCATCCGCGCAGTTTAGGGGGCGCGCAAGCCATTCCTGCCGGAACCGGCCTCCAATCCGGGTGGGGCCTTATTCCGGCAAGACCAGGCGATCGCCCTTCCGCAAGGGGCGGAGTGCGTCCATCACCAGCGCGTAGCTGACATGGTCGAAGGTGCGGAAGACCATGATGTGGCCACCGAACTCGTCCGGCAGCTGCACCTTGCGGGACGTGTCGCGGCGGTTGTAGTTGCCGCTGACTTCGTCGGGGATCTTCTCGCCCTGGCTCATCACGGTGAAGGTGGTGCCGTTGTCGACCCCGTCCGCCGAACCCGCCGAGATGGAGATGACCTGACGGCTGCCGACGCCGCTCAGCGCGTCGGTGAAACCGATCACGCGGGGATCGGCCGGCATCGATTTCGGCGCATGCGGGTAGAAATACGGGTCGTACGGCTTATCGTCGACCGGCATCAGGCGGTCGCCCTTGCGCACCTCGAGGGTGGAATCGACGAGGACGAGGCTGGACACGTCGCCGTTGGTCGCGATGACCTCGGCCGTGCCGATCACCGATACCTCGACGCCGCGATCGTCGCCCTTGCCCGTATGGGTGTCGTGGCGCGAATCCTCGCGCCATGGGCTCGGCGCCATGGACACGTCGCTGTCGAGCTCGTCGGCCACGAAGGAGCCGTGCGAGGGATTACCCACCATGTCGACGCTGCCGTCCGAACCGCCATGGTCGCGGAAACGGTTGGTCGGGCGGACGATGGCCCAGCGCTGGCCGGGTTGCGCGGAATCCAGGTCGCGGGCGTAGATCTTGTTGCCCGGGGTCGCGCGCAGATGGTTTTCCTCGAAGCCGACCAGGTACGGCGAGCGCTCGACCTCGTCGGCGTCCATCACGCGCAGCTCCTTCAGGAACATGCGCAGTTCGCTGAGCGGAATCGCCGGAATGGCATCGCCATCGGTGCGCACGCGCGGCTGCAGGCCGATGCGAGGGCCGCCGCCGGTCATCGAGAGGTTGAGCACGTCACCCGGATAGATGAGGTGCGGATTGCGAACCTGCGGATTCGCCTGCCAGATTTCCGGCCAGAGCCAGGGTTTGCTGAGGAAGCGGGCCGAAATGTCCCAAAGGGTGTCGCCCCTGCGCACCGTATAGGTGTCGGGGTGATCGGGACGAATCTGGGCCGCCGCCGCATAGACGGCCACAGTAAACAACATGCCGCCAAGCAGCATGGCGAACTTCTTGATCATGGCGGGTTTTCCCCCTTCCCCGGTGCTGTCGCGAGTGTAACTGAATCGTTAACGGGCACAATACATACGCCTGCTCGCCCGGTCCCCGGCGCGGGCGTAGAATACCGGGCCATCCTACAGACGCCGTTGCTTGGATTTCGCCGATTTGCCCGCAAATCCGGGCACAGGCGCCGCAGCGGCCCGTGAACGTTCAAGGTGACACCGTGTCCACCCTCGCCATCCTGGAATTCCCCGACCCGCGCCTGCGCACCGTCGCCGCCCCGGTCACCGAGTTCGACGCCGAACTGAAGCAGTTCGTCGCCGACATGTACGAAACCATGTACGCCGCCAACGGCGTCGGCCTCGCCGCCACCCAGGTGAACGTGCACAAGCGCGTCCTGGTGGCCGACATGAGTGACGACCGCAACGAGCCTCTGGCGCTGATCAACCCGGAGATCCTGGAAAAGGACGGCCAGCAGGTCTATCAGGAAGGCTGCCTGTCGTTCCCGGGCATCTATGCGGACGTGACCCGCGCCCTGCGTGTGAAGGTCCGCGCCCGGGATGTCGACGGCAAGGAGATCATCGTCGAGGCCGAAGGCCCGCTCGCCGTGTGCATCCAGCACGAGATGGATCACCTGGCCGGCAAGGTGTTCGTCGACTACCTGTCGCCGTTGAAGCGCGGGATGCTGCTCAAGCGGATGGAAAAACAGCGCAAGGCCAGCGCCTGATCGTGGCCGGCCGTTCCCTGCGGGTGGTGTTCGCCGGAACGCCTGACTTCGCGGTGCCCTGCCTCGAGGCCTGCCGCGCCTCGGGCGTGGATGTCGTCGCCGTGTACACCCAGCCCGACCGGCCCGCCGGCCGTGGCCGCAAGCTCGCCGCCAGCCCCGTGAAGGAGGCCGCGCTCGCCGCCGGCATTCCCGTCGAGCAGCCCGAGTCGTTCAAGGCGGAAGCCGACCGCGACCGGCTCGCGTCATACGCCCCCGACCTCATGGTGGTGGTCGCGTACGGGCTCATCCTTCCGCGCAAGGTGTTAGCGATCCCTCGCCTGGGCTGCTGGAACGTCCATGCATCGCTGTTGCCGCGCTGGCGCGGCGCCGCGCCGATCCAGCGCGCCATCCTCGCCGGCGACAGCGAGTCGGGGGTCGACCTCATGCAGATGGAGGCAGGCCTCGATACCGGCCCCATTCTGGTCGAGCGGCGCACGCCGATCGGCGCGGACGACACCGGCGGCAGCCTGCACGACCGGCTTTCCGCGCTGGGCGCGGACGCACTCGCCGAAGGCCTGCGCAGGACCCTCGCCGGTGAAATCCTGACCCCTCGGGCCCAGCCCGAGGACGGCGTGATGTACGCGCACAAGCTCGACAAAGCGGAAGCCCGCCTCGACTTTTCCCTGCCGGCCACCGAACTGGAGCGGAAGGTGCGCGCCTTCGATCCCTGGCCGGTCGCCGAAGCGGATGTCGCCGGCGAGCGACTGCGCATCTGGTCCGCCCGCGCCATCGAGGGAGTCCCCGGCGTGCCTGCCGGCGAGGTGATCGCGGCTTCCCGGGCGGGCATCGACGTGGCTTGCGCGGAAGGCGCCCTGCGACTCACCGCCGTGCAAAGGGCGGGCGGGCGCCGGATCGGCGCGGCGGATTACCTCAACGCCCGTCCGGAGCTGAAGCGGGCCGCCTCGTGAGCCGCGCCATCTCGGTACGCGCCCTTGCCGCGGAAGCCCTCGCCGACATCGCGCTTTCCGGGCACTCGCTGCGCGAGGTCGCCGACCGCGCGCTGCCCCGACTGCCGGATTCACGCGACCGCGCCCTGCTCACCGCGCTGCTCAACGAGGGAGCCCGCTGGTGGCCTCGCTTCGACGCGGCACTCGATCGCCTCCTCGACAAGCCGATCCGGCGCAACGAACCCATCGTGCACGCACTGCTGGTCGCCGGGCTGGTGCAACTGGAGATTCTCGAGTTGCCAGGCTACGCCGCCGTGGCCGCCACGGTCGAAGCGGTTCGCGAATTGCGCCGGCCACGACTCGCCGGGGTGGTCAATGCCGTACTGCGCCGGTGGCAGCGTGAACGCGAAACCTTGCTGGCCGAACTCGATGCGGTGCCGGCCACGCGACATGCACACCCGGCGTGGCTGGTAGAGGCGATCACGAACGACTGGCCGGCGCAGGTCGACGGCCTCCTCTCCGCCGCGAACACGGAACCGCCGCTGATGCTGCGCGCGAACAGCCACCGCGTGGCGCGTGCCGAGGCGGCGGAAGCCCTGCGCGCCGCCGGACAGGAGGTCGATCTCCATCCCTGGCTGAAAGACGGACTGGTGCTGCCACACAGCACCGACGTCACTCGCCTGCCCGGTTTCGCCCAGGGCCACTTCGCCGTGCAGGATGGTGCCGCACAGGTTCCCGCCGACCTGCTCGACCTCGCCGATGGACAACGGGTACTCGACGCATGCGCGGCGCCGGGCGGCAAGGCTTGCCATGTCCTGGAGCGGGCGGCGGTGTCGCTGCTCGCGGTGGAATCCGAGGCGCATCGCGTGCCGCGTATCCGGCAGAACCTGGAGCGGCTGGGCCTCGAAGCGGAGGTCGTCGTCGGCGACGCGGGCGACACCGCGGGTTGGTGGGACGGCCGTCCCTTCGATCGCGTGATGATCGATGCGCCATGCTCGGCCACGGGCGTGATCCGCCGCCGGCCCGACGTACGCTTGCATCGGCGAGCGGGCGACATCGACGCGTTGGTTCCGCAGCAGGAACGCATCCTCGCTGCTTGCTGGGACGTCCTGGCTCCCGGCGGGCGCCTGCTCTACGTCACGTGTTCGCTCTTGCGGCGGGAGAACGAAGGCGTGGTCACAGCCTTCCTCGCCAGCCGCACCGATGCCATCGCCGTGCCGTTCACCCTGCCCGTGGGACAAGCCGCCGCCGTGGGTTGGCAGATCCTGCCGGGCGATGGCGACCTCGATGGCATGTATTACGCCCTGCTGGAAAAGTCAGCGACCAACGCCGCGTAGACGGCTTCCGTGGCGCTCACGAAACGCTCCATCCCGAACTCGGCCAACGCATGCGCGCGTGCCGCCGCACCCATGTCGGGAAGCCGCGCGCGCATGGCTAGCAGGTTGCGCAAGGCCTGCGCGATGGCACCCCGATCCCGCGCCGGCACGATCCAGCCGTCCTCGTCCTGGCGAATGTTCTCGGGAAGCCCCGCGTAATCGCTGACCAGTACCGGCTTGCCCATCGCCATCATTTCGCGGCAGGCGAACGAGATCGTCTCGACATCCCACGACAGGACAAAGCCCGCATCCAACGCGGCCACCATGGGCCGCACGTCGGCCAGCCGGCCGGTGAAATGAACCTGAGGGGCGACGCCCAGCGCCTCGATCCGCGCCAGGTCGTCCGCGCCGGGCATGCCGCCGGCGAGAACCACCCGCAATCGCGTGCGGTCGCCGGGGGCGAGCGAAGCCATCGCTTCGATCAAGTCCATCCAGCCCTTGTAGCGCGCGGTGCCGGCGTTGCTTCCGATCAACAGGGGTTCGCCGGTACCGTTTTCCAGCGCGAGCCATGCCGCGCGTTGCGCGGGATCGGAAGCGCGAGGCGCGAAGCGATCGACGTCCACGCCATTGAACACCGTGGCCACGCGGCAGCGCTTATAGGGCGACGCCAGCACCTGGCGGTGCACGAACTCGCATACCGCGATCACCTGATCCGTACCGAAGCGCGAGCGCCACGCATGCCCCAGGCCGGTCATCGGCTTGGAGTTGTGCTTGGTCAGGACGATGGGAGGACGGGGCTGCAGGCCATGCAGGGCCGACATAACGAGCCGATGGTCCGCCGAGCCGTTCACGTGGACGAGGTCGAACCGTTCGCGCCGGAGGTATGCAGCCAACTGGCGGCGCGCCCGGCGACGTGCCGGGAGACGGCCCAGGCCGTTCGGAAACGGCTGGTCGAGCACGTGCACGCCGGCGATTCCGCGGGATTCGCGGTTCAGACGGCTGCCGGGAGGCGCCGCGACATGCACCTCATGGCGCCCCGCAAGCCCTTGCGCCAGGCCGATGATGTAAGTGGTGTGACCGCCGCCGTCGCCGTCGTGGAAATTCGTGAAGAGGAGCTTCATCGTCCTGGGTCGGTCCTCGCCGAAGCTGAATTCCGGCCGGCCCACGAGGATCGCTCCGGAGCGGCATCGGCCGTCCGGTAAAGTACCATCTGGGCCGCCGTGTGGCGTGGCCGCCACGCCGTCCCCGATCCAAGCCAGGTGCCGAGTGCTCGAAAAAACCAACCCAGGGCGCGTGTGGATCGTCTCGCTGCTGATCGCGATCATGCCGCTGTCGTTCGCGCTTCCGATCAAGGCGAAGGCCATTCCCGCCGCCGTCCTGTTCCTTCTGGGCGTGTGGATGCTGATTCGCGATCCCGAGGCGCGCGCTGCCTGCCGCCGGGCCCGCTGGGTGCTGGGGCCGGCGGCACTGGCTTTCCTCTTCTGGCTGGTGAACGTGGCGGTGCACGGCATCGACTGGCGTGAGTTCGACGTCACCTCGCACATCCTCGCCTTCCTGGTGATCGCCGTCGCTTTCGCCAGCCCCTTGCGGCCCGTGGTGTTGCGTCTCGGTTTCGGGGCGTCCGCGGGCGTGCTCGGCATCGTCTGCCTCGAACAGCACTACATCGAGGGCATCGATCGCGTCTACGGGATCAACAACGGGCTGTGGGGCGCCATCGAATTCGGCATGTTCATGCTCGTGCTGGCACTGATCGCCGTGGTGCAGGCGTTGCGCAGCGAGCTTGGCCGCGGCGAGCGCGTGCTGCACCTCGTCTTCGCCGCACTGGGCATCTACGGCGCGTTGTTGACGCAGAGCCGCGGCCCCCTGCTCGCTTTCCTGCCCGTGTTCGTCATCGTGGTGCTGATCCAGTCACGGCGGACGGGACGTTGGCGCGAAGGGCTGGCCTTCCTCGCGATCGGCATCGCCGCCGCGGCCGGCGCGGCGACGACGCTGCACGGTGAAGTGCTCACCCGTTTCGCCGCGGTGACGGAGGAAATGTCCACGTACAGCGAGCAGGACGCGAGTGGCGCCGTGCGCGAACGCCTGGAAATGTGGCGCACCGCGACCATGGCGCTGGACGACCATCCGCTCGCGGGCGTGGGCCTGAACCAGTTCGGCGACTACGCCCGGGCACGCATCGCCGAGGGCAAGGTCAACGCCACGGTGGAGCGCTACGACCACCCGCATAGTGAATACCTCGAATGGGCGGTGACGGGTGGCCTGCCGGGGCTGGCCGTGCTCGTGCTGTTGTTCGGCTGCGCGCTGGCGTTCTTCCTGCGCCACGCGTTCCACCCGGACAACGCCATCGCCATGCCGGCCAGCGCGGGCCTCAGCACCGTGTGCATGTACGCGCTGTGCGCGTTGACGGACAACGTTTTCTACCGTCCGATGCCGCACTCGCTCTATTTCTTCCTCACGCTGGGCCTCGCCGTCCATATCGGCCGCCTGCTGTATGCCGCCGAACGACCGGCCGCGGTGCGCTGAGGCGTGGCTTTCATCCATCTGATTGCCTGGAACAACGGCCGTGGCCTCAGCCACGACATCCGTCTGTTGGAGGACGCCCTGCGCGGGCTGGGCCACGAGGTGTCGATCACCTCGGTGCCGCGACGCAGCCGCGGCCTGCCCTGGCGCGCGTGGTGGCTACGATGGCGGATGCATGCCCGATGGCTTGCCCGGCGGGGGCCGCGCCGGTTCGACCTGGGCATCACGCTCGAACATGTGCACGCCGCCTACCTGCCGCTCGCGCGGCGTAATGCGCTCGTGCCGAACCCCGAATGGCTTTCGCGCCGCGACCGGCGCCAGTTGCATCGCTTCGACGCGATCCTGTGCAAGACCGCCGTGGCGAAGGACACCTTCGCCGCCCAGGGCCTGCCCGTGCACGTCATCGGCTTCCAGAGCATCGACTGCCGCCGGGAGGGCATCGAACGGAACCGCGACTTCCTCCACCTCGCCGGCGCCAGCCGGATGAAAGGGACCGAGCGCTTGCTCGACGTCTGGCGGCGCCACCCGGAGTGGCCCACCCTGCACGTGCTGCAATCGCCCTCCACCGCGCGCGGCGACACGGCCGGCACGGCCGCGAACCTGGATCACCGGATCACCTATGTCGACGACATCGAGGACATCCGGCGGCTGCAGAACGCGCACGCGTTCCATCTCTGCCTATCGGAAGCCGAAGGCTGGGGCCACTACATCGTGGAAGCGATGAGTTGCGGCGCCGTCGTGCTCGCCACGGACGCACCGCCCATGAACGAGCTGGTGGGCGAGGACAGGGGTCTGCTGGTCGCGGCACGCGAAAACGGCACGCTCAACGCGTCCCCGCTGTGGCAGTTCGACGAAACGGCCCTCGAAGCCTGCGTCGAACGCGCCGCCGCCCTGCCGGACGACGAACTGCGCCGGCTCGGGGATGGTGCGCGGCGCTGGTATGAAAACAACCAGTCCGGCTTTGCCGGACGGCTCCGCGGCGCGCTCGACAGCCTGCTTCGCTAACGCCGCCCGGTGCTGTCCACGCCGCACAGACGGCGGGAGCGGTACGACTAAAGTCAGCCATTCCCGCCACGGTACGTTTAGAATTCATGATCCTTTAACGGTGACGACGCCCTTGTCCAACAGCGCCTATACCCGATCGGAACATCTGCGCGCCCTCTGGCCGTGGCTGCCCCTGTGGGCCGCCATGGCCTTGCTAGCCATCTTCGCGCACGGCCCGATGCCCATGTTTTCCACGCGAACGCTCGCCGTCGCCTGGGAGATGTGGGCGCATGGGCACTGGCTGGTGCCGCACATCAATGGCGACCCGTACAGCGAGAAGGCGCCGCTCCTGTTCTGGATGATCCATGCCGGCTGGGCGGTATTCGGCGTCACCGACGTCTGGCCGCGCATCCTCGAGGTGATCTTCGGCGGCGTGCAGCTGGTGCTCGCCTCTCTTCTGGCGGGCCGGCTGTTCCCCACGCGGCCGTGGGTGGCGAAGGCGACGCCGTGGCTGTTGATGGCGCTGTCGTACGCCTTCCTGTTCGGCCTGCAGATCATGTACGAGGTGCTCCTCGTGGTCTGGGTGCTGGCCGCGTTGCTCTGCCTCACGCCCACCGCCACGCGGGCGCAACCGCGATGGTGGTTGTTCGGCCTGATGATCGGCGCCGGCCTGCTCACCAAGGGGCCGGTGATGGTGGTCCACGTGCTGTTCCCGTTCCTGCTCGGCCCGCTGTGGAACGACTGGGCGCGGCAGAACAAGGCCCGCTGGTACGGCTTCGGCGTGCTGGGCGTCCTGATCGGCTTCGCGATCCTGCTGGCCTGGGCGATCCCCGCCGGTGAAGCCGGTGGCGAGGCCTATCGCCAGCGCCTGTTCTTCACCCAGACCGCGGGCCGCGTCGTCGATGCGAAGGTGCAGGACCTGCAGAACCACGCTCGGCCGGTCTGGTATTACCTCCTGTTCCTGCCGGTGCTGCTGTTCCCGCTCAGCGGCTGGTTACGTGGCCTCGTCGCCGTGCCCACCACCCTGTTCCGTCGGCCCTGGCGTCCGGGGACCACGGCGGCGCTGGTCTGCGCGGGAGTGGCGTTGCTGCTCTTGCTCGCGTCCGCCGCGGGCGCCCACTTCCCCGGCTGGGCCGAAAAGGTCCTCGTGGTGCTCGTGCTGCTGCCGCTGTTCCTCGCGCTTGCGCGGCAGCCACTGGAACCCGGGCTGCGTTTCCTCGTGGCGTGGCTGCTGCCCACCCTGCTCACCTTCTCGTTGATCACCGGCAAGCAGCTCTATTACGTGTTGCCCGAACTGGCGGGCGCCACCATGCTGGTCGCCTCGTCGGTCGCCGACCTGCGCGAACGCCACAAGGGACTGGCGTCGCATTACGCGCTGGGCACGTGGCCGCTGTCGCTCGGCGCCTTCCTGCTGGCGATCGCGTTGTTCGCCATGCCGTCGGTGGTGCCCTCGCGTTTCCCCGACAACATCTGGCTCGTGGGGATGGCGCCGTACGCGCGCTTCTTCGGCGTGATCTTCATCGTGCTGGGCGCATTGCTGCTGCTTCGCGGCCGTGGCGAAATGCGCCGGCTGGCCTTCGCCGGCCTCATCGGCACGGTGGCGCTCAACGCGCTCTTCACCCTGGGTCTCTGGTATCGCTACGACCTCACGCCCGCCTCGCTCTTCCTCGGCCAGGCGGACGCCGCCGGGCGGCCCATCGGCAACCTCGGCGTCTCCTACAACGGCCAGTACCACTTCGCCGGCCGGCTGATGCATCCCATCGCGCGCTTGAAGGTCGCGCCTGGCATGCCCGCGCAGGTGGACGAGGACGACGATGACGTGGTGCACGACGGCGACACCCTCGACGATTTCGCGCGCCACCATCCCGATGGACTGGTGATCTCCTACGCCAAGCATCCGCCGGCGAACGCCTTCCGCTACGCGCGCCTGATCCAGCCGTCGCGCACGGGGTGGCTGATGATCTGGGACGCACCGACGCTCAACGCGTTGCAGAACGGCCGGCTTCCGGCCGAGCCGCGTCAACCGACCCTGCTCTATCCGCAGGATTACTGGCGCACGCGGACGGCACTGCGGTGACCGATCCCCTCGTCGAACGGCTGCGCGCGCAAATCGGCGGCGTCCGCGACGGGGCCTTGTTGCGCTTTTCGATCGGCAACGCGCTGCTCGGCGACGGCCAGTACGTGGACGCCGCGCAATCGTTCCGCGAGGCGCTGTCGTTCGATCCGGATTATTCCGCGGCGTGGAAGCTGCTGGGAAAGGCCTTGCTGGCGGTCGATGACGAGGAAGGCGCCGCCACGGCGTGGCGCTCCGGCATCGACACCGCCACCCGGCGCGGCGACATCCAGGCGGCGAAGGAAATGACCGTCTTCCTCAACCGGCTTTCGCGCCCGCGTTGAGCTTGTACGGGTCGGGGCGGTCGTGCGCCGTATACCGCTTGTAGTGCCACTGGTACTGCGGGAAGGCCCGCTCCACGCAACGCTCCACGCCCTGGTTCAGCGCCGTGCAGGCGATCTTGAGGTCGGCGCTGTCGATGCCTTCCGGCGCGGGCAGCACGTGGATGCGGAAGCCCTCGCCATCGGGCAGGCGCTCGGCGAAGCTGAATAGCACCGTCGCTCCCGTGCGCGCCGCGAGGCGCGGCAACAGCACCATGGTGAGCGCGTCGACGCCGAAGAACGGCGCGAACTCACCCTCGCCTTCGCGCGGCTTCTGGTCCGGCAGGATGCCGACGGTGCCACCGGCTCCCAGGCGCTTGAACAAGGTCCGCACGCCGGCACCTTCCGCCCTCACCTGTTCGGGTGCGAGCTTGCCGCGGACCTTGCGCAGCAGCGCCTCGATCGCCTGGATACGCGGCGGGCGGTAGAGGATGGCCATCGGCGTCTTGCTGCACAGCCAGTAGTTCAGCAGCTCCCAGCACCCGAGGTGGGGGGCGGCCACGATGACGCCCTTGCCCGAGGCGAGGGCCTCGGCGAACAGTTCGCCACCGACCACTTCGCGGACCATGCCCAGCGATTTCTCGGCGCCGCCGCCCCAGATCGCGGCCACCTCGGTCACCGACTTGCCCGATTCCTCCATCGTCCGGCGCAGCAGGTCGGCACGTTCGGCCTCGGACAACTCCGGGCGGGTCAGGCGCAGGTTCACCGCGCTATAGCGGGCGCTGCGCGAATGGGAACGCAACGAACGCCGGCCGATCCAGGCACCCATGGCATGGACGGTACGCAGCGGGAACAGGCTCACCAGCCTGAGCAGGAGATAAAGGAGGTAGATGTCCGGGCGCATTCCGCGAAGTGTAACTCGCCTGCCAATCGGCCTCGTTCCCATTAAGCTTGGCGCCCATCCGCCGCTAAGCTTGTCCATGATTGCAGTGATCCAGCGGGTCGAGTCCGCACGCGTCGAGGTCGACGGGGAAACGGTGGGCGCCATCGGTGCCGGCCTGCTCGCTCTCGTGGCCGTGGAACCGGGCGATGGCGAAGCCCAGTGCGTGCGGATGCTGGAGCGCCTGCGCGGCTACCGGGTGTTCTCCGACGCGCAAGGCAAGATGAATCTTTGCCTGGCGGAGACCGGTGGCGGGCTGCTCCTGGTCAGCCAGTTCACCCTCGCCGCCGACACCCGCAAGGGCATGCGCCCCAGCTTCACCACGGCGGCACCTCCCGAAGAGGGGCGCCGCTGGTTCGATCGCCTGGTCGCCCTGGCGGGCATTGCCCAGCCGGGGGTGGAAACTGGCCGCTTCGGTGCCCATATGAAGGTTCACCTGATCAATGATGGCCCGGTCACCTTCCGTCTGGAGGTGCGCTGAGGTGTCCTGCCCGAGGGGCCGAGCCCCCATCCTTCCTCACCGCCACGTGAACGCCCCGGCCCGAACAGGCCCTCTGGCGCGATTTTTGCGTGGTGCCGGTGAGGCCGATCCACTTGAAAACTGGTCAAAAAATCATCAGATGACTATACTGATCGGTTCCTGTAACCCGCGGCGGTCGGCATGACTAATAAAGCTCACGAGCAACAGTCTGAAATCAAACAGCTCATCTCCAAGGGATTGGAGCAGGGCTATCTGACCTACGCGGAAATCAACGACCACCTGCCCGACGACATCGTCGATCCGGAGCAGATCGAAGACATCATGGCGGTGCTCAAGGGCGTCGGCATCGAAGTCCACGATTCCGCGCCGGATACCGACACGATCTCCGACGGTGCCGCCCCCGGCGCCAGCACCGATGACGAGTCGGCGGCTGAAGAAGCCGTGGCGCTGCTATCTGCTGTGGACGCCGAGGTGGGCCGCACCACCGACCCCGTCCGCATGTACATGCGCGAAATGGGCACGGTCGAGTTGCTGACCCGCGAAGGCGAGATCGCCATCGCCAAGCGTATCGAGGAAGGCCTCAGCCAGGTGCAGACCGCGCTGGCCAGCTTCCCGCTCACCATCCAGCTGCTGCTCGAGGAATACGACCAGCACGTGGAAGGCAAGCGCCGCCTGAGCGAGATCCTCGCCGGTTTCGCCGATCTTGAAGAAGCCGCCGACGCCGCCCAGGCCGAGGCCGACGCGGCCGTGGTGGTCGACGCCGATGCCGAGACCGACGACGAGGAAGTCGAGGGTGCCCCCGCCGAGGAAGAGGAAGCCGGCCCGACCGGTCCCGACCCGGAAGAGGTCAAGCGCCGCATGGAAGAACTGCGTTCGCTGCACGCCAAGTTCCAGAAGGCCGCACCGAAGGCGGAGATCAACGACAAGAAGGTCGCGAAGATCCGCGAGCAGATGTCGGAAGCCTTCCTCAACCTGAAGCTCCCGTCGGCGCTGATCGACAGCTTCGTGCGCAAGCTGCGCGAAGTGGTGAACGACATCCGTCACCACGAGCGCGTGCTCATGGACATCTTCGTCAAGCAGGTGAAGATGCCGCGCGCCGAGTTCCTGAAGAGCTTCCCGTCGAACGAAGGCAACCTCGAATGGGCCGCCGAACTGTCGCGCAAGCGCCAGAAGTGGTCGCCGAACATCAAGAACTACCGCGAAGCCATCGACGCGGAGCAGGAGAAGCTCGCCCAGATCGAGCGCACCCTGTATCTGCCGCTGACCGACATCAAGGAAATCAACCGCGCGATGTCCGTTGGTGAGGCCAAGGCCCGCCGCGCCAAGAAGGAAATGGTCGAGGCGAACCTGCGCCTGGTGATCTCGATCGCCAAGAAGTACACCAACCGCGGCCTGCAGTTCCTCGACCTCATCCAGGAAGGCAACATCGGCCTGATGAAGGCGGTGGACAAGTTCGAATACCGTCGCGGCTACAAGTTCTCGACCTACGCGACGTGGTGGATCCGCCAGGCCATCACCCGCTCGATCGCCGATCAGGCCCGCACCATCCGTATCCCGGTGCACATGATCGAAACGATCAACAAGTTGAACCGCATCTCCCGCCAGATGCTCCAGCAGTTCGGCCGCGAGCCGACGCCGGAAGAGCTGGCGAAGGAAATGGAGATGCCGGAAGACAAGATCCGCAAGGTCCTGAAGATCGCGAAGGAACCGATCTCCATGGAAACCCCGATCGGCGACGACGAAGATTCGCATCTTGGCGACTTCATCGAAGACACCAACGCCAGCTCGCCCGTCGAGTCGGCGACCGAGACGGGCCTCATGGAAACCGTGCGTGACGTGCTCGCCGGCCTCACCCCGCGTGAAGCGAAGGTGCTGCGCATGCGCTTCGGCATCGACATGAACACGGATCACACGCTGGAAGAAGTCGGCAAGCAGTTCGACGTCACCCGCGAGCGCATCCGCCAGATCGAAGCCAAGGCCCTGCGCAAGCTGCGCCACCCGAGTCGCTCGGAAACGCTGCGCTCGTTCCTCGATATTGACTGATCGGGCGACGTGACCAAGTGAGACAAAAATGCCCGCGCAAGCGGGCATTTTCTTTTGGGCCGCAATCTAATCGTCGGCCTTCAGACTTTTGTTCAATTGTTTTATATGTTCTATGAAAATGAACATACGAAATTATTGAACATGGGTTCGATCGCGCCGACGGCACGGCCACCTCTCCACCTGCCTTGCGCCATCCGCTACACTCCTTGCGCTGCAAGGGCCTATAGCTCAATGGTTAGAGCAGAGGACTCATAATCCTTTGGTTCCAGGTTCGAGTCCTGGTGGGCCCACCAACGTTATGCAGCACGTTTGACGAACACTGCCCACACCACCGCGATGACGATCAAGGTGGCGCCCAGCATCCACCAGGCCCGGCGCTGTCCGGCCTGGCCCCAGTAGTCGGCAATGGCGCTGAGCAAGTACACGACAAATTCCGCCACGATGGTCAAATGCCGGCAGAGGCGATTTCGATGGCGCTACGCCAATTGACGGCAGCGGCACTCACGCAGGTCTGGTAGCGGCGGTCTTTGGAAACGCCGGTGACGTACGCGACGATGGACAGAGCACTTTTGGCCACGTACGACCATCCCGGAACCCAGCCGACTGGCTTTGGGACCAGGCTGAAAGCAGCCGAGCACTCCATGATTTCGTGGGTGACGGTGCCCAGGATGTCGCCGACTTCGGCATTCATGTCCCATCCGGAGGCAAGGCCCTCGCCCCATACGGAGGCTGCAACCTTTCGTAGCTCCACTTGATCTTCTGCTGTCGGTGTGTCGGCAGTGGCCGACGGCGCCGTGCTGGACGACGTGCGGGCGGGCGAGGTCGACGGGGTGACGGGTGGCGTCACGTGCAAGGCAGGACCGAATCGCCGTGCCCAGATGCGCAGCGCGGGATGAACGGAACCATCACCGACGTAAATGATTTCGCCCCGTTCTTCGTCAAAGTAAGCGGCGAACGTCCGGCCGTCGGCATAGTGGACGAACGCTGCAGCGTGGGCGAGCGGAGCGCCGGTTCGCCAGCCGTCAAGGAACAACCCACCGTCTTTCAGGGCCACAGGATGGGCCGTGACAGTGAAGTTCCGGGCAAAGGCCGGGTAGGCATCCCCAAGCGCCAGACGGAGATCCGCATCAGCGCCACTGATGACAAGCGCTTCCGATGGCGGGTCGATGGGAGGTTGGGGGGCGGCGAGGGCCGGAGCGCTGGTGAGGGTAGCGGCAAGAAGGGTAGAAGCAAGCCATTTATCGAACATGCGCATCACACAAGTCCTTGTCTGAGATGAACGTCGAATGCCGGCCGGGACTAGCAGGCTTACGGAGCAGAAATGAGGTCGGCCGGCTCCGTCAATACCTGCCGCGCCTAGGGGCGCCATATCTGCGGTCGCAGGTTAAACCTGCGCTGCCGGACAGGCACGCTGGGCAGACAGCTTTGAGAATTTTCGCAAAGACGGCCTATCTCGGTACGGGCGGCCCACCGAGGGCGAAAAAAGGTCATCCGGGGCAGGCCCTACGCGTTCTGCGACAAAGCCCACCGGAGTGCGGCAGTTACCTGATGGCGGCATTGCTCGGCCGAACTGATTCTTTTCGGTCGAAGTACGAAATCTTGTTCGCGATCTTCCATTCATCGCCTACCTTCAGCAGCAAGAAGTAGTCGGTAATCACGACAGCACCATAATTCAGGGTGACTCGGGCAGTGCCCGCATTGCCCGAAGCATCCATGAAATCGATCGTCCGCACGCGCGACGCTTCATTGTCAGCCACCTTTCCCTTGAAGAGCGCACAGAACTCGTCCAGGGACAGCGACGTGAACTTGCCGTCGCGCACGCTCTCGATTCGAGCGCTCGGCAGGAAGGCTTGGCGCATATGCGATGCCTCGCCGGTGGCTTGTCCGCTGAAGTAGTGCTGGATGGCTTGTCTCATACCTTGCTGGGCGGCGGAGTCCTGCTGCGCCGTCTGTCGATTCGCGGGTACATCGACTTGCAGGGCTTGCGCGCCTGTCGTGAACGTAACGAGGGCGACGGCGAGCAGGCTGCGAATCTGTTGCTGGTTCATGGCACGTCTCCGTGGGAAGTCGACGCAGAATGTCCGGCGATAGCCCCTCGGACAATCGCTTTCACCGCGGATTTCGCACGCTTCGGCGCAACGCCTTCCGGCGCATCATCTCACTTGAACAGCGCGAGCCTGTCGCGGTAACTGCGAGACAACTTGAGTTCCTGCCCACAGTCCAGGGTCAGGAAGTACTCGCCGTTTAGATGCGGTCTTAGCGCTACGACGCGGTCGGCATTGACCAGCGTCGAACGGTGGATGCGCGGAAAACGACTCGCGTGCAGGCGCTTCTCTAGCTGCCCAAGGGTGGCGCGTAGCACGTGGGTATCACGATCGGTGTGGATGCAAAGGTAGTCACCCGCTGCATCGATCCAACGAATGCTGGCGCGCGACAGACGCAATGTTCGCGCACCGTCGCGAACGGCCAGCGGCGCTTCAGGATCACGCAGTTCCTGCGCACCCTCGGCCTCAAGTGCCTCGTCGAGGGTCAGTGCCGGGCGGCCACTCAGCGCACCGAGCAGGCCGAGCAGCTTTGCGCGGTGATCGCTGGCCTCACGACGATCAAGCGCTTCGCGCACGCGAAACAGTGCCTGATGCAGCCGCCCGTCGTCCACCGGCTTGAGAAGGTAATCCACCGCGCTCGCTTCGAAGGCATCGAGCGCGTAGTGGTCATAGGCGGTAACGAACACCACCAGTGGCATCTGCTGCGCCGGAATCGCGCGCAGGGTCGCGAAGCCGTCGAGGCCAGGCATCTGCACGTCCAGGAACAGCAGGTCCGGCGCCTGTTCCGACACCGCGCGCACCGCCGCCGCGCCATCGCCGACCTGGCCGACGATATGGATGTCGCGTTCACCGGCCAGGCGCAATTCCAGTCCCCGCCGGGCCAAGGGTTCGTCGTCGACGAGCAGCGTCCGGATCGTCCTTTCCTGTGTGGCCTTGGACGAAGTCATGACATCCCCTCGATCTCGAATGGCAATGTCATCGTCACCGCAAAACCGCCCTCGCTGCGGTTACGCAACTCGAAGTTCTGCCGTACCCCATACAGCACGCTCAGCCGGTCACGGGTATTGGCAAGGCCGACCCGGGTGCCGCGTGGCGTGCTGTCCGTCGGCATGCCCCCTTGCTCCAGTTCCGGCCATCCCGGGCCATCGTCGATGACCGAGAGTTTCAGATAATCACCTTCGCGAATCGCACGCAAACCGATCATGCCGCCCTCCACCCGCTTGACCACCGAATACTTGATGGCGTTCTCCACCAGCGGTTGCAGCAACAGGCTTGGCAGCAGCGCCTGCCAGCAAGACGGTTCGACCTCGACGTCCACCCGCAGACGCTCGGCGAAACGGGTCTTTTCAATATCCAGGTACAGGCCGATCGCATCCAGTTCCTGCTTCAACGTCACCCGCTGCATCGGATCGGCATCGAGCGAATGACGGAGGAAGGCGCTCAACCCCTGCACCATCCGGTTAGCGGTGGCGTTGTCGCGATCGAGCACCAACGTCGAGATCGCATTGAGGGTGTTGAACAGGAAGTGCGGGTTCAACTGATAGCGCAGCATCTTCAGCTGCGCCTGGTGCGCCATCGCGGTCGCGGCCAACGCGGTTTCCGTCTGCATGCGGAGTTTGCGCCAGGTGGTCATGACCAGATAAAGGCTGGCCCAACCGACCACCACGTAGAGCTGGCTGATCACGTAAGTGAAATAGCCGAAACCGGTGAAGGGCAGGCATTGGCGGCACCATTCCAGATCAGTCACCAGCTTATAAGTGAGCCCCATCGACGCGGCGATCAGCACCGCTGGCACGATCATCAGCAACGCCACTCGCGCCGGCGGCCGGTCGCCGCACGCGCGCAGCAGGTAACGCAGCCCGAGCGTGCCGAGGAAGCCAGTGACGGCCACGGCGAGCAATACCGTCCAGTACTCGGCCGGTTTCCCGTTGGCGAGTGCGGAGAAATAGTTGACCAGGAACACGCCACCCCAGCCGCCGGCGTGCAGCCACCAGAACAGCGCGTTCGTCGATCTTGCCGGCGGCAGCGCGCCCAGCACAGGGGGCGATGGAGGATCGTTCGGAACGACGGGATCAGGAGTCATGGCGTAGGTGGTGCGACCTGTCGACAGCATAGACGGGACACCTCCGCCGGGTGGCCGCCGCGATTCGGTTCGGCGCGCACGCGGAACGCTTCGGCGCAAACGCCCTACCGGGTGTCTCTGTAACGGCTAGCCTCGTCGACGACATAAGCAGTCCCCTCCTTCCACCCGACGCGTGCCCGATACGGGCCGCGAACGCACCATACCAAAGGAGTCGTCGATGCTGCTCGAACTGATACTGGCCGCGAACATGGCGACGGCCCGGGTGGAAACGGTCCCCGTTGCTGCGGGCCTCCGGCGCCCGTGGTCGATGGCATTCCTTCCTCAAGGGGACTTCCTCGTCAGTGAGAAAGAAGGCGTGCTGGTTCGGATCACTCCAGGGGGCGAAAAACACCCGGTCGCCGGCATGCCGGACGATCTGGAGAATGCCGCGCAAGGACGCGGCGACAATGTCGGCCTGTTCGACGTGGTGCTGCACCCGGATTTCGCTCGCAACCACCGTATCTATTTCACGTATACATCGCGCGGTGTGGATGGCACGACGACCCGCCTGTCCACGGCCCGTCTGCTTGACGATCGCCTCGTCGACGTGCGACCGCTCTTCGATGCCACGCCACGCTCGTCGGAGCGCTTCCATTACGGTGGTGGGCTGCTGATCGATCGCCAGCGTCACCTTTACATGACCATCGGCGAGCGCCATTTCCGCGAAAGCAGCAACCCTCCGCTACCTGTGTCGCAGGACCCCACGGATCGACGCGGTAAAATTTATCGCTTCACCCTGAATGGCAAACCGGCGCGCGGCAATCCCGATTTCGGCAAGGGCGCGGTACCGGGGATCTACGCACTGGGCATCCGTTCCGCGCAAGGACTCGCACAGGCGGACGATGGGCGCATCTGGATGTCCGAGCACGGGGCCACGCGGGGCGATGAGATCAATCTGCTGCGGCCCCATGCGAACTATGGATGGCCCGTGCATACGGCGGGCCGCCACCGCGATGCTGGCTATGTGCCGCAGACGCTACCGGGCGCGGTCTACACCGCTCCGGCATGGACCTGGACGGATCGCACCATCGCACCCGCCGGACTGGCCGTTTACCGTGGGAAGCAGTTTCCGGAATGGCGCGGTGACCTGCTCCTGGCGGGGCTGAGCACGGGCAGCTTGCTCCGGCTGGACTTGCAGGGAGATCGCGTGGTCGGCGAGGAAGTACTGCTCACCGGCGTGCGCCTGCGCAACGTGAAGCAGGCACCGGACGGTAGCGTCTACCTGCTCACGGACGAATCCGATGGACGTTTGCTGCGGCTGGAGCGGCGACCCTGACTCAAGGCTCATGCCTGCGTCGCTCCCGCATCAATGCCAGCACAGTGTGTTCGAGATAGCGCCACGATGGCTGCACCAGGCGATCTTCTCACGCATCATGAACGGCTGAGTCAGCGGACGCGGGCGAAGTAGTTGGCGCGCATCACGGGCGTACGGTTGGCTCCTGGATAAACCACGGTCTCGACGAGATTACGTCCATCTGGCAACACGGTATAGATTCGCGTCGACATGAGAACGCCGTCTTTCTGCAGCGCCATGACCAGGACGTTGGGCGCGGGCCGCTCCAGTGCGACATGGTCGGCTTCCGGACTGTTCTCGATGGCGGCGTAAGTCCCGTCCGGCGTGGCCGTGGAAACGGAGTGAACCTCTACGCCAGGCGCATAGACGATATCGACGCGCGTGACCCACTTGCCGCCGCCTGCATCGCCGAATGTAAACGTGACGCTCTTCGGACGCTGGTCGGGCGGCATGGGTAGGCGCGACGTATCGAGCGACCAGCTTCCGATTAAAGGTGAGGTTGCCGGATGCGTCGGAAGCGCGGCCTCCGGCGCCCCGGCGGCGGCGGACAAACTGGTCGCGAACGCCATGAGGGTGAACGCTAGTACATGGGCTCTCGGCAGGAATCTCATCTCCACTCCTTTCCATGCGGGTTCTTCATACTCACTCCACCCGTGCTGGAACACCACCCCCACCCAACCATCGCAACGCACGCCGCACCAACGCCGTCGGCAGATCCGGATTCCACACGAAAGTCGCCACGCTTTCCGGCGGCATCGTGTATTCGAAGCGGAACCGGCCATCCGTCACCGAAACAGGTCGCGCCGAGGTGTTGATGTTCACCATCACCAGAACGATCGATCCGTCGACGTCGTTCTGAAAGGCCACGTTGGCGATGCCCTTGTCGGCGTCTGTGTCGGTCGACTTCACCCGCGTCGCGCCCGGCAGGACGAACTTGCTGAAGTGCGCCAGCGCGTAGTACTCGTCGTTGCGGCTCACCGCGCCCGTCTGCGAATCGATCGTGATGACGCCCTTGCAAGCCAGGCATCCGCCGAAATGGGGGCCGTGGTTCTCGTCCAGCGCCAGGTTCCAGTAGATGACCCCGCGCGCCCATTGACGGGTTCCGGTGACGAGCAGGTTGCGGGTGAACCAGAGCAGTTCACCGTTCATGTTCAATGGCCAGTCGCCACCCGAACATTCGGTGATATAGGCGTCCTTGTCGGGGTGCTGGCGGTGCACGCGGCCCTGCTCGTGCTGGCTGCCTTCGTAGCAATGCCAGGCCACGCCATCGACATAACGTGCGGCATCCGCGTTGGCCAGCACGGCGAGCGGTTGCTCCGGATGGCTCCAGTTGTGGTCCCAGTCCAGGATCGCCGTTCGCGGCTTTCGCCCTTCGAGCCTCGGCCCCAGGTACCTGGCGATGATCCGCGCGCGTGTCTCCGTACCCATGACCATGCCTGGGTAACTGATGGGCGAGTAAGCGGGCTCGTTCTGCAAGGTCAGGGCGAAGATGGGAATGCCATGGCTGCGGTAAGCGTCGAGATACTTGATGAGGTAGTCCGCATACGTGCTTTCGTACTGCTCCAGGAGCTCGCCACCGATCAGGTTCTCGTTGGTCTTCATCCACGCCGGGGCACTCCATGGTGAGGCCACGATCAGCATGCCGGGATGGATGGAGAGGACTTCACGCACCACAGGGATCACGTCCTGAAGGTTGGCCGCGACGTTGAAGTGCTGCAACGTCGTATCGGTCTGGCCGAAAGGAATGTCGTCGAGCGTATACAACCTCAACGAGAAATCCGACGCGCCGATGGTCAGGCGCATCATGTTGAGATTGAGGTTCGGTGGTGCGCCATACAGTTCGCGCAACAAGGCGCGGCGTTGCAGGGTGTTCAACGTGTTCTGGAGAAGCCACGCCGAGGAATCAGTCATGGCCGCGCCAAAGCCGGTCATGGTCTGATACCTGGTGCCGAGATCGATGACCACATCGGCGGGCGAGGTATCGTGTGGCTTCATCTCGACGTCAGGCTGCGATGCCAGCTTCAGTCGGTGATCGGCCGTGCTCAGCCAGACCTCGACTTCGGGCATGATCGGCCTTACGGGCGGAGGGGCCTGGAGCCCGATGGCAGGCTGCACGAAACGTGATGCATAAAGCGCTGCCATGGTGAGCAGCGAGATCAAGGCGATGAAGACGTAGACCGTCCGCGCGGGCTCCGACGGGCGTTCAGCCATGGCGCCCGGAGATCCCAACGCTCGTGTTGCCGTTCATTAGGACCACGAACCTTCCTGGCTTTCGCATCGAGACATGGGGGGATCTTACCCCACGTCTCGGTGAGCAAGGCGCGGCAGTCGCTCGAGAAGAACGGCCTGACCGCATCGCAAGAAGACGTCACACAGCGAGGAAACGAACGCCTGGCTCAGGGCCCGGGGACCGGCGCGGCGTTGATCGCCAACTGGGCGGCGAACGCCCGCTGGTATGCCGGGCGCGCTTCGCCGCGGGCGACATAAGCGGCCAGGCTCGGAAACTCGGCAAGGATTCCCGATGGCCTGAGCCTGAGCAGCACCGACACCATCGTCAGGTCGCCCGCGCTGAAACCGCCATCAAGCCACTCCGCGTCGCCCAGGCGCGTCACGAGCCGCCCCAGCCGTTCGCGGATACGGCCTGCGATCAGGGGCATGCGCTCCGGAGTCCAGGGCTTGTCGCCCTCCACGAAGCGGGCGGTGACGAGCTCGAGGATCGGCGGCTCCACGGTGTTGAGCGCGGCGAACATCCAGGTGATCGCACGCGCCCGGGCGTTGGCATCCATCGGCAACAAGCCCGTATGGCGGTCGGCGAGGTGGAAGATGATCGCGCCGCTCTCGAACAGCACGAGGTCGCCTTCCTCATAGGTGGGAATCTGGCCGAAGGGATGAAGGCTCACGTGCGCGGGCTCCTTCATGGCCCCGAAGGGCACGAGGCGGACCTCATACGGTTGGCCCACTTCCTCGAGCGCCCAGCGGACACGCGTATCGCGCGCCAGGCCCATGCCGCCGTCGGGGGAACGCTCGAACGCGGTGATGACAATGCTCATGCGTGAATGTCCTTTGGGTCAGTCCGGTATCGCCACTTCGACCAGCCGCTTGAGCAGGGTCAGCGACTCCTGCCAGCCGAGATAGCACTGCTCGACCGGAATCATGTCGGGAATCCCCTCCTGGACGATCTGCACGTCCGTCCCACAGGACACGGCGCGCAGGGTGATCGTCGTGACCATCTTACCGGGCAGGTTGGGATCGTCGAAACGGTCGTCATGGACGATACGCTCGTTCGGCACCAGTTCCAGATAGGTGCCGCCGAAGCTGTGGCCGTTGCCGGTGGAGAAATTCGTGAAGGTCATCCGATACTTACCGCCCACCCGCGCATCCAGTTCGTGCACGGTGCAGGTGAAGCCATCGGGCGGCAGCCACTTGGACGTGGCGGCGGCGTCGAGGAAGGCTCGGTAGATGCGCTCGGTCGGAGCGGTGAATACGCGATGCAGGCGAACGGTGCCGGTCATGGGAAGTTCTCGTGGCGAGGTGGAGTCCTCATTGCCTACGACGAACGGGGACATCCCGGATCGACATCCGTTCAAAAAAAAACCACGAAGGCTATCGGCGGACCCGCTTTCCCCTGGCCCGCTTGCCGATGCTCGCCGCCTGGGACGCGCCCTTTTCCACCGACGCGCCTCCGGCTGTCACCCGTTCCGTCCACGCCAGGTCGTCGACATAGGAAAGGAAGTGCCTCAGATATCCCGGGGACAGTTCGCGCATGAGCTCGATCGACCGGTGCACGAGCGCATTCGAGTTGAGCGGCCCCGCGTTCCGGGGGACATACTCCAGCGTCTGCCGCAGCCGGCTTTCGGCGCGCAGGCCGGACCATATCTTCCGGAATTCCTCGAGGGCGGGAAGCTCGGGATAGGCGCGGGATGCGACGTCGCCGGCGAACTCGTCCACCAGCTGCCCCAGCCGGCCGCGTACACGTGACACGCTACGGTCCATGGGACGCCACGGTGGCCGTCGACGGTTTCGGAATCGGTGCGATCTCTACACGCCGGTTTTTCGCACGGCCTTCGTCGGTGGCGTTCGGGCTGACAGGCTGTTCGGAACCGAACGCGGCGGCGAACACGGACGGTGCGGGAACCCCCTCGGTGATCAGCGCGCGCGTCACCGTGAGGGCGCGTTGCGCCGACAGCTCCCAGTTGTCCGCGAAGTGTCGATTGCTGTCGCGCACCGGCTGGTCGTCGGTGAAGCCGCTGACCATCAACACCTCGTTTCTCGATGCCAGGTACTGGGTAAGCGGAGCCGCCAGGCTCTTCAACAGTTCGCGCCCCTCCGGCTGGAGCTGATCGGAATTCAGGGCGAAGAGCACGCTGCCGCGAATGCCGATGCGGCCGTCCACCAGCGTGACGCGGCCTGCGGCGAGGGGCGCGGCCAAGGCTTGTTCGAGTGTCATGCGGCGCTGTGCTTCAGCCTGCCGTTGCTTGACCTCTTCGTCCAATCGATTCGACAGCTGCAACTGCATGCCGATCACGCCCACCAGGATCAGCACGAAAGCCCCCAGCAACACCGACATCAGGTCGCCGAACGCGGCCCATATGGGCGCTGCGGATTCCGATTCGAATTCGACGTCGTCGTTCATGCCGTTTCATCCATGGCAGGCATGCGCTGCGCGGCGAGGCGCTGCATGTCGTCCAGGATCTGCTTTTGCGACAGCACGCTAAGATCGACGACTTCCCTTGCCTGCGCCACGTAATAAGCCAGCTGCTCGTCGCTGCGCACGAGCGAATTATCCAACGCGGTAGCGACCTGCTCGAGGCGTTCCATCAAGGCCTCGTTCGACTGGCCGAACAGCTGCACGCCCGAAGCGAATGCCTCGCCCAGGCTCGCCACTTCGACGGCGCTGCCGGTGACCTGCGCGGCGACAGCGGCAAGCGTGCCGGTGCCGGATTCGATCTGGCCGGTGAATCGCGAACCCACACGCTCCAGCAAGTCGGCCGAAGTCGCCACCAGCGCATCCACGGCGGAACGTTGTTCGGTCGATGCGTGGTTGACGGCATCGAGCAGGGTTTCCAGCGTCGCCAGCAAACGGCTCCGCTCCTCGAGCATCGCCGTGTCGCGGACCATGCTGTCGGAGAGTTTCTGCCGCAGTTCGGCTACCACGTCAGCGGCGACCTTCGGCGCCTCGGAAGCGGCCTCGACGAGGCGGGATATCTCGGCGATGGTGGCAGCGGCGTCGGTCTTGATCTGTGCGGTCATCTCGCCGGCGGTACGGGCCAGCGTGTCGGCCCACAGCGTGAGCCGTTCTTCGTCGCGCGATGCCAGTGCATTCTGCAGATTCGTTTGCGACTGGCGCACCGCGTCGACCAGCGACGAGGCGTGCCGCTCGAAGACGGCCGCCGTGTCGATGGACATGGCTTCGAAACGCGCGGAGACCGTTTCCACCACACCCGTCGAACGCTCTTCGAATGTCTGCGTGAATTCTTGCAGCGAGCCGCGCAGATCCTTTGACAGTGCCTCGTTCGTCCGGCGCTGCTCCGCCAGTGCCTCGTTCCAGAGGCCATTAGTAGCCGCGGTGGATGCCTGAAAGCCCGCTGTCAAGCCATTGAGATGCCGCTGCACGGCGTCCGTCACGGTGTCGTGCAACGACGCCGCTTCGCGCGCGAGACCGGCCATGGTCGCGTCGATGACTGGCTGAAGCGCCGCGCTCGCGGCGCGCGCGCTTTCGGCGACACTGTCTTTCAGCGACGCCTCGACGGACGAGGCGAGACGCGAATACATCGCATGGGTCGAGGCATGGAACGCTTCCTGGTTCGCGAGCTGGCGTTCCCCTGCCTCGAGCCCGTTTCGTTCCAGGGCGGCCATCATCGCTTGCAGGCGATCGACCAGGGCGGGCATCGACTCGGCCTGTTGCTGCAGGAGCCGGAAGGCTTCTTCACGCTGGTGCGCCTGGGAATGGACGCGAAGGGTCGTCGCGATCTTCACATCCAGCAACTGCGCCGTCTCGAGCCGCTCGCGCCTGCACAGCGCGGAGAGCAGCCCCAGCATCGCCGAGCTGGCCACACCCGCGATCGACGTGCCGAAGGCGAAGCCGAGCCCCTTCACCGGTGCCGCCAGTGAACCGCGGATCGCCTGCAGGTCGGTCGCGCTTTCCAGCGCGATGCCCGTGCCACGGAGCGTCGCCATCATGCCCAGCAGCGTGCCCAGCATGCCGAGCAAGACGAGCAGGCCGACCAGGTAAGGGGTCAGTGCCGGCGCGGGCATCGCGGCACGCGCGCCCTCGATGCGCAAGCGCACCGGGTTTCGCAGGCTCGCATGCAGCGGTTCGAGCCATGCCGCCAGGCTAGACGGGGGTGCGGAAAGGCCATCCACCGCGAATCGCAGGGATTGCGTGGCCTGGCGATAGCGATGGAGTTCCAGCGCACCGACCAGGTAGCAGGCGCCGATCAGGCCGGCGACCGCCGCCCCCAGCGGGTTCGAACCGATGTAGCCGATGCCGACCCAGCCGATGGCGGCGAGGCCGACGAGGAACACGGCGAAATAGAGAAGATTTCTGAACATGACTACCCAATTAGCTGCCGCGCAGCGCTGCGAGCAGGCCGTCGACCGGTTGAAAACGAACATCCAGTTCGGCGAGCAAGACGCTCTTCATGTCCTTTCGGAATACGTCCATCCATGCGCCCGCCCCCTGCTCCCGCTGGCGGAGGCGATCGAAGTGCCCCCCGAGCACGGCGGGCACGGCACCGAGCAATTTGTGCTCGCGCGGGCTCAACGCGAGTTCCATCACCGCATCGACCTCCGCCAGCCGGGCAAGCGCGGGCGATGTCGCCGCGAGCATGTCCCGCAGGCGGCCACGCAGCTGGCCTGTCGTGGCCTGCATCGACCGTTGCAGGGCGAGGTAGCGCTGGCGGAACGGCGCGTAATCGGCCGTCTCGTCCACTCCGACGCCCCGCCCGGCCCCGCGATCGCCGGAGGGAGCCAGTTCGCGCGCTCCCGCGATGGCATTCACCAGGGACGCCCTGGCGCGGGCGCATTCCTCCTCCTGCGCACTGCCAAAAGCCGGCACATCCTCGGCCGGCACCGACGGCGTGCCGTCGAGGGCCGTGGAGAGCGCGATGGCGTGGGTCCACTCGAGCCATTGGCTCAAGCGGTCCGACAGCGATTGGCTGGATGGCGGAGTCTCGACATCCGTGACCCGGGCAAGCAGGCGGATGAACGTCGGCCCCCGGACCACCGTCCGATGGGAAGATTGCACGGTTCTGCTGGTCAAAAGAGGCTGATTTTACTCTTTTATTTCGCCTCTTGCCTCGGATATCGTAGATCCCACGCCACGACGTCATGGATACCTCGGATGGGGAAGCTGATTTGCACGCCATGAACCGCGGCCGCGTCCCATCCGCCCTGCTGGCGGGCTCGATCCTCGTTATCGCGATTTCGGCTTTCAGGCCGGCCATCTGGACGAATTGGCTGCTCGAGAATGCCGTCGTCGTGGTGGCCCTGCCGCTGCTGGTCGTGGGCTACCGCCGGCTGCATTTCTCGAACGCCGCCTGTGTATCGCTTTTCGTGTTCCTGATCCTCCACGAGATCGGGGCGCACTACACGTATTCGAATGTTCCCTACGACGAGTGGTTCGCCAGCGTCTTCGGCGTCACCTTGAACGGCCTGCTCGGCCTGACCCGCAACCACTTCGACCGGCTCGTCCATTTTTCCTACGGGCTGTTGATTACGCCCGCCGCCGTGGAACTGTTCGCACGGCGTGCGCCGCCGCAGGGCATCTGGCGGTGGATTCTTCCGGTCACCTTCATCATGTCCCACGCCTTGATCTACGAACTGATCGAATGGGCCGCGGCCACCGCGTTCGGCGATGGCATCGGGCAGGAATACCTGGGCACGCAAGGCGATGTGTGGGATGCGCAGCAGGACATGCTGCTGGCTTCGCTGGGTAGCATCGTAACCATGGTGTTTCTCGGCGTCAGCGGCAAGTACGTATCGCACCCGAGCCAACGGTCAGGCGCCTAAGTCGATCCTACGGCTGGTCCGCGCGTGGCGCCGAAGATCGGCAGGAATGGCCCCGATCCAGCGAAGGAAAGCGCGGCGCATCCGCTCGCTGTCGCCGAACCCGGTCTCCCGGGCAATGCTTTCAAGTGTCTGGCTCCCCTGTTCGACGAGTATCCGTGCCTGTTCAAGGCGCAACTGCGCTATGGCCTGAGCCGGCGAGCGCCCCGTCTCCGCCCGGAACGCGCGGGAGAAATGTCGAGGACTCATGCACGCGACTCCCGCGAGCTCGGCGATCGTCAGTGGGTTCCTCAGGTTGCGTCGGGCATAGGCGAGGGTGGCCTGGATGCGGTCGCTCTGAGCATCCAGCTCCAGCAGCGCCGAATGCTGGGATTGCCCGCCTGCCCGGCGGTGGGGCAACACCATGCCTTTCGCGATCATGGCGGCCAGTTCGCGACCGTGGTCCTCCTCGACGAGCCCCAGGGCGAGGTCGACGCCCGCGGCCATTCCGGCTGAAGACCAGATACGACCACTGCGAACGAAGATCCGATCGAGGTCCACCTCGCATCGGGGATAGCGCTTCCGCATCTGGTCTCCATAGTTCCAGTGGGTGGTCGCCTTGCGGCCATCCAGCAGCCCTGCGTCGCCGAGTACGAAACTGCCCAGGCAAATGGACGCGATGCGACGGGTGCGAACGCTCGTCTCCGTCAGAAATTCCGAGACACGGCGGTCATGCGGAGGTATGTCCATCCCGACACCCAAAAGCAGCGTATCGAAACCGTCGTCCACCAAAGGCATGCAGGTCACTTCTTGCCCAAAGGAGCCACGCACCGACGCGCCTCCGCTGCCGAGGACCTGCAGGTCATACAGACGCTTTCCGGCCTCCTTGTTGGCCACCTCGAATACGGAAAGGGCAGCGAAGCAAAGGACCTGGAAGTCGGGATAAACAATCAAGCCTACGTGCCGCACGCTCGGCTCCTCCGTAGCAAAAGACTCACGTCAAACCAGCCAGCCAGCCAGATGGGGCGGCTTTTATCCGACATCCAGCCGGATGTCCGGATTGGTGGCTATTTCGTCCTTCTGAACCGGCCCTTGAGGGCTAGTCTCGGAGGACAGACGAAAATGTACAAGAACACCCCATGCAGAAGCCTCGTACCGTCCCGCTGGCGGTCCTTGCCCAGACGCAAGCCGACCTCGCGCATGCGGGACGTATCGCCACTCTAGGCGAACTCGTAGCCTCCATCGCGCATGAGGTGAGCCAGCCGCTTTCCGCCATTGCGCTGGATTCGCATTCCGCCCTGCGATGGCTCTCGCATCCCGACCCGGATCACGACGAGTTGCGTGCCATCGCGGAGCGTGTAGCCGCCCAGGCGCAGCGTGCAGCAAGTGTTCTTTCACGCGTCCGGAAGATGGCCTGCCGTGAACAGACGACCTTCTGCGAGGTTGACCTGAACGAGGTCGTAAACGACGCACTTTCATTCGTGCACGGGGAGCTCGACAGAAACCAGGTCGAGGTCGAGGCGACAACCTTGCCGGGTCTTCCCACCGTGCAGGCGGATCACATCCAGATTCAGCAGGTGATCGTGAACCTGGCGCTGAATGCATCGCAAGCGATGCACCAGATGTCGGCAAGGCTTCGTCGTTTACGTGTCTCGATGGAAGATGACGAGTTGCACGTGCGGCGTCTATGTCGATGACACGGGCCCGGGCATCGCGGCCGAGAACCTCGGCCGCCTGTTCGATAGCTTTTTTACGACCAAGGATCACGGGATGGGGCTCGGCCTGGCGATCTGCCGGTCGATCCTTGATGCACATGGTGGCGAAATCCGACTCGATCACGCGCCAATGGGCTGGTCCACACGTTTCCTGGTCTCCCTCCCCCGTGCTTCTCGGATGACTTGAACGAGGATCAGCGCAGGACGATGTCGCTGAGTTCGATGGAAACGACCAGCGGTTCGCCCGATGACGTCCCATCGGCGAGGCGCGGGTAGATGCGTCGTCGGGTCGGGATACGGATGCCCGATACATCGATGTAGCCGTCGACGTAGTGCGCGCCGGGCGTGTTTCCCGCGATCTCCACGTCGTAGTCGAGACGTCGCACCAGTTTGTCCGGCCCCACGTAGATCGCCTGCGCCTTGCTGAAGACTTCGAGCGAGTCCGGGTAGCGCACATTCACCTTCTGCCATGTCTCGCCGTTCTCCTCCCAGGTGCCGCCGTCCTCGGCGTGCACGCCCTCCCATGCCAGAAGGAATGGCGTATTGAGATACGTCCACATCGCGCAGCCCGCGAAGAAGGCGAGCTGGATGTCGTTCCAGGGTGACTCCAGGGAGTGCCCTTCGAATGAGGCGCGCGGACGGTCCATCGCCTCCATGACCGTCCCCGAGGCATCCAGCAGCGCGATACGTTGGCTCGTAAAGTCCGAACGGGCCGCTCTCGTGCCGAATGGCGCATGGGATGCCCACTGGCGATCCGTCGATACCGTAACAGCCGTGTCATCGAGAACGCCCGCCTTGCCCTTGAGACCCCATAGCGCACCGCCTTGAAGCAGCTTCGCGTGGACCGTGGTAAATCGACGCCAGCGGTCGAGGCCGCCGTGGGCGTCGAGGATGTCGTCGACGAACGTGCTCATGCGACGACTCCCTCGGTAAGCGAGGGTTGGGATTCCACGGGAATGGGATGCTCGGCGAGGTACTCGTTGAACTCGGCGATGAGCTTGTACTCCCCGGTACCGGGGTTGTCGCGCAGGTCACGGATGGCGTCGACGATGATTTCCTGCTCGTCGGTGCCGAGCTGGCGCATCGTGTCGTTGACATAGTCATCCAGCGGCATGGCACGGGGGTCACCGCTCTTGTAGATGAGGTCGGTGTTGACCCAGGGCGGGGCGATCTCGATGACCTCGACCGACGTCTTGCGGAGAGCGAAGCGCTGGGTCTGGGTGAACGAATGCAGCGCGGCCTTGCCGGCCGAATACACGGAGTTGGTGGCCAGGGGCATGAACGACACGACCGACGTGTTGTGGATGACCGTCGACGACGGCTGGGCCTTCAGCACGTCGATGAGCGCTGAAGTCATGCGGATGGGGCCGAAGAAGTTCGTGACGATGATCTTCTGCATCTGCTCGTCGTCCATCACGCCGGACGGGTCGTCGAACGGCATAAGGCCGGCGTTGTTGATGAGCACATTGAGGCTCGGGTGTGCGTTCTTGAGCCAGTCGGCGACGGACTTGATGCTGGCTGGGTCGGCGATGTCGAGTTCGATCGCCTGCATGCCGGGATTGGCCGCCGTCACTTCCTCGAGGAGCTCCTTGCGCCGCCCGCTGATGATGACCTGGTTGCCGAGCCTGTGGAATGCTTCGGCGAGGCCCCGGCCGATGCCGGATGTCGCGCCGGTGATGAAAATCGTGTTACCCGTCAGTTTCATGCTGTGCTCCGATACAAGGTGAAAGGTGGGCGCGCCGAAGCGGCTGCAACCTATCTACGGTGTATGGACGAGGGCCCAGCAATCACATGACGAATAAACAGCACTTTCGGACAAGGTGGCACTCGAAAGAGCGCCTGGTGGGAGCCGACCTTGTCGGCGATGGGTGCTTGCCGTAGAGCCCCTGCTCCCTGTGGGAGCCGGCTCTGCCGGGGAAGGGTGCTCGCCATAATCTGGCCCGCTGCCGCGGGATCGCCGACAAGGTCGGCTCCCACCAGAAGCCCTCTCGGGCACGAGACGACCAACCCGGGCCATGACGGCCCGGGTAGCTACCGGAGGTTCTTTTTCTTCTCGTCCTTGGCGGCTTTCTTTTCCTTCATCGTCTTGGCCGGTTTCTTCTTGTCGCTCTTCTTTGAATCCATACCCTTGCTCATATCGTCTCCTTGGTTGAGATCGCGGTCGCACGGCGTGCGGTGTAGGGAAGATTACGCCAATCCGTGCGCCATGGAATGCCGGTGCCGCGATTCCGGAGCGCCTCAGAGCTTCGCCGATTCGCGCCAGAGATCCGTTCCGCCGTCCGTCGCGTAGACGTCGATCTCGGCCAATTCACCGGCCGTGAAGTCGAGGCCCTTCACGGCGTCGAGGGAATTGTCGAGTTGCTCCACCGTGCGAGCGCCGATCAGCGAGGACGTCACGCGCGGGTCGCGCAACGACCAGGCGATCGCCATTTGGGCGAGGGTCTGGCCCCGGCGCTCGGCGATGGCGTTGAGCGCGCGGATGCGCTCGAGGTTCGCCTCGCTGAGCTGGTCCTTGCCGAGCGATCCATCGCGGGTGGCGCGTGCGTCGGCGGGAATGCCCTTCAGATATTTCGACGTCAGCAGGCCCTGGGCCAGCGGCGAAAAGGCGATACAGCCCGTGCCCAGTTCGTCCAGCGTGTCGAGCAGGCCGCCTTCGATCCAGCGGTTGAACATCGAGTAATTGGGCTGGTGGATGAACAGCGGCACGCGCTCCTCGGCCAGGATGGCGGCCGCCTTGCGCGTGAGTTCGGGCGAGTAGCTGGAGATGCCCACGTACAAGGCCTTGCCCTGGCGGTGCAGGTGCGCCAGCGCCCCCATCGTTTCTTCCAGTGGCGTGCTGGGATCGACGCGATGCGAATAGAAGATGTCGACGTAGTCCAGGCCCATGCGCTTGAGCGACTGGTCGAGACTCGCGATCAGGTACTTCCGGCTGCCGCCGATGCCACCGTAGGGGCCGGGCCACATGTCCCAGCCGGCCTTGGTCGAGATGATCAGTTCGTCACGGTAAGGAGCGAAGTCGCTCGCCATCACCCGGCCGAAGTTCTCCTCCGCCGACCCATAGGGCGGCCCGTAATTATTAGCGAGGTCGAAATGGGTCACGCCGCGGTCGAAGGCGCGGCGCAGGATGGCGCGGCCGGTTTCGAAGACGTCGGCGCCGCCGAAGTTCTGCCACAAGCCCAGCGAAATGGCCGGAAGGTCGATGCCACTCCGCCCGCAGCGGCGGTAGGGCATGAGGTGGTCGTAGCGGTTCGATGCGGCTTGGTAGGACACGACGATGCTCCATCAAATGAAGTCCTGAATATTACGCGTCGTTCCGCTGAAGCGGATATAGGTGCAGACTGTGCGGCATCTTCGAAAGACGGATGAAGCGCACACATGACCACGGCCCTGCTCGTCATCGACATGCAGCAAGCACTCTGCTCCGGCGAGGAAGAAGCGTTCGACATCAAGGACGTGCTCAAACGCGTCAACGTGCTGATCGCCAACGCGAAGATCGGCGGTGCCCACGTGATCTTCATCCAGCACGAAGAGGAAGAAGGCTCCCTGGTCCTCGGCGGCGACGGATGGCAGCTCGCTCAGGGCCTTGCGGCGGCCGATGGCGATATCCGTGTGCGCAAGGCCACCCCCGACGCGTTCCACAAGACGGAGCTGAACGAGGTACTGGAGCGACTGGAAGTGAAAGACCTCGTCGTCTGCGGACTGCAGACGGATTTTTGCGTCGACACGACGGTCCGGCGGGCCCTGGCCCTGGGCTTTCCCGTCACCCTCGCGGGGGATGCGCACTCGACCCTCGACAACGGCGTGCTTACCGCGGCCCAGATCATCGCCCATCACAACCGTACGCTTAGCAATATCGCGAGCTTCGGCCCGCGCGCGAGGGTGAAAGCCGCGGCGGAGATTCGCTTCCTGGCGGTCTGACCGTTGGTGGTGAGCCGAATAGAGAGTATATTCGGCTCACGAAATGAGCCGAATGGCTCGCCTCATCGGCTCACGACGGCGGCATGAACGACCTCACCTGGATCTGGCAGCACTCCGACTGGCCGGCGTTCCGCTGGCGTGACGAGGCGATCGCGCCACTCCTGCGCGCCTGCCAACTCGCCCAGGGCCGGCTGATCGGCACCGCCGGCGCCGTGGATGCCGACCTGGGAGCGCGAAGCGAACTCGATGCCTTGCTGCAGAACGTCGTGGCCTCATCGGCCATCGAGGGAGAGGTTCTCGACGTCGGCTCGGTCCGTTCGTCGCTGGCGCGCCGCCTCGGCCTGAATGACGAGGCTCCCAGCCGGCGGAGTGCGCGCAGCGAGGGTCTGGCCGAACTCATGCTGGATGCCACGAGGAACTGCCGCGCGCGCCTCGATCTCCCGCGCCTGCTGCACTGGCACACGTTTCTTTCTCCCACGGATGAAAACGTCCTACTGGAACGTCAGCTCGATGCCTTCCTCGATTGGTTTTCGGCCAGTCGCGAGAACCCTGCGCTCGATCCCCTGCTTCGCGCCGGCATCGCCCACTTCTGGTTCATCACGCTGCACCCCTTCGACGACGGCAACGGCCGAATGGCCCGTGCGCTCACGGACCTCGCGCTTGCCCAGGCGGAACAGCAGGCCATCCGCTTCTACACGATGTCTCCCAGCATCCTGGGCGATCGCGGGGGCTACTACGACATACTCGAAGCGAGCCAGCGCGATGGGCTGGACATCACGGCGTGGCTCGAGTGGTTCCTGCAAACCTTGCTGCGAAGCCTCGAACAGGCGCTGGCGCACATCGACCGCGTGATGGACAAGAGTCGCTTCTGGCGGGAACACCGTACGCAGGAGCTTTCGACAGAACAGGTGAACGTGCTCAATCGCCTGCTCGATGGAGGGGACCGTGGATTCCCGCAAGGTATCAGCGCGTCGCAATACCAGGCCGTCGCGAAAGTCTCCAAGGCCACCGCGACGCGTCACCTGGGCGACTTGCTCGAGAAGGGAATGATCGCGCGCCTGCCCGGGGGCGGCCGTAGCACGCGGTACCGCATCGCATGGCCCGGCACGGGCAGCGCGGACACGGGGCGACCCGATGCGTGAGTCCACCGCACCCCGCATGACGAGCTTCCTCTCCGCGCTCCGGCTGTGGCTGGCATTGCTGGCCTGTGGGCTAGCGGTGCTGCTGGGCTCGGTGCTCATCGGCGGCGGCGAATCCACCATCGCCGCGTCATGGCAGGCGCTGGTGTCGCCTGCGGACACGCCGATGCATGCCATCGTCTGGGAGCTACGCATTCCGCGCGCGGTGGCCGCCTACGGCGTGGGCGGGCTGTTGGCCATCGCGGGTTGCCTCATGCAGATCCTCGTGCGCAATCCCCTGGCGGACCCCTACACGCTCGGCCTTTCCGGCGGCGCCGCCGTGGGCGCGCTCGGCGCCATGCTGGCTGGCGCCGGTGCGCTCGCGACCGCCCTGGGCGCGGCCTCGGGAGCCCTCCTGGCATGCGTGGCGGTGTTCGTGCTCGCCCATCGCGACCTGCTCGCCCGCGCGCGCGCCGCGCAACGGGAAGATTCCACCGACCTCATCCTGATCGGCGTGATGCTGGCCTCGGGCCTGGGAGCGATCGTCAGCATGATGCTGGTGCTCGCGCCGGACAAGAACCTGCGTGGCATGCTGTTCTGGATGATGGGCGACCTCAGCGGCGTGGCGAACTGGCTGCTGCCCGTGGTCACGCTGTTCGCCTGCGTGCTCCTGATCGCGCCCCTGGGACGGCAGCTCAACTTGCTGATGCGCGGCGAAGAATCGGCCAGCGCGCTCGGAGTGCGGCCGAACGTGGTGAAGTCCGCCATCTTCGCGATCGCGTCGCTGGCCACGGCCGTGGCCGTGACCACGGCGGGGACGGTCGGTTTCGTCGGGCTCGTGGTGCCGCATGCGCTGCGCCGCATCGTCGGCAACGACCAGCGCGTGCTGCTGCCGGCCTGCGCGATCTGCGGCGGCGTCGTCGTGGTGGTGGCCGATACGATCTCGCGCATCGTCGCCGATCCCATCCAGCTTCCTGTCGGCGCGGTCATGGCGATCATCGGGGTGCCGACCTTCATGTTCCTGCTGGTGCGGCGTCGATGAGCATCGAACTGGTCGCCGAATCGCTGTCCGTGTCGATCCGCGGCCGATCACTCGTCGGCAGGCTGGACATGCGTGTCACCCCCGGGCAGGTGTGGTGCGTGCTCGGTCCGAACGGAGCAGGCAAGTCGACCCTGCTGCGCACCCTGGCGGGCCTGCGCGCGCCCGACGGCGGCCGGGTGATGCTCGGCGGCCGCGAAGTGGCCTCGTACCGCCCGATCGACATCGCACGCCGCAGGGGCTTCCTTCCCCAGACGATCGTGGACGCTTTCAGCCTCACGGTCATCGAAGCGGTGATGTCCGCCCGCCACCCCAGCCTTCCCTTCTGGGCCTGGGGCGACGACGACGCCGGCCATGCGGAACGTGCCCTGCGCACCTTCGAGCTGGAAACGCTGGCGGAGCGAGATATCACCACGCTGTCCGGCGGTGAACGCCAGCGGGTGAACATCGCCACGCTGTTCACCCAGGACGTGGACATCATGCTGCTCGACGAGCCCTTGTCGTCGCTCGACCTGCACCATCAGATGAAAACCCTGCACGAGTTGATGCGTGCCGCCGCGGACCATGGCAAGTCCGTGATCTACACCGTCCACGACATCAATCTCGCCTTCCAGCATGCGACGCATGCGGTCCTGCTGGACGGCAAGGGCGGTGCGCTGGCCGGGCTCAAGGACGATGTCGTCACCAGCGAGCATCTGAGCGCCGCTTTCCACCATCCCATTCATGGCGTCACGCTCGGCGACGACCTCTTCTTCCGCGCCGAACGCCTCAACGGATCGTCACCATGACGCGACTACTCACTTTCTTCGGCTTGATCCTCGTCACCGCCAGCGCGACGGCATCGGTCACCGTGGTCGACGACGCTGGCCGCAGCGTGACATTGCCCGGTCCCGCCCACCGCATCGTCAGCCTCGCCCCGAACATCACGGACGCCCTCTTCGCGGCCGGCGCGGGGGCCTATGTCGTCGGCACGTCGCGATTCAGCGACTATCCGGCGGAAGCGAAAAAAGTGGCGGTGGTCGGCGACGCCACCATGATCGATCTCGAGCGCATCGTCGGCCTGAAGCCCGATGTCGTCGTCGTGTGGAAAAGCGGCAATTCGGCGGCGCAGGTGGATAAGCTCACGCGCCTGGGCATTCCGGTCTTCTATTCGGAAACGGCAAGGCTCGCCCAGGTGGCGTCCACCACGCGCCGGCTCGGCAAGCTCGCCGGGACGGAAGAGGCGGCCGAGCGCAACGCCGCCGCCTTCGAGGCCGAACTCCGGCGGCTGCAAACCGCGAACGCGGGCAAGAAGCGCCTGAAGGTGTTCTTCCAGATATGGGACCGCCCGCTGATGACCGTCGGACGTGCGCAGATCATCGACGACGCCCTCGTTCTTTGCGGTGGCGACAACATCTTCGCCGACCTCGATCAGCCGGCGCCCTCGGTGGGCCGTGAGGCCGTGCTTGCGCGCGATCCCGACGTGATCCTGAGCGGCGGCGGGGAGGGAGAATCGTTGAACGGCTGGAAGGCCTCCGCCTTCCTCAGCGCCGTGAAACACGACAACGTTTTCGCGATCGACGCGCCGACGCTCGCCCTTCCGTCCCCCTCCATCCTGGCCGGGGTCGCGACTCTCTGCCATGCCCTGGACGAGGCTCGCGCGAGGGCGACGCGTTGACCCCACCCATTCAGCCATCTTGCGGCGGCCGTCACATTCCCCTTCGCTAAACTCCACATCGACACGTCCCCCACCGGAACGGAGCCGATGACCCTCGTTTTTCCAGCCACACCGGGCGACCCCGCCGACCTCTCCTGGCTCGATCAGGGAGGCGAAGCCGGCGCGCTGATACGCGCGTTCGACTGGACGCGGGCGGGCATCGGCCCGCTGGAAACCTGGCCGCAAAGTCTGCGCACGGTGACCGGGCTACTCCTGCTGTCACCGGTGCCGATCGTGCTGCTCTGGGGCGAGAAGGGGATCATGATCTACAACGATGCCTACTCGGTTTTCGCGGGCAACCGGCATCCGGCGTTGCTCGGCTCGGAGGTACGCGAAGGCTGGGCGGAAGTGGCCGACTTCAACGACAACGTCATGCGCGTGGGACTGGCCGGCGGCACGCTCGCCTACAGGGACCAGGAACTGACCCTGGTGCGCCATGGCAAGCCCGAGCCGGTCTGGATGAATCTGGATTATTCCCCCGTGCTGGATGAAAGCGGCAAGCCGGCAGGCGTGATCGCCATCGTGTCGGAGACGACCGAGCGCGTCCTGGCCGAGGAACGTCTCCGCCGTTTCCATGAGGACCTGGAAGCGAAGGTCGCGGAGCGCACGGCCGACCTGGAGCGCAGCCGGGTGGCGCGCGCGAAAGCCGAACAGGCGCTGGCCCAGGTGCAGAAGATGGAGGCACTGGGCAATCTCACGGGTGGTATCGCACACGACTTCAACAACCTGCTGATGGCCGTGCAGGGCAGCCTCGAACTGCTCCGCGAGCGCATGCCCCAGGAGCCCCTGCTCGTGCGCCTGCTCGACAATGCACGGGCCGGCGCCGAACGCGGAAGCACGCTTACCCGGCGCATGCTCGCTTTCGCGCGCCGCCAGGAGCTGAAGAAAGAACGCGTCGACCTCCGCACGCTCGTCGAGGGCATGAAGGAACTCATGCAGCGAACGCTCGGTGGCACGGTGGCGGTGGAGACCCAATTCGCGCCCGGCCTTCCGGCCGTCGAGGCGGACCCGAACCAACTCGAATCGGCGTTGCTCAATCTGGCCGTGAACGCACGCGACGCCATGGACGGCGCCGGCACCATCGTGATCGCCACGGACGAAACGTGGGTAGGCGCCGGCGAGGGCCCTGTCGCACCGGGTCACTATGTTCGCCTCGCGTTGTCCGATGCCGGCTCGGGCATGGACGAAGCGACACTCAAGCGGGCGGTCGAACCCTTCTTCACCACCAAGGGCGTCGGCAAGGGTACCGGGCTTGGCTTGTCGATGGTGCACGGCCTCGCCGAGCAGCTCGGCGGCGCGCTGATCCTGCACAGCCGCGTCGACGAAGGCACCACGGCCGAAATCTGGTTGCCCGCCGCGGCGCCGCTCCCCGACGCACCTGTGGCGACCGTGCCGCCCGGCCCCTCGACCGGACGCTGCGCTTCGTCACGCACCTTGACGATCCTGACCGTGGACGACGACGAACTCGTTCGAGCGACCACGGTGGAAATGCTCGAAGACCTCGGCTATGCGGTGGTTCCCGCAAGCTCGGGGGCGGAAGCGCTCAGCTTGCTCGACACCCAGTGCGTGGATCTCGTCATCACCGACCATGCGATGCCTCACATGACGGGCATGCAGCTTGCCGTGCGACTGAGGGAACGCTACCCCACGTTACCCGTCGTGATGGCCACCGGCTACGCGGATCTGCCGACCGGCCCCCAACTGGACCTTCCTCGCCTGGCCAAGCCTTTTTCACAGGCGTCGTTGGCGGAGGTCGTCTCACGCGTCGTCATTCCTGCAGCCGGACCGTAACCGCGGTAAGATTTCCCTCTCCATCCTTTCAGCCAGGTATCGCCACCATGCGCCAGTAATGCCGTTGCCCCTCGCGGGCGAGTTTCGATCTTCCCCACGGTGGGAAGCGGATGGCATGAAGAGATGGCACATGACGACGACCCTGCTGACGCTCGATGGCGTCACCTGCGTCCTTCCCGATGGAAGGACGCTTTTCTCCGATCTTCACGAATCGTTCGATGGCCGCCACACGGGGCTGGTCGGTGGCAACGGCGTGGGCAAGAGCGTGCTTGCGCGCATCCTCGCGGGGCGGCAGGAGCCGACGCGCGGGCGCTGCATACGCGCCGCGTCCATCCATTACCTCGCGCAGCGTGTCACCGACGATCCCGCTGAATCGGTCGCTTCGCTTGCCGGTGTCGACGACACGATCGCGGCGCTGGAAAGAATCGAGGCCGGAAGCACCGACCAGCGCGACTTCGATACGGTGGGCGATCGGTGGACCGTGCGCGAACAGCTTCGTGATGCGCTCGATGCGGCAGGCCTCGCCCATGTGGACGCACGTGGCCCGGCCCACGCCTTGAGCGGCGGCGAAGCCATGCGCGTGGCCTTGCTGGGCTCACGACTGCGCGACGCGGATTACCTGATCCTGGACGAGCCGAGCAACCATCTCGACAACGAAAGCCGCACGGCGTTGATGCAGTGGTTGCAAGGATGGCAGGGCGGCCTCCTCGTCATCAGCCACGACCGCCGGCTGCTCGGCCAGATGGAACGCATCGTCGAATTGTCGTCCCAAGGTTTGCGTAGCTATGGGGGCGACTACGCCTTCTACGAACAGGTGCGGCGCGAGGAACGGCAGGCGGCTGAACGCGTGCTGGAGGCGCGCCGGATCGAGCGCAAGCGCGGCGAGCAGGCACTGCGCGAGCAACAGGAGCGACAGGCGCGCCGGCAGGCACAGGGCCAGCGCGACGCGAGTCTCGCGAACCAGGCCCCCATCCTGCTCGGCGGGCGGAAGAGCCGTAGTGAAGGTTCGGCCGGCAAGCTCAAGCGGCGACAGGACGACACGCGGGACGCTCTTTCCCAGAAGGTCGCCGAGGCGGCCCGGCAGGTGGAGGGCACGGTGTCGCTCGCCGTGCTCGCTCCGAACGCGACGCACGTGTCGCGACGCAGGGTGGCCGTGCTCGAACGCGCGGAACTGCCGTTCGTGCGAGGTGGCGCTCGCATGATCGACCTCGTGCTGACGGGCGGGCAGCGTGTCGGCGTCGTCGGTCCGAACGGAAGCGGCAAATCGACCTTGCTACAGGTGCTGGCGGGGCGGATGGGGCATCGGAGCGGACGCGTCGATGTTCCGGTTGCGTCCGCCTGGCTGGACCAGCGGCTGTCGACGCTGGATCCCCGGCGTGCGGTGATCGAGCACATGCGCGAGGCGAACCCCGCAGTGGGCGAGGATACGTTGCGCCTGCGACTGGCGTTGCTCGGGCTGGACGCGGGCAAGATCGCGGTGCCCGCCGGCGAACTGAGCGGCGGCGAGCGTCTCAAGGCCGCCCTGGCATTAACCCTCGTGGCCGACCCGCCACCGCAACTGCTTTTGCTCGACGAGCCCGGGAATCACCTCGACCTCGCCTCGCTGGAAGCGTTGGAGACGATGCTCGATCAGTACGACGGTGCGCTCGTGGTGGTGTCGCACGACGAGGTTTTCCTCGATCGGCTACGCCTCACAGATCGCCTTTCGCCAACGCCGGAGGGATGGCGGATGACGCCTTGGTGACGCCCTGTGCAACGGTCTACGGTTTCGCCGCGCCAGCCTTCTCAGGCAAACGGTAACGCTGCTTGCCGTAGGCCCAACTCGGCCACAAGGCATGCGCCAGCGCGGTCTTCTCGAGCTGCGGATCGACGGGCTGCGGCTCGAGCTTCTCACCGTTGGGGCTGTACTCGTCATTCAAGGTATAGCGGTACTGCGTCGGTGGCTGGTTCGGGCGCAGCACGATCAGGCGGTCGTCCTTCAGGTAACCGTAGTTGTCGCCGTACTGCATGATGGCGCGGTCCGGATAACGCTGGGTGAGGTCGGCGCCGAGCATCGGGTGTTCGCTGCTGATGCCGATGAGCGAAAGCAGGGTGGGCGCCAGGTCCACCTGGCTGACGATGTGGTCATCCTTCTTCACCGGCACGCCCGCGCCGAGGATCAACGCGGGAATGTGGAAGTGGCGCACGGGCACGAGGCTCGCGCCGAACACGCGCGCGTCGTGATCGGCCACGATCAGGAACACCGTGTGGTTCCAGTACGGCGACTGCTTCGCCCGCTCGAAGAAGCGGCCGATGGACCAGTCGGCGTAACGCACCGCGTTGGCGTTGCTCGCCGGATCGCCTTCGGGCTGGAAACGGCCGGCGGGGTATTCCCATGGCGTGTGATTGGACACCGAGAAGGCCACCGTGAGGGTGGGCTTGTCGCCATCGTCGAGCAATCGGTGGTGCAACTCGTTGAACATGTCCTCGTCGGACGCGCCCCATGAACCAACAAAGCCCGGCTTGGTCTCGAAGGTGGCGCGGTCCACGACTTCATTGAAGCCGTTGCCGAAGAAGAACGAGCGCATGTTGTCGAAATGCGCCTCGCCGCCATACAGGAAGCGCGTGTGATATCCGAAGGTGTCCAGCAGCGCACCCAGGGTGAAGAAGTCGCGCTGGCTGCGCGGCAGTTTCAACACGGCTTCCGCAGGCGTCGGCAGAAAGCCGGTCGTTACGGCTTCGAGGCCGCGCGCGCTGCGCGTGCCGGTAGCGTACGTGCGGGTGAGCCACCAGCCGTCGTTGGCCAGTTTGTCCAGTTCCGGCGTATAACCCGCGCCGCCGAGGCTGCCGACGAACTGCGCGCCGAGGCTTTCTTCGAGGATGATGACGAGGTTGAGCGGTTTGTCGCCCTGACGCGTCGCTTGCTGGCGATGCAGGCTCGGGTATTGCGGATCGAGCGGTGCACCTTCCAGGCCGGCGTCGCGGCGCACGATGGCCTGCATCTCGTCTTCGGGCATCTTGCCGTACACCGCCGATGCCGAGCGCTCATTGCCCAGCGCGATGGCCGCGTTCAGCACGTTGTAGAGCGAGTTCAACGGCAAGGTGTTGACCATCGCGTCGTTGGTGAAGGCGACTTGCGAGGCATTCAGCGGACGATGCTGCAACGTGCCGCGGCCGGCGAGGAAGAGCACCACGAAGGCCAGTACCGTCGCCACGGGGCGCAGCCATCCGCGCATCGGCACGCGGTCCGGCCGGCGCGTGGGCAGCAGGCGGAAGCCCAGCCAGCCGATCAGCGCGAAGGCCACGAGGCCGGCCGCCACAGACAGTTTGTAGCCGTGCCAGAGCATGGCCGCCACTTCGTGCGGGCTGGTCAGGTACTCGAAGTAAAGACGGTTCGGGCGCGTGTCGTACTCGACGATGAACTGCGGGGTGGACACTTCCAACAGCACGAAGGCGAGCCACCAGAAGCGCAGCCACCACGCGGCGATGCGCGTGGGCCATGCGCGGTGGCCGAGCCAGGGCGAGAGCAGCGCCGGCCACGCCACGATCATGGCGACCAGCGAGAGGTCGATGCGCCAGCCGCCGAACAGCACCGGCCAGAGGCCGCCGGCATCGTGGACGCGTGTCCACTGCCACAACGATAGCCCCACGCGCGAGAGCGTCAGGAAGACGAGGGCGGCAACGATGAAACGCCAGGTGAGCTTGCGCACGGTGCGGGTCCGGATGGGGCGCGACGGGGGTCGCGCGTGGAAGGACGCATGTTACAGCGCCAAGACTTTACACTGTGCGTCCCATCAGCAACTTACGGCGGCCTTTCGGCCACCGCGCGAGGATCGACGATGTTCAGACTGGCCGACGCCAAGCCGATCGCCACCGGGCATGTCCGCGAGGTGTACCAGCATCCGGGCGAGGCTGACCTGCTCATCAAGGTGATCGCCAGCGGCTCCATCGAGGAACGCTGGAACAAGGCCCCGTGGTATCGCCGCATGGCGCGCAGCGGGCCGTACAAGGATTTCGTGCGCGAGTTCCGCGAGTACGTCACCGGCATCTACGTGGGCGGCTACGCCACCTCGCCCATCGCCCGCGTGGTCGGCCTGGAAATGACCGATATCGGCCTGGGCCAGATCGTGGAGAAGGTGCGAACTCCTGACGGCCGGCTGGCGCCGACCCTGCACGACTGGGTGAAGGCGGAAGGCTTCACGGCGAAGACCCAGGCGGAACTGGACGAGTTCTACGCGCGCCTGCTCTCGCACAACACCATCGCCGCCGACCTGCACGCCTGGAACGTGGTCTACGGCGAGGATTCCCGCGGCGGCCCCCGCCTGGTGATGATCGACGGCTTCGGTGAGAAGAACATCATCCCGCACTGCTCGATGAACCGCGCGCACAACGCCTCGCGGACGAAGAAGAAGTACGAGCGCATGCTGCGCCGGACGAAGGCCGAGGCGACGGTCACGTCGTGACCGCCGCCTCAGGGATGGCCGGTGGCCGTCTCCTCCGACGGGGCCATCGCGGGCACGCAGCCGGGCTTCGATGCCGCGGCGGGAAGTAGCGCGAAGCGGGAGCGGTTCGCCACGCCCAAGGGCACGACCTTGGTGGCGACGATGCAGTCGTCGAACGCCTCCTCGTTGATGAGTAGCCATCGGTGCGCCGGGTCGGCGGCCTGCCAGGCGCGCGCATCGTGAAGCTGCGCCGCCGAATCGCGAGCGAAACCGAACTCGGCGACGGGACGCCGCGCCTGATACAGAAGTTCCTCGCGCCACACGACGAGGCCGAGTTGCCCATCGGTGCCGATGACGTCGTCCGCTTCTTCCATCAGCTGGCGCGTGGACTGGTTGGCGTCGAGCAGCGGATACGTGCCCAACGGCCAGATAATCCATGCCAGCGCCATGCCGCCGAGCAAGGCGGCGACGCCGCGCCGTGGCCTGAAAGCCACAGCGGACACGAGGAAGCCCACGCCCACCGCGATCACGCAAAGCCACAGGTCGTGGCCGTGGCCCGGCAATTCATAGCCTTCCGCGATGCGTTGCGCCGCCTTCGGCGCCTTGAGCAGCGCCCACAGGCCGGCGCCACCGAACACCGCCGCGCACGCCAGCGTGGTCCAGAACGCGGCCTTCGGCAGCCAGCGGGTCTTCAGGAGGTCCACGACATAAGGCGCCATCGCCAACGCCAGCATCGGCAGGGCGGGCAGGATGTAGATCTCACGCTTGCCTCGCGGGATCGAGAAAAAGACCAGCACCAGCACGAACCACAGCAACGGCATCCATACCCGCGGCTCGCGCAGGCGCAGCGCCTCCCGCCAGCGCGGCACGAGGAAGGGCACCAGCAACCAGATCGGAATCCACTGGCGCAGGATCACCAGCAGGAAGAACCAGGGCTTCTCCTCGTGCTGCCACGAATTGGCATAGCGCTCGGCGGTCTGCCGGAACAGGATGTCGTGCACATAGGCCAGGTACTCGGGCGTGCGCAGCCCGTACGCCGCCGCGAGCATCGGCACCAGCCACAGCGCGATGGCGAGCAGGAAGGCGAGCGCGCCGCCGGCCCAGCGCCAGCCATCGCCGCGGGTCACGGTCACCCCCGGCCATTGCCGCGCACGCATCACGGCATAGGGAATGAGCATCAGCAAGGCGATGACACCCACGCCCTTCGTGATCACGCCCAGCCCGGCGGCGAAACAGCCCAGCCAGTACATGCGCCAGTTCGGGCCGCGCAGGCAGTGCAGCAAGATGCCGGTGTTACCCAGCGTGATCCAGAACAGGTTGAGCGGATCGATCTGCGCGTGCTTGATGACGTCGACGAACTGCATCGTCGCCAGCACGAGGGTGGCCGCGACCAACCCGACCCGCGCATCCCACAGGCGCCTGCCGAGGTGCCAGACCAGGGCGAGCGTGCCGAGACCGGAAAACAGCGAGGTCAACAGGAAGGCGCCGCGCCAGCCGCCGGTGAGCCACATCCAGAACGCCTCCGTCCACATCAGCATGGGCGGCTTGTCGGAATACAGCTCCATGCCCCGGTGCGGGAACAGCCATCGGCCGGATTCGAGCATCTGCCGGGCGACGAGGGCGAAACGCGGTTCGTCCGGCGGCCAGGGGTCGCGCAGGCCGATGCCCGCCGCCAGCACGGCCAGGGCGATCAGCATGAACCAGCCGAACTCGCGGCGAAGGGATCGTTCGTCGGTGGATAGCATGGATACGTCTGGCTAGGCGGTCCCGCGCATCGTAGCCGAAGGGGCGCCCCGCCACCCTTACCGTTCGCTTAGGGAATCCATTTCAATTTTCCGGAGCTGGAACGTCTAAAGGGTTCGCCGGTGCGGAAATCGGCGTTCGTCCCTGCCCGTACGGGCGTCGATTTCCCACCGTGCGACCATATAGCGCTTATCTCCAGCCCATGAACGCGGTCAGGCAAACCATGGATCCATCCGAGGCGGGCAAACCGCCCGGCGGCACGCGCGCCACCCAGGTGGTCGCCCTGTTCCGCGAGCACAACGCGGCACTCGTGGGCTTCCTGCGGGCCCGGCTGAACTCGCTCGCCGATGCCCAGGAAGTGGCCCAGGAGGTCTACCTCAAGCTGCTCTCGCTGGACGATGGCACCGTGATCGATTCGCCCCGCGCCTTCCTGTTCCGCGCCGCCTCCAACCTCGCCGTCGACCGGCTGCGCATGCGCAACGTGCGGGCCATGGCACCAGCCGACCCCGACGACGACAACTGGCACGTCACGCCCATTCCCGAACAGCACGCCTCGGCCCATGAGCAGTGGCGCGACCTGCGCCAGGCGCTGGACGAACTGCCACCCAAGACCAGCCGCGCCTTCGTCATGCACGTGATCGAGGGGCGGGACTTCGCCACGATCGCGCGTGAGATGAATCTCAGTGAGCGCATGGTGCGCTACCACGTCGGTAATGCCCTGGCGCATTGCCGTGAACGCCGCGACCGCGCGGAGAACCTCCGATGACCACGACCACCTACGTTCCCGATCGACAGATCGAGTACACCGCCGCCGACTGGTGGGCGCGCCTGCGCGATCCCGGGCTGCCCGATCCCGCGTTGCTCCAGTGGAGCGAATGGCTGGAGGCCGACCCGCGCCACGCGGAGGCCTTCGACCGCGCATCCGCCCTCGCCGAGGCGGCCGGAACCATGGATGCGGCGAGCCGCAAGTCGTTCGCCCATCGGTTCGCACCACCCATGCCCGCACGCCGCACGGTGCCGCGCTTCGCCCTGGCCCTCGCGGCCAGCGTGCTGCTCGCCGTCGTGGGCGCCGCGTCGTTCCTCGCCCTGCGCCACGGGCAAGATGAGGCGCCGCGGCAATACATCAGCGAGCGGGCGGGCCACCGGGACATCGATCTTCCCGATGGTTCGAGCATCGAACTGGGCGGGGCCACATCGGTCACCGCCCGCTATGGGCGCGACGAGCGCGCCGTGGACCTCGAAGCAGGCGAAGCGTTCTTCCGTGTCGCCCACGCCGAACGGCCCTTCGTCGTCCATGCGGGGCCGCTGCAGATCCTCGACCTGGGTACCGCGTTCAACGTGCGCCGGACCGGCGATCGGGTGACCGTGGCCGTCACGGAAGGCCGCGTGCGGGTGTCTCCCCTGGCCGCCCAGGGTGATGCCGGCACCATCGAACTCGGAGCGGGACGCGAAGTCTCTTTCGACCCTGAGACCCAGGCGATGAGGATCCTCGACATCGATCCCGCCGCCGCCACCGCCTGGCGGGGGCATCGCCTGGAGTTCGTCAACGAACCCCTGTCCTCGGTGATCGAGAACGTGAACCGCTATAGTGCCCGGCCGATCCGGCTCACCGATGCCGCCCTCGGCAAGCTGACGTTTACCGGTACGGTCGAGGTGGATACCATCGACAGCTGGGTTTCCGCCTTGCCGCGAGTCTTTCCGGTCCGTGTGGATGCATATCCCGACCGGCTGGAACTCGCCCGGCAGACCACGATGGCGCGGAGCATCCCGCCGCGCTGAAGATCACAAGGGCCGCAAGTCTTGCAGTACATGCTTCGCGGGCGCCGGCGCGCACTCACCGGCGCGCTCGCGCTGGCTCTTGTGGCGCACGCCGCAGGGGCGGCCGAAGCACCCGCCGACGGCCCTTCCGCTCCCATGCCGTTCGCCATCGCGCCGCAACCGCTGGCCACGGCCTTGCTGGCCTGGGGCAAGCAGGCGAACGTGCAGGTGCTGACCGCTTCCGGCTCGATAGCCAACTGGCGCTCGGGCGGTGCGCAGGGCGTGCTGACCCCCGATGCGGCGCTCGACGAGTTGCTGGAAGGCACGGATCTGCAGCGCGAGTCGTACGACACGCGTACCGTCGTGGTCCGGCAGCGGCAGAAGCCCAACAATGCGACTCCCGCGCCCGTGGATCCCGACGTGGCGTTCGATCCCGGCACCGTCGTGCCGCTCGCCACCGTCGACGTGCAGGGCCTGGTCTCCGACACGGGCTTCAAGGCCGACACCACGCGCACCGTCACGCGCAACGAGTCGCGGCTCACCGATGTCCCCCAGTCGGTCACCGTCGTGACGCGGGAAGTGATCGAATCGCAGCAGGCGGTGGACATCGGCGACGTCGCCCGCTACGTGGCGGGCGTACAGTACGTCGATGGCTACGGCGGCTCGCCGCTGTTCCTGATCCGCGGTTTCGATGCCGGCCACGGCATGACCGACGGCATGCCGAACGGCATCGCCCGCACGGAAGATCTTCCTCCGCTGATCGGCATCGAACGCGTGGAAGTGTTGCGCGGCCCCGAGGCCATCCTCGGCGACGCATCGCAGAACAACAACTTCGGCGGGTCGATCAACGTCGTGATGAAGCGGCCGCAGGCACAGCCCGTGCGCACGCTGACCTATTCCCTGGGCGAATACGACGGCGCGCGGCTCGGCCTCGACCTGGCGGGTGCCGCCTCGAAAGACGGCAGCGTGACCTACCGCCTCGTGGCGGCGGGCCAGCGTGGCGAAAAGACGCCACAAGGCTTTGGCGGCGGCAGGGGTGCCTATCTCGCCCCGTCGCTGGCGTGGCAAGGGGAGCAGACGCGGGTGATGGGCGGACTGGAATTCGTCGACAACCGCGTGCCCGGTCCCGACCACACCGTCTTGCTGGGCCCCGGCCTTTCCACCGCCAAGCCTTACCGTTTCTTGTCCGGCGATCCCACCGACGAATCGACCTACCGTACGAGCCGCGCGGTATTCGAACTGGATCACGAGTTCGGTGACGACTGGACCTTCCACAGCCAGGGTCAGTACGTGCGCCAGCGCAGCGACGGCCGCAGCCAGTCCTATCTCGCCAGCGGTTTCGCCGGTGCGCTGGACGCCGTGGACCGCCGCTTCCGCTATTCGGGAACGTACTGGACCTGGCAGAACGATCTCAGCACCACCTTCCGCCACGGTGACGTCACGCACACCTTGCTGATGGGCCTCGATCTCGCACGTACCCACGCGGGCGACAACGGCAGTGGCAGCACCGAGGAAGGCGTCACGGCGGACATATCGGACAGGGACGCGGTGATCGTCACCCGCCCTCTCGCCTATGGCCTGCGCAGCAGCAGCGACTTCTCGGCGAAGTTCAACGCGCTGGTGGCGCCGGTCAGTACGACGGTGCAAGCGCTCGGTGGCTCGTGGCAAACCAACGCGGGCCTGTATCTGCAGGACCAGATGGCGATCGGCGAGCAATGGAACGTGCTGGTGGCGCTGCGCCGTACCGAGTACGAACTGGAAACACGCTGGCAGGACGGATCGCCCCGCCGCGTGCACAAGTCGCGCTGGATTCCGAAGCTGGGCGTGGTCTACAAGGTCTCGCCGACCATCGCCGTCTATGCGGATACCTCCACGGGCTTCCAGCCTGACCCGCTGCTCGGCAAGGACGGCCAGCCGCTACCGGTCGCTACCTCGCGCCAGGTGGAACTCGGCGCGAAATTCGACCTGTTCGACCAGCGCGCACGCCTGACGGCCGCGCTTTATCGCATCCACGTCGACCACAGTATCGACCTCGTGTCTCCCGAGCCGCCCTTCTTCGCGACACCGGGGCCGGGCCAGACCAACCGCGGGCTGGAGGTGGAATTCGCCGGACAGGTGGCTCCCGGATTCGACGTGCTCGCGAGCCTCACCGAAGCACGCATCAGCAACCATGACGACACTCGCCCGACGGGCGCGCCGAAGCACCAGGCCGCCGTGTGGGCGAGCTATCGATTCGGCGACGGTCCAGTGAAACCATGGGGCGTGGCGGCCGGCGTCCTCGCGCGCAGCCGGAGCCTCGGCCGCACGAGTGCGGACGGGCAGTATTTCGGCATCCCCGGCCAGGCTAGCGTGGAGACGAACGTGTCGCGCTACGGCGAGCACTGGCGTCTTACGCTCGGCGTGAAGAACCTCTTCGCCCGCACACTGTATGCCGTGAACTTCGACGAGACCTTCGTACCGATACGCCAGGGGCGCGTGGTGTTGCTCACGGGCACCTACGACTTTTAAGCGACGGGCCGTCAGCCGGCCGACCTGACGAACGCCTTGAGCGCGACCTCGCAGGCCTCCCGGCGGAAGCTGTCCCGCTCGGCGCGGCCGCTCGATTCGCCGAGGCGGGGAATGTCATAGCAACCATCGGCACCCGCCACGCCACCGTGACGGCGCCAGAACCGGTCATACGCGGCAGCGGTGACACCAGCCCGGCGATCCAGGGGATGCGCCGCACAGGAAACGCCTCGCACGCGTTCGATGCCGTAGTACGTGGCCAGTGCACGCACCACCGCCAGCAGCAGGTCGCGGGGACGCAGCCCGCCGCTGGCCCGGCTGAACCGGGCGATGGCGCCGCGACCCAGATAGGCCCACGAACCGCGCATGGCACCGACGAGCAGGCCTTCGGTGCCCCCGAAGGTGATCGCGCAGGACGAGATCACTTCCTTGTCCCCGTTCAGCAGGTACAGCCCCAATTCCCCGGTGCATTCGCTTTCCGGCGCGCGCGCGTGCAGGTAGGCCACTTCACCGTCGCCAAGCGGCAGCGTGGCGAGGCGCACGTCGTGCCCCTTCAACAGACGGTTGCTCAACCGCTCGGGAAACTCCCGCGCGACGAACCGGTAATGGGCTTCGATGAGGCGTGCGCGTGCGGCCAGGTCGAAAGACCGCGAGATGTAGTGCGACTGCCAGCGCTCGTACACCCGCGGGTTGAACTCGGCAGCCGCCCGCATCGCCCGCGAGGACCCGACCAGCCGGAGCCACTGGGCCTGGCGGCGGAATGCCGTGAGCGTGCGCAGGAGATAGGTGAGCCGGCGCTCGGGCATCGGCCGGGAACGTCGCAAGATCGCGCGCCGCCGTGCATGGTCGAACACCAGGCCCAGGGGGCCGCGATCCTGGCGGGGCGACTTCCAGCCTAGCGGCAGGTCGTCGAAGGGCGCGCTGTGGGGGTAGCGAGGCTGCATACCTACAAGACGTGCGGCGATCCTGAAATTGAAATGCCGTTTTAGTGGAAACTTCCGCTTTGGTGGGAGCCGACCCTGTCGGCGATGGGAGCTTGCAGCAACCTGGCCCGCTGCCGCGGGATCGCCGACAAGGTCGGCTCTCAGGCGATCAGGCGCGGCGCTTGCGCCGCTCGTCTTTCCAGACGATCCACGCCGCCAGCAGGGTCAGCAGTGCCATGGTGAACCAGGTGATCGCATACATCAGGTGGTTGTCGGGGAAGGCGATGACCGTGAGCCCCCCGACCGGGCCGTCGTTGCCATCGCCGCGTCCGGGCGAGGACGCCGCGTCGGCATCCACGAAGTATGGCGCCACGCTGTCGAGGCCCATCGCCGCGGCGATGGCGGCCACGTCTCGCGAGAACCAACGGTCCTCCGCGGGCTGATTCGGCTGGAGAAACGCACCTTTCGGTTCGCTGATGCGAAGCAGGCCGGAGACCGAGGTCTCCCCGGATGGGCCTGGCGTGCAGGTCGCCCTGCCGCCACACCAGGTGGGCGAGACGAAGCCACGATTCACGATCACGGTGTCGCCATTGCGCAAGCGCAGCGGCGTCAGCAGCCAGGAGCCCATGCCGAGTTCGGTACTGGCACGGACCCGCACGCTCTTGTCCTGCAGGAAGCGGCCGGTGAGCTTCACGCGGCGGTATTCGTCGTTGGAAGCGCTCACCACAGACCACTGGCCTCGGCCAGGCGCATCCACTGGTTCAGCGTGCACCCGCGCGTCCACGCGAGCGACCAGGTCGTGCTTCCACGCCCGGCGCTGTACCTGCCAGACGCCCAGCGCGACGAACCCGGCGAACAACACCACCCCGAGCAAGGCCATCAGGCCCAGAACCAGGACGCCGCGCGGTCGGCGCGGCGTCCTGGTGTCGTCGGCGCCTTCCCCGCTCAAGGCAGGTTCTTCACCTGCTGCTCGGTCATGTCATGGGACATGCCCGGCATCATGTTCGAGTTGAGGTGGAACATGACCCAGATCGAACCGGACAGCGTGATCACGACCAGCACCAGCGTGAAGATCAGCGCGAGCATGTTCCAGCCGCCTTCCGACTTCGTGTTCATGTGCAGGAAGTAGATCATGTGCACCACGATCTGGATCGCGGCGAAGGTGAGGATCACCACCGCCAGCGTCTGCGAGTTCGGGATGACCTTGCCCATCACCAGCCAGAACGGGATGGCCGTCAGCACCACGGCGAGGAAGAACCCCGTCATGTAGCCCTTCAGCGTGCTGTGGCTGTGACCATCGTCGTGGTCGTGGTGATCGTGCGATTCGATGTGCGCGCTCACGGCAGCACTCCCATCAGGTAAACGAAGGTGAAGACGCCGATCCAGACCACGTCGAGGAAGTGCCAGAACATCGACAGGCACATGATGCGGCGCTTGTTGGCCGGCGTGAGCCCGAAACGGCCCACCTGGAACAGCAGGGTGATCAGCCAGATGATGCCGAACGTCACGTGCAGGCCGTGGGTACCGACCAGGGTGAAGAACGACGACAGGAACGCGCTGCGCTGCGGACCCGCGCCTTCGTGGATCAGGTTCGCGAACTCATACAGCTCGATCCCGAGGAAGGTGGCGCCGAACAGGCCGGTGACGATCAGCCACGCCATCATCGTTCCCTTGCGGTTCTTCTGCATCTCCAGCACGGCGAAGCCGTAGGTGATCGAAGACAGCAGCAGCATCGTCGTGTTGATCGCGACCAGCGGCAGTTCGAACAGGTCGGCGCCGGAAGGGCCGCCGGCATAGCTGCGGCCGAGCACGCCATAGGTGGCGAACAGGCAGGCGAAGATGAGGCAGTCGCTCATCAGGTAGATCCAGAACCCGAGCAACGTGCCGTTGGCCGGGTGGTGGTCTTCCTTCATCCAGAACTGGATGTCCTTGTCCGCGATGGCGGCGGAGGGCGTGGCGTTCATATCAGACATGGGCGGCAAGCTCTTCCGTGCGGGCGGCCTCGGTCCGGGCCACGACGTCGGCGGGAATGTGGTAATCGCGCTTGTAGTTGAAGGTGTGGCCGATGGCGGTCACCAACAGGGCTACGAACGCGATGCCTGCGATAAGGAACATGTGCCAGATCATCGCGAAGCCGAGCACGAAGGCGATACCCGCGATGATGATGCCCGCGCTGGTGTTCTTCGGCATGTGGATCGGCAGGTAACCTTCCGTGCGGCGGCCGGCGTTGCGCTCCTTCATGTCCCACCACGCATCGGATTCGTGGATGATCGGCGTGAACGCGAAGTTGTATTCCGGCGGCGGCGACGAGGTCGACCATTCCAGCGTGCGACCGTGCCAGGGGTCGCCGGTGACATCGCGCAACTCGTCACGGCGCTTGTAGCTGACCCACAGCTGGATAAGGAACGAGCCGATACCCAGCGCGATCAACACGGCGCCGAAGGCGGCGATGCGGAACCAGATCGCCAGCGACGGATCCTCGAAGTGGTTCATGCGGCGGGTGACGCCCATGAAACCGAGCACGTACAGCGGCATGAAGGCCACGTAGAAACCCACCAGCCAGAACCAGAAGGAGCACTTGCCCCAGAACGGGTCGAGCTTGTAACCGAAGGCCTTCGGGAACCAGTAGTTGATACCGGCGAACAGACCGAAGATCACGCCGCCGATGATCACGTTATGGAAATGCGCGATCAGGAACAGGCTGTTGTGCAACAGGAAGTCGGCCGGCGGCACCGCCAGCATGACGCCGGTCATGCCACCGATCACGAAGGTGACCATGAAACCCACCGTCCACAGCATCGGCACCTCGAAGTGGATGCGGCCGCGGTACATCGTGAACAACCAGTTGAAGATCTTCGCGCCCGTGGGGATCGAGATGATCATCGTCGTGATGCCGAAGAACGAGTTGACGCTCGCGCCGGAACCCATGGTGAAGAAGTGGTGCAGCCATACCAGGTACGACAGCACGGTGATCACCACGGTGGCGTACACCATCGACGCGTAGCCGAACAGGCGCTTGCGGCTGAACGTGGAGACGACCTCGGAGAAGACACCGAACACCGGCAGCACCAGGATGTAGACCTCGGGATGGCCCCAGATCCAGATCAGGTTCACGTACATCATGGCGTTGCCGCCGAAGTCGTTCGTGAAGAAGTTGGTGCCCGCGTAGCGGTCGAGCGAGAGCAGCACCAGCACCGCCGTGAGCACCGGGAAGGCCGCCACGATCAGCACGTTGGTGCACAGCGAGGTCCAGGTGAAGATCGGCATCTTCATCATGGACATGCCGGGTGCGCGCATCTTCACGATGGTGGCGATCAGGTTGATGCCGGAGAGGGTCGTTCCCACGCCGGCCACCTGTAGCGACCATATGTAGTAATCCACCCCGACATCCGGACTCTGCGCCAGCCCCGACAAGGGCGGATAGGCGAGCCAGCCGGTGCGGGCGAACTCACCCACGAACAGCGAAGCCATCACCAGCAAGCCACCGGCGACCGTCATCCAGAAGCTGAAGTTGTTGAGGAACGGGAAGGCCACGTCGCGCGCGCCGATCTGCAGCGGCACCACGTAGTTCATCAGGCCGGTGACCAGCGGCATCGCCACGAAGAAGATCATGATCACGCCGTGGGCGGTGAAGATCTGGTCGTAGTGGTGAGGTGGCAGGAAGCCGGGATTGCCATTGAAGGCGATGGCTTGCTGGGCGCGCATCATCAAGGCGTCGGCGAAGCCACGCAGCAGCATCACGATGCCGAACACCATGTACATGATGCCGATCTTCTTGTGATCGATGCTGGTGAACCATTCGCTCCACAGGTAGCCCCACAGCTTCGCCCGGGTGATCAGGGCAAGCAGCGCGATGCCTCCGATGGCGACCATGATGAAGGTACCGACGAGGATCGGCTCGTGGTATGGAAACGCCTCCAGGGTGAGGCGTCCGAAGATCAGTTTGGCTAGATCGGGCATGTTCATTACCGGACTCGGCAAGGCTTGAATTCTGAGGAGGCCGCCGCTCTTAGAGCGGACGTCCGGCAGGTGTCATCGGCTGGCCGGCGGCGCCGTTGCCGACGCACAGGGCGCCGACATAGCGCTGGCGGGCGTCGGCCAGGCCGACTCGCGCTCGGGTCGCGGCGTCCAGCGAGGTGACGTTGTAGGTGCCCACGACGCCCTGGCCGCCCTGCGCGTCGATCGCCGCCATGTCGTTCATGCACATGCGGTTGGATTCGACGCAGCGGTTGAGGATGGCGTGGTAGAGGCCGGGAGCGACGGTGCCGTAGTAATGGACCGGCTCTTTCTCGCTCGGCTGCTCGAGCTTCAGATAGTCGTCGCGGCCGAGCTGGTCGGCGCTCGCCCTGGCCTTCGCCACCCAGGCATCGAACTCGGCGTCGGACAGGCTATGGAAGCGGAAGCGCATGTCGGAGAAGCCGGCGCCGCTGTAGTTGGCCGAAATGCCCTCGAAATCGCCGGTTTTGTTCATCACCGCATAGAGCTTGGTCTCCATGCCCGGCATCGCGTAGATCATGCCGGCGAGGGAGGGCACGAAGAACGCGTTCATGACGGTCGACGCCGTGATGTGGAACTCGATGGGACGGTCGACCGGGGCGGCCATCTCGTTCACCGTCGCGATGCCCTGTTCCGGATAGAGGAACAGCCATTTCCAGTCCAGCGCCACCACCTCGACCACCAGGGGCTTCGTGCCGGGGGCAACGGCACGGCCCTGGGAGATCTGCTCCAGGGGGCGGTACGGGTCCAGCTTGTGGGTGCTGGTCCAGGTCACGGCGCCCAGGGCGATGATGATCAGCAGGGGGGCCGACCAGATCAGCAGTTCGAGCACCGTGGAGTGGTTCCAGTCCGGTGCGTATTCGGCACGGGCCGCCTCGTTCGACGCCCGGTATTTCCAGGCGAAGATCAGGATCATCGCGATCACCGGGACGATGATGATCAGCATCAGCACCACGGAAATGATGATCAGGTCGCGCTGCTGACGGGCGATGTCGCCCGAAGGGGATAGCAGCACGGCATCGCAGCCCGACAAGAGCAGGGCCAGGGCGGGGATCAGCAATCCGCGCAACATCTTCATGGACATTCGCATGATGGAGGCAACCGTGGGGACACGAAAAAATACGCCGATACGCCTGCGCAGACCATAGGACACTTTGTCCCATGGCTCTACAAGCCGAGTAGTGCGATCCTTGGCTATCCTGCCATCCACCTCCCCGAGCGGGCCGAATACGATGTCGAGCATTTCACACGCCCATCACAATGCCGCGGAAGGCGCCGAGAACGACGTCCGCCGCCAGCACCAGACCAGCCATGCCGCCGTTGCCCCGGGCGAAATCGCCGTGGGCGTGGTGATCGGCCGGGCTTCGGAATACTTCGACTTCTTCACGTACGGCATCGCGTCCGTCCTCGTGTTCCCGTCGGTGTTCTTTCCGTTCCTGAACCAGCTGGACGGCATCCTGCTGGCCTTCACGATCTTCTCGTTCGCCTTCATCGCGCGCCCCATCGGCACGACGCTGTTCATGGCGATCCAGCGCAACTGGAGCCGGAGCACCAAGCTTACCGCCGCCCTTTTCCTGCTGGGCACCTCGACGGTATGCATCGCGTTCCTGCCGGCCAACACGTCCAACGGCTACACGGTCATTGTGATTCTGTCGGTGCTGCGCTTCTTGCAGGGCATTGCGCTCGGCGGCTCCTGGGACGGCCTGCCCTCCCTCCTCTCGCTGAACTCGCCGAAGAACCGCCGCGGCTGGTACGCCATGCTCGGCCAGTTGGGCGCCCCGACCGGCTTCCTGATCGCCGCGTCGCTGTTCCTGTTCCTCAACACCCAGTTGTCCCGCGAAGACTTCCTCGGCTGGGGCTGGCGCTATCCCTTCTTCGTGGCCTTCGCGATCAACGTCGTCGCGCTGTTCGCCCGCCTGCGCCTGGTCGTCACCGAGGAATACACCCAGCTGCTGGAAGAGCGCGAGCTGGAGCCCATCGGCATCATCGAGATGGTCCGCGCGCAGGGCTACAACCTGTTTATCGGCGCGTTCGCCGCACTGGCCAGCTACGCCCTGTTCCACATAGTGACGATCTTCCCGCTGTCGTGGATTTCCCTCAACCGCTCGCAGGACATCAATAACGTCCTGGTCGTGCAGATCGTCGGCGCCTTCGTGGCGATCCTGGCCACCGTGGCCTCGGGCGTCATCGCCGACAAGGTGGGCCGCCGCAATACGCTCGGAACGATGGCCGTGCTGATCGGCTTGTTCGCCATCGCGTCGCCCTGGCTGCTGGGCGGCGGCAAGATCGCCCAGGATGCCTTCCTGATCATCGGCTTCGCCCTGCTCGGCCTCTCCTATGGCCAGGCCGCCGGCACGGTCACCGCCAACTTCGCCAAGCGCTTCCGTTATACGGGTGCGGCCCTGACCTCCGACTTCGCCTGGCTGATCGGCGCGGCCTTCGCCCCGCTGGTGGCACTGGGCCTTTCGGCCCGGTTCGGCCTGGTGGCGGTCAGCGCCTATCTGCTCTCGGGCGTGGCCTGCACCCTGCTGGCCCTTCGCATCAACAAGGCCTTCGAGACGGACCGGAACAAGGCCTGACGGGGCGACCCCCGAAATAGCCGCCCGATTCCCGGCGCCGTGCCCATCCGGCACGGCGTACGCTACGCCTCATGCTCTTCGACCTTCCAGACCACGAGACGCTCTACCGGGCCCTGCTCGAACGCGATCCCGCCTATGAAGGCCATGTCTTCGTCGGCGTGACCAGTACGGGCGTTTTCTGCCGGCTCACCTGCCCCGCGCGGAAGCCGAAGCTCGAGAACACGCGTTTCTTCGACTCCGTCGCCGGCTGCTTCGAGGCGGGCTTCCGCCCCTGTCTGCGTTGCCGTCCGCTCGATCCCGTGGGCCAGCGCGAGCCCATGGTCTCCGCCCTGCTCCGGCGGCTGGAAGAGGAGCCGGAGCGCGTCTGGTCGGAAGACGACCTGGTCCGCCTCGGCTACGATCCGTCCACTGTCCGCCGCGCGTTCAAGCGTCACCTCGGCCTGACCTTCCTCGACATGGCCCGCCTGCGCCGGGCCGGGCGCGGCATGGACCGGCTGGCGGCGGGCGCCAGCGTCATCGACGCGCAGCAATGGGCCGGGTACGACTCCGGCAGCGGTTTTCGCGAGGCCATCGTCAAGCTGATCGGCGACAGCCCCGCCGAACTGCGCGGGCGTGAGTTGCTCAAGGCCGACTGGATCGAAACGCCCATCGGCAGCATGCTCGCCGTCGCCGATACGCACGCCTTGCACCTGCTCGAGTTCTTCGACCGGACGGCCCTGCCCAACGAATTGAAGCGGTTGCGCGAGGCGAGCCGCTCCACGATCACGTTCGGCCGTACGCCGGTCATCGACCGGATCGAGGCCGAGTTGCGCGATTATTTCGCCGGAACCCGCCTGGTCTTCGAAACACCACTCACCCTGCACGGTTCGGTGTTCACCAAGGCCGTGTGGGACGAGCTGATCGCCATTCCGCCGGGGACGACGCGCAGTTACTCGGACATCGCGGCGGCCGCGGGGCGGCACACGGCGGTCCGGGCGGTGGCCAGGGCCAACGGGGCGAACCAACTGGCCATCGTGATCCCCTGCCACCGGGTGATCGGGGCGGATGGATCGCTCACCGGGTACGGCGGTGGCTTATGGCGGAAGGATTGGCTGCTGCGACACGAGAGGAAGGCCGCGGCACCTTGATCGCGGACAGGGTCCGCTCCCACCACCGCTCATGCTTGGTGGGAGCGGACCCTGTCCGCAATGGGTGCTAGCCTCACCCCAGCACCGGATACGGCCCTTCCGCGAATACCTCGTCGTGATAGCCCTTCACGCCGATGGCCCGCGCCAGCTCGCTACGAAAATCCTCGCCACGCCGCAGGCATGCCAGCACGAAGGGAAAGTCGCGCTTCGGCGTCCAGCCCAGGTCGCGACGGGCCCGCGCACTGTCGTACACACGGTCGAGCGACGGCAGCAATTTCCACCCCTGCGCCGCATAAAGTGCGTCGACTTCCGGGAACAGTCCTCGCACCACGGCAGCCGCATCACGGCGCAGCGCGCTGACCTCGTTCCGCGCAAAAGGTGTCGCCGCGGAGACGATGTAACGACCGAACCCTAGCGCGGGCGCCTTGTCGAGCGCGCACAGATGGGCCTCGACGATGTCCTCGATGTCGGCTCGCCGGTACAACAGCTCGTTGGCCTGCATGTTCAACGTGGCGTATTCGGAGCGGACGCTCGCGTTGTCGTCGTCCTCGGGAAAGAAACGCGAGGTGCGCAGCACGAGCACCGGCAAATGCTCCTTGCGCGCGATCAGTTCGCACATGCCTTCGGCGGCGATCTTCGTCGCGCCATAGATGTTCTTCGGCACGGGGACGACGTCTTCGTCGATCCACGCCGCCGGCTCGCCGGGTGCGGGAGACAACGCCGCGCCGAACGTGCTCGTCGTACTGGTGAAAACGAACGAGCGCACGCCATGCGCCACGGCCGCCTCCAGCAACGCCACCGTACCGCCGACGTTGGTGTCGATGAACTGACGTTTCGAATGCGTCGCGACGTGGGGCTTGTGCAACGTCGCGGCGTGGATCACGCGCGTGACGCCGGACATGGCATCGCGCACGAAGGCTTCGTCGGCGATGGAACCGACGATGTCCGTGTGTGACGAGGGCTTGATGTCGATGCCCTTCACCGTGCGCCCATCCGCTCGCAGACGGCGCACCAACGCCTCGCCGAGATGACCCGCGCTGCCTGTGACGAGAATGGTCATCGCATGCTCACCAGATGAGGTCGTCGGGCACGACGAACTGCTTGTAATAATCGTCGACATCTTCTTCTGAAGGTGCGGCCGCGCCTTCCTTGCGGCCGTGGTCGAGCACGATCATGTCCGACGCCCTGGCATGGATCTTGTCCGCCGGCGCGCGGGGAATCAATTCGTAACCCTCGCCGGCACGCGCGATCGCCAGCGCACCGGATGCCAGTTGCGCACGCAGTGCGTCGTTGACGAAGATGCTGGCGATCTTCTCGCCGTCCGGGAACCGATAGGCGCTGTCGCCTTCGCGCTTCACCTTGGTCGTCTCGATGATCTGGCGGACCTGGGCGCGGATTTCCCGCGCTCGCGCCTCGGCATTGCGCTCCGCGGCGAGCGCGCGGTCGCGTTCGGCACGCTCGGCCTGCAGCTTGCGCGCGTCGACGGATTCCTCGACCGGCGGCGCCGGCGCCTTGCCCTGCCGCTGCTTGGCCTGGTCGCGCACGATCTTGGCGGCCTTGTCTTTCTTGACAAGGCCAGCCTTGAGGAGTTGTTCCTGTAATGGATTGCGCATATCGAGCATTTCGTTCCGCGGGGCCTCGATTCTAGCCCGAAGGGTTGGTTACATCGCGTTACGTGCCTAGGCTTGGTGGCCTCCCCGGAGGTAGAACGAATGCTAGCCCGAACTTTCCCGCGCTCCCTGCGCCTGAGCCTGGCCCTGGCCACGCTCCTCGCCACCCCCGCTTTCGCGGCCGACCGGCTGCCGCCACGCACCGAATGGAAGGCGAGCAGTTCGTCCCAGCAGGTGCCCGCGCTGGCCCCGCAACACGCGATCGACACGGATGAGACCACCCGATGGGGCGGTGCCTTCAGCCCCGGCCAATGGTTCCAGGTGGATCTGGGCAAGGTGGCGAAGGTCGGCGGCGTCCGGATCCATTGGGACAGCGGTTTCGCCGCCTCGTATTCGATCCAGACCTCCGTGGACGGCAAGGACTTCCATCCTGTCTACACGGTGACGGACTCGCCAGGCGGAACGGAATACCTCGTGTTCCCGGCCACCGAGGCGCGTTTCGTACGCCTTGCCGCGCCGGCCCGGACGGCGGACTGGGGCGTGTCCGTCTTCGAGTTCGAACCGTTCGCGGCGAGCGACGCGGCCCGCATCGACGGACTCGACGGCAAGGACGACGGCGCTTCACTCTGGTCCGACGGCCACGCCAGGGGGATCGCCGGCAAGGGCCCCGGAGGCACGCGGCAACTCGAGATCGCCCTGCCCCGTCCGCTGGACATCGCAGGCGTTGAAGTGCTCTGGGACGGACCGCGTGATGGCGCCACGCTCCAGGCACGCGACGCCAGGGGCGCATGGTCGGCCCTGGACAGTGACCCCGGCAGTCTCGGCGAAAGTTCGTACCTCGCCGCCCGCGAAGCACGTGATGCCGGCGCTCTGCGCCTGGTTGTCGGCATGAAGGATGGCGCGACACCCCGTATCAAGCGCTTGCGCTTTCTCGGCCCGCTCCGGGCGATGACACCGATGAAGCGGTACCAGATCGCCGCATCCCGCGCCCATGCCGACCTTTTCCCGTCGTCGCTGCACATGCAACAGGTGTACTGGACGGCCGTCGGCGTGCCCGCCGGGCTGCAGAAGTCGATCTTCGACGAGTACGGCAACATCGAGCCGTTCAAGGGCGGCCCGCAGATCCAGGCGATCTGGCGCGACGCATCCGGCCGCACGGCCGTCTCCGACGGCGCCGAACGCTCGCACGCGCTGCGCGACGGCTGGAAGCCCATGCCATCGGTCAGCTGGACGGTGCAACCCGGCTTGTCCATGACCAGCGAAGCGGTGGCGGTGCAAGCGAGCGGCCAGCCGGTCGTGCTCCTGCGTCATCGCCTGCGCAATACGGGCACCACTCCCGTCGACGGCACCCTGTCCCTTGTCGTGCGTCCGATCCAGGTGAATCCACCCTGGCAGAACGGTGGCGCTTCGCCCATCCACGACATCGCGATCACCGGCGACACGGCGAGCACGAACGTCCGGGTGGAGGGACGGACGCTGCTCGCCTCGCTCACGCCGGTGGATCAGGCGGGCGCCGCGCCGTTCGGTGCGCATGGCGAGACGGAGATCACGGCGAACGCGGCCGCCGGCACCGTTCCCGGCGCGAAGGAAGCACACGATGCAGACGGTCTCGCCGCCGGGCTGCTCGGCTATCGCGTGCACCTGGCGCCCGGTGAGCAGCGCGACGTCGTGCTCGTTTTCCCGCTCGGCAATGCACCGGCCGATGCGAATGGCCGTCTTCCCGAGCCGCCGCCCGTCGATCGTTCGGTCTTCACCGCCGCCGGATACGACGTCCTGGCGGCCAGGGTGTCCGACGAATGGCAGAAGCGCCTTGGCGGCGTGGGCATTTCGCTGCCGGACAAGTCGCTCGTGGACATCTTGCGCTCGCAAGCGGCGTACATGCTCGTGAACCAGACCGGCCACGCCATGCAGGCCGGACCGCGCAACTACAACCGCTCCTTCATCCGCGACGGGGCCGCCACCGCCTCGATCCTTTTGCGCATGGGCGAGGTAAAGACCGCACGCGACTACCTCGACTGGTACGCGGCGCACGCGGTGCACGAGAACGGCCTCGTCTCACCGATCCTCAACGCCGATGGCAGCGTGAACCGCGGCTTCGGCTCGGACATCGAGTACGACAGCCAGGGCGAATTCATCAACCTCGTCGCCGACGTGGCCCGCTTCGGCGGGGGCCCCGACAGCGTCAAGGACTACCTGCCCAAGGTCCGCGCGGCGATGCGTTTCATGCAGGAATTGCGCGAATCGCACGATGGTGCCGGGCTACCTGTCGAACCTGCCCGCGCCGGAACGTTTCCACGGGATCATCGCGCCGTCGATCAGTCACGAAGGCTATTCCAGCCCCACGCACAGTTACTGGGACGACTACTGGGCGCTGAAGGGCTGGCATGACGGTGCGTGGCTGGCCGAGCAATGGGGCGACAAGGAACTGGCCGCCTATGCACGCGAGCAGTACGCCGCCCTGCGCGAGTCGGTGCGCAAGTCGATCGAGACGACGATGGCGTGGAAGGGAGTGGACACCATTCCCGCCGCCGCGGACCTCGGCGATGGCGATCCCACCAGCGTGTCCATCGCGCTCGATCCGGCGGGGCAGATGGACGTGCTTCCCCACGACGCGCTGGTGAAGACCTTCGACCGCTACCTCGCCGACGTACGTAAGCGCGAAGCGCCCGGTGAATTGTTCGCGTACACGCCGTACGAACTTCGCAACGTGCTGACCTACGTCTACCTCGACCGGCCGGACGACGCCGCCGAACTACTGGCCGACGTCGTTCGCGACCGGCGGCCACCCGAGTGGAACATGTGGGCCGAGGTGGTGCATTCGCGCCTGCGTCATCCCGGTTATCTCGGCGACATGCCGCACACCTGGATCGGCTCCGAGTACGCCCGCACGCTCTTCGGCATGCTCATGCGTGAAGCGGACGATGGACTCTACCTGTTGCCGGGAGCACCGGCATCGTGGGTGGCGGGAGAAGGCCTGTCGGTAACACGACTGCCCGTCGCCTACGGATCGTTGAGCATGAACGCGCGACGCGACGGCAAGACCTTTACCGTGACGCTCGACAAGGGCATTCGCGCGGGCACGCCCGTGCGGGTGTTCTGGCCCGGGCGGGAGAAGCCTGTGAAGGTGACGGTCGACGGCAAGCCGGCGAAGGCATGGGATGCGGATGGCGTGAAGCTGGCCAAGCCTTTCCATACCCTGGTGGCGGAGTATTGATCCTGATTTCTCACATGAAGTCGACGCGCACCGTGATGGGACGGCTGAACGTCCCACCCCGGACCGTCGGCTTCGACTCCCGCAGCCGCACATTGAAGACGAAGTCCTTGCCTGTGCCGACGGCGTTGAACCTCGCCTGCTTGCCCGGCTCAATGATGTTCTTGTCCGGATCGCCCAGCTCGAGGCCAACGTTTTCAGGACCCGATAACGAGAATAGCCGCGGGTCGTCCTCATCCGCATCGCTTGCGTTGCCGAAGACGAAACCGGCCACGAGCCCGATCGGCTCGAGGCACTCCTTCATCGTGAGACGAAATTCCTTCCATGGCGTCGCACGATCGGGAGTGGCGAAGTTGCTGGCATTGAAATCGCCGACGTGGACATCCTGGTTGAGGCTCTCCGACGTGATGCTGCAGGCCGGCCTGCGGAAGACCAGGTCATAGATCTCCATGGAGCGGAAGACCACCAGGCCACCCCCCTGCCGGTCGATATTCGATTGCGCGATCGGGCCTGCATCCACGGCACCGAACTCCACGGGGCCTTCCGTTCGATAGATTTCATAGCGAATGGTGTCGTGGTCGCTACGGACTTCCTCGCCCTCGGTGAACGTGCGGGAGAAGGTATGCGGGAAAGGCTTCGGCTCGCCCCCGTCGTCGTCCTTCAGGTACAAGCGCACCCCGAATCCTGAAGGTTTTCCGTTCACGCTCAGTGGGTATGGCGCACCTTCAGGTACCGTGCCCTGCCATCGACCGCGCACCTGCACCGTGCCTGCGCCGCAAACGAGCAACAACTGGCCCTCACCGGCAGCCTCGCCGGCGCGAACCATCGTTCCTGGCTCGATGTCGTTATAGACGTCGACGAATGTCGTCTGCCCGATCTGGTAGGTCGCCAGGTTTCGCTTCACGCAGCCGCTTAAGGCCATCGCTGGTGCGACGTGACATCCCGCGATCAGCATGGTGGCCCCGACGATGTAGCGGGAGAAGGGCTTCGTTCGGATTCTCATCAATCACCTCTTTCCGTAAGGTCGACATCCACGACGGCGTCGTGTGTCGGAAAATGGCTGTCCAGCCACGCGGCCCAGCGCACCGCCCGGCGGATCAGGTCGGCGCGGTAGCGCATGTTGTATTTCGGCGTGCGCGAATGGTAGTTCGACGCTCGCGTCCATATGTCGCCCTTGTCATGGCGAAGGTGTCCGCGTATCCGCCAGGCAGCGAGCATGAAGGGGTAGCAACCCGGTGCGGCGACGTCCGCGGCGGTGATGCCGTAACGATCGAGGTCGCGAAGGTAGGCGGTGTTGAACTGCAGGGCGCCGACATCGAAGGTTCCGTTGTCGTTGCGCACCCACTGGCCTGGCTTGCCTGCCTCCTTTTCGGCCACGGCGAGCAGGAGGTTGGCAGGGACGTCATAGGCGAGCGCGGCTCCGAGGGAACACGTCACCATTTCCTGGCGCTCTGCCGGAACGTCGGGCAAGGTGTCGATCACTCCGGGAGTTCCGGTGATGCATCGTCGATGGGTTGTGGCGGAATGCTCTTGCCCAGGGGTTGTTTACCGTGCCTCGGCGGCGACCGGTCCCGGTCTTCTTCCTGGCGGGCGGAGGCATGTTCGTCGTCCACCGTGGGGACCCATGTGACGTTGACGCTCCTCGCCGGAATCGCGTGCTGGATGCTGGCCGTCGCTCCATCGAGGGTAACGCCATCAGCCGTCTCGCTCCTCGTCGACTGCACGGCGGAGTCGGCCACATCGCTCGGCTGCTCGGTCGGGAGGCTGGGAAGCAACGTCACATCGATGCTCGAATGCTCTCCAAGGGCGACGTCGATCTCACCGCTGACGCTTTGAACATCGGTTGAAACCTTTAAGCCGGCATCAGGCACTTCTCGCTCGTCCGGCAGGCCGGCGGGTTCGGCCACTCCGGTAAGACTCCTTTCAACCGTCCCGTGATCTTCCGACTGGCTCGCCGGAATCGAGAGCGGGGTATTGGCCGTCGCTTCATGAGCGGTAGCGCCATCAGCTGTCTCGTCTCTTGAAGACAGCACGGCGGATTCAGGCACGTCGCCCTGCTGCCCTTTGGAAAGGTTCGTCGGCACGGCCTCATTGATGCTCAAGTGCTCTGAGCCGGCGACGCCGGTTTCTCCGCTGACGCGCCGGGTGACATTGGAGACCCCGACGTCGGTGTTACGCGCTTCTCTTTCGTCCGGCTCCGTCAGGGACTCGATAGCTTGCGCATCTTCAATATGCGTCGGCATGGAAGTCACTCGTGCCGATTCCGGATGCAGTGCGGCCGCTTCGATGCTCTCCAACTCCGCCAGGTAGTCGGGCTGCGCCATTCCGCGGTCGGTACTGAGACCGGTGACACCGGTGGCCCCGCGAACGTCACCATGGATCTTCGCCGTGATGCCACTCGCCGACACACTCTCCCCGGAATCTCCCCGCATGTCTCCGGGAGCCGCCTCTCCTGCCGGCGCTGAGCCGCCCCTGACGACGTCGTCGACGGAAGCCGGCGCACGGCCATGCCAACCAGCGACGGGCGAGGATGCCGGTGCCGGCCCCATGGTCGACAGGTTCTGCGTGGCGGTGAAAACACTGCCGCCGGTGGTTTGGTGGTACGGATTCGACGAGCGGGCCATCCCGAACGAATCAGCGGCCGTTCCCACGTGGAATGGATCGCTCATACCACTGGTGACGGAAGCGGATCGCTGCACGGCACTCATCACGGATTCCGTCCTGCCGGATTCCACATGCCCCGCCGCGAAGCCACCATGACTCCCGCCACCGGGGAGCCGGGTGGCCGCCGTGGCCATCGCGGCGGCACCCGCACTGGCAATGGCGGTGCCGGCGGCATTCGCCGAGCCAGCGTACATACCGAGCGTCGAGCCGGTCACGAGCGTGTACAACAACTGGGGGAGCTTGGTCGAAAGCACCATCATCACGATCGACCCCGCCAGCATGAGGCCAAGGTTGGGGAAATCGGTGGCGCCGCGGCGATTCGGGTCGAACTCGAGCTGATCGAGGAATCCCGCCGCCACGGTGCCGACAATGCTTAGCGCTAACAAGGCGACACCGATCGCGACGACGTGCTTGTAGAAGTTGATCGCTATCGACGAGGTCCATCGCGCCCCGCCGAATCCAAGGAGGAAGATGCCGGCGTAGCCGAGTACCCACGCCATGACCAGCGCGAGCAGGAACTGGGCCGCCATGATGGCGCAGACCACGAGAACGGCGAGAGCGATGCCACCCGCTAGCAGACGGTCGCCATCGTCACCGCCCGACGTTTCCTCCACGGCCTTGTAGAACACGTTCAGGCCCCGGGCCAGGATGCTGTTCGCCTTGTTACGGACCAACTCGTCGGACGTACTGTCGTTCACCATGTTGAAGAAGGAATGGACGATGTCGTCGACGAATCCGTCTCCCCCATCATGAGAGCTTGCGTTGACGAGCAACCAGTAGAACGTACCGGTCACCACGATGAAGCGCAGGAGTTCCATCAGCATCTCGCCGATGTCCTGGCGCACGATCAGCATGCCCATGGTCCAGACCAGGCTGATGGTGGCGAGGGAAGTGAACAGCGTCTTCGCCGCCTCCAGGATGTTCTCGTTCAACGGGTAGTCGGTGAACTGCTTCATCACCTCTCCAGCCACGTCGCGCACCGCTATGGGATCGGCGAATGCGGCGGGGACGGCCATTATCGAGAGCACGGCGACGAGCGCCCGCTGTCCTGCGGTAAATGAATGCATGAGTCCGATCGGAGGAGAGAATCGTGGGGTGACGAGCAAGCTTCATCCGGCGGTGCCTTGCAGCACCGCCGGGCTCATCAGTACTTGGGAAGCGGAGTCAGGCTCTGGCTGACGGCGCCTTGCAACCCGGTGCGGAGGCGATCCTTGACCGCGATGGCGCGGGCATCCTTATCGGCCGCCGCGTGCGCCTCGACGGCGCGCGATGCCTCCGAAACCATCATCATCGAGCGCAACTTCATGAGCTGGTTCACCTCGGTAACGGCCAGTGCGTTCGCTACCTGCAGCTGATGTCCGTGGCCCTGGGCTTTCTCGCCTACCTTCGCTATTTTTACGAGATCCGCGAGTTCTTCAGTGAAGGCTTTCTGTTCCGCGCCGACGGCCTCGATCAAGGCGTCATTGGCAGCCTTTCGTGCCTCTGACCCCTTGAAGGCCACGTCCAGCGAACTCGTGGACTCGATAGAGCCCTTGTAGTCGCTCGCTGTCTTGAACTTGCTATTGAACTTGCCCACTTCGTTCCAGTTAGTGATCGTGTCCAATGTCGCCTGCACGTCTCGCGGAATGGGAATGATTTCCTCCCCATTACCATTGATTATCCAAGTAAAGTATGTATCGATGTCGTAGTTTTTCTGGGTCAGCACCGAGATATTATTTACCGTTTCCTTCATTACCGACACATTGTTATTGATGTTCGCGGTTTGATTGCTGATGTTCCACGTGTAGTTCTTGATGGTCCCTTTGCCGTCATCTTGCAGCTGATGATTGATCGCCAACAATTGAAAAAAGTTCATCTTGTTGACGAACAGGTTCGCTGCATCCAGTACAAGTACCGCATGTGCGGGCAAGATCATCGAAGCGGAGATTGCGACCGCGAGGCAACGTGCAGTGGTGCGTGTTTTTCCATTCATGGTGAGACTCCAGTTTTTTCCCCGGCGAATCCGGGTATTGGGGAGATGAGATCAGTAATCGAACGCCTGATACGGCTTTTCGAACGTCAGGTCCTTCACCGCCATGACATTGAAGCGGTATCCCGGACGAATTTGCAGATTCGGCGCGATGTCCAGGTTTCTCTCGATCATCTTCGTCGCCACCTCGGCGAACTGAAGCGCCGTGCCCTGGCTGAGGGTCGCTTCGTTCGACGAACCGTAGGGATCGTTTTCAGGATTGACGCGCGACGAAGTCAGACCAGCCGCAATGGCGGACATGAGAATCGCCGATCCGAACAGACGGACGTAGTGACGATCGACCTTGTCGCCGAAGCCGGCATAGCCGGCACTGTCCACACCTTCCATGGCACCGATATCCAGCGCCTTCCCGTCTGGAAACACGATGCGCTGCCAGGCGACGAGTACGCGCGACTGTCCCATCACGATGCTATTGCTATAACGGCCCACCAACTTCGATCCCTGCGGGATGAGCCGATGGCGACCGGTAGGCGTGTCGAAAACGTCCTGGCTCACCTGCGCCGTGATCTGCCCGGGCAGGTCTGAATTGATACCGGAGATCATGGTGGCCGGTATGACGGCGCCAGCCCGCACCTCATATGCAGTGCGCGGCGCGTCCATATCCGACCCGAGCAACCAGCGGTCTTTCTTCTTCCCGCCTTTGCTCTGCGCGCCGTCGAATTTGGAGTAATCGCCGTTGGCGCTTACGGGCACTCGCAAGTCACGGTCCGCCCCCATCGACGAAGCGGCCGCTGGCTTGTCCTTTCCTCCGTCATCGGCGTCCTTCGCAGCTGCGGCCTGCGTCTGATTGCCGACCCCCGTTTTGGCATGCATGGCGGTCTGGAACAGCTTCATGCGCTCCTTTGCCATGCCGTCATCCGCCCCGGCATGCGTAGAAGAACCGTTCGACGTGGTGCCTTGGGGTAAGGGCGGAGCCTCCGGATCTTCGACCCTCGCGACCGGGAACGACGGCACGCGATCCTCGTCGGGATCCGGCACCAGGCCGCCGAGCGCGCCGTGTGCCAGCATCTGGTCGAGCAACTGACTGTTCTCCGGGAGCGCGCCGCTGGTCGCAGCGGTGTCCTGCTTCTTCGACGACCGGCCCCGCTGGGAGGCCACCATGGCGACCAGGACGACGAACACGAGCAGCACCCCGCCGATGATCAGCAACGGCATGTTGTTGACCCTGCGTACGCCGGTCGGCACGTCGCCTTGGCGGGGCGACAACTCCGCATCCCGGTCGAGCTCATCGATACCAGGCGGTTGTTTCTCCATGTCGCTCACTCCCGCCGCGTCCACGCGCCGCCCGAATAGGCGTTTGCGCCATCCAGCACCCACAGGCGCGAGAGCTCGGTATTTCCGACGATTACCGTCACCCGGTACATGGTGCCTTCGAGCGGATCGACCCGGCAGTCGAAGGTTTCCCCGCGTCCTGGCGTCGCGCTGACCTGGAAGCCCTTGCCACGCAAGGCCGCCATCAAGGCCGTGTCAAACGCTCCCGCGCTGGGGCGGGACCTCACCAGAACGGTTCCGGGTGCATCGAATACGTGGCTCATGCCTTCCGCGACATCCTCCACCACCGCACGGCGGAGGGGATCGCGATCGGCCATGCCCGCCTTGGGCGCGATCGGTGCACACGCCGCGGCCAGTGATACCAGTGCCATGACGGAAAAGCAGCTCTTCCTCATCGCCGCCTCTCGATAGCGATCTTGCGCTGGCCGATACCCACGCCGGCGACGAGAACCGCCTTCTCGAACAGGGTATCGACGATGTAACGGCCGTCCTGGACGCGGTAGTTGACCATGACCTCGTCATCTTTCTTGAAGACGCTGCCGCTCTTTCGGATCACCAACAAGGTGGGCGCCTCGCCTTGTGAAAACGTCGACGGCATTTCGATGATCGTCTTCACACCGTCGTTGTAGACGCGAGCTGGCTTGAATGGAGCGTTGCCCGTCACGCGATAGCCGAAGTCGAGATTTCCCAGGTATTCGTTCTGTGTCGCCTCGCCCTTACGGCTGCGCTCGGCGGCCGCGGTCTTCTTGACCGCCGCCCACTTGGACACCGCGGATTCCGGATACGAGAACGCCACGCGAGGCATGTACTCGGTGCGATGAGAACGCAGGCGAAGGTGATAGGTGCGGCGGTCCGTGGTCACCATGAGTGATGTCTCGAGGCCGACATCGAGTGGCTTGATCACCAGGTGCTGGATGGCATCGTCACCCGCACCCGACAACGCGGGCTCGACAAGCCAGCGGACGGCGTCACCGAGGTTCACCGAACTCACCTGTTCACCCGGTTGAAGCTCTACATCGCAGACCTGAAGCACGGCACAGACGATGCTTGGCTGCGATTGCCCATACAGGAAGCGTATGGTGCCGTCGGGCCCGGGGACCGGCTTCACGGATGCGGACGTGGCTGCCACCCACTTGCGCGAGATATCCAGTCCCGCTTTCTCTTGTGGTGTGAGCTTGGGGTTGTCGGCTGAAAAGAACTGGTTGGCGAGATCCGTCTCGGTAGTGGCGGACGCTGTCGCCGCCGCGAGCATCGCCATCGCGGCGACGAGTAGGGCTTTTTTCATTGAACGTGCTCTGTCAGAACTGCTTCGACCAGGAATAGTCGGAAATGTAGATGCCCATGGGGTTGAGACGGATCTGGTCGTCGGACGCATCGGGCGGCATCGCATTGCTTCCCACGTTGAGCAACGCGCGCATGCGGTAGGGCTTACCCATGATCTCGCCCTTGCGCGTACGCTGTGTCTCCAGCCAGTCCACCTGCCAGGTGCTGGCCGTCTGCGGAATGGCCGAGACGACCTCGACGTTCACCGTCTGCTTCTCGGCGCGCTTGAACGGATTGGTTTCGGGAGATCCGTTGAGGAACGCCGTCATCTTCCGCGTGGCCGCACTACCCGATTTCATCAAGGCATATATCTTGAAGATCGCCCGCCGCTGCATGGCGATATCCGGCGTGACGGTGCGCGCATTGACGATGAACTCGGCGGTCGCCGCGCGGACGATGCGCTGATCCACCTTGTCGGCCTGTGAAGCAGGTGCCACCGCCATCGCCTCGCCCAGCTTGTTCACTTCGACCACATAGGGCACGAACTTCGACTGGCTTCCGATGTAGACCACGCCACCCACGGCCGCGAAGGCGATCAACAGGCTGATGAGGGCCACCGCTTGCCACAGCGTACGCGACGCGATCAGGCTTCCTACGTGTGAATTCCAGCTTCGCCGTGCGTTGAGATAGGGATGTGGAGTTCCCGCTGGAATGGCCGCGCCCGGCTTTACCCTCTTCTTCTTGATGGTCATGATCAGACTCCGTAATCCGCTAGGCGCAGGCCCTTGAGTTGCAGCCAGTCGTGCACCCAGGCCTCGCCGTAACGGGCCTCGAGCTTGCGGATGGTGGCGATGGATTCCTTGTCGGTGCTGCCGATGAAGGCCAGGGCGAGGGGGCCGAGGGCGAGGTCGTAGAGTCGCCGCCCCCTATCGGAAACGTAGTAGTAGTGGCGCTTCTGCACCGCGGTGGCGAGGATCTCGATCTGGCGCGTGTTGAGGCCCATGCGCCGGTACAGCGCGGCGGCATCGTCATCGCGTGCGAACGGGTTCGGCAGGAATATCTTCGTCGCGGTGGATTCGACGATGACGTCGAGGATGCCCGAGTTGGCCGCGTCAGACAGGCTTTGCGTCGCCATGATCACGAGGCAGTTCGATTTACGAAGCACCTTCAGCCATTCGCGGATCTTCGCCCGGAACACCGGGTGACCGAGCATCAACCAAGCCTCGTCGAGGATGATCGCGGCTGGCTGGCCCTTCAGCGACGTCTCGATGCGGCGGAACAGGTACAGCAAGACCGGCAGCACGAACTTGTCGCCCAGGTTGAGCAGGTCTTCGATCTCGAAGACGGCGAAGTCCGACAACCGCAAGCCGTCGACGGAGGCGTCGAGCAGGTGCCCCATGGCGCCGTCCGCGGTATAGATCTTCAACGCCTCGCGGATCGACTCGTCCTGGATCATCAATACGAACTCCGAGAGCGTCGTCGCGCCGGACTGCTGCATGGAAAGGATCGCGTTGCCGATCTCATTGCGCTGGGCAGGCGTGGTCTGCACGCCGTTAAGGGCGAGCATGGAGTCGATCCATTCCATGGCCCAGCCGCGATCCGACTTCGAATCCAGGAACTGCAGCGGGCAGAATGCAAGCGTGTCGTCATCGCCGGCCACGTCGAAGTGCAATCCCCCACAGGCCTTCACCAGCGGATAGAGCGAACGCCCCTTGTCGAAGCAGTACAACGACATGCCTTTGTACCGCCGAAGCTGCGCCGCGAGCATGCCCAGGTGCGTCGACTTGCCCGAACCCGTGGGGCCGAAGAGAAACGTATGACCCAGGTCGTTCACGTGCAGGTTCAGGCGAAATGGCGTGGCACCCTGGGTAACGCACTGCATCAACGGAGGCGAATTCGGCGGATACATCGGGCACGGGGCTTCCCCCTGGCCCGTCCAGATCGTGGCGCTCGGCAAGAGATCGGCCAGGTTGAGCGTATTGATCTGCGGGCGCCGTACGTTCTCGACGCCGTGACCGGGGAAGCTTCCGAGCAAGGCGTCCATCGTGTTCACCGTTTCCACTCGCGCGGCGAAGCCGCGAGCGTTGATCGCCTTTTCGATCTGGCGCACGGAACGGTCGAGCCGCGACCGGTCGTCGTCGGACACGACGACCACGCTCGTGTAGTAGCCCTGCGCCACGAGACCACTGTTGATCTCGGCAATCGCCGCCTCGGCATCCTGCATCATGGACAAGGCGTCGTAGTTCACCGATCCACTGTTGGTCTGGAAGATCTGGTCGAAGAATCCCCGTACCTTCTGCCGCCACTTCTTCCGGAACTTCTCCATCTGCTTCAGGGCCTCATGCGGGTCCATGAAGATGAAGCGGTTCGACCAACGGTATTCACTGGGAAGCTCGGCCAGCGAAGCGAGGATGCCGGGGTAGGACTCCAGCGGGAATCCCTCGATCGCCACCACCTGGACGAAGCGACGGCCTATCCTCGGGGCCACGCCGGCCCATATCTCCTGGCCTCCCACCAGTGCGTCGATATAGATCGGGTTCTCCGGCAAGGCGATGGGATGATCCAGCCCGGTGATGCAGAACTGCAACCAGCGGAGAAAATCGTCGTGGGTGAGCTTGCGTCCTTCCTCGGTTACTTTTTCATGCGCCTTCAGGCGCTTCATGCGGAATACGCTGGATAGACGGCTCTCGAAGCTACGGCACTCGCGCTGGAAGTCCGCGACCAGTCCATGCGTCTGTTCGGTGCTGCCGGCGATCTCCGCATCGTCGTCGAACATCATCTCGACGAATTTCCGCTGCGCGATTTGCGGCGGGAAATAGGTGAGCGTCATCACGAGGTAGCCCTCGTAGGTCGTGCCCAGGCTACGGAACAGTCGCCGCCGCTCTTCGTCCATGGCCGCGGAGACCGGATCGGGAAAGTGCGAGGTGGCGACGTCCGCATAATCGCTCGCGGGCCGCCGGACGGCGTCCACGTGGATCATCCATCCGTTCCCCAGGCGCGAGAGGGCCTGGTTGACGCGCATGGATGCCGTCTCGCGCTGCTCGTCCGTGCTGCTCGCGGCGTCGTCGCCTTCGAACATCCACGCGGCCATGAACGCGCCGTTCTTGCACACGATCACGCCATCGTCCGCCACGGCCGCGTAATTGAGCAGATCGGCCACCGCCTGCCCGTGGGGCCGGCGGAAATCGAGCTTGGGCTCGGCATCCAGACGCCGGATGCTCGCGATCAGCAGGAGAACGAGGACGGCGGCGATCGCCGCCATCCCCGCGATGATCCAGACCATCATCGGTACTGACGCTCCTCCGCCGGGCCGTTGAGACGAAACGGCGTGGATCGGGGGGCGTAGTACTTACGATAGCGGCGCTGTCGCATGTAAACGTGGCGCATCTTCGGATCGGCCTTCGCCATCAAGCGAAACACCTGCAATGAACAAATCCACATGGCGGCGCCGAACATGCCCGCCTTTAGTTCTTGTGCGGAGAAGACCAACGCACCCGCCAGCAAGCCGGTGAACATCACCAGTTCACGGTCCCCACCCAGGACAAGGTTGTCGCGATTTCCGGCGCGTCGAATCGGGACGGTACGGATTGACATCAGCTGAAATACCGTAAAGATGGCGTATCAGGGATGACGTATGCCGTGTCACTCAAGCTACGTGTTCCTCCCAGCATGCTAACGACGTTCTTTGCCTGGACCATGACGGCGACGACGAGGACGATGAAGATCATCGTGCGCATGAAGCCAGTTATCTCACCGCCGAAGATCAGCATCGCTCCGCAACCAACGATGCCAACCAATGAAATGGCGAAGGGTACGGGGCCCTCCAGCGACTCCTGAAATTTTCCAAGGCCCTCTTCATAGGGAAGCGCCAATTCCGCATCTTCGGCAAACGCGATTTCTGGCAGCAGGACAGAGACCAGAAGAATCGCCATGGTCGCTAGCAGGCGAAGAACTGAAAATGAGTGCAGCTTCTGTTTCAAAAAATGTGGCATGACAACTCCATGGTTCAAAGATTACGCAGCACATAACGCCCATCCTCATAACCATCGACGGCTACGATTTCCTGGACGCGGCGGCCGCTTGGGGTACGCGAGATATGGACGAGCATGTGCACCGACTCGCCGATCAGCGGCTCGATCGGCCGGGGCGCGTCGCGGTGCATGCTGATGAGCATCGATAACCGGGAGAGACCGGCGCGCGCATCGTTGGCGTGCAGTGTGGCCGCCCCGCCCTCATGTCCCGTGTTCCACGCCATGAGCAGGTCGAGGGCCTCCGGGCCGCGGACTTCGCCAACGAGGATGCGATCTGGCCGCATGCGGAGCGACGTGCGCAGGAGCTGCGTCATGCTCACATCGAACGACGTGCGGTATTGCACGAAGTTCTCCGCCGAGCACTGGATCTCGCCGGTGTCTTCGATGATGAACACGCGTTCGTCCGCGTTGGCGTCCACCATCTCCCGGATGATCGCGTTGATCAGGGTCGTCTTGCCCGATCCCGTACCGCCGATGACGAGGATGTTCCGGTGCCGGTGGATGGCGTCGACCAGCACGCGGCGCTGGTGTCCGGACATCGTATCGCTGGCGACATAGTCGGCGAGGCTGAAGATCGACACCGCCTTCTTGCGTAACGCGAAGGTGGGTCCGCTGACGATGGGGGGAAGTTGTGCGGCGAAGCGCGATCCGTCGAGCGGAAATTCAGACTCGAGCACCGGATTGGACCGGGTGATCTCCTTGCCGTAGTAGCCGGCCGTGGTCTTGATCACGGCCTCGGATTGGCTGGGCCGCATCGTGCCGATGCAACGCATGCCTTCGCCGAGACGCTCCTGCCACAGGCGATTGTCCGCATTGAGCATGATCTCGACCGTCTTCGGGTCGTTGAACGCGTTCATGAAGGTATCGCCGAGATCGCGCAGCAGCTTTTCGCGCGCGCGCTCCCTGACGACGGCGGTAGGTCCGCCCATATGTCCCTGTTCCATCGGTATGTCGATCGATTCGCCGGACGCCGGCCCGACCCTCATGGTCGCTACCGCCGCTTCTTTCCAACGGGCGCCTCCGCGTCCCGATTCGTGTGGCCGGTCAGGCCGCTTTCTTCATCGCCACGCTAGAGCTGCCCATGACACAGGACGCGCGGATGGCGCGATGCATGCCGTGTGTTTCAAGTCCATCCAGCGTCTCGGGAATCGTGACGCGACAACTTCCCGCTTCACCCTCACCCCAGCTCACGGTGAGCTTCGATCCCGCCAGGGCGCCGCGCGCGAAGATCTTGCTGCCCTGCCCTACGACGCCGACCGTCTGCCCCGCCGCGTCGAGTACCGATGCTCCGAAGGGCAGCGGCTCGCCGTCCGGCCGTGTGGCGTGGATCAGCAGCGATTCGGCGACCGAGGTGCGGTAGTCGAGCCGCGCGAAGGCGCCAGCGCGTGGAACCACGGTTTCGCTCGTGCTTTCGAGCTGCACGTCGTGCGACGCGCCGCGAGGGTCGATGGCGATCGTATTGATCTGATAGGGCAGGAGGCTTCGAACCACGGCGTTGCCACGGCGGTCGAGGTGCACGCCGGACTGGCTTTCGATGCCCGCGCCCGCGGCGCCGGGTGCATGGATGATGGCGTTCGTCTCACCAAGTTCCTGCGCAAGCGTGACGCCATCGCCGTGCGCCACGATCGCGCCTGTCGCCACCATCGAATACTGCGTTCCACCGCTGCTGTTGCGACTGATGCCGGCGCGATAGGTGCCCGCATAGCCGCGATAGGCCACGCTGGCATTGCCCGTGGTGACGGATGCGCTCGACGGCGCCTTCGAACGTCCGGCGGCGACGGTATAGGTGAGGTCGTCGTTACCTGCCCATTTCCCATTGAGTCTCGCCTGCGCGGTGGCATCGTTCGCGCTGCCGCGGTTGTACGAGACACCGAGGTTCGGCGAGGAAGGGGAGCCGCCCAGGGGGACCGAGAACGAGACGAAGACGGTGGTGTCCGTGGCTCCGTGCCGCGCGTACGTGGCCCTCAGGCCGTCCATGTCACCGAGGCGCGACCGCTGTACCGAAATATTGTAGGAAAAGGAGCGCCAGCTGCTCCCATAGGCGAGCGTGTAGTCGACGCGCCGCTGGCGGTCACCCCAGAAGTCGACGAGCGAACCGGTGAGCGATAAGCGGCCGCTCGCTATCGACTGGCCGATATTCGCGTCGAAGCGGCTGCGCTCGCCACCGGCGGACTCTCCGGCCAGGCCGCGCCGCAAGCGGCTGCGCAGGCGCGAAGCATCGGTCACGCCGAGATAATCCCGGGTGGAGAATCGCTGCGCCGCCAGCCCGAAATTCGTTCCGGTCGACACCAACGAACGGGAATAGCGCAATCGCGTGCTGACGCCCCGGCGTACACCGTCCCTGCGAAAGGCGGCCCGCGAACCGGTGACGTCCAATGCGATCGCGCCGAACGGCAGGTTGATCGCGGCACCGACGAGGCTCGAGACATAGCTGTTCGATGCCGTCACGCCTGCATAGAGGGTGCTGTTCGCCGTGATGCCGTGTTGCACGGTGCCCTGGAAGATGAAAGGTGTGTCGGCGACCCGTGCCTCGTCGACCTGCCCCGCCCATACGCCGAAGCGCGTCGTGCCTTCCCGAAGCATCTGGGGTACGGCCGTATAGGGAACGAGGATGATCTTCGTCCGGCCGTCCGCTTCGGTGATCGTCACTTCGAGGTCGCTGCCGTATCCGGTGGGGTACAGATCGTCGATCTCGAACGCGCCGGGCGCCACCGTCGTGCTGTGGATGACGTAGCCGTTCTGACGGATCGTCACCTGGGCGTTGCTGTCCGCCACGCCGCGGATCACCGGCGCGTATCCACGTTGCGATGCGGGCAGCATGCGCTGGTCGCTGACGATGCCGATGCCACGGACGCGCACGCTGTCGAGGATCTCCCCGTTCGTGTACATCTCGCCCACCGTGAGCTGTGCCCTGGCATCCGTGAGGTCGTGCTGGGCATAGACCTGGTTGTTCCGCCAGCGACTGCTGCCGTCGCGCAACGAAAGGGAGCCGGCCTGGCGCAGACGCCACCCGCCGAGGTTGGCGCCTGCATTCAGGCTGACGTAGCTGTCCGTGGAACGCTTGCCGTCGCGGCGCACCTGGAAAGTGTTCGCGTTGTAGTTGAGCATGGCCGCCTGCTCCCCATCCTCCCAGAACTCCGGGCTCACGTAGCCACGGGCGCGGGTCCGGAGAAATGCCTGCGGGAGCGTGACCCGGAGGATCTGGTCGCCATCGTCGAAATCGACCGTCGCCCCCGGCACGTACTGCTCGAGATGACCGCAGAACGCGGTATCGCCCAGTAGGCGGATCGACGCGTCGGCGGCGGTGCGTGCCTGTAACTTCTCGATGTCGAGACCGAACCGCAGCAACGTGCTTCGATCGAAGCAGGGTTGCGCGCTCTCGCTATCGGCCACCTGGCGGAATACGACGTCCCGCATGCCGGGAATCGGCTCGCCGTTCACCAGCACGCTCGGCCGGTAGATGCCCGCCAACGTGATGTTGCCTCGCTCGAACCGGGAAAGGTCGATGGCGCCCCCGGATGAGTGGATGAAATCGGAACTGAAGGTGGCCTGCGGTGCCGTGGGATCGAGTGACGGATCCGGTCCGACGGGCCCGATGGCCACGGCCCTGCCTGCGGCCGGGCCCAGCAGGGCTAGCGCTACCGCCAACGGGCGTCGCGCCAATCGTATGCCTGGACGACGCCGGGTCATGGTGCGCCGACCGTTTTTTCGTGCGAGACGAAGCCGCCGTAGTCGTTGATGCTCTGGTAGCGTACCGTCACACCGCCATCCAGGGGTATCGCCTCCGCCAGCTTCGGCGTCGCCTTCGCAAAGGGAGCGATGGCGAAAGGCTCGATGCTTACCGAACGGCCGGCGGATTCGAGGTGAACATCGTTCATGGTGACGTGGTAGGCCGTGGGGTTGTCAGCCGAAAGACCTCCGCCCGAAGCGCGTGTCCACACGATCCTGTCCGGCGACCCACTCGCCGAGCCGGCAAGTCCTTTCGGCCGGTAGAACAGCTTCAGACGGTAACGGAATGCGAGCTGCATCTTGCTGCTGTCCTTGTCCTCCGCCGACTTTGGCGGCACTTCGAGCACGTTGATCCAGAAAAGCGATTCGCGGTCGGCGGGCAGCGCGGCTCCCGTGTACGAGATACGAAGCGTTTGCGACTTGCCCGATTCCACTCGCGCGATAGGCGGCGTGAGGTTGAAGGGAACGTCTACCCGTTCGGGCGTCGAGTGCGCGTCGCCCTCGTCGATCCATGCCTGTGTCAGCACGGGAAGACTTCCCGTATTGCTCACCTTTACGGTGACCTCGTTCACTCCGGCGTCGTAGACATAACGCGTTGCGTTCATGACGATGCCCGCCTCCGTCACCCCACTGGCCGTGACGGTTGCCAGGGCAACCGCCACGGCGGACCATCGCGACATCATCCGGTTCGTTCCTGGCATTCGAAGCGTTCCTTCCTGTGGACGATGCGGTCGCCGGCCACAGCCGGCGACCGCTCCTTGCAAACCGCGGTCACTTACCCGCGGACAGTCGATTTACGGCTCGAAGCGCACGCCGTACACCACGGAACTGTCTGCCTCACCCGCGACGACGGCGGCCGTGCGCTGGTACGCGGACGCATAGACGAGGATCGCCTGGTTGTCGGTGACCGTTTCCTGCACCGCGCCCTGGTTGTTGCCGTCGATGTCGATCGGGTTGTCCAACTTGTCGAAGAGACGGATCTGAACGCCCGTGGCGCCGCCCGACACGATGAGGGCGCCCGTGCTCGGATCGACCGTGGTACCCGGCTCGAACGCGGCCCAGACCTTCGTGCCGTTCGTGCAGCTGGTTTCTCCATCTTTACCGACATAGATGCGGAACCCGGTCTTGCCGGCGACGTCACCCACGTTGGCGAAGTTGCCTGCGCTCACGCCCTGCATCTGCACGGTGAAATCGGGTCCATTACCCGGATCGCCACCGCTGACCGAGCAGGTCACGTTGGTGATCGAGCCGTCGAACGTGATCGTGCCACCGTCGACTGCGAAAGCGGACGGAGCCGCCAGGCCTGCGATAAGCAGGGCGGAAGTCATAACCTTGAGGTTCATCCAATTAACCTTTCTTTTCTTGAGTTCTGAGCAACGGCTCCTTCGGAACCGTCGGCCTGGGGAGACACGGGTCATCCCCGCGCATCACGCAGCCGAGCTCGACAGACGCGAGCGCTAAGGAAAGTGTGTAGGAATGCGCCGAGGATCCATATGGAAGATTCCTCAAAAATTCGAGTTTGTTTCCGAACTTCGACGCGGCTCACGCCTTCGAAAAGTGGTCTCAGATCTCAAGACGGAGGCCCTTGGCCCGTGCTATGGAAGCGACAGATCAAGGGCCCCGGTGGGTCATTGGCCGATCTTGCGCAGCGACTTCCCGCTCATCAGGTTTCGCTCGATCTGTTCGAGTGTCACGTTCTTGGTTTCGGGCACGAGCCAGAACGTGATGCCGATGAACAAGGCGTTGAGAGCCGCATACAGCCAGAAGGTCTGCGCATTGCCGATGCCACTCAGGAGGGTGAGGAACGTCGCCCCCACGATCATGTTGGTCACCCAGTTGGTGAAGGTGGAGCACGCGATGCCGAAATCGCGGCCTTTCAACGGTTGCACCTCGGAGCACAGCGTCCAGATCAGCGGACCCGCCGACATCGCGAAACCCACGATGAAAAGCAGCAGCATCGCCACGGTGAAATACTGCTCGCCGCGCGAGTTCACGCCGAGACCGAGCATCGTGCCGACGACGCCCAGGCCGACGGCCATGATCGTGAAACCCGCGTAGAGGATCGGCTTCCGGCCGAGGCGGTCGACGAAGGCGAATGCGATCAGGGTGGCGAGCACGTTCGTGAGGCCCACGGCGGCGGTGAACCACATCTGGGCCTGCGTGTCGTAGCCCATGTCCTTGAAGATGCGCGGCGCGTAATACATCACCACGTTCATGCCCGTGAATTGCTGCATCGCCTGCAACAGCACGCCGAGTCCGACGGAACGGCGGAAGTTCGGGTTCTCCCTGAACATGCTGAAGCCATGCTGCCGCGTCTTCAACTGCTCGTCGATGTCGTCGATCTCTTTCTTCACGATGGCTTCGTCGCCGCGGAGCTTCACCAGGACGGTTTCCGCGTCCTTGCGCCGGCCGCGCATCAACAGCCAGCGGGGGCTGTCGGGCAGATAGAACAGGCCGAGCAGAAAGAGCACGCCCGGCGCGGCGATGACGCCAAGCATCCAGCGCCAGTTGCCGCTCGAACTGAAGGCCGTGTCGGAGAGAAAGGCCAGGAGGATGCCCGTGGTGATCATCAGCTGATAGGTGGAGATCATCGCACCGCGGATCTTCTCCGGCGCGACCTCGGCCAGGTAGAGCGGCGCGGTGAACGTCGCCACGCCGATCGCCAGGCCGAGGACGAAGCGCGCCACGATGAGGATCGTGGCCGAGCCCGCCACCGCGCAGAACAGGGATCCGGCGATGAACAGCACGCCGGCGAGGATCAGGGACCGCTTCCGCCCCAGCGCGGCGGACATCCATCCGGCGCCAAGCGCGCCGACGGCCGCACCGGCCATCATGGCGCTGACGATCCATTCGATGGTCCGGTCGGACACCTTGAAGTCGGACTGGATGAACTGGGTGGCACCGGAGATCACGCCGATATCGAGGCCGAACATCAGGCCCGCCAGCGCGGCCAGCACACATGTCGTGACGATGGCCGCCTTGGGATGGGTGGCTTGTGTCCGATGGGCTGCGACGTCCATGGGAACCGTTCCTTCTATGGATGACATGCCCGGCATTTGAGGACTAGGCATGTATCCGCCCCGTGTGCGGCGCGTCTACGGCTATTCGAGCGCGCCCACGCCCAACTCGCGCGAATCCGTGCGGCCCTGGTCGTCCACCACGCGGACGAGGAAGCGGCCCGTGCGCTCCGGTGCCCACATCAGGGCCTGCCCGCTGGGCACGCTACCGAGATAGGCGTCGTCGACGAACCAGTAGAGCATGCGCGTGCCGGCGTCGGTCGTGGCGGAGAAGGCGACACGCTCGCTGCCGAGCCGGGACACGCGAATCTGGTACGTGCTGCCTTTCAGCGGCGACGTGATCTTCGGCGGATCGCCCGCCGGCTGGCCGCCGCCCTGACAATCCGGCAAGGCCGGCGGTGCCCTTCGTGGCATGCCAGCCTGGGCGAAGACGCGAGCCAGGTCGGACGGCCAGTATTCGTAGACCTCGATGCGCGTCCTGCCGGGAGCGTAGGGGGGACATGCCGGCTTGCCCGTCGCCGTGTCGACCACCACGGGGCGATGCACGTTGCTCACCTTGATCGGTGACTTACCGGGAATGAACCAGGTGCTGCCGACCTGCGGGCACCATGCGTTCGGCAGGTCGCCGCTCGCAAGGCAAACGGGCACACGGCGGAGGTTCGGCGGATTGCGCCGGACCGGCTCGGCCAGGCCCGGGCGTTCGGCACGCAGCGCGTCGGCGATGCGGAAGAACAGCGGTGCCGCGGCGTCCACGCCGACGAAGGCCGGGTTGCCCGCGCCGTCGAAATTGCCGATCCAGACGACCAGCACGTAGGGACCGAAACTTCCGGCGGTCCAGGCGTCGCGAAAACTCCACGAGGTGCCGGTCTTCCAATACACAGGAAGCCGGGAGGGTTGCGCCGCCACCGCATCGTCCGGTCGCGGATTCTGCCTGAGCATGTCCATGACCATGAAGCTCGCCTCCTCGCTGAGCAGGCGCGTCCCACCCCTTTTCGCCTGCGTAGCGAGCAGGCGCAGCGGCCGCAGCTCCCCGCGGTTGGCCAGCATCGCGTAGAGACCGGAGAGCTCCTGCATCGTCACTTCGCCGCCGCCGAGCACCAGTGCCAACCCGTAGTGCTGTTCGCTGGCCATGCGCGAGATGCCCGCATCGCGGAGGAACTGGTAGAGGCTGGGATTGGCGAGCCTTGCGGCCACCTGCACCGCCGGGATGTTGCGGCTTCGAACCAGCGCCTGCGTCGCCGTCACCGGCCCGAGGAAATGGCCGTCGAAATTCTCCGGCGTATACGGGCCGAAAGCCGACGGCACATCGCGCAGCACGGTCTCCGGATGGAGCACGCCCTGGTCGAAGCCGAGCGCGTAGATGAAAGGCTTCAACGTGGAACCCGGCGACCGTTTCGCCAGCGTGCCGTTCACCTGTCCCTGGATCGAGGCATTGAAATAGTCCGCGGAACCGACCATGGCCTTGACGCCCATGTCGCGGGTGTCGACGAGGATCGCCGCGGCATTGCGGATACCGCGATCGCCGCTGCGCTCGATGTATTGGCGCACCTGGCGTTCCAGGCTGTGCTGGAGACCGAGGTCGAGCGTCGTCGCGACGCGCATGTCGCTATCGCCGTCCAGGCGGCGCTCCGCGAGCACCTGCTCGACGAAATGCGGCGCCTCGAAGGGCAACTGTGACAACGGGCGCAAGCGAAGTGGCAGGTCGAACAGCGGCCTGGCGCCGGCGTCGCCGGGATGCCTGCTCAACCAGCGCGAGAACAGCCGGTCGCGCGATAGCTTGAGGTCCTTGCCGATCACGGCGCTCCCCTCGATGTGGCCCGGCAGCCCGCGCGAGGGGTCCTGCGGAATGACCGCGAGGGTGAGCGCCTCGGGCAGGCTCAGTCGCGACGGCGCCTTGCCGAAATAAGCGAGGCTGGCGGCACCGACACCCTCGACGTTGCGGCCATAGGGCGCGGCGTTCAGATACGCCTCGAGGATGTCGTGCTTGGAATAAAGCAGTTCCAGTTGCGCCGCGCGGGCCGCCTGCACGAACTTTCCGCCCGGACTGCGCGTATCCAGGCGCCACATCAACCGGGCAAGCTGCATCGTGACCGTCGAACCGCCTTGCGCGTTGCCGCGCCGTACATAGGTCATCCACGCACCGCGCGCGAGGCCCCAGGCACTGACACCCGGGTGCCAGTAGAACCAGCGATCCTCGTGCAGCAAGACGGCGTCGACCAGCGTGGGCGAGATGTCCTCGAGCGGCACCCACAAGCGGTAGCGCTGGTCGCTCGCCAGCGTCAACCGCAGCAACCGGCCGTTCGCGTCGTACACCGCGGTCGAGGAAGGGAACCACGTGCGCAGCGTATCGTGCGGCCACAACCGCAACCCGAGGATAACGGCCAGGAGCAGCAACAACGCCACCAGGGCGTTGTGCCACTTCATGCGGACGAGTCGGATGGGACCTGCCTTTATGGCTTCCGCTCCACCGTCATCGTGCCGCCGCCGGGTGCGCTGGCCTGCACGCCCCGGTCGTACAAGGACTGGACGAGGGCCGGAGGGATGACGAACCTGCCCGCATTCGTCGCCTTGATCCGGTAGACGAACTCCTGCACGTCACGGCTGGCATAACCGTAAACGACGACGCGATCCTCGCGAACATCGGCGTACTCGGGTTTCCATGTGGACTCGGGGTTGCCGATCGGCGAACGCCATGCCGGCGTATCACCGGCTTCACCCTCGGCTGCTTCACTCACCTCGGATCCCTCTTCCGGCGCCGCCTCGTCGGAAGATACCGTCGCCGCTTCGGCCGGCGCCGCGGTGTCGAGCACGGGCTCGAAGCCGCCCGGCAGCAGGTCGACGATCGCGATGTTGTCGACCCCCTCGTCCTTCGTGGCGCGGATGCGCACGTGCACGTCGATCTCGTCGCCGGTGTTCACGGTGTCGACGGCCTTGCCCTTCGTGTCCGTATAGGTGCGGGTTATCTCCAGGCCGTCCTTGCGCGTATCGCTGGCCGGCTTGCGGTCGAAACCGGTCTGCGCCACGCCGTACCAGGCCGTGGCGTCGGCGTCGTTGACCAGCCGGAGACGTTGCGTGCCCGCGGACCATCGCCCGTCGAGGATCGACCCCTTGGGTGCGCCGATCGGCGTGACCGTGCCGTTCGCGGCGACCGCGCCGATGGAAAGCCTCGCCGGGTCACCCCCCGCGTCCTTCGCCCATGCGTCCAGCGCGAGAATGATCATCGCCGAAGACAAGGTGTTGTAGTGCCCCCTGGACAACGGGCCGACCAGGTTCTCGACCGTCTCCGGCGGCAGGGCTTTCGCCAGATCGGGAAAGTGTTTCGATAGCACGTACAGCACCGTGGCATCGCGGATGGGCGCGTCGTAATAGTCGGCATAGACATATGGCTCGTCCGCCGGCTTGCGCACGAGGACTTTTCGCGGCCCGGCGATCAGGTCGCTTGCGAGGCGATCCTGGTGAAGCAGCTTGTACGAGGCCGCGAGCCACGCGGCGGCAAGATCGTTTTTCCACTCGTTCGCATGGACTTCCTGCAGGCGGCGTTGCAGGGAGGCGAGGTCGTTCGTGGTGACGTTGCCCTGCCGCGTCAGCAGGTAGATGGCGTACGCCCTCTGGCGCATCTCCACCAGCGAATCGCCGCTGTCGTCAGCCGCGATCTGGCGAAGTGCCTCGTCGGCCGACGCCAGCATGTCGCGCGGTACGGCCACGCCGCGGTCGCTCGCCTCGATGAGGTAGTGCACGGCGTAGTCGGTAGCGAACGCATGGGTGTCCGGTGTCGCCGTCCACAGGCCGAAGCCACCTTGCCCGTTCTGCCTCGCGTGCAAGGTGTCGAACAAGGCCGCCACGGGGTCCGCGGGCGGTTGGGTGCCGTCCATCATCCGGGCCGGCTTCACGTCACCGAACTCCGGGTGCTGTCCGAGGATCAGGGCGGGCATCGCCGCACTGATCACCTGCTCCGTGCAGTAATGCGGGAAATCCACTAGATACGCGGCCAGGCCGCGCGCCAGCACGACCGGAACGGTGGAAAAGGCCGCGTCGCGCTTGGCGTACTCGTCGTGCATGTCGCGCAGGCCGGTCACGTCACCGCGTGAATGCGCATCCACATGACCGAAGGCGAGATCCGTGCGCATGGGCGATGCCGGGCGCACCGACAGGTCGACGCCTTGCTTCGCGGACTTGCCGTTGTAGCTCGCCGTGAAACCGAGGTTGCCCGAGCCCAGCTTGTCCGTCGCGCGCACACGGAAGGTGGCGACACCTTCCCGCATCTCGCCAAGATTCAGGGTCTTGGTCGCGTCGCCCACGATCTGCAACTGCGGGCCCAGCTTGAGGCCCACGGCGACCGGCACCTCCTTGCCACCCAGGCCGGTGAGGTTGTTCGCCACGCCGACGCTGATCTCCGCCTCGTCGCCGGGCGCGAGCGTGGTGGGTACGTTCGGTGAAAGGACGAAGTCGCCCCGGACCGTGGTGGCGCCTTCGAACGTACCGATGCGATCGGGCGACACGCTGATCGCCATGACTCGCAGCTTGCCGTTGAAGTAGTCGGGCACTTTATAGGTAAGGTCGCGCGAGCCGTCGACATCGACGATGTCCGACCAGTACGCCACCGGCTTGTCGCGCTTGCGCCGGAACGGATTCAGCTGGCGGCCGATCGCGCCATCGGCATCGCCGCCCGGAGCGGCCATCGCCATCGACTTCTGGAAGTCGGGGATGATGAGGTCGAGGATCTGCGAGGTGGAAACCTCGAGCATGCGCTTGCGGAAGAAGTACTGCAGCGGATCGCCCAGCTTGTAGCGGGCCACCTGCAGGATGCCTTCGTCCACGGCGAATACCACGGCGCGCGTCGGCACCGGCGAGGTGATGTGGAAGGTCACCGTGTCTCCCGGCTTGACCAGGGCAGGCGACTCGACGGCTATCCCGTTGCGGCGCGCGTCCATGTTCACCGAGAACGGCACCACGCCGAACGACAGCGGGCTCATGAAGATCTCGTCGGAGGACGGGTCACGCACGTACTGCACGTTGATGTAACCGTTGCCTTCGAAATCGGCGGGCACGGTGATGTGCTGCACCGTGCTCGTGGCATCGGCATGGAACCAGGCGTGCGCGTAGACCTTGTCGCGCTCGATGGTGATGAGGCCGCTGCCCGCGTAGGGAGCACGGATGGCTATGTCCACCGCCTCGCCCTGTGCGTAGTCGGTCTTGGACAGCGTGAGCTGCAGTTCGGCGTTGCGCTCCAGCGAGCGGGAGACATTGCCTTCGCCGGCGACCGACCAGGCGACGCGGTTGACTTCCTTGCCGCTGGCATCCTTCACCACCAGGGCGAAGTTACCCGGCTTGTCGGTGGGCAGTGTCACGTCGGCACCGGCGGCGGGGATGCTCAAGGGCACCTCCGACAGCGTCGACTCGCGTGCCTTCGACTCGTACTTGAAGACGCCTGAATCCTGTTTCGTGAGCACCGAAACGTAACGTGTCTCAACGATCGCCTGCTTCAGGCCCGGCAGGTCCATGCGCCTCGCATTCGGATCGATCGCGACGAGGTTGACGCTGCGCTTCGCATCACGGCTCACATAGTCGAGGTTGTCGACCGACTTGTAGCCGACCAGCCAATCGTTCGACGACACCATGCCCTGCGTGGCCGCGGCGACACTGCGGCCACCTTCCGCCTCGTAAGCCTTGGCGAGGAAGTACAGCTGGTACGTGGCGTCGGCGTACTTGGACAGGTCCAGCGCGAACTCCGCATGGCCCTTGTCGTCGGTCTTCACGTCGGCCAGTTTCTCCTCGAATCCTTCCTTCGCCCGGCGTACGTCGTAGAAGTGGTAGTCCTTGTAGCTCGGGAACGAAGGAAACGCGGGTCGCAGGGTCAACGAACCTTCCACGCGCCGGTCCGCCGCAGGCGTGCCGAACAGGTTCCGCACGTCGACCAGCGCTTTCAGCTGCGTGGGCTTCACCCAACCTTCGGGCACGGCCGTGGAGAGCGCGGCCGAGACCTTCATCCGGTCGGGCTGGAACTCCTTCACCTGCACCGTGGTGCTCCCGATCTGCGAGTACGGCTTGCCGTCCTTGGCGATGTACAGGTTGACGGTCCAGTTACCCGTAGGCGAGGTTTCTGCCGTGGTGTAATCCAGTTCCGCGAAGCCCGCGGTGTCCATGGCCACCGTCTGCTGACGTACCGTGGTGCCTCGCGGGTCCACCACCTCGGCGATCAACGGCATGCCGGCCACGCTGCGCGTCCAGCTGTTGGCGCGCACGATCATCCCCACGTGGAAGAGATCGCCTGGCCGGTAGATGCCGCGGTCGGAGAACAGGTATCCCGATAGCTGGCCCTGGCTGTGCGCGTTCGGTTCGCCGCCGATGTCGAAGCGTGAGAAGTCCAGAGTGCGGTCGTACGAAGTCACCGGGAGGAAGGACAGGTCGTCGCCCTGGCGGACCACGTACATGGCCGGCGCCTTCTCCTGCGTGAAGCCCTTGAGGTTGGCGAAGTGAGCGTGACCGTCCGCACCGGTGCCCTGGGTGAACAACGTGCTGCCATTCCTGGCGATCACCGACACGGAAGCACCACCCACCGGCTGGCCGCCGCGGATGGATTGCACGAAGATGTCCTGGCTGCCATCGAGCGATTTCTTGGCGATGACGCCCAGGTCGGTGATGACGACCAGGCGTTCGTCCTTCGGCCAGTCGTAGGGAGCCGAATCGATATCGTCCTCGGGCACGGCGTCGGCCGCCGCGCTGTCCGCATCGCCTCCCGCCTCGCGTGCGGCCGCCTCACGCGCGGCCTTTTCGCGCCGCTCGCGCGCTTCCTGTTCCGCCTTGGCATCGTAGCCCGAGAGCTTGAGCAGGAATACGCCACGCTTGCCGGTGGCGAGGTACTGCCCCAGGTCGAAACCTTCGTAATGCGCCTTGCCGGGACCTTCCTCGGGAAAGGAAACCTTTTTCACGAAGCGGTCGACGATGTGGTCCGGAGTGAAGCCATACATCTCCGGCTTCGCATAACTGCCCGTGTTGAGTGAAACGAGGTGTTGCAACTGGTCCGGCAACACGCGGCCCACCTCCACGCGCATGCCGGGGATGTTGCGCGACACCACCGAAACGCGCCGGTCGCCACTGAGCGACAGCAGCGATCCGTCGGCCATGAAACGGAGCAGGCGTGGATAGTCCGGAACGGTGAGCATGTCGGCCCGGGCTTTCGGCATCACGTAACCGCCGAAGGAGGTCATGCCCTTGTCCACGCGCACATAGATGCGCTGGCCTGGCTGGGCGTGGTAGCGGAAGCTCTGCGTTTCCGACCAGTCGTTCTCAGTGGGCACGACTTCCGGCTTGAGCGGGGTGAAGGACCGCAGGTCGGCGTCGCCCACTTGCGACACCGAATAATGCTTGTCGTCTCCTTCCGGCACGGCCCATACGTGCAAGCGCCTGGCCAGCTCGTTGTCGCTCACCGGGCCGCCGAAATGCATCACCACCACTTGTTCCGGCTCGAACCTCGCGTTGTCGACCAGCGTGGCCGAGACCTCGTCGAGCTTCAGGCTGTACTGGCCGGGCACGCGCACCGAGGTCTCCAGCGCCTCTTGCGTTCCATCGCCACCGCGGCTGCTACGTACGCCATCATCGAGCTTGACGCCCACCGCGCCATCGTCCCGCGGTAACTGGAGCGGTTGCGAGTGGACGAAGGCGTTCAGGCGGCGCTCGTCGTAGGTGACGCTGAATTTCAGTGCGCTCCCGCGCTTTTCGTCGCCGTTGCGCAGGTCGAGCGACAGACGCTTCTCGAACTGCGCCGCGTCCACGGGATAGTTGAAGCCGAACTGGACGATCGTCTTTTTCTTCGTCGGGTCCTGCGGGTCCTGGTAGAACTCGCCGTTGACGACCCTCGCGGTGAAGGGCGCGGTACTGAAGCTGAAATGGTCGTCGGCCAGCAACACCTGAGGCGCGAAGACCTTCGCCTTGTCGAAGCTCACATCGATCTTGCGGCCGACCGGCCAGTCGCTCGCCGGGACGAAACGCAGCACGCGGTCGTTTTCCCATGTCCATTGGCCGGGCAGCTTCGGATCCATGGCGATGCCATCGGTCACCGGCTTGCCGAGGGCTTCCAGCCGCGCCGCGGAAGCGGAGAAGGTCACGGTGAGCGGATGGATGGTCACCGGCACGTGTTCGTAGTCGCTCGTCCCGGGGGCCGGCGCCTCGAAGCTGACGCGGTCGGGCTCCACGGGCTTCGGCCTGTTCTCCCACCATTGCCAGCCGAACCATCCGGCAGCGACCAGGAGCAGGACGCCGGCGATGCTGCCGGTGAACTTCAGCGGATGGCTGCGGGCGACGCGGCCGGTGGCCGGAACCCAGGCGGGCGCCGACCAGGCCATATTGCCGAAAATGGGCCTGAACAAGCGGCCCAGCAACCAGAACAGGCCGCGCACGAAGCGCACGGGCAACAGGGCGATAAAGCGAAGCAGATCCATGTGTCCCTTCCGATCCCGTGAGATGACGGCGTAATCGTCGCCGTGCCGCGGATACGGCAAGGCCCGTCCCCCGCCTGCGCGGTGAACCGGTCTTCGTTTCGTATCCCCAGTGACATGCTGCGCGCGAACGATGTCGCGGCTGCGACCGGATTCTGGCACAGCGCGGCACGAGTTCGGGACTTTTCGGGGCGCGCCACGGCGGAGCAACGCTTTGCAATAGAAGGATTCTGAAAATGACCACCCGCCCGGCGCGACGTGACCCGCCTCACGCAAGCCGCGTAACGGCATGTAACGGGCGTGAAGATTGCGCTATGGTCGGGGCATTCGCCGACAACGTGAATCTATGAACGACGACGCGACCGGTTCGATCGAGAGGGCGATCGCCACGGGCGACCACGAGTTTCGTGAGTTGGCGGATTTCGCGCCGATCATGATCTGGCGTTCGGGGCCGGACAAGCTGTGCGACTGGTTCAACAAGCCCTGGCTCGACTACACCGGCCGCGACATGTCCGCGGAGATCGGCGAGGGCTGGGCATCCGGCGTCCATCCCGACGACCTGGAACGCTGCCTCGACACCTATGTGGATGCGTTCGACGCGCGCAGGCCGTTCTCGATGGAGTACCGCCTGCTCCGGCACGACGGCCAGTACCGCTGGCTACTGGATAATGGCGCGCCCTTCCATCGTGGCGGGAAGTTCGCCGGCTATTGGGGCAGCTGCGTCGATGTCTCCAGCCATCGCGACGCCGAGCGCGCGCAGCGCATCGTCATCAACGACCTCAACCATCGCATGAAGAACCTCCTCGCCGTGGTCCAGGCCATGGCCATGCAGAGTTTCAGCGACGACCGCCCGGTGGAGGTTTCGATGAGCGCCTTCAGCAACCGGCTGCGGGCCATGGCCCGTGCGCAGGACCTGCTGCTCGATCCCTCGCACGCCGACCTGACCGTGCGCGGGGTGATCGAAGCCGCGGTCGCGCCGCACGATCCCGGCGACGCCAGGATCGCCTTGGAGGGACCGCCCCTGGCACTAGAGCCGGAAGCCGCCGTGGCGATGGCCATGGCCGTCCATGAACTCCTGACCAATGCCTCCAAGTACGGCGCGCTTTCCACATCGTCGGGCACAGTGACCATCGAGTGGTCGCTGGTCGGGACACCCGGCGCAGCGAAAGCGCGGCTGGAATGGAAAGAGCGCGGCGGCCCGCCGGTGGCGACACCCATGCGCCGTGGATTCGGCACGCGGTTCATCGAGCGGGTGCTGGGCGGCCCCACGCGCGGGGAGGCGTCCGTCCGGTTCGAGCAGGATGGCGTCCGCGCCGTTTTCGAGGCTCCGGTGGGACCACCCGGGCACCCCATGCCGGGCAAGACGCCCCCTGTTGAATAAATGTCGGTCGCCCTTGTCGATACCGCCGGTCCACAATCGACGTCTCCATGAACGCCGGGAGTCCTTTCCGGTGACCAGCAAGGAGAACGGCGATGCGTTTCATGGTGATCGTAAGGGCGACCGAGGCTTCCGAAGCCGGCCAGATGCCGAGCGAGGAACTGCTCACGGCCATGGGCAATTACAACGAGGAACTCGTCCGGGCCGGCGTCATGCTCGCCGGGGAGGGCCTCCACCCCAGTAGCAAGGGCGCCCGTGTGCGTTTTTCCGGCGATCGCCGCGACGTCGTCGACGGCCCCTTCGCGGAAACCCGTGAACTCATCGCCGGTTTCTGGCTCATCCAGGTGCGCTCGCTCGACGAGGCGATCGAGTGGGTGAAGCGCGCACCCAACCCCTTCGAAGGGGAATCCGAAATCGAGATCCGCCGCATCTTCGAGGCGGAGGATTTCGGTGCCGAGTTCACCCCGGAAGCACGCGTCCAGGAAGAGCGCCTGCGCGCCGAACTCGCCTCACACCATTGACCCACGACAGACGGAGTTCGTCATGAAGATCCAGCCTTACCTCTTTTTCAACGGCACCTGCGAAGCGGCCTTCCGATTCTATGAGAAGGCGCTTGGCGGCAAGATCGGCGAATTGCATCGATTCAAGGACATGCCTCCACAGGAAGGCGCCGCCAACGACGGCTGCGGCGGCATGACGCCGGAAGCGCTCGCGGCCATGGGCGAGAAGGTCATGCACGTGAACCTGGTCGTCGGGGACCAGATGATCATGGGGTCGGACAGCCCCGACGATTCCCAGAACGGCATCCAGGGCGTCACCATCACCCTCGGCTTCACCGACGTGGAGGAAGGCCGCAAGGTGTACGAGGCGCTCTCGGAGAAGGGCAAGGTGCAGATGCCCTATGGCGAGACCTTCTGGGCCAACGGTTTCGCCATGTTCAAGGACCAGTTCGGGGTGCCCTGGATGATCAACGCCGGCGACAAGCCAAGCCCGTGAGGAGCCAACCATGCGATTCCTGATCATCCGCAAGGCGGACAGCGATAGTGAAGCCGGCGTGCGCCCCACGCGCGAGCTCATCGAGGCGATGGGCGACTATGTGGACACGCTTGCCGCAGACGGCCGTTTCCTCGCCGGCGAAGGTTTGAAACCCAGCCGGGAAGGCGTACGCGTGACCTTCGGACCAGACCGGAAGGCCGTCATACAGGACGGCCCGTTCACTGAAACGAAGGAGCTGGTCGCCGGTATCAGCATCATCGAGGCGGAGTCGATGGATGAAGCCGTGGATTGGGTGAAAGGCTGGCCGGCGGAAGATGCGCACGGCGACGCCGTGGTGGACATCCGCCCGATCGGCTGCCCCGGCGGCCTGGGCGGTTTCGGCGATCCCAGCGAAGCGGACTCGCCCATGTCCCGCTACATCGTGATGTTGAAGGCGAACGAACGCAGCGAAACCGATTGGGACCCGGGCCCGGAGATTCTTGGCCGCATGACCGAGGCCAACCGCGCAGGGCACGAGGCGGGCTTCCTCATCGCGGGACACGGCCTGTCGTCCAGCCGCCATGCCAAGCGGGTGCGCTTCGGCAAGGGCAAGCCCACGGTGTTCGACGGCCCGTTCGCCGAGATCAAGGAGATGGTCGCCGGGTTCTGGGTGCTTCGCGTCGATAGCCTCGACGATGTCATCGCCTGGGCGGAAAGCTATCCGTTCCCCGACGGCAACGACGCCCGGCTGGAAATCCGCGAGCTCTACCGCATGGAAGAACTGATGCCCGTGGCGTCCTGATTGCCGCAACGCGGCTTGCCACGCATGACGGCGGGTGCTGTCATGCGTGGCCATGACGAAACACGACACCCATCGCGCCATCGATGCGATCTGGAAGATCGAGTCGCCTCGCCTGATCGCCACGGTCGCGCGCATGGTGCGCGACCTCGATCTCGCCGAGGAACTGGCCCAGGACGCGCTCGTTTCCGCCCTGGAGCAGTGGCCGCGTGAAGGCGTGCCGCGCAATCCCGGCGCGTGGCTGACCCAGGCGGCGAAGCACCGCGCCGTGGATCGCATCCGGCGGGAACGCATGGCCGGCCGCAAGCTCGAAGCCCTTGGCAAGGATATGGAAGGTCTGCTCGAGTCGGACGACGACCGGCTGATCGACGCGCTCGACGACGACATCGGCGACGACATGCTGCGGTTGATCTTCACCGCCTGCCATCCGGCGCTGTCGATCGAGGCGCGCGTGGCGTTGACGCTTCGCCTGCTCGGCGGACTGACCACCGACGAGATCGCACGCGCGTTTCTCGTTCCCGAGGCCACGGTCGCCCAGCGCATCGTGCGGGCCAAGCGTAGCCTGGCGGATGAAGCCGTGGCCTACGAGGTGCCTCGCGGCGACGCCCTGAAGGAGAGGCTCGCGTCGGTGCTGCGCGTTCTCTACCTGATCTTCAACGAGGGATACGCCGCCACCACCGGTGGCGACTGGATGCGTCCCGCGCTCTGCGATGAAGCGCAGCGGCTGGGCCGCATCCTCGCCGAACTGATGCCTGGCGAAGCGGAAGTCCATGGGCTGGTGGCGCTCATGGAAATCCAGGCCTCCCGCGCAGGCGCACGTACCGGTCCGGACGGGCAGCCGATCCTGTTGCTCGACCAGGACCGGCACCGCTGGGACCGCCTGTTGATCGGGCGCGGCCTCACCGCGTTGGAACGCGCCGAGCGCCTGGGCGGCGCGCATGGCCCCTACGCGCTGCAAGCCGCCATCGCGGCCTGCCATGCACGCGCCACGCGTGCCGGCGATACCGACTGGCCGCGCATCGCCGCGTTGTACGCCGAGCTGGTCGAGGTCGTGCCTTCGCCTGTCGTTGAACTCAACCGCGCGGTGGCCGTGTCGATGTCCGAGGGGCCCGAGGCGGCCCTGCCCATCGTCGAGGCGCTGATCGGCGAGCCGTCGCTGCGCGACTATCACCTGTTGCCCAGCGTGCATGGCGACCTTCTGTTCCGCCTCGGCCGCATGGGCGACGCCCGCGAAGCGTTCCTACGCGCGGCGCGCATGACGCGGAACGAACGCGAACGCGTCCTGCTCGAATCACGGGCCCGGGCCTGCACGACCTCGATACCAGGTTGAACCCCGCGCGACCGTGCGCGCCTTCCCGAACCGTGTTAGCCTGCATCGCAAATGCAATGCAGGAGCGCGCCATGAAGACCGCCACCATTCCTTCGATCCGCGTGGAGCCCGCCTTCCGGGAGAAAGCCGAGGATGTCCTCGGCAAGGAGGAAACCCTGTCCGCCTTCGTCGAGACCGCCATGGCGGAAGCCATCGAGCGTCGAACCATGCAGCGCGAATTCGTTGCCCGTGGCCTTGCCTCACTGGCGCAGGCGGAGCGGACCGGCATCTATCACGCCGCGCAGAGCATACATAAGGAGGCCGCCGAGCGAATCGCCGCCGCGCGACGAAAGAAAGGAAAGGAATGACTTACGAGGTTCGCTACACGGATGGCGCGCGATCCGACCTCCTCCGCTTCACCGACTTCCTCGCCGGCCACGATCCGGACCTGGCCGAACGGGCGCTCGCGACGCTCGTGCGCGCCGTGCGGATCCTCGAGGAATTTCCCTATACCTGCCGCAAGGCGGAGGCGAACCATCCCTTCCTCCGCGAACTCGTGATTCCTTTCGGCGCCCACGGCTACGTGGCGCTTTTCCATATCGGCAAGGAACACGTGGCGATCGTCGCCATCCGCCACCAACGCGAAGACGACTACTTCGCCTGATCAGCGCTCAATGCGTGATGTCGATCTTGACGTTGGTGCCGTCGGGCACGTCCTGCAACTGCTGTAGTACCGAACCGGTCAGCTCGAAGTGCTCCCTGGCCGACACCGGGTTCAGGTTCTCGACCGTGTATTCGCCCTCGGCGAAGACCGGCAAGGTGACGTAGGTGTAGCACTCGCCTTCCGCCCGGGTCTTTCCCGCTTCGATCAGCGCTTCGACCAGTGGTGGCAACAGCCAGTCTTCGGCGACCTCCTCGCGCAGCAGGTTGTTGAACCCGGGAACGCTCTCCGCGACGCGCTCGATCTCGGCCGTCCCCGTGTTGAGCCAGAAGATGCCACCTTCGTCGGCTTCGTAGAACATGTCACCCAGCGCGGTGAACAGCAGAGGCGTGAAGGCGTCGCCGATGCGCCAGCGCCAGGATTCGGCGAGCGCGTCGATGGCGTCCTTGTCCGGCGTGCAGATGAGGTCGTTCCAGGAGAGGGCCATGGGGGCGCCTTTTGATCGGGGCCGCCATTTTAGGGTTCTTCCGGAAGTCCGGGAAGCAAGTTGGGAAGAGCCGTTCCGTGTGAACCCCTCTGCATCCGAGTGGGATTCAGCGGCCCGGCACGTCGTCCACGGCGCGGTTCACCGCGCGCACGAAGGCGGCCCGCGCGTTGGCCTGGGCCTCGTCCGTCGCCACGGGCCACGCCGCCAGTTGCACGATGACGAGGTGCCGCTTCGGATCGACGTGCAACAACTGGCCGAAGATGCCGATGCCTTCGAAGCTGCCATCGTCGTACGTCCACCACTGGTAGCCGTAGCCACGGCCCTTAACGCCGATGCCGGCGTGCGAGCGCGTGGCGTCGTCGAGCCAGCCATCGGCCAGCACGGACTTGCCGTCGGCGATGCCGCGGTCGAGCAGGAACTGGCCTAGCCGCGCGTAGTCGCCCAAGGTGGCGGACACGCCGGAGCCTCCGGCCTCCGTGCCGTCTACATCGTCCTTCAGCCACAACGCATCGGCGGCCATGCCATAGGGCTTCCAGATTTTCTCGGAAAGGTATGCCGCCAGCGTCTTGCCGGTCGCCCGGGTGACCAGGATGCCGATCAAGTCCGTCTCACCCGTCTTGTATACCCAGCGTTCGCCAGGCGCGAACTCGCGAGGCAACCGTGCCATGTACGAGACCAGCAAAGGAACGCCGGGCTGTCGCGCCCCTTCGTACATCATCGCCACATCCGACTTCGGATCGGCATAGTCCTCGTTCCAGCGCACACCCGAGGTCATCGAAAGCAGTTGCCGTATCGTCACGTCGCGATAGGCACCCGCGGCCAGTTCGGGGATGTAGCGCGTCACCTTGTCGTCGAGACCATGTATCGCGCCATCGCGCAAGGCGGCGCCGACCAGGGTGGAGGTGAACGACTTGGCCACGGAAAACGAAGTCCAGCGGGTAGCTGGACCGGCACCGAGGCCATAGCGTTCAAGGCGTACACGACCATCCTCGACCACCATGACACCCGCCACGTGGTGGGCGGCCATGTAACTTTCGAGCGTCGAACCGTCTTCGAAGCGCGGCGACAGCAGCGTGCCCACGGCTAGCGGATGCGCCTTGCCGTGCCGCACCACGTTGCTCGCGTAATGCGTTTCCATCGTGCGGAACGCCGCTTCGCGCTGCGGCTGGTTCCAGAACAGCACGTCGGTACGGCGAGCATGCGGCGCCGCGCATCCGGCAAGGAACATGAGGACAAGCAACGACCCAAGGCCCGGTGGGAGCCGCCGCCATGGGTAGGAGCCGAACAGGAGGGAGCCGACCTTGTCGGCGATCCCGCGGCAGCGGGCCAGTTTCCCGCAAGCACCCATCGCCGACAGGGTCGGCTCCCACCGAGCCTGCACGATCGCGGACAAGCCAAGCTCCCACCGATTGCGGGAAAGGCGGCTCACAAGGCTTTCCTCGTGCGGCGGCGGAGTTCGAAGGCGCCCAGTGCGAGCGAAGCGATCGCCAGCGGCCCGAGGCCGTAGATCACGCGATACGCCAGCAAGGCCGCCAGGACCTGGGCACGCTGCTCCTGCGGAAAGGCCGCCAGCGTCAGCGCTTCGAACGCGCCGATCCCGCCCGGTGTATTGCTGACGATGCCGGCGATGATCGCACCGACGTAGATCGGCGCGAAGTCGAGGAAGCTGCCCGCGACCTCGGTGGGAAGCAGCAGGTACATGGCGGCGATGGCGCCGATCATCTCGACCACGCCGATGACGATCTGTGCCCCGGCCGAGCGTGCCGAGGGCACGGGCGTGCTGAACTTCCAGACTCGCAGTTCGTCGTGCTTGCCGGCCAGCCAACGCAGCAAGAGGACGAAGAGGCTCACCAGCGCCGCACCCAGCCAACGCCCCCAGCCGTGAGCTATCGACGGCTCCAGCATCAGCGCGATGGCGGTCACGGCGGCGAAACCCATGGCCACGGCGAAACCGACCAATCCGACGATGCGCGCCACATCGGGTGCGCTCACGCCTCGTGTCGACAGGATGCGATAACGCAACGCCGTGCCGGTGATCGCGTGGAACCCGAGGGCGTTGCAGATCGCATGCGTGGTCGCGCCAGCGAAGATCTTCATGCGCATCGATACCTTGCCCGGCACCACCGTCTCGATGGCGAAGACGTCGTAGGCGGTGAGGCAGGCCCAGCTCAGCAAGGCCGCGGCGACGGAGCCCGCGACATGCCAGCCGGGAATCCGGTCGACGGCGTTGCGCACGTCGTGCCAGGCCATGCGCGCGATGTACCGGTGCAGGAGGAACGCGGCGACGCCGAGTATCGCCACCATCAGCACGTGCTTCGCCAGCCACGCGACGATCGCCTTCGGGGACCGCTTCTTGTCGTTATCCGTCACTGCTGCACTCTCACCCCATCGGGCGATCGCCCATGAACGGCGGGCATCATCCCACGAGGAGGGCCCTCGTCGTTCATCCTCGGCGTGACCGAATGACGCGGCGTTAGACGACGCGGCCGTCGCGCACTTCGATCGTGTGGCCGTCCATCGCCTCCACGTCGGCCGGATCGTGCGTGATCACCAGCAGCTGCAGGTCGAGGCGCGCCTGCAACGCCATCAGTTCCGCGCGCATGCGGCCACGCAGCGCGGGGTCCAGCGCCGCGAACGGTTCGTCGAGCAGCACGAGGCGCGGTTCGGCCGCCAGGGCGCGTGCCAGCGCGACACGTTGGCGCTGCCCACCGGAGATGCGCACCGGATAGCTATCGGCGACGACCGGCAGTTCGAACGTCTCGATCCAGCGGCGCACGCGGTCGTCGTGGGCGCGGCGGCGCGGATTGAGCCAACCGCGCGCCAGCCCGAAGCCGATGTTCTGCGCGACAGTGAGGTGCGGGAACAGGGCGTAATCCTGGAACACATACGCCACTTCGCGGTCGCGCGCCGGCAGATTCACACCCGCCGCGACGTCCAGCAGCGTGCGCCCGTCGACGCGGACATGGCCCGCGTCCGGCGTGAGCAGGCCGGCCATCGTGCGCAAGGTCAGGCTCTTGCCCGCACCGGAGGGGCCGTAGATGACGATACGCCGGTGCTCCGACACGAAGCTCACGTCCAGGTCGAAGTGCCGGTCGTCGGCGCGCAGCGTCGTGCGAATGGCGACGTCGACGCTCATGGGCGCGTCCGCCGCAGGTGAGCGGGCGCCAGCCAGCCGGCAAGCAGCAGGGCGGCGACGCACGTCACCGACGTGACCGCCACCATGATGCCCGCGGAGCGATCGTCGCCCGCCTGCACCGCGGCGTAGATCGCGACGGACAAGGTTTGCGTCCGCCCGGGAAGATTGCCGGCGATCATCAACGTCGCGCCGAATTCACCCAATGCACGGGCGAAAGCGAGCAGAGCGCCGGCCGTGATGCCCCGCGCGGCCAGCGGCAGCGATACACGGAAGAACACCGCCGCCTCGCGCAGGCCCAGCACCCTCGCGGCGTCTTCCATCTGTGGATCGACCGCCTCGAAAGCCGCGCGCGCGGCTTTCTGCACCAGCGGGAATGCGACCAGGGTGGAGGCGATCACCGCGCCCTGCCAGGTGAAGACGAGCTGGATGCCGAGGCGGTCCAGCCATTCGCCGAACACGCCGCGGCGGCCGAGCAATACGAGCAGGTAATAGCCCAGCACCGTGGGGGGCAACACCAGCGGCAAGGTCAGGATCGAATCGACCAGTTCACGCGCATGTGAACGCCAGCGCGAGAGGCCAAAGGCCACGGCCACGCCGAGGACGAGATTGATCGCGGTCGCCCACAGCGCGACCTTGAGTGAAAGCGCGAGGGGAATCCAGACCGCGCCCACGGGCCTCAGGGAGCCTGGAAACCGAAGCCGGCGAGGATCGCCCGTCCTTCGGCCGATTGCACGAACGCCTCGAACCGGCCTGCCTCGGCCGCCTGTTTCGAACCCGCGACGATGGCGATCGGATAGGTGATCGGTACAGGCATGGGCACGATGGCCGCCACGTGCACCTTGTCCCTCATGATCGAGGCATCGGTGGCGAAAACGAAACCGGCATCGACCTCTCCCCGGGCCACATAGTCCAGTCCCTGGCGCACGTTCTGCGCCAGCACGCCCTTTGCCGACACCGTGTCCCACAGCCCCTGATGTTCCAGGGCCGACCTGGTGTAGCGGCCCGCAGGCACGGACGCCGGATCGCCATAGGCCACACGCTTTACCGCCGGGTCCCGCAAACCGGCCACCGAGGTCACGCGCACCCGGCCATCCTTCGGCACGACCAGGACGAGCCGGTTGCTGGCGAAGTCCCTCCGCGTGGCCGGATCCACGGCACCGGCCGCCACGGCCTTGTCCATGGCCGCCTGGTCGGCGGAGGCGAACACATCGGCCGGGGCGCCGTTAGAGATCTGGCGCAGCAACACGTCCGAGGCGGCGAAATTGAGGATGACACGCGTCTCCGGATGCCTGTCCTCATAGGCCTTGCCCACCGCCCGGAAGGCGTCGGTCAGGCTGGCGGCCGCCGATACGACGAGCTCGGCGGCGGTCGCGCTGACCGGGCCGGCAAGAAAGAACAGCGCGGCGACGAACGGCCGAAGGCGCATGAGGAGGGGGTCCGGACGTGGGTCACCGCAATATAGGAACCTGCATGGCGGTCGGTCAATGACATTCCACCCGACGCGTCCGCGCAGGAATCGCCAAGCCACCCGTGGCCATCGATGGCAGTTTGGGCGCTGTATCGAGGGTGGAAGGGGCCCGCATGAAACACGCGCTGCGCATCATCGGGGGACTGCTGGTGCTCGGCACGCTGGCGGTGCTCCTGTTCTTCTGGCTGGACCGCACGGAAACGACCACCGATGCCTACGTGACCGGGCGCATCCATCCCGTGGCCCCGCGTGTCACCGGCACCGTGCAGACGCTGCGGGTGAACGACAACCAGCACGTGAAAGCCGGCGACGTGTTGCTGGAGCTGGATACGCGCGACTTCGACGTGCGCGTGGAGCAGGCGCGGGCGGAGATCGACCGGGCGAAGGGCCAGCTGGCCAGCGCGGAGGCGCAGATCGCCGAGGCGGAGGCGTCCATCGTCGCCGCCGAGGCGAGCGTTCGGAAGACCGCGCTGGACCTGCGGCGCACGGGCGAGCTCGTGAACGAGACGCCACGCGGCGTCTCGCAACAGGAATACGACGCGGCCAAGGCCGCCGCCGACTCGGCCGTGGCCAACCGTGCCAGCGCCGGCGCGCGCAAAGTAGCCGCGCTCGCCGCCCGCGAATCGGCCAAGGCGCAAGTCGCCACCGCGGATGCCTCGTTGCACGACGCCTCGCTTGCCTACGGATACACGCGCGTGACCGCTGCGGTCAGTGGCTACGTCGGACGTCGCACCGTCGAGGTCGGCGCCCGCGTCAACGCGGGCCAGACCCTGCTCTCCATCGTCTCCGACGAGGTATGGGTGGTCGCCAACTTCAAGGAAACCCAGCTGCACGGCATGCACCGCGGCACCGAGGCGCGCATGACGGTCGACGCGATTCCCGGCGTGACCTTCATCGGCCATCTGGACAGTCTTTCTCCGGCCTCCGGTTCACAGTTCGCCTTGCTTCCGCCTGATAACGCCACCGGCAACTTCACCAAGGTGGTGCAGCGCGTGCCGGTGAAGATCCTCTTCTCCGCGGAAGACCTCGGCCGTTATCGCGAGCGGCTGGCGCCCGGGCTGTCGACCGTCGTGAAGATCCGCGGCGAAGGGGAAAAAGCGCCATGAAGGCGCGGCCGTTCCTGCTGGCGATCCTCGCCCTCGACCTGGGCGGTTGCGTGGTCGGCCCCGACTACCGGCGTCCGAATGTGTCCTCTCCCGCCCGCTGGCGCGATGCCCCCGCGTCCTCCGTGCCGGCCGCCGTGTTGCCGGACGCATGGTGGAGCCTGTTCGGTGACGAGGAGCTGGGCCGTCACGTGGAAGCGGCCCTCGCCGCGAACCAGGACCTGGCCGTGGCGCTGGCCCGCTACGACCAGAGCCGTGCCCTGCTCGGCGTCGCGCGGGCCGACGAATTTCCCGATGTCGCCCTCGATCCCGCCTTCGCACGCGGACGCACCTCGGGCAACGTATCGAACCGGCTGCCCGAACTCGAAACCACGCTCTGGCGCGTGCCGGTCGATGTCGCGTACGAGGTGGACCTCTGGGGCCGCGTGCGGCGTAGCGTGGAGGCCGCCGGCGCGGACGTGGAAAGCGGTGCCGACGCGGTGGCGGCGCTACGCCTGAGCCTCGCGGCCACCACGGCGTCGACCTACCTGTCGCTGCGCAGCACCGACCGCGATATCGACGTGCTCGCGCGCACGGTGAGCCTGCGCGAGGATGCCCTGCATCTTGCGGAACGGCGTGCGCACGCCGGCGTCGTCGGCGATCTCGACGTGCTCCGCGCGCGCGCCGACCTGACCCAGACCCGCGCCGATCTCGCCGACGCGCACCGCCGGAGGGACAACCTGGAGCACGCGCTGGCCGTGCTCCAGGCGCGCCACGCGCCGGATTTCTCGGTGGCACCCCGGCCCTGGATACCGAACGTTCCCGAGGTACCCGCCGGATTGCCTTCCTCGTTGCTCGAACGGCGGCCTGACGTCGCGGGCAACGAACGATCGCTGGCCGCCGCGAGCGCGCGGATCGGCGTGGCGCGAGCCGCCTTTTTTCCGCAGGTGAAACTCACCGCCTCCGGCGGCGTCGCCAGCAATGGCCTGGGTGACCTCACCGCCGCCGACAGCCGCGCATGGTCGATCGGGCCGTCCGTGCACCTGCCGATCTTCGAAGGCGGACGCAACCGCTCCCGCCTGCAAGCCGCGGAAGCGGCTTATCGCGGCGCGCTCGCGAACTGGCGCCAAAGCGGCATCGTCGCCTTCCGCGAAGTGCAGGACGCCCTCGGCGATACGCGCTGGTTGCGCGAGCGTGGCGAGGCGCTCGATGCCACGGTGGAAGCCGCCACCGCGACGGCGAAAGTCTCCCGTTCCCGTTACGACCGTGGCCTCGCCGGTTACTTCGAGGTGGTGGATTCCGAGCGGCAGGCCCTGGCCAGCCAGCGCGCCGCGATCCAGAACGACCAGCAGCGACTGCTCGCCGCGGTGTCGCTGATCAAGGCATTGGGCGGTGGATGGCAGGAAGGCGACAGCGTGCCGAGGCAACCGGTGGCGAGCGCGCCGGATTCCCCATGAACGCGGTCGCCGGCACCGCCACCGCGACTCCCGCGCAGCCCGCCAACCTGCCCTGGCTGGGCATCGTGGCCGTGCTCGTCGGCGCGGTCGCCACGACGCTTACCTCACGCCTCACCTCCATCGGCCTGGCCGACCTGCGGGGGGCGATCGGCGCCGGCTTCGACGAGGGTGCATGGATACCGACGGCGTTCTCGGCATCGCAGATGATGATCGGGCCGCTGGCGATCTTCCTCGGCCGCGCGTTCACGCCGCGGCGTGTGCTGCTGGTGGGCTGCGTCGTCTATGGACTGGCCGAGTTCCTGATTCCCTTTTCGCCGGACCTGCGCACGCTCATTGTGTTGCAGGTTTTCGCCGGCCTCGGCTCGGGCACGTTCATCCCGTTGACGGCATCGTTCATCCTGCTCAGCCTGCCACGCAACCTCTGGCCGTGGGGGCTGGCGGCGTACGCGATGAACATCATCCTCGGCCTCAATGTCGCCTCGTCGCTGGAAGGCTGGTATGTCGAGCACGTGACCTGGGACTGGATCTTCTGGCAGAACACGGTGGTCGCGTTTCCCTTGTTCGCGCTTTACTGGTTCGGCCTGCGCCGCCTTCCCATCGATCGCGAATACCTTCGTGGCGGCGATTTCCGCGGCATGCTCATCGGCGCCTCCGGTTTCACCCTCGTGTTCATCGGCCTCGACCAGGGCGACCGCCTGGATTGGTTTTCCTCCACGCTGGTCGTCACCCTGCTCGCCTCGGGCGTCATGCTGCTGGGGTTGTTCCTGTTGCACGAGTCGACGCTGGACACGCCGAGCGTGGATTTCGGCCTTCTGGTCCGCCGCAACGTGTTCGTTCTCATCGTGCTGGTGCTCGCGACCCGCTTCCTGGTGACCTCGAGCAACACGCTGGTCGCGAACTACCTCATCCAGGTACGCGGCCTGCGCCCCCTGGAGGTGGGCAACGCGCTGCTCTGGGTCGCGTTGCCCCAATTGATCATCGCGCCCACGGTGGCGTGGCTGCTCAACCGGATCGATGCACGCTTCGCCATCGGCACGGGCTTCGCGATCGCCACGGCGGGATTCCTTCTCGCGACCGGCATCACCTCGCAATGGGTGGAAGGTAATTTCAGCCTCGCGCTGCTCTTGCAGGCGGTCGGCGAAACACTGGAACTGACCGCGGTGATCTATTTCTTCGGCCATCACGTGGGGCCAACCGATGGCATCACGTTCGGCGCGATCATCCAGACGGCGCGGTTATTCGGTGGCGAACTGGGCACGTCGCTGTTGATCATGTTCACGCGCAAGGCGGAGCAATGGCATTCGAACCTGATCGGCCAGCATGTGACGGTCAACGATCCCGTCACCGCCGAGCGCATCGCCGCCTATGCGCGTGTCGTCGGCTCGGCCAGCCAGGGCGCGGGCGAGGCGGAGGCGCGTGGCGCCGGGCTGCTTTCATCCACGATCCGCGCGCAGGCGTACACCCTGTCCATCCTCGACGGCTTTCTCCTCGCCTCCTGCGTGGGGGTGCTCGGCGTGGCGCTGGTGTTGTTGCTGCGCGAACCGCCGGTGATCGCCACGGCGCCCGCCGTGCCACCCCTGCCCCCGTCATAGGGACTCGCGCGCCAGCGACACCGTGTCGCATGGCCTTCACGGCCGGCCGTGCGATGATCCCTGGACCCATGTCCAGGGTTGCAACATAGGGGCGCGCCGGTGCGTCGAGGTCGGACAAGAAGCAGCTGGTTGGCATGGGTGGCGCTCGTCGCCGTCTGGCTCACCGCGCTCGCGCCGACGGTATCGCGGACGGCGGAAGTCTTCGTCTTTCCCGATCTTGGCGCATGGTGCGAAAGCGCCCCCGGCGAACACCACGGCGACGGGCACGACACGCGTGATGCCGGTCTCGATGCGGCATGCGGGTATTGCACCCTGTTCACCCAGCAACCCGCGCTTGCCGGGTCGTTCTTCATCGGCCACGTGCATGTGCCGCCCGTTCCGTCACCGGCCATGTCGCCAGCCGTCCTTCACGGCGTGGCGCTGCTCACGGCCCATGCGTCGCCCAGAGGTCCGCCGTCCGCCGCGCACGCCTGATCGCTCCCGATCCCGACGTACGCCAACGACCACGGACCCTGCTCCCATGCCTCTGCTTCCCTATCATGGACGCGCGCTCGCGCGTGCCATCGTCTGCGTCATCGGCACCTCTCCGCTCACGGTGCATGCCACCGATGGCATCGACGAGCCGCAGCGCACGACGACGCTGCGCGAGGTGCGCGTCTCGGCCGCCAGCCATGCCAGCACCGTCGATCCCGACATGCCTTCCGCGGTGGAGACCATCAGCGCCGCACAACTCGACCGGCTCGCCATCGTCAATACCGAAGACGCCTTGAAGTACCTGCCTTCCTTCGGCATCCGCAAACGCTTCAGCGGTGACGAGAACGCCACCTTCTCCGTACGTGGCACGAGCAACCAGCAAAGTGCACGGGGACTCGTCTACCTCGACGGCCTGCTGCTCTCCAACCTGCTTGGCAACAACTGGGCGAATCCACCCCGCTGGTCCATGGCGTTTCCGGAGAACCTGGCGCGCGTGGAGGTGATCTACGGCGCCTATTCCGCGCTGTATCCCGGGAACGCCATCGGCGCGACGGTGCTCATGACCACGCGCATGCCCGAGAAGCTGGAAGTCTCGGGCCAGGTGCAGGCGTTCACCCAGCACGTCGATACCTACGGCGTGGACCGCGACTACGGCGGCAGCCGGCAGAGCGCGACGATAGGCGACCGTTCCGGCCGCTTCGCCTTCCTCCTCGGCGTCGCGCACCTGCAATCGAATGGGCAGCCGCTGGTCTACGCGACGCAGAACCGTTCCGCGCTGCGCGGCGCGTCGAATTCCGTCACGGGCGCGATCGCCGATACGGGCGCGAATGGCTTGCCGCGTGAAGTGCTGGGCATCAACAGCGAGGGACAGGAAGCGACCAGCCAAGACGAGGCGCACCTGCGGCTCAGCTACGATTTCACGCCCGAGGTGACCGGCGCGTTCACCGCCGGCTACTGGAAGCAGGACCTGTCGCATCGCACGGAAACCTTCCTGCGCGACGGCAACGGCAACCCCGTCTGGTCGGGTCCCGTCACGATCGACGGCCGCCAGTACACGATTCCCGCGAACTTCTTCGCTCCCAGCACGCGGCAGAGTCAAAATACGCTCTACGGTGTTTCACTAGGGACTCACCGGAAAAACGGATGGAACATCGAGACCGATGCCTCGCTGTTCGACATGGGCCGCAACCGCGACCGCGTGGCTTCCGGGGTGACCTACGATGGCCCGGGCCTGCTGACCGCCGGGGACGGCAGCCGCTGGCGCACGTTCGACCTTCGCGCCAGCCACACGCCGGATTCGCTCTCGCCGAACACGCATACCGTGAGCTTCGGATACCACTTCGATGGTTACCGGCTCGACAACGCCAGCTACACGCTCGCGCAGTGGCGCACGGGAGGCGCGGGTGCGCTCACCGCCGCCAACGGCGGCAGCACCCAGACGCAGGCGGTATACCTCCAGGACGCGTGGCAGCTCGACGACCGGTGGCGCCTGACGGTGGGTGCGCGATACGAGCAGTGGCGTGCCTTCGGCGGATCGCGCACGACGGGTGCCGCGTCGACCGGCTATCCCGCGCGCGACGAATCGCACACATCGCCCAAGGCGTCGCTGGCGTGGAACGTGGCCGACAACGTGGTGATGCGGCTCTCGGGGGCCCGGGCCTATCGTTTCCCGACGGTCAACGAACTGTTCCAGGGGAGTTTCAACGGCATCTCGCTGATCAACAACGATCCGGACCTGAAGCCCGAAAACGATCTCTCGCGCGAGCTGTCGGTTGAATGGTACCGGGAGAACAGCCTTACCCGCTTCACGCTCTACCGCAGCGACACGCGGGACACGTTGTTCAGCCAGACCGACACCACCGTGTTTCCCAATGTCACCAGCGTGCAGAACGTGGATCTCGTGCGCACGCGCGGCGCGGAGCTGAGTTACGACGGGCGCGACGTCCTGTGGCAGGGATTCGACCTGACAGCCAACGCGGCGTATACGCAAGCGACGACCGTGCGAAACACCCGCAACCCGGGCTCCGAGGGAAAACAGTTCTATCGCATACCGCGCTGGCGGGCGAACGTCATCGCCACCTGGCGCGCGACCGAACGGTTTTCGCTGGTGCTGGCCGGGCGCTACTCGGGGCGGCAGTACAACACGCTCGACCACAGCGATGTGAATCCGGACACGTTCGGCGGCGCCAGCGATTTCCTCGTATTCGATGCGAAACTCAACTGGAAGATGAGTCCGCACGTCGAGCTTGGCATCGGTGTCGATAACCTCACCGACCGCCGCTATTACGTGTACTACCCCTACCCTTCGCGAACCTGGCTGATGGAGGCTACCTTCCGCCTCTGACCGGCAGGCGGCGGCGTTAGGGCGCCGCCGCCTGCCGGTCATGCCGCCACCTCCACGGCACGCTCCCGCGCGGCCGCCGGCATGTGCTCGTCGAGCATGAAAGACGCCGGCCCGCCCCGCCAGAGACGGTCGAAGAAGGCTCCCACGCCGGCGTTTCCGGTTGCCAGGTCGCAACTCAGGCGGAGTAGTTCCGCGCCGGGAACCGCGAGACCGCCGGGACGTCGCACCAGGAACGGTTCGATGCCCCGCGCGATGCCGTGCGCCGCTTCCCTGTAGACCGGTGCCCGTTCCGGAAGCAGGGTGGCGAGGTCGAGCAGTGTCTCGCCGATACCGGCAAGTCCGTCGTGTACGCCGGGCGACAGGGCATGACGCCGCAGCAGGTCACCTTCCGCGTCGATCACGATATCGCGATAGCGGATGTCGCCCGTGCAGGCGAAGAACCGCGCGACGACGGCGAGGATCCCCGCCGTCCCGTTTCGAAGGTACGGAAAGAGCGTCGCGCCGCCGACCTCGGCGGGCCACGTCGCCGCGCCATCCGGATTGATGCCACGTTGTGCCAGGTCGAAAGCGAGGCCGTCACGCGCACCACGAAGATAGCGCCCGTCACCGGTGGCTACGTGCAGGTGCAAGAGGAACAGCGCGATGCCAGAAGCACCGTGGGCGAGGCCGACCGGTTGTGTCGTACCGCGAGGCCAGTGCAGCATGCCCTTGTCGATGCGCGCGTCGCGCAGGAGCATGTCACCGGCGCCGCACGCGTCGGCGAGGAACGCCGCATCGGTGGTTTCGTGCCACGCCTTCATCCTCGCGAGCCCCCAACCCGCCAGCCCGTCATGGAGGCCATGACGCTCGCGGAGGCGTTCGCCCGACGGCCTTCGGAGCAGCGACACCGCCTCGGCATGCGCGTGCGCGTCGAACAACACCCAGGAAATGCCCGCGTCGCCATACATGAGGCTTTCGCCGCGGTCTTTCGCTCGCCGGCAGCCATCCAGCACATATGCCAGCAAGCCCTCCGGTGCCGGCCTGCCTCCGCGCAAGTACGCGTGCAGCACGCCAGCGGCACCGTGCGCCACGCCCCAGGGATGTGTTTCGAAAACCTCGGGGCCGGCGGGCACGTAGCGATCCGCGCGGGCTCCGCACGCACTTTCGTCGATATAGGCGAACAAGGCGGCCGCCGCGTCGGCGGTGGTATCGACTGATGACACGCGGTATGGGACGGGTACGGTATCGCGAGGCAGCGCGTCAAGCGACTCGCGCAACGACGCCATGGCCACCAGGGGCGGGGGTCGCCGGGCCGTGTCGTTGGCAAGAAAGCATTCGATGGCGTTGGCGAAGGCATCCGGATAGCCCATGTCCATCGACACGCGGTGCGCGAATCGGAGCGCGGCACTCCTGTCCAGTGGCAGCATCGCATTGATGGGCATGATCGCGGCGGCAAGGTTCGCACCGAAGGCATATATATCTTCAGCCAGGGCATCCGCAGGGGTGCCACGCGTCGGCGTCGGGGATGCGAACCCAGGCGTTCGCACGTCCATGGGATGGTCCAGACCCTCCTCGACCGCCGATTCCAGGTCGATGAGCCGCGTACCGCCATCGGGGGTGACGATGCAGTTGTGGAACGACAAGTCCCCCATCGAGATACCCGCGGCATGCAGCCGTTCGAGGTTCAAGGCGATGCTGGTGAAGACGGCCACGACTTCGTCGAGGAAGCCGGCGACATCCCCACGGGTCGCGCGCACCTTCAACCACGGGTAACGGCGCGCCAGCCAGCTGCGCAACGTATCGCCCTCCACGTATTCCTCTACGAGGTAGCTATGTTCCCAGTCCTGGAAGTAGGCGACCGGCGCCGGAGCGATGCGCAGGGGCGCCAGCCGGCGCAATAGCCGGTACTCCTTGCGCAGCATCGCCGTCGCCGTGTCACCTCCCCCGATGAAGGGGCGTGCCTCTTTCACGATGACGGACCGGCCTTCGTCGAGATCGTCGGCCAGGTATATCCCTCCGGCCGCCGAGAACGACAAGGGACGCTTGATGCGGTAGCGACCTCCACCCAGCAGCGCGGTACCGCGCGGGTCGCCCGCTTCCTCCCGCGGGAAGGGATCGCGCAGCCAGTCGGGGAGGTGGAAGTACGGTTTGCGCTCGTCCGGCTCCAGCTGCCCGTCCGGCCCGCGCAACAGCCACTCGTGGCGGCTGTCCGCCGCGACACGGTATCCGCCCGCGATACCGCCGTAACGGTAATAGAGGACGCGCGAATCGCGGTAACGCCGGTCGCTCAGTATGTAGGGTCCGGCGTATCCGGATAGCGCGACGTGGAGATCGTCGATGATGCCGCGGAAGTCGGTGGCATCACGCGGATAGACGGTGATGAACTTACCCGAGCCGCCGCGAGGCCAACGCTTCCCGTTGACCGCGGCATGTATCCGCGCATCCGCCGCGAACTTGAAGGCGACGCCCGCGGCGGCCAGCATCGCCGCCGCGATCGAAAGGACGATACGGGCGGTCGAGGCGACCGACGAGATGTGTATCTTCCATCCCTGGGCCGGCAAGGCGGCGTCCGGCGGCGCGCAATGCATCCAGATGCCGGAGCGCCGCATCTCCCAGTGATCCGGAACGATCTTTCGCACCGGGTCGACGAAATCCGCCGGATCGATGACGTGTCTTCCATAGGGCTCGAAGAACTCACGATCGATCGCGGTGTAGTGCATCAGTTCGGTACGTCGCTCCATGCTTCGGTGCTTCCCGTGAAGGTTTGGCGGGGGTGGTTCAGTCCTCGAATCCATCCGAGTTAGCGGTCGAGCAGGCGCGATGGCTGCAGCTGCTGTAGTTGGTGTTCGTCACGTCGGCGGAGTCCATTTCCGCCAACAGGCGCTGAAGATCCAGTATCCGTTCCATGCCACACCTCTCTCATCGGTATCGGGTTCCGCACCCGCGGGGCGCGGGTGCACGGCGAATCTAGGTACCGCGGCCGTCGGCGGCAATGAGGCGGCGCCTGCGTGGGACCGGTTTCTTCACGCGCCCTGCATGTTTCTTTCATGCCGCATCGAAAGCGGTCGATCCGATGTCCGGAAATGAACGAGCGCGTCCGTTTCCGGACGCCGCTTCAGTCGCCAAGGGGAAGCCGGACCGTGGCGACGGCTCCCACGCCGCCGGCCCTCGCGGCGAGTTCCACGGTGCCACCGTGGGCTTCGACGATCAGGCGGGTAAGACTGAGGCCGATACCCGATCCTTCCGGCTTCGTGGTGAAGAACGGAACGAACAGTGCGTCGCTGGAGGGCAAGCCTGTACCGCTGTCCTCGATGACCACGCGGACATGGCGCCCCTCCACCCGCCAGTCCAACCGGACGGTGCCCGAGACGGGAAGCGCCGCCTCGACGGCGTTACGCAGGAGGTTGATGAAAGCCTGCGTCAGCTGGTCCTCGTCGCCGCTCATGGCCACGGCCTCCGAGCCGCCGACCTCCACGGGCAGGCGCCGGTCCAGCATCGCCAGCCTGGCGAGCGTGTGGTCCAGGCGAAAACCCTTCGGTTGCGGCGGCGGAAGCCGCGCGAGCTTGCCGTAACCGGAAAGGAAACGGGCCAGGGATATGGCGCGTCGCTCGATGACTTCCAGGCCGATCCGCAACTCCTCCCTCGCCTCGGCCACATCACGGTCCGCCAGGAGGGTCGAGAGACTGCCTGCCAGTGAGCCGATCGGAGTGAGCGAATTGTTCAACTCATGGCTCAGCACACGGATCAGGCGCTGCCACGCCCGCCGCTCTTCCTCGCCCAATGCGACGCGAAGATCGCGCAGCATGACCAGCCGGTGCTGCCGCCCCTCGCTGCGCCACGAGGCGCGGCGTATGGACCAGCGTCCGCTTCCGCCGGGGAAGCGCCAGTTGAAGACGGCGTTGTCGGGCGCGGCGAGCACTTCGGCAAGTCCGAGCGGCCCCAGGTGACGGCCTATGACCGCCGTCCTTTCCGCGCCGATGAGCTTGCGGGCGGCGGGATTGATGAGGCGCAAGGTGTCGTCTTCGTCGACGACGAATACCGGATCGCCCAGCGCGATGAGCGTCTTGCCCAGGAAGCGCGAGGTTTCAGCCCGCTTCCTCCGTCCCTCGCGCAGTTCGTCGGAAAGCAGGTTCACGTCGGCGACCAGGTCCTGCAAGGGATCGTAGCCGGGACGGACCCTGCCCCGCATGCCCCAGTCGCCCTCGCGCAAGGCCCCGAGCAGGTCGGACACCACATCCAGCGTTCCCAGCACGCGACGCCCCGCGAGCCAGCCCAGCAGAAGCGTCAACCCCAGCCCGATGGAGAAAGCGCTCGTGCGCATCGGCCACGGAAGCCCATCGACCAGCGCCAGCACGCCCCCGGCCGCGATCATCGGCAGCAGCACGATGCCCGCCCAACGGACGGTATCGCGGTGCATCCTGGAAGGATGCCCGGCAGGCACCCATTTCCCTAGCACCTGGGAACAAGGAGACCAGCAAGGTTCATCCGATGAACTCCGTCCCCTTCGCCCTGTGCTTCCCCAGGCGGCGATACAGCGCCTGGCGCGATATGCCAAGTGAATCGGCGGCGCGTTGCAGGTTGTACTCGTTGCGCTCGAGCGCGTTCCTGACCAGGAGTTCCTCGGCCTCCGGCAAGGTGAGGTTGTCGAGCGCCATCGGCGTGTCGCTCAGGCGGCGGAGCGCGAGACCTTCCGCATCGATCGTGTCATGGTTGCCGAGCAGCGCGGCGCGTTCGATCGCATGCTCCAGTTCGCGCACGTTACCCGGCCAGTCGTAGGTTCTCAACGCACGCTCGGCGGAAGGCGAAAACGTCATCGCGCCACGCCCGCGGCGCCGGCAGTCGCGCAACATGAAATGGCGGGCGAGCGGCACGATGTCGTCCTGGCGCTCACGCAAGGGTGGCAAGCGGACCTGCATGGCGTTGAGCCGGTAGAGCAGGTCGCGGCGGAACCGGTCGCTGCGTATGGCGGCATCGAGATCGGCGTTGGTCGTGGAGATGATCCTCACGTCGACACGCCGCGTACGCATGGTGCCGCCACGTTCCAGTTCGCCCTCCTCGAGCACGCGCAGCAGCTTTGCCTGTTGCAGGGGGTGGATGCTGGCTATTTCCTCCATGATCAGGCTTCCGCCGTGCGCCAGCTCGAAGCGGCCGGATCGCGGCACCGGCTTGTCTTCGCCGAACATCTCGTCGGCGAAACGAGCATCCGGCAGGCTACCCATGTCGACGCGGATCACCGGATGTGCCGCGCGCCCGGACAACGCGTGGATCTCGCGGGCGAACAACGACTTCCCCGTGCCGTTTTCGCCAAGGATGAGCACATTGGCGTCGCCGACGGCGATCCTTCCGATCAGTTCGACCACGCGGCGCATGGCGGACGAGTCGCATACGCGGAGCATGTCCCCTGCCTGGCGCGCAAGGGCGGTCTCCGTGCGCAAGCGCCTGTTCTCCTCACGGATCTCGCCCAGGGCGATCTGGCTGCGCAAGGTGTGGATCATCCGCGCGTTGTTCCATGGCTTCTCGATGAAATCGGCGGCGCCCAGGCGCATCGCCTGCACCGCCACGTCGATGCTTCCCCAGGCGGTCATGGCAACCAACGGCAATTCCGGCGCATCTTCCCGAATCCGTACGACGAGTTCGAGACCCTCGTGTCCGGACGTGGTGTCGGCGGTGTAGTTCAGGTCGACGAGGGCGCAGGAGAATTCACGCCGCGAGACCGCATCGAGCGCCGCCGCCGGAGAATCTACCTCGACCGATGGAATGCCTTCCGAACGCAACAGCATCCGCATCGCCAGCCGTACGTCCGGATCGTCATCGACGACAAGTACGGGAACCGTGATTTCATGATCTCGATACATACCTGTCCTTTTCAGTTAACGCGCACGACGCCCCACGGTTCCACGGCGCCCGCCCGCCATGCGGGCAGTAGCACCGCGGCGACCGTGGCCGCGATCATCGTGGGTGCCACCGTGGCGATCACCCACGGGTCGCGCATGCCGAGGAATGGTTCCGCCGTGAGCAACCATCGATGCAGGGCGAACGCGGCTGACAAGCCCGCGGCAATGCCGGGGATGGCCCAAGCCAGCGCACGCCTGACTACCTGCGCCATCAGTTCGGCCGGAGTCGCGCCCAGCGCGCTGCGCAAGGCGAACATGCGGCGACGCGACATCACGTCGACCGCCTGCACCGAATAGTGTCCGACGCTGGCGAGCGCCACGGCGAACGCGGCGAACAGGGACATGAGCACGGCATCGCGACGAGGAGCCGCCGAGGCGGCTCGCGCGACCTCGTCGAGGGTACGCCCTTTATCCGGGGAGAGCGATGGCGCGACGTCCGCCACGATACGCGTGAAAGCGTCACCGGTAACGGGCCCCACGTTCCGTCCCCGCAGCACCGCGTGAAAGGATGTCCACTGGCGGACGATGCCGAACGACGCACGATCGACCTGCGCGAGTGGAACGAAGACAGCCGGTTCCGCCGGTGCGGAGAGACCGGCGAGCGCGGTATTGGCGACCACCCCTACGATGCGCGCGACAGGCCCGCCGGATGCGGGATGCACCGTGCCGCCGATGCCGCGCCCGTCCATCTGTTCGAGGTAGGCGCGGTTCACCATCACGACGGGCCCGGCGTCGGCGCGGTCGCCATCGTCGATCCATCGGCCGCCGGTCTTTTCCAGTCCGAGCGACTCCAGCGCGCCCGGTGTCACCACCACGTATTGCAACCGCTCCACGGTGCCGCCTGGACGAAGGAACGGCATGACGAAGCCATCGCCGACGGGGAGCTGGGTGGACCATCCCATGGTTTCGACGCCCGGCAGTTGCAAGGCCCTCGCGCGCAGCTTCCGCAAGAGACCATCGACAGCCTCGCGGTCCGCGTAAGAGGCGACGGGGGCGCGCATCTCCATCACCATGGCGTGCGAATGGTCGAACCCCAGCGGAAGCTGGTCGAGCCGCCACCAACGCAACGTCGCCGCCGCGGAGGCGCAAAGCAGCAAGGTCGCCAGTGCCGTCTGCGCCATGGTCATCGCCGAGTACATCCGGCGCTTTGCGAGCCCGCCGGCCGGATGGCCGGTGACGGCGACGTGCTGGCGCAGGGCGGGCTCCGCCCTGGCGCTGATCGCGGCGCCTACCGTCGCCACCGAGGCGACGGCCAGGGTGCTGACGAAAACAACGGCCAGCACGCCGCGGCCTGGCTCCAGCGGGCCAGCCGACGCCAGCCAACTTTCCGGCACGAGCGGATGGAAGACGGCTACCAGGACGCGACCGGCGAGCACGCCCACCACCGCGGCGAGCACCGCGATCGCCAGGGCGGTGGCCAATGCCGGCATCCAGGGGCGCCAGCCCGTCGCCCCCAGAGCGAAGAGCAAGGACGTTTCGTGGCTCCTGTCGAGCGCGCGGGTGAGCATGAGGTTGGAGACGTTCATGCCGGCCACGACAAGCACGAGCAAGGCACAGCCGACGCTGAGCCAGATGGTCGTTCCTGCCCCGCGGGCCATCAATTCATCCACGGGCGTCGCGCCGTACCACCGGGTGTCCGCGGGCCCCAGGCCGAGGTTCGCGGCGTTGCGCGCGGCCGTGTTCCCGATGTGCGCGGATAACGCCGCGACGCTCCCGGCCGGCACCCGGGCGATCGCGGTCATGTTTTCCCCGGTGTCGAAAGCCGCCGTGGAAAGACTCGAAGGCAGGACCAGGTCGACGTCGGTGAAGAACCGGTAATCCGCAGTCAGCACGCCACGTATTCGCATCGGTTGTCCGTCGACGGTCAACATCCGGCCGATCGCCGTTTCATCGGCTCCGAACCAGCGCCGCCACAACGCATCCGACAACAGCACCTCCGGCAGTCCGGCGCGGAAGCTCATACGCTGACCAAGCGCCGGAAGTACGCCGAGCGTGGGAAGAAACCCGCGGTCGACACGTTGTGCCCGCAGCAGGCCCCTATGACGGCCCTGGACGACATTCACCGCTTCGGGCATCCGCGCCGCGCCGCGCGAGAGCACCATGGAAGGATCGCCCACCAGGCTGTAGAGCCTGGGCGAGATCGCCCGCATGGGATCGTCCGCGGTCCGGCCACCGTAGATCGCCAGGCTGGCGTGGTTCGGCCACGGCGGCGGCCTCAGCAGGACGGCGTCCAGAAGCGTGAGCGCACCAACCAGGGCGGCTACCCCGATAGCCAGCGTCAGCGACGCCAGCAGGAGGGCACCGGACTGGCGCGGAAAGATCCGCGGCATATAAACGATGTGCCTGGGGCGTTTCATGGGAACGACGCGCTGTGCCGATGCTCGTCGAGGCCCGACTCCACTTCGCTCTGCGACTGCCTGAACGTGCTCTCGTCGACTACCCTGCCGTCGAGAAGCCGAATGGTGCGATCGGCCATCGAACCGAAGCGATCGTCGTGCGTCACCATGCAGATGGTGCGGCCGGCGACGTGCAGGCGGCTCAGCAAGGTCATCACGGTCTCGCCGTTGTGCAGGTCGAGGTTGCCGGTCGGTTCGTCCGCAAGCAGGATCGACGGGTCGCCCGCCAGCGCCCGCGCCACCGCCACGCGCTGCTGCTGGCCGCCGGACAGCTGCGCCGGATAATGGCGCATCCGATGTGCCATGCCGACGCTGCCCAGTGCTTCGACGACCCGGCGTGCGCGATCGCGCGCCGGCATGTCCTTCCGGAAGCTCAGCGGCAGGGCGACATTGTCCGCCACGCTCAGGTCATCGATCAGGTTGAACGCCTGGAATACGAAGCCGATGTGGCGGTTGCGCATGCGCGCGCTCCGCCCGTCCCAGCGACTCGACCGACTCGCCGCGGAAACGGAATTCTCCATGGCTGGGCACGTCCAGAAGACCCATCAGGGACAACAGCGTGGTCTTCCCGCAGCCCGAGGGACCGGCGATCGAAACGAATTCCCCCTGCCGTATGGCGAGGTGGACGTCGGTCAGCACCTGGCACTCGATCGACCCTGCGTGGAAAACCTTGCCGATGCCATGCATCTCGATGATGACTGGCCGCGCGTACGCTTGCATCGCGGAACTCCGGTGCGGCGGTTCACCCAGCCTAGCCGCAGTCCATGGCGTTGTCCCGGCCGCTATACCGTCCTGTGTCAAGAAGACGCCAACGCTGCCGGAAAGACGTAGCGATCGACCCGCCGGGGCCCCGGGACGAGGAATGCGCGCCTCTTCCCCGGGAGGGGCCGGCATACCCTCTTCACCCCTGTGAAAACATTGCGTCCCAACGACGTAATCGTTTACATGTAACGCCATTTACGTCGCCACTTCGTTGCCCGATGCCAGTATCCTTGCCCGCTTGACGTGCTCCGCCCGCCGTCGCTCCGTCCCCAAGGCCCCGCTCATGAACCGAGATCCCCGCATCGAAGACCTGCTCGCCCGCATGACCCTCGAAGAGAAGGTCGGCCAGTTGGGCGTATTCGCCGATGCCGTACGTCCCTTCGCCCCCGACATCAATCCAGAGACGAATGCGCGCGGCGCCGCCGAGGTGCTGGAGCAGGTCCGTGCCGGACGGGTCGGCGCATTGTTCAACGGTGTGGGCGCGGCGGAAGGCCGTGAAGCCCAGCGCGTCGCCGTGGAGGAGAGCCGGCTGGGCATCCCATTGCTTTTCGGTGCCGACGTGATCCACGGCATGCGCACCGTCTTCCCCATTCCGCTCGGTGAAGCGGCCAGTTTCGAACCGGATCTCGCCGAACGCACCGCGCGCGCCACCGCCGTGGAAGCCACCGCGGCGGGCGTCCACTGGACGTTCGCACCCGCCGTGGATATCGCCAGGGATCAGCGCTGGGGCCGGGTGGCCGAAGGTGCCGGTGAAGACGTGGTGCTGGGTTCGGCGTTCGCCGCCGCGCGCGTGCGTGGCTTCCAGGGTCCCGACCTGACGGCGGACGACTCGCTCCTCGCCACGCCAAAACACTTCGCCGCGTATGGCGCCGTCGCCGGCGGCATGGAATACAACGCCGTGGACATCGCGCCGCAGACACTGCGCGATGTCCACCTGCCGCCCTTCAAGGCGGCGCTGGATGCGGGCGCCCTCACCTTCATGAGCGCGTTCAACGACATCAATGGCGTACCGGCGTCGGCCAACCGGGAATTGATGACGGATATCCTGCGTGGCGAATGGGGCTTCAAGGGGCTCGTCGTTTCCGACTACACGGCGGACATGGAACTGATCGCCCACGGCTTCGCCGACGACGAGCGCGACGCGGCGCGACTGGCCTTCCTCGCCGGCGTCGACATGAGCATGCAGAGCGGTTTCTATGCGGCGCACCTGGCCGACCTGGTCGAGAAAGGCGACGTCCCGATGGAAGTACTCGACGAAGGCGTGCGGCGCGTGCTTTCGGTGAAGCAGGCGATCGGCCTGCTCGACAACCCGTACCGTTCGCTCGACCCGTCCGTCGAGGCGGACACCTCGCCGAACGCCGCTCACGCGGCGCTCGCGCGCGACGCCGCGCGGCGCTCCATCGTCATGCTCAAGAACGACGGCGTGCTGCCACTGCGCAAGGCCGGCCAGAAAGTCGCGCTGATCGGGCCGTTCGCATCCGACGTGGACAACCTCGAAGGCTGCTGGACACTCTTCGGTGACAAGCGGCGCCATGTGAATATCGAGACCGGCGTGCGTGACGCGCTGGCGGACGGGCATTCGCTCGAGGTCGTCGAGGGCTGTGGCTTCGAAGACGCCATCGAAGGCGGCATCGATGCCGCCGTGGCCGCGGCCAAGCGGGCGGACGTGGTGCTGCTCGCCATCGGCGAGCCGCAGAACTATTCCGGTGAAGCGCAATCGCGCACGCAGATCGTGGTACCGCCGGCACAACAGGCGCTGACGGAAGCCGTCGCCGCGGCGGGCACGCCGGTGGTGGTGCTACTGAAGAACGGCCGCGCCCTGGCGCTCACCGGCGCCGTGCGCGAGGCCAACGCGATCCTCGTCACCTGGTTCCTCGGTAGCCAGACGGGCCCGGCGATCGCCGACGTCGTCTTCGGTGACTACAACCCCTCGGCGCGCCTTCCCGTGAGCTTTCCGCAGGATTCCGGCCAGCAGCCGTATTTCTACAATCACCTGCGCACGGGGCGGCCGGAGCTCGCCGACCAGCCCCCGGCGTTCAAGTCGCGCTATCGCGAAGTCACGTTCGAGGCGCTTTATCCTTTCGGGCACGGGCTCAGCTATACGAGTTTCGAGTACAGCCCGCCCCAGGTGAAGGCGAGGATAGGCTGGAACGAAACCATCGTCGTATCGGCCACCGTGACCAACACGGGGAAGATCGCGGGTGAAGAGGTCGTGCAGCTGTATATCCATGACCGCGTGGCCAGTCGCGTCCGGCCCGTGCGCGAACTGAAAGCGTTCCGCAAGATCATGCTGGCTCCCGGCGCGTCGGAAGAAGTGTCCTTCGAACTGACGCGCAGGGACCTCGCTTTCACGCATCGCGACGGCACGACGTTCGAGGCCGAACCCGGCGATTTTCAGGTGTGGATCACCGGTTCGTCGGCGACGGGCAGCCCGGCGACCTTCGTCCTTTCGAAGCCGTGATGCGATAAGCCATGGCACTTCGCGGCGGGGGACTACGTCACCCTGCGCTCCCGCCGCTGCCCGGGTCGCCATCGTTGCCTTAGCGTACGCTCCCCACAAGGAGCATCACGATGAAGGAACGAACCGGGACTTCCCGCCGCGCGCCCGGAGGCCGACGATTCATCGCCTTTTGCGTGGCCTCGGTCGCCACCTCGTGCACCCTCGCCGTGACCTCGCCCACACGCTATGACGCGTCACCGATCACCTGGGGTCCCTGCGCGTCCGACATGGTCACCGAGCGCTGGATCACCACCTGGGGCGACCGGCTCGAGTGCGGCAGCATGTTGGCGGCGGCGGATGAATCCGTTCCGGACGCAGGCTCGTTCACCATCGGAATGGTTCGGGTCAAGGCGGGGCAACCCGACCGGCGGGAAGGCTCCATCTTCTTCAACTTCGGCGGCCCCGGCGCCAATCCGCTCGACTTCCTTCCGCCCACCGCGCGCCTGTGGGCTTCGCGGTCCCTCGATCATCCGCTGGACGGCGACAAGCGCCGCCTGGCGGACCGTTTCGACCTTGTCGCGGTGGTGCCGCGAGGGTTGCGCGGTGGCACGCGCTTCGCATGCGGCCGCTATCCCGCCTTCCTTGGCGAGCACGATCCGACCGTCTACCTGGCCGACTGGAACTGGGCCGGCTTCGTCCACGCCGCCCGGGACTACGCGAACAGCTGTGGTCAGGATCCGCTCCATCCGTACATCGGCACGTTGCAGCACGTCGTCGACATGGAACATGCGCGGCGCGTGCTGGGTGAACCCGTGCTGCATTTCGTCGGCATCTCTTACGGGACATGGGTCGGCGCCTTCTATGCGTCGATGTACCCGGAGCACGCGGGCCGCATCGTGCTGGATTCCGTCATGAACCATGCCGGCACATTCGAGCAGCAGGTGAACAGCTACCCCATGGAGCGCCAGGTCGACTTCGCGCGGACGGCCTTGCGTCCGGCGCTCGCGCGGCCCGGCGCGTTCGGCCTCGGAACCGATCCACGCAAGGTCATGTCCCGATTTCGCGCCATGCCCTACCAGGCGCTCCAGGCGTGGGCCAGGGCGATCACGACGCCACACGATCTCGTTGCCGCATTGACCATGGCCGACTGGATGCGTGGCGATCCCAAACCTACCAGCGAGCGGTTGAGGTCACGCGTGCGGAATCATGTCTTCAGCACTATTCCCTCGCTGGATGACGCGATCAGGCGCGTGGCCCTGGAACTTGCGCCCCTGCTCGAAGAGACCACCGACCCGACCGTCGACGCCGTCGTCGACTTTTCCGTGTACATGGCCGTCGTCTGCGGCGATACGCCATGGCGGAACGATACGAAGGCACTGCGGGCACTCGCCAGTGACGTCGCGACGAAATATCCCGCCGCGGGCGGTGGCGCGATCCTGACGGGACTGATTTGCGCCCACTGGCCGTCGGCGCCCCGGTGGCGGCCATCCCTCGCGCGACTGGCGAAAGCTCCGCCCTTGTTGATGATCCACTCGGAATTCGATCCGGCGACGCCGCTAAGCGGGGCGATAAGGGCCTTCAACGCATCGCCCGGGGCCTACCTGGTGCTTGCGCGCGGCGCAGGCCAGCACGGGCTGTTCGGTCAATCCGCGACACCGTGCGTCGAGAAGTCGGTGGGCCGTTTCCTGCTTACCGGCGAGCCTCCCCACCCGCACGAGTCGGTATGCGACTTCGTGGCTACGCCGGCGATCCGGCAAAGCCGGGATGTGGACGGCACGCCGACCGAAAGCGAAGTGCGCGACGAACTGGAATCCCTCCTTCGCCACAGCTGACTGCATGGATCCGCCACGTACCTTGGTACGATGCGGTGGCCCGCCGGTGAAGCGCATAATCGTCGCCATACCAGCTATCGGAATGCGCGAATGAACGACCTGACCGGCAAGGTCGCCCTCGTCACGGGCGCCGCCAGCGGCATCGGCCGCGCCATCGCCACGGCATACGCGAAAGCCGGAGCGCGAGTGGCCGTTGCCGACATCGACCATCAGCGGGCCGACGAGGCCGCCGCGGAGATCCATGGGCACGCCATCGGCATCGCCATGGATGTCACGGACGAAGCACAAGTCGAGTCGGGCTTCGCCCGCACGGAGCGGGAACTGGGCGCCGTCGACATCCTGGTGAGCAATGCGGGAGTACAGATCATCTCGCCGCTGGTCGAGCTTTCCTTCGCCGACTGGAAACGCATGCTGGCGATCCACATGGACGGTGCGTTCCTCACCAGCCGCGCAGCCATGCGCCAGATGATCGCATCCGGCCGTGGCGGGTCGATCATCCTCATGGGATCCGCGCATTCGCACGTCGCGTCCAAGTTCAAGGCACCCTATGTCGCCGCCAAGCACGGCCTGCTCGGCCTGGCGCGGGTCATCGCGAAGGAGGGCGCCGCCAGCGGCATTCGTTCGAACGTCATCTGCCCCGGCTTCGTCCGTACGCCGCTGGTCGAGAAGCAGATCCCGGAACAGGCGCGTGAACTTGGAATGTCCGAGGACGAAGTGATTCGCAACGTGATGTTGCGCGACACCGTCGATGGCGAGTTCACCACGCTGGAAGATATCGCCGATGCCGCGCTGTTCCTCGCGGGCTTCGGATCGAACGCCCTGACGGGCCAGTCGCTGGTCGTGACGCACGGGTGGCACATGCAGTAGAGCGGTGGCGAGCCGGATCAGAACATGATCTGGGCGCGTACCTCGACGATGCGCGGATCGATGCGAACGTCACGCCGGTCACTGATGGCGCGCACGTAGTTGCCCTGCAACTTGAGGTACTTCGTGAGGTACCAGTTCGCGCCGAGGGTCCAGTCGTGCTCGGTGCCGCCGAGCGTGACGCCATCGTCGAGGTCGAGCGTGCTGTAGCGGAGCACGAACTCCCATGCGCCCCAGGGGCCCTTGGGCACCACGTCGCCGACATTGCCGGCGTTGTACGCACGGGACTCACCCGTGGCGACCCAACTGCCGAACGCATACCAACCGTGCGCCTTGTACGCTGGCTTGTTCTCGAGCTTCACCCGGGCGTCCAGGTATTCGCCCTGCACGGACCACGGGCCGCCGATCCACAAGGCCTCGAGTCCGCGGCGGTCGACATGCTCGGCCACCCGGAGCGCGCCCGAGTCGATCAGGCGCTGGGTGGCGAGACCCGCCTCCGGCAACGCGCGCAAGCGCACGCTCGGCGGCGTATGGATGCCACGGCCATCGGTCGAGCCGTAGGGTGTTTCGCGCGACAACGAGCCACCGATATGCAGGACGTCACCGGGGGAGTTCAACGGTGTCCAGGCGGCACGGCCAGCCACCATGTGGCCGTCGAGATCGCCCTGGAGGTTGCCGCCGTTGTAGTAGCCGAGCTGCACGAGGTAAGCCTTGCGCGAGAGCGCCCAGTCGATACCGAGGCGCCGGTTCGCGTAGATGGCCTGCATCGGCAGCGAGGTCTCCATGAAGGAGGTGCTCCCCGTGCTCGTATTGCCCTCGAAGCCCACCGGCGTCTTCATGAAGCCGAGGCGCACCGCCCCGGCATCGCTGCCCAGCACGGCCTTGCTCTGCAGGCGAAAGAACACGTCGAGCCAGGTCTTCGTCTGGAAATCGAACACCGCCGTGGCGTCGTACACGCCCTTCTTGCGGACGAAGAAGCCGAACTCCTTGCGGCGGTTGGTCTGCGCGTCCTCGTAGGTGCCCTCGTCATGCGAAAAGCGGTCGAGGTCGTACTGGTACTTCACCGACAAACCGATATCGGTGCCATCGGCGAACACGTAATGCGTGGGCCAGTTGCTGCGCCAGTCGTAATCGTTGCGTGCGGCATCGGCCGCCTCCGCGAGCACGGGCGCGATCAGCGCGACGGCGCCGAGGATGAACTTCTTCAAGCGGATACCCCTTCCAGGCAAGCCGACGATGCCTGCTTACGATGTGAACCTGACTATACAGCGAGCATGAGAATCCACTCAACGCCGCTCATACGTCATCGGCAGGGGACGCCAGGGCTTGAAATTCCCGTCTTCACATTCGTGGTCGAACGAGACGAACGCGCGCGGCTCAGGGACGTTGGGGCTCACGGACGAGCCGGATCTCGAACAGGGAAGGCCAACGCTTGCCCGTCACGAACAGCCGATCGTGCGCGGCGTCGTAGGCGATGCCGTTGAGCACATCGTCGCTGAGGTCGGCCAGCTTCGACCTGTCCATCAAGCCCTTCAGGTCGATCCAGCCAACGACGTGGCCGGTACCGGGATCGATGCGGGCTATGCGGTCGGTCTGCCAGATGTTGGCGTAGATCTCGCCCTTGACCCATTCCAGCTCATTGATGTTCCGCAGGGGAACGCCTTCCGCGGTCACGTCGATCGATCCGGTGCGCTCGAAGCTGGCAGGGTCGAGGACACGAATGGTCGGCGTGCCGTCGCTCATGTAGATATGTGCCGCGTCGCGGGTGAAGGCCCAGCCTTCGCCGGGGTAACGGAACCCACCGATCAACCGGAAGCTCGCCTTGTCGTAGACGAACGCGATGCCCTCCTGCCAGGTCAACTGCACCAGCTTCGTGCCGGTGGAAACGATACCTTCACCGAAATACCCGGGTGGCGTATCCAGCCGCTGCACGACCTCGCCCGTGGTGAGTTTTACCTTGCGGACGGTGGACATGCCGCGCTCGCCGGTGCTTTCGAAGAGGTAACCGTCTTCATAGAACAAGCCTTCCGTGAAGGCTTGCGCGTCGTGCGGATACGTATGGACCACCTTGTAGCCATACACGGGAATGGCGGCGGCCCCGGCCCGCGGGCCGAAGGAAACCGCGGCCAGGGCGACGAAAGCGAGCGCGGCGATCTTGTTCAAGGGAAGGACTTCCACGGCGGACGCCGCATCATAAGGAAAGGGGCGCCGAAGCGCCCCTTTGATCACCACGACACCGATCGCACGATCAGATCGCGTAGTACATCTGGAACTCGAGCGGGTGCGTACTCGCGCGGTAGCGGGTCACTTCCTGCATCTTCAGCGCGATGTAGCCATCGATGAAGTCGTCGGTGAACACGCCACCGGCCTTGAGGAACTCGCGATCCTTGTCGAGGGCGACGAGCGCCTCGTCGAGGCTGGCGCAGACCTGCGGGATGTTCTTCTCTTCTTCGGGCGGCAGGTCGTAGAGATCCTTGTCGGCCGGCGCGCCCGGGTCGATCTTGTTCAGGATGCCATCGAGGCCGGCCATCATCAGCACGGTGAAGGTCAGGTAGCCCGACTGCATCGGGTCCGGGAAACGGATCTCGATACGGCGGCCCTTCGGACTCGACACGTAGGGGATACGGCAGGACGCCGAGCGGTTGCGCGCCGAGTAAGCCAGCATCACCGGCGCTTCGAAGCCCGGGACCAGGCGCTTGTAGCTGTTCGTGGTGGAGTTGGCGAAGGCGTTGATCGCCTTGGCGTGCTTGAAGATGCCGCCGATGTACCACAGCGCCGTCTGCGACAGGCCACCGTAGAGGTCGCCCGCGAACAGGTTCTCGCCGTTCTTCGACAGCGACTGGTGCACGTGCATGCCCGAGCCGTTGTCGCCGACGATCGGCTTCGGCATGAAGGTGACGGTCTTACCGGCCTGGTGGGCGACGTTCTTGATGACGTACTTCATCGTCATCAGCTCGTCGGCCTTCTTCACCAGGGTATTGAAGCGGGTGCCGATCTCGCACTGGCCGGCGTTGGCCACTTCATGGTGGTGTACTTCGACGACCTGGCCCAGCGACTCCAGCACCTTGCACATGTCGGCGCGCAAGTCGCCGAGGCTGTCCACGGGACTGACCGGGAAATAGCCGCCCTTCACGCCCGGGCGGTGGCCGGTGTTGGTGCCGTCGTACTTGTAGCGCGACGACCACGCGGCTTCTTCCGAGCCGATCTCGTAGAACACGCGGCCCATGTCGTTCTGCCAGCGCACCGAGTCGAAGATGAAGAACTCGGGTTCCGGACCGAAGAACGCGGTGTCGGCGATGCCGGTGGACTTCAGGAAGGCTTCGGCACGCTTGGCGATGGAGCGCGGGTCGCGGCCGTAGGCCTGCATGGTGCTCGGTTCGAGCACGTCGCAATGCATGATCAGCTGCTTGTGCGCGCTGAACGGATCGAGGTGCGCCGTTTCCGGATCGGGCATGAGAACCATGTCCGACTCGTTGATGCCCTTCCAGCCGGCGATCGACGAACCGTCGAACATCTTGCCGTCTTCGAAGGTGCCCTCGTCGATGGCATGAGCGGGGAACGTGACATGGTGGTGCTTGCCGAGGATGTCGGCGAAGCGCAGGTCGACGAACTCGATTTCCTCGTCCTGGATCAGGTTCAGCACTTTGGAAGCGGCGGACATACAAACCTCGAATGGGTATGGGGCGGAGTGCGTTTAGCAATCGCTATGCCAGCGTCTCCGCCATCGACGGACCGGCCTGGGGTAAGCCTCGGCATCATAGAACGGGCAAAGGCGTCGCGTGCAAACGCACCATTTTGGTGCACAATCCGGCGCGATGCACCGTTCTGAGCGCCGACCCGTCCCGTCCGAGGCGTAACCGGTGTTACGCGGCACAATCCTTTCGCCTCCCGTGCCCAGCGGCCCCTGCCGGACTTTTCCATGCGCCAGACCCTGTTTTTGCTCGGCCTCCTGCTTGCCCACGCCAGCGTCGCCGCCACTGACACCACCGGGCAGGGAGACCCGCCGCGCACCTACGCCAACCCCCTCGACATCGACTACCGCTACAACTTCGAGCAGATGAACGAAGGGATCTCGTACCGGACGGGCGCGGACCCGGCGATCGTGAGGTATGGCGACGCGTTCTACCTGTTCCAGACGCTCGCCGACGGGTACTGGACCTCGACCGACCTGGTGAACTGGCGCTTCGTGAAGCCGGACCACTGGCCCTTCGACAGCGAGGTGGCACCGGCGACCCTGGTCGCGGACGGCAAGTTGTTCCTGATGCAATCGGCGTTCGCCCCGCGTCCGCTGATGGTGTCCACCGATCCGGCGAGTGGCCGATGGGAATTCTGGACGCGGCAGTTGCCGCCCGTGCCGGGCGCGACCCAATACGACGAAGCGGGCAAGCGGCAAAGCACGGGGCCGCTGCCGCCGGGGCCATGGGACCCCGGCCTTTTCCAGGACGATGACGGCAAGGTGTACCTGTACTGGGGCTCGTCGGACACGCATCCCCTGTATGCGGCGCAAGTCGATTTCCAGCTCGATTCCCGGGAAGGCGAAGGCAAGCGGCTCGCCTTCCTGACCAAGCCGCAGGCGGCCGTCCGGATGGACCCCGCCAACCACGGCTGGGAGCGCTTCGGCCCGGACCATTCGATGGGCGACAAGCCGGCGTACCTGGAAGGCTCGTGGATGAACAAGCACGGCGGCCGCTACTACCTCCAGTACGGCGCGCCCGGCACCGAGTACAACGTGTACGCCACGGGCGTCTACGTTGGCCGGAGCCCGCTGGGGCCCTTCGAATACGCGCCATACAACCCGGTGGGCTACAAGCCCGGTGGCTTCGTCACCGGCGCGGGCCACGGTTCCACCTTCGAGGATGCCTATGGCAATACGTGGAACGCGGGCACCGCGTGGCTCGGCGTGAACTGGACCTTCGAGCGGCGCATCGATCTCTTTCCCGCCGGATGGCACGACGATGGCCAGATGTGGATCGACACGCGGTTCGGCGACTTCCCCCATCGCATGCCTGATCGCGCGCTGCGCGATGGCGAGGACACCTTCACCGGCTGGATGCTGCTCTCGTATCGCAAGAACGTGGTCGCGTCGTCCGCGCTGCCCGGCCATCCCGCATCCACGTTGACCGATGAAGACCCTCGTTCGTTCTGGGTGGCGAAGGCGAACGAGACTGGACAAACACTCACGCTCGACCTCAGTGGCACGCCGACCGTGCGCGCCGTGCAGGTCGACTACGCGGATTACCGGTCCGGCCGGTTCGGCGATGCACCTGACCTCGTGACGCGCTTCGTCTTGCAAGGCTCCACGGACGGCGAGCACTGGACGGTACTGGCCGACTTGTCGAACGAGACGCGCGACCGCCCCAACGCCTACGTCGAATTGCGCGAACCGCGACGCCTGCGCTTCATCCGCTATGTCCACAAGCACGTGGGGGCGAAGCATCTTGCGATCTCCGACCTGCGCGTTTTCGGGAACGCGGACGGCGCGCCGCCATCCGCGCCGAAAGGCCTCACCGCGAAGCGCGGCCACGATGCCCGCGAGGCGACGGTCGCGTGGGAGCCCGTGCCAGGTGCCGTCGGATACAACGTCCGTTGGGGCCTGGCCGCCGATCGCCTGCACTCGAGCTACCAGCGTTTCGCGGACCAGCCGACATCGTTTACCCTGCGTGCTCTCAACAAGGGCGTCCGTTACGTCGTGGCCGTGGAGGCTTTCGACGAGCGTGGCGTTTCTGGCTTGTCGCAGATTGTAAACATAATTCCTTAAGAGTCGCGGCCCAGGCCGCTTCCCACCAGGCTGCTGGGTAATGGCATGACGAACGAACACGATGACGACACCCTCGACACCGGGCGGCGCCGCCTGCTCGGAGGCATGGCCGCCACGGGCGCGCTGCTTGCGCTGGGCGGGGTGCAGGAGGCCATCGCCGACGACAAGAAGCCCGCTGCACGGCCGCCCGGCGGGAAGGACCTGGATGCCTTGCTCGACAAGCACATCCAGAATGTCGTGGTGATCTATGCGGAGAACCGCAGTTTCAACAACCTGTTCGGTGACTTCCCTGGCTTGCAGCAACCCCTGAGCGCGGTGCCGCCGGAGCGGTACATGCAGCGTGATCGCGACGGAACCGTCTTCAAGACGCTTCCGCCGATCTGGGGTGGCATGGTGCCCCATGAACAGGTCGTCGATCACAAGAGTTACAAGATCGTCGAGAAAGATATCGCCGGCTTGCCCAACGCACCCTGGGCCTTGCACACGGGCGACGGCACGCCGCTGCCCCACGGTCTCGTCACGCGCGACCTCGTGCACGCGTTCTACAACAACCAGCTGCAGATCAACGGCGGAAAGAACGACGGCTTCGTGGCCTGGGGCGACAATGGCGCGCTCACCATGGGCTACTACGCCAGCACGCCCGTGCACCTGCGCCTCTGGCGCCTCGCCGAGCAGTTCACCCTCTGCGACAACTTCTTCATGGGCGCGTTCGGCGGCTCGTTCCTCAACCACCAGTACCTCGTGGCCGCGCAGCCGCCCTTCTATCCCGACGCGGGCAAGAGCCCGGCGCAGTTCAACATCGCGGTGACCGAAAGCGGCGACCCGCAGGATCACCGCCTGAAGATGGCGGAGGACTCACCGGCCAGCGCCATGCAGGGCAAGCCGAAGTTCGCCCACCATAATTCGCTGACGCCGGATTTCCGGGCCGTCAACACCATGGGACCGCCCTACTCGCCCGGCTTCAACGTGGATCGCAAGAACCCCTTGCTCACCGATGCGACCAGCGCGAATACGCTGCCGCCGCAAACGCACAAGCACATCGGCGACCTGCTGTCGGACAAGGGTGTCGACTGGGCATGGTACGCGGGCGGCTTCCAGGCCGCCCTCGACGGAAAAGGCGACGGCACGGATGGCGGCTTTCCGCAGACGCCGAACTTCCAGGCCCACCACCAGCCACTGAACTACTTCGTGTCGCTGGCCCCGGGAACCGAGGCTCGCAAGCGGCACCTGCGTGATGGTGGCCTGGGAGAGACATCGGCGACCAATCGCTTCCTCGCCGACGTGGACGCGGGCAAGCTACCGGCGGTGACGTTCTACAAGCCGCAAGGCGATCTCAACATGCACGCGGGTTACTCCGACGTGGAAGCGGGCGACCGTCACATCGCCAACGTGGTCCACCACCTGCGCAAGAGCGCGCAATGGAAGAACATGCTGGTCATCGTCACCTTCGATGAGAACGGTGGCTGGTGGGACCATGTCGCACCTCCCAAGGGCGACCGCTGGGGGCCGGGCACGCGCATTCCCGCGCTGGTGATCTCGCCTTACGCGAAACGCGGTCACGTGGAACATACGGTCTACGACACAGGCTCCATCGCCCGCTTCATCACCCGCAGGTTCAAGCTGGAAACCCTGCCCGGTCTGAAGATGCGCGACGACGCGATGATCGCCGCTGGCGGACCCGCGCCCGGCGACCTGACCGAGACGCTGGACTTCAGCCTCAAGGCCTAGCCACCGCTCAGTGTCCCGGCGTGCCGCCCGAGGCGAACGGCGGCTTCGCGAACCAGATCGCGATCATGGCCAGCCCGAACATCAGGCCGAAGACCCAGAAGACGTCGTTGACGGCGAGGGTCGCGGCCTGCATGTCCACGATACGGTTCAACGCCGCGTTCGCCGTGGGGCCTTGCACGCCGAAAGCCTGGAAGCGGTCGAGGTACTCCGTCGACGCCCGGCTGCCCTCGGAGACGTTTTCGGCAAGCACCGCGTGATGGTAGGTCGTCCGATGCGAGTACATCGTCGTACTGACCGCCGTGGCGATGCTGCCGGCCAGCGTGCGGAAGAAATTCGAGAGGCCGGAGGCGCTGGCCACGCGCTCGTCGGGCAGGCCGGACAGGATGATCTGGTTCACCGGCACGAAGAACAACGCCACGCCCGCCCCCATGCACATGCGTGGAAGCGCCAGTTCGCTGTAAGGCGCGTTGGTGCTCAACGTGGACATGTAGAACGACGCGCCGGCGAAGATGGCGAAGCCGACCGTGTTCAGCAGACGCAGGTCGAACTTGTTCTGGAAGGCGCCGACCAGCGGTGACATGACGATGGCCAGCAGGCCGATCGGCGCGACGACGAAGCCGGCCCATGTGGCCGTATAGCCGAGCACCTCCTGTACCCACATCGGCATGACCACCGTGCCACCGAAGAACGCGAACATGCCCAACGAAAGGCATAGCACGCCGACGAGGAAGTTCCGTTTGCCCAGCAGGCGCAGCTCCACCACGGGGTTCTTGTGCATCAGCTCCCAGGCGACGAGGAAGGTCAGGCACACCAGCGATACGATCGCCAGCACGGTGATTGTCTTCGAGGTGAACCAGTCGTCGTCGTTGCCGTTGTCGAGCATGAACTGCAGGCAGCCCACGCCTACGGCGAGGAGGAACAGGCCCACCGCGTCGACCGGCATCTTCACGATCTTCGATTCGCGGTCGCGCAGGAGCGCATACGTGACCACGATGGCGAACAGGCCAACGGGAATGTTGATGAAGAAGATCCACGACCAGTGGTAGTTGTCGGTGATCCAGCCGCCGAGGATGGGACCGAACACGGGCGCCACCACGACGGTCATCGCCCATAACGCCAGCGCGATCGGGCGTCTGGCCACCGGATAATTGTTCAGCAACAGGGTTTGCGACAACGGCACCATCGGCCCCGACACGGCCCCCTGGCACAGGCGGAACACGATGAGCATCGGCATGCTTTGCGAGAAGCCGCACAAGGCCGAGAACACCACGAACAACGTCACCGAGATGGCGAAGGTGCGCACTTCGCCGAAGCGCCGCGCGATCCAGCCGGTCAGCGGCTGCATCACCGCGCTCGCCATGGAGTATGCGCTGATCGCCATCGTGCCTTCGTTGCTGCTGACGCCGAGGTTCCCGGCGATGGTCCGCACCGACACGTTGACGATGGATATATCGAGCACCTCCATGAACGTGGCGAACGCCACGCCGGCGGTCAGGAGCGCCAGTTGCGCGCCGCGCAGCGGTGGCCTCGACTGGCCGCTCCCGTTCGGTGCCGCCATGGTTCAGCCGCCACGCCTTGCCGCCGCGACCGGCTTCGGCACCGCGTCGACCGTGTTGGCGCGAATGATTTCCTGAGCGCGTTCGTCGGCGCGGTCCATCTCCTGCTCGTACACGTTGGTGCTCGCCAACGGCTTGTCCCGCGGGGTTTCCGCCAGCACCCGGCCGTCGCGATCGTGCGTGTCCACGTTCACGTACGTGGACAAGCCGATGCGCAGGGGATGCTTGCGCAGGTCGTCGGCGTTTATCGCCACGCGTACCGGCAGCCGCTGCACGACCTTGATCCAGTTGCCGGTGGCGTTCTCTGCCGGCAAGAGCGAGAAGGCGCTGCCCGTGCCCGCGTTGAGGCCGACCACCGTGCCGTGGTATTCGACATCGGAGTACATGTCCGTCGTTATCTTCACCGGTTGCCCGATGCGGATGTTTTCGAGTTGCGTTTCCTTGAAGTTCGCGTCCACCCACAGGTCGGATAAGGGAACGACCGTGAGCAGGTCCTGCCCGGGCTGGATCCGTTGCCCGACCTGCACCTGGCGCCGGGCCGCGTAGCCTTCGATGGGTGAGACGATCGCGTTCCGCCCGTTGTTCACCCATGCGTTGCGGAACTGCGCACGCGCCTGGATCACCGCGGGAAAGTCCTCCACGGTGGTGCCATCCACCTGCGCGTGGGCGGCCGCGGCCTCGCGTTCGGCGGCCTGCAAGGCAGCCATCGCCTGCTGCATCTGCCGCTTGCCGGTGTCCACTTCCTCGGCCGATACCGCCCGGCGCTCCAGCAAGGGATGACGACGGTTGTATTCGTCGCGAGCCTGCTCGTACTGGGCGCGACGCTGCGGAATCGCCGCATCGGCCTGGTTCGCCTGCTGCATGCGCGCCTGCGCCTCGCGAACGGCCTGGGCGAGTTGTCCTTCGGCGTTCATCAGGGCGACGCGGGCATCGACGGGATCGAGCTTCACCAGTACCTGCCCCTGGTGCACGCGTTCGGTTTCCTCGACCGCCACTTCGACCACCGTACCGGCGACACGGGAAGAAATCGTCACCATGTCGCCTTTCACGTAGGCATCGTCGGTGGTTTCCCGCTGCGAGAAGACGAAGATGTAGAGCAGCAGCCAGACAAGACCGGCGAGGACGAAGACGGCGGCGATGGCGGAGAGGATGATCACCTTCTTGCGCCGGGCCTTCGGGTCGTCCTTCGTTTCCTCCTTCTTCTTTTCGTCCTTGTTTTCGTTTTTCTCGCGCCGCGCTTCGTCGTCGCGGGGTTCGTCTTTCTCTGGAGTCATCGCGTTGAGTCCTTTCCGGCGGCAGGTGCCGGAAGATCGGGCAGGTCGTCGACGTGGTAGCCGCCGCCGAGCGCATGGATGAGGGACAGGTTGGCCGAAAGCATCTGGCTGGCGAGTTGCAGGCGCGCGTCGCGTTGCTGGTCCAGTTGCATGTCGGCGTTGAGCCAGGTGCGGTCGTCGATCAGGCCCTTCGAGCGGCGATCGGCGGCCTTGGCCTTCTGTGCCGCCGTCGCTTCGTACTGGCGGTCCACCTGCAGGCGCTGGTCGTCGAGCATCCGCAGCGTGGCGACGCCTTGCGCGATCTCACCCGCCGCCTGCACCACGGCCCCGTCGTACTGGGCGACGGCGCTGTCCAGCTGTGCCTGCGCGCTCTCGTACTGCGCGCGCAAGCGCCCGCCACTGAAGATCGGCAATTGCACGCTGGCACCCACGTTGCCGAGGGTCAGGTCGGTGCGCGTGCCCGAGCCCAGGTCGGGATAGGTGCGCAGGAACGCGCCGAGGGCCATCAGGCTCACGTCCGGATAGTAGGCCTTGCGTGCCTGGTCGATGTTTTTCGACGAAGCCTCGATCCGCCAGCGCGCGGCGGCGATGTCGGGCCGCCGTGCCAGCAGGCCGAGCCGGGCGTCGGGCGGAAGGCTCGTATCGGGCGACGGCAACGGCGTCGACGTCAGCGCGCCCAACTCGTCCGGCGAGACGCCGGCCAGCGCCGCGAGTTGCACGCTATCGAGGTTCGCGGCGCCTTCGAGTTGCGCTTCCGAGCGGCGCAACTGCGCGAGCTGCGCGTCGGCCTGGTCGAGTGCCGAGGGATCGTCCAGGCCGCTGCGCACGCGCAGCGCGACCAGTTCACGGTACTGCGCCGAACTCGAGGCGGCATGGCGGGCGATGGCGAGGCGTGCCTGCTGCGCTTGCCAGTCGAAATAGGTATTCACTACGTTGTATTGAAGCGACGTCGCCACCGACGCCCGCTCCGCTTCGGCCGCGCGGGCCTGTCCCACGGCCGCGGCCACGGCATCCTTCTGCTTGCCCCAGAGATCGAGGTCCCATGTCGCCAGCGCACCGGCCACGCCGCTGTTGCTCCAGCTATGCCCGGGGTTGAGCTGGAAACGCTGCGCGCTACCCGCGGCGCCCGGCACGTCGCCGCGTACGGCCACGTCGCTATAACCGTGCGTACCGTCCAGCAAGCCGCGCACCTGCGGATTCAGCTCGGCTCTGGCGGTGTCGACGGCACGCAGCGCCGCGCGGTAGCGTGCTTCGGCTTGCTCCATGTCCGGCGAGCCACGCATGGCGAGGTCGACGACGCGATCCAGCTGGGCGTCGCCATACCGCTTCCACCATTCCGCGCGCGGCCAGCCCGCCTGCGAGGTGGGCAATCCCGCGAGAGGCACTTCATCGCGTGGCACGAAGGCCGGAGGCCTCACCGGGGGAGCGCATCCGGCGAGCGCCAGCAACGCGACGATGACGGCGACGCGCATGCCGCCGTGGGGACGGCGCGTCCGTTGGATGAATGACGCCATGGCAGTTCCGTATCGGAAGTTCTTGCGACCGGGCGGCCACGGGGGGCCGCCCGCCATGCGTCACCGAACATATCAGCGCCCCGCGTGGGCATCGCGTGACGGGGTGGGGTGGCCTGCGGCTAAGCTATGGGGCCGTCCCCTATCGGAAAGTCCCCGACGTGAACGACCTGATCAGCGCCATCCTCCTCGGCATCGTCGAGGGGATCACCGAATTCCTGCCCATCTCCAGCACCGGTCACCTGCTTATCGCCGAACGTTGGCTCGGTGCCCGCTCGGACCTGTTCAACGTGGCGATCCAGGCAGGCGCGATCCTCGCCGTCACCTTCATCTACTGGCGCACGTTGTGGAGCCTGGCCATGAACTGGCGCAGGCCGGAGACGCGCGACTACGTGCTGAAACTGCTGGTCGCCTTCCTGATCACCGCGGCGCTCGGCCTCGTCGTGGCCAAGCTCGGCTTCAAGTTGCCCGAGACCGTCACCCCCATCGCCTGGGCCCTCATCATCGGTGGCATCTGGATGATGCTGGCGGAGAAGCTCGCCGCGCAGCGGCCCGAACGCGCTTTCATCACCTGGAAGGTGGCGATCCTCGTCGGCCTGGCCCAGATCGTCGCGGGCATCTTTCCCGGCACGTCGCGATCCGCCGCCACGATCTTCATCGCCATGCTCGCCGGTACGAACAACCGCGCGGCGGCCACGGAGTTCGCCTTCCTCGTCGGCATTCCCACGATGTACGCGGCGACCGGGTATGAGTTGCTGAAGACCTTCCAGCACGGCGGTGCCGCCGGTGAAGACTGGACCGGGCTGGGCGTGGCTTTCGTGGTGTCCACGATCGTCGCCTTCGTGGCCGTGAAATGGTTGCTCGGCTACATCCGTTCGCATCGATTCACCGCCTTCGCCATCTATCGCATCGCGCTGGGTATCGCGCTGTTGCTGCTCCTGCCGGCCGGCGGCTGAGACCCGCGACAACCACCCACATGGACAAGGTGACCCGCTACCGCTTGCTCGACCTCACGATCGATCTCGCACGGCAGCGGGTCGAACGTGGCGGGACGCCCCTCGACGTGGCGGGCCTGAGCTTCCAGTTGCTGGCTTACCTGGTAGGACACGGCGACCGCGTCGTCGGTTTCGACGAGTTGATATCGGAGGTATGGGCACCGGCGGTGGTGAACGAGGAGACCGTCACCCAGCGGGTGCGCCTGCTTCGCCAGGCCCTGGGCGACGATGCGCGGCAACCGCGCTACATCCGTAGCGTACGCAGCCGTGGCTATCAGCTGGGTGCGGCGCCGTTACCGCTCACCGGAGCCGCGCCACGGCGGCGCACGTTGTGGCCTGCGGTCGCGGCGGTCGGCATCCTCGCTGCGACGTCGGTCGGCGTCGGCTTCCTCGCCCGCGAACAGAAGCCCGTGGCCGGCGCGCAACGCGACGTGCTGGATCGCGCGCGCTGGTATGCGGCCATGGGCCAGCGCGACAACAACGAACGCGCCCTCGCGCTGTACGATCGCGCCCTGCGGGAAGCGCCGGGCGATGTCGAGGCGCTGTCGGGCGCCAGCCGCACGCGTTCCGCGCGCAGCTGCCTCTACAACGCCGGCCCGGCGGAAGCGCGCGATGCACTGCGGCTCGCTACCCGGGCGGTCGCCGCGCGGCAAGACAGCGCGATGGCGTGGTCCGCCCTCGGCTATGCCCGCGATTGTCTCGGCGATATTCCCGGTGCGATCGCGGGCTACGAGCGTGCGGTACGCCTCGACCCCTCCGACGATCCAAGCCGCGCCTCCGCCGCCTATCTCTACCAGGAGCAGGGCCGGCTGGCCGACGCCCTGCACGCGAACCTCGACATGCGCGGAGACCCTTCGCGGGTGCGGTTCCGCGAGGTGCAGCTTGCCCGCGCCTACGACTTGCTGGGCTTCGCCAGCGTCGCGGAGATCCGCTACAAGCATCTCTTCGACCTCGCGCCGGACAACGTCTTCGGCAACATTGGCTGGCCCGCCTTCCTGTTCGCCCACGGGCGCTTCGACGAGGCACGCGAAGCGCTGGCGCAGGCACGCACGCGCGGCACCGCGCGCGCCGAGCTGGCCCAGCTGGAAGGCGAACTGGCCTTGCGCCGCGGCGACCGCACGGCGGCCGCCAACGCCTTCGCCGAAGCGAGGGCGTTACGGCCCGACGCGAGCCTGCCTGCCACTCTGGCCGTATTGCATGGGGTGGCGCCAGTCGATCCGGCATGGCTGAACCAGCGCATCGCCGCCACCCGCGCTTCGCTGGCGGGCGACCCCTGGCCGGCCAGCCGGCTCGAACTCGCCTTGCTGTTGCAAACCGCGGGCGACCGGCGAGGCGCGATCGACGCCCTTTCCGATGCCGTGGACAAGGGCTGGCGCGATGCCGGTTACCTGCGCGCGTCGCCGCTGTTCTCGCCACTGGCCGGCGACCCCGGCTTCGACGCGGTGCTCGACAGCATCGCCCGCCGCGTCGAGGCCGACCGGAACCGTGTCCTTCAGGCGCCCTGGCGGCCCTCCGACCTCGGCGCCCCCGCGCGTTAAGGCAACGACTTGAGCACGATGTCGCGGAAGATCGCCTGCGACTGGGCATGTGCGTAGCCCTGGTTATAGGCCTGGCTGGTGATCACCGCGACGAGTCCACGCTCGGGCAGCACGAAGACATAGTTGCCGCCATTGCCCCCCATCGCCCACACCTTCGTCTCCACGCCGGCGATGGGGAAGCGGAACTGCCACCAGAGGTAACCGTAGTCGGCATCGTCCCGCGCCTGCACATGCGGCGTGAGCATCGTGGTCACCCACGCGGCTGGCAGCACCGCCTTGCCCTGCCAACGCCCCGCGTCGGCGGCGACCTGGCCGAGCTTGGCCAGGTCCCGCGCGCGATAGCGCGTTCCGCCGCCGCCCATGCCGATGCCCTCGCTCGACGCGTTCCACTTCACCTGCGAGATGCCCAGCGGCGCCTCCAACGCCTCGTGCGCGAACGACGCCAGCGGCTGCTTCGTCGCCCGCTCGATCACGGCCCCGGCGACGAACGCTCCCGCGGTGCAATAGGAGAACGTACGGCCGTAGGGCGAGTCCTTGGGCCGGCTGACCCACGGCGCATACCCGCGAACCGGCAGGTTGAGCGCGAAGTCCAGCCAGCGCTCGGATACGTACATGCGTTCTTCGTTGCCCGTGGAGAACGAATTGTCGTCGTCGCATTCCCAGATCGAGCTCATCGTCAGCAGGTCTTCCAGCGTGATCGCCGCACGGCGGGCATCGCCGCGCTCCAGATGGACATCGGAAAAGTACCCGTACACCGGCACCGTGACATCGCGGATCGCGCCACGCGCGATGGCCGCCCCGACGAGCATGGCGGTCAGGCTCTTGGTCGCCGAACGAACGTCGTTCAGCAGGTCGGCGGACCCGCCATTGAAGTAATGCTCGTAAACCAGCCGGCCGTGGTCGGCCACGAGCACGCTGGTGATCTTCTTGTAGGTTCCGTCGGCGATCTTGTCCTCGACGGTCGTCAGGATGGCGGTCTTCCAGCCGAGCGCGGTCGCATCGGCCGTGGGCCAGCCATCGTTCGCCTGCCTCGGCGTCTGGTACTGGCCCGCACCGGCGGGAAGGGCGAAGGCGAGCGTCAACGCCGCAGTCGCGCGGCGCATGCTGGAAAGGACGGAACGAGGGGTGGTGCGGCGCATGGTCTGGGCTCCCTTGGTGGAGCCCGGAGTGAAGCGCGTGGCGCGGTGAAGCGCCTGAAGTGCGTATGAAGATTTATGAAGCGGGGGCGGCGCCTAGGCGACCGCCGCGATTTCCAGGGGCTGGGCCGTGCGCATGCGCGCCAGTTCCGCCTGTTGCTGTTGCACCAGCTTGCACTTCGGCTCGCTGGTGCGCTGGAACAACTCGCTGGTCCACTCGATGAAAGCCTGGACCCGCGCCGAGAGGTGACGCTTCTGCGGATAGACGATCCACAGGTTCGACCCCGTGGAGATCGTGTCGGTCATGATGATCTCGAGCAGGCCCTTCTCCAGGGCGCTCGCCGCCAGGCAATGCGGCGCCTGGATGATGCCCAGGCCGGCGATGGCCGCCTGGATCACCGACTCGCCGTCGTTGATCAGCATGTGCGCGTCGACATCCACCGACACCCGGCCGCTGGGCGAATCGAACTGCCATTGGTACGGCTTGCCGGTGCTCGGATGGACGAAATTCACCGAGCGGTGGTTCTTCAGGTCCTCGATCGAGGTCGGCATGCCGTGCCGCGCCAGATAGGACGGCGCGGCGCACAGGACGTTGCTGAAATGGCCGATCTTGCGTGCGATTAGGCTCGAATCGGCCAGTTCGCCCATTCGGATGGCGCAATCGAAGCCTTCCTCGTTCAGGTCGAACGGGAAGTCGCACATCGTCAGTTCGAGGCGGATATCGGGAAATTTGTGCTCGAACTCGGCGAGGTTGGGGATCAACGCCGCACGCCCGACCGCCGACGAAGCCGCCACGCGCAACTTGCCCGCCGGCTTCGTCTTGGCGTATCCGAGAGCCTCGGTGGCTTCGGTCAGGTCGGCAAGAATCTCCTTGCAACGCGCATAGAACGCGGCGCCATCGTCGCTTAACCTCAGCGAACGTGTCGATCGGAAGAACAATCGTGCACCCAGGCTTTCCTCCAGGCGCGAGATAGCCCGGCTGACCCCCGACGGGGTCATCTGCAGGTGTTGCGCGGCGGCGGAAAAGCTCTTGGCTTCCACCACGCGGACGAAAACGCTGATCGCGGAAAAGTCTTCCATCGTCGACTCCGGAATGCATTCATGACTGGGCGTCACAGGCGGGATGATTGTAGACCCATTTTTCGCTTGACGAGCAAGACCTAAATTTCGCCACCTGCGACGGACCGACTTGACCTCAACCAACGTTGAGGTCGCACGCTGCGCGGCCGCCGAAAGATCTTGCATCCCCCTCGACACTCCAGGACCCGTCATGAAAAAGAAAATCCTGTTCGGTTCGACCGCCCTGGCGGTCGCCGTCGCCTCGGCGATCTGGCTGAGCTCCGGTGGCACGCCAAGCCACGCCGCCGAGCCCGCCGCCGCGCCGCCCGCTCCCGAAGTGACCGTCGCCCAGGTGCTCCTGCGCCCGGTGTCGGACACCAACGCGTTCACCGGCCGGATCCAGGCGGTGGACACGATCCAGATCAAGCCGCGCGTCAGCGGTTACGTCGATTCGATCCACTTCCGCGAAGGCGCGACGGTGAAGAAGGGCGACCTGCTCTTCACCATCGACCCGCGCCCGTACCGCGCCGAGGTGGACCGTCTCGCCGCGAACCTCGCCCAGGCCCGGGCCGAAAGCAAGAACGCCGACGCCAACGCCGCCCGTGGCACCAAGCTGGTGGAACAGCACGCGGTGTCGCGCGAAGAAGCCGACCGTCTCGATACCGCCGCCGCCAGCGCCAGGGCCCAGGTGGCCTCGGTGCAGGCCGCGCTCGATAACGCCCGCCTCAACCTGTCGTTCACCGAGGTGCGTGCCCCTGTCGACGGCAAGGTCAGCAATGCCCAGATCACCCCAGGCAACCTGGTCACCCCCAGCGACACGCTGACCAGCGTGGTGACGGTCGACCCGATGTACGTCTACTTCGATGTCGACGAGCAGACCTTCCTGAAGCTGGACCGCCTGCGCCGGCAGAACGGACGCGCCCCGGAAGTGGAAATGGGCCTCGCCGACGAGCAGGCCTATCCGCACGTCGGCAAGATCGACTTCGTCGACAACCAGGTGCGTGCCGGTGCCGGCACGATCCGCTTGCGCGCCGTGTTCCCGAACGCCGACGGCGCCTACACCGCCGGTCTCTTCGCACGCGTGCAGTTGCGTAGCGGCAACATGCAGCCGCGCGCGTTGATCGACGACAAGGCCGTGGGCACCGACCTCGGCAACAAGTTCGTCTACGTGGTGGGCAAGGACAAGAAGGTCGAATACCGCCGCGTCGCCACCGGTGCGCTGGTGGATGGCCTGCGCGTGGTCGATTCCGGTCTCAACGCGGACGACGTGGTCGTCGTGAACGGCCTGCAGCGCGTGCGCCCGGGCGTGGAAGTGAATGCCAAGCGCGTGACGATGGCTTCGCTCGTGCCGGACACCGGGCGCAACGTCGCCGCGGCGCGGCCGGCCGGCGTCGACAGCGTGGCGCAGAACCAGGACTGATTCCACCATGAAAATCGCTCAATACTTCGTAGAACGCCCGATCCTCGCGGGCGTGCTATCGGTGCTGTTCCTGATCGCGGGCGGTATCGCCGTGTTCAAGCTGCCGATCAGCGAATATCCGGAAGTCGTCCCGCCGACCGTCGTGGTGAAAGCGACCTATCCGGGTGCGAACCCGAAGGTCATCGCCGAAACCGTCGCCACGCCGCTCGAAGAGCAGATCAACGGCGTGGAAGGCATGCTCTATACCTCCTCGCAGGCGACCAGCGACGGCACGATGACCCTCACGGTCACCTTCGCCCTCGGCACCGACCTCGACAACGCGCAGGTACAGACGCAGAACCGCGTCGCCCAGGCCCTGCCGCGACTGCCGGAAGAAGTGCAACGCCTCGGCGTGACGACGACCAAGAGTTCGCCCGACCTGACCATGGTCGTGCATCTCACCTCGCCGGATAACCGGTACGACATGCTCTACCTGTCGAACTACGCCCGCACGCGCATCAAGGATCAGCTCGCCCGTCTCGACGGCGTGGGCGACGTCCAGCTGTTTGGCGCGGGCGAATACAGCATGCGTATCTGGATGAACCCGGAGAAGCTGGCCACCCGTAACCTCACCACGGGCGACGTGATCAAGGCGGTGCGTGAGCAGAACATCGAAGTCGCCGCCGGTGCGCTGAACGCGCCCCCTGGTCCGAGTACGAATGCCTTCCAGGTCAACATCAATACGCGTGGCCGCCTCGTTACCGAGGACGACTTCCTCAATATCATCGTGCGTAGCGACCCGAGCGGCTCCGTCACGCACCTGCGCGACGTCGCCCGCGTCGAGCTGGGCTCGAACAACTATGCCCTGCGCAGCCTTCTGAACAACCGCGAAGCGGTGGCGATCCCGATCTTCCAGCGTCCGGGCTCGAACGCCATCGCCATTTCGGACGAAGTCAGGGCGGAGATGGCCTTGCTGAAGAAGGACTTCCCGCAAGGCGTCGACTACACCATCGTCTACGACCCCACGGTGTTCGTGCGCGGCTCCATCGAAGCCGTCGTGCACACGCTGTTCGAGGCGATCATTCTCGTCGTGCTCGTGGTGATCCTGTTCCTGCAGACGTGGCGTGCGTCCATCATTCCGCTCGTGGCCGTGCCGGTGTCACTCATCGGCACGTTCGCGGTGATGTACATGGTCGGGTTCTCGCTCAATGCGCTGTCCTTGTTCGGACTGGTGCTCGCCATCGGCATCGTCGTCGACGATGCGATCGTGGTCGTGGAGAACGTGGAGCGTCATATCGAGCATGGGCTCGATCCGAAGATGGCCACGCGCCAGGCCATGACCGAAGTGACCGGCCCGATCGTCGCGACGGCACTCGTGTTGTGCGCGGTGTTCGTCCCGGCCGCCTTCATCAGCGGCCTTACCGGCCAGTTCTATCGCCAGTTCGCCCTGACCATCGCCATTTCGACGGTGATCTCCGCCTTCAACTCGCTGACCCTCAGCCCCGCGCTCGCCGCGCTGCTGCTCAAGGGCCGCGATGAGCCGAAGGACAAGCTCACCGTCTGGATGGACCGGAGCCTCGGCTGGCTGTTCCGCCCGTTCAACCGCACGTTCGAACGCGCTTCGCATGGCTATGTCGGTGGCGTGCAGAAGATCCTGCGCTTCTCCGCCATGGTGCTGTTCATCTACGCCGGCCTCGTGGCCCTCGGTGTCTTCGGCTTCATGAGGACGCCGACAGGTTTCGTGCCGCCGCAGGATAAGCAGTATCTCGTCGCCTTCGCGCAGCTGCCCGATGCCGCTTCGCTCGACCGCACCGAGGCCGTGATCCGCCAGATGGGCGATATCGCGCTGAAGGATCCTGGTACCGCCAATGCCATCCAGTTCCCCGGACTGTCGATCAACGGTTTCACCAACAGCACCAACTCGGGCATCGTCTTCGTCGCGCTGAAGCCGTTCGAGGAACGCCGGTCGGCCGACCTTTCGGCGGATGCGATCGCTGCGCGCCTCAACGCCCAGTTCGCGTCGATCCAGGGTGCGTACATGGCGATCTTCCCGCCACCGCCGGTCAACGGCCTTGGCACGATCGGCGGTTTCCGCATGCAGATCGAAGACCGTGGCGACATGGGCTTCGAGGAACTCTACAAGCAGACCCAGGGCATCATCGCGGCCAGCCAGAAAACGCCGGAACTCGCGCACCTGTTCACCAGTTTCCAGGTGAGCGTGCCGCAGTTCGACGCCGACGTGGATCGCGAGAAGGCCAAGTCGGAAGGCATCGACCTGGGCGACGTGTTCCAGACGCTGCAGGCCTATCTCGGCTCGCTCTACGTGAACGACTTCAACCGCTTCGGCCGCACCTACCAGGTGAACGTGTCGGCGGAGCCGTCCTTCCGTCACGAGCCGTCCGACGTGGTCGGTCTCAAGACCCGCAACGCCGCTGGCGACCTCGTGCCCCTCGGTTCCTTCCTCACCATGCGCCAGACCAACGGTCCGGACCGCGTGCAGCACTACAACGGTTATCCCACGGCCGAAATCAACGGCGGCGCGGCCCCTGGGTACAGCACGGGCCAGGCACAGGAAGCCATGGAAAAGCTGGTCACCTCGAGCCTGCCCAACGGCATGAGCTACGAGTGGACCGAACTGACCTACCAGCAGATCCTCGCCGGCAATACCGCGGTGCTGGTGTTCCCGCTGTCCGTGTTGCTGGTGTTCCTGGTGCTGGCGTCGCTGTATGAAAGCCTGAGCCTGCCGCTCGCGGTCATCCTGATCGTGCCGATGGTGCTGCTGTCCGCCATTGCCGGCGTCATCGTCACCGGTGGCGACAACAACATCTTCACCCAGATCGGCCTGATCGTGCTCGTGGGCCTGGCCTGCAAGAACGCGATCCTGATCGTCGAGTTCGCCCGCGAAGCGGAGATCGACGGCATGAACCGCGTCGATGCCGTGCTCGAGGCCGCGCGCCTGCGACTGCGCCCGATCCTGATGACCTCGTTCGCCTTCATCATGGGCGTGGTGCCGCTGGTGACCTCGCATGGCGCGGGTGCGGAGATGCGTCACGCGATGGGCGTGGCGGTGTTCTCCGGCATGCTCGGCGTGACCTTCTTCGGCCTGATCTTCACCCCGCTCTTCTACGTGCTGATCCGCGCGTGGAACGAGCGTTCGGAGGCGCGCCGCCAGGCCCGCCGCGAACGCCGTCTCCTCGCCCACGCGGCCCGGGAGTCCTGATATGAAAATCGTTCTTCGCAGTACCGCGTTGTTCGCGGCCCTCGTCCTCGCCGGTTGCGCGAGCGTGGGCCCCGACTACCACGCGCCCAAGGAAGCCCCGGTGACCTTGCAGGGCGTCGATGCGACTCACCAGAACAACGGTGATGTGCAGGCTCGCTGGTGGAAGCAGTTCGGCGATCCGACCCTCGACGCGCTGATCGTCCGCGCGGCGCAGGGCTCGCCGGACCTGAAGATCGCGGTGGCGCGTCTCAACCAGGCGCGTGCCGCGCTCGGCACGGCGAAATCGCAGCAGATCCCCGACATCGAAACCGGGGTGTCTTACCAGCGCAGCCGCGAGCAGCAGCCGGGCTTCAGCGACCAGCGCCAGACCATCACCGCCTACCAGGCGGGCTTCGATGCCTCGTGGGAACTCGACCTGTTCGGCGGCATCCGCCGCTCGGTCGAGGCCGCGCGTGCCGATGCCGCCGCCGGTGAGGCGTCATTGCAGGACGCGCAGGTCACGTTGTTCGCCGAAGTGGCGCGCAACTACTTCGACCTGCGCGGCGCGCAACTGCGCATCGACGTGGCCAGGCGGGACATCGCCAACCAGCAGGATTCGCTGAAGGTGATCACCGCACGGGTCGAACTGGGCACCGGGGCCGAGCAGGACCTCGCCAGCGCGAAGGCAAGGCTCGCTTCGGTGGAAGCGCAGTTGCCCGTGCTGGAAACCCAGGCCAGCGCCGATCAGTTCCGCATCGCGGTGCTGCTCGGCGCGCGTCCGGGCGAACTGGACATCGACCTCTCGCCGGCGACCTTCAAGCCCATCGACGTCAGCCTCGCCATCGGCGGTGCCGACGAGGTGTTGCAACGGCGTCCCGACATCCGCATCGCCGAACGCGAACTCGCGGCCGCGAACGCCCGCATCGGCGTGGCCAAGGCGGATTACTTCCCGCACATCACGCTGGGCGGATTCATCGGCTTCCTCGCCGGCCGCAGCAACGATTTCGGCGGTGCCGACTCGCGCGCGTGGTCGCTCGCCCCGAGCATCTCGTGGTCCGGCCTGAACGTGCAGCGCGTGCGGTCGGGCGTGAAGGGTGCGGAGGCCCGCGCCGACGAGGCGCGCGCGAACTACGAGCGCACCGTCCTGACGGCGCTGGAGGATGTCGACAATTCGCTGGTCGGCTTCAACCAGCAACGCCAGCGCGTCGAGAAGCTGGTAGTGCAGGCGACAGAAAGCCGCCGCGCCGCGGATCTCGCGAAGATCCGCTATGACGCCGGCCGCACCGACTACCTCGAACTGCTCGATGCAGAGCGCAACCAGCTGTCCGCCGAGGACCAGCTGGCGGAGGCGGAGGCCGCGATCAATACGCGCGCGGTGCAGCTGTACAAGGCGCTGGGCGGTGGCTGGCAGGCGTGTGGCGACAACGCGTGCAGCGAGGTTGCGAAGGTGCCATGAGTGCCGCCAAGGTTCATCGCCTGCCCGTGCAGGCGAAGCGCAGCAGCGCGATGGCCGTCGAACCGCCACTCACCCAGCGTGTCGCGCTGGTGAGTGGCGCCAACCGAGGGATCGGCCTGGAAGTGTCGCGCCAGCTCGCCTCGCTTGGCGTGACGGTATTCATGGGCATGCGCGAACCCGGCAAGGGAGAGAAAGCGGCGCGCGCCATTCGTGAGCTCGGCGGCGACGCGTATGCGCTCAAGCTCGACGTGACCCGCCAGGGCGACATCGAACATGCCATCGCACACATCGACGGCCGCTTCGGCCGGCTCGATATCCTGATCAACAATGCGGGTGGCTATTACGATCCGGACGCACGCACGTCCACGCCGGATCTCGATACCATCCGCGGTGCGCTGGAAGTGAACCTGCTCGGGGCCTGGTGCCTCACCGCGGCGTCGCTGCCGCTGATGCACCGGCATGGCTACGGCCGCATCGTCAACGTGTCGAGCGAATGTGCCGCACACGCCATGTGCAGCGACAAGGCACCGGCGTATCGCATTTCCAAGGCAGCTCTCAACGCGTATACGCAAGTCACTGCCCGTGAAGTCGCGGGCAGCGGCATCCTCGTCAACGCCGTCTGCCCGGGTTGGACGGCCACCGCACTCGGCGGCAGCGGTGGCCGGCCCGCGGCGGAGAGTGCCGAAGGCATCGTGTGGGCGGCCTTGTTGCCGGAGCGGGAAGCGGCGACGGGTGAGTTCTTTCGCGACCGGGTGAAGATCGGCTGGTGAGCGGGCTCAGCGCGAAATGATGTGCGCGAACCACTGCCAGCCGCGCAGTTTCGCGGTGATCAGCTTCACGCAGGTCAACATCGGCACGGCCAGCAGTGCGCCCGGCACGCCCCAGAGCCATCCCCACACCAGCAGCCAGAGCAGGATCGCCACGGGGCTCAGCCGCGAGCGGCGCCCCTGCAGCATCGGCGTGATCATGTTGCCTTCGACCGCGGTGATGCCCGCGAAGGTGGCCGCCGGAAGCAAGGCGGGACCGAGTTCCTGGAAATGCAGCGCACCGACGATCGCGAGCACCGTCGTGGTGGTGATCGCGCCGACGTAGGGAATGAAGTTGGCGATCGTGGCGACCGTGCCCCAGAGCAACGGGTCGGGCACGCCGTAGAGGTAGAGCATGCCCGCCGTGACGAGGCCTAGCGTGACGTTGATGGCGGCCGTGAGCAGCAGGTAGCTCGACACTTCCACCTGGATGCTGCGCACGATGCTCACGGTATGCCGCTTATAGGCGAAGGTGGGTGATATCTCGACCGCGCGCCGCAGGATCTCGTCGCCGTAGACGAGGAAGAAAAACACCAGCAAGGCTACGGTCAGCACGCTGGCGAGTACCTTGGGCGCGCCCGCCACGATATCCCACGCCGTGAAGGCGAAGCTGTTGGGACTCTGCGGTGCGTTGCGCGCGACCGTGCCGCCGACCAGGTTCTGGGTGGCTCGGCTGGCCGCCTCGATCTGCTGGGTCATCGGCTTGATCTTGGGGGCGAACGCGCGCATCGCGGTCGGCGCTTCGTGGAACCAGTTGAGCGCCGGCTCCGAAAGCGTCGTCACCGCCGATACGAGACCGAAGCCGAGCAGGAACATCACCGTGACCGCGGACAACCACCGCGGGATGCGCAGGTGCGCCGCGGCGGCGACGATCGGATTGAGCGCCAGCCCGATGAACCCCGCGAGCACCAGCGGCACCAGCAACGACTTGCCGATGGCGATCGTATAGACCACCGCCAGCAGGATGAGCACGGTCAGCGAGATGCGGATGGCATGCAGATGGCGCGAAATGCGCCGGGAACTCCGGCCGCTACCCGGCTTTCGCCGCGACGGCACGGTCAATGTGGAAACGGCGGCACCCGGTGCCGCCGTCGAAGGGACCGGCGTGGGCAGTGGACTAGGAAAGTCGCTCACGGCGCCTCTTCGGCCGCGTCGGCTGCATGGCTGGCCATCTCGCCGAGGAAACTGCCGGCGGCGATGGAGACCACCTTGCCGATGAGATCGGCGCTACCCGCCGCCACGATGCCGGTGACGCCAGGCACCGCGAGCGGATTGAGCTTGACCTTGCTGAGCAGGAACCCCGAGCCGGCGGCGATGCCGAGCACGGTGAGGGGATGCTCGTAGCCGCGCGCGATCAGGGCGGCGGCCGGTTCGACGGTTTCCCGCCGGGCGGCCGCGACGCGTGCCCGGGCGGCGCTGACTTTCGCCATGCTGCTGAAAATGCTCATGCCTTTCCTTCCTCCTTCTCGCCCTCGGCCTTACCCTGCCTGGCGGCTTCCCTGGCCAGCGTGGATAGTTCGGCGCGCGTCGCCGGGAGCGTAAGCCAGTGCATGCCGCGGCGGAAGACGAGGATGGCGCCGACCAGCAGCACCAGTTGCAGACCCGCCAGCGCAGTGAGCGCCCAGGCCCACGAGCCGAACCACTGGGCCAGGCCCCAGCCGGCAAGCGCAAGCAGGGTGAAGCCGAGCGCCACCGCGAAGACGATGGCGGCCAGGCCCATGAACAGCATCATGACGATGCCACTCCGGGCCAGGCCGATTTCCGCGCCGAGCAATTTCAACTGCGCGGCGAACAGATTCTTCAGCCCGGCGCCGAGGCGGCGGACGTCCGCCACCCAGGCCGGCATCGCCAGCTTGGGGCCGGCCGCCGCGTCGGGCGGCGCGGTCTCGTCAGCGTCGTCTCGCCCCGAGGGGCTGTCTTCCAGCATGTGTCGCGCCCCTGGGCGAGAAAAGGATCAGTTGCGCAGGATGCGGCCGGCCAGCCAGCCAGCGGCGAGGGCAAGGGCGATGGACTGCACGGGCTTCTCGCGCACGTATTCCCTGGCGGTATCCAGCCAGTCGTTGGCGGTCTCCACGGCCTCGCCATAGGCTTCCTTGCCGCGCAACTTGGCTTCCTCGGCCTTTTCTGCCGCGCGCGTGGCGCCGTGGGCGGCCTTGTCGGTGGCGTTGTGCAGTGTGTTTTCCACCTTGTCCGCGGCGCGGTCGACCACTTCCTTGGTCCGGTCCACGACCTCGGAGGTGGCCTGCTTCACTCGTTCGGCACGTGCATCGATGCGCTCGGCGGCCGAAACGGTGTTCGCGGCGGCGGTCGCGGCGTTGGCGACGGGGTCGGCAGGATTGTTCATGTGACGGTCTCCGGGACTGGGATCGAACAAGGTACGGCAAAAAGGGTGATGCCGTGGTCTATACGTTACGGCCGCGGAAGAACGAGATGATCGCCAGGATCAGGAAGATGACGAACAGTATCTTCGCGATACCGGCCGCCGTGCCCGCGATGCCGCCGAAGCCGAACACGGCCGCGATGATCGCGATGACCAGGAAAACGAGGGCGTAGTGCAACATGGTGGTTTCTCCGTGGGTAGCGCGGGACCATTTAGTCCCGCGCCCCGCGCAGGCCGCGTGAAGCCCGGAGGCTTCACTCAATGGACATTCAGCCAAGTACCCTTCACCCCATCCTCACGCCTTGACCTTGGGGTTCAGCGAATAGGTGCCGGTGATCGTCGCCTGGTCCACCACGTGGCCTTCGATCACATCGCGAAACTCGGCCAGTGAAAAGCCGGTTTCCAGGGGCACGCTCTCGACGTCCAGAGCATAAATGTGGAAGTGGTAATGATGGGGGATGCTGTCGTTCCACGGCGGGCACGGGCCGTCGTAGCCGTGGTAGTGGCCTTCCATGTCACGGTCGCCCTTGAACCAGCCGGTGTAGTCGTTGAGCCCCTGCACCGATCCGGGGGGCCCGACGGGATCTTTCTTCCCACGGGGGACGATGCCTTCGCCGCAAGCACCTTCACCCAGTTCACGGCACTCCAGGGGAATGTTGGCCATCAGCCAGTGGACGAATTCCACGCGAGGCAGGTCGCGGCGTATTTCGCGGCCTTCCACGTTCACATCGTCCGGCTTCGATGGCACGTCCGTGTCGATGACCGCGATGGCGAACGAACGCGCGGTCGCGGGAACTTCGGTCCAGGCGAGGTGTGGGGTCACATTGCCGGCCGGCTTGATCGGATCGCCCAGTTCCATGAAGGCGTGGTTCGAGGGGATGGGCTTGCCGTTCTGGATGCTGTCGCTGTTGAGGCGCATGGGGGGACTCCTTCTACTTCTTATAGGTCACGCGATAGATGGCACCGTTGTCGTCGTCGCTGATCAGCAGGCTGCCATCGGGGAGTGGTTGTACATCTGCGGGGCGGCCCGACACTTTTTCGTCGGCGAGGAAGCCCTCGACGAGCGGCTCGTAGCTGGCCACCTTGTTGCCGTTGAGGCGCACGCTCATCACCCGGTAGCCGGATTTCGCGGTGCGGTTCCACGAGCCGTGCTCGGCGATGATGAGCGCGCCATGGTAGGCGGCGGGAAATTGTTTTCCGTTGTAGAAGCGCATGCCGAGTGCCGCCACATGGGCGCCCAGCTTAAGCACGGGGGGCGTGAAGTCCTTGCAGTTCTTGCCCTTGCCGAACTCCGGATCGAGCGTATCGCCCTGGTGACAATACGGATAACCGAAGTGCTCGCCGGGCTTGGCCACGCGGTTGAGTTCATCGCTGGGCAGATCGTCGCCGAGCATGTCGCGCCCGTTGTCGGTGAACCACAACGATTTATCCGTGGGCCGCCAGTCGAATCCCACCGTGTTGCGGATGCCGCGCGCCACGGTCTCGACACCGCTGCCATCGGGGTTCATGCGCAGCAACTGGGCGAAGCCTTCGTCGCCACGGTCGCAGATATTGCATGGTGCGCCGACCGGCACGTACAACTTGCCGTCCGGCCCGAACGCGATGAATTTCCACCCGTGGGACGTTTCGGTATGCAGTTTGTCGGTGACCAGTTCGGGCTTCGGCGGTGCGTCGAGGTGGTTTTCGATGTCGCGGATCACGTAGATCCGGCTGATCGCCGACACGTACAGGTCGCCGCCATGGAAGGCCACGCCCACCGGAAGCTGGAGGCCGCTGGCGATCGTGCGCACCTTTTCCACCTTCCCGTCGGCGGCGTAATTCACGGCGTATACCTTGCCGGCGTCGCGCGATCCGACGAAGACCGTGTTCTTCGCCCCAAGCGCCATTTCGCGGGCATCCGGCACCTGATCGGTCCAGACCGCGATCTGGAAGCCCGGCGGCAGCTTCAGTGACCCCAGGGACGGAGTGGTGGCGAAGGCCGGAGCGGCGAGAAGTACCAGGCCGAGGAAGAGGGCACTACGCATGAACGGACTCCCGTTGAGGACCCGTCTGTCCCTTTCCACGCGTGGAAGGTTCAACGGGCGATGGCGTCGAATCGGGCTGCGATGTAGTCGTCGGTGAAACTGGTCATGCTGAAGTCGCGGATGAAACCGCAATGGCCGCCGTAGGTCGCGATATCGAGTTCGATGTTCGGCGGCACGCTCAACTGGTCGAACGCGCCGACCGGAATCACCGGGTCGTCGCGTGACGTGAGGATCGTCGCCGGCAGGTGCAGGTCCATCAGCCGGTCCCCGGCCACGGAGTACCCGTCGAGATAGGCTTCGAGCGACCCGAAGTCGGTGTGGCGCAACACCAGAGAGCGCGTGAGATCGCGCATGTTCTGGCGCAGTTCCTCCAGCTCGAAGTACGTCGCATGCGGGAACGCCTGCTGCTTGAGCTGCAGCGAGCGGCGCCACTTGCGCATGAAGTAGGCCTGGTAGAACCAGGGGGCCTCGCTCTCCAGCGAGAACAATCCTTCGCTCGGATCGACGATCGGGCACACCGCCAGCACGTAGTCCAGCGAAACGCCCTGCGTGGGTGCCAGCATGCCGGCGCGCAGGGCGAAGTTGCCCCCGAGGGAAAAACCGGCCACGCCGACGGCCTTCGCCGGGAACATCCGCACGATTTCGCCCAGGGCGATCACCACCTCGTCGATACGGCAGGAATGGAACAGGGCTTCGTTGAGGCCATGGCTATCGCCGTGGTCACGGAAGTTCAGTCGGAAGACATCCCAGCCCTCCTCGAGCAACCGGCTGCCGGTCTGCAACACGTACGTGGAGTCGACGCTGCCTTCCCAGCCATGGAAGAGGATGGCCAAGCCCCGCGATTCACGGCCCGTGCGCTGGGCGGTGAAGCGGCCGCTCAAGCGATCGCCGCGGCCGACGTCGATCAGCACCTCCTGCGCATTTTCCTGCACCTGGTGCGCCCGCCTGGGCAACAGGCGGCGGCGAATGCCGCTGGAAGAAAGCATGGTCTGGATGTGGCCGCTGCGCAGCGGCCATGGCGGCAGGAAGTCGGATCCCTTCGGCAGACTCATGCCGGGGTATCGGTATCCAGGGCCTGCGCGATGCGTTCGCGCGAGGCCTCCGCCATGCGGCGACGTCCGTCGGCCGATACGGGAACCGGCTCGAGGAAATGCACTTCCACGTCGAGCGGCGGCTCGCCCAGCAAGCGCAGGAAATTGCCCATGAAGCTCTCGCCTTCGCGGAACCCGGCATCGATCAGGCGCCGGCCGTGCCGCGCGAAACGCAGGGCCACCGGCTGCACGGGCACGCCGGCATCGAGGGCGGCCTGGAAGATACGCGCATGGAACACGCGCAACACCCCGTTGTGGCCCGTGCCCCCTTCGGGGAAGACGGCCACGGAACGGCCCTCGCGCAGGCGTTCCACCATCGACGCCATGACCGAGGCCAGTGAATGGTTGTTGCCCCGGCGATGGAAGATGGTCCCGCCGCGCGCCGCCATCCAGCCCACCAGCGGCCAGCGCGCGATCTCGGCCTTGGCGACGAAACAGGCCGCGCGCTGCGAGTGCAGCAGCTCGATATCCAGCCATGAGGTGTGGTTCGCCACGAACAGCACCGGATCGGGCAAGGGCTGGCCGAAGCGGCGGCTGCGGAAGCCGAAGACGCGCAACAGCAGCGTAGACCACATGCGGATCGTCCGGTGGGCCAGGGGCTCCCGTCCGTCCTTCATCACCCCACCCGCCCAACTCAGGATCACCGCACAGATGACGATGCCGAACAGGACGTGGAGCACCAACAACGGCACGCGCCACACATAGCGCAGCGGACGCAGTCGGTCGCGTGGGGTCGGGTTGGCGGTGGTGGCTTCCATCGAGCGCACAAGATTAACGATGGCCGGTCCCTGCCGCTAGGGGAAGTTGTCTTTATTCTTAAGACACGTGGGCTTGCGCCGTGCTATGGCCGGATATTCCCCAGGGGCAAGGCCGTTGAAGCCTTCACGGTGCGGAGGACGAAGCTGGTGTTGACGTCCGCCACGCCTGCCGAGTTCAACAGACGGTCGAGCAGGAAGCGGGAAAATCCATCCAGGTCGGCCACGTACACCTGGAGCAGGTAATCCATGTCTCCGGTCAGCGCGTAGCACGACACCACCTCCTCCCATTCGGCGACCCGTTCCGTAAAGGAGTCGATCGCCTCGGACTCGTGCCGGCTCAGCTGCACACGTACGAAGGCCTGAAGACCGAGACCCAGGGAGCGTGGCTCCAGCCGGGCGCCGTATCCGGCGATGACGCCGTCGGCTTCCAGCTTCTGCACCCGGCGCAGGCAGGCCGAGGGCGAGAGGTTCACTTCCGCGGCCAGTTCGGCGTTGCTGATCCTGCCGTTAGCCTGCAGGGCGGCCAGGAGCCTCAGGTCGGTACGGTCCAGACTTCCATGCACGATTATTCTACCTAATCTCTATAATTCGCTTCATTATTGCACGTTCAATCCATATGCACGCAACATAGCAAGCTTATTGCGCGTACTCCTCGCTATGCTGTTGCTTCACGACCACCACTGCCCGAAGGAGGCCCGCCATGGACACACCCCGTCGCGTCGAACACCAGCAGACCGACCGCGGATACGTGCCTGTCTATGCGACCGGCACCGTGGAGCAGCCGTGGGCAAGTTACTCGAAGGTCGACCACGAGGTCTGGGACACGCTGTACCGGCGCCAGCGCGAGTTGTTGCCCGCCTACGCCTGCCAGGAGTTCCTCGATGGCGTGGATCGCTTCGGCCTGGGCGATGGGGGTATTCCGCGTTTCGACGACTTGAACAAGGTGCTCGGCAAGGCGACGGGCTGGGAAGTCGTCGGCGTCGAAGGCTTGCTGCCGGATGAGGTGTTTTTCGATCACCTCGCCAATCGCCGCTTCCCGGTCAGCTGGTGGATCCGCAAGCCCGACCAGCTGGATTACCTGGCCGAACCGGACCTGTTCCACGACCTGTTCGGCCACGTGCCGCTCCTGCTCAACCCGGTGTTCGCGGATTACATGCAGGCCTACGGCAAGGGCGGCATGAAAGCCCACGCCATCGGCCCGGACGCGCTGATGAACCTCACGCGCCTCTACTGGTACACCGTGGAGTTCGGCCTGATCCGGACAGCGGCGGGCCTGCGCATCTACGGGGCAGGCATCGTCAGTTCCAAGGGCGAATCCATCTACTCCATCGATTCGCCGGCGCCGAACCGGATCGGATTCGACCTGGAGCGGGTCATGAATACCCGCTACAAGATCGACACTTACCAGCAGACCTACTTCGTGATCGACGACTTCGAGCAGTTGTTCGATGCGACCCGACCGGATTTCACCCCGATCTACGCCGGGCTGGCGGGTGGAACGCCCGTGGCGGCTAGCGATGTGCTGCCGACGGACAAGGTGTACCAGCGAGGTACACGCGAAGGCTTCGTTTCCGGCGCAGACAACTGAAACTCAACGACGGCCTAACGAACGGGTCTCTACGATGGGCCCAACTCCATTGAACAGGGTGGGTCCATCGTGGTCGTCTTCGATATTCCCTTCGAGTCCGTCGGTCCCGGTCTTTGGCTGTTGCAGAAAAACGAGTTCGAGTACGGGGAATTCTGTTCGCGCGATGACGCGCTCGAATGCGCCCTGCAGGAGGCCCGCCGTATCGAGGCGGCCAACGCCACCTCGGACATCGTGCTGAACATCGAAGGTAACGACGGCGTGTGGCGGGCATTCGATACGTCGATTCGTCCCTACGCGACTCGGGTGCATCACGTCTGATCCAGAAGTACCGACCGTATCCACGAAGGGCGGGTTGGCCGAGAGGCTGACCCGCCCTTTTTCTTTGGGAGCCTGCTTGGTGGGAGCCGGCCCTGTCGGCGATGGGTGCTTGCGGTATCCGGGCCCGCTGCCGCGGGATCGCCGACAAGGTCGGCTCCCACCAGGTCCGGGCCATCTCCTCTGGATCGCCTCCCACCTGGCTATTACCGGTGGAAAGTCAAAAATCGGACAAAATAAAACCCCGGCAGCCAGGGGAGGAGCTGCCGGGGTCGCGTCGGGTCCAGGCTATCAGGGGAAATAGCGGGACCCGGGACAACGGGCGAATCAAACGCGCCGGTTGCCAACAGGTCGCCTCTCGGCGATCGAATACTTAGATAAGGGCGGAGCCGTGAAGTTCCCGTATCACTTCATGGCCGCGTTTGGGTCCCGTTTAACTTCGGCCGCCGCAGCGTGTTCCGCGAGCCAGGGACGTACCTGCGCAACCCACAGCGCATAACCTTTCGGGTTCATGTGCAAGCCGTCGCCGACGAAGAGTTCCTGCTTCGGCTGGCCGTTCGCGTCGAGCATCGCCGGCGCCACATCGAGGAACGCGACTCCTTTCTGCGCCATCGACCAATCGCGGATCAACGCGTTGGCCCGTTCGATGTTCGACAGCAGGTTCAGGCGCGCCACGCTGGGCTTGATCGAGATGAAGGCGATCGGCACGTCCGGTTGATCCTGGCGCACCTTCGCGACGAAAGCGGCGAAGTCGTCGCGGACCTGCTCCGGCGTATCGCCATTCTGCAGGTCGTTGTCACCCGCGTAGATGACGATGGCGACGGGGTGGTACGGCTCGACGATACGGTCGGCGAAGGCCGTGGCGTCGTCGAGGTCGGAACCGCCGAAGCCACGGTTGATGACACGGTATTCCGAGAAATCGGAAGCCAGGCTCTCCCACAAGCGGATCGACGAGCTGCCGACGAACAACACGGCGTGGGCCGGTGGCGGGCTGGCGCGGTCCGCGGCCTCGAAAGCCTGGATGTCGTGTTCCCACTGACCGTGGTCCGGCCCTTTGGCGTGGGCGGCGAAGGAAAATACGAGCAGGGTGAGGAAAATCGTCAGGCGTTTCATTCCACGCACCGTAACGCCTTACGGACGCTGGGGTAAACCCTGCCGTTCGACCGGCGTCACCTTCAGCACGGCTTCGATCCGCGTACCGTTCCAGCGGTAGATGAAATGTTCGGCCTGCACGCACGGCGCGACGAGATCGGGGTAGAACACGGCAACGCACTCGCCACCCGCATGGCGCGCGCTGTCGTAGACGATGCCGTTGGAGCCCTGTTCCCGCAGCGTCCGCGCCAGCTTCACGCTGGCGGCGTAGGAATCGGGATCGTGCTCGGGGCCCCAGCCACCACGGATGTCGTGGAAGCGGCCCGAGATCGAGGTCTTGTAGCAGCGCACCTGCACGTCCGTAGGCGGTTCGTGGGTGGCGGCGAGGAAGGCCTCGCGGTGGAAGACGGTTTCCTCGATCGCCGTCGGCACGCTGTGCGCGGCGTAGAACACGCCCCAATGCCCATCGCTGAACCGGCTTCCCTCGGGCGGGATATGGGTGAAGGCCGCCATGATCGGCGACGTGCCGGGCCCGGAGACGCGGCGTTCCGGCGGCGTCAGCCGGAGCGCGCCCATTTCCTCGCGCAGGCGCGGGTTGGTCAGCGATTCGATGGCCATGACCGCGTCGATGTCCTTCGGCTCGGCGATGCGATCGAACAGGCCCACGGGCGGGAACCGGCTGGGCACGATCCGGTAAGCCTGGCTCCAGCGAATCCGGTGGAGCGGTGGCGCCGGGCTCATCCGTTCCAGCCGCGTTGGGCGTCCAGGTACTGGCGGACGACGTAGAGGTCGGCGACGTTGCCGGAGAGCATCCGCTCCAGGGCCGATTGGCCGCCGAAGAGCGGCGCATCGTTAGGCTTGCGTACCCACGCATCGGCCTGGGCGGGATCCGGGAAGAGGATCTGCAGGTCTTTCCAGATGCCGAGCAGGTAGCTGATGCGCTCGATCACGTCGCGAGAGAGTGCGCCGTCCTGCTGCTTCTTCCATTTGAAATAGGTGGATTCCGGCGGCTCGCCGAGCAGGGTCCGCTGCTCGGCGGCGCGTAATTTCCACCGCTCCGCGAGGGCGAAGAAGGCGCGGAGGGCGGGACCGCCAAGGTCTCCGGCGTGGATCGGTTCGGCGTGGATGGCTGGTTGCATCGTGGCTTTACCTGTGGAGTTGTGACGCAGTGTACTCCACTTATGGAGAAATTGGAGTACCGCTTACGATTTCCTCGAGGCGATCCACGCGTCGACATGCTGTTCGAGCACCGGCAATGGCACGGAACCCAGCGCCAGAACGGTATCGTGGAACGCGCGCAGGTCGAATTTCTCGCCAAGCTGCTTCTCGGCGCGCTCGCGCAACTCGCGGATCTTCAGGTAGCCCAGCTCGTACGACAGGGCCTGCCCCGGCCAGCTGATATACCGGTCCACCTCGTTGGCGATCTCGCGGTCGCTCAGCGCCGTGTTCTGCGTGAGGTAATCGATCGCCTGCTGGCGCGTCCAGCCCAGATGGTGGATGCCCGTGTCGACGACAAGGCGGCAGGCACGCCACATCTGGTAGGTGAGGTAGCCGAAGTGCTCATACGGCGTGTGGTAGATGCCCATCTCCTCGCCGAGGTACTCCGAATACAGTGCCCAGCCTTCGCCGTAGGCGGAGATGTAGCCGTCGCGACGGAACGGCGGCAAGCCTTGCTGCTCCGCCGAAAGCGCCAGCTGCAGCGCATGACCGGGCATGGATTCGTGCAGCGTCAGTGCCGGCATGTTGAACAGCGGCCGCGACGGCAGGTCGTACGTGTTCACCAGATAGACGTCCGCGCCACCACGGCCTGAGGTGTAGTAAGGCGCGATGTCGGCGGGCACCGGTTCGATGGCGAAACGCTGGCGCGGGAGCAAGCCGAAATACTTGCCCAGCTTCGCATCGACCTGCTTGGCGACCCACGCCGTACGCATCAACAGTTCGTCCGGCGTCTTCGCATAGAACCGTGGATCGGTGCGAAGGAAGGTGAGGAAGGCCGGGAAGTCACCCTTGAACCCAGTCTCCTTCATCGTCTCCAGCATGTCCGCATGAAGTCGCGCGACTTCGCGCAGGCCGATCGCGTGGATCTCGTCCGGCGACAGGTCGAGCGTGGTGTATTCGTGGATCTGCTGGCGGTAATACGCCTTGCCGTCAGGCAGCGATTCGGCCGCCAGCGTCGGCCGCGCCCTGGGCACGTACTCGCCGCGGAAAAACGTCAGCAGGCGGCCATAGGCCGGGATCACGCCCTCGGCGATCGCCTTGCGCGCGTCCTTGCGCAAGGCCTCGGCATCGGCCGCCGGGAGGTTCTTCGGCATGGCCTTGAACGGCTTGTACAGCGCGCTGTCCTCGGGGTTCTTCAGTTCCGCCACCGCGGCGATCGAGACGTCGCGGCCACCGAGCACCTCGCGCGGCACGGTGAAGCCACGCGCCAGGCCCAGGCGCATGTTCGCGATCTCCTGGTCCATGTACGCGGGGATCTGGCGCAGGCGCTCGATGTAGTGGCGGTAGTCGTCGCGCGTGCGCAGGTCGTCGCCGTGCAGCACATAGGAGACATCGGACCAGAACGCGGAGTCGCTGTTGAATGGCATCTGCCACTGCGCGAAGCGCTGCGCGGCGGCGAGGTTGCCGATCTGTTCGCGGTAGACGGCGTAGTCGACCCGGACGGTACCGCTCAGCGACTTCGGATCGATACGGTCGAGTTGCGCCAGCACGTCGTTCCAGTAGGCGAGCCGCTTGGCCTGGCTCGCCGCATCCACCGTGTCGAGCCGTCCATCGCCCGGCTGCGCCTCGCCCGAGGTGAGGATGCCCGCCTGGCCGTTACGCCATGTCCATTCCTTGGTGTAGATGGCCTTGAACGCGTCGTCGGCCGGCGGCGTGGCATGGGCGGTACCGGCGAACAGTCCGGCGAAGGCGATGGCTCGGATCCAGGGGGACATGCGGGCTCCGTGGGTGCGGGGAAAACCCCGATCATCGCACGGCTGTATTCAGGCTCGGCTTCGCCCTCGCATTCGTTATGTGCGTCGCGGTAGAGCTGCCGGGCGCCACCCTCGGCGCGACAGGCGGTGGGTTGAGGAAGAGCAAAGCCCGCCGTGCCGCTAGTCACTAACCACTTGCTAGATGCTGGATGCCGCACCCGGGTGGGAAGCGGGCTGGCCCGCGATTCCTCAATCTTTCTGCTAGCGAAGGAAGCCTTGCCGTGATCGGGGGAGGCTTGTCGCTCGCTCGGTTGCAGTGCACAGCCTCATTCGCTCGACATAGGGTGGCGAATCGCGGGCCAGCCCGCTTCCCACCCGGGTGAGGGGCGCTCACACGGAACGGTTTGCTTCCCAGGTGCGGGCGTTGCTTGTGCCACACGCCCCCTCAGTGCCCGGAAGAGCCGTCGGCCGCCACCCTCGTGGCGACTTGTGGAACCGAGGAGCGACGGGCGAAAAGGCCCGTAGGGGGCCGGCCTGGACGGGCGGCCGTTTTCGCTGAGGCAGGAGCCGAATCGAAAACCCCGCCCGGCGTGACGGGCGCGACGGGGCGTCAGCCATCAAACATGGCCGCGCAGCGGCATCCTTTCCCGAGCGACGGTGGAACCGGAGCGACGAGGGTGGCGGCCGACGGCTCTGCCCCACACACACCACTGCGAGGGCGAAGCCGAGCCGAAGCGCGGCCCGGGATATTCCTCGACGAATCGTTACTCGAGTCCGGCGTAGTGTCCGCGCATGGTGTCGAGGTAGGCCTCGAGGTTGCGGCCGGGAAGATCGGCGAAGGTCTCGCCCGCATCGCGGCAATCGGCGATGCGGTCGGGACGGAAGTTGCGAAACGCCTGGCGATGACGGCACCAGGTGCCCAGGGTCCACGCGCCACCCCAGAAGGACAGGCACAACGGTTCCACTTCGCGCGTGCTGCCGCGGCCCTCGGCGTCGCGGTAGTCGAGGCAGAGCACGCGCCTCGCCAGCACGGCGGCATGCAGCCGGTCCAGCATCGCCGCGATCTGGTTCTGGAAAGGGTCGCGCCAGATGGGCGCGAAGATCTTCGACTGCGCCGACTTCTCGCGCAGGTCCGGCGGCAACACCGCCTCGATCTTGATGAGGGCGGCCTGCGCCTCGCGCGCCAGGCGCTCGCCGGCGAACGCCCGCACGAAGCGGGTACCGGCGACCAATGCCTCTAGCTCGTCGGCGGAGAACATCAGCGGAGGGATGTCCGAACCCTTGCGCAGGATGTACCCCACGCCGGCCTCGCCTTCGATCGGAACGCCGGAGAGCTGGAGGTCCGCCACGTCGCGATAGACCGTGCGCAGCGAGACTTCGAGCGTGCTGGCCAACTGTCGCGCGGGCAGCGCGGTGCGCCGCCCGCGCAGGGCGTTGATGATGAGGAACAGGCGGTCGGCGCGGCGCATGCCCGAATCATCGCTTCCCGCGCGCCGCGCGGGAAGCGATGATGGTCATGGCCGCGCATATCCGCCGGCTCAGGCCGCGGCCAGCGTCTGGGCGCGCGCCAGCGCCGTGTCCTGCGCCACGGCGCGGACGATGGCCGGACGCACCATCAGCCTCGCCACGTACTGCTCGAAGACATCACGGCGCGGCACGATGCCGAACTTCATCGTCCAGTCCAGCGCGCTGGCCCAGAGGATGTCCGCTGCCGTGAACCGCTCGCCGAAGAGCCAGGGCCCCGGCGTGAGCTGCGCCTCGATGGTGTCCATCACGGTGTCGAAGTCGCCATACGGACACGTCGAGACGGGCGCGGGCTCGTGCTTCATGAAGCGGTCCATCACCGCCGGCTCGAAGCAGGAGCCATAGAACGCCAGCCAACGAAGGTAGGGCCCGCGCAGGGGATCGCGCAGCCCCGGTGCGAGGTCGGCTTCCGGGTAGAGGTCGGCGAGATAGGTGAAGATCGCCGGCCGCTCGGTGACCAGGCCGTCCAGGTGTTCGATGGCGGGAACCTTGCCCATCGGATTGATCTTCAGGTACTCCGGCCGGCGCTGCTCGCCCTGGGTGAGATTCATCACGTGCATGTCGTACTGCGCTCCCAATTCCTCCAGCAACATCAGCGTGCTGCCGGAACGGCTGTTCGGGGCGTGGTGAAACTTGATCCTGTTGGCGTTCATGCGGTGATTCCCTTGTGTGTCAGCGATGAAAAGGATGGGCGATGCGGAGGGCGAGCGAGGCTGATCGCGCCAGCCGTGGCGTGGACCTGACCGCTTTCACGGGCTGGCCGCCGGAGCGGCTTCCGCTGGCGGCGCCGGTATCGGGGGCGAAGCGGTAGTGGCCGTCCATGAGCAAGCCGCGGCGGCCCAGTGGCGCGTAAAGATCGGCAAGCCGTTCGAGGAACCGATTCATGCGAGTACCCCTTCCCGTTGGTGTGAAGGAGAGTCTGCGCGGGGGCTACTGACACCGTACTGTCAGCAGTCCCTCTGGCGCGGTTCACCCGCCACCCGGACAATGCGGGTTTTCGCGCCAGGGCTCCTTCCGATGACGAAACCCGTTTCCCTGATCCAGTTCCTGATCGAAGAAAAGCGCGCGGGGCACATCAATGCCCAGCTCAGCTTGCTGATCGAGGTGGTGGCCCGCGCCTGCAAGCGCATCTCCGTGGCCACCGGCAAGGGGGCGCTGGGTGGCGTGCTCGGCAATGCCGGCTCGGACAACGTCCAGGGCGAGGCGCAGAAGAAGCTCGACGTGATCTCCAACGAGATCCTGCTCGAGGCCAACGCCTGGGGCGGTCACCTCGCCGCGTGCGCCTCGGAAGAGATGGAAGATCCGCAGCCGATTCCCGATGCCTACCCGAAGGGCAACCACCTGCTCCTGTTCGATCCGCTCGACGGCTCCTCGAACATCGACGTCAACGTGTCGGTGGGCACCATCTTCTCGGTGCTGCGCTGCCCGGATGGCGTCACCGAGCCGAAGGTCGAAGACTTCCTCCAGCCCGGCACCGATCAGGTGGCCGCGGGCTATGTCGTCTACGGCCCGAGCACCCTGCTGGTGCTGACCTTCGGCCACGGCGTGCACGAGTTCACCCTCGACCGCGAGCACGGCAGCTTCGTGCTCACCCGGCGCGGCATCACGATTCCCGCGGAGACCAGCGAGTTCGCCATCAACATGTCGAACCAGCGCCATTGGGAAGCGCCGATGCAGCGCTACATCGGGGAGCTGCTGGCCGGCGCCAGCGGCCCGCGCGGACGCGACTTCAACATGCGCTGGGTCGCCTCGATGGTGGCCGACGTGCATCGCATCATCACCCGCGGTGGCGTCTTCATCTACCCGCTCGACGCGAAGATCACGGCCAAGGGCGGCACCGGCAAGCTGCGCCTGATGTACGAGGCGAACCCCATGGCCTTCATCGTCGAACAGGCCGGCGGCGCGGCCACCACGGGCCGCGAGCGGATCATGGAGATCCAGCCGGGCGCCCTGCACCAGCGCATTCCCGTCTTCCTCGGTTCGAGGAACGAGATCGAGGTCGCGACCCGCTACCACCTCGAGGCCGACCAGACCCGCGACTGACGTGTCATGGCCGGGCGGTCCCACCGCCCGGCTTCCGCCATGAACCGGTCATGCCGCCGCCGCGCGCGTGCCCGATGATCCGCCTGCCATCCTCCCGGTCCCGTCCATGCCCGTTCGCCGCGCCCGTCATTGGCTCCCGCTGGCCTTAGCGACCCTGCTCGCCGGTTGTTTCGGCGGCAGCAAACCGGAGGCCCGTCCCGATACCGCCCTGCCCGTGCTGGCGGCGAAGCCACGCATCGGACTCGCGCTGGGCGGCGGCGCGGCCAAGGGCTTCGCGCACATCGGCGTCATCAAGATGCTGGAGGCCAGCGGCATCCATCCCGATGCCGTCTCCGGAACGAGCGCGGGCAGCGTGGTCGGCGTGCTCTACGCGAGTGGCATGGACGGTTTCCAGCTACAGGAACAGGCTTTCGCTCTCGACGAGGGCAAGATCCGCGACGTGCGCTTCTTCTCGGGCGGCCTGGTCCAGGGCCAGAAGCTGCAGGATTACGTGAACGAACTGCTCAAGCAGACGCCGATCGAGAAGCTGCGCATACCGTTCGCCGCCGTGGCCACCGAGTTGGAGAACGGCTCTCGCGCGGTCTTCATCCGTGGCAACGCCGGCCAGGCGGTGCGCGCGTCGAGCAGCATCCCCGGCGTGTTCGAACCGGTCGATATCAACGGCAAGCACTTCGTCGACGGCGGCGTGGTCAGCCCGGTACCGGTGGACGCGGCACGCCAGCTCGGTGCCGACATCGTCATCGCGGTCGACATCTCGGCGCGCCCCGACGGCAGCAACCCCGACAGCATGGTCGGCATCGTCGGCCAGTCGATCACGATCATGGGACGCAAGCTGGCCGAACAGGAGCTCGCAAGGGCCGACATCGTCATCCGGCCGAAGGTGGGCCAGATCGGCCCGACCGACTTCGACCAGAAAAACGTGGCGATCCTCGAAGGTGAACGTGCGGCGCTAGCGGCCATCCCGGCGATCAGGGCGAAGATCGCCGAGAAGACGGCCGCCATGGGCAAGGCGCCGGTCGCGGCGGCGCACTGATCAGCCCGCTTCGACGAGGGCCAGGGCCGATTGGCGGCCGAGCGTGAGGATCTCGTCGGACAGCGCCGGATCGGCCACCGCACGCGACAGCGAGAGCGAACCGACCAGGGAGGCGAACACCGCCATGGCCAGGGTGCGGCGGCGCTTGCCACGGATGCTGTCCGGCAGGGTCGACACGATGAGCTCGACCATTTCGGCATAGCCTTCGGTGAAGGCCGCGCGCGTCGCCGCGGGGCGCCGCGCCATCTCGGCCGAGAGGGCGGCGGCGACACATCCGGCCTCGGGCGCGTCACGGTGTTCCGCCGACAGATAGCTGTTGACCAGCGCGCGGTAGCTTTCGCCGCGCGATGCCGCCACGCGGGCACCCAGCCGTTCGACGGCGCTGGCCGCCGCCATCGCCACGCTCTCACGGACGAGGTCTTCCTTCGAACCGAAATGGTTGTAGAAGCCGCCCTGGGTGAGGCCGACCTCGCCCATCAGGCTGACGACGCCGACGGCATCGATGCCGTCGGCGCGAAAACGCTGCGACGCCGCCTCGACGATCTTCTGGCGCGTCTGTTCCTTATGGCCTTTCTCGTAACGCATGCTGCTCGCTCCCCAGGGATTCTCCCTGCCCGGAGCTATTGTAGCCAATCCTTGCGCATTGAAATGTCGGGCGTCATGGAGGCCTTTCCCGGCGGATCACAGTTGCCTGCGATCCGCCACGTCCCTCGCCGTCACCGTGCCTTCCTTGCCACCGAAGTGGCGGATCACGTAATTGGCCAGGGCCGCCACTTCGGGGTCGCTATAGGCGTGGCCGAAGGCGGGCATGTAGATGTCGGTCTGGCCGATGCGCATCTTCACTCCCTGCAGGATCGCCTGGGTGACATTCGCGCCGCGCGGGTCGTTGACGCCGCGCGTACCGGCCAGACCCGCGTTCGGCGTCTGCTGCCCCGCCCCGTTCCACTGGTGGCAGCTCGCGCAGGCACCCTCGAACAGTCGCTGTCCGTCCACGTCGGCGGTCGGATCGTCGCCGCCCGGCGCCATGGCGGTGGAGGCGACGACGGCCTTGGGCGCCGGATCGACCACGATGGGATCCTTGCCTTCGCGCGGCGGCACGGTGCGCAGCCATGCGACGAGGGCCGCGGTGTCTTCCGGTTTGAGGAACTGCAGGCTGTGCGCCACGGCCTCGCCCATCGGGCCGTTTGCCGAGGCATGGCCAGCGGCGTAGCCGGTGCTGAGGTACTTCGCCAGGGCATCGTCGCTCCACTTGCCGACGCCGTGCACGGGATCCGAAGTGATGTTGTAAGCGCGCCAGCCCTGTAGCTCCTGGCCGGCGAGTTCGTCGCGATGGTTGAGCCCGTAGCCGAGGTTGCGCGGCGTATGGCATTCGGCGCAATGACCGAGCGGACCCGCCAGGTAGGCGCCGGCGTTCCATTCAGGCGAACGCGAGGCATCCGGCTCGAAGCGCTGGCTGCGGAAGAAGGCCGCGTTCCAGAAACCCATCGCCCAGCGCTGATTGAACGGAAAACCGAGATCGTTCGGCGTTTCCGGCTGGCGCACCTTGGGCAGGGTGAAGAGATAGGCCTTGATCGCCAGCACGTCGGCGCGGCTCAACTGCGTGTACGAGGTGTACGGAAAGGCCGGATAGAGGTGCTTGCCGTCCTTGCGCACGCCTTCGCGCACGGCGCGCACGAAATCGTCATCGGTCCACCTGCCGATGCCGGTTTCCTCGTCGGCGGTGATGTTGGACGAGTAGATCGTGCCGAACGGCAACTTGAACGCGACGCCACCGGCGAACGGTTTTCCCGTTTCGGGAACGGTATGACAGGCAACGCAGTCGGCCGCGCGGGCGAGGTATTCCCCGCGTGCCACCGGATCGGCATCGGCGGGCGCGCCGGCGATGGCCGGTGCCGTGCCGTCGTCGTGGTCCGTGCGGTTGAGCACGAAGTAAGCTCCCGCGCCAATCACGACCACGAGCAGGACGACGATGAGGAAGCGTTTCATGCGACGTCCTCCTTGCTCGTAGCCAAGCCGGCTATCTTCTTCAGCGCGTCCGGCGACTCGGCCAGTTGGGTTCGCGACACGGGCAGCTCGCGCAGGCGGATACCGGTGGCGGCGAAGATCGCATTGGCGAGGGCCGGCGCGGCGATCGCCGTGCCCACTTCACCGATGCCACCCGGCGCTTCGTCGTTTTCCACCGAGTACACGTCGATCTGCGGCACCTCGTTGATACGGAGGTTACGGTAATCGTGGAAGTTGCTCTGCTCGATGGCGCCGTTCTTCAGGGTGATGCCGCTGTAGAGCGCCGCGCTCAGGCCAAACAGCAGGCCGCCCTGCATCTGCGCCTGCACCGAACTCGGGTTGATGGTGATGCCGTTGTCCACCGCCACCACCGCGCGACGCAAGCGCACCTGGCCTTGCGCGGTCACTTCCGCTTCCACGATCGCGCAGACATGGCTGCCGAAGGGTGAACCCACGGCGATTCCGCGACCCACGCGAGCGGGCAAGGGCTGACCACCCCAGCCGATCTTTTCGGCGGCGAGGTTCAGGACGCCCAGGGCACGCGAACCGGGCTTCATCAGCGACCGGCGGTATTCGAGCGGATCCTTTCCCGCCGTGTGCGCCAGTTCGTCGATGAAGCTTTCGACGATGAACAGGTTGTGCGTGGGGCCGACGCCGCGCCACCAGCCCACGACCAGGCCGGGAGGCATCACGTGATAAGCCCACTCGACCAGCGCGTTGTCCATCTCGTAGGGAAGGTCGGCGGCGGATTCGATCGCGTCGCTGTCCATGCCGTCCTTGCTCATCGCCGCTGGTAGCCAACGGCCCAGCACCGTGCCGCTGGTGATGCGGTGCTGCCACGACGTGGGCTTGCCATCGTCGCCGAGCGTGGCGGAAATGCGATCGTAGTACAGCGGACGCACGCGGTCGTGGCGAATGTCTTCCTCGCGGCTCCAGATCACCTTCAGGGGGTAGGACACCTGCTTCGCGAAGGCGACGGCCTGTTCGACCTGATCGGTTTCCAGGCGGCGGCCGAAGCCACCGCCGAGGTACTGGTTATGCAGCACCACGGCCTGCTCGGGAATACCGCAGATGCGTGCCGCTTCCCTCACCACGCGCGTGGGCACCTGGGTGCCGGTCCACACTTCACAGTGGCCCGGCGTGACGTGCACGGTGGCGTTCAACGGTTCCATCGTCGCATGGGCGAGCATGGGCGAGACGAAGGCCGCCTCCACACGCTTGCCGCCCGCGGGCGCCTCGCCTTTCGGCTTGCGGCCGACCAGCGCCTTGCCGTTGCGCGAGGTCTCCTGCAACGCGGCGATGAGGGTCTGGGTGTCCAGCTTCGCGTTGACGCCGGGCTTCCACTCGATGTCCAGGGCCTGCAAGCCCTGCTGGGCGGCCCAGTAGTGCTCGCCGACCACCGCCACCGCATCGTCGAGCTTGATGACCTCGATCACGCCGGGGATGGCGCGGGCCTTGCCGTCGTCCACGGCGCCCAGCGTGCCGGCGAGTTCGGGACTGGTTTTCACTGCCGCGAATTTCATGCCCGGCACCTTCACGTCGATGCCGAACTGCGTCCCACCGTTGACCTTGTCCGGCGAATCGATGCGGCGCAGGGGCTTGCCGATGAGCGTGAAATCCTTGCGTTCCTTCAGCTTGACGCTCGCGGGCTGGGGCAACCGTCCCGCGGCTTCGGCCACGGCGCCGAAACCCAGCGTGCGACCGGAAGGGACGTGGGTGACGACACCGCGGGCCACCGAACAACCCTCCGGATCGACATGCCATTGCGCGGCGGCGGCCGCGACGAGCAACTCGCGCGCCACCGCGCCAGCCTCGCGCAGGGCCTGCCACTGGCCTCGCGTACTGGTTGAGCCGCCGGTGGCCTGTTCGCCGCCGAGCAGCACCTGGCCGTAGAGCGCGTCGTTCGGTGGCGAGTGCTCCACCCTGATCTGGTCGAAGCCCACGCCGAGTTCCTCGGCCAGCATCATCGCGATACCGGTGTAGATCGACTGGCCCATTTCCGCCGAAGGCATGACCAGGCGCACGCTGCCATCGGCATCGATACGGATGAAGGCATTGGGCGCGAACGGCGGGTTGCCGTCGGCCGCGGCCGCGGCTTCATCGGCGGGCTGGCGTCGCGGATTCATCTGCGCCACGGCGGGCCCCATGCCCGCGGTCCAGAGGAAGGCGACCGCGAGGCCGCCGCCGGCCAGGCGGATCGCCTGCCGGCGCCCTTCGTCGATGGTGGAGCCGGCGGAGTCTCGGGCGCTCATGCCGTACCTCCGTCGACGATCACCTGCAATCCGTTGGGCTTGCCGGTGGCAGCCTGTTTGATCGCTTCGCGGATGCGAACGTAGGTCCCGCAGCGGCAGATATTGCCGGACATGGCGGCGTCGATATCGCGATCCGTCGGGTTCGGCGTGCGCGCCAGCAAGGCCGCCGCGCTCATGATCTGACCCGACTGGCAATAGCCGCACTGGACGACGTCGACCGCCAGCCACGCCTGCTGCACCTTGGTGCCTTCGGGTGTGGCGCCGATTCCCTCGATGGTGGTGATCGCCTTGTCACCCACCGCGGATACGGGCAACTGGCACGACCGCACGGGTTGTCCGTCGAGGTGCACGGTGCAAGCGCCGCACTGGGCGATACCGCAACCGAATTTCGTGCCGGTCAGGCCGATGACATCGCGCAGCACCCATAAAAGGGGCATGTCCGGTGGCACATCCGCCTGACGATCCTCTCCATTGACGCGCAACGTGACCATGACGGCTCCTTGGGGCTGGGCGGACCGAACGTTCCGCTGGCGGGATGCATGACGACACGCAGCTTACGCCGAAACCCCTCGCGCGAGTTTTGCTGGAACCGGCGCATTTGAAAAAAATGGTCGCGCCTGCGCCGCTATGGGCTCAGGGGGTTGGCTTCCACGCCTTCGTTGGTGATCTTCACCGGGAGGATGTGGCCTTCCTTGTCGAAGTACATGCGGTCGATCGAGGTTTCGCGGTCGTTCGCCTTCGTGTGTCCCAGCGGACGGCGGTGGTAGACGATGTACCAGCTGTCGTCCTTCGCCACGTGGAAGAGCGAATGATGGCCGGCGCCCGTGGCGATCTTCGGGTCCTGCTGGAGGATCTTGCCGAGCCGCTTGAAGGGACCCATCGGCGAATCGCCGATGGCATAGGCGACGGAGTAATCGGGGCCGCCCCACCCGCCTTCCGACCACATGAAGTAATACTTGCCGCCTCGCTTGAACATCATCGGGCCTTCCACGTACTCCGGCGCGGGCGTGATCTCCTTGAACACGGTGCCATCGGCCATCGGTTCCACGGCGGTGAAATCGGGCTTCAGCTTCACGATGTTCGCGTGCTTCCAACCGCCGTAGATCATGTACCAGGTGCCGTCGTCGTCGCGGAACACGAACTGGTCGATGGGCTGGGCGCCGTTATGGAAGGCGCCGACGAGTGGCTTGCCGAGCAGGTCGCGGAACGGGCCATCAGGCTTGTCCGCCACCGCGACGCCGATACCGCCTACCTCGTGATCGTTCTGGATGTCGTTCGCGGAAAAGAAGAAGTAGTACTTGTTGTCCTTCTCGATCACCGAAGGAGCCCAAAGCGCTTTCTTCGCCCAGGGAATGTCCTTGATATCGAGCACGTCGGCATGCTTCGTCCAATGCACCAGATCGGGTGACGAGAAGGCATCGAATCCGGTCTGTGCCGCGTATGCCTTCGACGTCGTCGGGTAGATCCAGTAGGTGTCGTCGAAGATGGCGGCCTCGGGATCGGCGTACCAGCCGGGGAACACGGGATTGCCCGCATGCCCCGGCGGTGGCGCGGCAACCGCGGCGGTCGACATCGATACTGCCAGCAGCGCGCACTGGAAAACCTTCCGAACTCCCATCCCGATCATCCCGTCGTTCGTGTGGAATCTCCGATCCTAACGGGTTTGGATGGCCGGATGCGAATGGCGGTCAGAACCTGTAGCGCGCCGTGCCGACGATGCTGCGGCGTGGGCCGTAGAAGCAATCGCCGCGGGCCAGGCACGTGGCGTTGTAGGCTTGGTCGGTGACGTTGGCGGCGTTGACCGAAAAACGCCAGGGTCCCTGCGTGTACGCGGCCATGGCGTCGAACAAGGTCTTCCCCGGGACTTTCAGCGAACCGGTCTCGTCGTAGTTCGTTCCGATGTAGCGCGCGCCGGCACCGAAGCTGAAGCCATCGCCGTCCGCATCGTTCACGTGGTACACGCCCCACACCGAGCCCTGGTTTTTCGGCAGGCCAGCGACGATCGTGCCGTCGTCCGGACGCGCCTTCGTCCAGGTGTACGTGCCGATCAGGTCCACGTGGCGGCCGATGCGCGTGGAGGTCTCGAGTTCCACGCCCCGTGTCTTCGCCTTTCCGGCCTGCACCTGGTTGAGCGGGTTTTCCGGGTCCGGGGCGAGGCGATTTTCCTCGCGCAGGTCGAAGTAGGTCGCCGTGACCAGGGTGGGCGAACCGGCCGGCTGGTACTTCAGGCCCGCCTCGTACTGCTTGCCGCGAAGGGGCTCGTAGGGACGATTGTAGAAGTCGAGGCTGTCCAGTGGCTGGAACGACTCCGTATAGCTCACGTACGGCACCAAGCCGCTGTCGAAACGGTACATGAGGCCGAAGCGCGACGTCGTGGCGTTGTCGACCGAGCGATTGTCGCCGGTGGTCAGGGTCGCGCGGTCATGGCGCAGGCCGAGGGTGGCGATCCAGTGCTCACCCCAGTTGATCTGGTCCTGCACGTACACGCCTCTCTGGCGAGTGTGGCTCGAGGCCACGGGGAAGATATCCGGAGCGACGAAACCATTGCCGTAGACGGGCGCGTAGAGGTCGAAGGGAACAGCGTCGAAACCGTTGCCCTGTCGCCTGTCCGTATGTGAATAGCCGACGTCCAGGCCGATGAGGACGCGGTGGTGCATCGACGCGAGGTCGAAGTCCGCTTCGGCATGCGTGTCCGTGACGAAGCGTTTGTGCCGGTCGATGCTGACGTAGCTGTAACGTGCGACGGTGCGCTGCGACTCGTCCAGGAAGGGGTACGACGGGTTCGAGTAGACATCCGGGTAGAGGCTCCGGTAGTCGACGTTATCGTGCGAGTAGCGCATGTTCTGCACGAACGTCCAGGTGTCGTTGAAGCGGTGTTCGAACAAGGAGGTGAACGACCGCTGTTGGGTGTCGTAACGGTCGAAACCGGGCTCGCTGACGAAGCGCCGCGTGTCGATCCGGCCATTGGGGTTGGGCAGCAAGGTGCCCGCGTGCGGCAGGAAGTTCAGCGACGTGCCGTTGTGATCGAACTGGAGGTTGGCCAGCAGCGTCCAGCGGGTATCGGCATCGGGCATCCAGGTGATCGAGGGCGCGATCGCCTTGCGGTCGTCCGGCACGTGGTCGATCTGCGAATCGGCGTCGCGGTAGACGCCGATCAGGCGGTAGGCCCAGTGGCCGGCCGCATCGAGGGGGCCGGTGAAGTCGAACGCCAGCTGCTTGCGCGCATTGTTTCCGAGCTGTGCTTCCACCTCGTGCGACGCCGTGAACTGCGGCAGCTTGGACGAAAGCGCGATCAGGCCGCCCGTGGTTCCCTGCCCGTACAACACCGATGACGGACCACGGACGATCTCGAGACGGTCGAGGAAGTAAGGCTCCGTGCGGGCATAGGCATAGCCGAAGTTCTGCTTCAGCCCATCCAGGTATTGGGTGAACGACGTGCCGCGCAGGAACGCGTCGTCCCCACGGCTGTCCACGCCATAGGCGTCCGCGCGGACGCCCGCCGAGTAGCGCAGGGCGTCCTGCACCGTGAGCACGCCCTGGTCGATCATGTGCGTGCCGGAGATCACCGAGATCGCCTGCGGTGTTTCGATGAGGGGCGTGTCGGTCTTGGTGGCGGCCGAGCCATCGGTACGGGCGTAACCCTCGTCCAGCCTCTGCCCGTGGACATCGACAGGGGCGAGTTGCACAGCCTTGTCCCCAGGGGCGGAAGGCGCCGCTTCCTGCGCCTGCCCGGCGAGCGACGTCAGCAGCCCGGCGAGCAGCACGGGCAAGGTTTTCTTGCGTAGGATCATGGACTTTCCCTGGTCGGGCACGCGGTGGCATCACCGTTCACGCCCGGTCACTATTGCGAATGAATCTCATTACTATGATGACCCAGAAAGCCCCGGTCGCGCAATATTGCGAATGACTCTTATTTGCGTACGCCGGTCGGGGGCTCCGTCGGACCCATCGGCAGGTCGAGGTAACTGCTGCCCAGCCACTCGATCCGCAGCGGCTCACCGGCATCGGCGGCGCTTTCCAAGCCGACATCCCCGCCGCTTCCCATGTTGATCGACGAGCCAGGATCCTTGACCACGGACACCACGGCGACCAGCCGGCTGCCCGGTTCGAACAGCCGGCTGGTGGTACGTCCGTTGGTGAAGGCGAGCGTCGTGCGTTTGCCGGGAACCAGGAGGCGCCGGTGCGAGCGGTCCTCCATATAGCTGGCGCGGGCCAGGTACCAGGACAGCGGGAAGTAGTCGCCGCCGGCTTTCTTCTCGTACAGCGTGATGCGCAGGTCGAAATCGCGCTTGTTCGTCACCAGGTCGAGCTTGCCCGAGAACAAGCCACTCAGTTCGGTCCCCGCCGACAGCGGTTCGCTGGTGAAGGCGAGGGCGTTACGATCGTCGAGCACACCCGGCGGCGCATCCGCCGCGGGAAGATCGTCACGCTTGCCAAGATCCACGGTGAGGAGCGATGTACCCGCGGAAGGGCGTTCCCGCAACGTGGCCGCGCCGTCCTCCGTCACCAGGAAGAGCCGCCGCTTTGCCGGCGCCATCCCGTCGACACTGGGTGCATGTTTCCACGTGTTCGCACCCATGACCTCGTAGTTGATCCGGTCCTTCAGCAGGGCCGGTTTCGCACCACCACGGAAAACATAGTCGAACCACTGGTAACGAAGCACACGGCTGATGTCGATCTTCGCCACCGGGTCGATGGCATAGCCGTCCACGACGGGCCGCGCCTTGCGTTGCGCCCCCACGTGGTCCCAGGGGCCGATCAGGAGATAGTGCTCGGCGCGCGGGTTGTAGCGCTCGTGTTCGCGCACGTAATGCAGCGCGCCGATCTGCCCGCCATCGAAGTAGCCGGTCGTCGTGAGTACGGGGATGTCGATGCCGGAGAACTCCCCGCCTTGGGGGATCATGTCCCGCCAGTAGGCGTCGTAGGAAGGATGGTCCAGCCAGCGCTGGAAAACGGGGTTCGGCTTGCCTTCCAGTTCGTCGAGCGCGCGGTAGCTCTTCCCGCTTTCGTACCACCGCCGGTAAAGCCCGTTCCAGTGCGCGTTGTCGCCGTACCGGGCTTCGTCCAGGCCCTTGCCCCCGGCCACGTAGGGCGCCCACGGATAGACGAAGGTCAACGACACGTTCCCCTCCATCGGCACGTCGATGCCGGGCGCCACCGTGACGGACGGCATGAGCGCGCGCAGTGCCTTTGGCCGGTGTTTCGCGGCGGCCCATTGGGTGAAGCCGTTGTAGCTTCCTCCATACATGCCGACACGGCCGTCGCTCCAGGGCTGCTTCGCGATCCACTCGATCGTGGCGTCCGCGTCCACGCCATCGTGTTCGTATGGCACGGCCTGTCCCGGCGACAGTCCCTTTCCGCGCGAGTATCCGACGACGGCGGCATAGCCATGCGCGGCCGTGAGACGCAATTCGGTCGAGGACCACCACGGATTGGCGTAGATAGTGAATCCGAGCAGCGTGGCTAGCGGCGCTGGGTGATGCCTGGGCAACATGACCAGCGCCGTCACCGAGGCGCCGTCGGAACTCGGCACCAACACGGGCGCCCGTACCTCGTAGCGGCGACGGTCGTCTTCGTCGATCAGCTTCGCCGTGAATGGGCGGAATGCGGCGTAAGCCTCGGCGGCCTGATACGCCTTGACCAGCGCAACCGCCTCGGTGACGGCGAGGGCGCCCTCTTTCCGCTGCGCGAGCAGCGCCAGGTAATCCGCCCGCAACTGCGCGGGCTGTGGACCATACGGTTCCTCGTCCGAGCCAAAGCTGGCGATGACCTGGGAAGCGAGCACGTCGTCGAGCGTGGCGAACACGTCGCGGAATGCACGCGCATATGCGTCGCCGAATGGCAGGCGCATGACGGCTTCGGTCTTGCGGGCACGTGCATAGACCTGCCATCGAGTCGCCCCCGCCGCATCGAGGGGCTGGACGCCCGCCTTGCGAAGAGCGACGAGTTCGGCGAGGCTCCGCGCGGCATCGTCGTAGCGGCGAGCGGCCAGTTGCAAGGAGGCGAGGTTGTCGAGGTACGTCGCGCGGTCCGGCTCCGCATAGGCCACGATCGCCTCGGCCGCCAGATCACGGATGCCCGCCTCACCCGTCGACCCACCTTTCCACGGCAGCGTCGCGGTCCCTGCCAGCAAGGGGCCTGCGACGCACACGAAGACGAGGGCGATAACCCAGCGGTGCATGGATGACGTCGGCATGATCGGGCTTCCCTGGATGTACTTCGAGGTTGCCCACGTCCGCCCGCACGGGATAGTGCCGTCGGGCATGTCTTGCCCGCGCACTGCGGTAGCACACAGCGACGGTCAAGCCACCAGCAGGTCTTCGAAAAAAGCGCCGATGGGCAGGACGGGATGGGCGATCTGTATCTCGAGGATCCACAGGCCCGGCGCCGGCGTGGCGTCGAACCGACCCAACGACCCCGCCTTGTGCACCGCATGCGGATAGTCACCGACACGATGGCCCTTGGTCTCGTGATTGAGGCGCCAGCCCATGGCGGTGGCCTCGTCTTCCGCATAGGCGTACAGGGCGCTGCCGGTGACACCTTCGTGCCACCTCGCTTCGGTCCGTGCGAACAGCTCGCGCGCAGCCGCCGCGCAGGCATGCATCCGGGGATCATCGCCGACCACGAACGTATCCCCGACATCGCCTTCATGACCATTGAATACGGGCCCGAGGTCGATGAAGAAGATGTCGTCGGCCCTCAGGACCGCATCTGGCGCGGAAGGCTGCCGGAAGGTCTTCAACGTATTCGCCCCGAAGCGGACGGTGCTGGGATGCCAGATGCGCTGCATGCCGGCCGCGTCGAGGCGTTCCTTTGCCAACGCGGCGGCATCGGTTTCGCTCATTCCGGGAACGATGCGCCCGGCGATGTCCCGCAACGCCGCCCAGGAACGTTCACGGGCGGCGAGCATGCGTTCGCGTGAGAAGGCGGCGCCGACGTTTTCGGCGGTGGGTATCGGCATGGTCGCGGCCAGGCGTGGGTCGGCCGCCATTATCGCCGCTTCGCGTCCACCCGGGTACAGCGACCCGCCCTTGTGGGAGCCGCTTCAGCGGCGATGGGTGCTTGCGATCCCGTCAGGCGTCCGCCAAAGCCAGGGCCGCGCGCATCCCGCCGTCGAGGACACGTACGGAGAGGGCCTCGTCGTTGGTGGCACGGGCGACTTGCATGGCGCCTGCCATGAGGCTGTAGAGGGCGGTGGCACGCGAGAGCGCTTCCTCGTGCGGAAGGGAAGGCCACTGCGCGGCCACCAGTTCGATGAACGCCGTGACGCCATCGGTATAGGCGCTGCGGACGATGCCGGAATGCCGCGCCACTTCGGCGGAAAGGATGGCGACGGGGCAGCCCGTGCCGGGGTGGTCACGGTGGCGTGTCGAGAAATAGCTGCGGATCATGCCCGCCAGACCTTCACCGGATTCGATCCAGTGGCGCAGCCTGCCCAGGCGCTCGTTCATCGCGGCGGTCACGGCTTCGCGTGTCAGGTCTTCCTTCGATTCGAAATGATTGTAGAACGCGCCGTTGGTGAGACCGGCGGCGGACATCAGGGATTTCATGCCTTCGGCTTCGATGCCGTGTTCGCGGAACCGCCGTGACGCTGTGCCGACGATGCGTTGGCGCGTCCGCTCCTTGTGGTCTTTTTCATAACGCATGGGTCGTGTCCCGCTACGGAAGAAGGATCAGTGCGCGTCGGCGGAAGGCGCCTGGGGCGCCTGCACCTTGCGCATCAGGGGGACCATCACGGTGGCGATCGCGAAGCACACCATGATGGAAAAAAAGGCGTCGCTATAGGTCAGCGTCTGCGCTTCGCGGAATGTCAGCTGCCATAGCGAACGTAACGCGACGGTGTAAGACTCGGTGCCGGGCTGCACGCCGTCGAACAGATGGTTCATCGGTTCGTTCGCCGGCGTCAGACGCTCGGCAAGCCGATAGAAATGCAGGTTGGTCCGGTCGTTGAGTATGGTCGCGCAGGCGGCGATGCCCATCGCCCCGCCCAGGTTCCGCATCAGGTTGAAGAGTCCGGAGGCCTGCTTCAGTCGCGCGGGTGGAAGGCTGCCCAGCGTGAGCGTCACGGTGGGGGCCACGGCGAACTGCTGGCCGAGGCCGCGGAAGGCCTGCGGCAGCATCAGTTCCGTGGCGCTCCAGTCGTGCGTGATCGGCGTGAACTCGAACATCGACAACGTGAACAACGCCAGCCCCAGCATCAGCAGCCAGCGCAGATCCACGCGATTGGCCAGCATCGCGTAGACGGGGATCGCCATGATCTGGAAGACGCCGGTCGATAGCACCGCCTTCCCGATCTGCAGTGCGCTGTACCCTTCCACACGCCCCAGGAACAGTGGCGTAAGGTAGATCGTGCCGAACAGGCCGATGCCGGTGACGAAGGAAAAGAAACAACCGAGCGCGAAGTTGCGCTCGCGCAGCGCGCGCAGGTCCACGATGGGATGTGCCGCCGTCAGTCCGCGCCAGACGAATAGCACGCCCGCCGCGATGCTGACCCATGCCGTGGCACGGATGGTGTCGTCTTCCAGCCAGTTCCAGCGCGGCCCCTCTTCCAGCGTGTACTCGAGGCAGCCGAGGAAGATGGCGATCAGCGCGATGCCGAGCCAGTCGCCGGCCTTCAACAGGGAGAGGTCGGCGTCGTCGATCTTCACCAGGAGGGGAACGGCAACGGTGACGAAGGCGCCGGGCAGCAGGTTGATGAAGAACAACCAGTGCCAGGAATAGTTGTCCGTGATCCAGCCACCTAGCGTGGGCCCGAGCGTAGGTGCCAGGGACGCGATCGCACCGATGGTCGCGGCGGCGATGACGCGTTGCTTGCCCTGGAAGAACACGAACGCCGTCGTGAACACCAACGGGATCATCGAGCCGCCGAGGAAGCCCTGCGCGGCGCGGAACCAGATCATGCTCTGGATATCCCAGGCCATGCCGCAAAGCAGGCTGGTCAGCGTAAAACCGGCGGCCGACGCGGCGAACAGCCAGCGCGTGGAGAACACGCGGCTCAACCATCCCGACAGGGGAATCACCACGATTTCCGCGATCAGGTAGCTGGTCTGCACCCAGGCCGTATCGTCCGCTCCGGCGGACAGGCCACCGCCGATGTCGCGCAACGACGCCGAGACGATCTGGATGTCCAGCAGTGCGATGAACATGCCCAGGCACATCGAGGCGAAGGCGAAGATCTTCTGTCCCGGCGTGAGGTGCGCGACCGGGCTCATGGCGCCTTCGTGTCGATGCGAGCGGTCACGGACAAACCGGGACGCAGCACGCCGAGATCGCCATCGCTGCCGTCGAGCGTCACCCTTACCGGCACGCGCTGCACGATCTTGGTGAAATTGCCCGTGGCGTTTTCCGGCGGCAGCACGCTGAACTGCGCGCCCGTGGCGGGAGCGAGGCTGGTGACATGGCCCTTGAAGCCCTTGTCCGGCAGCACGTCCGCGCGCACCTCGACTTCCTGGCCCACGTGCATCCGCGCAAGCTGGTCTTCCTTGAAGTTGGCGTCTACCCACAAACCATGCGAAGGCACCACCACCAGCATCTGACTGCCCGTTGCCGCATAGCCGCCGACGCGGGCGCGGCGATTGCCGATCACACCGTCCACCGGCGCGCGCAGCTCGGTGTATGAAAGGTTGAGCCGTGCGATATCGGCTTCGGCGCGCGCCTGCGCAAGCGCCGCTTCCACCTGCCGCTTCTGCGTGTCGATCACGTCGAGTTGCCGCTGCGCGGCCTGCACCGCCGCCGACGCGCTCGCCGTCACCGCATGGGCGGTCTGGAAAGTGGCCGTCGCGCGTTGCGCGCTTTCCACCGACACGGCCGAACGGCCGACCAGAAGGCGATAGCGCTCATCGTCCAGCTTCGATCGCGTGGCCTCTGCCTGCGCGGCGGTGAGCCCCGCGTGCGCTTCGGCGATATGGCTGTGCTGCAACTCGAATACGGCGTCGAGATTGCGCAACGCGGCCTGCTGCGCCGCCACGGCCGCCTCGGCTTTCTCCAGGGCGGCGCGGTAGTCCCGGTCGTCGATCTTCACCAGCAGGTCGCCCTTGTGCACGACCTCGTTGTCCGTGACGGCGATGGTCTCGATATAGCCCGGTACCTTCGGTCCTATCACCGTGATATCCCCGCCGACGTAGGCGTCGTCGGTGGTTTCGAGGAAGCGTCCGCTGGTCCACCAGTGCGCACCGTAGAGGGCGATGCCTAGCGCAGCTGTGCCCAGGGCCATGAATTTCAGCGAGTTCTTGCGTGCCCTGACGGGGACGGCGGAGTCGGCGACGGCGGCCACGGGGCACCAGGGGAAGTTGAATTACATCTGTAATTCTATAGATGATAGGAATAATTTCAAGGGGTGGGATTACTTCGGGGTGCCCGCTGCCGCGGGATCGCCGACAAGGTCGGCTCCCACACGGTCCCGGCTGGCCCGGCTTGCTCGGCTGGTGTGGCCGGCTGGGGTCAGCGCAGGTCGAGCAGGTGGCCGATGTCGCGCAGGGCCTTGAAACGCCGGACCAGGTTCAGCGGTTTCCGTTTCAGCAGCCCGAAGTCGCCGCGGAGGAATTCGTCGACGGCATCGAGCACGCGTTCGCTGGAGTGGCCGTCGCGATATGGGTGGATGTCGTCACCATGCGCACGTAGGGCGGCCATCAGTTCGGGCGGATGCGATAGCGCGCGGTCGATCGCGCCGTCGACATCGGCCGCTGTCGGCACGTCGAGCATGAAGGGCTGTGGCACGCGGTTGGCGATGGTGACCACCGGCTTCCCCATGACCGCGAACTCGTGCACCACCGAGGACGTATCGCAAACGAGCACGTCCGCCGCCCTTTCCATGTCCACGAGACGTTCCGAGGTGAAGAAGCGGGCATTCGGCGCTTCCAGGGCACGGTACGCGGCGAACACTTCCCCGGGACACTTCGGATGCAAGGTGAGCAACCACTGCCGGTCGCCACGCGCGATCATGTCGCGCAGCGGCTCGACCATCGCGGGCGCGCTGCTCAGGCGGTGGCTGAAGGTCGAGGCGTACATGACGACCGGACGGCCGTCCGAAGGCATGTCGAGCGCGGCTGCCGACGCGGGCCCGAACAACGGATCGAGCTTGGGCCAGCCCGTTTCCCGCACGGCGAAGTAGCCGTGTTCCCGCGCAAGCTCCTCGAAAGGAAGCGTGGTCGACGGACCCTGCGTGACATAGAGATCGAAGAAACCGCGAATGGCGAAGTGACCACGATCCGGCTCGCGCTTCTGCGCGTTGAAGCCATGGAACACCTGCACCTTGATCCCGGGCAAGGCGGGCGAAACCCAGTTGGCCGCGCAATACACGGCTTCCGGATTCAGCGCCCTCGCCTCACGCAGGCTGCGCACGCGGCGTTCGTCCATCGCAAGCTCCGCCGCGACCGCCGCCGGCACCACCCAGCCCACCTCCACGCCGCGAGCCTGTGCCGCCGCGGCCAACGGGCGCAGGATCGGCAACGCATAGGTTTCGGTGGCGAACATCAGGCACGCGCTCAAGGCCGGCACTCCACGCTGGACGACGTGGCATTATGACGGCTCGATACCCGACACCGCACCCCGATGACCCGACGCCCCCTTTCCCTTTGCGTGATCACCCAGAACGAGGCCGATCGCATCGGGGACTGCCTGGCCTCCGCCGCGCCTTTCTGCGACGACCTCGTCGTGGTCGACGGCGGATCCACCGACGACACCGTCGCCATCGCGCGCGATGCGGGGGCGCGGGTGATCTCGCGGCCATTCGACGGTTTCCGCAGCCAGAAGGCGTTCGCGGTGGCCCAGGCCACGAACGACTGGGTACTCTGCCTCGATGCGGACGAACGCGTCGGGGCCGAGTTGAGGGCCGCGATCGAGAAAGCATGTGACGAGGGATTTCGCGGCGCGGCAGGCTTTCGCTTCTATCGCCGCAACGATTTCTTCGGCCGCTTCATGCGCCACGGCAACGCGGGAGCCGACAAGGTCCTGCGCCTGTTCGATCGCCGCCAGGGCGGCTGGCGCGGCCCGCGAGAGATTCACGAATCGGTGAGTGTCGACGGCGAGGTGCGGATGTTGCCCGGTTTCCTCGACCATTACCCGTATCGCTCGCTTTCGGAATGGATGGCCAAGCAGGAGCGCTACGCGCACATGATGGCCACCGAGGAATTCGCCGCCGGCAAGCGCGCCACGCTCGCCCAGATCATCGTGAGCCCGATGTGGCGGTTCTTTCGTGGCTACGTGCTGCGCGCGGGCTTCCTCGACGGTTGGCGCGGCATCGTTTATGCCCTGCTCCGCGTGGAATACGTGCGGCGCAAGTACGTGAAGCTCTGGCTACTGCAGCACGGCCAGAAGGCCTGAACGGCTCAGAGGCGAAGCAGGCGCGCCGCGTTCTCCACGATGTCCGAGGCAATCGCGGTCGCCGGGCCCTCGCGCGCCATGATGGCGGATTGCCCCGCCCATAACGGCTGAAAGTCGCCGCTGCCGCACGCTTCGGCGATCTTGCGTAACGGCGCCAGCGGCCCGCCCGCCAGCGGGAATGGCAAGGCGTCGTCGGACAAGGGACCCACTTCGCGCATGATCCGGTTGATCACGCCGCGCGCGGGCCGTCCGGTGAGCACATTGGTGATCGCCGTGTTGTCGTCGCGTGCGGTACGCAAGGCCTGGCGATGCACGTCCACACTGGTGGCCTCGTCTGCAAGCAGAAACGCGCTCCCCACCTGCACGGCCGACGCACCCAGGCAAAGCGCCGCGGCCATGCCACGTCCATCGGCGATGCCACCGGCCGCGATCACGGGGATGGTCAAGGCGTCGACCAGTTGCGGCACGAGGGCCATGGTGCCCGGCTGGGCCGACATGTCGTCGGTGAGGAAGTTGCCGCGATGGCCGCCGGCCTCGTAGCCCTGCGCGATGACCGCGTCGCAGCCGCGCTGCTCCAGCCAGCGGCCCTCGGCCACCGTGGTCGCCGAGGAAAACACCACCGATCCGATCGCTTTCACCCGTGCCAGCAGGCGTTCCTCCGGCAGCCCGAAATGAAAGCTCACCACTTCCGGACGCAACGCCTCGACCATGGCGCACATCGCCTCGTCGAACGGTGCGCGGCCACCGGCGGCAGGCAGGTCGCCCGCATCGATGCCGAACTCGTCGAAGTACGGCGCGAGCCGCGCCAGCCAGCGCGCCATGGCCTCGGCATCCGGCGTGATGGGCCGGTGCGCGAAGAAGTTGAGGTTGATCGGCGCTGTGACCGCGTCACGGTACGCCTCGACCTCCGCGGTCGCTTTCTCCACGCTGATCGAGGAACAAGGGATGGCGCCGAGCCCACCGGCCTGCGCCACGGCGATGGCCAGCGCGGACAGGCCGGACCCCGCCATCGGTGCCAGCAGGAGGGGCTGGTCGATCGACAGGAGGTCGAGGATACGGCGGTCGGTCCAGGCAGGCACGGGGAAGCTCGCGAGCGACAGGTACTTCGTGATTATAGCTCCCCGTTCGTCACCGCAGGCCCGCCTTTCGTCCCTGAGTCCGCGGTTTTCCTCACTTCGTGAGCGACACGCCCCCGGCGTGGCGTCAAGCTCGGTCCATCCCAACGGACGCCGGCGCGTCCTCCACGAGGCTCCTTCCATGGATCGACGCACCGTTCTCAAGACCGCCCTCGTCCTGCCGCTGCTTCCCTATGCCCTGAAGCTGGACGCCTTCACCGCGGCGCGCGCAGCCACCCGCATGCGGCCAGGCGCGGCGGGTTGGCCGACACAGGCGCAATGGCAGGCCTTGAGCCGTCAGGTCGGAGGACGTCTGTCCGTGCCTCGTTCGCCCTTCCTCGCCGATGCGGCCACCCGCGCCGAAGCCGTCGCCCAGCTGACGAACCCCTTCTACATCGGCGACCAGGTGGCGCTCACCCAGACCAGCGGCTACTTCGGCGCCTGGACGTCACGGCCGAGCGCTTACGCCCTGACCGCCGAGAGCGCGGAAGACATCGCCGCCGCCGTGAAATTCGCCCATGAGCATGGTGTCCGCCTCGTCGTGAAAGGCGGCGGTCACAGCTATCAAGGCACCTCCTGCGCCGCCGACTCGCTCCTGGTCTGGACGCGGAAGATGAACCACGTGCAGATGCACGATGCCTTCGTCCCCAGTGGCGCGGCGCCTGATACACGTCCCATGCCGGCGGTCAGCGTGGGCGCGGGCGCGATGTGGATCGACGCCTATGGCGAAGTGACCACCCGGGGTGGCCGCTATGTGCAGGGTGGTGGCTGCACCACCGTCGGCGTCGCGGGCCTGGTGACCGGTGGGGGATTCGGCAGCTTCTCGAAGCGCTACGGCACCGCCGCGTCGAACCTGCTGGAAGCCGAGGTGGTCACCGCGGACGGCGAGATCCGCGTGGTGAACGCCCACCGTGAACCCGAACTCTTCTGGGCCATCAAGGGCGGCGGCGGTGGGTGTGCCGGCGTCGTCACGCGGTTGACCTTGCGCACGCACGACTTGCCCGACACCGTCGGCGCGGTATTCGGCGAGATCCAGGCCGACTCCGAGGAAGCCTATCGTGCGCTCGCGTCGGAGACCTTGCGCTTCTATCACGATGCCTTGTGCAACCCGCACTGGGGCGAGCAGATCGGTTTCCGCGGCCAACGCCGGATGTCGGTGACGATGGTCTTCCAGGGCCTGGACCGGGCAGCCGCCGAAGCCGCCTGGGCGCCTTTCGTCGCCTGGGTAAAGCAGCGCCCCGCGTACGCGTTCCGCAAACCGCTCCAGGTGGTCGCCATGCCGGCACGCCACTACTGGGACGTGGATTTCTTCCGCGAGCACGCACCCGACGTGGTCGTCGCCGACGCACGCGAGGGCGCGCCGCGCGACCACATCCTCTGGAAAGGCGACCAGGCGCAGGTGGGCTGGTACATCCATGGCTATGCGTCGGCGTGGATGCCATCGCGGTTTCTCGGCGATGGCGAGCGGGATACGTTGGCCGCGGCGATATGCGAGGCCGCCAGCAAGATGGACGTGGGCCTGCACTTCAACAAGGGTCTCTTCGGCGCTCCGCCCGAAGCCCTTGCCGCAAGCCGTGACACGGCGACGAATCCCGCCGTCCTCGATGCCTTCGCCCTTGCGATCATCGGCAACGGCGGCGACCCGGTCTATGAAGGACTGCCGGGTGCGCAGGTCGACGAGATCCGCGCGAAAGACGGGGCGGAGCGCGTGAAAGCCGCCTATGCGCGGCTCACGAAGACCGTCACGAACGCCGGATCATACGTTTCGGAAAGCGATTACTTCCAGAAGGACTGGCAACGCGCCTTCTGGGGCGGCAACTACGCGCGCCTCGCCGCGGCAAAGCGCCGTTACGATCCCGACCGCCTGTTCCTCGTTCATCACGGCGTCGGCAGCGAGGGCACCGACGCATGAGCGCCGCCCGGGTCAGGCCACGGGCGGCAACTTGTCGATGAACTTGTCCAGCGTCACGGGATAGTCGCGCACGCGAACACCAGTCGCGTTGTACACCGCATTGGCGACGGCCGCCGCGACCCCGCATATGCCAAGCTCGCCGACCCCCTTGGCCTTCATCGGCGAGGACATGGGATCGGTCTCGTCGAGGAAGATCACGTCCTGGTGAGGGATGTCGGCATGCACGGGCACTTCGTATCCGGCAAGGTCGTGGTTGACGAAGAAGCCCAGCCGCCGGTCCACCACCAGTTCTTCCATCAGGGCCGCGCCGACACCCATCGTCATCGCTCCGATCACCTGGCTGCGCGCCGACTTCGGGTTGAGGATGCGCCCGGCGGCGCACACGGCCAGCATGCGGCCGACACGGATCTCTCCGGTCGCCGAATCGACCCGCGCCTCGACGAAGTGCGCGCCGAATGTCGATTGCTGGTAGCGCTTTCCGAGGTCGCCGTATTCCATGCTGTCCTCGGCCACCACGTCGCCGTCCGCCGCGGCCTGCGCGATCGGCAGGCTGCGTTGTCCCACGGCCACCTTGCCGTCCTCGAAGTTGGCGGCGTTCGGGTCAAGCCCCAACTTCTGCGCGACGGCCTCGCGCAACTTCACGCACGCGGCGTAGACACCCGCGGTCGAACTGTTGCCACCCCACTGACCACCCGAGCCCGACGAGACGGGGAACGTCGAATCACCGAGACGCACATCGATGCGGTCGAGCGGCAGGCCCATCATTTCGGCGGCGGTCTGCGCGATGATCGTGTAGCTGCCGGTGCCGATGTCGGTCATGTCGGTTTCCACCGTGACACGGCCGTTGCGATCCAGTCGCACGCGGGCGCCGGATTTCATCACGAGGTTGTTGCGGAACGCAGCCGCCACGCCCATGCCTACGAGCCAACGCCCGTCGCGTCGCGTCGCGGGCCGCGTGGGACGCCGTTCCCAGCCGAAGCGCTTCGCCCCCGTGCGAAGGCACTCGATCAGCCGGCGCTGCGAGAACGGACGGTCCGGCTTTTCCGGATCGACCTGGGTGTCGTTGAGGATGCGGAACTCGACCGGGTCCATGCCGAGTTTCTCGGCCATCTCGTCGATAGCGATCTCCAGCGCCATCAGGCCGGACGCCTCGCCAGGCGCGCGCATGGCGTTGCCTTCAGGAAGATCGAGCACGGCGAGGCGGGTGGCCGTCATGCGGTTGGCGCCGGCGTAGAGCAGGCGGGTCTGTTGCACGGCGGTTTCCGGATCGCCGCCGGGCAGGTCGCCCGACCAGCTTTCATGTCCGATGGCCTGGATCTTTCCGTCTTTCGACGTACCGATGCGGATGCGCTGGATCGTCGCGGGGCGGTGCGTCGTGTTGTTGATCATGAAGGGGCGCGGCAACGCCACTGCCACCGGTCGTTTGGCGGCGCGTGCGCCGAGCGCCGCGAGCAACGCGTCGGACCGGACGAACAACTTGCCGCCGAAGCCGCCGCCGATGTACGGCGAGATCAGCCGGACGTTCTCCTTCGGAATGCCCAACGTGAGGGCGACGTCGCCGCGCCCCCAGTCGATCATCTGGTTCGACGTCCACAACGTGAGCTTGTCGCCTTCCCACGCCGCGATGGAGGCATGCGGCTCCATCATCGCGTGCGAGTGGTCTGGCGTGGTGTATGTGGCGTCGAGTTTCACGGCCGAGGCCGCGAAGCCCGCGGCGAAGTCGCCCACGGACGTATCCGACTTTCCTCGTTCCGGTTTGGTCGCGCTGTCCTTCGCCGCCGCGAGGTCGAACTTGCCGGGTGTGCGGGCGTAATCCACGCGCACGAGCTGTGCCGCGGCGCGTGCCTGCTCGAAGGTCTCCGCGACCACCACCGCGACCGCCTGGTGGTAATGCTCGATCTCGGGGCCACCGAGCAAGGTCGCCGTGTTGAATTTGCCCTTCCCGAGCTTGCCCGCGGTTTTCGCGGTGACGATCGCCAGCACGCCCGGCGCGCGCTGCGCACGGGTCAGATCGATCGAGGCGATGCGGCCCTTGGCGATGGACGAGCCGACGACATAACCGTAAGCATGATGGGGAACGGCTTCGTGCTGTTCGTACGCGTAGCGCGCCGTGCCCGTGGTCTTGAATGGCCCGTCGATGCGATCCACCGGCTGGCCGACGACCTTCAGGCGGTCGATCGGGTTGGTGGTGGCGGGAGTGTCGAATTTCATGCCTTCGTCTCCTTGGCTTCGGCGAGGCTCGCCGCGATGGACCGCTCGACCAATGTGACCTTGAAGGCGTTGCCTTCGGTGGGCTGCGCACCGGCGAGCAGCCGTGCCGCAATCGCCTTGGCTCCTTTCGGCAGTTCGGCTTCGGCCGCCTCCACCCGCCATGGCTTGTGTGCCACGCCACCGAGGGCCACGCGGCCGCCGCCATCGGGTTGCACGATCATGGCCACCGATACCAGGGCGAAGGCGTACGAGGCGCGGTCGCGAACCTTGTGATAGAGCTGCGTGCCACCGACAGGCTTCGGCAAGGTGACGGCGGTGATCAGTTCTCCCGGCACGAGCACGTTCTCGATGTGTGGCGTATTGCCGGGCAGCGTGTGGAAATCGGCAATGGGGATGCGGCGCGTGCCGCCATCCGGCCGCACCGTTTCCACCGTGGCGTCGAGCGCCCGCATGGCCACGGCCATGTCGCTCGGATGCACGGCGATGCACGACTTGCTCGCGCCCACGATCGCGTGCTGCCGGCTGAAGCCGCCGATCGCCGCGCAACCGCTGCCGGGCAACCGCTTGTTGCACGCCTGATTGGTGTCGTAGAAGTAGGGGCAACGCGTGCGCTGGAGCAGGTTGCCGCCCGTGGTGGCCTTGTTGCGCAACTGGCCGGAGGCGCCCGCGAGCAAGGCACGCGAGAGTAACGGGTAGTCACGCCTGATCCTCGCGTCCGCGGCCAGGTCGGTGTTGCGGACCATGGCGCCGAGTCGCAGTCCGCCCTCGTCGGTCGGTTCTATCTTGCCGAGCTCCAGTCCGTTGACGTCGATCAGGTGGGCCGGCTCCTCGATCCCGGACTTCATCAGGTCGAGGAGGTTCGTGCCGCCGGCGATGAATTTCGCCCCGGGAACACGCACCGCCGCGGACGCGGCGGCAGCCGGGGATTCGGCACGCTCGTAAGTAAACGGCTTCATGCCTTCACCCCTGCCACTTCGGCGATCGCTTCCTGGATATTCGAGTACGCGCCACAGCGACAGATGTTCCCGCTCATCCGTTCGCGCAATTCCAGGGGAGTCGTCCGGGCCTTGGCGGTCAGGTCGGTCGTGGCATGGCTGGGAATGTCGTCGCGGATCTCATCGAGGACCGCCACCGCCGAACAAATCTGCCCGGGCGTGCAATAGCCGCACTGGTAACCATCGTGCTTGATGAAAGCGGCCTGCATCGGATGAAGGCGCGCGGGCGTGCCGAGGCCCTCGATGGTGGTGATCCTGGCGCCCTGGTGCATCACCGCCAGGGTGAGGCAACTGTTGATGCGGCGGCCATCGACGATCACGGTGCAGGCACCGCACTGGCCGTGATCGCAGCCTTTCTTCGTGCCGGTGAGATGCATGTGCTCGCGCAAGGCGTCGAGCAGGGTCGTCCTCGTATCGAGGTCCAGTGTCTGCGGGTTGCCGTTGACCTCCATGGCGACCTTGGCGGTGACGGGCGGTTGCGCGGCGTCCCTCGTGGCGGGGGCGGCGACGAGTCCGGGCACGGCGAGGGCCGTTGCCGAGACCGCTCCCATTTTCAGGACATCGCGGCGCGTGAATTTCCAATCGTTCGACGGGTCCATGAGTCGATCCTCAGCGCTGTTGGGTTTTGCCTGGACAGGCGGCCGGAGCTTGCTAGCCGAGGGTAGGCCATTCACGGCCGCGATTGTAGATCTCCCAATCGGCAAGATCTCATATCGACAATTCATGAATGAGCTCGCCGAGGTAGGCGCCCTCACGACGGACTTCGTCCATCGGTATGGGAACGCCGCCCGGCGGATCATGCTCGACGAAAAGATGTTCGATGCCCGCCTTTCGCGCGGCCCGCAGGATTGGCGGGTACGGCACGATTCCCTGCCCCAGTTCGACGATGTCACCGGCGGCATTGAAGTCCTTGATGTGGGCGGACAGATAGCGCTTCGGGTGACGGGTGAAATACGAGACGGGGTCGGCGCCCGCCTTGCTCATCCAGCCGCAATCGGCTTGAAAATGCACCAGGCGCGGATCGCTTTCAGCGAGCAGGATGTCGTATCCGCCGCCACCGGATGAGAATTTTCGGAACTCGAAGTCGTGGTTGTGATACGCATAACGAAGATCCGCCTTTTTCGCCGCTTCGCCGATCCTGTTCGCGCGCTCTGCGACACGCTTGAAGTCGTCGGCCGTGAGCACACTGAAATCGACGTGCTTTTCGCCGGCCGAAGGAGAGAGCACCGAACTGACGACCTGGTTCACGCCGAGGCGATGCGCCGTGTCGAACAGTTTCGCCGCATCGCGTTCGCCCGAGAAATCCAGATGGACGCTGCGGAGCGTCATACCAGCCTCGTCAACGCGGCGGCGCAGGGTCTCCGGCGGGAGGTTCGCGTAGCTGATGGCTTCCAGTTCCCTGTAGCCGAAGCTGGCGAGCTTGGCCAGCACGGCGGCCGTGTCGGTGACGACCGCATCACCCAGGGTGTACAGCTGGAACCCCACGGAGTGTCTCGCCGGGCGTTCGTTCCGCACGTCAGCGAGCAAGGGCATGCCTGTTCCCAGCGCGGCTAGTGCAAGGGTGGTATTGCGCAGGAAGGTGCGACGGCTTTTCAACATGCATCCGGCCTCCCTCGGGCTCACTCTTCTATGTCGAGCCAGCGTCGGCTGGCCGCCGAAGCCACGACGCGATCGGTGATTCGGGCCGCACGAAGGCCATCGTCGAAGGTGGGAAGGCCATCGGGCCGCTCGCCCCTTATCGCCGCATACGTATCGGCGACGAAGGCTTCGAAGCATTGGGCGTAACCCTGCGCATGCCCGGCCGGCAACACCGCCAGGCGACGTTGCTCCGCACTGCCCGCCGACGGATCGCGCACGAAACACATCGAATGATCCGCATACCCGAGCCACAGGCGCTCGCTGTCTTCCTGGTCGAAGCTCATACTCGCCCTGGAACCATCCAGTTCGAACCACAGACGGTTCTTCCGGCCCGGCGACACCTGACTGACCGTGACATTCGCCAGCACGCCTTCGCTGGTGCGGAACATCGCCGCCGCCACGTCCTCGCTGGATACCGCGTCCATGGCACCGCCGCTCGCCGCCACGGTGAAACTCTGTCGTGAGGATGCCGCGCGTTCGGGAACCACGGTGGCGAACATGGCGCTCACTTCCGCGAAGCGCTGGCCTCCGACCCACTCCACCAGATCGCACCAATGCGATCCGATATCGGCGAAGACGCGCGACGGGCCTCCTTGCCGTGGATCGACCCGCCAGTTGTTCGCACCGGCGTCCATGAGCCAGTCCTGCAAGTAGCTGCCGTGGATCAAGCGGAGTGGCCCCAACTCCCCGGCGGCGATGCGGGCACGCGCTTCGCGGACCACGGGGTGATACCGATAGACGAAAGGCACGGTGGCGACCAGGCCGGTCCGGCGCGCCGTCTCCGCGAGCGCCTCCGCATCGTCGATGCTGGTCGCCAGCGGCTTTTCGCACACGACATGCTTGCCCGCCCCGAGTGCGGCCTGCGCGTAGGGTTTGTGCAGGGCGTTGGGCGTGCACACGTGCACCACCTGAACCTGGGGGTCGGCGATCACCTCGTCGATACCGGCATAAGCACGCGGCAGGTTCCATGCATCGGCCACTTCCCTGGAACGCTCCGGCGTCGAAGCGCAGACACCACGCACCTCGGCGCCCGCCAGCATCGCGGCACGTCGATGGACCGCGCCGATCATCCCCGCACCGACGATGGCGATGTTCAACCGTGGCATGTGCTTTTCCCTCATAACGGCTCCGCGGCGGCGGCGCGCGCACTACGTTCCTTGAACAGGAACAGGAAGACCAGCAGGACGACGAAGGCGATGCTGGCCGGCACCATCCAGATACTGCGCCAGTCATGTACGCCATCCACCGTGAAGCGATCGACGACGAACCCGGAAAGGTAGGTTCCGATCAGCATGCCGACGCCATACGTGGCCAGGGTGATGAATCCCTGCGCGCCGCTGCGGAACCGCGGTCCGGCGTGGGCGTCGGTGTAGATCTGCCCGGTGACGAAGAAGAAGTCGTAGCAGATGCCGTGCAGGATGATGCCGCCGACCAGCAAGGCGTACCCGGCGTTCACGTCGCCATAGGCGAACAGCACGTAGCGGGCCACCCAGGCCGCCATGCCGAGCGCGAGCATCTTCTTCACACCGAGCCGGGTGAAGAAGAAAGGCATCGCCAGCATCAATACGACCTCGGACGCCTGGCCCAGCGATTGCAGGCCGGCGGCGCCGCGTACGCCGAGGTCGTTCAAGAACGGGTTGGTGAAGTTGTAATAGAACGACAGCGGGATACAGATCGCCACCGATGCCAGGAAGAAGACCAGGTACGACCGGCTCTTCAGCAGGCGCAACGAGTCGAGGCCCAGGATGTCGCTCATGGACACGTTGGCGCCCCGCTTGAGCGGCGGCGTGTCCGGCAAGGTGAAGGCGTAGAGGCCGAGCAGCAGCGAGGCCATGGCGGCCATGCGGAACGTCCATTCGAGCCGGTGCGCATGCTCCCAGCCCAGCCACGCGATCAGCACGCCAGCCACGATCCAGCCGACGCTGCCGGCGACGCGCACAGGCGGAAACTGTTTCTCCGGGTTTTCCATGTGGCGCATGGCCACGCTGTTGACGAGTGCCAGCGTGGGCATGAACAACACCATGTACACCATGATCAAGGTGAGGAACGCCGGGAATGTCGCCGCCTGCGATGCCCACCAGAGCAAGGCGGCTCCCGCGATCTGGAGGACGCCGAGGATGCGTTGCGCGGCGAAGTACCGGTCAGCGATCAGACCGACCACGAAGGGCGCGATGATGGCGCCGATGGACTGGCTGAGGAAGGCAGCCGCGACCTGCGAGCCATCGGCATGGAGCGGCCCCTGGCCCAGATACGTGCCGAGGGTGACGAACCACGCGCCCCATATGAAGAACTCCAGGAACATCATCGAACCCAGGCGGAGCAGCATCGGTCGCATAGTGTCTTCCTCGATGGCGGGTCAGAGACCGAGCAGGCGCCGCAGCGTCTCGGGCGGGGTGGAGGCGCCGGCGAAATCGTCGAACGCGCGGTCCGTCACATGGATGATGTGGTCGCGGATGAACGGCGCGCCTTCCCGCGCGCCGTCCTCGGGATGTTTCAGGCAGCATTCCCACTCCAGCACCGCCCAGCCGGGGAAGTCGTACTGGGCGAACTTCGAGAAGATCGCGCGGAAATCGACTTGTCCGTCGCCGAGGGAGCGGAACCGGCCCGGCCGGTCGACCCAGGATTGATAGCCACCGTAGACGCCGCTGCGCGCGTCCGGTCGGAACTCGGCATCCTTGACGTGGAACATCCCGATGCGCTCGTGGTAGCGATCGATGAAGCCGAGGTAGTCGAGCTGTTGCAGGAGCAGGTGGCTCGGATCGAAGAGGATCTTCGCTCGCGGGTGGCCATCCACCGCATCGAGGAAGCGTTCGAACGTCACGCCATCATGCAGGTCTTCGCCGGGATGGATCTCGAAGCAGAGGTCGACGCCCTGCTCGTCGAACACGTCGAGGATCGGGCGCCAGCGCCGTCCGAGTTCGACGAAGGCCTCTTCCACGAGTCCCGGCGGGCGCTGTGGCCACGGGTAGAAATACGGCCAAGCGAGCGCGCCCGAGAAGGTGGCGTGGGCCTTGAGACCAAGGCGCGCGCTGGCTTTCGCCGCGAGCTTCAGCTGGTCCACCGCCCATGCCTGGCGCGCGGCCGGGTTTCCGCGAATGGCTTCCGGTGCGAAGCCATCGAACAGGAGGTCGTAGGCCGGATGCACGGCGACCAGTTGCCCCTGCAGATGCGTAGAAAGCTCGGTGACTTGCAAGCCATGGCGATCGAGCATGGCGCCGATCTCGTCGCAGTAGGCCTGGCTGGTGGCGGCCCTGGCGAGGTCGAAGATATGCGGTGTGCTGGTGGGTATCTGCAAACCCGCATAGCCCAGACCGGCCGCCCACGCAGCGAGGGTATCCAGTTGGTTGAATGGCGCCTCGTCGCCGATGAACTGGGCGAGGAACAGGCCGGGGCCTTTGAGCGTTTTCATCGTGCCGCCTGCAATGAAATCGATTTCACGGATACTATCAGCGGAAATTCGCAAGATCATGATGCGGTGCGGCAGGACGGAACGGGGTAGCGCGTGGCCACCATTTACGACATCGCCAAGCTGGCCAAGGTCTCACCGGCCACCGTGTCGCGTGCGCTTAGCCAGCCCGACCTGGTTTCCGAAGCCACCCGCCGCCGCGTGCAGGCCGCGGTGGCCAGGCTCGGCTTCGTGCCGAACGCGGCCGCGAAGAGCCTGCGCACGCGACGCACGGGCAAACTCCTGGTGACCGTCCCCGACGTATCCAATCCGTTCTTCGCGGAAATCGTCAAGGGCGTCGAGGAAGCCGCGCAGCCGAAGGGCTATGCCGTGCTGCTCGGCGATACGCAGCAACAGCCGGAACGCGAAGAGAGCTATGCGCAGATCCTGCGTCGCCAGGAAGCCGATGGCCTCATCGTCCTCGGGCACCGCTTGCCTCCCACCGCGCGAGAACTCGTCGACGAACTCGGCGATGCGGCGCCCGTGGTGAATGGCTGCGAATTCACGCCCGACCTCGGTGTCCCCAGCGTGCACATCGACAATGGCGCCGCCGCGCACGTGGCGATGGAACATCTGTATGCCCTGGGCCATCGCCGCATCGGCATCGTGGGTGGGCCGGAGACGAATCCGCTGCATCATCAGCGCCTCGACGGTGCGCGCGGGGCGGCGAAGGTGCACCGGGCCGTGCGCTCATTGAGCGTTGAACGCGGCGATTTCTCCGTCGAATCGGGCTATGCGGCAGGCCGGAGATTGCTCGCCCTCCCGCAACGTCCTACCGCGGTGTTCTGCTTCAGCGACCAGATGGCCATGGGCGTGCTGGCCGCCTGCCGGGAGCACGGCGTGAACGTACCTGCGGACCTTTCCGTCGTCGGCTTCGACGATCTGCGGACGACACGCTACCTCGCGCCCGCACTCACCACCATCAGCCAACCCATGCGGTCGATCGGCCACGAAACGGTGCGCGTGCTGCTGGGCATCCTGGCCGGCAAGCCTCACCCCGATGGGGTCGAGCTGCCCTTCGAACTCATCGTTCGCGAATCGACGGCGCCCCCGCGATAACGTCTCGACACGGGGCGTTTCCCTGCCCTTACCGATGCAGCGGCACACCTTTGGTCGCTTTCTCGATCGCCTTGCGGGGACCGCGCAAGGCGATGCCCACGAGGTTCGGTGCATCGGCGTCTGCGGCGAGGAATGCCTCGCGATTGGCCGCGTCGTCGCCCGTGGAGAACATCGCCTCGACGTAGACGGCACGGACGATGTCACGGTCGATGGCGACCTTATGCGCATGGGCGAGCTGGGACGCGTCCGCTTCGAATACCAGCATCGGTTGCCCGAGCAGGCGCGCATACGTGCGCCCGGCCTCGTCGAGGTACGGTTCACCCATGGCTTCAGGTGCCGCGCCGGCGATGCCGGTGGCGAGGAAAGCGGCGACGTTCAGCCGTTGCCAGGTCTTGAGGTCGTTTCGGATGAGGATGGCGACGCGGGTATCGAAGGTGGTCATGGGACTATGGACGTTTCTGCGATGAAGCGAGTAAAACGCCGAATGAGGTTCGGTTAAATAGGTAAAGCATCGTATGCCAAGAAATCCGAAGGACCTTCAGCGAAAAGAGGGTGATACCGTCCGTCTCGACGCGATCGACCGAAAATTATTAGCCGCGTTGTCCATGGACGCGACGCTCAGTTACGCGGAACTGGCACGGCAGGTGCACCTTTCTCCGCCGGCCTTGCACGAGCGCGTGAAGCGCCTGCGCCGCGACGGTGTCATCAAGGCGACGGTGGCCTCGTTGGACGGCGTGAAAATCGGCCGACCCCTGCTCGCTTTCGTGCACGTGGATACGACGAGTTGGGCGGTGACACGCCAGCTTCTCGCGCTGAAGGCGTTTCCCGAAGTGGAGGAAATCCATACGGTGACCGGCGAGAGCGCCATGTTGCTCAAAGTGCGCACGGCGGACACCCGGGGCCTCGAGAACCTCCTGGAGAGAATCCACGCGATGGAAGGCTTCAAGGGCACGCGCAGCTACATTGCCCTCTCGACGTACCTCGAGCGTGGACCGAGCCCGGAGGAACCGACGGGGCCCATGTGATGTGCACAGGCCGATCCATTGTCGATGGCACCGTCGCCGGGGGTGCCGGCAACGGTGCCATCCTGGTTGATCGACGCGTTACTCGACGCCGGTCACCCAGACCTCCACGCGGCGGTTCGGTGCCAGGCATCCGATCAATTGCCCGCGCGGCGCGTCCTCGCAACCCTTAACCGGATCGGCCTCGCCCAGGCCCTCCGCGGTCACACGATCGGCGGGGATGCCCTTCGCCACGAGATAACGCTTCACCGCTTCGGCACGGCGCTGTGACAAGGCCCTGTTATAGGCATCGCCGCCAAGGCGATCGGTATAGCCAACGATGCGTACGGACCGCAGCTTGTCGCCTTGATCACGCAGCGTCGTAGCCATCTCGTCGAGACTGCCCCTGCCGACCGGCGACAACTCGGCGCTGTCGAATGCGAAGAGTGCATCGGCGGACAGCACGCGCGGCTTGCGCGCCGCCACCGGCTCGACGGCTGCCGGTGCGGGAGCCGGCGCCGCTTCCTTCAGGAAGTCGGCACACGCCTCGGGTTTCCAGTAAAAACTGCGAGCCAGCTTCCCGTCGTCGAACAACACCTTGTATTGGCACACGGTCACTTCATCGCTGCCGGTCTTACGGAAGTTAAACACGTAGTTCCACTCCCGCACGCCCCAGATGCCTTCGCTGAAGTGGGGATAGCCGATAAGATCGGATACCTGCTGTTTGTTGAGCCCCGACTTCACCTGTCGCAGGTTCGCCAGGTTGGGAAACGTGCCGCCCTTGTGCATGGGCGTGACCTCGCCCACTGCGGGCCACACCACTTCGCCTGCGGAGCGGCCGTCCTTCGCCACGTCGTGGCTGATGTTTCCACAGGCGGCCAACGCCAGCGCGAACGAAACCACGGAGATGCCTTTCAACGATGTGCGCATGTTCTTGATTCCTTGGATAGCATTCATGGGTTCGCTCCTCACCACACCACGCCCGCGCCAATGCCCGCGCCGGCATCGCCGCGCGAGTTCGTCGTGGCGTTGAGCTTCATGATGTAGCGTCCGCTTTCCGTGATCGTCGACATGCCGACGGCGATGCCGGTCTCGCCATGGAAGCTGCCGACCGCCACCGCCGCCGCGTTCTGGTTCGGCTGGTAGGCCTGCGGAAGGCTGGCCATGGCCATCGCCGAGGCGATGCCGGCGTTGGCGCGGTTGCCGATGCGGTTGAGTTCCTGGTCGACGCTCTGGAAGCGCTGGTCGACGTAGCTCTTGGTCCAGTTCTTCGCGCTCTCGATCGCCTGGTCCAACTGACCCACGTTCACCGCGTCGGTGCTGTTCACACCGGCCGCCACGTTGGTGACCGTGCGTTCGTTACCCACCGAACCGACCGAGACGGTGTTGGACTGGTTGGCCACCGAACCCGCGCCGATGGCGACGCTGTTGTCACCCGTGGCCGACGAACCGGCGCCGATCGCCGTGCTGTTGTCGCCCGTGGCGGTCGAGGCGGTGTTGTTGTCGCCGCTGTTCTGGTACGTGTTGTTGGTGTTGCCGCCACCGCCACCGGTGGGGAAGTTGTTGACGGCGTTCGACAGGTTGATGATCTGCGAGCCCAGCAACTCCAGCGTCTGGTTGGTCGCGTACAATTGCGAACCATTGATCGCGTCCGTGCTGCTGCCGCTGATCCGTCCAGCCGCCAGGTTGGTGATCGTACGCTCGGCGCCCGACGCGCCGACGCTCACCGTCGAGCCCGGTGTCGTGCCCGCGAACGCATAGGTGGTGCCGTTGAGCGTGGTGCTGGCCGTACCCACCGCCGCCTCCGTCGACGAACCCGCACCCAGCGCCACGCTACCGGCGAATGCCGCCTGCGAACCCGCGCCCAGGGCCAGCGCCTGGATACCGTTCGAGACTGCGTTGGTGCCCAGCGCGACACCATCGGCGAGGTTCACCGTGGCGTTCTGGCCGATCGCCGTGCCACCCGGTGCGGTCTGCTGCACGATCGCACCGTTACCCATGCCGATGCCGTTATCGCCGTTCACCGTGGTCTGCGGGCCGATCGCCACCGACTCGGCACCGGCCGCCAACGAATCGGAAGCGGTGGAGTTGGCATGGAAGTACTTGATCGGCGTTACCGAGAACGAGCTCATCGCGCCCTTCAGCTGACGCAAGGACACCGCATCCTGGTCTTGCGTGCCGTCCGCAAGGTTGGTGATCTGGCGGAAGTCCGTGGCGTTGCCCACCGATACAGCGCCGAGCAGCGTGCGGTCGGTGGTGTTGTAGGGAATCACGTTGGTGCCCACGAGGATCGAACCCGACGTGGGAGCGATCGCGCGATCGGACACGGCACCCGAACCCAGCGCCACGCCTCCCAGCACCGACACGCCCGTGCCCTGGCCCAGCGCCGTGGCGTTGTCGGCGGTGGCCGTCGCGCCGACACCTGCCGCCAGTGCGTTGATGCCGGTCGCACCGTCGTTGGCGTAGTTGCCGCCCTGCGTGCCGTTGTCGTTGACGCTGTAGTAGTGGATGGCGTTGGCCGCCACCGTGTCGTTCAGGGTTTCCAGCGCCTGGTTGGTGGCGAACAACTGTGAGCCATTGATCGCATCCGTGCTGTTGCCGTTCACCTGTCCTGCCGCGACGTTGGTGATGGTGCGCTCGGCGCCCACCGTGCCGACGCTCACCGTGCTGCCGGGCGTGTTGCCGGCGTACGCGTAGGTGTTACCTGCGATGGTTCCGCTGGCGGTCTGGACCACCGTACCGGTGGTGCTACCCGCACCCAAGGCCACATCGCCCACGTTGGCTCCCGCGGTGGCGCCGTTACCGATCGATACGGCGTTTTCCGTGTTGGCTGTCGACACAGGTCCGATCGCCACGCTGTTCAAGCCGTTCGGCAGCGAGTCGGCCAGGTTGGAATTGGCGTGGAAATACTTGATGCCACCGGTGTCGATCTGGTTGAAGACCTGCTGCAGCGACCCGTAAGTGTTGCCACCGTAGGTGATGCTGGCATTGATCGTGCCGGTGGCCGGATCGTAGGTGGTGCCGCCGCCGTAACTGTTCGCGATCGAATCACCGAGGTTGGTCACCGTGTTGCCCAGGTTGGTGACGCTGGTGCCGACGGTGCCGATCGCCTGGTTCGTCGCGAACAACTGGGAACCATTGATCGCATCCGTACTGCCGCCGTCGATGCGGCCCGCCGCCACGTTCGTGATGGTCCGCTCCGCACCGGCCGCGCCCACGCTCACCGTCGAGCCCGGTGTCGTGCCCGCGAACGCGTAGGTGGTGCCGTTGATCACCGTGTTGGTGGTACCCACCGCCGCGTCCGTCGCGGAACCCGCACCCAGCGCCACGCTACCGGCGAATGCCGCCTGCGAGCCCGGGCCCAGCGCCAACGCCTGGATACCGTTCGACACCGCATTGGTGCCCAGCGCCACGCCATCGGCGAGATTCACCGTCGCGTTCTGGCCGATCGCCGTGCCACCCGGTGCGGTCTGCTGCACGATCGCACCGTTGCCCATGCCGATGCCGTTATCGCCGTTCACCGTGGTCTGCGGACCGATAGCGACGGATTCGGCACCAATGGCCGCCGAGTCGGTGGCGGCGGAATTGGCGTGGAAGTACTTGATCGGCGTGACCGAGAATGAACTCATCGCCCCCTTCAACTGGCGCAAGGTCACCGCGTCCTGGTCTTCCGTGCCATCCGCCACGTTGGTGACCTGGCGGAAGTCCGTGGCGTTGCCGACGGACACGGAGCCAAGCAAGGTGCGATCGGTGGTGTTGTATGGAATGACGTTGGTGCCCACGAGGATCGAACCGGACGTCGGCGCGATGGCGCGGTCGGAGACGGCGCCGGAACCCAATGCGACGCCACCCAGCACGGACACGCCCGTGCCCTGGCCCAGCGCCGTACCATTGTCGGCGGTGGCCGTGGCACCGACACCCGCGGCCAGCGCATTGAGGCCGGTCGCGCCGTCGTTGGCGTAGTTCGCGCCCGGGGTGCCGTTGTCGTTGACGCTGTAATAGTGAACGGCGCTCGCTGATATGTCGCCACCGATCTGGTTGAAGATCTGCTGCAGCGAGGCATAGGTATTGCCGCCGTAGGTGACGTTGGTGGTGATGTTGCCCGTGCTGGGATCGTAGGTGGTGCCGCCGCCGATGGTCGTGGCGATGGTGTTACCGAGGTTCGTTACGGTGGTGCCCACTGTATCGATTGCCTGGTTGGCCGCGAACAACTGCGACCCATTGATGGCATCGGTGCTGCCGCCGTCGATGCGGCCTGCGGCCACGTTGGTGATGGTCCGCTCTGCGCCGGCGGCACCCACGCTCACCGTGCTTCCGGGCGTGGTGCCTGCGAACGCGTAGGTGGTGCCGTTGATGGTGGCGCTCGCCGTGCCCACCGCCGTCGTGGTGGTCGAACCGGAACCCAACGCGACGTCGTTGGCGTTGTTCGCCGTGGCGGTGTTGCCGAAGGCGACCGAGCCGGCGCCGAGTGCGCTGCTGGCGTTGCCCAGGGCTACCGAACCCACACCTTGGGCGTTGTTGCCGTTACCCGCCGCCACGGCGCCATCGCCGTTCGCCGTGTTGTTCGAACCGACGGTCACGGCGCCATTGCCGATGGCGGAGTTGGGATCGCCGATGGCCACCGCGCCGTTGCCGTTGGCGACCTGCGCTTCACCCAGGGCCACGGCGCCGAGACCACCGAGCACCTGCGAGTTATGACCGCCGGCGAACGAACCCGCGCCTGCGCCCGCGGCGACAGTGTTCGTATCGCCAATCGCGACGGTGGAGGCCGCTTGCGCCTGCGAGGACGTACCGGCCGCCACGCTGTTGGTGCCCGACGCGGTGTTCGCGCGGCCCAGCGCCAGCGCGTTCGTCGCTGTCGCGGAACTGCCGCCCACGGCGGTGCTGTTCGTGCCCGACGCCAGCGTGAAGTTACCTATGCCGACCGCGCCCACGCCGCTGGCGACGATGTCGATACCGAGCGCGATGGCGTTGTTCGCCGTGGCACCACCGCCCGCCACGCCGCTTTGAAGCGCGCCCACGTAGATGGAATTGATACCCGTCGCGTTTGCCTGCCTGCCGATGGCGATCGCGTCGGCCTGGCTAGCGTTCGCCTGCAAGCCCATGCCGATCGAGTAGACACCCGACGAAGTCACGTCCGTGCCGATGGCGATGGCCGATTCGGCCGATGCACCTGTCCCAACGGTGCGGGCTCCCAGGTAGACCGCATTGAGGGCCGTCGAATATGCCTGCCAGCCGATGGCGGTCGAATGGGCGAAAACCGCTTGCGACGAAAGACCCGCGGCTGTCGCTCCTTCCCCCGTGGCTACCGTGAATCCGCCCAGGGCGGTGGCCTGTCCGTTATTCGCGGCGGCGAACGTACCCAGGGCCACGGCATTGGGCGCACCGGTGACCTTCGCGCCCCAACCGCCCGCGAAGCTATTGGTCGAACCGGCATCGACCATGACGCCAGTATTGGCGCCGAGGGCAATGCTCCCCGCGCCAGCCGCGGTGATCTGGTTGCCGATGGCTGTCGAGTTGACGCCAGTCGCGTTGGTCGCATAACCGAGCGCGGTGCTTTCAAGACCGGTCGCATGAGCGGACAAGCCAAGCGCGACGTTCGACGAGTCGTTCGCGATGGCCTGGGTTCCGATGGCGATCGCGTTCGGACCAGAGGCCGTTACGTCCGTGCCGATGCCGATGGCACCGCCAGCGAGTGCGCCCGTGCCGTTGGCAGTACGCGCGCCAAGGTAGATCGAATTGACGGCATTGGAATAGGCGCCGAAGCCAACGGCTATTCCGTTCTGGGCATTTACAGTCGAGCTATAGCCGAGCGCAAGGGCGCCCAATACGTTGGCCCTTGCCAGCGACCCGACGGCCGTTGCCCCGATCCCGCTGGCGGCAGCCGAATACCCCATGCACGACGCGGTGCTGGCATAGGCGTTATAGGGCGCCGCCGTGCAATCGACCGCCTGTGCATCCGCCGCTCCGCTCCATCCGACCCATCCCGCGGCCATCAGCAGGGTCAGGGCCATGGGAGCCAGGCCGCGCGCAGGCGATCTGCCGCTTGCTTGTCCCGAACTGCCACCGCGATGGCATGTAGCGATCTCGGAAGCGACCACGAGCTGGTTCAGCGCGCGGTTCCAGACTTTGCTGTGGATCTTGTTCATACGATTTCCTTCTGCATGGGCTGATGCACCGAGGAGCGTGGTGGGGAACTGAAACGCAGGCGCGCAAAGGTCCGCGAACGCAGGAACGCGTCCGGATGGAGGGGTGCTTTCTTCTTATTTACGTCCGCGCGCGATCACGCGCGGACGTCACGCGTCCCATCGAACGACGGGACGTCTCAAGCCAGGCTTGGTCGTAATCGGTGATGCGCCGAGGGCGGGGGATGTTGGGCGCCGGTACGGGCAAAGCCGGGGTTCCCGGCTCGGGGAAAGCTGGAATGGCTTCGGCACAGGCGAGGGCCTGTCCGGATATTCCGCTCGCTAATCCACCTGGATGGGTACGAATTATCCATCGCGTGAGCTACTCCCCCTGCAGCTTTCTTCCATGGTTCAGCCGGCATGGATGCCGGAACCTGACCCGTGGTTTTTTTATAGCGCAATTACTCCTACAGGAGAGATATGCACGATCTAAATCGTGACACTCTTCTCACAAAATCATCACGTTTTCTTGATGTCGATTTTCAGGACAAACGTGGCACGGCGGTTGCTTCAACGCGCAAAAGATGTGCCGTTTCGGCAAACTCGGTACGGGGCAAGAGGCGAAGCCTCCTGCCCCGACGGCATCAATCCTTCTTGCTCACCGCGTCGGCGGCTTCCTCGATCACCTTGGCCACCTCGCGCGGATGCGAAAGCAGCGAAACGTGACTCGAAGGGAGCACCGTGGTATGCGCGTTCATCCGCTTCGCCACGTCGCGCTCCAGCTGCGGGTTGATGACCCGGTCGTTGGCCGAGACGATGTACCAGGTGGGATGGGTTTTCCATGCGGCGGTGGTGACCTTGTCGCCGAACGTGCTGGCGGCCAGCGCGCCCTGCGTCACTGCCAGCGTCTTCGCCTCGACTCGCGGAAGGTCGGGTGCGAAGTTCTCGAGCACGCCCTGCTCCGTCTGGTAGAGGAAGCCATGGCCATCGTCACGGATGGTGCCGAGCGCCGGCGTCTTCGCGTATGCGTTGACCAGTTCTCCGGCCGACTGGCCATCGTCGTTGGCGAACGCCGCGACATAGACGAGCGCCGCGACCTTGGGATCGTTACCGGCTTCGGTGATCACCGTGCCGGCCCAGCTGTGGCCGACGAGAACCACCGGCGCCGTGGCCGACTGCAATACCTGCTTCGTGGCGGCGACGTCCGCGGCCAGCGAAGTGAGCGGATTCTGCACCGCGAGCACGGTGTAGCCCTTGGCCTGCAGCAGCGGAATGACCTTGCTCCAGCTGGAGCCGTCCGCCCATGCGCCATGGACGAGGACGATGGTCGGCCTGGCGGCTTCCGCGGCCTGCGCGGAAGCGAACGAGGCGCCAGCGAGTGCGATCGCCGTGGTCAGGCGAAACAAGATGTTCTTTTTCAAGGGTTGCTCCTGGTGGTGAAGGGTCGGGTGACCTTTCAGGAGCTTAGGGAGCCGCTGTCGTGTGCGATTGAAATATCGGCAGGCGTTCGCACGGGCGAAGCAGCAGATATCACCAACCGTTTCAGTTCGCCGCGCCATGGATTTCGGCGACGTACCCGCCGGGGAACCTGACCATCGCCGCACGCCGATCACCCTCGGCGTGCGCTGCCACGACCACCGTCGCACCGCTGTCACGCGCACGGCGCAAGGTGGCGTCCAGGTCGCCTACCTCGTACCCGGTGAGTTCCGTGCCGTAAGGCCAGTCGAGATGCCCATCGGTCACCAGTACCGTGGCCTTGCCGAACCCCGAGACGATGCGGATGCGCCGGTACGTGCCTCCGCTACGGCCGATCTCGACCGCGGACGCCTTGCGATCGTCCGATACGACCTTGCCATGCGCGAACGCGACGAAGGCCTTCACGAACGCATCGGCCGACTGGACCGGCAGGTAGATCCGGTTCTCCGGCACGTGTTCGAGCGGGGCCGAAGTCGACTTCGCCGTATGCCAGTAGAGCTGCGTGTTGACGCCACCCGGAAAGCTGACCACGGCGTCGCGTCCGATGGGATCGTCGAACGGCGCTACCAGCGTCGCGGCGCCGGCCGCGTTGGCCGCCTTGACGGCGTCGTCCACGTTGGTGACCAGATAGCCCGTGCGCTCCAGCCCGAACGGATACGGTACCGGCGTCTGGAAGCCGAAGACGGAGATCGCACCGGAAGGCGTCCGCACCACTTGCGATAGCGTCTTCGACGGTGTCGGCGTCACCGTGACGGCCACGGGCGTCGTCGGCTGGCCTTCGAACGTGGCGGTGAAACTGCGAACGAAGGCGTCCATGTCCCCGGCGGAAACGTAAACATGGGTGGTGTCGTATTGCGGACCTACCGAGACATCCCGCGTGGACGCGAAGGTTGCCGGCGTGACGGCCAGTGCGAGGGATAAGAAGAAAGCCTGTGTTCGCGTCATGGTGAATTGCTGCGCCTTCGGTAGACGTTCGGTGTGATGCCCATGGCGCTCTTGAAGGCTCGCGTGAAGTGGGCCTGGTCGTTGAAGCCGAAGGCGATGGCTATATCGGCGATGGCTTCGTCGGAGTGTATGAGACGGTGGCACGCTTGTTCCAGACGCTTTCCATGGCGCCAGCGATGTGGACTCACGCCGAAGGTCGCCTTGAACGCGCGGGTGAAATACCCTCGCGACAGGTTACACGCCGTCGCTAGTTCGGTGACCGCCAGTGGCGCGTCGAGTCGTGACAGCGCCAGTTCCTTCACGGTCTTTACTTGCCAAGGCGCCAGGCCGGTCCCGGGGCGCCGGGCGCCATGCCCCTGGGTGGACTCGCGGTGTATGCGCAATGCCTGCGCGATGTAGTGCGCACAGGCGGCGCGGTCCGCGCGGTCGAAATCGGCGAGCTGGCGGAGCGCCTGGTTCAGGAGCTGCCGCACCACGCGCGTCCGGGCATGGCTTGGGTTGTTACGCGGCGCGATCGCTTCGTGTTGCATCTTGCCTGGGATGCTATCCGGCCATGTCACGTGCGTGACCCCCTGGATGGGGGGACGCGCTTACCGGCAGGTCAACGGAACCACGGCCTCGAGCGCAGGCGCGCCACCGTCCGCTCGGGTAACCAGTAGGCCACGGGGCCCGGCACGCGCAGCATCGCCTGCGTACCCTTCGGCGAACGGGGACGAATCGTCAGGCGGCTGGCGAGCTTCTCGGCTCGTTCGCGAATGCCGATCAGCCCGAACGACGGTCGATCGCCGGTACGGCCGCCTTGCATGCCCTTGCCGTCATCGCGCACTTCCACTTCGAACCGACGCCGCGCGAAGGTGATCCGCACGTCCACCCGTTCCGCCTGCGCGTGCCGTGCGGCGTTGGACAGAAGCTCGAAAACGATCGCCTCGATATCGTCTTCCGCGGCGGGATTCAACGAACGCGGCCGGCCCGCCGTCGAAACCGCGATGACGGCGGCATCATCGGCCATGACCTCGGCGGCGTATGCCTGAAGCCGCTCGGCGAGGCTGCTGGCATCGCCTCGCGTACCGCGCAGGCCGACGATCTTGCGCCGACCCTCGACGAGGGCATCCTGTGTCGCCTTCAAGGCGAGTTCCAGCTTGTCGCGCGTCTCGGGCTCCTTGATGGTGTCGGCGGCAACCTTCACCCGCAGCAGCACGCCCTGCATGCTTTGCAGCAGGGTGTCATGCAGGTCGCGCGCGATGCGCTCGCGTTCCAGCAGCCGCGCACAGATCAATATGCCCAGGCTCCGCAGCCGCCAGAGGTATGCGAGGTACAGCAGGCCGAGCAAGGCCAGGCCGCAGAGCGTCCTGAACCACCATGACTGGTAAAAGAAAGGCGCGATACGTATGTCGACGGCAGCGGGAACGCGAGACCAGACGCCGTCCTCGTTCGCCGCCTTGAGTTCGAAGCGGTAAGCGCCCGGACCCAGGTTGGTGTACGAGACATGACGGACGTTGCCGACATCCTGCCACGCCGTTTCGAGTCCTTGCAGGCGATAGGCGAAGTGTGCGCGCGTCGGCACGCCGAGCACCGGCGCGGAATACGCGATCTCCAGACGACGGCTCCCGGCGGGCAGTTCGACCGGCCCATCCACGCGTTCGCCGTTGATTTCCCGCACGACGGCCACGGGGGCGATCATGTTGCGAGGAATGCGATCCGCGTCGATGGAAGCGATGCCGGTGTCGGAGGCGATCCAGAGCAGACCGTCCGACCCCGGCACCAGTGACGGCGCCGGTCGCGAATCACGCACGCCCTGGAGTCCATCCCGTTCGTCGAAGCGCTCGTAGCCGACCTCGCTATCGTGCGCCCGCCACCAGGCAGCCATCGAGGCAGGATCGACGCGGTAGAGCCCATGGATCGTGTTGATCCACAACGATCCGTCCGGACGCTGCACGATGCCGGAGGCTTCGCGGACGGTTTCCCCGCCGCGCAAGCGCAGGTTCGCGATCGGTTCGCCGGGATGGAAGAACTGGACGCCACGCTGGCCCGTGATCCACACGCCACCATCGTGCGGCCAGATCGCGTAGATGTGGCCAACGTCGATGCCATCGGTGGTGGTGAACACTCGGGCTTCCCTACCATCGTCCTCGGACATCGCGAGCGTGTTGTCGTTATAGGCCAGCCACAACCCGTGATCGGTGCGCCGCGCGATCGCCCACAGGTGGTTCGGCCGGTCCGGCAGGCCGGCATCGGCACCCATCAGGCGTGCGTCGCCGTCCTTGTGCCGATACGCGGGGCCGATGCCGACCCAGACCGATCCGTCGCGAGCTTGCGCCAGGGCGCGGAATCCGGTGTCACCCGCGCGGATCGACGGAAACAGCGGAATATGCGCCACCGTCCGGCCGTCCATACGAACGAGGCCGCCACTGCCGACCATCAGCACCGAGCCGTCCGTGCCCGTCGCCGCGACACCGACGCGCTTGCCCGCCCCGGGCCAGGTGCGTGGACTGCCGCTACCGAACTCCATCACGGTGTCGTTGAGCCGGCTGGCCCAGAGGTGGCCGCGTCCGTCCACGGCGATGGCGGGCAGGTAGCTGTCGGCGGGCAGGGCCAGGCGGCGGAACTTGCCCAGCCGGAACTGCTCGATGGTGGCGGGCGTGGAGACCCAGAGGTTGCCTTCACGATCGCGCAGCGTGGCCAGTGCCTGCGCTCCGCCCAGGCCCTGGGCGCGGGCATACGACTCCCTGAGCGGCGGCTCGCTCGGGTCTCCGCTGCCCGGCCAGGAAAGGCGCTCGATGCCTGTCTCAGTGCCGACCCAGAGCGCGCCTTCGCCATCGACTACTTCGTCGGCGATCATCGTGTCGGGACGCCACGACGTGCCCTTTCGGCCCAGCACGGCCTCCCGTGCCACTTCGATCGTCGACGGTGCAAAGTCCTTCTCGCCCGGGCCGAGGCGCCAGGCCGTACGGTCGTTCGTTGCACGGCTCAAGAGGAACAGCGAACCATCCGGCGCGTGTATCGCCTGCATGAAGGGCCCAGCCTTCCGGTTCCGCCACTGCGCGCCGTCGAAGCGATAGGCGGCACGCGGGGTCACCGCCCAGAGCGAACCGTCGGCCCGTTCGGCGAATTGCATCACCGTCGACTTGTCGCCGTCGAGCGAGTAGACGGTGGCCTTTCCATGGTCGACATGCGTGATGTAGCCGTGCCGGTCGCCAACCCACAGGCTGCCATCCCGCGCGGCGAGCAAGGACATGATCGACTGCTGGGGCAGCCGTTCCGTCAGGCTGCCGTCGAAGGACACGCCATCGAACCGGAACAACCCCGTCGACCCGCCAAACCACAGGAAGCCGTCACGGTCCTGGGCCATCGCCTTGATTTCCGCGGGCGCGCCATCTTTCGCGGTGAAAATCGTGTGCTGCCATTGAGCGATCGGCGTTACCGGTGCCGCGGCCACGGCGGCGCCGGTCCATGCGAACAGCCCGAACAGGGAAAGAAACGTCAGCCTTGCCAGCGAGCGGCGTGCCATGAGGAAAACCCGGGAAGCGAGAGCTATTCTGACCTCTGCCACGGCGCGCTTCCAGCACCATGGCCAGAACCGCGCGGGCCGGCTAGGGTAAGCTCGCGCCCTTACCGATTCGACGGCCTCCATGACCGCACGGCCTCTTAGCATCCTGGTTGTCGACGACCATCCGCTCTTTCGCGCGGGTGTGGTGGCGATGTTGTCTTCCGATCCAGGCATGGTCGTGGCGGGTGAAGCGGACACGGGGAAGTCGGCGATCGAGGCGTTCCGGACCCTGCGTCCGGATGTCGCCGTGGTGGACCTGATGTTGCCCGACCTGTCCGGTGATCAGGTCATCGTCGCGATGCGGTCGATCGACCCGCTGGCCAAGGTCGTCATGCTGACCACCTACGCAGGCGATGCGTCCGCGCGACGCGCGCTGGCCGCGGGGGCCCAAGGCTATCTCCTGAAAACCTCGCTTGCCGACGACCTCGTCTCGACCGTGCGGTCCATCTACGCCGGCGAACAACGGGTGTCCTCCGAGGTGGCGCAACAGTTGGCGGAACACAGCGCCGACGAATGCCTCACCGAGCGGGAGATCAGCGCCGACGAATGCCTCACCGAGCGGGAGATCGCCGTGCTGCGCGGCGTTGGCGCGGGCTTGTCGAACAAGCAGATCGCGCAGCGCCTGGGGCTATCCCCGGAAACGGTGAAGGAATACCTGTCGAACGCGATGGGCAAACTGCACGCCAGCAATCCCTCGCATGCGCTGGCCATCGCGCTGGAGCGGGGGTTCTTCCGTTAGGCCAACTCGTGAGAAGGCGGGGTTGGGAATTCAATGCCCATCGATGAAATCGACGAGTGCGCGCGTGACGAATGCCGAGGATTCCAGATTGGGAATATGACCTGCGTCGGGAACCTCCACGTATCGGCAACCCGCCAGTCGCGCCATATGAATGGATTCGGCCGGAGGACGTATTTTGTCGTGCTCTCCGCATAACACCATCATCGAATCGCCGGCGATGTATTTCAGGCCCGCGAGTAAGCTGCGGCGCTCGAAGATCATGCGGCCGATGGGAACGATGCTCCGCTTCAGTTGGTCCGGCCATTAAAGCTGACACCTGCCTCCGGAACGAGACCTTCAGGGCAACGGTTTCCGCTGAACCGTACGGCCCGAAGAATATGGGCATGAGTTCTTCTAGCAAAGGAGGATCGATGCATCCTCGTGCGTCGATCCGGTCAAGGAGATCCATGAATCTCGTGCGTGATACCGCGCTCTCTTCACCCAGGTAGGTCGCCATGAGCACCAGCCTCGTGATCCTATGGGGATAGGCCGCAGCGAGTTCTCCCGCCAGCATTCCCCCAACCGATTGTCCGATCAAGGCGTACTCGTGTAGTTCCAGCTTCTCCATGAGTTCACCCACCTGGTTTGCCAGGCCCGATAGATCGCTCGTCACCTGCGGCAGATGCCCAGAACTGCCGTGGCCCCACAGTTCGGGCACGATCACGCGGTGGTTCGTTTCCATTGCCCGCACTTGCGGCGACCACATGAACGCATTTGCGAGGTAGCTATGCAGAAGGACAACCGCGGGCCCGTTGCCGCGCTCCATGTAATACATGGGTTCTCCCGCGATCCGGATCTTAGGCATGATGGGAGGTGAGAAGCACATGTGCATTGGTACCACCCAGCCCGAACGCGCTGACTCCCATGAAATGCCTGCGCCGGGGATTCAGCGATCTCATCGCTTCCACGAGGCGCACGGGGGAAGACGAGTCGAGGAGATTGGCGGGCGAGTCGGCGTGCGCGCTGGGCGGAATGTGCGCGTAATGGAGCATGAGAGCGACCTTGATCAAACCAGCGATGCCCGAGGCCGCTTCCGTATGCCCGATGAGGCTTTTTACCGAGCCGAGCCAGCACGGGGGATCGCGACCACTGAACACCTGTTGTAACGCCCTTATCTCCATGAGGTCACCTTGGCGGGTGCCGGTGCCATGGCCCTCCACGTAGGCAATCTCTTGGGGCTGCACCCCTGCTCTCGCATAGGTCTGCTGTAGCAACTCCACCTGCGCCTGGACGCTTGGCGCGGTGAATCTGATGGCCTGCCCGCCATGGTTCACACCTGTGGCATTTACGGCGGCATAGCTTCGCCGGCGCCGCCTTGGCAAGTCCTGCTCCCGGCGGAGAAGAAGCACGCCTACTCCCTCGGAGCGCCCGATTCCGTTGGCCTCCCGGCTATAGGAATGGCAACCGCCATCGGCGGCACCGACTCCCGCATCGCGGTAGAACTTTTGCAGCAAGGCGGACAGGATGACGTTGACACCGGCAACCAGGGCGAAATCGCATTCGAATTCGCGCAATGATCGGACGGCCTGGTGCATGGCCACCAGCGACGACGAACATGCGGAATCGATGGTCATGCTGGGCCCACGAAGGTCCAGTTCGTAGGAAAGACGGTTGGCGATCAGGCACAAGCCATTACCTGTGATGTCCTCGGGTAATGTTTGCGCGACATCGCCCCACCTCAGATACGCCAGGTCGTTGGCCATGGCTCCTACGAATACCCCGGTTCGACTACCTCCGACATCGTCCAGGGTAAGCCCCGCATCCTCGAACGCCCTGCATGCGTGCAGGAGAACCAACTTCTGCTGAGGGTCCATCCTGTCGGCTTCGCGCTCCGGCATATTGAAGAAGCGGCGGTCGAAGCGGCCTTCATGTTCGATATATCCGCCGCGCACGGGCAGCATGAGCAGCGCCGCCTGTCGTATGAACTCGCGCCGGTGAGCAGGCGGGTCGCTGATCGCGGAGCGATTGGCATTGACAAGGCGCCAGTACGCGTCGAGACCCTCCGCGCCTGGAAAGTGACAACTCATTCCCGCAATGGCGATCATGGCGTTACATCCTTGTATGACGCGAGCATTTCTTCCTCGCGAGTACGCTACCCACACTATGCATCGGGAACTTCTTATGGGAATACTCCGCTGGTCGTAGGGCTTCCCTAGGTGGATTCGGCTCCCCGGCACCAAGCGGTGACCGGGACAGGCAAATGGATTGATCGTCTTTTCTGGAATCGATATGCGTGGATGCGAGGCACATGACGCGGTTGTCCTGGCGGCCGAGGGGAGCGAACAGCTAGGCACGCCGAAGCAACTGCTGACCATCGGTGGTGAAACGCTCCTCCAACGCGCCGTGCGCATGGCCAAGGCCACCAGACCTACGCATCTGCTGGTGGTGCTCGGCGCGCACGCAGAGCGATTGGCGCCGTTGGTCACGGGTACGGCCATCGTGTTCGACCCTTCGTGGGAGGAAGGCATGGCCTCGTCGCTTCGTCGTGCGGCCGCTGCCTTGAGCGGCCGGTCCTATCCGTTGCTGGTCACCATGGCCGACCAGCCTTGTCTCACCCAGGAACACCTCGACAAGCTGCTCATCGCCTATGACGGTAGCTGCGATGTGGTCTCAGCTTACGGCGACGCCCTCGGCCCGCCGTCCTTGCTTCGCTCGCAGACCGTGGCGCAGATCCATACGCTGCGTGGCGAAGCGGCGTTCCGCCGTCTGTGGACCGCCGGCCACCCCGCTGCCATTCGTCGGGACGCTCTCGCTCGTCGCCTGGACACTCCGGAAGACCTCGCTGGTGCGGTCGGCGCCGGCCTCCTCGACGGCTGACCATATACCGGGAAAAAGAACTAGACGACCGGTCTAATTTGATCTAGAGTAGCTCCCATGAAGTCCAGCGCCCATATCAATGAAGCGACCGACGTTCGCGAGAAGATCCTCGCGACCGGTCAGCGCATCATGGGCGGCAAGGGCTTCTCCGCCGTCGGGCTCAACGAGGTGTTGACCGCGGCCGGCGTGCCGAAGGGGTCGTTCTATCACTACTTCGGGTCGAAGGAGGCGTTCGGCGAGGCACTGCTGGAGGACTACTTCGAAGACTATCTCGCCGACATGGACCGCACCTTGCGTCAGGCGAGCGGGCCGGTGTCTCGCCAGCTGGAGAATTATTTCCAGGCCTGGCAGGACAACCAGTCCTTCCAGGACTGCCAGGGCAAGTGCCTGGCGGTGAAGCTCGGCGCGGAGGTCGCGGATTTGTCCGAAGCCATGCGCGCGTCACTCAACCGAGGCACCGCGGGAATCATCGAGCGCCTTGCCGAGGCGATCGAAGCCGGCGTGGCGGATGGCTCCCTCTCCGTCGACGGTAAGCCTGTGGATGTGGCCCAAAGCCTCTACCAACTGTGGCTGGGCGCCAGTGTCATGGTAAAGATCGTTCGCAACACCGGGCCGTTCCATAAGGCGATGGCCACCACTCGCCAGATCCTCCAGTCCTCGCCCTGAGGTTTTTTTATGCCTTGTCGATAGACGACTGGTCTACTTTTCATACACACATACAGGAGAGCCTCCATGAAAGTCCTCATCGTTTTGACCTCCCACGACGAACTCGGCAACACCGGCCGCAAGACGGGATTCTGGCTCGAAGAACTCGCCGCGCCTTACTACACCTTCAAGGACGCAGGTGCCGAGATCGTCCTCGCCTCGCCCAAGGGTGGCAAACCGCCACTGGACCCGAAGAGCAACGAGCCGTCGTTCCAGACCGATGTCACGCGCCGTTTCGAAGCGGATGCCGCGGCGAACGCGCAGCTCGCCAACACCGTGCGCCTGGACAGCGTGTCACAGGAAGACTTCGACGCCGTGTTCTACCCGGGAGGCCATGGCCCGCTGTGGGACCTCGCCGAAGACAAGCATTCCATCGCCTTGATCGAATCCTTCATCGAGGCAGGGAAGCCTGTCGCGCTGGTCTGTCATGCGCCGGGCGTGCTCCGCCACGTGAAGGCGGCCGATGGCAAGCCGCTGGTCGAGGGCAAACAGGTCGCGGGTTTCACCAACACCGAGGAAGCCGGCGTCGGCTTGACGGACGTCGTGCCCTTCCTGGTCGAGGACGAGCTCAAGGCCAAGGGCGGCCTCTATTCGAAGGGTCCGGACTGGGGCTCCTACGTCGTCACCGACGGCTTGCTGATCACCGGACAGAACCCCGCATCGTCCTCGGAAGCCGCCGCGGTGCTGATGAAGCAGCTATCGGCGTGACTTCCCTTTTCCATGACCGCCTCAGCCCTTCCGTCCGACAAGACGGGTGATCGCCTCGTCCAGGGTGACCCGCCCCTTCCGTGCATGGGTTCCCCGGTCCTTGAAGTCGATCCAACCCTGATTGAAACCGTCGATCATCTGCATGCGCGGCGTTGGGTGACGCATGCCCTGCTGTCGGAAGATGGTTTCCCACTGATCACGTGGAACGACCTGTGCATGGACGCTCCGACCCAAGGCACGGCCGAACGCCGCCGCCATCTGGTGGGGCGTCACGCGCTCGGTGGCTTCCAGTTCGACGATCCGGTGCCCGTCCCAATCTTCCATCAGCAGCGCGGCGGCGGTGCGACCGACGTCCACGGTGGAAATCATCGGCACTCCACGATCGAGTGGCTGAAGGTAAGAATGCAGCACGCCTTCGTCGCGCGCCGACGCGACATCCCACTCCGCGTTCTCGATAAACCAGGCGGCGCGCAGGAACGTGATGGGAAGCGGCACGTCCGCCAAGGCGGCTTCGACCATCCCGAGCGCGTTCAAGAGGTTCGGCTGGGCCGCGTCGGCGCCGATCGTCGACAGCACCACGACCTTGCCCGGTCGCGCCTGGATCAGGGCGCGGCGGACCGCGTCGATACGGGGCTGTAGCTCAGGGAACGTTGGTTCCGAGTCGTAGATTGGCGGGAAAAGGATAAAAGCTCCTTCCACGCCACGCAGTGCCTCGGTGAGAGACTTCGCGTCGTCGAGGTCGGCGAGGGCTACCTCGCAGCCCTTGGCAGCCCAGGGCTGGGCCTTGCTTTCGTCCCGAACGATCGCGCGAATGCCCTTTCCCGCAGCGAGCAAGGTGTTGGCGAGCTCACCGCCGACACGCCCGGTAATGCCTGTAATAGCGAACATAGGTCACCTTTCAATAATCGATTGCGGCTATGGCAAGGCTTGTCTGGGAAGGCCTTGCCGACGATCAACTGTAGCCGCGGCGGACCACCTGTGATTAGATGCAAGTCGGTCAAGCTTTCTTTGCATTTTTTCAAGAGTGCACCCATGCCCATCGACGCGCGCTTGCTTTCGGGTGTGACCATCCTCGCCGCCGTGGTGGAACACGGCAGCTTCACGCGGGCGGCCACGCTTCTGGGCCTCTCCCCTTCGGGGGTGAGCCGGGCCATTTCACGCCTGGAAGCGCGCATGGCTGTCCGGCTTATCGCCCGCTCGACCCGTGCGCTGAAGCTGACGGCGGAGGGGAGCCGCTTGTATGAGATGGCAGCGCCTCATCTGGCGGCTATCGAGGAAGCCGCAACGGCTGCTTCACGCGACGCGTCGGAGGTCACCGGACTACTTCGCGTTAGCGTGGCGGCTGCATTCGCGCGCCATGTCCTGAGCTCGCGATTGCCCGAGTTCGCCCGGCGCTATCCGGCTGTCGACCTTCATATCAGCCAGCATTCGGACACCGGCGACTTGAATGCCGATGGAGTGGATGTCGCCGTTCGATTCGGCGCCCAGCCGTCATCGAGCATGATTTCTCGCCGCCTTCTCGAGACGCGCGTGCTTACGGTGGCATCGCCCGCCTATCTGGAAAAATTTGGACGCCCTGCTCATCCGTCGGAACTAACCAACCACAACTGCCTGCAATTCGTGGATCCCCAGAGCGGCCGCCCCTTCGAATGGGAGTTTCAGCGTGCTGGGGAGACACTTCCCGTCAGCACGGTCGGCAAACAGACTTTCTCCGACGTGGATACGAAGATCGGTGCGTGTTTGGCTGGGGGTGGAGTCACTCAGGCGCTAGCGATCAGTGTGCAAGAAGAACTGCGCCGTGGCACGCTCGTGGACCTTTTTCCTGAATGGCCGGGCGAAACCTTTCCGCTGTACATCGTTTGGCCCTCGAGGAAGTTCACGCCGCTCAAGGTCGAAAAGTTCGTCGAGTTCTGTGTCGAGGCCGCTGAGGAAATCACTTGAAACAAGGAGAACGAACCGTTGTCGACCGAAGACTGGCTGAAACAAGGTATCAGTGCCGCCTGGTGGGTCTTGTTGGCGTGGTGGATATGGGGTTCGAGGGGTAACAAAAGTGCCGCGCGCGGTGAGCCGTGGCATACCCGAATGCTGCTCTATTGGATACCACTGGTGGTGGCGTTCGGGCTACTCGGGCCGGGCGACTGGTTCGGTCACACGTGGTTGCGCGAGGGCATCGTGCCGCATACGGTGCCCGTGTTCGCCGTTTCGCTGGTAATCGTCGTCGTGGGGGTGGGCCTGGCCATCTGGTCGCGCGTACTACTGGGGCGCAACTGGAGCAGCGTCGTCCAAATAAAGCGCGGCCACGAACTTGTGGAGGCTGGGCCGTATCGATACATTCGCCATCCCATCTACACCGGTATCCTGATCGCCTTCATCGGAACCGCAGCGAAGGAAGGCGACGTCCGAGGGATAGTCGCCATCTTGATACTCTTCGCGTCGTTCTGGCGAAAGCTACGGATGGAGGAGCGGATGCTTGGGGAAACATTCGGTGAGACGTACGCCGCGTACAAGAGACGTACGAAGGCATTGATTCCCGGGATTCTTTAAAGCCTCACAGGTTCGCGCTCCATCAGTACAACTCGGTGATGATTGCGATGGTTGGAATCACAATAAAACTCGCAACCAACATGGAACGCTTCCTGGCCAACGTGAATGAGAGACCTGAAAGCCAGAGTGAGGCAACCAGGCACATGACCCCGATCAGCAGAATGATGATCGAGGTATGTCTATGGCTCTCAATGAAAGAACGTGAGGCCATCGGCGCTGGATCGCCAAGCTGAGACATCACGCCGTAGAACGCTAGCAGCCAGCCGAGGGGTGCTAGCGCTAAAGCCACGTTGACTAGCTTAGTCGTGTTGATCACGTTCTCCTTGTTCCCTTGGGACAGCGGCACTACCGACGAGCCGCTGTCCACCTCTGTCCAATAAAAGTGTCACATTACTTGCGCGCGGCGATGATCTCGCTCAGGTAGTCGGAAGTACCTTCGATACGCACCAGGTGCGGGTATTGCAGACCGCCGTGATAGTCCACCGGGATCGTACGGAAACGGCCCTGGTACTTCACCGTCAGCACGATGGGTGTCTTGCTGTCCTTGGCGGCGGTGATCGCGCTGGTCAGGGCATCCTTCGAATAGGTGTTGCCGTCGACGGCGACCACGGTGGCGCCGGTGCTCACGCCCGCCTTGAACGCAGGGCCATCCCAGCGCACATCGTTCACCTTGCCACTGTCGGTCATCGTCAGGCCGATCGACCACGTGAAGTTGAGTAGATGGCGGGAGGATTCGGGCCGTCCGTCCGCTTGCTTCTCGTACTCACTTTCCTTCTCGTCGTAGACCAGCTTCCAGCCCGTGGCGGCGAGGCCGTCCTGAAGTGGCGGATTCAGCGTATTGACGTGCGCGTTCAGGAAGCTTGCCCAGTCGTATTTGGCGACACCATTCAGGGTCGCCACCACGTCGTCGAACGTGTACGTCTTGGGCACGTAACTACCGTTGTCGACACCGAAGAACGCGCGTGCGAAGTCATCGAGCGACTGCTTGTCGTGCGTCAGGTTGCGCAGCTTGGCGTCGACGGCCAACCACATCAGCTGACCGCCGCTGTAGTAATCCTCACTCATCTGCCAGCTTCGGTAAGGCAGGGCCGAGCGCCTCGCGACGGTCGGGTCGTTGGTGGTGTCTTCGAGCGTGCGCCAGTGGAAACCCTCGCGGTTGCGCTCGTAGTTGGCCGCGACCATGGCCAACCCGTCGCGGAACTGTTGCGGCGTCCACATACCGGCGCGTGCGGTCAGCACGAAACCCCAGTATTGGGTCTGGCCCTCGTAGACCCACAGGAGCGAATCGCCCATGGGTACGTTGAAGTTGGGCGTCCACAAGTCAGCCGGGCGACGGAACTTGCCGTTCCACGAATGCGTGTACTCGTGAGCCAACAGGTCGCGCTCCGACGCTGCATCCTTCCACGCCGTGAAGTAGTCGGCACCCAGGCCGTCTTCGCTGGACTGATGGTGTTCCGTACCGTTGCCAGCCAATTGATCCGATAGCGAGAACAAGAAGTCGTAGTGATCGTAATGGTGCGATCCGAAGAGCTTCACCGCCTGTGTCACCAGCGCGCGATGCACCGTGATCTGCTCAGGTGACATCTCAAGGTATTTCGGCTCGTCGGCGACGACGTCCAGATACACCGGCGCCTTGTCCCCCGGATTGAGCGCGACGCGCTTGAAGTACTGGCCTGCGTAGACCGGCGAATCGACCAGGTTCTCCAATGTCACAGGCTTGAAGGTCGTGGTATCGCCCGACTTCGAAGCCGTTTCCAAGGCGGTACCGAGCTGCCAGTCGTGCGGCAACGTCAAGCTGGGCGCAAAGGTGATGCGGCGCGAATAGTAGCCCGCTGGATATAGCGCCACCTTGCTCCATTCCATGGCCATCATGCGGTCGGTGATCTCGAAGTCCGCGCTGTCTTCGCGCTCCGACAGGTACTGGAATTCCGCGTCGATCGTGGAGACATCCGCAGGTACGTCGAGGTGGAATGCGTAGACGTTGTACTCGTCGCGCTTCCATGCGAGTGGCTTGCCATTGGCGCGGAGCTTGAGGCCGGCGAGCATCGCGATCGGGCCGGTCGGTGAGTGATCGCCGGGAATCCACTGCGGGTATAGTAGGGTCAACGCGCCTGCCTTCACCGGAATGGTTTCGTGGACGCGGAAGATGCCCTGTACGGTATCGTTGGCGTCGACATGGATAGTCAACGTTCCGACGTAGGGCGAATCCTGCGGGGGTGGGACTTGATCAGAAACCGGCTGTTGAGCATCGGCCGTGATCGCTGCGAGCGCCATCGACAGGGCTACGACAGGGCGCAATAACTTACGGCTTGTGGTAGCCGGCGAACCAGCAGGAGTGATTGGGTGCATGAAGAACTCGCGGTGAGTGGAGAGGGGCGCCATGCGAACGATGCGTCGCTGCTCATCATAGACCGGCTGAGTAGATTTCATGACGGTGAAGCCGTCCTTGAACATGGCGAGGCGTGCGGTCATCGCGGATGATAATGGGCTCTGAGGTCGCCACCTCGTCAGAACAACTCGCCCTGAGGCGAAACTACCCTAGGCGCCACGAACCCCGACGTATCCAACACCGTATCCCAAGCCCGATCCAACCCCGCCTTCCGCATCGCCACCTGCACCCGCTTGCGGATAATGTCCGCAAACACCCCCTGCCCGCGCATCCGCGTCGCAAAGTTAGAGTCGTAATCCTTCCCACCATTCATCTGCTGGATCAGGCTGATGATATGCGCCGCGCGATCCGGGTAATGCAGTTCCAACCACTCGCGAAAGAGCTGCTTGAGCTCATGCGGCAAGCGCACGCACGTATAACCGATCGAGTTCGCCCCAGCCGTACCCGCCTGTTCGATGATCGCTTCCAGGTCGCGCTCGTTGAGCGCCGGGATGATCGGCGCAACGAGCACACCCACGGGAACACCCGCGTTCGCCAACGTCTCCACCGCCTTCATCCGCCGATGTGGAGCACTCGCACGCGGTTCCAGCTTCGATGCCAGCTTGTTATCCAGCGAGTTGATCGAGAGGAACACCTGCACCAGCTTGCGCTCGGCCATCGGAACGAGGATGTCGAGGTCGCGCTCGATCAACGCGTTCTTCGTGACGATCGTGCACGGATGATTGCACTCGTTGAGCAGCGCCAGCGCGGCGCGAGTGAGACGCCACTTCTTCTCGATCGGCTGATAGGGGTCGGTATTGCTGCCGATGTTGATCGGTTTGCATACATAGCTTCGCTTGGACAATTCCGCGCGGAGGATTTCCTCCAGGTTGGTCTTGGCGAACAGCTTGGTCTCGAAGTCGAGGCCGGGCGAGAGGTTGAGGTAGGCATGCGAGGGACGCGCATAGCAATAGATGCAGCCGTGCTCACAACCCCGATAAGGATTGGTCGCCTGCTCGAAACCGACGTCCGGGGAATCGTTCCGCGTGATGACACTGCGCGCCAGTTCCTCGCGCACTTCCGTGGCGGGCCGGTGCTCGTCTTCCTCGCGGTGCCAACCGTCATCCTCGGCCTGGAAGCGCGTGGTTTCGAAGCGGCCTTCCGGGTTCGAGGCGGCGCCGCGGCCCTTGTGCTGGCGAATCATGGGGATCGGGTCTGACATTGTACAAATGTACGACTCCATCGTCTCAAATGGCGCGATACGGCGGCGGCAATGGTAAGGCCGAGCGTGAATGCGACAAGAAAGCCCCCGCTGGCGGGTGCTCCAATCGACGCCCATCGTCGGCCAACGTGCCCGATGCCCGTCCCCCTTAAGGAGATTCCGCCCATGCTGCACCGCTCGCTACTTCGTTTCGCCACCCTGGCTGCCCTGGCCGCCAGCCCGGCGGCCTTCGCTGCCGACAAGCCCACCGTCGTCCTCGTCCACGGCGCCTTCGCCGATGCCTCGAGCTGGAACGGTGTTGTCGAACAACTGCACAAGGACGGCTACACCGTGGTCGCCGCAGCGAACCCGCTGCGTAGCGTGAAGTCCGACGCCGCCTATATCGCCGACGTCGTGAAGGGCATCAAGTCGCCCGTGGTGCTGGTCGGCCATTCCTACGGTGGCTCGGTGATCACAGAGGCGGCCGAAGGGCAGGACAACGTGAAGGCTCTGGTCTACGTTTCCGCCTTCTCGCCGGAAGTGGGCGAATCCGCCGCGAGTCTCTCGGGCAAGTTCCCCGGCAGCACGCTCGGTCCCGCCCTGGCACCGCCGGTGGATCTGTCGAACGGCGACAAGGATCTCTACGTGCAGCAGGACAAGTTCCCGGCGCAGTTCGCCGGTGACCTCCCGGTGAAGCAGGCCACCGTGATGGCCGCCGAGCAGCGCCCGATCACCGCGTCGGCCTTGAATGAAACCGAAACCGCGGCGGCGTGGAAGCACATCCCGTCGTGGCACATCTACGGCGACTCGGACAAGAACATTCCGCCGGCTTCGATGGCCTTCATGGCCGAGCGCGCGAAGTCGAAGAAGACCGTGGTGGTGAAGGGGGCCTCACACGTCGTGATGATCTCGCACCCGAAGGATGTGGCCAGCCTGATCGAAAAGGCCGCCAAGGGCGACTGAGCGAGACACGCTAGCGTTTCGCGAGGTCCGGTGAGTCATAACTCACCGACTTGAGCCCGTCCACCTGGCGCAACACATCGGCCAGCGCCGCAAGCTGATCGTGGCGGACGGGTTTGGCGAAGAAGATGGTGACGACATCGTCGCCATCTTCTTCGCGACGCAGCACCGTCTTGGTAAACGGCAGGTGCTGTTCGGCGAGCGCCGTTTCGCACGCGGCCAATGCGTTCGTGCCGGTCAGCCTCGCAACCAGACGTGGCCGTCGACCCTTTCTCCCCGTGAAGCGCCGTTCCACCGGTTTCAGCAAGGCGAGGATCACCCAGATGATCGCGGTGGCCATGACGGCCGCCACATAGAGGCCGCTGCCGGCGGCAAGCCCCACCGATGCCACGGCCCACAAGCTCGCGGCCGTCGTGAGGCCACGCACGATCTGGTCCCGTTCCACGAAAAGGATCGTGCCCGCACCAAGGAAGCCGACGCCACTGATGACCTGGGCGGCGATTCGCGAAGGGTCCAGCACCACATGCGGCTCGCTGATGACCTCGGCGAAACCGAAGGCGGACACCACGATGGCCAGCGCGGCTCCCACGCCGACGAGCATGTGCGTGCGCAGCCCGGCGGTCCATTCCAGCCTTCCACGGTTGAGGCCGATGATGCCGCTCAGGACGGCGGCGGTGGCCAGGCGAAGGAAGATGTCGAGGGGGTCGAGGCTCATGAAGCCAGCGTACGGCGCAGCCGATAAAGACGCCGTGACCTGCGGCAGCTATAGATGCCCTGGTGAGCCGACCCTGTCGGCGATGGGTGCTTGCCGTAATCTGGCCCGCTGCCGCGGGATCGCCGACAAGGTCGGCTCCCACAGGTCTGCTCCAAGTCCCACAGAGGTATTCCTAACCGGTCTACTCGATGCTGTGGTGGGAAGCCGCTTCAGCGGCGATGGGGGCTTGCCTCAATCTGGCCCGCTGCCGCGGGATCGCCGACAGGGTCGGCTCCCACCGAAAAAAACCGGCGGCGTTGCGGCCGCCGGCTTGTATCACTTACGACGCAGCGCGGCTCAATGCTCCAGCGGAACATCCTTCGTTTCGCGGACGCAGAACAATCCGATGATGAAAGTCATCAGCGCCACGGCCACCGGATACCAGAGGCCGTAGTAGATATCGCCCTTCCAGGCCACCAGCATGAAGCCGATGGTCGGTACGAATCCGCCGAACCAGCCATTGCCGATGTGGTACGGCAAGCTCATCGACGTGTAGCGGATACGCGTCGGGAACATCTCCACCAGCCATGCGGCGATCGGGCCGTAGACCATCGTCACGTAGAGCACGAGGATCGCCAGCAACAACACCAGCATCGGGTAGTTCGACTGCGCCGGGTCGGCCTTTTCCGGATACCCGGCGGCCTTGACCTGCGCCGCCACCTTCGCGGTGAAATCCTTGCTCTGCGCGGTGAACGCCGCCTTGTCCAGCCCCGTGCCTTCGAACGACTCGATCACTTCGTCGCCGATCTTCACCGTGGCCAGCGTACCCGCCGGCGCTTCCGCGTTGCTATACGGAATGCCCTTCTTCGCGAGAACGCTCTTGGCGACATCGCACGAACTGGTGAAGGTCTTCTTGCCGACCGGATCGAACTGGAAAGTGCACGCGTTCGGATCGGCGGTGACCACCACCGGTGCCGAGGCGGCGGCGGCTTCCACGGCGGGATTGCCGAAGTGGGTGAGGCCCTTGAAGATCGGGAACATCGTCAGCGCGGCGATCAGACAACCGGCCAGCACGATGGTCTTGCGACCGATCTTGTCGGAAAGCCAACCGAAGAACACGAAGAACGGTGTGCCGATGAGCAGCGCGGCGGCGATCAACAGGTTCGCCGTGGTGCCGTCGATCTTCAGGCTCTGGGTCAGGAAGTAGAGCGAATAGAACTGGCCCGTGTACCAGACCACGGCCTGGCCGGCGGTTGCACCGAGCAGGGCGAAGATCACCAGCTTGAGGTTCTTCCACTGGCCGAAAGCCTCCGTGAGCGGCGCCTTCGACTGCTTGCCCTCGGCCTTCATCTGCTTGAATACCGGCGACTCTTGCAACTGCAACCGGATATACACTGACACACCGACCAGCACCGCCGAGATCAGGAACGGGATGCGCCAGCCCCAGGCTTCGAACGCTTCGGTACCCAGGCCAAGACGCGTACCCAGGATCACCAGCAGCGAAAGGAACAAGCCGAAGGTCGCGGTGATCTGGATAAAGCTGGTGTACAGGCCACGCTTGCCCTGTGGCGCATGCTCCGCGACATAGGTGGCCGCGCCACCGTATTCGCCGCCGAGCGCCAGGCCTTGCAGCAGTCTCAACAGGATGAGCAGGACCGGCGCGAGCACACCCATCGTCGAATAGCCGGGTAGCACGCCGACCAGGAAGGTCGAGGTACCCATGATGACGATGGTGATCAGGAACGTGTACTTGCGTCCGATGAGGTCGCCGACACGACCGAACACGATCGCGCCGAACGGGCGCACCGCGAAACCGGCGGCGAAGGCGAGCAGCGCGAAGATGAACTGGCTGGTCTCGTTCAGGCCGGTGAAGAACTGTTTGCCGATGATCGCGGCGAGCGATCCATAAAGGTAGAAGTCATACCATTCGAAAACCGTGCCAAGGCTGGACGCGAAGATCACGCGCTTGTGGCTGGTTCCAATCGTGCCGTCGGCTCGAAGGCCGCCTGCGGTAGTCGCCATATCGGTCTCCAATCAGAACCGGTAGTTGCCGTTGAGGGTGAACTCGTTCGCCGACGTCTTTTGCCTGCCGAGGCCATTGGTCGTGGTCGAATCGAGATTGGAATGGATCCATTCCACGCTGAGGTCGTACGAACCGGCGGTGTATTGCAGGCTGAGTGCCTGCTGGCGGTTCTTCAGCAAGCCGGCGGTGTTCGGCGCGCGCCAGCGCAGCACGTCGCCCTCGTCGGGCTTGCTGGCCGAGGCGAAGCCATAGACGCTCCAGTTCGGGGTGAACTTGTAGCCGACCTGGAGGTAACCGCCCTTGTCCTTGATGTCGCCGAACTGCGACAGGTCGCCGAAGATCTGGCCGATGGCGTTACCCGTATAGAGAGCGCTCTTCACGATGAAGTTGCCCGGCATCCACATGCCGCCCACTTCGAATGCGGTGCTCTTGATGTTGCTCTTGATCGGTGTGACCACCGTGCCGTCCACGCCGTGCAGGTCCATCTTGCTGTAATGGCCGGCGGCGAAGGCCTGCCAGTTGCTGCCCTTCGCCGTGATCCTCGCTTCGACCTGCGGCTTGAAGCCCGCGTTGCCCGCCGTGAGGTAGTTCGTGGTCAGGCCGGGGCCGTTCCAGCTGCCTTCGAGCACGGCGAGGTCGAAGCGCCACTTGGTGCCGGTGGAACCATGATTGAGGTCCTGCATCCAGATGACACCCGGATAACGCCAACCGATGACGCCGGTGCCGTAGCCCAGCGGGAAGGCGATATGCGAGAGGGACTGCGGGATATAGTCGAGCGGGAACATGAGGTCCCACATCTGGCCCACGCGGAAGGTGGTGCCCGTGTTCGCGTTGGTGATGTCCATGTATGCCTGGCGCAGGCGTGGCGTCGGCTGCTGCTGGCTGTAAGGACCGGTGCCGTTGAAGCCGCCGAAGAAGTCCATCTCGATGCGGCCGCCACCGCCCCAGTTCTCGGTGAACTTGGCGCCGGTGAAGTCGAGCCAGAAGCGCGTATTGCGTACGTCCACGCCGCTGAGCGAATCGTTTACCCGGCCGCCCTGGCCAGGGATCGGGTACTCGGCGTTGGCGCCGTTACCGAAGGTGTATCCCTTGCTCTGGGTGAATGCGTTGGCGTTGATGAAGCCGTGCAGCGCCACGGATACGCCGGGCGCCGAGGTGAACGTGGGCTTGGCCGGTACCGCGGCCACGGTCTTCTCGACCTTGGCGACCTTGTCGTCGGTCTGTTGCGCCTGCGTCTGCGCGGCTTGCGCCGTGGCCGTGGCCTGCGTGGTGGCGGCCTTCTGCTCCTGGATCATGGCCTTCAGCTCGGCGAGTTGCTGCTCGAGCTGGTTCACCCTGGACTCGAGTTCCGCTTCGCGGCTCGACGCCTTCTTCGACTTGGACTGGGCGTGGGCCGTGTCCGGCACCGCCGCCATGGGCAGCATCAGGGCACAGGCCACACTCAGGGCGATGGCCTTGCGGCCACCGGAACGGATCGTCTTCATCATGGTCTCCCCAACCATTGGCGAGCTGAGCATGTGACACACCCGGGTGGGGTGCCATTCGCCAAAGGTCGAACCTCGACCAAAGTCGTAGCGGAGTCGCAGCTTTATGTTGCGCCGCGAGGCTAAACTTCAGGCATAGCCCCACGCACCCTCGTCTCCAGGAGCAAGCATGTCCGATATCCATCCGGTCGATCCCGCCTTCGCCGCCCAGGCGCGCGTCCGCAAGGGCGACTATGAGCGCATGTACGCGCGTTCCATCCAGGATCCCGAGGGCTTCTGGAAGGAGATGAGCGAGCGGCTGGACTGGATCGTGCCGCCGACGAAGATCAAGGACGTGTCGTTCGACCCGGCCGACCTGCATATCCGCTGGTACGAGGACGGCCAGCTCAACGTCTCGGCCAACTGCCTCGATCGGCATCTGGACCAGCGTGGCGACAAGACCGCCATCATTTTCGAAGGCGACGATCCTGGCGAGTCACGCAGCATCACCTATCGGGAGTTGCACGCCGAGGTATGCAAGTTCGCCAACACGCTGAAGAACCTGGGCGTGGCCAAGGGCGACCGCGTGGTGATCTACCTTCCGATGATCCCCGAGGCGGCCGTGGCGATGCTCGCCTGCGCACGCATCGGCGCGGTGCACTCCGTGGTGTTCGGCGGCTTCTCGCCCGATTCCCTGGCCAGCCGCATCGCCGATTCCGGTGCCAAGCTGATCGTCACCGCCGACGAGGGCTGCCGTGGCGGCAAGAAGATCCCGCTCAAGGCCAACGTGGACGAGTCGCTGACCCGGCCGCGCACCAACAGCGTGGAAACCGTGATCGTGGTGCGCCGCACTGGCGGTGCCATCAACCTGCAGTCGCCGCGCGACCGCTGGTACCACACGCTGATGGAAGGGCAGTCCACCGACTGCGCCTACGAGCCGATGAACGCGGAGGATCCGCTGTTCACCCTCTATACCTCCGGCTCCACCGGCCAGCCCAAGGGCGTGCTGCACACCAGTGGCGGCTACCTCGTCTACACCAGCCTGACGCACGAACTGACCTTCGACCTGCGCGAGGACGATATCTACTGGTGCACGGCCGACGTGGGCTGGATCACCGGCCATAGCTACGTCGTCTATGGCCCGCTGGCCAATGGCGCCACCGTGGTGATGTTCGACGGCGTGCCGAACTACCCGGACTTCAGCCGCTTCTGGCAGGTGGTCGACAAGCACAAGGTCACCCTGTTCTACACGGCACCGACGGCGATCCGTGCGCTGATGCGCGAGGGCGAAGGCCCGGTGAAAAAGACCTCGCGCAAGAGCCTGCGCCTGCTCGGTACGGTGGGCGAGCCGATCAACCCCGAGGCATGGAACTGGTACTACCGCGTGGTGGGCGACGAGCGCTGCCCGATCGTGGACACCTGGTGGCAGACGGAAACCGGCGGCTTCCTCATCACGCCGTTCCCCGGTGCGACCGACCTTAAGCCGGGCTCGGCGACCCTGCCGTTCTTCGGCATCGTGCCGGCCATCGTCGATGCCGAAGGCCGGCCGCAGGAAGGCGCTTGCAGCGGCAACCTGGTGATCACGGACTCGTGGCCGGGGCAGATGCGCACCGTCTATGGCGATCACCAGCGCTTCATCGACACCTACTTCAAGACCTATCCGGGCAACTACTTCACCGGCGACGGTGCGCGTCGCGACGAGGATGGCTACTACTGGATCACCGGCCGCGTGGACGACGTGATCAACGTGTCCGGCCACCGCATCGGTACCGCCGAAGTGGAAAGCGCACTGGTGGCTCATCCGAAAGTGGCGGAAGCCGCCGTGGTCGGTTGCCCGCACGACATCAAGGGCCAGGGCATCTATGCCTTCGTCACCCTCAATGCGGGGGAAACCGGTAGCGACGAACTGGTCAAGGAATTGATCGCTGGCGTGCGCAAGGAGATCGGTCCCATCGCCGCGCCCGATCACCTGCAATGGGCGCCGGGCCTGCCGAAGACACGATCGGGCAAGATCATGCGCCGCATCTTGCGCAAGATCGCGGAGAACCAGCCCGATCAACTGGGCGATGTGTCCACGCTGGCGGATCCGGGCGTGGTGAAGAACCTCGTGGAAGAACGGTTGATCAAATAGCCCATGTCCGATGTCCTGATCGCAGACGACCATCCGCTGTTTCGCGACGCCTTGCAGCGTGCGGTGCTGGCGGCGCTGCCGGACGCCACCGTGCACACCGCCGACAGTGTGCCCGCGCTGTTCGCCCTGATCGAATCCCTGCCCGACGCGGACCTGCTGTTGATGGACCTGCACATGCCGGGCGCACGGGGTTACTCGGCACTCGCGCATATTCGCGGGCAGTACCCGGGGTTACCGACGATCGTCGTGTCCGGCCACGAGGAAGGGCAGATCGCCCGGCGTGCGCTCGCACATGGCGCATCCGCGTACATCCCGAAGTCGGCGGCGGTGGAACAGATCGTCGAGGCGGTGCGCGCCGTGCTCGATGGCGACGTATGGCTGCCGCATCAGCTGGTCGGTGGCAGCGTGGAACTGAAAGCGGATGAGGCCGACGTGGCCGCCCGCGTGGCATCGCTCACGCCGCAGCAGTTCCGCGTGCTCACGATGATCGCGGAGGGTTTGCTCAACAAGCAGATCGCGTACGACCTGGGCGTGTCAGAAGCGACGGTGAAGGCGCACATGACGGCGATCATGCGCAAGCTCGGCGTCTCCAACCGAACACAGGTCGCGCTGGCGGCAAGCCACCTGGACGTGGAGAAGGAATCGTTCCCGAGCGTATCCCAGGAAGGTTGATTCAGGCCGCGTGCGTACCAGTTCGTTTGGCCAGTGCGACGAGCAACGCGCGAAGGGCGGCAGGGCGTACGGGTTTGTGCAACAGCGGATAACCCAGGGTGCGTGCGCGCTGCTTCAGCTCCGTGCTGCCGTCCGCCGTGACCATGGCTGCCGGCGGCATCGGCGTGATCTTCGTGCCTAACACGTGCAATGCTTCCAGCCCATCCATTTCATCGCCAAGATGATAGTCGGCGAGGATCAGGTCGACATGCGTCGCGGAGAGAATTTCCAGCGCGGTGTCGAGGTCGACCGCCACGCGGCAATCGACGCCCCAGCGCCCGAGCAGCGCACGCATGCCCTCGAGGATGGTCTCGTCGTTGTCCAGGCAGAGCACGGTGAGCGGCAACTGTTCGCCGCCACCCGGACGCACCACGGCAGGAGCGCGCTTGCGCGACACCGCTTCGGTGCGCGGCACGGAGATGCTGAAGCAACTGCCATGGCCAACGCGCGAACGCAGGCCTAGCGGATGGCCGAGGATTCCCGCGAGACGGTCGCAGATCGAAAGGCCGAGGCCGAGGCCTTTTTCGCCCCAGGGCGAGGGTCGTTCCAGTCGCTGGAACTCGCCGAAGATCCGGGCTTGCTGTTCGTCGGCGATACCCGGGCCGCTATCCCAGACCTCGATGCGTACCTGTTCGCCGTTTCGGCGGACACCCAGCACGACGCCGCCGGCGCGGGTGTAACGCAAGGCGTTGGAAAGGAAGTTCGCCACGATCCGGCGCAGCAGCTGCGCATCGGTGCGTACGGACAGCGAGGTCGGCACGACATGCAGGGTCAACCCGCGCTGTTCCGCGACAACGGCGAATTGCTGACGCAACGAATCGAACAAGTCGGCCAGCGCGAAGGGCGCGATCTCCGGACGGTAGCTGCCGGCGTCGAGCCGCGACACGTCGAGCAAGGCGTCCAGCAGATCTTCCGCCGCCCGGAACGAGGCATCGATGCGCTCCGCCAGCTGCGCCGCTTCGCTGTCGAGGCCCGGGTGTTGCCGAAGCGCGGAAGTGAAGAGGCGCGCGGCGTTCAGGGGCTGGAGAAGATCGTGACTGGCCGCCGCGAGGAAACGCGTCTTCGATGCGTTGGCCGCTTCCGCTTCGCGTCGTGCGATCGCCGTGGCAGTCAGGGCTTCGGACAGTTCCGCCGTGCGCACGTCCACACGTTGCTCGAGCGTTTCGTTTGCGTCGATCAAGGCCTGCTCCACCGACTTGTACGCCGTGACATCGGTGAAGGTCGTTACGAAGCCGCCGCCTGGCAGGGCGCGTCCGCGCATTTCGATCACGGTGCCGTCCGGCCGCACTCGCTGGAACACGTGGGGTGAACCGGCGCGCATGTAGCGGACGCGCTTGGCCACGTGCTCGTCCACTTCACCAGGACCGCATTCGCCGTGCTCGGCGTTCCAGCGGATCAGGTCGGCCACGGGTAGCCCGACGTACACCATCCCTTCCGGGTAATCGAACAGTTCCAGGTAGCGGCGGTTCCACGCGACGAGCCGCATTTCACCGTCGACCACGCTGATGCCTTGCGAAACGTTCTCCAGCGTCGTCGACAACAGTTCGCGGTTGAAGCGCAGTTCCTGCGATGCTTCATCCATGAGCGCCATGGCTTCCGCGATGTCGAGGCCCGTTCCGGACAGGGCACCCATGAGGATGCGGCGCGCGCTTGCCGCGCCAACGGCGCTGGCGAGCAGGCGCTCGGTGAACTGGATGAGCGGACGATCGGCGGAGTCGGTGGGGGAGAGCGTCACGCCGTGACGTTGGCCGTATTCATTGAACGCGCGCACCGTCACGCGGTCGCCTACGATGCGGCCGGCGATCGTGCCGAGATCGCGCACGGTCACCCGGCCGCGCCAATCGCCGGCGCCGGTCGCGCTGCGCACGAAAGGATCGACGAAGAGTGCCGCGTGCAGTCGCTCGGCCACGCTCGGGCGGAAGCGCAGCGAGATGAAGATGAGGCAGCCGACGTTGAACAGCAACGACCAGAACGTCCCGTGCGTGACCGACTCCCAACCCGACAGGTGGAACAGCTCGGTCGGTTTCAACCAACCGATACCGAACGGACCCTCGTCCATCCACGCGGGATGCAACCATCCCGCACGCGTCATCGCGGGAAGCAGCAAGGTGTACGCCCAGACGACGAAACCCGCCAGCAATCCCACATACACGCCGACGCGGCTCGCCCCACGCCAGTACAACGCGGACACGATCGCCGGTGCGAATTGCGCGACCGCCGCGAACGAGAGCAGGCCGGTGGCGGCAAGGTTTTCCGCATCCGCGATCACGCGGTAGTACATGTATGCGAGGCCGGCGAGGGCGACGATGGCGATGCGCCGCACCAGGAGCACGATGTTGGAGAGATCGCCGCGGCGCTCCAGGTCGAAGCGTTTCACGCGCAGCAAGGCGGGCATGACCAGGTCGTTGCTGATCATGGTCGCGAGTGCCACGGCGGCGACGATGACCATGCCGGTCGCCGCCGAGAAACCACCGACGAAGGCGAGCAGCGCCATGCCGTTGTCGCCGAGCGCGATAGGCAGGTTCAGCACCCATGCGTCCACGTGGCCCTGCGTCACCTGCGGAAGGCCGAGGCCGGCGCTGACGATCGGCAGCACGGCCACCGATATCAGGATCATGTAAAGCGGAAAGAACCAGCGCGCACGGCGAAGATCGCGTGGGTCTTCGCACTCGACGACGCCGATCTGAAACTGTCGTGGCAGGCAGAACATCGCGCAGAACGCCAGCAGGGTCTGTGCGACGAAACCGGGCGGCATGCTGCCTTTTTCGACCTGGAGCATCGGGCCACGCATCGTTTCGACGATGCCCGGCCCATGCATGTAGGCATAGACTCCGATGGCGACGAAGGCGAGCAGCTTCACCAGGGATTCGACGGCGATGGCGAGCATCATGCCGTGGTGGTGTTCGGTAGCGTCGATGTTGCGGGTGCCGAACAGGATGGCGAAGACGGCGAGCAGGGCGGCGCACCACAAGGCGGTGTCTCCGAACCACCAGGCGGTACTGCCCGATCCCAGCACGGAGAACGACATGGCGACAGCTTTGAACTGCAGCGCGATGTACGGAATGATCGCGACGACGGCGATGATGGCGACGAGCGCCGCGAGGCCATGCGATTTACCGAAACGTGCCGCGATGAAGTCCGCGATCGACGTTATATTGCGCTCGCGGGCCACGAGCACCAGGCGTTCGAGCAAGCCGAATCCGAGGACGAAAAGAAGCAGCGGCCCGAGGTAGATCGGCAGGTAGGACAAGCCGGAACGCGCGGCGGTGCCGACCGCGCCATAGAACGTCCACGAGGAACAGTAGACCGCCAGCGCCAGGCTGTAGACGACGGGACGCAACTTCGGCTGTCGCGGATAGAGCGGGCGGCGATCTCCCACGTAGGCGATCGCGAAAAGCAAGCCCACATAGAGCAGCGATACCAGCAGCAAAAGCCAGCCTGCGATCACGAATGGCGCTCCCCATATGACACGAGGGACATTCTAGGGCCTGATGGTGCGTGTTGCCGATCCGTGCCTTGAATTGCCGCAGGAGCATCGCCGACAGGGTCGGCTCCCACCTGGTTACCGCTACCTGGTGGGAGCCGACCCTGTCGGCGATATTCCGGAACGATGTACCTGGACAGCCGCACCACCATTTTCCGAAGCCGCCCGCGCCACACTCCCGCTTGCCCCAAGCCCCCATTCAAAGCACGATCAGCCGAATGAGCGACGTTCCGCCCACCGTACCCGTTCTGGATCACGATGAAATCCACATCTGGCGCGCCCGCTGGTCCGGCGGCGCCGGAGAGATTGCGTTCGCCAGCCTGCTCACCGGTTATGCAGGCTCCGGCGCGCGCCCCATCGAACGCGGTGAACACGGAAAACCCCGGTTTCCGCCCCCCTTCGACACCTTGGGCTTCAACTGGTCGCACAGCGGCGATACGGCCGTGTTGGCGGTAGGGCGTGGACCGGCGGGTTTCGAAGTGGGCGTGGACGTCGAAACCGTGCGTCCGCGCGCCCGCGCGCTGGAACTGGCTAAGCGATTCTTCGCACCGGGTGAGACGGCCATGCTCGAAGCCTTGCCCGAAGCGGAGCGACTCGGCGGCTTCCTCACGTTGTGGACGGCCAAGGAAGCCGTACTCAAGGCGCACGGCGGCGGCCTTTCCTATGGGTTGCACCGCGTGTCGTTCCGTTTGTCTGCCCTCGGCGCTGTCCCCGACCGCTTCGACGGCGATGTTGGACCTGCGTCCACGTGGTGCGTCCGTCCATTGGACCAGGGCGAGGGACTGGTGTCCGCCGTGGCGTGGCGCGGTCATGAACGAAGCGTCCGCGTCTTCACATTTCCGCTTTGAACCTTTTCCCCGTGGGCCGTGTCTCATTGAACGTGTGTGTGACCGTGGAGTGCGCCACAGGGACGTGGCGAGTTATGCTGGGATGACAGTCATTACGCACGTTGCAATGGCAGCGTGCGTTTTTTTATGGACCGTCGATGACCCTACTCAGCGTCAACCTCAACAAGATCGCCGTGCTGCGCAATTCGCGTGGGGGCGATGAACCCGATATCGCCACCGCCGCGAACACCTGCATCGATGCGGGTTGCGGTGGTCTCACCGTGCACCCGCGCCCGGATATGCGCCACGTCACCCCCGACGATGTGCGCACCTTGGCCGGTCTGCTGCGCGGCCGCGTCGAATACAACATCGAGGGCAACCCCTTCGCGGACCCCCGCGGCCCGTATCCCGGGCTGATCGCACTCGCCCGCGAAGTAAGGCCGACCCAGGTCACCCTGGTGCCGGACGGCGACGGCCAGATCACGTCAGACCACGGTTTCGACCTCACCAAGGACATCGAGCTGCTGAAGCCCGTGGTGGCCGCGTTCCGCGAACTCGGTTGCCGGGTCAGCGTGTTCGTCGACGCGGGAGGCGAGGGCTTCGCACAGGCAAAGGCGATCGGCATCCAGCGTATCGAGCTTTACACCGGGCCTTATGCTGCGGCCTTCGCGAAAGGCGATGCCCGAGCGGAACTCGCCTCGTTCGCGGATACCGCCACGCGTGCGCAACAGGCAGGGCTCGCGGTGAACGCAGGTCATGACCTCAGCCAGGCGAACCTGGGCACGTTCAAGTCGGCCATTCCCGGCCTTGCCGAAGTGTCGATCGGCCATGCCTTGATCGGCGAAGCGTTGTACCAGGGCCTGGCGAACACTGTCCGCGCGTACCTCGACATCCTTTCCTGATCGCAACAGGCAGGGCCAGACGACTCCAGGTAGGGAACCGATAGCCTCGGTAGGAGAGCTTTGGTGGGAGCCGACCCTGTCGGCGATGGGTGCTCGCCGTAACCTGGCCCGCTGCCGCGGGATCGCCGACAGGGTCGGCTCCCACCAAAGCCTCCACCACCAAGGCATCCCGGGCCTCCACCACCAAGGCATCCCGGCACGCCCGATCACGCGTGAAAAAAAACCCCGCCGTGAGGCGGGGTTTTCGGTGTTACCGGACGACCGTTGCGATCAGTTGTTGACGAAACCGATCTTGGTCAGGCCCTGGCCCTTCGCGTCGGAGAGCACGCGTGCCACGACCTCGTACTGAACCGCGTCATCCGCGTCGATCTGCAGTTCCGGCTGGTTCGACTGCTGGGCGATCACCGCGATCTGAGCTTTGAGGCCCAGTTCGTCGACCGGTGTGTCGTTCCAGTACAGCGAGCCATCCTGGCGAATCTGCAGCCGGACGGGATCCGGCGGATTCTCTGGGTTGACGATGTTCGGGTTCGGCTGCGGCAGATCGATCTTGATCTTATGCGACAGCATCGGAGCCGTGATCATGAAGATGATCAGGAGCACCAGCATCACGTCGACGAGCGGCGTGACGTTGATGTCCGACATCGGGCCACCGGAGTTGCCTGAGCTGAATGCCATGGTTCGTTACTCCTTGCCAGTCGACATGAAGCCGACGTGGACCATGCCGGCATCCTTGGCGTCGCCAAGGATCTTCTTTACCACCTTGTATTCGGTGGTGCGGTCCGCACGGATCTGGAGTTCCGGCTGCGGCGACTTCGCCGCCGCAACCGCGAACTGGGCCTTCAGTTCAGCCTCGCTGACTTCACCGTCATTGAGGAAGTACGTACCGTCCGGCTTGACCGCGAGATCCATCGGTTCGACCGGGGTGTCATCCTTAACGTTCGGATTAGCCTTCGGCAGATCGATCTGGACCTTATGGGACATCAGAGGTGCCGTGATCATGAAGATGATCAGCAGAACCAGCATCACGTCGACGAGCGGCGTGACGTTGATTTCCGACATCGGACCGCCACTGTTGCCCCCGCTGCTCATAGCCATGGGTCAGTTCCTCACTTCTTGGCAGGTGCGACCGGCGCATTGCCTTCGACGCGGGCGCCGGTGGCGAAGAAGTCGTGCAGGTCGTGCGCGAATTCGTCGAACTGGGCGTACGTCAGGCGGTTCGAGCGCATGAAGAAGTTGTACGCGAGCACGGCCGGGATAGCGGTGAACAGACCGAACGCGGTCATGATCAGCGCCTCACCGACGGGGCCGGCGACCTTGTCCATCGACGCGGAGCCCGAAGCGGCGATACCGATCAGCGCGTGGTAGATACCCCACACCGTACCGAGAAGACCGATGAACGGAGCCGACGAACCGACCGTGGCGAGCAGGGTCAGGCCGCCTTCCAGACGCAGGCTCTCGCGAGCCACGGCCTGGCGCAGGGCGCGATCGATGAATTCCGAACGCGACAACGTCTCGGCGAGGCGACCACCGGCAGCTGCCTGATGGTGGGCGACGGCCGAAGCGGCATCGAGAGCGATCTTCGAGAACGGTTCGCCCTTCGGCTGCTCTTCGAGCATACGAATGGCTTCCTGCGTCGACGAGGTGTTCCAGAAACCCTGGATGACCTTGTCGGCGCGCGCACGCACCATGCTGTTACGGATGAAGTTGGCGACGATGAAGTACCACGAGAGCACGGACATCGCGACCAGCACCACGAACACGATCCAACCGAGGAAGTCGAAGTTGTGGATCAGGTGGTCGAAGCCCATCTGCTTGAGGGCGTCGGCGTTGGAGTTTTGACCTGGATTAGCAGGCTGAGCGGAGGTGTCTTGCAACATAACGCTACCCTTGGGGAAATCAAACATTAACGGAGCAGTAAGTCGAGGAAACTTACAGCTGGTTTAGGTTGAACGTAACGGGGACACGTGCATAGCCTTCGACGGCCTGACCGCCTCGCTTGCCCGGGTTGAATCGCCAGTTCCTTGCCGCATCCTGCGCTGCCTTGTCCAGTTCGCGGAAACCGCTGGACTGATCGATCTGGATGTCTTTCGGTGCACCGTCGACACCCACGAGGACCAGAAGTACCACCGTACCTTCATGCCGCTGGCGAACCGCCTGCGGCGGATACTTTGGCGGATTACGCTGACGGTACGACAGATTCTCGCTAGGTGCGATGTCGGCCGGCGGTGCTGGCGGCGCGGGAGGCGCCGGCGGCGGTGCCGGAACAGCATTCGTGCTCGCCTCTTCGACAGCCGGCGGCGGTGGGGCCGGCGGCGGAGGTGTCGGAGGCGGCTTCACCTGTTGGATGATTTTCGGGGGCGGCTGCTTAGGGGGTTCCGGCGGCGGCGGCGGAGGAGGCGGGGGCGGCGGCGGCGGTTCGATGAAATCGACCTGTACCACCTTCTCTTTCTGCTTTTCCTGCGACTTCGGCGGCGCCATCGGCGCGACCAGCAGCAGGAAGGCAAACGAGTGCAGTGCAATGGCTACTGCCAACGCACTTGTGCGCCCCCAACTGAACGGCGCTTGGCCGGTTGATTCGTTACTTGAGGCCATCAGTCACTATCAAGAGCTAATCAAGCGGAAGTGAGCCCGCACTGCTCTTCCGGCGCTCGGCGTGTTGACATTGCCGAAAACGCAGGTTTCTGCAAGCGGAAAGATATGCAAGTTACACCAGCATTTGGTGTTTGTATAGACACCTGAAGGGAGGATTTACGGCTCTTCACAACCCCCCACTTCCGGGACTTTACAAACACTTACTTGCCGGTACCTGCGGTTTTCAACCAGGCGTTGGCCTTGGCAGACGTTTCCGGATCCTGCGCTGCCTGTTTCATGGCGGCGATGGCACCCGGCTTGTTCTTCAGACCACGCTCGGCTTCCGCGAGCACCATGTAGGCTTGACCCTTATGTTGCACACCCTTGCTGATGGCGTCCGTCGCGGCCTTCTTGGCCTCGCCGTACTTGTTTTCCTGTAGCTGGAGCCGCGCGACGCTCAGCGTCACCTCGCCATCCTTCGCGAGCGGGGCGGCCTTCTGATAGGCGGCCAGCGCGGCCTTCGTGTTGCCGCCGGTGATCGCCGCGTCGCCCTGGAGCTTGTAGACCTCGGCACTGGGCTTGACGACGCCCTTGGCGAGACCGTCCTCGAGCACCTGGCCAGCCTTCGCGGCGTTGGCTTCCTGGCGGTCGGTATGGTCCTGGCCGTCGATCAGGTAGACCTTGGCGAGGTTCACGTATTGCTTCTCGTCCTTGAAGGCGCCGGCGGCACGACCCTTCTCCATCAGCGAGATCGCTTCCGGGTACTTCTGCGCCTGGATCAAGGCCGAGGCGGCATTGTTCAGCGCGGTGGGATCGTTCGGGTTCTTCGCCAGTTCGGCGGCGGCGAGATCGGCGGCCTTGTCGCCCTGTCCGGTCTCGGCATAGCTGGCGGCGAGGATCTGGTCCCACGAACCCTGCGGCTTCGCGTCCGGCATGGACTTGGCCTTGGTGATCGCGGCGATCGCTTCGGGGTACTTCTCCAGGCGATAGTCGATATTGCCTTCGAGGCCATACGAATCGGCGGTTTCCTTCTTGCCCTCGGCACGCCATTCCTGGAGTGCCTGGAGCGCGGGAGCGTACTGCTCGTCGGCGACGAGGAACTGCACGTACATGTACTTCAGCTGGAAGTAGGTGTCGTTCGGCATGACGCCGATATCGAGCGCCTGCTTCAACGTGGTGATCGCACCCTTCACGTCACCATCGTTGTACTTGAGGTTCGCGATGCCCTGCAGCGCGAGCGCCTGCGCGTACTTGCTGCTGGTAGCCGAGCCGTCGGCCAGGGGCTGCAGGATCTGCAGTGCCTTGTCCTTCTCGCCATTGTTGGCGGCGTCCAGGCCTTCGTTGATGGCCTTCTGGTCTTTCTCGCTCTTGAGGTCGAGCTTGGGCTCCGTACGAGTGGCGTTCGGATACAGCGCCTCTTTCTTGTCCTTGGGAGCGGTATCGCGAGCAACCGCGGCGCCACTGACAAGGGAAAGTGCGATCGCAGTAGCGAGCGCCATCTTGATGAAGGAACCCTGTTTCATTGACTGACCTCTGTTGAAGGAGTCGTCGCACAGTGACGTGCTCCGGGGGACTACAGAGGTTAACCCGATTCGATTCCTAAGAACAAGTCGCAGTGCAAGAAAAAATTCCAACCAAAACAACCACTTGTTAGAAGAATGTTGGGGCTTACAGATTTATAGGTAAAAGGTTGCCTTGAAAACGGCATTTTCATCCCCGTTACGTGGAATTGTGACGGAGTACAAAAAAACGCCCGGTCGCTGCCGACCGGGCGTTCTTTCCGTCCCACCGGGGGTGGCAAGGCGTCCTCAGATGTCGAGGTTCGCGACCTTCAGCGCGTTCGCTTCGATGAAGTCGCGACGGGGTTCCACCGCCTCGCCCATCAGCATCGAGAACATCTGGTCCGCCGCGACGGCGTCTTCGATTCCCACCTGGAGCATGCGACGGGTCTCCGGATTCACCGTGGTTTCCCACAACTGCTCCGGATTCATTTCGCCCAGGCCCTTGAAGCGCTGGATGGTACGGCCCTTCTTCGCTTCGTCGAGCAGCCAGTTGCGCACTTCGGCGAAGCTGAGCACGCCGCGGGATGCGTTGCCCCGGCGAACGACCGCGCCCGGCTGCAGGTGCAGTTCGGCGAGCTGTTGCGAGATGGACTGGATGGCACGGAACTCCGTACCGCTGAAGAAGCTCTGCGGCATGATCCAGGTATGGCTGAGGCCATGCTGCATGCGCTCGACTTCGATCGCCGCGCCTTGCTGCTCGTTGAGGGCCGGGCGGAAACGCAGGGCGTAGCTCGGCTTGCCCAGACCGCTCGCACTGAGTCGTTGCGCGATACCGTCGAGCCAGGACTGCATCCGTGCCGCGTCCGACCACAGGCCCTCTTCCATCGGCACGTGCTCGATCATCGCCGTGAGGGTCACGGTATCGAAGCGATGGCTGAGGCGCGCGATCTGGTCGAGCGAGGTCTGGTAGTCGCGCAGCAACTTCTCCAGGGTCACCCCATCGATGGCCGGCGCACCCTCTTCCGGCATCAGCGATGCGTTGTCCACGGCGCTGGAGATCAGGTACTCGTTCAGGACGGTATCGTCCTTGATGTACATCTCCTGCTTGCCCTGCTTCACCTTGTACAACGGCGGCAGGCCGATGTAGACGTGGCCACGCTCGATCAATTCGGGCATCTGGCGGTAGAAGAAGGTGAGCAGGAGCGTGCGGATGTGCGAGCCGTCCACGTCCGCGTCGGTCATGATGATGATGCGGTGGTAGCGCAGCTTGTCCGGGTTGTACTCGTCCTTGCCGATGCCCGTGCCCAGCGCGGTGATCAAGGTGCCGACTTCGGCGGACGAGATCATCTTGTCGAAGCGGGCCTTCTCCACGTTGAGGATCTTGCCCTTCAACGGCAGGACGGCCTGCGTACGGCGATTGCGGCCTTGCTTGGCCGAACCACCTGCGGAATCACCCTCGACCAGGAACAGTTCGGACAGCGCCGGGTCCTTCTCCTGGCAATCGGCGAGCTTGCCCGGCAAGCCGGCGATGTCGAGGGCGCCCTTGCGACGGGTCATCTCGCGAGCCTTGCGGGCCGCTTCACGCGCACGGGCGGCGTCGACGGCCTTGGAGGCGATGTTGCGGCTCTCGGCCGGGTGTTCGAGGAGGAACTCGGCGAGTTTCTCGTTGATCACCTGCTCCACCGCGGTCTTCACCTCGCTGGAGACGAGCTTGTCCTTGGTCTGCGACGAGAACTTCGGATCCGGCACCTTCACCGACAACACCGCGATCATGCCTTCACGCATGTCGTCGCCGGACAGGCCGACCTTGGCGTTCTTGGCCAGGCCTTCCTTTTCGATGTAGTTCTGCAGGGTACGCGTCAGCGCGGCGCGGAAACCCGTGAGATGGGTGCCGCCGTCGCGCTGCGGGATGTTGTTGGTGAAGCAGAACATCGTTTCCTGGTACGCGTCCGTCCATTGCATCGCCAGTTCGACGGTGATGCCATCGATCTGCGAGCTGAAGCTGATGACGGTCGGGTGCAGCGCGGTCTTCAGCTGTGCCAGGTGCTGCACGAAGGACCTGATGCCGCCTTCGTACGCGAAGATGTCCTTTCGCTCGTTGCGTTCGTCGACCAGTTCGATCGTGACGCCCGAGTTGAGGAAGGCCAGCTCACGCAAGCGCTTCGCCAGGATGTCGTAGTGGAATTCGATGTTGCTGGTGAACGTGGCCGGGCTGGGCAGGAAGCGCACCATGGTGCCGCGACGGTTCGTGTCGCCGGTGACGGCGATCGGAGCTACCGGCTCGCCGTGGGCATATTCCTGGCGATGTTCCTTGCCTTCGCGCCAGATGGTGAGCCAGAGCCTGGAGCTGAGGGCGTTGACCACGGAAACACCGACGCCATGGAGGCCGCCCGAAACCTTGTAGGAGTTCGCGTCGAACTTACCGCCTGCGTGGAGCACGGTCATGACCACTTCGGCCGTGGACCTGCCCTCTTCCGGATGGGTGTCGACCGGGATGCCGCGGCCGTTATCGGCCACGCTCACCGATCCGTCCTGATGGATGGTGACCGTGACGTAGTCGCAGTAACCGGCAAGGGCTTCGTCGATGGCGTTATCGACGACTTCGAACACCATGTGGTGCAAGCCCGTACCGTCGTCGGTATCGCCGATGTACATGCCCGGGCGCTTGCGGACGGCATCAAGGCCCTTCAGGACCTTGATGCTGCCGGAGTCGTAGGCGTTCGAATTCGTCGGATCGAGAGGTTCGTTCATGCGATGCCTGGTGATGGCGCCATAGAGCGGCCCCGATGCGGCGCGGAAAGGCTTCGGGACAGTCGGTCGATTATAGCAAAGCCGCGACCACACCCTGTTCCACGTGGAACATCGTGACGGACTGATCGGCGAGGGCGGACGGGATCTCGGTACCCGTGATAAAGACCTGCACATCGCGGCCAAGAAGCTGCGCGACTACCCACTCTTGATGGGTACGATCGAGTTCCGATGCAAGGTCGTCGAGGCAGACGACCGGCCATTCCCCGCGGATTTCAGCGTGAAGGGAAGCCTGCCCAAGCAGGCACGCCAGGGCACACAGTTTCTCCTGCCCACGCGACAGATGTTCCCGCAAGGGAGCGTGTTCGAAAGCGATGGAGAAGTCGGCGCGGTGGGGACCCACGGTCGTGTGGCCCCGGCCCAGATCGCGCAGGCGCCGTTCTGCCAACGTCGTAGCTAGATCGGCGGCTTCGTCCCAGCCGGGCCGGTAGCGGATGGAGAAATCACCGAGTTCCGGCAGGACGTTCACCGTGAAGCCCTGGATGTGAGGAATCAGCCGGTCCAGATAGCCACGCCGGAAGGTCGTCATGCCCTCGCCCGCCATCGCCAGTTCCGCCTCCCATGGTTCCAGCAGGCCTGCATCCAGCGGTCCTCCGCCTCGAAGCACGGCGTTCCTCTGTTTCAGGGCGCGTTGATACCGGCGCCACTGATTCACGAAGGCATGTTCCACGTGGAACAGACCCCAGTCGAGGAAGCGGCGACGCTCGTCCGAGGCGCCTGCGATCAAGTCGTGCGATCCGGGTTCGAAGCACACCACGGCGCACTCCTGTACCAACGCACCCAGTGATGCGGCGGAATCCCCATCGACCCGCGCCTGCCAGCGCCCGCTCTCCCGCCCCAGGCCAAGCCGTCGTGTTCGACCGTCTTCGGACCGCACCTCGGCAAAGACCGACAGGGCGCTCGCGCCCCGTTTCAACAGGACGTCACGCGAACCGGCCCGAAACGAGCGGCCATGCGACAGCAGATAGGCGGCTTCAAGCACGCTGGTCTTGCCGGCGCCGTTCGGGCCTACGAACACGTTGATCCCCGGTGCCGGTGTCAACGACACCGACTCCAGGCAACGCAAACCGGCTATCCGTAACGACTCGAACTTCATTCCCAGCCTTTCCCATCCAAAACGGACGACGCCGGGGTGTCGAAGACATCCCCGGCGTCGTGGGCCGAACTTTAACGTGCCTGCCGGTCAGAGGCGAAGCGGCATCACCACATGGCGGGCTTCTTCATTGCCCTCTTCCTGCAGGAGGCAACTCGACTGGGCGTCGCGCAGGTTGATGCGCACCTTGTCGCCGCGCAAGGCGCCAAGCGCATCCAGCAGGTAACCCACGTTGAAGCCGACGGCGAGATCGTCGACCACGGTCTCAGCCTCGACCTCTTCCTGGGCTTCTTCCTGCTCGGGGTTGTGAGCAACGATCTTGATACGGCCCGGACTGAGTTCCAGCTTCACGCCGCGGTACTTCTCGTTCGAAAGAATCGCGGCACGCTGCAGGGCGCTGCGCAGCACGTCACGCTCGATCGTGGCCGTCTTGTCGGCGCCCAGCGGGATGACCGCCTCGTAGTCCGGGAACCGCCCGTCGATCAGCTTCGACGTAAAGATGACACCGCCACGACGCACGCGCAGGTGGTTGCGCCCGAACTCGAGTTCGACCGAGCCTTCGCCCGCTTCGAACAGACCGATCAGCTCGTTCACGCCCTTGCGGGGAATGATGATCTGGCGGCGGGCGGAAACCGAGCTTTCCAGTTTGGTCTCCTTCAACGCCAGACGGTGGCCGTCGGTCGCCACGCAGCGCAGCGTGTGCTCCTGCAGATCCAGCAACATGCCGTTGAGGTAATAGCGCACGTCCTGGTTCGCCATGGCGAAGGCGGTGCGGTCCATCAGGTCGCGCAGCACCTCTTCCGGCAACGTGACCCGCTCGACCAGTTCGATCTCATCGATGGTCGGGAACTCGCTCGACGGCAGCGTGGCCAGCGTGAAGCGGCTGCGGCCGGCATTGAGGGCGATGCGCTCGCCATTCAACTTGACGTCGATCTTCGCGCCGTCGGGCAGTGCGCGAACGATGTCGAACAACTTTCGCGCTGGAATGGTGATCTCGCCTTCCTGCACGCCATCGGCGGCGGTGGTGGCGATCATCTCCACTTCGAGGTCGGTGCCCGTGAAGGACACCTCACTACCGGAGGCGCGCACCAGAAGGTTTGCCAGCACGGGCAGCGTCTGGCGGCGTTCCACCACGCCCACCACCTGCTGCAGGGGTTTGAGCAGTACTTCCCTCTGGATGCTGAATTGCATGCGTCCCCTACTCCTGCTTTTAGTTTTTAAGATTTTATTAGTGGTAGTTGTAGGGCCGGTGGATATCTTGACAAGTCTGAAAATTGTTTAATCTTCAAATGGTTGCTTTGAGATATCAACTAGCCCGAACACGCGGTTTCATGTGGGTGCCTTGTGGATAACTTCAGGCCTCAAAACCGTCCTCCGTCCATCCACCTATTATCCACAGGTTCTCAGCCCGTCAATATACGGATGAGTTGCTCCCAGTCCTGACGCATGCGCACGTCCTTTTCGCAGAAGCCGCGGATCGTGCGGCAGGCATGCAGCACCGTCGTGTGGTCGCGGCCGCCAAAGGCTTCCCCGATCTCCGGCAGGCTGTGCTCGGTCAACTCCTTGGAGAGCGCCATGGCGACCTGCCTGGGGCGCGCCAGCGAGCGCACACGCCGCTTGGAGAGCAGGTCGGACAGGCGCACCTGGTAATAGTCGGCCACGGTCTTCTGGATGTTGGGCACCGTCACGGCCTGCGCATGCGTGTTGAGCAGGTCGCGCAGGGTTTCCTCGGCGAAGTCCGTGGTGATCGGCTTGCGATAGAAGTTCGCGCGGGCCGCCAGCGTGTTGAGCGCGCCCTCGAGGTCACGCACGTTGGAGCGGATGCGCCGGGCCAGCAGCATCGCCACGTCCTCGGACACCTCCATGCCCTTGTCGGCCGCCTTGGAAAGCAGGATGGCCGCGCGCGTTTCGAAGTCCGGTGGCTCGATCGCCACCGACAGGCCCCACCCCAGTCGTGACTTCAGCCGCGGCTCGAGCTTGTCGAGCTCCTTCGGATAACGGTCGCAGGTGAGGATGATCTGCTGTTTCGCCTCGAACAACGCGTTGAAGGTGTGGAAGAACTCTTCCTGCGTGGTGTCCTTGCCGGCGAAGAACTGGATATCGTCGATGAGCAGCGCGTCCACCGAGCGGAAGCGGCGCTTGAAGTCGTCCATGTTCTTCTGTTGCAGCGCCTTCACCATGCCGCTGACGAATTGCTCCGAGCGCAGGTACAGCACCTTGGCGCCCGGGTTGTTCTGCATCAGCAGGTTGCCGGCCGCATGCATGAGATGGGTCTTGCCCAGGCCAGTGCCGCCGTACAGCAGCAACGGGTTGTAAGCCCGGCCGGGATTCATCGCCACCTGCATGGCCGCGGCCTTGCCCAGCTGGTTCGACTTGCCTTCCACGAAGGTCTCGAACGTGTAGTGCGGGTCGAGGTTGTGCACATGCGGCGGTTCGGGTGCCGCCTCCGGAGCACGCGGCGATGCCGGCGCGGAAACATGCGTGGCCGACGCCGGACGCACCGGCGCCGGACGGCCGCCGGACGAGCCGACTTCGAGACGCACGGGCAGGGGACGGCCCGTGAGGTGTTCCACGATCGACTGGATTTTCACCAGGTATTGCTCGCGCACCGTATCCAGCGAATAGGGATTGGGCGCGTACAGGAACAGGCCGGTCGGGTCCTCCCGTGGCTGCAGGGGCATCAGCCAGGTATGGACATCCTCGGCGCTCAATTCGCCTTCAAGACGCTCGAGACAGCGTCTCCAGAGATCACTCATCGGGTATTCTTGCCACAGAAGGGGCGCATGCGCGCGGGGTGGACGACGAAGTCTACCAGCGTTCCGGCCCCTCGCCGGAGTCCGCCGGCCCGCGTCTTCACCTTGGCGCGGTGTCCCAAACGGTTGACAGTCCTCGCGAATCTCGGCCATACTTTCCGGCCATATTCAATCTTCACCCGGATGTAAGCGCCATGAAGCGTACTTTCCAGCCCAGCAAGCTCAAGCGCGCCCGCACCCACGGCTTCCGCGCTCGTATGGCCACGGCCGACGGCCGCAAGATCCTCAACGCGCGCCGCGCGAAGGGTCGCAAGCGCCTGATCCCGTAAGCGGCTCGCCTGTCGTGCGTGCCGCAGCCTTGCCGCGCGATGCGCGGCTTCGCCGCGCCGCCGACTTCGCAGCGTTGCGAACAGTCAGCGGTCGCCTCGGCGGCCGCTGTTTTCTTTTGCGCTTCGGAAACAACGAGCTCGACACTGCCCGCCTCGGCCTGGCGATCTCCAAGCGCTGTTCCAAGCGCGCCGTCGACCGAAACCGGATCAAGCGCCTGGCGCGTGAGGCATTTCGCCACGCCCGCCCCGCCCTGCCACCCGTCGATATCCTGGTCATGGCCCGCGACAGCGCGGTCAACGAGACCGGTGCGGTGCTCCTGGCCGAGCTCGATGCGCTGTTTCGCCGTATCCGGCCGTTGAAGCGCGAGGGTGCCGACGGCACAATCGCGCGTTGACCTTCCCGTCCTCCCCGCCTTTCCCGGCCATCCGGCCGTGGCGCCATTCGGATCTGGCCCTGCAATGAATCAAACGCGCACGCTCCTCTTCTTCGCGCTCATGTTCGTGGCGTACCTGCTGTGGACGGAATGGGAGAAAGACTACGGTCCCCAGCCCGCCGCTCCGACGCCGGCGGCCCAGACCGATGCCGGCAAGCCGAATGCGGACAGCAGCATTCCAGGTGCCGTCGCGCCGGCCAAGGTGCCGGGCGACACCGTCGCGCCCGCCGAGGAAGGCAAGGCCGAACTGGTCACGCTGTCGAACGACGTGCTTCGCCTGACCATCGACACCCGTGGCGGCAGCATCGTCCGCTCCGAACTGCTGGCTTACCCGGACGAACCGGTCACCAAGAAGAATCCCAATCCGCCGCCGGCACGCCTGCTCGACGACGAGGCAGCGCATTTCTTCGCCGCCCAGGATGGCCTCGTCAGCAACACGGGTGCCGCGCCCGATCACCGCGCGTTGTTCCACGCCGGGAAGACGCAGGCCTCGCTGGCCGATGGCGAGAAGGAAGTAAGCATCGACCTCACCTGGACCGACCCGTCGGGGCTCAAGGTGATCAAGCGCTACACACTGAAGCGCACCGACTATGTCGTCGCTCTCGACCAGCGCGTGGAAAATGGCACGAGCGCGGTGTGGACGGGTAACGCGTACCACCAATTGCAGCGCGTGCCCGCCGAGAAGGTGAACTGGTTCAAGGCGTATACCGACCCCGCCCAGCACAGCTTCTTCGGCGCCGCCTGGTACAGCCCGGAAAACAAGTTCGAGTCGTTGCCGTTCCTAGACTTCGCGAAGAAGCCGCTCAACCGCCAGATCACCGGTGGCTGGGTCAGCATGCTCCAGCATTACTTCTTCGTCGCCTGGATCCCGCCGGCCGACCAGTCGGTGAACTACAGCAGCACCATCGTCGATCCCAACTCGGCCACGCCGCGTTATCTCGTGCGTGCGTTCGGTCCCACCATCCAGGTGGCACCCGGCCAGACCGCGGACAGCGTCGCGCGCCTGTACATCGGCCCGAAGCTGCAAGGCACGCTCGACGTCATCGCGCCCGGCCTGGAACTGACCAGCAACTACGGCTGGTTCACGATCATCGCCCAGCCACTGCACTGGTTGCTTTCGCAGCTGCACGCGATCAGCGGCAACTGGGGCGTGGCGATCATCCTGCTCGTGCTGCTGATCAAGATCGCGTTGTACAAGCTCACCGACGCGCAGTTCCGCTCCGGCGCGCGCATGCGCAAGCTGCAACCGCGCGTCGCCGCGCTCAAGGAGCGTTACGGCGACGACCGCATGAAGATGCAGCAGGCGATGATGGAGCTGTACAAGAAGGAGAAGGTCAATCCGATGGCGGGCTGCCTGCCCATCCTGATCACCTTCCCCATCTTCATCGGCCTGCTGCGCGTGTTGTCCGAATCCATCGAACTGCGCCATGCGCCGTTCTTCGGCTGGATCCACGATCTCTCGGCGCCCGATCCGTTCTACGTGCTGCCGGTACTCTACTTCCTGGTCACGCTGCTCACCCAGCGGATGATGCCCACCGCCGGCATGGATCCGACCCAGGCCAAGATGATGAAGGTGATGCCATTGATCTTCGGTGTCTTCTTCGCCTTCTTCCCGTCGGGCCTGGTGCTCTACTGGACCGTGAACGGTGCCACCAGCCTGCTTCAGCAGTGGTGGATCAACCGGAGCGTCGACAGGGCCGACATCAAGGCCAAGACCGCATGACCACCGGGCGGCGCGTCGAGAGACGCGCCGCTTCGCTATCGACGGGTAAGCCATGAACCACGGCGACGACACCATCGCAGCCATCGCCACCGGTGCCGGCGCGGCTGGCGTCGGCGCCGTCCGCGTTTCGGGTCCCGGTGCGCCGGCGATCGCTCGCGCCATGCTTGGACGCGAACCAGTACCGCGTCATGCACATTTCGCCGCGTTTCGCGATGGCGACGGTGAGCTGATCGATCGCGGCATCCTGCTTTATTTCCCTGGCCCGGCTTCGTACACCGGCGAACACGTGCTCGAACTTCAAGGTCACGGCAGCGCGGTGCTCCTCGACGCGTTGCTTCGCCGGACGATCTCGCTCGGCGCCCGGCTCGCCCGGCCGGGTGAATTCACCGAACGCGCCTTCCTCAATGGCAAGCTCGACCTCACCCAGGCCGAAGCGGTGGCCGATGTCGTCGCCGCCACGTCCGAAGCAGGGGCCCGCGCCGCATTGCGTTCGATGGAAGGCGTGTTCTCCGCACGCGTGGATGAACTGCTCGGTGAACTGATCGCGCTGCGCGTGCATATCGAGGCGGCCATCGATTTTCCCGAGGAGGAAATCGATTTCCTCGCCGACCCGGTGATCGGACGGAACCTTGCCACCTTGCGCGCGAATCTCGACGCCCTGTTGATCGAAACGCGCCGCGGCGTCCGCCTCAACGACGGCATCGTGGTGGCTATCGTGGGACGCCCGAACGCGGGCAAGTCGAGCCTGTTGAATGCGCTCGCGGGACAGGAGCGCGCCATCGTCACCGATATTCCCGGTACAACCCGCGACGTGTTACGCGAGTCGGTCAGCATCGACGGCGCCACCTTCGAGCTAGCGGACACGGCGGGTCTTCGCGAGTCCGACGATGTCGTCGAACGCGAAGGCATCCGTCGCGCACGCGCACAACTCGAACGCTGCGATGTCGCGCTACTCGTTACAGACGATGAGCATGCGAACGAGGACCTCGCCTTCTTCGATGGCACGCCGGGTCACGCGACCCGCGTCGTCATCGTCAACAAGATCGATCTGTCGGAATCGGTGGCTCACTACGAACATCGCGGTGGATACGAAACCCTCTGGCTCTCCGCACGCACGGGTGAGGGGCTGGATCGGTTGCGCGCGCTGTTGCGCCACTTGGCCACGGCCGGCGCTGGCGAAGGCGCGTTCAGCGCGCGCCGCAGGCATGTCGTGGCGTTGGAATCGGTACGCGAGTCCCTGGATCGAACGGCTATCGCGTTGCACGACAGCCACGCCGGTGAACTCGCTGCCGAAGAACTGCGTCATGCGCAGCAAGCGCTCGGTGAAATCACGGGGACGTATTCATCCGATGATTTGCTCGGGGCTATATTCGGTTCGTTTTGTATCGGGAAATGAGGCGAAGTGCATCGCGGACAGGGTCCGCTCCCACCGAACCTAGCAATGCTCCGGTGTGGCGACGATAGCGCGGCGTTCGTTAGCCAGGGATACCGCCCAGATGGCCAGACCGGCGACAGCCAGCAAGCTGCCGACCCAGCCCGGCGACGTCCATCCGTATCCGTGTGCGATAGCCAGCCCTCCGAGGAACGGTCCCAGCGCGTTCGCGGTATTGAACGCGGAGTGATTCAGCGAAGCCGCGAGGCCCTGCGCATCGCCCGCGACATCCATGAGCCGCGTCTGCAAAACGGTGCCGAGCGCGCCGCCGATACCGATGAGGAAGACGTCGAGACCCAGCGTCCAGACATTGCCGGCAGCCAGCGGAAACAGCGCCAGCATCACGATGCTCCACACCAGCAGGCCGCCGGCGGTGCGCATCAGCGCGCGATCGGCGAAGACGGGCACCACCATGTTGCCGGCGGTCAGGCCGACACCGAAGACGCCGATCACCCAGGGAACCGTGTGCAACGGCATGTGCGTGACGGAGATGAGGATGTCCGCCAGATACGTATAGACCGCGAACATGCCGCCGAAACCGATCGCGCCGATGGCCAGCGTGAGCCACACCTGCGAACGTTTAAGCGCACCGAGTTCCCGCAGCGGGCTGGCGTCCTTGTCCGCCGCGACTTCCGGCGCGAACACCGCCACGGCGGTCATCGTCGCGATGCCGAGTATCGCGACCAAGGCGAACGCCCAACGCCACCCCACCGCCTGCCCGAGCCAGCTCGCCAGCGGCACGCCCACCACCGTGGCGAAGGTCAGGCCGAGGAACATCTGGCCGACGGCCCGGGTTCGGCGGTTCGCCGGCACCAGCGACGAGGCGACCAAGGCCGCGACGCCGAAGTAAGCGCCGTGCGGCAGCCCGGCGAGGAAGCGGAACACCAGCATCCAGTGATAGTTCGGCGACAGCCCGGTGAGGCCGTTGAACACCGTGAACATGGCCATGAGGATGAGCAACAGCTTGCGGCGTGGCACGCGCGCCCCCAACACCGTCATGATTGGCGCTCCGACCACGACGCCCAGGGCGTAAGCGCTGATGACGTGGCCGGCGGTGGGCGCATCGATGCCGAGGCCCTGCGCGAACAAGGGCAGCATGCTCATCGAGGCGAACTCGGTGGTGCCGATGGCGAAGCCGCCCACGGCCAGGGCGAGGATCACCAGGCCGACATGGGGGGCGCGGACGGGCGGCGTGCCCGGAGCGATCGCGGGAGCGGTAGAAGTCATGGAAAGCCCGGGGACGAGGGGCGCGCCGCCTTGGTGCGACGCAGCATGCCGCCTAGGATACGCCCGGTGCCGGGTCGGTCGCTACCGTCCAGCGGGCGTCGCGGACGAACTCCACGAATGCGCGCAGGGCCGAGGTCACCCGCCGCTGCCGCGGGTAGTACAACATGAAACCCGGATAGGGAGGGCACCAGTCCTCCAGCACACGGACCAGCTTCCCCTCGCGAATGACGTCCGCCACCTGGTCTTCCAGTACGAGGGTCACGCCGATGCCGGTGAGCGCGGCTTCGACGGAAAGCCGGAAGTCGCCGAAGGTGACCCGGCCGCGCACGTCCAGGTCGAGCTTCGTGGCACCCTGCTCGAATTCCCACTTGTAGAGACGCCCGCTGGGAAAGCGAAAGCGGATGCAGTCGTGCTGGAAGAGGTCGTTGGGATGCTTCGGAATGCCGTGCGTGGCGAAGTATTCCGGTGACGCGACGCAGGCACCCCGCTGCTCGCCCCCGATAGGCACCGCGATCATGTCTTCGGGTACCGCTTCCAGGAAGCGTATTCCCGCATCGAAACCCAGCGCGACGATATCGACCAGGCTGTCGTTGTCCACCGCTTCGAAATGGATGTCCGGATAGGTGGCCAGGAACCGGGGCAAGAGGTCCGGCAACAATAATTGGGCCGTGACCCGTGGCATGTTGATGCGCAAGGTGCCGGCGGGCGTCGCGCGGAAGTTGTTCATTTCCTCCAGCGCTTCGTTGACATCGGCGAGTGCCGGCTGCAAGCGCTCCAGCAGGCGCTGCCCCGCTTCGGTCAGCGAAACGCTGCGCGTGGTCCGGTGAAACAAGGTCACCCCCAGGCGTTCCTCCAGCCCCCGTATCGCATAGCTGATGGCCGATGTGGACAAGGTCAGTTCCGCCCCGGCCTTGCGGAAGCTCGCATGGCGGGCGACGGCGGCGAAGGCCGCGAGGTGGGAAAGGTTGTCGGGTCGCATGATTGTGAAGGATAACTCAACGATTCATCCCGTAATCCCCGTTGGCGGGAACGATTGTTGAACCATTACCGTTGCCGGCTACCGAACCACTCCAGAAGAGGATGACTCCCATGTTCGAAGTCCGCGGATTCGCCGCCCCCCAGGCCAAGGCGCCCCTCGTTCCCTTCAAGGTTCCGCGTCGCGATGTCGGCGCCCATGACGTGCACATCGAGATCCTCTACAGCGGCATCTGCCATTCGGACCTGCACCAGGCTCACAACGACTGGGGCAACTCCATCTACCCCATGGTTCCGGGCCACGAGATCGTCGGCCGGGTGAAGGCCGTCGGTTCGGCGGTGAAGAAGTTCAAGGTCGGCGACTACGCCGGCGTCGGTTGCATGGTCGACTCCTGCCGTGAGTGCGAATCATGCAAGCGCGACCTCGAGCAGTACTGCCTGAACCACACGAGCTTCACGTACAACGGCACGGAACAGGACCGCAGCACGCCGACCTATGGCGGCTATTCCACCGATGTCGTGGTCGAAGAGCGTTTCGTGGTGAAGGTATCCGAGAAGCTCGACCTGAAGGCTGTCGCGCCGCTGCTTTGCGCGGGCATCACCACGTATTCGCCGCTGCGCCACTGGAACGTCGGTCCCGGACAGAAGGTCGGCGTCGTCGGCCTCGGTGGCCTCGGCCACATGGGCGTGAAGTTCGCCAAGGCGATGGGCGCGCATGTCACGATGATCACCACTTCGGCGTCCAAGGGTGCGGATGCGAAGCGCCTCGGCGCCGATGCCGTGCTGCTCTCCACGGACGCCGAAGCGATGAAGGCGGCCGCCGCCAGCTTCGACTTCCTGCTCAACACGGTGCCGGTGTCGCACGACCTGAATCCGTACATCAACCTGCTCAAGCTCGACGGCACGATGGTGCTGGTCGGCGTGCTCACGCCGATCGACGGCATGATCGGTGGCGCCCTGATGCTCCCGCGCCGCACGATCGCCGGCTCCGCCATCGGTGGCATGGCCGAGACCCAGGAAATGATGGATTTCTGCGCCGAGCACAACATCGTGTCGGATATCGAACTGGTCGACATGGCCTCGATCAACGAGACCTTCGTACGCCTGGTGAAGAACGACGTGCGCTACCGCTTCGTGATCGACATGGCGACGATGCCGGCCTGAGGCGAATGACGTTCGCGGCCGAGGCAGCTTTCATGGGCAGCCCCGGCCGCGAGCACTATTCAGCGGTGACTAACCCGGGGCTACCCGCTATCGTCGAAGCGAATCCCAAAGGACTCCGGGCTTGAAGCGTTTCCTCCGTTACCTGGCCGTCATCGTCGGCCTGCTCGTCGTCTTCATCGTCTTCGCCGCGGTGTCCGCGTGGCCCAACGTCGGTTCGGGAGCGAACGACCCGCGTGCCCCGGATATCGTCCGTTCGCCGCAATGGCACGGTGATCGCTTCGCCAATCCCCTGCCGATGTACAGCAACCTCAAGGGCGGCATCTGGCAGATGCTCGAATCGCAGCCGGGCGAAGAGCCCGATGCCCCGGTACCCACGATCGATTCGTCGGCCGTCTATGCGCAGCCGCCGTCGAGTGGACTACGCGTGACCTGGTTTGGCCATTCGTCGATGCTCGTCGAAATCGATGGCGCGAACATCGTCGTCGACCCGCTGTGGAGCGAACGGCCTTCGCCCTTCCCATGGCTCGGTCCGAAGCGGTGGTACGAGCCTCCGGTGCCGATCGATCGCCTGCCGCGTGTCGACGCGGTCGTGATCTCGCACGATCATTACGACCATCTGGATCGCCCATCCGTGCAGGCGTTGAACGCTCGTGGCACGCGCTTCATCGTGCCCCTCGGCGTCGGTGCGCATCTCGTCGGTTGGGGCGTGCCGCGGGACCGGATCACCGAGCTGGACTGGTGGCAGGAAGCGAAGGTGGGAAACGTGCGCGTCGTGTCGACACCTTCGCGGCATGCATCTGGCCGTCTTTCGCCGCAAAGCGACCACACGCTATGGACGGGCTTCGCGCTCGTCGGCCCCGTTCATCGCGCTTTTTATTCCGGGGACACCGGTCTCAATGACACCTTCGTCGACGTGGGCACGAAGCTCGGCCCGTTCGATGTGACGATGATCGAGGCCGGTCAGTACGATCCGCAATGGCCCGATTGGCACCTCGGCCCGGAGCAGGCGATGCTGGTGCACGAAGAGGTTCGTGGCCGCGTGTTGATTCCCGTGCACTGGGGTCTGATCAAGCTGGCGCATCACGCGTGGACCGAGCCACCGGAACGCATCCTCGCGGCGGCGCGATGCAGCCACGCCGATGTGCTGGTTCCGGAGCCGGGACAGGCGGTGGAGCCGACGACGCATCCCGTGATTCCACGCTGGTGGCCAGCGCAGCGCTGGTTCACCGGAGAGCAACACGCGATTGTCGCGTCACGCCATGGCGACCCCAACGAAAAATTCGAGGTGCCCGTATGCCGAAGCGACACCTGAACGAGCAAGCCGCGCGGGGATAGCGAGCAACCGTCTACGGGCGCCTGCGCTATGCCGGCAACGATCCGTCCGGCATTTCCAGGTGCATCGGTATGCCGCCCAGTGGCCTGCCCGTCGATTCGTCCACCACCACGGCCCGCACCGGGCAGCCAGTCTCCTCGTTGACGAGGTGGCTGAGCTTGCCGTGCCCGTTATACCGGCGGCCCCACTCGCCCATCGCCGCGAGGATCGGAATGAAATCCCGGCCCGCCAGGGTCAGCACGTATTCGTCGCGCGGCGGGCGTTCGCTGTAGCGGCGCTTCTCCAATACACCCGCCTCGGTCAGGGACTTCAATCGGCGGGACAGGATGTTCGGCGCGATGCCCAGGCTGGTCCGGAACTGGTCGAACTGGGTCATGCCCCGGCTGGCGTCGCGGAGGATCAGCGCGCTCCATGCATCGCCCACCAGGGCGAGGCTCCGGGAGATGGCGCAGGTACCTGAAGAAAGTTTGTCGATGTCCATTGCATTATGATAGTGAAGTCACTATCGTAGGGCAACCTAGTTACTATCACTTTGCAAGTAACCCTACGGAGTCATCGTCATGAGCACTGAAAACAAAGGTACGGCCCTGGTCACGGGCGCTTCCTCGGGTATCGGCGAGGTCTATGCCGAGCGTCTCGCCGACCGCGGCTACGACCTGATCCTGGCCGCCCGCCGCGTGGACCGGCTGGAAGCGGTGGCGCAGAAGATCGCCGCCCGCACGGGGCGCAAGGTCGAGGTTTTGCGCGCCGACCTGACCGACCGCAAGGACATCTCGACCGTGGAACGCCGCCTCGCCGAGGACGCGTCCATCACCCTGCTGGTCAACAACGCCGGCATTTCGCTCGAAGGCAGCCTGCTCGAGAACGGCAGCGAGCCGATCGAGAAGCTGATCACCGTGAACATCCTCGCTCCTACGCTGCTGACCGCGGCAGCCGCGAAGGCGTTCGTCGCACGCGATAAGGGCGGCATCATCAATATCGCCTCCGTCCTGGCCTTCGTTCCTGAAATGTTCGACGGCATCTACAGCGGCTCCAAGGCCCATCTGCTCAACATCACCCAAAGCCTGGCAGCCAAGGTGCAAGGCACGAACGTGCGCGCACAGGCCGTGTTGCCGGGTGCGACGCGGTCGGAGATATGGGAGAAGTCGGGCAAGGACGTGGATGCGCTGCTTCCGGGGATGGTGATGGAAACCGCCGATCTGGTCGACGCGGCGCTGGTCGGCTACGACCGTGGCGAAGTGGTGACCATTCCGCCGTTGCAGGATGAAGCGCAGTACAAGACGTTCGAGGCCGCGCGGCTGGCGATGGCACCGAACCTCTCGCGCAAGGAAGTGGCGCCGCGCTATCGCGGGTGAGGTCAATCGCCGACAGGGTCGGCTCCCACCAGCCAACCGCAACCTTGTGGGAGCCGATTCATCGGCGATTCGTAGCCCTCTGGGAGCCGACCCTGTCGGCGACGCTCTCCAACACGAACAGTGGCTTACCACCACTTCCGTTTTGGCGGCGCACGAATGCGCGCTAAACTGTAGAACTCGCTAGGTTCTCGCGGTTAGGCATGCTCTCCTTCGTGTTCGGTGCCTTCGGGCTGTCCACCCTCTGGCTGCTTCCCCTGCTCTGGCGTCTCGGCGTCGCGATGGTTCGCCGGCGGCGTCCGCCGACGGTAGGCCCCGGTGCGATTCGTTTCTGGGCGGGGTTCCTTCTCGTGTTGCTTTCGAGCACCGCGCTCGAAGGACTCATGCTGTCGCACTACACGGACGATCCCTCCGTGGGCGGTGCGGTGTGCCATTGGCTGGCGGGGGTTGTATCGGGCTTCCCGGGCTTTGCCGCGCTGCTGTGTATCGTCGCTATCGTGATCGCCTTGCCCTGGTACCTGGGTGTTCCCTTGTCCGCGTTCCTCGCGCGTGGCAATGCGCTGGTCGAACCATTGGGCATCCTCGCCGTTGGCGGAATACGTCGACTGTTCAATCGCTCGGCGACTCGCGCGACGGGCAGACGTTCCGTTCCCGCCGTGCGTCGTCCGGACCGTGCACCCGCTCGACGGAGGAAAACGACAACGGCCGCTTCACGTTCGGCACCCGCTGCGCATAAGCCGCGCGTCGACACCGCGCGGCGCGAGTCCGTTCCGTCCGTTCGCCCTTCCGTCGCCACGCCGGTGCCGCCGAGGCATCGCGCGCTGCCGGACACGGTGATTCGCGAGCCGTGGCTGGCGCCGAAAACGGCGGCTGCTGCGAGTGGTGGATCGGAGGTGGTCGCGCGCGCCGTGGAGCGTGAGGCGAGGTTTGAATCGCCGACAGGGTCGGCTCCCACCGAGCGTAGCGTAGCGATGCCGGTCGAGCATGTTGTCGAGGCGGTTTCGCAGAAGCGCTCGAACGATATCTCCTACAGCGCGCCTCGTGGCGGATACGACGCAGGTTTTACAGGGCACGACGATGCGCCTCTCGCAACAGCTCCACTGACGTCTGTTGCGCCTGTTCCGGTCGCTCCCGTGTCGCGGTTCGCGATCGCGGCGAACGACGAAATGGCTGTCGAATCAGTGCCCGTCGTTGCACTGACTCCGGTTCGTCCCCTGCGGGCGACGGAAACGAGTGCCGTCACGGTACCACCGCTTTCCCTGCTCGCCGCCGCGCCGGCGAACGCCACCACTGCGATCTCCGAGCAGGAACTCATCGATACCGGTGAACTGATCGAGCAGCGCCTGCGCGAGTTCAAGGTGCCCGTGCAGGTCGTCGGTGCGTCCGCCGGTCCGGTGATCACGCGGTACGAAGTCGAGCCCGCCGTTGGCGTGCGCGGCAACCAGATCGTCGCCTTGATGAAGGATCTCGCCCGCGGTCTCGGCCGCACGTCGATCCGCGTGGTGGAAACCATCCCCGGCAAGACATGCATGGGTCTGGAATTGCCGAACGAACAGCGGCAGATGATCGCCTTGTCGGAGATCCTCGACTCGGCGGAATACCGTGAGTCCGATTCGTTGCTGACCCTGGCCATGGGCAAGGGCATCACCGGCGAGCCCGTGGTGGCCGACCTGGCCAAGGCGCCGCATATGCTGGTCGCGGGAACGACGGGCTCGGGCAAGTCGGTCGCGGTGAACGCGATGATCCTGTCGATGCTCTACAAGGCCACGCCCGACGACGTGCGCATGATCATGATCGATCCGAAGATGCTGGAGCTTTCGGTCTACGAAGGCATCCCGCATCTGCTCGCCCCGGTCGTGACCGACATGAAGCTCGCCGCGAACGCATTGAACTGGTGCGTGGCGGAAATGGAGAATCGCTACAAGGTGATGTCCGACCTGCGCGTGCGCAACCTCGCCGGTTACAACCAGAAGGTCCGCGAGGCGCGGGCCGCCGGCAGGCCGTTGTTCAACCCTTTCCCCGCGCATCCGGAAGTGCCCGAGCACCTCGACACGCTGCCGATGATCGTGGTGGTGATCGACGAGCTGGCCGACCTGATGATGGTCGCCGGGAAGAAGATCGAGGAACTGATCGCACGGCTGGCGCAGAAGGCGCGCGCCGCGGGCATCCACCTCATCCTCGCCACGCAGCGCCCCTCCGTCGACGTCATCACCGGCTTGATCAAGGCCAACATCCCCACGCGCGTCGCCTTTCAGGTGTCGTCGAAAATCGACTCGCGCACCATCCTCGACCAGATGGGCGCGGAAAGCCTGCTGGGCCAGGGCGACATGTTGTTCCTTCCTCCCGGTACGGGCTATCCGCAACGCATCCACGGCGCCTTCGTCGCCGACGAGGAAGTGCATCGCATCGTGGCATGGCTGAAGCAGTTCGGCGAGCCCGATTACAAGGACGAAATCCTCGCCGGTCCGCCCAGCGAAGCCGTCGATGGCGAACCGGGCGAAGACGGGGTCGATGCCGAGCTTGATCCCCTCTACGACGAAGCGGCGGCGTTCGTGCTCCGTTCTCGCCGCGCGTCCATCTCGTTCGTGCAACGCCAGTTCCGCATCGGCTACAACCGCGCGGCCCGGCTCGTCGAGGCCATGGAAGCGGCAGGCCTCGTCTCGTCGATGGGCATCAATGGCCAGCGCGAAGTCATTGCGCCGGGGCCGCAGGACTGACCAGTCCCGGTAAAGACTAAACCAGCCTCGGTTGTGCAGGTCTGGGCTTCTGTGTAGGTCCGGGCTTCGGTGGGAGCCGACCCTGTCGGCGATGGGTGCTTGCCATGGCCTAGCCCGCTGCCGCGGGATCGCCGACAAGGTCGGCTCCCACAGGGTCTACTCCTACCTGGTTCATCCGACATCGATAGCGGCAAGTTCCGCTTTTGTGGGAGCCGCTTCAGCGGCGATTTCCGCGAAGCGGAAGCAAAAAGGCCGGGTCACCTCGCGGTGGCCCGGCCCCTGGTGCATCGCGCTTGCGGTGCTCTTATTCCTTCGTGAGCAGCTTCAGCGGCACGGCGATCGACTTCTCGACCGGCTGCTTGTCGATGAGCTTCTTCGCCGTTTCGACGCCGAGCTTGCCGATCTCTTCCGGCTGTTGGGCGACGGTGGCGGCCATCGCGCCGCTCTGCACGGCGGTCTTGCCGTCCGGCGTGCCGTCGAAGCCGACAACCAGTACTTTCTTGTTCTTTCCGGCCAGGGCCTGCACCGCGCCCAGCGCCATCTCGTCATTCTGGGCGAAGATCGCCTGCACGTCGCTATTGCCCTGGAGAAGGTTCTCGCTCACCGAGAGGCCTTGCGCGCGGTCGAAGTTGGCGGGCTGCTTCGCGACGACCTTCATGCCGGTGGTGGCGATCTCGTCGTCGAAGCCCTTGCCGCGCTCACGCGCCGCCGAAGTGCCGGCCACGCCCTGCAACTCGATGATGTTGCCCTTGCCACCCAGCGCCTTCGCCAGGTAATCGGCGGCCATCTTGCCGCCGGCGACATTGTCCGACGCGATGTGCGACGCGACTTCGGCGCCATCGACGCCACGGTCGAGCGTGACCACCGGAATGTTCGCGCGCTGCGCGGACTGCACCGCGCCGGCCAGGGCCGAGGAATCGGTCGGGTTGAGCAGGATCACCGAGACGCGCTTCTGGATCAGGTCTTCCACGCTGGAGATCTGGCGCGCCGGATCGTCCTGCGCGTCGACCACGACGAGCTGCACGCCGGCGTCCTTCGCGGCCTTCTCGGCGCCGTCCTTGAGTTCGACGAAGAACGGGTTGTTCTGCGTGGACAGCGCGAGGCCGACCACCGGAGTGCCCGAGGGCGCGGCGCCGCCGGCGGTTGCACCGGCTGCCGGGGCGGATTCGCCCGGGCCCTGCTGCGAGCAGGCCGCGAGAAGCGTTGCCGCGGCCGCGGCGAGGAATGTCAGTTTGCGCATGGTGTGTTCCCTCGTTGTTATTACTGCCGCCTGTCGAGCAGGACGGCGATCAGGATGACGATGCCCTTCACCACCTGCTGGTAGAAGGAGCTTACGCCGAGCAGGTTGAGACCGTTGTTCAGGAAGCCGATCAGCAGCGCGCCGACCAGGGTGCCGAAGAGCCAGCCACGGCCGCCGGCGAGACTGGTGCCGCCGAGCACCACCGCCGCGATGGCATCCAGCTCGTAGCCGGCGCCTGCGGTGGCTTGCGCGGAATACAGGCGCGAGGTGAGCACGATGCCCGCGAAGGCAGACAGCAGCCCGGAGAGACCGTAGATCGCCAGTTTCATCGGCGACAGGCGGACGCCGGACAAACGCGCCGCTTCCTCGTTGCCGCCGATCGCGATCACGTGGCGACCGAACACCGTGCCACGCAACAGGAAGCCGCAGAGCACGAAGGCGACGAACATCCAGATCACCGGCAACGGGATCAGGTTGGCCACGTACCCACCACCGAGCAGCGCGAAGCTGGGATTGGTGACGGGGATCGGGCTGCCCTGCGTATACGACAGCGTGACGCCGCGCAGGAGCGTCATCGTGCCCAACGTCGCGATGAACGGGGCGACCTTGCCCCAGGACACCAGGGCGCCGTTGACCATGCCGAGCACGAGGCCGAGCAGCAAGCCCGCGCCGGCAGATAGCACCATGCCGTGGCCCGCGGCCATGAGGCCGGCGGTGACCGCGCCCGTGAGCGCGAGGATGGCGCCGACCGAGAGATCGATGCCGCCGGCGAGGATCACGAAGGTCATGCCGAAGGCGATCAGTGCGTTGATCGACACCTGGCGCAACACGGTCAGCAGGTTGCCCGTGGTGAGGAAGTCCGGACTCATGATCGACAGCGCGATGAAGAGCAGGATCAGCCCGATCACGGAGCCGAGGCGTTGCAGGAGCGTCGTGGCGCGGCTCCAGTCGAGTTGGAGAGTCATGTCACTTGCCTCCGGTCGCGGCGGTCATCACGGATTCCTGGGTGGCACCGTGGGCGTCGAGCAGGGCCGTCGCACGGCCCTCGTGCATGACCAGGATGCGGTCGCTCATCGCGAGCACCTCCGGCAGTTCCGAGGAAATCATGAGGATGGCCACGCCCTGCTCCGCGAGTTGATTGATGATGTGATAGATCTCTGCCTTGCCGCCGACGTCGACGCCGCGGGTGGGCTCGTCGAGGATGAGCACGCGTGGCTTCAACGCCAGCCACTTGGCCAGGACGACCTTCTGCTGGTTGCCGCCGGACAGTGCCCGGACATCGAGTTCCATGTCGCGCGTGCGGATCTTCAAGGCGTCGATCAGCCCGCGCGTCTGTTTCTTCTCGCCCGGACGGTCGACCAGCCCCGCATGCGCCGGGACGCGCGGAAGGCTGACGTTCTCGCGCAGGCTCATGCCGAGCACCAGGCCCTGCGCCTTGCGATCCTCGGTAACGAAACCGAACCCGGAATGGATGGCTTCGTTCGGCGACTTCGGCGTCACCACCTTGCCATCGAGCGTGACCGTGCCTTCGCTGAGCTTGTCGAGGCCGAACAGCAGGCGCGCGAGTTCGGTGCGGCCCGCGCCGAGCAGGCCGGCCACGCCGAGCACTTCACCCGAGTGCAGGTCGAAGCTCACATCCTTCACCATGCCACCGGTCACGTGCTCGACCTTCAGGCGCACCTCGCGGATGTTCGGCGTGCGCGTGGGGAAGCGCGCGTCGAGCGTGCGCCCGACCATCATCTTCACCACCTCGTCGAAGGCCAGGCCAGGAACCGGACGCGTGCCAACGAAGTGACCGTCACGCAGCACCGAGATGCGATCGCACAGGGCGAAGATCTCTTCCATGCGGTGCGACACGTAGACGATGCCCGTGCCCTGCGCGCGCAGGTCGCGGATGAGCTTGAACAGCGTGTTGGTCTCGTGTTCGGTCAGCGCCGCCGTTGGCTCGTCCATGATGAGCACGCGCGCGTTCTGGCCGAGCGCGCGGGCGATCTCGACCATCTGCTGCTGTCCAACGGACAAGCGTTCGATCAAGGTGCCGGGGTCGAGCCGCTCCATGCCCACGCGCGCCAGCCACTCCATCGCGCGCCTGGTCATCGCGCGATGGTCGAGCAGGCCGAAGCGCTGGATCTCGCGGCCGAGGAATAGGTTGTCCGCGATGCTGAGCGCGGGGATCAGGTTGAGTTCCTGATGGATGATGGCGATGCCGTATTTCTCGGCATCCGCTGGCGTCGTGATCGACGCCGGCTTGCCGTCGACCTCGATGCTGCCGGAGTCCGGCGCGTAGATCCCGGTGAGGATCTTCATCAAGGTGGATTTGCCCGCGCCGTTTTCACCCATCAGCGCATGCACTTCGCCCGGCAGCAACTCGAAAGCCACGCCTTCGAGCACCTTCACCGGACCGAAGGCCTTGTGGATGTCCTGCATCCTGACCAGGGGCGCGCTCATCAGAACGTCACGCCGGCGTGCAGGATCACATTCGCGTAGGGCGAGGTCTCGCCGGTGCGAACCACGGCCACCGCCCGCGCGGTCAGTCGCTTGAGGTCGTCGTGGGACACCTCGTCGACTGTGAGGCCGTCGCCGGCGAGGCGGCGCGACAGCGCGACCAACGCGGGATTCCTTTCATGGATCTCGCGTGCCACGGTGACGCGTTCGACGGCGAGTTCCGCGTATACCGCGTCGAATACCGTCGCGAAGGATGGCGTGCCAGGCAGCACCGCCAGGTCGATACAGGACACGCCGTGGGGAACCGGCAGTCCCACGTCGGCGATCACCAGCGTGTCTGTATGCCCCATCGCGGCGATGAGCCGGTTGAGTTCGGCGTGCAGCAGGCCGCTACGTCTCATCGATGTGTCTCCAGGAACGCCGCGAGTTCATCGGCGCGTGGCATGCCGTCCTGCGCACCCAGGCGGGAGACTGCGATCGCGGCGGCGGCGCAGGCCTTGCGCACCGCCATGTCGAGGCCCTCGGCGAGGTACACCGCGAGAGCGGCATTGAAGGTATCGCCGGCGCCCGTGCTATCCACGGCGTCGACCTTGAAGCCCGGCTGGTGCCGTGGCTCGTCGTCCTTGTCGCGGAACCACGCGCCGTCCTCGCCGCGGGTCAATACGACCGGGCAGGGTGCGCGACGCATGAGTTCACGGAAATCGGATTCGCCTTCCGCGCCGAGCACCGTGGCGAGTTCGTGCTGGTTCGGCGTGAGGAAGCGCACGTGCGACAGCCATTCGACCGGCAGCCGCTGGGCGGGAGCGGGATTGAGAATGACCGGAGCGCCTTCTTCGCGCGCGATACGCAAGGTGGCCTCGACGGCGTCCAGCGGAATCTCCAACTGGACCAGCACCGCATCGGCGCCGCGAATGAGTTCGCGTGCGGCCTCGACCTGCGCGGGAGTGACCCGTCCATTGGCGGCGGGCACCACGACGATGTTGTTCTCGCCACCGGCGACGGTGATCGACGCGGTACCGCTGCCGATGCCGTCGATACGGGCGACGTGGCCGACATCGATGCCCTCGGCGGCGAGCCCGTCGTAGAGTTGCTTGCCGAAGGCGTCGTCGCCCACGCAGCCGATCATCGATACCGAGGCGCCGAGACGCGCGGCGGCTACCGCCTGGTTCGCACCCTTGCCGCCGGGAATCGTGAGGAACCGGTCGCCGGTGAGCGTCTCGCCCGGGCCGGGAAAGCGCGGCGCGAGAGTGACCAGGTCCATGTTGATGCTGCCGACGACGACGATTCGCGTCATGCTGGTTTGCTCCGGAGTAGGGATCGCGGAACGTCCGGTGTTCGCTGGTGGATGCGGGATGGCGCGCAAATATACGCCTTGCACGCGCATGTTGCTTTCATGCGCATGCTTTCCCTTACCGGGACAATCCCTTGGCGTCGAGTTCGGCGAGGTAGGCGGGCCACGCCGTGTCGTAGGCGCGGCCGAGGTCGTAGAGCGTGTCCCAGCCGAAGATGCCGCTGGCGTGGCCGTCGTCGAAGCGGATCAACACGCCATAGTGGCCGGTGGGTTCGAGCGCGGTGATGCCCACGTTGCGCTTGCCGGAGACCAGGATCTTCTGGCCGGGCCCATGGCCCTGCACCTCGGCGCTGGGCGAGTTCACCCGGAGGTATTCACAGGGAAGACGGAAGCGTTCGCCGTTGTCGAAAGCCACCTCGAGGACGCGCGAGGCCGAATGCAGGACGATGTCGAGGGGACGCGGGCGGGGCATGGGCCGATGGCCTTGGAATGGAGCAAAGGAACTGAGGACCAAGGAGCCGAGCTTAAAGCTTCTTGTGGAAGAGTTCTTGCGGGAGTGCCGGCTTGTTGTGGGAGCCGATTTATCGGCGATGCCTACCTACGAAGTGGCGCCGGACATGGTCGCGAGCGCCCTTTCGCCGCTGAAGCAGCTCCCACATTTACACCAGCGGCGGCTCAGGGCGCGCGGCCGAAGCCGTCGCCCGTGCCCTGTTCCAGCGGCGGCGGATCGCCGGCAACCGCAAGGAGGGCGGTGGCGTAGGCGTCTTCCATGCTCACCGTGGAGACTTCGTCCCACGAGAAGAACGAGGGCTCGCGCAGCCACTCCGCGTCGGGAGTGATCTCCTGCATGTTGAAGCCTTCGTCGTCCACGCTGACCACGCGGCCGATGTAGCAGACTTCCGACTCGTCTTCGCTGTCGACGTGCACGCCGATGACCGGCGCGTGGGCGGCCGCGGCCTTCACGACCTGCGCGATGTCGTCCAGGGGGAAGTCCGCCGGCGGTGTCGGGCGGATGCCCTTCATCGCGAGCGCCTTCTCGAGGAAGCTCGAATGCTTGTCCGGCGCCTCGAATTCGGAAATGTCGCGATGCCGCATGATGTACATGCCGTCATAGCTCACGCCGTCGCCGATCACCCACAGCAGGAAGAATTCACGGCCGACACCGCCCACGTAGCCGCAGAAGCTGCCGTGTTCGAGTTCGCCGCGCCACAGACGCACCAGTTGCTGGTTGTCCTGCGCTTCGCGCAGTCCAGCTCGCTGGCCGTTGGTTTTGAGTTGAATAACCTTGCCCATATACGTCAATAGTTTAGCAGAGGGGAGGCACCCCGATGTTCAGAGGATGTAACGGCTAAGATCTTCGTCCTGGACCAGGGAAGCCAGGTTTTTATCGACGTAATCAGCGTCGATCACATACTTTTCACCGGATTTGTCCGCCGCTTCGAAGGAGATCTTCTCCAGCAGCCGCTCCATGACCGTGTGCAGGCGGCGGGCCCCGATGTTTTCGGTCCTTTCGTTGACCTGGAACGCCACGTCCGCCAGCCGATCGATGCCCGTCTCAGTGAAATCCAGGGTCACGCCTTCGGTATGCAGCAGCGCAACATATTGCTTGGTCAGGGCATTGTTCGGTTCGCGCAGGATCCGCTTGAAGTCGTCGACGGAGAGCGCGTTCAGTTCCACGCGGATCGGCAGGCGGCCCTGCAATTCCGGGATCAGGTCGGAAGGCTTGGCCAGCGAGAACGCGCCGGAGGCGATGAACAGGATGTGGTCGGTCTTGATCGAGCCGTACTTGGTCGAGACGGTGGAACCCTCGACCAGGGGCAGCAGGTCGCGCTGCACGCCCTCGCGGCTCACGCCGGCACCACCCCACTCCGAGCGCTGGGCCACCTTGTCGATCTCGTCGATGAAGACGATGCCGTTCTGTTCGGCGCTGTCGACTGCGCGGCTGCGCAGTTCCTCGTCGTTGAGCAGCTTGCCCGCCTCTTCCTCGACCAGCAGCGGACGGGCCTGGCGGATGCTCATCTTGCGCTTCTGAGACTTCTGCCCGCCGAGGTTCTGGAACATCTTGCCCAGCTGCTGGCTCATTTCCTCCATCCCCGGCGGCGTCATGATCTCCACGCCGACGTTCATGGCGAAGTCCAGCTCGATCTCTCGGTCGTCGAGCGTGCCCTCGCGCAGCTGCTTGCGCAGCTTCTGCCGCGTGTCGCTGTCGATCGCGGTGACGTTGCTGGCGGTGTCGTCCCAGCCGGTCGCCTGCCGCCGCGGCAGCAGGGCATCGAGCAAGCGGTCCTCGGCAGCGTCCTCGGCCTGGCTGCGCACACGGGTCTTCGCGTGATCGCGCACGAGTTTGTACGAGATGTCCGCAAGATCGCGGATGATCGACTCCACATCCTTGCCTACATAGCCCACTTCGGTGAACTTGGTCGCCTCGACCTTCACGAAGGGCGCGTTGGCCAGCGTGGCCAGACGGCGCGCGATCTCGGTCTTGCCGACGCCGGTCGGACCGATCATGAGGATGTTCTTCGGCGTGACCTCGTCGCGCATGCCCGGTTCGAGCTGCATGCGCCGCCAGCGGTTGCGTAAAGCGATGGCCACGGCGCGCTTGGCGTCGTGCTGGCCGACGATGTAACGGTCGAGTTCGTTGACGATCTCGCGGGGAGTCAGTTCGGACATCGGGTCAGAGCTCTTCGATCGAATAGTTGTGGTTGGTATAGATGCAGATATCACCGGCGATCTTGAGCGCTTTTTCCACGATCGTGCGCGCATCCAGCTCGGTGTTCTCCATCAAGGCCAGGGCGGCCGACTGGGCGTAGGGCCCGCCCGAGCCGATGGCGATAAGGCCGTGCTCCGGTTCGAGCACGTCGCCGTTACCGGAGATCAGCAGCGAGGCCTCCTTGTCGGCGACCGCCAGCATGGCTTCCAGGCGGCCCAGGCGGCGATCGGTGCGCCATTCCTTGGCCATCTCCACCGCCGAGCGGGTGAGGTTGCCGCCGTGCTTGACCAGCTTCTCCTCGAACAGCTCGAACAAGGTGAAGGCGTCGGCGGTGGCGCCGGCGAACCCCGCCAGGACGTCGCCCTTGCCGAGGCGGCGTACCTTGCGCGCATTGGCCTTCATGACGGTATTGCCGAGGGTCACCTGTCCGTCACTGCCGATGACGACCTTGCCGTCGCGGCGGACGCAGACGATGGTCGTGGCATGCATCGGTTCCATAGTGCGTTCCTTGGGGGAGAGGCGAGAAGTGGGGGCCCCGGCAAGGCGGCGCAACCCTGCCTCGCCCTGGAGCAGCGAGCGCACCGGCGCTGATGGCATAGCGCATGCTGCGAATATCCTCAGGCCTGGGAAGTGACGGCGCTCGTCGTCCCCCCGCCGAAAGCCCATGGTTTCAGGCGCGCCGTTCTCTTACGCAGCGCGTCGGTGGTCAGCCATGGCAGCATCCGCGCTTCGGACGGTGTTGGAAACGGCATGATGCCTTTGGTGTGGCGCCTTGGAGCGGGCCTGGGAGGCCTGGGCGCGGTGATGATCGCTCCTTACCTGGCCGGCGTGTGCATCCTCGCGGTGCTCGGCCTGCCGCTGACCACGCTGCGCGTCGGTCTGGCCTACGCCTACTGGCAGGCGCTGGACCTGCCCGCCTTCGCACCGTACGCGCTGCGCATCCGCTGGGCGGGCGGCGTCGGGCTGGCGCTGGCACCGGCCGCCTGGTTGTACGGGGTCGTACGCCTCTGGCGGCTGGCGCGCGTGCGCTACCCGCGGCCCAACGGACCGCCCTTCCTCGGGCCGGCGGACTGGCCGCACGGCGGTCCGGGCGCACCGGGACAACCGGTCCTGACCACGCACCGGCTACGCCGTTATCACCTGCCCCCGGGCGAATCGCTGCTCCTGGCCGCACCGGCCTACGGCGCCACCCACGCGATGCTGAAGAGTGTTCTGCGCGACCTGCGCGCGCCGCTGCTGGTCATCGACCTCGACGGGGCGATGCACGAGGCCACGGCTGGTTGGCGTGCCGTGATCGGTGAGGTGCACCGTCTGGCCCCGTTCGGCGGTGGCCGCCCATGGAACCCGCTGGCGACCGCCTGGACCGACGGGGGGCTGGACCGGGAGGCGCTCGATGCGCTGGCGGCGTGCTGGTACCCGCCGCGCGATCGCACCGACCGCGCGCCGGCCAGCCACGTGCGCGGCATGTTCCGTACGCTGGTGACCGCCCTCGACGAGGTGCTGCGCGCGGCCGGCGAATCCGTGCCACCGGCGCCGGGCGACCTGTGGCGGTTGCTCGCCGTCAGCGAAGGATCCACCGATCGCCGCGTGCTCACCGTGCTCGCGCACCACCCGGCGTTGAGCGCGGCCACGCGGGACGCCTTGCGCGAGGCGGCGGCGCTGGACGGCGACACCCTGGGCCGCATCGGTACCCGGCTGCGTGCGCCGCTGGAACCCTTCGCGGGCGCGGACCTCGACGCGGGCACCCGCGGCGCCCGGCGGCCGCTGTCCTCGGTGGGTAGCACCACCGTGTACCTCGACGTGCCCTACGCCCGGCGACAGGACGCCGTCCCGTGGATCGAGGCCTTCGTGACGCAGTGGCTCGACCGGGTGCGCGACGAGCGCGCGGTCATCGTCATCCATGGCCTGGACCTGCTTCCCCCGCTGCCGTGCCTGCAACGGACCGACGGCAACTTCCGTTGCCTGGCCTCGGTCCGGAGCCTCGCCACGCTCTACGACGCCTATGGACGCACCGCGGCGGCGCTGATGCACCGGTTCGGCGTGCTCGCCGTGCAGACGCCGTGCGATCGTGCGCTGGCCACGCGTGAGGCCGCCGCCATCGACCGGCACGCCGCCTCGCGATGCGGCGCGTTCCGGCCGCTCTATCCCCGCGCGGGCGCCGACGCCTTGCTGGCCCTGCGCGCGGGCGAGCAAGCAGTGTTCGCCCCCTCCCTGTCGCATGCCATGCGTTGCCGGGTCGTGGCGACCCGCGACATCGCGCCAGCGCCACCCGTTCCCGCTCAAGGAGAGCCCATGCCGTTTCCGAAACCCCTGGCCGTGCTGCTGGCTTCGTTGGTCGCCGGGTGCTCCGCACCGGCGCAGAAGGTCGTGGCCGAGTCGCCGCTGTACCCTTGCGGGCCACGGAATGGCTACGCCGACCCCAACGGACTGACCGAGGCCAGCCTTGGGCCGCACCAGTTTTGTTTGGCGTCGAAGCTGTTCAACGGCTATCACCAGCCATCGGGTGACGGCAATGGAATCAGCTTTCTCCTTGATTGGCCGACGCTGGAGCCGCTGCCGTATGGCTTCGACGTGTACAAGGACAACAACCGGTTCCTCGCGAGCCTGGGTATCAGTGTGACGTACCTGAACCGGCTGAACGACGAGCAGTATCGGGTCCGCCTGCGGCGGACGATCGAGCCGTTCAACCTGTCGGACCCGGTGCAGCGAGCTGACCCGGCGGACAACCTCGGCCTGCGCATCAAGGGCACGCCGGTCCACGGGCTGACGCCGTACTACGCCGATTTCGACAAGCTCAAAGCGTATTACGTGACGCTCTACGGACCCGCCACGCGCGCCTTCGAGCCGGACATGAACGACGACTGGTACGTCGACATGGGCGAGGACGGCCTTCCGCGCACCGTGCTGAAGTGTTCGCCGCAGGCCATCCCCGATGGGGTGCGCATGCAGAACGGGCGTCTGGTCAAAATCGACGGGGTCTTCGTCCGCGCCACCTGCAGCCACGATTTCCTCATCCCGGAGTACAAGGCCATGGTCAGCTTGTACTACCAGCGCCTGATGATGCCCGATTGGCAGCGGATCGAGACGCGCATCCGCCGCTTGTTGCATGAGGCGGAGATGGATCGATGAGTACGCCGTCCGGCTTGAGTCAGAAAGACCTGGACATCCTCAAGCATTACGTAAGAGAGAGGAACCGCGAGTTGTATTGGAACTACCTCGCCGAACTGCCGGGCAACGACGGCTACGGCCGCCTGGCCCTGGGCGTGGTCCGCCACGACAACATGCCCGGGGCGACGGCGAACCGCTACGCGCAGAACTACGCCCGCGAGCACAACGGCAAGGTGCTCAGCGAGCGGGAGTGGGACAACTTCGGCGTCGACCTGATCAAGAAGGACCTGGCCTACCGCGAGGTTCATATGACAAACGGCCAGACGCATCTTGCGTTGAATCTGCCAGCCAAGGACATACAGGACGCCCACGACAAGTCGTTCAACAAGATAGAAGTCGATCCCGATGCCTGGACGCCACGCAAGCTGCTCGAAGCGGCCCGCCACGCCGGCGAGCGGGAAGCCGAACACCAGGAGAATCTGGCCGCCGCGCGTGGCCAAACGGTCGATACCAAAGCCATCCGCGAAGCCCACGTCGAACAGGTCTGGTCGAGCCTGCTCGACAACGACGCGCTCGGCCTGCATCGCGGCAAGGACACCTTGCTGAACCTCGCCACCGCGCAGGACATGCCGGTGGCCGAACGCGCCGCCTACGCGCGCGACATGGGCGCCGCCTACCTGGGCGCGTTCGACGAACGCTCGCACGACGCACCGAACGTCATCGGCCGCATCGACCACTACTACGCCCGCGACCACGAGGGCGCATGGGTGGAGATCCACCATGCGCAGCCGACGATCGGCGTGCGCCTGGACCAGATGGACGACGTGACCGATCCGGCGGTGCGGCAGCGCCTGGAAGATACCTACCGGCTACGCCAGGAACGCGCCGCCGCCCGCGAGGCCATGCATCCGGATGACCCCGGCCGGCACATCGAGTCCCCGCACCCGCTGGCCGTGCACAGGTCCCGCTCGACCTTGCCGAAACCGGGCGACGACCCGCTCTACGCCGCGATCCGCAACCAGTTGCCAATGGAAGTCTCCGACGACAAGGCCGCCGAGGTCGCCCTGCGCGCCCGCCACGCGGGCATCCACCGGCCCGACCGCCTCCCGGCGGTGGAGATCGAGGAACGCCACATCGTCTTCGACGGCACGCGCCGCGGTGTCCCGGTCGCCGTGTCGATGGACACGCCGGCACCGCCGAGGGAGGAGAGCCTCGCCCAGGCCGTGCAGCTGGACCAGCAGGCCATGCAGGTCCTGCTACAACAGCAGGAGATGCAGCAGTCCCAGCAGATGGTCATGCAGCGCAGCGGGCCGGTCATGCGCTTGTAGGAGGATGCCGAGGGCTACTCAACCCTTTCGCTTCGCCCGCGGATGGGCCGCGTCGTACACCTTCGCCAGGTGCTGGAAATCCAGGTGGGTGTAGATCTGGGTGGTGGCGATGTCGGCGTGGCCGAGCAGTTCCTGCACCGAGCGAAGGTCGCCCGACGATTCCAGCATGTGGCTGGCGAAAGTGTGTCGCAGCATGTGCGGGTGCACGCGCTTGGCCTGGCCGCTGGACAGCTTGGCCAGACGAAGTTGAATGGCGCGGGAGCCGATGGGCGCTCCACCGCGGCCCTTGAACACCGGCTGCTCCGGATCGGCTCCGCCGAGGGCGGCCAGAGCCCTCAGCGCGGCAACCGCATATCTCCCCACCGGGAGGATGCGTGTCTTGTTGCCCTTGCCGAGCACGCGCACCTGGCCGTCATCGAGGTCGAGGTCGCCCCAGTGCAGGCCGCAAAGTTCCGACAGGCGCAGGCCGCTGGAATAGAACAGTTCCATCATCGCCGTGTCGCGCGGCGCCAGCGTTCCGCCGAGGTTGGTCTCGACCAGTTCCTTCGCTTCGTCCGCATCGAGTACCTGGGGCAGCTTGCGGCGCACCTTCGGCCCGCGCACGCCAGCGGCGGGATCGTGATCGAGCCTGCCTTCCCGGCTGAGGTAGCGGAACAGGCTGCGGCAGGCGGAGAGCAGCCGCTGGATGCTGTTCGGCTCCAGGCCCCTCGTCTCGCGTCCGTCCTTGCCGCGCAAGGGGCGATGCAATCGCGCGATCATCGAGCGCATGCGATCGGGGCTCAGGCCATCGAAGCTTTCCAGGCCCTCGGCATCCATGTACTCGAGCAACTTGTCCAGGTCGCGCCGGTAGGCCGCGAGCGTATGCGCCGAGGGCGCGCGCTCGGCGGCGAAGTGGCGCAGGAAGGCCTCGACGGCCTCGCGCGGGTTCACGCCGCCTTCCGGGCCCGTTCGATGGCCGAGCCGACGGTGGTCGAGATCATGTCGAGGAACAGCGTGCCCATGCCCGGATGGAACCGGTCGGGATCGGCGCTGCCGATGGCCAGCAACGCATCCTTGCCGATCCGCATGAGCGCGGCGGAACGGACATCGGGTGCGGTATCGCCGAACAGGCGGTGCAGCTTGTCGGGCGCCAGGCGACCGGCGACGGGATCGCCGTGCTCCAGGAACGAGGCGAATTCGGGCAACCCCGAGGCACCATGCGGCTCGCGCAGCAGCCAGGGCTCGTCGGGCAGGCCGGCGAGGTCGCCGAAGAAGACCAGGCGTATACGCTCCGACTGGAAATCCTCGGTGAGGCGCCGGACCACGTGGCGCACGGTGTCCTCGACGCCACTGGCGCCCAGCAGGGCGAGCATGAGGCTGTGCACGCGACGCATCAGCTTCTCGTTGTCGGCGGCGACCGCCGTCAATTCCTTGAGGCGCGTCTCCAGCTCGGCGTTCTTATCGCGCAGGCCCCGCAACTGGTGCACGGCGAGCGAGGCGGCGGGGCCGTTCGCGCTGGGCAACACCAGTTCATTGGCGAGTTCGGGATAGCCGACGAGGAAGTCCGGATGCCGTCGCAGGTAGGACGCCACGGTGGCTGGCTTGATATCGCCGTCGATCGCGGTGTCGGTCATGTCGTTTCTTCCTCGAAGTGCTGCATGTATCGCAGTGTGCCCCGTTCGCGTGCGAACGTCACACCTCGCCTTCGAACACGAAGGCGGCGGGGCCGGTCATCCACAAGGTGTGGCCCGGGCCGTGCCATTCGATGGTCAGCGTGCCACCGGGCAGTTCCACATCGACGATGGGCGCGGCCAGGCCCAGCGATTGGGCCACGGCGGCGGCCGCGCAGGCACCGGTGCCGCAGGCGCGGGTCCAGCCGCTGCCCCGCTCGTGCACGCGCAGGCGGATACGGTTCGGGCCCAGCCGCTGGGCGAATCCCACGTTCGCGCCTTGTGGAAAGGCTGGGTGGCCAGTGAGCAGTGGCCCGAGCGTATCCACGCGCGGGTCGTTCACATCGTCCACGAATACCACCGCGTGCGGATTGCCCATGGACAACGCGCCGAAGCTCACGTCCTCGCCATTCACCGCGAGCGTGTAGACGGCATGCGCAGGCAGGTCGAGCGGAATGGCGGCCGGCGTGAAGTCCGGCTCGCCCATGTCGACCACCACCCTGCCCGCGTCGAGCACGCGCACCGTGACCGGGCCGGAAGGGCTCTCCAGGCGAACGTCGCTGTCACGTTCGATCGCGCCATCACGGTACAACCAGGCGGCCACGCAACGGACGCCATTGCCACACTGCCCGGACGGTGAGCCGTCGGCGTTCCAGATGCCGTAGTAATAGGCGCAGGAAGGATCACGCGCCGGCTCGATGCTGATCAGCTGATCGAAGCCGACGCCGGTGTGGCGTTCGGCCAGCGCGGCCACGCGCGCCGCGTTCGGCGTGCGCGGCGCGTCTTCACGCCAGTCGACGATCACGAAGTCGTTGCCGATCCCGTGCATCTTTGTGAAGCGGGAAGGCATCGCCGGTTACTGATGGATGAGCGGGTTGAACGGTGCGCGCGTGCTGCTGGCCGGCGGCGGTGCGAGCGACGTCGAACTGGCGGCGGGATGCGCGCCCGGCTGCGGTTTGGCCGTGGCGGACGCGGCCGGCGGCGGCGGCATGAACAGCGGCCCCTTCTGGCCGCAGCCGGTCAGTGCGGCGACGGTGGAGGCGAGGGCAAGCGGCAAGATGAGTCGGCGCATGGGCGGTTCCCCGGAAACGGAGGCCAGTATAGCCTCGGGTCCGCTCAAAGCAGCTTTTCGAAACGGAACGCGTCCGCGCCGTCGGCGTAGTACTTCGCGTATTCGCCGATCCTCACGTAACCGAGCCGTTCGTAGAGACGGATGGCCACCCCGTTGTCCTTGCGTACCTCCAGGCGAAGCGACCGGCAACCGCGGGCGCGTGCCGCGTTCTCCGACGCCTGGATCAGGGCCGAACCCACGCCCTTGCCCTGGGCTTGCGGCGTGGTGGCGATGGAATAGAGCCGTGCGACCGTGGTGCCTTTGCGGAAGAACACGACGGCCGTACCGAGGAAGCGGCGATGGTTGGCGCTGGCGACGAGCACCAGCGCGCTTTCGCTGTCGAGGTGCTTGCGGTACTGGGCACGACTCAGGCGGTCCTGCGCGAAACTCGATTCCTCGAGCGCGACAAGGTCGTCGAGATCGCTCACTTCGGCGCGGCGTACACGCACCGAGGCGGTGACCGGGGTTGGCTGCATGCGCTTTGGGGACTCCGGCGCGGGTGGAGGACGGCTCGCGGGCCGAGTGGTGCGAAGCAAGCGCGGCACTGTAGACCTCGGGTCGGCATGGATCAATGACTTTTTCATGAATCCTTCCGGACGTGCGTCGACGGCCCCGCTTGTGTGTCGCACCATCGCAGGCACACACTGCGGCACCGGCGAACGATCGGCCCCGGGCGGGGTCGAGTGAACGGAGTTGCCGTCTGTCGAGGTCTCATGAGCCGGCTCGTCATCGTCGTGGAGAAAGCCTCGGACTGGGGCTCGTATTACCCGTCCGCCGATGTCGTCACCGCCATGGATTACCTCCGTCAGCCGGTGGGTGGCGACGACGAGCGCACCCAGGTCATCAACCTGTGCCGCAACTACAAGTACCTGGGCACCGGCTATTACGTGTCGCTGCTGGCCGAAGCGCGTGGGCACAAGGTGATTCCTTCCGTGCGCACCGTGAACGACCTGCGCCGCCGCTCGCTGTACGGCCTGGACATCGACGACCTCAACCAGAAACTGGCCAAGTTCCTGCCGGCCGGCGGGCGCGACACCACCGACTTCGGCGTACTCGTCTATTTCGGCGAGACCTCCTACGGCGACCTGCAGGATCTTGCGAGGCAGGTGTTCGACATGTTCCCTTGCCCGCTGATGCGCATCGAGTTCGAGCGCGACCGGGTCTGGCAGGTCTCCGCGGTCAAGGCAGTGGGCCTGCACACGCTGGACGACGCCCAGGAGGACTCCTTCGCCCTCGCGCTGGAGAAGTTCTCGCGCAAGCTCTGGCGCAAGCCCCGCGCGCGGCGCCGCTTCCGCTACGACATCGCCATGCTGGTCGATCCGAACGAGCAGATGCCGCCGTCGAACAAGAAGGCGCTGAAACAGTTCGTCGAGGCCGGCAAGCACCTGGGCATGGAAGTCGATCCCATCGGCAAGAACGACTACCAGCGCCTCGCCGAATACGACGGCCTCTTCATTCGCGAAACCACCGCCAGCGACAACCATACCTACCGCTTCGCCCATCGCGCGGAGAAGGAAGGCATGGTGGTGATGGACGATCCCACGTCGATCCTTCGCTGCACCAACAAGATCTTCCTGAACGACATGATGGTTTCGCGCAAGCTGGCCACGCCGATCACGGAGATCCTCTACCGCGACGATCCCAAACGCCTGCGCGACCTGCATGAACGGCTGGGCCTGCCCATCGTGCTGAAGATTCCGGACGGCTCGTTCTCGCGCGGCGTGGTGAAGGTGGAAACGCGCGAGGCCCTGGAGAAGGCGGCGGGGGAACTGTTCTCGCACAGCGCGCTGTTGATCGCGCAGGAATACCTCTATACCGAGTTCGACTGGCGCATCGGGGTGCTCAACCACGAGCCCTTGTACGCATGCCAGTACTTCATGTCGCGTGGTCACTGGCAGATCTACAACCATGGTGCCAAGGGCACGGCGAAATCCGGTGGATTCCGCACCGTGCCCGTGCGCGATGCGCCGGCCGAAGTCGTGAAGCTGGCGCTGAAAGCCACGCAGACCATCGGCGACGGCCTCTACGGTGTGGACCTCAAGCAGGTCGGTGAGCGCCCGGTGGTGATCGAGGTCAACGACAACCCGTCGATCGACGCCGGTGTCGAGGACGCGTACCTGGGCGAAGACCTCTACCTGCGGATCATGCAGGAGTTCCTGCGGCGCCTCGAACTCAAGCGGCTCGGCATCCAGACCTGAGCCCGGGCCTCAGCGACGGAACAACGCCATCAGCAAGGCCATCGGCAGGCTCGGCTTCATCGCCACCAGCACGCTGGCCGGCGCCAGCAGCAACCAGAACGCCGGTGTCCAGCCGAGCGTCTCGCTGTGTCCCGAAAGCGGCGTCAGCAGGAGCAAAAGGGCGCCCGCGGCCAGCCAGGCCATGGCGATGAGGGCGCGCAGGCGGCGCGGCGAGAGTGTGTCGTGCATGGCGTACTCCTGGCATCGGAAGAGCGATGGAGGGAGCCTAGGCAGCCGCCGTCTCACGGACCGCGACCGCGGGACGGCACGTTGTTAGAATCCTTCCGCCGGGCAGGGTGTTCCGGCGCCGTGCCAGGAGAATCCATGAGCGCTGAAGCGCACCGTTACGCCGTGTTCGGTCACCCGATCGAGCATTCGCTGTCCCCCGAGATCCACAAGGCCTTCGCCGCGCAGCTCGGCATCCGCCTGAGCTACGAGACCATCGACGCCGCCCCCGGGGATTTCGAGGCCGCCGTACGCCGCTTCTTCGCCGACGGCGGGCTGGGCGCGAACGTGACCCTCCCGCACAAGGAAGCGGCCTTCGCGCTTGCCAGCGAGCGCAGCGAGGCGGCCGCGCGCGTCGGGGCCGCCAACACCCTCACGCCGCTGGTGGGCGGCAAGCTCCAGGCCCACAACACGGACGGCAGCGGCTTCGTCCGCGACGTCACCGAACGTCACTCCCTCGACCTGCGTGGCCACGACGCGCTGCTCCTGGGTGCCGGCGGCGCGGCCAAGGCCGTCGCCTGGGCCCTGCTCGATGCCGGCGTGCAGACGTTGACCATCGTCAACCGCACGCCGGAGCGTGCCGACCAGCTGGCCGATGCGATCGGCGAACCCGCGCGCTGCCATACGCGTTACTGGGACGGCCTCGACGGCGAGTGCTTCGACCTCGTCGTCAACGCGACCTCGATCGGCGTGACCGGCGGCTCGTTCGACCTGCCGATGTCGATCCTGCAGGACCATTCCACCTGCTACGACCTTTGCTACGGTGCCGCGGCGGCCAGCTTCAAGGGCTGGGCCACCGCCGCGGGCGCCCGTTACTTCCGCGACGGCCTGGGCATGCTCGTGGAGCAGGCGGCCGATGCCTTCGAGCGCTGGCACGGCACGCGTCCCGACACCGACCCGGTCTACAACGCGTTGCGGCAGCGCTTCTGAGTCCATGGTGAAGCGAGGATGACGCTGCACATGTCCACGCGCTGGAACCGGGGTTCCTTGCAGGCGAGGAAGTCTTCGTTGAAGGTGCCGATGGTCGTGGCGGGCCGGTCTTTCAGGCCTTCGTGGAACATGTCGATGATGTCGTGCCCGAACGTGTCCGCGCGGGGATAGGCCGCCGTCACGGCGTCGCGTTCCTCGTCCGTGAAGTCGTCGTAGAAGCGCCCCGCCACGTCCATGGCGGCACCGGTCTGTAGCAGCGCCGCCTCCGCATGCATGAACTCCGGGACGCCGGGCGTCGTGTGCAGCGCGATGGCCATCCAGACCTTGTAGACGTCCGCTTCCGCGATGCCGTGGCCGCGCAGGAAGTCGCGCGCCGCGTTCGCGCCGTCCACTTCGAACCGCAGCGGGCTGGAGTGGAACGGACCGGTCAGCCCCAGGTCGTGGAACATCGCGCCGACGTAGAGCAGCTCGGGATCGAACGCGATGTCCTTGCGCCTGCCCGCGAGTGCTCCCCAGAGATAGACCCGTACCGAGTGCGTGAACAGGAGCTCGCTACGCGTGTCGCGAAGGAGCTCCGTGGCCTCGCGGGCGATGCCGCTGTCGGGAAGGCCGATACCGAGGATATCGTTCGAGCGCATGTTCATCGTTATCTCCGCCTGCTCAGGCTTCCGCCACGCGAGCCGCTTCCGGCGTGTTGCGAAAGCTGATCGCGAGACGGTTGTAGGCATTCATCAAGCCGATGGCGAAGGTCAGGTCGACCAGCTCTTTCTCACTGAACACGCTTGCCGCCGCACGGAAATCGTCGTCGGGCACGCCTGTTTGCGCCACCTGGGTCACCGATTCGGCCCAGGCGAGGGCGGCTTGTTCTCGTGCGTCGAAGAGGGCTCCGGCTTCGCGCCATGCTTGCAGAAGCGCCAGCTTCTCGATCGACACGCCCTTCTTGATCAGGTCGCGGGTATGCATGTCGAGACAGTAGGCGCAGCCGTTGATCTGGCTCACCCGCAGGTAGACGAGGTCGACAAGCCGGGCATCCAGCCCGGACTGCGACACATAACCGTAGACGCCGCCGAGCGCTTTCGCGCCGTTCGGCGAAACCTTCGTGTAATCGATGCGTTGTGACATGACGGAACCTATTCGTGCGGGGTGGTGAGGGGTGTGTCGCCGCTGTCGACGACGAAGACGGCGAGCAGTTTCGCGGGGGCCGTGGCGCTCGCATTGCGGCTCATGCGGTGCTCCGCGCCGGGCGCCTCGTAGAAGGATTCGCCGGCGTGGTAGACGCGTGCGGGGCCATTGTCGACCTGGCTTTCGATCGCGCCCGACACGACGTACGCGTAGATGAAGGCCGACTTCGCGTGCGTATGCGGTGCCGAGGCGCTGCCTGGGGGATACGCGACCTCGACGGCGACCAGCGACTTGCCCGGGATGTTCGGGATCGCGCGGGAGAAATTGGGCGTGACCGTTTCGCCCGGCCTGTGCGCTCCCACCGTCGCCGACAACATGGCGGCGGTCAGTAGCGCTCCAAGAAAACGCTTTGTTCTCATGATCGACTCCTGAAGTGGAGCACCATGGTGCGCCTGCCGTGGGTCATCGAAAAGAACCAGAAAACGCCTTTCCGGATGTACCATGAGGCATGGCCTCCGCGCTGCGCATCAGAATCGACCGTTCCGCCCCCGCCACCCTGACGGAACAGATTCGCGCAGGCGTGCTGGCGGCGATCGACAGTGGCGCGCTGGCGCCTGGTGCCCGCCTTCCGTCATGGCTGGCCCTGGCGGCGCAGCTCGGCGTGGCGCGGGGAACGGTCAAGGCAGCCTACGAACGCCTGGCCGACGAACAGGTGATCGTCTCGTCTCGCCCGGGCGGTACCCGCGTCGCCGATCATCCGGCGAGCCGGGCTGGCGTGGCGCCGCAAAGCGAGGCGGACACACCACCGGCGCTGTACCAGCACCTGTTCGGCGGAGCCGCCATGTTCCAGATGGGAGTGCCGGGCTCCGACGGTTTCCCGGCGAGCCTGCTCGCACGTTTGCGCGCCCACGCCGCGCGCGCCGAGACGGCCGCGCCCGCGCTCTACCCCGATCCTCGTGGCGAGATCGAATTCAGGCGCGAGATCGCCGCCCACCTGGCATTGGCGCGCGGCATCGAATGCCGTCCCTCGCAGGTCTTCATCACCGCCGGCTTCGCCGGCGCGCTCGGCCTGGCGCTGAGGGTGCTCAGTGTCGAAGGGCGCGAGGCCTGGATGGAGAACCCAGGTTTCTTCCAGAGCCGCAAGGCGCTCGAGCTCGCCCGGCTGGTTCCCGTGCCGGTGCCCGTGGACGATGAAGGCGTCGACGTCCCACGAGGTATCGAACTGGCTCCCGCGGCGGCGCTGGCCCTGGTGACCCCCGGGCAGCAGGCGCCGCTCGGCGCCACGCTGTCGCTGGCCAGACGGGTCGAGTTGCTTGCCTGGGCGGTCCGCACGGGAGCGTGGATCCTCGAGGACGATTACCTCGGTGAGCTTCAGCTCGAACGGCGTGCCGCGCCTGCCCTGGCGTCTCTGGATCGCGAGGGGCGCGTCATACACATGGGGTCGTTCAGCAAGACCATCAGTCCCGCGCTGCGGCTCGGCTTCATCGTCGCCCCCGCGGGCCTGGTAAGCGCCTTCACCCAGGCGGCACTGTACTTCGGCTCGGCGCCGGGCCCCGCGATCCAGCATGCGATCGCCGATTTCATGCGGGAGGGGCACTACATGAGGCATCTGCGCCGCATGAAGCGCATCTATTCCGCGAAGAGCCATGCACTACAGGCGGCGTTGGAAGCGAACGGCTATCGCGCGCACATCGGCGGGCTGGGCGCCGTCATGTATCTCCCGGACCATGTTCCGGATATCGATGTGGCACGCGAGGCAAGGGTGCACGGGCTCGCGCCGGTACCGCTGTCGCCGTGGTTCAGTCCCGGCACCACCCACCGCTCAGGTCTTTTGCTCGGGGTCGCCACGGTGGACGAGGCACGGCTCGCCACGGCGTGCAGTCAGTTGCATCGACTCATCGAAGACGTCGCGCTCAAGGCGCGTCCGCGCTCGTCACGCTGACGGGGCACTGGTACGTGGCGCGGTAGTCGTAGCGCTGCTTCATTCCCGAGCCATCCGCCGTCGCCACGGGTGCCGCCAGGACCAGCTGGATGGTGTCGACCCTTGGCGTGCTGCACTTCTGCCGCGCCATGGCGACACAGGGTTGCTCGCTCAGCGCGTCTTCCGTGCACGACACCGCGATGGGTGCCGCCGCCGGTGCGACGGCGACCGGCGTGGTCGTGGAAGCGCAACCTGCGAGCAGCGCCAGCGTGGGCCAAAGGAAACGGCTTTGGTAACGCATCGGATCCTCCCTATGGATAGAGCCTGCACCGGCCGGATGACCGGCTTGTTTCAGCGCAACAGCGGCTGTAGTAGCCCCACTGAAACGATCACCTGGGGCCAACTCACGCCGGGAAACCCGACTGTACCCACCGAAGGATGGACGTCCAAATGTTTCAGGCGTAACGGTTGCCAACTTCGTCACACTTCGGGAGGCAGTCAAACATCCGTCATCCCGGGGTAAGCAGCGTTACATGCGCGGGCCACAGGCTCGCGGGTTCTTGCCTCCGATGGATCGTCCCCGATGACGCGTGTTCGTATTTCCTTTCGTCGTACCGCCCTCGCCACCGCGCTCGCCCTGTCGCTGTACGCCGGGTTCGCGCACGCCACCGCGGATGACGACGCGAAGGCCGCTCCCGCCCCCGCCGCTCCAGCGGCGGACGCGCGTGACACCCCGAAGCAGCTCGATGCCATCTCGGTGATCGCACCGGGCGAAACGCGACAGATCCAGAGCATCGGCGTCGAGGAGATCGTGCGTCAGCAGACCCCCGGCAGCAGCGCCCTGAAGGCGCTGGACAAGCTGCCTGGCGTGCAATTTCAGTCGGCCGACCCGTGGGGTGCCTACGAGTGGTCCACGCAGATCACCCTGCATGGCTTCGACCAGTCCCGCCTGGGCTTCACCCTCGACGGCATCCCGCTCGGCACGATGGGCTACGGCGTGACCGACGGGCTCCAGGTCACTCGCGCCATCACATCGGAAAATCTCGCCACGGTCGAGCTGGCGCAAGGCGCCGGTGCCCTGGGCACAGCCTCCAACACCAATCTCGGCGGCACCGTGCAGTTCTTTTCCGCCGATCCGGATGCGAAGCCGGGCGTGCGCTTCAACCAGGTGATGGGTTCCGACTCGACCAGCCGCACCTATGTGCGCGCGGACAGCGGCGACCATGGCGGCTTCTCCATGTACGTGTCGTTCGCCCATGCCGACACGGACAAATGGAAGGGCTTCGGCGACCAGAAGTCCAACCAGGCCAACCTCAAGGCCGTGTACCAATGGGGCGACGGCAACCGCATCAGCCTGTTCGCGGACGGCAGCAAGCGCAAGGAATACGACTACATGGACCTGTCCCTGACCAGCCAGCGCGCGCTGGGCTGGGATTGGGATTACCTGCAGCCCGACTGGAACACCGCCGTCGGCATCGCCAACGCGCTCAACGGCAAGGGCCAATACCCCGCGCTGCTCAACGCGCTACCAGCCGACTACGGCAAGGGTGACGCGACGTATTACGCCGGCGGCGGCATTCGCCGCGATGGCCTGGCGGGCCTGTCGGGTTCGTTCAACCTCGGCGGTGCCACCCTCGACGCCACGGGCTACTACCACGCCGACCGCGGCGAAGGTCAGTGGGCCACGCCTTACCAGGCCTCGTCGCCGGCCGTACCACTTTCCATGCGCACCACCGACTACGGCCTCGACCGCTATGGCCTCACCTCCGCGCTGAAGTTCAGCCTGGCCAACCACGACATCGAACTGGGCGTGTGGGGCGAGAACGCCAATACGAACCAGGAACGCAACTTCTTTACGTTGGACGGCCAGTACACCGCCCTCTACACCTTCTACAACGACCAGCAGCCGTTCCTTCGCGCGTTCCTGCAACACTACGAAACCAAGACGCGCATGGCTTACGCGGAAGACACCGTCCACTTGCTCGACGACCGGCTCACCGTGAACTTCGGTGCGAAGTCGTTGCGCGTGACGACGGACGCGACGTCCCTGGTGCCGACGACATCGTTTGCCCAAGGGGACATGAAGGCGAGCAAGGGCTTCCTGCCGCAGGCGGGCGTCGACTACCGCCTGGACGAGAACCAGGACATCTATGGGTCCTATGCGAAGAACCTGTCCGCCTTCGGCATCACGCCTTTCAGCACGTCGCAGGCGGCTTTCGACGCCGCTAAGAGCCGGCTGAAGCCCGAGGAATCGCAGACCTGGCAGGTCGGCTACCGTGCGCATGGCGAAACCTTCGAGGCGTCGCTCGGCCTGTTCTACACGCGCTTCGAAAACCGCCTGCTGGTGACCACGCCCTGCCCGGCCGTCGTCACCTGCGCGTCCTCGCTGAACAACGTAGGCGACGTGAAGAGCCGCGGTGCGGACCTCGCCTTCATCTGGAAGCCGGTGCGCGGGTTCACCTGGCTCAACTCGCTGTCCTACAACAAGTCGCAGTACCAGGACGACTACCAGAACGCCGGAACGGTGCCCACCGCCGACAAGTACGTCGTCGGCGTGCCGAAGACGATGTTCTCAACCTCGCTGAGCTACGAGATGGGCGGCTGGCGCGCCAACCTCGAAGGCAAGTACACGGGCCGCCGCTACATCACCTATACCAACGATTCCGCCGTGCCCTCCTATTGGGTGGCGGATGCGGGCATCGCGTACGACTTCGGCGCGGTCTCGGCGTTCAAGGGCCTCAGTGTCGGCTTGAACGTCACCAACCTGTTCGACAAGCACTACTTCGCCTCGACCGGCACCAACGGCTACGTCGCATCCGACCCTCAGGGCTACAACCAGACCCTGATGGCCGGGGCGCCGCGCCAGTACTTCGTGAACCTCAACGCGCAGTTCTGACCAGTCAGACGAGAAAGACCACGACGAGGGCCAGCACGATCGTCACGATGTCCTCGATGATCGCGCCGGGGAGATCCTTATGGAATTTGGCGGCCATCCACGCGCGGGCCGCCGAACCGCCGTACGTGCCAAGTACCGCACCGATGACGCCAGCGATCAGGCCACCGACGAGGCTCTCGTCGGTGGCACCGACACAAGCGCCGCTCAGCGCGCCCGTGATGACGCGGGTGCCGAACTGCAAGGGAATCTTGCGGCTGGGGGTGCTGGGCAGCTTGTCGGCGACCAGCTCACCGAGGGCGGCGATGCCGAATATCCATGGTGTCCAGGCATAACCCATGAAGGCGAGCGGTGTGCCGGCCAGTTGCAGATCGCCGAAGCGGGCAGCGAAGGCGATGGCCGCGGGGGCGAGCATGGCGCGATAGCCGGCGGCGATACCGATGAGCAAGGCGAGAAACAGGATCATGGCGCATTCCTTTCCCGGATGGTGGTTGCATTAGGCGTGATGCGAACACCCGATGCAATCGTTCTTCCGGTGTAGGAGCCGCGTCGACGGCGAATCCGCGACAGCGGGCCGGTCATCGCGACCGGCCCGCCTTGATGAGCTTACAGCGAAGTACTCACGCGCCTCCCGCCCTGGAAGCGGTTGGCCAGGACGCTAGCCTGTGCCCCGAGGACAAGGGGCGTGCCCCAGGCGTCAGCCACCTTGAACGACGTGAAGCCCGAACCGGTGCCTTGCCAATCGAGCACGCGGTTACTGGCGTTGCGCCAGAGCAGGTCCGCGATGCCATCGCCGTCGAAATCGGCGATGCTCGCCAGCGCGTATCCCGCCGGGATCGCGCGGCTGCGCTGGTCGATCACGCGGAACCCGTCGAGCGTCCACCAGCTGAGCTGCGCGTTCGCGGTGTCGGTCCAGACCAGATCGGTCGTTCCGTTGCCGTCGATGTCGCCCACGCCATAGAGCGTGGCACCCGCTGGACGAGCGGGCAGTGCATGGGTGACAAAGGCGCCCTGCTGGTTGTCGATCCACAGCGTGACCGCCGTGTTGCCGGCACTGGTCCATACGAAATCCGTGTAGCCGTCGCCATTGGCATCGGCGATGGTTGGCTTGGCGCCAGGCACTCCGGGGATAGGCCGGGATGTACCCGTGACGATGATGTCGTTCTGCGTGACCGGATCGAGATCCAGCGCCCACCAGATGATCTGCGAGGTGGCCGTGTCGAACCAGACGAGCTTCTGTCGGCCGCTGGCATCATGGACGCCGACGCCGAGCAGCTTGTAGCTAGCCGGCACGGAGTGGCTGACCACGAACGTGAAGTAACCGCCGGTACCGGTCGACACCCAGATGTTCAGCCGACGATCACTGCCTTGCAGCACCAGTTCGCCTGACTTCAGTGACAGCGCGTTCAACCCCGGGACGAGGTCGCCCGCGGTGACGACCGTGAGGCTGGGGTCGATCGCCTGCGTGTAGTCGTACAGGCTGACCGCGCCCTTCATCGCCACCGAGTGCAGCATGCCTTCGGAAGGATCGACATAGGCGAAATCGCTGTAGCCGTCGTTGGTGAACAGGTCGTTGAGCGAGAGGAAGTCCGACGACGCGGCATATCCGCGCTTGGCAGGCGCGCTCCAGTCGACCACGGCATCGACCAGGTTGGACGCGTTGATCGTCCCCAGGCCCGTCGCCATGCTGTAGCCGACGTTGGTCTTCCACGCAGGAACGAGTGAGTTGGTGGTGGGATCGCCACCCTCGACGATGCCGACGATGTTGTTGAGCTTCTTGCCGGTATCGCAGTTGAGCGTGCCCGTGCCGCACGGCTGGACGATGTCGCCCTCGGTGACGTTGTTGAACACGCAATCGGAGCTGATGGTCACGCCGTTGCTCGCGTTGCACGCCGTGAGCGTCTTCGTATTCGGTGAACCGACCGTGCCGAACTGACGCGCGGCCACGCCGTAGAACGCCGGCAACACGTTACCGCTGCGGTCGCCACTGGCCTGATTGATAAGCGTCTGCACACCCGCCATTGCCGGCGCGGCGAACGAGGTGCCACCCGCCGAGTTGGCGAACACGCTGTCCGGATTGTTGAAGTCGCACGCGGTGCCGCCGTTCGCCTCATCGGACATGCAGAACACCAGGGCATGACCGAAGATGCCGTTGGCGGAGAACAACGACACGTCGGGCAGCATGCGCGCGGTGTGGTTGGTCGAACCGCTGATACCGATCTGCGCCAGGGGCTGGGTGAACTGGCCGCTGGGACCGCCACCGCCGCCGCCGACCTGGAGGAAATCCTGTCCGCGGCCGACATCGTCATTACACGCGGTGATGCCGTCGCTGTAGCCGAGCAGGGTGTACAGGTGGCTGCTCGCGCAGCTGTTGTTCCAGGTCATTTCCGGGATGTAGCTGATCGCGGACTGGTAATACGGCAGGTTGGAGTCCGTCCAGTACGTGGACAGCTGGCCACGATCGTTGAAGTCCGTGCCACCTACGGCCACGGCCGAAGGCGAGGACGCCAGCCCGTTCACGGCTGCACCCGACGTGGACCAGAACAGCGCGCCCTGGTCACATTGCGTCGAGCCGCCATCACCGGACGATACGAACACCGTCACGCCCTCGGCGGCCGCCGAGGACCAGAGGACGTCGGCGACAAACGCGTCGCTGGGATCCTGCGATTCGCAGGCGCCGTAGCTCAGGCTCCACACGGGAGGCGGCAGGCCGCCGTCGGGACCGCCATCGAGCAGGCGTGCCGCCGCCTGGAACGGACCGAAAGTGGAACCGCTGTCCGCGCAGGACGCCAGCACGATGTCGGCGTCCGGTGCCGCGGCGCCAGCCCATTCCGCGTCGAGCGCGGCTTCGCCCTCATCGCCGTTCAGACCGGGATCGACACAAGCCGCGCCATCGAAAACGGGATGGAGGATGCTGAAACTTCCCTTGGCGTCGGCAGGAAGGAAGGCGTTGCGGAACCGCGCCACGTCGTCAGGCACGACGTTCGTGCGCTCGAGGACGACCACGGTCTGGCCTGCGCCGCGCACCGCCCCGCGCCGCTCCCACAACGGCTTCACGTTATAGACCTGGTTGAAGTCGGCCGGCACCATGTCATACGTGGGGTATTCGGATTGATCGTGCCAGGCGGAACGGTGAATGACGGCTTCGCCGCGTCCGCCGTGCTCCACTTGCCGTGTTTGCGATCGAACGTGCTGCGGGCCACCGCGGTGTGCTGCGGTTTCGGGAAGAAGTTATGCAACGACACGCCCTTGACCAACGGGGCCAGCGAAGCGGGCACCTTCGTCGCGGAGCTGTTGGCGAAGTGCCGCTCACCATCGACCGTGTAGTGATGCAGCTGCGTACCGAAGGCTTTCGACACGGAGGCGGCCGGTCCGGAGAACGTGACGCGCATGCGGTCGCGCGAGATGTTGGAAACCGTCAGGCCCTGGGAACGCAGCCATTGCTCGATGGTTTTCACGTCTTGCAGCGAGGGCCCGAAGCGCTCGCCGAGTTCCGTCGCGGTAAGCCAATGATGGAAGTCCGGTGACGCAGGATTGTTCAGGCTCGACAGATAGGAACGGAAAGCCTTCTCGCGGTCGTCGTCCCGCTTCAGCACCAGCGTGATGTCACCGACCGGTTCGTCCGCCGACATCGCGCCGGCATCGTAGCGGGCGATAGTCCGGTTCGGCGCGGTTCCCGGGAGGGCGAAGGTCGAAGTGTTCTCTACGGTTTTCGTGATACGTACGGTGGCTTTCGGTTGCAAGGACCGCGTCGCTTGCTGCAGATCCGTTGCGGCCGAAGGTAATGACAGGGCGCAGCCTGCCGTCAGGCTCGCGAGCGCGAGCCAGGTGTGATATCCGCGTAACATCGTGTTGACTCCCTTAGCGTGAGTGATGTTTCCCCACCGAACTCCCCTGCCGAAGGCTTTCCCCCTAAACGCCGCAAACCAGGTCGATCAGCCCGGTCAACGTAAACCCGCAATGGCGATGGTGAACATGACAGGGTTCACATTTGGCCGTCCAAACGAACCGATATTCGACGCAACATGGAGAGCATCATTCCATGCGTCCGCGTATGGCCGTGACCTTCACGGAAGTTCTTGCGGGGCGGCCGCCACGGATTTGCAACAATCGGGCGGGAAGATGTGAGGCCCGCTGGGGCCGGCCACAGGGGGTCGGCCTGGTTGCGGGTCGTTCTCCCGGATTTCCCCATGTTCAAGTTCAACCTGGCCACGCTTCCCCGCCGCGTGGTCATCCTGGCCGGCGCCGTTGTCGTGGCCCTCGCCGGCGCCGCGGCGTTCGCGACGCTGCGCGTGCACCGTGCCGACGCGGGAATGGCTGCTCATGGCTCGTCCCCGGCGCAGGCCGAATCCGGCGACGCCGGCGCGTCGGGCGTCGATATCCTGCTCGACCTCGCCCGCCAGGCCACCCGCGAAGGCCGTCTCGTGGCGCCGCAGGGCAACAACGCCTACGAGTATTACCTCAGCGTCATCCAGCTCGAACCGAACAACGCGACCGCACAGGATGCGTTGCGCGAGACCCTGCCGTTCGCCTCGCAGGAGATCGAGCGCCTGATCAACCGGCGCCAGCTCGAGGAGGCCCGGCGCGAGATCGCGCTGCTACGCGACTATGACCCCACCAATTACACGTTGATCATCCTTGGCGCCAAGCTCGACGCCCAGCAGCAGGTGGTCACCGCGGAAGACGAGGCCCGGGCCGAAGCGATGCGCAGGCGTAACGGTTAACGGGTTCATGGTACGTGGCGGTGGCCGGGGCGATAATCCCGGCTCCGCACAGGCAAGGAGCCCTCATGAACCGTTTTACCTCCCTTTTCTTCCTGGCCGTCCTCGGTGGCGCCGCCGTGACCGCCTGCCAGACCGCTCCGGCGGCCCAGCCGAAGCCCGTCGCCGGTTTCGTCACCGACATGAAGGCGTTCGATGCCTTCATCGCCACCCGGCCCACGCCGGAACAGTTCCGCGCGGCCTATCCCGATGTGATCCTGGTGACGCCCGACATGATGACCACCCGGGAAATGCGCCAGAACAACAGCCGTTATTTCCCCAAGCTCGATGCGGAAGGCCGCATCGTGGGCGGTTCGTTCATGTGAACCCGGCGGGCATGGCGCGAACGGCTACAATTCCGCCATGTCCACTTCCATCCGGCCCTTCAAGGGCGTCCTCCCGCGGCTTGGCGCGCGCGTCTACGTCGATCCCGCCGCCACCGTCATAGGTGACGTCGAACTGGCCGACGATGTCTCGATCTGGCCGGGGGCCGTCGCCCGTGGCGACGTGCACCATATCCGCATCGGGGCCCGCAGCAACCTGCAGGATGGCGCGATCATCCATGTGACCCACGACGGCCCCTACAGCCCGGGCGGGTTCCCGACGATCATCGGCGCCGACGTCACTATCGGCCACGGCGCGATCATCCACGCCTGCACCATCGAGGATGGTTGCCTGATCGGCATGCACGCCACCGTGCTGGACGGCGCCGTGGTGAAGAAGAACGGATTCGTGGGTGCCGGCGCGCTGATTCCCCCGGGCAAGGTCGTGGGCGAACGCGAGCTGTGGTTGGGGAATCCGGCAAGAAGGGTGCGCGTGCTCAGCGATTCCCAGGTGGAGCAGCTGTACTACTCGGCGGCCAACTACGTCCGGCTCAAGGACGATTACCTCGCTTGAGGCCATACACGGCCCGCCCTGGGCCGCCACGCCGCGCCGCCGCTTGATTTGGGCCGGCCACGGCACCACGCTGGGTGCCTGAAAGGAGATCCCGATGGACACCAGCACCAACCCTCTTCTCGACCCGAATGGCTTGCCGGCTTTCTCGGCGATCCGGCCGGAGCACGTCGAACCGGCCATCGACGCCTTGATCGCCGAGCAGCGCGCCGCCATCGAGCGGATCGCGGCGCCCGGCGGCGTCCGCGATTTCGAGCACGTGATCCTCACCCAGGAACGCCTCGACCAGACGATGGCACGCGCCTGGGCGCCGGTGAGCCACCTGCATTCGGTGGCCGACTCCGAGGCGCTGCGCAAGGTTCACGGCGCCGCCGAGGAAAAGCTCACGGATCACGGCATCGAAGTGGGCCAGAACCGCGATCTCTACGCCGCCGTGCAAGCGGTGGCCGATCGTCCCGACTTCGCCGCCCTTCCCGTCGCCGGCCGCGCCGCGGTGGAACATGCGTTGCGCGATTTCCGCCTGTCCGGCGTGGCGCTCGAGGAGCCGGCGCGCAGCCGCTTCCGGGAAATCGGCGTCGAGCTGTCCAAGCTCACGACCGAATTTTCCAACGCGGTGCTGGACGCCAGCGAAGCCTGGCACAAGCACATCACCGACGAACGCGACCTGGCCGGCATTCCCGCCTCGGGCCGTGCCGTGCTGCGCGAGTACGCCCGCGAGGAAAATCTCGACGGCTTCCTGGTCACGCTTAAGCAGCCGAGCGTGCAGGCCGTGCTCACCTACGCCGAAAATCGTGAACTGCGCGAGGCGGTCTATTACGCCTACCAGACCCGCGCATCCGACCAGGGTCCGGACAAAGGCAAGTTCGACAACTCCGCGCGCATCGAAAAGATCGTCGCGCTGCGGCACGAGGCAGCCCGACTGCTGGGTTTCGCCAACGCGGCCGAAGAATCGCTGGCCACGAAGATGGCGACCTCGCCCGAGAGCGTGCTCACGTTCCTGCGCGACCTGGCCGCCCGCGCGAAACCGGTGGCCCGTAAGGAGCTCGACGAACTGCGCCATTTCGCCACCGATGAACTCAAGATCGACAACCTCGAGCCGTGGGATGTCGCTTTCGCCGCCGAGCGCCTGCGCCAGCAGCGCTATGCGATCGACGAGGAACAGATCAAGCCGTATTTCCCGGCCTCGGCCGCCATCGACGGTCTTTTCATGGTGGTCGAGCGCCTGTACGGCGTCCGTTTCGCCCCCCGCGACGATGTCGACACCTGGCACAAGGACGTGAAGTACTACGACCTGAAGAACGCCGATGGCACGGTGTTCGCGGGCGCCTACCTCGACCTGTACGCTCGCTCGGGCAAGCGCGGTGGCGCGTGGATGGACGTCTGCGCCTCACGGTTCCGCGACGGCGACCACCTGCAGTTGCCCGTCGCCTTCCTGACCTGCAACTTCCCGCCGCCAACCGACGGTGCGCCGGCCTTGCTCACCCATGACGACGTGCTGACCCTGTTCCACGAATTCGGCCATGGCTTGCACCACATGCTGACCGAGGTGGACATTCCGTCCGTGGGCGGCATCGACGGGGTGGAATGGGACGCCGTGGAGCTGCCTAGCCAGTTCATGGAGAACTTCGCCTGGGATCGCGGTGCCTTGCGCTCGTTCGCGAAGCACTACGTGACGGGCGAGCCGCTGCCGGACGACCTCTACCAGCGCATGCTCGACGCGCGCCACTTCCATGCGGGTCTGTTCCTGGTCCGCCAGCTGGAGTTCGCCCTGTTCGACTTCCGCCTGCACCTGGAATACGACCCGGGCCGGGGTGCCCGCGCGCTCGATGTGCTGGAAGAAGTACGCCGTGAGGTCGCGGTGCTCCATCCGCCGGCCTGGCAGCGCTTCCCGCACGCGTTCACGCATATCTTCGCCGGAGGCTATTCGGCCGGTTACTACAGCTACCTGTGGGCGGAGGTGCTTTCCGCCGATGCCTTCGAGGCCTTCGAGGAAGCGGGCGTGTTCGACCGCACCACGGGTGAGCGCTTCCGCAAGGAGGTGCTGGCGGTGGGTGCGACCCGGCCTGCGCTGGAGTCTTTCAAGGCCTTCCGCGGCCGAGAGCCCGACCCGAGCGCCTTGCTGAAAAGCTACGGCCTGGGCTGAGTGGTCCGTGTCGGTGCGGCGCCCAGGCGCCGCACGGCTTTCCTTTACAATGGCACCATGAAGATCGCGTCATGGAACGTCAATTCCCTCAAGGTCCGCCTGCCCCACCTCCAGCAGTGGCTGGCCGAGGCGCAGCCGGACATCATCGCGTTGCAGGAAACCAAGGTCACCGACGACAAGTTTCCCGTCGACGAGATCGCGGCCATGGGTTACCGGGCCGTGTTTTCCGGGCAGAAGACCTATAACGGCGTCGCCATCCTCGCCAAGGAGGAGATCGGCGATGTCGTGACCGATATCGAGGGCCTCGACGACCCCCAGCGGCGCATCCTTGCCGCGACCGTGGGTGACATCCGCGTGGTGAACCTCTACGTCGTCAATGGCAAGGCGCTGGGCGACGAAAAGTACACGTATAAGCTGCACTGGCTGGCGCGCGTGCGCGATTTCCTCGAAGCCCAGATCGCCCGGCATCCCAAACTCGTCGTGCTCGGCGACTTCAACATCTGCCGCGATGACCGCGACGTCTACGACCCGGTCGCCTGGGGCGAGGACATCTTCTGTTCGCCGCCCGAGCGCGCTGCCTTGCAGGCCCTGCTCGATGTGGGTCTTCATGACAGTTTCCGGCTTTTCACCGAAGATGCCGGCATCTTCAGTTGGTGGGACTACCGTCAGGCGGCCTTCCGCCGCAACATGGGGCTGCGGATCGACCTCATTTTGATCAGCGATGCGCTCAAATCCCTCGCGACCTCGTCGATCATCGACAAGGGACCGCGCAAGTGGGAGCAACCGTCCGACCACGCGCCCGTCGCGTTGGAGTTGAACCTTTGAATACACCGAAGTCCGAATGGCCAAGTTCCCTCGACGACAGGGAGCTCGAAGAACTCGATACCTACCTGCGCGCGCACGGTAGCGACGGCGACCTCATGCTCGATGGCGTGCACGGCCTGCTCTCGGCCGTCGCGATCGGTCCCCTCGAGGTGAAGCCCGAAGAGTGGCTGCACGAGGTACTGCACGACGCCTTCGAGGACGAGAACGAGGGCAACCGAGTGCTCGAGTTGCTCGCCAAGCTCAACGATTCGATCAGCGCGGAACTCGACGTGGACGCCTACGAGCCCATCCTCGGCGAAATCGACACCGAGGAAGGCCCGATGCTTTCCGCCGCCGGCTGGTGCGAGGGTTTCAGCCGTGGCATCGACATGCGTGCCCAGCTATGGGAAACCCGCCTCGCCGAGGACCCCACGCTGATGCAACTGCTCGGCCCCATCATGGCGCTGGCCGTTGACGAGGGCGTGCTCCAGGCGGACGCGGAGTTCGAGAAGCTCACCGACGACGAATACGACGAATGCCTGGGCCAACTGCCCGAGGTGCTCAACGCCGTGGGCGATTACTGGCGCGAAACCCCGCCGACGGAAGCGGAGTTGCAGGCACTCACCCGCCCGCGCGTGGAAGGCGAGGACGGGCCGCCCAGGCAGCGTTCGGGTCACTGGGTGCACTGAGGCCCCGTTTCGCGAAACGCATCGTTCACGCCGCGCACCTTGGCGACGGGCGCCGCAACCGGCATCTTGGCGGCAACCAAGGAGCCCGCCATGACCCATCGCCACATCACCCGCCGCGTCCGCGGCATGGATACCGCCGACGGCGCCGGCGTGAAGCTCAAGCGCGTCATCGGCCAGCCAGCGCTCGACATGCTGGACCCGTTCCTGTTGCTCGACGAATTCCGTTCGGATCAGGCGGGCGACTACATCGAAGGCTTTCCCGAGCATCCCCATCGCGGTTTCGAGACGGTGACCTACATGCTCGCCGGCCGCATGCGGCACGGCGACAACCATGGCAATCGCGGTGACCTGGGTCCGGGCAGCGTCCAATGGATGACCGCCGGCCGGGGCATCCTGCATTCGGAAATGCCGCAGCAGGAAGAAGGCCTTATGTGGGGCTTCCAGCTTTGGGTGAACCTGCCCGCCGCCGACAAGATGGTGGCGCCGCGCTACCAGGACATCGCCCCGGACGACATCCCGGTCGTGCGGCCCGCCGATGGCGTGACCGTGCGCGTCGTCGCGGGTGAGCTCGCCGGCGGGAAAGGGCCGATATCCGGCATCAGCACCGATCCCATCTATCTCGACATCTCGCTGGACGCCGGTGCCCGGTTCGAACTCGACGTGCCGGAAGGCCATAGTGCGTTCGCCTACGTGTTCGACGGCACCTCCGCGACGGTGGCCGGTGAAACGCTGGCGCGCAGCGAACTGGCCGTACTGTCGAAGGGCCACACCGTGAGCTTCGCCGCCGAGGCACATGCCCGGGTCCTCTTCGTCGCCGGTCGTCCGCTCGCTGAGCCGGTCGCGCGTTACGGCCCGTTCGTGATGAATACGCCGGCGCAGATTCACGAGGCCATCGCGGACTTTCGCGCGGGCAAGTTCTGACGTAAGAGCAGGGTAATGGTGAGGGCGGTTGTCAGATTCGCCCTTGCCGCCGTACCCTGCCGGGCATGTCCAGACAAAAGCATGCCTTCCTCTTCGACCTCGACGGCACGCTCGTCGACAGCGTTTACCAGCACGTGCTTGCATGGAAGGAATCGCTCGACATGGAGGGGATCGACCTTTCCGTGTGGCGGATTCATCGCAAGATCGGCATGAGCGGTGGCTTGTTCACCGACATCCTGCTGCGCGAGACGCAGACCGAGATCACGCCGGACCGTATCGACCGCCTTCGCCGTAACCATGCCGCCGCCTATGGCCGGCTGGCGGAGGCCGGTGCCGTGAAGCCGTTGCCGGGGGCGGTCGAACTGTTGAAGTGGCTCACGGACGCCAGGATTCCCTGGGCCATCGCCACCAGCGGGCGCATGGAGACGGCGGCGCACAATATCGCTGCCCTCGGCGTCGACCCGAATACCGTGCCGGTGGTGACCCGTGACCAGGTGCGGCATGCGAAGCCCGACCCGGATCTCTTCGTCACCGCCGCCGAACGGCTGGGGACCGACATCCGCGACGCCATGGTCATCGGCGATGCGATCTGGGATATGCTCGCCGCCCAGCGGGCCAGGGCACTGGGCATTGGCTTGCTCTCCGGGGGTTACGGAGAGAACGAACTCGAGCGGGCGGGCGCCTACCGCGTGTTCGAGGACCCGGCCGACCTGCTCCGACATATCGACGAAGTCGCAGCGCGAAGCTGAACGGATTCAACAAGTTCCCCGGGGCGTTTAGGCGCCGGACGGGGAAGGGTTCGTAGGATCGCACCCATACGCGTCGCGAGGATTTCATTGCACATGCGCTTTTTGCTCACCGTCATTCCGTTGACCGCCGCGTTCATCATCGCGGCCTGCTCGCACTCCGAGCCTCCCGCGCCCGAGGCCTCGCCTGCCGCCGCGTCCACGGCCGCGTCACCCGCACCGGGCAAGACGGCGCCCGCCAACCCTGCCCTGGGCTCGCCCGAATGGCTCGCCTGGGTCGACAAGACTCTTGCTGTGAGCGATGACGGGCATGGGCCCACGCCGGGGTCCGACGAGTGGAACCGGGCGGTGAATACGAAGCTGGGACAGGAAGCCCCGCAGGCCTCGCCGGGCTCGGCCGAGTGGCAACAGGCGGTCGATGCGCTTTTGCGCACCCGAGTGGCGACGCACTAGGCATCGCCGGCAGGGTCGGCTCCCACCTGGCTAGCCTCGCCCTGGTGGGAGCCGACCCTGTCGGCGATCCCGCGGCAGCGGGCCAGTCCGGAGCAAGCACCCATCGCCGCTGAAGCGGCTCCCACAAGAGCAGTGACCAGGGCCGCGAATTCGAAGCCCGGAAGCTATCGCCGGGCCGGCAAGAGCTTCGCCCGCAAGTGCTTGGCTCCCGCCGGCACCTTCACCTCACCCGACGGCAGCGAAAGAACGACGCCACCCGGAACGTCCACCGGCTGCGTGATCTCGAGCATCGCTTCCCCGCCCCTGGCCTTCAGCGTGTAACCGAACCGTCCGTACGGCGTACGAAGGTCGCGGATCGCTACGCCCTCGCCTTCCAGCCAGCCAGGCTGCACGCCGGCGGCGATCACGAGGGCGCCGTCGGATTCACGGTCGTACGCGAACATGTCCAGGGCCGAGCGCACATAGTCCGAGGCGATCCACGCATGCGGCATGTCGCCCACGAAACGCGGTTCACGCGGATCGCGGCCGACCACTTCGGCCCACTGGTTCCATGCGGCGGGACGGCGATCGGCGAAGAAGAAAGCGACGAGTTCATCGAGCCGGTCGCGCCAGCCGAGGCGGATGAAGCTGGCGATCGTACGCAGTTCGTACGGTGTGTAATCCTTCCAGGCGGTCTTTCCATCACGGCGGGCGGCGAAGCCACGCCAGTATTTCTCGAAGGTGTTTTCGACCAAGGCTTTCGGTAGACGCGACTGCTCGCCACCCGGAGACAGCGCGATGGTGGTCGACGTGGCATCGAAATCCCCGAGTTCCGCCGAGCCGGGGATGAAGTCGATGCCCTTGGCCTTCACCGCCGCGGCGATGGACGCGTGCACGTCGCCACGGAACTGGTCGCGCGACGCGGCGAAGCGCCTCGCATCTTCCGGCTGGCGAAGTGCCTGCGCGAGTTCCACGGCGTCGTCGTACCCCTTAAGCGCCCAGAAGTCGTCCCAGTACGAATGCATCGGCTTGGCCGAATAGCCCTCGTGACTGATCGACGCGGGCATCAGTCCGTAAAGAGCACGGTCCGGTCCCTCCAGTCGCGACGGCACGCGTTCGCTCGCACGGAGTCCATCCATATAGGCGACTGCCTTGCGTACATGGGGATACAACGCCTCCACCGTCGCGCGATCGCGCGTATAGCGCCAGAGCTCCGCGACGCTGAAGATCAGTTCGCCGTGGCTGTCGTTCTCGGGCACGGGGTCGGAGCCACGCGCGTCGACGCAGCACGGCACCTTGCCGTTGGAGAACTGATGCGGGGCGTACCAGCGGATGAATTCAGAGGCCACGTCTTCATGGCCGGTACGCAGCAGACCTTCGAGCATCATCGCGCCGTCGCGGACCCATGTTCGCGAGTAAGAGCGGGTACCCGGCTGCAAGGCCGGACCGTCGCGAGACATCAGGATCTGTGCGATGCCGCTCTTCATCGTGTCGACGATCGGACGTGCCATGCCGGGTACGGTGACCGTCACGCGATCCAGCTTGTCGCGCCACGACGCGGCGACCGCATCCGCATGATCGGTGAGCCAACGCGCGGCGTCTTTCGGCATCGGGACGCGTTCGTCCGGTTTCACCGGAACGACGACGCCCAGGTCCACGTGGCCATGCGCGGGCACGTGCAATTCATAGAGCATCGCGCCCTGGGCGAATCCGTCCTCGTCATGCAGCGACTTCGTCGACGGCCGTTCGCCCGCATCCAGTCGTTCGCTCAAGGTGGCCGGACGATGGGCGCTGGCGATGAATGCGGACGTCGTCTGCAAGGGGATCACCTTGCGCGTGCCATTGACGGTGAGCGCCGTGCCGTCCCATGCCAGGTCGTCGATACGGCTGATGCCGCCGGGCGCATTGAGGAACTGCGTGGGGGGATTGACCTGGAACGGTCGCGCCGCGAGGGCCAGCGTGACGTCGCGGGCCGTGTCGCCGCTGTTCTCCACGCGGTAGCTCACCACCAGCTGCGACGCACCCGCCGGGCCCTGCGCGAAGGCGCTGGTCGTGAGCGCGAGTTCGCCCGCCTGCCAATGCACGGAAGGCATGGGAAGATACGCGTCGCGCAGCGACTGGCTTGTCTTCACGTCGGCCCAGGTGACGAGCTTCCGGCCATCGATAAGGAATGGCTCGATCGAGAAGCCACCGCGCGTCACTTCGACGGCTCCGTCCTCGGAGATCAGCGCCGAGTCGCGGCTCCCGCCATCCACGCCGACGATCGTCCAGTAGGACTGTTCGCCGGAGAAGCCGCGCGGATAGAGACCGCGGCGTACCTGCTTCGCGCGCGATTCGAAGATCGCATTGGGCGTGGGCGGTGGAGCGGGCACGGCTTCGGGTTTACGTGCAACAAGACGAAGGTTGTCGAAGCACACCTCACCGTTGTTGGTGTTGGGCTGGGCCTCGGCGTAGATCATGAACTCCACATCGCGCGCGTGTCGCAGCGTCCGGTCCTTCACCGGACCCCAGGCGAACTCCACTTGCCGGCTCGTGGCTTCGATCGTCTGCCAGGCATCGCGCGGAACGAAGGACGGCTTCTGGAACCACCATACGTTGTCGCCGCTGTCGTCGATCAGCTTGAGCTGCAAGGTGTTCGGTGGCATGTTTCCGCGCACGTCGAAGCTCAGCGCGAAACCATCGGGAAAATCGATGGGTAGTGTCTTGCGGATGGAGGCCGCGCCGGATACGCCGTTGAAATCGTAGTCGAGGCAGATTGCCTGCCCGGTCTTTCCGGGGACGGTGCGAAGCGTGGCGGAGACGTCGTCGGTGTGCGTCGCCTGCCAGCCGTTGGTCGAATCGAAGTTGTCGAGCACCTTCGGAGCCGAGGACGCCGAGGATGTAGCTGCTGTAGCCGCTGTAGCCGAAGCAGCAACGGAGGCGCCCACGATGAATAGCGCGAACAATGTCCCGCTCAGCCCCATGGAAGCCGCCATCGCTCTTGTGGGAGCCGCTTCAGCGGCGATGGGTGCTTGCCTCACACTGGCCCGCTGCCGCGGGATCGCCGCTGAAGCGGCTCCCACAAGTGAGGTCCCTGCCAGGGTGACGCACATGGGAGAGGCATCATCGGTGTGGTTCTGCATCATGCTCAGCCCTTGACGCTACCCAGCAGCAGGCCTTCCAGGTAGTAGCGCTGCAAGGCGAGGAACAGCACCAGCACCGGCAGGATGGTCACGACCGAGCCGGCCATCATCAGCTCGCTGTCCTGCACATGTTCTCGCGATAGCGACGCCAGTGCGATGGGCAGGGTGTAATGCTCCTGTCCGGTCAGCGCGATCAACGGCCACATGAAGTCGTTCCACGCGGCGAGGAAGGTGAAGATCGCGAGCGTGACCATGATCGGCTTGAGCAAGGGCATCACGATGGTGGCGAAGATGCGGAACTCGCCTGCCCCGTCGATGCGCGCGGCTTCCATCAGGTCGTCCGGAATGCCGCTGGCGTACTGGCGGACGAGGAAGATGCCGAAGATCGTCGCCAGCGCGGGCACGATCACCGCGCCATAGGTGTTCACCAGGCCCATGTACTTCAGCAGCAGGAACAACGGCAGCATCGCCACCTGCGCGGGGATCACCAGCGCGCCGAGCAACACCTGGAAGAGACGCTGCCGCCCCTTGAATTCCAGCTTGGCGAAGGCATAGCCGGCCATCAGGTTGAAGGCGAGCGAGATCACCGTGATCGCCGTGGAGATCAGCAGGCTGTTGAACAGGTAGCGGCCCATGCCGGCGTTGAGGAAGAGCTGCCGGTAGTTGTCCAGCGTCGCGTGCGTGGGTAGTACCGGCGGCGGTAGCGAGCTGGCCTGTCCCTGCGGCATGAAGGACACCGAGACCATGTAGAGCAACGGCGCGATGGCGATCGCGGCGCCGCCGATCAGCAGACCGTTGATGAGGGCTTTCGCCATGCGGGGGCTCATGCCGCTTCTCCCTGCTTCGACAGCCGAAGCATCGCGGCGGTGACCACGAACATGATCACGAACAGGATGAAGGCCACCGCCGAAGCCGAGCCAAGGTTCCACCACTTGAAGCCTTCCTCGTACATCAGGTACAGCACAGAGGTGGTGCTTTGCAGCGGCCCGCCCTCGGTCATCACATAGGGCTCGGCAAACAACTGGAAGTAACCCGAGACGGTGAGGATGCTGACCATCACCATGGTGGGTTTCAGCATCGGCAACGTGATGTGGCGGAACTGCGCGATGGCCGAGGCGCCATCGATGCGCGCGGCTTCGTATAGGTCGCCGGGAATCGCCTGCAAGCCGGCCATGAAGATGATCATGTTGTAGCCGAAGTTCTTCCACACGGCGAAGAGGATGATGGTGGGCATCGCCCAGTGCGGATCGCCGAGCCAGTCCACGGTGGGCATGCCGATGGAGTCGAGCACGTAGTTGATCAGGCCGTACTTGGTGTTGAACAGATACCGCCAGATCACCGCGACGGCCACCACGGTCGTGACCACGGGGGCGAACAACGCGGTGCGGAAAAACGGCTTGAAACGGGCCAGGGGTGAATTGAGGAGCATCGCCGCCCCGAGCGAGGCGATCAGCGACAACGGCACGCCCACCACCACGAAGTAGACGGTATGCCCCAACGCCGACCAGAACAGCGGACGCTGCAGCAGCGACCAGTAGTTCTGCAGGGCGACGAAACGCAGGTTGCGGATGTCCGCCAGCGCGTAGAGGTCGTAATCGGTGACGGACAGGAACAATGCCGCGACGACCGGCAGCAGGAAGAACAGCCCGAGGATGATCAGCGCGGGGGTGACGAAGAGCCAGGCGGCACGGGTGGTATTCATGGTGTTGCCTTGTGGCCGTGGTCCAGCATCCAGCGGCGTTTTTCCAGGAGACGGTCGGCGCGCCGGTCGATTTCCTCGGCGGCCTGGTCGATCGTGAGATCGCCGTGCGCGGCCTGCGCCGCGACCAGTTGCATCTCGGTGACGATGCGCTCCCACTCGGCGACGGGCGGCGTGGGCTTCACGCGTTCCAACTGGTCGCGGAACGCAGTGGCCTTGTCGTCGTCCTTCAGGGCGGGTGCCAGCCACGAGGAACGGCGCGGCGGCATGTCGCCCAGGATTTCATAGAACCGCGCCTGGATCGCCGGGCGGGACAGGAACTCGATGAGCGCCCAGGCATCGTCCTTGTGCTTCGACGCCCGGTAGATCACCAGGCTGGAGCCGCCCGCGTTCGACGCGCCCGGGCCGTTCGGGCCCGGCAGCGCCACCGTGCTCCACTCGCCCTGTTGTTCGGGCGGCAGGCGCTTGCGGAATTCGCCGATATTCCACGGGCCGGAAAGATAGAACGCATAGAAGCCCTGGCCGAACGCGGCCCAGGGATTGCCGATGCCGACGTTGGTCATCATCGGTGCCTGCTGGTCCTTGAACATGGAGACGTAGAAGGCCAGCGCCTTCTTGAATCCGGGGCTGCGGAAGTTGCCGTAGCGTCCGTCGTCGCGCAGCAACGGATCGTCCTGCTGCAAGGCCAGCGCCAGCAGTTGCTCGAACTCGTTGGTCGGCAACAACACCCCATAGGCCTTGCCTGGCGGCTGGGCCAGCCGGGCCATCATCGCCTGCCATTCGTTCCAGTCGCGTGGCGGGTGGTCGTAGCCTACCTTGGCGAGCAGGTCCTTGCGGTAGAAAAGCAGGCGGGTATCCACGTACCAGGGCACGCCATAGAGCGTGCCGTCGATGACATTGGTCGACCAGATGGCGGGGAAGTAATCGTCGCGGTCGACGACCTTCGAGCCTGCGACACGCGCATCGAGCGGTTCGAGTGCGCCAAGCGCCACCATCTCCGGAATCCACGTATTGCCCAGCTGCGTGATGTCCGGCGTCGAGTCGCCGGCGTAGGCGGTGAGCAGCTTCTGGTGCGCGGCGGTGAGCGGCAGCTGCTGTATTTCGACATGCAGCCCCGGATGCTCGGCCTCGAAGTCGGGCAGCAGCTTCGCCACGGCCTCGCCCTCGCGGCCGATCGTCCAGAACTGCAAGGTCCGCGTGCCCTCTTCCTGCTTAGCGCAGCCAGCGACCCCGGCAACGGCAAGCGCCCATGCCAGCGTTACACGCAGGACGCGCGTCACGCGCTTCACCATAGGTTGGCTTCCGTATCGGCATCGAGCCAGCCACCGGTGAAGCCGGCACGCTCGAGGCCCTTGCGGATATACGGGTTCTTCTTCATCACGTTCCAGACGAACTCGCTACGGTAGTTCTCGATCATCAGCACGATCGGCCCCTGGTCGATGCCCAGATGCACCGTATCGGCCCAGCCGAAGCCGGGTACCAGCCTGCCGGTGCGCAGTTCCGTCTGCGTGTGGAAGCTGAGATTGAAGGCGTCGACGAAGCCGTACTTCGTATAGATGTACTGGCCGTACTTCTTCTTCATCTCCTCCAGCGCGGGGATAACGATCTCTGGAGCGAAGGCGATGGAACCGCCAGCGGCGGTCGGCACGATGGTGCCATCGTCGGAGATGTAGTCGAGACCCGCACCACGCGCGGTATAGCCGGCGAACGTGCGCTCCTTGTCGCCCTGCTTCACGATCAGCCCGCCGGGGCCGTTGCTGGCGGTGAGGCCCCAGACGTTCTTGCCATAGCCGGTCCAGCCACCGGGATTGGCTACCGCATAAGCCTGCTGCGAATACGTGGCGCGGCGGCTGTTCTCGAAGTAGTCGAGGTCGTGCGCGCGGCTCCAGGCATCGCGGATGCCGCGGAAGTCGACCCATGTATGGCTGTACTGGTGCCCGAACAGCGGTGCGAAGTTGAGGAAGGTCTGTCCGTGGAACTCGCCCCAGGTCTTGTCGTAGGTCTTCGTCCAGGCGGCCCACGCGTCTTCGCCGACCGGGTGGGTGGGTGAACCGAGGGCCATGATGTACACGAGCATGCCTTCGTTGTAACCGGCCCAATCGTGCGGGATCTCCTTGCCGCCCGGCGTCCAGCCCATGCTGATCAGCGGCTTGTGGTTCTGTGCCCAGGTCCATTCCACGCGGCGATAGATATCGTCGGCGAGGCTGCGGATCTCTTTTTCCTTCGCATCGTCGCGGTCGTAGTAGCTCTGCGCGAACAGCACGCCGCCGAGCAACAGCGTCGTGTCGACGGTGGACACCTCCACCCAGCGATCGTGACGCTTGCCGGTTTCCATGTTGAGGAAGTGATAGAAGAAGCCGTGGTAGCCGGTCGCGCCGTCTTCGGAATCGTTCTGCGGCGCGTCGTGGAAGAAACGCAACGTCGCCAGCGTGCGGTCGACCGCCTGTTCGCGCGTGATGTAGCCACGCTCCACGCCGACGCCATACGCGGTGAGGCCGAAGCCCACCGAGGCGATCGAGGCGAAGGAGTTGGTCGGGTAGTGGTCGGGGATGAGGCCGTTGGACGGGTTGGCACTGTCCCAGAACCACTGGAATGTGCGCTTCTCCAGATCCGCGATCATCGGCGGCACGGGGTGGACGTCTTTGATGGCCACCGCGGTTGCGCGCTTCGGCTTGGGCGTTTCCTTCTCCGCCATGGCCAACGGCGTGGCGATGGCGAGGACGACACCGAGGGCGAGGGAGAGTCGCTTTGTCGTTTTGGCTTGCATGACGCGGATCCTAGCTGTGTAAACGTTTACGCCAGAGGGTCGGAGAAAGGCCCCGGAGGGCCTTGGTCGAAAGGGAACCATACGTACCGGCTCGTCCCCTGGCAATCGCGGAGGCCATCACACCACCTGCGGTGCGCGGCATTCGCGGTCGATGAACTGTTGGTGGGTGGGCATCAGGTCAACGTTCTTCGAGACGACGTCGCGGATGCTGGCGAGAAACCTGGGAATATCCTCATCGGGCATCTGATCGACCAACGGATCGTAACCCTTCGGCATGATGCCCTGGCCGATCATCACCTGGATCCAGCTGACCACGGCGAACATTTCCTCGGCGGTGCGGAAGAAGCGGCCACTGTGGCGGAACAGGTCGATGTTCTCCTGCAACGAAGCCGGAATCGACATGTTCCTGCAATCGTTCCAGAACGGTGAGTCGTCGCGGGTGGTGGCCTTGTAATGCAGGATCAGGAAATCGCGGATGCGCTCCGCCTCGAAGCGGGTCTGCGCGTTGTAGCGGTCGACCAGCACCGGGTCCATCACGCCATCGGACGGGAAGAGCTGCAACAGCTTCGAAATGCCGGCCTGGATCATATGGATGCTGGTCGACTCCAACGGTTCCATGAAACCGCTGGCGAGACCGAGCGACACTACGTTCCTGTTCCACGCCTTCTTCCGGATGCCGGTGACGAAGCGTAGCGGACGCGGGTCCGCGAGAGGTTCGCCATCGAGGTTCGCCAGAAGCGTCGCGGCCGCCTCGTCATCGCTGATATGACGGCTGGAATACACGTAGCCGTTGCCGGTGCGATGTTGCAGCGGAATGCGCCATTGCCACCCCGCTTCACGTGCCGTCGAACGCGTATAAGGCGTCGGTGCCTCCACGCGCACGCACGGTACGGCCAATGCGCGGTCGCATGGAAGCCAGTGGCTCCAGTCCTCGTAACCGGATGCTAGGGCGCCTTCGATGAGCAGCCCACGAAACCCCGAGCAGTCGATGAAGAGGTCGCCTTCGACACGCTCGCCGTCGGCGAGCAGCACCGCGGCGACATGGCCCGACTCCGGATGCAACTCGACGTTGTGCACCTTGCCTTCGCTGCGCCGAACCCCGCGCGCTTCCGCGTATTCGCGCAGGTAACGGGCATAGAGCGACGCGTCGAAGTGATACGCGTAGGCGATGCCACCGAGGGGATTGCTCGCGGGTACATCGACCGGCGCGGGCATGAACTTGCCGCGGATGGCGGCAACGGTATTGACGGAATAGTCGCCCAGGTCGGCGGCGTGGCCCGCCTGCCGGCCCTTGAGCCAGAACTGATGGAATGGCGTCAGGCCGATGTCGTGGCCCATCACGCCGAATCCGTGGATATAGGAATCGCCCAGCCTGCCCCAGTCACGGAACTGGATGCCGAGCTTGAACGTGCCCTGCGTGCGGGCGACGAAGTCGGCTTCGTTCAGCCCCAGCAGGTTGTTGAACAGCTTGATGTGCGGAACGGTGGCTTCACCGACACCGACGATGCCGATCTCGTCGGACTCGACAAGCCGGACGGCCGCCTTCCGGCCGAGCACGCGCGCCAGCGCGGATGCCGCCATCCAGCCGGCGGTGCCTCCACCGACGACGACGATATGGGTGATGCCGTTGTTCATCGCTGGACCGCTGGTGCAGGGGCTAAGAAATGCGCCCGCGGGGAGACGCGCGGGCGCCAAATACGGCGCACCCGGCCATGCGTGCCGGATGCGCCGCTGGAGCGCTTAGAACTTGAAGCCAGCCGTGAAGCGGGCGGTACGGGGCACGAACTGGATGTTGCCCTTCTTGTTGAACACGACCGGCGTTCCCATCGCCGGGATGCCGTTGGCGCCGAAGTTCGTGTTGTAGTCGACCAGGTTCTTCCAGTTGAAGACGTTCAGTATGTCGAAGCGGATGTAGAACTTCGTCTGGTCGTTTTCGTTGAGCACGAAGTCCTTCGTGGCCTGGAAGTCGATGTCGCGATAACCCCAGATCTTGCCGCCGACGAGGAACTTCGAACCCGGCGGCGTGAATGCGCCAGGACGATTGGCTTCGCCGGTCGGGAAGATGTACGGCGAGCCATACCCATACGTACCGTTCCAGGGCAGCGGCGTCGCGAGGGTCAGCTTCGCCGAGAAGGTGAAGCCCCACGGGCCGTCCAGCGAGCCGGTCGCCACGAAGCGATGCTTGGACGCCGCGTTCGAGGTGACGAACGGGTAATCCTGGATCGTGGCTTCGTCGAACGAGTAATGTTCCTTGATGTCACGGTTCTGCTTGGCGCGCGTATAGGTGTATGCGAAGTTCGCGCTCCAGCCCGACTCGCGGGTATACGGCTTGTCGGCCGACAGCAGCACCTGGGTCGTGCGGGTGCGGATGCCGTTGTTACCGATGATCATCGAGCCGAAGCCCGGTACGCCGTTGTTCCAGGGCTGGGTACCGTTCTGGAAGAACGAGCCGTCCGGATAGCGGTTGCCGAGCGTGAAGGCGAAACCGTCATACGAAAGCACGCGTGTGACCGTCGCATCCGTGTTCCAGTCGCCGATCTTGTTCGACATGCCGATGCTGAACTGATCCGAATACGGAGCCTTCAGGTCGTTGTTCATCATGTCGACCTCCTGGCCCTTGTTCGAGCCGGCGACCAGCGCCTGCAGGTTCTCGAGGCCATTGAGGTAGGACGGATCCCAGTTCACGCAATTCGTGTTCGGACCGACGTTGCAGCTGCGACCAGGGATGTTGAAGAAGATCTCCTGGTACGGCAGGGCCGACTTGGTCTGTTCCAGCTGCAGGTAATCGTAGAGGTTGCGGTCGTACGACCGGCCCGCGCCGCCGTGGATGACGTGCGCTTCATCGGCGAACAGGTCGTACGAAAAGCCCAGCCGCGGCGCCCACTGGTTCTGCGCGTGGCGGTTGTGGCCGTTGCCGATGTAATCCTGGTAGTCGATGCCGCCCTTGGCCAGCGTCTGCGCATAGGTCTGGCCCGGGAACTGGCCCTGGGCATTCGGATCGAGCGAGTTGAAGCCGTCGATCACGTTCTGCGGCGTGACGTAGTCGAGGTAGGACGGGGTCTTTTCCTTGTCCCAACGCACACCGAGGTTGAGGATGAGGTGGTCGTTGATCGACCAGTCGTCCTGGATGTACGCGCCGTACTGCTTGCTGTTGGTCTCGGCGATCGAATTCAGGCCGGCGACGGGATTGGAGAACTGCGCCCGGTACGGCAGTTCGTTGGTGCCGTTCTGATCGACGTTGTAGAAGAACTGCGGGTTGGTGTTCTGCGCGTCCTGCGCGTGCAGCGTGACTTCCTTGTACTTGTAGCCGACCTTGACGACATGGTCGCCGTGCCAGGTGAGGTCGTTGAAGGTGAAATCGTCCGAGATCATCGGACCTTCCTGGCCCTTGATCTGGGTGGCCAGTGCCGATGCCGAGCCGATGCCGATGATGGCCGCATCGTTGTTCGGGCGCCACGTGTAGTTGTAACCGTTGCCATAATTCAGCGGCAGGGGGTCGTTCGACGAGTTCTCGTACGAGGCCTTGAACTCGTTGAAGAACCAGTCACCACTGTGCTGCCAGCGGAAGGTGCCACGGGTGTCGTGGTTCTCGGTGGTGATGGACTGCTCGCGCGACTGGCCCGCGCCGATGTTATCGGCCTGGGTCTCGCGGCGGACCTGGGTGCTGATCTCGATGCGGTCGCGGTCGGTCAGTTCCCAGTCGATCTTGCCGAAGTATAGCTTTTCATCGAAGGGCAGGTTTGCCGGACCCAGTGCGGCCTGCGCGGCCGCCGGAAGCAGGCCGACGGCGGACGCGGGCACATCGGAGCCCGGCGTCACGGTGATCGGCGTGTCGAACTTCTTCTGCTCGAAGGTCACGAAGAAGTGCATCTTGTCCTTGATGATCGGGCCGCCGAGAGCGAAACCGTATTCCTTCTCGAATGAGCGCGCCTTGTCGCCGTCTTCCTCGGCAGGGGTGCGGCTGCGGTACTTGTCCGACGTATAGGTATCGAACACTTCACCGTGGAACTCGTTCGTGCCCGACTTCGTCTCCGCCGTGATCGCGGCCGACGAGACCTGGTCGTACTCGGCCTTGTAGTTGCTGGTGATGACCTTGTATTCACCGATGGCCAGCTGCGGGAACGGGTTGCCCTGGCTGTTGACCTGGCCGGCGACGCCGCCTTCCTTTACGTAGCTCTTCTGGCCCACGCCGTCGATGAAGACGTTGACGGAGCTGTTGTTCTGCGCACCGCCGCGCAGCGAGGTATGACCCTGCGCATCGACGCTGAACACCATGCCCGGCACCGTGTCAGCGAATTCGAGGAAGTTGCGCGACACCTGCGGAATGGTCTGGATCTGGCGCAGCGAGATCGTCTTGGCGACTTCGGGCGTCCTCACCTCGGTCAGCGTCGTCGCGCTCACCGTCACGCCTTCCAGCGATGCGGCGTTCGCCGCGTTGGCGGTGACGTCGCCAGCGGCGGGAGCGGCGGCGGCGAGATTCAGCGTCGCGGTCGAAGCGACGGTGACAGTCACCGTCTGTTCGGTGCCGGGACCCGCGTCGACCTTGTACGTCGCCGGCGGCAGGCCGTTGATGATGTACATGCCATCCGCGCCGGCCTTGGCGTGGCGGGTCAGGCCCGTCTGCGGATTGAACGCGGTGACGTTCGCGCCCGGCGACGCCTTGCCGCGAAGGGTCGCGTTGGCGGACTGCGCGAACACCGGCGGCGATACCACCGCGGCGGCGACGGTCGCGGTGATGACGCCGGCGAGAATCTTCTTCTTCAACTGCATCGAGGCTTTCATTGTTCCCCTCTCCCAAATATTTTCTATGTGTGTGATCCACGGAGTCGACATGGCTGTCGTATCGCGGTGGTCGAGCCACTCTTGGAGCGTTATGCCCCCGTGTATCGCGTCGTGCGAAGTCCTGAGATTGACGCCGTCCTGGGGAGTCCCATCCACGGCCCGGCAAGCCGTGCGTTCCGACGGGGCGTCAGGCCCGTCGTCGTACCGTGTCGCTGCCGCCACACGAGGCGCGCACGACCAGTTCAGTGCCGACGACGACGCGCGGTTCGGGCGCGGCGTCCTCGGGTGCCTCGATCATCTTGACGAGGCGTTCCAGCGCCGCCTCGCCCAACTCGGCGATGCGTATGCGGACGGTGGTAAGCGGTGGCGTCACGTAGCGCGCCATGGGGATGTCGTCGTAGCCGACCACGGCGATGTCGTCCGGCGTGCGCACCTTCGCCTCGGAAAGCGCGGAAAGGCAGCCGATCGCCATCATGTCGTTGGCGGCGAAGATCGCGTCGGGGCGCGGCACCATCGCCAGCGCCTGCTTGCCGGCGTGATAGCCGGATTCCTCGGTGAAATCGCCCGGCAGGATCACGGCGCGTTCGCCGAGCCCGGCCTTCGCCAATGCCTCGCGATATCCGCGCGCACGCTCCTGCACGTCGTGGTTCACCTGCGGACCCGCGATGAACACGATGCGCTTGCGGCCGAGGCCCAGCAGGTGCTCTGTCATCGCGCGGGCGCCGCCGAAATCGTCGACATCGAGCGAGGCATGGCGATCGGAGCGCACGTGGCTGTTGATCAGCACGGTCGGCAGTACGATCGGCAGATTCTCGTCGAGGAAGGCCTCGTCGGCATGAGGCGACATCACGAGCAGACCGTCGACGCGGCCCTGCATCGCACGCAAGGCGATCGCCGCTTCCGTGGCATCGCCATGCGAACTGGAAACGAGCATGTACAAGCCACGCGCGCGGGCGGCGAGGTCGATACCGCGGATCAGTTCGGAGAAGAAGGCGCCATGCAGGTCGGGCAGCAGGGCACCGATGGTCTGCGTGCGACGGGTGATGAGGCTGCGCGCCGCGTTATGCGGGACATAGCGAAGACGGGCCGCGACTTCGCGGATGCGCTTCTGGGTTTCCGCCGTCACGCCGCCGTGGCCGTTGAGGGCGCGCGAGACAGAAGCCACCGATACGTTGGCCATTCTCGCGACGTCTTTGATCGTCACACTCACGTGGTTGTCGCCCTTGGCTAGCCCTCCCGGGGCCTGACGGCGCGGAACGTAAACGTTTTCACACGGGCTTGTAAAGCGTGCGAAATCAAGCGTTTGCTGCATTGCAGTAGGATCTACGCGAGCCCTGAATACCAGTTGCCGGCTTGCGTTAAAAATGCGTGTACCGTCAGCGGGTTGAGTGGTACGCAAGAAATTGTGGCGGCGCAACAGCCGACACACACGAAGTGTTCACGGAAGTAAATAGCTGTCGCGTCAGGAACCACGTAACGCGCGTTACATGGAATTGCCGAATCCGTTCATGCTTCTTGCAGTTCCGTGGCACGCCGTTCGCTGCTTACGCGGCGCGACGACCATACGCTGCACGGGTCCCCTTCGACGGCACGACGGCGCGTGGCGATGCCGAGCCAAGCGAAACCCACACCCATCGCGATCGCCACCAGGTCGACACCCAGCACCGCGAAGCGGCCTTCGCCGAGCGTGCGCAGCAGTCGGTCGCCATGGATCGTTGCGTCGAGCACCCCGACGGCCACGCTGACGAAGGCGGTGGCCCAGAGCAGTTCCACCGCCGCCTTGGCGGGCTGGCGCCAGAAGGTCCAGAGGATCGCCGCGGCGAAGGCCGTGAAGCAGACGGGCTGGACGATGGCCGTTGGAGACGCGCCCCAGAGCGGACCCAGCAGGTTCGCGAGGAAGGTGACCGAGATCGCGAAGCACGCACCGATGCACACGCCGACGGTCGCGGTGGCCATCGCGCGTACCTTCATCGGCTGGTTCGCCTGGCGCCGCTTGCGTCGCGATTCGATGTAGAGCAGGTTGCCGGAATAGAACAGGAAGGCACCGGCGAGGCCGAGCACGAAGTACAGCCAGCGCAGCGACAAGCTGCCGAAGCTGCCGAAATGCAGGCCGAAGATCGCCGAGTACGTGGCGTGGTTCGCATCGCGCACGCCGCTCAGTTGCATGCCGAGCACTTTCCCGTTCGCGGCATCGAGCGAGACCATGCCGTATTCGCCGAGCGTCTTCGTCGACGTACCACGTACTTCCGCGGCGGCGCCCTGCCGACCGTAGTGTACGTAACGCATGTAATCCGGTTCGAAGTTGGCGGCACCCGCTGCGAGTGCGGCCTGTCGTGCACGCGCGCCAAGTTCGGCGGGTGAAAGCATCACCGCCGTGCCGCCCTTGTCCTGCGTGGCCGGCAAGGCGCTGGTCATGCGTTCGAAGGCAGGCGTCAGCTTGCCGTCGAAGATGGCCGTGTTGAACGCGACCAGCATCACGAGGGTGAGGCACAGCAAGGCGCCGGTGATCGCGAAGATGATGTGGAAGGGCAGGCTGAGGATGCCGATCACGTTATGCGCGTCCTGCCACAGTCGCTTGAGGTTGTGCCCGGGCCGCAGCGCGAAGAGTTCGCGCACGAGGTTCGGCAGGTGGATCAGCAAGCCCGTCAGCAATGCCAGCCCGTAGATCACACTGACGATGCCCATGAGGTAGATGCCGGCCACGGGAATGCCGAGGTCGTAATGCAGTTCGTAGACGAAGTCGGCGAGGCCGTGCTCGTGGTCTTCGGAATCGCGCGGCCCGGCTTCACCCAATGACTGGGTCTTCCATTCGCCGTTCTTCTCCATCCAGTACGCGGCCACTTCATGCGAAGGATGGTCGGCGGGATACGTCACGCCGATCTGCTCGCGGGCCGCCGGATGCTTCGACACGATATCGGCCAGCATGGCGTGTGCACGGTCCATGGTGTCCGCGCGGGCCATCTCGGTTCGCGGAACGGCCCAGGCGTCGATCTCTTCGTGGAACATCGTCAGCGCGCCGGCGTAGAACGCGATGAATAGCGCGAAGCCGGCCAGCAGGCCGGTCCAGGTATGGACGGTGGTGAAGGTTCGCAGCGTGGAGGCTTTCATCGGTCAGAGCCCCGGCATCGTGTGCTTGGCGAGGAAGAGCGCGGCGAACGCGGCGAGGTTGGCCACGGCCAGCCATGCCCAGGCGCGCGCGCCACTGCGGAAGAGGAAGGTCGCGGCCATGATTCCGATCCACAGGGGGAAGAAGATCACCATCATCGGGATGACTACCGACTCGCTCGAAGGCGGCCAAATCCAGATCGCCACCGCGACCAGGGCCATGGACAGCGGCAGGCCGAGCAGGATGCCGGCGAAGGTCTTGGCGAGCATCAGCGGGGCTTCCCTTCGGCGGCCGGGCGGAACAGCCATGTGATGTAGGGAAGGGCGACGCCGCCTAGCATCAGCGCCGTCAGCGCCGAAAAAATGCCCGGCAGAGACGTTTCCCCGGCGACCCACGCGGCCAGCGCGGCGACGGCGAACACGCCGGCACCGAGGCGGGCAGGGCGCCCGAGCGGCCGCGGCAACCATCGCTGGTTGCGCGAGGCCAGGTAGGCGAGAGCCATGGCGATGAAAGCCGCCACGCAGCCGAGAAGATTCATAATGAGACCGGCGACAAGGATTGATTGATAATTATTATCATTTGCGACCGGGCGGTCAAACCCGCGCCAATCGGAGCGAATTGCTCAAGTTTTGACCAACCCGTCCGTTAACTGAATACGGGGGTCTGGTAAAACTAGCGTTAACCAGCCCTGTTAAATTAGAATTAACACTCCAACGATCATCGCGATGCGGCGTCTCGCTATGCGATGCGACAGGAAAAGCCGGTAACCGATTGATATAGCAGCCATGTTGACCACAGCCCTCATTGCCACGACCCTGATTGCCTTCGCCCTGGCGGCGGCATCGGTTCGTCGCATTCCGGAAGGCCAGGTCTACAGCGTGCGCCGCTTCGGCCGTTCGCCCGCCTTGCTCACCGCAGGCACGCACCTCGTTCTTCCCGTGCTCGATCGCGTCTTCCACAAGATCGACCTCGGCGGCCAGGTACTCCGTTTTGAAGGCGGCACCGTGTATTGGCAGGTGCTCGAGCCGGAAGTCGCCGACGAAGTGATCGACGAGGCGCCCGAGCTGATTCGCAGCAATGTCGTCGCCGCCCTGCGCGATACCGACACGGGCCGCCCGGCCGACCGCCGCGCCGTCGGCACCCAGCTCAAGCACGCGGTGAACGGTTCGCTTCGGGCTCGCGGCATGCTGGTCACCCGCGTCGAACTCGACGCCGCCTGATCCCTGCGCTGGCGCCTTCGCGCCGGCGCTTCCATACTCTTGCGCCCCCTCGTCTCCCCGGTGCCGCATGACCGCGCGTGAAGCCCTGCAAGTCCAATTCGAACGCGGCATCGCCTCACTGGATGTGACCTTGCCAGGTGGTGCCGTCGACCGCCTGCTCGATTACCGCGAGCTGCTGGAGCGTTGGAACTCGGCTTATAACCTGACGGCCGTGCGCAACGCGGACGAGATGGTTTCCCGCCACCTGCTCGATTCACTGGCGATCCTTCCCTACGTCCACGGCCGCAGCCTGGCCGACCTCGGCACCGGCCCCGGCTTGCCGGGCATTCCTCTGGCCATCGCGGAGCCGGCGCGCGAGGTGCTCATGGTCGATTCCAACGGAAAGAAGGTCCGTTTCCTGCGCGAGGCGATCCGCTCGCTGAAGCTGGTCAACGCCAAGGCCTTGCAGAGCCGGGTAGAAGACGTCGAGGGCACGTTCGAGTGCGTCACGGCCCGTGCTTTCGCCTCCCTGGCCGACATGCTCGGCTGGGGCGGTCACCTGTTGGCGCCGGGTGGTGTCTGGCTGGCGATGAAGGGTAAGCATCCGGCAGAGGAACTGGACGGCGTGCCCGATGGATTCCAGGTGGAGGCGATCCATGCGCTGCGCGTGCCGGGCGTCGACGGGGAGCGGCACCTGGTGGTGATCCGCCGGGCCTGACCGCTCCACCGAAGATGCTACGCTAACGCCCTTTCCGCGCACGGTAGCTACCGGTAATCCATGGCCCGCATCCTCGCAGTCGCCAACCAGAAGGGCGGTGTCGGCAAGACCACCACCTCCGTCAACCTCGCCGCGGCCCTGGCCGCCGCGAGGCGCAAGGTGCTGCTTGTCGACCTCGACCCGCAGGGCAACGCCACGATGGCCTCGGGCGTGGACAAGCACGAAGCCAAGCCGAACGGCTGCGAAGTGCTGCTGGACGAAGCCGAGATCGGCGACGTGCTCGTGCGTACCGAGGCAGGCTTCGACCTGCTGCCGGGCAATGGCGACCTGACCGCCGCCGAACTGAAGCTGATGGACGGCTTGGCCCGCGAGCATCGGCTGAAGGAGCAGCTGGCCAAGGTTTCGGACAGGTACCACACCATCCTGATCGACTGCCCGCCGTCGCTTCACTTGCTCACCCTCAACGCGCTGACCGCGGCCGATGGTGTGCTGATCCCGGTGCAGTGCGAGTACTTCGCGCTGGAAGGCCTGTCGAGCCTGCTCGACACGATCTCCGCCGTGCGCCAGCGCCTGAATCCGAAGCTGGAGGTCGAAGGCCTTCTGCGCACCATGTACGACGTGCGCAACAACCTCGGCAACGAGGTGTCCGCGCAACTCACGCAGCACTTCGGCGAGAAGGTGCTGCGCTCGATCATTCCGCGCAACGTGCGCCTGGCCGAGGCACCCAGCCACGGCCAACCGATTCACTTGTACGACCGCGGCTCCCGCGGCGCCATCGCCTATATCGGCCTTGCCGGCGAGATCATCCGCCGCGAGCGCGCGATGAAGGCGGAGGGCGCCGGCGACCTGGCGGTCGACCTCGACGAAGCGGCGCCCGATACCAGTGGCGCGGCCCCGACGACCTCTTAAGGAAGTACCCATGGCAGCAGCGAAGAAACGTGGACTGGGCCGTGGTCTCGACGCCCTGCTCGGCGGTGGCGCGGGTCCCGACGCGGCTCCCTCGATCGTCGAACAGGAAGGCGAGCTGCGTTTGTTGCCGATCCACCAGATCCAGGCCGGCAAGTACCAGCCGCGTCGCCACTGGAACGACGAGGCGCTCGACGAACTGGCCGCCTCGATCAAGGCCCAGGGCCTCATCCAGCCGGTGGTGGTCCGCGCGATCGGCAAGAACAGCTACGAGCTGATCGCCGGCGAGCGCCGCTGGCGCGCGGCCCAGCGCGCGTCGATGAGCGAGATTCCCGCGCTGGTGAAGGACGTGCCCGAGCAGTCCGTGCTGGCCATGGCGCTGATCGAGAACATCCAGCGCCAGGAGCTCACCCCGCTGGAAGAAGCGCAGGCCTTGCAGCGCCTGATCGACGAATTCGACCTCACCCACCAGCAGGCCGCCGATGCCGTCGGCCGCTCGCGCGCGGCGGTCTCCAACCTGCTCCGCCTGATCGAACTGCCCGCCTCCATCAAGCAGCTGCTCGACGAAAGCAAGCTGGAGATGGGTCATGCCCGCGCGCTGCTCACGTTGCCCGCCACCATTGCCGAACCCCTGGCGCTGGAAGCGGCGCGAAACGGCTGGACGGTGCGCGAGCTGGAGGAAGCCGCCCGCAAGGCCCAGCTGGCGCCGAAGGGCAAGGCCAAGTCGGCCGCCATGGATCCCAACATCGCCAATCTCGAACGTGAACTGGCCGAGCGCTTCGCCACTCGCGTCGAACTCGCCCACGGCCGCGGTGGCAAGGGCAAGCTGGTCATCCATTACCACAGCCTCGACGAGCTGGATGGCATCCTCACCAAGGTCCGCTGACCGCGACCTGTAAGGAAATGCGCATGGCGCCGGTCCAAGAGGGTGTGAATCCGAAGCAGCGCCAGTACGAAGCCATGGTGCGCGCCCTGTCGGCGGACCTCTACCGGTACGCCTTCTGGCTGTCGCGCTCCGAGACGGTCGCCCAGGACCTCGTCCAGGAGACCTTCCTGCGCGCGTGGAAAAACCTCGACAGCCTTCGCGACGCCGAACTGGCGAAGCCATGGCTGATCACCATCCTGCGCCGTGAGCACGCGCGCCTCTACGAACGCAAGCGCCTGGACACCGTGGAGCTGGACGACAACGTGCCCGAAGACGCCGCGTTCGCCAGCCCCGAACGCAGCGGTGACGCCGCGCAGGTGCGCGAAGCGATGCTCAAGCTGCCGGAAAAATACCGCGATCCGCTCGCCATGCAGGTGCTCGGCGGCATGACGTGCGAAGAGATCGCCGAAAGCACGGGTCAACAGCCGGGCGCGGTGATGACCCAGCTGTTCCGCGCCCGCCAGCGCCTGAAGGACCTGCTCGGTGGGCGCGCCCTGGCCGAGGGGAGCCGGAAATGAATTGCCTCGAATTCCGCCGCCGCATCGGTGCCGAGCCCCGCTCGCGCGATCCCGAACTTCTCGCCCACCGCGACAGCTGCAAGGAAGGATGCGCGGCTTTCTGGCAGCGTGCCCAGCGTTTCGACGACGACCTCGAAGCCGCTCTTGCCGTGCCGGTGCCCGACGGCCTGGCCGATCGCATCCTGCTGGTCCAGGCTACCGGTGAGCGCCGCCGCCAGGTCGGGCGCCGGCGTGCCTGGATGGCGATGGCCGCGTCGGTCCTGATCGCTTTCGCCGGTGTCGGCATGTTGTGGCGCCACGCCGACCTCAACTCCGTGCCGGCCCTCGCCGTGGCGCACATGCCCGAGGAAATGGACGCCCTCAGTCTCACCGAACCCATGACCGACGCCCAGGTCGAGGCCGGGTTCACCGGTCGGGCGACCCGGCTCAAGGGTCCGGCGCCGATCGGTGTGACGTACGTGCACGACTGCACGGTGGGCCCCTACCCGGCGGTGCATGTCGTCACCCGCATGAACGACGAGCCGGTGGTCGCGCTGTACATGCCCGGCAAGATGGTCGACAAGACCACCGAGTTTCATCGCGACGGCTGGGACGGCCGCCAGGTGGCGCTCAGTGGCGGCACGCTGGTGGTCATGGCGCAGGGCGCGAGCCGGAAGACGCGGGACGCGGTGGAACGCGGCTGGCGGGCCGCGATCGAGGGCCCGGCAGGCCAGGCCGTGGGCCGGATCTGAACGATTGCCGCCCCGGCGGCCCCATCCGGCGCGGGTTGGGCGATAATGCCGCCCCGAATCTCTTGTCTCCGGAACCGCGATGACCGATCTCGCCGTGGTCGTGCCCGTCTTCAACGAGCGCGACAACATCCCGCCCCTCCTCGCCGAAATCGCCTCGGCCCTGCGTGGACGGATCGACTTCGAGATCATCTACGTCGACGACGACAGTACCGACGACAGCGTGGCCGTGCTCACGGCCGCCCGCGCGCAGTATCCGGAGCTTCGGATCATCCGCCACATCACCCGCAGCGGGCAGAGCACCGCGGTATGGAACGGTGTGCGCGCCGCCCGCGCGCCCTGGATCGCCACGCTGGATGGTGACGGCCAGAACGATCCGGCCGATATCCCGAAGCTGCTCGCCGCGCGGGAAGGCGCCAAGCCCGAGTTGAAGCTGTTCGCTGGCTGGCGCGTCACGCGGCGCGACAGTTTCAACAAGCGCATCTCGTCGAAGGTCGCCAACGCGGTGCGCTCGCGCATGCTCCAGGACGACACGCCCGATACCGGTTGCGGCCTGAAATTGTTCGAGCGCGAGACCTTCCTGCGCCTGCCTTACTTCGACCACATGCACCGGTATCTCCCGGCCCTGGTCAAGCGCGCCGGCTTCGCCAGCCAGAGCGTCCCCGTAGGCCACCGTCCGCGCACGGCGGGCACCTCGAAATACGGCATGCTCGACCGCCTCTGGGTCGGCCTTGCCGATCTTCGCGGCGTGGCATGGCTGATGCGCCGCGCCAAGGTCACCCGCACCGAAGAGATCTGACGCCATCGCCGCTGAAGCGGCTTCCCACCACAGCACCGAATAGACCAGCTTAGGAAGAGACCTGGTGGGAGCCGACCTTGTCGGCGATCCCGCGGCAGCGGGCCAGGCTATGGCAAGCACCCCATCGCCGACAGGGTCGGCTCCCACCAGAGCGGGTCTGGGCTCCCATCGGACGGGCGCCCACCGGGAAGGCCCTGCTAGCGGAAGGTAGCCCGCGGTGTCCAGTGGTCCAGCGCGCGGGCCGTGCGTTCGCGCCCCAGTTCGATCAGTTCGCGTGCGCGATAGAACTCGTACACGGTGGAGACGTTGCGCGGGATCTCGATCAGCAGGTCGGGCGGATAGGCCGCGAGGCGCAGCCGCGATAGATTCGCCTGCATGAGATCCATGGACTGCGTCATCAGTTCGAACGCGCCGGGATCCCTGACCTTGGCTTCGCCTTGCGGCAGCACGCGGCCGATCAGGCGGCCGAGCCGGGCGGTATAGCCCTTGTCGGCCACGGCGGTCACGTCACGTTCGGGTGGTTTCTGCATCTCGGCCGCGCCATCCACGCTCACCGCCACCACGTAATCCGCGTCCTCACGCATCAGGGGCAGCACGGGCAAGGGATTGAGCAAGGCGCCGTCGACCAGGCGACGGCCTTCATGCGTATAGGGGCGGAACAGCGTGGGGATCGCGATCGAGGCACGGATCGCGTCGAACAGCGGGCCGCGGGTGAGCCACACTTCGCGCTCCCGGTCGATATCGGTGGCCACCGCCGTATACGTGATCGGCAACTCCTCGATGTTCACCTCGCCGATCAACTCGCGCAGGGCCGCCATGATCCGGTCGCCCTTGATGAATCCGCCGCCCGAGAAACTCCAGTCCACCAGGCGCAGCACGTCGAAGCGGGCAAGGGTGGAGACCCAGTCGCGGTAGATGTCGAGCTTGCCCATGGCGTAGATGCCGCCGATGAGGGCGCCCATCGACGTACCGGCGACGGCGACGATCTCAAAGCCGCGCTCCTCCAGTTCCTCGATGGCGCCGATGTGGGCGAGGCCCTTGGCCGCACCCGCACCCAACGCCAGCGCCACACGGGGTTTACGTGGCTCGCCGGTGGTGGCGGGCAGGGCGCCGGGATCGGCGATGTCGAGGTCGCTCATGGAGCCTGCTTAGTGACGGTTGCCGTTGCCCTGGTACCCGGAAAGGGCCAGTTGCAGCAGGATCTTCATTTCCTCGCGCAGGGGCAGCGGCGAGACGATCTCGGCGTCCGGACCGTATTTGAGCACGTCCATCAGTAGTTCGCGCGAGTTCGAGTACGGCACCTTCAGTTCGTAGCGGCCGTCGGGCAGCCACTCACCCTTCTGCTGCGAATGCCAGTGTTCGTCGGCCACCCAGCGCGCGGCGTGCGAGGAGAAGCGGATGGTCGCCCAAGCCTTCGGCTTGCCCGCGAAAATACCGTAGCTGGAAGCAAGCAGGTCGTTGAGTTCCGCCTCTTCCACGTCCTTCGCCTTCGCGTCCAGCGCCTGCGGCTCGGCGATGCGGTCCACGGCGAAGCTGCGTAGCGCCTCGCGATCGTGATCCCACACGTCGAGATACCAGTTGTCGCGATAATGGGTCAGGCGTTGTGGCGACACCGTGCGCTTCGTATCGGAGTTCGTCGTGCGTGCGCGGTAGCGGAAGCTCAACTGGCGGCGTTCGAGCACGGCGCCGGCGACCATGCGGAACACCTGCTGGTCCATCTTGCGCGCGCCCCAGGAAATCACCCGGATGCGGTCGACAGGCAGGGCCTTGCCGCTGCCGTGGTCGGAGAGCAACCGTTCGATGCGGGCCTTGAACGGCGCCAGCGCCCCGGCCAGCACGCCCGGGTCGGACCGGCCGATCAACTCGTTCAGTGCCATGAGGGCGGCCAGCTCGTCGCTGGTCAGCCACAGGCCGGGCAATTCGAAACTGTCGCCTTCGCCCGCCTCGTAGCGGAAGGAGGCCTGCTCGCCGGCCACGCTTTGCACCGGTGCCCCCAAGGCGTCGCGGAGGAAGGCCACGTCGCGATACAGCGTGGCGCGCGAGCACTCCAGCTCGTCCATCAGGCGCGACAGGGGTACCGGGTAATGGGCCGACTTCAGCAGCCGGTGCAGGGTAAGAATGCGCTCGTAGCGGTCCATGGATGTCGCCGGCAGATGGAGCTTTCGGGAAGTGTGTCCGCGCGGGCGTGACGCCCGTATCTACGCGGGCCAAGCATGGCGGTGAGACGAGGCGTCCGCAAGGGAGGGGCCCACTTCATCCTGTAGGATTCCAGGCTCGTGCAACGCCCTGGGTTTGCGCCGGGCCGCAATAGGCGCAAAAATGTACGCTTTGCGATTCGCCGAAGGCCTCCCCCCGACCATGGCGGAACCGAACGAGGCACCCTCCATCGTGTCGGCCCAAGGGCGATCCGATGGCGGCGGCGCCCTCCTCAGCCTGTTTTCCCCACCGATCGTGGTCGTGCAGACGGCCAGCGCGACCGGTTACGGCTTGTGGATGGTGCTGGGCACGGCCCTGGCCCTGGGCCTGTACCCGGACGGCCGCGGCGATGTGCTGGCACCACTGTCGATCGGGCTGGTGCTGGTCGGCGCCGGACTGGTCGCGACGTGCCTGCGCCTGCCGTTCGCGCCGGAATGGCATGGCTGGAATCCCGTGAAGCGGATGATGCCCACCTCGGAAGGCATGATCGCCATGGCGACATTCCTGCCGATGCTGGCGCTGGGCGGCCTGGCCCGGGGCGGCAACGATTTCTGGGCGACGCGGCTGGCCGGCGCGGCGCTGATGCTCTGTAGCCTGGCTACCCTGGTCTATACGGCTCGCGGCGATTCGCGTGGCCTGCCCGGTCCACTGGCCTCGGTGGCCAACGCCTTGCCGCTGGGCAGGACGATTTCCGCCCTCTTCGCGGGCGGCCTGTGGTTCTGGGTCTGCGTCGCATTACAGGTTGAGACGCCGATCGCTCCGTTCAATCCGTGGCGGCTGGCCTTGCTCGGGGTGGCTCTCGCCCTGGGCCTGGTCGAGGGCATGCGTTGGCGGGCCCTGCGCCAGCTTGCTGAAGATCGCGGCAAGACGGAATCGATCTCCGGCCGAGGCACGGCCTCGTTGCTGGGCTGGCGGTTCGGCGTGGCGGCGCTCGCGGTGGGGTTGCCCTGCCTGCTGTTGATCGCCCACCCGAGTGGCGCGATGCAATCCATGGCCGCCGGTCTGGCCGCGTTAAGCTGCGTTGTCGGTCAATGTCTCGAACAGCGGCTTTATGGCCGCGCATACGCCCGGCTCGTCGCGAGCTAGGCACCATCATGGCGCGGGGGCGCGCCGCTGGCCGTCCATACGGCCAAAAAATACGATTTCCATTCACATCCGGGTAGACGATGAAAAAACTGCTTATCGCCACGCTCGTCCTCACCGCGCTGCCGTTCACGGCATCGGCGCAGGACGCCAACGCCAATCCGAACCAGGACCCGTCGCAGAACGGCGGCTGGACGGGCTCGGGCGAATTCGGTTTCGCTTCTTCCCGCGGCAACTCTCGCTCCGAGAACGCCAACGCGAAGCTCGGCCTCAGCCAGGAAAACGAGGTCTGGAAGAACAACTTCTTCCTCAACGGGCTGCGTTCGAAGGGCGAGGTGTCGGTCACCGACGGCGACGGCAACACCGTCGACAAGTTCAGCACCACGGCTAACCGCTACGACACGGGTGCATCGGTGGGCTATAAGTTCGATCCGCGCAGCTACGTCGTGACCGCCGCCCGTTACGAGCACGATGATTTCGGTGCCAACCTGTGGCAGGGCATCATCTCGGTCGGCTACGGCTACATCGCGCTGAAGAACGAACGTGCCGAGCTGTCGTTCGAAATCGGTCCCGGTTTCAAGCGCTACCAGCCGGCCAAGTCGAGCCGCGCGGTGTTGAACCCCGATGGCACGCCGGCGGTCGACGCGGAGGGCAACGCGCTCTCCGAGACCTACACGCCGAGCGCCGAGAGCGAAGTGGTCGGCCGTGGGCTGATCAACGGCAAGTATCGCCTCACCGACAATACGGCGCTGGAAGATACGCTGCTGGTGGAAGCGGGTTCGAAGAACCAGTACTACCAGAACGATATCGGCGTATCGGTCAGCATGACGAAGAAGATGGCGCTCAAGGTCGGCTATCAGATCCGCTACAACAGCGACACGCAGCCGGGCACGGTCAGCACGGATAAGCTGATGACGACGAACCTCGTCTATAACTTCTGACGCAAACCCCTCACCGCTGCGGCTTCAGGAAATCCTCGGCACCCAGTTCCAGCAGCATCGCCGCCACTTCGTGTCCCAGCGCGACCGGCGTATCGCCCGCGCTGTCCGCCTGGGCATGCAGCAGTTCGCCCGTGGCGGCGTCGCCGACCAGGCCGTGCAGGGTGAGGCCGCGCTCGGCGACCACGCACCATGCGCCGATGGCGACGGCGCAGCTGCCACCCAATCGTTCGTTCATCGCCCGCTCCGCGTCCACGGCGATGCGGGTTTCCTCGTCTTCCAGCGCGGCCAGCAATTCGGTCACGCGCATGTCGTTCACGCGGGACTCCACCGCGATGGCGCCCTGGCCGGGCGCCGGTAGCCAGCCGGGGCTGGCCAGCCGTGTACGTATACGCTGGCCGAGACCAAGCCGCTCGACGCCCGCGCAGGCGAGGATGATCGCGTCGTAGTGACCGTCGTCGAGCTTGGCCAGGCGCGTATTCACGTTGCCGCGCAGGTCGAGCAGTCGCAGGTCCGGGCGCAGTGCGCGCAACTGCGCCTGGCGCCGCAACGACGAGGTGCCGACGCGGGCGCCTATCGGAAGCTCGGCGAGGCTGGCGTAGTCGTTGGCGATGAAGGCATCGGCGGCGTCGGCCCGGGGCAGGATCGCCGACAGCGCGAAGCCGGGCTCCAGTTCGGCCGGTACGTCCTTCAGGGAATGCACGGCGATATCCGCGCGATCCTGGAGCATCGCCACTTCCAGTTCCTTCAGGAACAGCCCCTTGCCGCCGATCGTCGCCAGGGACCGGTCGAGGATCTCGTCGCCACGCGTGGAGAGCGGTACCAGTTCCACGACCAGGTTCGGATGCGCCTGGCGCAACAGACCGGCCACGTGTTCGGCTTGCCAGAGGGCCAGCGCGCTCTTGCGGGTGGCGATGCGAAGCGGTGCGGTCATGGCGTTCCGTACGGGAGCTGACGTGAAAGGTGACGATTGTCCCGCAAACGACGGCCGAGCGCAGCGTGGCGCGACGTCCCGGTGTCAGGCGCCAGGCGCGCGGAGCAACTGGCGGATCGCCGGCAGGTTGCGCCGGCTCACCTCGGGGGTCATGTCGGTGCCCGCGAGGCGGGCCAGCACACGTCCGTCGGGGAGCGTCTTCAGGCCCAGCAGCCGCTCGCGCGGGATCAGGCAGTTGCGGTGCAGGCGGACCAGGCGTTCGCCATGCGCGGCCTCGAGCTGGCGCAGCGATTCGTCGATCAGCCACATGCCGCCACGATGGTGCACGGCGACGTATTTCTCGTCGGCGAGCAGGTAGAGCACCTCGTCGAGCGCCACGCGCACCTCGTCGGCACCGTGCCGGGCGCGAAGCCAAGCCCCGCGTTCGGCACGGGCAGGCAGGCGGCGCGCCATGGCGCGCTCCATCGCTTCGTCCAGGCGTTCGGCGCGCACCGGCTTCAGCAGGTAGTCCGTGGCGCCGAGGTCGAAGGCGCTGAGCGCGTGTTGCTCATAGGCGGTGCAGAACACCACCTGGGGTGGCGCGGGCAACGCGGCGATCCGCTTCGCGGCCGCCGTGCCCGTCAGCCCCGGCATCTCGATGTCGAGCAGCACGAGGTCGGGTTTCAGCTGGGCGCAGGCTTCCATGACGGCGTCGCCGTCGGCGACCTCGCCTACCACGGTCACGTCGTCGCGACGGGCCAGCAAGGTGCGCAGGCGCATCCGCGCCAGCGGCTCGTCATCGGCGATCAGTACGCGCATGCGCGGACTCCGGCAGGAACAGGGTCACGACGAAGCGGTTGCCGTCGGCTTCGGCGCGTACCGTGGCGCGCTCGCCGAAATGAAAGCGGACGCGTTCTCGCACGCTGCGCAAGCCGTGGCCATTGCCGGGCGTGGCCGGGGCGTCCGACAACGGATTGTCGATCACGATCTCCACGCCACCCGCGACCCGGCGGCCGCCGAGGCGTATCGTGCCGCCGGCGCGGCTGGGCTGCACGCCATGACGGATCGCGTTTTCCACCAGCGGCTGCAACAGCAGGCGCGGCAGGGGAAGATCCTCGGGCACGTCGATCGAGCGCTCAACGCGCAGGCGGTCGCCCAGGCGCAAGGCCTCGATCTCCAGGTAACGATCGACCAGCGACCATTCCTCTCCCAGCGTTCCCACGGACGATGGGTCGCTGCCCAATGCGGCGCGGAACAGCTCCGCCAGGTTCTCCACCGTGCGTTCGGCGGCGTCGGGGTCCACGCGGATCAACGCGGCCACGGCGTTCATGCTGTTGAAGAGGAAGTGCGGACGGATGCGGGCCTGCAAGGCGGCCACCTGCGCCTGCGCCTCCGCCGCCACGCGTGCCTGCCATTGGGCCACCACGTAGAAATACCGCAGCAGGCCTGCGCCGAGCAGGCCGGTGGCGAGCACGCTGTCGCGGACGAAGCGGAATCGCGAGGCCGGGCTGAGCCCCGCGCCGAGGTTGTGATCGATCCAGCCGAGCAAGGTGGCGCTCACGCCCACCGTCACCACCAACACCAACCAGACGGCGGCGTAAGGCCATAACCAGGACAACCGTTGCATCCAGGGGCGCAGCTTGCACAGCGCCACCGTCAACAGCATCGACAGCCAGCTGGTGAACAACACGGCGATGCAATAGTCGCGCAGGTCGCCGTCGTTGCCCGGCGCGAGCCACATCAGCGTGACGGTCAGCGCACCCACCACCAGCAACGCGAACAGCACCGGCAGGCTGCAGAAGTCGGGCAGCGGCGCCGACGGCGGGCGTCGCGTGGCGGGGCTGTCGGAAGGGGTGGGTGGCATGCCGCGAGTATGCCGGATGCTCGTGGGCGCCAGCGCGCGACGGATCACGCGTCGGCGAAGCGCCCGGCGAGCCAGGCGCGGATGTCCCCGATCTCCGCCAGGCTGACCTGGTGCCCCATGGGATAGCTGTGCCATTCGATCCGATGACCGAGGGTTTCCAGCGCCCGTCGCGATTGCTCGCCGAGGACCATGGGTACGATCGGGTCGGCGCTGCCATGGCCCCAGAAAATCGGCGTGGCGTGGTTCGCGCCGCTGCGTTCGGCCTCGATCGTCTCGTGCAAGGGCAGGTACGCCGATAGCACGAGGATGCCCGCCAGCGACTCGCCGTGGCGAAGACCGGCGGAAAGCGCCATGGCGCCTCCCTGCGAGAAACCGGCCAGCACGATGCGCGACGCGGGGATACCGCGCTCCACCTCGCGCGCGATCAGGGCCTCCACGTCGACGATCGAGGCACGGATGCCCTCGGCATCCTGCTTGTCGGCGATGGCGAGTCCCTTGATGTCGTACCACGCGCGCATCGGCACGCCGTTGTTCACCGTCACCGGACGCACCGGCGCGTGCGGGAACACGAAGCGGATGCCCGGCCATGCCGGGTCGACCAACTCCGGCACGATCGGCGCGAAGTCGTTACCGTCCGCGCCCAGGCCGTGCAGCCAGATCACCGACCAGGCCGGTGACTGACGGGTTTCTTGTTCGACGGTGGGCAAGGACATGCGCTTACTCCCCCAGCCCGAGCTCGGTCGCGAAGAACGTCATCGACAGCGCCTGGTTACCCACGCGCTGGCTGAAGGGCGCGCCGATACCGTGTCCGGCGTTCATCCGCGTGAGCAGCAGCACCGGTTGGCCCGAGGTGCTGGCGTCCTGCAACGCGGCGGCGAACTTGCGCGACTGCCACGGCGCGACGCGCGGATCGTTCGCGCCCGTGGTCAACAGGACAGCCGGGTACTTCGTGCCTTTCTTCACGTTGTGCAGGGGCGAATACGCCAGCATGGCCTTCGCGATGGCGGGATCCTTTACCGAGCCGTACTCGCTGACGTTGTACGGCCCGTTCGCGAACGCGGTTTCATGGCGAGGCACGTCGTAGATGCCGACGGCACCGACCACCGCGCGGTACTGTTCCGGATGCTGGGTCAGCGCCGCGCCCATCAACAGGCCACCGTTGCTGCCGCCGAGGATGCCGAGGTGGCCCGTATCGGTCCACCTGGTGTCGATCAGCGCCTGCGACGCCGCGTAGAAATCGTCGAACACGTTCTGCTTGCGCTGCTTCTGGCCCTGCTCGTGCCATGCTTCGCCGAACTCGTTGCCGCCGCGGATGTTGGCGTAGGCCAGCACGCCACCGCGTTCCAGCCATGCCAGGTTGGGGCCGACGAAGCCGGGCGTGACGGGAATCCCGAAACCGCCATAGCTATAGAGGATCGTGGGACGCTTGCCGTTGGGCGTGACGCCGTCCATCGCGATCACGGTGACCGGGATCTTGCTGCCGTCCTTCGATGTGCCTTCGACGCGAGTGACGCGCACCTTCGAATAGTCGGCGGCCGGCTTCACCTCGAAGATGGTCTTCAGCGAACCGGTGGCACCGTCATACTCGGCCCAGTGCGTCGGTGTGGTCCAGCCGGCATACGAGATCAACGCCTTGTCCTGGCCTTTTTCCGACGCCACGCCGCCGATGGCCACGCCCGTCGCCGGAAGCGGCACGCGGCGCACGAAGCCCGCTTTCGCGTCGTACTGGTCGGCCCACCAATCCGGGCCCGCGCTGCGCACGACGAGGAAGCCGTTGCCGAGGGGTGTCACATGCTGGATGGCGCCTTCCCCTTCGGCGAGCACGTCGGCGGTCTTGCCATCGGCTCCTATCGTGACGATCTTGCCGCGTGGCGCTCCGGCGAAGGTCACTACGTAGAGGTGGTCGCCCACCCAACTGGCCGAACGCACGTCGGCCTCATGGCCCAGCACTCGCTTGAACTCGCCGCTGTCCTTGCGCAGGTAGACCTCGGCGGGACCGCCGTCGCCTTCGTTCGCGAGCAGCGCGGTGGACTTGCCACCGCCGCCTTCCATGAGGATGTACTCGGCCACGTGCGAGTAGCCCTTGCCGAACACGACACGGTCCTTCGCCGCGGGCTCGCCGATCACGTGATGGGCGAGGTAGGCATCGAACTCGCGCAAGGGTTTGCCGGCGGCCGGCGCGTCGAAACGTGCGTAGATCACGCCCTTTTCGTCGGCGTCCCAGGCCAGCGCCTGCGGTGTGGTGCCGCCGCCGGCGAAGGGCAGTGCGTCACCGAGCGGCTTGCCCGTCTTCGTGTCGAGGATATGGATGGTGGTGAGTTCACTACCGCCTTCGGCCGTTCCGTAGGCGAGGTAGCGGCCGCTCGGGGAGGGCCAGTAGGCCGTGATGGCGGTGTTGCCCTCGCCCTTGTTGAGATCCACCAGCGTGCGCGTCTCGCCGTCGGGCCAGGCTTTCGCCACGAGCACGGGCTGCGGCTGCGGCGGCGTGTTCTCGAAGTAGAACAAGGTGCCGCCCGCCAGGGTCGGCGACGAGCGTGTCGTGGAGGTGATGGACAGTTCGCGGATACGCGCGCTCAGCGTCTTGCCGAGCGGCATCGCGCCGATCGCGGCTTCGGTATAGGCGTTCTGCGCTTCGATCCACTTCGTCACGTCCGCCGCGCCCGGATTTTCCAGCCAACGGTACGGATCGTTCACCGGTTGCCCCGCGAGGGTTTCGGACACCACGCGCTTCGGCGTCGGCGGCGGTTGGGGCGTGGCCGCCTGGGCGGCGAAGGCGACGAACAGGCTGGCGGCGAGCAGGCGTGGAACGAGGGCGCGCATGGGTGGACTCCGGGGGAGGAACGCCGAGCGTAGCAAAGCGCGCCACCTCTAGCGCGCCACCTCTCGTTGGAAACAGCTTGGTGGGAGACAGCCTGGTGGGAGCCGACCTTGTCGGCGAACCCGCGGCAGCGGGCCGGGTTACGGCAAGCACCCATCGCCGACAGGGTCGGCTCCCACCAAACGAGGGGGCGCGCTATGCTCGACCGATTTGCCCGATCCGGAACGCACCATGCGTGTACTTGCCGCCGCCCTGCTTACCGTCCTTGCCGCCGCGCAAGCCACCGTCGAAGCACAGACCCCGGCCGCCGTGCCTACGGCATCGGCGCCGCTGGACATGGAAACGATCATGGCCGATCCGGACTGGATCGGGCCGGCGGTGGAGGATGCCTACTGGAGCGTCGACGGCAGCCAGCTCTACTACTCGCTCAAGCATGACGGCAGTCCGGTGCGCGATCTCTGGCGCGTTCCCGCGCATGGCGGCACACCGGAGCGGCTCGCGCCCACGGCCGCCGCGAGCGCCGATGGCGGCACGCCCGTATTCGACCGGGCTCGCCGGCACGCCGCGTTCGTCAGGCACGGCGACATCTTCCTGCGCGACCTCGCCACGGGCGCCACCGTGCAGGTGACTCGCACGGCGGCCAAGGAGCGTGATCCGCGCTTCTCCACGGACGGTGGCATGTTGACCTTCCGCGCCGACAACGAGTGGTTCGCGTATGCCCTCGCCGGTGGCCCCGTGGTGAAGGCCGCGGACCTGGAAGAGAAGGACGATCCGAAGGCGAAGAAGCCGGACGACCTGGCCGACGACCAGCAGTCGCTGTTCAAGACGCTACGTGGGCTGCGTGCCGACGAAGAGGCGATGAAGGCCGACGCCGATGCGTTGGCCGCGGCCGATCCGGGCCGGGCGCCGAAGCCTTTCTGGCTCGGCAAGAACGTGAGCATCGCCGACACCTCGTTGTCGCCGGATGGCCGGTGGATGCTGGTGGTGACCCAGGCCAAGGACGCGGACGCGGGAAAGATCGCCGACCTCACCCATTACGTGACCGATTCCGGGTATGCGGAAACCGAGGCGACGCGTGCCTACGTCGGCCGCAACGATCCCGCGCCGCAGACGCTGCGGCTGCTCGACCTCAAGACGCACGCCGCGTTCGAACTCGATACGGACACGCTGCCAGGTATCGGCGACGACCCGCTGGCGGACATCCGTAAGAAGACCGTGGCCGCGCTGCGCAAGGACGGCAAGGCCGACCGTGCCGACGCGCTGGCCGCTCCGAAGAAGCGGCCGGTGATCGTCAATGGGGAATACAGCCCCGGCATCGTCTGGAGTGACGACGGCCGCGAGGTGGCCGTGCAACTGCGCGCCATCGACAACAAGGATCGCTGGATCGCGACGGTCGACTTCGATCGCCACGCGCTCGTCGCGCAACACCGGCTCACCGACAAGGCCTGGATCAACTGGGATGGCAACGACTTCGGCTGGCTGCGCGATGGCCGCACCCTCTGGTACCTGAGCGAGGAATCCGGGTACGCGCAGCTTTACACGAAGCCACTCGGCGGCAAGGCCAGGGCTTTGACGTCGGGACGCTTCGAGGTGGATCACCCGGTGCTCAGCCCCGACGGCGCCCGTTTCTACATTCGTACGAACAAGGCCGCGCCGTACAGCTACGACATCTACGGCGTGCCGGCGGCGGGCGGCGAACTCGTCCGCATCACCCGGTTCCAGGGCCTGGACGACTTCAGTCTTTCGCCGGACGGCACGCGCCTCGCGGTGCTGCACTCGGCGCCGTATGTACCGTCCCAACTGGCGGTCGTCGGCGTGGACGGCACGGAGTCGCGTGACCTCACCGACACGCGCAAGCCGGCCTACGCGGCGCGTGCCTGGATCGCACCGAAGATCGTCGAAGTGCCTTCGCGGCACGGTGCGGGAACGATATGGGCGAAGTTCTATGGCCCGGCCGACGCGGCCGCGTCGGCATCCCGCCCCGCCGTGATCTTCGTCCACGGCGCCGGCTACCTGCAGAACGTGCACTTGTCGTACCCGGCCTATTTTCGCGAGCAGATGTTCCACAACCTGCTGGTGCAGCGCGGTTACGTGGTGCTCGACATGGACTACCGCGCTTCCAAGGGTTACGGCCGCGACTGGCGTACCGCCATCTACCGTCGGATGGGCCACCCCGAGCTGGACGATCTGCTCGACGGCAAGGCCTGGCTGGTGGAACGGCAAGGCGTGGACCCGAAACGGGTCGGTATCTACGGTGGCAGCTATGGCGGTTTCATGACGCTGATGGCCTTGCTCCGGGCGCCGGGAGAATTCGCCGCCGGCGCGGCGCTCCGCCCGGTGACCGACTGGACCAGCTACAACCACGAATACACCTCGAACATCCTCAACGACCCGCAGCTGGATCCGGAGGCGTACACGGCCAGTTCGCCCATCCGCTACGCCGATGCGCTCGCCGATCCGCTGCTGATCGAGCACGGCCTGATCGACGATAACGTGCTGGCGAGCGATTCGATCCGCCTTTACCAGCGTTTCATCGAACTGCACAAGAAGAACTTCTGGATGTCGCTCTATCCGATGGAACGGCATGGTTTCGTGCACGCCGACTCGTGGTACGACGAATACCGCCGTATCGACGAGCTGTTCCGCGACTCCCTGGAAAATCAGTCGCATTGAGGACCGTCGCGCGCTAACGTATTCCTTTCCTGACGGCACGCACCCATGGCCGACGCCCGCGATGCACGCGCCGACGCGCTCCTCAACGAGATGAAGGACGGCGATGGGCAGCGCCTGAAGGTCTTCCTTGGCGCCGCCCCCGGCGTGGGCAAGACCTTCGCGATGCTGTCCGCCGCGCGCGACCTGCGCCGGCAGGGCGTCGACGTGGTGGCCGGCCTGGTCGAGACGCACGGGCGGGCCGACACGGCCGCCCTCCTCGAAGGCATCGAGGTGTTGCCGCCGCGACAGGTGCGTTATGCCGGGCGGGAGTTCGCCGAGTTCGACCTGGAGGCCGCGCTCGCACGCAAGCCGGCGGTGCTCCTTGTCGACGAACTGGCCCATACCAACCTTCCCGGAGGGCGGCACGAGCGCCGCTGGCAAGACATCGCCGAGCTGCTCGATGCGGGTATCGAGGTCTACACGGCGCTCAACGTGCAGCACCTGGAAAGCCTCAACGACCAGGTCCGGCGAATCACCGGCGTGGCCGTGCGCGAGACGGTTCCCGACGCCTTCCTCGATCGCGCGCGCGACATCGTGCTGGTGGACCTGCCGCCGCGCGAACTCATCGGCCGCCTGCAACAGGGCAAGGTCTACGTGCCCGAGACCGCGGCCGTGGCGCTGGACGCCTTCTTCTCGCCGACCAACCTCGCCGCCCTGCGCGAACTGGCCGTGGAGACCGTCGCGGCCCATGTCGAAAGCGACCTGCGCGGGCACATGCTCGCCCGCGGCGGCGCCATGCCGGTGCGGCGTCGCGTGATGGTGGCGATCGACGGCGCGGCGCAGAGCGAATACCTGGTGCGCATCACCCGGCGCATCGCCGAACGGCGTGGCGCGCCCTGGAGCGTTCTCTACGTCGATCGTGGCGGTGCGGACGGCGAGCGCCGCGAACGCGTGGATGCCGCGATGCGGGCGGCCCGGCGGTTGGGCGGCGAAGCGGTGATCCTGCGTGGCCATGCCGTCGCCGACGAATTGCTGGCCTGGGCCGATCGCGAGGGCGTGGGCCAGATCATCGTGGGCCGCACGCGCGAGCGCCCCATCGCACGGCGGTTGGGTTTTTCGCTGACCCAGCAGCTGCTTCGCCGCGGCGCGCACCTGGAGCTGACGATCGTCGCCACGCCGGTGGAGCGCGCCAAGGCACGCCGCCGCCTGCGTTTCGCCGATGGAAACGGTTCGCGCCGCGAGTATCTCGTCGCCACCGCGGCCACCGCGGTGGCGATGGCGTTGTCGTTCGTGGCCGACCGCTTCCTGTCGGTCGCCAACCTCTCGCTGATCTTCCTTACCGCGGTGCTCTTCGTCGCGGTCCGCACGCGCATGGCCGTGGCCGTCTTCACCGCCGTGCTCTGTTTCCTCGGCTACAACTTCTTCTTCGCGCCGCCCCGGTACACGCTGGCGATCGCCAACGCGGACGACGTCCTCGCGGTGGTGTTGTTCCTGCTCGCCGCGCTGGTTTGCAGCCGTCTCGCCACCCGGCTCGCCGGACAGGTGACGTCCCTGCGTGCGGCACAGGTGCGCGGCCGGGCGCTGGTGGCGTTGGGCCAACAGCTCGCCACGGCCGCCGATGCCGATGGCGTACGCATCGTCGCCGCGCGCGCGCTGGCGCGGGCGCTCGACGCCGACGTGGCGGTGCTGGCGCGGAATGCGGCGGGAGAGCTGACCGTCGCCGCTTCGGTACCCGGAAGCTTCACGCTGTCGACGCAGGACCTTGCCGCCGCGGACTGGAGCGAAGCCCACACCGAGCCAGCCGGCCGCTATACCGACACGCTCAATGGCGCCGCCTGTTGGATGCTGCCGCTGGGAGGCGCCGCGCGACACGCAGGCGTCGTCGCTTTGCGCTTCGCGAGCGACCAGCGAGAACCGGACGCCGATCGTCGCGGCCTGGCGCTGGCCATGATCCAGGACGTGGGACAGGCCCTTGACCGTGCACGGCTCACCGCCGAACTGGAAAGCGCGCGAGTGCAAGGCGAGACCGAGCGCTTGCGCAACGCGCTGCTTTCATCGGTCTCGCACGACCTGCGCTCGCCGCTCGCCTCCATGATCGGTTCGGCGGGAACCTTGCTGAGCTACGACACGCAGTTGCCGGACAACGAACGGATCGAGTTGTTGCAGGCCATCCTTGGCGAAGGCCAACGGCTCGACCGTTACATCCAGAACCTGCTGGACATGACACGCCTGGGCCACGGCACGCTGAAGCTCAACCGCGACTGGGTCGACGCCGCCGAGATCGTCGTCGCCGCCGTGGGGCGCCTGCGCAAGTTGTTCCCTGATGTCCGTGTGGACGTGCATTTGCCGGCGGACACCGTCCTGCTGCATGTCCATCCCGCCCTGATCGAGCAGGCGTTGTTCAACATCCTCGAGAACGCCGCGCGCTTCTCGCCGGCGGACGAACCGGTACGCGTGATCGTCCGCGCCGAGGCGGGCCGCCTGCTGGTGGACGTGATCGACCGCGGCCCCGGCATTCCCGAGGACGAACGAGCGCGGATCTTCGACATGTTCTACTCGGTGTCGCGCGGCGATCGCGGCGCGCAGGGCACGGGGCTGGGCCTCGCCATCTGCCGCGGCATGATCGGCGCGCACGGTGGCAGCGTGGAGGCCTTGCCGAGTACCGGCGGTGGCACCACCATTCGCATCTCCCTCCCCCTGCCGCCGCCGCCGGACGACCAGCCATGAACCCCACCGCTCCCCGCGTGCTGGTGATCGACGACGAGGCCCAGATCCGCCGGTTCCTCGACATCGGCCTGCGTGCGGAGGGCTATCAGGTATTCCTCGCCGCCACGGGGGAAGAAGGCCTGGGCCTCGCCGCCACGCAATCGCCCGACCTGGTCATCCTCGACATCGGCTTGCCGGACCGCGAGGGCCACGACGTGCTGCGCGAACTGCGCCAATGGAGCCAGGTGCCCGTGTTGATGCTGTCCGTGCGCGATGCGGAAACCGAAAAGGTGAAGGCGCTGGACAGCGGCGCGAACGACTACGTGACCAAGCCCTTCGGTATCCAGGAGTTGATGGCGCGCCTGCGGGCGCTGCTTCGACAAGGGGCGAAGGCGGGACAGGCCGAGGCTCCGGTGCGTTACGACGATGGCACGTTGTCGATCGATCTCGCACGGCGCGAAGCGATGCTCGACGGAAAGGCGGTCGCCCTCACGCGCAAGGAGTTCGCCGTGCTGTCATTGCTCGTCCGTCATCCGGGGCGGGTGGTCAGCCAGCAACAGATCCTGCGCGAAGTCTGGGGTCCCACGCATACGCAGGACACCCATTACCTGCGCATCGTGATGGGAAAGCTACGGCAGAAGCTCGGCGACGATCCCTCAGCACCGCGCTGGCTGAAGACGGAGCCGGGCGTGGGCTATCGCTTTCCCGCGAACTGACGATTCGTCCTCACGCGAACTTCATATCCTTCGCCACGCGCGTGATCCCCGTCACAGCCCGGGCCTTCCACATCATTTCTCGGACTAGTCCGATGTTCTTCGCCGGCGCACGCGTGCAGCCTCACGCGCTCATACCTCCATGGAGCGTCGCGTGCACCGTCTGCCACCCATCGCCATATCGATCGTCGCCACCGCCGTCGCCATCGGCATCGTCTACACATCCCGCGCCAACGACGTGGAGTGCACCGACGAGCACTACGTCGCCGGGGAGCGGACGCTGCCCACGCACGACGAAGCGCTGGCGCAATGCCGCGAGGAAGAGAACGCGATGACCGACGGCAAGAGCGGCCACTACGAGAAGGAGCGCTCCTGCTACGACGTCACGCCTCCGGGCACGCATGGCCCGTGGCGGCACGGCCGCATCGCCGTGGACGTGGTCGAACGTCAAAGCGGCGATGCCTATACCTTCGAGGCGCTATGGATGTGCAAACCATCGCCCGACTAAAAAGTCTCCACACCCTGGTGGGAGCCGACCTTGTCGGCGATCCCGCGGCAGCGGGCCTACTTCCCACCCGGGTGAGGGAACGTCAGACGCTCATGGCCTGGCGCGCCAGGTAGCGTCCGGGTGAGTCGCCGAAAGCCTTGCGGAACATCGCCACGAAAGCGCTCGGCGTGGCGTAGCCGAGCGCATCGGCGACGATCGACACCGGCTCGCCATGGGCGAGACGTTCGAGGGCGCGGGTAAGCCGTGCCTGCTGCCGCCACTGCGCCACGCTGCACTGGGTTTCCTGGCGGAACAGGCGCGTGAGCGTGCGCACGGACATACCGGCCCAACTCGCCCATTCCTCGATGCCGCGTGTGTCGTCGGGGCGCTCGAACATCGCCATGGCGATGCGCCGCAGGCGGCGGTCGACCGGCATGGGCAGGTGCAACTGTTCCACCGGCGCCCGCCGCATCTCGTCGAGCAGCACGGCGAAGAGCCGGTCCTTCTCGGGCTCGCTTTCGGAATCCGCAGGCCAACTGGCGGCACGCTTGATGATCGCGCGGAACAGGTCGTTCACCCCCACGACGCACGGCCGGTCCGGAAGCCCCGCCGCGGCGCAGGGGGCGATGAATACGCCCCAGGCATGGCTCGGGCCGGCGATGCTGACCGTATGCATCTCTCCCGGCGGCATCCAGCCCGCGCGGTGCGGGGGCAGCAGCCATGAGCCGTGCTCGGTTCGCGTGATGACAAGGCCTTCTTCCACATAGAAAAACTGGCCGCGCACGTGGCTGTGCCAGTCGGTTTCCTCCAGCGGGATCTCACCCCGCGCTTCGTAGGCGATCAGCGGCGGGCCTTCGGCACTTTCCAGCAGGGTATGCAGCTTTTCGTCCAACATTTGGCCATTTCTCGACATAACTTGGCCAGATAACGATATCAGGCCGATAGCTTCCATGGCTAACATTTGCACTCCCAACTAAGTGTTCCGGCGTGGCGGCTTTTCGCCACGCTCAGGGACCATCGACGCCGGAGATCGTCCCCATGATCCGTCTCGTCACCCGCGACTACAGTGAACTGGGCGAAGGCCAGGAAGCAGGCGAAGCCCTGGTGACCTTCGTGGCCTGTGCCCACGCCATGCTCGACCCGAGCACCCCCGAAGACCAGGTGAGGCGGCTGGAACCGCGTTTGCTGGCCCAGCTCCCCACCCTGAAAGCGCTCGGCATATTCGATTTGTTCGAGGTACGCGATCCCGCGCTGGCGGCCTTGCTGGCGGATGAGACCTAGCCGCTTATTGAACGGGAATATCTGCCGCACGCATATTTGCCTTGACAACTATATTTGAGGCAATAGAATGTGCGGCCATGAACAGCAGCGTATGTCCCACACCCGACGGCAGGGATAGCCTCGGTTCCCTGATCGGCATGGTGCGGAGCGAGATCGTGCGAGCGATCGAGTCCGATCTCGCCGCCCAGGGCGCCGACCTGAAGTTCACCCAGTTCCACGTGCTCAAGCGCCTCGCGGTATTCGGGCCCATGTCCGCGACCGAACTGGCCCGCGCGGTGGACGTGGATGGCGGCGCGATGACGCGCCAGCTCGATCAGCTGGAAGCCAAGGGCTACCTGCGCCGACAGCCGCACCAGCAAGACCGGCGCGCGCTGCGCATCGAGTTGACCGAGGCGGGCGAGGCGCTCTGGCGGCATTTGTACGAAAGCAACGTGGCGACGCTCGAACGCGCCCAGCGCGACCTATCCGCGGAAGAGCGCGAGCGGTTACACGATTACCTGGGACGCGTGCTCAACGCGCTCCGCGAAAAAGACTGATTCACTGTCGAGGCAAAACTCATGCGTCTGCACACTCTCGTGGCGGCCGTCGGGGCCGCGTTGATCCTTTCCGGCTGCGTGACCAGCCGTGGCCTGGATCCGCAGGGCCAGCTGACCGACCCGGCCACCCTCCACGCCGACCGAAGCCTGGCGAAGGCACAGGTTTCCCCGGCCAACTGGCCGGCGGCCGACTGGTGGACCGGGCTGGGCGACAGCCAGCTCGGCGCGCTCATCGAAGAAGCGCTGAAAGACAACCTCGACCTCGCCTCGGCCGATGCGCGCGTGCGCCAGGCCCAGGCGCAGAGTGGCGCGGCCGACGCCTCGCGTGATCCCACCTTCGGCGTGGGCGGCGGTGTCGCCGGCGCGCACCTTCCGGGCACGCTGTTCCCGGCGCCGCTGGGTAACCACTTCAGCTGGACCAAGTACGGGTACGGCAACTTCAACTGGGATCTCGACCTGTGGGGCGGCAAGCGCGCCGCGTGGGAAGCCGCGCTCGGTTCGCAGCGCGCGGCGGAGATCGACGCCCGCGCCGCGCGCATCGAGATCTCGACCAATGTCGCGCGTGCCTACGTGCAGCTCGGCTATGCCTTCACCCAGATGGACGTGGCCAAGGCCGAACTCGATCGCAGCCGTGCGTCGCGCGATCTCACCCGCCAGCGGGTCGCTGCCGGCGTAGACAACCAGATCCAGATCAAGCAGTCCGACACCGAAGTGGCGACGGCCGAGCGCGAAATGGCGGTGGCCCAGCGTGCCATCGATTCGGCGCGCAGCACGCTGAGCGTGCTGCTCGGCAAGGGTCCGGACCGCGGACTCGACATCGGCCGCCCCGCGGTGCTGACGCCGTCGTCCGTCGCGGTGCCCGCCAACCTGCCGGCGGACCTGCTCGGCCACCGCGCCGACCTCGTCGCCGCCCGCTGGCGCGTGGAAGCGGCCTCGAAGGACATCGCCGCGGCGAAGACGGAATTCCTGCCCAACGTCAGCCTCGGCATCCTCGCCGCGCAGGTGGCGGGTGGTTCGGAAAACCTGTTCGCCTCGCGTGCCCGCTTCTGGCAGGTGCTGCCGGCCTTCAGCCTGCCGATCTTCGATGGTGGCCGCCTCCGCGCGAACCTCGCAGGGAAGGACGCCGAATACGATCTCGCCGTGGCCCAGTACAACAAGACGCTGGTCGGCGCGCTGAACGAAGTCGCCGACGATCTCTCCGCGCTGGATTCCTTCGGCACGCAGATCGCCGCGCAGCAGCGCGCGGAAGACGCGGCGCAGCAGGCCTACGACCTCTCGCAACAGCGTTACAAGGCCGGCGTCGGTAGCTACCTCGAATCGCTCATCGTGCGCCAGCAACTGCTCCAGGCGCAGCAGCGCATGGCCGCGCTGCGCGCCCAGCAGGTCGATATCTCCGTCCAACTGATCCAGGCGCTCGGTGGCGGTTTCCGCCCCGAGGCGGACGACCAGCCCGTCGCCGCCGCCACGCCGGCCCACAACTAAGAACACGTCCCGAGGCACCCAACGATGTCACAAGAAACCACCGCCCCCGCCGGCGCCGTCGTGGCGCCGCCACCGAAGAGCCGTCGCGGCTTCTTCCTCAAGCTCCTTGTCCTGGTGCTCGTCCTGGCCGCCATCGGCTGGACCGTCTGGTACTTCGTGGACGGCCGCTGGTACGAGGACACCGACGATGCCTACGTCAACGGTAACGTCGTGCAGATCACGCCGCAGATCGCCGGCACGGTCACCTCGATCGGTGCCGATGACGGCGACCTGGTCCACCAGGGCGACGTGCTGGTGAAGCTCGATCCGAGCGACGCCGAAGTGGCGCTGGAAAGCGCTCGCGCCAACCTGGCAAACACCGTGCGCCGCGTGCGCGGGCTGTACAACAACGTGGCATCGGCGCAGGCCGATGTCGCCGTGCGCCAGACCGCCGTGGCGCGTGCCCGCGCCGACTACGACCGTCGCCGCGACCTCGCCAAGTCCGGCGCGATCTCGGCCGAGGAACTGTCGCATGCCCTCGATACGTTGACCTCCGCCGAGGACAGCCTGTCGTCCGCCAGGCAGGCGTACAGCAGCAGCAAGGTCCTGGTCGACGACACCGTCGTCGCCTCGCATCCTGACGTGCGAGCCGCCGCCGCCAAACTGCGCTCGGCGTACCTCGACGACGTGCGTGCAACCCTGATCGCGCCGGTGGACGGCTACGTCGCCAAGCGCACCGTGCAGGTGGGCCAGCGCGTGCAGCCGGGCGCCGCGCTGATGGCCGTGGTGCCGTTGCAGCAGGTCTGGATCGACGCGAACTTCAAGGAAACCCAGCTGACCCACATGCGCATCGGACAGCCGGTCGACGTCACCGCCGACGTCTACGGCAGCGACATCGTCTACAAGGCTCGCGTGCGCAGCCTCGGCGTCGGCAGCGGCAGCGCCTTCTCGATCCTGCCGGCGCAGAACGCCACCGGTAACTGGATCAAGATCGTGCAGCGCGTGCCGGTCCGCGTCGTCTTCACCGATCCCAAGCAGCTGGAAGAAAAGCCGCTGCGCCTGGGCCTGTCGACCAAGGTGACGGTGTCGCTGCACGACCAGAGTGGCCCCTTGCTGGCGAAGCAGGCGCCGACCGCGCCGGAGTTCTCCACGCCGATCTACGACAAGCAGCTCGCCGATGCCGACAAGGACATCGCTCGCGTGATCCACGAGAACGCTTCCGCGGGCGAAGGCGAGCAACAGCAGGCCCCGAAGTAAGGGAGCGGCCATGAGCACCGAATTTCGACCGCCGAACCTGGCGTTGTCCACGGTCGGGCTATCGCTCGCGACCTTCATGCAGGTGCTCGACACCACGATCGCGAACGTCTCGCTCCCGACCATCGCGGGCAACCTGGGCGTCAGTTCCAACCAGAGCACCTGGGTGATCACCTCGTTCGCGGTGAGCAATGCGATCGCCCTGCCGCTGACCGGCTTCCTCACCCGCCGTTTCGGGGAGACGAAGCTGTTCGTCTGGGCGACGCTCTTGTTCTCGCTGGCCTCGTTCCTGTGCGGCATCGCGCAGAGCATGAGCATGCTCATCCTGTTCCGCGCCATCCAGGGCGCGGTGGCCGGCCCGATGTATCCGATCACGCAGAGCCTGCTGATCTCGATCTATCCACCGGCCAAACGAGGCATGGCGCTGGCGCTGCTGGCCATGGTCACGGTCGTCGCGCCCATCGCCGGTCCCATCCTCGGCGGCTGGATCACCGACAACTACACCTGGCCGTGGATCTTCTTCATCAACGTGCCGATCGGCATCTTCGCCAGCTTCGTCGTGGCCAACCAGATGAAGGGGCGTCCGGAAGTCACCGAGAAGCCGAAGGTCGACTACGTAGGCCTCATCACGCTGATCATCGGCGTGGGCGCGTTGCAGGTGGTGCTCGACAAGGGCAACGACGAAGACTGGTTCTCGTCGACCTTCATCGTCATCACGGCGATCGTCGCGGCCATCGGCCTGATCGTGTTCCTCATCTGGGAACTCACGGACAAGGATCCGATCGTCAACCTGAAGCTGTTCCGGCACCGTAACTTCGCGATGGGCACCTTGTGCCTCGTGCTGGCCTACGCGGCGTTCTTCGCCATCGGCCTGCTCGTGCCGCAATGGTTGCAACGCAACGTCGGCTACACCTCCACGTGGGCGGGCTTCGCCGCGGCGCCGCTGGGTATCCTGCCGGTGATACTCACGCCTTTCGTGGGCCGCTACGCGCACAAGTTCGACCTGCGCGTCCTGGCCTCGGGTGCGTTCATCGTGATGGGAGCGACGTGTTTCATGCGCGCCGACTTCTTCCTGGACATCGATTTCTACAGCGTCGCGATGGTGCAGCTGATCCAGGGACTGGGCGTGGCCTTGTTCTTCATGCCGGTGCTGAGCATCCTGCTCTCCGACCTGCAACCGCGTGAGATCGCGGCGGGCTCCGGCCTCGCCACCTTCCTGCGTACGTTGGGCGGCAGCTTCGCGGCATCGCTCACCACCTTCCTGTGGGATCGCCGCGCGATCGTCCATCACGAAAGGCTGGCCGAAAACATCACGCCGTTCGATCCGACGGCGCAGCAGGCACTGACCCAGATCGGACACGGCGACCCGCAGTACGCGGCGGCGGCGATGAACCAGATGATCACGCAGCAGGGCTACCAGATCTCGTTCAACGAGGTGTTCCACCTGCTGGGCTACGTCTTCATGGCCTTGATCTTCGTGGTCTGGCTGGCCAAGCCGCCCTTCGCGGCAAAAGCGGGACCGGCGGCCTCGGGACACTGAGGCCGCTCCCAAAGCTCAAGTCATGGCGAGTGGCGGAGAGATGGTGGGGGGAGATGGTGGGAGCCGACCTTGTCGGCGATCCCGCGGCAGCGGGCCAGGTTACGGCGAGCACCCATCGCCGCTGAAGCGACTTCCCACCAGGATCGGGTTCCACCCACCGGGGTCGGGTCTTACCAAAGGCATTGGCCCCTGTGTAGGGGCCGCGCCACGGATCTTCGGATCAGATGTCGAAGCCGACGCCCACGAGGGCCATCGTCTCGCCACGGTTCGGCTCCTTGAAGCTGCCGTTGGAGATGTGGCGGATCTGCAGGCTGATGTTCTTGTACTGCCAGCCGAGCGTGCTGACGAACTGATAGGCGCTGGAAAGGGCCTGGGTACGGCCACCGGCCGTGCCGGCCACCTGGAAGCTGAAGAAGAACGGCTGGTACCAGTCACCGGCGCTGCCGTAGTGGAAACGCGCGCCAGCAGCGCCAACCCACACATTGTTGGTCACGCCCGGATGCGCGCCGCGGTACTCGCCGACATGGCGGCCGCTGATGTAGCCCAGCGAGACGTCAGGCGACCAGGTGAAGCGGCTTTGCCCCATCGCGCGGGGATCGAACACGGCTTCGATGAAGAAGGCATCGGTGCCGTGGCTATCCATGTAGCTGCGGCCACCCTGTACTTCCAGGTGGGTCTGCGCTGCGGCGGGAACGGTCACGGCGGCGAGAGAGAGGGCGGCGAGGATGCCAAGTGCGAGGCGGGACGAACGCATGGGGGAACGGGTCCTTGTGGTGGGACGTTAATGAACCGGATCGTTCGGTAAATAGTGTCCAGTGGGCGTGAATAAAGGGGGGCGGCGTAATTATTCGATCTCGACATGCCCCAGGCTTGGCCGATTCACCTTTGTGTAGGCGTGCAACGTTCAAGGCGCCCCCGTTCCTGCCGTTAATTCGGGTATCACGATGGCAAGGGGCGGCGGACGGTGCAGGGCGCGACGGCAAAGGCGGCGACGACGAGGCGCGCCCGTCATGTCCGGATGGCGACTTGGGCCGTGGCCCTGGTGTTGTCGGTGGGCGTCGTCGCCATCGTCTCCCTGCTCCAGGTCGATGGCTACCAGGTCATGCTGGGCAATGCGCGCCGCCAGATCGCGGGCTCGAGCACGGGCACGATGCGCTTGCTGGACCAGTACATCGACGCCAGCCTCGGGCCCCTCCTCGCCTTGCGCAACGCCGTCGACAGCGCGGACTCCGGACCGCTGCACGCTCGCCTGGCGGAAGTACAGGCACGCCATCCGGAATTGCCGGCCTTCGTCGCCCTCGATGCGGAAGGCAGCGTCGTGGCGTGCACCGACGTGCCGCTGATGAACTGGCGTGACAGCCTCGCGGCGCCGCGGCGGTTCGCGCTGGGGGCCAGCGTGCGGGTCGCGGTGGCCGATGGCGTGGGTGACGTGCCGCCGGCGGTGCGCGTGCTCGTGGACTCACGGGTGCCGTTGCCGGCCGCCTTCGGCACGCTGGTGGACGCGGCGCGCGTGCGCGATGGCATGCGTCATTCCATGCTCGGCGCCACCGCGGCGATGAGCGTGTTCTCGTCGGATGGCAGGCTCTTCGCCAGCAACCGCGAGGATATCGCCACACCGTGGGTGCTACCCGTCCAACCGCCCGGCGCCTCGGGCGAATACACCAGGGACGGCCGTGTCCATGCATGGGTGTCGTCGGCCCATTATCCATTCGTGGTGCTCGTGAGCCTCGACCTGGCGGGCATACGTTCGGAGTGGCTGCGTCAGGCCCGGCCATCGATGCTGGCCACGCTCGCCCTGGTTCTCCTGCTCAATCTTTTCGCCGCCCTGTTCGACCGGGCCTACCGGCGCCAGAGCCGGCTCCTGCTGGAACTCTCTCGCAGCGCCCGCGACCTGGGCGATGCGCAGCGGACGCTTCGGGACACCGAGGCGCGCTTCGGCATGCTTTTCGAGCAGAGCCCCCTTCCCACGTGGGTCTTCGAGCCGGAGACCCTGCGCATCCTCGCGGTCAACCAGGCGGCGGCGCGCATCTACGGGTATACGCAAGAGGAAATGCTGGCGCTGACGATCGAAGCGCTGCGTCCGGCCAGTGAAATAACCAGGCTACGGAAGGCCGTTGCCGATGGTACCGCCTTCGACAACAGCAGCCCGCAAACCTGGGTGCACCGGGCGCGGGACGGCCGCCTGATGCACATGCGCTGCCACGGTGCGGATATCGAGTTCATGGGCCGCCGCGCCCGGCAGGTCATCGGCCTGGACTTCACCGACAAGGTGATGTCCGAGCGCGAACTCGCCGCGAGCGAGGGTGCGTATCGCCAGTTGCTGGCGCGCATGCCATTGCCGCTGGTGATCGTGCGTGGCGGCCGTATCGCCTATGCGAACCTGCTCGCCGAGGAGCGCCTCGGCAGCGCGGAGTCCACGCTGATCGGCCGTGACGCCGCGGACTTCATGGACGAAGACGCGTTGGAAGCGATCCGTGACGGCACGATGGAGGGCGGCAGCATCACGGCATGGTTGAACCCGGAGCACGGCATTCCGTTCGAGGCCGAGCTGGCATTGTCCGGAGACCGCGACCCGCGCGAGCGCGGCACGCTGGTGATCGTGCGCGACCTCACCGAGCAGCGCAGTTACGAGGAACGGCTGAACCACCAGGCTACCCACGACGAACTGACGGGGCTGCCGAACCGGCGTGCCCTGCGCGAACGCCTCGACCACCTGGTGGCGAAGTGCGTGGCGGAAGGGTCGGGGCTGATGGTGCTGTTCGTCGACCTCGATCATTTCAAGGTGATCAACGACGCCCTCGGTCATGCGCTCGGCGACCAGGTGCTGCGCGACGTGACGTTGAAGCTCGGCGACGCGATGAGCGGCGCCGGCGAAGTGGGCCGTTTCGGCGGCGATGAATTCGTCGCCATGCTGCCGTTCACCTGCTCGCCGGCGAAGGCGCTGGATGTCCTGCCGCGCATCCAGCGCGCGATCGAGGAACCGCTCGAAGTCGCCGGGACGATGCAGCGCCTGAAGTGCAGCATCGGCGTGGCGTTCGCCACGCGTGACGGGTCCGACGCGGATACGCTCATCCGTAACGCCGACACCGCCATGTACGATGCGAAACGTTCCGGGCGGCATACCTGGCGATGTTATTCGTCCGAGATGCATGCCACCGCGATGGCCCGCCTCAACGTGCTCACGCGGCTCTCGGGCACGAACCTGGAGAACGAGCTGGCGCTGGCCTGGCAAACCCAGCACGACGGTGCATCCGGGAAGATCACCGGCATCGAGGCGTTGCTGCGCTGGCCGTCGGCGCCGGGCGGCCTCGGTGGCAACGAGGTACTGGTGCCCCTGCTGGAGGAGACCGGCGCCATCGTGCAGATCGGCCAGTGGGTGTTGCGCGAGGCCTGCCGCCAGCAGCGGCGCGTGGCCGCGACGCTCGGTTCCGCTTGCCGGATCGCGGTGAACATCTCGGCGATGCAACTGGTGCATACCGATCTCGTCGCCGAGGTGCGGCAGGCGCTGGCCGAGACGGGGGCGAGTGCTTCGCTGCTGGAACTGGAACTGACCGAGAGCGCGTTCATGACCGAGCCCGAGCGTGCGATACGCACGTTGCACGAACTGCGCGCGATGGGAGTCAGCATCGCGCTCGACGATTTCGGCACGGGCTATTCCAACCTGACCTACCTGTCGCGCCTGCCGCTGGACAGGATCAAGATCGACCGGCACTTCACGGCGAGCTTGCTGCAGGACGACGTGGACGCATCCATCTGCCGATCCATCGTCTTCCTCGCACGCAGCCTCAACCTGGAGGTCGTGGCCGAAGGCGTGGAGACCGACTGCCAGCGCCGCTGGTTGCTGGCCGAAGGCTGCGAGGCGATGCAGGGCTACTTCTTCTCCCGCCCGGTGGCCCTGGAAGCACTGGAACCCGCTTGAGGTCAGCGAGAGGCAGCTCGGTAGGAGCCAACTACTTGATGGGGCCCACCTAGTTGATGGGGCCCAACTAGAAGCCACCTGGTGGGAGCCGACCCTGTCGGCGATCCCGCGGCAGCGGGCCAGACTGAGGCAAGCACTCCATCGCCGACAGGGTCGGCTCCCACCAAGGCAGTTCCACCAAGCTACTTGTACCTTGCGGGTTCGTACGCCGCGGGCGTCGTTCACGCCGGGAGTCATTGCGTTCGCCGCACGGCGATTTATCCAATGACGCGTGGCGCCTACATTGGAGGGAGGTGGCATCGCGCCACGTCCCCCGGTGATCCCCATGTTCCGCGCCCCCGCCATCTTCGTCTCCCACGGTGCACCCACCTTCGCCCTCGAACCCGGCTTGCTGGGATCACGGTTGACCGAACTAGGTGAGCGGCTGGCCAGTGCCAGCGCCATCGTCGTGGTTTCGCCGCATTGGCAGACCTGCGGCATCCGCGTGACCGGAGCGCCATGGCCGGAGACGATCCATGACTTCGGCGGTTTCCCGCCACCGCTCTACAGCCTCACCTACCCGTCGCAGGGATCGCCCGCGCTCGCCGCCGAAACGGTCTCGCTGCTTATCGATAACGGTTTCGCCGCGATGGTCGATGCCGAGCGCGGCTACGACCATGGGGCCTGGGTGCCCCTGCGTTACTTGCGGCCCGACGCTGACACGCCGGTGATCCAGGTCTCGATGCCACACAACCTCGACGCCGCCGGCGCCCTGCGCCTCGGCAAGGCACTGGCGCCGTTGCGGGATCGGGGCGTCGCCGTGGTGGGGTCCGGCAGTCTCACCCATAATCTGCACGAGGTTCGCCGTTCGGGCGAATCGGCGGCCTACGCGAAGGAGTTCGCGGCGTGGAGCCGCGAGGCCGTGCTGTCGGGGCAGGTCGATGCGCTGGTCGACTATCGCCGCCTCGCTCCGAGCGCCATCCGCGCCCATCCTACCGAAGAGCATTACCTGCCCTTGCTGGTGGCGGTGGGCGCGGCGCGGGGCGATATGCCGATGGCGATCGATGGTGGCATTACCTACGGCGTGCTCGCGATGGATTCCTACGCGTGGGGCGTCGCGTAGGAACGTTCTCCAGGTTTGCGTCTGGATCGTCGAGGAACCGCCAACCAGGCCGTGGGAAGTTTTTACCCGGAGGTATTGACCTCATATTTGACCCGGGTAATATATGCACGACTTCGTATCGACGACCGCATCCATGGCTACCTACACCGCCTTCCTCGAACATCGGCGCCTCGCGGCGGGCTCGCTCGCCGCCGTGGCCGAACGTTGCAAGATCGCACTCGACAACGATCCCGGTGCCACGCCACTGGTTTACGACGACAGCACCGGCCGGCCCGTCGATATCGACTACCGTGGCACCGTCCACGATGTGCTCGCGCGGCTGCCGGGGCCCGACTCCGTCGCGAAGCGCGGTCCGGGCCGGCCGAAGCTGGGCGTCGTGGCGCGTGAGGTGACCCTCCTTCCGCGTCACTGGGAATGGCTGGCGGGCCAGCCTGGCGGTGCATCCGTGGCCCTGCGCCGTCTCGTCGAAGTGGCCAGCCGCGACGGTGCGCCAGCCGATCGCGCGCGGCAGGCGCGCGAAGCGGTGGACCGCGTGATGTCGGCGCTTGCGGGCAACCTGCCCGGGTACGAAGAAGCCTCGCGTGCTTTCCATCGTCACGAGACCGAGCGGTTCGAAGCTCTTACCCAGGAGTGGCCCGAAGACGTGCGCGACTATGTGCGTGTGCTCGCGGCACGCGCGGGCAGCGAAGCTTAGGGTGGGAGCCGCTTCAGCGGCGATGGGTGCTTGCCGCAACCTGGCCCGCTGCCGCGGGATCGCCGACAAGGTCGGCTCCCACCATGTTGTCGGAGCTCTCACCATGTTATCGGAGCTCCCACCCTGTTGCCGTAGCTTGGGCTCCCATCCCGTAGCTGGGCTCCAGCAGTTTTATCTAGCCTTGCGGATCTTCAACCAGCGCTTGTACCGGCGCTTTAGCTTGCGACGGTATTTGCGTTCCTTGCGATCGTGGTTCCACAGGTAGATCGCGGGTGTGCTGAGCAAGGTGAGCAGCTGCGAGACGAGCAAGCCGCCAACGATGGCGATACCCAGCGGCCGGCGCATCTCGGAACCCACGCCGAAGCCGATCGCCAGCGGCAAGGCCGCGCCCATCGCCACCAGGGTGGTCATCGTGATCGGGCGGAAACGCACCAGCGCCGCTTGGCGGATGGCTTCCACGGGTGACATCCCGTGCTCCCGCTGTGCGACCAGGGCGAAGTCGACCATGAGGATCGCGTTCTTCTTCACGATGCCGATCAACAGCAACACCGAGATGATCGCCATGAGGGTGAGCTGGGTCTGCGTGACCAGCATGGCGAGGAAGGCGCCAGCGCCCGCGGCCGGCAAGGTCGAGATGATGGTCAGCGGATGGCCCAGGCTCTCGTACAGGATGCCGAGCACGATGTAGACCGCGAGGATCGCGCCGATCAGCAGCACCATGCCGTTCGACTGCGCGTCACGCAGGCGCTGGTTCGCGCCGGTGAAATCCATTCGCACGCCTTCGGGCAGGTTGATCGCGTGCACCGCCTGTTCGACCAGGGTATTGCCCTTGTCCGCCGTGATTTTCGGCGCGAGGTTGTAGGTGATGTCCGCCGATTCGAGCTGGTTCTGGTGGGTTACGGCGCTGGGCACCGCGACCGGCGCGATCCTGGCCACGGCAGAAAGGGGGATCATCGTGCCCACGTTGTTCTTCACGTAGGTGTTGAGCAAGGCGTCCGGGCTCAGGGTCTGGGCGGCCGCGGCCGTCAACACCACCCAGTACTGGTTGATGTCCGAATAGATGATCGAGACCTGGCGCTGGCCGAAGGCGTTGAACAGGGCCGAGTCGATCATGCCCATGCCCACCTGGAGGCGCGAGGCCGCATCACGGTCGACCTTCACCATCTGCTGCTTGCCGACGATGTCGAAGTCGCTGCCGACGTCGCGGAACTCCTTCATGTTGCGCATCTGGCGCACGAGCTTCAGCACCGAGGGCTGCAGGTCCTCGCCGCTGGTGCTGATCAGCTGGAACGAATACTGGCCGCGATTGCTGTTACCGCCGCCACCGCCGAGGAACTGCACGGGGTTCATGAAGACCTGGACATCGGAGAACTTCTCGTACTCCTTGCCCAGCCTGTCCATGATCTCCTTGATGGATTCCTTGCGCTGGCCCGGGCCGCTGCCCTTGGGCTTGAGGTCGACGAACATCAGGCCCTGGTTGCCCACGGCGCCGCCGTTGTCGCCACCGAGGATCGTGGTGACGTCCGCCACCGTGCTGTCGTTCTGCATCAACTCGCTGACCCGCTTCAGGCGGCGCGTCATCTCATCGGGCGAGATGTTGGCGTCGGCGCTGATCTGCGCCTGCAGCATGCCGGTGTCCTCGTCGGGCATGAAGTTGCCGCCGGCCGTCTTCACCACGGCGATGGCCAGGACCACCGTCGCGGCGAGCAGGATCAACGGCTGCCAGCGCATCAGGCGGCGATGACGCATCGCCCAGTCGAGCGCGCGCTGGTAGACCCCGAGGAAGCCCCGGTCGAAGCGCTCCAGTGCCAGCTCCCAACGGCTCGCCTTGCGATCGGGCGCGTCGTGCTTGAGGTAGTGCGCGCACAGGGCCGGGGTCAGCGTCAGCGACACCACCGCCGAGATCAGCACGGCCGCCGCGAGCGTCACCGAGAACTCGCGCAGCAGTTTGGTGATCATGTTGTTGCCGAACAGCAGCGGCGCGAACACCGCTACCAGCGACAGCGTGATGGATATCACCGTGAAACCGATCTCGCGAACGCCTTCCATTGCCGCGGCCATGGGTTTCGCACCGTTTTCCATGTGCCGGACGATGTTCTCGATAACCACGATGGCATCATCGACGACGAAGCCGATGCACAGCACCAGCGCCATCAGCGACATCGTGTTCAGCGTATAGCCGAGCGTCCACATCACCACGAAAGCGCCGGCCAGCGATAGCGGCACGCTGAGCGTGGCGATCATCGTCGGTCCCAGGCGGCGCAGGAACACCAGCATCACCATGATGACCATGACGATACTGATCATCAGCGCGACCTTGACCTCGTGCAGCGCGGACTGCGTGGTCTGGGTCAGGTCGAAGATCGGCGTGACCTTCGCATCCGCCGGCAGCAACGCCTGGAACCGCGGCAACGCCGCACGGATGGCTTCCGCGGTGGCGATGGAGTTCGCCTCCGGGCGCTTGCTGATCTGCATGGTGACCGAGCGCTCGCCCTGGAACCAGGCGGCCTGGTACTGGTCCTGCTGGCCGCTGTGGACATTGGCGATGTCCGAGAGCCGTACCGGCACCCCGTCGCGCATGGCGATCAGGATGTTGGCGAAGTCCTTCGGGTCGCGCAGGCCGTCGTTCGCGATCACCGTCATCTGCGTCTCTCCATCGGAGAGCACGCCTTGCGGCGAGTTCACGTTGGCGGCCTGCAAGGCGTTCGAGACGTCGTTCGCGGTCAGCCGCTTCGCCGCGAGGGCGTTCGTGTCCAGCTCGATACGCACCGCATGGGGCGTGCCACCGAACACCTGCACCCGTGAAACGCCGTCGATCTGCGCCACGGCGGGGCGGATCAGCGTGTCCACCACGTCGTAGAGCTTGTCGGGCGGCATGGTCTTGGAGGTCATCGCGACCAGCAGCACCGGGATCTGTCCGGTATCGAACTTGAAGTACTGCGGCGGCGAGGGCATCCCGGCGGGAAGGTCGGCCGCCGCCGCGTTGATCGCGGCCTGCACGTCGCGGGCGGCCGCGTCCGTCGAGCGGTCCATGTTGAAGCGGACGCGGACGAAGCCGGAGTTCTCCGTGCTGTTGGAGTACATCTGGTCGACGCCCGGGATCTGTCCCAGGTGGCGCTCCAGCGGCGCGATGACGGTCGACGCCATGGTCTGTGCGTTGGCGCCGGGCATCTGCGCCTGGATAAAGACCGCCGGTACCTCGATCGAAGGCAACGCGGCGACGCCCAGCAGCATGTATGCGATCGCGCCGGCGAGGGTCAGGCCCGCCGCGAGCAACGAGGTACCGATCGGCCGGCGAATGAATGGTGCAAAAAAGTTCACGACACTTCCTGTGATCGCGGGAAGGCTCCCCGCGCCCGCGAACTTTATGACGTTCCGCTTGCTTCGTCGCGTGTGCCTTTAGTGGGGGCCCTGCCGGAAGGCAGGGGTCCCCCGTTCATGCGGCGGCGCGTCAGTGGCCGGGGGCGAAACGGACGGTCAGGTAAACCGTGCGCCCCAGCTGGTTGTAGAACGCGGCGGTCTCGTAGCGCTTGTCCGCGACGTTGGCGACGCGCCCCTGCACGCTCCAGTCCGTGTCCACGTGCCACGTCGCGCGGAGGTCGGCCGTGGTGTAACCGCCGAGCCGGCGGGTGTTGGCCGCGTCGTCGTAGCTGTAACCGGCCGCGTAGACCGAGCCACCGACGGTGAAGCGGCCCAGGTCCTTGTCGAGGTCGACCCGCGCGGTGCGCTCCGGACGGCGCGCCAGGAGATTGCCCTCCTGCACTCCCGAGTCGCGGTTCTCCGGCTGCTGGAGCGTGCCGTAGGCCCGCACGTGCCAACCATCGACATCGGCGCCGACCTGTCCCTCCAGGCCCCGGATGCGCGCCTTGCTCACGTTCACCGGCAGGAAGTTGGCGTCGAAACCGATCAGGTCGTCGACCGTGGTCTGGTAGGCGTTCACCGCCCAGTTCCAGATACCAGGCCGCGCAGAGAGGCCGATCTCCGCCGTGCGCGAGGTCTCCGGGTTCAGGTTCACCGGTGCGCCGTAAGGGTAGAACTCGTCGTTGAACGTGGGCGCATGGAAGGCCGTGCCGTACGACGCGGTGATCTTCATGCCGTTGTCGAAGCGGAAGCCGTAAGCCGCCGAGCCGGTCGTGTGGTTGCCGAACTGGGTGTTGTGGTCGTGGCGCGCCGACAGCTGGATCTCATGCGGGCCGAACAGACCCTGGTAGAGCGCGAATACGCCCGTGTTGTTGCGCGAGTCCTTCAGATAGTCCGTATCGCTCTTCAGCTTTTCCTGCTGGAAGTCGACGCCCGCGCTCAGCGTCTGGCCCTTCGCGAGGGTGAAGTCGTTCTGCCACGACGCCTGGTTACGCTTCGAGTAGAGGTAACCGACGCGCGCCTTGTCCAGGCCGTAGTGCACGAAATCGAGCGTCTTGTCCGCCCCGTTGAGGTAATTGTCGGCGCGGTCCTGGTTCTGGCCCAGGCTGAGCGCCATGCGCCAGTTCGCCAGCACGTCGAAGGCCAGCTTCGTGCCGGCCACCTGTTGCGAACGCCGGGTGAGGTTCTGGAAGTCACCGTCGTACTCTATGTCGCCCTTGCTGCGCAGCCAGCTGCCGGTCAATTCCGTGCCGTCGTCCCAGCGATAGCCGCCGAACAGCGCACCGTTGTAAGTGCGGGAGGCATCGTGGTCCGGTTCGTCGGTGAAACAGCCGGCGAACGCGGCCGCGGCGCCGATGCGACAGGCGTTGATTCCCGCCGTGTACTGCTCGCCGAGGCTGGCGTTGTACCAGCCGTTGCGGGTCCCGCCCGATAGCCCGGCCTGGCCCGCCGAATAGCCATGGCTACCACCGGTCAACGAAAGCGTCGGCGTGGGCGCTTCGCCGGCCTGGCCGTTGCGGGTGAAGATCTGGATGACGCCGCCGATCGCGTCCGAGCCGTACAGGGCCGAGCGCGGGCCACGGACGATCTCGATGTGGTCGATCTGCTCCACGGGAAGTTGCTCGTAGGCAGGCAGGCCTGCGCCCACGGTGCCCACGCGCACGCCGTCCAGAAGCACCAGCGTGTGCGAGGAGTTCGTGCCGCGCATGAACAAGGAGGTTTGCTGGCCGATGCCACCCGCATTGGCGATCGTCACGCCTGGCAGGCCGGTGAGGAGGTCCTGCACGCTCACCGGCTGCAGGCGCTCGATGTCCTCGCGGGTGATCACGGTGACCGGAGCGAGCACCTCGTCCAGGGGCGTCGCGACGCGATTGGCCGTGACCACGACAGGATCGAGGCGATCGGGCGCGCCTTCGTCGGCGGCGTGGGCCGCGGCGATGGACAACAACAGGGCCGCCGCGAGCAGGGTCTTCTTCATGGAACCGTCTTCCTCAGCCGCCGGGCGGCAATGTGCGAAGGACGCTCGAGGAGGACGTGCGACGAACGGCGAACGGGCGGAAACCCGGTGGCTGCCCGGATCCGCCCTCCGCGAATCGACCGAAACAGGGACGCCCGCCACAGGGGCGGGACGTTCATCGGGCCGGTCTCCGGACTCGCGCCAGCCACCGAAGTGGCGGGAACCGGTGCCTTCCCGCTTGCGCAGTGGCGTGAGGCCGGTTCCATGAGAAAGGTCTGACGACCCACTCGGATGGACGCTTACCGTTGCGGGGGCAGTGCCGGCCTTGCCACGAAGTGGCGCACCGGCTTCCCGTTTCATCCTCCCCGGCCTTGGCCGGTCGGGACACCCGAACCCGCCGATGGTACCGGGAGGGGGCCGAACTGTCACGGCGGCTTAACGAAATCCTTAACGCGCACTTGACGAGCGCAAAATAATTCGATTACAACCGCAACTGATAGCCGTTGGGCGCAAGAAGTTGCGCACGGGGAGCATGAGCAGCCAGAGCCGCATCCCGGGGGGGATGGGCACCGGGGCCCATGGGACGGCGTCGAAAACGAGTTCGGCCGCCTCTTGTGGCCGGCTTACTTGCTGTTTATCGGGGAGACAAAACATGCAGCGTTCCACCAAGCGTACCGGCGCCCTGCGCCGATCGACCCTTTGCACCGCGCTCGCCCTCTGCTTCGCCAGCGGCGCCGTGCTCGCCCAGTCCAATGCTTCCGGTGTCGTCTTCGGCCGCGTCGCGCAGCCGGAAGGTGCCGTCATCCACCTGCAGAACCTGGATACCGGCCTTACACGCGACGTCGGCGTCGACGCCGATGGCCGCTACCGCGCAAGTTCGCTGCCGGTCGGCCGCTACAAGGTCACCGTGGAGCGCGGCGGCCAGCCCGTCGAGACCCGCGACAATGTCCAGGTGAATCTGGGTGGCGGTGTCGACGTGTCCTTCGCAGGCGCTTCGACTACCACCACCGAGGCGCAGAACCTCGAAGGAGTGCAGGTCACCGGCAACGTGCTGCCCGCGATCGACGTGTCCCAGGTCGACTCGCGTACCGTGCTCACTTCGGAACAGCTGCAGAAACTACCGCTCGCACGTGACGTCACCGCCGCCGCGCTGCTCGCGCCGGGCGTCATCTCCGGAGACAGCCGCTACGGTAACGTGGCCTCGTTCGGTGGTTCGTCGGCCTCGGAAAACCAGTACTACATCAACGGTTACTCGGTCACGAACGCGCTTACCGGCCTCGGCTTCACGAGCCTGCCCTACGATGCGATCGACCAGCAACAGATCTTCACCGGTGGCTATGGCGCGGAATACGGCCGTTCCACGGGCGGCGTTATCAACATCGTATCCAAGCGTGGCGGTAACACATGGAAGGGCGGCGTCGGCATGTATATCCAGCCGAACGGCGCACGGCAGTCGCCGCGCAATATCTATCGCACGAACGGTCAGCTGTTCCAGAACCGTGGCGGCAACGAACGCAGCGATACGCAGTACACCGCCTATATCAGTGGTCCGTTGATCAAGGACAAGCTGTTCTTCTTCGGTGCGGGTGACTTCACTCGTACGAATACGACCACGACGAGCAGCATCCTTGCTCCGCAGCGCACGAACCAGTCGCAGAAGGCGACCAAGTGGTTGGGCAAGATCGATTGGAATATCACCGACAACCACCTGCTTGAGTTGACTGGCCTCGGCGACAAAACCAACACCGAGCGTAGCGTCTATGCCTACGATTACGCCACCCGGAGCCGAGGCAATTACCTGGGTACGGACAATCTCAAGAATTTCGACGCAGGCGCGGGGTCGGCCCCTGGCGGTGACGTATACATTGGCAAGTACACCGGCTATATCACCGATGACCTGACAGTCAACGCCTTGTACGGCCACACCACGACCAATCATGAGCGCGATATTGGCTATTCCGGGTCGGCTAATTGTCCGTGGATCACAGACAACCGGCGTGGCATCGCCAACCCCATCACCGGCTGCGGCCTGGTGAATGGCACGGTGCTGAACGCAGGCGCGAAGGACAAGACCCACGGCTGGCGTCTCGACGTCGAATACCATGCGGGCGATCACGATCTGCGCGCGGGTCTGGACAACCAGACTCTCGAGTCGACGTCTGGTCAGATCTATGAGGGCGGTTATCGCTGGGTTTATCGCAACGCAGGCACGGTCACCGGCCGTCCAGACATCGTTCCGCCGCCGGGTACTGTCTATGTTGCCGAAAAGCGTCTCTTCGAAACGGGCGCCAGTGTAAAGACCGAACAGGAAGCGCAGTTCATCGAAGACAACTGGCAGGTCACCGATCGCTGGAGGATCTACGTCGGTCTTCGAAACGAGCAGTTCAAGAACTTGAATGGCGATGGCACCACCTATGTCAAGCAACGCCACCAGCTCGCACCACGCCTCGGCGCGACGTGGGACGTGTTTGGCGACTCAACGTTCAAGATCTACGCGAATGCCGGACGCTATCATCTGGCCATTCCGTCGAACGTGGCTATTCGCGGCGCTTCCGCGTCCACCTACTATAGCGAGTACTACACCTACGGTTCCGTTGGCCCGAATGGCGAGCCGACGGGTCTCACCCAATTGGGTAGCCGCGCTTACCTCAACGGCGAGGATGGGACTACACCCGATCCGAAGACCGTTGCCGCCAAGGGTATCGACGCGTACTACCAGGATGAGTACATCCTGGGCTTCGACAAGGCGATCAACGATAACTGGAGCTTCGGCGCCAAGGCGACGTATCGCAAGCTCAAGAGTTCGATCGACGACTTCTGCGACTCGCGCCCCTTTGAAGCGTATGCCGCGCGTAACAACATCGACATCAGCAACGCATCGCTGCCGGGCTGCTATCTGTTCAACCCCGGCAAGTCGAACGAGTTCCTGGTCGACGTCGGCGGTGGCAACTACGTTCCGTTCAATCTTCGCAAGGATGACTTCACGTCGCCCGAAGGCGTTGCATTCCCAGACCTGAAGCGAAGCTACTACTCGCTCGATCTCTACCTTGAGCACCACTTTGCGGACGATTGGTACGGCCGCGTCGATTACACCTTCTCGCGTAGCTACGGCAACTCGGAAGGCCAGCTCAAGTCCGATATCGGTCAGCTCGATCCGTCCGTGACCCAGGACTGGGACGCCCCCGAGATCATGCAGTACTCGAATGGCCCGCTTCCGAATGATCGTACGCATCAGTTGAAGGCATACGGGTATTGGCAGGCGTCGCAAGAATGGCTGCTTGGCGGCAACCTCGCGGTTGCCACCGGCCGCCCGAAGAACTGCATCGGCCTGGATCCGGTGGATGCGATCCAGTACGGCGCGTCGTACTTTGAGTGCGGTTTCCAGCCGTCTCCGCGCGGTTCGAAGGGCCGCCTGCCCTACACCTGGAACCTCGACTTGAACGCCGAATACCGCCCGCTTTGGGCCGGTGAGAAGCAGCCGTTGGCATTCACCGCCACGGTGTTCAACGTCGTCGGCAGTCAGCGACCGGTCGGACAGATCGATGTTGGCGAGACGGGTACGGTGGCGAACGGCGTTCCCGTGGTCAGCGACGACTATCGTCGTCCGATCGCATTCCAGAACCCGCGCTACCTGCGCCTTGGTGTCCGTTACGACTTCTCGCTCTAAGTAGCGGGAACAGCAGCGCGCCCGGACGACGTATCCGGGCGCGCGACGAGATCTCCCTGGAACTGGCCGGCGCGGAGCGCCGGCCTTTTTTGTGATCGTGCCTTAAGCGTGGCTGTCAGCCGAAGACCTTGGTGCCGCCGATCCAGGTTTCCGCGACGTGGTAGCTCTCGTCCATCACGACGAAGTCGGCGCGGTAGCCGGCGGCGATGTGGCCGTGGCTGGCGCCGAGGCCGAGGAAGTCGGCGGGATACGTGGAGGCCATGCGGGCGGCTTCGTCGTAGGCGACGCCGACCATGCCGATCGTGTTGCGCACCGCCGTCGCCATGTCGAGCGCGGAACCGGCGAGCGTGCCGTCGGCCGTCTGGCAGACGCCGTCGCGCACGGTGATGGTTTCGCCCTTGAGCACGAAGTTCGGATTGTCCGAACCCACCGGCGGCATCGCATCGGTCACCAGCATCATCTTCTCGCGCGCTTTCGCGGCGATGGCGACGCGCAGCGACGCCGGATGCACGTGGTGGCCGTCGACGATCAGGCCGCACCAGCTGGCCGGGTCTTCCAGCGCGGCGCCGACCACGCCGGGTTCGCGGCTGGTGAACGGTGTCATCGCATTGAACAGGTGGGTGAAGCCGCGCACGCCCTTGGCGAGGGCGCCGCGCGTGGTTTCGTAGTCGGCGGCGGTGTGGCCGGCGGCGACGATCACGCCGTGGGACACGAGCTGTTCGAGCACGTCGTCCGACGCGCGTTCCGGTGCGAGGGTAAGCAGGGTGACGCCGCCATGGCGGCGCGCGACCATCGCGATGTCGTCGGCGCCGGCGATGCGGAACTTGGCCGCGTCGTGCACGCCCTTGCGCTCGGGTGCGATGAACGGGCCTTCGAGGTGGATGCCGAGCACGCCGGGAACGCCCTGCTCCACGGCGGCGTTCACGGCGTCGATGGCCTTCGCCATCACCTTGGCGTCGTCGCTGATGAGTGTCGGCAGGAAACCGGTGGTGCCGAACTTCGCGTGCGCTTCGCCGATCGTGCGGATGGTCTCCACCGTGGGAGCATCGTTGAACAGCGCACCGCCGCCGCCGTTGACCTGGCAATCGATGAAGCCGGGCAGCAGCGTGCGGCCGCCGAGGTCGTGACGCTCCGCGGCACGTACGCGCGGATCCGATGGCAACGCCAATCCCGTGATGGTACCGCCGTCGACCAGCACGGCGAAGCCGCCCTGGAATCCGTTATCGGTGAGTACGCGTCCGTTGACGAGGGCGATGGTCATGCGGGTGTTCCTTTATCTGAAACTTTTTATGGAAGGCGGTGCCCGGTCCGACGGCCGGTTTCGACGTCAGACCGTCTCCGTCACCTTGTTCAGGTGCGGCGGGACATCGGGATTGAAACCACGCTTCAGGGAAAGCGCCGCGGTGGCGCGATAGAAGCTCTGAACGGCCAGCAGCGGCGCGCTGATCGGCGCGGACGCCACCAGCGGCAGCACGCCCTCGCCCGTCGCACCCGGCGCGGCGATCCAGACCTTGGCGTCGCGCTTGCGAAATTCGGCGGCGACGTCGAGCACGCCGGGCAGCGTGTCGTCATTCTGTGCGAAGAACAGCACCGGGAAGTCCGGGCCCACGAGCGCCATCGGGCCGTGCTTCACTTCGGCCGAGCTGAATGCTTCGGCATGCAGCCCGCAGGTTTCCTTGAACTTCAGCGCCGCTTCGAGGGCGCCGGCGAAGCCGAAGCCACGTCCGACCACGAAGAGGTTGTGCGCATCGACGAGGCCATCCGTGAGTGCCGACCAGTCGGCGTCCCAGCCTTCGCGCAGCTGCGCGGGCAGCGCGGTGAGCGCGTCGCCGATGGCGGCGTTGCCGCTCCATCGCGCGGCGATGTGAAGGATCGCGAACAACGCCCCGAGATAGCTCTTGGTCGCGGCGACGCTCTTCTCCGGGCCCGCGTGCAGGGGAACGACCGCGTCCGCGACGGCGGCGAGCGGCGAATCGACGACGTTCACCAGCGCCACCACATAAGCGCCGGCCTTCTTCGCCGCCTCGGCGTTACGGACAAGGTCCGGGCTCTTCCCCGACTGCGACACGGCGACATACAGCGCGCCGTCGAGGTGTTGCGTGGCGTGGTAGATGGATGTGACCGACGGCGAGGCCGACGCGGTGACGACGCCGAGCTGGGTCTCGAACACGTACTTGGCGTACATCGCCGCGTGGTCGGAACTGCCGCGCGCGCAGGTGATCACCATGCGTGGCGGGTTCGCACGCAGGCGCTCGGCGAGCGCACCGATCACCGCTTCGTTATGGGCCAGTTGCCGCTCGACGACCTCGGCGGTCTCGTGCGCTTCGCGGAACATCAGGGTGTCTTGCGGCTGGATCGTCATGGCGTGGTTGGGCTCTTCAGTCGCTTTGCAGTTCCGCGACGAAATCGTAGATATCGCCGCGGTACCAGGAACAGGTGAATTCGACGATGCGGCCATCCTCGAGGAAGCTGCGCCGCTCGATGTTGAGGCCGGCGCTGCCGGCGCCCAGCCGGAGCAGGCGGGTTTGCGCGGGACCGAGCACGACGGCGCGCAAGCGTTGCAGCGCGCGTAGCGGACGGTTGCCTAATGTGTCGAGCGCTTCGTAGAGGGAATCCTCCACGAGGTTCGGATCGGGAAGGAGATCCAGCGGCACCGCGCTGCGCTCGATCGCCAGGGGCTCGTCGCCCGCATAACGCAGGCGATGCAGGCGCACCACGAGCGTGCCCGGCGACAGGTTCATCGCCATGGCCTCTTCGGGCGTGACTTCGCCGATGCCGCGCTCGAAAAACTCGGAGCGGGGGTTTAGGCCGCGGGCACGCAGGTCTTCCGTGAAGCTGGTCATTCGCGACAGCGGCTTCACGATGCGCTCGGAAACGAAGGTGCCCGCGCCATGGCGCTGGGTGAGGAGGCCGTCTTCCACCAGGCCACCGATCGCCTTGCGCACCGTGACCCGCGACAGGGTGAGGGCCCTGGCGAGATCGCGTTCGCTGGGGAGCGCGTGGCCGACCTGGACCTCGCCTTTCTCGATCACGTTACGGATCGCCCGGCGCAGGCGCATGTACGCCAGCGGCTGCCGGGCGGCCGGGTCGTGTTGCAGGCGCTGGTATTCGGCGACGAGGGCACTTTCCATCCACCGAAGATACCAATCCACGACCACTGGGGCAAGACCGTGCAACCCGAGGCATACCAGCCAACGATTCAAACAGTCGTTTGCACGATCCAAATGGCCCCAGGAAACGTTTCCTAGCTGTTATCGCGTTGTGAAGGGTGACGAAAGGTCGCGGCGAGTGGTACGGGGCTGGTACGTCCTGGTATGTCACTGGTACGATCCGGAGGCATTCCAACGATCTCTCAAGAGGCCTCTGTCGTGAGCGCTCCCCTCCTGCCGATCGAACCGTTCGATCTGGTCATTTTTGGCGGCACAGGCGATCTCGCCGTCCGCAAGTTGTTGCCCGCCATGTACCACCGCTTCGCGGACGGGCAGATTCAGGCGAAGAGCCGGATCATCGGCGTAGCCCGTGAAGGCCTGGACGACGCCGCGTACCGCGAGCAGGTCCGCGCCGCGGTCGAGAAGGGCGTGTCGCACATCGTGCCCGCGCAGCTCGACGCCTTCATCCAGATGATCGGCTACCGCTCGCTCGACGCGCGCAAGGCCGACGGCTGGGACGAATTCGCCGCGCTGATGGCCGCCGAGCCCAGCCATATCCGTGTGTTCTACCTGTCCACCTCGCCGGACATCTTCACCGACATCTGCCAGCGCCTCGGCTCGCTCGGGCTCAACGGCGAACGTTCGCGCGTGGTGCTGGAAAAGCCGATCGGCCGCGACCTCGACAGCGCCAACGCGATCAACGACGCCGTGGCTCGCGTCTTCGGCGAATCGCAGACTTATCGCATCGACCATTACCTCGGTAAGGAAACGGTGCAGAACCTGTTGGCGTTGCGCTTCGGCAACGCCCTGTTCGAGCCGCTGTGGAACGCCCAGCACATCGACCACGTGCAGATCACCGTGGCCGAGACGGTCGGCGTCGGCCATCGCGCCGGCTACTACGACCGGGCCGGCGCACTGCGTGACATGGTCCAGAACCACATCCTGCAGCTCCTGTGCATGCTCGCCATGGAGCCGCCGTCGTCGCTGGCGCCGGACGCCGTGCGCGACGAGAAACTGAAGGTGCTGCGGTCGCTGCGTCCGATCGACGCCAGCAACGCGGCGCAGCTCACCGTGCGCGGCCAGTACCGCGCCGGTGCGGCCGAAGGCCAAGGCGTCCCGGGCTATCTCGACGAACTCGGCAGCGACCAGTCGAAGACCGAAACCTTCGTCGCCCTCAAGGCGGAGATCGGTAACTGGCGCTGGGCCGGTGTGCCGTTCTACCTGCGCACCGGCAAGCGCCTTCCCAACCGTGTATCGGAGATCGTGGTGACGTTCCGCGCGTTGCCGCATTCCATCTTCGATCCCACCAGTGGCCCGTTGCTGCCCAACCGCCTCACGCTGCGCTTGCAGCCGGACGAAGGCGTAAAGCTGTGGCTGACTATCAAGCATCCGGGTCCGGGTGGCCTGCGCCTGCGCCACGTGCCGCTCGACATGAGCTTCGCGGCGGCCTTCGGCGTGCAGCAGCCCGACGCGTACGAACGGCTCATCCTCGATGTCGTGCGTGGCAACCCGACCCTGTTCATGCGCCGCGACGAAGTCGAGGCGGCATGGAACTGGGCCGGTCCCATCCTCGACGCGTGGGAGGCCGGCGGCGACACGCCGAAGCCGTACACGGCCGGCACCTGGGGTCCGAGCGCCGCCGTGGCGCTCATCGAACGCGATGGCCGCACCTGGGCCGAGGACGCCGCATGAACGCAAAAGTGAACCGACACGAATTCGCCGACCGCCTCACGCTCGGCGACAAGCTGGCCCGAGACGTGGCCTCGAAGCTCGATGCAGCGATCAAGGCACGTGGCAAGGCCACGATCGCCGTCTCAGGCGGTGGTACGCCGAAGGTGATGTTCGCCGTGCTCGCCGAGCAGGAGATCGACTGGTCCAGGGTCACCGTCACGCTGGTCGACGAGCGCTGGGTGGACACCGACAACGATCGCTCGAACGCGCGCATGGTCTCCAGCACGTTGCTCACTCACGAGGCGCACGTCGCCACCTTCCTGCCGCTGTTCGACCGCGCGCACAAGGACGACGTGGACGCCGCGCTCGCCGATGTCGGCAAGCGCGTCGACGACTTGGGTTCGCCTTTCGACGTCGTGTTGCTCGGCATGGGTCCGGACGGCCACACCGCATCGTTCTTCCCGGGCGGCGACCATCTCGCCGAGGCGCTGGATCTCGACGGCAAGCGGTCCGTGGTCTCGATGCGGGCGGAAGGCGCGGGCGAGCCGCGCATCACGCTCAGCCTGCCGCGTGTACTCGATACGCGCGCGCTGTACCTGCACATCGAAGGCGACGACAAGAAAGCGCTGCTCGGCAAGGCCCTGGCCGGCGAGGATTTCCCGATCGCCGCCGTGCTGAAGCAGGACCGCGTGCCGGTCGACGTCTACTGGGCACCGTAAGCAACCCGCCAGGTCCCGGCGTCGCGCACGACACGCGCGGCGCCGGGACCAAGCCTCAGGAAACGCCATGAGTATCCATCCCACCCTCGCCGAGGTGACCCGGCGGATCGTCGAGCGCAGCCGTACCTCGCGCGCAGCCTACCTGGCCAAGATCGACGCCGCGCGGGGCAAGGGCGCGAAACGCCACCACCTGTCGTGCGGCAACCTCGCACACGGCTTCGCCGCCTGCGCGGAGACCGACAAGGACGCGTTGCGCAACGGCCACGCGGCGAACATCGCGATCGTCACCTCGTACAACGACATGCTCTCGGCGCACCAGCCGTACGAGCGCTACCCCGAACTCATCCGCCAGACCGCCCGTTCGCTCGGCGCCACCGCGCAGGTAGCGGGTGGCGTTCCGGCGATGTGCGACGGCGTGACCCAGGGCCGTCCCGGCATGGAGCTGTCGCTGTTCTCGCGCGACCTCATCGCCATGGCCACGGCGGTCTCGCTTTCGCATGACATGTACGAAGGCGCCTTGTACCTGGGCATCTGCGACAAGATCGTGCCGGGCATGCTGATCGGTGCGTTGAGCTTCGGCCATCTCGCCGGGGCGTTCGTGCCCTCGGGTCCGATGCCCTCGGGCATCCCGAACGAGGAGAAGTCGAAGGTGCGCCAGGCGTTCGCCGCCGGCAAGGCCACGCGCGCCGAACTGCTCGAAGCCGAAGCGCGCTCGTACCATGGCTCAGGCACGTGCACGTTCTACGGCACCGCCAACTCGAACCAGATGCTGATGGAGATCATGGGCCTGCACCTGCCCGGATCGAGCTTCGAGGCACCGGACACGCCGTTGCGCGATGCGCTCACCCAGGCCACCGTGGAACGCGTGCTGGCCATCGACACGCTGGGTGACCAGTACCTGCCGTTGGGCCGCATCGTCGACGAACGTGCCATCGTCAATGGCGTGGTCGGGCTGCACGCCACGGGAGGTTCCACCAACCACCTGCTGCATCTCGTCGCCATCGCGCGCGCGGCCGGCGTGGAGTTGCGCTGGGACGATTTCGACGCGCTCTCGGCCGTGGTGCCCTTGCTGGCTCGCGTGTATCCCAACGGCTACGCGGACGTGAACCACTTCCACGAAGCCGGTGGCATGGGCTTCCTGATCGACCAGTTGCTCGACGCGGGCCTGCTGCACGACGACGTGAACACGATCATGGGCCGCGGCCTGCACCACTACCGCACCACGCCCATGCTCGAGGATGGCGCGCTCGTGTGGAAGCCGGTGTCGAAGGAAAGCGGCAACCGTGGCGTGCTTCGTTCCATCACCGAACCGTTCCGCCACGATGGTGGCCTGCGCATGCTCGACGGCAACATCGGCCGTGGCGTGATCAAGGTGTCCTCGGTGCCGGACGACCGCATGGTCGTCGAGGCGCCGGCGATCGTGTTCGACGAGCAGGACGACGTGAAGGCGGCCTTCGACCGTGGCGACCTCAATCGCGACTTCGTCGCGGTGGTGCGATTCCAGGGACCGCGTGCGCGAGGCATGCCCGAGCTGCACAAGCTCACCCCAACGCTGAGCCTGTTGCAGGACCGCGGTTACCGCGTGGCCCTGGTCACCGATGGCCGTATGTCCGGCGCGTCCGGCCGCGTGCCGGCGGCGATCCACGTCACGCCGGAAGCCGAGGCGGGCGGACCCATCGCACGCATCCGCACGGGCGACCTCGTCCGCGTCGACGCCCTCACCGGTTCACTCCAGGTGCTGGTCGATGCCGACGAATGGAACAACCGCGTGCCCGAGCAGGCCGACCTCGCCATGCATCACACCGGCATGGGCCGCGAACTCTTCGCCATGTTCCGCCAGTCGGCCGTCACCGCCGACCTCGGCGCGGGCGTATTTTGATTTACCGGAGCAGTACCTGATGAGCAACGAAGCGAAGCAGAAACTCGTCGAAGCCACGTTGCGCCTCGCGCCGGTGGTTCCCGTGGTGATCATCGACGACGCCTCGAAGGCCGTGGGCATGGCCCGTGCGCTGGTCGCGGGCGGTGTTCCCGCGATCGAGGTGACACTGCGCACGCCGGCCGCGCTGGACGCGGTGCGCGCCATCGCCGCCGAAGTGGAAGGCGCCTTCGTCGGTGTCGGCACGGTGCTTACGGCGCGCGACCTGGAGAACGCCTACAAGGCGGGCGCGAAATTCGCGGTATCTCCGGGCAGCGCGCCGCGCCTGCTCGATGCCGCGGACGATTCGGAACTACCGCTGCTGCCGGGCGCGGCGACCTCCAGCGAGGCGATGGAACTGCTCGAGCGCGGGTATCGTTTCCAGAAGTTTTTCCCGGCGGTACCGGTCGGCGGCGCGAAGCTGATCGGCGCCTGGGCCAGCCCGCTGCCGCAGATCCGGTTTTGCCCGACGGGCGGCATCAGCCTCGCCAATGCCACGGAGTTCCTGTCCCTGCCCAACGTTGTATGCGTTGGCGGTTCGTGGCTCACGCCGGCCGACAAACTGGCCTCGTCGGATTGGGCTGGCATCGAAGCCCTCGCGCGCGAAGCGGCGACGCTTTCCCACAAGGCCTGACGCCAGTCACCGCCTGGGTAGCGCGAAGGCCTGTACCGAGTCGCCGCTGCGCGTTCTCAGGCCACCGTGTCCACCCGCGGCGATGACGACGTACTGGCGGCCGTCCTCGCCGATGTACGTGATCGGCGTCGCCTGTCCGCCCGCGTCCAGCCGGCCCTTCCAGAGTTCCTTGCCCGACGTGACGTCGAAGGCGCGAAGGTAGTCGTCGGCGGTCGCGCCCATGAAGATCACGCCACCGGCGGTGACGATGTTGCCGCCCATGGTGTAGATGCCGGTCGGAAGCGGCGCGTTCGTATGGATGCCGAGCACGTTCATGTCGCGCGTCGTGCCCACCGGTTCCTCCCACGCGATCTTTCGGCTGACAAGATCGATCGCGACCAGCTTGCCCCAGGGTGGCGCGGCGCAGGGTGCGTCCAGGAACGACAGCCACGGATTGACCACGGTGACGAAGGGAAGCCCGTACTGCGGGCCCACCGCGAATTCCTTCGGCTTCGGATACGGTTGTCCGCTTCCCCATCCCGCCCACGGTTTCATCAGGCCCTGGCGCAGCGCATCGTCGTGCGTGAGCGTTTCCATGACGAAGGGGATGTAGCTGGTGTTGGCGATGAGCAGGTGGCGGGTGGGATCCACGGATGCACCGAACCAGTCGACCACGCCGTCGAACGCGGGATAGGCGATCGACTTGCCCAGGGCGGGCGGCGTGTACTGACCCTGGTAACGCGAACGCTTGAACTCCAGCCGGCACATCAGGTGATCGACGGGCGTCGCGCCCCATGCGTTGCTCTCCTTGAGGTCCGGAGGCGTGAGTGACGGGAAGCCCGTCGAGTACGGTTGCGTCGGCGACAGATGCTCGTCTTCCAGGTGCGGATCGGTCGGGACATGGCGTTCCTCCACCCCGGCGATCGGCTTGCCGGTGCGGCGGTCGAGCACGAACAACTGGCCGAGCTTGGTCGTCTGCACCAGCGCGGGTACCGGACCCTGGGCGCCCGGCAGGTCGACCAGGGTGGGCCCGATCGGCAGGTCGTAATCCCAGACGTCGTGATGCACGGTCTGGAAATGCCAGCGTTCCTGGCCCGTCTCGATGTCCAGCGCCACGAGGCTGCTGGAATAGGCATCGTCGAAGGGGCGTCGCTTGCCACCGTAATAATCGGGCGTGGCGTTTCCGAGTGGCAGGTACACGAGTCCAAGGGCGGGATCGGCGGTATAGGTCCCCCACGCGTTCGGCGTGCCACGGGTATACGTTTCACCGGGCGCGAGCGGCGCGGTCGGTGACGATTTGCCCAGATCCCACGCCCATGCCAGTTCGCCCGTGCGCGGATCATAGGCACGCACGACGCCGGAAGGTTCCCCCGTGCTCTGGTTGTCGTAGATCCAGCCACTCAGGAGCAACCGGTCCTTAATCACCAACGGTTGCGAGGTGATGAAATGAAAACCCGGTGGCACCTCGCCGAGCTTGTCCTTCAGCGAGACATAGCCGCCCTGGCCGAACGAGTCGCACAACTTGCCGGTATCCGCATCCAGGGCGAAGAGACGCGCGTCGGCCGTCGTGGACAACACGCGTGCATGGCAGGCGCCGGTGTCGCCGGTCTCGTACAGGGCCACGCCACGGCAGGCGAGGTATTCGTTCGCACGGGTGTCCGTCTTCGGATCGAAACGCCACACCTCCTTGCCCGTGGTGGCATCCAGCGCGATGACCTGTCGATGCGGCGTGCAGAGGTAGAGGCGGTTACCGCGTTTGACCGGCGTCGTCTCGAAGTTGAACTCGCGCCCCGCCTTGTCCTCTCCCTCGCGCAGCGTGTCGCTGGTGTGATACGTCCACGCCGGTTGAAGTTCGTCGGCGTTCGCGGGCGTGATCTGCCGGGCGGGCGAGAAGCGTTGCCCGGCGGGCGTGCGGCCGTAGTAGATCCAGTCGTTGTCGTTGTCGGTCGTGGCCGAGGCCGCCGCGACCGGCTGGTATCGCACGGTGCGCTCGTGGGTGATGCGAATGCCCAGGCCCAGGATCGCCGCGAGCACGAGCAGCGACAGGATGGCCGTCGTCGCGCACACGCCACGGCGTACGGCGCCGGCCGCACCAACCCATGCCAGGGCTAGTCCGAGGAAACCGAACACGAGCAGGCGCGGCATCCATTGCCAGCCGTCCAGGCCGACGTCGTAATACGTCCAGAGCGCGGTCGCGACCAGGAATACGCAGTAGACAAGCAGGCCCGCCGACGGACGGCGCAGGAACATGACGGCACTGGCCAGAAGCAGGCATCCGGCCGGTGCGTAATAAACACTGCCGCCGCTGGCCGCCAGCCACGCACCGAGGACGATATAGACGAGGCCGAGAATCCCGGTCACCAAGGACACCACCCAAGCCGCCCACCGTCTGCGCCGCATGACCCTGCCTCGCGTGAGAAACACGTAGCACAACGCACGCCTTGTCTAGCATCGGTGATCGTCCCGGGTAGATGTCTCCACGAGCGTGACCCGCATGTGTCCGAACCTGTACGATCCTTCGCAGCCCCGCCGTGCGACACGCCCTTCCATGACTTACATCCTTCTCGCCGTCGCTTTCAGCGTCGCCGTCTCGGTCCTGCTCAAGCTCGCGCGCCGCGCGAACATCGACATCGTGCAGGCGGTGGCGACGAACTATGTCGTGGCCGCGGCGCTTTCCGTCTGGCTGCTTCACGCGACGCCACAAGCCGCCATCGATGCGAAAGCCACCTATGTGCCGCTGGTGGTGCTTGGCGTCTTGTTGCCGGCGATCTTCCTGATGCTGGCGCGGTCGGTCCGCAGTGCCGGCATCGTTCGCACCGACGTGGCGCAGCGCCTTTCGTTATTTCTTGCGCTTATCGCGGCGTTCGTCTTCCTCGGCGATACGCTCACCGGCATCAAGTCGCTGGGCATCGCCCTCGCCCTCGCCGCGGTGCTCTGCGTGCTCTGGCGAAAGGAGCGCGGCAGCATGGAGCGCGGTGGCTGGCTGGCGCCGCTGTCCGTATTCGTGGGTTTCGGCGCGATCGATATCTGCTTCAAGCTGATCGCACAGGCGGGCGCCCCGTTCGCGAGCGCCCTGCTCGCGTCGTTCCTCATCGCCATGGTGCTGTGCTGGATCGCGGTGCTGGTGCGCGCCGCCAGGCGGCAGGCGCCGGTCACGGCCCGCAGCCTGGGTTTCGGCGTGCTATTGGGTGCCGCGAATTTCGCGAACATCCTGTTCTACGTGCGTGGCCATCAAGCCTTGCCGAAAGACCCGTCGCTCGTGTTCGCGTCGATGAACGTGGGCGTCGTGGTGCTCGGCGCCCTCGTGGGCGCCTTCGGTTTCAAGGAACGCCTCGCGGCGGTCAACTGGCTGGGCGTGGCCCTGGCGATCGGCGCGATCGGCGTGATGACGATCGCCTGATCGCGGGAACTGTTACAACCGCCGTGGCGCCGTCGAGCCGCGCACGACGAGATCCGGGCTGAACCCTTCGTTCTCGATCATCGGGTCGTTATCCTCGCGTTCGAGTTCCGCGATGAGGCGTTGCGCCGCGTGGCGGCCGATTTCTTCCGTGTTCTGACGCGCGGTGGTCAGCGCGGGCCACGACTGTTTCGAGAACGGGCTGTCCTCGAAGCCGGCGATGGACAATTCCCAGGGCACGTCCACGCCACCGGAACGCGCGGCGGCGAGCACGCCGGCGGCGATCTCGTCGTTGGAGCCGAAGATCGCCGTGGGCGGCTCCTTCAAGGCGAGCAGCTTGCGCGCGCCGCGGAAGCCATCGTCGAACGAATAGTCGCCCTCCACCACGAGCTTCTTGTCCACCGCGATGCCGTACTCGCGCAGCGCGTCTTCGTATCCCTGGTAACGCTCGGGGCTGGAGCGGTGCTCCTTGCCACCCCAGAGGAAACCGATGCGGTGGTGGCCGAGCTGGATGAGGTGTTCGGTGATGGCGTAAGCCGCGTCGCGGTCGTCGACGAAGACGCAGGGCCAGCCGTCCTTCGGGTCCTGCCGTGCCGAGATGATCCGCACGAAAGGCACTTTCTGCTCGGTCAGCGTCGCCAGCAGGCCCGGCTGCTCGGACATGGGCGGGCAGAGCACGAGGCCCGCCAGCCGGTTGCGCCGTACCAGGTCGCCCAGCTGCTCTGCCAGGCGGGATGCGGAGGAATCGCAAGGATGGATCTGCAAGCCGAAGCCACGTTCGCGGCATACCGAGAGCACGCCGTTCTGCATGGCGATGACGTAGTGCGCATTGGGGTTGTCGTACACCAGGCCCAACGCGTACGTGCGTGAGCTGCGCAGGCTCCGCGCGGCCTGGTCCGGCTGGTAGTCGAGCGCCTCGATCGCGCGTTGTACCCTTTCACGGGTACGCGCGTGGACGGACGGCTCGTGGTTGATCACGCGGGAGACGGTCTTGAGCGATACGCCCGCGCGCTCGGCGACGTCCTTAATGGTAGGGCTACGCAATCTACGACCCCTCAATAACAAGACGGCCATCCTAGCGGATGGCCGTTATTTAGCGAAGGCGGGACATCAGTCCCTGACGTGCTGCCCGACCCGGTGGCCCGCGGCGCCGTAGTACAGGATGTACAGGTAGCAAGGGACCATCAGGCACAGGAACACGGCCTGGAAGTCGTAGGTCTGTTTCAGGTGGGCGAAGATCACCGGAATGATCGCGCCGCCGGCGATGCCCATGATGAGGAAGGCGGATCCGAACTCGGTGAGGGCACCCAGGCCCTTGATCGCCAGCGGGAAGATCGCCGGCCACATCATGGCGTTGGCGAAGCCCAGCGCGGCGACGAAGCCCACCGAGACATAGCCGCTGGTGACGTAGGTGCCGATCGAGAAGGCCACGCCCAGCACGGCGGAGAAAGCCAGGTAACGCTGCTGCGAAATGAACTTCGGAATCAGGAGCAGGCCGGCGACATAACCCACCAGCATCGCGATGAGCGTGTACGAGGTGAAATGCTGGGTGTCGGCGGGGGTCATGCCGAAGCCCTGGCCGTACGTGCCGATGGCGTCGCCCGCCATCACTTCCACGCCCACGTAGACGAACAGGCAGAGCACACCCAGCCACAGGTGAGGAAAGCTGAAGAGGCTGCCTTTGGCATGACCGATGGCGCGTTCGGAATTGTCGCTCGACGGCTTGATCTCCGGCAGGGAGGAACGGACCACCCATACCGCCAGCACCACGAGGAGACCGGCCATCACCATGTACGGCAGGTGCACCTTCGCCGCGAAGGCGGCGAGCAACGCATCCTTCGCCTCGGGGGACGCGGCCGCCGCGATCTGCTTGTCGAAGTTGCCGATGTCGCTCATCACCACCGCGCTGAACACGAACGGTGCCGCCGCGCCGGCGAGCTTGTTGCAGATGCCCATGAAGGCGATGCGCTGCGCACCGCTGTCGATGGGGCCGAGGATGGAGATGTACGGGTTGGACGCGGTCTGCAGCAGCGAGAGGCCGGCGCCGATCACGAACAGGCCGGTCAGCGCGCCCGGATAGACGCGCATCGTGACGAACTGGCCGAACATCACCGCGCCGATCGCCATCACGAACAGGCCCAGGCCCATGCCTTTCTTCATGCCGGTTTTCTTCAGGATGAAGGACGAGGGCAGGGCGAGGAAGAAATACGACAGGTAGAAAGCCATCGGCACGAGGAACGCGTTCACGTCGTCGAGGTTGAAGGCGAGCTTGACGAAGGTGATCAGTGGCCCGTTAAGCCAGGTGACGAAGCCGAAGATAAAGAACAGGACGCCGATGATGATCATCGGGACCAGGCTGGAATGACGCGTCTCGTCGACGGCGACCGCGGTGGACGACATGGGTGGCTCCCCTCGTGTGGTGTTCGGCATCCGGAACGGCGGCACCGCCGGACACGCCCGATTTGTCCCTTTATTGACTCGTGTGCGTAACGTTGTCAATCGCCACGAGGGCGTGCGGCATGACCGATGGCAGGGGACGCCACTTTCGATGCCGCGGCGCGTCAAGCCACTGATCCTTCATGCGACGCGCGTGCCAGGCGCCATATGTGGGCCCGGCCACGAATCGCGCGGCTTGCGTGGGGACGGATTCCTGTTGCAGCGCGTTATGGAATGAAGGTTGTCCTAGCCATTTGTCTTGTTGACAACGTTGTCATCGGGCTCACAGACTCGGCGGCAACAGGGGAGCCACAAGGGGCGCGGGATGGGCGAATCGGCCAAACAACGGGGAATCGTGCGTGCATCGCGGAACGGGGCGTTCATCGCCGCCGACGTGGGCGGCACACATGCCCGTATCGGCCTGGTTCGTCGTGCCGCCGGTTCCTCCGCCATCGAAGTGCTTCGCTACGAACGTTATGCCTGCGCCGAGTGGCCCAGCCTGACCGCCGTCCTGCAGGATTTCGTCGGCCAACTGGAAGGCCGGGACGCGATCGAGCATTGCGCGGTGGCCAGCGCGGGTTACGTTCTTGGCGACGCCATCGTCAATGAGAACCTTCCCTGGCCGGTCTCCATCGGCGATATCCGTCAGACCCTTGGGCTGACCGGGCTCGCCGTCGTCAACGACTTCGAAGCCGTGGCCTACGCCTGCCAATTCCTGCAGGGCCACGAAACCACGCCTATCATCGAGTCGGCCGCCGCACCGGCCGAGGGTCCGATCCTGGTGATGGGACCCGGAACGGGGCTCGGCTCCGCGGTGCTCCTGCCCGGCAAGCCGCATGCGACCGTACTGCCGACCGAAGCGGGCCAGATTTCCCTGGCTCCGGGCAACGAGCGCGAGGTCGCCATCCTCGGCGAACTCGCCCGCGACCGCGATTACGTATCCTACGAGACCGCGCTGTCCGGCCCGGGCCTCCTCAATCTCTATCGAGCCATTTCCACGCTGCGCGGCACGCGCGCGACGTTGCCCCATCCGGCCGCCGTGACCGGCGCCGCGCTCGACGGCAGCGACATCGCCGCGAGCGAGGCGCTGGACGTCTTCTGCGGCCTGCTCGGCAGCTTCGTCGGCGATCTCGCCATGCTCTACGGCGCCCGTGGTGGCGTGTACCTCGCTGGCGGCATCCTGCCGCAGGTACGCGACCGCCTGCTCGCCAGCAGCTTCTCCACCAGGTTCTTCAACAAGGGCGTCATGCGCGCCTTTCTCCAGCAAGTGCCGGTACGTCTGATGGACCACGGACAGTTGGGTGTGATCGGTGCCGCCGGTCTCTACCTGCACGGTTCGACCGCTCAGTGAAGAGCGGGAAAGGAACGCTCGCTTAGTTCAAAAACCGGGCCGCAAGGCCCTTCGATAGCAACGAAGCACGGCGCGGCCGCGAAACCCGTCGTCGCTACATCCTCTGAGGGGAGGACATCATGTCGCATCGTAGAAACCTGCTTACGGCGAGCATCGTCGCCGGATTGTGTTGTTTCACCGGGATCGCCGCCGCGCAAGACGCCGCGCCGCCTCCGGCGAAGCCCCAGACCGCCCAGGAAAAGGCGGACGCCGCCAAGGCCGCCCAGCTCGAGGGCATCACCGTCACCGGCATCCGCGCCAGCCTCGAGAAGTCGCTGGACACCAAGCGCAACGCCGACGCCGTCGTCGAAGCGGTCACCGCCGAGGACATCGGCAAGTTCCCCAACACCAACGTCGCCGAAGCGATGACGCAGATTCCCGGCGTCGTGATCGACCGTGCGTTCGGCCAGGGCGACCGTGTGTCCATCGACGGCACCGACCCCAGCCTCAACCTCACCTTCCTCAACGGCCAGCCGATCTCGCAGACGCCGTGGCAGTACGGCGCGCAGCCGAACCGCGGATTCGACTTCACCATGCTCGCCCCGGAAATCGTCGGCCGCCTGGAAGTCTACAAGTCGCCCGAAGCGCGCCTGCCGGAAGGCAGCCTCGGTGGCACGATCCTGCTGCATACGCTGGAGCCGCTGGACCTGCCCGCCAACACGATCCGCGGTTCGTTTGGCCTGAACTACAACGACCAGGCCACGCCCGGCACGCGTCCGAACGCGTCGGCGCTGTACAGCTGGAAGAACGCCGGCAACACCTTCGGCGTGATCGGTTCGATCCAGCACTACGAAGAGAAGATCGATCGCCAGGGCTTCGAGATCTTCAGCTACAGCCCGGTATCGAAGTGGGCCGCCAGCCCCGCCGTGGCCGCGGGCATCGCCAACGGCACGCTCGATCCCAACGCGAAGGTGCCCGACGAGGTGAACTCGGCGTGGTTCCAGCAGAAGCGTAAGCGCGACACAGCCACGCTCGGTTTCCAGATCCGTCCGACGGACAACTGGGACATCGACATCAACAACCTGTTCGTGCGCGAGAACTTCGATAACTGGAACCAGTCGCTGTATCCGTTCACCGGCGCCACGCCGGGCAACGTCACCAGCTTCAACCAGGGCCCGAATGGCGTCGTCACCGGCGGCCATGTCTGCGGCAACGATACGGTCGGCTGCCCGGCGATCGCGCAGGGCACGTTTGACAGCAACATCCGCAAGTCCGTGGTGCGCACGTCGGCGTTCGACCTGAAGTCGACCTATCGCGGCGACGGCTGGAAGCTGGGCGGCGCGGCCGGCTACAGCAAGGCGACCAACGACAACATCTCGCAGGCGGTGATGGAGCCGGTCTACGCCGGCGGCTACACCTGGGACATCAACAAGGGCTTCGCCTTCGACAACCCGGCCGCCGCGCGCGACCCGGCGAACTGGCACATGGGCGACGTGGATGGCCTCGGCGGCTGGCCGGGTAACTACGGCGACTACTCGGCGCAGTCGCGTGACACCTACGCCCAGCTCGACTTCTCGAAGTACTTCGATTCGTTCTTCAACGAACTGGCTTTCGGCTATCGCTGGAACCGCCATGAAGAAGGCATGCAGGCGCATGTCTACGGCGGCAACGCGCCGACCAACCTCGCCGCGCTCGGCTTCGGTGGCTTCACCGACACGCTGGACGCGTTCGACGGCGCGCTGGACGGCTCGTCGAGCCACGTGATGCCCGACCGCAACGCCCAGTACGCGTGGGTGCGCAACACGAACGGCGGCAACGAGGACGCCGGCACCTACCTCAACGGCACGTACAAGCTGGTGGAGAAGACCAACGCCGCCTATGTGCAGGGCAACTTCGCCGGCGGCGACTTCCACGGCAACGTGGGCTTCCGTTACGTCGACACCAAGACCGACGGCACGGGCTTCGTCTACAGCGGCGCCCCGGTGCTTCCCGCGCCGGCCGGTTCCTGGCAGACCTCGTCCAAGACCACGAAGAACTGGCTGCCCAGCCTGAACGTGGCCTACGACGTGAGTGAAGACGTGGTGCTGCGACTGGCGGCGGCGAAGGTGATCGCCCGCCCGCCGTACAACATGCAGGTGAACAACCTGTTCCTCAACGACTCCGTGCTCACCGGCTCGGGTGGTAACCCCGACCTGAAACCGTACAAGTCGAAGAACTTCTCGCTTTCCGCCGAGTGGTACTTCGCGCCGCAGTCGTACGTGGCGTTGACCGGCTTCTACAAGAAGATCGAGAACTACACCTTCGTCGATTCCGCGCCGGAGCAGCAGTTCAACTCGGGCATCTTCAACGACCAGACGACGTTCGCCCGCCAAGTCGCCCAGGGCCTGTGCACGCCGGACGGCTTCTGCACCTATAGCATCAGCCGCCCGCGCGATACCGGTTCGGGCAAGGTGCGCGGTGGCAGCCTGAGCTACCAGCAGGCGTTCTGGGATACGGGTTTCGGCATGACCGCCAACTACACGTATGCCAAGGGCACGCTGGATTCGGGTGGCTCGCTGCCGTACAACTCGAAGAACTCGTACTCGATCAGCCCGTACTACGAAATGGGTCCGTTCAGCGCCCGCGTCACCTACAACTGGCGTGGCAAGTACCTCGCCGGCGGTTACATCGCCGGTGCGCCGCCGGCCACCACGGCCGACTACGCCGACCTCGGTGCGACCCTGGGCTGGAAGCTCAACAAGCAGGTGTCGTTCACCCTCGCGGGCATGAACCTCACCAACGAGAAGTACAAGCAGTACCTCGGCATCACGGCGATGCCGGTAGCCAAGTACACCACCGGCCGCCGCTACATGGCTTCGGTGCATTTCGACCTCTGATAGCGCGTCCCGAACGTGCGGCCACGGACGGCCGCACGCGCACCCCTCGAAGCTCCATTCCCCTCGGGCCCGACGCATCTTCATCGGGCCCGTTTTTTTTTGGACGAAACCCCGGTGGGAGCCGACCCTGTCGGCGATGGGTGCTTGCCTCACGCCCCGGTGGGAGCCGACCTTGTCGGCGATGGGTGCTTGCGTCAGGCCCTGGTGGGAGCCGACCTTGTCGGCGATGGGTGCTTGCCTCGACCTGGCCCGCTGCCGCGGGATCGCCGACAGGGTCGGCTCCCACCAGGGCGTCGGCTCCCGGCCACTCTGTTTTTCGGCCACGATAGGCAGCGTCACCGGTTACCGCCACAATCCACCGATCCACCGATCCACCGATCATCAACCGATACGACAGGAGCCCTCGATGCGCCGAATCCTCCTCCTCGCCATGGCCGCAGGCCTTGCCGCCTGTGCCAGCCCGCCGAGGCATGAAGCCGGTCCCGTCGACGACACTCCGCTATCCCTCATTCCCATGCCCGCTCAGTTGCAGCGCACGCCCGGGCATTTCCGCCTCGATGCGAGCACGCCGATAAGAGTGGCACCCGGCGACACCCAGGCGAAACGCGTCGCCGTCCAGCTGCAGGGTTGGATCCGTCAGGCCAAGGGCTTCGCACCGGCCATCGTCGAAGGCAAGCCGAAGAGCGGCGGCATCGCCCTCGCCACGGTATCGAGCATCAAGGGACGCGAGGCGTACACGCTCGACGTCGACGGCAGCGGCGTGCGTATCGCCGCCAATGACGAGACCGGCCTGTTCTACGGTGCGGTGACCTACTGGCAGTTGCTCACCGACCCGACGGCGCAGAACGGCGTGCCCGGCGTGCGTATCGTCGACGCGCCGCGCTTCGAATGGCGCGGTCTCATGCTCGACTCCAGCCGCCATTTCCAGTCGGTGAACGAGATCGAGCACCTGCTCGACCAGATGGCGATGCACAAGCTCAACACCTTCCACTGGCACCTGACCGACGACCAGGGCTGGCGCTTGCAGATCGACAAGTATCCGAAGCTCACGGAAACCGGCGCGTGCCGCAAGCCCGTCGGCCCCGACGTCGCGTTGACCGGCGATCCCGATCGTCCGTACTGCGGCTTCTATACGCAGGACGAGGCGAAGCAGATCGTGGCTTACGCGGCCGAGCGTCACATCACCGTGGTGCCGGAGATCGAGATGCCGGGCCACGCGCAGGCCGCGGTCGCCGCGTATCCGAAGGTCGGCGCCGGTGGAAAGAAACTCGCCGTCTCGTCGGACTGGGGCGTGAACACCGCCCTGTACAACGTCGACGACGGCACCTTCGTCTTCCTGCAGGACGTGCTCGACGAGGTCATGACGATCTTCCCGTCAACGTATATCCACGTCGGTGGCGACGAGGCGGCGAAGGACGAGTGGGAACGTTCGAAGACGGTGCAGGCGAAGATGAAATCCCTCGGCATCACCGACGAGGAGCAGATGCAGGGCTGGTTCATCGCGCGCATCGGCGACTACCTGGAGAAGCACGGCCGTCGCCTGATCGGCTGGGACGAGATCCTCGACGGCAAGGTGCCGGCCAGTGCCACGGTGATGTCATGGAGGGGCACCAAGGGGGCGGTCAAGGCCGCCAACGCCGGCCATGACGTCGTGTTGGCGCCGTCGCCCACGCTGTACCTCGACCAGTTGCAATCCTCCCTGCCGGATGAACAGCCTGGCCGTCCATCCGGCCAGACGTTGAAGACGCTCTACGACTTCGAACCCGTGTCGGCGGAAATCGCGCCGGACAAGGCCAGTCACGTGCTGGGCGCGCAGGTCACGGTGTTCAGCGAGTACCTGCCGAACTGGTACCGCACGCAGCACGCCATCTTCCCGCGCATGGCCGCGCTGGCCGAGCGCACGTGGTCGCCCAAGGCGGACTGGAGCGGCTTCATCGCACGCCTTCCGGCGCAGATGTCGCGTTACCGCGCGGCAGGCATCGTTCCTTCCGATGGCGCCTACGCGGTCGCCATCAAGGCCGAGGCGGCCGGCACGGACAAGGCGAAGGTGACGCTGTCCAACCAGACCGGCTACGGCACGCTTCGCTATACCACCGACGGCTCCGCGCCGACGTCGCAGTCCACCGCGTATAGCGGCCCGTTCGATGTGCCGCTTCCGACCACGGTTCGCGCCAATGCGTTCGCCGGTGGTTTCGGCCTGGCCGGTCCACGCGATCGCGCCATCGATGCGGCGTCGCTGCTGCGGCGGTCCAGTGACGAACTGGACACGTGCAGCGACAAGCTCGTGCTGCGGTTGGAGTCGCCCAACGCCGTGAACGGCCAGCGCCCCGTGTACAAGGTAGACATCATGGACACCTGCTGGATGTGGAAGGGCGTGAAGCTGGACGGCCGTTACGGCATCGCCGTAACGGTGGACCGCCTGCCCTACAACTACGCGCTGTGGAAGGACGCCAAGGGCATCGTGGCCCGCAAGGCGCGTTCGGGTGCGGGTGAACTGGAAGTGCACCAGGACACCTGCGACGGGCCCAGGCTCACCAGCATCCCGCTGGGGAAGGCGAAGGACGGCCGCGCCACGTTGGACGGCATCCTGCCCAAACGCGAAGGCACGCACGACCTGTGCTTCGTCGTTACCGGCAAGCCCGGCCCGAAGCTATGGGTACTGGGAGACGTGCAGCTGCGCTGATTCTGTGGGAGAGGGTCGGTGCCCTGGTGGGAGCCGACCCTGTCGGCGATGGGCGCTTGCCGTAACCTGGCCCGCTGCCGCGGGATCGCCGACAAGGTCGGCTCCCACCAGAGCAGGTTCCCACCACCAGAGCAGGTAGCCGCAAGAGCTGGTTTTCACCAAGCTGGCTTCAGGCCGGCAGGGTGCGCATGTCGGCCTTGCGCTGCAAGGCCGAGCGGGCTTCGCGCTCGTCGTCGCCTTCCAGCGGCGTGAGCGTGACGAACTTGCCGGCGATCATCGCGGCCAGTGGAATGCCGTCGCGGATGGCGATGCGGTTGCCGATCGTCGACGGTACCTTGCCGCCAGCGACGATGCCGCCGACGAGGTTCAGCGGGTCGGTGCCCGCGATGCATACGATCTCGCCGTCGTGGGCGCGGTGGCGAATCTGGCGCAGCGCCGCCAGCGCCTCGGGCAACGCGAACTGCTCGCCGACCAGGCCGTCGACGAAGCGGCCCCCGCGGATCTCGCCGCGCGCCTCGAGACGGTGATACACGCGGCGTAGCTCACGCCACGCCGGCAACCACGCCGCCTCGCGTTCGAGGATGCGCCAGCTGACCACGCCGTAACGGCGCAGCAGCGTGCGCGCGATATGCTCGAGGCCATCGGCGTCGTTGCGCTGTTCGCTGGGCCGTCGCGCCAACGCCCAGCGGCCGGCGTCCTCGATGCCGCTGAGCATGTGCCGGCGTGTACGCCGGTGACGGCTTCCGTTTCGCTTGGCGGCGGGAAGCAGGAGCGCACGCAATCCGACGAAGCTATCCGCCGTGGCGCGGCCCGCGGCGACCAGCTCGCCGAGCGCGTCTTCCAGCTCCGTGCGCAACAGGCGGGTGGTCGATGCCAGTTCATCGAAGAACAAGGCGCCTTCGTCACGCAAGGCGTCGGCAACGGCCTGCGCCCGCGACGACAGCGGCTGCTCGTCGTTCGCCGCAGGTGCCGCCGCCGACCAGATGGCCAACTGCCGGCGGGGCAACAGCACGATCGGTGTCGCGCGCACGGGTCCGCCGGTGCCGGTACCCAGGCGCAGCCGGCTCCAGACGACCCGGCCCGCACGGCAGAGGTCGTCGAGCCAGCCGATACTGTAGTCGCTGACGCGCGCCGGCAGCAGTTCCGATTCCCACGCGCCCGCCGCCGCTTCGAAGCCTTCGAGCTGGCCGATGACGCCCGCGAGGGCATCCGGCCCCGCTACCTGTGTCGCGCGCGTCACGTGTTGCCAGTCGAGCAGGAAGCGGAGGAAGTCGCGTGGTGCGACCGGTTCGATTTCCCGGCGCAGGCGCCCGATGGTGTAGCGATGGATGCGCGCGAGCAGATGGCGTTCGCACCATTCCACCTCGGAGGTGCCGGGCGAGAAGGGGCCACGCATGACATAGCCTTCGCTCTCCAGCGACGCCAATGCCAGCTCGACGTCGGCCATCGCCACCCCGAGGGCGGTGGCGATGGCGACGGCGGGGACCGGTCCGAGGCCACCGAGGCGCCCGCGAACGATATCCACGAGCGCGGCCTCGGGCGTCCAGGCTTGCGCCTCGAATTCGGCGGGCGCCGCGATGGCGGGTGTCATCACGGCGATGGGCCAGAGTGCGCGCCATGCGGGAAGGCGTTCCGCGGCGATCCACAAGGACACGCCGCCGTGCGAGAGCCGCGTCGCGCGCGCATCGGCCGACAAGGCGGCCAGCAGTTTCTCCCAGCCGGCGTTGTCGCGAACCTCGTCGAGCGTGACGGCGCCCAACTGGACCAGCGCCTCGTGCATCTCGTCGGCGCTGCGCGCTTCAGGCCACGCTTCGTCACGCACCGAGGCTATGGCTTCTGCATCGAGCCGGCCGAGATCGTCGGCGCTCCCGGCTTCGTTCCAACGACGCGATTGCACGGCTTGCGTGCGGCGTTCTTCCAACGGCGCGTCGTCGAGGAAGGCGTACGGCGCCGCGCTGAGCACCTCGGCGGCCAACGGCGAGGGCGTGGCGAGATCGCGCGCGACCATGGTGATGGCCCCCGATTCCAACCCGCGCAGCACGCCGAGCAGTCCTTCGCTATCCATCGCCTCGTGCAGGCAATCCTCGAGCGTCTGCTTCACCAGCGGGTGGTCGGGTATCTCACGCTCGCCGGCGAGGTTCTCGGCACAGGCGACCTGGTCGGGGAAGACCGTGGCGAGCAGGTCTTCGCTCTTCATCCGCTGCAACTGTGGCGCGACCTTCTTGCCACCGGTGAATCGCGGCAGGGCCAGCGCCGTCGTGGCGTTCCAACGCCAGCGCACGCCGAACAAGGGTGCATCGAGCAGTGCCTGGATCAGCACGTGCTCGGCCGAGTTCGAATGCAGGTAACGGGCGACTTCGTCCAACGGGAAGCTGTGACTGGTGGATAGCGAGAGCACGATCGCGTCTTCCGTGGCGGCCGCCTGCAATTCGAAGTTGAACTTGCGGCAGAAGCGCTTGCGCAACGCGAGGCCCCAGGCGCGATTGATGCGGCTGCCGAAGGGTGTGTGGATGATGAGTTGGGTGCCGCCCGACTCGTCGAAGAATCGCTCCATCACCAGCGTGTCGTGCGTCGGCAGGGCACCGAGCGCGGCGCGCGCACGGAACAGGTAATCGACGATCTGTTCGGCCGCCGCCCGGGACAGCGACAGCGTGCCCATGAGATAGGCAAGGGCTGCATCGCGGCCGCCTTCGTCGAACGCCGCCGAGATATCGGCGCGCAGGCGCGATACACCCTGGGAGAGTTCGTCCGTGCGGCCCGGTGCCTCACCGAGCCAGAACGGGATGTTCGGCGGCGCGCCTTGCGCATCCTCCACGCGCAAGCGGCCCATCTCGACGCGCAGGATGCGATACGAGCGGTTGCCCAGCTGGAAGACGTCACCCGCGAGGCTTTCCACCGCGAAGTCTTCGTTCACCGTGCCGACGACGACCGCCTGCGGTTCCAGCAGCACGTTGTAGTCGCCGGTGTCGGGAATGGTGCCGCCGGAGGTGACGGCGGTCAGCCGTGCGCCACGGCGCTCGCGCAGGCGCTTGTTCACGGCGTCGCGATGGATGTACGAACCACGCGGACCCACGCGCGTCGTGAACCCTTCGGCGAGCATGCGCACGGTCTCGTCGAAAGTCTCGCGCTTCAGGGCGCGGAAGGGATAGGCGCGGCGGACGAGGTCGAACAAAGCGTCCTCATCCCATTCCTGGCAGGCGACCTCGGCCACGATCTGCTGGGCGAGCACGTCGAGCGGTTCGCGGGGGAAGATCAGTGCATCGAGTTCTCCGCGGCGCACGCAGTCGAGCAACGCCGCGCATTCGACGAGATCGTCGCGCGACGTGGGAAACAGGCGTGCTTTCGGCGTGCCGCCCACGGCATGCCCGGCACGGCCCGCGCGTTGCAGGAAGGCCGCGATGGAACGCGGTGAAGCGATCTGGCACACCAGGTCGACATCGCCGATATCGATACCCAGTTCGAGCGATGCCGTGGCGACGAGCGCGCGCAATTCGCCGCGCTTCAGCCTTTGCTCGGCGTCGAGGCGTTGCTCGCGTGAAAGGCTGCCGTGGTGCGCGGTGACCGCCTCCTTGCCGAGTCGCTCGGAAAGATGGCGGGACACGCGTTCCGCCATGCGCCGGGTATTGACGAAGACGAGCGTGGTGCGGTGCTGCTCGATCAGGTTTCCCAGCCGGTTGTAGACCAGTTCCCACATGTCGTTCGACATCACCGCCTCGAGCGGCACCGGCGGCACCTCGAGCGCGAGGTCGCGACGCCGCGAGTGCCCGATGTCGACGATGGCGCAATCGTCGCGCTCGTTGCCGGTGAGGAAGGCGGCGACCTTCTCGATCGGCTTCTGCGTGGCGGAGAGCCCGATGCGCGTGATACGGCGCTGGGCGAGGGACTCCAGCCGCTCCAGCGAGACGGCTAGATGGCTGCCGCGCTTGCTCGCCGCGACGGCGTGGATCTCGTCGACGATCACCTCGCGGATATCGCGCAGCATGGCCCGGCCGGACTCGGAGCCGAGCAGCACGTAGAGCGACTCCGGCGTGGTCACGAGGATATGCGGCGGCCGGCGTTTCATCCGCTCGCGGTCGGACGCCGGCGTGTCGCCCGTGCGCACGGCGCTGCGTATCTCCAGATCGGGCAGGCCCTGCTGGCGAAGTTCCTCGCGGATGCCCGCCAGCGGCGCTTCCAGGTTGATCCGGATGTCGTTCGACAACGCTTTCAGCGGAGACACGTAGAGGATGCTCGTGCGATCGCGCAAGCCGCCGTCTTCCACGCCTTCGCGCACCAGCATGTCGATGGCGGAGAGAAACGCGGTGAGCGTCTTGCCCGAGCCGGTCGGCGCGGCCACAAGGGTATGACGGCCGGAACGTATCGCTGGCCACGCCGCGGCCTGGGCCGCCGTGGGCTCTGGAAACGTGCTCGCGAACCATCGGGCGACGGCGGGATGGAAAGCGGCGAGTGGCGTCGACTTTTGTGAATTCATTGAATCACTTAAGTGGGGCCTGACGCCCCGGTTGGCAAGCCGGAGAGTAACCCGGGACGGTCGCATGGGTTGCGATGAAAGCGTTACTTGGCGATGGTTGGCGTTTCCCCCGGATCGAATCGTGACCATGCCCGATATCGCGCGCCGCACCACCCTCGCCATCGCCCTCGCCGCCGGCCTTGCCGGCACCGTCCAGGCCGCGCCGCCGGCCGAGCGGCCGTGGATGGACCGTTCGCTTTCGCCGGACCGGCGTGCCGAACTGATCGTGGCGGCCATGACCGACGATGAGAAATTCCGGCTGATCCGGTCCGACTTCGGCCAGAAGAACGACAAGTTGCCCCACCCGGCGGACTCCCTGGATGGCGCCGGCTATGTGCCTCCCATCCCGCGCCTGGGCTTGCCGGTGTTGAACGAGACCGATGCCGGCCTTGGCGTGACCCGCCCCGGCAGCGATCAGGCGGGCGCGATCTCCCTGCCCGCCGGCCTCGCCACCGCGGCCAGCTTCGACCCCGCCGTGGCCCGCGCCGGCGGCCGCATGATCGGTGGCGAAGCGCGCGGCAAGGGCTACGGCGTGATCCTCTCCGGCGGCGTCAACCTCGTGCGCGACCCGCGCAACGGACGCAACTTCGAGTACGCCGGCGAAGACCCGGTGCTGGCCGGCACCATGGTCGGTGCTGCGGTGAAGGGCATCCAGGAGCGCAAGGTCGTCGCCACGGTGAAGCATTTCGCCATCAACGACCTCGAGTCCGGGCGCAATACGCTGAGTGCCGACATCGATCCGGTCGCCTTGCGCGAGTCGGACCTGCTGGCCTTCCAGCTCGCCATCGCCAAGGGCGATCCGGGGTCGGTGATGTCCTCGTACAACCGGGTCAACGGTACCTACGCCGGAGAGCACGACTGGCTGCTCAACCAGGTGCTCAAGCAGGAATGGGGCTTCAAGGGATGGGTCATGTCCGACTGGGGCGGCGTGCACAGCGCGGCCAAGGCCGCGATGGCCGGCCTCGATCAGGAGTCCGCGGGCGAGGTATTCGACAAGGAGGTGTTCTTCGACAAACCCCTGCGCGAGGCCTATGCGGCGGGGCAGTTCCCGAAGGCGCGCCTGGACGACATGGTGAAACGCATCATGCGCAGCCTGTTCGCGCATGGCGTCATCGACGAACCGATGAAGAAGACCAAGGTGCCGTACGAGGCCGACCGCGTCGTGGCGCGCGACACCCTCGAAGCGGGCGCGGTGCTGCTGCGTAACGAAGCCGGCTTGCTGCCGCTGGCACGGAAGGGCCAGTCGATCGCCGTGATCGGCGGCCATGCCGACAAGGGCGTGCTCGGCGGTGGTGGATCGTCGCTGGTTTCCGATGTGGCGGGCGACCCGGTTCCCGGCCTGGAGCCGAAGGCATGGCCGGGCCCGATGAAGTACCACGCGTCGGCACCGCTCACGTTCATCCAGAAGCTCGCGGGCGGAAAGGTGAGCTTCGATCCGGGTACCGATCCGGCGGCCGCCGCCAAGGCCGCGGCCGGCGCGGATGTGGCTGTCGTCTTCGTCACCAAGTGGGCGGCTGAATCGTTCGACTGGACGGACCTCTCGCTGCCGGACAACCAGGACGCGTTGGTCGCCGCCGTGGCCAGGGCCAACCCGAAGACGATCGTGGTGCTGGAGACCAATGGCCCGGTGAATATGCCCTGGCTCGGCCAGGTCGGCGCCGTGATGGAAGCCTGGTATCCCGGCTCGGGTGGCGGCGAAGCCATCGCGCGCCTGCTTTACGGCGTGACGGCGCCCTCCGGGCGGTTGCCGGTGAGTTGGCCCAAGGACGAGTCGCAATTGCCGCGGACGACGATCGACGCGGCCGGCCTCTATTCCAAGGCGAAGCCCGCGGACAACGTCGACTACAACATCGAAGGCGCCGACGTCGGCTATCGCTGGTTCGAGAAGACGCACCGCGAACCGCTGTTCGCGTTCGGCCATGGCCTGACGTACACCAGCTTCGCGTACAGTGATTTCGCGGTCGACAAGGATGCGGCGGGCCATCCCGTGGCACATGTCACCGTGAAGAACACGGGCAAGGTGGCCGGTGCGGATGTGCCGCAGATCTACGTGACGGCGCCCGGCGCCGCCACGCGCCGCCTTGCCGGCTGGAGCAAGGTGAAGCTGTCGCCGGGTGCCAGCAGCCGCGTCGACATTCCGTTGGAGCCCCTCGCGCTCGCCCGCTACGACGACGCGGGCAAGCGCTGGCGCGTGGCACCGGGCCGTTACACGGTGAAGCTCGGCCGCTCGGCCAGCGACATCGCAGGTGAAGCGGCCGTCGAGGTCGCGGAGAGCTTCCCGGTGGTGAAGGCTCCCTGACGACGGGTCGGCGTGGTGGCGCTTGCCTCGTGCACGACGCCACGACACCGGCAGCGGTCACAATGGACGCATGAACCTGCGCCCTGCCCTCGCCTTCCTCGCTTCGGCCTTAGTCAGTGCATCGGCGTTCGCCGATCCGCCCGACTTCGACCGGCCGGGCGCCGGCTTCGCCACGACGGTGCTTCCCGCTGGCACGCTGGCGCTGGAACAAGGCCTGCCGACCTACGAACGCCAGCGCCAGGACGGTTTCCTCGATCGTACCTACACCGCCGACAGTCTCGTCCGTATCGGTCTCGGCGGCCCTGTCGAGTTTCAACTCGGCGGCTCGGCTTGGAATCGGCTGGAGGAGCGTGGGCAGGGTTCGCGCCGCCATGCGGTCGGCCACGGCGATACCAGCGTGGCGTTGAAATGGGCTCCTGCCGGTTCGGGCGATGCGGGTGCCTTCAGCTGGGCCGCGCTGGGCGAGGTGACGTTCGCGAATGGCGATGAGGACTTCGGCAACGGCGCGCGCCAGGTCAGCCTCGGCACGACGATGCAGTGGAAGCCGGACGACACGCACCAGAACACCTTGTACGCGAACCTCGACCGGCTGAAGGGCCGGAACACGTGGACGCTGGCGCCCACGTTCGGCCGCAAGTTCGGAAAGAACCTCCTCGCTTATATCGAGACGGACGCCATCCACGATGCGGAGGATGGCAACGAACTGCAGGCCGGGGGCGGCGTCGCCTATGAGGTGGGCGACCATGTGCAGCTCGACGCCTACGCGCTCCACCGTATCGGCCGCCACGGACCTTCCGTGGTCGCGGGCGTGGGCATCTCGATGTTCTTCGGCCGTTAGTTCGCCGGCGGCGTTTTGCGCTTCATCAGGCCGTTCGTGAAGAGGTATGCCGCCGTCTGGTAGTACGTGACGGCGTCTTTCGCGTCCACCGGATCCATATGCTCCACCGGCGTGGCGTCACCCGTCGTCTTCTGCGGAATCATCTCCTTCACCGGCTGGCGCGGGATCAGGGAGGTCAGCCGGTCGCCATGCAGGTAGCCGAGTTCCTGGTAGGTGCTCAGGAAGGCGCGCTCGCGGCCGGGCTCGATCTTGAAGATGTCGTACCCGTAGAAGCGCGAGGTATAGCTGAAATTGAGCATGCCAAGGATCGTCGGCGGGATGTCGATCTGGCTCATCAATCGATCCACGCGGCCCGGCGCCACGTGCTTGGGCGAGTAGATGAACAACGGAATGTGATAGCGGTCGACGGGCAGGCTGGTCTTGCCGGCGCTGGTCGCGCAATGGTCCGCCGTGATGACGAAGATAGTGTCGTCGAACCAGGGCTTGGTCGAAGCGCGCTTGAGGAAATCAGCGATCGCCCAGTCGGTATATTGCACGGCCGCGCGGCGCGAACCCTGCGGCAACTTCACCCGGCCTTCGGGGAAGGTGAAGGGCCGGTGGTTCGAAGTGGTCATCACGTGACCGAAGAACGGCTTGCCCTTCGCGTACGCGTCGTCCATGCGCTTCATCACGAGAGTGTAAAGATCCTCGTCGGCCACGCCCCACACGTTCTCCGCATGGATGTCCTTGTCGTCGATCGCACCGCGGTCCACGGCGGTATAGCCGTTGCTGGCGAAGAAGTGATCCATGTTGTCGAAGTAGCCGTAGCCGCCGTACAGGAACTCGGACTCATAACCCTTCGCGTTGAACACGTCGGCCAGGGACCAGAGTCCCTCGTTGTTCGGGCGCTTCACGATGGATTCGCCCGGCGTCGGCGGCACCGAAAGCGCCAGCGCTTCGAGGCCGCGCACGGTGCGCGTGCCGTTCGCATAGAGCTGGGTGAAGAACAGGCTCTTCGACGCCAGCGCATCGAGGTTCGGCATCAGGTGCTTGTGCTTGCTGACGTCGAGTCCTTCGACGTAATCGCCGGACAGGCTTTCGACGCTGATCAGCACGATGTTGAGTTTCTTTTCCGGTCCGCTCGCAGCGATCGTCCGGGTAATGTCCATCGGATCGCTGCTGGTGAAGGTCGACTCGGGCGTCTTCAGCAGGTTGCGGAGGTTGGCGAAGGCCTCGTCCTTGGGCAGCGTCGGGTAGTACTTCGCATAGTCCAGTTCGTTGTCGCGGAACGCGGCGAAGAACTGGTAGATGCCGTTGCCGGCCAGTTCATTCACGTAGTTGTTGCTCGAACGGTCCTTCATGGAGCCGTCGACGGCGAAGCTCACCGCGACGGTGAGCAGCAACCACACGCCCACCACGGCGCTGCGGCCGGGGAACCGCGAACCGTCGTCACGCGCGGCCAGGACGCGCCGGCTGAAGAACATCACCAGCACGGTGCCCAGCACGAGCAGGGCCGACCAGGTGCCGATCGGGTACGACTCGCGGATGTTGCCGACCACCTCGTGGGTATAGACCAGGTAATCCACCGCGATGAAGTTGAAGCGCGCGCTGAACTCGCCCCAGAACACCAGCTCGGCCGCGCCGAGGTAGAGCACGGCGAACGCCAGCACCGAGCACAGGCCGACGAAGATGCGGTGCCCCCAGCGCGACAGGTAGGCGCGCCGTGGCAGCAGCCATAGCGCCAGGAGCAAGGGCCAGGCGAAATAGATATAGGTGACCAGGTCGTAGCCCAGGCCGACCAGGAACAGGTACAGCCACTGGCCCAGGTTCGCCGGAACCTCGTGACGGGTTTTCACCAGCAGGATCAGGCGGACCAGGAAGGCCACGCCGACAAAGAGGCCGCCGAACCACAGGAGCGGCCGGAAACGCTGGCGAAGGGCGCCGGGGGCCGGAGAATCAGGACGCATGGAGCCTCACGAAACAGATCCGGCTCCGGGGACGGGCGCGGCATGTCTCGCAGGGTAAGAATCCGCGCTTACGTCGAGCTTTCCCCAACCTTAGTGGAACCTTTCACCGCCGGAACCGTTGGCCGGCCGTTCACGCAACCGGCACGCCCTGCCGTCCCCGCGCGCTCTGTGGCAACCTACACGACCTTACGACCACCGAACGACCATTGGAGTCAGCGCGCAAGTGGAGCACGAAACGAGGGCGGAGCTCCCGATGACCGACCAGCCTCTGGCCAAGCGCGCACTCTATGTGACCCTGTTGCGTCGCGCGGGCGGCCCGGTGCTGTCCGTGATCCTGCTTTGCCTGGCCTTGTGGGCCCTGCACGCCATGGCCAGCGAGGTCACGTACCGGCAGATCGCCGGTTACGTGCACGCGCTGCCCAACACCGACATCGCGCTGGCGATGTTGCTGACCGCCGCGGGTTATGTCGTCATGACCCTCTACGACTGGTTCGGCCTGGCCAGCATCGGCCGGCGGCTACCCGCCCGGCGCGTCGGCCTGATCTCCTTCATCAGCTACGCGTTCTCGAACGCTCTGGGCATGTCCCTGCTGGTGTCCGGCTCCATCCGCTATCGCTTCTACGTGCAGGCCGGCCTCAGCACGGGCGAGGTGGCCCGCGTCGTGCTCTACACGACCCTGAGCTTCTGGCTGGGCCTGGCCGCGCTCACCGGCGTCACCTTGTTGCTGGTGCCGATCCCGCCCGACGTGCCGCTCTCCGGGCTGCGAATCCCTTTGGCGATCGTGCTGACGCTGGTGCCGCTGGCCTGGTTCGGCATCGCCGTGGCGGTGCGCCGGCCGGTCCGCGTGTGGCGTTGGGCGGTGACCACGCCGACGCCTGCCGTGGCCGCACGGCAGATCCTGATCGGCGCCCTGGACTGGGGCCTCGCCGCCGGCGTGCTCTACGTGCTGATGCCCGAGGCGATCACGGGGGGCTTCGGCCATTTCCTGGCGATCTTCGTGGTGGCCCAGATGGCGGGGTTGATCAGCCACGTGCCGGGCGGCCTCGGCGTGTTCGAGGCGGTGATGCTGGCCGGGTTCGGTGCCACCGGCAACCACGGCCTCGAAGCGCCCATCCTCGGTTCGCTCGCCGCCTTCCGCCTCGTGTATTACCTCTTGCCGCTGTGCGTGGCGACGCTGATGGTCATCTGGCGGGAGGTCCGCGCGCTGCGCCACGCCGCCCTCGTCACGCCGTGGTTCAGCAGCCTGTTGCCGCCGTTCTTCGCCGGGCTGACCCTGGTCTGCGGCGCCGTGCTGCTGTTCTCCGGCGCCACCCTCGCGATCCCGGGACGCATGGAGATCCTCCGGGGCTTCGTTCCCTTGCCGCTGGTGGAGGTATCGCACTTCCTCTCCAGCGTCGTGGGCATGCTGCTGCTGATCCTGGCGCGTGGCCTGCAACGCCGGCTCGACGCGGCCTACGTGCTGACCCTGGTCCTGCTCATCCTCGGCGCCATCCTGTCGCTGCTCAAGGGCATCGACTACGAGGAAGCCACCCTGCTATCGCTGCTGGCTCTCGCCCTGGCGCCCGCGCACCGGCATTTCTACCGGCGCGCGTCGTTGTTCCGTGCGAGCTTCTCGCCCGGCTGGGTGCTGGCGATCGGTGCCGTGCTGGCCTGCTCCACCTGGCTGGTGTTCTTCAGCTTCAAGCACGTCGAATACAGCAACAACCTCTGGTGGGAATTCAGCTTCCACCACGGCGGCGCGCCGCGCGCCTTGCGCGCGCTGGTGGGGGCGACGGCCGTGGTGATGCTGGTCGCCCTCGCCAACCTGATCCGGCCCGCACGCCCCCGCCGCGCTTATCCGGGAGAGGCTGACCTCGCCCGCGCGATGCCGTTGTTGAAGCAGTTCGACTCCGCGCAGGCGCACCTGGCCCTTGTCGGCGACAAGATGCTGATGTTCGCCCCCGCCGACCGCGCCTTCGTCATGTACGACATCGAGGGGCGCAGCTGGGTCGCGATGGGCGACCCGGTGGGTACCGACGAAGCGGCCCGGCGGGAGCTGGTCTGGTCGTTCCGCGAGAACTGCGAGCGTGCCGGTGGCTGGCCGATTTTCTACCAGGTGCGTCCGGCGGACCTAGACCTCTACCTCGACGTGGGCATGAACCTGCTAAAGATCGGTGAAGAGGCCCGCGTCCGGCTCGAAACGTTCAATCTCGACGGCAAGTCGAAGAAGACACTCCGCGGAACGGTGAACAAGCTTTCCCGTGACGGCTTGCGCATGGAGATCGTTCCGGCCGAGTCCGTTCCGGCTTTGATGCCGAAACTGAAACACGTTTCCGACGCATGGATGCGCGACAAGAAGGTCCGCGAGAAGCGCTTCTCGCTGGGCCTGTTCGACGAACGCTACCTCGCGCGCACCCCCATGGCCTTGGTCTGGCAGGGTGACGAGCTGGTGGCCTTCGCCAATGTTTTCGTTACCGAGACGAAGGAAGAAGCTTCCGTCGACCTCATGCGCCACCTGCCCGAAGGCCCCTCCGGCATCATGGATTTCCTTTTCATCGAACTGATGGTCTGGGCGAAAGCCGAGGGCTATCGCTGGTTCAACCTTGGCATGGCCCCGCTATCGGGCCTGCAAAACCGCCGCACGGCACCGTTGTGGAGCCGCTTCGGCGCCATGGTGTTCGGCCGTGGCGAGCGCTTCTACAATTTCCGCGGGCTGCACCGCTACAAGGACAAGTTCGACCCTGAGTGGGAACCACGCTACATCGCCGTTCCCGGTGGCATCGCCTTGCCGCTGGCGCTGGCCAACGTCGCGAGCCTGATCTCGGGTGGCCTCGGCGGAGTCGTGCGCCGGTGAAACCCTCCATGAAGAAGACGTTTCGTTACGTCCTGCTCGGCATCACCGCGCTGCTCGTGCTGGCCTTGCTCGCCTGGCATCCGTGGACGCGCGCCTCGATGGAAAAATCCACCGTGGAGCTTCCCGCGCTGAAGGCGGCGCCGCCGGGGGAGGAAGACCTTCTGGTGGTGATCTACTCCGGTGACGGCGGCTGGTGGGATCTCGACCAGCGCCTCGGCGCGGTGTTCACGCAGCGCGGCATCCCCGTCGCAGGCGTGAGCACGTTCAAGTATTTCTGGCGATACCGTTCGCCGGAAGAATCCGCGCACGACCTGGACGGCCTGCTCGATCGCTACACACGCCAGTGGAACAAGCATCGCGTGCTGCTGATCGGCTATTCGTTCGGTGCCGATGTACTGCCGACCATCGTAGGCAAGCTGCGCGCCGACAACCGCGACAAGCTCAGCCAGCTCGTGCTGCTCTCGGCCAGTCGCGACGTGAACTTCGAGATCGAGCTCGAGGGCTACATGCAGCAGGGCTGGTGGACCACGCACACGCACAACTTCCTGCAATGGCTGAACCCGGTGGTGCACACCGACGCCATTCCGCCCATCGCCGCCCTGGGTGGACGCCCGCCCATGGCCTGCTACTACGGTGCCGAAGACGCGGACGATAGCGGCTGCACCGACCGCCGGCTGCCGGCCTTCGTCACGGTGTACAAGAAGCCGGGCTCGCACCACTTTGACGAGGACTACGAGAAGCTCGCGACCGAGCTGATCCAGCGCATGCCCGGGCACCGTCCCGACGCCTCGACGCCGCCTTAACGAAAATTCCGGCCCGGGCGGCGTGAAGACGTGTCACGAAACATTCACGGCCGCGCCACCAGAAATTTCCTCTTTTCCGCTCACCCTGTCGGTCCGGGCGGAAAGAAAAGCAGGAGACGGGCCATGCAACGAGAGCCAGGAAAACGCGATTACGGATCCTCCGACTGTGCGGCCTTGCGGAGTCTCGCCAGCCGGGGAGTGAACGTGCCCCAGAACGCCCCGAAGCCGCCCCCGCGCTCATCCCGCACGGAACGGCCGCGCCACGAACAGCGGCGGGAGACGCGGGTCCCAGCCTGAACGTAAGGGTTCGCTGAGACCTGCCAAGGCAAATAGGCACTAATTTTAAGAATTCTCCTATATCCGTCATCGGTCGACCTACGCAAGATTAGGTCCATGCCCCGCCCGGCTCATCGGGCAGGGCAAACGAATCGCCGATGACCGATCCGACGGCAGGATGCCGTCCGTCCCTAGCGCCAGGATCGATCCCCCCCTTCATCGGCGATAACGCCGCGCCGGCTTTGCCGGGCCGCGTTTGGGGTGGCTACGGCCACCAGACCAAGGGACGGTCGCCATGGCCCTCCGCGTGAGCGTGAGGGCCATGTTTTTTTTGGAGTTCTGGCAGGAGCCGTGACCCTTATGGGAGCCGTGACCCTTATGGGAGCCGACCCCGGTGGGAGCCGACCCTGTCGGCGATTGGGTGCTTGCCTCGAACTGGCCCGCTGCCGCGGGATCGCCGACAAGGTCGGCTCCCACCAGGGGCCTCCCATCGGGGGTGTTCCGTCAGCGGCCCGCGGCGGCCTTTTCCCGCACTTCGGCGAACGACCATTCGCGTTTCAGTTCGCCGTTTTCCCACACCGTCTGCATGACTTCTTCCCAGCCCGGCTCGATCGCATCGACCGGCAGCGACACGGCATCGCCGGGTAGTGGCACGGTGCGGTAGCTGCCGTATTCGCGATGACGCAGCAGGGTCATCCGTCCGCGCTTGGACAGCTTGCCTTGATCGGTCACCGGGTCCTTCCATACATCGCGCCACGTACCGTCGATGCGCGCCGCCGAGCATTTCAGCGCGAACTTCTGCGTGTCGCGGGTGAGTTTCTGCAAGAGCGCGCCGCCCATGCCGAAGGCGAGGTTGTCGGCGGCGTAGCCGGCGGCGGTGATGCGTTCGAGGATGGCGCGGATGCTCTCCGGATTCACGCCATCGCCCTGGATCACGCGGACATGGTTGAGCACGCGATAACCCTTGCCGTTCACGGTGCTGCCGAAGGCTTCGTTCAACAGGCTCACGCAACGATGAACGACTTCCACCGGATCGCCGGAGTCCGGCCGCACGACCACGGTGGCACCCGAGGCTATGACCTCGTCGCGCAGTGCCTTGCCCCAATGCTCGATGATGGCGTGGTAGATGTCGTAGCTGTCCGACACCACCGCCACGAGCGAACCGGGGCGCGCGAAGCGGCGAAGCATATTGCGATACGCATCGACCTCGTGTTCCCGGCCCCAGCTGGTGATCGTGCTGTGTTCGGCGGCGGGAATCGAATAGCCGGCCATGGGTTCGCCGTAATAGGTGCGCGCGGCGAGCACTCCGGAAACGGTGTCGGTCCCGAGGAAGTTGACCAGATGGGCCATGCCGCCGAGGCCGGCGGATTCCGCGCTCGATACGCCGCGGGCGCCGAAGTCGTGCAGCTTGAAGGGAATCTGGCCGGCCGGGTCGTCGGACGTGCGTTCTAGGTAGTGCAGGATCGTCCGCCGTGCCTGCCAACTGGTCGTGGCGACCGTCACCGGGTACCAGAGCCGCAGCAGCAGCGTTTCCAGGTAGGACGGCAGCCAGAAGGCCTTCGGGTCGGTGGATTCGATGGTGACCAGCACCTGGTGCGTCGGCACCACGCTGCCTTCGCAAACGGCGCGCACGCGCACCGGCAGGCGGCCGCCGTGCGTATCGACGATGTAGCGCCAGCCTTCCTCGTTGAAAGGCTCGCCGTGGGCGGCGAAGAAGTCGCGCGCCTCGTCCACGTTGACATGTGTGACGGCGCGGCCGAGGCGCGCCTTCAGGACGGCCTGGAGGCCGAAGAACACCGTGCTTTCATAGGTGCCGCCGCGCGACTCCACGTAAAAGAACGTGGCGTCGGTGCCTGGCGGGTACTGCAGCCAGTGGCTGGCCTTGTAGCTGTCAGTGTCGAGGATGGGGTTGTCGAGATAGGGTGTGCCGTGGGTCGTCATGACCCACAGCATACCCCTCGCCTCATCAGGCGGCGGTGTCGACGAGCACCAGCTCCGCATCGCTGGTGGCGGTGATGCGCAACGCCGTTTCATCGCGGATCGCGGCGCCATCGCCCTTATCCAGCGCGATGCCGTTGATCTCGACCGAGCCGGCCGCCGGAACCATATAGGCATAGCGGCCCGGGGCGAGCGCGTACTCGACCGTCTCGCCGGCCTTCACGCTGGCGCCCAGCACGCGGGCGTCGGTGCGGATCGGCAGCGCGTCTTCATCGCCCGCGATGCCGCTGGCCAGGATCACGAAACGGCCCGAGCGTTCGCCCTTGGGGAACGGACGTGTGCCCCATGCCGGTGCTTCGCGCTTACCGTCCGGAATGATCCAGATCTGGAAGATCCGGGTGGAATCGGGTTCGGCGTTGTATTCGGCATGGCGGATGCCGGTACCCGCGCTCATCACCTGCACGTCGCCCGCTTCGGTGCGGCCCTTGTTGCCCAGGCTGTCCTCGTGGGTGATGGCGCCTTCGCGAACATAGGTGATGATTTCCATGTCCGAATGCGGGTGCGGCGGGAAGCCCGTGCCGGCGGCGATGGTGTCGTCGTTCCAGACCCGCAACGCGCCCCAGCCCATGCGCTTTGGGTCGTGGTACGAGGCGAACGAGAAGTGGTGCTTGGCGTCGAGCCAGCCGTGGTTGGCACCGCCAAGACTGGTGAAGCGGCGGACGTCGATCATGTCGTGCTCCCCCGGGAATACCGGACTGGATGAGTGGATGGGTGTATTTTCCTCCGACCCATCCGCCGTGGAGCATCGCTTTCCGGAACGGATTGTTTCCCCGGAAGCGCCTTGCAGGGTTGCAAACGAAACCCCTGCGCCCATGTGGGACGGATCGGCGGTGCCACGCCGCCTCCCCCTTGCGAGGTATTCCCGAATGATCCCGTTCTCGGTGCTCGACCTTTCCCCCGTCCCCCGCGGATCGACGCCTGGCGAATCGCTGCGCAACTCGCGCGACCTGGCCCGCCACGCGGAGGCCCTGGGCTTCCACCGCTACTGGCTCGCCGAGCACCACAACATGACGGGCATCGCCAGCGCGGCCACGTCGGTGGTCATCGGGTACATCGCCGAGGGCACCAGCACGATTCGCGTCGGCTCCGGCGGCATCATGCTGCCGAACCACGCGCCCCTGGTGATCGCCGAGCAGTTCGGCACCCTCGCGTCGCTGTATCCGGGCCGTATCGACCTGGGCCTGGGACGTGCGCCGGGAACCGACCAGGGCACGGCGCGCGCGCTGCGCCGATCGCTCGGCCCCAGTGACGACCGCTTCCCTGACGACGTGCAGGAACTGCAATTCTTCCTCGGGCCGCCGCAGCCGGGGCAGACGGTGCGCGCGGTGCCCGGCATGGATACCAATGTGCCGATCTGGCTGCTCGGCTCCAGTTTGTTCAGCGCTCGCCTCGCCGCGGAACTTGGCCTGCCGTTCGCCTTCGCCTCGCACTTCGCGCCGGACCTGATGATGAAGGCGCTGGAGGTGTATCGCACGATGTTCAGGCCGTCCGACGTGCTCGATAAGCCCTACGCCATGCTCGGCATCAACGTGGTCGCCGCCGACACCGACGAGGAAGCGCGCCGCCTGTTCACCTCGCAACAGCAGGCGTTCTGGAACCTGCGCCGTGGCGCACCGGGCCAGTTGCCGCCGCCGGTGAATTCGATGGAGGGCGTGTGGACGCCGATGGAGAAGGCGCAGGTGGACCACGCGTTGTCGTGCGCGGTGGTCGGTTCGCCCGAAACGGTGCGCGACGGCCTGGCCGCGTTCATCGAGCGCACCGGTGCCGACGAACTGATCATCACCGCGCAGATCTTCGACCACGAGGCGCGCAAACGCTCGTACTCGATCGTCGCCGAGCAACGCGCGCGGCTGGCCGGCCGCGAGGCGGCCTGAACGTCGCGCCGTGCGGGTCGTCCTCGATACCAACGTCTGCCTGGACGCCTTCGTCTTCGAGGACCCGCGCGCGGCGCCGCTTGTCGCGGCGTTGGCGGCCGGCGACGTCGAGGCGGTGACGCGAGCCGACTGCCGCGACGAGTGGCTGGCGGTGCTGCGTTATCCGGCACTGAAGCTGGACGAGGCGGCCATCGCGGCCGCGGCCACCCGCTTCGATGCGGCGGTGACCGTGCTGACGTTCGAGGTGCCGAGGACGCCGTTGCCACGCTGCCGCGATCCCGACGACCAGAAATTCCTCGAGCTGGCCGCCGCGGCCGGTGCCGCGGTGCTGTTCTCGCGCGATGCGGAGGTGCTGCGCCTGGGCCGCCGCGCCTTGCGCGACGGCCTGTTCGCGATCGTGAAGCCCGAAGACTGGCCGCTCAGTCCGCCGGCACCAGCGCGATGAAATTGCGCAGGCTGTAGTAACGCTCATGTTGCGGCCAGTCCACCGAGGCGATCGCCTTGTGGCCTGCCGCCCATGGTTCGTTGTCGAGCAGCACCTCGACCTGTGAGTTGCCGTCGCCCACGTTGCCGTAGAACACGCGGATCCAGTGCACGTCGGCGGTGAGCGGCGCCGTGGCGATAGCCGCTTCCAGGGCCGAAAGGCCGTCTTCCGGAATCTCCATCGGCGCGTCTTCCTCGCCGCGCAAGGTGAAATCGCCGATGTAGACGGTGAACCGGTGGACTCCCGCGACCAGCTCCCGCATGGCGAGCTTCTTCGTATTCACCGTATGCCAGCACGCGGCCAGCACGACGTGGAAATCGTTACGAGCGAAACCATCGAGCGCGTCGCGGCACCCGGTCTTGCCACCGCCGATGCCGCCGAAGCTTTCCTCGATGGTGCGCTCCTCGTCGAGCACGATGTCGATGTCGAGGCGGCCCATGCCACCGTCCTTGCCCTCGTGCCAGATGCCGCGAATGGCGGGGAAATCCTCGCCTTCGGTGAGCAGCCAGTCTTCGTCGGCTTCGAGTTGGATGCCGTGTTCGGCGAAAAGGTCGATCAGGTGGTTCTGGATGAGACGGTCCATGGGTCGTCCGTTCGGGAAATGAGGCGATTATGCGCTGCCGGTCAGCTCTCCGAGAGCGACAGCGGCTGCCGGATTCCGTTCCTTGGCGGCCGAGATGAAGTAAGCGAAGACATCCCTTGCGCCCGACTTCGGCGCGGGCGCCGCCACGTGCGGCAGGTCCGCCGGGTCGGCACCCTCCGCCCAGGCCGTCGCGCGTTCGGCCCAGGCGCGCAGGTCTTTCGCACGATAGCCGCGGGTTTCGCTCGACACGCTGCGCATCAGGCGGGCATAGACGAAGGGGCCGGTCAGGTCGGCGAAGGAGGGGTATTTCGGCGAATCGGTGAACACCGTCGCCACGCCCCGCTCGCGGGCGAGTTCCAGCCAGCGCTCGTCCATGAAGCTGTCGTGGCGCACCTCGACGGCATGGCGCAAGGCCACGCCAGCGTATTTCTCGGGCAACAGGTCGAGGAACCCGGCGATATCGTCGGCATCGAATTTGCGCGTGGGCAGGAACTGCCAGAGCAAGGGCCCGAGGCGATCGCCCAGCGCGACCGCACCGTCGAGGAAGCGGCCGATCCGTTCTCCGGTGGACGCGAGCGCCTTGGTCTGCACGATATGCCGTGGCGCCTTCACCGAAAACACGAAACCTTCCGGGGTCTCCGCCGCCCATTTCTCATAGGTGGAGGCATCGGGCGAGCGGTAGTAGGTGCCGTTGATCTCGATGGACCGGACCTGGCGGCTGGCGTATTCCAGTTCGCGCTTCTGGACGAGCCCCTCCGGATAGAACACGCCGCGCCAGGGTGGAAACGTCCAACCACCCATGCCGGTGCGGATGTGTCCCCGCCTGGGGGCTTTGCTGCTAGCGCGTTGGGTCGCCATGGGAACCGATGCTCGCAAGGATGAAGTGGAGGGTTCGTCTTTACATGCGGTGCGCCGCGGCATTGCGCGATACTCGCCGCTTCGAGTTTCCCGCGAGCCGAACCATGCCGTCCATCCGCATCATGACAGTCGACGACCATCCCCTCCTGCGCGAAGGGATCGCCGCCGTGCTCGAGGGGCAGGAAGAGCTGGAACTGGTGGCCGAGGCGAGTTCGGGCGAGGAAGCCATCGAACGTTATCGCACGCACCGCCCGGACCTCACGCTGATGGACCTGCAGATGCCCGGTATCGGTGGCATCGCCGCCATCGAGGCCATTCGCGCCGAGTTTCCCGACGCCCGCATCCTCGTGCTCACGACGTATCGCGGCGACGTACAGGCGCTGCGCGCGTTTCGCGCCGGCGCGCAGGGCTACCTGCTGAAGAGCGAACTGCGCAAGGACATGCTGGTCACCATCCGCCAGATCATGGAAGGCAAGCGCCGCGTACCCGAGGAAATCGCGCAGGAAATGGCCGGCCACGCGGACGACGACGAACTCACGCCGCGCGAGACCCAGGTGCTCACCCATGTCGCACGTGGCGAAGCCAACCGGGATGTCGCCGGGGCCCTCGGTATCGCCGAGGAGACCGTGAAAGCGCACATGAAGAGTATCCTGGCCAAGCTGCAGGCGAACGACCGCACGCATGCCGTCGCCATCGCCCTGCGCCGGGGAATCATCGAGCTCTGAGTCAGGAAAGCGCCGTGGGCTGTTCGAAGGGAAGCGGCGTCGCGCCCGTGGCCACGACGGCCCGGTCGGCCCGCTCGCCGTCCTCGCCGTCGCCATCCACCACCACGAGGATGCGGCCCGCCTCGATCTCGCCTTCGAACTTGCGCCTGACCGGGTCCGGCGTCGAGGCACCCATCAGGGCGTTGGTCCATGCGCCGACCAGGGCACCGGCCGCGCCGACGGCCACGGCACCGGCAAGCGTCACGCCCAGCGGCGGGATGGCCATGCCGACCAGGCCCGCGACGAGACCGGTGGCGCCTCCTTCGGCAAGGCCGCGCACGGCGGCTGGCTTGAAGTCGGTGTGCTCGTCCTTGCGGTTTTCCGGGATTTCCTCCAACTCGATGTCCGAGCGCGCGATCAACGACAGATCCTCGTCCGGGACGCCGGATTCGCGGGCGGCACGCATGGCCGAACGGGCGTGGTCGAGGTCGGCGGTGCTGTAGACGCGGCGGGTTTTCATCGCGGCTCCTCGTCGGTGGACTTCCGACATGGTTTCGCCGGACCGGTCGAACCGGTGTGACGGAGGGGTCAAGCCCGTACGTGCGCGTGGCGCTTGCGGTATTCGGCGGGGGTGACGCCGACCCGGCGCATGAAGGCGCGGCGCAATCCGTTCACGTCGGCATAGCCGCAGCGCGCGGCAACCCTCTTCGGGCTTTCATGACCGTGCTCCAGCAGGCGGCGCGCCGCTTCCACCCGCATCGCCTCGACGAAGGCGGCCGGCGTCATGCCCACCTCGTGCTGGAAGATGCGCGCGAAATGCCGGGCGCTCATGCCGACGCGCGCCGCCATGGACGCCACCGAATGGTCTTCGGCGGGATGGGCCACCACGTAGCGTTGCAGTTCCTGCAGGGCGCCGCGTCCCGCAGGTGCCGCGTCGCCATGCCGGCTGAATTGCAACTGCCCGCCCGGCCGCCGGTAGAACACGACCAGTTCGGCCGCCACCGCCATGGCGATGTCCCGCCCGAGGTCTTCCTCGACCAGGGCCACCGCGAGATCCATGCCGGCCGTTACACCGGCCGCCGTGCATACCGGGCCGTCGCGAACCACGAAGGCATCCGCTTCGACGTTCAGCGAAGGATGCCGCTCGGCCAGCACGTCCGCGACGCGCCAGTGCGTCGTCACGCGGCGTCCGTCGAGCAAACCGGTGCGCGCGAACAGCAGCGCCCCGCTGCAGATCGAGCCATAGCGGCGAGCCTTCTCGCTGTGGCGCCGCATCCATGCCACCGCCGTCAGGTCGACGGCGGCGCGCGGCAGGTCGGGTGAGCCTGCGACGAGCAGGGTGTCCAGGTCGTCGATGTCGTCGAGCACGCTGCGGTCGGGCAGGAAGTGCAGCCCGGACGAGGCGGCAACGGCCAGCGGCGCCATGCCGACGGTGATGACCCGGTACACCTCGCGGCCCGCCTGGCGGTTGGCTTCCGCGAAGACATCCGCCGGGCCGGCGACGTCAAGCATCTGCACGCCGGCCGGCGCGAGAATGGCGATGGTCAGGGGTGGCGGCCGCATGGTGCGCAATATGGCTGAATTTGACACATCACGTCAAATCATGACGGTTCCGGCATGCGGTGCAATGGTTTTCCATTCCATGAGGCTTCCCGCCATGACCACCATCGCCGGCATCGCCATCCCCGACAGCGCCCTGGTACGCGAGATCACCGATCTGGTGCGCGACACCGAGACCGACCTGCTCTACCACCACTCCCGCCGCGTGTTCCTGTTCGGCGCCCTGACCGGCAAGGCCAAGGAGATCGCCTACGACCCCGAACTGCTCTATGCCGCCGCGATGTTCCACGACATGGGCCTCATGCCCGCCTATGCGAGCAAGACCGAACGTTTCGAGGTGGATGGCGCCAACGCCGCGCGGGCGTTCCTGACGAGCAAGGGCATCGCGCAGGACGAAATCGACGTGGTCTGGGCGTCGATCGCCCTCCATACCACCCCGGGTATCCCGCGGCATATGAAGCCCGAGATCGCCCTGCTCACGGCCGGCGTGGAAATGGACGTGCTCGGGCTGGGCTTCGAAACCGTCCAGGCCGCCGATCGGGAGAAGGTCGCCGAAGTGCATCCACGCGGACCGTCCTTCAAGGCCGGTATCGTGGACGCCTTCTACAACGGTATACGCGCCAAACCCGAGACCACCTTCGGCAACGTCAAGGCCGACGTCATGGCGTACAAGGAGCCAGGATTCCAGCGCACCGACTTCGTCCAGTGCATCCTGCACAACCACTGGCCAAGTTAAGCGTTGATTGCTCTGATAATCATTCGCACTTACGATGGCGGCCTTTCGCTCTTAGCAAGGCCGCCTCATGCGTTTCCGTCCCACCACCCTCGCCCTGGCGCTCGCGAGCGCCGTTGCCGCGCATCCGGCGGCAGGCCAGGAAGCCCCGCCTCCTGCGCCGTCCACCGACCTGGAAGGCGTCAAGGTGGTCGGCAACTGGCTGGGGGAAGCGGCCAGCAATACGGTGGCGAATCACCCTGGCGCCCGCACGGTGGTACGCCGCGAGGAACTGCGCGAAGCCGGCGCCGTGAACCTGCGCGATGCCCTGCGCCGCATTCCCGGCGTGCAGGTGCAGGAAAGCAACGGCACGGGCGGTAGCGACGTGTCGCTCAACGTGGGCGTGCGGGGTCTGACCTCACGCCTTTCGCCACGCTCCACCATCCTGCTCGACGGGGTGCCCATCGCCGTGGCGCCCTACGGCCAGCCCCAGGTGTCCATGGCACCCGTCGGCCTCGGCAACCTGCAGGCGGTCGACGTGGTCCGCGGTGGCGGGTCGGTGCGCTATGGGCCCCAGAACGTCGGCGGCATCATCAACTTCGTGACACGCGACATCCCGCAGACCTTCGGCGGAAGCGCCGGGGTGCAGATGCAGGGCGGCGAGCACGGCGCCATCCGCACCAACACCAACGCCTTCGTGGGCGGCACGATGGACAACGGGCTCGGCCTCGCCCTGCTCTACAACGGTCTGCATGGCCCGGGCTTCCGCGAGCACGAGGACAACGAGAGCATCGACGACGTGATGCTCAAGGCGAAATACGCCCTCTCCCCCGAGGACACGCTCACCGGCAGCATCCATCACTACGATGGCCAGGCCGGCATGCCCGGCGGACTGAACCAGGCCGACTACGATGCGGACCCCTTCCAGTCCCGTCGTCCGTTCGACGATTTCCACGGCCGTCGCACGGACTACGTGTTGAAGTACAGCCACGTCGACGATCGCCGTAGCTTCGAAGTGCAGACGTACTACTCGGACAGCTTCCGCGGCAGCCACATCGAGACGATCACCCAGAACGCGAACGGCAGCTATACGCACCAGCTCATCGCCTATCCGCGCAATTACCACGTGTTCTCCATCGAGCCGCGCTATTCGCAGCTGTTCGACTGGGGCCAGGTCACCCACGAGATCGGCGTCGGCTACCGCTACACCAGCGAGGCGATGCACGAGCGCACGCTGCGCAACAACCGCTACATCTCCAACCTCTCCTACACCCCGTACGACAGCTTCCCCTATGGTGGACCCTATGTACTGTCCGGTAACAACACCGGCAGTAACGAGGCGCACGCGCTGTATGTCGACGACACCATCAACGCGGGGAACTGGACGATCACGCCGGGCATCCGCTACGAACGCATCGACAGCGAATGGCAGGCGCATCCGAGCGCGACGGTGGTGGTCAGGGGACCGACGGCTCGGACGAAGGATTACTCCAAGCCGCTGCCGTCGCTCAACGTCATCTACCACCTGAGCGACGCGTTGAAGCTCTACGCGAACGCGGAAACCTCGTTCGGCTCGTTGCAGTATTTCCAGATCGGGCAGAAGGATTCGAACAACCAGTTCGCCGCCGGGCTGAAACCCGAGACGGCGCGCACGTACGAGATCGGTACGCGCTACGACACGAAGGCGTGGGGCGGGGAGATCTCGTTGTTCCGCATCAACTTCGACCACGAACTGCAACTGGTCGGCAAGCTGCCCAATGTGCCGGACTCGTACGAAGGCTGGACCAGCCTCGGTGCCACCACGCACAAGGGTATCGAGTCCGCAGCGCATGTCGACCTGGGCGCCTTCAGCGACGTACTGGACGGTCTCACCTTATGGGGCACGGCCACGTACACCCACGCGTTCTACAAGCACGGTTCGTTTGAAGGTCGCGACTTGCCGTTCTACTCGCGGCGCACGGCCAACCTCGGCCTGCGCTACGGTATCGCGCAGTGGACGTTCAATCTCGACGCGTTCGCGCAGTCGAAGCAGCATTCGCCGGGTTCGCCGAGCTTCGATCCCGCGAACCCCACGGAATACATCACCGAGCCCTCGCCCGAAGGCGACCTCGGCGACATCCCTGGCTGGACGACCTGGAACGCCCGCGCCGAGTACGCCTTCGGCCCATCGGCGTCGAACCTCCGTCTGGGCGTGGGTGTGAAGAACCTCACGGACAAGCGCTACTTCACGCGATCGACCGATAACAACGACGGCATCTACGTCGGCCTGCCGCGCACGTACTTCGTGCAGGCATCGGTGGACTTCTGACATGACGCCCTCGCCGCGCCGTTTTCGCTCCATGTTGAAGACCCTGCACTTGTGGCTCGGGCTCAGCCTCGGGGTGCTGCTGGCGCTGGTGACGCTCTCGGGAAGCGTGCTGTTGTTCGAGCAGCCGCTGTTCGCCGCCGGGCATCCCGAACTGGCGTCGCGCCCGCTGCCGGATCTCGCGACACAAGGCCGGTCGTTACAGGCGATCCTCTCGTCGCCCGAGGGGAAGGGGTTGCGCGGGCTGTCGCTACCCGACGCGGAACTGCCGGTGTGGGAAGCGCAGGAACGCGGCGGCAACCGCAGCTATTTCGACGCGAGCACGGGTCAACTGCTGTTGCGCCGGAACAAGTCCGGAGACGGGCTGCTTCTCCTGCTCGACTGGCATACCCACCTGTTGACGGGCGAAGTGGGCGAGACCGTGCTCGGCGTCGTCGCCTGCACGGGACTGTTCATGCTGTTTTCCGGTGTGTGGCTTTACTGGCCCGGGCGCCGGCGTGCGCTGAAACACCTGAAGCCCCATGCGAATCCGCCGGTGTTGCGGTGGGCGAGCTTTCACCGTTTCGTCGGCGTCGCCGCGCTGCCCTTGCTGATCGTGATGATCGGCACCGGAACGACGATGGCCTATCGCGGCGCCGTGCGCAGCGGCCTTACCGCGGCATTCGGCGAACCCGCACCGGCGAAGCCGCCCAGGCTGTTGCCCACTCGGACGCCGATCGACTGGGCGGCCGTACTCCAGGCTGCACAGGCAGCGGCACCGGAGGCGCAACTCACGCGCCTTACCCTTCCTTCCAGGGAAAATGGCTGCGTGGTGCTGCGCATCCGCCGCCCCGGCGAGTGGAACCTGGCCGGACGCAGTTCGTTGTGGATGGATCCCGGCACGGCGGCGGTGATCGGCGGTGTCGATGCGACGAAACTCGGACCGGGCGGACGCCTCGCCGATGCCCTGTTCCCGATCCATTCGGCGGCCGTGGGCGGCCTGGCCTGGCGCGTGATCGCCTGCTTCACCGGCCTGCTTCCGATGTTCCTGCTGGTGACCGGATTCCTCTTCTGGCGTGCGCGCACGCGCCGGAGACCCACTTCCCCCTGAAACGCTCCACTCCATGGAAGCCCGCTCAGTCCTGTGGGAGCCGCTTCAGCGGCGATGGGGTGCTTGCCGCAACCTTGCCCGCTGCCGCGGGATCGCCGACAAGGTCGGCTCCCACCAGGCCTAGTCCTAATCCCACAGGTGTATTCCTGACTGGTCTACCCGATGCTGTTGTGGGAGCCGCTTCAGCGGCGAAAGCGGAGTACACGCCCGCAGTTCGCCCCGATATCGACCCGCTGTCGCCTGGTGGTCCCCTTTATCCTGCCTCCCGTCTTCCAAGGGGAACTCCACATGCGCCGCATTCTGCTCGCCCTCACCGCTCTCGCCGCCTGCACCGCCTTGCCCGCCCTTGCGGCCGACAACGGGGACTGGACCACGCCCGTGGCGCCGCACAAGATCTACGGCAACACCTATTACGTCGGCACGAAGGGCCTCTCGGCCATCCTCGTCACGTCGCCCCGGGGTCATGTGCTGATCGACGTGCCGATGGCCGACAACGTCCCGCTCATCGAGGCGAACATCCGCAAGCTCGGGTTCCGCGTCGAGGACGTCAAGCTCGTGCTCAACTCGCACGCGCACTTCGATCATGCCGGCGGCATCGCGCAGTTCGTGAAGGACAGCGGGGCGACCGTGCGCGCCACGGCGGCCGGCGCGAAGGAGATGCGGCTCGGCGGTGACGACGTCACCGATCCGCAGCACGGGGAGGCACCGCTGTACGCAAAAGTGAACGCCACGGGTGACATCGGCGATGGCACGGTGGTGCGCCTGGGACCGTTGGCGTTGACGGCGCACGTCACACCCGGGCATACGCCTGGCGGTACGGCGTGGACATGGACCTCGTGCGAAGGCACGGCGTGCAAGACGATCGCCTATGTCGACAGCCTGTTCGCCTTCTCCGCCGATGGTTATCGCTATAGCGATCATCCGTCGTACGTGGCGGAGTATCGCAAGACCTTCGAACGCGTCGCGGCCCTGCCTTGCGACATGCTGATCACGCCGCATCCGTCGCAGGGTGAAGGGAAGACCTGCGCGGCCTACGCGGAAGCCGGCCGTAAACGACTGGATGAAAAACTCGCCGAGGAAGCCAGGCGATAACCTCGTGCATCCGCTTGAAGCTGATTTCTGCCGAAGGCATCCGAGGTGGGAGCCGACCCTGTCGGCGATGGGAGCTTGCCGTAACCTTGCCCGCTGCCGCGGGATCGCCGACAGGGCCGGCTCCTACAAAGTCTTCGATGCCTGTTTCTACAGGGGCTTCGCCAGCATCGTGGCGATGCGGGCGTCCTTCTCCGCCCAGAGCTGGTTCACCCATGCCTGGAACCGTTCGCGGAAGGCTTCATCGTTTTCATAGTCGCCGCGAAGCGAGGGCAGGATGGGCAGGCGGCGAATGTGGATGCGGATCTCGCGAATGCGCCCGGCGATCATGTCCATCATGGTACCCGGGCCGCCGGGGTATACGATGGTGACGTCGAGTACATGACGGATCGCGTCACCCATCGCGTCGATCACGAACGCCACGCCGCCCGCCTTCGGGCGCAGGAGATGAGTGTACGGTGACTTCTGCGCGTCGTGCTTGGCCTGCGTGAAGCGCGTGCCTTCGGTGAAGTTCATGATCGACACCGGCAGGTGGCGGAACTTGTCGCAGGCGCGGCGGGTGGCTTCGCGATCCTTGCCGCGCAATTCGGGCCGGGCTTCCAGTTGCTGGCGCGAATGGCGCTTCATGAAAGGAAAATCGAGGGCCCACCACGCCGGACCGAGCAGGGGCACCCAGATGAGTTCGCTCTTCAGGAAGAAGCGCATGAAGGGAATGCGACGGTTGAAGATCTTCTGCAACGAGGGGATGTCGACCCAGCTCTGGTGGTTGCACACCACAAGATAATTCTCACGCGGGCCCAGCCCTTCCATGCCTTCGACATGCCAGCGGGTGCGCGTGAACGCACCGAACAGCCAGCCGTTGAAACCCAGCCAGCTCTCGGCGATCCACACCAGCACGGCACCGATGCCACGGCGCACGGAGGCCAGCGGCATGATCAGGCGCAGTGCCGTCATGACGAGCAGCGGCAGCACGTGGCACACCGTGCTGATGAACAGCAAGGTGCAGGCGAGAGGGACGCGCAGGAAGACGGGAAGTTTTGCGAACATGGACGGGCAGGTGGGGGTGGAGTGCCCGAGTCTACAGGGCGCGGCGCATCAGGCGCCCAGCTTCTCGTTCACCGAGGCGAGGTCCTGGCGGACCTTGTCTATCCCGTCCCAGGGATCCTTCTTCAGGCGCGCCAGCCGCTTCGGGACGCTGCGAAGATCGAACGCGTTGCCGGATTTGACCTTGCCCAGTTCCTCCCAGCGCAAGGGCACCGCCACCGGCGCTCCCGGGCGTGACCGTAGGGAATACGACGCCACCGCCGTGGCCCCACGCCCATTGCGCAGGTAGTCCACGTAGATCTTCCCGCGCCGGAAACGCTTGGTCGCGGTCGCGACGAATTCCAGTGGATGTAGCGCGGCCATGGATTCGGCGAAGCCGCGGGCAAAGGTTTTCACCGTCGCCCAGTCGGCACCGGGGTTGAGCGGAACGACCACATGCAGTCCCTTGCCGCCGGTGGTGCGCAAGAAGGACACGAGCCCGAGTTGGTCGAGGAACCCGCGCACCATGCGTGCCGCCGCGACGACCCGGCCCCAATCCACGTCATCGCCGGGGTCGAGGTCGAAGACCACCCGGTCGGCGAGGTCGGGCGAATCGACATGGGAGCCCCAGGGATGGAACTCCACCGCGCCGAACTGCACGAGTTCGATCAGGCCGGCCTCGTCGCGCGGGTACAGATACACCGCTTGCGCGCCGGTTTCTTCTTTCAGCTTCGCCGTGCCGACATGTTCCAGTCCCGCCATCACATGCTTCTGGAAGAAGCACGGCGATCCGATGCCGCCCGGACAACGGATGGTCGACGTGGGCCGGTCGGCGATCGCCGGAAGCATCCATGGCATGACGGCCCGGTAATAGTCCACCACGTCCTGCTTGGTGATGCCGTCGTCGGGGAAGACGATGCGATCGGGATGGGTGATGACGATCGCATCGGCGCTTGCCTTGGCGGAAGCCTGCCCGGCCTTGGCCTTGGCTTTTTTTTTGGCGGACTTCGGCGCCGCGCGATCGGAATCGCGCAGGTCGGCCGGCGATTTATCCACGCGCAGTGTCTTCAGGCTCGGCTGGCGCAGCAGGTTCTGGTTGCCTATGCCGCGGTAGTAGACCTCCGCGACCGCCGTCGGGGGAACCCACAGCGCGCCGCGCAAGGTGGGATCGACCTGATCGATCTTCACGGTGGGTTTTTTCGTCCCGCCCCTGGTCAGGGTTTCGCCCAGCGAGCGCAGCATCTCATCGGTGAAACCGGTGCCGACACGGCCCGCATAAGTCCAGCCGCCATGCGCATCGGGGCGTGCCAGCAGCAATGAGCCGAAAGCCAGCCGGGAACCTTTCGCCGGCGTGTAGCCGACCACGGCGAACTCGTCGCTTTCCAGGCGCTTGATCTTCTGCCAGTCGTCGCCGCGTCCCGCATGGTAACCGCCGTCCACGCGCTTGGAGATGATGCCTTCGAGTCTCTGTTCCATCGCCATGGCGAACACGTCATCCCCATGGCCCACGTTGTGTCCGCTATAGGCGAGGTGGGGTGGTGCATGCGCGAGCAGCCGTTCGAGCAGGGCCTTGCGATCGGAAAGACCGACGCGAGTGAGGTCGTAACCTTCGAGGTAGGGCAGGTCGAACAACATGTACACCAGCGGCGCCTGCGCTTCACCGGACAAGGTGCGTTGCAAGGCGTTGAAGTCGCTGCGCCCCTGCGCGTCGAGCGCGATCAGTTCGCCGTCGAGGCGCAAGCTGTCGAGCCCGAGGCTTTCGATGGCGCCCACGATTTCCGGGACGCGGTCGTTCCAGGGCAGGGCATTGCGCGACCAGAGCATGGCCTTGCCCTTGGCCATGCCGGTGAGTATGCGGTAGCCGTCCCACTTCACTTCATGCAGCCAGCCGTCACCCTGCGGCGGTGCCTCGCGAAGTCGGGCGAGTTGCGGGGCAAAGAATTCATTGCTGGCTCTTGCCTTGCGGGCTCCATCCAGAGCGGCGGCCGCCTTGGCCAGGGTGGCCGCCGAGACCTTGCGGGCCTTCGGTGGCGCCTTCTTGCGTGAAGTGGATTTCTTCGCCGCGGCACGAAGCCCCGGCGTGGTGGCCGCGCGGCGCGTGCTCTCGCGCATCTTCGCGTCGAGCAGATCGTCGGCTTCCACGTCGCCCGCATAGGCGTCGTCGGCCTTGATCAGGAACCATGCGGGCTGCCGCTCCTTCTTCGCGCCACGCACGAGATGCCATTCGCCCTTGAGCCGCTCGCCGAACAATTCGAAGGTGAGATGGCCCTTGCGGATCTGCGCCTCGGCATCGCCATGCGTCGCCCACACGCCGCGGTCGAACAGGTCGACATGGCCCTTGCCGTAACCCTCCTCGATATCGCCCTCGAAATTCGCGTAGGACACGGGGTGGTCTTCCACCTCCACGGCGAGCCGCTTCACCTTGGGATCGTAACTGGGACCCTTGGGTACCGCCCAACTGCGCAGCACGTCGCCCACCTGGAGGCGGAAGTCGAAATGGCGGCGCGAGGCGTGGTGCAACTGCACGACGAAGATCGCCCTGCCACTCCCCGTGGCGGAATCGTCCGGCGCGGGTTCGCGGGTCTTCGCGAAGTTTCGCTTGCGGCGGTAGTCCTGAAGGCTCATGCGCCGATGGTTGGGGAGGCCGGGTGAACGCGCCGTGCAATCGTCTTCTTGCGCTGTCATCGCCTTTTCAGACTTGTCGTATGGGATCGGCGCGCAGGCGGGAGCAGACTCGGCAGACCTTTCCGGATGCCCCGACCATGCCTTCGCGTCTCATGCCCTGGTGTATCGCCGCCCTCATATCGTTCGCGTCCGTTTCGTCCCGCGCCGGTTGCTGGAAACATCCGGCGCAGGATGCCCCGCAACGGGTTTCCTTCGGCCTCATCCAGGTTCCCGCCGATGCGCCGCCGCTGACCGTCCTGGCGGAACGTGCTTCTGCCGGTTGGGACTCGCCCGAATTTTTATGCACCAAGCTGAGCCGTACCTCGAGCCTCGGGAATTTCAGGGTGCCGAGCGCGCTGGGCGAACACATCCAGGACACCAACATCGCCGGTGTCGGCGTACGAATCCAGTTCCATAACGGCACGGGCGCCGCATGGGTCCCGCAAAACGACTGGAGCGGGTGGACCGCCAAGGAACGACTGGTCAACGCTCATTTCACCGTCCAGCTCATCAAGACCGGTCCGATAGTCCAGGGCGGCGCGCTGAAGGCCGGCCGCCTGGCCCATGCGGGTTTCGACGATGCGGACCAGGTACGCGTCGATCTGCTCGATGCGCGCGTGGAACCCCAGCGGCCCACCTGCGCCTTTGCCTCTCGACGGTTGCTCTTCGCACTGGACAAAGTCGATGGCGGCACGCTCGCCACCGCGGGCAGCAGCCATTGGGCCACACAACAACTCGTTTCCACCGGTTGCACCCATGCCACGCAGATCCTGCTGACGTTCACCGGCGCGGCCGATGAAACGGACGCCTCGCTCTTCAAGCTCACCGGCAGCGGTGCCGCGACGGGTGTCGCGGTGGAACTCCGGAGCGACGAACCCGATGTCCAGGCCATTCCCAACAGCACGGCTCCGCTCGTCCTGAGCGCGGTGCGGGAAGGCCGGAGCTACGGCTTCCGGGCCCGCTACCGGACGACCGGAAAACCGCTCGCTCCCGGCTCGGCGAATACCAGCATTACGGTGAACGTCGCCTACCGTTGAGCCTTGACTTGACGGTAGCTCGATCCAGGCCAACCACCGCCACCAGCGCCGAGAGTACGGAGAGTCCGGCGGAGAGCAGCATGACGGCGCGGAAGCCGGCGACGAAGGCTTCTCCGACGACACGCTGTGCGTCGGCGTTCGCTACCTCGATGCCGGCCAGCTTGGCCCGTTGCGCGAGGATGCCTCGCACGATGCCCTCGTCCAGGTGCAATGCCGCCAGCCGCGTATCCAGCGTGGTATTGAACACCCCGGTAAGCACGACGCCGAACACCGCGATCGCAAGCAAGCCGGCGGTTCGCGAGACGGCGTTGTTGACGCCCGAGGCGGTGCCCGCGAGCGACGGGTCCAGGGCATTCATCACGGTGGTGGTGAGTGGGGCGACGACGATGCTCATGCCCAGGCCGAGCACGCAACTCGCCGGAAAAAATGTCGTCCAGTAGCTGGCCCCGACACCCGGCAAGGCGTACAGGACGAAGCCGGCGGCGGCCACGACGGGCCCGACCATTAGCGGCAGGCGCGCACCCACGCGGTCGACCAACTGGCCGGTCCATCGCGACAGGGCGAACATGATCACGATCACGGGCAACAGGGAAGCGCCCGCGCCCGTCGCGCCGTAGCCCTGTACCTGGATCAGGTTGAGCGGAACGAAGAACAGGCTGCCGCCGAGCGCCGCATAAAGCAGCAGGGTGAGCACGTTGGCCGCCGAGAAATCACGGTTGCGAAACAGGTGCAGTGGAAGCATGGGTGCGGATGTGCGCCGCTCCACGCCGATGAAGGCGACCAGTGCCGCCAGGCCGACACTCGCGGCGCTGGCGACCGACGGTGCCGACCATCCGCGCAAGGGCCCTTCGATCAACGCGAAGACGATGCCCGCCAAGCCCACGGTCGCCAGCGTGGCGCCGACGACATCGAGCTGGCTGCTCGCGGGCGCGCCCCGGCTTTCAGGCACCCGCCACCGGCAGATCGCCACGAGCGCGATGCCCAGTGGCAGGTTGATCAGGAACGCCCAGTGCCAGGACACATGTTCGACGAGGTACCCGCCAAGCACAGGCCCCGCCGCCGCAGTGATACCGCTGAAGGCCGACCATGTACCGATCGCGGCACCCCGGCGCTCCTTCGGGAAAGCGCTGCTGATGAGGGCGAGGCTGCCGGGTACCAGCAGGGCCGCGCCGAAGCCCTGGATCGCCCGCCCGCCGATCAGGGCGGCCACGTTCGGCGCCATCGCGCAGAGCAACGATGCCAGGGTGAATACCACGGTGCCGATCATGAACACACGGCGGCGTCCGAAGCGGTCGCCGAGCACGCCGCCAACGAGGAGCAGGGCGGACAGCAGCAGTGCGTAGGCTTCCATCACCCATTGCGCATCCGCCGTCGTGGCGTCCAGAGCTTTCTGTATGGCTGGCAAGGCGACGTTGACGATGGTGCCGTCGACGAAGGCCATGCCCGAGCCGACAATGGCGGCGACCAGGGTCCAGCGGCGCGCGGCGTCCCCGCAATCGACGGCTTCGTCACTGGCCGTGGGGTGGCCGGGTTGGGGGGCAACGATGGTCATGGCGGGAGACTAGCGCGTCGGCGGGGGCGATGCCTTGGACCGCGCGAGCTCTGCCTTGTCGATTTGGTATATCGCCGTTCGACGAAGTGTGTGAAAGACCTCAATCCTCCGAAAGGGAGCATCCCATGTCCGACCGATTCCAGCGCATCACGCCCTTCCTATGGTTCGACACCCAGGCCGAGGAAGCCGCCCGGTACTACGTTTCGATCTTCCCGAACTCGCGGGTGATCGGCACCACCCGTTATTCCAGGGAAGTGTCGGCGGCCGCGGGCCGGCCGGAAGGATCGGTGATGACGGTCGCTTTCGAACTGGACGGCCAGCCCATCACCGCGCTCAACGGCGGCCCGGAGTTCACGTTCACTCCGGCGCTCTCCCTCGTGGTCCGCTGCCGCGACCAGGCCGAGATCGACCATTTCTGGGAGAAGCTCTCGGCGGGCGGCGACCCGGATGCGCAGGCTTGTGGCTGGCTGAAGGACAAGTACGGTCTGTCGTGGCAGATCGTCCCGGAGAACATCGACGTCCTGGCGCAAAACCCCGGCTCCGTGGCCGCGCTCATGCACATGAAGAAGCTCGACATCGCTGCCATGGAAGCGGCGGCGACCTGATCCCGTGCATGCCCGGGGTGTGACGTGGTCGCGTTGACATGAGCCGGCCGCGCGGCGAGAGTCGAACGTCACACCAGCCGGGAGCGGGTCCATTGAATCGACGTGAGTTCGCGAAGGCGCTGGCCGCCGCCGGCGCCTTCAGCAGCGGCCTCTGGCCTGCCGTACGTACGATGGCGGCAACGCCTTCACCCCTGGCGACGCATGGCGTGGCGGTGGATCCGGACCGACTCCAGGCCTTGCAGCAAGGCTTCCTCGACCTCCGCTTCGGCATGTTCATCCACCTGAACCTGGCGACGTTCGAGGAGCGGGAGTGGGGCGACCCCACGCTTTCGCCGAAGCTGTTCAACCCGAAGCACCTGGACACCGACCAGTGGGCGCGCGCCGCGAAGTCCGCCAACATGGGCTACGCATGCCTCACCACCAAGCACCATGACGGCTTCTGCCTGTGGCCGACCCGCACGGGCAGTGCCAATGTCATGCAGTCCTCGTACCCGCACGACGTGGTGCGCCGCTACGTGGATTCGTTCCGCAAGGCGGGACTCAAGGTGTGCCTGTATTTCTCCATCCTCGACCTGCGCCAGGACATTCGTGCGCGCACGGTCACGCCGGAGAAAATCGCGTTGATCAAGGCGCAGATCACGGAGTTGTTGACGAACTATGGCCCGCTCACGGCGCTGATCCTCGACGGATGGAATGCCTCATGGTCACGCATCTCGTACGCCGAACTGCCGTATCGCGAGATCTACGATCTGGTGAAGTCCCTTCAGCCGGACTGCCTGCTCACCGACCATAACGCGGGCAGCTATCCCGGCACGGCGCTCTACTACACCGACATCAAGCAATACGAGCAGCACGCCGGGCAGAAGATCCCGGCGGACAGCCCGGTGCCTTCGCAATCGGGCACGACCTTGCAGAGCGACTGGTTCTGGAAGAAGGCCTACCCCACCTCCGAACTCGCTTCCGCGAAGACCATCGTCGACGAGTGGCTGAAGCCGTTCAACGACAACCACTGCAACCTCATCCTCAACGTGGCGCCGAACCGCGACGGCCGTTTCGACGACAACGCCGTCGCGCGCCTTGCCGAGATCGGCACGCTGTGGAAGAACGAGGGCCCCGCGGCGAAGATCGGCCGATCCGTGACGATCACCACGCCGGACCTCGCCGCAGGCAAACCCGCATGGGCCAGTGCGAGTGACGAGGCCGTGGGCCCGGACCAGGCATTCGACGACAACTTCCGCTCCTACTGGCTCGCCGACCGCGGGAAGAACGAGGGCTGGATCGAAGTGCGTTTCGATGCACCGGTGTCGTTCAATACCCTGTCGATCGTGGAGCCTTTGCACGATCAGGACTATGGCGACACCAACCGCATCGCCTCGTACAAGGTGGAAGTCGAACGCGACGGTGCCTGGGTGGAAGTGGTGTCGGGAACGAAACCCGCGCACTACCAGTTCCATGAGGTGGCGCGGACGACGGCGAAGCGGGTCAGGCTCAGCGTCGCGGGCAGGCAACCCGGCATCACGGAGTTCGGTCTGTACGACGAACCGAGGGCGGCGGGCTGACGTTTCACGCCTTTAAAACCAACGACTTGTCACCATATCGGTGTACCTGAGCCAACGCGCCGGGAGGTGGGCCATGGCAACCGGATGGGCGGGCGATACCGCCGTGCAGGACCAGATCGACGCCACCGTGGACGACGCGGTGAAGCGCGCGCGCAGCCGGCTTGCGAAGGGGCCGAGCCTGGAGCGCTGCGAAGAATGCGACAAGCCGATTCCCGAGGCCCGCCGCAAGGCGGTACCAGGCGTGCGCTTGTGCGTGGCGTGCCAGGAAACGGCCGACCGTGAAGAAGCGGCGTTCACGGGCTACAACCGGCGCGGCAGCAAGGACAGCCAGCTGCGGTGAGCGCGGGCTCATCAGCCCGCGCGCACCACCTTCAACGTCTTGTACAAGGTCGCGCGGGACAGGCCCAGGAGCTGGGTGATATACGCGACGGCATTGCGCACGTCGAAGAGGCCACGCGATTCCAACGCGGCGACGACCGCTTCGCGATCGGCGAGGCTCATCGCGGCGAGCGTGGTGCCGCGGTCGACGAGGAACTGGCCCACGACCTCGTTGATCTCCTCGCGCCAATCGCCGTGAAACAGCGCCGGGAGACGCTCACTGGTGTCCGCGAAGCGAAGGAATTCCCGCGAAACCGAGTGCAGGGCCTCGAACATGCTCACATCGAGATTGATGCAGAGCAGCCCGACGGGCTTGCGCCGGCCGTCGCGCACGACGGCCGTGACCGACTTGAGCGACCGGCCATCTCCGTTTTTCTTCGCATAGGGACCGATGACGGGCTGTTCCAGCGTGATCACGCCGTCGGCGTCGGTCAGCGACGCATCGCCGGGTTCCCGGCGGGACAGGCGATTGGCTATGTGACGGATGGTGCCGGTCGCCAGGTCGTGGATCACCACCTCCGCATGCGGACGGAGCAAGGCGGCGATCGCATCGGCGACCGGAACGAAGGTGGAAAGGTGATCGGCCATGCACGGCATGATCCCCGTGCCGATACACCAAGTCCAGCCTGGACGTTTTGTGTCGTCAGCCTGGATAGTCCAGGCTCGGATACCACGTGGGCTTGCGCCCTTCCGGCGTGCAGTCGATCACCGTCCACAGCGGCATGAGGTCGGGCGCGCCACGCGGGTCTTCGCCGGGATCGGCCGTTTCGAAGCCCATTTCACCGGCCCAGAAATGGCGGATCACGCCGTCGCGCCGGGTGTAGACGTTGAACGCGGGCTCGTCGCCACCGTCCTTGCCGATCGCGTGGTAGTCGCGGCTGAACTCACCGTTGGCGTCCGAATAGAGCTTCAGGTGCCGCCACCCGCGTTCGCGCGCGAACGCCTGCATGCGCTCGTAAGGCGAGCGCGAAATAACGGCCAGGGCCACGTTCTGCTCGATGTCGCGCGCCTCGCCATCCCAGGCGCTGAGCAGGGAAGTGCACATCGGGCAGGGCCGCTCGCGTTGCGGGCCGAACATCCAGCTATATGTGACCAGGGTGTTCTTGTCGCCGAACAGCGCCGGGAAATCGAGCGGGCCATGCTGCCCGATGAAGCGGTAATTGCCGCGCACCTCGCCGCCGGGTGGCAACGACCGGCGCTGCACGGCCACCCGCTCGATATGCCGGCGCAGTTCGATTTCCTCGGCGAGCAAGGCGTTACGTGCCGCGCGGTATTCGGCACTTTCGTTCGGCATGCGGAACGTGTTGCGCGCGGCTAGCTCCGCGGCGGATACGAGGGTGGTGTCGGTCATGTCGATCTCCTGCGGTCAATCGCGGTCGGGTGCGCCCAGCGGGAAGAACGGACGGTAGACGCGAGCCTCGTCGACGGCGCGGGCAAACGAGGGGCGGGCCAGCAGGCGCCGGCGGTACGCGTGCACACGGGTGAAGCCCGGGTCGATCGCGTGGGTCCAGTCGGCATAGAAGAGAAACGGCGCGGCCCCGCAGTCGGCGAGGCTGAAGCGATCGCCGGCGGCCCACTCGCGCCCTTCCATGTGCCGGTCCAGCCAGGCATAAGCGGTTTCGAGCATCCCGCGCGCTTCGGCCACGCCATGCGCGTCATGCTTGCCCTCGGGGCGCAAGGCGTCGAAGACGATTCGCTGCTGCGGCGTCGATACGTAGTTGTCGAAGAAGCGGTCCATGTTGCGAACCTCGAGCGCCGCCTTGCGATCGTCGGGCAGCATCGGCGCCGGGCCGGAGTGGTAGAGGTCCAGGTACTCGATGATGGTGCTCGCCTCGGTGATGGTGCGATGGCCATCGACCAGGACCGGAAACCGCTTCAGCGGCCAAAGTTCCGCGAACTCCGCGTAAGTCTCGGGGTGCTCCGGCGAAAGGAGCTTCCACTCGAACGGCGTGCCGTTCTCGTAGAGGGCCACCAGCGCTTTCTGGCAGTAGGATGAGAACGGGTGGGCATAGAGCTTCAGGGTCATCGGTGCACCTGGTCCGTGGGAGGCTTTCCCTTTCGTCGAACGGGCAAGCCCGATTTCGACATGACAGCCAAATCGCGAACGATCCGTACTCGCATGGCTGCCCCGGCTCCGATTAACCTCGTGTCCTCTGGATCAGGAGCCGCCCATGAAACGCCTGCTCGCCGGCCTCGCGCTGTCCCTTACCCTCGCATCGTCGGCCATGGCCAGTGTGCCCATCTGGGGTGCGAAGCAATCGAGTCCGGCCGATACCCCGCCTTCGGCCTTGAAGCCCGGTGAATGGATATGGGGTGGACGTGGCGCTTCCCCCGGCCCGATGGCGGTGATCGTGAGCCTCACCGAACAGAAGGCTTACGCGTACCGCAACGGGATCCTCATCGGCGTGACCACGGTCAGCACCGGTAAGAAGGGCCACGAAACGCCGACGGGCGTGTTCACGATCCTGCAGAAGGACAAGGATCACCGTTCCAAGAACTACGACAACGCCCCCATGCCATACCAGCAGCGCCTGACCTGGGACGGCGTGGCCCTTCATGCGGGCGGACTTCCGGGTTATCCGGAATCCCACGGTTGCGTGCACATGCCGACCGAGTTCGCGAAGCTGCTCTTCGATGCAACGAACATGGGCATGACCGTCGTGGTGGCCGAGGAAGGCACGGCGCCGGTGACCGTGGTGCACCCTACCGCCGTCATTCCCATCGACCCGCGCAATGGCGCCGACCTCCACCTCGAACCGCTTGCCAACGGACAGCTCTACCGATGGACACCGGAAGCCTCGCCGACCGGGCCCATCTCCATGGTGCTCAGCGTGGCCGACGGCCGCGTGATCGTCTTCCGGAATGGCATAGAGATCGGCCGCAGCCAGGTACAGGTGCGCGATCCCCTGGCGGGCACGCATGCCTTCATCGTAGCCTCTGGCTACATGCCCGACGCGCCGCAGCGGTCGGGCCTGCGCATGCCGAACTGGATCACGATCGGCATCCCGGGCCACGGCGATGAAGCGGGCAAGGTGGTGGACGAGGCGCTCGTGGACCGCGTGGCCGTGCCGAGGGAGTTCATGGAGAAGGTACTGCCCTTGCTCTCGCCGGGCTCGGTGCTACTGGCGACCGACGAGAGCATCCAGCCCGCGAGTACGGGACCAAAAGTGCAGGTGATCGACTCGAACCCGCCCGGCGTCTGACGGCGAGGTCTTCAGCGATCGAACCCCTGTTCCCCGATCGCCTCGGCAAGATAGGTGACGAACGAGGCGATACGCGCGGAGATGGCCGTGTTGCGGTAGTACACCGCGTTGATCGGCTGACGAAGCTCGGCGATGTGCTTGGACAACACGGGTACCAGGGTCCCCGCTTCGCGGTCGCCGCGCGTCATGAAGTCGGACAGGCAGACGATACCGTTGCCTTCGAGCGCGAGCTGGCGCAGCGTTTCGCCGCTGGACGAGCCGATGGTCGGCTTGATACGCACGCGCTGCCCGTTCTCGTCCAGTAGCGGCCACTCGTTGAGTGATTCGGGTTCGGTGAAACCGAGCAACGCATGCTTGCGCAGGTCCGCTACCTTGCGCGGCCTGCCATGCTTCGCGAGGTAAGCCGGGCTGGCGAGGCAACGCACCTGGCTCGTGCCGATAGGCCGCGCATGCAGCGTGGAATCCTTCAGCCTCCCGATGCGCAAGGCGACGTCGGTGCGGCGCTCCAGCAGATCGATGTAGCCTTCGCTGCTGTGCAGTTCGAGTTCCACGTCGGGGAAGCGTTCGCGGTATCCCGCGATCAACGGTACCACCACGTGCAGCATGAAGGGCGACGCCGCGTCGATGCGAAGGCGCCCGGCGGGGCGGCCACGGCGTGCCGCCATCTGCTCTTCCGCATTCTCCACCGCCGCGACGATGTCACGCGCGCGTTCGAGGAAAGCCTCGCCTTCATCCGTCAGTTCGAGGCGTCGCGTGGTGCGGCGAAGCAACGTGGTCTTGAGCTTCTGCTCCAGCCTTCCCAGCGAGCGGCTGGCGGCGGAGACGGTCTGCTCCAATTGTTGCGCAGCCCCGGTGATGGAGCCGGTATCGACCACCGCGATGAAGTTCTGGATTTCGTCGAGGGTGATGTTCATCGTTGCGCCTGCCGCAAATACCTGCGGTTATACACGGCTTTTTCGGGAAAAACCAAGACACGTCAAAGAAGCGCGCCGCGCAAGAAAATTCGAATGAACGAATGCACTACGAACAGGAATTTTCCTGATGCGGTCGCGCCGATTCACTGTGCTAGCGTCGATGCGGGGAGCGGTGCTTTGTCGTTGAAACGGAGTTCGCGCGGGGGGGAAGAAAACGGAATGACAAGGGGCCGAGCTGCCTGCGTCCGGTGACGATGTCATCGGAACCACATGTCCCGAACGGGATTCGGCTCAGCTTACGGGAGAGACGTTTCATGCAGATGAAGAAAGCCTCGCTATGTGTGGCGGTGGGTGCGGTACTGGCTGCGTTCGTATGTGCGCCCGCCATGGCCGCGGGGGCGGCGACGGCATGGGCTGCGACCGCGACGCGCGCACATGAACTTGCCGCGACGGCGAACACCGCCGACCTGGCGGACGCCGCCACGCCGGTTCATGTCGAAGTGGTGTTGAAAGTGCAGAACCGCTCCGCGCTCGATGACTTCATCGCATCGGCTCACAACCCCTCCAGCCCGATGTTCCATGCAAAGCTGCAACCAGCGGACGCGGTCGCCATGTTCTCGCCGAGCGATGGCCAGGTGCAGGCCCTGGTCGCGTACCTCAGCAAGGCCGGCTTCAGCAACATCAGTGTCTCTGGCAACAAGCTGGTCGTCTCGGCGGATGGCAACGCGGGTGCCGCGCAGGCGGCCTTCGCGACGCGTCTGGTCAAGGCGCAGGATGCCGAAGGCCGTGCCGCCTACGCCAACATCGACGACGCCAAGGTGCCCGCTGCCCTCGGTGACACGGTGCTCGCCGTCGTCGGTTTGCAGACGGTGAACCATGCACACACCATGATCAAGCCGGCGGACCGCATCGGCACCAAGGCGACCACAGGCGTCACCGGTCACAACCCGACCACGTTTCCGACCATCTACAACGTCGGCAGCACGCCGACGGCGGCGACCGTCACCGTGGGCATCATCAGCGACGGCAACATGACCCAACCGCTGAAGGACCTGACCAGCTTCACCACCGCCAATGGACTGCCCGCAGTGAATACCCAGGTGGTCGTGGTCGGAACGGCCGGCACCGACACCAGTGGTACACCGGAATGGGATCTCGACAGCCAGGATATCGTGGGCATGTCGGGCGGCGTGGGCAAGCTCATCTTCTACACGGCGAACTCCCTGAGCAACAGCGCGTTGACCGCCGCATACAACCAGGCGGTGAGCGACAACCAGGCCAGCGTCATCAACGTGTCGTTGGGCGAATGCGAAACCAGCGCCTACAACGACGGTTCGATGGCGGCCGACGACCAGATCTTCGCGCTGGGTGTTTCACAGGGACAGACCTTCTCCGTCTCCACGGGTGACTCCGGTTCCAACGAATGCACCAAGGCGCCGCGCGGCACGACGCCGAGCTATCCCGCCAGTTCGCCTTACGTGGTGGCCGTCAGTGGCACGACGTTGAGCACCGGCACCAGCAACAGCTGGGTGGGCGAGACGTTGTGGGCCGATGCCGGCGGCAGCCCGAGCACCGTGGAGCCGAAGCCGAGCTGGCAGACGAAGGGCACGGGCACCACGCGTGACGTCGCCGACGTGGCGTTCGATGCCGACCCGAACTCGGGTTCGATTATCATCGTCAACGGGAGCAACGCTCAGTACGGCGGGACTAGCCTGTCCGCACCGCTGTTCGCCGCCACCTGGGCACGCATGCTCGCGGGCCATCCCACGCTCGGCTTCGCCGCTCCTCATCTGTACCAGGTGCCGACCACCGTCTACCACGACATCACCTCCGGCAGTAACGGCGGCGAGACGGCGGCGGCAGGCTGGGATTACGCGAGCGGCTTCGGCAGCGCCATCGTGAGCAACCTCTACAGCAACCTGTAAACACAGCAGGGAGTCGCGATATCGGCGGGGCGCACGCACAAGCGGCGCCCCGCTTTTTTATGTTTTGGTGGGAGCCGACCCTGTCGGCGATCCCGCGGCAGCGGGCGAGGTAACAGCAACCTGGTGGGAGCCGACCTTGTCGGCGATCCCGCGGCAGCGGGCCAGGTTGAGGCAAGCACCCATCGCCGACAGGGTCGGCTCCCACATGGGCTTTTCCTTTTCGAATGACCTCGGCGCGCAGGAATTTACGCTGAATTTACGCGGGCCAGTCTGAGCCTTACACCGAAGATATCCGGCGATTTCGATAATTCCGCAGCTCTCCTCACCTGGATGAACCTGTGGAAATCCTCTACGTGCTCCTGATCGTCGTGCTGACCGCGGCGACCATCGGCTTCCTCATGATCTGCGACCGGCTCGGTCGCCGGTGAGGGTGCCGACATGAATCTTTCCTACCTTCTCGCCGGATTGATAGCCGTGGCGCTTGCCGGCTACCTGCTGGTCGCGCTGCTCAAGCCGGAGTGGTTCGAATGAGCGCGAACGATGGCATCCAGATCGTCGTCTATCTCGCCGTGCTGCTGCTCCTGGTCAAGCCGATGGGTAGCTACATGGCGCTCGTCTTCGCGGAAGGGCCGAACAAGGTCACGCGCTTCGGCGGTCGCATCGAGCGGCTCGTCTATCGCCTTGCCGGCGTCGAGCCCGGCGAGGAGATGGGCTGGAAGAAGTACGCGCTCGCCATGCTGCTGTTCAACGTCGTGGGCATGATCGCCGTCTACATGCTTCAGCGCGTGCAGCAATGGCTGCCGCTCAACCCGGAGCATTTCGGTGCGATCACGCCGGATTCAGCGATGAATACGGCCGTCAGCTTTGCCAGCAACACCAACTGGCAGGGTTATGGCGGCGAGTCGACCATGAGCTACCTCACCCAGGCGATAGGCCTGGCCGTGCAGAACTTCCTCTCGGCAGCGACGGGCATCGCCGTGCTCATCGCCGTCATCCGCGGATTCTCACGCCGGGGCGTGAAGGTGCTGGGCAATTTCTGGGTCGATCTGACCCGGACCACCCTTTACATCCTGCTTCCCCTGTCGCTGCTCATCACTCTGCTGCTCGTGTCGCAAGGCGTCGTGCAGAACGTGCGTCCCTATGAGCATGCCACCACGGTGCAGGCCACGGCGTATGACGAGCCGGTCAAGAACGCGGACGGCAACCCCGTGATGGATGCGGCCGGCAAGCCGGTGGTCAGGCACGTCTCGACGCAAGAACAGGTGCTTCCGATGGGTCCCGCCGCGTCGCAGATCGCGATCAAGATGCTGGGGACCAACGGCGGCGGCTTCTTCAACGCCAATTCGGCGCACCCTTACGAGAATCCGACACCGTTCTCCAATTTCATCGAGATGCTGGCGATCTTCCTGATCCCCGCCGGCCTTTGCTATACGTTCGGGGCGATGGTGGGCGATCGCCGGCAAGGGTGGGCATTGCTCGCGACGATGCTGGTGATCTTCGTGCCCTTGACCTTCGGGCTCGTCGCGGCGGAACAGGCAGGCAATCCGGCGCTGCACGGGCTGGCCGTCGATGCGCACGCCTCGGCGCTGCAAAGTGGCGGCAACATGGAGGGCAAGGAGACGCGCTTCGGCATCGTGTCGTCGGGATTGTTCGCCGCGATCACCACGGCCGCATCGTGCGGTGCGGTCAATGCCATGCACGACTCGCTGACGCCGCTGGGCGGCCTCGTGCCGATGTGGCTGATGCAACTGGGCGAGGTCATCTTCGGCGGCGTGGGTTCCGGCTTGTACGGCATGCTGGCCTTCGCCGTCGTCGCGGTCTTCATCGCGGGCCTGATGGTCGGCCGCACGCCGGAATACCTGGGCAAGAAGATCGAGGCGCACGAGATGAAGATGGCCAGCCTGGCCGTGCTCCTGCCTTGCGCCCTGGTGGTGATCTGCACCACCATCGCCGTGATGACGCCTGCCGGTGTCGCCGGCGTCGCCAATCCCGGCGCGCATGGGTTCAGCGAGATCCTCTACGCGGTGAGTTCCGCCTCGAACAACAACGGCAGCGCGTTCGGCGGACTTTCGGCGAATACGCCGTTCTGGAACGTACTGCTGGCCATCTGCATGTACTTCGCACGGTACCCACTGGCGATCGCGATGCTGGCGATGGCGGGCTCGTTGGCGGCTAAGCGTCACGTGCCTGAATCCGCCGGAACGCTGCCGACGCATACACCACTGTTCGTGGTGCTGCTCGCGAGCGTCGTCATCGTCGTCGGTGCACTCACCTTCCTTCCGGCGCTCGCCCTCGGGCCGATCGCCGAGCAATTGATGTCCGCCACGGGGCACTGATCCATGAATCATCCAACCACGACCAGACGCGGTCTCGATCGCGCCCTGGTGACGCGCGCCCTCGGCGACGCCTTCATCAAGCTCTCGCCGCGCCTCCAGTTCCGCAATCCGGTGATGTTCGTCGTCTTCGTGTGCAGTGTCCTGACCACGCTCCTGTGGGTGCAGGCATTGGCGGGACACGGTGAAGCCCCCACGGGGTTCATCTTCTGGGTGAGCCTGTGGCTCTGGTTCACGCTGCTCTTCGCGAACTTCGCCGAAGCCCTGGCCGAAGGTCGCGGCAAGGCCCAGGCCGATGCGCTGCGGGGCTCGCGCCGCGACGTGGCCGCGAAGAAGCTGCCACGTGCCGATCGCGACGCGGCGATCGTATTCACGCCATCGAGCGAACTGCGCGCCGGTCATTTCGTGCTCGTGGAAGCGGGCGACATCGTGCCCGGCGACGGCGAGATCGTGGTCGGCGCGGCAAGCGTCGACGAAAGCGCCATCACCGGAGAATCCGCGCCGGTGATCCGCGAATCGGGCGGTGATCGCAGCGCCGTGACCGGCGGCACCCGGGTGCTGTCCGACTGGATCGTCATGCGGATCACCAGCAACCCCGGCGAGAGCTTCCTCGATCGCATGATCTCGATGGTGGAAGGCGCATCGCGGCGCAAGACGCCGAACGAGATCGCGCTGACGATCCTGCTGGCCAAGTTCACGCTGATCTTCCTGCTCGCCTGCGCCACCCTGTTGCCGTACTCCATCTACAGCGTGCAGGCGGCGGGCATCGGCCATCCCATCACGCTGACCGTGCTGATCGCCTTGCTGGTGTGCCTGATTCCAACCACCATCGGTGCCTTGCTCTCGGCCATCGGCATCGCCGGCATGGACCGGATGATCCGTGCCAACGTCATCGCCACGTCCGGCCGCGCGGTGGAAGCGGCAGGCGACGTGGACGTGCTCCTGCTCGACAAGACCGGAACGATCACGCTCGGTAACCGCCAGGCTGTCGCCTTCCACGCGGCGCCCGGGATCGAGGAGCGTGAACTCGCCGAGGCCGCCGAACTCGCCTCGCACGCCGACGAGACACCGGAAGGCCGCAGCATCGTGACGCTGGCAGCGAAACGCTTCGGTGGACGCGAGCGCCGGGCAATCGACGCACGCGCCGAGTTCGTGCCGTTCACCGCGCAGACCAGGATGAGTGGCGTCGATGTCGGCGCACGGCACATCCGCAAGGGCGCGATGGACGCGGTCGAGCGTTACCTGGAATCGCAGGACAGCCACCTGCCGCCGCTGGTCAAGCGCATGGCCGAGGATGTCGCACGCCGGGGCGCGACGCCGCTCATCGTGGTCGACGGGTCGCTGACCCTCGGTGTCGTCGAACTCAAGGACATCGTCAAGGATGGCATCAAGGAGCGTTTCGCCGAGATGCGCAAGATGGGCATCCGCACGGTGATGATCACCGGCGACAACCCCTTGACCGCCGCCGCCATCGCGGCCGAGGCAGGCGTCGACGACTTCCTCGCCGAGGCGACGCCCGAAGCGAAGCTCAAGTACATCCGCGACATGCAGGCGGAGAACCGCCTGGTGGCGATGTGTGGCGACGGCACCAACGATGCGCCCGCCCTGGCCCAGGCCGACGTCGCCGTGGCGATGAACAGCGGCACGCAGGCGGCCAAGGAAGCCGGCAACATGGTCGACCTGGATTCGAATCCGACCAAGTTGATCGAGATCGTGGGCATCGGCAAGCAGATGCTGATCACGCGCGGTTCGCTGACGACGTTCTCCATCGCGAACGATATCGCCAAGTACTTCGCGATCATCCCGGCCGCGTTCGCCACGACCTACCCGGCCTTGAACGCGCTCAACGTGATGCACCTGGCCACGCCGCAGAGCGCCATCTTGTCGGCCGTGATCTTCAACGCGCTGATCATCATCTTCCTCATTCCCCTGGCCTTGAAAGGCGTCGCTTACCGCGCGCTGGGCGCAGGCGCGCTGCTGCGCCGCAATCTCCTGGTCTATGGCTTGGGCGGCATCGTGGTTCCGTTCATCGGCATCAAGTTGATCGACATGTTGCTGGTCCTGTTCGGACTGGCTTGAACCGAGGTCACCCATGCATTCCGTAAAGCTCACCGTTCTCATTGAAGACACCGGCGACCTGGACATGGAAGTCCGGGTCGTGGTCCCCCATGCCGAGCACGTCGCAAGCAACGTCACGCCGCTGCCACCGCGCGCGGTGGCCGTCGCACACCCTCCCATCGAAGACGACTACGCCCTTGGCGGCTACGCCGGCATCTGATTCGTCACCTCATAGCTAGAGCATTCCCATGAAGATCGTCTCCTTGGCCGCCTCGGTGGCTCTCTCCTTCCTCAGTCTTGGTTCGATCGCACAGGCCCAGGACGCCTCGCCGGTGACCGGCAACGTGGCGATGGTTTCGGATTACATGTTCCGCGGCTTGACCCAGACCTGGGGCCATCCCGCGATCCAGGGTGGCGCCGACTACACGAACCCCAATGGATTCGCGGCGGGCACCTGGGCATCCAGCATCAGCGACAAGAGCTATCCCGGTGGTTCCATGGAGCTGGATCTCTACGCCAGTTTCGGCCGCCCCATCGACGCCGACTGGTCCTGGCGGGTCGGCCTGTACGGCTATGTGTATCCGGGTGCGGACCTCGACGAGGCCGGTCTCCGCTCGCGCTCGTTCAACACGGCCGAAGCCAACGCCGCGCTGACGTGGCGCCAGTTCACCCTGAAGTACAACCGGTCGCTGACGGACTATTTCGCCGCGGATAAGGAGCAGGGCTATGACGGCGATACGCGGGGGACGGGATACCTCCAACTGGATGGCACGTTTCCGCTGTCCGATACCTGGTCGTTGGCGCTGCACGCGGGACATACCCACTACACCGCGAAGCTGGCCACGCCGCTGTCCAATGGAGCGCGTGACGCGAGCTATAGCGATTACTCGGCAACGATCAAGTATCAGTTCGCCGCACACTGGTCAGTGAGCGGTGGCGTGACCCACGCCACGGATGACGTGTTCTATCACCGTGTGTCCAGCTTCGTGAACGCCAGCGACACACGCGACGTCGGCGGGACACGTGGCTTCGTCATGTTCCAGGGCACGTTCTAAGAGGGCAAGGTCATGAAAAAACTCATCAGGCAGTGCGTCGTACTCTTCATCGCCATGACGGTGCTCACCGGCATCCTGTACCCGCTGGCGGCCACCGGCCTGGCCCAGGCGATGTTCCACGCCAAGGCCAACGGCAGCTTGATCGAGAAGGACGGCAAGACGGTCGGCTCGACGCTCATCGGCCAGGCGTTCTCCGAACCCCGGTACTTCTGGGGCCGCCCCTCGGCCACGGCGCCCAATCCGAACAACGGCGCCTCGTCGTCGGGCTCAAACCAGGGCCCGACCAACCCCGCCCTCACCGATGCCGTGAAGCAGCGAATCGACGCGCTGAAGCAGGTCGATCCCTCGAACGACTCCGCCGTTCCCGTCGACCTGGTCACCGCATCAGGCAGCGGCCTCGATCCCGAAATCAGTCCGGCCGCCGCCGAATACCAGGTCGCCCGCGTCGCGCACATGCGAAACCTCGACCCAGGCAAGGTCCGCGAGCTGGTGGCAGCCAACACGCAAGGCCGCCAGTTCGGCGTGCTCGGCGAACCGCGCGTCAACGTGCTGGCATTGAACCTGGCCCTGGACCGCATGGCGCCCTGATGTCAGCGGGCGCCGCTTCCGCTGCGAGCCGCAAACGGGTGGGAACCACAAGCGCGCGGGAACCACAAACGGGTGGGAAGCCGCTTCAGCGGCGATGGGTGCTTGCCGCAAGCCAGCCCGCTGCCGCGGGATCGCCGACAAGGTCGGCTCCCACAGGTCCGTTCCAAGTTCCCCCAGGTGTATTCCTAACCCATCCACTCGATGCTGTTGGTGGGAAGCCGCTTCAGCGGCGATGGGTGCTTGCCGCAAGCCGGCCCGCTGCCGCGGGATCGCCGACAAGGTCGGCTCCCACCAGGTCTGCCCAGGTTCCCCAGGTGTATTCCTAACTGGTCTACTCGATGCCGTTGGTGGGAAGCCGCTTAAGCGGCGATGGGTGCTTGCCTCACCCCACCCATACAACATCACCAACTGACGCGGGCAAATTCCGACTGCTGCCACCACGCCTGAAAGCCCACCCCGCCGATCCGCGCATCGCCCTGCGGCACCAACGTGAGCTCTTCGAGGGTGGCGCCGAAGTAAGGCGCCTGCACGCTGGGCACTACATCGCATGGCGCCTCCAGGTCGACGACGAAACGCTGGATCAGTTCCGACATGCGTTCGCGCTCGGGCCCGGCGATTTCGATCGAGCCATTGAGCGGCGCGGCGACCGCCAGGCGCGACATCAACGCCGCGACTTCGTCGGATGCGACAGGCTGGATGTAGGCGGGCGACAGATGGACCGTCTGGTCACGCACGGCCGATGTGACGATGGCGACCAGGAACTCATAGAACTGGGTGGCATGCACGATCGTGAAGGGAATGCCGGATTCCCTGATCAGGCGATCCTGCAGCGCCTTGCCGCGCAGGTAGTCGCTGCCGAGGGCCGCCAGGCGATGCGTTCCAACGATCGATAGTGAAAGGTGGTGCTTCACCCCCGCCCGCGCTTCGGCTTCGAGCAGGTTGACGGCGGCGGTTTTGAAGAACTCGAATGCCGCCACGTCGTCGAAGGTGGATGAGTTGCTGACGTCGACCACGACCTCGGCACCGGCGAGAGACCGGTCGAGACCGGCTCCGGTGATCACGTCCACGCCCGTGGCACGCGAAGCGGCCGTCACATCATGGCCTTGGGTGCGCAGGCGCTCGACAATGTTCCGGCCGACCAGGCCGCGCCCACCGACGACGACGATTTTCATACAGGCCTCTCATCGATGCCGCCAAGCCAGAACGCGACGTTCTGGACGTACTGGTGCGTGGAGCGCAATGCCTCCGGAAAACGGATCATGCCGTCGCCCGGAGCTTCCGATACGAAGGAAGGGCAACCGGCGGCGATGTCCCAGTTGTAGTCCGCGAAGTGGTGGAACGTCGACTGCGCGATGGCCCGGCCGCCCTGACCGGACTGTTCGAAAGCGACCGCCACATTGAACTCCCTGCCTGTGACCTGGCTTCGCCCTTGCACGATCACCCGGCTGGTCTCGTCTCCGGGCGCAGCGCCCACCGCGCCCTCGTGAGGGTGTGCGGGGAGATAGCGGATGACGCCTTCCTCCGAATACGGGTCACGCAAGACCGGATGCACGTCACCCACGGGCAGCACGTGCTGGAAATCGCCGTTCGCCCCGGAGTGATAATTGGGCCACGAGATATCGGTGGTGACGCGGTCGTCGATACAGCACCGGCTCGGGTCCGGATCGGGATTGCGCGTATGGAAATGGTGTGCCGCGCCGACGCCGGCGAGGGTGCATATCGAGCTGCCGAGATCCATATGGTCTCGCGTCACCAGCATGCTGCCGCCGCGACGCCGGAACTGGCTTATGCCTTCGCAGTCCGCGTCGGTGAGCCCGTTACCGACATCGACCGCGAATAGCCACAGCTGATCGAAATCCGACTCGTGGAGCCGCGACAGGACGGTGTCTCCCTTTCCGAGAGGGTCGCGGTCGCGGGCGGTGACGCGGAAGGCGGGTTGCCCCTCATCGTCCCGAAGCCCCTCCAGGAACACCCTCAAGTGACTGAAGCGCGCGATGTTCCAGTCGTCGGGGTCCCCTTCGATGGTGGTCTGCAACAGTAGGTTCTGCATGGCGGTCTCTTCCTCTGAATCCGATCCTAGCGCGCTTGCGGGGATCGTATTGGTGTTTCGAGCGAAACATGGTGTAGCGGCGAAGGCGAAGCTTATCCGGGGCGTTTGTATCCGTTTGTATCCGGCCGCCCTCAGATACACGCCGATTCAAATCGGGGCGTTCCCGGACACCATCGGGACGGAACCCGCTTCATAGACTGCGAGCACGTCAAGGCAAGCAAGGCCAGGCGTCAGCATAAGAAAATGAAGCCCACAGGAGAATGACTATGTCATCCACACACGCACACACGTTCCGGAAGTCTTCCTTCACCCAGCGCGCGCTCGCCGTCGCGCTCGGTTTCGCCATGCTCGCGCCGACACTCTACGCGCAACCTGCCGCCGCCTTCGACCAAACGACGGATGCCACGTCCAAGACGACGAAGGACGACGAGAGCATTCGCCCGTTCCACGTCCATGTCCCGCAGGAACAACTCGACGACCTGCGCCGTCGCATCGCGGAAACGCGTTGGCCTGATAAGGAGTTGGTGAAGGACGATTCGCAGGGCATCCAGTTGGCGCGCGTCCAGGAACTGGTCCGCTACTGGGGCACCGGCTACGACTGGCGCAAGGCGGAGGCCCAGCTCAATGCCCTGCCGCAGTTCGTCACCACGATCGACGGCGTCGATATCCAGTTCATCCATGTGCGCTCGCGCCATCCCCATGCGCTTCCCGTGATCCTCACGCACGGCTGGCCCGGCTCGACCTTCGAATTCATCAAGACCATCGGCCCGCTGACCGATCCGACCGCCTACGGTGGCCGCGCGGAAGACGCGTTCGACGTGGTCATTCCGTCCATTCCCGGCTATGGTTTTTCCGGCAAGCCCACCGCGCTCGGCTGGGGTCCCGACCGCACCGCCCGTGCGTGGGACGTGCTGATGAAGCGCCTGGGTTACAAACACTATGTGTCGCAGGGCGGCGACCATGGCTCGGTGATCTCGGACGCACTGGCCCGCCAGGCACCCAAGGGTTTGCTCGCCATCCACCTGAACATGCCCGCGACCGTGCCGGGTGACCTCGCCAAGGGCATCAACAGCGGCGACCCGGCACCCGCGGGCCTGACGCCCGAGGAAAAGGACGCTTACCAGTCGTTGAGCACGTTCTTCGGCCGCAATGCCGCCTACGGCGCGATGATGGTCACGCGTCCGCAGACCATCGGCTATTCGCTCTCCGATTCACCGGCTGGCCTGGCTGCCTGGATGTACGAGAAATTCGCGCAGTGGAGCGATAGCGACGGCGTGCCGGAGCGTGTGTTGAGCCGGGACGAGATGCTCAACGACATCACCCTGTACTGGCTGACGAACACGGGTGCGTCGTCCTCGCGCTTCTACTGGGAAAACAACAACAACAATTTCAGTTCCGTCACCCAGCGGACCACCGAGATCAAGGTGCCGGTTGCGATCACGGTCTTCCCGCACGAGATCTACCGTGCGCCGAAGAGCTGGAGCGAGAAGGCCTATCCGAGCCTGTATTACTACAACCAGGTGAGCAAGGGCGGGCACTTCGCCGCGTGGGAACAGCCGCAGATCTTCGCCGAAGAACTGCGTGCCGCGTTCAAGTCGGTTCGTTGAGACGCAATCGACCGTGCGATCCGGGCGGGAGCCAACGTGCTCCCGCCCTTCGCCGTGGTGTCTTTCATGACAGAGCGACGTCACCCACGAGCGCATAGTTGTGCATGGGCCGCGTGGTTCCGTCGCTGGCCACGTAGAGGTCGTTGTCACCGGCACCATCGCGGATATTGCTCCGCGGACCACCGAAGCGCCCCGCGATCGATGGCGGTTCGGCCGGATCGCCCCAACCCAGGCTGATCATGCTTGCGGTCGAGGGGAGGTCGGCCTGGAGACGTAGTTGCAAGGTGTTTCCTGCGATCACACGCACCGACTCGATCAGGTTGTCATCGCTTTCGCTGGCCGGAACGATGGCCCCACTCGCATCGCGCACGTCTAGTCCGTAGTTACGTGTCGGCGCCACCCAGGTCGTATCCAGCGTCAGTATTCCCGCGGGCACATTGAACACGACGAAGACCGTGCGAGCATTCACGACGATCGCCTGGACCATGTCCAGCGAAGGATTACGCAGCGCGACGCCTGCCGCGCGATCCTGTATCAGCTGATAAAGCGCACGTGCGAAGTAGCGGCCTTGCCAACGGTGGCTTTCATTTGTCAGGTGAAGCATGGGTTGGCCGAGCGCCGATTCGTCCGCATAGTCGAAGAGGTACTGCGGGTTGGCCATCCGCAGGTAAGGGCTGGCAAGGCATGCGTCTCGCTGTGCGAGCGCGATGAATGGGTTGCAGAAGGCCATGCTGCCAGCGCCGTAGCTGTTATGGCTGCATACCTGCGCAATCAGCCATAACGGGCGCCAACCTTGCTCGGGCAAGTCGACCTGGCAAAGTTTCAGCCAATGACAGCGCTCCAGTGCGATGAGCTTGCTCTTGTAGCTCTGGCGTGTCTCGATGAGCCCGGTGGAATCGGCTTCACCCTGCTGCCATGTCGTCGCCAGCCAGCCGATGCTGCCTCCTTCGGCCTGCGCTTCGGCGCGCATCAACGACAACATCGCCTTGAGGCGTAGCTGGCTATCGTTCCATCCTGGGTAGCCACTCAGGTTGGCATCATCGAGGAAGCTGGCGAAATAGCCGATGGGCCGGCCTCCTTCGCCGCTGGTGAACGCGCTGTAGCGGCTGTATTGCGCGGCGAAGGGAACGCCGCCGGCGCTGGCGGTGTATTCCACGAGTCCGTCGGCGCAGGCATTCGTACCGACTTCACCGCCGGTACCGTGGCCTCCGTCGTATTCCACCAGGGGAACCAGCCCGGTCATCGCGACGGGATCGATACCGGGACGCACGCCGCCGTTGAATCCAACGTTCGCATACGCTTGTTGCACGGTGAGCGCAGGGTTTCCGCCGGTGCCCATGGCATTCGACTGGCCGTGGAACATGATCAGTTCACGTCGCGCACGCACGATCGTTTCGGCGGGCGGGACGCCCTGTGCGGCGGCGGGCCCGGCGAACAAGCTGGACACGCCAAACGTGCCGGCGATGCTGGCAAGACCCAGCCCGCCGGCGGTGGCGACACTGCGACGGAGGAATTCGCGTCGCCGCCCGTCTGGTCCTGACTGTGCACACCCATTTGACCGAGAGTGTTTCATCGAGGCGGCCCGTCATGTGCGGGAATGATGAGCTTGGCCTGGATGATGCGATCGTCGGCGTGATGGCTTCGCCATGTCCCGGTGATGGGGGCCGGGACAGCTTCATTCTTCGATCGCGTCGATACCGCGTCGCTTCAAATCGTCAAGGAAATCGCGCATCTCCTTGAGCCGCTCGGGTGAATGTCCTTCCCACTCCATCACCTCGCCGACGACGCGAAGTGCGCCGCGCGTGCGATACGACTTCGTTGGGTTGCCCGGGAACCGCTTGTCCGTCAGGTTGGGATCGTCTTCGATGGGGCCTGTCGGTTCCACGATGTAGATGCGACCGCGCCCTTCGCCGACCGCCAGTTCGGCTCCCCAGGTGGCTGCGTCGAGCGTGGCGGAGAGGTAAACGAAGACCGCCTCTTTCCTCTTGCCGAAATTGGACGGGCGGCCGGGTTCGATCAGGTCGCCGATATCGAGGTCGGCCTTGGTGCCGTGGTAGAGCGTTTCTTGCGAAGGGGACATGGCGCTGGTCCGATCAACTGTCACATCGACAGGCGAGCGATGCTGGACCACGACCGGGGACTTTCGGCAAGTCCCCCCGTGTTATATAAATTGGTAACGGGAAGGCGAGGGCCCCCTCAATCCCCGCGATGACGCAAGAGCTTCTTCAAGCCACTGCCGACGATATCGGCGAACACCTTCGGGTCGTCATACGCGCGCGCGGTAAGCATCGCCCCGTACACCATCGACATGAACGACTCCGCTTCCAGCCGAGCGGAACCGTGCAGTTCGAAAAGACCCAGTTGCGCACCCTTCGTCAACACGGTTTCCAACCAGTTCGACAAGTCGCGAAAATGCGCGCGCACATTATCGGCGAGGTCAGCGGGTAGGGTGGGCAGTTCGGAAGCGAGCATGCCGGCGACGCAGAACGGCGCGGAAGCATCCGCGATGCAACGTTCCCAATAACCGGTGTAGAAGCGAAGCTGTTCTTCCGGGTCGAACGCGCCATCGTCGAGCGTCCGCGTCTGCGCGACGATCAAGGCGCGAGACTCTTCCACCACGGCCCTGGCGAGATCGGCCTTGGCGGGGAAGTGATGGTGGATGCTCGCCTTGCGTACCTGTACCTGCTCCGCGACGTCGGCATAGCTGAAGCCGTTATAGCCCCGTGTCTGGATGAGGTAACGGGCGGAATCGATCAGTTTCTGCTGGGTACTCATCGTCTAATCCTACCATGTGGTAGGTAGCGTTGAGCCGGCCGTTCCCACGTGACGGATTAAAAGATGCTTCATCCGGAAGATGTTGACGACGAAGCCTACCTACTAGTAGGGTGTGTTCACTTCTCCACGGACTCCCTCCATGAATTCCCTCCGATCCTTCTATTACCTGCGCGCGGGCGTCGCCTTCGCCTGGGTGGCCGCGGTGCTCCTGTCGGCTCCCGCGCCGGTAGCTCTCGCAGCGGTGCTGCTCGTCGCCTATCCCGCGTGGGATGCACTCGCAAACGTCCTCGATGCCCGCCGAAGCGGTGGCTTGCAGGCCAACCCGGGCCAGAAGCTCAACGCGCTCGTCAGCGTGATCACGGCTGTCGCGATGGCCGTCGCTTTCGTCTTGCGCGGAAATGCAGGCGGCGTGCTGGTGTTCGGCGCATGGGCGCTGCTCGCCGGGCTCTTCCAGTTGGCTGTGGGTATCCATCGCCGCAAACTCGGCGGCCAGGTGTTCATGATGATCAGCGGTGGTCAGTCGGCACTCGCCGGTGTCACCTTCATCATCCGGTCGTTGGGCGTGGCGCCGGGCCTCGCGCAACTCGCTCCCTATGCCGCCTTCGGTGGTTTCTATTTCCTTCTTTCCGCCTTGTGGCTGACTTTCCGGAAGCCCCGTCCGTCACCTTCGATGTCTTAAGGACTCGTGGAAGGAACGATGCCGATCGTGCTCATCCATCGTTCCGCCAGGGACGGCCATCCGGTGATGGGGTCGGTCGTCTTTCGCAAACCGAAAGCGTGGCCTCCCTTCGCGTACAGATGCATCTCGACGGGTATCTTCGCCTGCTGGAGCGCTAGGTAATAAGTAAGCGATTCGCGGATGTCGTCGGTCGGATCGTTCTCCGCCTGGATGATCATCGTCGGCGGAGCATGCGGATCGATCTTCACACCAGGATCGAGCGTCAGCCCCGGTTGCTTCCAGAGATGCCCCGGATAAAGCGCGATGGCGAAATCGGGCCTCACGCTTTCCCGGTCGGCCGCATCGACCGGGCTATAGCTGCGCCGTGCATGATTGCTGACGTCGGCGACCATGCGACCGCCGGCGGAGAAGCCGATGACGCCGATCTTGTGCGGATCGATGCCGAGGGCGCTGGCTTGTTGGCGCAGCAGGCTGATCGCCCGTTGCGCATCCTGCAAGGCCATCGGCTCGATGGGCTCGCGCCTGCAATTGCATTCCTCGTTCCAGTAGGGACCGGAGCCGGGAACCCGATACTTGAGGACGACACAGGTGATGCCCTTGGGCGTGAGCCAGTCACAGACTTCGGTGCCTTCGAGATCGATTGCCAGCACCCGATAGCCGCCTCCGGGAAACACGACCACGGCGGCTCCCGTGTTCTTGCCGCTCGGACGATAGATCGTCATAGTCGGAACCGACACGTGCTGGACCACCGTGACCGGAAGACCAGCGATTTGCCCTCGTCCTGTTCCGAACACTTCCTTGCCGGGCAAGGCGGGTGCGGCGATGGAAAGTCCCTTCGGCCAGAGCGGCGTCTGCACCGCCGGAGCTGCGGGTTGCCAGGGCCGGTCTTGCCGGTTGAGCAGTGGCTCGCTCCCCGTCGTCGCCATCGCGGCGCCGACAGCGAGCAATAGCGCGATGGCAATGCCGGTCCATGCCGTTGTCTTCATGAGTGGGTCCCCCCGGTGCGAGATGCGAGCCAGAGCCGCTACCTTCACCGGGCCACCTGTCTTTCTCGTGGCGGCAAGCTGGCATTGACGTGGTCGCCGAAGGCGCACCCGTGCGTCAACCGGAAAGCAACGACACCACCCAATCGACATCCGTACGGTCGGGAAGTCGGTCGCGTGTCGCGAGGTAGATCGTGTTCGTGCAAGCGGATGTTCCGATCGGGTGCTCCATCAAGCGGTCCGCGAATGCTCGGGACCGTGCCACGTCGGCGGGAACCACGGACCATCCACGTCCGTTCACCACCGCTTCCAGGGTTTCTTCCAGCTCTTCGAAATGATCGGACCGCCACCACGGCTGCGGCAGTGGGACACCGTGATGATTGAACCAGTGAAGGAACACGTATTCGTACTCGTCGTACGTGACGAAACGCAGAAGAGACGGGTCATCGGGTGTGGTGGACCCGGATGGTCCGACCAGCACGATGTCTTCACTGGCCACTGCCTGCGACGCGATGCCCGGGCCCACGAGTGGCCGATAGGAAACGCCCATGTCGACACGGCCTCGGGTGAGGAGGTCGCCTGTCTCGTCCGCAGTGCAAAAGCGCACTTCCAGGCGACGGTTGGCCGGCATCGCCGGGAGAAGCACAGGCAGCAGCCGGTAACGCCCAAAGCCGGTGACCGTTGCGATGCGCAGCGGTTCATTGGCACCGTCGGTTGCGGCGGCTTCCCATGCTTCACGAATATCCAGGTAAGCACGCTCGACCGAACGGGCGAGCGCCTTGCCCTTTGCCGTGGGTTGCAGGTGGCGTCCTACCTTCTCGAACAGCGACACGCCAAGATGTCGTTGAAGGACGGCCAGGTCGTCACTGATCGCCGAAGGTGAGCGATGCAGGAGCGCCGCGGCCGCGGTAACACCGCCAGCCTCCACCACGGCGCGAAACACCGCCAGGCGGCGCAGGTCGATCTGGTCGATCGTTCGTTTTTTCGACATGAGCGACAAGAAAAAGCGAATGGTGGCGAGTGCGATGGCCCGGTTAGGCTGCGAACCATGACCGGAGGCCGATCATGACGTACCGTCACATCTTCCTTGCCCTGTTGCTCGCCTGTCCACCGGCGGCCATCGCCTCGGACGCGCCGATGGCCCATCTGTTCGGGTATCGGCCGGCGCCGGGCCAGGCGCAGCGCTTCGAGGACGGCTACCTCGAACACCTCGCCTGGCACCGTGCACATCGCGACCCCTTGCCCTGGTATGCATGGACCGTGGCGGACGGGCCGCGTGCCGGACTGTTCATCGATGGCACGTTCGACATTCCCCTGGACGGGTTGGACAAGCGGCCCGACCCGGCGGGCGATGCGGCGGATGCGCAGCGCACTTTCTTTCCTTACGGCACCCCATCGCTACGCGAGACGTGGCGACGTGTCAGCCCTGCAAGCACCTCGCCGCTCGCGCATCCCGAGCGCCCACTGCGCATCGTCATCTACACGTTGAAGCCCGCAATGGCGGCACGGTTCGATGTGCTGGTGGCCGACATGGCACGCGTGGCACCGTCGCCGCAGCCCATGGCCTGGTTCGCGCCGGTCAGCGGCACGGCGCTCAACAGGCGGATGTTGATGGTATCGATGAAGGATGGGACGGATGAACTGCCCGCTATCGACCTTGAATCGCGTATCGATGCGTTGGGAAATACGCGCGATGCGTGGCGCACGGCATTGGCGGAGACCGTCACCGGGACGGAAGCCGAAACATGGCAACCGAAGATTCGATTGATGCTCGTCAGCGACGCGAAGCACCCGGATCGCGAGTGATCCGGGGTGCCGCGTCGACAGCGGAAAACCGCGCCGGCAAGTCCTGCTCCCGAAAGCACTCCACGATGTGATCGATGAACAGCCTCGTCTTCTGTGGCAGCAGGCGTTGCGCCGGGTAGTAAAGCGACAGGTGACCGCCTTCGACCCACCACTCCGGCAAGACGCGCACGATCCGCCCGCGCTCCATCCAGGGCAGGGCGGATTGCACGGCGAGCAGCGCGATGCCCATGCCGAGTGCGGCCGCGTGACCGGCGGCGTCGGGATCGTCGAACAGGATGCGGCGATCCAGCTCCACGGCCGCTTCCTCACCGTGTCGGTTGGAAAGCACCCAATCCCTCACGCGGCCGGTTTGCGGTGAACGTATGAGGATGCCTTCGCGACCGGCGAGATCCGCAGGCGTGGCGATCGTGGGACCATTCGCGAGGAACTCCGGCGACGCCACCAGGATGCGGTGCGCCGGTGCGAGCGCACGGGCAACGACACCCGGCCGCATGTCGAAACCTCCGCCGATGGCGACGTCGAATCCTTCGGCGATGAGGTCGACCGGACGGTTGTCGAAACGCCAGTCGGGCCTCACCGCGGGAAAGGCTTTAAGGAACGAAGCGAGCATCGGGACGATGTATTCGCGGCCGAAGGCATAGGGAAGCGCGACGCGCAGCGATCCGGCAGGGCCGGTCGTGCGTGCCTGCGCATTTGCCATGGCGCCATGGAGTTGATCCAGGCTGCCCTGGACTTCCAGCCGGAAGGCTTCGCCCGCTTCGGTGAGCGAGAGCCGCCGGGTGGTCCGCTGGAACAGGCGGACCCCCAATTCCACTTCCAGGCGTGCCACATTCTTGCCCACGGCAGCGGGCGTGAGCCCGAGCACCCGCGCGGCAGCGGCGAAATTGCCCAGTTCCGCGCTGCGTACGAAACAAGCGATGCCATTGAGGGTGTCCATGGCGCAACTCTAAACCAGATGGATCGAATGAAACTACCACTAGGTCTCTAGTGGTTGATGCTCCAAAGGCCTAGATTTGTTCGGGAATCGAACACCACCTACCGGAGTCCCACCATGAACGACCTCAATTCCATCCAGGGCAAGAGCGCCCTTGTGCTCGGCGGTTCGCGTGGCATCGGTGCCGCGATAGCGCGGCGGCTGGCTGCCGGTGGAGCCTCCGTCGCCATCACCTATGTGCAGGGTGCTGCTGCCGCCAACACTGTCGTGGACGACATCACCAAGACCGGCGGACGCGCCATCGCCATTCAGGCCGACAGCGCGAACGATGCGGCGATCGAGCAAGCGGTGAGCAAGACGAAGGAGGCTTTCGGCGGTTTCGACATCCTCGTCAACAGCGCCGGCGTACTCGCCATCGCGCCGATCGAGGAGTTCACGACGGAAGACCTCGATCGCACGATCGCGGTGAACATTCGCGCGGCCGTCATTGCCAGTCGCGCCGCTGGCCGTGTCATGGGCAAGGGTGGCCGCATCATCCATATCGGCAGCACCAATGCGCAGCGCATGCCGTTCGCTGGTGGGGCGGTGTACGCGATGAGCAAGTCGGCGCTACAAGGCCTGACGCAAGGCCTGGCGCGAGATCTCGGCCCGAAGGGGATTACCGTGAACGTCGTGGAACCGGGTCCCATCGATACCGACATGAACCCGGCGGACGGACCCATGGCGGCAGGACTCATCCCGATGCTCGCGGTCGGCCGTTATGGCCATCCCGACGAGGTGGCCAGTCTGGTCGCTTACCTGGCTGGCCCCGAGGCGGCCAACATCACGGGTGCGCGCATGTTGATCGACGGCGGTTTCGCTGCGTAAGCACGCCGCAGGACGCATTCGCCGTGTGCGACGAGGAGAGCTGACGGGTGGGAAGCGGGCTGGCCCGCGAGTCCTCAATCTTTTTGCTGGCGAAGGAGGCTTTGCAGTGATCGGGCGAGGCTTTCAACCGCTCGCTTAGAGGCGACGCAGCGCCTCGTTCGTCTCAGGTGACGGATCGCGGGCCAGCCCGCTTCCCACCCGGGTGAGGAAGGCTGGGTGTAACAGCTCTGCTACCGCGCTTCCCGGACTTCCGTGACGCACCAAAAGAAGGGCCGCGCCCTGCGTGCGGCCCGTCTTTTTTGCTTACTTACTCTCGGGAACGATATTGGCCAGCTTGCCCTTCTTATCGAACTGGCAGGTGAAGTTCTTTTTGCCATCCATCCCCGCGTCGGCGGTACCGGCGATCGTGTAGCCGGCATCGGCGGCCTGGATCGGCTGCAGTTGGATGTAATCGTTCTTCACGTCGAACTTGTCCGCGGCGGCATCGAGGCAGCGTGTGGTCAGCTTGCCCGGATCGGGACGGTCGGAAGCGACGGCGTGCGAGGCGAGAATGAGGCCTAGGGAAGCGGCCAGCAGCAGGGTTGAATTGCGCATGGGTCTATCTCCGTACGAGGCACGAGGCCGGGATACTGCCAGCGCGAGTCTGCCTTGGATTTCCTTGCGGCAGGATGAACTGGGGTAGGCGGCCGTAGGTGCGAGCGTTCAGCTTGGAGAAGATCCGGAGTCAGTCTTGGGGACCGGTTTTGTGCGGATAATGGAGGCCTGCGCCACGCGGGCGCCGCCGCTGGATAAACAGATGATCACCGGAAAAGCGATGGCACCTGACATTGACAGCAATGAATCTACGCGCACCGATACTCACGTAAAGGGAGAAACCATGGCGGTGCCTCCCCGCGTCGGATTCGCCGTCATCTATCGTTGGCGTCTGCATACCGGAGCGGAGGAAGCGTTTATTTCCGCCTGGCACAGGGTCAGCAGCTTGCTGGAATCCGAGCGAGGTTCATACGGCGCGAGGCTGCACCGGGGTGATGATGAAATCTGGTACAGCTATGCACAATGGCCGAACCAGCAAGCGCGTGCCGACGCATTCGCCCTGGGCGATGTGGACCCCATTGCCCAAGCCACCATGAAAGCAGCGATCCTCGAACAGTTGCCGGACATCCTGCTGGAACCCGTCGCCGACCTGATGCGCTGAGCCTTACCAGGAGTCGTCGTCGGAAGACCCGCTATCGCCCGATGAACTGTCGTCCCACGAACTATCGTCATTGCCCATGTCGATCGGATCGCTGCGAAGATCGTCATAGGCCTGTGCCGAAGGATCGCGATCGTCGCGAACGGTGGAGCCGGTCTCCGGCAACACCTGGCTACTGCTGTGGGAGCGAAGCGCCTCGTCGAGCAACATGCCAGCGGCCACGCCGCCTAGTCCTGCCGCTACTGCCGTTCCCACGCCCGAATGCGATTGCGGAGGCGGGGGTGGAGCGTAGGCACTGCTGCCCGGATAGCCGCCATACGGCGGCGTTCCACCCGGCGCCTGCGCGGGCGGATAGCCGATCGAGGGGCCATCGTCCGCGCGCTTCCGGCGCATCCAGAGGGACGCGATAAGCGCGATACCGGCTCCGATGGCCAGGATCTTGAGCAGGTTCGACGAACCGCCTTCACCGCGGGCCGGCTGCCCGGTCTCGCCGTTGCGAACCGGGGCCGACGTGGTCCGAATGTTGGCCGCAGGGGCCAGCGCCTCATTCAACTTCCGCTGAAAAGCCTGGAATTTCGCGGGATCGGTGAAGTGCGTACCCGGATCGAGCGTCGCCGCCTTCGTCGCCTCGGCCTTGGCCTCGCCGATGTTGCCTTCGTGAGCCAACACCTCGGCCAGTACATAGTGGGCTTTCGCGCTTTGCGGATGTTCCGCGATCGCGTCGCGAAGCAGCGCTTCGGCTCCCGGATAGTCACCGCGAGAGATCAGGGCCTGCACGTCCTTAGGTGAGTCGGCGGCGCCCGCCAACGGCGCAAGGATTAGCAACGCAAGAAAGAGAATCAGCTTTTGCATGAGGTTCTTCAGTGCCCGGGATAGTTACTTCAAGCAGCCTACTCTCCCCCGATTTTCAGCAAGCTTTCTTTGATGAATCAGCCGCGGCGGTCATTCGAATGAGATTCTTGAACATGGTTCTCCCGTTGTCGAAATAATTTTCGGGCAGGCTGTCGAATTCCGGACCCTCCGTTCGACGTACCAGTAAGGCGGACGACAGGTCCGGCTGAAACCACTCAAGGAGAAGACAATGCCGCAGTACCTGGTTGCTGGTTACCTCCCCGACGATTTCGACCCGTCCCAGATGGATGAATCCGTCGGCCGCGACATCCACGCGCTGAACAAGGAAATGATCGACGCCGGCGTCAGGAAGTTCGCCTGTGGGCTCGGCGCCGCCAAGTCGCTGCGCACGCAAGCCGACGGCGAAGTCTTCGTCACCGATGGCCCGTACCTTGAAACCAAGGAACATATCGGCGGCTTCTGGATACTCGAATGCGCCGATATGGACGAGGCGCTGGCATGGGCGCGCAAGGGTGCCAGTGCGACGCGCGGCCAAGTGGAGGTTCGGGAGATTTTCTTCAGCCCTGCCCCGGAATGAGCCCGGTCTCCGCGTATCTTCGCCCTCCCCGGAGATGGCGCTGGTAACCAGCGCCATCCGGTGCCCTCAATAGTCGTAACTCAACCCAAGCCGCACGTACCGCGGCACCTGGCGAACCACCGCCTGCCCATACTGAGGATCGGGCACGCCAGGATCGGTCTGCGAATACGGGTACCGGTTCAACGGCCGCTGCTCATTGAACACGTTGAAGACGCTGGCGGTAAAGGACAGCTTGCCATCGGCGAAGGCTGGCCGATACGTCGTACCCAGGTCGAGCTGGCGGATCCAGGGCAGCCGGCCCTGCTTGCCCGGCGGTGACGCGACGCCATCGCAGTAGTGGTACGAGCCGCCGTACTTGCCCGGATCGGAGAAATCGGGGCCGTAATAGCCGAGGCAGATCTTCGGCGAGCCGGAAGTCAGGCTGAGGTTGGCCGAGACCAGCCATTCGGGCGTCAGCTGATAGTAGCCGAACAGTTTCAGCTGATGGGTGTGATCGTTGTTGGTCGGGCCATTGGTGTTCTCCATGATGTAGCTGTTGTCCCAGTCCTCGCTGGTGGAAGCCGCGGTCTGCTGGAGATCGGAGCGCAACTGGCCTTCCGTGTTGCCGTAGCTGCGCGAGAACACGTAGTCGACCTTGCCGTACCAGCGGCCGTCGAACGGGTGCTCCAGGAAGCCTTCCAGAGAGTAATAACGCCGCTTGAGGCCCTGGAAGCCGAGTTCGCTGTTGCTGAGCGGCACGGCGACGAGGTTGCCGGAAGTATCGATCACATTGAACGTGTTCGCGCGGCCGGGGTTGAACAGGTAGCAGCTGTTGGTCGTGGTCACGTCGTAACCGAGTGCCGCCGCCTTGGCAATGATCCGGTCGGTGTCGCAGTAGTCGTCGATCGCGCTGCGCAGGATGCGCTGGGTTGCCTTCGCCCCGTAGACCCAATCCTGGCCCAGCGTCTTTGTGAAGCCGAGGATGAACTCGTCCTGGTATTCCGACTTGAGGTTGCTTGCCGTGACCGTGCGTGGATCGGGCAGCACGCCGTAGTAATTGTTCGACGAGACCGGCTGCGAAAAAGCGGTGAGGCCTGTCGGCAAACCTTGCGCGTCGATGCCGCCATAAGTGAAGTACTGCGACGTGCTGAGTGACGCACCCGCGGCGTTGAGGCCGGGGTTGAGCGGCAGTCCGAGATAGTAGCGGCCGGCATTGCCGTAGACCTTGAAGCTGGCATCGCCGTTTACGTCCCAGCTGAAACCGAGGCGTGGCGCCCATTGCGGCCGATGCTGCGTGACATAGGCATCGCCGTCCCGGTTGTAGTTCTCGAACTGGTCGTTGCGAAGGCCCAACGAGAGCAGCCAGCGATCGCCCACCTGCCACTTATCTTCGATGTACTGGGCTTTCTGGCTCGCGCGCACGCTGGCCAGCGAACTGACCACATGCCGAACCACGTAATAGCCTTGCTCACCATTGACGATGCCGCCGGTGGCGGGGACGCCAAGCCCCGTGGAGATCGGCGTATTCGGGTCGGCCTTGCCGTAGGTCCAGTAATAGCCATCGCCCGAGGCCTGGGAGCCCTGGTCGAGCGCGCGGGTGACCTGGTTGTCGATACCCGCGCTGATCGTATGGTCGCCGAGCACATAGGTCACGTCGAAGCGCGTGTTGGTGCTGCGCGTGCTGCGGCCCGGATTGGTCAGCGTCTGTACGGTCTGGTTGTTGCCGAACGGCGTGCCGCCATTCAACGCGGGATTCTGGTTGGTGAGCCCATTCACGTAGGTCAGCTCGCCGTTATACGAGCCCGGCTGGTCGTACTGGTCCAGCTTCATCTTGCCGTACAGCGCCGAGACGGTCAGGTTGTCGGTGATGTAGCCGGTGTACTTCGCCGACCACACGTCGCCGCCCGTCTTGGTGTCGTCGTCCGAGCCGATCCGCTCACCGCGACGCAGTGCGTCGTAGTTGTAATCGTAGATCGTGCCCTGCGTCTCGCGTTTGCTGGAGGCGCTGGTCACCTCGAGGATGTGATTGTCCGCAATGTTCCAGTCCAGCTTGCCGTACCAGCGAGGTGACCCGTACCGGTACTGCACGTCCGGACTCGTGTCCTCCACGTTGTTGTGCGTCGAGCCTTCCTGCCGCTCGAACTCGCCGGCGAGGAAGAAGAACAGCTTGTCCTTGATCAGTGGGCCGCCGACATAACTGCTCACCGTGGTCACCCAGCTGCGATCCTTCCGGTTGGGCTGGTACAGATCGCCAGCCACGGGGGACGCCGGAAGGCCGTTGGTGTAATACGTGTTGGCCGACTCGGCACGCGCGAAGGCGGGCTCCCAGAGCACCTGCCCACCGAAGTGCCACTCATTGCTTCCGCGTTTGCCCACCTGGTTGATGACACCGCCGTCGGAGCGCCCGTACTGCGCGCTGTAGCCGCCCGTATAGACCTCCTGTTGATCCACGGCGCCGTAAGGGAGGGAGATGCCACCCATGCCGCGCTGCGGATCGGTCACGTTGTAGCCGTTGATGTAATAGGCGTTCTCGCTGGCCGCCGAGCCGCCGAAGCTGTTCAGCGATGACCCGGTCGGACCCTTGAAGCCACCACTGTTCGAGACGACACCGGGGGCGAGCCGCGCGATTTCATCCGCGTTGCGCGCGAGTGGCAGCTTGGCCAGCTGGTCCGCGGTGATCACCGAACGGGAGTCCACCGAGGTCACGTCGATATCGGGCAGGCGCGAGGCGCTGACGCTGACGCCTTCGAGGTTGGCCGCGCTGGCAACGAAGGAGACATCGGTGGAGGCGCCGACCCTGAGCCCGATGTCCTTACGGGTCTCGACATCGGCCCCATGGCGCCGAAGGGTGACGGTATAGGTGCCTAGCGGAAGCTGGCTGGCGCTGTAGCGCCCCTTGGCATCGACCGTGACCTCGCGGGTCAGGCCATTGCCACCTTGCACGACGACGGTCGCCCCCTGCGCGTCGCTGACCTGGCCCGAGATGGCGCCGGTGGTCGACTGGGCGAAAACCGCTTGCGTGCCGAGCGCGGAAAGAAGTGTCGCGGCCAGAAGATGGCGGCGAATCGGTAGCGTGGGATGCACGTTGTAACCCCTGGGTGGTCGAGGAAAAGGCGTCGTCACCAGCGATAGGCGACGCGCGTGTAGAGGTACCGTCCGCTGTAACCGAACGGCGAGTAGTCCGGATATGGCCAGGTGCCGCCGACGGCACCGTCGCTTCCGGCCTTGTACTTCTGCGGGTAGACGTTGGTGAGGTTGTCGACGCCTGCCGTGAAGGTCCAGCCGTGGACCGCGTAGCTGGTGGACAGGTCGAGCAACCACCGCGCGGGGAAGACCTGGTCGAAGCCGGGATTGCTGACAGGGTCCTGGTTGACCGTGAACTGTCCGTAGCGTGTCAGCGCCGCATGCACGTTCCAGCCGCGAATACCGTAGTCGGCACCGAAGGCGATCTTGTCGCGTGGCGCACCGTTGGTGATGTAGCCCTGCGCGATATGCCCGACGCGCACCAGTTCCAGTCCGCTTTCGGCAAGCGTCGCGGGGTTGGGCGCCACCGAGAGAATCGACGTGTGGTTGCGGTTGTAGGCGGCCGTGAGCTGCAGCTTGCCCGCGTCCCCGAAATCGAGGCGGTAACCGCCACTGAGATCGACGCCGCGGGTACGTGTCTTCAAAGCATTGGTGAAATAGCTGCCGCCCTGGATGTTGGCGAAGCCCTGGCTCTCCAGGTAGGCACGCACGTCGTCGCCGACGAGGTTTTCGGACGGGACAATGCGATTGCCGATGGTGATCTGGTACAGGTCCAGCGAGAGCGTCCACGCGCCGGGCGCGTAGACGGCACCAAGGGTGTAGTTATGCGATTTCTCCGGCTTGAGCGGTTCCGCGCCCAGCGCGCGGGCGACCGGATCGCTTACTGCGAAATTGCGGATCTGCGTCGGAACGCCGCCGATGACATTCGTCGAGGTGGTCGTGTAGTACTGCTGGGGTAGCGACGGCGCGCGGAAACCCGTCGCCGCCGTGCCACGCAGTGCGAAGCTGTCCGTGAAGTCGTAGCGTGCCGACAATGTGCCCGAGGTGGTGTTGCCGAAGTCGCTGTAATCCTCGTGGCGGACGGCCAACGAACCACTCAGCTTGTCCGTGATCTGGTTTTCCAGGCTGATGTACTCGGCGACGTCGTGACGACTGTGATGCCCCGCGTCACCCGGCGTGAATCCGGGAAAGCCCTGGGAGCCCGTGCCGACGTACGACGCCGGGGCGCCGGCTTCGATCGCGTACTGCTGGTGCAGATACTCGATCCCGAAAGCGAGGGTCACCGGGTTGCTCAGCCAACCTACGTCGAGATCCCGGGCCACATCGACATCGAACGCCTTCTGCGTGGCGATGAGGCGCCCGGCGTTGAAGCGGGTGGGGCTGGCCGCACCGAGGTCGACGTTGAGCGTGTGCGTCGGATCGATGCTGACCCGATCGCGCCCGTAGTTGCCGCTGATATCCCAGCGCCATCCGTTTGCGGTGGTGCCACGCACGCCGGCGACAACGGCGCTGTCGATCGAACGCACATCGTTGAGGGGCAGGTAGCCGTTCGGGTAGATCGACGGTACGTTGCGTGCGCTGTCGTAGGTACGGAACAGGGCGGGCGACGTGCCCTCGCGGCTGCTGGTGCTGGCGAAGGCGTAGAAGTCCACGTTCGAGGCTAGGGCGTACTGGACGTTGAGCAGTGCCTGGTGATTGCTGATGTCCGGTTCGCCGATGCGCTGGGTCCGCTGGCCGTAAACGGGTGAGGCCGGATCGCGGTAGTCGCGGCCACCGCGATTGGTCGCGTCCGCATGGCCCTGAACCACGCTCAGGCGCGCCCAGCCCTTGTCGCCGCCGAGCGGAATCCCGAGGCTAGCTTCGCCCTGCCACTGCTTGCCGTCGCCCGCGCTGTAGCGTCCCGCGGTGATGCTCGCTTCATTGGTCCCGGCACCGGCGGCGCCTTTGAGCACGATGTTGATCACGCCCGCGATCGCATCCGAGCCGTACTGGGCCGAGGCGCCATCGCGCAACACTTCGATGTGGTCGATGGCGGAGATCGGGATCGAGTTGAGGTCGGCGGGCGCGGAGCCACGGCCGAGCGCACCCTGTAAATTGAGCAGGGCGCTTGTATGCCAGCGCTTGCCATTGACCAGCACCAGTGTTTCGTCGGGCGAGAGGCCGCGCAGAGCGGCCGGGCGCACGATGCCCGAACCGTCATTACCTGGAGCGCGCGGAAAGTTGAGCGAAGGCGTGAGCCGCGACAGCACGGCCCCAAGTTGGGTATCGCCGAACGACTGCAAGTCTTGCGACGTGACCACATCGATCGGGGACAGCGAACTGCTCTGGCTGCGATTGACGGAACGGGTACCGGTGACGACGACCGTCTGCAGCTTGGTCGCGTCTTCGGCCTTGTCGGCATCCTGAGCATGAGACACAGGGCCGAGCAGGGCGCCGGCAACGAGGGCGGACAGCGACAAGCGCACGGGTAGAACATGCCTCATGAAGGATTCCTGGGGGTACGGGCGTCGGTACGACACGCGGCTGCATGCCGCGCGTAGCGCAGGGAACGAGGGGAGTGTTTTTTATCCGCCTGTCAGGCGGAGAGGCGCAGGCGCGAAAGCGCGATCAGGCAGGACAACAGCAACACGCACCGATCGTAGTGACGATCGGATGGCGCGTATCGCTCGTAAGCTGCGTGATCATGGCGGTTCTACTCCGGAGGACGCTCAGATGTCTGGGCGTTTAGAAGTCCGAATGGGAAATCCATGCTGGTGCAGGAACGTGCGGTTGTCAACTACCTTTGGAAACCTGTTACAGGACGTGCAGGGCGGCATCGGCTCGCGGAATACCCGCGCGAGCGGATGTCTTTTGCTCTGGTCAGCGGGAAATCCGCTTCCATCCGGTCAATGGGATATCACCGTTAGGGCGTGGCGGAACCTTGTAACTCAGCATGTCGCCGGTCAATTCGTATCCGCGCACCTGGGTCGTTCCCTCCCAGTTCGGATACGTCGCCCCATCGATGTGAAAGGTGAGCGTTCGCTTCACCGGATCGACGTCGACCGTTCCAAAGTGAGAACTCGTTCCCAATGTGGCGGCTCGAAATTCATCGGGCGTGCCCGCGTTTTTGTCGTTGGCGGCGAACCTGGGGCGGGAACGGTTGAAGATGAACAGCGAATAGTGGCCAGCATGGTCGATTTGCAGCATGCCCTTGGGGGCGTCGCCGTAGTCGTGCCCGCGCATTCCGTTGGGATGCTCCACGTCTGCAAAGGCAAGGACCCAGGTACCTTGGAGTGCACCCACGGAACTCGACTTTCCAGCCTCCGAGGCGATGGCCGTGCCAACGGGCAGCAGCGCGAGGAGGGCGATCAGGAGCGTCTTGGTAGGTTTCATGGCTGCCTTTCCTATCCGTGTTCGGCGCACTTTAGTGCGCTACCATCCATATCGAACACATATCGAGAAGTATTTCAGTCATTTCACATTGAAATGGATAACCATGAAACCCTTGGATCTGGAAGCTGTTAAGGCCTTCGTTCTGACGGCCGAACTGCAAAGTTTCACCCGTGCGGCGGAGGCCTTGGGTAGCACGCAGTCGGCAATCAGCCTGAAATTGCGCCGGCTCGAAGATCAGCTGGGCCGGCGGCTGTTGGAGCGGACGCCGCGTCAGGTGCGTCTATCCGCCGAGGGCGCCGCCTTCATGGAAGCCGCGCGTGAGTTGGTCGGTGCGCATGAACGCGCCATCGCGTCGTTCGATGTGAAGCAGCGACGACTTGCGATCGGCGTCAGCCATCAGTTGGTGGGCAGCGAGTTGCCTGCCTTGTTGCTCTGGATGAACGAGCACGATCCGAACCTCGTGATCGAACTGCGCGTCGCCGGCTCGAATGACGTGATCAAGGATTACGACGACGGCGTGCTGGACGCTGCCCTGGTATTGCAGCCGGAGGACCGCCGCCGGAATGGCGAAGTGCTGTTCGACGAATCGTTCGCCTGGATAGCGGCTCCCCACTGGCAACCACGTCCGGGCCAGCCGCTACCACTGTCGACGCAGGGCGAGACGTGCAGCATTCGTATGGCGGCGGTTCGTGCGCTCGATAGCGCCGGTATCGCCTGGACGGAAGTCTTCATCGGCAAGGGCGCGGCCGTGGTCGGGGCGGCGGCGGCGGTCGGGTTGGCCGTTGCGGTGTTGCCGCGGCGCGCGGCGCCGTCCGGTACCGTCGATGTGGGTCAGGCGCTTTCGTTGCCTCCGTTGCCTACCCATGAGGTGGTGCTGTACTCGGCGCTGCATGACAGCCGGTCGCGTAGTGCGTTGCGTACGTTGGGGATGGCGTTCAAGAACCTGTCCAAAGCGGGATAATCGCTGGAACGTAAATTGATGCGATTTTTACGGCTCGACGCGATCGCCGATGGGTGGAATTTACAGGGTCAGTCAGATACTAGGCCCGTTCCCACTGCCGAGCTACCCGATGTCGATTTTGTTGCTTGTCGCGCCGATTCACCCCTCGGGAGCGGAGGCTGTAGCCGATGATGCGTTAATGAGTCTGTGGGAGCGCGCGCAAGTGCATGGCGAAGATCTGGTCTGGCGAGCTTGCGCCGACATCGAGCAAGTGACCGATTGCCTGGCCGGTCGGCAGGCCGCCTCGGCGGACCTGATTCTCATGGACGTCGACGCGGATGCGATACCCGAGACACAGGTGGCTCCGCTACGCCGCGCGCTCAACGCACTGAACGTGCCGTTGATCGAGATCCACGCCGATAGCCGCGCCGGCGACCTGGCAACAATTTCTCCAGCTCACCCGTCCTTGGTGAGCGTTACCACGCCAGGCAATCCCGCCGCTGGTTATGAGATGGCGCTTTCAATCGGACTTCGTTATCTGGCTCGGAACCGGCAAATGGCGGCGTAGCTGATCGCGGAACCTGACCTGACCAGCGGGCGTAATCAACTGGCGATCACCATTCATCAGTCGAACTTGATCAAGTCCTTGAAGATCAGCTTACCCCAGCTATTTCCACGCGCCTGCACCAGCATTCCACCTTCCGAAAGCCCGCCGAGTTTGATCGGTGAGAAACCGAGATGTTCCGCAAGCACAGCAATCTCCGCTGCGGCGCTGTCATCGTCGCTCGCCAGGAATACGACTCTCCTCCCGCCATGTACGGCCGGATCTTGTCCAAGGACGGCAGCGCCCAAATGGTTGAAGCCCTTGACCAGCCTTCCACCCGTGAAGGCCTGCGCGACGAACCTGGATGAAGGCTGACCTCCTAGTTCTTCAGGAGGCACGCCATAGGCATTGGTTACGTCGACGATCGTCTTCCCTTGCCAGCTAGGCAGCGCCTTCGCGACGTCCTGGTGTGCCTCGAAACGGACGGCCAGAAAGACAACGTCCGCCTTTACCGCTTCTGCCAGCTTTTTTGGAACGATCGTCGGACCGATCGCGGCCGCTTCGGCTGCGAAGCTCTCGGGATCGCGCGTGGTGGCAACGGATACGTTGATGCCGTTACGGGCAAACGCCTTGGCGAGAGCCTGGCCGATCTTGCCGAACCCGATAATTGCGTAGCTCATAGAGTTTCCTTTGGTTTCGCGCGCCCGGCAGGCTACTCATGTCGAACGGAGCAACCTGTCGAGCGCAGCGCGTCAGAGTTGCGCCAGGCCGCCGTCGACGGCGACTTCGCTGGCGGTCATGAAGCTGCTGTCTGACGACGCGAGAAAGGCTGCCACCGCTCCGATCTCCGCTGGATCGGCCATGCGCTGGAGCGGAGTCATCGAGGCGAAGACCTTCTGACCTTCTTCGCCCAGCGCTTCCTTCGCGAGTTCGGTCGCCGTTGCACCGGGCGACAGCACGTTGACCCGGATGCCGGTGCCTTTCAGATCCTCCGCCCAGGTCCGCGCGAGGTTGCGCACGGCGGCCTTGCTCGCGCTGTAGGCGCTCATGCCCGGTGCGCCCGTCGTGCCGGCGCTCGATCCGGTCAGGATGATCGAACCGCCTTCGCCCATCAGTGGCAGCGCCTTCTGGACCGTGAAGATCGTGCCCTTCACGTTCGTATCGAAGGTTTCGTCGATGTGCTCGGCAGTGATCTTGCCCAGCGGAAGCAGGCTTCCCGCGCCGGCGTTGGCAAAGACGATGTCGAGGGTTCCGCGCTCGGCTTTCACTGCCGCATAGAGGCGATCGAGGTCGGCCGGATCGGAGACCGAGCCCTTCACGGCGCGGGCGTCGGGCCCGAGATCGGCCACGGCGGCGTCAAGCGCTTCCTGCCGGCGGCCGAAGATGAAGACGAAGGCTCCCTCTTCGATGAAGCGCTTCGCCGCGGCGCGGCCGATGCCGGTAGCGCCGCCGGTGATCACGGCGGTCTTTCCATTCAGTCTGGTCATGATGTTGATCCTTGGGTTGGAGTCGTGGGGAAGCAGCGAACTGCTTACTTGAGACCAAGGATGTGGCGCTGATAACCTAAGGACAAGTATGCACTTTTTGGTAAGTACCCAAATGACGACGCCTCCTGAAACCTGCGATCCCGGCTGCGGGCTCAACGCCACGCTCCGCATCATCTCGGGCAAGTGGAAACCACTGGTCCTGTTTTTCCTGCGCGACGGGCCGAAGCGCTACGGCGAACTCAAGCGCTTGATCCCGGGCGTCAGCGACAAGGTACTGATCCAGCAATTGAAGGATCTGGAGATGGATCACGTGCTGGCGCGGACCGACTACAAGGAGGTGCCGCCACGCGTGGATTACTCGTTGACGCCGTTGGGCCGCAGCCTGGCTGAGGCGATCGTTCCGCTGTGTACGTGGGGAACGGAGAACATGGTGGAGATGGCGGGCATCTTTGCTGAGCGTGATGCTGTGCTCTAGCGGAATGGTGAAGAACCGTTGAATCGGATGAACCTTCCGGTAAGGCTTTCGTCATAGGGCTGGTGCCACCGTGGGTTACTCTGGTGGATCGACCCTGCCTATCGTCACTTCGACTACGATCCGGCGGCGTTCGACGTGCTGCGCAAGCGAAGCGTGCGTGAGGCCACCAAGGCGATGGCGCACTGATGGCGTCGCGTGGTACGCATCACCTGGCGTCGAGCAACGCGGACAATCGGTCAGCTGTGTCTTTGATGCGCTCGAGGTGGGGATAGCGCAACCCACCTCGATAATCGATGTCGACGACGCGTTTGTGACCGCCGGTGTCGGCACGGATACGTAGTGGTTTTGACGAAGCCGACTGGACCGCCGCCAACAGCAGGCGAGTCGAAAAAGGTTGCCCGCCTACCTCGAGCACTTTGGCACCTGGGGATAGACCCGCTTTAAATGCCGGGCTGTCCCATTGAACCGACTGAACCGTTCCATCCGGCTCGATCCGTAGACCGATCGAATAATCGAAACTGATGGCGCCGGCTTCCTCCTCATCCTGACGGAACGTTTCAGTGGGCGTGTCGTTATAAACAAGTTTCCAGCCCGCCCGGGCCAGGCCGGCAATCGCTTCATCCGCGCTGCGGGTATGAAGATGCCGATCGAGAAAGGCCGCCCAATCGTCCGGCGCTACCTTGTCCAGCGCATCGCAGACATCCCGATAGGTGTAGGTTCGCGTCAATGGCGCGCTGTCCTTGACGAAGAAGATACGTGCGAAGTCGTCGATACCTCGTTGTTCACGGCTCAGTTGGCGCAGGCGTGCATCCACGTCTAGCCATAGCAATACGCCTTCGGCGTAATAGTCCTCACGACGTTGCCAGTCAGGCATCGCGACATGGTGCTTTGCCATGAAGACCGCGTCATTCGTGCTGTCTTGCAGGTCTTTCCAGCGCCGGCCGCTGCGGTTGGCAACGGTGGCTGCATCCATTGCGAGCTTGTCCAGTGTCTGCTGCCGATCGCGCAGGCCGGCGCGCGCGGCTAGCACGCGTCCCCAGAATTCGCTTTGCCCTTCATACACCCATAGCAGCGAACCACCGACCGGTTGATTAAAGGTGGGCGACCACAAGTCAGCCGGCTGGCGCCACCGTCCGTTCCACGCATGGACGAATTCGTGCGCGATCAGGTCGAGGTTATTGAGTTGTTCCGCAGCGTGATTGAAGTACGTAGCGGGGAGATTGTTTTCTCCTTCTTCGAGATGTTCGACGCCACCACCGCTGCCGTCGGGCGATAAGACGTCGCTCAGGGTGACGATGGCGTCGTAGTGGCGATAGGGCGCCGAGCCGAAGGTCTTGAGGCCCTGACCGATGAGCGCTCTGACACGGTCGACTTCGGGTCGCGTGATCGCGAGGTCCTTCTCCGCGTCCGCCAGGAGGTCGAGCGTCACCGGGTGAGACGCGCCCTCGTTCAACATGATCCGGCGTGTGTATCGCCCGGCGTAGACGGGAGCGTCGACCAACTGCTCCAGCGTTACCGGTTGGAAGCCCAGTGTTCCGTCGTCAATGGTCTGGAAAGCCAACGCCGTGAAAGCCGTCAGCCCAGGAGGCAGTGTGAGCTTCGCGGCCACGGGGATGTTTCGCACGTACCAACCGGCGGGGTAGAGCAACACGCGCTGCCAGGGCACTATCGCCATGTCCGGCCGCAACAGGTGGGCTTTGGCCGGCGCAAGGAATTGGAAGTCCAGCGTGATCGAGCTCGCCCCCTTGGGTACGTCGACGTGGAAAGCGTGCATATTCACGGCATCGCGGCGCCAATCTGTCGCCTTCCCATCGACGGATATCGCCAAGCCAGCCAACTCCGCAACGGTGGCGGTGGGCGCATGACTGGCCGTTTCCCATTCGGGATAGAGCAGGACAATATCGCCTGATGCCTGGACGGGAATCGTCTCGCGAATGGAGAAGACCTGGTGATCGGTATCGGTGGCGTTGACGGCCAATTCGATCGCGCCATGGAACGGCCTGTCCAACGGGGCGGGCAGCGCTGGCGGGATCGGTGCGGCGATCGGCTCCGATTCGGCCTGCGTGGTCGCGGCTCCCGCTGTCGAGGCTGACAGTGCAAGGACCACCGGAATAACGCGCAAGAATAGCCGCCCTGTATCTGCTTTCAACGTTCCACCTCGAGCGGTTTTTTCTTGGTCGGAAAACGTAGGGATGTTCTTCGTTCTACTGATTGATCCGAGGTGGATCAAGGATCTTGATCGGTGATCGGATTCGCCGTCCGCATGCGCCAGCTTGTCCAGCCAACCACAAGTGACAATGTCGCCACGACGAGTGGTGGCACGGCGTGCCCATATTCGCCGTGGACAATGACGGTCGCGAGGGCGCCAAGCATGATGGCGCAGCCGAGAGCCGAACCCAAGAGGCGACTCGGCACCCGGACGAGCAGGATGGCAGCACCGAGTTCCAGCGACCCAGTCACGAAATGGAACCAGCGCGGGTAGCCCCATTTCAGGTATTCCTCGTAGATGGGCGCAGGAGCCAGGAGATTGCTCACTGAGCCAACGACGAAGAATGCGGCGAGAACGAAGGGTAAGACTCGGCGCCAGGAGATTTTCGACATGTGTCTGACCTTACGGTTACATTGAGGGCCTACCTCGACCCTACGCTGAAGCAGCTTTCCGGGCCGCCGAAAAAACATCGCGGGCAGACGTCGCGCCCGCAACGTGCTCCGTACCCTCGCCCCCGAGATCCGTTCCCCCGGCGTTGACGAAGTCATACATGGTTTCGGCCAGGCCAGACTGGCCCTTCGGAACGCCAAATTGCTCGAACGTATCTGGCCAGGCGGTCCGCGGGACAGAAAGGGCCTTGATGTCGAGTTTCATCACGTCGCCCAATTGCGCCGCGACCTCGTCCGCGCTCACCATCGAGCCGAGTTCGATGATCCGATGCCCCGGCCAGGCGGGTCCGCTCAGAAGCGTCGCGATCTCGTTGCCGATGTCGTTGGTGGCGACCATGGCCGACTTCCTGTTTGTCGGATTATGGAAGACGGGCAGCGTGCCGCCCTGAGCGACGTGCAAGCCGTAAAGGAAGTTTTCGAGGAACTCACCGGCCCGGACATAGGCGGTCGGCAGTTTCAGGTCACGAAAACCTTGCTCCAGAAGCGATAGAGCCGTGATCAGCCCCATCCCGCTGGCTCTGTTCGCGCCCATCGACGAAAGCGCGACGACTCGCGGCACCGGCACCTTGGTGAGCGCCTCGACGTAGTTCGCGATGACGGCTTTTGCTTCCTTGAAGTCCGGCGAGGGTGTCCAGATGGGGGGCAACATGACAAATGCGCCATCGACACCCTCAAGCGCCCGCTCGATCGAGACCGCATCGTTCCAGTCGCCGTCAACCAGTTCGACGCCATGGTCAGCCCAGCTTGCCGCCTTTGTGCGGTCTCGGACCAGGGCGCGTACTTTCTTGCCTTGCGCCAGTAAATGAGTCGCCGCGGCGCCACCGACTTTTCCCGTAATTCCCATCACCAAAAACATGTGCGTACTCCAGCAGTCAGTTCGATCATTCACGGTACCTCGCGCGCTATCATTCGGATACGAGGCACATTCGGAACGGGCTGTGTAGATGAACTTAACAATGGCTCGAACCCACCTGGACGGACTGGTCATGTTTTTGACCGTGGCGGAATGCCGGGGCTTTCGTGCCGCGGCACGGCAGCTTGGGGTCACGCCGTCCGCGGTCAGTCAGGCGATACGGAGTCTGGAAGAGCGGGTTGGCGCGCCACTCTTCTCTCGTACGACACGAAGCGTCGGGCTGACCGAAGCGGGCGAACGCCTGCTTGCCCACGCGCGCCCGGCGGTCGACATGCTCACGGCAGGATTGGATGCCGCGAGTGGATTGGGTGGCGAAATTACCGGCCGACTGCGCATCAATATGCCCAGGCCGATCTTGCCGTTGCTGGTGAATCGCTTGCTGCCCGACTTTCTCGACGCCCACCCCAATGTCGAACTCGAACTGGTGGGCGAGGATCGTCCGATAGACATCGTCGAAGAAGGTTTCGATGCGGGGATACGTCTCGGAAACTTCGTCCAGGTCGATATGGTCGCGGTCTGGCTGACGCCACCGGAACGCTTCGTCGTCGTCGGCGCCCCGGCGTTATTTCGGAAGCATGGCTGGCCGGCATCTCCGTACGATCTGCAAGGCTTCCGTTGCGTATTGCTCCGCCAGTCCGTGCGAGCCCTCGATCACTGGCAATTCGTTGTCGACGGTGAACGCATCACGGTGGGCGTCGAGGGGCCACTCGTGAGCAACGACATCGAAGCCTGCATTCGCTCGGCATTGAGAGGTGTCGGGCTCTTCCAGGTGCCGCAATCGCTCGTGATGTCGCACCTTGAAAGCGGGAATCTGCAGACCGTGCTCGAACCCTATTGTGAAGAGGTTCCTGGGTTTTCCCTTTACTACCCAAGCCGACATCAGTTACTGCCGAAACTTCGTGCCTTCGTGGATTTCGCCATCCCGCGAATGCGCAGGGAGTTCGAGCCGGGCGATTACCTGCCTAATCCCGTGTCCTAGAAGCTAGGTGGTGGGAGCCGACCCTGTCGGCGATGGGTGCATGCCTCAACCTGGCCCGCTGCCGCGGGATCGCCGACAAGGTCGGCTTGTGTCTTTCCGAAGGGCTAGGCTGGGAGGTGAGAGCGGAGTGCGGCAAGCCGATGGACGGCAGTGCTGCGAGCACGTGTGGGAGCTAGGGCTGCCGCACTCCCTCCACTGAAGCCCGAACAGTTGCTCGAGTCGTACCTCGAATTCACAAGCCGGGGCATGGTGGAGGTGCTCTCACTGCCGATCGTACTCCGGAGTGAAGCCATGAGCATCTTTGTAGGTATCGACGTGGGCAAAGCCACGCTGGACGTGGCCTGCCATCCCCGCGGCCCCGGCGGGCGCTTCACCAACTCGCCCCAAGGGCACCGTGCGTTGCTCGAGGCGCTGGCGCCACAGGCGGTCCAGCACATCGCCATCGAGGCCACGGGCGGTTACGAACGAGGCATTCTCGACGCCTTGGCCCAGGCCGGTTATTGCGTCACGCGCCTGGCCTCGCACCGGGCCACGGCCTACGCACGGGCCTTGGGCCACTTCGCCAAGAGCGATGCCCTGGACGCGCAGGTGCTGGCCCGCATGGCCGCCCATGTGACGCCCCAACCGTATCAAGCGCCCTCGCCCGAACGCGCGGAACTGGCCGAGTTGCTGCGTTGCCGTCTGCAACTGGTCGGACAGCGCGATGACAACCGCCGCCGCCTGGCGCAGACCCGGCTGGCCGCGGCACGGCATGCCCTGCAGGCCATGATCGAGGCGGCCAAGGTCCAGATCGCCGACCTGGACAAGCGCATCGCCACGGCCACGACGGCGGCGGCGCCCGCGTCACGGTTGCGCGAGGTCCCCGGCGTCGGACCGGTGACGGAAGCCACGCTGCTGGCCTACCTGCCCGAGCTGGGGCGACTGTCGCGACAACAGATCGCGGCGCTGGTCGGTGTTGCGCCGTACGTCGACCAAAGCGGCCGGCGCGACGGGCCTCGACGCGTCCGCGCCGGCCGATGGGTCGTCCGACGTGCGCTCTACATGGCTACCTGGTCCGCCATCCGCGTCAAGGGCAGCGCCCTCGGCGCACGGTATCGCGCCCTACGGGCGCGCGGAAAGCTGGCCAAGGTCGCCCTCGTCGCCTGCATGCGCAGCTTCATCACCGCCATCAACGCCATGGTCCGTGATCAGGTCGGCTGGCGATCCGACGCACCTTGAGGAGCCAAAGCAAAAAAGACAGTTGCTTGTATGCGAACGCCGGTGCGCCTGTTCCCGAACGTCTGCTCGCGCTTTCTCCCATGCGCTTTCGATCCGAGTCCATGGGTGTCACGGCTGAGTTCGCTTCTGATTTCTCTAGTCTGACTATTATCGAAGGTGGGCCGCCGATGAAGTTGGTGCGCTTTCAATAGATAGCCAGATGGACGGATTCCCATAGTCGGTACAGACAAATTCCCATAGTCGGTACAGGCCCAGTCGGAAGCGAAGCGGCTGGCAAGCCGCGGATGCTTCCAACGGGAAGCCGAGAGGCCGAGTGGTGCAGCGAGGTCAAGGAGGGCGGCGCAGCCGCAGCGAAGGCCGTTGGCGCGGGATGGAGCGAAGCGACTGCCACGGAGGCCGCAGCGGCCTTCGACCTAGCCAGCTGCGGCGGGAGGCAGGGGAGGGGGAACCGGCCACGAAGAGGCTGGGGGAGGGAGCCCCCCCCGCCCGGGGGTCGACGTCGCGTAGGCGCAAAGCGCCGGAGGAAAGGGGTGGTCAAAAGAGCATAGTCAGAACACGTGCGCTCAACTATGGTGGACGCGAGCTAGAGTCTGAACCAATCAACTACTTACATTCGCGACTCGTCGCAGCCATGTTTGGCGGACCGATGATAGGCACCAAAGTTGGTCGGTCGTTAGATCTGCGACATCGCTCACACCCGTCTTCTGTTGTGGGCGGCTTTGCAGAGCTATGTTTGGACGGGCACTATGGGGAACCTCCCTGCGGTGTGGACTGTTCAAGGACGCGGGTTCGATTCCCGCCACCTCCACCAACAAGACGTCTTCTGACGTACCAAGAAGGCCGGAACCTAAGCACTAGCAGGGGTTCCGGCTTTTTTTTTTGTCCCACGCTGTGCCGCGAGATTCCTTGAAATCCGGGGACAAGTGGGGGCAACATCGGGGGCAACAAACGTATGATTGCCGAAAGTTGCCCCCATGCCCCTTACGAACGTAGCGATAAGCAAAGCCAAATCCACTGGTAAGACTCAGCGCTTGTTCGACGGCGGCGGCCTCTACCTGGAGATCTCGCCAGCCGGAGGAAAGTGGTGGCGGCTCAAGTACCGCTTCGGAGGAAAGGAAAAGCGCCTTTCTCTAGGCACCTATCCCAACACCGGTCTCGCTGACGCTCGCGAAAAACGCGACACTGCACGCAAGCTGCTAGCTGCTGGGATTGACCCAACCGCGCAAAGAAAGCTCGTTAAAGCCGACGGTGAAGAGCGCTCAAAAAATAGTTTCGAAATCGTGGCGCGCGAATGGCATGCGAAGCAAAGCTTAGCGTGGGTAGAACAGCACGCGAGCCGAATCATGCTAAGGCTCGAAAATGACATCTTCCCTTGGCTAGGCAGCCGGCCGATCGCCGAGATAACGGCCAAAGACTTCTTGATAACTGTAAATCGTGTTGTCGATCGTGGCGCTGTCGAATCTGCACATCGCATACTTCAGAACTGCGGGCAGGTCCTTCGCTATGCGATCGCAACGGGACGTGCACAGCGCAACCCCGTGGCTGACCTACTCGGTGCCCTGCCTCCGGTCAAGCCTAAAAACTTAGCTGCGATCACTGAGCCAGCTGCAATCGGAGGCTTGCTGCGTGCCATAGACGCCTACAAAGGCACCTTCGTCACTAATTGCGCCCTGAGACTAGCTCCACTTGTATTTGTTCGCCCTGGAGAACTCAGGCACGCGGAGTGGTCCGAGTTTGACCTCGACAAGGCAGAGTGGAACATCCCAGCCGAGAAAATGAAGATGCGATTGCCGCATCTGGTGCCCCTTTCGCGACAGGCTATAGAAATCTTGCGGGACCTCCAACCGCTGACTGGAGCAGGCCGCTATCTGTTTCCGAGTGCACGCAGCACAAAACGCCCAATGAGTAATAACGCTGTACTTTCTGCATTACGGAGAATGGGATTTTCCACCGAGGAGATGAGCGGGCACGGGTTCCGTGCGATGGCAACGCACTGTTCTAGACGAGGTCCTTAATTTCCGTCCAGATTTCATTGAGCATCAACTTGCCCATACAGTGAAGGATCCAAACGGAAGAGCCTACAACCGCACGTCGCACATCTCGGAACGCCGCCTAATGATGTCCTCCTGGGCCGACTATCTGGACAGGCTCAAGCAAGAGAGTACAGTCCGTTCGGTCGGCACGCTGGGATAGCTATACCAAAGTAACTCAGGGGGAAAGGATGCAAAAGAAAGGACGATTCGATTTCGTTATTGAGCGATCTGACGCAAACGAGAAAGAGAGGACCGTCAAAATTTCGATCCAGCCTGACCCGAGACGGTATACGGAAGTTACTAAAGCAGGTGAGCGATACTATCTGGACAAGTACCTGAAGGTACTCGTGCCCTGGGAAGAAATGCGCAGGGAAATGGCGGGCCTGCCAATTTTTAGCCTCTCGCCGTCGATCAAGTCTTCGCGGGACTACGCTAGAGGCAGGCGAGAACACGTCACCAACGAGCTTCGCGGCGAGGACCATTCCCCTCCCCTTGAGAAAGCATCACAGCACCGAGAACTGGACGGAGGAGATCTGCGAGATCTCACCTTCCTCTCGGTAGACATATGCGGATCGTCCGCATACCGACGAGAAAACGCCGAGAACTTCGAGAAGGCTTACACCCTTCTCATCCGAGAACTAGGGACGCTGGTCGGCCATTTCAACGGTCACCTACTCAAGCTCACTGGCGACGGGTTCATTGCTTATATAGACCACCCATCATTTACCAGCCAGTGCGACGCAACGATCGACCTTGGACTCTCCCTCTTGGTACTTGTCAACGACACGATAAATCCGTCCCTCCGATCAATAGGCATCAATCCCATATCGATCAGGGTTGGGGCTGACTATGGGGAAGCAACAATACGGACAATAGCTATACTAGCTACAAACTACCAGAGCGTCGAAGTTGCCAGCGACGCGCTCAACCGAGCTGTAAAAATCGAGCAATCATGTGATCCCAACCAGTTTCGCATTGGCCGTGAACTTTACGAGTTGATCCACGTCCAGTGGCTCGAACGAGCGACCGAAACACCCTTCCACGGAACGAGCATAGGCATTCCGGGCTACAAGGTATATGTCGTCAACTGACTCCTAGATGCGCCTAACGATCGTCAAGCCTGAGAGGGATAACATCGTGGATTATGAGAGCCTCAAGAAGTCCTATTGGGACAGGCAAATGCAACGCGTGCTCCGTCTACGAGATCGAATCAGGGAGCGAGACGATGCATTAGCGAACGGCCGCGTTGTTCCGGATGGCGCTGATCTAGCGCTCGGATCAGGTCGCAGGTTGAACATGGCGGTGATGTTCATCGATATCTGTGCCTTCACTTCACGACCGGCCGAAACCGATGCGGAGCAAAGGGAAATGCTGGCTGCACTAAATCTGTTCTTCTCGGAAATGATACGCGTCGCGGAAGATTACGCGGGAACGGTGGAGAAAAATACGGGCGATGGCCTGATGGCCTACTTCGAAGATAATGCCGGAACCCCGCCGGAGTCAGGGTCCAAGCGCGCGGTGGCGTGCGCCCTGACCATGATGGCCGCAAGGGAGCATCTTATAGATCCCATCCTCGTTGCGAGCGGCTTTACTCCCTTTGCGTTCCGAATATCAGTTGATTACGGCACGGTGACCATTGCTAACCTCGGTGTGGCCCGGGGCTTCAACTCATACGTAGCGATCGGGACCACAGCAAACTTCGCCGCAAAAATGCTCAGCCACGCTGATGCTCAAGAAATCGTGATTGGGGAATCCGTACGAAAGAACCTTCCGATAAATTGGCGAACTCATTTCACGCAGGTCCATCCAGAGCCGACCGGGTGGACTTACAGAGTATCCAGTGAACCGTACCTGCTCTACAAATATACCGGGCGCTGGTCGCGCCTAACGGAGTGAGATGATGGCCACCACCGAAGATCAATCTAGCGGCGACAATACGAACATTCCGTCCCCTCCGGATATTGATACGGTCACACTGCTCTCTCAGTCAGGCCGAGCACCTTCCGCACCAGAGGCGACGATGAGGGCCCATCTATCCGACGAAAATGTGCCCGCTGCAGCGACGAAATTCGCGGGAGAATCCCACGAGTACATCCGCGAATACATTCGCAACGCGGACCAGAAAGCCATCTTCTACTTCTCTGTGTGTTCAGCACTTCTGGCATTTGAGCACACGCAGAACTGGGCACAGCACTGGCTCAGGCCATCCTCAACTTGGTCGGCGATGGACCTCATTACGTGTGCTTCCATGATCGGCCTAGCCGTATCAGCCGCCTGCTTCCTATACGTCGTCATACCGAGACTCGGTGGATCTCCTCGCGGTCTAATCTTCTTCAAGTCAGTCGCAACTTACACGAATGCTGAGGAATATGTTTCCGATGTCGTAAAGCGGTCTGAGGCGGATCTGACGTCAGAGAAACTCCGGCACTGCTACGAGCTAGCAAAAGTAGCCTCATCAAAGTACACCGTGCTTGCCGTCGGGTTGCGCATCGGCTCCGTGGCGATCCTTTGCTCGCTTTTTCTACTTGTTTCCGCAACAACGCCCCAGGACGGGGGGGCAGCGGCAAAAGGCGCATCTTCCCCATCACAAAAATAAAGTACGACGGACAGTTTCTCTTATGAGCTCGACTTTATACCTCAAGCGTACGTTATCCTCAGATAGCAAGACGTATACCGAAGAAGAGCTCATATCCTCTTCGCGCTACGTCGTAGTCTTAGCAGAACCCGGCGGTGGGAAAACCGAACTCCTACACAGTCTCGCTCAACAGTTGGGAACAAGAGTTTTAACAGCAAGTAAGTTCCGATATAGCGAAGCGCGGTCGGAGGGTCTTCCGCTAGTACTTGATGCGTTTGACGAGCTGGCGAAAGTTGACGCGTCGGGCATCTTTCAGCTTCTGGCCAGAGCTGAGTCGACTAATCCGACCTACGTCTACCTGTCGAGCCGCTCCAGTGAGTGGGGCAACGCTTCTACAGCCGCGTTCCGAGACTTTCTCGGACATGTGCCCCTGGTGGTAAGGCTATGTGCATTTGAAGAGTCAGAGCAGCGTGCGATCTTCGAAGATCACGCACGAGGAGAAGATTTCATAGATTTTCAGGCCGAAGTAGCCCGATTCGACTTAGAGGCGCTACTCCCGAACCCCCAGTTCCTAAAACTGTTTGCTGACGCGTATATCCAAAGCGGCAGACACTTCACAAACAAGCGGTCCATCTTCGCGCAAGCAGTTGAGCGTCTAGCGAGGGAAGTTAATGTTGCCGTAGCCAGAGCAAATTCCACCCTTTCTGCCGCTCAACGTGTCAATTTATCCTCAGAGGTCTTCGCCAAGATACTGCTATCCGGCGTTGAAGGTGTCTGCACGAGCGAAGCCGCTGAAGACAGAATGTACCCTTTGTTGGCGCCGCTCGTTAATGGAAGCATGGCGGCCGACGGTATTCTTGCAACTCGTCTTTTCAAGCCCACGGAGCGCACTGATCAACATCGTCCGGTACACAAAATCGTCACTGAATACTGTGCGGCGGACTATCTTTGTAAGCGAATAGTAGATCCAGCCGATCCTTTAACGTGGGCCAAGTGCATGCCCATAATAGCCCCGAATTCGATCGTGCGAGACGAGCTACGGGGACTGCTTGGCTGGATGGCTTCGCTAGGGAATAAGTCGATTGAGCAAGCGGCCATCGAACTTGATCCTTACGCAGTGCTTGCAAACGGCGATCCCTCTCAGCTGGAGCAGTCGTCCAAGCGTTTACTTATAGGCCGACTGAAAGATATTGAAGCTCGAGACCCCTACTTTCGAAGAGGTGACTTATGGCGACGCTTCAGCGTAGCGGGCTTCTTCACCAGAGACGTCGTGGACGAGATCAGACCTCTTCTCGCTACTGGACGCGACGGACATTTGCGCGACCTGATCCTTGAACTACTAGTGGATTCCCCGATAGTCGATCAACTCACAACTGAGCTTCGGCAACTCGCTTTAGCATCGAGCGAGAGCAAGACCTCCCGCATGCTGGCAAGTAGATGTCTAGTCGCAATCGTTGACCACGACCATTTGGCGGACGTGTCTGCACTGATTGCCGAGGCCACCCACAGTTCGCTAAATGTTGCAGCGGAGACCATTGCCGCCCTGGGCCATGGGGCATTTACCCGTAGACACCTTGCCGACTGCTTTCGGGCCTCCGCAGGTCTCTATCCGATCGATCACAATCACCGTGAGCGCACGATAGGTGAGCGCTACTTTCTGAAATATTCTGTCGACGGGTTGGATCTTGCGTCGGTCCAATGGCTCCTAGACGAACTTACAGCGGGCCTCTCGTGCACATGCGAAAAGAAGTCTCATGAGTGCGGCTGTCGAAATGGCATAAGTAAGATCGTCGGTCGACTTCTGGACCGCTACTTCGAACTGGCCGCACCCCCTTTCGAGGCAACACGTATCTGGAAATGGGTGAAGGATCTTCGATTTCACGAGCAGAGATCACCCGATCAGAGCAAGGCTGTTCAAGTACTTCAGAACGACCATGGCTTACGCCAGGAGATCATTTCTCATGTATTCGGAACCCTGACCGATCGCGACCATATCTTTGAAAACAAGATACATAGATTCGACTGGCACTCGCACTCTGGGCTGAATTTTCAGACAGGTGACTATCGATTTATTATCGACTTAGCTTACCAAACGGACAATCCGACTCTTTGGTCAAGCTTCATGGCTAGGCACCAATACCACCGAAGCAAGGAGAACAGAGGCGAGGACATCCTGCGTCGACATATGCGTGAGCAAGCGTCATCAAAGCGCTCCTTCATGCGTGAGTGGGCTAGATCCAACAGAGAAGCCGCAAGATTTGAACGCAGCCATCGAGTGCCAAACTTTAGACACGCGCGAAGGATGAGGCGCCGGCGAACGAAGCAAGACGACATCCGCGCGGCCAACATCAAGTACGTCCAAGAGAATAGGGAAATCATCGAAGGTGGACGTCACTGGGGCTTTCTGTATCGCTTCTCAGAGATCACTCTGATGAGTCCGAATAGCATCGAGAAAGAGTTTGGTGATGAATTCCTCGTTCGGAATGCACTTAGAAACTGCCTTGACTTCCTCACTCCTTACGTCCCAGATCTACCAGGCATCGCAAAGCTTCGTTGCGCCTCCCAGTTTCATCAGGCAGAGACAGTTCTTTACGCGGCGTGCTTAGAAATATTACGATCTAAAGGCAATCTTGAAGGCCTTGACAATCGGCTACTCAGGTCTCTTCGAACCAACATCAGAACACACTACAGCGGCGTTCCGAAGGAGGACGCCATGGCGCTGAAGCGAGAAGTCGATCGCCTAGCCTTCCCCGATGAAGCGAGCAGGGAGAGCTTTTTGCGAGAGTACGTTGAGCCGCAGTTGGCATCGCCAGAATGTCCTCATCCTGATGTGTGGCTATTGCGTGGCGACGAAACTTTTAGCAGTTTTCGCGCCGCACTGTCCATCGAGTGGCTTCAGCGCTTTCGTGGCCTAGCGCTTGGGTCGCTAGATACGCTGTTTGACGTAGCCGCTCAGCATGGAAATCGCGAAGATCTGAAAGCCATCATCGCGGAGCGTTGCGCGGAATTCTCAACCGTATCGACCATAGGTGGCGAGGTCGAAGGTATCGATCCTGAACTCGCATTCTGGCTAGTACGTGCCTTTTACTTTCTGAATGATCCGCCTGACGAGTGCTGGCGGTGGCTCAAGCACGACGAGGACACAGTGCACCTATTATACGAGCGGTTCGGGCGAATGAGCAGCAATGACCACCCGTATTGGCCAAGGTTGACGCCGAGGAAAGTGGAAGCAATCCTAGATGTCTTTGTCGAGAAGTGGCCCAAGGTTGACCTGCCAAGTCACTGGGGTACTGGAAGTCCGAGAGGTGAAAATGCCTACCGCTTCCTGACCGAAGTCATTTGGGTGATGGTCGATGACGATCACGACGATGCAGTTCTTGTAGCAGATCGCCTCCTTGCAGATCTCCGCTTCGCGCACCTGCATAAGGACTTGAAGAGCATCCGCGCAGGCCATGTGAAGAAGCGCGCCTTGAAGAACTTTGAGCCACCGACGCCAGAGCAAATTGTTGATCGACTAGATCGTGATGCGGTGGTGACGGTCGAGGGCCTTCGTCAACTAGTTATCGAAGAGCTCGATCATTTTCAGAAAGCCATTAAAGGTGGCGAGTACAACTCCGCAGATTTGTTCTACGAAAAGGGCAGTCGGCTCGACGAAGAACGATGCACCGAGATCATTGCTGAGCGTCTAAGTCTTAGACTTCAGACACAGAACATAGTAGTGACCCCGGAACATCAACTTAAAGCCTCAAAACGAAGTGACTTTACAATCGCCAAGCTGATTGGCGGCAGAAGGCGGCTGCTTGTTGCAGAGGTGAAAGGACAGTGGCATAGGGAGCTATATACGGCCGCATCCATACAGCTCTATGAACGTTACGCGATTCATCCCGATGCAGAACAGCAAGGGATTTATTTGGTAATTTGGTTTGGGGCTGATGAAAAGGTTGCCGGGCGCAAGAATCACGGAATAGGAAGCGCTTTTGAGCTCAAGCGTCGCATCGAGTCGTCGCTACCACCTGAACTCACCGGCCAAATCGACATTTTTGTCCTCGACGTGTCCAAGGTGCGGTGAGGTTCTCATGGAACTTACGTCCAGCATGCTGACAAGTGCCTCACACGACACGGGCAAAGAGTGCTTGGCTGTCCGTCTTCCACCCCGTGGCTACTTGAAAGTAAACGGCCAACGCAGAGATATCATCATGCGATTGCTGTGACATAGACCATGGAGTGTCTCTCTGCTCTACCGATGTCTTCCGGAAACATCGGCGCCATGTTTACATCCGTCGAGTCGGCTTTGGGCCACAAAGGCTAGCGGCATCCGTCTAATCAAAAACTATACATATTGATAAGCGACAAGGGTGCCCCGAGGCGCGCAGCGAAAAGCTCCTTTGGTCCCATTGAAGCCGGGCGAGCGTCTGGCGAAGCAGACTCACGGTGGGCTCCCTAGTGGACTCGCGCGCTGCTCCTCGCCCCGGGCGGTGTGGCGCGGCCTTCGATGGAGAAAGTTGGATTCCCATAGTCTGTGCAGTTGCCTCGACTATGGGAATCCGTCCACGCGACCTCCGAATTAGTCCCATTGCCCCCGCCCCCCTAACTCCCTACATTGGTGCAATGCATGCACCCAACCAGGCGGAACTGCTGACCCTGCTGTCCACCGGCCTAGCCATCGTAGGCCCAGACAGCCGCGTCCAATGGCTCAACCCCGCCCTCGGCGAGGTCCTGGACGTCGGCCCGAGAACCGCTGTCGGCCAGGAACTGACCACCCTGATGCGGGAACCGAGCCTGGCCTCGCAACTCACCCGCACCCTCTCCGAACGCCGCGCCTTCAACCTCCGCGGGGTCACCTTCGGCGTGGCGCGGGGGCGTGAAGTCACCGCCGACCTGACCATGCAGCCGATCGACGAGAACAGAATCCTCGTCGAAGTTCATGCGCTCGCCCCGGATCTGACCCCAGGCGGCACTCCTCTCTCGGCAACCTTGCGCGGCTTCGCCCATGAGGTAAAGAACCCCCTCGCAGGTTTGCGCGGCGCGGCCCAACTGCTCGAACGCCGCGTGATGGAAGACGACCTCCGCCAACTCGCCAGCATGGTGATCGGCGAGGCCGACCGGCTGGCGGCTCTGGCCGATGGCCTCCTACGCCATCGCGGCGCGGCACGAATCGCCCCGGTGAACGTGCACGAACTGCTCGAACGGCTTGAGGGCCTAGTCGGTGCCGAAGCAGACGCACCGCGTCTTCGCCTCGATTACGACCCCAGCTTACCGGACAGCCTCGGCGACACGGACCGCCTGCTCCAGGTCCTCCTCAACCTCACCCGCAACGCCGGGGAAGCCGGGGCGGAGACGATCACCCTGCGCACGCGAGTGGAACATGGCGCGCGTCTGGGCGAGCGAACGGTACGGGCGGCCCTCCGTGTAGACGTGGTCGACGACGGTCGCGGCGTGCCGGACGATCTGCGCGATTCACTGTTCCAGCCCCTCGTGTCGGGACGTCCCGACGGCACGGGTCTCGGCCTCGCCCTGTCGCGCGAAATCGCGCTCGAACACGGTGGCGACCTGCGCTACACCAGCCGTCCCGGCGAGACGGTCTTCTCGCTGTACCTTCCGATGGAGCGGCCGCATGACTGAAATCTGGATTGCCGACGACGACCGCGGCGTGCGCTTCGTGCTCGCCGAAGCCTTGCGCGATGCTGGGCACACCGTGCGCGAATTCAGCGCGGGCGACGCGGTGCGCGCGGCGCTGGCCGAGGGCAGGCCGGGCCTGCTCGTGACCGACGTGCGCATGCCGGGCGAAGACGGCCTGCGCCTGCTTGAAGATCTCACCCGACGCAACATCGGCCCGGTGATCGTGATGAGCGCCTATACCGATGTGGCGACGACGGCTGCGGCGTACCGTGCGGGCGCGGCCGATTATCTCGCCAAACCCTTCGACCTCGATCGCGCGGTCGAGGCGGTGGAGCGCACGCTCGCCATCGCGCACGAGGAAGTGGTCGTGCCGACGCCGAGCGGGAATGCGCATGCCTTGATGGGCGAAAGCCCGGCGATGCGCGAGGTATTCCGCCTGATCGGCCGCGTGGCGGCGAGCGACCTCAACGTATTGATCACCGGCGAGACGGGCACGGGTAAGGAACTCGTGGCGCGCGCGCTGCACGAGGAAAGCGCACGGCGCGGCAAGCCCTACGTGGCCTTGAACACGGCGGCCATCCCCGCCGAGCTCCTGGAGAGCGAACTGTTCGGTCATGAGGCTGGCGCCTTCACGGGGGCGACGCGCCGCCACGCCGGTCGCTTCGAGCAGGCCGATGGCGGCACCTTGTTCCTCGACGAGATCGGCGACATGCCGTTGGCGTTGCAGACGCGCTTGCTGCGCGTCCTGGCAGGCGGCGAGTTCTACCGCGTTGGTGGACGCGAATTGATGCACGGCAACGTGCGCATCATCGCGGCCACGCACCAGGACCTGGAGGCGCGCGTCGCCGCCGGCCTCTTCCGTGCGGACTTGAAGCATCGTCTCGACGTGGTGCGCATCGCCTTGCCATCGTTGCGCCAGCGGCGCGGCGACATCCCCCTGCTGGCGCGGCATTTCCTCGCGCAGGCCTCGGCGGAGTTGAAGCTGCCGCCGAAGCGCTTCTCGCGCGGCGCGATGAAGCTGATCGAGCAGCGCGATTACCCGGGCAACGTGCGCGAACTGGAGAACCTGTGCCGACGGCTCGCGGTGATCGCTCCGGGCCCGGAAATCCAGGCGGGCGACCTGGGTGGGCTACCGACACGCGAAACGCGCAGCGCGGAGTGGACGGATGCCCTGCGCATCTGGGCACAGGATGCGCTGGCGCAGGGCGAGGTGGACGTGCATGCGCGCGCCCGCGACGCGCTGGACAAGACCTTGCTGCAGGTGGCGCTGATCGCCAACGATGGCCACCGGCAGCACGCGGCGGCGGCGCTTGGCGTCGGCCGCAATACCCTCACACGCAAACTCGGTGCGTCGCGCAAGCGGCGCCCATCGAACGGATAGCCCCATGACACTAGAGATTCGCCGTGCCGCTCCGGATGACGCCGACGCCATCGCCCGCTGGAACATCGCCATGGCGTGGGAAACAGAAGAGAAGCGCCTCGATCCGGAGATCATCGGTCGCGGCGTGCGTGCGGTGTTCGACGAGCCCCGGCGGGGCTTTTACCTGATCGCAGAACTGGACGGCCTCGCCGTGGGATGCCTGCTCGTCACCTATGAGTGGAGCGACTGGCGCTGTGGCGATTTCTGGTGGGTGCAGAGTGTTTACGTGGTGCCCGAGGCGCGGCGCGCGGGGGTCTTCCGTGGGATGTACGCGCATGTGAAGGCGATGGCCGAAGGTGCCGGGGCGGTGGGGCTTCGGTTGTATGTGGAACTGGAGAACGAGCGGGCGCAGGCGACGTATGCCGGGCTGGGGATGAAGCGGTGTCATTACTTCATGTATGAGGCGGCGCTGGGGGCTTGAATCGCCGACAGGGTCGGCTCCCACCCAGGGCGGCTCCCACACAGGGCTGTGGTGGGCCACCCAGGGCCGTGGTGGGAGCCGACCCTGTCGGCGATTCAAGCTAAAGGCAGACCTGTGGCTAAAGGCAGACCTGTGGCTAAAGGCAGACCTGTGTCTAAAGGCAGACCTGTGGGAGCCGCTTCAGCGGCGATGCCTTTCAATCCACCGGCACGCGCGGATCACCCGTATCCACGACCGAAATACGCTCCTCGAAATCACGCACCGTCATCGCCTTGCCGAACAGGAAGCCCTGCATCTGCGAGCACCCCACCGAGTCGAGGAAGCTCGCCTGCTCCATGCTCTCCACACCCTCGGCCAGCACATGCTTGTTCATGCCCTTGCCCATGGTGACGATCGCGCTGACGATGGCGGCGCTGTCGTTGTCCCATGCGACGTCGCGGATGAAGGCGCGGTCGATCTTCAGCGTGTCGATCGGGAAGTGTTTCAGGTACGAAAGGCTGCAATAGCCGGTACCGAAATCGTCCAGGCTCAACGAAACGCCGAGCGACTTGATCCTGCGTAGCAGGTCGGCGATATGGTCGCCGCCTTCCATCACCGTGCGCTCGGTGAGTTCCAGTTCGAGCAGGGTGGGGTGCAATCCCGTTTCGGCGAGGATGGCGCCTAGTGATTCGAAGAAGCGCGTGTGCTGGAACTGCAAGGCCGAGACGTTCACGGACACCGACAACGGCCGGTACAGGCGTGTCCAGGTTTCGGCCTGCCGGCATGCCTCGCGCAAGGCCCACTCGCCGATGGGAACGATAAGGCCACAATCTTCCGCCACCGGGATGAACTGCTCCGGCGTATACACGTCCTCGCCGTCCACCTGCCAACGCAGCAGGGCCTCTGCGCCTACGATGGTACCTAACCCTACGTCGACCTTCGGCTGGTAGTACAAACTGAGTTCGTTACGCGCCAGCGCCTTGCGCAGTTCCACTTCGATGCGCACACGCGCGCTGTTGCGTTCGTTCATGCGAGGGTTGAAGAAGCGGTAGCCGTTGCGTCCCTGCATCTTCGCCTCGTACATCGCGGTGTCCGCATTGCGCAGCAGCGACTCGGCGTCCACGGCATCGTCGGGGTACACGCTGATACCGATGCTGAAACTGATGGTCAGCGCCGAGGTGTCCACGTTGACGGCCTGGCTGCAGGCGGCCAGCACCTTCTCGGCGACGGTGCTGGCGTCGGAGGGACCTTCGATCTGAGGCAACAGCACCACGAATTCATCACCGCCCAGGCGGCTCACCGTGTCGTCCGTGCGCACGGAGGCGCGAATGCGCCGCGCGATCTCCTGCAACAACACGTCGCCCGCCGCGTGGCCCATCGTGTCGTTGATCTGCTTGAAGTGATCGACGTCGACGAAGAGCAACGCGGCGCGTTGGTGGCGCCGTGCCGCCACGGTCACCGCGAATTCCATACGCGAGGTGAGCAACGCGCGGTTGGGCAGGCCGGTGAGGGTGTCGTGGTGGGCGAGGTGGGCCATCTTCAGGGCGAGCGCGCGGGTCTCGCTCACGTCATGGAAGACCACCACGCCGCCGATCACGTTGCCGGCGTGGTCGTGGATCGGCGCGGCGGAATCCTCGATCGGGCTGTCGAAGCCGTTGCGATGGATCAGGATCGCGTCCGTGGTGAGGCCGACGATGCTGTTCTTGTCCACCGCCATGATCAACGGGTTCGGAATCGGCCGGCGCGTGAGTGGATCGCGCAACTGGAAGATGTCGTCCATCGGCCGGCCCACGGCCTCATGGCTCGACCAGCCCGTCATCGCCTCGGCGATGGGATTGAGCGAGGTGACGATGAGGTTTGGATCGGTGGTGATCACGGCGTCGCCGATCGACTTCAGGGTCACCTCGGCGAGTTCGCGCTCGCGGAACAACGCTTCCTCGAAGGCCTTGCGCTCGCTGATGTCCTGCACCTGCGAAATGAAGTACAGCGGTTCGCCGTGCTCGTCGCGCACGAGCGACACGCTGAGCTGCGCATGGACGACGTGGCCGTCACGGTGCAGGTAGCGCTTCTCCATGTGGTACGACAGGCTCTCGCCCGCGAGCAACTTCCCGACCAGCGCGAGGTCGGCGGCGAGATCGTCGGGATGGGTGAGTTCCTGGAACGCCCGCGTCATCAGCTCGTCTTCGTCGTACCCCAGCATGTCGCACAGCGCATCGTTCACCTGCAGCCAGCGCCCGTCGGGGAGCACCAGCGCCATGCCGATAGCGGCGTAGCGGAAGGCCTGGAAGAAACGCCGCTCGCTTTCCTTCAGCCGCGCCTCGAGCTCGCGCCGGCTGGAGATGTCGGCGAGCAGGATGGCCACGCCCCGCACCTTGCCCAGCGAGTCGATGTCGGGCGAGAAGGTGGCCTGCGCGTGACGGCTGCCGTCCTCGTGGGCGATGGCGCGATCGGCCACGATCGGCGCCCCGGCGAGGGCCGCGCACAGGTCCGGTTCGATGCGTGCGTGCAGGTCGGGCGAGATCAGTTCGTCGATGCGCCGGCCGACCACGTCGTCTTCCTGGATGTTCATCCAGGCGAGGTAGGCGGGGCTGGCATAGCGGTAGCACCGGGACGTATCGACGTAGGCGATCATCGCCGGCGCGCGTTCCAGCAGATACGCGGACCAGTCCGAGGGTGAAGCGTTCGCGGGGAGGGCGGAAGCGGGCATGCGGTCGCCGAAAGGACGTCGACCCACTCTAATCCGTCACCCCGGCGCGCGTATATCGAATGATTCGGGAAAATCGGGTGTCAATGCAGGCTGGGTGCCGGTGCCGACAAGGCGCCATCCGCGTCGAGGAGCACGCGGCCGAGGGCGTGCACTTCGTGTTCCGTGTCGTAGCGCCCGGCCAGCGCGTCCAGCAACGGCGCCAATGCGTCGGGCGCCAGCGGGTAACCGTGCGCCAGCACCCGCGCCTTGCCCGGCGACGGCTGGGCCACGGTCAGCGCCGCCATGCCCAGGCCCGGCGCCTCGTGCGCGTAGATGGCGGGTGCCGGGAGGCCGGGATCGGCGTCGGCCACGGGCTCGACGAGGTAACCGGCGGTCTGCGCGGGCTGGCCTTCCAGGTGTAGCGGCACATGGTGCGCGGCTAGCAGCGCGGCGTACTGGCGCAGTTCGAACAGGGTGCCAGCGAACTCGTGGGAAGGGTTTTCCCGCTGGGCCCCGGCGCGGGCGAACCAGCCGGCCGGTCCCGGAATGCCGACCCGGCCTTCGGCGTAATGCAGTGGAAGGCCGCGCGAGCCCAGCGCGGTCTCTTCCTTATAAGGGGTGAGCAGGGCCGCCTCGAGCATCGTCCACAGGGGCGCGAGGTTCACGTGTTCGTACTGCACGCAGGTGAGCGCCAGCAGGTCGTCGCGGCTGAGGTAGCGGGCGTGCTCCAGGCGCATGCCCAGCGTGCGCATGAGAAAGTCGGCGGTGGCCGCGCCGGCTTCGCCTCGGCCGACCAGTTCCACTTCCATCCGCGAGGTGAGTTCCGCGGCCAGGTCTTCGGGGGCGAGCAGCATCCAGGGCACCAGGCGCATCGGGCCGCCGGCGTAACGGGTGTCGGGCACCAGCGGCTGGGCCGGCATATGGCCCTCGTGGGTGCCGAAGGCGACGACGCCACCGGCCGTGGTCACGCGGGGAATCCGCCGGGCCAGCTCTTCCAGCGTGGCGAATACGGGGAATCCCGGCCTGAGCAGTTCCACGCCGTCGAACAGGGCCCCGGCCAGGGCGAAGCGCGAGGCTTCGACGCCGGGTAGAAGGGCACGCAGGTCGTCGGCCACCAGGGTCGCCAGCGTCTGCGCCTCGTCCCGGGTCAGTTCCAGCCGGGCGGGTACGTCGCCCGCGGCCAGTTCCAGCGCCAGCACGGCGGGGCAGGCGATCAGTGACTCGCTCACGGCAGGTTTTTCCGAACGGCAAAGGAACGTAATTCTATCATCCGGTCACGTCGGGCTTTCGCCGGGCGGGGATGCGGGTTAGCCTTGCCGATACGCGTTCGTCGGCGATCGTCGGCGTCCGCGATCCCTTCGTCTTCGCATTTCGGCTTGCCCACGGGCATCCCCATCGGTCTGGATCGTTTCTCAAAGCATGGATAAGACGCAAAAGCGTGTGGGTGTGGTCGGCGGCGTCCGCATTCCCTTCTGCCGCAACAACACCGCCTATGCCGACGTCGGCAACTTCGGGATGTCGGTCAAGGTGCTCGGGTCCCTGGTGGAGAAGTTCGGCCTGCACGGCGTGGAACTGGGTGAGGTCGCGATGGGGGCGGTCATCCGTCACTCCTCGGACTGGAACCTGGCCCGCGAGGCCCTGCTGTCGTCCGGATTGGCGCCCACCACGCCGGGCATCACCACGGCGAGGGCCTGCGGCACCTCGCTCGACAACGCCATCCTGATCGCCAACAAGATCGCCACGGGCCAGATCGACGCGGGCATCGCCGGCGGCTCCGATACGACCAGCGACGTGCCCATCGTCTACGGCCAGAAGTTTCGCAAGCGGTTGCTGGCGCTGAACCGGGCGAAGACGCTCAAGGAAAAGCTCCAGGTCGCTACGCGCGGGTTCTCCCTGAAGGAACTCAAGCCGTCGTTTCCGGGCGTGGCCGAGCCGCGCACGGGCAAGTCGATGGGCGATCACTGCGAGCTCATGGCGAAGGAGTGGAAGATCGGCCGCGTCGAGCAGGACGAACTGGCCCTCGCCAGCCATAAGAAACTGGGCGCCGCCTACGAGGCGGGCTTCATGGACGACCTGGTGGTGCCGTTCCGCGGCCTGAAGCGCGACGGTTTCCTGCGCGCCGATTCCACGCTGGAGAAGCTCGCTTCGTTGAAGCCGGCTTTCGACAAGACCAGCGGGCAGGGCACGCTCACCGCAGGCAACTCCACGGGCTTGTCCGATGGCGCGGCCGCCGTGCTGCTGGCCAGTGACGAGTGGGCCGCCGCGCGCGGGCTTTCGATCCAGGCCTACCTCACGCATGCGCAGGTGTCGGCGGTGGATTTCGTCCACGGCGAGGGGCTGCTCATGGCGCCGACGGTGGCCGTGCCGCGCATGCTCAAGCAGGCGGGGCTCACCTTGCAGGATTTCGACTTCTACGAAATCCACGAAGCCTTCGCCGCCCAGGTGCTCTGCACGCTGCGAGCATGGGAGAGCGAGGAATATTGCCGGAGCCGGCTGGGCCTCGACGCCCCGCTGGGATCGATCGATCCGGCAAGACTCAATGTCAACGGCTCCAGTCTCGCCGCCGGCCACCCGTTCGCGGCGACCGGCGCGCGCATCGTCGCCACGCTGGCGAAGATGCTGGAGCAGAAGGGCTCGGGCCGCGGCCTGATTTCCATCTGCACGGCCGGTGGCATGGGCGTCACCGCGATCCTCGAACGTCCCTGATCCGCTTCGCGCAAGACTCATGCTCGCACTACGCACCAGTACATCACTCAGCGCCCTGGCCCTCGTCATGGGCGTCGCCGGCACCAGCTGGCTCACGGCGCTGACTTACGAACGCGCACCCATGACGCGCCGCCTGGCCGAGGTGACCCTGCCCACGGCCGCGCCCGCGCTGGTGTCGAAGACGGTCTCGCGCGTCGCGCCGTCGCCGCCCGTGGCGGAGGCGTCACCCCGCGTACGCAACGCGATGGCGCGAACGGCTGCGCCCCGCGTGGCCCCGGCGCCAACGGCGGCTCCCGTGGCGGAACCCCTCGTGCCGGTTTATATGCCGTCGCCGCGTTACCCGATCGCCGCGCTGCGTGCACGGCGCGAGGGCAAGGTGGTGTTGAGCGTCACGGTCACGCCCGACGGCGACGTCACCAGCGTCACCGTGGGCCGTTCCAGCGGTGACATCGAACTGGACCGCGCCGCCGAAGACGCCGTGCGCGGCTGGCGCTTCGCGGCCGCCGACCGGCCGTCACGCTATACGACGGACCTGCCGGTCAACTTCGAGCTGACCCGGACGTACTGAATCCGAGTGGGGACGGCGGTCTACAGAATGCCGGCCGCCGATGAACCGAAGGCCGTGATCATCCGCGTGTAGATCAACTTCAGCGAGACGTTCACTTCAGGGAAGTCGCCCACCGGCTCATAGCATTCGAAGAAGCGCGGGTCGCTCCAGCGCATGGGGATGCAGCCGGGCTTGAGTTCGTAGCTGGTGGCGTAGCGGAACGGCCACAGATCGAAGAACGGTAGCCGTTCGGAGACATCCCCGATGAACTCGTTGACCGCTGACAGCACCGGGATCGACTTCTGCCGTGGCGCGATCACCCAGGCATTGCCCGGCCGGGTGTCCTGCATGATCGAATCGCGCAGCCGGTCGGCGAAGCGCTTGTCGTAGACGATCACGCCGGACTCGGTGTTGTAGTGGTCCGAGCGCGGGTCGAAGTTATGCGTGCCGACCATGGCGAAGGTGTCGTCCACGACGATCGACTTCGCATGCAGGCCGAAGCGCACGCCCGCGGTCAGCAGGGGTGCCGGCCGGCTGCGGGCACCGCGCCCGGAACGGCTGCCGATGCCGAGGAAGCCGGCCGCTTCCGACGGTGGCCCCGAGCGGCTGGCCGATGCCCCCTGTTGCCTGCCGCGCTCGCGCCCGCCCTTGCCGGCGCCTTCTTCCGCCAGCGGCGGCGTGGCCACGTCGGTCGAGCGGCCTTCCAGTTCATCGATGTCGCTGTCCGCCGGATGCGGCTTCAGTTCGTAGATTTCGAAGCCGTAGTCGGTGAGGTAGCGCTTGCGATGCTTGTAGGACATCGCATACACGGCGAAGGCGTCCGTGGAGGCCAGGGAGTTCGTGGAGACCACGACGCGCGGTGGGTCCACCTGCTGGCGCAGGCCGCTGAACAGCTTTTGCGCGGGCTTGCTCATCACCAGGTAAGGCGTCTGCAGCACGATCTCGTTCTTCGCGTTGCGCAGCAGCCCCATGATGTGGCGCGTGAGCGCACGTACCTCGCGGCGCTTGGGCTCGTCGGTCTTGCCCGGCAGGTCCGAGAGGTATTCCACGCGATTCAGGCGCAGGGTGGGCCGCTGGAGGTGTTCCTCGATCCATGCCGGATCCCCCGCGTCGGCGACGATCCCGGCCACGCGGTCGGGGCGCTCGTACGTCGGCACATTCCAATGACGGGGATCGTCGGTATCGGCCAGGAGCTCGCGGTTGACGTCGCGCAGATGGGTCAGCTGCGCGGAACGTTTGTGCGCCCAGAACTGCTCGAAGCTGGCGCCCATCGCTTTCGCGGCGGGCCCGCCGACCATGACGTCGCGGTCGATGTAATCGAAGGTCTCGTCCCAGTCGAAGTAACGGTCCTCGTAGTTCCGGCCGCCCGTGATGCCGATGAGATCGTCGACCACCAGCAGCTTGTTGTGCATGCGCTGGTTGAACTTGTAGAAGCAGCACAGGATGCCCGCGGCGAACTCCAGGGGGGGTGTCCGGGCGCTATGGAAGGTCGGGTTGTAGAGGCGGATCTCCATGCGGTCGCTGGCGCGTGCCAGTGCCGCGAGCAGGCCCGGGTCGCGGAACGAGAACAGCTGGTCGGCCAGGATGCGCACGTGCACGCCGCGGCGCGCCGCCTTGACCAGTTCGTCGAGGACCAGCTTGCCTGCGTCGTCCTGCTCCCAGATGTAGGTCTGGACATCGATCGACTTTCGCGCCGAGCGGATCAGATTGATGCGGGCCGCCATGGCGCTTTCGCCATCTTCGAGAAGCGTGGCCACGTGCACGGGGCGCGCGGGCGTGGAAGCGGCGTTGGCTTCGAGGGCGGCATCGATCAGCGGCGAGGACGTGGCGCAATGGCTGGCGTCGGCCGGGTCGCAAGTGTCCTGGCGGTCGACGGTGAGGGTCACCACCGCGTCGGCTTTCTGGATGCGCACGCGCGACAGGGAGCAGCCGCTCGTGACGAGGACGGCGGCGAGGAGCAGGATCGTGGGAAGACGGCGCATGGCGCAGATCATAGGCGAGCGTCGACAACGCCACGTGAGCCGGCGCGCCGGCCCTCTTGCCTAAGGGGGCGCCAGTACGATGGCCATGCCCAGGTTCACGCGGTCCGACAGGGCGCCGCGCCGGCCGCGCATCTCGAAGTCGGTGCGGTCGATCATCCCCTGGAGTTGCAGCACGCAGCCAGCCAGCGCATCGGGCGGACAGCGGTTCGCCTGTAGCCGGAAGGTCACCGGCTGGGTCACGCCGCGCATCGTGAGCTTGCCTTGCACGTCGCCGCCCTCGCTCAGCAGTTGCAGGGCGGTGGGCTCAGACTCGAAATGGATGCGTGGATGGTGCTTCGCGTCGAAGAACTCCGGCGCAAGGACCCAGCGTCGCAAGCGGGCCGAGTCCATGCGGATGCTTTCGGTGTCGATATCGGCGTTGACGACGGCGGTCCGCGCCGCCCGGTCGATGACCAGGTCGCCGCGGATGCCGTCGAAACTGCCCGAGACGGTGCTCACCCAGAGCAGGCGTACGCTGAACTCAGCCCGGGAACGCGTCGGATCGATGCGCAAGTCGGCGGCGGACAAAGGCGCCGCCGACAGGAGCATGGCGATCGCCGGCAACAGGTGGCGCATTCGACGGACTCAGTTCGGTGGGGACCAGAATGTCTCGAGCTTGGCCTTGCCCGGTTCCAGGGAACCATCGAAGCGAAGGCGAGCCATGCCGGCGGGCGGCATGCCGCGGTAGTCCTCGGAGCGTCCTTCGACGAGGAAGGCGACGAGTTGTTCGATGCCGGGGTTGTGTCCGACCAGGACCACCCGCTCCGCATCCTTGTGCTGGTCGAGCAGATCGAACAGGTCGCCTGGGGTGGCGTCGTAGATGGCGGGTTCGTAGGAAGGCTCGACCTGGCCCAGGGCCAGTGCCGCGGTTTCCTTGGTGCGCTCGGAGGGGGAGCAGAGGATGCGATCGTAGGTGATGTGGTGCGATGACAGCCATTCGCCCGCCGCGCGGGCTTCGTGCTTGCCGTGTTCGGTGAGTCGTCGCTCGCGGTCGTCCTTGCCTTCGCCGGGTTCCGCTTCCGCGTGACGCAACAGGATGAGTTCTCGCATGGGTACCGTCCTCCGCTATACCACCGTCAGGTGGCGTGATCGATGACGCGGCCCCGGTCGGCTCAGGTGCTGCGCTTTATCCAGCGTAGCAGTTTCGCCCAGTCTTCCTGATGCCCGCGTACATTTTCCGAGTGGTAATCGAAGATGCCCTTACCGAGCGCCGTGAGCAATACGTACGCTTGCGAGTCACGAAGTTCCGCGACGACAGGAAAGGGCGCGCGTTCGCCCAACTCGGCGATGGCGGCCTGACTCGCGTTGGTCCACGGCTTCAGGCGGTTGCCTACGAGACCGACAGGCAATTTCCCACGCCTCACCCTGCTGATGCCTCGCAGCATCGTGAGGAAGTCGAGGGTCGCATCGAGGTCGAAATGGGACGGCAGCACGGGTACGACGATGACGTCCGCGCGTTCGAGATAAGGTTCGAGATCTTTTTCGCCGACGCCGGCCGGCGTATCGACGATGACGCGATCCACGTCGCCGGGCAGGCGGTCGAAGGCCTTGCGGCTGCCTTCGATGGCGGTCACGGCGGGTGCGTTCTCAGGGCGGCGGCCGACCCAGCGCAAGCTCGAGTGCTGACGGTCGGCATCGATGATGGCCGTCTGCTTTCCGGTTTGGGCCCAGTGCGTCGCGAGCTGGGTGACCAGCGTCGTCTTGCCGCAACCACCCTTGCTGCTTGCCACGAGCGTCGTAAGCATCCGCGAGCACCTGCCTTGGGAGGACTCCTAGCCTACACATCCCCGGCCGCCGGCGGTAGGAGCGCGGCCGGCGGCGCCTTAAAACATCTTGGCGCGGACCTTGGGCAGGATCACCAGGATCAGGGTCGCGAGGGGCCCGAGGAACAGGGAGAGCAGCCACCACACCAGGCCGCCGCGGTTCTTGCCCTGGGCCAGCCCGGCGTTGATCAGCGAGAGGGTGCCCCAGCCGACGAAGAAGCCAGCGCGTTCGCTGGCGAAGAGGGCGAATTGATCCATCTTAAACTCCTGTTCTGTCGCAGGATTGGGTCGTGCGGTCACGCCGGCCTGTGGTCGGCGTTCCCCCCGCGCGGTTGCCGATAGTAACAACCTTGCCGCGAATGGCATCGTTTGGGCGCAGCTTCCGTTCATGGTGGAGCCGTATGCTTGTCGTTTTATTTCACGGAGATGGGCCCATGCGGGGATGCCGCGTCCTGACCCTTGCCCTCGCGGGCCTGCTTTCCTTGCCCGTCATGGCGACCACGCCCTGGCCGGGCGCGACCAAGGGCCCCGCGAAGGGGCCGGTCGTGCAGAAAGACCAGACCAAGGCGCTGTTGCAGTTCCAGAAGGATCTCGCCAGCGTGCTCGCGCTGCGCACCGAGGCCGAGCCTCTCCTGGGTGCCGCGCTGTTGGCGCGCCCCCTGGAGAATCCACCCGAGGTGCTGAGCTACCACGCCCTGCTCGAGCGCGCGGCGCGCAACGCCGACGCCGGTCCGCAGGTCGCCTGGGCCCGCCTGGCCGATTGCGACGCGAAAGCCGGCACCTGCCCCAATGGCGACGCGCTGGCCGTGCTGGAGAAACAGGCTCCGGACAATGCCGCCGTGTGGATGCTCAAGCTGGGCATGGACGAACACTCGGGTGCCAGCGACACCGTGCGCGCCGACCTCACCCGTGCCGCCAACGCCAAGCTCTACGACGACTATCTCGGCGCCAGCCTCAAGGCGCTGGCCAACTCGGTGAGCCAGCTTCCTCCGCCGGCCGACACCTATAACCCGCTGCAGGGCGCGGGTGCCGCGGGCGTGCAGATGGTCATCGTCTTCGGGCTCGCCAGCGCGCAGCCCCTGCCGGGCTTCCAGGCGACGGCGAAGTACTGCGAAGACAACAAGTCGGACGCGGGCGTGGTCGGCGACTGCCTGAAGCTGGCCAAGGTGCTGGAGTGGGGCAGCAGCCCGTTGGGCCGCTCGCTCGGCCTGCACCTGCGCGAGACCCTTTCACCGGATGCGGCCGACCAGCAGGCGGCGAAGAACGCCCGTCTCAATCTCGTCTGGCAGATGCAGCGCTTTGCCCAGCTCAACCTGCAGGCGCAGGGCGACAAGGCCACGGCGCAGAAGCTGCTGGCGCTGGCGCGCAGCGGCGGCACGGAAATGAGCGTGATCCTGGCTTCACTGCGCGCCTACGGCATGCCGCCGGAAGCGCCCGCCGGCTGGGAGCCGGCCAAGGTCGAGAAATAAGAAGGCTCGAAGCCGGCTCCCGACCAGGGCACGGCAGCCGATACTTCTGTGGTGGGGCCGAATGCTGTGGTGGGACCGAGTGCCGTGGTGGGAAGCCGCTTAAGCGGCGATGGGTGCTTGCCGTAAGCTGGCCCGCTGCCGCGGGATCGCCGGCACAGCCGGCTCCCACCATTGGCTCGCACGGGCCGGCAACATGAGCCGGCAAAGCCGGCTCCCACCGCCCGGAGGCTTTACTCGCCCAGTGCCTCGCGCATGAATTCCGGCTGGGCCAGGGCGCCCTTGTGGATGTCGGCGTTGTAGTACTTCGTGGCGAAGTTCTTGCTGATGGCGCCGCGCTCGCGGAAACCCGACAGATCGCCGTCCTTGCGCGCCATGGTGCAGCTCCACCAGCCGGTGGGATAGCACGGCTGCGGGAACGGCAGGGTGCGCACGGCCTTGAAGCCCGAGGTGCGCATGGCCGAACGCATGGCCTTGATCAGCTCGATGTGGGCCAGCGGCGATTCCGACTGCTGCACCAGGATGCCGCCGTGGCGCAGGGCCTTGTAGCAGCTGGTGTAGAAGGCGGCGTTGAACAGGCCTTCCGCCGGACCGACCGGGTCGGTGGAGTCCACGATGATGAGGTCGATCGATTCCGGATCGGCCTCGGCCATGTACTTGATGCCATCGATGAACAGGAGTTCGGCGCGCGGATCGTTGTTGGCGTCGCACAGTTCCGGGAAGTACTGCTCGGCGAGGCGGGTGACGCGCTCGTCGATCTCGACCTGGGTGGCGGTCTCGACTTCCTCGTGCTTGAGCACTTCGCGCAACGTGCCGCAGTCGCCGCCGCCGATGATCACCACGCGCTTGGCGCGGGCGTGGGTGAACAGCGCCGGGTGGGTCATCATCTCGTGGTAGAGGAAATTGTCGCGACCGGTGAGCATGACGCAGCCGTCGATCACCATGAGGTTGCCCCAATCGGTGGTCTGGTAGATCTCGATCGTCTGGAACGGGGTCTTCTCGGCGTGCAACAGGCGCTCGACGCGGAAACCGATGGAGGATCCCGAAGCCTGGTGGGCCTCGGTAAACCAGCTGAGCTGCTGCTGCGACATGACGCTTTCCTGGAAACGGGTAGGGGGACCAAACCCCGGATTGTACCGGCTCCGGGCCGGAATGCGGCCAAGTCACCGCCCTGCATGATGTGTAGGCGAAGACCGGCGCAGAGGTCGGCCGATACCCGGATGTCACGAGCCGCCGCTACAATAGGCGGCCTGCCGCACCCCGCACCGGGCCGCGCGCAGCAAGAAAGTCTGGTCGGCCCCGCGGCGTGCGAGGCTCCCGGCCGCCAGGCCCGCTTCAGGTCAAGGTTCGCCGCTGCGACTGTTCCGCGCCCCCTGCCGGGGACACGACACAATCACTTGGAGATCGTCACACCCATGACGAACTGGACCACCGATCGCGCGAAGCTGACCTATGCGATCCCCCACTGGAGCAACGGCTACGTCGACGTAGGCGACGACGGCCATCTGCTGATGCGCCCCCGCGGCGATGAGGGCCCCGCCCTCGACCTGCCCGCCATCGTCGACAAGGCGACCGCCGAAGGCCTGCGCCTGCCCTTGCTCGTGCGTTTTCCCGACATCCTGGCCGACCGGCTGGCCCGCTTGCAGCAGGCCTTCGCCAAGGCCATCGACGACGCCGGCTACGCCGGTTCCTACACCGCCATCTACCCGATCAAAGTGAACCAGCAGCGCGGCGTGGTCAGTGAACTGGTCGCCGCCGGTGAGCAGGGCTTTGGTCTGGAAGCGGGTTCCAAGCCGGAGTTGATGGCGGTGCTCGCCCACGCGCGGCCGGGCAGCATGGTGGTCTGCAACGGCTACAAGGACCGCGAATACGTCCGCCTCGCCCTCATCGGCCTCAAGCTCGGCCTGCGCGTGCACATCGTCATCGAGAAGCTGTCCGAGCTCGACCACGTTTTCGCCGAAGCCAGGGCGCTGGATGTCGAGCCACTGCTCGGCGTGCGCGTGCGCCTGTCGTCGATCGGCGCCGGCAAGTGGCAGAACACCGGCGGCGACAAGGGCAAGTTCGGCCTCAGTCCCGGCCAAGTGCTCGAGCTGATCGAGCGCCTGGACGCGGCGGGGCTCAAGCACACCCTGAAACTGCAGCATTTCCACATGGGTTCGCAGATTTCGAATGTCCGCGACATCGCCGCGGGCATGCGCGAGGCCGTGCGCTATTTCGTGGAGTTGCATCGGCTCGGCGTGCCGCTGGAAATCGTCGACGTCGGCGGTGGCCTGGGCGTGGACTACGAGGGCACGCGTTCGCGCAGCTACAACTCGATCAACTACAGCCTGGAACAGTACGCCGCGAGCATCGTCCAGCCGCTGGCCGAGGCCGTGGCCGAGCACGGCATGAAAGCCCCCGTGATCTTCACCGAGTCCGGCCGCGCCATGACCGCGCACCACGCGGTCATGGTGGTAAATGTCAGCGAAGTGGAGTCGCTTCCGCAGGGGGCCATCCCCGCCGCGCGCAAGGGCGAACCGATGGTGCTTCGTCACCTGCGCGAGACCCACGCCGAACTGGATCATCGCCCGCCGCTTGAGCTTTTCCACGAAGCGCAGCACCACTTCGCCGAGGGCCAGACCCTCTACGCGCTCGGCCAACTCGACCTGAGCGACCGCGCGCGGCTCGACGAACTGTTCTACGCCATCGCCAACGCGGTACGGCCGCGCCTGCTTCCGGCCGAGCGCGCCCATCGGCAGGCCCTGGACGACCTGGACGAGAAGCTGGTCGATAAGTACTTCGTGAATTTCTCCGTCTTCGAATCGGTGCCGGACATCTGGGCGATCGACCAGATCTTCCCCATTGTGCCGATCTCCCGTCTGGACGAGGAACCGACGCGGCGTGGCGTCATCGCCGATCTCACCTGCGATTCCGACGGCCGTATCGATCACTACGTGGACGCGGAGGGCGTGGACGTGAGCCTGCCGCTGCACGCGCTGAAAGACGATGAGTCCTATCGCCTGGGCATCTTCATGGTGGGTGCTTACCAGGAGACCCTGGGCGACATCCACAACCTGTTCGGCGATACCGACGCGGTGAACGTCCGAGCCACGAAGGACGGTTACGAATTCGCGCACATCCGTCATGGCGATACGACCGACCTCATGCTCGACTACGTGGGATATGACGTGAAAGCCCTGCGCCAGACCTACGCCGACCGTCTGCGCGATGCCGGCATCGTGGGTGCGGAAGCGGAAACGCTCGCCGCGACCCTGGACAAGGGGCTGACCGGCTACACCTATCTGGCGGAAACCGCGGGAGCGGCACGATGACCCTCAAGGCGGCTTTCATCGGACTCGGCGCCATGGGCGCGCCCATGGCCGCTCATCTCCATGCGAAGGGCCTGCTCGCGGCGGTCGGCAATCGCAGCCAGGCGAAAGCCGACGCACTGGCGGCGGAACTCGGCGTGCAAGCGCCGGGCCTGGCTGGCATCGCCGAATCGTGCGACGTGATCGCGTTGTGCGTCAGCGCGGATGCCGATGTCATCGGGGTGATCGAGTCGCTGGCGCCGTCGCTGAAGAAAGGCAGCATCGTCGTCGACCATTCGACGGTGGCGCCGGCCACGGCCACGAAGGCCGCACGCATACTCACCGAAGTGGGCGCCGATTTCCTCGACGCCCCCGTCTCGGGTGGTGTCGAAGGCGCGAAGAACGGCAAGCTGTCGGTGATGGTCGGCGGCGACGCCGCCGTGCTGGAGCGCGCCCGGCCCGTTCTCGAAGCCTATGGCCTGCGCATCACGCATATGGGTCCGGTGGGCAGCGGGCAGGCGACGAAGGCGGTGAACCAGGTGCTCGTCGCGGGTATCGCCCACGCCGTGACGGAAGGGCTGGCCCTGGGCGAAGCCCTGGGCCTGGAAGCGGACCGGCTGATTCCGACGCTCGCCGCGGGCGCCGCCGGAAACTGGTTCCTCGACAAGCGTGGCGCGACGATGTTGCGCAACGAGTTCTCGGTCGGCTTCAAGCTGGCCTTGCTGCACAAGGACCTCGGCATCGTCCGCGGCATCGCCAGCGAGGCTGGCACCGACCGCACGATCATCGAGCAGTCACTGGCCGACTTCGGCGAACTGATGGCCCAGGGCTACGGTGACGACGACATCTCGGCGTTGATCAGGCTGAAGCGCCCGGCGTAAGCGGGCGCGTCGACTCAGCCGCCTTCCTTCAATGCGATGGCGCTGATGCCTGCCGATTGCAGGCGCTGCTTCGTGCCTTCCAGTTCGGTCGCCGACTTGAACGGCCCGAGACGCACCCTGTTGTAGGTCTGAGCGCCGACCTTCACCGACTGCACGTTGGCGACGAAGCCTTGCAGGGCGAGTTTCGCTTTCAAGGCCTCGGCGTCGGCGGCACTCGGGAACGCACCGACCTGCAGGAGATAACCGGCACTGCCTGACGCGGCAGCGGGTGCTTGCTGCGCCGGCACGGCGGTGACCGTCTGCGTCGTCGCCTTGGGCAGGTTCGCCGCCGCGGCGCTGGCTTGCGCCTGCTGCTGGGCAGCGGCCGCTTGCTGCTGTGCCGCCGCGGCCTGCTGCTGCGCGGCCTGCTGTTGCTGTTTCTGCTGCGCCTCGGCGCTGGCCTGCGCACGGATCTCCGCGTCGGGGATACGCACTTCCTTCTCGGACAGCACCGAATAGAAGTCGTACGACGGCTTCTTCGGTTTCTCGGGCTCGGCCTGGTCGACCACGCCAGGGTCGCTGCCCTTCTGCGCCGTGGCCTGCGGGTTCGGCGCGGGGCCGTTCTGCTGGCGCATCATCGGCATCCAGGTGCCGCGCATCGCGAAAGCCATGAGCAGCGCACCGGCCAGGATGCCGATCAGCGCCCAACTCCAACCCGGCATGCCGCTCGAACCATTGCGGACGGCCTGGCGGCCTTTGCCCTTCTTGCGTGTTGCCATTACATGCTCTCCGGGGCGGAAATGCCCAGCAGATCCAGACCGTTCCTGAGCACCTGCTGCGTGGCGGCCACCAGGGCGAGGCGGGCATCGCGCAGGTCGGCGTCGTCGACGATCCACTTGTGCTCGTGATAGTAGCTGTGAAGCTCGCCCGCGAGCTCACGCAGGTATTGCGCGATCAGGTGCGGTTCCAGATTGGCCGCGGCGGCTTCGACCATTTCGGGGTAGCGCGAAAGTTGAACCATCAGCGCCGACTCGTGCTCTGTCGCGAGCAGGTCGAGCTTCGCCAGGCCGTTGCCACGGTCGGTGGACAAGCCCCTGTCGGCCAGTTCGCGGAACACGCGGCAGGCGCGCGCGTGGGCGTACTGGATGTAGTACACCGGGTTGTCGTTGCTCTGCGAACGGGCAAGGTCGATGTCGAACACCAGCTGCGAATCGGCCTTGCGCGCGATGAGGAAGTAGCGCGTGGCATCGCGTCCGGCTTCGTCGATCAGGTCACGCAAGGTGACGTACGAGCCCGCGCGCTTGGAGATCTTCACTTCCTCGCCACCGCGCATGACGGTGACCATCTGGTGAAGCACGTACTCGGGCCAGTTCTTCGGAATACCGGTGTCCAGCGCCTGCAGGCCGGCCTTCACGCGGGCCAGCGAGCCATGGTGGTCGGAGCCGAGTTCGGTGATCGCGCGCTCGTAGCCGCGCTGCCACTTGGTGCGGTGGTAGGCCACGTCCGGCAGGAAATAGGTGTAGGTGCCGTCGGACTTGCGCATGACGCGGTCCTTGTCGTCACCGAAATCCGTGGAGCGCAGCCAGAGCGCGCCGCCTTCCTCATAGGTGTGGCCGTGGGCGACCAGCTCCCGCACGGTTTCCTCGACCTTGCCCTCGGTGTAGAGCGACGATTCCAGGTAATAGACGTCGAAGCCGACGCCGAAGGCCTTCAGGTCGAGATCCTGTTCGTGGCGCAGGTAGGCCACGGCGAAACGGCGCACGTCGTCCAGGTTGTCGGCATCGCCACTGGCGGTGACGGTTTCGCCATCGGCCTCGACCGATTCCCCCGCGAGGAAGGCCCGCGCGACCTCGGCGATGTAGTCGCCGCGATAGCCGGATTCGGGCCAGCCCGGCTCGTCGGGCGCGATGCCCTTGGCGCGGGCCTGCGTCGAGAGCGCCAGGTTGGCGATCTGTACGCCGGCGTCGTTGTAGTAGAACTCGCGGAACACTTTCCAGCCCGCCGCGTCGAGCAAACGGGCGAGGCTGTCGCCGATGGCCGCCGCGCGGCCGTGGCCGACGTGCAGGGGGCCGGTCGGATTGGCCGAAACGAACTCGACGCCCGCCGTGCGACCGGCACCGTCGCGATTGCGGCCGTAGCGGTCGCCTTCGCCCAGGGCGCGGACGATTTCCGCGTGGAAGGCGGCCGGGGCCAGGAAGAAATTGATGAAACCGGGGCCGGCGATCTCGACCTTGCCCACCCAGGGAGAGGCCGGCATGGCTTCGACCAGGTCGGCGGCGATATCGCGTGGCTTACGCCCGGCGGTCTTGGCCATCATCATCGCGGCGTTGGTCGCGAAGTCGCCATGCTCGCGGCTGCGGGTCCGCTCGATGACGAAGACGGGCGCGACGAAGTCGGACGGCAGCTTGCCGGACTCCCGCAGCGCCCCGATGGCCTGCAGGACGAGTTGTTTGAGCTCTTGTTTCACGGGATACGCGGCGCGGATATGGAACCGGCAATCCTATCAGAAGGGGCGCGCCGGCCGGTCGTGACCGGTTCCGCGCTATCCACAGCCTGTGGATAACTCTGTGGGCAATAAGACCGTTTTTGGAAGCGCGAGGCGGGTGCGGGTGGGTGACACCGGTTCGTAATATATAATGGTCTAATAATTCAATGGGTTGGACCATTGACCTCTGCCCTGACAGCAGCTGTGACGGCCAAGTGAGGAATTCGCCCAATGTGCATAAGTCGAAATTTGCAAGCCCGTCATCGACGTTGAAGCACCACGTCACGGACCTGTCATGGCTCACCGTCACAATTCATTTCGTGCCCGGTGTCTCCCCGGCCCAAGGCACGGCGGGTTACCCACCCCTCCCTCGAAAGGTGACCCAGAACGGCGCGAGCGGCACTCGCGCCGTTTTTTTTGTTCTTGATCACAGCATGCCGCGTTCGGCCATGGAGACGGGTTCGCCCTGGCCGATGATCATGTGGTCCAGCACGCGGATTTCCATCAGGCCGAGGGCGTCCACCAGGGTGCGGGTGATATCGCGGTCGGCGCGGCTGGGCTCGGCGACGCCCGAGGGATGGTTATGGGCCAGGATGACGGCGCTGGCATGGTGCCGCAGGCAGGCGCGGACCACCTCGCGTGGATAGACGCTGGCGCCGTCGATGGTGCCGCGGAACAGCTGCTCGTAGGCGAGGACGCGGTGCCGGGTGTCGAGAAAGAGGCAGGCGAACACCTCATACGGCAGGTGGCAGAGCCTGGCCCGGAGGTATTGGGCGCTGTCACGCGGGCTTTCGAGCCGAGGGAGGTCGACGAGCCCCTCGCCCAGCGCCCGCCTCGCGAGTTCCAGCGTCGCCATGAGGCGTGCCCGTTTTACCGGCCCGACGCCGGCCACGGGTGACACGTGGCCGGGATCGGCGAGCAGCTTGCCGAGGCTGCCGGCCGATGAGAGCAGGGCGCGGCCGGTGGCCACGGCGTCACAGCCCGCGCTTCCGTTACCGAGCAGCACCGCGAGCAGTTCGGCGTCCGACAGGGCGGCGGCGCCATGGGAGAGCAGACGTTCCCGCGGGCGGTCGTGGGAGGCCCACTGGCGGATGGGCTGGGGGCGATGGGCCGCAGGCGTCATCGACGCATCGCGGACGGCGGAGGAACGGTCGGGCCCGCGCTTCATCGGCTTACCTTCATGTCATGCCGGCGGAGTCGCGGCGCGACGCCCAACATAGGGTTGCGATGGGGTACATGGCGATAGAACGATTCTGAAAAATCCCGCGCCGGTGATATGACGGAAATCCGCTAAGCTAACGAGCCTTCCGAACAGCGTCGTTTCGCCATGACTCTTCGCCAGCGTCGCATCCTGATTGGCGTTACCGGGGGTATCGCCGCCTATAAGGTCTGCGAGCTCGTGCGCCGCCTGCGCGACCTCGACGCCGAGGTGCGCGTGGTGATGACCGAGGGCGCCACGCACTTCGTCACGCCCACCACTTTCCAGGCGCTATCCGGACAACCCGTGCGGGTGAGCCTGTGGGACGAGCAGGGCGAGGCCGCCATGGGCCACATCGAACTGGCCCGCTGGGCCGAGCGCGTGCTGATCGCGCCGGCGAGCGCCGACACCCTGGCGCGGCTCGCGCACGGTTTCGCCGACGACCTCCTTTCCACCGTGGTGCTCGCGACGGCGGCGCCGGTCTACGTCGCGCCCGCGATGAACCAGCAGATGTGGGCCAACCTGGCCGTGCAGGCGAACGTCGGCACGCTGCGCGTGCGCGGCGTGGGCGTGCTCGGGCCAGCGGACGGCGATCAGGCCTGCGGAGACATCGGCTCGGGACGCATGCTGGAACCGCACGAGTTGCGCGACATCCTGGTGGCCTCGTTCGGCGAGCAGCCGCTGCGCGGGCGCACGGTGGTGGTCAGCGCGGGGCCGACCTACGAGGACATCGACCCCGTGCGCTTTATCGGCAACCGAAGCTCCGGCCGCATGGGCTTCGCCGTGGCCGCCGCCGCGCGCGACGCCGGCGCCGAGGTCACCCTGGTGGCGGGACCCGTCTCGCTGCCCACGCCACACGGAGTGCGCCGCGTCGACGTACGCAGCGCCCGGCAGATGCACGAGGCGGTGCTCGCGGAAGCGGCCGGCGCGGACATCTACATCGGCGCGGCCGCGGTCGGCGACTACCGGCCGCTCGAAACGGCGGTCCACAAATTGAAGAAGGCTGACGGTGCGCCGTTGCGCCTCGAACTCACCGAAAACCCCGACATCATCGCGACGCTGGCCGCCCAGACGAAGCATCCGTTCCTGGTCGGGTTCGCGGCGGAAACCAGCGAACTCGCGGCGTACGCCCAGGACAAGCTTCGCCGCAAGGGTATCGACATGATCGCGGCCAACGACGTGGGCGGCGGCAAGGGCTTCGAAGTGGCGGACAACGCCTTGCATGTCTACTGGCGCGATGGCGACGACACCCTGCCCGAGATGCCCAAGACCGAACTGGCCCGCCGCCTGGTCGCGCGCATCGCGGAACGCTTCCTCTCCGGCTCCGGAAACACGCCTTGATCGACATCGAACTGAAGATCCTCGACGCCCGCCTCGGCGACTCGATTCCCCTGCCCGAACCCGCCACGCCCGGCAGCGCCGGCATGGACCTGCGCGCGGCGGTTGAGGCACCGGTCACCCTGGCGCCGGGCGAAAGCCTGCTGGTGCCGACCGGCATGGCCATTCACATCGGCGATCCGGCGTGGTGTGCTCTGATCGTTCCGCGCTCGGGCCTGGGACACAAGCAGGGCCTGGTCATGGGCAACCTGGTGGGCGTCATCGACGCCGACTACCAGGGGCCGCTGATGATTTCCTGCTGGAACCGCGGCATCGCGACGCTTACCATCGCGCCAGGCGACCGGATCGCGCAATTGCTGCTGGTACCGGTGGGGCGGGCGCGCTTGCGCGTCGTCGACGGATTCACCCCCTCGCAGCGGGGCGAGGGAGGATTCGGTTCCACCGGCATCGGCTGATCGGCCGAGACGACATAAGGGGCACCATGGCTCGGAAAGAGGGAGGGGCGGGGCATGGGCTCCGGATCGATCTGCGGCGTCTGTTGCCCCTGGTGGGCGCGACGGTGCTGCTGGTCGCCGGCGCGTTCTCCGCGTGGCAGGCCTGGTTGATCGCCGACGAAGGCGACGCGGCCGAACGGACGCGCGCGGCGCAACGGCAAACGGTCAAGGCGCTGGACGACCTGATCGGCAACAAACGCCAGCAGGTGCAACGGGTACTGGCCGAAAGCGGCCTGGCGAGTGCGCCAGACGACCATGCGGCCGTGGCGGAACGGCTGCGCACGCAGTTGAAGGGCGTGCACGCGGTCGAGGTCTACAGCGGCGGCCTCGATGAAGTCGTGCGGGCCAACTACCGGGAATTCGGCTATGCGAAGGCGGCCCAGCTGATGGCCGCGCTCGGAGCGAGCGAAACGCCGCCCGCTTCGACCTCGCTGCACGGCAACGAGCGCCGGCTGACGATGGTCGAGCCCGTGGCCGCCGATGGCGGCGTGCGCGCGTGGATCTGGCTGGAATACCCCTTCGACGACGTCGCCGCGCGGTTCGAGGCGTCTTCGCCGGGAGCGGGGCGCATCGAACTGCGTCAGGGCGACGGCCACGACAGCTTGTCGCTGCTCTCGCACGGCTCGCGTTCCGCGGAACTCGAATCCGAAGGCCAGCGCGTGGCGGGCACCTCGCTCTACGTCTTCGCCGCGATGCCTCGCGCGTTCATCGTCATTCCTCATTCGGAGGCGTTGGCCGCGGTGCTGGCCCTGGTCGGCTTCGGCGGCGGCGTGTTCCTTCTCTGGGCCCTGCGCCGGCGACCGGTCGTCGAGATGGAAGCCGAGCCGGAAGCGCCCGTGCTCGTGGCCGACGTGGTGCGCAAGCCACGCCTGCCACCGGCGCCGTCGGCCACGGCGGCATTGCCGCCTCCGGCGGCGAAAGCCACCGAGGAAGTGGAGGCTTCCATCTTCCGTGCCTACGACATTCGTGGTGTCGCGGGCGGCACGCTGACCCCCGGGGTGGCCCACCGTATCGGCCAGGCGATCGGCGCCGTGATGCTCGAGCGCGACCTGCGCGAGATCGTGATCGGGCGTGACGGCAGGCTCTCCGGGCCGGAACTCGCCGGTGCCTTGTCGGATGGCCTGCGCGCGGCGGGGGTCGACGTGATCGACCTGGGCATGGTGCCCACGCCGCTGGTCTATTTCGGCGCCTACCATTTCGGTACGGGCTGTGGCGTCTCCGTGACCGGTAGCCACAATCCGCCCGATCACAATGGCTTCAAGATCGTGATCGGCGGCGAGACGCTCGCCGAGGACGCCATCGCCGATCTGCATCGGCGCATCGTCGAGAACCGGCTGCCTTCCGACGGTGTCGGTACCTGGCGCGAGCAGCCCGTGTTGGACGCCTACGTGTCGCGTATCGTCGGTGACGTCGCCGCCGAGCGCCGCCTCAAGGTCGTGGTCGACGCGGGCAACGGTGTCGCCGGGCTGGTGGCGCCGCGGGTCCTTGAGGACATCGGCTGCGAAGTGATCCCCCTGTACTGCGATGTCGACGGGCGCTTCCCGAACCACCATCCCGATCCGTCCGACCCGCGCAACCTGGGCGACCTGATCGCCGCGGTGCATACCGTGGGTGCCGATCTCGGCGTCGCTTTCGATGGTGACGGCGACCGGTTGGGCGTGGTGACCCAGGCCGGCGAGATCATTTACCCCGACCGCCTTCTCATGTTGTTCGCCCAGGACGTGTTGGCGCGCAACCCCGGCGCCACGGTGATCTACGACGTGAAATGCACCGGGCACCTGCGCCCCGTGATCCAGGAGGCCGCAGGCGTTCCGCTGATGTGGCGCACCGGCCATTCGTTGATCAAAGCCAAGATGCGCGAGACCGGCGCGGCCCTGGCCGGTGAGATGAGCGGCCACTTCTTCTTCGCCGACAACAATCGGTGGTACGGCTTCGACGACGGCATCTACGCGGCGGCACGCCTGCTCGAGATCGTCGCCGGCGACCTCGAAGAACGCAGCGTCGCCGAACTCTTCGACACCCTGCCCAAGAGCGTGTCCACGCCGGAACTGAAGTTGCCGATGGAAGAGGGCGCGCCCGCCCGTTTCATGGAGGCGTTCCGGGCCTCGGCGACCTTCGACGACGCGCGCGTGACGACGATCGACGGTATCCGCGTCGACTGGCCCGATGGCTGGGGGCTGGTGCGCGCGTCCAACACGACGCCCGTGCTGGTGTTCCGTTTCGATGCCGACAGCGGCAAGGCCCTCGAGCGCGTCAAGCAGGCCTTTCGCCAGCGTCTGCTGGCGGTGGACCGGAGCCTCGCCCTGCCATTCTGACAGGGCGGCCCCGGGACGTCGTCAGCGGCCGCCGCTGGCGGCGTCGGCGGCCTTGAGTTCCCGGTAATGACGAAGCTGGGCTTCCATGTTCGTCTTCGCGGCGTCCTTGGCCGCCTGCTGGCGCTGCAGCGTCGCCCGGAGGGAGGCGACGGTATTGCGCTGTTCCGCGATGCGATCGCTCAGGTACTTCGGCACGGGTTGCTTGGCGCGCTCCAGGTCGCCGGCGCGATTGAGCAGTTCCGCCAGCGCTTTCTCCTGGCCCTGCAGGTTCAGCCGGGTGGTACGCGCGGCCTGCTCGAAGTTGTCGACCTCGGCATTCTTCGCCGAGGCGAACGCGGCTTCATTCGGGTACGCGTTCAGCATCTGGGCGTCTTCACGCTGGCGCTGTTGCCGCGCTTGCTCGGCGGCGGCCTGCGCGTCCGCGACCTTGCGGGCGGCGGCGCGTTCGTCCGCCGTGAGCTGGCGGTCGACGTGGCGCACGACCATGCCCTGGCTGTTCACCACGTCGTAACCGGCCTTCATCGCGTCGGACGTGAGGCTGTCGCTGAAATACGACTGCCCGGAGGCATCCTTCCAGCGATAGCGGTAGGCGTTGTTGTTGGTGGTGTTCTTCTGGGCGAACGCGGCCGTGCCGATGCACAGTGCCGCTCCCGCCAGGATGTAACGCGCTGCTCGCATGGGTTCCCCTCCTGTCGGCGGAGTATAGCCATCGGGCGGCCACAGGTTGTGCGAGCCCGGCAAGTAAGCCGGGCCGCGTGACGCAATCGCTGTTTTACGTCACGCCTTCACGCCGTACAGCTCCCGGTAGGCGAGGAGACGGCCATGTTCGGCCGCCAGTTCCGGACGCTCGCCGGCGTAGGTGAGGACGTCGGCCAGGGTGGCGATGGCGATGACGGGAATGCCGAACTGCGCGGCGACCTCCTGGGCGGCGGAGCGCTCGCCCTGGCCGCGCTCCTGGCGGTCGAGCGCGATGAGCACCCCGGCCGGTTCGGCGCCTTGCGCGCGGATCAGTTCCAGCGACTCGCGAACCGCCGTGCCGGCGGTCATCACGTCGTCCACGATCAGCACGCGGCCACGCAGCGGCGCGCCGACCAGCGTGCCGCCCTCGCCATGATCCTTGGCTTCCTTGCGGTTGTAGGCCCAGGGCACGTCGCGGTCCTGCGTGTCGGCCAGCGCGATCGCGGTGGCGGCCGCCAGGGCGATGCCCTTGTAGGCGGGACCGAAGAGCATGTCGAACGGCACGCCCGAACGCACCGCGGCCGCGGCATAGGCGCGGCCCAGGCGGGCCAGCGCGGCACCGCTGTCGATCCGGCCCATGTTGAAGAAATAGGGGCTGCTGCGACCGGATTTCAGCGTGAAGTCGCCGAAGCGAAGCACCTCGCGGGCAAGGGTGAGTTCAATGAATTCGCGCTGGTAGTCGTGCACGGGCAGTCTCTCAATCGATCGATGGGCCGAGCGGATACCACAACACGTATTGCGGGCCCGCGGGGCCGCCATGGTACAACCCGCCGCTGTCGCGATAGCCGGCGCGCTGGTAAGCGCGCACCGCCACCTCGTTGCGCACGTTCACCGTGAGCAGGATGCGTTCGCGGTCGGGGTGGCGCCCGGCGACGTAGGCATGGATCGCCTCCAGTGCCGCGCGGCCCAGTCCTTGTCCCTGCCGGGAGGCATCGATGATGAGGCTGCGCAGGGCGACCGCGCCTTCGGCCAGCGGATGGTCCGCCAGCTTCGACGCCCGGCGGTCGATCCGCACGTAGCCGACGACGGCGTCGCCATGGACCAGCGCCAGCGCCTCGCTGCCCGGGCACACGGCCACGTCGGCGAGGGAGTCGCGGGTGTAGCCGACGAAGGGCCGCTGCTCGGGGTGCACGTCGAGCGCCAGCACGGCGGCGCGCAGCGTTTCATCGACGGGAAGGACGCGAATGGCGGGATTCATACGAGGTTATGATGCACGAATTGCCCCACGCCCGATCAAGGTCCCATGCGCATTATTTCGCTGAACGCCAACGGTATCCGCTCCGCCGCCACCAAAGGTGTCTTCGAGTGGCTACGCAAACAGGATGCCGACGTCGTCTGCCTGCAGGAAACCAAGGCGCAGGAATCACAGCTGATCGACCCGATGTTCCGTCCGGACGGACACCATTGCTTCTATCACGACGCGCGCAGCAAGAAGGGTTATAGCGGCGTGGCTATCTACTCCCGGCGTGAACCGGACGAAGTGCGCGTTTCGTTGGGCAGGGAAGACTTCGATTGCGAGGGACGCTACATCGAGGCCCGCTACGGCAACCTCAGCGTGGTCTCCTTCTACATCCCTTCCGGTTCGTCGGGTGACGAACGCCAGCAGTACAAGTTCCGGATCATGGAGTGGCTGACGCCGATCCTGCGCGAGTGGGCCGCCAGCGGCCGCGATTACGTGCTGTGTGGCGACTGGAACATCGTGCACACGAAGAACGACATCAAGAACTGGACCTCGAACCAGAAGAACTCCGGCTGCCTGCCCGAGGAGCGGGCGTGGCTCGACCTGCTGTTCAAGGAGATCGGCTGGGTGGACAGCTTCCGCGCCATCAAGCCCGACGCGGTGGAGTACACATGGTGGTCCAACCGCGGCCAGGCCCGCGCGAACAACGTGGGTTGGCGGATCGATTACCAGATCGTCACGCCGGGCCTGCGCGACCGCTTGCGCGATTGCTCGATCTACCGTGACGAACGCTTTTCCGACCATGCGCCCTACATCGTGGACTACGCCGAGTGAGTGAAACGGCAGGGACCGGAGCGGCTCGCTACAAGGGGTTGCGTGGCATAGCCGCCGCGTTCGCCCAGCCGGGGGCCGTGACCATGCTGTTCTTCGGTCTGGCGTCCGGGCTGCCGTTCCTGCTGGTCGGTAATACGCTGTCGGCGTGGCTGAAGGAATCGGGCGTGAATTACGGTGCCATCGGCATCGCCAGCTACGTCACCTTCGCCTATAACTTCAAGTTCCTGTGGGCGCCACTGGTGGACAAGTTCCGCCTGCCGCTGTTCGGGCGCCTGGGCTTGCGCCGTGGCTGGCTGATGTTCGCCTTGTTGCTGCTCGCGGCGGGCCTGCTCGGGATGGCGGCGATGCCGCCGGACGTTTCGCTTCCGCGCTTCATGGTGGTGACGGGCGTTGCCGCGCTGGCGGGCGCCACGATCGACATCGTCGTGGATGCCTACCGCGTGGAGATCGCGCCACAGGAGGCGCAGGGGGCCCTGGCGGCCACGTATACCCTCGGTTATCGCTTCGGCCTGATCGCAGGCGGTGCCGGTATCTTGCTCATGGCGGATGCGTTCGGCTGGCAAGTCGGCTATGTCGTCATCTGTGCCCTGCTGGTCGTTCCTTTCATCGCTGTCCTGGTCGCGCGCGAACCGGAGCACCGCGTGCGTGAGCGGGTGCCGCTGAGGGCGGCCGTGCAGGAAGGCTTCATCGGACCGTTACGCGATTTCCTTTCCCGTTACGGCCTCGGCCTGGCACTGGGATTGTTGCTTTTCGTCGCACTGTTCCGCCTTCCCGACCAGATGCTCGGGGTGATGGCGTATCCGTTCTATCAAGACGCGGGTTTCAGCAAGACGCAGATCGCGGAGGTATCGAAGATCTACGGCGTGATCGTGGGCATCGCCGGCGCCTTGCTGGGCGGCTGGGCGGTGACGCGCTTCGAGATGCGCCGGCTGTTGGCCGTCTCCGCGATCGGCGTGGCGCTTTCGAACATGCTCTACCTGATCATGGCGGCCAACCCGGGTCAGACATGGGCTTTCGTGGCGACCCTTTCGGGAGACAACTTCGCGCAAGGTTTTGCGGGCCCGGTGTTGGTCGCCTTCATGTCGGGACTGGTCAACCGCAGTTTCACGGCCACGCAGTACGCCCTCCTGAGCGCGCTGGCCAACCTCCCGGGCAAGCTGATCGGCGGGCTATCCGGCTTCCTCGTGACAGACTGGGGATATGCGTCCCTGTTCGTGGTGAGCACGGTGTCCATCGTTCCGACCCTGCTCGTCCTCGCCCTCTTGTGGCGTCGCATGCCGCGCCCTGGCGGGGCGAAATAAGCCGGACGACCTATCTTCGCATGCGGGCAAAACTGTGTAATATCGCCGCCACAGGGGGCATGCGCGAGGAGGTGACGCACGTGCCGGATATCGTTGTAAGGCACATCGACGAGCAGATGGCCGAGCGTATAAAAACGCTCGCGCGCGAACGACGCTGGTCGATCAATGAAGTGATCCTGCACGCGTTGCGCTATGGGCTCGGCTTGAGTCCGGGTGACGTGTTCAACGAGCTATTGCTCGAACCCGGCGATATCGCGCACCTGACCGGCGCGTGGGACGCGGAAGAGCAGGCGGCGTTCCAGGAAGCGCTCTCCGCACTGGCGCAAGCCTCGCCCTCGACCCTGGTGGGAGCCGACCCTGTCGGCGATCCCGCGGCGGCGGGCCAGGTTACGGCAAGCTCCCATCGCCGCTGAAGCGGCTCCCACAGAAGCAGCCTCTCCCTGGCGGCCCCCGCCAGAAACGCTGGTCAGGGCGCAGCGTAAAGCGCCCCCAGCAGGCGCGGCCCCTTGGCCCCCGTCACCGCCGGCAGGTTCCCCGGCTCACCACACACGCGCCGATACGCCAGCCACGCGAACGCCATGGCTTCCATGACGTCGGGATCGATCCCGAAGACGGAACTCGCCTGCAAGGGCCGGCCTTCCAGCCGCGCATCGATAGCCCGCATCAGCGCGGCGTTATGCACGCCACCGCCACAGGCCACCACGTCGACCGCATCGGCGGCATGACGCTGGATCGCTTCCGCCACCGACACCGCGCTGAGCGCGAGCAGCGTGGCCTGCACGTCTTCCGGTGACAGCTCGGCGACGCGCGGGTGCGCATCGAGCCAGGCCAGGTGGAAGTGCTCGCGCCCGGTGCTCTTGGGTGGCGGCAGGGCGAAATAGGCGTCGTCGAGAAGTTCGGCGAGCAGCGGCTCGTCGACCTGTCCCGACGCGGCGAACAGGCCACCGCGGTCGAAGGCTTCTCCGCGATGTCGCAAGCACCATGCGTCCATCAGGCCGTTGGCCGGACCGGTATCGAAACCGGTCACGTCGCCTCCCGCCGTCAGCCGGGTGACATTGGCGATGCCACCGAGGTTCAGCACCACGCGTGCACCGCGTTCAGGGCGCAACACGGTCGCATGGAAGGCCGGCACCAGTGGCGCGCCCTGGCCACCTGCGGCCACGTCCGCGCGACGGAAATCGGCGACGGTATCGATGCCCGTACGTTCGGCGATCACGGATGGGTCGCCGATCTGCAAGGTAAAGGGAAAGTCGCCGCCGGGGCGGTGGCGGATCGTCTGCCCGTGCGAACCGATCGCGCGTACGTCGCGCGCTGAAACACCCGACGCGCCGATAACGGCCTGGGCGGCTTCAGCGAAGGCATGGCCCACGGCGACATCCAGTTGCCCGTAGGCGTCGAGGTCGAGGCGAAGTTCGTCCTGCGCCACGGCAAGGATGCGTGTGCGCAGGGCGTCGTTCCACGGGTGGGTCAATCCGGCGAGAAGGCTGGGGCGGCCGTTGGTGAAGCGAACCAGCGCGGCGTCGATGCCGTCCGCGCTGGTGCCCGAGATGAGCCCGAGGTAGAGCCCATCCATGGTGGATGCCATGGATCAGTCCGCGCTGTGCTTGTCGGCGGCGTCGTTGCGCGCGAGCTTTACGTTGCTGTCCACCTGGTTGAGGCGGGCGAGCTGCGGACCGACCACTTCCTTCTTGAACTTCGCCAACTGTGCCGCCGGCAGCGGCTCGGGCTTCGGCAGCGTGACTGTCTGCGGATCGCGCTGCATGTTGTTGACGCGGAATTCGTAATGCAGGTGCGGCCCGGTGGCGAGACCGGTCATGCCGACGTAGCCGATGGTGCTGCCCTGGCTCACGCGTTGGCCGACACGCAGGTTGGCGAAGCGCGACATATGGCCGTAGGCGGTGCTGATCGTGGCGTTGTGCTGGATGACCACGAAGTTGCCGTAGCCATTCATCCAGCCGCGGAATTTCACCACGCCATCGCCCGCCGCGTGGATGGGCGTGCCCGACGGTGCCGCGTAATCGACGCCCTTGTGAGCGCGCATCTTGCCGAGGATCGGGTGCATGCGGCCGGCGCTGAACTGCGAGGAGATGCGGGTGAAGTCGACGGGGATGCGCAGGAACGAACCGGTGAGCGGACGGCCTTCCTCGCTGAAGTAGCTGACCTTGCCGTCG